>NZ_BSPP01000007.1 GCF_030161095.1 Cypionkella aquatica
TCCTTGCTTCCAAAATTACCAAGCAAGGCGTCTACAAATCTAGGGGCTATTCAGGGGAAGGAAGTGGCGATGCTGCAAACCGAATATTCGATCTTCGAGCGCGACGTAGAGATCCTGTTTCCGACCCTGCGCGAGCTCGGTATCGGCTTCGTTCCTTACTCTCCGCTCGGTCGCGGCTTTCTGACTGGCGCGGTCAAACCCGCTGCCGAATATGAAGAGGATGATATGCGCCGGCAGGATCCACGCTGGCAGCCGGGCAATTTCGAGAGGAACGTCGAAGCCGTCCGCCAATTGAAAGAGCTTGCTGCATCTAAAGGTGCCACCGTCTCGCAGGTGGCGCTCGCTTGGCTGCTCACGCAGGGGACCGACATCGTGCCAATACCTGGGTCGCGCAAAGCTGAACGCGTCGCCGAAAACGTCGGCGCTGCCGATTTGCTTCTTACGGTGGAAGATCAAGCTAAGATCAAGCAAATCCTGCCGGAAGGCGGTTTTGGCGAGCGTTATATCAAGGAGTATGCGCCGACTTGGGTGTGAGGCTGCGTGCCAGTGGGCCGTTCGATCAGCGACCGGCCCACTTCCAACGCAAAAGGCATACCGCCATGTGGTATGCTTTTAGGGTTGCGAATGTGTGTGCCGGGAACTTTGGGCAAATTCATCGTTTCGCGTCTTGCGCTAACGCGGGTTGACGCAACGAATGACACAAAGGGATAATGGCAAAGCCCCGCTTTCCTTAAAAACTGCTATGTGAGGAAAATGGTGCTGCAAGAGAGGATTGAACTCTCGACCTCACCCTTACCAAGGGTGTGCTCTACCACTGAGCTACTGCAGCGCCGGTGCCGGTTGGTTTGTGTAACCGTCTGGCGTGGCGGCTGAATAGACGCGAACGGGGCAGGGTGCAAGAGCAAATTGGTGGTTTTTTTGGCAAGCTTGCTGGACGCCTGATCCGCCCTGTATTAGAAGGGCGCATGCGTGAAAAATCGGATGATATTGCCCTGCCCAAGCCGAAATCTCAGCGCGAGGTCGAGCGGGAGGCGCGCTTGAAGCTGGCGTTGAAGGCGAATATGGGCCGCAGGAAGGCGCAAGCGCGGGCACGGTCGGCTGCGGATGTTGATGCGTGCGACGATAACAACAAGAACGAGTGAGGCGAAGGCAAATGGATTCGATTTTGGTCAAGGGCG
Organism: Cypionkella aquatica; assembly: GCF_030161095.1. Classification (GTDB taxonomy): domain Bacteria; phylum Pseudomonadota; class Alphaproteobacteria; order Rhodobacterales; family Rhodobacteraceae; genus Cypionkella; species Cypionkella aquatica. The sequence goes on from NZ_BSPP01000007.1 coordinate 1,179, forward strand.
GTGGTGCGTTGAACGGGGTGATCCCGATTGCAGGCGCAAAAAATGCCTGTCTGACGCTGATGCCTGCAACGCTGCTGTCGGAAGAGCCGTTGACGCTGACCAATGCGCCGCGTTTGTCGGATATTGCGACGATGACGCAGCTTTTGCAGTCTTTGGGCGCGGAAGTGGCCAGCTTGCAGAACGGTCTTGTGCTGGCGATGTCGAGCCACAAGCTGGATAACCACACCGCGGATTATGAGATTGTGCGCAAGTTCCGCGCCTCGATCCTTGTGCTGGGGCCGCTGTTGGCGCGCGATGGCCATGCGGTGGTGTCGCTGCCGGGCGGCTGTGCGATTGGGGCGCGCCCGGTCGATCTGCATCTGAAGGCGCTTGAGGCGATGGGGGCCGAGTTGGACCTGCGCGACGGCTATGTGCATGCCAAGGCCCCGGGCGGGCGGTTGCGCGGCGCGGTGGTGGAGTTTCCGTTCGTGTCGGTGGGCGCTACCGAAAACGCGCTGTTGGCGGCGACTTTGGCCAAGGGCACAACCGTGCTGAAAAACGCCGCGCGCGAGCCCGAGATTGTTGATCTTGCGGTCTGCTTGCGCCGGATGGGGGCGCAGATTGAAGGTGAGGGCACTTCGACCATTACCATTCAGGGCGTCGACCGTTTGGGTGGGGCGACGCACCCGGTTGTCACCGACCGGATCGAGCTTGGCACCTATATGCTTCTGCCCGCGATCTGCGGCGGTGAGGTCGAATGTCTTGGCGGCCGCATTGATCTGGTGGGGGCTTTTGCGGAAAAGCTGGATGCGGCGGGGGTCTCGGTCGAGAACACCGAGCGCGGTCTGAAGGTGTCGCGCAAGAATGGACGGGTCAAGGCGGTGGATGTGGTGACTGAACCTTTCCCCGGTTTCCCAACCGATTTGCAGGCGCAGATGATGGCCCTGCTGTGCACCGCTGATGGCACGTCGGTGCTGGAGGAAAAGATCTTCGAGAACCGCTTCATGCATGCGCCGGAATTGGCGCGGATGGGGGCCAAGATTGACGTGCATGGCGGTCATGCCACTGTGACGGGCGTGGAACGTCTGCGCGGGGCGCGGGTTATGGCGACGGATTTGCGCGCCTCGGTCTCGTTGATCCTTGCTGGATTGGCGGCAGAGGGCGAAACCGTGGTCAGCCGGGTTTACCATCTGGACCGTGGCTATGAGCGGGTCGAGGAAAAGCTGCGCGGCGTGGGGGCGCAGATTGAGCGGATCGCCGGATGAGCGATGCGCGCTTTGAAGATGGCGACGAGCAGCCGCTGCGGTTGATTGCGCAGGATGCCGAGGGTCTGGGTGTGATCGCGGCTTTGCTGCAAGATGCGGTGTTCCCGATCACCGAGATGTCTTTGGTGCGGCAAAAGCGGCGGTTTGCGCTGATGCTGAACCGCTTTCGCTGGGAGTATCTGGAGGCTGCCGAAAAGGCGGGTCGTCAGTTCGAGCGGGTGCAAAGCCTGTTGGTGTTTGAAGATGTGCTTGCGGTGCAGACCCAAGGCATTGATCGCGGCGACAAGGATATGGTACTGTCGCTGTTGGATGTCACCTTTGCGCCGGGAGCCGATGGCACGGGCGTGGTGACGCTGGTGTTGGCGGGCGATGGCGCGATTGCCTTGCAGGTCGAGGCGCTGGACGCGAGTTTGCGCGACGTGACGCGGCCCTATCTTGCGCCCTCGGGTAAAGTGCCGGACCACGGGCTTTAGGGGCTGGTGTCAGGCTGTCCCCGCGGGGACAAAACCGCCTGTCATTCTGTCCCCGCTGGGACAGATTTATAGGCGTGGTGGTTTTTGGAAATTGCACCACATTAGGTGGTATTGACAGCCCTGTGGTGTCAAAGCCGCTGGCCTTCACGCGCAAGCAGGGCCGCCCAGAACGTCGGGCGTGCCCTGTTGTTTTTGCAGCTTGTGCCACTGCAGGCTGGTTCAGTCCTTGGAGCCGTTGGTGTTGATCACCACGGAATTCTTGGTGCTGGGCGTTGCCACGGCGGGCTTGGCCTTGTCTTTCTTTGGCTTTTTGACGTTCTTGCCGGGTTTGCTCATGCCCTTGGCCATCTGATTTTCCTTGCAAGCAGCGGCCATCCGATTGGCCAGCGCCATCATGCGCCTTTGCGGTGGTAAACCCAAGCCCCTTCAACCAAGCCGCGGTTTAACCCGCAGGCCGATTGGCGCGTGCGGGCAGAACGCGCCGAAACGCGGGGCTTTCAGAGAAAATTCATATCGCTTTTGGAAGCGTGTCGGTGGGATTGTCGCAAAGCGGGCGCGCGTTGCAATTTGGGCGAAAGAAAAGCCACGCAGAGGCCGTTTGGAAAACTATTACCTATAAACAGATGCTTATGGGAGATTTCCCAAGATTCACTTGCTGCATTGCCGCAGGTTTTTGCGGCAATGCAGCATTAGGGTTGTGCGGGGCTGGGCCAAGGATTTCACCCTGCAGAGCCTATGGGGATTGCAAATTTGAAAGCGCTTTGAGGCGAGAATCGTTGACGAATTGGCCGATCTGCCGCTATTGCTTCTGCAAACGCTTCGGGAGGCCGGGTCGCAAGAACCGGAAAAGGCGCGTTTTGGGTTAGCAAGCGCCGGGACGGCGCAATCAAAATATAGGGAGGAAATCCATGTCATCTGGATTCAAAAACCGCGCATTGCGCTCGGTCGCTGCTGTTGCGCTGGTCAGTGCGCTTGGAACGCCCGTCATGGCAGAGGAAATCTTCTATGTTTCCGGCTCGGTTGGCAAAGCTGTTGAAAATTTCAAGACGCTGGTCAAGCCGTGGGAAGATGCCACCGGCAACACCGTGACCATCGTGCCGATGCCGGCATCCACCTCGGATCAGTTTGGCCAGTATCGGCTGTGGCTGGCGGCTGGGGCCACCGATATTGACCTTTATCAGACCGACGTGATCTGGGCGCCGCAACTGGCGGACCATTTTGTGGATATGAGCGAAGCGGCCAAGGATCTGGCGCCGACGCATTTCCCGTCGATCATTGAATCGCAGACCGTGGCGGGCAAACTGGTGGCCCTGCCGATCTTTACCGATGCGCCTGCGCTGTATTACCGCAAGGATTTGCTGGAGAAATACGGCGTTGCGGTGCCGAAAACCTGGGACGAACTGACGGCGGCTGCGACCACCATCCAAGAGGGTGAGCGGGCGGCGGGCAAGGGTGATTTCTGGGGCTATGTCTGGCAGGGCAACGCCTATGAAGGGCTGACCTGCGACGCGCTGGAATGGGTGAAATCCTTTGGCGGCGGGCAGATTGTCGAGGCTGATGGCACGATCTCGATCAACAATGAGAAAGCCGTGAAGGCGTTGGAAACGGCGGCGGGCTGGGTTGGCACGATTTCGCCCGAAGGTGTGCTGGCTTACGGCGAAGAAGAATCGCGCGGCGTCTGGCAGACCGGCAACGCGGCCTTCATGCGCAACTGGCCTTATGCGTACACGCTGGGCAATGGCGACGACTCGGCGGTCAAGGGGCTGTTTGACGTGACGACGCTGCCGGTTGGGGCAGCGGGCGACACCTCGGCTGCGACTTTGGGCGGCTGGAACGTCGCGGTGTCGAAATATTCCAAGCATCAGGATGTGGCGATCAGTCTGGCTTTGTATCTGGCCGGACCAGAGGCGCAAAAGGCGCGGGCGATTTCGGAATCGGCGCTGCCGACCATCGTGGCTTTGTATGACGATGCCGATATTGCGGCAGCGCAGCCGATCATTCCGCAGTGGAAAGAGGTGTTCCTGAACGCCGTGCCGCGCCCGTCGGCCCCGACGCTTGGCAAGTATAACGAGGTTTCGTCGAAATTCTGGTCGGCGGTGCATGAAACCCTGTCGGGCAATGGCTCGGCTGCCGACAATCTGGCGGGGCTGGAAGCCGATCTGGCTGATCTGAAGGGCGACGCCTGGTAATCCTCCCGGTATCGGGTGTGCCTTAAGGCTGGGCGGCGGATGTTGTGCGTAAGCCGCCGCCCAGTGTTTGCGCTTGGCCTTATTCGGGGCCAAGAAAAGGGGGAATTTCATGACAGCTTCAAAACCTGCCATTGCCCGTGACGGTGGCCTGAGCCTGCAACAGCAGCGCCAGAAAGCCGCGTTCTGGTTTTTGGCGCCGATGCTGATCGCGCTGTTTTGCGTGGCGGCCTGGCCTTTGCTGAGAACGGTTTGGTTCTCACTCACCGATACGTCGCTGAACAATCTGTATGGCGGCAAGTGGATCGGCTTTGACAATTATCTGCGGGTGCAAACCCTGTCGAACGGCACGGTGCGCTACAAGGGCACGCTGGTCGATCCGGCGTGGTGGAATGCGGTGTGGAACACGCTGCGGTTCTCGGTGGTGTCGGTGGTCTGCGAGACCGTGCTGGGGCTGATCGTGGCCTTGGTGCTGAATGCTGAATTCAAAGGCCGGGGTCTGGTGCGCGCGGCCATCCTGATCCCTTGGGCGATCCCGACGATTGTGTCGGCGAAGATGTGGGCGTGGATGCTGAACGACCAATACGGCATCCTGAACGATATGGCGCTGAACCTCGGGTTGATCTCTAGCAAGATCGCGTGGACCGCGACGACCGATACCGCGATGTATGCGGTGTTGATGGTGGATATCTGGAAAACCACGCCGTTCATGGCGCTGCTGTGTCTGGCGGGCCTGCAAATGGTGCCGCGCGATATTTACGAGGCGGCGAAGATTGACGGCATCAACCCGGTGAAGGTGTTCTTCAAGATCACTCTGCCGCTGATCCGTCCGGCGCTGATGGTGGCGGTGATCTTCCGTATGTTGGATGCGTTGCGGATTTTCGATCTGATCTATGTTTTGACGCCCAATTCGGCGGCGACCAAAACCATGTCGGTGATCAGCCGCGAGAACCTGATCGAGTTTGACAAGTTTGCCTATGGCTCGGCGCAATCGACGCTGCTGTTCGCGATCCTTGCGGTGTTCGTGTCGCTGTATATCTGGCTCGGCAAGGTTGATCTGAGCGGGGAGGGTGGCAAATGACCGCGAACAAGATGCTGAAATCCATCGCATTTTATGCGCTGGTGGTGGTGATCGTGATCTTTTCGATCTTCCCGTTCTACTATGCGATTGTCACATCGTTTGCGACCGGGACGGCACTGTTTGAGGCCAACTATTTCCCGAAAGCCTTCGATTGGGCGAACTACAAGGCGGTGTTGGGCGGGGCGACGTTTCCGCGCAACATCCTGAATTCGGTGTTTGTGGCGACGACAACGGTGGTGTTCGCGCTGTTTCTGGCGGTAACGGCATCTTATGCGCTGGCGCGGGTGCGGTTCCGAGGCCGGGGCCTGTTGCTGATGACGATTCTTGCGGTGTCGATGTTCCCGCAGATCGCCGTGCTGGCTGGGCTGTTCGAGTTGATCACCTACCTTGGCCTGTTCAACTCTCCCTTCGCGCTGATCCTGTCTTACACGATCTTCACGCTGCCGTTCACGGTCTGGGTGTTGACCACCTTCATGCGCGATCTGCCGGTTGAGATTGAGGAAGCCGCGATTGTCGACGGGGCAACCCCGTGGATCATCATCACCAAGGTGTTCCTGCCGCTGCTGTGGCCGGCGCTGGTGACGACGGGGCTGTTGGCCTTTATCGGCGCGTGGAATGAGTTTTTGTTCGCGCTGACCTTCACCTCGTCTGAATCCACTCGCACGGTTCCGGTGGCGATTGCGCTGCTGTCGGGGGCATCGCAGCAGGAAATCCCGTGGGGGCCGATCATGGCGGCAAGCGTCATTGTGACGGTGCCGCTGATCATCCTCGTTCTTATCTTCCAACGCAAAATCGTCGCGGGTCTGACCGCAGGCGGCGTGAAGGGCTGAAAAAATGGCAAAAATTGAACTGAAGAATGTGAAAAAGTCCTACGGCGCGGTCGATGTGATCAAGGGCATCGACCTGACCATCGAGAAGGGCGAATTCATGGTGTTTGTCGGGCCTTCGGGCTGCGGCAAATCCACCCTGTTGCGGCTGATCTCGGGGCTGGAGGAGATTTCCTCGGGCGACATGCTGTTTGACAGTGAACGGGTCAACAACGTGCTGCCCAGCCAGCGCGGCATTGCGATGGTGTTCCAAAGCTATGCGCTTTATCCGCATATGAGCGTTTACGACAACATGGCCTTCGGGATGAAACTGGCGAAGGCCAGCCCGGAAGCGATGAAAAAGCGCGTGCTGGAGGCCGCGAAGCTTTTGCAAATTGACCATCTGTTGGAGCGTTTGCCGAAGCAGCTTTCCGGCGGTCAGCGCCAGCGCGTCGCCATCGGCCGCGCGATTGTGCGCGACCCGCGCGTGTTCCTGTTTGACGAGCCTTTGTCGAACCTTGATGCGGCCCTGCGGGTGCAGACCCGGTTGGAAATCGCCAAGCTGCACCATTCGATGTCTGACGTGACGATGATCTACGTAACGCACGATCAGGTCGAGGCGATGACGCTGGCCGACCGGATCGCGGTGCTGCGTGATGGCCGGTTGGAGCAGGTGGGCACGCCTGCGGAGCTGTATGAACGGCCAAACTCGATCTTCGTGGCGGGCTTTATCGGCAGCCCGAAGATGAATTTCCTGACCGGGAAATTCGCCGCCGATCACGGCTGCACCACGCTTGGCATCCGCTCGGAACATATCGACGTGGTGACGGGTGGTATGTGGACAGGGCAAATCGTGCATGCCGAAGATTTGGGCAGTGACAATTATTTGTTCGTCGAAGTGGGCAGTGACGAGCCTTTGATCGTGCGTCAGGAAGGCAAACTGACCATGAAGGTCGGCGATACGGTTTCGCTGTCGCCCAAGGACGGTCAGTTGCACAGGTTCGATCAGAACGGCAAACCGATCCGTTAAATTTCAATTCCCGCGCCTTTTGTTGGGGCGCGGCAGCTTACGAAGGAGCATGCCATGAGCATCCGCGTCACGGTTTGGGGCGAAAACGTCCATGAACAGAAAAACAAAGTTGTGGCAGAGGTTTATCCGCTGACCATGCATGGCACGATTGCCGCCAGCCTGAACAAGTCTGAAGGCATCACGGCCTCGACCGTGACCTTGCAGGATGTGGAACATGGGCTGACGGCGGAAAAGCTGGCCGCAACCGATGTGCTGATCTGGTGGGGCCATGCGGCGCATGGCGACGTGGATGACAAGGTTGTAGAGCGGGTGTGTGAGGCGGTTTGGGGCGGCATGGGGATCATCTTCCTGCATTCGGCCCACTTTGCCAAACCGTTCAAACGACTGATGGGCGCGCCGTGCAACCTGTCATGGCGCGAGGCGGGCGAGCGCGAACGGCTGTGGGTGACCAGCCGTCAGCACCCGATTGCCGCCGGGTTGCCGGATCATTTCGAGTTGGAATACGAGGAAATGTATGGCGAGCCCTTTGGCGTGCCGGAACCATTGGAAACCGTGTTCATCAGCTGGTTTGCGGGGGGCGAGGTGTTCCGCTCGGGTCTGACCTACAAGCGCGGGGCGGGGAATATCTTCTATTTCCGTCCGGGGCATGAAACCTATCCGACCTATCACGACGGCAATGTGCAGCGGGTGATCTCGAACGCGGTGCGCTGGGCGTATAACCCCAATGTGCGGATCGCCAACCCCGGCGATGCGCCGAACACGCCGGTTGATAAAGCGTTGGAGCCGATCACCGAGCGCGGGCCACGCCTGCATCATGACGGCGAGGCGGGGTATCGGTGATGGCGGCTGCGGTGCGGGTTCTGATCCTTGGCACTGGCGGGATGGCGAACAACCATGCCGAAAGTTTCAAGGCGATTGAGGGCGTTACGGTCGTCGGCGGCATTGACACGCGCCCGGCGCAGTTGACGGATTTCTGTGATCGCCATGGCATCGCCGGACGGTTCGCCTCGATCGACGAAGCGATTGCCTGGGGGCAATTTGACGCGGTGACCAATGTGACGCCGGATGCGGCGCATTATGCCACGACCTTGCCGTTCTTGGCCGCGGGCAAGCATGTGTTGTGCGAAAAACCGCTCGCCACATCCGAGGCGCAGGCGGATGCGATGGCCGCAGCGGCGGCGCAGGCGGGCGTGGTGAATATGGTCAACCTGTCCTATCGCAACGTGGCGGCCCTGCAAAAGGCCGCCGCCATGGTGCGGGATGGCGCCATCGGCACGGTGCGGCATTTCGAGGCGAGCTATCTGCAAAGCTGGCTGACCCAACCGGCTTGGGGCCATTGGGACAAAGAAAGCCAATGGCTGTGGCGGCTGTCGACCAAGCATGGCTCGAAGGGTGTGTTGGGCGATGTCGGCATCCATATCCTTGATTTCGCAACCTTCATTGCCGGGCAATCGGCGGTCGAGATGTCGTGCCGTCTGGCGACGTTCCACAAGGCCCCCGGTGATCAGATCGGGGAATATCCGCTGGATGCCAACGACAGCGCCACAATGCAGATCGTGCTGGAGAACGGCGCTTTGGGCACGGTGGCGGCAACGCGGTTTGCCAGCGGCCATCTGAACGACCTGCGCTTGCGGATTTACGGCGACAAAGGCGGGCTGGAGGTGTGTTGGGAGAACAACGAAAGCTCCCTGCGCGCCTGTCTGGGCGAGGATCTGCAAGCTGCGCGCTGGCATGATGTTGAGGCACCAGTGCTGGCGACGATTTACCAGCGCTTTATCGCGGCCATTCGCGGCGAAGGCGCGGCTGATCCTGATTTTGCACGCGGGGCGGCGCTGCAGCGCCTGCTGGACCGGGCAGAGCAATCGGCGGGGCAGGCCGGGGTCAGCCTGAAGGTTTGACCCTCGGTTTTGCTTGGTCGGAAACCGGGGCGTCCCCCAGATGCCCCGGTTTCATGATGACAGGCGGCAGCGATGGCCGCGCGGAAAATGGGATTTTCCGGCACGATTTTTGCTACAAAAATCGGTTCTGGATCAGCGGTTCAGGAAGACCTGCACGGCTTGCTCAAATTCGCGCGGGCGTTCGGCGTGCAGCCAGTGGCCTGCGCCGGGAAGTTTGGCGAAATGCGATTTCGGAAACAGCGCCCTTATGGCGTCGCGGTAGTCCGCTTTGACATAGGATGACAGCGCCCCAGTCAGAAACAGGGTTTCCCCGTCAAAGCGGCCTTGCGTGCCGGGCCAGCCGACGATCTTTGCCATCTCGGCTTCCAGCACATCAAGGTTCAGCCGCCACGCTGGCGGACTGGCTTTCAGATCCAGCGATTGCAGGAAAAACGCGCGCAGAGCGGGATCGGGGACAGTCAGCGCAAGGCGGGCGTCGGCCTCGGATCGGGCGGTCAGTCCTTGCAGATCCATCGCCCGCATCGCTTGGATATATTGCGACTGATCATGGCTATAAGCCACGGGGGCAATGTCAGCCACCACCAGTTTGCGGATCAATGCGGCACTGGTCAGCGCCAGTTGCATTGCGGCCTTGCCGCCCATCGAATGGCCCAGCACATCCATCGGCGCACCGATGGCTGTGATCACCTCGGCCAGATCGCCCGCCATATCGCCATAACTTTGCGTCGCAGCGCGCGGGCTTTGGCCGTGGTTGCGCATGTCGACCAGATGCACGCTGCGGTCAGTGGCCAAGTGCCTGCCGATCACACCCCAATTGCGGGCAGAGCCAAACAGGCCATGCACGATCAGCAGATCGGGTTGGCCGGGGGTGGGCGCAGTGGCGGGGTAGGTGGTTATTGCAAGCATATCGTCTTGATAACCGCTTGGGATTGTTTCGGCCAGAGCGGTTGAAGCCATCTTGCGGCGCGGCTATGGTCCGGCAACGTCAAGGGGATGCGCGATATGACCGGAGTGCCTATTCAACAGATGGCCGACCGCGTGGCGGGTCTGATGGAAGAGCGTCTGCGGGTGCGCGGACAAGGTTTGGCGGAAAAGCTGCGCAAGGGCGGGCGGTTGTTGCCGCGCCGGGTGCGGACGGCGGCCGAGGTTTTGCAAACCGGCGCGGTGATGGCGCAGAACCCGAAAATGTGGGCGCAGGTGGATCAGGCGGCGGTGGCGCAGGCTTATGACACCTGCGTGCGGCATCTGGGCGGGGTGGATCACAAGGACCGCCGCAAGGGCGCGCTGATTGGGGTGCTGGGCTCGATCGCGTTTTCGGTGCTGGTGGTGGCGGTTTTGCTGGGCGCGGTGCTGTATTGGCGCGGCTTTATCTAGAATGCGGTGATCTGGGGCTCAGTGCCGAACGGCTGACCAAAGTGACGGTTGCGAAGGCGACATACAGCAGCAGATACCAAGAGCCGAGTTTGGCAAAGCTGACCCAATGTTCTGGGCGCTGGCCGGAATAAAGCCAAGTGCCAGTGGCGGTGCCGATGTTCTCGGCCACCCAAAGTGCGACACTGGACAGCAGGGCTGCAAGTGGCAGCGGCATCCACCAGTCTTTGTCCGAGATGCGGAAGGTGATGCGGGTGCGCGCGTAAAGCGCCAGACTGGCCGCGAACAGCCCCAAGCGGATGTCGGGCAGGAAGTGATGGCTGAAGAAGTTCAGATAGATCGCGCCTGCAAATACGAAGGTCAGCCAAAGCGGCGGGTAGGGTGCGAAACGCATGTCGAAAATGCGGATCACCCGGGCCATGTAGCTGCCAACCGAGGCATACATGAAACCTGAGAACAAGGGCACGCCTGCGAGTTTGAACAGGCCGGGCTCGGGGTAGCCCCATGATCCGGCGTGGGTCTTGAACAACTCCATCGCCGTGCCGGTGAGATGGAACAGCAAGATGACGCGGGCTTCTTCCCATGTCTCCAGTTTGAACCACAGGAAAGCGGCTTGGGTGGTGATGGCGAACAGGAACAAGGCGTCATAGCGCTGCAAGGGCCAGTCGGGCTGCCAGATCAATTTGCTGAGGATTATGGCAAGCAGCAACAGCCCGCCAAACAGGCTGGCCCAGCCTTGTTTCAACACGAACATGGTGAATTCGGCCAGCGCAAACGGCAGACGCGCGCGGGCCCAATCGCCAAGGCGGCGTTCTAGGTTTGGGGTGGTGGGATCAGGCAATGGCGATGGCATTGTTAGGCCGCAGGTTTACTGAGCATCGCCTCTTTGACCCTACCCATGTCGATCAGGAAAGCCGCGCCGACGGCTGACAATGTGATGAGCGCGAAACCGGAAAGACCCATCGCAGCACTTGCAGACGTGACATTGAAGGCTCCGAAAAGGATAAGGATTGGCACAACGATCTCGCCATAGCGCCTTGCGTTTAGATTTGCCATGCCAACCACGACCATGACGAGGATAGAACTTGGTGTTTTGAGCAATGCTGTGTTGCCGCCAAGACCGATGTTCGCGAAAACAGCAGTCACATAAAACAACAGCGCGAAGTTGATCCATGTGGCTAGGTTCGCGCTATGATTGTGCTGAAGATCGGCGGCCAGAATCGGGCGCACCAGACCAAGCGCGACGATGCCGGATACCAAGTCTGGCAAGTAGTTCAGATCTTTTGAGAAAAACCACAAAAACTCTGTTCGGTAGGTCAAGCTACCAATGACGCTTGCGCTCGCAAGACAAAGGAACGCGACCAGTTGTCTGGTCGGTTCCTTCATCATGCGTATCGCATCGGCAAGCTTACAGCCCCGGATACATCGGGAATTTTTTGCACAAAGCCTCGACCTGAGCCTTCACCGCAGCTTCAACCTCGCCGTTGCCGTCTTCGCCATTGGCGGCCAGACCATCGACGACTTCGACGATCCATTTGCCGATCTGACGGAACTCTGCCTCACCGAAACCGCGCGTGGTGCCTGCCGGGGTGCCAAGGCGGACGCCCGAAGTCACGGTCGGCTTTTCCGGGTCGAACGGGATGCCGTTCTTGTTGCAGGTGATATTTGCGCGGCCCAAGGCTTTCTCGGTGGCGTTGCCTTTGACGCCTTTCGGGCGCAGGTCGACCAGCATCACATGGGTATCGGTGCCGCCGGTGACGATGTCGATGCCACCTTTCATCAGCTCATCCGCCAAGGCTTGGGCGTTTTTGATCACTTGGCCAGCATAGGCTTTGAACTCGGGGCGCAAAGCCTCGCCGAAGGCTACGGCTTTGGCTGCGATCACATGCATCAAAGGGCCGCCTTGGATGCCGGGGAAAATCGCCGAATTGACCTTTTTGGCGATGTCTTCGTTGTTGGTCAGGATCATGCCGCCGCGCGGGCCGCGCAGGGTTTTGTGGGTCGTGGTGGTCGCCACATCGGCATAGGGGAAGGGGGAGGGGTGGTGGCCACCGGCGACGAGGCCCGCAAAGTGCGCCATATCGACCATCAGATAAGCGCCAACCTTATCAGCCACTTCGCGGAATTTTGCAAAGTCGATCTGGCGCGGCACGGCGGAACCGCCTGCGATGATCAGCTTGGGCTTATGCTCCAAAGCCAGCGCTTCCATCTGGTCGTAGTCGATGCGGCTGTCTTGCTGGCGCACGCCGTATTGAATGGCATTGAACCATTTGCCGGATTGGTTTGGCGCCGCCCCGTGGGTCAAGTGGCCGCCCGAAGCGAGGTTCATGCCCAGAATGGTATCGCCGGGTTTCAGCAAAGCGTTGAACACGCCTTGGTTGGCCTGAGAGCCAGAGTTCGGCTGCACATTGACAAAGCCGCAGCCAAACAGCTGCTTGGCGCGGTCGATGGCAAGGTTTTCCGCCACATCCACAAATTCGCAGCCGCCGTAATAGCGTTTGCCCGGATAACCTTCGGCATATTTGTTGGTCATCACCGAGCCTTGGGCTTCCATCACCGCGCGCGAGACGATGTTCTCGGATGCGATCAGCTCGATCTCATGGCGCTGGCGGCCAAGCTCGTTGGTGATCGAGCCGAACAGCTCGGGGTCACGAGAGGACAGGCTTTCGGTGAAAAATCCGGTGTCGCTTGCGGCGGTCATGGCGTCTCCTGCGGATGAAGGGCATTTGCAGCGGTTCTAGGCGAAGGGGGGGCGTTGGGGAAGGCAAGAAACGACGCGGAAGGCGTCGGTTACGCCGTCTTGTTCACTATAGGAAACTTGTTACCGCTATCGCAAGCGCTGGCAGGGCTTGAGTTTGGCGGCAGGGCGGGCAAGGCTGCGGCTTCAGGCACAAGGATTCTGCTGTGGTGTTCAAAAAGATCGCGTTTGTGGCAAGCCAGACCCCGGCGGCACAAGAGGCGTTGGCGGAATTGGTGGGGCTGCATGGTCAGGTTGCGGTGGCGGACGCGGATGTGGTGGTGGCGCTGGGCGGTGATGGCTTCATGTTGCAGACGCTGCATGAGACGCAGGTTTTGGGGCTGCCGGTGTATGGGATGAACTGCGGCACCGTTGGATTTCTGATGAACACGTTCTCGGCTGATCTGCTGCCGAAACGGCTGGCGGTGGCAGAGGAGGCGGCGATCCATCCGCTGGCGATGACGGCGGTGTCGGTGGATGGCTCGGTGACGCAGGCTTTGGCGATCAATGAGGTGTCGTTGCTGCGGGCGGGGCCGCAGGCGGCGAAGGTGCGGATTTCGGTGGACGGGGTGGTGCGGCTGGCCGAGCTGGTCTGCGATGGGGTGTTGGTGGCGACGCCTGCGGGGTCGACGGCGTATAATTATTCGGCGCATGGGCCGATCCTGCCGATCGGGTCGGACGTGCTGGCGTTGACGCCGATGGCGGCGTTTCGGCCGCGGCGGTGGCGGGGGGCGTTGCTGCCCAAATCTGTGGTGGTGCGGTTTGATATTCTGGAGCCGGAAAAGCGCCCCGTGCGGGCGGATGCCGACAGCAGGCCAGTGACGGATGTGGTCTCGGTCGAGATCAGGTCAGAGCCTGCCATTCAGCACCGGATTTTGTTTGATCCGGGCCATGGGTTGGAAGAAAGGCTGATTGTCGAGCAATTTGCCTGAAGGCTGTGTCCACGCGTGGACAGGCTTTGGCCTTTCATGAAATCAATGGGTTGTCGGGTCGTCTTAACGATGCGTTCATCTTTGCCCGCAGCGCAACCGCTTTCCGAAGCGGAAATCGTGCACGAATTTTTACTGAAAAATTCGGCTGGCGGGCCTAGGGCTTCGACCAGTTCTCGATCTTGCGATAGAGCGTCGAAGGCGACAGTTCCAGCACGCGGGCGGCTTTCGGCACCGAGCCATGGTACAGCGCAAGGGTGGCTTCGATCACCAGCCGTTCCACCTCGGCCAAGGGGCGGCCCAGCAGGCCGTCGATTGCCATAGTGGGCGCGGGAGCTGCCGGGGGGGGATGTGCCACGGCAGAAATATAGGTCGCAGGGGCTTGGGCTTGTTGCGGCAGGCTGGCGGGCAGCATGGCGCGGGTCAAAACCCCGCCATCATGCAGCACCACCACGTTGCGGATCACGTTCAGCACTTGCCGCACATTGCCGGGCCAAGGCAAGGCACGGAACAGCGTCCGCACATCCGGGGCAAGGCCCTCAAACACTTTGCCCTCTTCCTGCGCAAAGCGCGCAAGGGCGGTTTCGGCGATTTCCAGCACATCATCGCCCCGCTCGCGCAGCGGTGGCATATGGATCGGCACGACAAACAGGCGGTAGAACAAATCCTCGCGGAATTGGCCGCGCCGCACCGCGTCCATCGGATCGCGGTTGGTGGCGCAGACAATGCGGACATTGACCTTTTTCGGCCGGGTCGCGCCCACTGGCACCACGGTTGAGGTTTGCAGAAAGCGCAGCAATTTGGTTTGCAGCGCCGGGGCCATTTCGCAGACTTCATCCAGAAACAGCGTGCCGCCATCTGCCGCTGTGGCCGCCCCCGGCTTATCGGAAATTGCGCCGGTAAAGCTGCCTTTCATATGGCCGAACACTTCGGATTCCAGCAAATCCTGCGGGATCGCGCCGCAGTTCAGCGCGATAAACGGGCCATTGGCGCGTGGGGAATTGCCATGCACGGCAAGCGCGCACAGCTCTTTGCCGGTGCCGCTTTCGCCGGTGATGAACACCGTGGCCATCGAGCGTGCCACCGAGATGATGGTGGCCTGAATCTCTGCCATCGGGGCAGAGCTGCCGATGAAGCTGCTGTTTGCGGCGGGCAGCGGTGGTGGGGCTTTGGTGGCGACTGCACGCGGGGGGGCGGCGGGCGGCGTGGCGGGGGCGGGCGTGGCGGTGGCTGGCGCATCGGCCAACCGGGCGCGTTGGGTGCTGGTCAGCGCGGCTTTGCCCGCATTTCCAATGGCGCTGAGCAGGCGGACCTCGTCAAAGGGTTTGACCAGAAATTCATGCGCCCCGGCGCGCATCGCCTCAACCGCCTTGTTGATCGAGCCATGTGCGGTCATCACCACCACATGCAGGCCGGGGCGCAGTTGCAGCATTTCCTGCATCAGATCAAGGCCATCACGGTCGGGCAGCACCAGATCCAGCAGCACCACCTGCACCGGGCTGTCGCGCAGCAGATCCAGCCCTTCGGCTGCGGTCGAAGCGGTCAGCACGGCGTAGCCGCCCATGTTCAGCGCGCCGCGATACAGCACTTGCAGCGAGGGGGTATCCTCGATCAGCAGGATGGGGGGCGGCGGCGGATTTACCATGGAGCACGCGGGCTTGAGAGCGGACAGGGTTGCGGCGCATTGGGTATTTGTTGGCCGATGAAGTGGATCAGCGCATCCAGCTGTTCCAGCGCTTGCGGCAGCAGGGTGCGAAAGGTGCCGCGATCGGGGGCGGGCTGATGCGCAAGCTGGTTCAGCGCCTGTGCCAGTTGGTGCAGCTGAGTCGCCCCGGCGGTGCCCGCCAGCGCGATCATCACATGGGTGTGGCGGCGCAGGGTGGTCCAATCGGGGCCATGCGAGGCGGCAAGCAGGCCGCGCTCGGTGGCGCGCAGGTCTTGCAGCAGGTGTTCCAGCAGCTCGGCTGCCACGGCGGGGCCTGCCATGGACAAAAGCTGCTGCAGCTGCGCCGGTTCAATCTGGGGGGCAAGGTTTTGCGCGGGTGCGTTGCGATGCAGCACTTGGCGCACGGCATCGGCCAAGGCCTGCGCATCCAGCACGGGTTTACACAGCAGGCCATCGGCCCCGGCGGCAAGGATGGCGGTTTTGTTGGCGCGCAGCTGATAGGCGGTGATGGCAAGCACCGGCAGCTTGGCCTGCGCCCCGGCAGAGCTGCGGATATGGCCGATCACTTCAAGCCCGTTCATCTGCGGCATCTCGATGTCGATCAGCAGCGCGTCAAAGCTTTGCTGTTGCAGGGCTTGAATGGCTTGCTGCCCGTCGGCGACGGTGGTGACGCTGGCGCCTTGGCTGGTCAGCTGATGGGCCAGCACCAGCCGCCCGGTTTCGCTGTCATCGGCGACAAGCAAGCGCAGGTTTGCCAGCACTTGCAGGTTAGGCTTCATCGGCTTGGCGGTTTGCGGCTGTGGGGGAAAGGCGGTGGCGCTGGCAAGCGGCAGATGCACCACGATCTGCGCGCCGCCTTTGGCGTGATTGCTGGCGCTTATGCCACCGCCAGCGTGGGTCACCATCTGCCAGACGATATGCAGCCCCATGCCAGAGCCGGGGGTGTTGTGGTGTTCGCCGCGATTGCCGCAACTGTAAAGCCGCGACAGGGTATCGGCGGAAAAGCCCTTGCCTTGGTCCTGCACCGTTATCTGCAGGGCGGGGCCGCTTTGTTCGACCAGCCGCAGATCGCAGCTGATGCAGCCGGTATCGGCGTATTTGATCGCATTGTTCAACAGATTGGACAGCACGCGCTCGACCACCACGCCGTCAAGCGCAAGTTCGGCGGGCAGGTCGGTGGCGTGCAGCTGAAACTCTAGCCCAAGCTGATGCGCCCGGGCGGTCCAGCGCAGCTGCAGGCTTTGCAGCAGGGCGTGGGTTTGCAGACTGGGCGCACGGCTTTGGGGATCATCCAGCAGTAGAACCAGCGCCTGTTCCATCAAGAGGGCAAGCGCTTCGCTGGCGGCGCGGGTGCGCGCGATGTGCAGCCGAGGCTCGGACGGCAGCTGGTGCGGGTCGATCAGGCGCAGCCCGCCGATCACCTCTGACAAGGCGGCGCGCAGATCATGGCCCAGCAGGGTGATGTCGGCGGGCGGCGTCTGGGGATAGGGCGTGCCAGATGAGATGCCCGCCGTAATGCCAGCCGTAATGCCGGACTCATGGCCGGAAATCTGGCCATCGCCCCGATCGGGGGTGGGTGGTGCTGTGGCAGAACGATCAGGCGAAGGGCTGTGCATGCGGACATGGTTACCCCTTGCGGCGGCATTGTCCAGTGCATCGCGCCTGACGCTTTGCGCACAGGCCTTTGTGCAGCAACGGGGGGCTTTAGTCAGCGGCTGCGGTTGCGGCGCGCACGGCGGCAAGGGTTTCGACCCCGATGCGCGGGGCCATCGCATCTGCCACGGGGGCGAGGGCGGCTTTCCATGCGGTCAGCTCATCCGGGGTAAGGTCGTGAAACGTGGTCAGGCCTTCGGCTTTCATCCGTTGCAAGGCGGCTTCGTTTTCGCCTTTTGCGATGCCGTTGGCGTACACCGTCGCCTCGGCCATCGCTTGTTCTAGGGCCGCGCGCAGATCGGCGGGCAGGTCATCCCAGAATTTCTGGTTCACGATCACCGCATAGCCCAGATAGCCGTGGTTCGAGACGGTGGCGTATTTCTGCACTTGGGTGATGCGTTGTGTCGCCATGTTCGAGGGCGTGTTCTCGGCACCGTCAACCACGCCAGTTTGCAGCGCCTGATAGACCTCCGAAAACGCAATCGCCTGTGGCACCGCGCCAAGCGCGATCATTTGCGCCTCGGACACCCGCGAGGATTGGACGCGCATCTGCAAGCCGATGAAATCTTTCGGCAGATACAGCGGGCGGTTTGCCGACATGATCTTGAAGCCATTGTCCCAGAACGCAAGGCCCGTGATGCCCTTGTCTTGCAGCTTGGCCAGCATGGCCCGGCCCAGATCGCCTTGGGTCACGGCATGCAGAGCGTCGTAGTTGGGGAAGATGAAGGGCAGGTCGAACACCTCAAAATCCTGCACGCCAAGCGGCGCGAATTTTGCCAGCGACGGGGCCAGCATCTGCACCGCCCCCAGTTGCAGGGCGTCGAGTTCTTCCTTGTCTTTGTAAAGCTGGCTGTTGGGATAGACCTGCACATCGACGCCGCCGTTGCTGTAGCGCTCGGCGAGTTCTTCAAACTTGAGCGCCGCCTTGCCTTTGGGGGTGTCTGGTGCTGCGACATGGCTGAATTTGATCACAAGCGGCGCTGCACCGGCAAGATTTCCTTGCGCCATGCCGCAGGACACAAGCCCCGCCAACAGCAAGATCTTGAAAGGGTTGCGCATATCAGCCTCCGGTCCAAGCCGCCTTTTGGCAGGTCAGGCCGCATCATGCCAACAATAGCGGCTTTGCACCATTGCCGATTTTCGTGATAGTGCAGAGCAACAGGGTTCCAGGTCAGGGCGGCAAAAGCCAATGCAACACGATGCGCTGCAAAGGGGAGCAAAGCCGCTGAGAGGCCAGAACGGTGCTGGTCAGACTGAGGTGGGCCACACTGACGTAGGCCAAAACAACAGCGCCTCTGCCCGCCTTGCGGCTGATCCGTGGACGCTGGGGGCCACGCCGCTTGCGCGCCGGGTTGATCTGTTGTCGCTGATCCCGCTGGTGGCCATCGTCACGCTGCTGATCCTTGTGGGCGCGCTGGTTTGGCTGGTCAACCGCACCGACGAGGATCGCGCCCGCACCAAACTGGCCACCGATGCGCTTTGGGTGGAGCAGACGCTGCGGTTTCAGCTTTCGGTCGATGAGGACATGCTGGTGCGGATGGCGTTGGAGGGGCTGAACACGCAGCGGCCCGCGCCAGCTGATGCCGTGGCCTCGGGCGGTGATATTCTTGAAAGCCGCGCAAGGCTGCATATCGCCGCCAACCCCGAAGTGCTGTCGGTGATCTGGTATGATGCGCAGGGCAATATCAGCCGCGCGGTGCCGGGCCGCTCCGCGCCATCGGATGCAGAGTTGATCCAGCGCTTGCTGCGCAACAAGACGGTGTCAAGCCGCCCGATCTATGGCCAGATTGCGGGCGCGCGGGTCAGTTTTGCGATGCGCCCGCAAGAGGATGGCGGCGCGGTCGCTGTGACGATTTCACTGCCTCTGATGTTGGAGCGTCATATCCCGTGGTGGATTGCCGAACAGTATTCGGTGCAGCTTGCGGCGTCGGATGGCACCACTTTGGCCGAACGCGCGCGGCGTGCGCCTGATGGCAACACCACCCCGCATAGCATCAGTTTTGATCCGCCCCTGCGCGGCACCACGCTGCAAATCAGCCCTTATGCGCCCTCGGCTGCCTTTGCCAACACCTTGATTTTGGCGGCGATTGCGGGGCTGACGGGCTTTGCCATTCTGGCCTTGCTGGCGCTTTACCGCAACGCCACCCGCCGCCGTCATGCCGAATTGCGCCTGCGCGGCGAGATGGCGTTTCGCCGCTCGATGGAGGACAGTCTGACGGTGGGCTTGCGGGCCAAGGACCACAATGGCCGCATCCTTTACGTCAATCAGGCGTTCTGCAATCTGGTTGGCTGGCCTGCCGAGACGCTGATCGGTCATGACGCGCCGATGCCGTATTGGGCGCCGGACCAGCTGACCGCGACCCTTGCACGCCACCGCGCCTTGGCGGAAGGCGGGGCCAAGGCGCAGGCGTTTGAAACCTATTTCCGCCGCAGCGATGGCAGCACGATTGACGTGCAGGTCTATGAAGCGCCGTTGATCGACGCTCAGGGCACCCATCGCGGCTGGATGGGGTCGGTGATTGACATCACAGATAGCAAACGCGCGGCAAAGCTGGCGCGGGCGCAGGATGAAAGTCTGGCGCGCACCGGGCGCTTGGTGACTTTGGGCGAGATGGCATCGACATTGGCGCACGAGCTGAACCAGCCGCTGTCGGCGATCGCAAGCTATGCCGCAGGCGGTCTGAATTTGTTGGAGCGCGGCCAGAGTGATCCTGCGATGCTGACCCAAGCGCTGGAGAAAATGCAGGTGCAGTCGCGCCGCGCGGGCCAGATCATTCGCGGTATTCAGGATTTCGTCAAGAAACGCGAGCCGCGTTTTGATGATGTGCAACTTTCTGATATTATTCGGGAAACCATCGGCTTTCTGGCCGCCACCGCGCGCGAGAACCAAGTGCAGATCAGCGCGGATCTCGCCCCGGTCGGCACCTTGCGCGCCGACCGTATCTTGCTGGAACAGGTGCTGATCAACCTGATCCGCAACGGCATCGAGGCGATGCAAAGCCAGCGCCACGGCGATCAGCTGACGGTTTCGCTGCGGCCAAAGGGCAATGGGGCGGTGATCGAGATTGCCGACCAAGGCAGCGGCATTGCACCTGAAATCGACGGGCATTTGTTTGATGCGTTCAGCTCGACCAAATCCGAAGGCATGGGGATGGGGTTGAACATTTGCCGCTCGATCATCGAGCTGCATCGCGGTCAGCTGACCCATCACGCCCGCCCGGGCGGCGGCACGATCTTTTCGGTCGTCCTTCCCGCCATTGCACAAGAGGAGGTGGCATGAGCGATTTTGCTTCGGGGGATGTGGCGCAGACGGGCCTTGTGCATATCGTGGATGATGAAGAAACCATCAGGGATTCGTTGCAATTCCTGTTTGCATCGCGCGGGATCGCGGCGCAGGTCTGGCCCTCGGGCGAGGCGTTCTTGCAGGCGAACCCCAGTGCCGCCTGCATCATTCTGGATGTGCGGATGGGTGGTTTGTCGGGGCCAGAGGTGTTTGATCAGCTGCGCGCGCAGGGGTCAGAGGCTCCGGTGATCTTTCTGACCGGACATGCGGATGTGCCGATTGCGGTGCAGGCGCTGAAAGCCGGGGCGTTTGATTTTGTCGAAAAGCCGTTCAACGACAATCAGATCGTTGATCTGGCCCTGAAGGCCATCGCCGCACATGCCGAACAGATGCAGAAATCGGGTGCGCGGCAGGATATTCAGCGGCGTCTGGATGCGCTGTCGGTGCGCGAGGCCGAGGTGATGCGGCTGATGTTGCAGGGGCAGTTGAACAAGCAGATCGCCGACATTCTGGGCATCGCGATGCGCACGGTCGAGGTGCATCGCAGTCGGGTCATGGCCAAGATGGGCGCGCGCAATGTGGCAGAGCTGGCGGCGGTGCTGAAGGATTAGCGGCGGGTTGCGTCGCATCTTGAACCTTTGCGGGCTTGGGTGCAAAGCTGGCGCTGCGCCGATGATGCGCTGATTTTCCGAGTATTCTTGCAGCAAAGGGCGACGGAAGGGCCACTTTCCGCGTGGGGCGTGTATGGCAGAGACAGAAGTGACAGGTGCTGGCGTGTCAGTGCCGAAATTCGTCGAGGGCAATCTTTTCCGCCATATCACGGTGATGTCGCTGACCAATTCGGTCGGGCTGATGGCGATCTTTGCCGTCGATCTGATCAATATGGTGTTTATTTCCATGTTGAATCAAGAGGATGTGACGGCAGCGGTCGGCTATGCCGGGGCGATCCTGTTCTTTACCACCTCTTTTGGCATCGGGCTGTCGATTGCGGTCTCGGCCTTGGTGGCGCGGGCGGTGGGGCAGCGCGATCTGGTGTTGGCGCGTGAAAAGGCCACCAATGGCATGATCCTTGGCATCGGCTTTGGCATTGTGTTTGCCGCCGTGGTCTGGGCGTTTTTGCCCGGCATTGTCAGTCTGCTGGGGGCCGAGGGGCGCACGCATGATCTGACCGTGCATTTTCTGCGCATCGTGATCCCGGCGCAGCCGTTTCTGATGGTGGGGATGATCGGCGGCGCGATCCTGCGCAGCCATGGCGATGCCCGGCGGGCGATGGCCTGCACGCTTTGGGGCGCGCTTGCCAATGCGATTTTGGACCCGATCCTGATTTTCGGCCTGCATCTGGATCTGACCGGGGCGGCGATTGCGTCGGTTGTGTCGCGGCTGGTGATTGCGGCCACGGTGTTGCAGCCGATCCTGCGCTATCATGGCGGCTTTGACAGACCCTCGGTGGCGGGGCTGAAGGCCGATCTGGCACCGATCTCGGCGATTGCCGGGCCTGCGATCCTGACGCAAGTGGCGACGCCTTTGGGGCAAGCCATGGTGACGCGGATGGTGTCGGGCTATGGCGAGGCCGCGGTGGCGGGGATGGCGATTGCGGGGCGGCTGACCCCGGTGGCTTTGGGGGTGATTTTTGCGCTATCCGGCGCGATTGGCCCGATTATCGGCCAGAATTACGGGGCAGGGCGGATGGACCGGGTGCGGCGGACGTTCCTTGATGGTCTTGTCTTTACCGCTATCGTTGTGGTGATCGTCACCGTGATCCTGTTCGCCCTGCGCGCGCCGATTGCGGATCTGTTCCACGCCCAAGGGGTGACGCGCGATCTGGTTTATCTGTTCTGCGGCCCGCTATGCCTGTTGTTTTTCTTTAACGGCGCGATCTTCATGGCCAATGCGGCGTGCAACAATCTGGGCCGCCCGCTGACCTCGACCCTGATCAACTGGGGCCGTCACACCATTGGCACGGTGCCGTTTGCATGGTGGTTTTCGCAGTATTGGGGCGCGTCTGGCGTGTTGATCGGGCAGGCGTTCGGCGGGGTGATCTTTGGCGTGCTGGGCGTCTGGCTGGCCTACCGGGTGATTTTGGCGACGCCTGCGCGGATTTAAGCGTGTCGCAAAATCATCGCATACCGTCGTATTCTTTTCACTTGCAAGCGCCACAGCCTCTGGGCTAGCTAAAGGTGTCAGGATCGGGAGAATCCAGCAGGAAACTTCTGGTGCCGAAGGAGCAACCGCCCCGGTAAACTCTCAGGCTCAAGGACCGTCTTGACAGACAGACTCTGGAGAGTGGTGCAGCAGCACCCGCCGAAGGGATAACGATCTCAGGCGCCCAAATCGGGTATAGACAGAGGGGGCATCGAGGGGTGGGGATTGGCCCGCCTGATCGATGCCGGATTCCGTTTCCGGCAGGTATGGAGGCGGCTTTGGCCGAAGAATTGTTTAGGTTGGGGTTGCACGATCTGCATGTCAGCTTGGGCGGCAAAATGGTGCCGTTCGCAGGCTATGAGATGCCAGTGCAATATCCCGCAGGCGTGATGAAGGAACATCTGCACACCCGCAGCGCGGCTGGTCTGTTTGATGTCAGCCATATGGGGCAGGTGATCTTGCGCCCGCGTGGCAGCTATGAAGCCTTGGCGCTGGCGTTTGAGACGCTGATGCCGGTTGATGTGCTGGGCGTGGCCGAGGGGCGTCAGCGCTATGGGCTGTTTACCAACGAAACCGGGGGCATCCTTGATGATCTGATGTTCGCCAATCGCGGCGATCATATTTTCGTCGTGGTCAATGCCGCCTGCAAATCCGCCGATCTTGCCCATATGCAGGCGCATCTTTCGGACGATGCCGAGGTGATCGCGGTCACGGATCGCGGCTTGCTGGCGCTGCAGGGGCCACTGGCCGAGGCGGCTTTGGCGCGTCTGATCCCCGGCGTGGCTGCGATGCGGTTCATGGATGTGGCGATCCTGCCGTGGCAGGGTGTGGATCTGTGGATCTCGCGCTCGGGCTATACCGGCGAGGACGGGTATGAGATTTCGGTGCCGGATGCCAGATTGCGCGGCTTTGCCGAGGCGCTGCTGGATCAGCCCGAGGTGATGCCGATTGGTCTGGGCGCGCGCGACAGCTTGCGGCTAGAGGCGGGGCTGTGCCTTTACGGCCATGACATCGACACCACCACCAGCCCGGTCGAGGCGGGGCTGACATGGGCGATCCAGAAAGCGCGGCGTGCGGGTGGCGCGCGGGCGGGCGGCTTCCCCGGTGCGGCGCGTATCTTGCAGGAATTGGCGGATGGCCCCGATCGCAAGCGCGTGGGTTTGCGCCCCGAGGGTCGCGCGCCAATGCGCGAGCATACCGATCTTTTCAGCCCAGATGGCACGCCTGTGGGCGAAGTCACCTCGGGCGGTTTTGGTCCCAGTGTCGGCGGGCCGATTGCGATAGGCTATGTGGCCCGCGCTTTTGCCACCCCCGACGCCGGGCTAGAGGGCGAAGTGCGCGGCAAGCGCCTGCCCGTCACCGTGGCTGATATGCCTTTCCATCCAACCACTTACAAACGCTAAAGGTCTGCTATGAAATATACCAAAGATCACGAATGGCTGCGCGTCGAGGGCGATGTTGTGGTGGTGGGCATCACAGAACATGCCGCCACTGCGCTGGGCGATGTGGTGTTTATCGAGCTTCCAGAGGTCGAAACCGTGGTCGCCGAGGGTGACGAGGTTTGCGTGATTGAAAGCGTCAAAGCCGCGTCGGATATTCTGGCGCCGTTGGATGGCGAGATCACCGAGATCAACACCAAGCTGGTCGATAACCCGTCCTTGGTGAACGAAGACCCGACCGGAGCGGCATGGTTTTTCAAGATCCGGATCGACGATATGTCGGTGCTGGATGCCTTGATGGATGAAGATGAATACAACGATTTGATCGGCTGACCGCCGCTTAAATCTGCGAATTTTCTGTGAAAATTCTGGCCTCCGAATTGTCGGGGGTTGGTTCTTGCACCCTGAGGGCAGCCAGATGACCTTTACCCCCGTTGACTATAACCCCTACGATTTCGCCAACCGCCGCCATATTGGCCCCTCGCCGTCCGAGATGGAGGCGATGTTGAAAGCGGTCGGCGTCGCCAGCCTTGACGCGCTGATGGATGAAACCGTGCCCGCCTCGATCCGCCAAAGCATCCCGTTGGGTTGGGCGCCGCTGTCGGAACATGACCTTTTGGCGCGGATGCGCGCGGTGGCCGGACGCAACAAGGTGATGACCAGCCTGATCGGGCAGGGGTATTACGGCACCGTCACACCGCCCGCCATCCAGCGCAATATTCTGGAAAATCCGGCGTGGTACACGGCCTACACCCCCTACCAGCCCGAGATCGCGCAGGGGCGGCTTGAGGCGCTTTTGAACTATCAAACCATGGTCGCCGATCTGACCGGGTTGCCGTTCGCCAATGCCTCGCTTTTGGACGAGGCGACGGCGGCGGCAGAAGCGATGACGATGGCCGAGCGGGTCGCCAAATCAAAGGCGCGGGCGTTTTTTGTCGATGAGAATTGTCATCCGCAAACCATCGGCGTGATCCAGACCCGCGCGCAGGCTTTGGGGATCGAGGTGATCGTCGGCGATCCTGATGCGATGCAGCCGGGCGCGGTGTTCGGCGCGATTTTCCAGTATCCCGGCACTTGGGGCCATGTGCGCGATCTGACCCCATGGATCGACGCCCTGCACGCGGCCAAGGCTGTCGCTGTGGTGGCGACCGATCTGCTGGCCCTGTGCATGCTGCGCGAACCGGGGGCGATGGGGGCGGATATTGCGGTCGGGTCAAGCCAGCGCTTTGGCGTGCCGATGGGCTATGGCGGCCCGCACGCCGCGTTCTTCGCCTGCAAGGATGAACACAAACGCCAGATGCCGGGGCGGATAGTCGGGGTGTCGATCGACAGCCACGGCAACAAGGCCTACCGGCTGTCCCTGCAAACCCGCGAGCAGCATATCCGGCGCGAAAAGGCGACCAGCAACGTCTGCACGGCACAGGCTTTGCTGGCCGTGATGGCCAGCATGTATGCGGTGTTCCACGGGCCAAAGGGGCTGCGCGCGATTTCCGAACGTGTCCATTCCTTGACCGTCCGCTTGGCGAAAGCGCTGCGCGATGCGGGTGCCAGCCTGCCGCAAAAGCAGTTTTTCGACACGATCACCGTTGAGGTTGGCGTGGGGCAGGCCGGGATTCTGGCGGCGGCGCGGTTGGAGGGGCTGAACTTCCGCAAGGTGGGCCGCGATCACGTCGGTATTTCGCTGGACGAGACCAGCAACGAAGATGTGCTGCGCCGCGTGCTGCGGGCGTTCGGGATTCAGGATGCGCCGCCCGCCAAGGCGGAGCTGGGTTTTGCCGAAGATATGCTGCGGCAGACCGACTATCTGACGCATCCGGTGTTCCACATGAACCGCGCGGAATCCGAGATGATGCGCTACATGCGCCGTCTGTCCGACCGTGATCTGGCCTTGGATCGCGCGATGATCCCCTTGGGGTCTTGCACAATGAAGCTGAACGCGGCGGCCGAAATGATGCCAATCACCTGGCCCGAGTTTGGCAGCCTGCACCCGTTCATTCCCGCCGATCAGGCGTTGGGGTATCGCGAGGCGATTGAAGATCTGTCGCACAAGCTGTGCGAGATCACCGGCTATGACGCGTTTTCCATGCAGCCCAACTCGGGCGCGCAGGGCGAGTATGCGGGCCTTCTGACCATCGCGGCCTACCACCGCGCACGCGGTGAGGCCCATCGCAATATCTGTCTGATCCCGGTTTCGGCGCATGGCACCAACCCGGCCTCTGCGCAGATGGCGGGGATGGAGGTTGTGGTCGTCAAAGCCATGCCGAATGGCGATGTCGATGTCGAAGATTTCCGCGCCAAGGCGACGGCAGCGGGCGGCAACCTTGCAGCGTGCATGATCACTTACCCCAGCACGCATGGGGTGTTTGAAGAAACCGTGCGGGATATTTGCAAGATCACCCATGAATTTGGCGGGCAGGTCTACCTCGACGGTGCCAATATGAACGCGCTGGTGGGGTTGGTCAAACCCGGCGAGATCGGCTCGGATGTCAGCCACCTCAACCTGCACAAAACCTTCGCGATCCCGCATGGCGGCGGCGGGCCGGGGATGGGGCCGATTGGCGTGAAAGCCCATCTTGCGCCCTATCTGCCCGGCCATTCCGAGACGGGGGGTAACGGCGCGGTTTCGGCGGCACCTTATGGCTCGGCCTCGATCCTGCTGATCTCTTGGGCCTATTGTCTGATGATGGGCGGTGAGGGGCTGACGCAGGCGACGCGGGTGGCGATCTTGAACGCCAATTATATCGCGGCACGGCTGAAAGGGGCCTATCCGATCCTGTTCATGGGCAACAAAGGCCGTGTGGCGCATGAATGTATTCTGGATACCCGGCCCTTTGCCGAGGTGGGCGTTACGGTCGATGACATCGCAAAACGGCTGATTGATAACGGCTTCCATGCCCCCACCATGTCTTGGCCAGTGACGGGCACCTTGATGGTGGAGCCTACGGAATCGGAAACCAAGGCCGAGATTGACCGCTTTATCACGGCGTTGCTGGCGATCCGCGCCGAGATCAAAGCGGTTGAGGATGGTGAGATCACAGCCGAGGACAGCCCGCTGCGCTTTGCCCCGCATACGGTCGAAGATCTGGTCGCCGACTGGACCCGGAAATACCCGCGCGAGCAGGGGTGCTTCCCGCCGGGGGCGTTCCGGGTGGATAAATATTGGCCGCCGATTGGCCGGGTTGATAACGTCTATGGCGACCGGAATCTGATCTGCATCTGCCCGCCCTTGGAAAGCTATATGGAGGCCGCAGAGTGATGGTCCCAACTCGGGACCGTTTTGGATCCTTTGTTATCAACGCCTTAAGGGTGTCGATTTAAGGATATGTTAAGAATTGGCCCCGCCCATGATGGGCGGGGCCATTTGTTTGGCACCAAGACCCAAACCGATAGAACAGCCTGCGCGGCAGCGGTTTCCGGCCTTTGGGCCCAAGCCTTTGGGCGTTCAGCAAAGGGTGCTGTGGCGCAAATCGCGGTTTGAAAATCGGGCCCTTATGGCAGGCGGATGCGCCGGGATTTCACGCTCGGGTCGCCTGAAAAAGCGACACGTTGACCAAATCCGCCGAACCGCATAGCACTGCGACATGCAAGTTGATCCCCCCAAATCCAGTCTCCCCAAATCCAGCTTCACCGCAGGCGTTGTCACCGCCTTGCCCATCGCTTTGGGCTATTTCCCCATCGCGTTTTCCTTTGGCGTTGCGGCCACGCGGGCTGGCCTGACCGGACCCGAGGCCTTTGGGCTGTCGCTGATCATCTATGCGGGGGCGGCGCAGTTTCTGGCGCTGGCGCTGATCACGGGCGGCGCGCCAGTGCTGGTGTCGGCCTTCACGCTGGTCGCGATGAACATTCGCCATGTGTTGTATGGCCCGGCACTGATCAAGCGGGTGGGGCCAGCGGCACGCACCAAGCACGCTTGGGCTTGGGCCTTTGGCCTGACGGATGAGGTGTTTGGCGCGGCCTTGGGGGCTTTGGCGCGGGGCAAGGTGGCGTTTTCGGAAGCCTTCATGTTCGGGTTGGGCCTTGCGGCCTATGGATCGTGGCTGGCGGGCACGGCTTTGGGGGCATTTGCGGGCGGGGCTGCGCTGCAGAACTATCCGGTGATTGATGCGGCGCTGGGCTTTATGTTGCCTGCGCTGTTTCTGGCGCTGCTGCTGTCGATCCTGTCGCGCGCGCAACTGCCGGTGATTGCGGTGGCGATGGTGGCGACGGTTGCGGTGACGCTGGCTTGGTCTGGCACGGCGGGGATTCTGGCCGGGATGATCGCGGGTGCGGTGTCTGGGCTTTTGGTGAGGCGCGGCGATGCGGTTTGAGATTTTAGCGCTGGCGTTGATCGTCGGGGGCTGCACTTGGGCGTTCCGGTTTTTCCCGACCAAGGCCGATCTGTCGGGGATCAAACCCGACGGGATTTTGGCACGGTTTCTGGCCTCGACCGGGCCTGCGGCGATTGCGACGTTGTTCGTGGCCTCGGCGCTGCCGATGCTGACGGCGGATGTGCCGGTGCCGTTGGGGCTTGGCACGGCGGCGGTGCTGGCGGTGTTTGCGTCGACGCGTTCGGTGGTGATGGCGACTTTGGCAGGCTCGGTCGGCTATGGTTTGGCGGTTTGGCTGCTTTAGGGCATAGTCGTGGCGGGTGTCGGGAACCATTGCGCCGCGCTTGCGGTTAACCCCGACAGATACAGGAGACGAAAATGTTGGAAATTACCCCGGCGAAAGTGGTGGAAGTGATTTTTCTGTCGCGCGAAACCACGGCTTCGGCTGAGGCCGAGTTGCGCGGGCTTTTCGCGGCGATGAACGTCGATGAACGCGCGCATCTGACGGCGCTGGCTTGGGTCGGGCGTGGGACGTATTCATCCGATGAATTTGGCCAGGCCGTGGTGGTGGCAGAGGTTGAGGCTTCGGCCCCGACGGCGGAATATCTGCTGGGCATGACTGATCTTGCCGAGAACCTTGAGGCCGGGCTAGAGGCGATGGGTATTGATGTAACCGCCGAGGAAGAGGATTTGCTGTAAGCCATGGCGGATGCGGTCAAGCTGAGTTGTGCCACCTGCGGCCAGATGAACCGCGTGGCGGTGGATCGACTGGCGGCGGGGCCGAAATGCGGGGCCTGTGGCGATCCGCTGGCGGATGGCCTGGTGATCGAGTTGGATGCAAGCGCGCATGACAAGGCGACGCGGGGCGATGATTTGCCGCTGCTGGTGGATTACTGGGCGCCATGGTGTGGGCCATGCCGGGCGATGGCACCAGAATTTGTCAAGGCTGCCAAGGTGTTGCAGGGCCGCGCGCGTCTGGCCAAGCTGAACACCGAAGACAATCCGCAGATCGCGCAGCGGGCGCGGATACAGGGGATTCCGGCGCTGGTGCTGTATCGGCGCGGCCGCGAGGTGGCACGACTGGCAGGGGCGCGTCCGGCCAGTGACATCGTGGTCTTTGTGCAAGGCCATCTGTCTTAGCGGCTTATCTCGCCACCTTGTGCGAAAATAGCCAGGTCTTTAATGGCTAGGTCTTTGCTGGGGCGCATCATGTATCCTGCTTGGCAAGGAGTATGCGGCGCGGGGTGCGCATGATGCAGCGAAAGCGCTGCGATTTGGCGTTCAACTTTTGCCAAATGCGCGGCCGACCACAAGATGTTGTGGAAATCACAGCAAAAATCGCAGAAAAACACAAGTCTGTCCCCGCTGGGACAGATTTTGCGCATTTTGCCCGAGGTGCTGGCAGGGCCGCGCGCCAGCAATCCGCAGACCTATCGACGCCCAGACCTAACCCGCCCCGGACTTGATCCGGGGCCTTAGGCGACCACGAGGCCCCGGATCAAGTCCGGGGCGGCTTGGGATCAGACCCGGCTGCCCCACAGATCATATTCGCCAGCTTCTTCCACCGTCACCGTCACCATATCGCCGGGGGCAAGGCCCTCAAACCCTTCGTCGATGAACAGATTGCCGTCAATTTCAGGCGCATCGGCCATGGTGCGGCAGGTCGCCCCTTCGTCGTCAACCTCATCGACGATGACCTGAAGGGTGTGACCGACTTTCGCTTCAAGCTTGGCCTCGGAAATGGCCTGCGCCTTTTCCATGAAGCGATCCCAGCGTTCCTGCTTGACCTCGTCCGGGACATGATCGGGCAGATCATTGCTGCGCGCGCCCGCGACGTTTTCATACTGAAAACAGCCGACGCGGTCGAGTTGTGCTTCGTCCATCCAATCCAGCAGGGTCTGGAATTCGGCCTCGGTTTCGCCCGGATAGCCGACGATGAAGGTGCTGCGCAGGGTGATATCGGGGCAAACGCTGCGCCATGCCGCGATTTCATCCAGCGTCTTGGCGGCGGCAGCAGGGCGGGCCATGCGCCTCAAGACGCCCGGGTCGGCATGTTGGAACGGGATGTCGAGGTAAGGCAGGATCAGCCCCTCGGCCATCAGCGGGATCAGTTGGCGCACATGCGGATAGGGATAGACGTAATGCAGGCGGACCCAAGGTTTTGTCTCGCCCCCCAACTGCCCCATCGCGCGGGCAAGGTCGGTGATATGAGCGCGCACCTCGCCGCCTTTCCACGGGGAAAGGTCGTGCTTGCGGTCAACGCCGTAGGCCGAGGTGTCTTGCGAAATCACCAGCAGTTCGCGCACGCCCGCCTCGACCAGCTTTTCAGCCTCGCGCAGGATCGCATGGGCGGGGCGGGATTGCAGCAGGCCGCGCATGTCGGGGATGATGCAGAATTTGCATTTGTGGTTACAGCCCTCGGAAATCTTGAGGTAGCTGTAGTGGCGCGGGGTGAGGGAAACGGCGCTGGCGGGCAAAAGGTCAATGAACGGATCGGGCTTGGCGGGCACGGCTTTGTGGACGGCATCCAGGACCGCTTCGTATTGATGCGGGCCCGTCACCGCCAGCACGCGTGGATGCGCGCCGGTGATATAGGCGGGTTCCGCGCCGAGGCAGCCGGTGACGATGACGCGGCCGTTTTCTTGCAAGGCCTCACCAATCGCCTCGAGGGATTCTGCCTTGGCTGAATCGAGAAAGCCGCAGGTGTTGACGATGACGGCATCGGCGCCCTTGTAATCGGGGCTGATCGCGTAGCCTTCGGCGCGCAGGCGGGTGAGGATACGCTCAGAGTCCACGAGGGCCTTCGGGCAGCCGAGGGAGACCATGCCGATGGTCGGCTGGCCGGGTCTGATCGGTTCGCTGAAACTGGGTTTCGGGGCGAGGTCGGGGCGGAGATTGGGCGGATTTTGCGACATGGGAAGGGGTATACAGGGAAACGCTGCGCGGTGGTAGGGGGCCTGTCCACGCGTGGACAGGGGGGGCGGATGTGGGATTTCAAGGAGATAGGAGGAGGTCGGCAAGGGGTTTCGAGGTGGGGTGCTCAAGTCAGTGTCAGATCAGCGACAACCGGCATATGATCGCTATGTTCAAGCCATTGATCAGGCGACCCTATTTCACAATGTTGAGTGGCCCAGCCGCGCCCATGAAAAATATAGTCGATATGGTATGGCTTTTGGCCGCTGCGGTGTAGGTAAAAGCTTGGGTGGATTTCAGCGCCTTGCAAGACTGCGTGTTGATGGTGGTAGGCGCTGGTCAGCCCGCTCTCGTTCAAAATCTTAACGCTAGCGCTGTGGTTCCAAACCCGATTGGGACGATCCCAGATCGCGCTGCTGTTCATATCGCCGAGAAAAATGCAAAGCGGATCGGAAAGCCAATCGGGCGGTGGCGAGAGATAGCTGTGGGTTTGGCCGCAGTAGTGCAGGCTTCCGTCATGTGCTTTATGCGCCCACACACCGCAGACTGTGATTTCCCCAATTCGGACCGGCAAAAAGAACCTTTGGCTTTGAACTGAGGCAAGTTTTGTCAGTCCCCTGTCGGTTCTGGAGAAAACTCCGAGCCCCTTATTGGCAGAATGGCCTATCCAAGCGTAATTTTGGCCTGCCCATTTTCGATAAGCATTATCTTTGCTTTGTGCGGGATCGTTGCATTCCTGAATTACCAAAACATCGGCGGCAAATTGTTCAAGATGGGTATACTTGCGCCAAAACCCGCCATTGCAGTTCCAAGTCACAATCCGCAAACGAAGGTTTTCCTTTTATGAAGTCTTCCTATCACGATCACTTTATGACGAGACCTTCAAAAGACCCGATGGGATGGCAAGGTGCAAGCACTTGCTCGATTTGGCCGCAGACAAATCGGGCCGCGCCTGCCTGCCCTCGGCAGGCGCGTTACCGCGCCAGCCCAGACAGGCGCGGCCCGATTGCTCGCGTTTGGCTTGCTGCAGAACACCCCTTGCGCGACGGCTTTCAGCCTTACGCGCAATGAACCGGAAAACTCTGCCCTGCAGAGTTTTCTTTCGGTTCGGATGACAAAATATTGAAGCATTTGATCAAGAGCCTCGCCGCCCCGGACTTGATCCGGGGCCTCTGCTCAGGCCATGAGGCCCCGGATCAAGTCCGGGGCGGCGGGGGATTGGGGCTGGTGTCAGTATTTTCCCGGCACATACAGTTCCGGCGGCAGCACGGCGCGTTCGTATTGCGGGTTGAACACGCGGTTTGGCAGGGTCACGTCGTCGTGCGGCACCGGCTCGTAGGGGAATTGTTGCAGCAAATGGTCGATGCAGTTCAGGCGGGCGCGTTTTTTATCGTTGCCTTCAACGATATACCACGGCGCTTCGGGGATGTTGGTGCGGGCCATCATCTCTTCTTTCGCCTTGGTGTAATCTTCCCACCGCACGCGCGATTGCAGATCCATCGGCGAGAGTTTCCACTGCTTCATCGGATCATGAATCCGCATCAGAAACCGCATTTGCTGTTCTTCGTCGGTGATCGAGAACCAGTATTTGATCACGGTAATCCCTGAACGCACCAGCATGCGTTCAAATTCCGGCACGTCGTGGAAGAATTGCTCGACCTGATCTTCATTGGCAAAGCCCATCACGCGCTCAACGCCTGCGCGGTTATACCATGAGCGGTCGAACAGCACGATTTCGCCGCCTGCGGGCAGGTGGGGGACGTAGCGTTGGAAATACCACTGGGTCTTTTCTCGATCCGAGGGCGCGGGCAGGGCCACCACCCGCACGACGCGGGGGTTAAGCCGCTGGCTGATGCGTTTGATCACGCCGCCTTTGCCCGCCGAATCGCGGCCCTCGAACAGAACGACGACCTTTTTCTTGTGGTAAGACACCCAGTCTTGCAGCTTGATCAGTTCGGATTGCAGGCGGATCAGCGATTGGAAATAGACATGACGGTCGATGCCGTCGGGGTGTTTGTCTTTGTAAATCTTGGAGATTTCGAGAGACAGCTGGGCGTCTTCCATCTCAATCTCGTATTGCTCGTCAAAGGCGTCGGTCAGTTCGGCTTCCAGCCAGTCGAGGGCTTGCGGGGTGGGGGTGTTGGTCATGCTGGGCTCCTGCTTTGGGCGGGGTATTTCAGGGCAATGTAACAGGCTGGTGACTGGCGGGGAGTTGCCCATTTTGCCCGGATGGCTTGTTTGCGTGGGGCTTGCGCGTAGACTCGTGGCCAAGGGTTGTTGTGAGGGCAAGATGCGCTGGGTCATTCGTTCGGTTATCGCGTTGGTTTTACTGGTGATTGTTCTGGCAGGAACGGTGTTTCTGATCCCGGCGGAAAAGGTCGCGGGGATCGCGGTGGCGCGGTTTAACGCGCTGACCGGGCGGGAATTGGTGATCTCGGGTGCGGTGCGGCCTTCGTTTTGGCCGCAGCTGGGGGTGAAGACCGGGCCGATTTCGATTTCCAACGCGGCTTGGTCGAAAGAGGGGCCGATGGTGCAGGCCGAGGGGCTGTCGATTGCGGTGGATCTGGCGGCGCTGATTGCGGGCGATGTGAAGATCACCGGGATCGAGGCGGTCAATCCGCGGATCGTGCTGGAACGCTCGGCCTCGGGTGAGGAAAACTGGGTGTTTGGCGGCGGTGGCGCGGGCGGCACGGTGTCGGCGGCGACGCCGGGGGTGGGGCAGCCGTTCACCTTGGACAAGGCTGCGGTGTCTGGTGGGGCGCTGGTGTTTGCCGATCATGCGGCGGGGGTGCGCTATGAGATCGGCGGCATCGAGGCCACGGTGGCGATCCCGAATTATACCGGGGCGGCCAGTCTGGATATGGCGGCGGTGATGAATGGGCAGTCGTTCCGTCTGGTGGGCAAGGTTGCGGCCTTTCAGGATTTTCTGGATGGCACGCTGGTGGACAGCGATCTGACGCTGGCAGCGGGGGAGGCTGCGGTTGGCTTCAAGGGGCAGGTCGGCATCGAGGGGGAGGCCAATGGCGATCTGACGGCTGATCTGGGCGATCTGGCGGCGGTGCAGGCTTTGGCGGGGATGGCGCCTGCCAAGCTGCCTGCGGGGCTGGGGGCGTCGGATGTGCAGGTGGCTGGGGCGGTGACGCTGACCACGACGGCATCGGTGCATCTGCGGGGCGGCACGGTGGTGCTGGATGGCAACAAGATGAGCGTCGATGCGGATATCACGACGGATGGCGCGCGCCCGAAGCTGTCGGCCAAGGTGATGGCGGGGGCCTTGGATCTGGCGGCGGTGTCGGGCGGGCGGGGCGGTGGCTCGGGGGGCGGCACTCAGGCGGCGGGCTGGCCCAAGGACAAGATTGATGTCAGCGCGCTGTCGGGCATGGATGCGGTGGTGGCCCTGACGGCGGATAGCCTTGATCTGGGGATGGTGACGTTTGGGCCGTCGCAGATTGTGCTGACCAACGAGCGGTCGCGGTTGGTGGCCGAATTGCGCAAGGTCTCGGCCTATGAGGGCGTGATCTCGGGGCAGTTCGTGGTCAATGGCCGCAAGGGGCTGTCTGTGGGCGGCGATCTGTCGTTTGCGGGCATGGCGTTGCAGCCGCTGCTGGCGGATTTCGGCGGCTATCAGCGGTTGCTGGGCACGGGCGATCTGCGGGTGAAGTTTCTGGGATCGGGGGCGTCGGTGGATGCGATCATGCAGGGGCTGGAGGGATCGGGTTCGGTCAGCCTCAGCAATGGCGAGATTTTGGGGCTGGATGTCGCGGGCATGCTGCGGACCTTGGATATGTCTTACGTGGGCAGCGGGCAAAAGACGGTTTTTGACAGCGTGGCGGGCAGTTTCTCGATCGCGGGCGGGGTGTTGCGCAACAAGGATCTGGTGCTGAAATCGCCCTATATCACCGCGCAGGGGGCGGGGGATGTGGGCCTTGGCGCGCGCAATCTGACCTACCGGGTCAAGGCTGTGGCTTTGGCGGATGATACCGGGGCGGGTGGTTTGACGGTGCCGCTGCTGATCAAGGGATCTTGGGCGAACCCGAAATTCTCGTTGGATATGCAGGCGCTGGCGGATGAGCAGTTGGCCGAACAGAAGGCGGCGTTAAAGGCGCAGGCCGAAGCGAAGCGGGCCGAACTGGAGGCGCAGGCGCGTGCCAAGCTGGAGGACGAGTTGGGCGTGGTGCAGCAGGATGGCGAGAGTTTGGAAGATGCCGCACGGCGGCGGATGAACGAGGCGATGGATCAAGAGGCGCAGAAGGCGTTGCAGAAGTTGTTGGGCGGGGGGAATTGAAGCGGGCGCAATCCGGGCGATGCGGTGCGCGTGATCTCGATGCCCCGTGCCGCGACCGCCTTGAGCCCGCGCGTTTGAGCAGCACATGAGGCCCCGGATCAAGTCCGGGGCGGCGTGGGGTGCGGGGGCAGTGCAGCACATGCGGGGGCGGCGCATGCGCGGCGGCATAAAACCCGCCTCGCACAGCGCAAAATGCAACAGGCGCGGGAGGTTCCCGCGCCTGTTGCATTTGGTGATAAGTCGCGCTGCCTTAGCGGCGGCGGTCGCGGCGGGCAGACATCGGTTGGAAAGCGACGCCGACATGCGCCTCGCAATAGGGTTTGCCGGGCACGGAGGGCAGGCCGCAGAACCAGAATTCTTCGGTTGCCGGATCGCCGATCGGCCATTTGCAGGTGCGCTCGGTCAGTTCCATCAGCGACAGCCGCTTGGCGTGCTTTTCGACTTCGCGCACGGAAGCCAGCGCTTCGGGCGAGATTTCATTGGCAGAGGGCTGCGGCGGCAGCGGCTGGCCTGCGGGAATGATCGCCTTGCGCATCGGGATCGGCAAGGTGGTGACGCTGGCCGAGGGCGCTGCGGGTGCGGGGGCTGCCGGGCGTGGCTCTGGCACCACGCGCTCGGCGGCCGCGGGACGCACGGTGGCTTCGACAACCGAGGGCTTTGGCGCAGGTTCAGGGCGCGGCGGCGCGGTGGGGGCGGGGCTGACCGCGACCTCAGGCTCTTCGCCTTCGCTCGCAGCACCGCCGACGCGGTTCGACAGGCCAAGCCGATGCACCTTGCCGATCACCGCATTGCGGGTGACGCCGCCAAGTTCCTTGGCGATCTGGCTGGCAGATTGGCCCTCGGCCCACATTTTCTTGAGCGTCTCGACGCGCTCGTCGGTCCAGGACATGGTGAACTCCGGTTCATAAGGGCGACTGAGCGCCCGAATTGAGCACCCATGGGGCTGCACATCTGCGCAGACCCTGTTCTAATCTTGAACGCAGCAGATACAAGGCGGGCGCGGCAATATCAAGCGGTGCGTGATTCGCTTTGTGATGTTGCGCCGAATGGGATCAGGGAAGGCAGGGAGCAGATCATGCATAACTTTCAGGAACAGCGGGCGGATACCTTTGAAACCTTCGCCAAGGTTGGCCGGGGTGTGAAGCTGCCGAAAACGGCGGTGGTGGTCTATGAGTTCGTCGCCGAAGAGGTCGATACGGCCTGGGCCGCGGTGGAAAAGGCTCTGCGGGCCAAGGGCTTCAAGACCAGCCACGCCGGCGATGTGTTGCAGGCGCGCATCGGGCCGATTGCGATTGATGCCGAAACGGTCTGGCAATGGGAGCGTGCGGCGACCGAGATCGTGCTGCCGTTCGAGTTCTATCCCGACGGCTGGGAGTTGGACGACGCCTGATCTTATTGAGCGGCTTGGCGCCGCACACTTTTTATCTCACCGCCCCGGCCTGCGCCGGGACAGTTCGGGTTGGCGCCAGTTCTGCGGCGGCGGGAGGGGTGGGGGCGCTTGGTTTGCCTCCGGCGGGAGTATTTTAGAAAGAGCAAGTTGAAGGGATTTGCTCTTTCTAAAATACTCCCGCCGGAGGCATCCGCGCTGTCAGGCAGCTAGGACTGTGTGCGTGCGCCGCACGATTTGAGGTGGCACGATTTGAGGTGTTGGGAGTGGCACGCCATATGGTTTCTGCGGGCGGCAATGCTTACATCACGCTGCAAGGTCAGGGAGACGCTGGATGAAGAAGATCGCTTTGCCGGAACGAGTGCGATGGCGCGA
Organism: Cypionkella aquatica; assembly: GCF_030161095.1. Taxonomy (GTDB): domain Bacteria; phylum Pseudomonadota; class Alphaproteobacteria; order Rhodobacterales; family Rhodobacteraceae; genus Cypionkella; species Cypionkella aquatica. Next base: position 38,384 of record NZ_BSPP01000007.1, read on the forward strand.
GCATGCGCGCGAGGTGGGGTTCAGCTTTGCCGATATGTATGGCGAGCCCTATTGGGACGAAACCTCGGCCTATGCGTTTTCGCTGGAGCAGATCGAGACCGATCTTGAAGATCCCTCTACCGCCTTGCATGCGATGTGCCGGGATGCGGTGGCGCAGATCGTGGCCAGTGAAGAGTTGATGGATCGGCTGGCGGTTCCCGAGGCGCATCGCGATCTGATTGCGGAAAGCTGGCGGCGGGATGACCCGGAAATTTACGGGCGGTTTGATTTGGCCTATGATGGCAATGGTCCGGCCAAGCTGTTGGAATACAACGCAGATACGCCGACTTCGCTGTATGAGAGCGCGTCTTTTCAATGGCAATGGCTGGAAGATCAGCTTGCAACCGGCGTTTTGGCCGAGGGCTGTGATCAGTTCAACGGCATCCATGAGGCCTTGGTGGCGCGGTTTCGCGATCTGTTCGAGCCGGACAGTGATCTGCATTTCACTGCCATCGGCGGCAATCCTGAAGATTATGCCACTGTCGAGGCGATGGGATGGGCTGCGCGCGAGGCCGGTTTGGGGGCGCATTACTGCGATCTTGACAAGATTGCGGTCAACAAGGACGGGCGGTTTCTGGACGATCAGGACCGGGTGATCGGCGTGTTGTTCAAGCTGTATCCGTGGGAAGATCTGTTCCGGGATGAGTTCGCCAGCCATATTGCACGATCCAACTGCCTGTTTCTGGAGCCGGCCTGGAAGGCGTTGCTGTCGAACAAGGGCCTGTTGCCCGTGCTTTGGCAGATGTTCGAGGGCCATCCGAATCTGCTGCCTGCGTTCTTTGAACAGGATATAGCCGATGCCATTGCCGGGCGTGGACCAGCCTCGTCAGCGGTTGCCAAGGCGTTTGCGCGGTCCGAGCAGCAGTTGCGCGCGGGGCATGTGTCCAAACCGATCCTGTCGCGTGAAGGGGCGTCGGTTTCGATCTTTGAGCAGGGGGTGCTGATCGAGCAGGCGCAGAACACCGACTATGCCGAGCATCCGCGCGTGGTGCAGGCCTATGCGCCGCTGCCGCAGTTTGATGGATTTCATCCGGTGATCGGCGCGTGGATTGTCGGCGACAGTTGCGCGGGCATTGGCATCCGCGAAGACCGTGCGCGGATCACGCAGGATCTGTCGCGTTTCAAACCGCATTACATTGTCGTATGAGACCTGCAACCATTCGGACCAAGAGGTGACGCAATCATGACCAAACGTTCAAGCCGTGTCGCCATCGCGATCCTTGGGGCTGCCGCTTTCGCGCTTGCCGGATGTCAGGAGGAGCAGGTCGATGCGGCGGCTTTCCCCGATCTGAAAAGCTGCACGGATGCGGCGGCGGCGCAGGGTGTGTTCTCGGCGGAAGATTGCAAGCTGGCTTTTGCCGAGGCCGAGGCTTTGCATGTTGAGGCGGCACCGCGCTATGACAGTCTTGCGGTGTGCGAGGAACAGCATGGGCAGGGCGCTTGTGGGTCAGAGGCCGGGGCGCAACAGGGTGGGTCCGGCAGCATCTTTATGCCGCTGATGCTGGGCTATCTGATGGGCAATATGCTGAGCAATCGTGCGGGCGTTGCGGCGAGCCAGCCTTTGTACAAGACTGCAAGTGGTGGGTATACCAATGCTTCGGGGTCGAGCGTGTTTTCCACCAACAAAGGCTCTGCAAAGCTGGGCACGTCGCAATTCACCCGCCCCAGCGCGACTGTGGGGCAAGCGCCGATGACGCGTTCTACCGCATTGTCGCGCGGTGGCTTTGGCCAATCGGCGGGTGGGCGGGTTGGATCGGGGAGTTAAGCTGGCGCGGGCCGTTTAGCGCGCGATGGGTGCGGCGGGCTGGCCTGCAACATGGGCGGCGGCGGCGCGTGAGGCGGCAGCACAGGCAAGCTTAAAGTCAAAACCGCCGACCAGACAGGCCGCCAATGCGCCGATAAACGCATCGCCTGCGCCGTGCGAGTTGACGGCTTTGATTTTTTCGGCGGGCATCGAGAAATGCGCGTCCTCGGCGCTCCACGCAGCGAGCCCCAGCGCGCCTGCGGTGACGATCACCGATTCAAAGCGATCGGCCAGCTTCTTGGCGGCTGCCGCTGCGGATTTCAGCGAGGTGATTGCGCCTGCGCCCATCATCTCAGCCTCAACCCCGTTGACCACCAGAATATCGACCAGCCGGGCAAATTCTGGCGACAAGGCCCGGGCGGGGGCGGCATTCAGCAGGCAGCGGATGCCGCGCGCCCGTGCGGCGGTTGCGGCGGCAAGGTTCACCGGTTCGGGGATTTCGCTTTGCAGCACCAGCAGGCCGACATTGGCCCACAGATCGGCGCTGTCCAGAGCGGCGGTTGCGATATGCAGGTTTGCGCCCGAGACGATGGTGGCGGCGTAGTCGCCCTGTGCGTCCATGATCGCCACGCTCATCCCCGTGGGGGCCGCAGCGTTTGTCGTCACAAACCGATGATCCACGCCCGAGGTTTCCAGCCGCGCCCGCATGAAGCTTGCGAAATCATCCGCCCCCAGCGCGCCCAGCATGCGGGCCTGCGCGCCATGTGCCTGCGCTGACACCGCCTGATTGCCGCCCTTGCCGCCGAATTTCGGATACCAGCGCGACCCTACTGCGGTTTCATCCCGGCGCGGCAAATGGTCGGCCTCGACCATGATGTCGTAATGCAGGCTGCCCACAACAAGGACGATTGGCGCGGTTTGGGTCATCTTGGCCTCATGATCTGCGTTTCGATTGCACGGCCCGCATGGTGCGGTCCAAATTCTGATCGGCTGTGGCGCGGTCGCGCTGCACGATGGCGACGAACAACGCATCCAACAGGTTCAACTGCGCGATCCGGGCGGTGGCGTTTTCACCCAACAGGGGTGCGTTCTGCGCGGTGGAACACAGCACCACATCGACCAAGCCAGCAAGCGGGCTTTCGGCGTAATTCGTCACCGCGATGATGCGCGCGCCGTTCTTGCGGGCAAGCTCCACTGCCTCGATCACGGCAGCGGTGGTGCCGGAATGGGAAAACGCCACCACCACATCATCGGGGCCAAGCAGAGCCGCTGACATCATCATCATATGCGCATCGTCGAACACCGAAGCGCGCACGCCGATGCGCAGAAATTTATGCGCGACATCGCGGGCAATCTGCGCCGAGCCGCCCAAGCCATAGAAATCGCGCTGTTTGGCGCGGTGCAGATACTCTACCGCGCGTTCAAATGCCGCGAGATCAAGGATGGCAAAGGTTTCCTCAAGCGCCTGCATTGCGGTGCGGAACACCTTTTGCACGATTTCGGAGCTTGAATCCTGTAGCGAAATTTCAGAATGAAGTGCCGCCGTGTCAGAGCGGTTGTAATCGACCAGGCCCTGCCGAAACTCGCGAAAGCCCGCAAAGCCCAGCTTTTTCGCGACCTTGACCACCATTGCATCTGACACTCCGGATTTCTCGGCGACCTCGCGCAGGGGGGTGGCCTCGTCGATATCCTTGCGCGCCAGAATGTCGCTGGCGACCTTACCTTCCAGCGGCGTCAGGCTTGGCAGCTTCATGCGGATCTGTGCCGCCACGGCTTTTGGATCGCCCATACATCCCCCTATTTCCCACTCGTCGCCTTATCAATCAGCATCGCGACGATGATGATGATACCGGTGGCCAGCAGTTGATAGAAGGCTTGCACGTTCAAAAGGGTAAGGCCGTTGCGCAGGGTGCCCAGAATGACGCAGCCGATCAGTGTGCCGATGATCGAGCCGCGCCCGCCCATCAGGCTTGCACCGCCGATGGCAGAGGCTGCGATGGCGTCAAGCTCCCACAGCGTCCCCATCGTGGGTTCAGCCGCCCCAAGACGGCCAATCAGGATCATCGCCGCCACCGCCGCCATCAGGCCCGAGATCATATAGGCGGCGAGTTTGGTCAGGGTGACGGGCACGCCTGCAATCCGCGCGGCTTCGGGGTTGCCGCCGACGGCCATGAAATATTCGCCCAGCGGCGTTTTGTTCAGGATCACCCAAGCGCAGATCGCCAGAACGGCCACGATCACCACCGGGTTCGGCACGCCTGCCAGCGTGCCGTTGGTCAGCGCGCGAAAGCCATCGGGCAGGCCAAAGATCGGTTGGCCACCGGTGAAGATCAGCGCCAAAGCCCGATAGAGCGATAGGCCGCCCAAGGTGACGATGAAGGGCTGCAAGCCGCCCCAAGCGATCAGCGCGCCGTTGATAAAGCCGCAGAGCATGCCGATGCACAACGCGCCCGCCACCGCGAGGCCGAATGGCACTCCAGCGACCATCATCGACGCCCCAAGCACGGCGGTCAGTGCGGCCACTGGCCCCACCGACAGATCAATGCCGCCCGAGATGATCACCAAGGTCATCCCCAAGGCGATACAGGCGTTGATCGAGGATTGTTGCAGCACGTTCAAAAGGTTTGGCGCCGTCAGGAAGGTCGGGCTTAGCACCGCAAACACGCCGCCGATCAGCAGCAAGCCCAGCAGGGTGCCCGCATCGCGGAATTTGATGCGCTGCAACAGCGGGAAAGGGGTCAGGACAGGGGACATGATGTAAGCCTTACGATGCAGGAATGGCGTGGCGGGCGATATTGGCCTCGGTGATCTCGGAGGCTGCCAGTTCAGCGGCGATACGGCCTTCGCGCATCACCAGAACCCGATCAGAGACGCGGATCACCTCGGGCAGTTCAGAGGAAACTACGATGATGGCTTTGCCTTGCTGGGCAAGTTTTTCAATCAGATCATAGATTTCGGCTTTGGCGCCGACGTCGATGCCACGGGTGGGTTCGTCAAACAGGTAGATCTGGGTATCGGCGGCGAGCCAGCGGCCAATGATGGCCTTTTGCTGATTGCCGCCGGAAAAGCTGCCGATCGGCTTGCTGACATCGAAGGGGCGCAGGCGGACCTCTTGCATCAGCTCTTCAGCGCGGGTGCGCAGTTTGGTGCGGCGGATGATGCCCCAGCGCGAGAATTGCCGCATCGCGGGCAGGCCGATGTTGCTGGTGACGGGGCGGTGGCGGATGATGCCGTCGCGCTTGCGTTCTTCTGGCACCAGACCCAAGCCCGCTTTGATCCGCGCGCGCACACCCGATGCCACCGGGCGACCATTGACCGCGACTGTGCCCGCCTCGGCGCTATCGACGCCCGCGATCAGGCGCAACAACTCGGTGCGGCCCGAGCCTACCAGCCCGGCGATGCCCAGAACCTCGCCCTTGTGCAGGCTGAAGGCGGCGTTCTGCACGGCGCGGCCCCGGCTGAGGCCGCTGACCTGCAGCAGCACCTGATCGCTGGCAAAGCTTTGATGTGCGACATGGGAAAGCTCGCGGCCCACCATCAGCGCGATCACCTGCGGGATCGGCGTGGCGGGCAGATCAACCCGTGCCACCAAGCGGCCATCGCGCAGGATCGTGGCCGACTGGCAGATGCGGAACACCTCATCCATCTTGTGGGACACGTAGATGATCGACACACCGCGCGCCGCCAGCGCCTTGATCACCTCGACCAGCCGATCAAATTCGGTGGGCGTCAGGCTTGAGGTCGGCTCGTCCATTGCGATGACGCGGGCATTGGCGCGCAGGGCTTTGGCGATCTCGACAATCTGGCGCTGTGCCACCCGCAGGCTGTTGATCGGGGCGGTCACGTCGATGGAGGCATCGAGCGGGGCCAGCAGACGCCGGGCCTCGGTTTGCTGTGAGGCGCGGTCGACCAGCAGGCCACCGGCGCGGCGCAGGGCTGCGCCAAGGTAGATGTTCTGCGCGACGCTAAGTTCTGGAACCTGTTGCAATTCTTGGTGAATCATCGCCACACCTGCGAGGCTGGCGCTGCGCGGGCTGGCAATTGTCACCTGCGCGCCGTCAATTTCGATCTGCCCGGCATCGGCTGACAGCACGCCGGAGAGGATGTTGAGCATGGTCGATTTGCCCGCGCCATTCTCGCCCAGCAGGCCATGCACTTCGCCGGGTTGCACCGTCAGCGAGACACCGTGCAGCACTTTGTGGGCACCGAAGGCCTTTTCAATCTGCGAAAGCGAAAGACGCGGAATCATCGGGATCATCCTGAAAAGCAAGCGGCCCGCCCGATTGGGCAGGCCGCCGTTGGCTTATTTTGCGGTCAAAGTGGCGCGCAGGGCGGCCATATCGGTGGTCGCATAGGTTTCCACATTGTCCTTGGTGATCAGCGCTTGCGGCGTGGCCACCACGCGCGGCAGTTTCTGCCCGGCAGCCAGACGCAAGGCCACTTCCATTGCAATCTCGCCGGTCAGCACCGGAAAGCTGTCAACGGTGCCGGTCAGATCGCCCGCGCGGATCGCGGCATAGGCATCGGAGACGCCATCGGTGCCGAACACCGCCACTTTATCGGCGCGGCCTGCGGCTTTCACGGCCTCGACCACACCCAGAGCCATGCCGTCATTGTTGGCGTAAAAGCCAATCAGATCAGGGTATTGCTGCAAGATCGTGCTGGCCGCGTTGAAGGCCTCTTCGCGGCTCCAGTTGGCGGGAACCGATGCGACAACGCTGAACTTGCCGTTTGCGTTGATGGTTTCGGTGAAACCTGCGGTGCGCTGGCCTGCGGCGTAGACGCCGGGTTGGCCCTCAATCACGGCGACTTGGCCGCCATCTGCCTTGTTGTCGATGAACCACTGCGCGACCCGCACGCCGTTGTCCTTTTGCACGTTGCCGACGTAGTTGGTCGCCGACGGGATCACCGCGTCATTGACGTTCAGCACGGCAATCCCCGCCGCCTTGGCTTTTTCCACTGCCGGAACCAGGTTGGCATCGGTTTGCGGCGAGAGCAGCATCGCGTTGAAGCCTTGGTTGATCAGATCTTCCGCAATCGAAAGTTGGCCGATCTGGTCGCCTTCGTTCGCGGCGGCCTGATAGACAAAGCCAACGCCCAGCTTGTCGGCGACGTTTTTGTAGCCATCGCCAAGACTGCGCCAGTATTCATTGGTCAGGGTCTTGGACACACCTGCCACTTTGGTGCCAGCTGCGGGGGCAGGCAAAGCGCCGAACTTGGCGTCAAGCTCTGACCAATCCATCCGATCCGGCTCGCTGTCGGAATTCAGCGGTGCCAGATCCTGAGCGTTTGCCAGACCGACGGTCAAAGCAATAGCGGCGAGCGCAAACGCCCCCTTCAGATAGTGTTGCATTGGATCCTCCCTTTTCAACACGAATTTATGATATGTAGTAAAGTTTAGCTGGGTGTCGTTTGCCCAGCCAGTGCCAGCCGCGCGATTTCCTGCGCGGTGATCGGGTCTTGTTGGCCCTGTGCATCGGCCAAACGGTTATCCCCCGCCATGATGTCAACGGCGGCGAGCATCCGGCGCACGGTGCGGATGTTGGCGGCACATTCTGCCACGGGGTCAAGGCCCGAGGCATCCGGGAAGGTGTCAAAATAGATCGCGCCATCAAAGCCGCCGCGCTTGACTTCGCGCAGCAGTTCCAGCGTGGCCTGTTCATGCACGGCGGCGACCATCAGGCCATCGTCGCGCTTTGCATAGCCGTCGTTCAGGTGCAGGCCAAGGATCTTGCTGTGGCGCTGGATCAGTGCTGCGGCGAAGGCGGGCTGCTCATCGGCGTAAAGCGCATGGGCAAAGTCGATGGTGACGCCAAGGTTGGCAGCGCCCACTTCCTTGATCGCAAGTAGGGTAGTCGCGGCATCGGGAAGAACGCTGTAAGCTCTTGGTTCATTGGGTTTATACTCGATAGAGATCAGGCAATCCGCGTCATGCGCGGCGACCTCTGCAATGCCTGCAATCTCATCTTCCCACAGGGCGGCATAGTCGCATTGGAAGGTATAATCAAAGCCATCCTGCCCCAGCCACAGCGTCATCATCGGCGCACCGATGGTGCGGGCGGCATCAATGCCGCGCTTGGTCAGATCAATCGCCTCGCGCCGCACCGCGCGGTCGGGGTTGGTAAAAGCGCCGCGCTTGAAGGCTGGATTGGTGTAATAGCGCATCGCAAGGCCGCTGACCGAAAGCCCGCAATCCGCCACCACTTTGGCGATTTCGGTCGGGTCGGCCCCGACGTGATCGGGGTAGTTCAGATCCAGTTCGGTCAGGCCATCCACCGTGGCGGCGCGCTGGATGATCTGCGCCAGACTGGGCTTTCCGGCCAGATCAGGCCAATATTCAGCCGCGCCTGCAGCAAATGAATTGATCCGAGTGGCAAAACGATTTCCGAACATGCGATTCTCCTGTTACTTTACGTTTATACGATAATTTGTGAAGTGCAAGCATTATGCAGTCGGCCCGGCGCTGTTTCGCCTTTGCCGCCGCGCGCTGGCAAGCCAAGTCGCATACTGCACGTCTGAGCGTCCTCTGCGCAATTGGCGGCAGATGCTGGCTGAAGCTGGATGTTTGGGGGGGTGAACGTCGCCACTGGCAGGGGATCGGGCAGGGCAGTTCGGGATGGGCGGCGGTTAAGGCTTTGGCTGTGACAGCCCGGCAATCACCCTATGCGCGGCGATTTGCAGGGCGGGCATGGTGGCTGACAGGATGGCGATGCGGTCAAATGTCTGGGGGTTTTCGGCCAAGGTCGCGCGCAGGGCCGCGCCAAAGGCCATGCGCAGCTCGGTTCCGATGTTGAATTTGCAAATGCTGGTCTGCTGCGCAAGCAACAGGCGTTGGCTGGCGGGAATACCCGAGCCGCCGTGGATCACCAAGGGCAGATCGGGTGCTGCGTCCATGATGGCGCGCAGCACGGTTGCGTTGATATGGCTGTCGGGGGCGGACATCAGATGGGTGTTGCCGACGGAAACCGCCAAGGCATCCACCCTGGTTTCAGCGGCAAAGCGCGCGGCCTCGGCTGGGTCGGTCGCCTGCGAGGCCGCACCTTTGTCATAGCCGACATAGCCCAATTCGGCCTCGACCGAGACGCCATGCCGATGGGCCAGCGCGACCACTTCGGCAGTCTGGTCGATGTTGTGCTGCAAGGGCAGGGCAGAGCCGTCATACATCACCGAGGTGAAGCCGCAGTCGATGGCTTGCCTGCAGATTTCAAGATCTGCGCCATGGTCCAGATGTGCCACCACCGGCACCTGCGCGGTTTCCGCCAAGGTGCGAAACATCGCAGCCAAGACCGGCAGCGGCGTGTGCGCACGACAGCCGGGGCCCGCTTGCAGGATGACGGGGCGGCGCGCGGCTTCGGCTGCGGCGACATAGGCGCGGGCATCTTCCCAGCCCAGCACCACCAGCCCCGCCACTGCAGTGCCATCGCTGAGGCAAGGCCGCAACACTTGGGACAATGTGGCGATGCTCATTTGAACTTGGCGATCATATCCTTGATCCCCGGAATGGTTTCGATCTGATCGGCGTGGCTTGGCTGGAAATACTGCACCAAAGAGCGCTGCGATTTTCCGGCAAGGATGGTGAAGTAATACATCTCATACCCCGGCAGCACGCAGCAAGGGTGATAGCCCTTGTCGATCACCACGGTAGAGCCGTTCACCAGATGATAAGCGTCGCCGGGCTGGCCATCCTCGCGCTGCAGCATCTGCAAGCCCGACCCATGCGGCGGGTTGAAGCGAAAATTGTAAGCCTCGTCATGGTGGGTTTCCAAGGGCAGGCGGTCAGTGTCGTGTTTGTGGCTGGGAAAGCCTGACCAACCGCCGGTTCCTACGGTATAGAGTTCCGAGACCAGCAACCGACCCACGCGGTCATGGTATTTGGTGCCCAGAATATGTTTGATCTTGCGATGGGTCTTGGTGTCATCCGAGCCGTATTGCACGGAGTCGATGGCGTCGGCGCGGATCGCAAAGGCGGCGAAAGCCTGATCGCTGCGCGCACCGGCCACGAAAACCTCGGCCCGGTCAGAGGTGCAAGTCAGGGTGGCGGCGGCTCCGGTCGGGATATAGGCGGCCTCTGGCTCGGCATCCCAGACGTTGAGCACGCGCTTGCCGATACTGGCGAAGCTGTCGCTGCCGCAGGTGATGTCAATTGTGCCTGTGGCGGGGACGATGCAGGTCTCATATCCCGCCACCTGCGAGGTAACGCTTTGGCCGCGCGTCAGGTGGATGATGTTGAAATACACCAGCGGCACCAGATCATGATCAGCGCCAATGATGGGTTGGTTTTGGTTGTCATAGGGGGCGATGTGCATGGGAATCCTGTGGGTTAAAGCGTCTTGCGCCGTGCCATGAAGCCATCAACGTTGGGGCGGTCGGGGGTTGCGGGGGCGCAGCCGATGCCTGCGACGATGATCGCGGCGGTTGCTGCCCCGCGCCGGACGGCGGCTTCAAAGCCCTCGGCCATGGCGAGGCCAGCCAACAAGCCGCCGATAAAGCCATCGCCCGCCCCCATCGGTTTGAGCGCCTGAACCGGGAAAATCGGGGTGTCAAAGCTGAAATCCGGGGTAAAGGTGGTCGCCCCTTGTGCGCCGCGTTTGTAGACGGTGAACAAAGCGCCGCGATGCGCCAGATCCTGCGCCAATGCAGTGCCGCTGTTTGGGCCGCCATTGGGACCGCCGTGGATGCCGCCCGCCAGCAGGCCAAATTCTTCGTCATTGCCGATCACCACATCGGCCAGTCTGGCGGCTGCAAGGCAAACCGAGCTTGCAAGCTGGGGCGATGCCCATGAATAGGCGCGGTAGTCCAGATCAATCACCGTCAGCGCCCCTTTGGCCTTTGCCAGTGCCATGGCCTTTAGGGTGGCGGCGCGCGATGGTTCTGCGGCAAGGGCGGTGCCGGTCACCACCAGCGCTGCCAAGGGCGCGAAATCGACGGCTGCGACGTCGGCTTGGCTTAGGGTGAAATCGGCAGCCTGATTGCGGTAAAGCACGGTCTGGCAGCCCTGAGGCCGGGTCTCGGCCACAGCAAGCGAAGTGCGGGCCTCGCCGCCCGAGGTCTGGATATAGCCGGTGTCAACGCCGTAGCGCGCCAGTTCCGCCACGCAATACCGCCCGACGGCATCGTCTGACACCCGTGTGAGCAACGCCGCCTTGGCACCCTGCCGTGCCAAGGCCACCGCGATATTGCCTGCCGATCCGCCGATGGCCGCAGTGAAGCGCGTGGCGGATTCGATCGTGGCGCCGGGCGGGTCGGCGTAAAGGTCCATGCCGACGCGGCCCAGAACCACAAAGCGATTCAGGGCCATGCGCTGCCAAAGCCGCGTCACAGCGCCACCCGCTGCTGGCTGCGACCGGCCTCGATCTGGGCGCGGGCGTCGGTTATGCTGGTGCGCGGGCTGGTTTGGGCGGTGCCGATCTCCCACCACGCGTGGCCTTGCTCGGTCCAGCCGTCATGCGGATCAACCCGCATCACGATGACCGAGGTGCGATCTGCCGCCTTGGCGCGCAGGAACGCGGCGGCCAGCGCTTGCGGATCGGTGACTTCTTCGGCCAAGGCCCCCATCGCCGCGGCATGGGCGACAAAATCCACCGCAAACGGTGCCGAGATGGTCGGGCAATCGGCCAGAAGCGTGTTGAAGCTGGCGTTGCCGGTGTTCTTTTGCAGCTTGTTGATCACCGCAAAGCCACCATTGTCGAGCACCAGCACGATCAGTTTGTGGCCGCTGAGCACCGAGGAATAGATGTCGGTGTTCATCAAGAGATACGAGCCATCGCCGACAAACACGACCGTTTCTGCATCGGCTTCGGTTTCGGCCTGCGCGATGCGCGCGCCCCAGCCGCCGGCAATTTCATAGCCCATGCAGGAAAACCCGAATTCAACATCCACGGTTCCGATGCCAAGGCTACGCCAATTTGCCGTCACCTCTGCCGGAAGCCCACCTGCCGCCGTCACCACCCGGTCGCGCGGACCACAGAGCGCGTTGACGGCACCGATGGCCTGCGCATAGCTGGGCACGCCATTTCCGGCAGCGGTGTTCTGCGCGACATAGGCGTTCCAGATCTGGCGCTGGGCCTGCGCGTTTTGGCACCAGCCTTGCGGCGCTGTGTGGGCGCCAAGGCCAGCGGTCAATCCGGCAAGACCCGCGCGGGCGTCACAGACCAGCGGTTGCGACAGATGCTTGGCCGCATCATGGCGGCCGACGTTCAACCCGATGATCCGGCTGTCTTGCGCAAACACCGACCAAGAGCCGGTGGTGAAATCCTGCAACCTTGTGCCGACGGCGAGGATCACATCGGCCTTTGCCGCCACCACATTGGCACTGTCAGAGCCCGTCACCCCCAACGGCCCGATGTTCAGTGGATGATCCCACAACAGATTGGCACGACCTGCGATGGTTTCCACAACGGGAATGGCATGGGCCTCGGCAAAGGCGATCAGATCGCCGGTGGCTGCGCTGTATTGCACGCCACCGCCTGCGATGATCAGGGGGCGCTGGGCTTGGCGCAGCAGATCGACGGCTGTGGCAAGCTCTACCGGATCGGGCTGCGGCCTGCGGATACGGTGCAAGCGTGGCGCAAAGAACGCCGCCGGATAGTCATAAGCCCAGCCCTGCAGATCCTGCGGCAGGGCCAGAAAGGCCGGGCCACAATCGGCAGGGTCCAGCAAGGTATTCAGCGCTGCGGGCAATGTCGCCATCACCTGCGCCGGATGGGTGATGCGATCCCAATAGCGGCTGACGGCCCGGAACGCGTCAGTGACGCCCAAAGTCGGGTCGCCAAAATGCTCCAGCTGTTGCAAAACCGGGTCGGGCAGGCGGGTGGCAAAGTGATCGCCGCACAGCAACAGCATCGGCAATCGGTTGGCATGGGCCAGCGCCGCTGCAGTCAGAAGATTGGCTGTTCCCGGCCCAGCCGATGCCGTACACATCGCAAAGCGCCGCCGCAGATGGGTCTTGGCATAGGCCGCAGCGGCAAACCCCATGCCCTGTTCGTTCTGGCCGCGATAGAGCGGCAATTCGGCGCGCGCTTCATACAGAGCCTCGCCAAGTGCGGGGGCGTTGCCATGGCCAAAGATGCCAAAGCCTGCACCGCAAACGCGCTGGCTTTCGATGAGTTGCCCGTTTTTCTCGATGTGCTGCCCATCTTTCTCGATGAGTTGCCCGTCCTTCTCGATGAATTGATTAACCAGAAACCGCACAATAGCCTGCGCGGTTGTCAGGCGGATGACCGGGGTATCGCTTGGCATGATTATTCTCAGGGCTAGGGGCGATGAATTTGTGGGCGACGAAACTGGGCGCGGCGAATTTTGGGGCGGCGAATCTGATTGACCACCGGAACGGGTTCAGGCTACAAGATTATTGCAACCGGTTGCAACAAGTTTGACGAGGCGAAAATGCGCAATATCGGGATCGGGCTGGTGGGCGGCGGCTATATGGGCAAAGCGCATGCGGCGGCGCTGTCCGCTGTCGGCGCGGTGTTTGATACGCCTTTGCGGCCACGGCTTGAGATGATCTGCGCCACGTCCACGGATTCAGCCGAGCGGTATCGCCGCGCCTATGGGTTCGCGCGTGCCACCGAAGATTGGCGGGTGCTGGTTGCCGCCCCCGAGGTAGAGGCCGTGGTGATCGCATCCCCGCAAGACACCCATCGGGCGATAGCGGAACTGGCATTTTCCCTAGGAAAGCCCGTGTTTTGTGAGAAGCCTTTGGGCGCAGGTCTGGCGGATGCAGAGGCGATGGTGGCGGCCGCCGAAGCCTCGGGTTGCGCGAATATGGTCGGGTTCAATTACATCCGAACCCCGGCGTCGCAGTTCGCGCGCGCCCTGATTGCGCGCGGTGATCTGGGGCAGATCAGCTGGTTTCGCGGCGAACATACCGAAGATTTCGATGCAGATCCGGCCAAGCCCGCATCGTGGCGCAGCTTTGGTGCGGCCAATGGCGCGATGGGTGATCTTGCGCCGCATATGATCAACGCGGCGCTGGCGCTTATGGGGCCCATTGCGAAACTCAGCACGGATATTGTAACCGTTTACAACAGCAGGCCCGGCGCGGATGGTCCGGTCAGCGTGACCAATGATGACATTGGCCAGTTCATGTGCCGATTTCAGAACGGCGCGATGGGGCATTTGTCGTTCAGCCGTGTCGCGACGGGGCGGAAGATGGGCTATGCCTATGAGGTGACGGGCAGCAAGGCTGCGATCCGCTTTGATCAGGAAGACCAGAACGCGCTGTGGCTTTACAAGGCCGAGGGGCCCGAGGCCGAGCGGGGTTTTCGCAAAATCCTGATTGGGCCAGAGCACCCGGATTATCTGGCCTTCTGTCAGGGGCCAGGCCACGGCACCGGCTATCAGGACCAGATTTTGATTGAGGCCCGCGATTTTTTGCGAGCGATTGAAACCGGCCAGCCGGTCTGGCCCACATTCCGCGACGGTCTTGAGGTTTCTCGCGTGATCGCCGCCGCCCATGCCAGCCATGCCTCGGGGGCTTGGGTGGCGCTTTGAAAGGACGAACATGATCCAAATTGGCAATGCGCCTTGCTCTTGGGGCGTCGAATTTGCGGATGATCCGCGCAATCCAAGCTGGCGGCAGGTGTTGGCTGATTGCGCCGCGGCGGGCTATAAGGGCATCGAGCTTGGCCCGATCGGTTTTATGCCTGAAGATCCGGCGTTGCTGGCCGATGGTCTGGCGGCGCATGATCTGACGCTGATCGGGGGCGTGGTGTTTCGGCCCTATCACGACCCGGCGGCGACAGCCGAGGTGATGGACGCCACCACCCGAACCTGTCGCGCGCTGGTGGCGCATGGCGCGCAGCATCTGGTGCTGATCGATTCCATCTCGGCGCGCCGCGCACCGACAGCGGGGCGGGCGGCTGAGGCGGAACAGATGGCCCCGGACGCGTGGCGCGGCTTTGTTTCGCGTATCCGCCAATCCGCCCAGATCGGCGTTGACCACGGCCTGACCGTCAGCATCCACGCCCATGCGGCTGGTTTCGTGGATTTTGAGCCAGAGTTGGAGCGGTTGCTAAGTGAAATCGACGAATCCGTGCTGAAGATATGTCTTGATACCGGGCATCATTCTTATGCGGGCTTTGATCCGGTGGCTTTTCTGAACCGCCATGCCAAGCGGATTTCCTATATGCATTTCAAAGATATAGACCCGGTGATCAAAGCAACCGCCATCGCCAATCGCACCGGATTCTATGAGGCTTGCGGTCAGGGCATCTTTTGCAATCTGGGGCAGGGCGATGTCGATTTTCCAGCCGTGCGCGCGGCATTGTTGGCGGCGGGTTTCACCGGGTGGTGCACGGTCGAGCAAGATTGCGACCCCTCGGCTGCGACGCCTGTCGTTGAAAACGCCCGGGCGAACCGGGACTATCTGGCTTCCATCGGGTTCTGAGAGGGCTTTAAGATGACCAAATTGAATTGGGGCATGATCGGTGGCGGCAATGGCAGCCAGATCGGCCCGGCCCATCGCATTGCGGCGGGATTGGACGGCTTGTTCAGCTTTGCGGCGGGCGCGTTGGATCACGACGCAGATGCGGGGCGGGCGTTTGGCCGCAGTCTGGGGCTGGCCGCTGATCGGTCCTATGGCGATTGGCGCGAGATGCTGGCGGGTGAGGCTGCGCGCGCCGACCGGGTGGAGCTGGTCACAATCGCCACGCCCAACGCCACGCATTATGAGATCGCAAAGGCGTTCTTGCAGGCGGGTTTTCACGTCTTATGCGAAAAGCCGATGACGGTGACGGTTGCACAGGCTGAAGATCTGGTGCGGACGGCTGCGCAGGCGGGCCGCGTCTGTGCGGTGAACTACGGCTATACCGGCTATGCTTTGGTGCGCCACATGCGTGCGATGGTGGCGCGCGGTGATATTGGCCGGGTACGGCTGGTGGTCGCCGAATTTGCGCACGGGCATCACGCAAATGCCGCTGACATGGACAATCCGCGGGTGCGCTGGCGCTATGATCCGGCGCAGGCCGGGGTTTCGGCGCAATTCGCCGATTGTGGTATTCATGCGATGCACATGGCCAGCTTTGTCACCGGGCAAGAGGTGGCAACCCTGTCGGCTGACTTTGCCTCTTGTCTTGCGGGCCGTGTGCTGGAGGACGACGCGATGGTCAACTTCCGCATGGAGGGGGGCACGGTCGGGCGGCTTTGGACATCCTCTGTCGCCATCGGGCGCCAACACGGGCTGACTTTGCAGGTGTTTGGTGAAACCGGCGGTTTGCGTTGGTCGCAAGAGCAGCCCAATCAGTTGTTCTACATGCCGCTAGGCCAGCGCCTGCAGGTGATCGAGCGCGGCGAGGGCAATCTGTCGCCCGAAGCCGATTGCGCCAGCCGCGTCACCGTGGGCCATGCCGAAGGCATGCCTTTGGCCTTTGCCAATATCTACCGCGACCTTGCCGAAACGCTGAACGCTGCCCGCGAGGCGCGAAAACCCGATCCCGCCAAAACCCTGTTTCCGGGGGCGGCTGATGGTTTGCGCTCGATTGCGGCGATCCATGCGGCGGTGGTTTCGGCGCAGAACGCGGGGCGCTGGGAAGATGCCCGACCGCCGATGTTCCGCTAGGGCGTGATGGATGGTTAAGGCGTGAGGCTGCGCAGCGTTGCACGCTCGATCAGGCGGCAGGGCAGGATGCGGGCCTCGGGCAGGCGGTTCGGCTCGGCCAATGTCGCCTGCATCAACTCGATGCTGGATTGCACGATCTGCGCAAAGGGCTGATGAATCGTCGTCAGCGCGATATTGTCCCAAGCGGCGATTTCCATGTCGTTCAGCCCGATCAGTCCCAGATCGCCGGGAACGGCGGTGCCTGCCGCGCGGGCAGCCGCCATTGCCCCAACCGACAGCACATCATCGCCGCAGAAATAGGCCTCGGCTGGCGTTGCGGCCAGCAGCCGTGTCATCTCGGTAAATCCGGCGGCAAAGCTGTATTCGCCCGCAAAGCTGGCACTGACCTGCACGCCGGGGTGGCAGGCGGCCTCGGCCATGAACCCGGTCCTGCGGTCTTGCGAGGTAGATGCCGCCTCGGGTCCGCCCATAAAGCCGATGCGGCGATAACCGCGCGCGATCAGGGCTGCGGCAGCCATCCGCCCTGCGGCCTCGTTGTCGATCCCCACCACATTGACATCCGGCGTCCGGGTGGCGCGGCCAAAGGCATGCACCACCGGCACCTCGGCATCGCGGAAGGCGCGCGCAAAGCCATCGGGTAAATGCGACGAGGCGACGATGACGCCATCGACCGAATATTGCTTGAGCATCTGCACCGATTTCGCCGGATCGGTTTCTGATGACAGATTGACCAACAGGGGCCGCAGCCCGCGCTCTTGCAGGCCACGGGTGAACAGATCGAAGATTTGCAGGAACACCGGATTGCGAAAGTTGTTCGATACCAGCCCGATCAGCGAGGTTTTGCGGGTGCTGAGTCCGCGCGCAAGGAAATTCGGGCTATAGCCCAGATCCGCCGCAGCCCGTTCAACTTTCGCCCGCGTGCTGGCTGAAACCGAGGCCCCAGCTGTGAAGGTGCGTGACACTGCCGCCCGCGACACCCCGGCACGCTCGGCAACCTGAGTGAGTGTGATGGCCATGCAGCACGTTCCTTTCAGCAGCCGGGTCAGCAGCCGGGTTCATTTGCGGCAGGTTGATCTGGGGCAGGTCTATCTGGAGCGGGGCCAGCAACGCCTCGGGATCAATCCTGTGTGATCAACACTGTGTGCCACATGGCCGTTTGGATGAAAAGAAACCTAAACGCGGACTTACACTCCGGCCCGAGGGGGATCGGGTTGAAAGGCGGTGGGCTAGCAACCTCAGGTTGACAAGGATCGTCGTCAAAACTGGCCGATGGTGTGTTTTGTGACTGGAACCGAAATCAGGCTGCGCGCGTTTAAACTGCATCGGATGGCAATTATTGCCTTTGCTGCGGGAGATATTGCGATGGAATGGAACCGGATTGAAGCCAAATGGTACGAGATGGCAAAGCGTCTGCAGGGTGCGCAGCCTTCGGTGCGCACACGCCATGACACCGCGGCGGACACTTCAGCCCAGTCAAATGCGCTGGCGTCTAACAGCGTGAGCAGCACTGCCAAAGACGGGAAATCAGCGCGCGTCGTGATTTGATGCCGGTTTTGAATACGCAGTCGGACGCTACGCAATCGAACGCCACACATTCAGACAGTCTGCACTCGGCTTGGGCAGACAGTTCCCCCATTCGGGCAGAGCTGTTTGGGACAGAGCGGCTTGAGCATCACGCGGAAAGCTTGGCTGCCTCGCAAGTTCTCTCGAAGGCGCGGGTCAAGGTGCCAAGCCTGTCAAAACGTCTGTCTGACAACGTGCAGGTGTTGCTGGATGCCTACCGCGCCAGTGCCGACGTGATTCATGCCGAGCAGGCGATTTCGCCCGCGGCAGAATGGTTGCTGGACAATTTCCATCTGGTCGAGCTGCAATTGCGTGCCGTAACCGAGGATCTGCCGCCCGGCTTTTACCGGCAATTGCCAAAGCTGGCAGAGGGCCATCTTGCGGGCTATCCGCGCGTGGTCTCGTTGGCCTGGGCCTATGTGGCGCATACCGACAGTTTGATTTCCGGCCCGGTGCTGCGGCGTTTTGTGCGCGCCTATCAAAGTGTTACGCCGCTTGAGATTGGCGAGATCTGGGCGATTGCGATTTCGCTGCGGATCGTGCTGGTGGAAAACATGCGCCGCTTGGCGGTGCAAATCGTTGATGCGCAGGCTCTGCGGGCGCAGGCGGATGCGCTGGTGGACAGCGTGATCGGTCATGATCATGCAACAGTGCCGCTGCATCTGGCAGTTGCCCAATATGACAGCGCGCCGCTGGATGAAATTTTTGCCGCCCAGATCGCGCGGCGTCTGCGGGGCTATGATCCGGCAGACACGCCGCTGCATGGCTGGCTTGAGGATCGGTTGCGCCGCCAAGGTGGGTCGGTCGAACAGGTGGTCGCCCATGCCCTCAGCCGACAGGGCGCGTCTAATGTGACGATGCGCAATATCGTCACCTCGTTGCGGGTGATTTCCGAGATCGACTGGGCGGATTTCTTTGAAGATGTCAGTTTGGTGGATGCGCGTCTGCGGGCATCGTCAAATTTTGCGGCGATGGATTTTGCAACGCGCAATGCCTATCGCACCGCGATCGAGGATTTGGCACGTCATTCAAAAAGCGATGAAATTGCGGTAACGGATGCGGCGTTGCAGCTTGCGGCGCAGGGGCAAAATGATCGGGCGCGGGATCCGGGATTTGGGTTGATCGGGCCGGGGCGGCCTGCGCTGGAAGCGGCGCTGCGCTATCGGCCAAGTCTGGCGCGGCGGGCGTTTGATGCTGTCGCGCGCGGCGGGTTGGGCAGCTATCTGGCGGCGCTGGCGCTTGTCAGCGGGCTGGTGGTGTGGGCAGCGCTGGCTGGCGTTGGGGTTACGGGTTGGGTCTTGCTGCCGCTGGCGTTGCTTGCGGTTTTGCCTGCCAGTGATACCGCGACGGCCCTAGTCAATCACCTGATCACCCGGATTGTAGCCCCGCGGGTTTTGCCGGGAATGGAGCTGTCAGACGGGGTTCCGCCGGACATGCGCACGCTGGTTGCGGTGCCGGTTTTGCTGGACAATGACGATGCGGTGCTGGCGCAGATCGAGCAGCTAGAGGTGCATCATCTGGCCAGCATCGGTGGCGCGGTCCACTATGCTTTGTTGTCGGATGGGCCTGATGCAGATACCGAAAACCTGCCGCTGGATGCGCGGCTGATCGCTTTGGCCGAGGATGGCGTTGCGCAGTTGAACCGTCGCTATCCGATGCAAGATGGCCCGAGATTTTTGCTGCTGCACCGCCGCCGCTTGTGGAATCCCTCCGAAGGCAAATGGATGGGGTGGGAGCGCAAACGCGGCAAGCTGCACGAGTTGAACCGTTTGCTGCGCGGCGCCATCGATACCAGCTTTGTAACCAGCCAGAGCCTTGTGCCGCAGGATGTGCGCTATGTAATCACGCTGGACGCCGACACCCGCCTGCCGCGCGATACGCTGCGCGGCTTGGTGGGCAAGATGGCGCATCCGCTTAACCGGCCAAAATTGGATGCGGATCAGCAACGCATCGTCGAAGGCCATGCGATCTTGCAGCCACGGGTGACGCCCGCTTTGCCGATTGGGGCGGAAGGCTCGGTCTATCAGCGGGTGTATTCCAGCGCGGGTGGTATCGAGCCGTATGCGGCCGCGATTTCTGAAGTCTATCAGGATTTGTTCGACGAAGGCTCTTTTACCGGCAAAGGCATCTACGAGGTGGATGCGTTCATGGCGGCGATGGAAGGGCGGGTGCCGGAAAACACCATGCTGAGCCATGATTTGTTTGAAGGCATCTACGCGCGCGCGGCTTTGGCCTCGGACATCGAAGTGATCGAGGATTTCCCGGCGCGGATGGATGTGGCGTCAAAGCGTCAGCACCGCTGGGTGCGTGGCGACTGGCAGTTGCTGCCGTGGCTGCGGCAAGGCGGTTTGCCCGCGGTTGGTCGCTGGAAGATGGTGGACAATCTGCGGCGGTCGTTGGTGGCTCCGGGGGCGCTGGCCGCGCTGTTTG
Source organism: Cypionkella aquatica (assembly GCF_030161095.1). Classification (GTDB taxonomy): domain Bacteria; phylum Pseudomonadota; class Alphaproteobacteria; order Rhodobacterales; family Rhodobacteraceae; genus Cypionkella; species Cypionkella aquatica. The sequence goes on from NZ_BSPP01000007.1 coordinate 58,717, forward strand.
CGGGCTGGCTGTTGCCGTTGAACATGGCGGTGATCTGGACGCTGCTGGTGGTTGCAATGCTGGCGCTGCCGCGTCTGCTGGGTCTGCCGCATGCGATTTTGCCACGGCGCGAGGGGTTGAGCCCCTCGGCGCATTATGCGGCGTTGCGGCGCGATGCGCTGGCCGCATTGGCGCAGATCGGGCTGAACAACGTGTTTCTGGCCGATCAGGCTTGGTTGATGGCGGATGCGATTGGCCGGACTTTGTATCGCTTGCAGGTCAGCCGCGCGCATCTGCTGGAATGGGTGACGGCAGCGCAATCGGCGGCAGGACGCAGGCCGGGAGTGCTGGGGCAATATCGTGGGATGATCGGCGGCGTGTTGCTGGGGCTGGCGCTGACGGGGCTGGCTTGGGTGATCAACCCTGACGTTGCCCCCTTGCTTGCGGTGTTTGCGGCAGTTTGGGCGCTTGCCCCGTTGGTGGCGTGGCGGATCAGCCGACCCGATGCCCCCAAGCGCGCGGCGGATTTGGCGGCGGATGATGTGCAGGCTTTGCGCTTGATCGCGCGCCGCACCTGGCGGTTTTTTGAGGGCTTTGTCACCGAGGCTGAAAACTTTTTGCCCCCCGACAACTTTCAGGAAATCCCCAAGCCTGTGGTGGCGCATCGCACCTCTCCCACCAATATTGGTCTGTATCTTTTGTCGACGGTTGCGGCCCGCGATATGGGCTGGATTTCCGAAAGCAACACACTGCTGCGACTTGAGCAGACCTTGGCCACGATGGGCCGGATGCAGCGGTTTCGCGGCCATTTCTACAACTGGTATGAAACGACCGACCTGCGCGTGCTAGAGCCGCCCTATGTCTCATCGGTGGATAGTGGCAATCTTGCGGGCCATCTGATTTGCGTCGCCCAAAGCTGCCGCGCATGGGCCGCGCAGGCGGCGTCGGATCCGGCGCTGTGGCAGGGCTTGCGCGATACCGTACAGCTGGCGCGGATTGCCGCGCAGGACGGTCAAAGGCCAACCCCGGCACTGGATAAGCTGGAAGCCGCGATTGCGCGCGAAAGCCTCAGCGATCTTGCCGATCTGGCGCAGGCGGCCCATGTCGAAAATCTGGCGCTTGCCGATGCCGCGTTCTGGACGGCGGCGATTGTGCAACGGATTGGCGATGCCAGCGCTGCAGAGCGCCCGGTAGAACGGCTGCTGGCGATTGCCACTTCTGCAGACCGCTTTGCCAATGAGATGGATTTCGCTTTCCTGCTGACCCCGGAAAAAGAGCTGCTGTCGATTGGCTTTTCAGTGGCCAGCAACGCGCTGGACATCAACTGCTATGACCTTCTGGCATCCGAGGCACGGCTGGCCAGTCTGTTTGCCATCGCCAAAAAGGATGTGCCGACCAAGCATTGGTTTCGGCTGGGGCGCTCTGCGACGCCAATCGGCATTGGGTCAGCTTTGATTTCGTGGTCGGGGTCGATGTTTGAATATCTGATGCCATCGCTGGTGATGCGCGCGCCCGAGGGCTCGATCCTTGCGCAGACCAATGCGCTGATCGTGGCGCGGCAGCAGGCATATGGCCGCGCGATGGGGATTCCGTGGGGGATCTCTGAATCCGCCTATAATGCGCGTGATCTTGAGATGACCTATCAATATTCAAACTTTGGCGTGCCGGGGTTGGGGCTGAAGCGCGGTCTGAGCGAGAACAAGGTGATCGCGCCCTACGCCACCGGCCTTGCCACCATGGTCGATCCGCAAGCGGCGCTGGAAAACTATCGCGCGCTGGCGGCGATTGGCGCAGAGGGGCGCTATGGCTTTTATGAAGCCTTGGATTTCACGCCGCAGCGCGTGCCGGAAGATGAGAAAGTCGCCATCGTGCGCAGCTTTATGGCGCATCATCAGGGCATGACCATCACCGCGATCACAAACACCGTGCGCGATGGCATTTTGCGCGCCCGTTTTCATGCGGTGCCGATGGTGCAGGCTGTGGATCTGCTGCTGCAAGAACGGGTGCCGCGCGATGTCGCCGCAGCACCGCCGCATGCCGAAGAAGTCCGCGTTGGCGCTGCCGAGACGATTGGCACCCCGAAAGTGCGGCGGTTTGACAACCCTGCGCGTGCAGCCGCCACGGGGCATCTGCTGTCAAATGGCAGTTACGGCGTGATGCTGACCCCGACCGGGGCCGGTTACAGCCGCTGGCGCGATCTTGCGGTGACGCGCTGGCAGGGTGATCCCAGCGTCGATGCGTTGGGCTCGTTCGTGTATCTGCACGATGTGACAAATGGCGAGGACTGGTCTGCGGGTGTGCAGCCGACCGGGGCCAAGGCCGAGCAGCACAGTGCTGTGTTCAGCGAGCATCAGGCGACCTTCCTGTGCCGCAGCGATAGCTTGTCGACCACCACCGAAATCCTGATCTCGGCCGAGGATGATGCCGAAGCCCGGCGCGTCACATTGACCAACACCAGCCGTCAGCCGCGTGAGATTGATCTGACCTCGTATAACGAACTGGTGCTGGCACCGCAGGCCGCTGACCTTGCGCATCCGGCGTTCTCGAAGATGTTTGTGGTCACGGATTACCTGCCGGAACTGGGTGTGCTGATCGCCACGCGCCGCCCGCGCAGTCAGGATGATGCGCAGGTCTGGGCCGCGCATATCGCGGTGGTCGAGGGCGAAGAAACCGCGCCGATGCAAATTGAAACCGACCGCGCGCGTTTCATCGGGCGCGGCGGTGATCTGCGCGCGCCTGCGATGCAAAACGCCCCGCTTTCAGGCACCACGGGCACCGTGCTGGACCCGATCTTCTCGATCCGCCGCCGGGTGATGGTGCCTGCGGGTGGCACGGTGCGGGTGACGTTCTGGACGATGGTGGCCGAGAACCCCACCGCCTTGCTGGAGTTGGTGGATCGCCACCGCGACCCCTCTGCCTTTGAACGCGCCAGCACTTTGGCTTGGACGCAAACGCAGGTGCATTTGCGCCACCTTGGGATTTCAAACAACGAGGCCGCCGATCTGCAGACCCTTGCAGGCTTTGTATTGCGGGCCGATCCCCGGCTGCGCGCTCCGTCAAACCGGATCATTGCCGGGGCGGGGCCGCAATCGGGGCTGTGGCAGTTTGGCATCTCGGGTGACCGTCCCATCGTGTTGATGCTGATTGATGATGCCGATGATCTGGCGCAGGTGCGCCAGATCCTTGCGGCGCACGAATATTGGCGCGCGCAACAGCTTTCGGTCGATTTGGTGGTGCTGAACGAACGCTCGTCGTCCTATGTGCAGGATCTGCAAATTGGCATCGAGGCGGCAGTGCGCACCGCGCAAAGCCGCCCGCGCGCTGCTGGCACGACGCAGGGTGCGATCTATGCCTTGCGCACCGATCTGATCACCGCAGAGGCGCGGGCTTTGCTGATGTCAGTGGCGCGGGTGGTGTTGATTGCCAGCCGTGGCGACATTGGCCAGCAGATTGATGCTTTGCCCGCCCGGGCCTTGCCCACCAGTGTTCTGCCCGCCCGCACCTTGCCTGCAGCAGCGCCCGTATTGGCGGCAGCTTTGCCCGTCGTGGCCGCCGATCAGGCAGAAGCGGAGGCGCTGCGCGATCTTGGGACTACGCTAGAGTTCTTCAACGGCACTGGCGGCTTTGCCGAGGATGGCCGTGAATATGTGACCGTGCTGCGCGATGGCGCGACGACGCCCGCACCTTGGATCAATGTGGTGGCGAACCCGTCGTTCGGCTTTATCACCTCGGCCGAGGGTTCTGGCCCGGTTTGGGCGGAAAACAGCCGTGAGAACCAGTTGACGCCGTGGTCGAACGACGCTGTGACCGATGTGGCGGGCGAGGCGGTCTATCTGCGCGATCTGGACAGTGGTGCGCTGTGGACTCCAACCGCTCTGCCGATGCGCGGGGCTGGCAGCTATATTGCCCGGCATGGCTTTGGCTATTCGCGCTTTTCACACAGCGCCCATGGCATTGCCGCCGAGATGCTGCGCACCGTGCCGCTGCAAGACCCGCTGCGCATCACCCGTCTGACCCTGCGCAATCAATCCGACCGCAGCCGCAGACTTTCAGTCACCAGCTATGCCGAATGGGTGATGGGGCCGTCGCGGGCCGCCACGGCGGCGCATGTCACCACCGAGTGCGATCCTGACACCGGTGCGCTCATGGCGCGCAACCCCTATGGCATGGCCTTTCCGGGCCGCGTCGCCTTTGCCGATATTGGCGCGGATTGTGCGGGCTTTAGCTGTGATCGCTCTGAGGTTCTGGGGCCAAGCGGCAGTATGGCCGATCCGGCGGGCCTGCGCGGACAAGAGCTGTCTGGCTGGGTTGGTGCGGGGGTTGATCCCTGTGCGGCGCAACAGCGCATCATCACGCTTGCGCCGGGGCAAAGCATCGAGCTGCGCTTTTTGCTGGGTCAGGCCAAGCGCATCGAAGAGGCGCGTGATCTGATCAAGCGCTACCGCGATGCTGATCTGGATGCATTGCAGGCTGAAATCGCCGCCTATTGGGCCGGGATTCTGGGCGCTGTGCAGGTGAAAACTCCAGACCGTTCGATGGATATTCTGCTGAATGGCTGGTTGCTGTATCAAACCTTGGCCTGCCGGATCTGGGCGCGGGCGGGGTTCTATCAGGCCAGCGGCGCCTATGGCTTCCGCGATCAGCTGCAAGACGGCATGGCGCTGACCTTCAGCCGCCCCGAGATGACGCGCGAGCATCTGCTGCGCGCAGCCGCTCGGCAATTCCCCGAAGGCGACGTGCAACACTGGTGGCTGCCCCATTCCGGGCAGGGCGTGCGCACGCGGATCTCGGATGACCGAGTTTGGCTGGGCTTTGGCGTCGCGCGCTATGTGGCGATTTCCGGCGATGCCGCGATCTTGGACGCGCAGGTGCCGTTCTTGGAAGCGCCGCAAGTGCCGGTGGGCAAACATGATGATTTCTCGCAGCCAACTGTGTCGGATCAGACCGCCAGCCTGTTCGAGCATTGCGCGCGTGGCATAGATCAAGCCATTGCGATGACAGGAGAAAATGGCATCCCGCTGATTGGCACCGGCGACTGGAATGACGGGATGAACCAAGTGGGCGAGGATGGCCACGGCACCAGCGTCTGGCTGGGCTGGCTGCTGATTGCCACGGTTGATATGCTGGCGCCGCTGGCTGACAGCCGCGATCCTGCGCGGGCGGCCAAATGGCGCGCCCACGCCAAAGCGGTGCGGGCCGCGATCGAGGATCAGGCTTGGGACGGCGCATGGTATCGGCGCGGAACCTTTGACGATGGCACATGGTTCGGCTCGGTCGCATCAGAAGAATGCAAGATCGACAGCATTGCGCAATCCTGGTCGGTGCTTTCAGGCGCGGGCGATCCGGCGCGTGCGGCGGCAGCGATGGAAGCGGTCGACCAGCATCTGGTGCGGCGCGATCCCGATCTGGTGCTGCTGTTCACGCCCCCCTTCGATCACTCGCCGCATAATCCCGGCTATATCAAAGGCTATCCGCCGGGCCTGCGCGAAAATGGCGGTCAATACAGCCATGCGGCCATGTGGGCGGTGCTGGCCTTTGCGCGGCTGGGGCAGGGCGACAAGGCGGCTGAATTGTTTGGCTTGCTGAACCCAATCAACCATGCGCGCACCGCAGACGCTGCGCAGCTTTACAAGGCAGAACCCTATGTGATCGCTGCCGATGTCTATTCGACTGCGCCGCATGAGGGCCGGGCGGGTTGGTCTTGGTATACCGGCTCTGCGGGCTGGATGTATCGCGCCGGGATCGAGGGTATCCTTGGGCTGACGCGCGCTGCCGATACGCTGATATTCGATCCCTGCCTGCCCGCGCATTGGCCGGGGTTGACGATGAAACTGCAACATGACGGCGCTGATGTGACGGTCGAGGTGGTGAACAGCAGCGGTGCTGGGCGCGGCGTGGCGCAGGCCGAGGTTGACGGCATCATTGCGCAGCACAGCGGCGGGGCTTTTCATCTGCCCCTAAGACCGGGCGCGCTGCACCTGCGCTTGGTTCTGGGACGAGAGGGCAGTTGAGCCGCAGTGCTGACGGCGATGATCAAGACGGCGATGATTAAAACGCGAGGCAAGCAGCGAACGGCGTATCGACCTGTCCAATGTTTGGGCGGCTTTGGTTGCTTCGCCCGCTTGGCCGTCAGGGTCAGGCAAGACCGGTGTGGGCAGGCTGACAACCCGACGGCGTTGCGCATGGCCAACGCCTGATCTGGGTTATTACTGCGATAGTATCCAACCCAACCTTGCTTTGTGATCGCCGTCGCTATCCGCACCGATGCGCGCAATCCGTCGTGTTGGCGGATCCGTGGGCCTTACAAGGATCTCTGCGTTTCAGGATAGTAAGTCCACGCAATAAAACGACTTTCCTTCTGGCCCTGCGCCATTTCGACGGTCTTGACCTCGGCGATCCGCGCTTTCGCCAGCAACCGCGACAGCGGCTTGAGGCTGTCCTTCTTGGACACCAGCGCGGTGAACCACAGGCATTGCTCGGCAAAATCCATGCTCTGTTCGATCATGCGGGCGATGAAGCCGATCTCGCCGCCCGGGCACCACAATTCAGCGTTCTGACCGCCGAAATTCAATGTGCCCGAGTCACCCTTGCCAAGGTTGCGCCACTTGCGCCGGCTGCCCTTGTCCGCTTGCGCAGGAGAGGTATGAAACGGCGGATTGCACAAAGTGACATGAAAGCGATCATCGGGGCGCAGCACGCCTTTGAAGATATCCTCAGGATTGTTCTGGCGTCTGAGCGCGATGTTCAGACCGTTTCTTTGGCAAATCTGCCGCGCCGATGCGATCGAGACCGGATCAATATCGACGCCGGTAAAGTGCCAACCATATGCGTGCTGACCGATCAGCGGATAGACAAGGCTGGCCCCGGTGCCAATGTCCAGCGCCTTGATGTCAGGGCCGCGCGGGATCTGTTGATCATTACTTTCGGCAAGCAAATCCGCAAGGTAATGGATGTAATCGACGCGGCCGGGAATCGGGGGGCACAGGTACGTGGCGGGAATCTCCCAAAAATCGAGATCATAATGCGTCAGCAAAAGCGCGCGGTTCAGCATGCGCACCGCGGCCACGTCCGAAAAATCAATCGTGATCTCACCGCGTGGGTTGCGTGTCGTGACTGTCGCCAGCTCGGGCGATTTCGCCATCAGACGTTCAAAGTCATACCCATCGCGGTGCTGGTTGCGGGAATGCAATGTCGGTTTGACAGCCATGGAAAACCTTTGTGCTGGTTGGCGCATAAATGGCGCCCGACTGGGTGTCGAGCTTAGATCTTCATGGCTGCCCGAGGCATAGTGCAACAATCCTTCCGCGTCACCCCATTGAAACAACGCACAAGCGCATCCTTCACGAAATGACCGCAGCAACACCTGATGCTGCGCAGCCTTCAGGGGGCAAGGCGCGATGGTCTTGGGCAAGCGGGAGATAGCCCAAAACCGTCGTCCTTCAACGCCCGTTTTGCCCCTCAAAATTTTGGTCTTGCCTAGTCCGGCGCGTAGGGGTCACCGCAAATCTGGTTCAGTTTGAGGCGACAGCGCACTCGGGGCGAAGATTAGGCCTTTGATATATAGTGTTTTTTCTAAATCGCGAAGAGCCCCAAGAATTATGTTGACAGATTTGTGTGATCAATAAAAACTTAACTCATAAGTTAAGAAATGCAAAATCAGAATTGCACGAAAGAATCGAACCGGGGGACAGGGGATGTTGCAAGAGCGCGTCGAGGGGAAATGGCTGGCGAGTTTTCGTCGCGTTCTAGCCTTGAACGGCATCGGCAAAGGCACGCAGGTTGCGCTGCTGCATGAAACCCAATCTCGCCCGGTTCTGGTGCATCTGGCCGAGCTTGCGCTGTATGATCTGGGGGCTGAATTCTGCATGATCCAGATGCCCACCCCAGCCCAGAACGCGCCTGTGCCGGTCAAATCCACCGGCACCAGCTGGGCGATCGCCGGCAACCGCGCGGTGATCGAGGCGCTGAAAAGTGTCGATGTGATCGTCGATTGCACGGTAGAAGGTCTGATCCACGCCCCCGAATGGCCTGAAATCGAAGGCGCTGGACGTGCCCGCCTTTTCGTCATCACCAACGAACACCCTGAAATCCTTGAACGCACCGAGCCAAAGGCCGAACACGCCCCCCGGGTCGAAGCGGGCATCCAGATGCTGCGCGCGGCGTCACAGATGCGTGTCACCTCGACCATCGGCACCGACCTGACCATCGACCTGCGCGACGCACCCTGTGGCGGCACGCCGGGCTTTGGCACCACGCCCGGTTCGGTCGCGCATTGGCCGGGCGGGCTTTGTCTCGCCTTTCCCGGCAAGAATGCGGTCAATGGCCGGATCGTCATGGGGGTCGGCGATATGAACCTGACCTTCAAGACCTGCCTGACCAGCCAGATCGACTTTACCATCGAGAATGACTTTGTGACTGCCATCAAGGGCGACGGCATCGACGCTCTGCATTTGCGCGAATACATGGCGGCGTGGAACGACAAGAACGCTTACGGCATGAGCCATGTCGGCTGGGGTATGAACCCCGGCGCGCAATGGGTCAGTGCCGCGTTGTATGACAAGCGCGACATGCAGGCGGTAGAGTTTCGGGCGATTGCCGGTTCCTTCCTCTGGTCAACCGGCGCCAACCAATATGCCGGGCGCTACACGCTTGGCCATTTTGATCTGCCAATGCGCAATTGCACCATCGCCCTCGACGGCCAGGTTGTCGTCAGAGAAGGCGTGTTGCAAGGCGCTTTGGCCGCGTAATCCCCGAAAGGACCGAAGATGAGCACCCCCGCCGACTATTATGACCTTTCCCGCGTCCGACCCGAAGTTCTGAGCGTTCTGGACAAAATCAATGAACTGGGTGCGACCTTTGCCAAGCGTGCCGTCGGCATCGACCTGCAAGCCTCGTTTCCGGTTGAAAACTACAAAGACCTTGCAGCGCTTGGCTATCTGACGCTGACCGTGCCCACAGAATTCGGCGGCCATGGCTTCAGCCTTGGCGAATATGCGATGGTGGGGGCCGAGATCGGCAAATACTGCGGCGCGACCGCGCTGACCTTCAACATGCACAATTCTTCGATGATGTGGTCGCGGTTCATGTACGAGTTGCCGCACCTGACCGACGCGGATCGCGCCGCCTTCGCCCCGCTGCGCGAACGCCAATTCCGCCGCGCGGTCAAGGAACAGGGCATCTATTCGCAGCCGATCTCGGAAGCCGGGCAGAACTGGACCTCAAAGCCCGCGCAGACCAATTGTCGCAAAGTTGAAGGCGGCTGGGTGATAAATGGCTTCAAGAAGTTCGCCTCATTGGCGGGCTATTGTGACTATTACTCGATTGTTTGCACCGAACTGATCGACGGTGTCGAGCCGCGTCACGAAGACACCATGATCTTTGTCGTGCCGAAAGAGGCCAAGGGGCTGACGGTGCAGGGCACATGGGATCCGCTGGGGATGCGCGGCACCAACTCGCGCGATCTGGTGCTGAAAGATGTCTTTGTCAGCGAAGACGATCTGATGATGCCGCGCGGATTGTTCATCAAGACCCTGCCGCATTGGCCACATATGATGGCCACCCTTTCGCCCACCTATATGGGCGTGGCGCAGGGTGCTTATGATTTCACGGTCGCCTATCTGCGTGGCGAAGTGGAAGGCCAGCCCGCTGCCGACCGCCGCATGTTTGGCACCAAACGGATCGCCGTCGGCAAGATGTATGCGCGACTTGCCGCGATGCGCGCCCTGTGGTGGCAGGTATTCACAGAGGCGCAGGGCATGCCCTCCAAGGCGCAGGTGCTGCGGATGTATGCGGCGCAATACAATGTCATGGAAGGCGTGCAAGAGATCGCAGCCATGGCCATCCGCACCTGTGGCGGCCAGTCGATGCTGAAATCCATGCCGTTGGAGAGGATGTATCGTGACAGCCGCTGCGGCGCGCTGATGTTGCCCTATACCTCGGAAATCATGGAAGATTATCTTTCGGTGCTGACGCTTTACGATGTCGAGGATCTGGACAAGGCCCCCGGCGATGCTGATGGCGCGCGGTCTTCGTTGTGGCGCGGGACGGCAGGCGCGCTGAAAGGTCTGCGGTAATCCCATGGGGCAGGAACAGGTTCAGGTCATCGGCTTTTCCACCGCGCCAGCAGAGGCCGTCTGGGCTGTGGCCCGCGACTTCTGCTGCCTGTGGCACCCTGCCTTGGCCACCATGTCCGCCGAGCGGGATGCGCAAGGCCACTTGATCCGCGCCTTCACCATCAAGGGCGAGGCCAAGACCTACCGCGAGCGCCTGACTTGGTTCAGCGACAGCGACATGACCCTTGCCTATACCCATGTCGAGGGCATCGAAGGTGCCGAACGCTATGATGCGCGGCTTGGCGTTGCGCCGTCCCAACAGGGGGGCAGCGTGATCACCATGTCGGCCAACATGACCGCCCGCACCACCCGCATCAATGAGATGGCGGCAGGCACCAAAGCTGTCTTTGAAGAGGCGGTTGCGGCTTTGGCTGCGGTGGCAGAGACCAAGGGCATGGCTGCCCCATTGCCGCCCTTACCCGCTGGCATCGTCAGTCAAAGGCAGCTGATCGACGATCTGCCGCGCCTTGCAATCGAAGTGACCGCCGCCAAACCCGGCCCGCTGTGCTTGTTCCTGCATGGCATCGGCGGCTCGCGGTTGAACTGGCAGCGCCAGCTTGCAACCATTGGCCATCTGACCCAAGCAGCCGCCCTTGATTTGCGCGGCTATGGCGACAGCGGCCTTGGGGCACAGGAATCCACGGTAGACGATTATTGCGATGATATTTTGCGGGTGGCCGAGGTTCTGGGGGCGGACAAGCTGATCCTTGTTGGCCTGTCCTATGGGTCTTGGATCGCCACATCTTTTGCGATGCGCTATCCTGAAAAGCTGGCTGGGCTTGTTTTGTCGGGCGGATGCACCGGCATGTCTGAAGCGGGCGCGTCAGAGCGCGAAGCCTTTCGTGTCAGCCGTGAAATACCGCTGAATGCGGGTCAAGTCCCTGCCGATTTTGCCCCGTCGGTTGTCAACGTGATCGCGGGCCCGCATGCCAGCGCAGCGGTGCGGGAAGAGCTTTTCACCTCGATGGCGGCGATCCCGGCCGCGACCTATCGCGATGCCTTGCTGTGCTTTACCAACCCGAGGGAGAGGTTTGATTTCTCTCGCCTAGATATGCCTGTGCTGATGATGACCGGCGCATACGACCGACTTGCCCCACCCGCCGAAATTCGTAGCGTGGCCGAGCGGATTTTTGATGCCGCCAAAAACCCCGATCTGCGCTTTGAGGTCATCGCCGGGGTGGGCCATGTTTGCAATGTCGAAGGGGCAGAGGTCTTTACCCGGCATCTGCATGATTTCGTTGCGCGGTTTGTGCCATGACCACCTTGCCGCGCCGCCAGATGAACCGTGTGATCAAGGAAAAGCGCATCCTTGCCGCCGCGCTGAAAGTGTTCTCTGAAAACGGGTATTCGGGTGCGTCCATGGATGTTGTGGCGACCGAGGCGGGCCTGTCCAAGCCGACGCTCTATCAGTATTTTGAAAGCAAAGAGCAGCTTTTTGCCACAATGATGATGCAAAAGCGCGATGACATGCTGTTGCCGCTGCGCGAAGCGGGGACCGGCGACATGGTGGTGCAACTGCATCGTTTCGCTTGGGCCTATGCTGATACCGTCATGCATCCCGATCTGCTGTCTTTGGCCCGCCTGACGATTGGCGAAGTGCAGCGCTTCCCCGAGATCGGCCGCGCGTATCAGGCTGCCGGACCAGAACGCGTGTTGGAAGGGTTGATGGGCTACCTGTTGGCCTACCGTGCTGCGGGTCGTCTGGCCTTTGACGATGCCGAACTGGCTGCCGAAGATCTGTGGGGCCTTATCCTGTCTGCGCCACGGAATCAGGCGCTTTACAAACCCGACCTCGTCCTTGGCCGTGATGCCATTGCGCGCTTTGTTCACAATGGGTTGCGCGTCTTCCTGCGCGCCTATTCGACCCATCCAACTGCCGACCTTGAAATACTCGAAGGGCAGAAAGCCCCGGAAATCCAACAGGTGACAGAATGACTCTTGACGACTTCCTTGCCGATCCCGCCAGCCGGTTTGCAACTGTGGCGATGGCCGATACCAACGGGCTGTTGCGGGGTCAGATGGTCTCTGTTGGCAGCCTGAAGGGCATCGCACAGAACGGCATGGGCATGGCCCCGGCCCAATTGGCGCTGGACCCGACCGATGCCATGCTGATCATGCCCGGCGTCAATGACGACAGCGGCGATTTCCACGATGACCCGCTGGTGCTTGACCCTGCCAGCGTGCGGCGTCTGCCATGGGCAAAGCCCGGCCATGATTTGCTGGTTCTGTCGAACTACACCGGCGCATCAGCACAGATGTGCCCGCGCTCGATCCTCAAATCGGTGCTGGCCCGCGCCGATGCCGGTGGGCTTGTGCCAAAATATGGCATGGAGCTGGAATATACCCTGTTTGATGAGACCCCGGAATCGGCGCGCGCCAAGGGGTATCGCAACCTCAAGACCGCGACGCTGCATGCCAGCCACGATCTGATCATCTATCAGGTGGTGCAGACCGAATGGTATCAGGCTTTGGCCGAGATGTGTGAGCCTTTGGGCATCAACCTTGCCAAGATGCACGAAGAGATCGGCGGCGGGTTCATGGAGGCCTGCATTGCGGCGGGCACTGGTGTGGAGCCTGCTGACCAATTGGTATTGTTGAAGAATTTCATCCGCGCGCTGGCCTTGCGTCAGGGACGGTCTGTGACTTTCATGCCGCGCTGGAACGAGGAAGCCGACAGTCAATCCATTCATCTGCACGTCAGCATGAAGGATAAGTCCGGCACCTCGATCTTCCATGATGCGCGCGAAAAGAACGGCGTCAGCAAGACCTTCCGGCACTTCTTGGGTGGGCTGCAGAAATATGTCGGCGATTTGACCCTGATCTTTCAGCCCACGGTCAACTCTTACCGCCGATTTGCACCGGGCACCTTCGCCCCGCCCGGCCTGACTTGGGGCTATGAAAACCGCACGACCTGCTTCCGGCTGGTTGGCCATGATGCGGCAAGCTTGCGGGTCGAAAATCGTCTGCCGGGGGCCGATTGCAACCCGTATCTCAGCGCAGCCGCCACCATCGCGGCAGGCACCGCCGGTATCCTTGAGCAGATCGAGCCCGATCCCGAGACCATCGGTTCTGGCTATGCCCAAAAACCCGACCGCGACTTCGCCCGCTCTATGCCCGAAGCGATAGAGCGGCTGCGTGGCTCTGATTTCGCCAAAAACTGGCTGGGTGAGCGCTTCGTCGAAACCTTTACCGCCACGCGCCAATGCCAATACGACGAATTCCGCAAGAAAGTGCCGGATGTCGAATTGGCCCGCTTTTTCGATCTGGGATGACCGGTATGGAAAAAGCCGAATTGCGCAAAGCCTTTGTGGAAGGCATGAGCCGCGCCGCGACCTTTGTTGCTGTGGCAACGACCGATGGCGAGGCCGGGCGTTTTGGCGTCACCATCTCATCGCTGACTTCGGTTTCTGCCGATGGGGATCATCCTTCGCTGTTGGCTTGTGTGCATCAGCTCAGCCCGGCCGCAACCGCGATCCTGAACAACCGCGCCTTCTGTGCCAATCTGCTGCATGAGGGCCAGCAAAGTCTGGCTGATCTGTTCGCAGGTCGCGCCAATGTCAGCGCCGAGTCGCGGTTCGATCACACCGACTGGGTCACCGGGCAAGGGGGCCAGCCTATCCTGACCGGAGCCACCGCAAGTTTTGAATGTACGCTGGCCACCGCCGTGCTGTGGGAAACCCATTACATCATCGTCGGCAAGGTCACGTCTGTCATCCTCTCTGAAGCACCCTCGGCTCTGCTTTATGGACAGCGGGCCTATCGGCGGGCGGTCAATCTGAGCGACGCCTAAGCGCGCAGCAAACTCGACCCTGGCGCAAAGCCAAGGGGCGCAACCAGAGATCCGTCACAGAAACGGACTCGACGACCAACAAGGAGAATGGCGTGACCGACAGGACAACATCCGGGGCAAATACGCTCCGCAAGAATTCGCTGGGGCTGATTGCGGTGACTTTCATGGTCATCTCGGCAGCGGCCCCGCTGACCGGGGTTGCAGGGGCGATGCCGCTGGCCTTTCTGCTGGGCAACGGGTCGGGCGTGCCCCTGACCTTCGCCTTGCTGACGCTGGTGATGCTGGCATTTGCCGTGGGCTATGTCGCAATGAGCCGCCATGTCACCAATGCGGGGGCCTTTTACGCCTATGCCGCGCGGGGTTTGGGCGGCGGCGCGGGCGGGGCTGTGTCGATCGTCGCCGTTGTGGCCTATAATGCGATGCAGTTCGGCCTGATCGGCCTCTTTGGTGGGATTACCGCCGGGGTGTTCGGCGGGCTGGGGCTGGTTCTGCCCTGGTATGTCTGGAGCCTGATCGCCGTGCTTTTGGTCGGCATTCTTGGCTATCGGCAGGTCGATCTGTCAGCCAAGGTGCTGGTGGTGCTGGTCGGGCTGGAGTATCTGATCGTGCTGATTGTCGATGCGGCTATTCTGATGAAAGGCGGGCCTGCAGGCACCACGGCACCGCTCTTTGATTTTGCGGCGCTCAATTCCGGATCGCTTACAGCGGCCGTTCTGTTCTGCTTGGGCTCTTTCATCGGGATTGAAGCGACGACGATCTATGGGGAAGAGGCCCGAGATCCCGAAGTGACGATCCCCCGTGCAACCTATCTGGCGGTTGTGCTGATTGGCGTTTTTTTCATCTTCACCACATGGCTGATGGTCAAGGCGGTAGGGTCAGAGAACCTTCTGCCGACGCTGGGCGGGATGAGCGATCCGACCGCCTTTTTCTTTGATCTGACCGGGCAATATGTCGGCGGCACTGCGGCGAATATTGCCGGGCTGCTCTTGGTCTCTAGCCTCTTTGCGGCCCTTTCTGCCTTTCACAACTATGTGGCGCGCTACACCTATGTTGCCGGGCGCGAGGGGCTGCTTCCTGCCGTGTTTGGGCGCACCCATGATGCGCATCAAAGCCCGCATATCGGCTCTGTGGCGCAGACCATTGGCTCGCTGGTCGTGCTGGCGATCTTTGCCGCCCTTGGGCTGGATCCGGTGTTGCAGATGTTTACTTGGGTGGCTCAGGTTGGCACTTTGGGTGTGGTGTTGATGATGGCAGTGACTTCGGTATCCGTGATCGCGTTCTTTCGCAAAAATGGCGGTGGGCCGGTGCTTTCAACCCTGCTGCTGCCGGCGATCTCGGCGGTGATCATGTTGGCGCTGTTTGTCTATATCTTCCTGAATTTCGGAGATTTGACTGGAACGGCAGGCGGCTCGCTTGGATGGATCCTGCCGGGGCTTATTCCTCTTGGCGCTGCCATCGGTTGGCTCTTGTCGGCGCGGCTGAAGTCGCGTGACCCCACGGCCTACAAGATGCTGGGCCAAAATCGGATTTAAGCTTGGCCGAAAACAAAAGGCAGAGCAGCAGCGCTGCTCTGCCTTTTTTATCTGCGTTGTCGGGCTCGCTTCGGAACTCTGGCTTGTCACCCAGATAGACCGACAAAACCTCGGCAAACAGCGTTTGGGTCAAGCTGCGCGTGCGCTTGGGTTGCTTGGCCCATTCCAAAGCCACGCTATGCGCTGGCTTTGCCGCCGATCCATGTTGCCCGAATGGCGCGGTCGTCGCCCAGCATGATGCTGGGGAAAATCGCTTGCCAGATGTCGGCGGCGCGGCGGGTGGCTTGTTCGATGGCGGGGGTGGATTGCAGGTTCAGGATGGTCAGATCGGCCTCCATCCCCGGCGCGATATTGCCGATCTGGTGTTCGGCATGCAGGGCGCGGGCTGACCCCACGGTGGCAAGCCACCAAAGCTGGCTGGGGTGCAGGGCTTGGCCGCGCAATTGGCCGACCTCATAAGCGGCGGCCATGGTGTGCAGCATCGAAAACGACGACCCACCACCGGTGTCGGTGGCAAGGCCAACGCGCAGCTTGCGCGCAAGCGCCATGTCAAACAGCCCCGATCCGATAAAGGTGTTCGAGGTCGGGCAGTGCACAAGCGAAGCCCCGGCCTCAATCAAGCGGTCTTTCTCGCGCGCGGACAAATGGATGGCGTGGCCGTAGACGGCCCCTTCGCGCAGCAGGCCCTGCGCCTCATAGGTATCAAGGTAGCCGCGCGATTGCGGAAACAGCTCTTTCACCCAAGCTATTTCGTCGACCTGCTCGGACAGATGGGTTTGCATCAGGCAGTCCGGGTGCTCTCGCCACAGTTGGCCCATCGCGGCGAGCTGTTCAGGGGTCGAGGTTGGTGAGAATCGCGGGGTGATCACATAGGACAGCCGATCTTGGCCATGCCACTTTTGCAGCAGGCGTTTGCTGTCATCATAGCCCGATTGCACGGTATCGCGCAGGCCATCAGGCGCATTGCGGTCCATGCAGGTTTTGCCCGCAAATGCACGCAAGCCCCGGCTTTGGGCAGCGGTGAAGAACGCGTCGACGGACTCCGGGTGGATGGTGGCATAGCTGCACATCGACGTGGTGCCATGCGCCAGCGCCAGATCAAGGTAGCGGTTAGCCACCTCATCGGCATAGGCGCGGTCGGCAAAGCGCATCTCCTCGGGGAAGGTATAGCTGTTCAGCCAATCAATCAGCCGCTTGCCCCAGGATGCGATGATCGCGGTTTGCGGATAATGCACATGCGCGTCGATAAACCCCGCCGAGATCAGGCAGCGCCCATAATCGGTGATGCAGGCTTGCGGATAGGCAGCGCGGATCGCATCCGCCGGACCAACGGCGGCAATCTTGCCGTTTTCAATCGCAACCGCGCCAAAGCTTTCATGGCGCGCGGCCTCCGGGCCCTCCACAAAGGGATCACCTGCAAAGCACAGCACTTGCCCCAGAAGAATGTCGGTCATTCGCATACTCCGCTTGCCAAACCCTGTTAGACTATAGGCTTATGGCGTTCAGGTAAATTTCCGCATCCCCCCTGTTTCCTTGAAACAGCTTTCTGTAAGCAAGCGGCAAAGGAGTGCAACATGGCGGAAAATCTGGCAGTTATGGACGAAGACGAAGTCCACGCCGACCGCGTGGCCGCAATTCTTGATGCGGTTGAGGCCGAGGATGCCGCCCGCATCACCGAGTTGATGGAGCCGTTGCACGCCGCCGATATTGCCGATGTGCTGGAACAGATCGGCTCGGGCGCCCGCCGCGCGCTGCTGGCGTTGTGGTCGGGCGAGATTGACGGCGAAATCCTGTCCGAGATTGACGAATCGATCCGCGAAGAGGTGATCGAATCGCTGCCACATTCGGTTGTTGCCGAAGCCATGCGCGAGCTGGATACCGATGATGTCGTCGATATTCTGGAAGACCTTGACCTGCCGCAACAGGGCCTGATCCTTGATGCGCTAGAGGATGTCGACCGCATCGCAGTGCAGCAGGCGATGGGCTACCCCGAGGAATCCGCGGGCCGCCTGATGCAGCGCGAAGTGGTTGTCGCACCCGAGCATTGGACGGTGGGCGAGGCGATTGATTATCTGCGCGAAACCCCGCATCTGCCTGATCAGTTCTATCATGTGATTTTGGTTGATCCGCGCATGAAACCAACGGGTTATGTGACCTTGGGGCGGTTGTTGTCGAGCAGGCGCGATGTGCTGTTGCGCGACATTCTGGAAGACAGTTTCCGCACGATTCCGGCGACGGAATCCGAGGCTGATGTGGCCTATATGTTCAACCAGTATCACTTGATCTCGACCCCGGTGGTCGATGTGACCGGGCGCTTGGTTGGCGTGATCACCATTGATGATGCCATGAACGTGCTGGACGAAGAACACGAACAGGACATGCTGCGACTGGCGGGCGTTGGCGACGAATCCAGTCTTTCGGACGGGGTTTGGGCGACAGCAAAGCAGCGCTTGCCGTGGCTGGTGGTGAACCTGTTTACGGCGTCGATCAGTGCTTTTGTGATCTCGCGGTTTGAGAGCACGATTGCGTCTTTGGTGACCTTGGCGGCACTGATGCCGATTGTGGCGTCAACTGGTGGGATTGCGGGCACGCAGTCGCTGGCGGTGGCGGTACGCGCACTGGCGACACGGAGTTTGACCTCTGCCAACGCCAAGCGGGTGGTTTTGCGCGAATTGGTCGGCGGATTGCTGAATGGGCTGGCCTTGGCCTGTCTGCTGGGTCTGGCCGGGACGCTGATCTTTGGCGATTGGAAGCTGGGGCTGGTATTGGGGGCGGCGATGATCACCAATCAACTGGTGGCCGCGATGGGCGGGGTGCTGGTGCCCTTGGGCCTGCATCGCTTAAAGCTGGATCCGGCCTTGGCCTCGGGGACGTTTGTGACCACGCTGACCGACGTGCTGGGCTATTTGGCGTTCCTGGGGCTGGCAAGCATGGTGTTGTTATGATGGATAAATCCGAGGCCCGCAAAGCAGCGTTTGCCGCGCGCAAGCTGGCGTTTGCTGCAGGGCAGGGGCAGGCGGGCGAGATTTTGGCCGATGTTCTCGCAGAGCACCGGGGCCGGGCTTTGGCCGGATATATGGCAATGCGCACCGAAGCCGATCCGATGGCTGCGATGTTGGCGCATCAGGGGCCGGTCTGCGTGCCGGTGATCGTGGCGCAGGGGCAGGCTTTGCGGTTTCGCGAATGGTCGCCCGGCTGTGCGATGGAATTGGGGGCGTTTGGTGCCATGATCCCAGCCGAGGGCGCGTGGATTGAACCCGAGGTGCTGATCGTGCCGCTGGTGGGTTTTGACGCGCGCGGGTTTCGCTTGGGCTACGGCGGCGGTTTTTATGACCGCACCCTGCAAGGCTTGCGCGCCAAGCGCGCGACCTTGGCGGTGGGGTTCGGGTTTTCCGGGCAGGAATTGGCCGAAGTGCCGATTGATGAATTCGATCAGCGATTGGATCTGATGGTGACCGAAGCAGGGGTGCGGCGATTTTAGGGGGCGCTTGGGGCTGGCCGCTGGGGTTTCACACCCCAGACCCCGTGGAATATTTGCGCCAGTATGAAAGCAAATTTTACTCAAATTGTTCCGAGTTTTGAATCCGCTCAACCCTGATCGCGGTTGGCGATCAGGGGAAATTTAGGGTGTCGATCAATCTGATCTTATTTGGCGATGGTTTCCTGTTTTACGAACATGTTGCTCCAGGCGCGTTCCATCAATTCGGGGGTCATTTGATAGGGGATACCCTCAAACTCGCAAACCGCGATCATCTGATCAATCAGGAAGGTCGGCTGGTAGTTGGCGAAGTTGTTGGCAATCGTCGGATATTTCGATTTCAGCATGTAGATCAGCGTCGCCTCGTCCAGCGGCACTTTCTTTTTCTTGGCGACCATGGCGAAGATTTTCAGGAACATTTCCTGATTGGGGCCATCAATCTTGATCTTGAAGAAAATCCGGCGCAAAGCCGCACCGTCGAAGATCTCATTCGGGTGGAAGTTGGTTGAAAAGATCACCAGCGTGTCGAACGGCACAGTGAATTTCTCGCCCGATTGCAGCGCCAGAATATCGCGGGATTCTTCCAGTGGCACGATCCAGCGGTTGACGAGCTTCTGCGGCGGCTCTGCCTGACGGCCCAAATCGTCGACGATGAAAATGCCGCCCGAGGCTTTCAGCTGCAGCGGGGCCTGATAGGTGCGCGCGGTCGGGTTGTATTTCAGATCGAGCATATCCAGCGTCAGTTCGCCGCCGGTGATCACGGAAGGACGCTCGCAATAGACATAGCGGTTGTCATAGCGGTTGCCACTGCGGCGCAAAGCGTTGGGGTCGTCAACGGATTCTTCGGCGGAAGAATGGACGATTGGATCGAAAACGGTGATCACCTGACCGGAATATTCGATCGCACGCGGGATGTAGATCTTATCCCCCAAAGCGGCACGGATGCCGTTGGAGATCGAGGATTTGCCATTGCCCGGCGGGCCATACATCAGGATTGAACGACCCGAGGTGACGGCGGGACCAAGATTAGAGATCAGATCGGGCGGCAGGATCAGATGGCCCATGCCCTTCATCAGCTCGGGCCTTGTGAGCTTGATGTCGCGCACCGATTGGCGTTTCATCTGCGCCGAATAGGCGGCCAGCGGCACCGGCAAAGCGCCGTAGTATTCCGATTGCGACAAAGCATCCAACGCACGGGATTTGCCCGCATCTGTCAGCTGATAACCCATCTCATTGCTGGTGCTTGTCGCGTTCAGCGTGCCTTTGGCTTCCAGCAGACGCTGTTGGCGGGCAGCGTCGATCAATTGCTGGGTCAGCACCACCGGCAGGCTGATGGCGCGCGACAGATCCGAGACCAGATCAAGGTTCATCCTGAACATGGTTTTCAGCAGAATATCGCGCATCATGACCGAGCTCAGGCCAGTTTCGGCCAAGCTTTTCGGTTGCTGCGGGGCTTGCACCCCCATCGGCACTTGCATGTTCATCGGCGCACCTTTGGCTGGTCATGGGCAGCATTGTGCCCAAGCGTTCAACAAAGGTTTGGCTTAGAAAAGCGGCAAGAGTGCGGCCAAAAGAAAGAAGATCAGTGTTCCTGACAGCGCCAGCCCCATCGGAAAATCTTTATGCGTCCAGCTTTGCCAATCGGTCGTGGCGGCGCGGAACGGCGGGATCAGGCGGGCAAGGCGGTGGGCGGCGAAGGCCCCCAAAAGGCAGGCGGCATACAGCCCCAGCACAAAGCGGATATCGGCATGGATGAACAAAGGCGCCATCGCAGCGGCGAATTTCGCATCGCCCGCACCAACCGCACCGGCTGCGTTCAAGATAAACCCTGCGACCAGCACGCAAGCCGCCAACGCCCAGCCCCACAGCCATGCTTTGAACGGCAGCAGACCGCACAGCACCACAATCAACCCCAGCACCAGCCACAGCGCAAGCATGGCCAAGCCAGCTTTGTTGGGGATTTTCATGAATTTCATATCGCTCCACGACACCCAAAGAGCGATGGCAAAGCAGAATGGCAAAAAGATCAGCGCGACGAGCGGTGCGATCATGTCAGCCTCCCAAGGCTTTCAGGCTGCGCTCGGCAGCCTCGAAATAGGTGGGGGACGTATCGACGGCTTGCTGCAAAAGCTCGCGGCCAACCGATGTGTCGCCTTGTTTCACCGCAGCAAGACCCATGGTGTAATACAGCTGCGCGCGTTCAGTCTGGGTGATTTCGATCACCGGCATATCATATTTGCGCTGCCCGGCGCGGGCGAGGATCAGGTTGTTCTTGGCGGTGAACAGGCTGGGATCATAGGTCAAAGCTTCGAGAAACAGCTTTTCCGCGCCAGCATTGTCGCCGCGTGACAGTTTGGAGAACCCCCAGTTGTTGTAAACACCCGAGGGCTTGGTGGTCAGCCCCGCCGCGATGTCATAAAAGCTGTCGGCTTTCTTCCAGTCTTTCTTGCTGTCGGCCACCATCGCCTCAAGCCGGTAACGCTCAAAGGTTTCAAAGGTTGGCGGAACGGTGTTCAGCGTGGCTTCTGTGCCAGCCCAATCCGAGGTGCGCATCTGTGCATCGGCCAGGGACACCCGATCCTCGCTGGTGCCTTCGGGCGAGGCGATGATGGTCTTCCACACGCCGATGGCCTCGGACGGCTTGTTGGCGCGGATCAGCGATTTCGCAAGGCCGCGTTTCAGATCAATGCGGTCCGGGTTCTCAACGCTGGATTTCTGGAAATAGGCCACGGCCTCATCCGGGTCGCCCACCGTCAGCATGATGTCACTGAGGTTGGATTCATCGACGACATTTACGGATTTCAGGGCGCGTTTCGAGGCCGCATCGCGCGTGCCCTGACAACCAGTCAAGGCGACTGCGCCAACAAGGCACAGCTTCAGCAAAACAGGGTGGCGCATTTTGCGTCCTTTTTAGTCTGACTGCTCGATCCTAGAGTTGCGAGAGCAAGACGTAGCTGCCTTGTCCGCGCCGCACGAGTTTCATCACGGGTTTCTCATCCTCAGCCGGATCATATAGCGATTGTTCACTGCGCGCGATAGCGAGCTTGAGATTTTCGCGAATGGAGTCCGATTGGCCACTGTCCAAGGCGAAAGCCTGCTGAAACACCCGGCGGGCTTCGCCGATATTGCCTTGCTCCATCAGCACGCAGCCCAGATTGTTCAGCGCGGGCACGTTGGATTCGTCGGCCTCAATCGCGCGGCGCAGCACCTTTTCGGCCTGACCCAAGCGCCCCAGCTTCAGATCAGCCGAGCCGATGGCCGACAGCACATCCGCATTCATGCCCTGTTCGGCGGCGGCACGGTAATAGGCCTTCATCGCCAGTTCAAATTCGCCAGCCTCCATCAGGCGGTGGCCGACCAGCAGGCCATCGACGCCCTGTTCGCGGCCATCGGCGGCAAAGGGCACGTTGCGCGGCGCACCAGATGCCGAAAGGCCGCCCGTATTGCCACAGGCGGCCAGAATGGTGCAGATCAGAAACAACACTGCCGCGCGCGTCACATAAAGCCCCGTTTACAACCGGGCTTTGCACCCGTGGTTCAGCCGCCACCAACGGTTTTAGAGATCCCGTAAATTGATGGTCCGATCAGAATGATCAATAGCGGTGGCAGCGTAAACAGCATAGTGCCAAGGGTCAGTTTTGTCGGCAATTTGTTTGCCATTTCTTCTGCCCGCATGATGCGTTTGTCGCGCATCTCGGCGGAATACACCCGCAAGGCGTCTGACATCGAGGTGCCGAAGCTTGCTGATTGCACCAAGGTTGTGCAGAACGACGAGATATCGGCGATGCCCACCCGCTCTGACATGTCTTTCAGCACTTTGACGCGTTCCTTGCCGGCCTTGACCTCTTGCGCCACGGTGTCGAATTCTTCTGCCAGCGCAGGGCAGGACGCGCGGCTTTCTTTGGCGATGCGGTTGATGGATTGATCCAGCGATTGACCAGCCTCGACACAGACCAACATCAGATCAAGCGCGTCTGGAAAGCCCGAGACGATTTCCGCCTGCCGCTTTTGCACCCGGCTGTTGACCCAATACATCGGGAAATAATAGCCAAGCCCCCCCGGCAGCAGGGTCGAAAGGATCATCACTTGGGTCGAGACTTCGGCATCGCCCTTGCTGGCGAGGGTGTATAGCAACCCCAAAACCAGCAGGCCGACCCCAAGCGTCATCTGCGCAAAGTGAAAGGTCCGCACGGCATTCTTTTGCTTGTAACCTGCGCGCATCATTTTCAGCCGCGAGGCGCTCATGGCCTCTTCATCCTGCGGTTCCAGGAACGAGGCGAATTTCTGAAGCTTGTCGGCCTTTTCATTATGGCGCAGGCTGGCGCCCTTTTTCGCGGTGGACGCGGTTTCAATCTCGCGGCGCAGGGCTTTCAGCTTGTCGAAAGGCTCTGGCTTTTTCTGCAAAAGCATCGGCAAAACGGCGACCATCAGCGCCAGACCCAGCAGGCCAACTGCAAGCAAAGGGCCAAGCGGGCCGAAATTGTCGGTCAGCTGCGTGGTGATATTGTTCAGGAAATCCATGACGCTTAGACCTTAATGTTTACCATGATACGCATGAAGATGATGTTGATGACCAGAAACACCCCGACTCCGATGCAGGCGGGAATGAACACGGGCGATTGCGAAACATCATCATAGTAATCAGGCTTTAGAATGTTGATCATGACGATGGCACCGATTGGAAACATCGACAGGAACATGCCCGACCATTTCGCCTCGCCGGTGATGGCTTTGACGCGGCGGAACAGTTTGAAGCGGGCGCGGATCACTTTGGACAGACCTTCAAGGATCTCGGCCAAGTTGCCGCCCGAGGTTTGCTGAATGGTTACCGCCACCGCCAGAAAGCGCAAATCCTGGCTGTCCATCCGCTCGGCAAAGGCTTTCAGGCTGTCGGCGACGTTGCGCCCGTAAGCGGCTTCGTCCGAGATCATGCCAAACTCGGTTCCCAACGGGTCGGGGACTTCTTTTGATACGATGCCGATGGCCGAGGCAAACGGATGGCCGACACGCAACGACCGCACCATCAGCTCGACCGCGTCGGGCAGTTGTTCATCCATCAAGGCAATGCGCTTTTTGGCCTTGCCGTTGACCCAGAAGTAAACGCCACCCACCCCCATGCCCACCGCAATCAGGGCGCGGATCGGCAAGGCGACCTCGGTGCCGACCGTCAGACCCCCAAACGCCACGATCACCATGCCCACCATGATCATCACCAGCTGTTGCGGCGTAAAGGCGATGTTGGCCTTTTGCGCCTTCTTGGCCAGAATGGAATACAGCGGGATGCCGCGAGAGTTGACGTGCTGTTCGGTTTCCTTGCGCAGCTGCTCCAGCACCTGTTCGCGGTTGTTGTTCTTCTCCAACAAAGCAAGGCGACGGCTGGTGCGGCTGTTCAGGCTGATGGATTTGCCAAAGGCGACCAGATACAGACCGTTCACCATCACCACGACGGCGACAAAGATCAGAACATAGATAAGTGGGGCGGCTGAAAGGGTCATGGCGGGCCTCAGTTGATGGGTTCGTAGATCGAGGCGGGCAGATCATAGCCCCATTGGCGGAAGCGGTCGGAATAATGGCTGCGCACGCCGGTTGCGTTGAAGCGGCCAATGATCTTGCCGTTGGGTTCCACCCCCAGACGCTCATAGCGGAACACTTCCTGCATCGAGATCACTTCGCCCTCCATGCCGGTGATTTCGGTGATCGACACCATGCGGCGCGAGCCGTCTTGCAAGCGGCTGGCCTGCACGATCAGGTTCACAGCCGAGGCGATCTGGCTGCGCACGGCTTTGAGCGGCATCTCGATCCCGGCCATAGCGACCATGTTTTCAAGGCGGCTGATGCCGTCGCGGGCCGAGTTGGCGTGAATGGTGGTCATTGATCCGTCGTGACCGGTGTTCATCGCCTGCAGCATGTCGATGACTTCCTCGCCGCGGGTTTCGCCCACGATGATACGGTCAGGACGCATCCGCAAAGCGTTGCGCAAGCAATCGCGCTGCGTCACCGCGCCTTTGCCTTCGACGTTCGCAGGGCGGCTTTCCATCCGGCCCACATGCACCTGTTGCAGCTGAAGTTCGGCGGTATCCTCAATCGTCAACACCCGCTCGGTGTTGTCGATGAACGACGACAAAGCGTTCAAAGTGGTGGTTTTACCCGACCCCGTGCCGCCCGAGACGATCACGTTCAACCGGCAAGACACGGCAGCTTGCAGGTACAGGCCCATTTCTTCGGTAAAGGCGCCGAATTTCACCAGATCGGGAATACCCAGCTTTTCTTTCTTGAATTTTCTGATCGAAACAAGCGATCCGTCAACAGCCACCGGCGGCACCATGCAGTTAAAACGGCTGCCATCGGCCAAACGCGCATCGCAATAGGGGTTGGATTCGTCGACCCGGCGGCCCACGGCGGACACGATCTTGTCGATGATGCGCAGCAGATGGCGTTCATCCTTGAAGGTGATGTCGGTCAGGGTCAGCTTGCCGCCGCGTTCGACAAAGATGCGGTTCGGGCCGTTGACCAGAATATCGTTGACAGATTCATCGCGCAGCAACGGCTCCAGCGGGCCAAGGCCCATCACTTCATCGTAAAGTTCCTGATTGAGCGTGTTGCGATCCGCTTGCGACAAAGCCACCGACATCTCATCCAAGGCTTCCGAGGCGATGGCGGCGATTTCAAGCTTTAGGTTGGCTTCCGAGGCTTGCTCAAGTGCCGCAAGGTTCAGGTTGTCCAACAAGCGCTTGTGCAGCTCTTGCTTCAACTCGCCAAGGCGTTCCTTGCGCTTCTTTTCCTTGTCGGCGGCCACCGCTTCGGCAGCAGGGCGCGGCGGTGGGGCTGCAGGGCGGCTGATGCCGGGTTTCGGCGCAGGTGCGGGGGCAGGGGCAACAGCCGGACGCGCGCTGTTGGCCGCAACCGGGCTGCTGGCCTGTGGCGCACCATCCGGCTTTTTGAAACGAGAAAACATCTTACACCCCCAAAGTGAGCCTTAGCCCCGCCCGGTTTCCACGGACTTGTTCAGATCAAACAGCGATTTCGCAAGCTTTTGGATTTCTTTACGCAGCGGATTTTTAGCGGCGTTTTCCGACAGTGGCAGGCCGTGGTCATTGGCCTGCGTCACCTGCGCGCCGCCATCGGGCAGCTGCACTTCGATTGCAATATCGAGGCTTTCCGCCATCCGCTTCACCCGGCTTTTCGCCGAAAGATCGGTGAATTTCGGCGCGCGGTTCAACACATAACGCAGCTTTTCATGCGGCAGCGCCTCGGCCTTCAGCGCGCGCGTCAACCGCAGCACGTTCTGCGCCGAGCGTAAGTCCAGCTCCATCAGCGCAAAGTAGACATGCGCACGGCTCAGCACGGTCTCGGTCCAGGCGACAATCGTGCGGGGCATGTCGATCACCACGAAATCAAAATTCGCGCGCGCCATGTCGATGATGCGGCCAATGTCTTCGGGCGTGACAATATCCAGCGGCAGCATGTCGGAAGGTGCTGTCAGCACATGCAGCTTGTCGTTGAAGGTCAGCATCGCCGCCAGCATCGCATCGCTGTCGGCATGCGCGGTATCGGTCAGCAGATCAAACACCGCCTCTTTGCGTGGCAGATCCAGATAGGTCGCAGCCGAGCCATACTGAAAGTCAAAGTCGATCAGGCAGACCCGAGGCGCGTCGGTTTTCGACAGATTTGCCAATTCCCAAGCCAGATTGGTGGCAAAGGTCGATGCCCCACAACCACCCGCCAGACCATGCACCGGCAGCACCACCGCATCGCGGTCGCCCTTGGCCTTGAAGGCAGGGGCCTTTTCGGCATGCGGCTCGTCCACAGCAACCACGGCTGGGGCTGCCACCGGGGCAGGGGCAGGGGCAGGGGCAGGGGCAGGCGCTGCAACAGGGGCGGGTGCGGGTTTGCGCACGCGCTCGATGGCTTCGTGCAGTGCGCCATCCGGCAGCGGATAGGGCACGAAATCTTCGGCCCCCAACCGCAGCAACTGGTGCAAGGCGGCTGGCCCCACCTGATCGGCAATCAAGATCACTTTGATCGACTTGGATTTTGCCGTTTGAATGATTTCGGTGATCCGTGACAGATCGGCCTCATCTTCGGCATCCACCGCGATGGCGACAAATTGCAGCGTCTCGGCCTCGGGTTGGCCAAGGAAAATCAGCGCATCGTCAAAGCCAAGGTCGCCCCAAGCCTCGCCCAGTTCGTTTTCCATATCGTCGATCAGCAGATCAAAATTCTGCACATCGCGCGAAATCGTACACGCCAGAATGGGTGCCGGATCGGGGTGTAAGTTTGCTACGCTCGTCATCGTTTATCGTCCCTCTCAAGACATCCCACCACCGACCCCTGCCAAAATTAAGGCGCGAATGGGGCCGATCCAAGGATCATGCTTGGCCATCGGCGCGGCAGTGTTCCCGTTAGGTGCAAGATGCTGGAGGATGGTGGCGAGATTGGGGCTAAAACAGCGTCAATCTGGGGTATTTGCAGCGCTTCGGGATTTCGTGGAAACAAAACCAAGCGCGGGTGGGCGATCAACGGCCCGCCGTGGCTGCGCCAAAGCCAAGGCAAAAGCAAAGGCACGGCACAAAGCAAAACGCCCCCAGCTGACCAGCGGGGGGCGTTGCAATTCTGCTGCTGTTACTGGCCGCCTGAGGGATCAACCTGAGTGTCGATGACCACGTTCTGCGGATGTGGAGGCACAGCGCTTTTGATGTATTCTTTCATGATGATCGCCGCATACTTACCGTTCAGCACCGTTGGGTTGTTCTTCACAAAACCAGTGACTTCGGTGACGGTGCGTCGATTGCGCTGTTCGGGACCGGGCGTTTGCACCACGGGCTGGGTTTTACCAAACGACGCCACAGCCTCCAGCCGCGCTGAACCGATGCCAAGGCTGGTCAGATAGCGCACCGCAGCTTTTGCACGGCGCAGACCCAAGGCTTTGTTATAGGCGTTAGAGCCGACCAGATCGGTATGGCCATAAACCCGGAAGCGCACTTCGGGGAACTGGCGGATCCAATCGGCTTGCTGTGCCAGCGTGGCACGGGATTCTGCGGTCAAATCGGCGCTGTTGAACGCAAAGGTGATCGTGCTGGGCACTTCGCTGGCAAACCGCTGCGCCAATGCGATGGTGTAGTCGCGGTCGCCCGACATCACCAAGGAATTGTTCATCGTCGAGTTGCCAAAGCCGCCTTCATCAATGGAAGATCCAGCTTCGCGGTTAAATTCAGTCACATCGCAAGCGGCAAGGCTGATCATCGCCGCAGCAATCAGGGGGAGGGAGCGCATCTGCATCAAATCACTCCATCACATAGCCATAAGAGCCGCTGAAATCCTGCCGAGCAACATCGCCCGCAGCGCCCTTTTGCTTGCCAGCCACGTTGCCGAACAGGAACAGATCCTTTTCCGACGGCAGCTTGACGCGATCGGTCGGCAGGGCCAGCGCTTCGCCACGGGTTGGCGTGACCAGATGCGGTGTCACGATGATCACCAGTTCCGACTGCGCGCGCTGATATTCAGCCGAGCGGAACAAAGCCCCGATGATCGGAATGTCGCCCAGCCACGGCACTTGGCCGTTCAGATCGCGGAAGTCGTCTTGCAACAGCCCGGCGATGGCAAAGCTTTCGCCGTCGCGCATCTCAACCGTGGTCGAAGTTTCGCGGCGCTTGAACGCATTGACCGAAAAGCCCGACGCGGTGACAGAAGTGGTGGTATCAACCGAGGATACCGCCGCGTTGATCACCAGATTGATGATATCGCCATCCACCACGGTCGGGGTAAAGTTCAGCTCAACCCCGAACGGTTTGTATTCAATGCTGATGCCGTCACTGTCGCTGACCGGGATCGGATATTCGCCACCAGCCAGAAACTTCGCCTCTTGCCCCGAAAGCGCGGTCAGGTTCGGCTCGGCCAAGGTGCGCACAACGCCTTTGGATTCAAGCGCTTCCAGCAGCACCGCGAATTCAAGCGAGCCTGCGGTAAAGCCCAGACCCATCCGGCCCTGCGCTTGATTGCTGGACGTGATCGAATTGCCGTCCAGGAACGAATTCAGCTTGGCGGCTTCGGCAAACTGCCCGCCACCTGCGTTGACCCCCAGCTTGTTGCCGCCCGAAACTCCCAGCGAAGCCGATAGGTTCTTGGAAACCGACCGCTGCATTTCCGCAAAGCGCACCTTCAGCATGACTTGCTGGGTGCCGCCGACATTCATCAGGTTCGACACCCGCTTGGGCGCATAGCGTTCGGCCAGATCCAGCGCGCGGTCCAGCTTGGCGGTGGACGATACCGTCCCCGACATCACGATGCCATCATTGGCCGTGCGCACTTCAATATTCTCGCCAGGCAGGATTTGTTGCAGGCGTTCTTTGAATTCCGCGACATCCGGCGTGACATGCACATCGACATTCGAGATCAGCTTGCCATCCGGCCCCAGCAGGGTCAGCGTGGTCCGACCGGGCGTCTTGCCCAGAACGTAAATGCTTTTGTCCGACAGCGTCGAAATATCCGCGATGCCAGGGTTGGCAATCGACAGCTCGGCAAACGAGACATCGCTTTCCACAACCACGGCGCGGTTCATCGGCACGTTCAAGGGGGCCGAAGCCGACCCCTCCATCACCCGCAACGTCTGTGCAGACAGCGGGCTGAGCGCCGAAGTTACAAGGGCAAGCCCCAAGCAACTGGCGGTCAGAAAATTGCGCATATTCATGTGACCTGCCCTTTCGATCACGCCTCTGGTCGGGTCTTGTTCTGCCCAATCCAGTTCGCAAGATGACGTAAGTGTCGTTTTTTTGCAAGAATCAAATGGTTGGAGGCCGTTCCTTATGTGGATAACCTGCAACAGGGGGCTAACTCTGGCGGAAATGCAAAACTGCGGCCACTATAGGAAGTGGCCGCAGTTTTGATTTTGTCGACTTAATTGGTGCAGGCGATCGGCACTTGGGTTGGCACACCGCCCTGACGCACGGTGATATAGCAGGCTTCCGGGGCTGCCGCTGCCACTTCCGGGGCCGCCGCGACATCGCCGTTGATGTCCTTTGTCGTCACCTTGATTTCGGTCGGATCATTCGCCGCCGTGCTGTCATTGCCGACCAGCGACATCACCAGACGCCCGGTGGCCTGAGCTTGCGCCAGACGGCCAACCTGTTCGGGCGTGGCGGCCACTGTCATCGTGCGGCTTTGAATTTCACCGGCGGCGACCGTCGCCTTGGCGTTGCGATCCACCGCGATGATCTTCACGGCTTTCTCGATGCGCTGGGTGATTTCCGACCCCGACGCATCCGAGCTGCCCGTCCAGTAGATATCCACCCGGTCGCCCGGCTGCAGGAAGTCTGCCGCATCGACCTTGATCGCAAAAGCCCGCATGCCCTTGTCAATCGCGCCGTTCAGCCCGGCCTGTTCCCCCGGAGCAGTGACCTTCACCGCCAGGATGGGTTCAAACTTTTCCATCTGCCGCAGCACATAGCGCGGGTCTTTGGCATCAGCCGGGAACAGCAGGTCGCCATCCTCGAACGCGCCTTCCGGCAGAGCGTTTTTCGGCCAGTAAATCCGCTGCACGTCTTCCTTGGTCAACGGGTCGCCGTAATTCTTCGTCTTGTTGACCACGAACACCATGGCAAGCCCACCGGTATCGGCCATCAGTTTCTCTTCGCGGATCACAGCAGATTGCTGCTGGCCGATGAAATTCTTTGCCATGAGCACGGCGGCGCCAGCCAGCATCATGCCGACAACAAGCACCAATCCAAAGATCATTCGCATGCTAGTCCCTTTCCCACTCGTTTCCGCATCGCTGCAAGCCGCACGGAAAACCCCAACTCTTTAGTCGTAACTATCTTTCACACTGGCAATGAACTCGCCGAGCCCCGAGGCACTGCTTTCCGCACTGTAGGCCACAGGCCAGAGCACAGTCATTGCCACCCCAATCACTGCCGCCGACAGAACAACCCAATCAACGGTCACGGCCCCATCCGTGTCGCGCAGGAACTTTTTCAAACTACGTTTCATTGACATTCCTTTGACGGCGCGAGCGAGCTTTTTCAAAACACTGACAACCCTCGCTTAGCTTCGGATTATGGCCAGAATCAGACGGATTCTGTGGCGGCTTTGTGTCTGGTATTTCTGTCTGGCAATTGGTTTGCGTGTGACGGAAAAGGCCGCATCCCGTCCCGGATGCGGCCCCCACCTTGTTCAGGTGATCGACAAAGTCGATTACGGGTTGTTGCCGTAGCCCGAGTTCATCGCGGTCATGTCGGTGACGATTTCATCGCCCAGACCGGTGATCGCGCCGCCAACGGTGTTCATCACAACGATGCCGAGGCCAACGATTGCTGCGGTCAGCACGACCCAGTCAACGGTCACAGCGCCGGATTCGTCAGCGCGGAAGGATTTGAACAGGTTGCGGAGTTTCAAAGTCATCATTTTTAGATTTCCCTATCTAGGAGTTTGCTCAGCTATCACCGTCTTGGTTCGTCACGTTCTGGCCTCTGTTCCAGTTCGCTCACCGCGTCGGCTTGGGGTCATATAGCTGGTTGATCGTGGCGCGATTGCGGCAAGGTTTTGGTCTTTTCGGGGTGCTTTCACCAATTCGTGATTATTTGCGATATTTTGTATAAACAGTAAGTTTCCGTTTTAGAAACAACAGCTTGAAGCCGTCGCGATGCGCTGTTGATTGTAGGGATCAGGCTGGTCGGCGCGCCCGCCCTCATGCGGCGATATGCTGGCAAGGGACGCAGGCTTTGGCCCTTGTCGGCGGCTGATCGCGTCAAGGCGGCACACAGTCGTCTTGGCAAGCAGCTGGTGCGGTCTGGCATGGTCGCTTTGCGCCATGTGCCGCGTGGCCTTCAAGTGGGGGGCAGCGTGGCGCTGCGAGAACGCTCAGGCATGAAACCGGGCCTGATTGGAAAATAGGGAATATGATCGGAAATATTGATCAGAAGTTGGGCCGCCAAATCGTCAAAGCGAACGGCGCAAATGGAAAAGGCCGCATCCCGTCCCGGATGCGGCCCTCACCTTGTTCAGGTGATCGAGAAAGTCGATTACGGGTTGTTGCCGTAGCCCGAGTTCATCGCAGTCATGTCGGTGACGATTTCATCGCCCAGACCGGTGATCGCGCCGCCAACGGTGTTCATCACAACGATGCCCAGGCCAACGATTGCTGCCGTCAGCACGACCCAGTCAACGGTCACAGCGCCAGATTCGTCAGCGCGGAAGGATTTGAACAGGTTGCGGAGTTTCAAAGTCATCATAATTTGGTCCCTTTCCCAGGATTGCTCAGGTTTCTAACCGCTTCGGCACTGTCAGCTGCGATCTCTGTTTCGCCGCTTGCCGTTCGGTATGACCCTATATAGCCCCGTGATCGTGGCGGCAGTTTGGTCAGGGTGGGGCGTTTTTGAAGCGCTGCAAATTAAGCGGCAAAATCGTGCAAACATATGATATATAAAGATTAATAATTTAACCTTTGCTTAACGACCTATTGGCGGGGCGTTGCTTTTGGGCCGATTTGGGCAAAATAGCCATGATTGGGGCCAATCAAACGTGGAAAAGCGCGCGCTGTTCTGCGACAGTTTTCACAACGATAACAAGGCAGGCGGCATCCAACGTGATGCGACGGGCAGTAGGCACAGTTTTGGCTGGTCTGATTCTTCTGGTGCCGCATGCGGCAGCGGCTGAAATCATCATGAATTCTGCAGCAAGTGACGGGTTCAAGCGCATCAAGGTCAGTGACAATCTGCCCGGCAAGCGCATCACCGTGCAGATTGATCCGGCTGAACAAGCCCGTTTGCTGGCCGCGCTGCCCGAGGTTGAGGCCCGCGTGCCAGATGTGCCAGCCGATCCGAACGCGCCACTTGCTCCGGCCACCCCGACGCCCGCTTCGGCCAAATATGGCTGGTTCTGGGATGCGGTCCCGACACAGCGCGACCAGCCTTCGGGACGCTTCCCGCTGGCTTTGGCCACGCTCAGTCAGGGCCCGGGTGGCGTCAGTGTTACGGCACCCCGGATGCAAAGCATGCAAGAAATTGCGGGCTCTTACGGCACCGAGATTCTGAAGGCGACGATTGGCACCGATGTCTCGCCAGCTTTGGTGCTGGCGGTGATCGGCATTGAAAGTGCGGGCAAGCCGGGTGCGGTCAGTTCGGCAGGCGCGCAGGGCTTGATGCAGCTGATCCCGGCGACGGCGGCGCGCTTTGGCGTCAGCGATTCCACCGATCCGGTGCAGAACATCAAGGGCGGTGTGGCCTATCTGGATTGGCTGATGAAGCGGTTTGACCGCGACCCGCTGATGGTGATTGCCGCCTATAACGCGGGCGAGGGCGCAATTGACGCCAACTCCGGCGTGCCGCCCTATGCCGAAACCCGTGATTATGTGCCCAAGGTTTTGGCCGCGTGGCAAGTGGCACAGGGCCTCTGCCTCAGCCCGCCCGAGCTGGTGACCGACCCTTGCGTGTTCAAGGTGATCTCGGCCAACAACTGATCTGGGCGGTCAAATCGTTAACAATCCCGAAACGGCTGTCGCTAAGCCGTTGTTTTTAATGGGTCGAAAAATGGTCCCAACTCGGGACCATTCAAACTGCGAACACATCCGCCCATTCAGGATGCTTTTTCCGCGTCGCATTCACGAACGGGCAAAGCGGCATGATTTTGAACCCCTCGGCCCGGGCATCGGCGACAAACTGCGTCAGCATCGCCAACCCGGCACCCGTGCCACGAAAGCTGGCGGGCACCTCGGTATGGTCGGCGATCACCAGCGTCGGGCTGGTGATCGAATAGGTCATCTCGGCCTCTTCACCGTTCTGACGGATATAATAGCGCCCCTTGCTGGTGCCATGCGCGCGCAAAACCTCAGTCAACGATCGTACCCTCGGTTGCCGCGCGCAGCTCTGCCTCTGTCACACCCTCGGCAACCTCGACGATCTTCAAACCGCCCGGCACCACATCCAGCACGCCAAGGTTCGAGATGATCCGGTTGACCACGCCCTTGCCCGTCAACGGCAAGGTGCAGGCTTTCAACACCTTGGATTCGCCGTGCTTGCTGGTGTGATCCATCACGACAACAACCCGGCCAACGCCCGCGACCAGATCCATCGCCCCGCCCATGCCCTTGACCAACTTGCCGGGGATCATCCAATTCGCCAGATCGCCGTTCTCGGCCACCTCCATCGCGCCAAGGATCGCCATCGCAATCTTGCCGCCTCGGATCATCGCAAAACTCTGGGCAGAATCGAAATACGCGGTCTGCGGCAATTCGGTGATGGTCTGCTTGCCCGCGTTGATCAAGTCGGCGTCTTCCTCGCCTTCAAACGGGAAGGGGCCCATGCCAAGCATGCCGTTTTCCGACTGCAAGGTGACGTTCACACCCTCGGGAATATAGTTGGCGACCAGAGTAGGAATACCGATGCCCAGATTGACATACCAGCCGTCTTGCAACTCGCGCCCGGCGCGCTCGGCCATTTGGTTTCTGTCCCACGCCATTATTCGTCTCCCACTTCCCTAACCGCATTTGCCAAATCAAACACAGATCCACTAATCTCCGCAGCGATTTGCTTACCTGCAAGCAGGACAGCGTGAGCTTCGACGAGCTGCCCAATGAGTTGCATTTTCGCTTCATCCCGCGCGGCTGGGTATTGTTCATCTACCAAATTCTTGGCTTCTAAGAACATTTTTACCCTGCCTTTCTCATAATTGAGCGGATCATCGAATATATCCATCAATCTAGAGGTCCTTCTTACGAGTCGTGCGGTTCTCAATGCGTTTTTCGTGCTGGCCCTGAATGATGCGGTGCACATAGATGCCCGGCAGGTGGATCGTATCGGGGTCAAGGCTGCCAAGCGGCACGATTTCTTCCACCTCGGCCACACAGACCTTGCCCGACGTCGCCGCTGGTGGGTTGAAGTTGCGCGCGGTCTTGCGGAACACAAGGTTGCCCGACGGGTCAGCTTTCCACGCTTTGACGATGGCCAGATCGCTGACCAGACCGGTTTCAAGAATATAGGTCTTGCCATTAAAATCGTGATGCTCTTTGCCTTCGGCAATCACCGTGCCCACACCGGTTGCGGTGTAGAAACCGGGGATACCGGCCCCGCCTGCGCGCATCCGCTCGGCCAAAGTGCCCTGCGGGTTGAACTCCAACTCCAACTCGCCCGACAGATACTGCCGCATGAATTCAGCGTTTTCGCCAACATAGGATGAGATCATCTTCTTGACCTGCCGGGTGGCCAGCAATTGGCCAAGCCCAAAGCCATCGACGCCCGCGTTGTTCGAGGCAATGGTCAGATCCTTGGTGCCCGCATCGCGGATCGCCGCAATCAGCAATTCCGGGATGCCGCTCAGCCCAAAACCGCCCGAGGCGATCAACATGCCGTCAAACAACAACCCGTCCAGCGCTGCCGCCGCGTTGGGATAGATTTTCTTCATAAATGGCCCTCGCAAACTGTTGCGGGCATAGGAAACGCGGCACGCCGGGAAGTCAATCGCCGGGGCCTTCGGGTTTGCGGTAACATTGGCGATTTGAGGCCAGATTTTCGGGTCCGCAGATTTCGCCGCCGCATGGCAAGGCTTTACCCCGCCGTGCAGATGGCTATGGTGCGCACAGATACCAGACCCGCAACTATGCCCGCGTGGTGAAATGGTAGACACATGAGACTTAAAATCCTGCCTTCTGGCCTGATAAACGTATTGTTTTCATAGTCTTAAGGCGATACGAAGAACTCTGGGCCTGATTTAGACCCAATGCACGTCTTTGCGGGCGTGGTGGAACGGTAGACACAAGCGACTTAAAATCGCTAGAGCCAAGCTCGTGCGGGTTCGACTCCCGCCGCCCGCACCAGTGATTGTTCAGCTCGTGCTTGCACATCAAGTCTTGCCTTTACGATATGTTGAGAACAATAGTAGAACACAGAAAACGCTGCTGACAAGCCAGAGGTGGCT
The DNA here is from genome assembly GCF_030161095.1 of Cypionkella aquatica. Lineage (GTDB taxonomy): Bacteria > Pseudomonadota > Alphaproteobacteria > Rhodobacterales > Rhodobacteraceae > Cypionkella > Cypionkella aquatica. The sequence goes on from NZ_BSPP01000007.1 coordinate 94,510, forward strand.
AGTTACACAAGCAGAAGTGTTCGGCGTCAGGGGGCCTCCAATATGTTGCAGTCGATCGAGATGTGTGCGGGTGCTGGTGGTCAGGCTCTTGGGTTGGAACAAGCTGGCTTCGGTCACCAAGCTCTTGTCGAGATTGACGCTCACTGCTGCAACACCCTCCGGGCAAACCGTCCAAAGTGGAACGTGCTGGAGCAAGACCTTCAGATATTCAAGGAGCGGGCAAAGGACTTTCATGGGGTGGACTTGGTTGCGGGCGGTCTGCCATGCCCGCCGTTCTCAGTGGCCGGAAAGCAGCTAGGCGCTCTGGACGAACGCAACCTGTTCCCTGACGCGCTGCAGATAGTGGACGCCATCAAGCCAAAGGCAGTGATGATCGAGAACGTCCGCGGGTTCCTTGACGCAGTATTCAAAGACTACCGAGAGGGGCTCAAGTCGCAACTCAAGAAGATGGGCTATGTGACTGACTGGCGCCTGCTGAACGCCTCGCACTTTGGTGTGCCGCAGCTTCGGCCCAGGGTTATAATTGTGGCTGTCCGTGAGGAATTTGCGGATCGGTTCGAATGGCCAGAAGAACAGCACCGAAACCCGCCAACAGTTGGCAATGTCTTGCGCGACCTGATGGGCGAAAACGGCTGGCGTGGCCTTAACGCTTGGTGCGAACGGGCGGATGAAATTGCGCCCACCATTGTAGGTGGCAGCAAGAAACACGGCGGCCCAGACCTTGGCCCGACCAGAGCAAGGCGCGCTTGGGAGACGCTTGGAGTGAATGGCAAGACCATTGCCGAGGAAGCACCAGACCGGGACTATGTGGGGATGCCCCGGTTAACAGTGCAGATGGTCGCCCGGCTGCAGGGCTTTCCCGACGACTGGCACATTACCGGCAAGAAGACTGCAGCCTACCGGCAGGTGGGCAACGCGTTTCCGCCACCGGTTGCCAAGGCTGTAGCAACGAATGTTCGAAAGGCGATCGAAAGCAAGGCCACCCGGCGCCTCCACCTAATCGCCAGCTGATTTGCCTTTTCGCTTCTCGAAGTCTTTAATCAGCTTCACGTGATCCGCAGGCAGGTCCCGCCAGTTCCGCAAGGTATAAAAGGACTGGACGCCCTTCCTGTCCCGCTTCTTGGTCACATCGATTTCCAACCCTACAGGCTCATAGCGCAGTTCCCGTAACCGCTTCCGCCAGTCAAGCTGCTGATCCTTGACGTTGGCAACGAACTCAATGGCATAGGCCGGCACGGGTTCAGGCATGTGGAGGCGGAGAAACTGGGCAATTCGCTCGTGGACCGACTCAATGTTGACGACCTTCTTCATCTCGTCGCCGTCAAAGGTCCCGAAGAAGTTGCGCTTGCCCCGATTGCAGGCTTCACAGATGGCCCACAGGTTTTCCAGGGTAGTGGGCCCACCCCAGCTTTGTGGAATTTTGTGATCGGCCTGGAGCTTGACCCCATCCTCTTTGATCGTCTGCCCGCACATCTGGCAGCGGCCGTGGGCAAGGTGCATAACCGCAGCCCTTAGCTTTTCGGTCACTTGGCCCGCGTCGGCAGTTGGCGCTTCCCGCTCGGCTCCGAGGACATAGACCGTGGAGCCATCTTTCTTGATGGCGTCGAGGGTGTAGAGCTTGCGAATGTCTCGCACACGCCGGTTGAAATGCTCCTGTGTTTCGGCAGTGGCGTTCAGCAATTCCCGCATCTCGGCCATGCTGAGACCCTCGGGATGTTGCCTCAGCAGTTCCAAGGCTTTCTCGGCGACGTGGCCTAGTGTGATCTTCGACTGTGACATCAGATCAGTCTTGTCAGCTGGCTAAACGCAGTCAAGGCCCGCGTTTCAAGAACCAAGAAGTATTCTGGTAGCACCGTGCCGCGAGGGAAAACTTGCTGCTTGCGCTCACTTTTATGCTTGCCACACAATCGTGGAAGTTGTGAGATCAATCGATCCGAAGCTTCAAAAGTGTCTCAAGCTAGAGTTTCAAATGCAGATAGATAAGTTACAAATAAAAAATCTTCGATCAATTGAGAGCATCGAAGTGGGCTTTGATAAAGTTACTGCATTGCTGGGCAGCAATAACGCCGGCAAGTCAACTATCTTGCGAGCGCTTCAGCTCTTTTTCGAATCTGCCCCAAAGGTTGAAGATGATGACTTTCATAAACGAGCAGCGCCCGAAATTGAAGTTTCCATAACCTTCCGTGATCCAACGCCTGCAGAAATTGAGGAGTTCGGCAACGCCGTCATAGACGGACGAATGACGGTCTCGAGAAAATTTCTTAAAGACAAGGGCGATCTACACCTCTCCTATAGCGTCATGGCAAAGAGCTATCCAGCTTTCGAAGCCATAAGGCAAGAAACAAGTAAGACGAAGAAACGCTCAGACTTTAACATTATAGCCGATGCAACCGAAGGTTTGGATCGTGCCACCAGCGCGGAAGATGCAGACGCAAAGATGGCTGCCTGGGAGCTTGCGAACCCAGATAAATTAGAGTTGATGAGTGTTGGCGGATTTTTTGGATTTCCAAATGTTGCCAATGGAAAGCTGCGAAAAAAGACATCTGTTCACTTTGTGCCTGCTGTTGCCGATGCCTCCGAGCAAACGTCTGACCCACGTCGTAGCCCAATCATCGTTTTGCTAGCTGAAATTGCTAAGCAAATCTACGAGAACAGACAAGAAGTTCAGGATTTTGTAGCACAGGCAAACACACATTTCTCCGAGTTGGTTTCGCCTGCGAGATTTCCAGAACTTGCAAATATAAGTGGTCGGCTAACTGATACAATTCAGAAATACTACCAAGACTCAAAACTGTTGGCAGATTGGGAGGTGGATCAAGGGATCAAAGTATCGTTCCCACAGCCTGTCATAAGAATTGAAGACAATGGCTTTCTAAGTGGATTGCAGAACGTGGGCCATGGTCTTCAGCGGGCAGCACTTTTCTCAGTAATTGAGTTTCTAGCAACTAGCTCCGCCCAACCCGGTGCAGAGAACTTTGCTGAGGCCCAAAGCGACATTATCCTCTTGGTTGAAGAGCCTGAAATATATCAGCATCCAATTAAGCAACTCGTTATCAACGACGCGTTTCACGTGATATGCCAGAATTTTAGTGCTCAGACGGGAATACGCTTTCAGATCGTATTTGCAACCCATTCTGAGAAGTTTATTGGAATTAGCAAGTTCCATTCAGCGCGGATACTGAGAAAATATACGGAGGATGATCGCAACAGGCACACGGCTTCTTCTGTCAATCTTCGCGAGTGCTCGGAGTATTTTGCAGCGCTCCTGAACAAAGAAGCCATGGCGGACGATGCTTTTGAAGCAAAGATGCACATCTTCTCGCGTGAACTTTGCGAAGGTTTCTTTGCTGATAAGGTTATTCTTGTCGAAGGGGTAACTGATAAAGCGATTCTGGAGGGAGCTTACCGAGCCGCCGGTCGTGATGTGCGTGCTGAAGGAATTTCCATTATCCCAGTAGATGGTAAGAACAAGTTGGATAAGCCATTCTATATATTTGGAAAGCTGGGGATACCGACTTTTGCTGTGTTCGATTCGGATGCACGGAGGAATGAGGGAAATAGACGCATACCTTGCAACCACCTACTTCAGAAGATTGCAAATGTTGATGCTCCAGTGGATTTGCCAAGCGGCTGCTTTGATCGCTTTGCTGCTTTTGAAGGGAATATTGAAGTATATCTAAAGGGAGCGGCGGGCGGTCTTTGGGAGCAAGAGTTTGTGGCGTTGGCTGCAGCATTTGGCTTGGATGTCGATGATCTTTGCAAAACGCCTGTAGCAATAGCAGCAGTCTGTCAGCGGTGTCGTGAAGCAGGGAAGGATTTGGGAATGTTTGATGCAATTATTGCCGCGGTAGATCAACTAAGATGACAGACAGTCACGCGCTTTCATGGATAAATGGCAATCGGAACAGGTGCTTGGGTGCTATGGGTAGCCATCAGGCCCGATATGGACGCCTCCGAACAGCAAAAAGCCCGCCGAAGCGGGCTGATTGGCGGCAATTTGAGGTTGTCAGTAGTCCGCGCTCATCTCTCCATGGGCGATGAAGTCAGCCCGCATCTCTTCTAGCGCAGCAACGCCAGTCGCTTCGGCTCGACGGGCATAGTCGGCAAAGGCGCCTCGTGGCAGGTGGTTCAGCGTGCGATGGTCTTCCATCAGCAGCGTCTCAATCAGGCCGGCGAACCTTTTGAAGTCCGCCGACAGCAGGTCAGCAATGGTCTGCTTATACATAGGGGGTCTCCGTTGTTGCAGTTTCATCCTGTCCGGAATAGCTCTGCCCGCGAATGGCGAAAACGCAGATTGCAGGAAATAAAAAGGGCGACCAAACTGGCCGCCCTTTCCGATCATTCCGCAGCGAACCTTTGTTGCCGTCTCCACATTGATCGTGGCGCAGGTTGTTCGCGCATCAATTCTCTGAGACACTGCATGGTCTGCAATTCCTCTTTCAGCATTCCCTCATAGCGGAATTGCTTATGATGAACTCGCAACGCATCAGCCCGCCTTTTTGCCTTTTCGATTGGTGTCTCTTGCAGCCCCACCAAGTTGAGCAAGAGATATGGTTTCATTCCGTCACAGCCTTCGCTTTGCGACGGTGGGGAACGTCCACCCCGTCACGGCGCAGGCGAGCGGCCACGCTGGCAACCGACCTCGCGGACGTGTTGCAGGGTTTGAACTGATCGTGGATCAGCGTGACAATCTGGTCGTAGGACATGGTTGCGTCCATCACCAGTTGCGCGATCACTTCACCGATCTTCGGTGCCTTCACTTCGGGTTCAGCGGGCTTGGTCTCGGCCAGGATCGTCTCGGCAACTTGATCGGGGTCAGCGCCTGCGAGAACAGCGGACACGGCGTCTTCAAATTTCTTCGGCATGGGTCAGTCACTCCTATTGCCTGGTCACCGCGACCAGGATGATAGGATTGTGTCGCGTGGGCTGGGTCTCGAACGCCCATAAAGGGCCGTTTCCCAACGACATTTTGTTTCGGAACCGCTCGGCAGACATACCTGAGGCAGACGGTTACCGAGCGCGCTGTCCATCAGGTCGGGGGGCCGGGGGAAGCATCTGAACGACACTGTGCGCCTCGATCGGCGCGCTATCGGGCCTCCGGGTTGGCCTGAGGTCTTCCATGGTTGTCTATGCCTTTAGACCGGCACGCCTTTCGGGTGCCGGTCTTGGGACAGTTAGTCCTAGGGCGAGCCGACGCCAGTGCTGCACACCGGCCCGCCCTTTGCGTTAATGTTGAGCTTTTTCCGTCTGCGCCTCCTTTTCCTGTTCCCGTGCTTTCCGCAACGCCTTGTGGTAGGTGCGGTAGCAATCCGCCGTCCCCTTTTTGACACCAACCTCAATCATGAGCGTGGCGCTTTTCGTTTGCGGGCGATCATCGAGCATCTTGAAACACTCGGCCTTCATGCTGTTCACTCGCATGGGAAAGACCCCTTCTGCCGCAGGATCGAATAGGTTTCCTGATTGATGGTCAGGTTGTCGGCCCGGTCACCAAACTGCCGCTCAAGGGCCGCGGGAATGTCCCACTCGGTTTCCTCAAGAATGGCCAAAAGCGTCTTGACCTGATTTTTCTTGAGCCCGGTGAGGCTGCCGATCGCTTCGGGGCTAGTGGTGCCCATCGCGATTGCACCAATGGCCGTCTTTTCCATATCGGACAGGTAGTGCCCAGACCACTTGTTGCTGAGCGGGATGGCCCCGATTGGTTTGACTTGCATACTCTCTCCTTCTATTAGGAGTTGTCACCCGCGATCTATCTAGCTCTATTAGCTAGTGATTGGGTGCCAAATGACTAGACGATGATTCTCATGGATGCAAGTCAAATGATGTGCAGAAGGGTTCTATTTTTCTTATGAAGAAGTTCAGCGTTGCCCTGCCCGATGAGCTTTATGACGCTGTGACCGAGAGGGCGGCACTCGAAGGCATCAACATCAGCGACGTCGTGCGGGACACTCTAGCGCGGGAGTTCGCCTTCAAGCCGCATCGAACAATTGGTGAGGTTGCCATGGAAGCCATCAGGGCTGGCGCGACCAACCAGCAAACCTTGGCCCACGTGCACAAGCTCTTTCCCGACAGCAACGCGTCGGCTGCGTCGATCGCGTGGTATCGGATGACATTACGTAAGGAAGGCGAAGCCGTTCCGACCGATCGGGAGGCGAAAGTTGCGGCGAAGTGGCCCTGAAAATAGGTGGCTATCGAGCCCGGTTCTGACCTGGCGACGGGCTGAATGCGTCAACTCCCTGACCGGGAAGCCTTAATCTTCCATCGTCACCGGACTAATGATCCGTTCGGGCAAAAGAGTATGGGCGCCAGGAGACCTGGCGCCCACTCTTTACCCGCACTGCGAGTCCGCAACACCGAAACGCCAGACAGCCGGGAAGATGGTCCCGGACGCGGCGGACCTACCACGCCGCGCCCAGGGTTATCCCGACGAGGCTGGCTTGACACAACCGCGCCGGGAATAGGGTGCCGCCAGGGACATGACCACCTGGCGGCCAGTGCCAATCCGGGGAGATGAAACCCGACCTGGCACGACGTCGCGGGAAAACTTCAACCTAAACCCACGACGATTTATGCGGACGGGTCATGGACATACCCGCCCCGGCCACATCCTTACCCGTCCGAAGACACGAGGAGGGCCTAACGCGGAACGAGGACCCGTAAAGACGACGTTCCGCGCGTTCGAATTGATGGAGACGGCAGCCCCACGCCACACGAGACTGCCGCCTCCGGGTCCCTCGCCTGCGAACAGGGGAACCTACAGCAACGCCGCTTTACTTGGAGGTGGGCAAGCGCTGCTGATGGAATTTCAGTCCTGGGCCGGTTGGCTTTCGATGAACCGGCTGGCCTCTTCCCGGTGGCGCAGGATCGCGCCGCCCAGGTCGGACTTCACGACTGCATCGTAGGCGTCCAGGTGGTTCAGCCCGTCAGCGGCCATCTTGTCCTGCGTCATGGTTTCGAGAAGGGCGTCACCTTCGTCGCGCAGGCTGATTGCCCGCTTCCGCAGCGAAGTTTCCTTTTCGGCCTTCGCGATCATCTGTTCCAGGGTGTTCATGCTGGTGGTTCCTTACTCAAAGGGGTCGGCGGTCGGTCCGAACATATCGGACAGGGTGCGACCCGTGCCGGACGGAGGGGGCGGCATCCGCATCGCCCGGTAGAGGTGCGGGGCCAGTTGATAGAGGCTGCGCTTGATCGCCAGGGCGACAAGGCCGATGGATGCACGGTGCTTGTCGGGTTCACCCATCTGCCGATCGATCGCTGAGATACGCGCATTCAGTTCCATGAACCGGCCGAGGGCCTTGTCCATGTCACTCGTCGCAGCGTCCAGTTCGGCGGCTGCCTCGAAGCGGTCTTGCAGCAGGCTGTCACGTTCTGTTTCCAGGGACGCCAGGCGCTTCACCTCTTCGGCGCGCAATGCCGCGTCCAGATCACCTTGCAGAACTTCGTGGGCAGCTTCGGCCCGCATGTCCTCAAGGGTCTCTTCTTGCAGCTTGCGGGCGAGGGCGTCGAAGGCTTGCGGATCGGTCACGGCAAGCCGCCGCTCATCAAGGCTCAACGGGCGAGGCGCCCGGTTGCGGCTGATGAAAGCCGAAACGCGCGGGGCAAGGTCGGCGACCTTCGATTTGAGTGTGGCCGTGTCCATGGGGTTCTCCAGGTCTGTTGACGCTGACATTGCCGCGCCGGTCGCCGACTTTACGCCAGCGTTTTGCCGGTCAGCCACTTCAAGAACCCATCGGGCAACCCGTGCTGGTGGTGCAGGTCGTCCGCCTCTTTCAGCAACCGCAGCCTGTAGCAGCGGAGAGACCCCGAAGTGGCAGGTATGCACCCATTCTCGGCAAGAACTTCTTGCAACGCTGTCCAAGCGCCATAGGGCAAACTGGTATCATCCACCTGCATCATGGTCGCGGCAGTCAGCCGCAGGGCGTTTGCTGTGACAGAGCCCGCGGGGTCGAGGCCCGCCGTGACAACCGCCGGAACGATCCGCGCTTTTGCCCGGTCCACTGTTGGACGCATCCGCGGGTTGACCTTCTGTCGTTCCTTCTTGGCGATCAGGGCTGGCACAAGGTCAGGCCGCTTAGCCCGGATGGCGTCGATCAGGCGCGCAACGCATGTGCCCGCTTCCTCCACCGTTTGATCCCAGCTCACTTTCGGATCGGCAAGCAGGGCCTCGATTTTCTCCATGGTGGCGATCACGCGCTGCCCTCCGATGTGGTGCTACTGGTCATAGAATGGCGTTGCGCGCACCCAGGCGAGCAGGTCTGCCCGGTCGGTCTCGCTGATGAACTTGTCACCTGTGATGCTGACAATCGCTTCCTCACGGGCGTCCCGGCTGATCCACGGGATTTTGGGTCGCCCTTCGCGCAGTTCGGTCAACAGGCCTTCGTCGGTCGTGATCCAGCCTTTGGTGACGCGCATCATTGTGGTTCCGGCTTGATGGGCAACGCAGGCGACCCCGCCGGGCAGGACGAAATGGATAGGCGGCAAAGTGGGGGCTACGGGCATTCATCTGTCTCCGGGTTGATAAGGCGGGGGAGTGGGCGCAGGTCGGTAGAAACGTAAGATGCGGCTGAGGCGCTGACGTTTACCGATGTGGTGGAAACGGGCTTGTCCGCCGAGGCCATCAGCTTTTCGATCAGCTTTGAAAGGATCGTGGGATTGCATCCGACAAGCCGGGGGCCACGAACTGCGTTGAAGTCCTCGTCAAGCAACGCCGCCCCATCCGGGCCGGTAAGGTATTCCCAGACGATGGTGCCGGTAGCTGCGAGCGATTTTTCCATGACCTCGTGCAGCGCCGTGTCACGCCGTGCCAGCAGGGCCAGGTTCCAGAGGTCATCGAAGTCCGCAGAACTGCACCGCGCCAGATAAAGGGAAAGAACGTCGCTGCCTGCCGCCTTTGCTGCCAGCACGGGCGACCGTCCCGCCACTAGCGCCTGGACAAAGGCCATCTGCTGATCCTCCGTCGCCGGGGCCAGTTCGGACAGTTTCATGGGCGCAAGCTGGTTCATCGTATCGGGCCAATACTGGATTTCGTCAGGCGCTCCCCATAAGCCCAAGATAACAAAGGGCAAAAGGGCACGTTTTTGGGACAAAGGATTAGATGTCACTCGATCGCAATGTGGCGCGGTCTTCCGTGACATTACGCCAGCGTTTCCGGACGCAACCCGGCCGGTGCGCTTTGGTCGGTCTGACTGATGCCCGGATCATCCCCCGGTCAATTACACCGTGCGCACGCGGCATCGATGCACCGAGACGGCAAAGCGCCAGGCATCGCTACCGAAAGCCCGAGCGAGCCGAATATCTTCCAATCTACGATGCCAGCAGGGCGAACGGGTTTGACTGCCCCTTGATCCACGCGAACAGCCGGCCCGGTGGGTTTCGCGGGATGGGCTCGAAGTCAGCGTCCAGGATGGGCTGGCCGGTTTCATCGGCGAAGTGATCGGGGCTCACGACGCGCAGGGCGTGACCGAGTTGGGTGGCGTCGATCAGGGCGACCCTGAACACGGGGTCACGGCTGGCCTTCACATAGGCCGTCGCCCTAGCAATTCCGACGAACTCTGCTGCATCTGAGGTCTGAACCCCAAGGCTGACCAACCGCAGGAACAAGGGCCAATTCGTTGTGCTATATCCCGCCATTTCGCACCCTCCATTCGATGCGGTCATGGTGTCGGGTCGTTCTGGCGTGGAAAACCATCAATGCTGATTTGTTATCGCCGTTATCACTGTTATCACTGTTATCGCCGTAATACTTCCACTGTCCCCGGGGCGAAAAGCACCGAAAAACCTAAGTGCTTGATTTTGTTATGTCGTCGCTGTCTTTGACTTCTCAGCGACAAAGGGGCGACGGTGTAAGTGCTTGTGTTTATTATATTGTCGCTTTGTCGCTTTAGTCGCTATAATATCTATATAATAAGCCAGAAAACACCCCAGCTTCTATTGAGCACCGCAATTGGCAGAGTCTGGAAGTTCGCGCGCGCGCGTGCGAAGCGATCAGTGCGACAACTGCGACATGGCGACAACTTAACAAAAACAAGCGCTTAAGCTACAGCGATCCGGCGACAAGCTCGGCGACACAGCGACAAATATCCGCCACCGGTCGTAGTTCGCTGATGTGGCGCAAGCTGCCAGGCAATCAAGCCCGGCAGCCAGAGCGTCGGGCAGCAGGTATTCCCGTTCGGTCTCGATCAGCCACGCCCGGAGGTCTTCCACCCGGTGCATGGTTTTCGTCACCATGATCTTCTTGCCCGAGTAGGTGCGGGTCTTCACGCGACCTTTGAAGAACGGAATGCCCACACCGCGGGTGCGATATTGGTCGAGAGACTTGGGGGCAATTCCGGTGATTTCGGCCACATCTTCATTCGTGAGGCCGATAAACGATGGCGTCGATTGTTCCATGACAATGCTATCATCGCTACTATGAGCGATCTCCTGAGGGACTGGGATTTTGCACTGTCTGGTAGGGCGGGGAAACGTGTGGGTTTTCCCGCCCATTTTCTTTCATGCCGACTGTAGCGCGGCCTGTTTGTCGGTTAAACCAACGAACTCGCCCTGTGTCACATTCGACGGCTGCACCATAGCCTGTGCGCCCGTGTCGATCAAGCCAAGCCGCTGCACGGCCATCTGCACCGCTTCCTCAAGAAAGGGCAGGCGTGACGGTTGGTGATCGGTGATGTGCTGTGCGATGAACTGGAGGTAGATGCGGCCAAACTTCATCTTGCTCGGCCAACTCTTCCTTGCCGCTTTGGAGGTGAAGCCCCCGACCGGAATGATCGTCGCCATTCTGGCGTCGTCCCATCCCAACGCGTGCTGCGCCTCGTCAAAGGTCAGCAACAGCGGTTTCTTCCCCCAAGGCAAAAAGCTAGATTGATCCATGCGACGCACTCCTACTGCGTTTGCAACAAGACTGACCCTCCAAACAGATCAGTTTTCCTCCGGCCATCGGGACTGCAATCCCGGTGGCCGTGCTTGCATCTTAGCGCGCGTCATGCCGGCGATTACGCCAGCGAACGCACCCCTTCGCAGTATTGTCCTGAGGCAACGATGGCTCGCCAAAGATCACGTAATTCCACGTCACACCAGCAGGGCGATGGTTCATCAAGATCATCGTCATGCCCACATCGACACCCGCTTCCATCGCGAAGGTGCGAAACGTGTGCCGCATCCCGTGGGGGGCATAGTTGAAGGTGGTGGTGCGGCACATCTGCTCTATGTGGCCGGACTTTGCCGTAGGGGATGCGAAGACATAGTGCGAGCAGAGGGGGCGGGTCAGTTCCCGAACTTCTTCCAACTCCTGTCGCACAAACCGGGGCAGAGGCAGCTTGAACGCCTTGGACTCGCCACCCTTTGGTGACGGCAGGGTCAGCACGCCATCGGCATCGATGTGTTCCCATTTCATCGACCTGGCGTCACCACTCCGAAGGCCGCACAGCAACATCACAATCCAGCACACCCGCCGAACGCGATCCTCCATCCCGTCCAGCGACCGCCACAGGGCAGGCATGTCGTTCGGCGATACGGCCCAATTTCTCGCCACCTCTTTGTTCAGCTTCACGGCGCGTGTGACGACATTCGGGGGCAGGTCAAAGGTGCGGGCAGTGTCGTTCAGTAGCAGCTTGAGCACCCGCATTGCCCCGTTCGCACCATAGGCCCCGCTATTCTTCGTCAGGCGCTCGTGAAGGGCTCGGGCAGTTTCCCGGTCGATCGCATCCATGCGGGTGTTTTTCAGCTTCTTCAACGAGCCGTCCACCTTGTCGCGATACCACTGCTTCGTCCGAGGCGAGAGGTCAGGGCGACTGTCGAGATACCTTTCCAGCGCTTGCGCCAGGGTCGGAACTTCAGTCTTTACCCTGCGCGGGTCTTCACCCCTGCTGAGCTTCAAGCGGATTTCCTGAGCTTCGGCGCGTGCTGTCTTTAGCGACACCTGGTCAGTTCGCCCGAGCGTCACGGTGACGTAGCACCCGCCGGGGTTGTTGATCTTTCCCATCAGTTTGAACGACGACGCCTTCTTGCCCACGACGACACGAAGGCCGGGGACGGTTGCATCATACAGGATTGCACCCTGCGGATGCTCTTCGTGGAGTTTCGCCACAAGGGCTTGGGTTAGGCTGGTGGTCATTGTATCCTCCATATTCAGGCCCTGGTCTGGACCCTCTGACAGACCCAACGGTGACGAATGCACCGGAAGGCTATGGAAGGGATTATGACGTGATTTCAAGCACTTCCGAACCATGAAACAGGCTGGGGAAGGCTACAGAAAACTCAGACTGAAATACTTAAAATCCTGCTTTCTGTTGTGAAAAGAGTAACGATTACATAGCCTTAAGGCGATTTTGTTCGGCGACAGCCATACATAAGCCATCTATGCCCGATTGATTGGCCTGAAATGGCTTGATAAAGGGCAGTTTCGGAGCCGTCACCCCACGTGGAGAAATTGGTAAACTCAGGAGACTTAAAATCTCCCGCCGTAAGGCTTCCCGGTTCGAGGCCGGGCGTGGGGACGGTTCCAACTACATCTTGACCAACGAGGCAGACGCCTTTCTATTGGTGGGATGGATCAACTTGACCTTCTCATAGCCGACTCATTTGTAGCAGAACTTGCAGGGCGACATGGCCTTCCAGTTACAGGGCTGTTGCCTCGATACATGGAACGCAAAACCAAGGCGGCCACTCGTGGTGCCAAGGCACGGCGATCGCTTGGCAACGTCTATGCCTTGCTTGTGCTTGCCGAGGACTTTGTTGCGGGCAAACCCGATGGGTCCAGGTTCACTGACCTGCTAGCGCGCATGAAGGCGCTACCCTTTGGCTCAAAGCTGCAAAATCACCCACTCGACAACCGATTGAACGACGAATTTGGTCGCCAAATGGAAGTGACTGGCGATCTGCTACCAGTTCAAGCCACGCTAGTTGGCGGTCAGAAGGCGAGGCGGATTTCACCCGCTTTGCTCGCCCATGATGGTGCGAGCCCTGCGGCTGCTGCACAGTTTATTGTTGATGTGGTTGAGCAGTATATCCACCTCATCACCGAAAAGCAGTCGTCCTACCTGGACGAAATTGATGAGCTTACGACCGCAGCGGAGCTAACCGAATTTCTGGAGACAGCATTTGAGCCAAACTCAGATGCAAGGCTTTTTGAGGTCGTCTCGTATATCCTGCTAGCTGAGCACTATCGGGGGCGCTCTGTCTGGGTTGGCGACTCGGCTGCAACCGTTCGAGAGACACCCATCCGCCTGTTCCGAAGCGGGCGCACTAACGCCAATGATGGTGGCATTGATTTCGTGATGCAGCCACTCGGGCGGTTCTTCCAGGTGACCGAAACTCTGGATTTCGCCAAGTATTTCCTCGACTTCGAGAAGGTCAATCGGTTTCCAATCAGCTTCGTCGTCAAGGTTGAAACTAAGCCAGACGCTGCAATCAAGATCATCAAGGCTGATGCCTTGCGCTCAGGGCGTTACACCGAGGCCCAGGTTGACAGCTACATGACCCTGTTTGAAGAGGTTTTCACCCTACCCATTCTGCGCGAGGTTCTGGCAGCACTGCCAGGTGACGCGGCATCAGTGGGCAGGATGAAGAGCGAATTGGCCCTGCAATTCCGACTTGAATACGGGCTGCTAGATTAGAACAAGGTGGCTTGGGCAACTTCGGGCGCCGTGATCCCTTCGCCAGTTCTGTCCTTCTTTGACTTGTTCTTGGTTTTGCGGGCTTTGACTTTGGCCAGTTCATCCTCTGAATAGGTGGAGGGAATACCAACCCGACGAAGGCCTATCTTCACATATTCTTCGTTGATTTCGATGCCAATCGATTTGCGGCCAAGTCGTGCAGCAACCGCAGATGTGGTGAACGTCCCTGAGAATGGATCAAGAACAACGTCACCCGCATTGCTTGAGGCCTTTATCACACGTTCCAGCAAGGCCTCGGGTTTTTGCGAGGGATGATCTTCATATTCGTCCATCTTGAAGCGAACGCGGGCAAAGTCCCAGACGTTGCCAGGCACTTTTTCCGTTGAGTATGGCTGTGGCGGGTCTTTCCGATAATCGATCAGCGCCCGTTTTGCCCCTGTCTTTGCCTCCACCAGTATCTCATCTGCATTGAACGTGTAGGCCTTCGGGTCAGCAACCATATGCAAAATGGGCTCCCACATTGATCCGAAGTATCTTCGGGCCTGGACGCCCGAACTGTCATATGTCCAGACAATCCGAGAAAGAATGTGGGCGCGTGCTCGGCAGAACAGGTCAAAGTGGGGCATCATCTGAGTTGAAGTCATCAGGTAAAAGGTCCCCGTAGGACTCAGCACCCTCAGGCACTCTGCAATCCAAGCGCGGCTCCACTCCAAATATTCGTCCTCTTCCTTGAAGTCTTTCAGCCCGTTGAAGTCCTTCCCAATATTGTAGGGTGGGTCGGCAAACACCAAGTTCACCGAGCCAGTTTCGACGGTTGCAAGGGCTTCGAGCACGTCCCCGTGCAGTATCTTGTGGTTCTCGGCTTCAAGTAAACGCATTGGCAGTCGTCTCCGGGCTTAGCTGTCTATCGGCTATCTCCTGACACAATATCGAGCGTCTTCAGGGAAAGATATGCCAAGCTCTAGCATACTCGACCGCGATGGAGTCGAACAGCCCGAGAACAAAAAGAAAAGAGGCCCACGAAGGGCCCCTTGTTTGTCGCTTCCAAAACCGCTGGTCACTCAGCCACGAAAACCTTGCGAACCCGTGCCTCTACCTGTCTAGCACGCCACCTGCGCAACGCCCGCTGGCCCCACGCAGGCATGTCTCGCAAGTGAAGGCCAAGGTCTTCTGCCATCTGTTCGCGGGTCACCCCGCGCTCCATCGCCTGTTCGACCTGACCAACTGTGTCTTGGCCCGTTTGCCGCAACCGTTTACAAAACGAGGTGAGGGCACGTGCCCTCAGCCTTGCTTTTTCGATGGTGCTCTCCTGCGGTCCGTCCACCCTGTTCAGCAGGAGAAGTGGCTTCATGCAGTCTCACCTTTCTGCTGACGGCGAAGCGGGACCTCCACACCTTCTTTGCGAAGTCGGGCAGCAACCGAGGCGACCGAACGGCGGGAGGTCTGAGCATCCGTGAACTTCCCCCGGATGATTTGGACGATGGCGTCATAGGACAGTGTGGCGTCCATGACCAACTCGGTCACGGCAGAACCAATCGTCATGCGAGGTTCTTTCACTTCGGCGGGCTTTTGCACCTCAGCTGATGCGGCCACTTCTGCCAATACCTTGTCAGCAACTTGGTCGGGGTCTTGGCCGTGCAGAACAGCGGACACAGCGTCCGTGAAGGTCTTCTTACTCATGGTCAGTCATCTCCTAAAAAGGTCCAGCGCGCAGCGCGATGAACAATCTCAGGTTGTCGCGCTGGTGGGGATAAACGAGCCCCTTAAACTGCGGGTGCTGATGACAAATCACTTCAGAGTTGCGGGGCAATTGCTTTCGGTAAGGGTCGACGAGCAAGCACCAGGCGCACGTGGTCCGAAAGCTCTGACGGCTGCGACACAAAGCGAGGGGAGTGCTTCCCACCTTATCGCCCGAGCGTTGCCGGAGCGAAGACCAGTTGTCAGCATCAAAAGCCAGCAAGCAGCCCGCACCCTATCTTCCATTGCATCAAGTTCCCGCCACAACTTTGGCAAGTCATCCCCCGAGATTGCCCACTGGCGAGGGTGCTCTTTGTTCAGGCGGACAGCACGGGAGATGGGGTTGGGCGGTAGGTCGAGTGTGCGGGCAGCATCGTTGTGCAGGAGCTTCAAAACACGGGCAACATGATTGGCAGCAGATGGGCCATTCTTCTTTGTCACACGTTCATGCAGGCGACGAACGGTGTCACGATCCATCTTATCCATGGGCAGCTTGGCAAGGTCCTTCCACACGGGTTTGAGATGAGTGCGGTAGCTGCGAAGCGTCGTGGGTTGCAGGTCATTTTTCCGGGTCTCTTCATACCTGGACAACACCTCTTCAAGCGTTGGCATCTTGCTTTTGGGCGTTCTTGGGTCTTCTCCACGAGCAAGCGCTTGGCGCAACTCCACCGAACGTGACCTAGCGGTGGTGAGGGACATTTCATCAGTACGCCCCACGATGATGGACACGTAGCGACCTGTTCCATCATTTACCCGCCCCACATGCTTGAACGAGCAACTGGTCTTGCCCACCACGAGACGTAGCCCTGCAACCTCTGAGTCATAGAGTTGGGTCCCAGGGGTGTGGTCTTCCATTGCCCTTCGAACCAGGGCTTGCGTCAACTTCTCTGGCATATCATCTTCCTGTCTATCAAAGCCATGTGTCAGGCCATTTCTGAGCCATGGCGTCACATGGTTCAGGAAGGGCAGACAGGAAAATAGTGCGCTAGATCAATCACTTCGTAAGCCATGAAATGGCCCCACGTGATTGCACATGGCGAAGGTCGAACAACTTAAAATCTCCCGGCCGTATGGCCGTGCCGGTTCGAGTCCGGCCGCGGGCACCAGTCTGGCTAAAGTATTGCTTTAGAACAGCTCCTTAACCGCCTCCATCGCCACATACGTCGAGGTTGATGCGACATGTGGCAGCGCCGAGATGCGTTCGGCCAACACCCGGCGGTAATCCTGAATATCAGTGGTGCGCACCTTCAACAGGTAATCGAAACGGCTGGCGATCATATGGGCCTGTTCCACTTCTGGCACCGCCAGCACGGCTTTGTTGAAGGCCTGCAAAGCAGCTTCTCGCGTATCGGAAAGCCGCACTTCGACAAAGGCGACATGGGCTTGCCCCATGCGGATCGGGTCCAGATTGGCGCGGTAGCCGGTGATCACGCCGCCATCCTCCAACCGTTTCATCCGGGCTTGGGTCGGGGATTTTGACAGGCCAATGCGGCGGCCCAGTTCGGTGGCGCTGATGCGGCCATCCATGCTGAGTTCGCGCAAAATCGCGTGATCAAAGCGGTCCAGCTCGGCCCGGTCGATTGGCATGGCGCTGCGATCCTTTTACGGCGTTTCGGCTGCGGTTCAGTCTATAATGAGGGAAACAGCCTGTCAAACCTGCGCTATCATGGGCAAAATATTTGGGGGTCTGCGATGCGTGATGCTTTGTCGGTGATTGAACGTGATTCTCTGCGCGATGAAGCGGCGCTGGTGGGCGATCTTATCGCCGAGGCGGGCATGGATGCGGCGCAACGGGCGCGCATCACCGCTTTGGGCGCTGATTTCGTGCGCCGGATCCGCAGCAGCGCCAAACCCGGCTTGATGGAGGTGTTTCTTGCCGAGTACGGCCTGTCCACCGACGAAGGCATCGCGCTGATGTGTCTGGCCGAGGCGCTTTTGCGGGTGCCGGATGCCGAAACCATGGATGCACTGATCGAAGACAAGATTGCCCCCAGCGATTGGGGCCGCCACTTGGGCAAATCGGCGTCCTCGCTGGTCAATGCGTCAACCTGGGCCTTGATGCTGACGGGCAAGGTGCTGGACGAACGCGAGCCGGGCGTGGTGGGCCATCTGAAAGCCGCGGTGAAACGGCTTGGCGAACCGGTGATCCGCACCGCCGTCACCCGCGCCATGAAGGAAATGGGGCGCAACTTTGTGTTGGGCGAAACCATTGAAAAGGCGATGAAACGCGCGACGGTGCTGGAAGGGCAGGGCTATACCTACAGCTATGACATGCTTGGCGAAGCCGCGCGCACCGAAGCCGATGCGCGGCGCTATCATCTGTCTTATTCAGCCGCGATCACCGCGATTGCCAAAGCCGCAACCACCGGCGACATCCGCACCAATCCCGGCATTTCGGTGAAACTCTCGGCATTGCATCCGCGCTACGAGGTCGCCAAACGCGCCCGCGTGATGGAAGAACTGGTGCCACGGGTGCGGGCTTTGGCAGGTCTGGCCAAGGCGGCGGGTCTGGGCTTTAACATCGACGCCGAAGAGGCTGATCGTCTGTCGCTGTCACTAGAGGTGATCGAGGCGGTTCTGGCTGACCCGGCCCTGCGCGGCTGGGATGGCTTTGGCGTCGTGGTGCAAGCTTACGGGCGGCGCGCGGGGGCGGTGATCGACTGGCTTTATGCGCTAAGCCAGCGCTTGGATCGCCGCATCATGGTGCGCTTGGTCAAGGGTGCCTATTGGGATGCCGAGGTCAAACGCGCGCAGGTTCTGGGCCTTGCATCCTTCCCGGTGTTCACCCGCAAACAAGCCACCGATGTCAGCTACATCGCCAATGCCCGCAAATTGCTGGGCATGACCGACCGGATTTATCCGCAATTTGCGACGCACAACGCGCATACAGTGGCGGCCATTCTGGACATGGCGAGCGACAAAAAAGCGTTTGAGTTCCAGCGCTTACATGGCATGGGCGAACGGCTGCACGACATCGTTCTGACCGACAACGCCACCCGCTGCCGCATCTATGCGCCCGTTGGCGCGCACCGCGATCTGCTGGCCTACCTCGTGCGCCGTCTGTTGGAGAACGGCGCGAACTCATCTTTCGTCAACCAGATCGTCAATGAAGAGGTCAGCCCCGAAACCGTCGCCGCCTGCCCAATCACCGCGATGGAGGCGATGTCCCCGGTGCCAAGCCCGGCGATTGCGACCGGGCCCGCGCTGTTTGGCGCGCGCAAGAACGCGCAGGGCTGGGATCTGACCGATGCGGGCGATCTGGCGGCGATTGCAACCGCACGCGCGCCGCATCTGGACCGTGTTTTTGAGGCAGCCCCGATGCTGGCGGGCGCGGTTGCAGGCGGGGCGCGCCACGCGGTGATCAACCCGGCCACCGGGGCATTGGTGGGCCATTGCACCCCTGCGGCCGAGGCGGATGTCGCCACGGCGCTGGGCGCGGCACAGCCTTGGGCCGCATCTGCGGAAACCCGTGCCTCAGCCCTACGCCGCGCCGCTGATCTTTATGAGGAAAACTTCGGTGCCTTCTTTGCGCTGCTGGCGCGCGAGGCTGGTAAATCGCTGGCCGATGCGGTGGCAGAGCTGCGCGAAGCCGTTGATTTTCTGCGGTATTATGCTGATGGCGCTGCGGGCCTGACCCAACCTGCGCGCGGGATCTTTGCCTGCATCAGCCCGTGGAATTTCCCGCTTGCGATCTTCTCGGGCCAGATTGGCGCTGCTTTGGCGGCTGGCAATGCGGTGCTGGCAAAGCCCGCGCCACAGACTCCGCTGATCGCGGCATTGGCGGTGGATCTTCTGTGGCAAGCGGGCGTCCCGGCCAGCGCCTTGCAACTGCTGCCGGGCGATGGCGCGGTTGGCGGCTGGATCACCCGCGATCCCCGGATCAAGGGCGTGGCCTTTACCGGCTCGACCGAAACCGCGCAGAAAATCCGTCGGGTGATGGCAGAATTTGCGGACCCGACCGCGCCTTTGATCGCCGAAACCGGCGGTCTGAACGCCATGCTGGTCGACAGCACGGCTCTGCCCGAACAGGCGGTGCGCGATATTTTGGCCTCCAGCTTTCAATCGGCGGGGCAACGCTGCTCGGCGCTGCGCTGCCTTTATGTCCAAGAGGATGTCGCCCATTCGGTGCAGGACATGCTGTTCGGCGCGATGGATGAGCTGACATTGGGCGACCCCATTGACCTTGCCACCGATGTAGGCCCGGTGATTGATGTGCAGGCACAGGGCGGTATCCTTGATTATGTCGCTGCCGCCCGCGCGGAAGGTCGGGTGCTGCGCGAAATGACGGCACCTGCGCAGGGCACGTTCATCGCGCCCACGGTGATCAAAGTGGCTGGAATCGCCGCGATGCCGCGTGAGATTTTCGGGCCAGTGCTGCATATTGCGACCTTCAAGGCAGGCGAGGTTGATCGCGTGGTGCAGGCGGTCAATGCCACCGGCTACGGGCTGACCTTTGGCCTGCACACAAGGATTGACGACCGCGTGCAGGCCGTGACAGAGGCGCTGCATGTCGGCAACCTTTACGTCAACCGCAACCAGATTGGCGCGGTGGTGGGCAGCCAACCCTTTGGCGGCGAAGGGCTTTCCGGCACCGGGCCAAAGGCGGGCGGGCCAGAATATCTGCTGCGCTTCACCGCGACCCCGGTTGAGACTTCGGCCGACACCAGCCCCGATCTGCCCGAAGCCTCTGTGGCCAAAGCGTTGCAAAGCCTGCCTGCACCGGCTGAGTCGCCGCATGCACGGGTGCTTCCGGGACCAACGGGCGAATCCAACCGGCTGACCGCCACCCCACGCGCCCCACTTTTGTGCCTTGGTCCGGGCGCGAAAGCGGCGGCGGCACAGGCACAGGCGATCCGCGCCTTGGGCGGTCAAGCCGTGCTTGCGGATGGCCTGACCCCGCTGGCCCTGACCCGGCTGACAGGCTTTTCCGGTGCGCTGTGGTGGGGCGATGCCACGGGTGGGCGGGCGCGGGCGCAGGCTTTGGCCGCGCGCAAAGGTCCAATCCTGCCGCTGATCGGCGATATGCCAGACATGGCGCATGCGATGCTAGAACGGCATGTCTGCATCGACACCACAGCCTCGGGCGGCAATGCGCAACTGCTGGCAGAAGTCTCGGGCTGATTTCGGGTCTCATGTGATCTTCGGCACAGCGCATCCTCTGGCCCAAATATCCACGGGGGGCGTGCCAAAGCCGCGGTGGGGGCAGACAGCCCCCCGTGACCGCTTGACGCCGCCCGCCAGATCGGAAACCCTAGCGCATGTTTCCAATCCGCGATCATAACCCTTCGGGCCGGGTGCCCTATGTCACCTACGCGCTGCTTGTGGTGAACATCGCCGTGTTTCTGCTGGGCTGGTTTGGTCTGAAAACCGATTATGCGCTGGCAGAATTCTATTACACTTGGGGCGTGGTGCCTGCGTGGCTGATGCAAGGGCAGGGCTACGAAGGTCTGCTGACGCATATGTTCCTGCATGGCGGCTGGATGCATCTGGCGGGCAACATGCTGTTTTTGTGGATTTTTGGCGATAATCTTGAAGATGAGCTGGGGCATGTCCGCTATCTGTTGTTCTATCTGGCTTGCGGCCTCGCGGCGGCGGGCTTGCAAATCGCGGGCGATCCGGGGTTCGACGGCCCGCTGATCGGGGCCTCGGGCGCGATTGCGGGGGTGCTGGGCGGCTATCTGGTGCTGTTTCCACGCGCCAAGGTCGATGTCTTGTTCATCTTCATCATCTTTTTCCGGGTGTTCTCGATCTCGGCCTGGATCGTGCTGGGGGTCTGGTTTGCGATCCAAAGCTTTAACGGCTATGCGGCGACCGAGGACGGTGTGGCGTATCTTGCCCATATCGGCGGCTTTATCGCAGGTGCCGTGCTGGTGCTGCCGGTCTGGCTGCGGCGCGGTGGGCGGGCCTATTGGGCAAAGAACCACGGCAAACCGCCGCATCCAGCGGCAGAATATCCCATCAGCCCCAGCCGCATCCCGCGCGTGCCAAGGCGCTGAACGGCACCGCAGCACGCCGGGGTCAAATCGGCTCAACGACCCATTCAGCCGCTTGAACCACTATATCTTGTGGAAATTCATCACAAATCGAGTCAAAATCACAAGTCTGTCCCCGCTGGGACAGATTTTGCGGTCAAAATCTACTGCTTCAGATCACATCGCAGGCCGAAAGGCTCTGAAGATTTGTGTCCAGAATGGATGACTTATTCGTCGCGGATGATCTTGGTCAGCGGCGCGAACAGGTTTTCATTGGCGCAGATCAGCGCGCCCTTTTCCAGAATGTCATAGCCTTCGCGCACCGGGCCAATCAGACCGCCAGCTTCTTTCACCAGCAGAATCCCGGCAGCGATGTCCCACTGCTGCAACTCACGCTCCCAATAGCCGTCAAAGCGGCCAGCGGCGACATAAGCCAGATCCAGGGACGCCACCCCCCAGCGCCGCATCCCGGCGCAGGCGGGCATCAGGCGGGCAAGGTCGGCCAACGTGGCGGGCAGGGTTTTCTTGGCGCTGAACGGAACCCCGGTGGCGAACACCGCCTCGTGCATCGCGCGGCGACCAGACACCCGCAGGCGGCGGTCGTTCATCCAAGCGCCCGAGCCTTTTTCGGCCCAGAACATCTCGTCTTTGGCGGCATCGAACACCACCGCCGCGATGATCTCGCCCTTATGCTCCAACGCAATCGAAACTGCCCAATGCGGCATGCCGTGCAAGAAGTTGGTGGTGCCATCCAGCGGGTCAACGATCCAGCGGCGGGTCGGGTCTTGGCCTTCGGTTTCGCCGGTTTCTTCGCCCAGCCAGCCATAGGTTGGCCGCGCGCCCATGAGATCCTCTTTGATGATCCGCTCGGCCTCGCGGTCGGCGCGGGTGACGAAATCACCGGGGCCTTTGGTCGAGACTTGCAACTGTTCGACCTCGCGGAAGTCTTTCACCAGCGCTTTGCCAGCGCGGCGGGCAGCCTTGATCATCACGTTGAGGTTGGCACTGCCTTGCATGGACGGACTCCGGTGGGATGTAAGGTGGCGGGCATACACGGCTGCCGCCAAGAGCGCAAGGCGGCGGCGTGCAGTCAAGCTGGCTGTTTCGGCGGGCTGGTCAGCTGTGGCGACTCAGTTCTGCGGCAAAGAACGGCTCTGGGCTGTCAACTTCGATCAGGCGGCGCTTTTCAACTTGCCAGAACCGGCTGCCCACGGCGCGGATGAAATCGCGGTCGTGGCTGACCAACAGACAAGTCGCGCCTTGGGTCAGCAGCTCGGATTGCAACGCCTCTTGGCCTTCGATGTCCAGATGGTTGGTTGGTTCATCCAGCAGGTAAAAATTCGGGTTCGACAGCCGCAGCAACAGCATCGCAAGCCGGGCCTTTTGGCCACCCGACAACTTGCCCAAGGGCCAGGATTGCCAATCGGGTTTGATGCCAGCGCCTGCCAACAGGGTCTTGGTGGTCTGGTCATTGGCATGCTGGCTGATCAGGGCCTGCGGGGTCATAGACTCGGGCAATTGCGCAAGGTTCTGGTCAGAGTATCCCAGCACAAGGGTTGCGGCGGCCTTGATCGTCGGATGCGCGTCTTGGATCGCGGCCAGAACGGCGCCGATCATTTGCGATTTGCCAGTGCCATTCGCGCCCAAAATCACCACGCGGTCGCCGCGCTCGATCCATTTCTGCCCGGTGTGAAACAGGGGCCGCGCGTCTGGTGTGGTGATGGGCGCATCGTTCAGGGTGATCAGCGCCTTGGCATGGGTGCCGGAATTGGCCAGTTTGATCGCCCCGGATGAGGTTTCACGATGCGCGGGGCGGGCGGCGGCCTCTAGCTTTTCGGCGCGGTCTTTCAGCTGCTTGGTCTTGGTGATCAGCAGATCAGAGCCCGAGTTGATGCCGATATTCTTCAGCTTGGCGGCTTGGCGGCGCAGCTGATCGGCCTTGTTCAGATCATTCTCAAAGCGGCGGCTGTCGGCAGCGTCGGTTTCCTCCAATGCCACCCGCGCGCGGGAATAGGGCAGGGCGAACAGACGGCTGGCGGTTGCCCGCAGAAACAGGCTTCGATTGGTCGCGGCATCCAGAAAAGCGCGGTCGTGGCTGGTGGTGATCACGGCCGTATCGCGGGGCAGCGCGTCCAGCCAGCGTTGCAGGGTGCCGATGCGCGACAGATCAAGGTGGTTTGTCGGCTCGTCCAGCAGATAGAGGTCGGGTTCAGTGATTGCGGCGCGCGCCAGCAAAGCGGTGCGCTGCCAGCCCCCCGACAATGCACCAAGCGGCGTGTCGCGCAGGGCTTCGGGCACTGCCAGATCATCCAGCACAATCTCGGCCCGCCAAGATTCGTATTCGGCCTGATCAGGGTCAAGTGCGGCCAGCGTCGCCGCGCGGAACGTAAGCGGCAGGATGGCAGCAGGCACATCCTGATCAACCAGCGCCCATTTCAGCCCACGCGCGCGCGTCACATCGCCCGAGGTCGGCTCCAGCATGCCCGCCAAACACCGCAGCAGCGAGGATTTGCCGCGCCCGTTGGCGGCGATCAGGCCAAGGCGGTCGCCTTGCTCGATGCTGAAGGTCAGATCGGTGAACAGAGATTGGCCAAGCGTCAGAGCCAAGGATTTGGTGGCAAGCAGGGTCATGTTTTTATCCGCATCAGAAATAGCGCAAAAGCGCCGTTGGGGGCGGACCAAAAACCTCTCAGGTGAAACCTGCAATCTGGCTTGGGTCAGCCCTGCGACAAGAGCAGGGCCGATGCAGGGCCATAGGTGCGTGGGTGACAGATTTGGATCATGCACCCCTCCTGATTTGCGTGTGCTTGGGCAGGTTAACCTCTGCCCAAGCGGAAATCAATCATGTGCAACCGGGGCCTCACCGGGGGCCATCACCCGCGGCTGCGCCTTTTTCAAAAGCAGCGTCAACGGCAGCGCACACAGCGTGATCACCATCATCAGATAGAAATCGTCGATATAGCTGATCATCAGGGCTTGGGTGGAAACCAGCCCCTCCATCTGTTGCAATGTGGTGGCACTCATCGTTCCGGGCGGCACCACCATGTTGAAATTGGGGTTGAACGGTGAAATCGCGGTGCCGATGTCGGCATGGTTGATCTGCACATTGCGCGTCAGCATCAGCGTTACCATCGAGATCCCAATGGACGAGCCAATGTTGCGCACCAGTGAAAACAGGCTGGTGGCATCGGCGCGGAACTCGGGTGCGATGGTGGCAAAGGCGATGGTCGACAGCGGCACGAACACCAGCCCAAGGCCAAGACCTTGCAAAACGCCGGTCCAGATCACCAGACTCGAATCCATCTGCGGCGTGAACTGCGTCATGAAATGCAGCGAACCAGCAGTCAGGATCAGCCCGACAGAAACCAGCAAGCGCGCATCGACCTTTTGCACCAAGCGCCCGACCATGATCATCGAAATCATCGTGCCAACCCCACGCGGTGCCATGACAACGCCGGTCGTGATGGTGGGATAGCCGAAGATTTTCGACAGCATCGGTGGCAGCAGTGCAAGGCTGGCCAGCAGGATGATGCCGATGATAAAGATGAACACGAGGCCCGTCGAAAAGTTGCGATCCAGAAACATCCGTGGGTTCAGGAACGGCTTGTCAGCCCCCAAGATGTGCAGCACGAACACCCACATCCCGGTCAGCGTCAGGAAAAGATAAAGCCAGATTTCCCCAGATGAGAACCAATCAACCTCTCCACCGCGATCCAGCATCAGTTGCAAGGCCCCAATGCCCAACGACAGCATGGCAAAGCCGAAAAAGTCAAAGCGGCGCGGGCGGGTGATGGATTTTGGCAGATAGGCGGCACAGCCCCAAAAGGCGATGATGCCGACGGGCAGGTTGACGAAGAACACCCAGCGCCAGCTAAAGCTCTCGGTCAGCCAGCCGCCCAAAGTCGGGCCGATGATCGGGCCGACCATGATGCCAGCGCCCCACAAAGCCATGGCTTGGCCCGCCTTTTCGCGCGGGTTGATGTCCAACAGGAACGTCTGCGACAACGGCACGATGGCCGCGCCAAAGATGCCCTGCAACAGACGGAAAAACACCATGGAAGGCAGGCTCCACGCCAGACCGCAGGCGATAGAGGTGATCACGAAGCCCGCAATCGAGATCAGAAAGAACTCGCGCTTGCCGATGCGGTCGGACACCCAACCCGTCGCCGGGGTCATGATGGCGGATGCAACGATATAGCTGGTCAGCACCCATGTGATGGTGTCTTGGCTGGCACCAAGGTCGCCGGTCATGGTGGGCAATGCCACATTGGCGATGGTGGTATCCAGCACCTGCATGATCGTCGCCAGCATGATCGAAAGCGTGATCAGGCCCTTATGTGGCACTTCCGTAGAGGGCCCAGAGGCTGCGCTGCTCATGGCGGATTACTTCAGAAAGCCGGGCAGCAGGTCGGACAGGCTGCGGTGACGCCCGGTATCCACCGACACAGAGGCGCTGACACCCGAGGCAAGACCCGCCGCGTCATCTGGGTTGACCAGTTTCAGCGTCACCGGCACCCGTTGGGTGACTTTGACCCAGTTGCCAGTGGCGTTCTGCGCGGGCAGCAGCGAGAATTCTGATCCAGTGCCCGCACCGATGGCCGCCACAACCGCCTCGATCGTGCGGCCGGGATGGGCGTCAAACGTCAGCTCGGCGGGTGCGCCTACGGTGATGCCCGCAAGTTGGGTTTCCTTGAAATTGGCATCCACCCAAATGTCGTCGGTCTGCACCAAGGCAAACAGGCTTTGGCCCGCCGCAACCATCTGCCCCGGTTTGAACGAGGATGCTTGATAGATCACGCCATCTGCCGGGGCTTTGACGACGGCATTGGCCAGATTATAGGCGGCTTGCTCGCGCGCAATGACCGCCGCACGGACGGTGGGGTGATTGTCGGTCGGGATGTTCGGGTCGCCGCCAATCGCGGCGAGGGCCGAGGCTACAGCCTGTTTCGCCAGATCACGCTTATCAAGTGCCGTGCGTTCATCGTGGCGGGCGTCGATCAGGTTGGAGTCGGTGGCAACACCTTTGGCGCCAAGGCTTTCTTGCCGCTGACGCTCCAGCGTTTGATAGGCTGCTTCATCCTCGGCCAGCACCAGATTGGCTTGCGCTGTGCCATAGGCCAGCTTCAACTGCTCGACCGAGATGCGGGCGGCGCTGACGGCGGCTGCGGCTTGGGCTTGCGCCAGACGGAACGGCACCGGGTCAACTTGAAACAGCACATCGCCAGTGCTGACTGTCTGATTGTCTTTCACCAGCACTTTATCAATCCGCCCCGGCACCGACGAGGCGACCGAAATCCGGGCCTGATGCAGATAAGCGTTTTCGGTTTCCTCATAGCGCCCGCCCATCAGCCAATAGCCACCGGCTGCCAGCAGCACGACCACCGGCCCCGCGATCATCAAAGCACGGCGCTTTTTGCGCGGTGGCGGCGCGGGCGCTGCCAAAGGCTCTGCTGCCGGGGTGATCGGCGTGACATTCGCCGCGGCTGCATTGTTTGTGGCTGGGGTATTTGCAGCTGGGGTGTTGGTCGAAGTTGCGGTCATATCAGATGTCCTTCACGTCTGCCGCTGCATCGCAAACGGCCTGAGACAGAGTTGATGTCACCGAGGCAAGCCCGGTGATCAAAGCATGGCGCGCGTCAGGGGTCAGGTTTGACAGCGCTTCGGCAAATACGGAATCCGCCATTGCCTTTAAGTCGTTGCGAATCAGCATGGTCGAGGGCGTTGCCACGATCACCCGCACCCGTCGATCTTCGGGATCAGGCTGGCGCGCGACCCAACCGGCTTGCTCCATCCTATCGACCAGCCGCGAGACCGAGATCGGCTCGATTTCCAGCTTGTCAGCGATGCGCGCCTGACTGGCGCTGCCTTCGCGCAATACGACTGCCAAAAGCCGCCACTGCGCCGAAGACAGCCCATATTCCGACGCCCGCTGCGCGAAACGCTTGCGCACCAGACGCGACGCGTCGTGCAGCAGAGGGCCAAGCTGATCATGTGCAAAATTCATAAGGCTAGATATAATAAGCCTGCTTATATTTCCAATGCAATTCTTGCATGGCTCATTTGCAAGCCGCGCCGCAGCGGCGCAAAACCTTAGCTGCGTTGCAGTTTCACCGCTTCGGACCGACCAAGCCGCAAGAAATGACCAATGTAGGGCTTTGAAGCATCTTCTTCACGCGTCGCCGCAAATAGGCGTTTGGTGATCGCGTCGGTTTTGCCGGGCGGCGGGGCCAAGGCGCGGGTAACGTAATCGGCGTTGGATTTCACATCGCGCAGAACCCAATCCGGAAGCACCGCTACACCCCGATTAGAGCCGACAAGCATCAGGATCACCGCGGTCAGTTCCACAGGGCGCTGGGCGCGAGGTTCGATCTTGGCGGGGGTCAGCAGTTCGGTGAACACATCCAGCTTATCGCGGGGCACAGGATAGGTGATCAGGGTCTGGTCGCGGAAATCCTCGGCCTCGATCAGCGATTTCTCGGCCAATGGGTTCTGTGCCGAAGCGATGAACATCGGATGATAATCGAATAACGGGTTAAAGGTGATGCCGGGCAAAGGTTCGGGGTTGGACGAGATCACCAGATCCACCTCTTCGCGCAAAAGCGCGGGGAAGCTGTCAAAGGCGAGGCCGGCACGGATATCCACATCGACCTCGGGCCAAGCGTGGCGGAACAATTCCAGCACTGGAAACAGCCAGTCAAAGCAGGCGTGGCATTGGATGGCGATGTGCAAGCGCCCGGTTTTTCCGGCCTGAAGCGCGCGAAATTCTTCTTCCAGCGCGGTGATCTCGGGCAAAATCCTCTCGGCCGCGCGCAGCATCCTGATCCCCGCCGCAGAAAGCGTCATCGGTTTGGATCGGCGCACAAACAGCTCCATCCCAACCTGCGCCTCCAGTCCTGCCACCTGATGCGACAGCGCCGATTGCGTCATGTTCATCAGGTCGGCCGCGCGGGCAAGGCCACCGGCCTGATGGATGGCGCGGATTGTGCGCAGATGGCGGAGTTCCAGATACATGCGTGGTTCTCATGTTTATGTTGAAAACTATGAATTGGATTCAATTTACGCAGCATGTCAGAAAGGGGCAAGTAAAAGGAGCCTATCATGACCGCACCGCGCATCTCGTTTGAATTCTTCCCGCCGCAAAGCCTGGACGCCTCGTTCAAACTTTGGGAAACCGTGCAGGTGCTGGCCCCGATGCAACCAAATTTTGTCTCCGTGACTTACGGCGCAGGCGGCACAACCCGCAAACTGACGCATGAGGCAGTGGGCGCAATCAAGCGAAATTACGGGCTGAACGTGGCGGCGCATCTGACTTGCGTGGATGCCAGCCGTACCGAAACGCTTGAGATTGCAGATGCTTATGCCGAGGTTGGCGTGAACGAGATTGTGGCTTTGCGCGGGGATGCACCGAAAGGGGCTGACCGCTTCACGCCACATCCCGAAGGCTTTGCCGATTCCTCCGAGCTGGTGGCGGCCTTGGCAAAAATCGGCAAGTTCAACATCCGTGTTGGGGCCTATCCCGAACCGCACCCGGATGCCGCCGACCGTTTTGCTGATGTGACATGGCTGAAGCGCAAGATAGACGCAGGGGCCAGCAGCGCCATCACCCAGTTTTTCTTTGAAGCCGACACGTTCTTCCGTTTCCGCGATGCTTGCGTCAAAGCGGGGATTGATGCGCCAATCATTCCGGGTATCTTGCCGATCCAATCTTGGGAAGGCACCAAGAAATTCGCCGCCCGGTGTGGCACAAGCGTGCCTTTGCGTCTGGATGAGGGCTTTGCCGCCGCCAAACGCGACGGGCGCGAAGATTTGCTGGCGCTGACGCAATGCACAACTCTGTGCAGCCGTCTGTTGGAAGGTGGCGTGCAGGATCTGCATTTCTACACGCTCAACCGCCCGGATCTAACCCGTGAGGTGGTGCGGGCATTGGGAATTGCGCCGGAAATTGCCCCCCAAATTGCACTCGAAAAGGTCGCTTAAGCGTTAACGTCTCCCTGACGGCAGGTCCCCCAGACCGGCGACCCTACTTGCGCGCCTCCCCCCACGGGAGGCGCGTTTTTCCTATGCGGCCATGGGCAGGATGCGTTAAAGCTTGGGAAATATCGCAAGGATGCCCGCAATGAAGCCGATTTTCGTTCTGAATGGCCCGAACCTGAACATGCTGGGCCAGCGCCAGCCCGAAATTTATGGCCAAGAAACCTTGGCCGATGTGGTGGCGCAACTGACCGCTTTGGCGCCGGAACTGGGGCTGAGCGTCGAGGCGATGCAATCCAACCACGAAGGCCAATTGGTCGATTGGATTCAAGACGCGCGCGGCGTTGCGGCTGGCATTATCATCAATCCGGGGGCTTATTCGCACACCTCGGTGGCGATTCTGGATGCGCTGAACCTGTTTGAAGGCGTGGTGCTTGAGGTGCATATATCAAACATCCACAAGCGCGAGGCGTTCCGGCATCATTCTTTTGTTTCGAGCCGCGCCGAGGGGGTGATCGCGGGCTTCGGCACTGAAGGTTATCTGCTGGCGCTGCGGCGGATGGCGACTTTGCTGACACGCTAAGCATGGTTCAGCTGTGGAAGCCTCCGGCGGGGATATTTGGACGAGTATGAAATGGTTTCAGTGGCATCCAAAGGCGCGTGTCGTAGGTGATGATCGGGCTTTGCGCGCGGCCTTGGCAGTGCCGGGGCGTCCGTTTCGGATTGGCGGGGGTGGGCCGCAGCCGCGTGGCGAGGGGATGTTTGAGACGCTGACCTCTGGCTCATCCGGAGCACCACGACGGATTTTGCGCAGCATGGCCTCGTGGACGCACAGCTTTGCGATCAATGCCGGGTTGTTTGGCGTGGGGCCGGGTTGTCGCGTGGCCGTGCTGGGGGATCTGGTTCACTCGCTGGCGCTTTATGGCGCTCTGGAGGCGCTGCATCTGGGCGCAGAGTTGTCTTTGCTGGGTGGGATGCGGCCGGATCGGCAGGTGCGCGCGCTGCGGGGGGCTTCGGTGATTTATGCAACGCCTGCACAGTTGCGCCTGCTGATCGAGGCTGGTTGGCAGGCGTCTGGCTTGATCTTAGTTGGCGGATCAAAGCTGGATGCGGGCTTGCGGGCCGCTATGGCGGGGGCGCGGATCACCGAATTCTACGGTGCCGCCGAGGCAAGTTTCATCACGCTGGCAGGGCCGGATGCGCCTGCGAATTCGGTCGGATCGACCTATCCCGGGGTCGAGATTGAAGTGCGGGCAGGGCTGATTTGGGTGCGCTCGCCCTATCTGTTTCAGGGCTATGCCGGTCAGGATTTGGGGGCGGATGTGGGGGGGGCTATCTGGGATCAGGGCTGGTTGTCGGTGGGCGAAATGGGGAGGCTGGACGGCGGGTATCTCTATCTGTCTGGACGGGCAGGGCGGATGGTGACGGTTGCTGATCAAAATGTGTTTCCTGAGCAAATTGAAGAGTTTATCGGCGGGCTGCCGGGGGTAACCCGCGTTGCGATACTGCCGCGCCGGGATGCTTTGCGCGGTGCGGTCATGGTTGCGGTGATCCGCGGTGATACCAGTGCCGAGGCCGCAATACTGGCGGCGTGCCGGGCGCGCTTGGGGCCATTGATTGCCCCGCGCGCAGTCATCTGGGTGTTGGATTGGCCGGTGTTGGCCTCTGGTAAAACCGATCTTGTCGCGCTTGCGCATCAGGTCGGGCTATGAGCGTTATTGTGGCTGCCAAACGCACAGCCGTTGTGCCGCGCGGCGGCGCTTTTGCACGGTTGGAGATTGAATATCTGGCCGCTCCCGTTGTGCAGGCTCTGCTGGAGGCGGCAGGGATTGCAGGGCAGCAGGTTGATGAATTGATCTGCGCCAATGCCTTGGGGGCTGGGGGCAATCCGGCGCGGCGCGTTGCGCTGGCCGCAGGTTTGCCCGAACGGGTGGCCGGATTGTCGGTCGATCGGCAATGCGCGGGGGGCTTGGATGCGATCCTGCTGGCGCGGGCTTTGGTGGACAGCGGTGCAGCCGAAGCGGTCATCGCGGGCGGGGTGGAAAGCTATTCGCGCAGGCCCTTGCGGCTGCGCACCGACCCGGATGGCGGCGCGGCGGTCGCCTATGATCAGGCGCGGTTCACGCCTTGGGCGGACCGCGATCCGGCGATGGCGGATGCAGCATCGGCTTTGGCCGTGCGCTTAGGTATTTCAAGAGCGGCGCAGGATGCGTGGGCGGTGCAAAGTCATGCGAAAGCAAGGGTTTGCCCGGGTGAGATCGTCCTTTTGGCTGGGCAGGACCGTGACGTTTTCGCCCGCGATCTAAGCCTTGCAGTGGCCGCGCGGGCGCAGGTGATCGCAGGCTCGATCACGACGGCGAACACAGCTGTTGCGGCGGATGCAGCGGCATTTGTCCTGGTGGTTTCCGACAAGGTTGCAGTGCATTTTCCGACCGGACGCGGGTTGCGGATTTTGGGCGGGATCACGCTTGGTGCAGATCCAGTTGAGCCGGGTCTGGCCCCCGTTGCCGCGATTGCGGCGGTGCTCGCCCGCGCGGGGCTTGCGGCGACCCAGATCGCCATGGCCGAGATTATGGAGGCCTATGCCGTGCAGGCAATAGCCTGTGTCAGCGGGGCGGGCCTGAATACGGCGCGGGTCAATCTGGGCGGCGGCGCATTGGCGCGCGGGCATCCGATTGGGGCCTCTGGCGCGATATTGGCGGTGCGGTTGTTCTACGAGCTAAAGGCGGGGTTTGGGCTTGCGGCCATTGCGGCGGCGGGGGGGATTGGCTCTGCAATATTGGTGCAGCGATCAGTCGTGGGCCAGTGACTGCCGGGGCGTGCATCCGCGATATAATACCAATAAAGTCAATAGCCTGACGCGAAGAAGCCGCCCCGCAGACTTGGGGGCGGCTTTGGTCCGAAAATTTAGCCGCGTGACAGCAACGCGTCGGGGCGCATTTGGCCAATCGCTTGGGTGACAAGGCCTGCAAGCACGGCCTTGATGGTGTCGCCGATCATATAGGGGGCGGCAAGCAAGGTGGCCTCGGGCAGGGTTTTGCCCAGCATGAAGGCCATGCCCACAATCCCGATCAGGTTCAGAACCACGAGCCCGCCCACAAAGGCTGCGACGATGGCCACAGGCAGGATCGGCGCGCGCCAGCTTTGCACGATCAGGCCGGTGACAAAGGCGGCGATTGGGAAGCCAATGATATAGCCCACGGTTGGTGAGGCCAGCACACCCAAGCCGCCGCGTCCGCCTGACAGCAATGGCAAACCTGCCAAGGTCAATGCCAAGAACAACAGCACGGCCAACGCGCCGCGCTTAGCGCCAAGCACGGTGCCGCACAGCATTATGCCCAAGGATTGCGCGGTGATCGGCACGCCCGAGGCCAAGTCAATCTTGGGCACAAGGCCCAACACTGCGATCAAGGCAGCGAATAGTGCGATATAGGTTAGGTTTTTTTCCAAAGTGCTCTCCCTGTTTGACGCAGACCTATCTCGACTTTCTGCGCTGCGGCAAGAGTTTTTTGCGTTCGAGCCTGCGCGTCTCAGGCGCTGCCGCCACGCGCCCTTATCGCCTCGGCCACCCGGTCAGCATCATCCAAAGCCGCCAGCGTAGTGGGCAGCAGGATGCGCCAGCCGGGGCGTTTGGGCGACCGCGCACGCCAGGCTTCGGCAATCTCGGCAGCGCGGGCCAGCAGCGTTGGGGTGAAACGCACGGTCAGTGCCATCGCCAGCGCCAGCGCCTTGGGCGGCAGAATCGGCGCAAGCGGGCGGGCGAGACGCTCTATCACTGCGATCATGTCGGAAAGCCGCGTGGTCATGGTTACAAAGTTCGCAGCCGCCACCGCAGTAATCATGCGTATCAGGATCGGCAGGCCAAACGGGTCTTTGGTGATCAGGTGCCAGAGTGCGACGATTACCACAAACGGCAACAGTGGCCGCAGCATGCGGACCGAGCTTGTCGCAAAGCTGCGCCCGGCTGCGGCTATGCCCACAATCAGGGGCAGCGCTGCGCACAGCAGCGCCAGCGGTGATTTCAGCGCGAACAGCAGCACGGTAAAGCCGCAAAGCAGCACCAGCTTCAGCCCTGCAGGCAGGCGGTGGGCATAGGTTTCAATTGGTGAGGTCAGTGTCAGCATCTTGCTCTCCTAACCGTGCCATTTCGGCTTTGAAGGCATGCAGGACAACATCAGGCGGGCCATCCGCACGGATCTGACCCTGCTCCAACCACAACACGCGGTCGCAGTTAGCGACGGCGGAAGGGTCATGGCTGATGGTGATCAGCCGTTGTGGCAGTGCCGCCAAGCGGCGGGCAAGCCGGATCTGGGTTGGCAAATCAAGCCCGGCAAAGGGTTCATCCAGCAAGATGGTTTGCGGCTGCATCAGCAGGATCGACAGCAGGCATAGATAATGGCGCTGGCCTTGCGACAGCGTGTGCGTCAGCGCCTTCGCCCAATGCCCCCGCGACTCGCGTATCAGCAAAGCCGTGACGGCTGCATCTGCCGCGGCTTGGCTTTGGCCTTGCTGGCGCAGACCAAAGGCCAGCTCCTCGGCCACGGTGGGAAACAGGATCTGGTGGTCGGGGTTTTGAAACAGGATGCCAAGGCGCGGCAAAATCGCTTTGCGGTCTGTGGGCGCAATGCCGTCAATCGTGGCCGATCCCGTGGTGGCCGGGATCAGCCCTGCCATCAGCCGCAGCAATGTGGTCTTGCCCGAGCCGTTGCGGCCAATGATGCCGATACGCCGTTCGGTCAGATGCAGGGTCAGATTGGACAAAATGCGCGTGCCGCCAAGCGTGACCGAGGCATTTTCCAAACTGATCCCGTTTCGCGTGGCCATAAATTCCCCCATGCATCGCCTGATAGCGCGACGGCGTGTAGGGGGGAAGGCCGCTTGCAAAAGCTTTCTCCGGCTTTTGGCGTTGCTCTTTTTAAAATACTCCCGCCGGAGGCATCCGACTGCTGCGGCAGGCACTAAACCTTTGCCATTTGAGCGCTCTGGCTTCGGAAGATTGCCGCCAACACCGAGGGCAGAGGCCACAAATGGCAACGGGCCAGAACGCATCAGCGCCCCGGCCCGTTCCAAGCGTTCAATCTGATGCTCAGCCTTGGCGTGCGGCTGCCACTGCGGCTTCCAGAATATCCATCGCTTCGGCGAAATGCGCGTCTGGAATGGTGATTGGTGCAAGGAAGCGCACCACATTGCCATAAACACCGCAAGTCAGCAGGATCAGCCCGCGCTTTTGCGCCTCAACGCGGACGCGGGTGGTGAAGCCTGCATCGGGTTCGTGGTTGGCCGGATTGGCGAATTCGACCGCAACCATAAAGCCCGGGCCACGAATGTCGGTGATCTCGGGGGTAACCGAACGGATGGCTTCCAGCCGTTGTTTCAGGCGGCCACCGAGTTCGTTGGCGCGGGCGCAAAGCTGCTCTTCCTCGATCACATCAAGAACCGCATTGGCGGCGGCAATGCCGATCGGGTTGCCGCCATAGGTGCCACCCAAACCGCCCGGATGCGCTGCATCCATCAGGCTGGCCTTACCGGTCAGCGCGGCCAGCGGAAGACCGCCTGCCAGACCTTTGGCCATGGTGGTGATGTCGGCGCTTACGCCCGATTGTTCCATGGCGAACATGGTGCCGGTGCGGGCAAAGCCGGTTTGCACCTCATCCGCGATCATGACGATGCCGTGGTCGTCGCACAGCTTGCGCACGGCGCGCAGCAGATCCTTTGGCGCAGGATAGAAGCCGCCTTCGCCCTGCACGGGTTCCAGAATGATCGCGGCGACGCGGGTGGGGTCAAGATCGGCCTTAAACAATTTGGTGATGCCGGCCATCGCGTCTTCGGTGGTGATGTCGTGGATTTCTTGCGGGAACGGCACATGGTAGACATCGGGCATCATCGCGCCGAAGCCTTTCTTGTAGGGATCCACCTTGCCGGTCAGCGACATGCCCAAAAGCGTGCGGCCGTGGAAGGCACCGCCAAAAGCGATGATGGCGTTGCGCCCCGTGGCGATGCGCGCGACTTTCACCGCATTTTCAACAGCTTCGGCGCCGGTGGTCACGAAGACGGTTTTCTTCGGGAAATCGCCGGGGACGAGGGCGTTCAGACGCTCGGCCAAGCGCACATAGTTCTCATAAGGCAGAACCTGATGGCAGGTATGAGTGAATTTCGACAACTGTGCGGTAACAGCCGCCATGACTTTCGGGTGGCAATGGCCGGTGTTCACCACGGCAATGCCTGCGGCGAAGTCGATATAGCGGTTGCCTTCGATATCCCAAACTTCGGAATTCAGCGCGCGATCAACGTAGATCTCGGTCTGCACCCCCACCCCGCGAGAGATGCTATCCGTGCGGCGGCGTGCGATTTCGGCATTTTTCAGGGTGGTGGTCATGGCGTTTTCCTTAGCTCAGGGGCCGCGTAAGCGGGCGACGTTCTTGCCGTGCATATGATCAAAATTCGACAGATCCGGCAATCCACCCAGAACTGGTTTCGATAAGGCCAGATTTGGGGGTGGGTCAGTCCAGTCTGGCTTGGGGTCTGGCGCAGAGTTAAGGGCGATTCATCTGTTGTTAACCTCGGCCGGCGCAGACTGCGAATCGTCAATGAGGCTAGCGCAAATGGCAACGGGTCTGAACACATCCCAAACCCCAACTTCCCGTTCCCGCAGCATGGCTGCCCCGGACGCGGACCCGCTGCTTTGGCTTCGCCTTATTCGCTCGCGTCGCGTCGGGGCGGTGACATTTCACCGCTTGGTGGCCGATCACGGCGGGATCGAGGCCGCTTTGGCAGAATTGCCCGGCATTGCCCGTGCCGCCGGGGTGCAAGATTACAGCCTCTGCCCGATTGAGGTGGTAAAAGCCGAGGCTGCGCAAGCGCGGCTGGCATCTGCGCGGCTGCTGTTGTGGGGGCGAAAGGGCTATCCGCAAGCGCTGATGGATCTGCCCGATGCGCCGCCCGTGCTGTGGGCGCAGGGTGACATCGATTTGTTGGCGCGCCCGATGGTGGCGCTGGTCGGCGCACGTAACGCGTCGTCTCTGGGGTTGCGGATGACGCGCCGCTTGGTCGAAGGGTTGGCACTGGCTGGGCAGGTGGTGGTTTCGGGCCTTGCGCGCGGTATTGATGCTGAAGCGCATCAGGCGGCATTGGACAGCGGCACGGTGGCGGTGCAGGCGGGTGGGGTGGATGTGATCTATCCCATCGAAAACAAGGAATTGGCGATGGCAATTGCGGCACGCGGGTGTCGGGTTTCGGAACAACCGATGGGGCTGGTGCCCCAAGCGCGGCATTTTCCGCAAAGAAACCGCATCGTCTCGGGGCTTTCACGCGCCGTAGTGGTGGTTGAGGCCGCAGCCCGATCTGGCAGCCTGATCACCGCGAAAAACGCGCTTGATCAGGGGCGCGAGGTTCTTGCGGTGCCGGGGCATCCCTTTGATGCAAGGGCTGCGGGCTGCAATATACTGCTGCGCGACGGCGCTGTGTTGGTCCGATCGGCGCAGGATATCCTTGAGGCGATCGGGGTGCACGGGCATTTTGCCGTGCAAGAACAGTTGCCGATTGAGCCTGTTGCAGTGCCAGATCCGCTGCCCGGCCCTGTTCCGCAACGTCGCCCGCTGTCCGAAAGCGCCGCCTTGCACAGCCAGATCCTCGCCCGCCTTGGCCCCAGCCCTTTGGCCGAAGATCAACTGATCCGCGATCTGGCCTTGCCACCCGGTACCTTGTCCCCGGCCTTGATCTCGTTAGAGCTTGAAGGTCGAATTTTGCGCCAATCCGGTGGCCTGCTCAGCCGGGTGGATTGAAAGCGCCCAGAGCTTCACAATGGCTTAAATATCTGCACCGGAGGCATCTGCGATGTGCCAAAGGAGCCTCCGGCGGGGATATTTAGACCAATGTGAAACCACGAACTTCCAAGTAGGCAACGGGTATTGCCATAGGCGCGGTTGACAACGGCGCCTAATGCCCCACATGGTGCCTCGCCGCTCATATGCCTGTTTTCAAGGGAATTTCATGCCCGTTGTCGTTGTAGAATCGCCCGCTAAGGCCAAGACAATCAACAAATATCTTGGCTCGGACTATGTGGTTTTGGCCTCTTACGGCCATGTACGCGATCTGCCGCCAAAGGATGGTTCTGTCGATACCGAGAACGGATTCGACATGCTGTGGGAGGTGGCAGCGGATAGCAAAAAGCACATTCGCGCCATCACCGAAGCCCTGAAAACCGACGACACGCTGATCCTTGCAACCGACCCTGATCGTGAGGGCGAGGCGATCTCTTGGCATCTGCAAGAAGCTTTGGCCAGTACGCTGAAGAAGGGCAAGAAGGTGTCTCGCGTGACCTTCAACGCGATCACCAAAGAGGCGGTGACCGAGGCGATGAAGCATCCGCGTCAGGTCGATCAACCCTTGGTGGATGCTTATCTGGCGCGCCGGGCGTTGGATTATCTGGTCGGCTTTACGCTGTCGCCAGTGCTGTGGCGCAAGCTGCCGGGTTCGCGTTCGGCCGGGCGGGTGCAGTCGGTTTGCCTGCGTCTGATCGTTGAGCGTGAGATGGAGGTTGAAGCGTTTCGCGCGCGTGAATTCTGGTCGGTTTCCGCCGTTCTGAACACCCCACGCGGGCAGGAGTTTGAAGCGCGGCTGACGGTTCTTGGTGGCCGCAAGTTGGACAAGTTCGATATTCCGACCGCCGAGGCCGCCGAATTGGCCGTGCAAGCTGTCACTTCACGAACATTGAGCGTGTCGTCTGTCGAAGCGAAGCCTGCCAGCCGCAACCCCTATCCGCCGTTCATGACCTCGACTTTGCAACAAGAGGCCAGCCGCAAGTATGGCATGGGGGCCAAGGCCTGTATGTCGGCGGCTCAGCGGTTGTATGAGGCGGGCCACATCACCTATATGCGGACCGACGGCATCGATATGGCACCCGAAGCGGTGGCGCAGGCGCGGTCAGAAATTGGGAAACGCTTTGGTCCGGCCTATGTGCCGGACGCGCCGCGCATCTATAAGAACAAGGCCAAGAACGCGCAGGAAGCGCATGAATGTATCCGTCCCACCGATATGGCCGTGGCCCCGGCGGACCTGCGTTTGTCGGAACGCGATCAGCAAAACCTCTATGAGCTGATCTGGAAGCGCACGATTGCCAGCCAGATGGCAGGCGCGCGGATGGAGCGAACCGTGGTGGAAATCGGCAGCGCCGATGGTCAGGTTGGCCTGCGCGCCAATGGTCAAGTGGTTTTGTTTGATGGCTTTTTGAAGGTTTACGAGGAAGGCCGCGACGAAGAAGGCGAAGATGAAGGCCGGTTGCCACAGATCATGCAGGGCGAGGCTGCCGCGCCGAAGAAGGGTGGTTTTGAGGCCGCGTTCAAGAAGCAGTCTGACGCTGCTGGCAAGGATGATTTCGACTTGATCGAGGCGAAGGCCGCGCAGCCTCAATCCGCATTGCGCCGCTTGCCTTCTGCGGTAATCAGCCCGGATGGCGCGATTCTGGCCAGCCAAAGCCATACCCAACCGCCGCCGCGCTATACCGAGGCGACTTTGGTGAAGCGGATGGAGGAGTTGGGGATCGGGCGACCCTCGACCTATGCGTCGGTTTTGACGACGATTGTGGACCGCGAATATGTTCGCAAAGACAAGAACCGGCTGTTCCCCGAGGATAAGGGGCGGCTGGTCACAGCGTTTCTGACCAACTTTTTCCGCCGCTATGTCGAGTATGATTTCACCGCCGATCTTGAGTCCCAACTGGACGACGTCTCGGCAGGCGAGCGGGACTACAAGGAAGTGCTGGCGCGGTTCTGGCGCGATTTCTCTGCGGCGATTGCCGAGACAGCAGATCTGCGCATTGGGGAAGTTCTTGATAAGATTGATGACTTCCTTAGCCCGCATCTGTATCCCCTGCGCGAAGATGGGTCTGATCCACGGGTTTGCACAAGTTGCGGCACGGGCCGATTGCATCTGAAGACCTCGCGTTCCGGCGGCGCATTTATCGGCTGCGGCAACTATCCTGAATGTCGCTACACCCGCCCGATTTCGGGTGAAGAGGGTGGCTCGGTTGATGGCCGGGTTTTGGGCGCTGATGCCGAAGGCGTGGAAATCAGCCTGCGCGCCGGGCGGTTTGGCCCCTATGTGCAGAAAGGTGAGGCGTCGGAGGAGGCTCCAAAACCGCCGCGTGCAAGCCTGCCGAAGGGCTGGGAATCGGGCGCCTTGACGTTGGAGCGGGCGATTGAGTTGCTGTCGCTGCCGCGCCAGATCGGGCCGCACCCGGAAGATGGCGTGATGGTCGAATCGGCGATTGGGCGATTTGGGCCTTATGTGAAGCACGGCACGGTCTACGCAAATATCCCGGATGTTGAGGAAGTCTTTACCATCGGGATGAACCGCGCCGTGGAAGTGCTGGCTTTGAAGGCCGCCGGTCGTCGGGGCGCTGCTGTGGCAGAGCCGTTGCGTGCCTTGGGCGAGCATCCTGATGGTGGGCCTGTGCAGGTCATGCCTGGCAAATATGGCCCCTATGTCAAATGGGCCAAAGTCAACGCGACCTTGCCAAAGGAACTTTCGCCCGAAGCTGTGACGCTGGAAGAAGCACTTGTTTTGATTGCAGAAAAGGCCGGAAAATCCGGCAAGAAAGCGCCCGCCAAGCCTGCGGCTGCAAAGAAGGCAGCTGCCAAGAAGCCAGCAGCTAAGACAGCGGCAGCGAAGGCTCCGGCGAAGGTGGCTGCTAAAGCGCCTGCGAAGAAGCCTGCTGCAAAGAAAACGGCGGCCAAAGCCGCCGCTTCCGAGGATGCTTCCGACAGTTGATCTAGGCGCGTGGGTTGATGAGTTTTGCCATCAACCCCGCCGCACGGATCACACCGATATGGGTGCCGTTTTCAGTGACGTTCAATTCAGGCTCGTCATTGCACAGCCGGGTCATCACGGATTTGACCGGCATTTCGCAATCAATCGACGCCCCATCACATGACCCCGCCTGCATCACATCCCGCGCAGTCAGCACGCCCAGCGGGTTCATATGAGCCACGAAATCAGCCACATAATCGCTGACCGGGTTGGCGATGATCTCGCGCGCTGTGCCGATTTGCACGATGCGGCCGCCTTCCATCAAGGCAATACGGTTGCCGAGTTTGAACGCCTCATCCAGATCGTGGCTGACGAAGATGATTGTGCGTTTCAGCTTGGCTTGCAAATCGAGCAACTCATCCTGCAAACGGGCGCGGATCAGCGGGTCAAGCGCCGAGAACGGCTCGTCCATCAACAGGATCGGGGCTTCGGTGGCAAAGGCGCGGGCAAGGCCGACGCGCTGTTGCATACCGCCGGAAAGCTCTCCAACTTTGCGGTCGGCCCATTGGCTTAGGTTCACCAATGCAAGTTGCTGATCGACCTTTGCACGGCGGGCCTCGGGAGATTGTCCGGCAAGTTCAAGACCTAAGCCCACGTTGTCGCGCACGCTTCGCCACGGCAGCAGGCCAAATTGCTGGAACACCATCGCTACTTTTGACAGCCGCAAACCGCGCAGGGATTCGCCCTTGGCCTTGGTCACAGAGACCATTTGCGCGCCGTCCCACACCCTGACCTCGCCGCGCACAACGGGGTTCAGCGCGTTGACGCCGCGCAGAAGTGTGGACTTTCCAGACCCGGAAAGCCCCATCAAAACAAGGATTTCACCCTCGGCCACCGACAGCGAGCAGTCATGCACACCCAGGATTTGTCCGGTTTGCGCCTGAATGTCACTGCGCGACATGCCTTGATCCATCAGGGGCAGGGCACGGTCGGGATGGTCCCCGAACACGATAGAGACGCGGTCAAATTCTACTGCATTTACCATGGCTTACACCTTGCGTTGGAAGGTGGCGCGCAACGCAATGGCGACCACGACGATGACAAAACCGCTTTCAAAGCCCTTGGCTGCGTTCACGCTTGCCAAGGCGCGCATGACGGGCACGCCCAGACCATTCGCACCAACCATCGAAGCGATCACCACCATCGACAGCGACAGCATGATGGTTTGGTTCAGACCCACCATGATTTGCGGCAGCGCCCACGGCAATTCGACCTTCACAAGCCGCTGACGCGGGGTCGCGCCGAAGGCAGTCGCGGCTTCCAGCAAAGCAGTGGGGGTGGACGAGACGCCAAGCTGTGTCAGCCGGATCGGCGCGGGCAGCACGAAGATCACCGTGGCGATCAGCCCCGGCACCATGCCGATGCCAAAGAAAATGATCGCGGGGATGAGGTAAACGAAGGTCGGCAGGGTTTGCATCAGATCCATGATCGGCGACAGCGCTTGGTTCAATTTGGCGTTATGGGCGCAGGCTATGCCAATGGGCACCCCGATGGCCATGCAAACGGCGCAGGACGACAGGATCAGCGTCAAACTTTCAGTCGTTTCTTTCCAGTAGCCTTGGTTGACGACGAACAGAAATCCAAGCGCAACGCCGACACAGATTTTCCAATTGCGTTGCAACACCCACGCAAGCGCCACAAAAATCGTGATGATCACCAGTGGGTTAGGTGCTTGAAGCAGCCACAGAAAGCCGTTGATCAACCCCTCAAGCCCATCCGCGATCACGTTGAACAGCGCGCTGAGATTTGTCTTCATCCACACGAAAACAGTGTTCGCCCATGCGCCAATCGGAATTTTATACGCCGTCAACCAGTCCATTCAATATCCCCGCAGGTGGTGAAAAGGCCCTTTGCGGGCGCTTATTATGATTAGCAAAAGGCCCCGGACAGATGCCGGGGCCTTGGGTTTGGTTACTGCAAAGCCGCGGTGACAGCCGCCGCCGCATCGCCACCGTCTTTGGTGGTCACACCGTCCAGCCACGGGCCGATCACATCGGGATGCGCTGCCAGCCAGGTTTTTGCGGCTTCGCGCGGGTCGGTGCCGTCGTTCAGGATCGAGCCCATAATCTCGTTTTCCATCGCGAGGCTGAACGAGAGGTTCGACAGCAATTTGCCGGTGTTCGGGCACTCGGCGACATAGCCTGCGCGGGTGTTGGTGGCGACGGTGGCACCACCGAGGTTCGGCCCAAAGAAATCATCGCCGCCGGTCAGATAGGTCATCTTGAAGTTGGCGTTCATCGGATGCGGTTCCCAGCCAAGGAAAACCACCGCTTTGCCTTCGTTGTCGGCGCGGGCCACCTGTGCCAACATGCCTTGCTCGGAGGATTCGACCAGTTCAACCCCGCCCGCTTTCAGGCCGAACGCATCTTTGTCCAGCATATCAAGAATCAACTTGTTGCCGTCATTGCCAGCTTCAATCCCGTAGATTTTGCCATCAAGATCAGCAGCATGCGCGGCGATGTCCTTAAAATCCTTGATGCCAAGCTCGGCCCCTTTGGCGTTGGTCGCAAGGGTGTATTTCGCACCTTCGAGGTTGGTGCGCACGGTGTCCACGGTTTTGGCATCGCGGTAGGGGGCGATGTTGCTTTCCATCGTCGGCATCCAGTTGCCAAGGAACACGTCGACGTCGCCCGAGGCGAGGCCTTCATAAGTCACCGGCACCGACAGCACTTTGGTTTCGGTTTCATATCCCAAGGCCTCCAGCACCAGCGAGGTGGCTGCGGTGGTGGCGGTGATGTCAGTCCAGCCGACGTCCGAGAAGGTAACTTTGTCGCAGCCGGCTGCAAAAGCCGATCCGGCGAAAGCGAAGCTGATAGCCGAGGCGAGCAGCATTGATTTGAGGGTCATGTTGGCTTCCCTGTTTTTGTTGATTGACGAGTCAATAAACTTCAAGCTAGCTGCCTTTGGCAAGCATTATTATCAAGGGCCGCATCATGCCGAAGCTTGGAATGGAGCCTATCCGAAAGGCGGCGCTCGTCAAAGCCACGATTGTTGAGATCGGGCGGGTGGGCTCGTTGGACGTGACCGTTAGTCAGATCGCCAAGCGTGCGGGCATGTCCTCGGCGCTGGCCCATCACTATTTTGGCAGCAAGGAAGAGATGTTTCTGGCGGCGATGCGGCACATTCTGACGTTGTACGGTGCCGAAGTTCGCGGGGCTTTGGCGCTGGCCGAAGGGCCGGAAAGTCGGCTGCGGGCGGTGCTGGCGGCATCTTTCAGTGCCGCGAATTTCCGGCGCGAGGCGGTGGGAGCTTGGCTGAATTTCTGGGTTTTGGCGCAAACCGTGCCGGAAGCAAAGCGGCTGCTCAAAGTGTATCAGGGGCGGTTGCGCTCGAACCTTTTGGCGGGTTTGCGGCCCTTGGCGGGGGATCGGGCAGAACCGATCGCCGCCGGATTGGGTGCGTTGATTGATGGGCTTTACTTGCGCGAAGTGTTGAAATCGGGGCCGCCGGACCGCGAGATGGCGGTAGCTACGGCGTTGAATTATCTGAATTCTAAGTTGGAAGGGGCGCGCCCATGATGGCACAGCCAAAGGCCAGTCATTTCGTTGACGGTCAGTATGTTGAAGACAAAGCCGGTCCGGTGATTGAGGTGATTTACCCTGCCACGGGCGCTGTGATTGCGGTGCTGCATGAAGCAACAGCGGCGGTGATCGAGCAGGCTTTGGCCAGTGCTGCGCGCGCGCAGGGGCTTTGGGCTGCGACCCGTCCGGTCGAGCGTGCCCGGATCTTGCGCCGCGCCGCCGATCTGATCCGCGAGCGCAACCCGGAATTGGCGCGGCTGGAAACCTTGGATACCGGTAAGCCAATTCAGGAAACCTTGGTCGCCGATTGGCCGTCGGGTGCCGATGCTTTGGAATATTTCGGGGGCCTTGCGCCAACGGTTGGCGGCGAAACCATCCCGCTTGGCCGCGATTTTGCTTACACGATCCGCGAGGCTTTGGGGGTTTGTGTCGGCATTGGCGCGTGGAATTACCCCAGCCAGATCGCCTGCTGGAAATCGGCGCCTGCCTTGGCTTTGGGCAATGCGATGATTTTCAAGCCGTCCGAAGTAACGCCCTTGGGCGCGCTGAAACTTGCAGAAATTTTTATCGAGGCGGGGCTGCCTGCGGGTCTGTTCAATGTGGTGCAAGGCCGCGGCATGGTCGGGTCGGCTTTGGTGTCGGACGCCCGTGTGGCGAAAGTTTCGCTAACCGGATCGGTGCCGACCGGGCAGAAGGTTTACGCGCTGGCGGCGGCAGGCGTGCGGCATGTGACGATGGAGCTAGGCGGCAAATCCCCAATTCTGGTGTTCGATGATGCAAGTATCGAGGATGCAGTGGGGGCTGCAATGCTGGGGAATTTCTATTCCGCGGGGCAAGTGTGCAGCAATGGCACGCGGGTGTTTGTGCAAAAGGGCATCAAGGCCAAGTTCCTGAAACGGCTTGCAGAACGCACGGCGGCGATCAAATTGGGGGATCCGCTGGACGAGACGACGCAG
The DNA here is from genome assembly GCF_030161095.1 of Cypionkella aquatica. Classification (GTDB taxonomy): domain Bacteria; phylum Pseudomonadota; class Alphaproteobacteria; order Rhodobacterales; family Rhodobacteraceae; genus Cypionkella; species Cypionkella aquatica. The sequence goes on from NZ_BSPP01000007.1 coordinate 139,080, forward strand.
ATGGGGCCGCTGGTTTCGGGTGCGCAGCTTGCAAAGGTACTCGGGTATATCGAGACCGCCAAAGCTGAGGGGGCGACCTTGGTGTGTGGTGGTGGCCAAGCGGGGGCCGAGGGGGCGTTTGTGCAGCCGACGGTTTTCGCCGATGTCACCGATGGCATGACGATTGCGCAGGAAGAGGTGTTCGGCCCAGTGATGGCGGTGCTGGATTTCGACACTGAAGAAGAAGCGGTGGCACGCGCCAATGCCACCGAGTTTGGCCTTGCCGCAGGCGTTTTTACCGCCGACATAACCCGCGCCCATCGGGTGATTTCTAATTTACAAGCAGGTACTTGCTGGATCAACGCCTATAATCTCACCCCAGTTGAGATGCCGTTCGGCGGATCAAAGCTATCGGGTGTTGGACGTGAAAACGGCCATGCGGCGGTGGAGCACTACAGCCAAATCAAAAGCGTTTACGTTGGCATGGGGCCGGTGGACGCGCCCTACTAACGCGCCCTGACACGCGGCCCGTCCGACCGCCCCGGCGTGTCGGGCCGCAGCGTTGGGACGTTTAAGATAAAAGTCGCCCCAAGCATGGGCAGGAGATGGATATGACGGCGGAATATGTGATCATTGGCTCAGGCTCGGCGGGATCGGCGATTGCATATCGGCTGGCCGAGGCGGGCAAAAGCGTGGTGGTGATTGAGCAAGGCGGCAGTGATTTTGGCCCGTTCATCCAGATGCCGGCGGCTTTGTCTTATCCGATGAACATGTCCGTTTACGACTGGGGCTTTCAGTCGGAACCCGAGCCTTACTTGGATGGTCGTCGCCTGGCGACGCCGCGCGGCAAGGTGATCGGCGGCTCGTCTTCGATCAACGGCATGGTCTATGTGCGCGGCCATGCCCGCGATTACGACACTTGGGAGGAAATGGGTGCGCAAGGCTGGTCCTACGCCGATGTGTTGCCATATTTTCAGCGCATGGAAACTTGGCACGGTGAGGCGGATGGTGCGCCCTCGGGCGATCCGGCCTATCGCGGCAAGGATGGCCCGCTGCATATCAGCCGTGGTCCGCGTAAAAACCCGTTGTTCAACGCTTTTATCAAGGCGGGCCAGCAGGCGGGTTATCCAGTGACAAGCGACTACAACGGTCAGGCGCAAGAAGGCTTCGGCGCGATGGAGGCGACGATTTTCAAAGGTGTGCGCTGGTCGGCGGCCAATGCTTACCTGCGTCCGGCGTTGAAAACCGGGCTTGTGAAGCTGGTGCGCGGCTTTGCGCGCCGTGTGGTGATCGAGGATGGCCAAGCGGTGGGCGTGGAGATTGAGCGTGGCGGTGTGGTTGAGGTTATCCGCGCCAGCGCCGAGGTGATTGTGGCGGCTTCGTCGATCAACAGCCCGAAAATCCTGATGCTTTCCGGGATCGGCGATGCAGCAGCCTTGCGCGAGCATGGCATCGAGGTGGTGGCGGATCGGCCCGGCGTGGGGGCGAATTTGCAGGATCACCTTGAGATCTACATGCAGTTTCAGGCCAAGAAGCCGATCACTTTGTATAAATATTGGAACCTGTGGGGCAAGGCGCTGATCGGGGCGCAATGGTTGTTCACCGGCAAGGGATTGGGTGCGAGCAATCAGTTTGAGGCTTGCGCGTTTATCCGCTCCAAGGCCGGGGTGGATTACCCGGATATTGAGTATCATTTCCTCCCGATTGCCGTCCGCTACGATGGCAAGGCAGCGGCGGGGGGGCATGGGTTTCAGGTGCATGTGGGACCGATGCGCTCGAAGTCGCGGGGGTCTGTCACCTTGCGGTCTGCTGATCCGAAAGATGCGCCGAAAATCCTGTTCAATTACATGTCTGACCCCAGCGATTGGGAGGATTTCCGCGCCTGCGTCCGCTTGACCCGCGAGGTGTTCGCGCAGCCCGCGATGAAAGAGCATGTGAAGGCCGAGATTCAGCCGGGGACCGGGGTGCAATCGGATGCGGAATTGGACGCGTTTTTGAAAGAGCATGTTGAGAGCGCCTATCATCCCTGCGGCACCTGTCGGATGGGGCGGGCCGATGATCCGATGGCGGTGGTGGATGAAGAGTGCCGGGTGATCGGGGTCGCGGGGCTGCGGGTGGCGGACAGCTCGATCTTCCCGCAGGTGACGAATGGGAATTTGAATGGGCCGTCGATCATGACCGGCGAGAAAGCGGCAGATCATATTCTGGGGCGTAGGCTGGCGAAGTCGAATTTGCAGCCGGTGATCAATGAGAACTGGCGGGTGTCGCAACGCTAGTGTCCACGCGTGGACAGGGTTCTGGGTGTATAAAGATCAACAGGTTACGCGAAGTCATTCATATCTTGTTAATCCTTGAAGCCAAGGGCGGTCTTGGCCGCCATCGAGGCGGCACGCGACCGCTGCTGCCGCTGGATGTGCCTGAGGCGGCAGTGCGGTGGTTCGGTTGAACGCTCCGCGGGGAATATTTGAGCCAATGTGAAACGCCAAACCGCGATGATTTCACATTGGGTTGAATATCCCCCGCAGAGCGCTCCGACCCATCAATCCACGATGTCATATGGCAGCAGGCCACGGCGGTCCGGATCTACTTTGAGGCGGCGTTCCAAGGGCGGGACCGAGCGTTGGTGGCAGTTTGGACGTTCGCAGATGCGGCATGAGATGCCGATTGGCTCGAAGCGGCCCTTCAGGTCTAGGCCGTCAGAATACACCAGCTTTGAGGCATGGGTCACTTCGCACCCAAGACCGATGGCGTAGCGGCGGATGGGGGCGAGATAGGCGCCACCGGGCTTGGAGACATCGCGCGACAGGCACAAATAGCGCACGCCATCGGGGGTTTCGGCCAGTTGGCGCAGGAATTGACCGGGGGTTTCAAATGCGCGGTGGACGTTCCACAGCGGGCAAGCGCCGCCAAAGCGGGCGAATTGCAGCCGGGTGGCCGAGTGGCGTTTGGTGATGGTGCCGGCTTGATCGACACGGACGAAAAAGAATGGCACGCCTTTTGCGCCGGGGCGTTGCAGGGTTGAGAGACGGTGCGCCACCTGTTCGATGCTGGCACCGAACAGATCGGCGAGGCGTTCGAGGTCGTGGCGGGTGTCTTGGGCGGCTTGCAGGAAAGCGCGATAGGGCATTAAGGCGGCCCCGGCGAAATAGTTGGCCATGCCGATTTTGGCGATGTCGCGGGCCTCGGGCGTTTGGAAGCGGGCGAGATCCAAGGTGGCTTCCAGCAGGTCATTCTGGGTTTGCAGCGCGACTTGGTAAAGCAGTTGGAAGCGTTGTGTGGGGGCTGCGGCACGGGCCGAGATCGCGAGCTTGCGATGGGTCGCGTCGAAGTGGCGCAGTGGGGCAATGTTCGAAAAATCTATACTGATACCGCGGCGTTCTAACGCATTTATGCCGATCATAAGTGCGTCTTTTCCAGTGGTTGCAGAATGTATGAAATGTTCGGCGGCACGATCGACAGCATCGACGTAATTGTCGCAATAGTGAAAGAAATCCCGGACCTCTTCCCACGGGCTTGCGCGCAGGGCGGTGTCGTCGCGCCCCAAAGCCTCGTCCAGAGAGGCGAGGCGTTCGTGGCTTTGCCGGTAGGCGCGATGCAGATCCAGAAAGGCGCGCGCCAAGGCTGGCGCGTTCGAGGCGGCAAGGCGCAGATCGGCCAAGGGCGGTATGGTTTTGACGAAAACCGGATCGGCGAGGGCCTCGCGCATGTCGGATACCAGCCGCTCGCCTTCGCCTGCGTTCAGTTCGGTGACATCAAGACCAAACTCTTGCGCCAGCGCTAACACCACGGTGGCAGAGACCGGGCGGTGGTTATTCTCCATCTGGTTCAGATAGGGCAGCGAGACGCCCAGTTTATCGGCAAAGGCGCGTTGCGTCAGTGTCAGACGGCCGCGCAATTCGCGCAGCTTTGCGCCTGCGTAAAGTTTCTGGATGGCCATTGCACCCTCCTTTGCAAAGCGGAAAGTAGACTTTGCAAACTCGGCTGGTCAAGTGGCAATGCCAAGTCGGCGCGCCCGGCGGAGCACGAGCAGAATGCACAAGCTGGACATCACCGACGAGGCCAGCATCAAAAGCACGAGTGGCATCTCGGTTGATCCGGGGGGCAGCATCGCCCCTGCGAGGGCGGCGAGTGCGGCGCCACCGCCCACCATGATCGCGCCGCCAAGGCCGGATGCGGTGCCCGCAAGATCAGGGCGCACCGAGAGGATGCCCGCATTGGCCGAGGGCAAGGCGATGCCGTTGCCAAGGCCCATCGTGATGGTCAGGCTGAAGAAAATCACGGCGCTGGACAGGTTTAGAGCGGATACGATCGCAAGCACAGCCATGCCAACCGTGGTGACGCTGGTGCCTATCAGCACCATTTTGTTCATCCCCAACCGCACCGAATAGCGGCCGGCAAAGAAGTTTCCGGCCATGTAGCCGACGGCTGTGATGGCAAACAGCAGCCCGATTTGCGACGAGGTCAGATGATAGACTTGGTTGCCGACATAGGGCGCACCGCCAAGGAAGGCGTAAAAGCAGCCCGAAGCAAAGGCGGCGGCTCCGCAATAACCCCAGAAGCGTTGCGATTTCAGCAAGGACGGATAGCTGGCCATCTGATCTTTGAACGACATGCGCTGCAGGGTCGCGGTTTCGCCCAGATCGGCCCAGACGAGGGCCAATACGACGATCCCCAAGCCAAGCAGCAGGCCGAAATTCGCCTGCCAGCCGAAATATTCATCCAAAACGCCGCCGATCACCGGGCCGATCATCGGCACCAGTGACATGCCCATGGTGACATAGCCGATCATGGAGGCCGCCTCGGCATCAGAGACCATGTCGCGCACCACGGCGCGCGAGAGCACAATGCCTGCCGCCACCACGGCTTGCGCCATACGGAAGATCAGAAACACCGTCGCGTTGGGTGCGGTGAGGGTGCCGATGGTGGCGATCAGGAACAGGATCAACGCGATCAGAATGGCGTTGCGGCGGCCGTAGCGATCCGAGATTGGCCCGATCACGACTTGCAGCACAGCCGACAGGGCGAGGTAGAGCGCCACCGACAGTTGCATCAGCGCATAGGGGGCGTCGAACCACGCCGCCATGCCCGGGAGCGAGGGCAGAAAGATGTTCATTGCCAAGGCCGAAAGCCCGGCGAGCAGGGTCAGGGTCAGGACTTTCGGCGGGGTCTTGCGGTCAAGGAAGATGGCTTTGCGATGCGGCATTGTAAGGCCTTTTGCGGATGCGCTGGCGGATAGCGCGATGCCTCCGGCGGTGATATTTGGGCACAGAGGAGGGGCCTTGGGCGGCGGCGGGGCTGCTGGTCAGCTCCATTTATGGAAAATGAAGAAGGCGCCGAGGGCGATGAAGGCGAAGCCGAGCGCGTGGTTCCATGTCAGCGGCTCTTTCAGGTAGAACACTGAAAACACGGCAAAAACCGAAAGGGTGATCACCTCTTGAATGGTTTTCAGTTGGGCGCCGTTGTAGATCGACGAGCCGATGCGGTTGGCGGGGACCATCAGGCAGTATTCAAAGAATGCGATGCCCCAAGAGATGAAGATCACCGTAATCAGGGCGGTGGATTTGTGTTTGAGGTGGCCATACCAAGCGAAAGTCATGAAGACGTTCGACAGGGTCAAGAGGCCAATGGTGACGAAGGGGACGGGCAGGGTTGGCATGACAGCTTCCGCGGTTGGGGCGTTGGCGCTGTATGGCATATCGCTGCGGCGCTGGCCATGATTTCAAGCGGCGGTGCATAGTGATTGGTGCGTCGCGGGATTGCGGGTTCCGGTTGGGTCTGAATGGCGCTTGTTTGCAACTTTGCAGTTTGCAATTTTATGATCCGCAATCATTTGCATATTTTCGAGGTTCTGCTTTGCGCCGCTGCGATGCAGCGCTATGCTGGCTGCGATTTTCAAAGGAATTGCCGATGCGTGACATTCTGCAACAGCTGGAAGACCGCCGCCTTGTCGCGCGGCAAGGTGGGGGCCAGCGCCGGATTGACGCGCAGCACGCCAAGGGCAAGCTGACCGCGCGCGAGCGGGTGGAATTGCTGCTGGATGAGGGCTCTTTTGAAGAGTTCGACATGTTCGTGGCCCACCGCTGCACCGATTTCGGGATGGAGGCGGATCGTCCGGCTGGCGACGGCGTGGTCACTGGCTGGGGCACTGTGAACGGGCGAATGGTTTATGTGTTCAGCCAGGATTTCACCGTGTTTGGCGGGTCTTTGTCGGAAACGCATGCGAAAAAGATCTGCAAGATCATGGATATGGCGATGCAGAACGGTGCGCCGGTGATTGGATTGAACGATTCTGGTGGTGCGCGGATTCAGGAAGGTGTGGCCTCACTCGCGGGCTATGCCGAGGTGTTTCAGCGCAATGTGATGGCATCGGGGGTGGTGCCGCAGATCTCTGTGATCATGGGGCCTTGCGCGGGTGGTGCGGTTTACAGCCCGGCGATGACGGACTTTATCTTTATGGTGAAGGACTCCAGCTACATGTTTGTCACCGGCCCCGATGTGGTGAAAACCGTGACGAATGAAGTGGTTACGGCGGAAGAATTGGGCGGGGCTTCGACCCATACCAAGAAATCCTCGGTCGCAGATGGTGCCTTTGAAAACGATGTCGAGGCTTTGGCCGAAGTGCGTCGGTTGGTGGATTTTCTGCCGCTGAACAACCGCCAGAAGGCTCCGGTGCGGCCATTTTTTGATGATCCGGCGCGGTTGGAAGCCAGCCTTGATACGCTGATCCCGGAAAACCCGAACCAGCCCTATGACATGAAAGAGCTGATCGAAAAGCTGGCCGACGAGGGCGATTTCTTTGAAATTCAGGCCGCTTTTGCCGCCAATATCATCACTGGGTTCATTCGGATCGAGGGCCAATCGGTCGGCGTTGTCGCCAATCAGCCGATGGTGCTGGCGGGCTGCCTTGACATTGACAGCAGCCGCAAAGCCGCGCGTTTCGTGCGGTTTTGTGATGCGTTTGAAATTCCGATCCTGACTTTGGTGGATGTGCCGGGGTTCCTTCCCGGGGTGGCGCAGGAACTGGGCGGCGTCATCAAACACGGTGCTAAGCTGTTGTTTGCATACGGAGAAGCCACGGTGCCAAAGGTCACGGTGATCACCCGCAAGGCCTATGGGGGCGCATATGATGTGATGTCGTCCAAACATCTGCGCGGCGATTTCAACTATGCCTGGCCTACGGCGGAAATCGCGGTGATGGGTGCCAAGGGAGCGACTGAAATCATCCATCGCGGCAAATCGCCCGAAGAAATTGCGCGGCTGACCCAGCATTATGAAGACCGCTTTGCCAATCCGTTTGTCGCTGCCGAAAAGGGCTTTATCGACGAGGTGATCATGCCCCATTCGACGCGGCGCCGCATTGCGCGGGCATTTGCATCTTTGCGCGGTAAGAAGCTGGCGAACCCGTGGAAAAAGCACGATAACATTCCGCTGTGACGATAGGAGAGCGGCAATGTTTGTGGGCGGCGGAAGGCTAGGGTGGCGATGACCGATCCAGCGGTGAATGAGGCGGCGCTTGTCGTGCCCTCGGGGCAGGCAGTGCGCTTTGTCGAAGTGGTGATGAACGCGCCGGGGCCGGAAGGTCTGGTGGCGCGGTTCCGCTTTGTCGCTCCGGCGATTGCCAAGGATGGCGGCGGCATCAGCTATGATGTGGCGGCGCTGGATATGGAACATCTGTGCAACAGCTTTGCGTTGCCACGGATCGCATCAACCGGGCCCGTGCCAAGCCAGATCATCATTTCTTTTGCCGACCGCGACGTGCCGTTCGGCGAGGCTTCTCCTGACGCCACGCAGTTTTTTGAGGCGTATCGCATCGAAGGCGACGCCTGTATATGGGAGGCTTTTTGATGAAAGCACAAAATCTAGCGGCCAATGCCATGTCACAACCCTTGGCTGATGTAGCCTTGCCACAGCTTTGGGCATTTGGCGAATTTGCGTGTCAATACGGCGGTTTATCCGCTATTGTTCACGTAGGCCGAACCCAAGCGGCCTTTCCCTCGCAGAAGGGGGCGGCACAAAGCACGCCTCCCGCAAATAAATGGAGTAGAGGATGTCGAGCACTAAATTCACCGTTCTGGCACTGTGCATGGTCGCTTTCGTGGCCGCTTGCGCCAAGAAAGCCGAAGAAGTCGTTTACGTTGACCAACCGGCTGTCACCGAAGAGCCCGTTTACACCGGCAAATACAAGTAAGACTAAGGGGCGGGTGTTCAGGGGCCAAGCGCCTCGGCCCGCCCTTTTTATATCTGCCGCAACGGCTTGCGGGCGGTCGGCAAAAATACTCTCAGTGACGGGCCTGGGCTTTGCACCTCTGGAGGCACGGGCCTATGGTGCGGCGGTCTACAACGCTGCAAACTGGAGTATCCCATGCGTTCCGCAACTATCCTCGCCTTCATCGCGCTTAGCGCTTTCGCTGCTTGCGCTAAAAAAGAACCACCGATGGAGCCCGCTCCGATGGATGTCACCGTCGAGCCCGTTCAAACTGGCAAATACAAATAATCCAGCTGGGCGGGGTTTTGGCCCCGCCTCCGGCGCCCGCTCCGTCATGGGGGGCGTATCATGCTGAAACATCGCGGTTTTCCCGGTCGCCTGACTGGCACTGATTTCCAATTCGTGATCCGCCGCGCCAATATGAAAGTTGGTGCCGCCAAGATCATAAGACGCGAGCGCTTTGCCGATCGCAAAAACGCCGATCGCGCCGCTGACAAGGGCTTTATGGCTGCCCTTTGGGCGCAGTTTGGTGAAGAGGTGTTCGAGCGCGGCAATCTGGATGCGGGCCGCCTGTCATGGCTGTTTGGCCGCGAGGTCGTCGCCGCCGAAGATCCGTTCAATCCAGCCTCGTATGATGCGCTGTTGAAGATCAACCTCAAAGTCGCACAAGTGTCCTTCCCCGAGATTTTCGCAGCCGATGCCGAACCTTATGATTTTGGCGATTGGGACGATGACGAGGATCAGGGCTAGGTATGGGGCAGGTCTGAGCATGATTCCGCGCAAGCCCTTGGCCAACTGGCAGCAATTCGCGCAGGGCTTTGCGCTGCCTGAATTGGGCTTTGCGCGGGCGCGTGGCTTCGGCGATGATCCATCTGTGCGCGGGATGTGGCTTGCACCGCAGCGTTTCGCGCAAGACTGTTACCCTTTCCCTACCCTTTGGCCTGACTCTTCTGGGGTCGGGCCATTTTTTTCCGCACAGTGGAGGGCAGCCAAGGCAGCCTGTTGGCGGCTTGTCGCCTTCTTGTGCAGTTTGCGTTTTTTTCGGTTTGCTTTGTCGCCAGATTCGGTAGAATCTGTTGCTAGAACAACAAACAAAAGAGGCAGTTCAAAATGCGGAAATCCCTTCTTCTTCTCGCGATTCTCACCATGCCATTGGCTGGCTGTCTGCAAGACCCGGCTTCGCGCGGGCTGGCTGGCGCTGCGGCGGGCGCGGCAATTGCCGATGTCACCGACAACAATGCGGTTACTGGCGCGGTCATTGGTGGCCTTGCAGGTGCAGCAACCTGCGGCGTCAACATCGGCCTGCCGCCCTGCTACTGATCTAACCGCCGCAATCGCGGCGTACCATTTTGACGGCCAGTCGGGGCACTCCCCGGCTGGCCGTTTTGCATTGCTGCCCCGGTTTTTGGCCAGACCTGGGCGGGGAGGGAGAGAGCTATGTTCAAGAAAATCCTGATCGCCAATCGTGGCGAAATCGCCTGCCGGGTGATCAAGACCGCGCGAAAAATGGGCATCAAGACGGTGGCGGTCTATTCGGATGCCGACCGCGGTGCCCTGCATGTGAAAATGGCCGATGAGGCCATTCACATCGGCGCGTCCCCCGCCGCGCAATCTTATATCGTGATCGACAAGATCATGGCGGCAATCAAAGCCTCGGGCGCCGAGGCGGTGCATCCGGGCTATGGTTTCCTAAGTGAAAACATGAATTTCGCGGCGGCTTTGGAGGCTGCGGGCGTTGTTTTCATCGGCCCGCCCAGCCCGGCGATTGAAGCGATGGGCGACAAGATCACCTCAAAAAAGCTGGCGATGGCGGCCGGAGTCTCGACCGTGCCGGGCCATATGGGGCTGATTGATGATGCCGAACATGCGGTGAAAATCGCCCGCGTGATTGGTTATCCGGTGATGATCAAGGCTTCTGCGGGCGGTGGCGGCAAGGGTATGCGGATCGCTTGGGATGATGCCGAGGCGCGCGAAGGCTTCCAATCGTCCAAGAACGAAGCCGCCGCCAGCTTTGGTGATGACCGGATTTTCATTGAAAAATTCGTCACCCAGCCGCGTCACATCGAAATTCAGGTGCTGGCTGATAAACACGGCAACACCGTCTATCTGCACGAGCGTGAATGTTCGATCCAGCGCCGCAATCAAAAGGTGATCGAAGAGGCGCCGTCGCCGTTCCTTGATCCTGAAACCCGCAAAGCAATGGGCGAGCAAGCCTGCGCCTTGGCCCGCGCCGTTGGCTATACAAGTGCTGGCACGGTCGAATTCATCGTAGACGGCAGCCTCAATTTCTATTTCCTCGAAATGAACACCCGCCTGCAAGTCGAGCATCCCGTCACCGAACTGATCACTGGCGTCGATCTGGTCGAACAGATGATCCGGGTGGCTTACGGCGAAAAATTGCCCTTTGCCCAAGCTGATCTGAAGATCAACGGCTGGGCGATGGAAAGCCGGCTTTACGCCGAAGACCCTTATCGCAACTTTTTGCCCTCGATTGGTCGGCTGACCCGCTACCGCCCCCCCGTTGAAGGCGAAACGCCACGCGGCGGTGTTGTGCGCAATGATACCGGGGTGTTTGAGGGCGGCGAAATCAGCATGTTCTACGACCCGATGATTGCGAAACTCTGCACTTGGGGGCCGACGCGCGCTGATGCGATTGAGGAAATGCGCCTCGCCTTGGACACGTTCGAGGTCGAAGGCATCGGCCACAACCTGCCCTTCGTCAGCGCGGTGATGGAGCATCCGCGCTTTCAATCAGGCAATATCACCACGGCGTTCATTGCCGAAGAATACCCCGAAGGCTTCCAAGGGGCTAGCTTGGATGCCGATACTTTGGCCCGCGTTGCAGCCGCCGCTGCGGCCATGAACCGCGTCGCAGAAATTCGGCGCACCCGCATCAGCGGCACGATGGACAACCACAGCCGCCGTGTCGGTGATGATTGGGTTGTGTCGCTGCAAGGCATTGAATATGCTGTGACAATAGCGGCAGACCCCGCAGGGTCGACGGTGAGTTTCGCGGGTGGCCAAAGCCTGCGCGTCACCTCGGACTGGACGCCGGGGCAGACATTGGCGCGGCTGATCGTGGACGACGCGGCGCTGGTGATGAAGGTTGGCAAAATTTCGGGCGGCTTCCGGTTGCGCCTGCGCGGGGCGGATCTGAAATGTTTCGTGCGCAGCCCGCGGCAGGCGGAACTCGCCAAGCTAATGATCGAAAAGCTGCCGCCCGATACGTCGAAATTCCTGCTGTGCCCGATGCCGGGGCTGGTTGCCCGCATCATGGTCGCGGTCGGCGACGAGGTGCAGGAAGGCCAGGCGCTTGCCACGGTCGAGGCGATGAAGATGGAAAACATCCTGAAAGCCGAACGTCGCGGCGTGGTCAAAGCGGTCAAGGCCGTGGCGGGCAGCAGTCTGAAGGTTGATGAAGTGATCATGGAGTTTGAATGAACTGCACGGGTTCATCCACTCTGCACAAATATCCCACGGGGGTCCGGGGGTGTGAAACCCCCGGCGCTTGGCGCAAACCGGACACTTCTCGTTTGAGGAACACGCTATGACCGATCTGAATGCATGGAAATCGCTTGCCGCGAAAGAAATGAAGGGCGGCGATCCGGCCAGCCTGAACTGGCAAACGCTGGAGGGGATCACCGTCAAGCCGCTCTACACTGCCGCTGATACCGCCAACTTGCCGCAGATGGGCGAACTGCCCGGCTTTGCGCCGTTCACCCGTGGCGTCAAGGCCACGATGTATGCGGGTCGCCCGTGGACGATCCGGCAATATGCCGGGTTTTCCACCGCCGAGGCCAGCAACGCGTTTTACCGCAAAAACCTCGCCGCAGGGCAGCAAGGCGTGTCGGTCGCCTTCGATCTGGCCACCCATCGCGGCTATGATTCAGACCATCCCCGCGTGGAAGGCGATGTCGGCAAAGCCGGGGTGGCGATTGATAGTGTTGAGGATATGAAGATCCTGTTTGACGGTATCCCGCTGGATAAAGTCAGCGTTTCCATGACGATGAATGGTGCGGTCATCCCGATCCTTGCCAGTTTCATCGTCGCCGGGGAAGAACAGGGCGTCGATCGCGCAGACCTCTCTGGCACCATTCAGAATGATATTCTGAAGGAATTCATGGTGCGCAACACCTATGTCTATCCGCCGGAACCGTCGATGCGGATCATTGCGGATATCATCGAATACACCAGCGCGCAGATGCCGAAATTCAATTCGATCTCGATCTCCGGCTATCATATGCAGGAAGCCGGGGCCAATCTGGTGCAGGAACTGGCCTATACTTTGGCCGATGGCCGCGAATATGTGCGCGCGGCGATTGCGCGCGGGATGAATGTCGATGACTTCGCTGGGCGGCTGTCGTTCTTTTTTGCCATCGGGATGAATTTTTTCATGGAGGCCGCAAAGCTGCGCGCCGCTCGTCTGCTGTGGCACCGCATTATGTCGGAATTTCAGCCCAAAAAGCCGGGCTCGCTGATGCTGCGCACGCATTGCCAGACAAGCGGAGTGTCCTTGCAAGAGGCAGATCCCTATAACAACGTCATCCGCACGGCGTATGAGGCGATGTCGGCGGTGCTCGGCGGCACCCAAAGCCTGCACACCAACGCCTTGGACGAAGCCATGGCGCTGCCGACCGAGTTTTCCGCCCGCATCGCGCGCAATACGCAGCTGATCTTGCAGGAAGAAACCGGCATTACCCATGTCGTCGACCCTTTGGCGGGGTCGTATTACGTCGAAAGCCTGACCGCGCAGATGGCGGAACAGGCCTGGGCGCTGATCGAGGAAGTCGAAGCGATGGGCGGCATGACCAAAGCCGTTGCAAGCGGCATGCCCAAACTTCGGATCGAGGAATCAGCGGCCAAACGCCAAGCGGCGATTGATCGCGGCGCGGATGTCGTGGTCGGGGTGAACAAATACAAACTCGCGCAGCAAGACGCCATCGACATTCTGGATATTGATAACGTCGCGGTGCGCGAGGCGCAGATCGCACGGCTGCACAGCACGCGCGCCGCACGGGACGAGGCGGCTTGTCAGGCGGCGCTGGATGAATTGACCCGGATCGCGGGCCATGACGGCAATCTGCTCGCAGCGGCGGTCGTGGCGGCACGGGCACGGGCAACGGTCGGAGAGATCAGCATGGCGATGGAGAAAGTGTTTGGCCGCCACCGGGCCGAGGTCAAAACTCTCGCCGGGGTTTATGGTGCGGCCTACGAGGGCGACGAAGGTTTCGCCACCATTCAGGCCGATGTCGAGAAATTTGCCGAAGAAGAGGGCCGCCGCCCGCGGATGCTGGTGGTCAAGATGGGGCAAGATGGCCATGATCGCGGTGCCAAAGTGATCGCCACCGCCTTTGCCGATATTGGTTTTGATGTCGATGTGGGCCCCCTGTTCCAGACGCCCGCCGAGGCAGCACAGGATGCCATCGACAATGATGTGCATGTGGTGGGGATTTCGTCACAAGCGGCAGGGCACAAGACCTTGGCACCGAAACTCGTGCAAGCCTTGCGCGATGCGGGCGCGGGTGAGATTTTGGTGATCTGTGGCGGCGTTATTCCGCAGCAGGATTACCAGTTTCTCTATGATGCCGGGGTGAAAGCGATCTTCGGGCCGGGGACCAACATTCCAACGGCAGCAAAGGATATTCTCGATCTGATCCGCAAGGCACGCGCTTAGGGCCAAGTCCCGCCGCCCCAAGCGTGATCCGGTGCGGCAGGCCTTGGGTTATGCGGATTTGCCCTTCAAAAGCGCAACGATCGCCATGGCGTGGCCGTGGCCAAGGCCGAAATCCGCTTTCAGCCAATCTGTGATCTGGGTGGCTTTGACACCCGGCGCGAGTCCATCCGCTGTGGCAAAGCCCTTTGCCAGCGCCAGCGCTTTGAAATCTGTGGGCGTTTTGCCGGTTTTGGCTTGGATATTGTCCAAATAGGCTTGGAAAGACATTCAGCCCTCCTGTTTGGCGGCCCAAGTCATTCCGCGCCGCAGCAACTCCAGCGGAGCGCCGTGGTCGATCACATCGGCATGATGGCCCAAGGCGTTGTAATAAACCCGGCCCTGTCCCCACATCTTGGAAAACACAACCGGCATCGCAACTGGCCCGTTCGCGCTGTGCGGGCCTTCCGCCACCGGGAAATCGCAAACCGCATGCACGCGCACGGCTGGGTCGGTATGCAGGTAATATTGTTCAGTTTTCACGTCGAAATCGCTGATCCCGGCCACCAGTGGATCATCCGAAACCATCCGCACCCGATATTCCACGCCATCATTGCCCGGATGCGCCACCCATTGCGCCCCGGTCATGAACTGCCACAGCACATCGGCTCGAAAGGCGTCGCACATCCCGCCATGACAGCCCGCAAGTCCCACACCGGCGGCCACCGCCGCCGCGACATTCTCAGATTGGGTCTGGCTGATGCTGCTCATCGTCCAGACCGGCACGATCAGCGCCAGATCGGCCAGTCGCGCCGGATCATCGAAACAGGCAAGAGTGTCGAAAACCTCAACCTGCATCCCCAGCGCGCTCAGCTCACGCGCGAACAGCGCCGCGACCTTATCCGGCTGATGCCCGTCCCAGCCGCCCCAAGTGATCAATGCTTTGGTCATGGTCATCCTCTGTGCGCAAATATCCCGGGTCGTTCAGGGAGGCTGGCCCCCCGCGCAACCTCACCCAAGAGCACTGTATTGGTCAACTTAGAACCGTTGTGGCGCGGCCGGTTTGTTTGCCATGATCGTCTCTATCTCGGCGATCACCTCGGGCGTCAGCTTGGCCTTGGATTGCAAGGCGGCAAGATTATCGCTCAGTTGGCTGGCACGCGACGCGCCCAGAATAACCGTCGAGACGCGCGGATTGGTCAGGCACCACAGCAGCGCCAGATGCGCCAACGGCAGCCCAGCCCGATCAGCCAGATCACCCAAAGCCTTGGCTTTGCTTAACTTTTCTTGGCCCGCGTCTGATGCCAACATATCACGCAGCCATTCATAGCCGGGCAGGTTCATCCGGCTGTCGTTCGGAATCGCCGCATTATATTTGCCGGTCAGAATACCCGAGGCCAGCGGCGACCAGATCGTGGTGCCAAGACCCAGCGTGTCATACAGTGGCGCATAATCCGCCTCGACCTTCTGACGCTCAAACAGATTATACTGCGGCTGCTCCATCACCGGGGGCGTGAGGCCAGCGGCGCGGGCGACCATATGCGCCTCGGTGATCTGCTGCGCCGACCATTCCGAAGTACCCCAATACAGCACCTTACCCTGCACAATCAGATTGTGCATCGCCCGCACGGTTTCCTCGATCGGCGTGTCGATATCGGGGCGGTGGCAGAAATAGAGATCAAGGTAATCGACCTGCAACCGCCGCAGCGCCGCATGGGCGGCTTCGATCACATGCTTGGCCGACAGCCCGCGCTGGGTGGGTTTTTCACCCCCCCAGAACACTTTCGATGACACGATATAGCTATCACGGCTCCAGCCAAGACTGTGCAGGGCCTGCCCCATCACCAGCTCGGAATTGCCGGCCTCATAGCCTTCGGCGTTGTCAAAAAAGTTCACCCCGGCATCATAGGCCAAGGTCATCATGGATTTGGCGTCATTGCCATCGACCTGTTTGCCGAAAGTCACCCAAGAGCCAAAGGAAAACTCGGAAACCTTCAGGCCGGATTTGCCCAAGCGACGATAATCCATCATGCGATCCTTTCGGGGGAAGAGGGCGCTGCGCCGCAGTCGCCTTTGGCGTAAAGGTAGTGCGCGCTACAGCGGCGGCAAGGTCAGTGATGCGGTCAGAAACCAAAGCGCGGTGGCATAAAGGAACAACCGCTCGGCTATGCCAAAAAAGCGCCGCAGCGGCGCCGAGATCGTCAGGGTGACGGCGATAAAACCAAGGCTGATCAGATGTTTCAGGCCGGACAGCAGCGATGCGGGAAAATCGGCCACGCTTGCGGCCAGCAGCGGCGTGGCTTCAGCGACCGCCATGAAGGCGCAGGTGAAGGCCAGCAGCGTTGCGGCATGGTGGATCTGGCCTGTCTGGGTGCGCACCGCACCGCGCGGATCATTGGGAAACAGCCCCAGACCCAAACGGCCCAGGGCAACCAACATCAGGTAAAATGGAACACTGGCGGGATAGCTGGGCGATTGCGCTTGCCAGAATTGCCACGCCAACAAAGGTGCCGCCAGCGCGCCCGCGATGACATAGGCTTTGAACAGCCCTGCGGTTTTCTTGCCCACGCCATAATCACTTATGGCATGGGCGAATTGTGGTGCGTCCCGGTTCAGCACTTGAAACGAGATCAGCATAAGAATGTCGCAGCTGAACAGGGCGGCGGCGACAATTTCCATCAGATGCCTGCGTAAATCTCGGCGATACGGGCGACGGCGGCTTCGGGGGCCATTTCCTCGGAAACTCCGGTGCGGCGGCTGGTCAGCTCGACCACGCCATTCGCCAATCCGCGGGGGCCGACCGTGATGCGCCAAGGCAGACCGATCAGATCCATCGTGGCGAATTTCGCGCCTGCACGTTCCTCGCGGTCATCATAGAGCGCTTCCAGACTCTTGGCTTTCAGGGCTTTATACAGCCCCTCGCAAGCCGCATCGGCGGCGGCATCGCCTTGTTTGAGGTTGACGATGCCGACCGGGAACGGGGTGACGCCTTCGGGCCAGATGATGCCTTTGTCGTCGTGGCTGGCCTCGATGATCGCGCCCAGCAGACGGCTGACGCCGATGCCGTGGCTGCCCATTTCGACCGGAACTTTGCTGCCGTCAGCGGTGACGACGGTGGCGCCCATGCTTTCCGAATACTTGGTGCCGAAGTAGAAAATCTGTCCCACTTCGATGCCGCGCGCGACTTTGCGGCGCTCTTCCGGGATCGCGTCGAACAAGGCCTGATCGTGGGTCTCGTCAGTGCGGGCGTAAAGCGTGGTGAATTCTTTGCAGACAGCGGCGACGTCTTCGCGGTTGTCGTAATCGACCTCGCGGCTGCCAAGGCGCAGGTCGGTTACGGCGCTGTCGAAGAACACTTCCGACTCGCCTGTCGCCGCCAGCACGAGGAATTCATGGGTATCCTCGCCGCCAATCGGGCCGCTATCGGCGCGCATCGGAATTGCGGTCAGGCCCATGCGTTCATAGGTGCGCAGGTAGCTGACCATATGACGGTTGTAGGCATGCAGGGCGGCGGCCTTGTCGACGTCAAAGTTGTAGCCGTCTTTCATCAGGAACTCGCGGCCGCGCATCACGCCGAAACGGGGGCGCATCTCGTCGCGGAATTTCCACTGGATGTGATACAGCGTCAGCGGCAGGTCTTTATAGCTGCCGACATGGGCGCGGAAGATGTCGGTGATCATCTCTTCATTCGTGGGGCCATACAGCATCTCACGATCCTGACGATCCTTGATGCGCAGCATTTCCTGGCCGTAGTCATCATAGCGGCCACTTTCGCGCCACAGGTCGGCGGGTTGCAGCGTGGGCATCAGCAACGGGATGTGGCCCGCGCGGACCTGTTCTTCATGCACGATCTGTTGGATGCGGTTCAGCACCCGCAGGCCCAAGGGCAGCCACGAATAGATCCCCGCCGCCTGCTGTTTGATCATGCCTGCGCGCAGCATGTAGCGGTGCGAGACGATCTGCGCCTCGGCGGGGTTTTCCTTGAGAACAGGCATAAAGTAACGGGAAACGCGCATCGCGGCCTCTTGGATTGGGGTTTGGGCTTTCCTAGCGGGTTGAGATTGGTCAAGCAAGCGCAGGCTTTCGGCGCAGGGCAGTGTCCACGCGTGGACAAGACCTGCGCGCATGCAAAATCAACGGCTTAACCGGGGGGGATTCACCTCTTGTTAAGAATTGCCCGCACATCATTCATAGGCTTTGATCCCCCGGCAAGCCTTCGGCCAGCAAATCCTCGACGAAATGCGCGGCGAATTGGGCGCGGCCACTGATCCCGGCCTTGGCGTAGATTGCCGATAACTGCGCGCGCACCGTGCCCGGAGCGGCTTGGCGGGCTTGGGCGATCTCGGCGACATCAAGGCCCTTCAGCGCCAGATAGGCCACGTCCCGCTCGGCGCGGCTCAGCGCCCAAGCGTCGAATTGGCGCTGGATCACGCTGTGCATTTCGCCGCTGGCCTTGGCGATGGTGGCATCTTGGTCCTGTTGATGGTCAAGCGCGCGGCGCAATTCCATCGCGCCCAAAATCACCCCCAGGATCAGCGCCAGAGTCACCAGAGTTTGCATCCACAACTGCGCGCCGGGGCCATCTTCGGACCATTCATTCAAAATATTGGCGACAAAGAACACTGCAGCCGAAGCTTGCAGCAGCAATACCAACGCAAGGACAGCGGGGCGGCCACCCTTGCTTTGCTTCAATCCGGTCAGAAACTTCATCGACGGCTATTTTCCCAGCTTGGCTGCTTTGACCTTCCTGCGGCCCAGCAGCATCGGTGCGAGCAGATTATGCCGCATCGCAACACTTTCCACGATCACGCCGCCGACATGCAGGGCCACCAGCAACCAGATCAGATTGGCAGTGATTTCATGCACATCTTTCACCCAACCGTCGCCTTCATCCTCACCCGCTGCTTCGGTTTGCGCAAGCTGCGACCAGTCGCCACCATCCACAATCGCCTGCCGCTGGGCCACTGAAAACGGGTTTGCGCCCGACATGGTCAGCCCAGTGGACACCATCACCGCGATGCAGGCCCACAAAGCATAGGCCATCATCGCCCCGGCAGGATTGTGCGAGCGATAGCTGGCAGGCTTGCCGATCATCAGCTGTTTCATATGGCGCCGAGCGGCCAAAGCATTGGGCGGAAACGCAGAAAACCGTGCCTCTTGGGTGCCGATCACGCCCCAAAGCATGCGGATCGCCAGCAAAACCAAGCCGCCCCAGCCGAACCAGACATGCGTGGGGCTGCCGCCTCTGGTGAAAATCTCATTGGCAAGGATGACAATGACGATGCCCCAATGGCTGATGCGCACGATGCGATCCCACAGGGCAGGGGGGCGCGCGGCCCCCGTGTCCGTTTGTGCCATCAATCGTTGCTTTCCTTGATCGACAGAACCGCGCCCGACGCCGGGTCGATCATGACATCCATCTTCTTCATGCTTGCAGCATCGGTGCAGACGGCTTCGATCTTGCCATCTTCGGCCTCGAACATCTCGACCGGGCATCCGGCGGTTTTCAGTGCGGCTTTGGCGGCATCGGCGTTCGAGCCGACAATATCACCAACCGCAGGCATAGCCGAGGCGGCAAACGGCGTGGCAAGCAAAGCAAGCGTCAAAAGCAAAGTGCGGGTCATGTCAGTTTCCTTCGATAGGGGGCCTTGGGATCAAAGCCTTGATTTGCGGGTTCAGCCCACTGCCGCGCCTCTGGCCGTGGTGGGCTTGCTGCGAAATGGCAGGCTTTTGCGCAGCCATCTATTGATCTGCGGCTTAGTTTTGCGGGCATAAGCGGCTGCTTATGGTGATTTTCAGGGCTCTGGCGCAGGCCCGCACCGCTAAACTTTGCCGGACCACGCCGCCCCCTTGCAACCAAGCCCCCCAAAGGCGATATGTCTGGGGCAGAAAAAGGGGCGTAGTCATGGCATTGCCGGTGCGTGAGCAGGTGAAATATTGGTGTATCGCCTTGGCGGTGCTGTTCCTGCTGCTGATGCTTTTGGGCTCGGTGATCTTGCCGTTTCTGGTCGGCGGCGCGATGGCGTATTTCCTTGATCCGGTGGCAGACCGGCTGCAACGTCTGGGCCTAAGCCGGGTGGCGGCGACCACGGTGATCACGCTGATCGGCCTGCTTTTGATGGTGCTGATCGTGCTGTCGGTGATTCCAACGCTGATTTCGCAGACCTCTGCCCTGATCAATGCAGCGCCCGAGATTGCCAAGCGTCTGCAAGGGTTTATGATCGAGAAATTCCCCGAGCTGACCGACAGCACCTCGACCATCCGCACCACTTTGGCCGAAATCGGCGCGGCCATTCAGGCCAAGGGCGCAACTTTGGCGCAGGGTGTGCTGACCTCGGCGCTCAGCCTGTTGTCTGCGGTGGTGTTCATCGTTGTGGTGCCGGTGGTGACGTTTTACATGCTGTTGGATTGGGATCACATGGTGGCGCGGATTGATGCGATGCTGCCGCGCGATCATGCCCCGGTGGTGCGGCGTCTGGCGGGCGAGATCAATGATGCGCTGTCGGCGTTTGTGCGCGGCCAGCTGACGGTTTGTGTGGCGTTGGGCACCTTTTACGCCACAACGCTGATGCTGGTCGGCTTGCAATTCGGGCTTGTGGTGGGGGCGATTGCCGGGGCGATCACCTTCATTCCCTACATTGGCGCGCTGGTCGGCGGGGCCTTGGCAATTGGTCTGGCCTTGTTCCAGTTCTGGGGCGATTGGGTGTCGATCGGGCTGGTGGCCGGGATATTTGCCATCGGTCAGTTCCTTGAAGGCAACGTGCTGACGCCGAAACTGGTCGGCAAATCGGTCGGCTTGCACCCGGTCTGGCTGATGTTCGCGCTGTCTGTGTTCGGCTCGTTGTTCGGCTTTGTCGGCATGCTGGTCGCGGTTCCGGTTGCCGCCGCGATGGGGGTGCTGATCCGCTTTGCCATCGCGCAATATCAGGCCAGCACCTTGTATCAAGGCGTCAGCGGTCAAGACTCTGCCCCCCCCGAGGACGTTCGGTGAGCCTGCAACTTGCCTTCGACCTGCCCAGCCGCGAGGCCTTCCGGCGTGCCGATTTCTTCGTCTCGGCTGCCAATGCACAGGCTTTGGCGCAGATTGAGGGCTGGCGCGATTGGCCGGATGGCAAGCTGCTGCTGATCGGCCCCGAAGGGTCGGGCAAGACCCATCTGACGCATATCTGGTCCGATCTTGCCGGGGCCGAGGTGATTTCGGCGGCGAAACTGGTCGACACCGACCTGCATGATCTGGCGCAAAACCCGGTTGCGGTCGAAAACGCCGACCGCATTGCAGGCGACCCCGAGGCCGAGACCGCGCTGTTTCATCTGCACAATCTGCTGGCCGGGCGCGGGCTCTTGATCACGGCCGCGAGCCCTGCGCGCGATTGGCGCTTGCGGCTTGCCGATCTGCTCAGCCGGATGCAGGCGGCTTCGGTGGCGCAGCTGAACGCGCCCGATGACATGCTGCTGTCGGCAGTGCTTCTTAAGCTGTTCGCGGATCGTCAGATCGTGGTTGCGCCCAATCTGATCCCCTATCTGGTGTCGCGGATGGATCGCTCGATTGCGGCTGCGTGCGAATGGGTCAAGTTTCTCGACACAAGGGCGCTGGCTTTGGGCCGCCCGATCACCCGCGCTTTGGCCGCCGAGGTGCTGGACTTGGCCGGGGTGAGGTGAAACAATGTCACCGTGCTGTTACGCCAAAAGTTGCATGAAGGCCCGATGACCCAATCCGACTTTCTCAAATCGCCGTTTCCCGCACCGATTGAGGTGCCCGAGGCTGAAATCACCGGTCCGCGTCGGTTTTTTAACCGTGAACTCAGTTGGTTGGCCTTCAACTGGCGGGTGCTGGACGAGGCTTCAAACCCCGCCGTGCCGCTGCTGGAACGCCTGCGGTTCTTGTCGATTTCGGCCACCAATCTCGATGAGTTTTACACCGTTCGCGTCGCTGGCTTGCGCGCATTGGTGCGGGCCAAAAACGCGACGTTATCCGAAGATGGCCGCTCGGCTGCCGAGCAATTGGTGCTGATCCACGCCAATGCCCGCCGCTTGATGCATACCCAGCAAGCGGTGTTCAACAAGCTGAAAAAGCAGATGGAGGTGCAGGGCATCACGCTGCTGACGCGCTCCAAGCTGACGATGCGCGATCTGAAGTTTCTGGAAGATCATTTTCTGAACAAGGTGTTCCCGGTTTTGTCGCCCTTGGCGATTGATCCCGCGCATCCGTTTCCCTTCATCCCAAACGCCGGATTCTCGCTGGCTTTGCAGCTGGAACGCGAAAGCGATCAACGCAGCCTGCAGGCGCTCTTGCCGATCCCGCAGCAAATCGCCCGCTTTGTGCGGCTGCCCGACAAGGATGGCGAATACCGTTTCCTGCCGCTGGAAGAGCTGCTGCTGATCCATCTGGATATGCTGTTTCCCGGCTATAAGGACCGTGGCCATTGCCTGTTCCGGGTGCTGCGCGACAGCGATCTGGAGGTCGAGGACGAGGCCGAAGATCTGGTGCGCGAGTTTGAAACCGCGCTGAAACGCCGTCGCCGCGGCGAGGTGATCCGGCTGAAGCTGTCCTCGGGGGCACCGCCCGAATTGCGCGCGCTGATCATGGAAGAACTGGGTGTCACGCCCGATGAAATGGTCGAAGTGCGCGGGCTTTTGGGCGTCGCCGATCTGAAGGAACTGGTGCTGTCGCAGCGCCCCGATCTGCTGTGGCCGCCATTCAGCCCGCGGGTGCCAGAGCGGGTGCAGGACCACGATGGTGATCTGTTTTCGGCGATCAAGCAGAAGGATATTCTGCTGCATCATCCCTATGAAACCTTTGATCTGGTTATCAATTATCTGGAACAAGCCGCGCGCGACCCGAATGTGCTGGCGATCAAGCAGACGCTGTATCGCACCTCTTGGGACAGCCCGATTGTCGCGGCTTTGTGCGAAGCCGCCGAGGCCGGCAAGTCGGTCACAGCGCTGGTCGAGCTGAAAGCCCGCTTTGACGAAGCTGCCAATATCCGCCAATCCCGCCGGTTGGAACGTGCAGGGGCGCATGTGGTTTATGGTTTCATGAACTATAAAACCCACGCCAAAATCAGCACCGTGGTGCGCCGCGAGGGCGAAAATCTGGTGACTTACACCCATTACGGCACTGGAAATTATCACCCGATCACCGCCAAAGTGTATACCGACCTTAGCTTTTTCACCTGCGATGCGGCCTTGGGGCGCGATGCCACGCGGGTCTTTAACTATCTGTCGGGCTATGTAGAACCGCAAGGCCTTGAAAACCTTGCAATCTCTCCGTTCACGCTGAAATCGCGCCTGCTTGAGATGATCGCCGCCGAGGCCATGCACGCCCGCGCTGGTCGCCCTGCTGAAATCTGGGGCAAGGTCAATTCGCTGATTGATCCCGATGTGATCGACGCGTTTTATGCCGCCTCGGCGGCTGGGGTGCAGATCAATCTGGTCGTGCGCGGCATTTGCGGCGTGCGCCCCGGAATCAAGGGCTTGTCTGAGAATATTCGGGTGAAATCCATCGTCGGACGCTTTTTGGAACACAGCCGGATCATCTGCTTTGGCAATGGCCATGGTCTGCCATCGAAACAGGCGCGGGTGTTCATTTCCTCGGCGGATTGGATGGGCCGCAACCTGACGCGGCGGGTCGAAACGCTGGTTGAAATCCACAATCCGACCGTGCAGGCCCAGATTGTCGGGCAGATCATGGCAGCAAATCTGGCTGATGAGACCCAATCCTGGGTGCTGCAACCCGGCGGCACCTACAAGCGCGAGCAGACGCCTATGGACGGGCAGGCGTTCAACTGTCATCGGTTCTTTATGGAGAATCCCTCGCTTTCCGGTCGTGGCACGGCTGGGGCGAAGGATGTGCGAAAGCCTGCCTAAGCAGCGGTTATTGCTGCAAAATACCGGAACGGAATACCAATGACCGAAGATCATGATGACGACCACGGCCCGTTTGGCCGCCCTTTGTTTGACGATCCGTCAGCGCGCGCGCTTAGCCGCGTCGGCGTGGTTGATGTCGGCTCGAACTCGGTTCGGATGGTGGTGTTTGATGGTGCCGCCCGTGCGCCCGCGTATTTCTACAACGAAAAACTGATGTGCGGTCTGGGCAAGGGGCTTGCCGAAACCGGACGGCTGAACCCGGAAGGCCGCCGCCGCGCTTTGGTGGCGTTGAAAAGATTCTCGTTACTGGCCAAGGGCATGGGCATTGATACCCTGACCGTTGTTGGCACCGCAGCCGCGCGCGAGGCCGCCGATGGCCCGGCATTTCAGGCCGAGGTGCTGGAGCAGACGGGCCTGAAAATCTGGGTGGTCGATGGCGACGAAGAGGCGCGTCTGTCGGCGCAAGGCGTGCTGGTCGGCTGGCCGGATGCCAAGGGCATCGTCTGCGACATCGGCGGCAACTCGATGGAACTGGCGCGGATCGGCAACGGCACCGTGGGCCAGCGCGTCTCGACGCCTCTGGGGCCGTTTCGTTTGCAGCAGGTCGCCGACACCCCGAAAAAGCGCGCCGCCCATATTGATCGCATCCTGAAGGACTGTCAGGCCCAGCTTGGCTCGGAAGGCGAACGCATCTATCTGGTGGGCGGTTCATGGCGGGTGATCGCGCGGCTGGATATGGAACGGCGCAATTATCCGCTGACGGTTTTGCACGAATATCGTATGCAGCCCAAGGACTTGCTGGAAACACTCGATTGGATCGCCGCCAGTGATCTGGCCGCGTTGCGCAGCAAGACCGGCACGTCGAGCGAGCGGATGGAACTGGTGCCGCTGGCTTGCGAAGTGCTGCGCGAGTTGATCAAGATGCTGAAACCCTCCGAAATCGACATCTCGGCCTTCGGCATCCGCGAGGGGCTTTTGTATGAACAGATGCCGGAAAAGTTGCGCGCGCGTGACCCGCTGATCGAAGCGGCGCGGATGGCCGAGAAAATCTCGTCGCGCATCCCCGGCTTTGGCAAAAAGCTGTATGAATTCCTGCTGCCGCTGTTCCCCGAGGCCAGTGCAGAGCGTTTGCGTCTGATCAAGGCGGCCTGTCTTTTGCACGACACCACTTGGCGCGCGCACCCCGATTACCGCGCCGAGGCCTGTTTTGACAATGCGACGCGGGCGAATTTGGGCGGGTTGGATCATCCGGGCCGGGTGTTTTTGGGGCTGGCGCTGCTGCACCGCTATAAAAACAGCCGCGCCGGGTCGCGGATGGAGCCGCTGTTTCGGCTGCTGAATGAAGAAGAGCTGCTTGATGCCGAGATTCTGGGCAAGGCGATGCGGTTCGGGGCGACATTCTCGGTTGGCGATCCGCAGCGGGCAGGGCGTCTGGTCTGGCAACCGAAGAAAAGGCAGCTGGATCTAGAGCTTACCGAAGAAGGCCGGGGTCTTTATGGCGAGGTCGTCGAGGCGCGCTTTGCCGCTTTGGCGCAGGTTCTGAAGGCGCAAACCAGTCTGGGAGTGATGGATGATGCTGCGGTTTGACCATATCGCGATCTCTGCCGTGGATCTTGCCGAGGGCGTTGCGGCGGTCGAGGAGGCCTTGGGCGTGGCGCTGGCGGGTGGCGGTCAGCATCCGCATATGGCGACGCATAATCGGCTTTTGGGCTTGGGGGATCTCTATCTTGAAGTCATCGCGGCAGACCCTGATCAAACCGCACCCAATTGGCCGCGATGGTTCGATTTAGACAATTTTCAGGGCCGCCCGAGGCTAACAAACTGGGTTGCATGTTGCGATAGTATAAGTGCAGCAGTCGCTGCCAGCCCGGCTGGGACGGGGATTCCGGTGGCTTTGCAGCGCGGCGACTACCGCTGGCAGATGGCCGTGCCCGCCGATGGAAAGCTGCCATTTGACGGCTTCTTTCCCGCACTGATCGAATGGGCGGGCAGCCTGCATCCTGCCAAGGCGCTGCCCGAAAGCCATGTGCGGTTGCACCAGCTAGAACTTGCGCATCCTGACGCGGACGAACTGATTGCTGCACTTGCGCCCTTGTTCCGCGATCCGCGCGTGGTGATCCTGCCCGGCCCCGAAAAGGCGATGCGCGCGACCTTTACCACGCCGCAGGGCTTGCGCGTGTTGGAATGATCCGGCCCGCACGCCCCGAAGATGCCCGTGATTTGGCGGCTTTGTGGAACCCGTGGATCCGCGATACCGCGATCACTTTCGCCGCTGCTGAAAAGTCACAGGCAGATGTTGCAGCCCTGATCGCGGCGCGCGATTGCTTTCTGGTTTACATCAATAATGGCCTGCAAGGCTTTGCGACATATAGCCAATTTCGCAACGGGAATGGCTATGCGACCTGCATGGAACACACGATCATCCTGTCACCCACAGCGCGCGGCTTGGGCGCGGGTCGGGCGCTGATGGGGGCGGTCGAGGCGCATGCCAAAGCGGCTGGCGCGCATCAGATGATTGGGGCAATTTCCGCCGAAAACCCTGCGGGCCACGCCTTTCACGCCGCCGTGGGCTATCACGAAATCGCTATCATCCGCGATGCGGGCTTTAAATTTGGCCGGTTTATCGATCTTGTGCTGATGCAGAAATTCCTGTCCTGACAGGCCGCCCTGAAACCGTTAGACTGAGCCCATGTCGATCTGGAACCGCATCATCGAAGCTATTGCCGCCTTGGCTTCGGGTGAGGGGCTGGGGGCTGTTTTCGACCGCCTGCGCGGCGGGGCGGTGCCGGAACGCTCGGTTGGGTTTACCATTGCGGTGATCGCTTTGGGGGCCAAGATGGCCAAGGCGGATGGCGAGGTGACGCGGGACGAGGTGGCGACGTTCCGGCGCATCTTCTCGATCTCAAAATCCGAAGAAGCCAATGCTGCACATGTGTACAACTTGGCGCGACAGGATGTGGCGGGCTTTGACACTTACGCCCGTAAGATCGCGGTTTTGTTCAACAAACCTGGATTGCCGCTTTGTGCGGATGATCGCAATGTGCTGATTGATATTCTTGAGGGCCTGTTTCAGATCGCAATGTCGGACGGCCATTATCATCCGGCAGAGGATCAGTTTCTGCGCGAAGTGGCGCAGATTTTCGGGCTGGATGACCGCTGTTTCCGCGTGCTGCGTGGGCGTTTTGTCGACGGTGCGCCGCGCGATCCCTATGATGTTCTTGGCATCTCGCAGCAGGCCAGCCTTGCCGATGCGCGCCTCGCCTGGCGCGCGGCGGTGAAGGACAGCCACCCCGATGTGATGATGGCGCGCGGCGTTCCGGCCGAGGCTGTGCAGCTGGCAACCCGACGTCTGATCGCGATCAACGCCGCTTGGGACGAGATTCAGGCCAAGGTCGCGGCATGACCGAACGGCTGCGCTTGGCCAGCTATAACGTCGAATGGTTCAACGCGCTGTTTGATGATCAGGGCCGCGTGTTGGACGATACCGAAGCCTCGGCGCGGTTTCAGATCAATCGCGGCGCGCAATTGGCAGCTTTGGGGTCCGTTTTCACCGCGCTGAACGCCGATGCGGTGATGATCATTGAGGCGCCAGATACCAACTCTCGCCGTTCCACCGTGACAGCGCTTGAGAATTTTGCCCGCCGCTATCACTTGCGCACGCGGCGGGCGGTGATCGGCTATATCTCTGACACAGAACAGGAAATCGCGTTTCTCTATGACCCGGATCGGTTGGACGTGCGCCACGATCCGCAAGGAGATCCCGCCCCCAGCCACGGTGCGCCGGGTGCGCCGCGCTTTGACAGCCAGCTGCGGCTGGACATCAACGGCGATGGCATCGACGATCTTGTGCGGTTTTCAAAACCGCCGTTAGAGCTGGCGGTGCGGACCAAGGCCGGACGGCATCTGCGGTTGATCGGCGTGCATGCCAAGTCGAAAGCCCCGCATGGGGCCGCCGATGATGCCGCCTTTAAACGCATCTCGATTGAGAACCGCCGCAAGCAGTTGGCCGAATGTCTGTGGCTGCGCGCCCGCGTGGATCGGGTGCTGGCGGCGGGCGAAAGTCTGATCGTGCTGGGCGATTTCAACGATGGTCCGGGTCTGGACGAGTTTGAAAAGCTGTTTGGCCATTCTGGCATCGAGGTTGTGCTGGGGCAGGGCGGCCAGACCCGTTTGTTTGATCCGCATGCCCAGATGGCGCTGACCGAAAACAACGCGCTCGCCCCCAGCTCGGCGCGGTTCTGGCTGCCGCCGCAACAGCGGTTTTTTGAGGCTTTGCTGGATTTCATCATGGTCTCGGCCGATCTCGCGGCGACCAAACCCGCGTGGCGGATCTGGCACCCGTTCAACGACCCCGGCGTTTTGGCGGAGCCGGGGCTGGCGGATGCGCTGCTTTCCGCCTCGGACCACTTTCCAGTGACGATTGATCTGGCTTTGTGATTGGAAATTCAGCGGTTTTGCCGCATATTGGTGGGATGAAACACGCAGCTCTGACCCTGCTTTTGCTTGCCGCGCCCGCCATGGCGCAGACCGCGCCGCCATCGGATGCGGATAAGGGCCTAAGCCTGATGCAGCAAGGCGCAGAGCTGCTGTTCAACCACATGATGGGGCAGGTGGAACCTAGCCTTCAAGATATGGCACAGGCGCTGAAAGACGCGCAGCCGAAGATTATGGAAATTCTGGCGATGGTGGATGATCTGACCAATTACCACGCGCCGGAAAAGCTGCCCAATGGCGACATCATCCTGCGCCGCAAAACCCCGGCAGAGTTGAAACCGGACGCCTTGCCGGGGCCTGAGACAGAGCTTTAGGCCAAAGCGCCCGTCCCGCCTCTCACACAAGCGTTGCTTGACCCTGCCGGCTGGACGTTGCACTTTGCTGCAAAAAGAAAGAGCAGCATCTTGGCCTCCACCCGCCCGTTTTCGCGCTTTGAATTCATGATCGCCTGGCGCTATCTGCGCGCCAAACGTGCCGAAGGGGGCGTGTCGGTGATGACATGGATCAGCCTGATCGGCATCACTTTGGCGGTGTTTGCGCTGATCGTGACGCTGGCGGTGCGATCAGGCTTTCGCACCGAACTGGTCTCGACCTTCCTTGGATCGAACGCGCATGTCACGGTCTATTCGGCGGGGCATCTCGACGCGTCGGGCCAGATGGTCAAGGGATTTGCCGATTACGACGCGGTGGCGGCCAAACTGGCGGCGATCCCCGGCGTGATTGAGGCCGCACCGCAAATCAAAGGTCAGGTGATGGTGACGGCCATCGGCGATGGATCAAGCGGGTCAGAGGTGTTCGGGCTGCGCTTGGCAGATCTGCGCCGGATCCCGCGCATTGGCGACGGTGCCGATGCCTATGGAAACCTTGATGATTTCGACAGCGGCATTGCGATTGGCTCGGGCCTTGCGCGGACGTTGGGCGTGACGGTGGGCGATAAAGTGCGGGTGATTTCACCCTCGGGGGTCAAAAGCCCGATGGGGTTCAGCCCCCGGATCAACGCCTATAGCGTGGTTTATATCTTCACTTCGGGCAATTACCTGATCGACCAAAGCCGGATGTATATGCCCTTTGCCGAGGCGCAAAGCTATTTCAACCGTGAGAATTTGGTCGATGAATTCGCTGTGATGGTCAAAGACCCCGAAGCAATCGACGCCTACCGCGATCAAGTCATGGCGGCGGCGGGGCAGGATGCGCTGCTGTGGACATGGATGGATAGCGCCGGAAGCTATCTTAACGCGTTGAAAATAGAAGACAATGTGATGTTCCTGATCATGTCGATTCTGGTGCTGATCTCAACCCTGAACATCATTTCCGGGCTGATCATGCTGGTGAAAAACAAGGGCCGCGACATCGGGATTTTGCGCACCATGGGGCTGACCGAAGGCGCGATCCTGCGGATTTTCTTCATCTGCGGCGCGTTCACCGGGGTGGTTGGCACGCTGCTGGGGGTGGTGATCGGGTGTCTGTTTGCCACTTATATTGATGACGTGGTGGCGTTGATCAATTTGGTGACGGGCGGCGATGTCTGGGATCCGTCCATTCGCGGCATCTACGCTTTGCCTGCCGAGCTGAAGCTGCGTGATGTGGCTTCGGCGATGGCTTTGTCTTTGGGGCTGTCTTTCATCGTTACGATTTTCCCGGCACGCCGCGCGGCCCGGATGAACCCAGTAGAGGCGTTGCGCTATGAGTGATTTTGCGCTGGAACTCGCAGGGCTTGAAAAGGGCTACAACCGGGGCAAGCCGTCCGAAGTCATCGTGCTGCATGGGGCAACGCTAGAGGTCAAGCGTGGCGAAGTGGTGGCTTTGGTGGCCCCCTCGGGGGCTGGCAAATCGACGTTGCTGCATATTGCCGGGCTTTTGGACACACCAGATGAAGGCTCGGTTGCCTTGGGTGGCCGCAATATGGTGGGGTTGGGTGACCGCGCCCGCACGGAAGCCCGTCGCAATGACGTGGGCTTCATCTATCAGTTTCATCACCTGTTGCCGGAATTTACAGCGCTTGAAAACGTGGTGATCCCGCAGCTGGCCAATGGCGTGGCCAAAGCAGAGGCCGAGGCCCGCGCGCGTGAATTGCTGGCCCATGTCGGCGTGCTGCCCCGCGCCGACCACCGCCCCGCAGCACTTTCGGGTGGCGAGCAACAGCGCGTCGCCTTCTGCCGTGCGCTTGCGAATAAGCCAAAACTGTTGCTGGCCGATGAACCCACCGGCAACCTTGACCCGACCACCTCGGATCAGGTTTTCGCGGCGCTGATGTCTTTGGTGCGCGAAACCGGGCTTTCGGCGCTGATCGCCACGCATAATCTGGAACTGGCGGCGCGGATGGACCGTGTGGTGCGGCTGGACAAGGGCCGCGTTGTAACGTCCTGATCTAGATCAAGGTTGACGCTGTGCATCTGTGCAATAAAGCGTCCCACTGATCAGGAGATCGCCATGCGCATTGCGCCAACTGCCGCCGCCATCGGGCTTTCTGCGTTGCTGTTTGCCTGCGTCGAATATGGCAAGCCAAGCGAGAAAACCAGCGGCGCAGAAGACTACAATTCCTATTGCGCGGCCTGTCACGGCCCTACCGGCAAGGGCGATGGTGAGGCCGCAACCGGGCTTGGCAAAAAGCCCGCGGATCTGAGCACACTCGCCGCCCGCAACAAGGGCGCGTTTCCGACCACCAAAGTGATGGCGCAGATTTGGGGCTATGCGGGCAAGAAGGGCAAAGGTGTGATGCCCGATTTCGCACCGCTGTTGGCAGGCGAAACCATGCCCTATGACGGCGGCGACGGTATTGCCACGCCGACGCCGATCCGACTGGTGGAACTCGCGGAATATCTGAAGACGCTACAGGTCAAGTAGCGCTATTGATCCGGTTGATTTGACGAAAATCGTCATCCTCTGCACGCAAGTGACCCGCCGGCGTCCGGGGGGTGCGATCCCCCGGCGACTGGCCTCAACCGCCCCGCCTCAAGCCCATTCGCCGCGCCGGAACACCGGCTCGGCACTGCCATCGGCCCCAATGCCGTCAATATCGACCAGACCCGAGCCGATCATCCAGTCGACATGGATCATGCTTGCATTGCCGCCCTGCGCTGCGATCTGCGCAGGTGTCAAATCCGCGCCGCCCAAGAAACATTTCGCATAGCATTGGCCCAAAGCGATGTGGCAGGCGGCGTTTTCGTCAAACAACGTGTTGTAAAACAACAGCCCCGATTGCGAGATCGGCGAGCCATGCGGCACCAACGCCACTTCGCCCAACCGACGCGCGCCCTCATCTGAATCGATCAGCTTTTGCAGCACAGCCTCGCCTTTGGTGGCCTTGGCCTCGACAATCCGGCCCGCCTCAAACCGCACCTGAATCCCATCAATCAACGTGCCCTGATGCGCCAAGGGTTTGGTGGCGCTGACAAATCCTTCCACCCGCAAGGCGTGCGGCGTGGTGAAGACTTCTTCTGTCGGGATATTGGCGTTGCAGGTGACGCCATTCTTCGCGGTTGATGCGCCGCCTTGCCATTCATGGCCATCGGCCAGCCCCACCGTCAAATCTGTCCCCGGCCCGGTGAAATGCAAGGCTGCAAACCGCTTGCCGTTCAGCCACTGCGTTCGGGCGCGCAGGGCCGCATTATGCGCCGCCCAAGCCGCAACAGGGTCGGCCTGATCGACGCGCGAGGCGGCAAAGATCGCCTCGGCCAGCTGATGCACCGCCGCATCCGCGTCCAAATCCGGGAAAATCTGCTGTGCCCAAGCCTCGCCGGGGTAAGAACAAATCGACCAGTTGATGTCGAACCCGGCGATCTTCGCCAGTGCGGGTTGATAGGCCAAGGAATTGGCCTTGCCAGCCCGCGCCACCTTGCCGGGGTCTTGCGATGCCAAAAGCATCGGGTTGTCGCCCACAATCGCCATCCGCGCGGCACCGTTGGCAAAAGCCTCGGCCATGCCGTTGTAAAGCCAGTTCGGGGCGG
Organism: Cypionkella aquatica; assembly: GCF_030161095.1. GTDB lineage: Bacteria > Pseudomonadota > Alphaproteobacteria > Rhodobacterales > Rhodobacteraceae > Cypionkella > Cypionkella aquatica. The sequence goes on from NZ_BSPP01000007.1 coordinate 171,223, forward strand.
TATCAAAGCTGGCATCCTGCCCATGCTGATAGCGCGCCAAGGCAATCGCCTCATCCGCGAAAATCGGCGTCACCACGCCCGCACCCGCCCGATAGGCCGCCGCCGCAATCAGCCGCACCAAGGGCAGCGCCGTCATCGGTGCTGTCAGGATCAAATCCTGCCCGGGCTGCAACCCCACCCCGACATTGACAGCCACCTCGGCGAGTTTTGCCAGTTTCACCGGATCAATCGGGCTGCTCATCTTTATGTTCCTTCGCCTGCTTGGCCAGACCATAGCGGCCAGCAGGGCAGGGTCAACCTAAGCGCTGGTAGCGCGCATAGCCCAAATCGCCGGTCTCAATCTCGGCAGCGCGCCCCGAGATCAGATCGGCCAGCACCCGCCCTGAACCCGCCGCCATCGTCCAGCCCAATGTGCCATGCCCGGTGTTCAGATACAGGTTGGAAATTGGCGAGCGGCCCAGCACCGGCGTGCCATCCGGCGTCATCGGGCGCAAACCGCACCAGAAGGTCGCGCGGCTTTGATCGCCCGCACCGCCGAACAGATCTTCCACCGAATGGACCAAAGTATCGCGGCGCTTTTGGTGGAGCGTCATGTCAAACCCGGCAATCTCGGCCATGCCACCCACCCGAATCCGATCCCCCAACCGCGTGATCGCGATTTTGTAGGTCTCATCCATCACGGTTGATTCGGGCGCACGCTGCGCATCGACGATGGGCACTGTGATCGAATAGCCCTTCACCGGGTAGATCGGCAGTTTGATCCCCAAAGGCCGCGCCAGCAGCGGCGAGAACGACCCCAAAGCCAGCACATAGGCATCCGCCACAAACCGCCCGGCCGAGGTTTGCACGCCAGAAATCTTGCCGCCCTCAGCCTCCAGCCGTTCAATCTTGACGCCATAGCGAAAGGTGACCCCCGCCGCGATTGCCATATCTTGCAGGCTGTTGGTGAATTTGAAGCAATCGCCGGTCTCATCGCCGGGCAGCAGCAAGCCCCCCTTGATCGCATCGCGGCGATGGGCAAGACCCGGCTCGGCTTTGATGCAGCCATCGGCGTCCAGCACCTCAAACGGCACACCGTCGGCCTTCAACACCTTGATATCCTTATAGGCTCCGTCGACCTGCTTTTGCGTGCGGAACAATTGCAGCGTGCCCTGCATCCGCTCGTCATAGGTGATTCCGGTGTCGGCGCGCAGGGCCATCAGGCAATCGCGGCTGTATTCGGCCAGACGCACCATGCGGCTTTTGTTCACCGTATAGGCGGCGCTGGTGCAATTCATCAGCATCCGCATCACCCACGAGACCTTGGCCAAATCGGGTGCAGGTTGAATGATCAACGGCGCGTGCCGCATGAACAGCCATTTCATTGCCTTGGCGGGAATACCGGGGGCGGCCCAAGGGCTGGCATAGCCGGGGCTGATTTCGCCCGCATTGCCGAACGAGGTTTCCAGCGCCGGGCCGGATTGGCGGTCGATCACCGTCACCTCATGCCCGGCTTTCGCCAGATACCAAGCCGAGGTGACACCAATGACGCCCGCGCCGAGAATGACGATCTTCATATGCAACCCCTTCGTGTGCCGACCTTGGCTATTTGCCGCAGCATAGCGCAAAGCGATGAAAGGAGTTTGGAAAGGTGCCGCAACAATGCGCTGATATTCGAAGATTCTTCCAAGCTTGGATCAAAAGCTGAAATCTTGGGCGTATTAAGAACGCAAGTGCCGCATAAGACACCTTTCGGCAATCAGGGATCTCCGCCAGCGATGCGGGAAAATTCTTGCTGCACTGCAGCGCCAAGCAGCGCAGGCCCGCTGCCCGGATGCCTGATTTACACGCATTTGCCTAAGCCAACCGCAGGGCGCGCGGATTATTGATTGGTGGATCAACAACTCTTGTTGACACAATCCCCCTGCTGAGGAGTAGGCTTCGCGGATGGCTTTGGCGATGGGTGTCATAAAACTGTCATCATGCGTCAAGGTTACTCAAACAAGATGCGCAAAGCATCTGCTGCCATCCGCGAAAAAGCGGACCAACACCAGGGAGACTTTTGTGAAAAAAGACATCGCATTGAACCGCCGCAGCTTTCTAAAGTCGTCGGCCGTCGGCGTGGGCGCACTTGCGGCCCCCGCGATCATTTCCTCCAAGGCGCTCGCCTCGTCGGGCGAGCTGAACTTCACCGGCTGGGCTGGCTATGACAAGCTGTCCGCCGAAGTGATTCCCGCGTTCACCGCCGCGACCGGCATCAAGGTGAACTTCAAAGAACTTCCCGATCAGGACACCATGTTTGGTGAAGCCAAAGTCGCGCTGGAAGCCGGCGGCATGGATATGACCGAACCGACGATCGAGCGTGTCGGCGCGTGGAACTCCAACGGCCTGCTCGGCGCTTGGGATCCGGCGAAACTGGCGATGGACAACTATTTGCCCGGTCTGGCCGATGGCTCGGCAGGCGAGCGGTCGCGCATCGACGGCAACCTGATGTATGTGCCGTCGAACTGGGGCACAGAATCGCTGGTCTATAACAAAGAATCCGCAAAACTGGGCGAGCCTCCGTCCTTGGGCGCTTTGTTCGACCCGGCCAACCAGGTTGTTCTGCGTCCTCATTCGGCACTGGCAGCCATGGGCCGTTGGCTGGATGCGCAAGGCAAACTGCCGTTCCCATGGACCGATGGCTATTCCGACATGGGCAAGATGACCCAGTTGTGGGACATCGCTTTGGCCGAAGCCATCAAGGCCAAAGGCAACGTGGTGCAGTGGTGGTCGGGCGAAAACGAAGCCAATGCAGGCTTCACCGCCAACGGCGCAACCGTCGGCCTTTGCTGGGATTCGACCGGCTTTAACCTGCGCAACGATGGCTACGGCTATATGGCTCCGGTGGAAGGCGCGTTTGCGTGGCATCAGGGCTTCGTGCTGCTGAAAAACGCCGTCAACGTCGATCAGGCGCATGAATTCGCCAAATGGGTCTCGACCCCGGAAGGTGCGTCGATGTGGGCAACCGCCTTCTCGTCGAACCCGGTGGGCAAGGGCGCGTCCGAGCTGATGGATCCCGATGTTGCGACCTACTACAACGGCACCTTCAACGATGAAGCGCTGGCGAAACTGTGGTGGTGGCCGACGCAATCGGCAGAATTCCTGACCAAACGGGCGGAATATGCTGACAAGTTCAAGGCCGCGTAAGCGATCAGCCTGACACCGACGCCGGGTCCGAAGGGGCCCGGCGTTGATATTTTCTATGCTGCCCAATGGTCCCGCGATCAACCGCAGGGGCCTCATAACAAAAACATATCAGGGGAATGACGGTCCATGAGTGCTGGGATTGATCTTCAAAATGTAAGCTGCGATTTCGGCAATTTTCGCGCCGTCGATAACGCCACTGTGGCGATCAAACCCGGCGAGTTTTTCTCGTTTCTTGGGCCATCCGGTTGCGGCAAGACCACGATTTTGCGGATGATTTCCGGCTTTATCGAGCCGACCGCCGGCACGATCAAAATCGGCGACAAGGATATGAAGGGCCAACGCCCGAACCAGCGCCCCACCGCGCTGATTTTCCAGAACCTTGCGCTGTTCCCGCTGATGTCGATTTGGGAGAATATCTCGTTCGGCCTTGAAGTCCGCGGCGTTGACAAAGCCACCCGCCGCGCCAAAGCCCAAGCGCTGCTGGAAATGGTCGATCTGCCCGGTGCCGCCGATAAAATGGTCAGCCAGCTTTCGGGCGGCCAGAAACAGCGCGTCGCCATCGCCCGCGCTTTGGCGGTCGAACCTGCGGTGATGCTGCTGGATGAACCGCTCTCGGCGCTTGATCTGAAGCTGCGCCAACACATGCGGGCAGAGTTGCGCGCCATCCAGAAACGCACCGGTGTGACCTTTATCTACATCACCCACGATCAGGGCGAAGCGCTGGCGATGTCGGACCGCGTCGGCGTGATGAGCCAAGGCCGCATCCAGCAAGTCGCCAATCCGCGCGACATTTACAACAACCCGGTCAACGGCTTTGTGGCGTCTTTTGTGGGTGAAAACAACATCTTCACCGGCACCGTCACCAATCCCGCGGGTGGGATGGCAGGCTTTGACACTGCCTTTGGCATGTTCCGCGCCCGTCTGGGCGAGCAAGCCAAAAGCGGCAATATCAAGCTTTACGTCCGCCCCGAACACACCATCCTGTCCGAAACCGCAGCCGCCGAAAACGCAGTGCCGGTGACGGTATCGGAAGTCTCGTTTGAAGGTGCGTTCATCGCTGTGCACGGCAAAACTGCCAGCGGCCAAACCATCGTGGCCGAGGTGCGCAACGACGGCTCTGCCACCGTGCCAGAGATCGGCGCCGCCCGTTTCGCGCATTTCAACGCCGCACATGCCTCGATCCTGCCCGACACCACGGCGGTGGCATAATGGGTAATATGATCCGCCGCTACGGCACAAGTCTGACCCTGCTGATCTGCCTGCTCACCGCGTTCTGGCTGGTGATGCTGGTGATCGTGCCGAACATCACGCTTTTGGAAAGCTCGTTCCGCCCCTACCTGCCCGTCACTGAAATCGGCGGCCCGAAAGACGTCTACACCGCCGCCAACTACATGAAAGTGTTCAACGGCGCGATTGAGATTTCACCCTTTGGCTTCTCATTCCAAATACCAGTGCATGTGCTGACGTTTTCGCTGACCATTTTCTACTCGGTCATCGTCACGCTGATCTGCTTTGCCTTGGCCTATCCTTTGGCCTATTTCATGGCAAAAATCCTGCATCCGCGCTCACTTCCCACCATGTTCCTGCTGCTGTTCGTGCCGCTGTGGGTGTCCGAGGTGCTGCGCGCCTTTGCCTGGTGGATCATCCTTGCGCTGAAAGGTCCTCTGTCGTGGATCTTGATGCAACTGCACCTGATCGACCACGAGGTGCGTTGGATCGTCGGCTATAACGGTGTGATGATCGGGCTGGTTTACACCTATGTTCTGTTCATGATCTTCCCGGTGTTCAACGCGATTTCCTCATTGGATTCCAACCAGATAGAGGCTGCCGAAGACCTCGGCGCGCCGTGGTGGCGCATCCATTGGCGCATCGTGCTGCCCCATGCCAAGCCGGGTATCGCCTCTGGGGCGGTCATGGTTTTCATGCTGTCGGCAGGCTCGCTTCTGGTTCCGTCGATCCTTGGATCGACCACATCCCAATGGTTCACCCAGACGGTGCAGCAATGGATGCTGGATGCGCTGGATTGGAACACCGCCGCCGCCTACGCCTTCATTCTGCTGCTGATGTGCACTTTGTTCGTCAGCCTTGTGATGCGGGTCTTCCGCGTCAAACTTTCTGACATCGCGAATTAAGGGGGACGCCATGCACGCCATTCGCCAAACCCTTGCCCGCGTCTATGCCGGGGCCTTCATTTTCTACATGCTGATCCCGCTGGTCATCATGTCGGCCGCCGCGTTCAACGACAACAAAACCCCCTCCATCGTGCCGTGGAAGGGCTTCACATGGAAATGGTTCTCGGCACTTTGGGCCGATGACCGGATGTGGCATGCCTTTCAGAACACCATCTTTGTCGCCATCGCCGTCAGTTTGATTTCGGTGATCATCGGCACCGCAGCGGCCATCCTGATCAACTCGGTGTCCGGCAATCTGCGCGCGGTGCTGTACAGCACGATGATCTCGACCATCCTGATCCCCGGCGCGGTGATCGGGATTTCCACCATGATCATGTGGACCAAGATGGGCAACGCCTTGGATACCGAGTTTATTCTGTTCAAACCCGGCCTGCATTTGTCGGTGCTAGGGCAGGTCAGCTATATCGCGTCCATCGTGATGTTGCTGGTGCTGGCCCGCCTGCAAAGCTTTGATCAGGGGCTGGAAGAGGCTGCGTTGGATCTGGGCGCGACCCATGCCCAAGTGATGAAGCGTATCCTGCTGCCGCATCTTTATCCGGCGATCGGGGCAGGGGCGGCGGTGGCGTTCTTTCAGTCGATTGAGAACTTCAACGTCACGCAATTCACCCGTGGCGGGGCCGATACGCTGACGGTCTATGTGTTTTCAAAGGTCCGCTCTGGCATCACGCCGACGATCAACGCTTTGGCTTTGCTGCTGATCGGTGTGACCCTGTTGCTGGCCGTGCTTTACGAGATCAAACGCCGTCGCAGCGCGAATATCGAAGCCGCACGCGAGGCTGAAGCCCGCCGCGCCGCAGCTTTGGAAGAGGCGATCATCTGACAGCAAAAGGCCCGGAGCAATCCGGGCCTTTTGTCACCAACCGATTCGCAAACATGGTTAGGACGGTGAAAGCCGGCCGTTACTCTGGCCGTTTTCCGTATCAAATATGGCCGCTTTCTGGGTCGTAAATCTTTTGGTAAGCCAAGAGATTAACGCAGCGATCCCAATACTTTAGCTCATCGAACAAGGCTTCAGATCGGGATGGTGTAGGGTGCGTGCTTGCACGCACCTTCCACTCAAAAGAACGCCTGCAACCCGGTGACTGCCCGCCCCAAAATCAGCGCATGCACATCATGCGTGCCCTCATAGGTGTTGACCGTCTCAAGGTTCACCATGTGGCGCATGATCTGATAATCCTCTTGGATACCGTTGCCGCCATGCATATCCCGCGCCCAACGTGCCGCATCCAAAGCCTTGCCGCAGTTGTTGCGCTTGACGATCGAGATCATTTCAGGCGCGGCATTGGCCTCATCCAGCAACCGCCCAACCCGCAACGACGCCTGCATCCCCAGCGAAATCTCGGTCAGCATATTCGCCAGCTTCAGCTGATAAAGCTGAGTCTGCGCCAGCGGCTTGCCGAACTGCTTGCGATCCAAGCCATATTGACGCGCAGCCCCCATGCAGAACTCGGCAGCCCCCAGCACACCCCAGGAAATGCCATAACGCGCCCGGTTCAAGCAGCCAAACGGCCCTTTCAGCCCCTCGACATGCGGCAGCAAAGCGTCCTCGCCGACTTCCACATCCTTCAAAACGATCTCGCCAGTGATCGAGGCCCGCAACGACAGCTTGCCGCCGATCTTCGGCGCAGTCAGCCCTTTGGTGCCCTTATCCAGCACAAAACCCTTGATTTTGCCGCCATGTGCCTCGGATTTCGCCCAAACCACGAAAACATCGGCAATCGGCGCATTGGAAATCCACATCTTCGCGCCGTTCAAAACGTAACCATTGGCAGTTTTCTTCGCCACGGTTTTCATCCCGGCAGGATCGCTGCCCGCATCCGGCTCGGTCAAACCAAAGCAGCCAATCCATTCACCCGAAGACAGCTTTGGCAGATATTTCATCCGCTGCGCCTCGGTGCCGTAGGCATAAATCGGATACATCACCAATGACGATTGCACCGACATCATCGACCGATAGCCGCTGTCGACGCGCTCGACTTCCCGCGCGATCAAACCGTAAGCCACGTAAGACGCGCCCAAACCGCCGTATTGCTCGGGCACAGTGACGCCCAACAGCCCCATCTCGCCCATCTCGCGGAAGATCTCCGGGTCAGTCGACTCGTCGCGGTACGCCGCAATCACCCGAGGTTGCAGCTTTTCCTGCGCATAGGCCCGCGCCCCGTCGCGCAGCATCCGCTCTTCCTCGGTCAACTGATCTTCCATGCGGAACGGGTCTTGCCAATCAAACCGCCCCAAATCGGGTGCATCTTTGGCTTTCAACTTCGGCTTATCGGTCATGGCGCAATCTCCTATGGCTTTGCCGATTATATTGCATAGGCCGCGCAAAAAGCCTAACGAGGTTCTGGCAACACAGCATGAGCAAACCTCATATGATCTCGCGCCGCTACCTGCCGTCATTGCCATCCCTGCTGGCCCTGGAAGCCGTAGAGCGCCTAGGCTCCGCCTCCGCCGCGGCTGAAGAGCTGAACCTGACCCAAGGCGCTATTTCAAAGCAACTTCAAGTGCTTGAAGGCCAACTGGGTCTGCCCATGCTGATCCGCGACAAACAGCGTCTGCGCTTGACCCCGGCAGCCCAAGATTACTGCCGTGAAATCCGCCGTGCATTACAATCGCTCTCGCAAGCCAGCTTGACCCTGCGCGCCAATCCCAACGGCGGTGCGCTCAATCTCGCCATCCTGCCCGCCTTCGGCATGCACTGGCTTGCCCCGCGGCTTGCCCGGTTCGCGGCCCAACATCCCGAGGTGACGATCAACCTGTCCACCCGCCTGCAACCGTTTGAATTCACCAACAGCCATTTCGATGCCGCCATCCACTACGGCCGCCAAGACTGGCCCGGCGTCGATTACCTGCCGCTGATGGAAGAAGAGTTGCTCGCGGTCTGTAGCCCCGGTTTGCTGAAGTCACCGCTTGCGGCGGCGCATGACATTCTCTCATACCCGCTGTTGCAACTTGAAAGCCGAACGGGCGATTGGGGCCGCTGGCTTGCCCATCACGATCACCCCAACCAACGCCCGCCTGCCATGCTGTTCGACCAATTTGCCACCATGACCCAAGCCGCGATCCACGGTCTTGGCCTTGCCCTGCTGCCGCTGTTTCTGATCGAACGCGAACTGCAGGAAAATCGCCTGATCCCCGCCTTCGGCCAACCCCTGAAATCCTTGGGCAGCTATTATCTGGTCTGGCCAAAAGACGCCCCGCCACGTGCGCCACTCACCTCGTTCCGCAACTGGCTTACCATCGAACAAAACGCCTGATATCTGGTTAACTGGTCGGCCTCTGCAAAAAAAAATATCCTCGGGATAGGGCCGCAGGCCGGGGGGCGAGCCGCCTCCTCTTGCGTTTGATCAAATCGCCCGCCATCTTGCGTAAAAAGAAAGGCCCGCCCATGCAACCCAACCACATCGGAGACGTGTCTTTCTGGTATGCTGACATTGGCCTGCCGCAAACCCGTCGCGCCAGCCTGACCCAGAACACCACAGCCGATGTCGCAATCATCGGCGCGGGTTTCACGGGCCTGTGGACCGCCTATTATCTGAAAAAGACAAATCCTGGCCTGAATGTGCTGGTGATTGAGAAAGAATTCGCAGGTTTTGGTGCATCGGGCCGAAATGGCGGCTGGTGCATGGGCACCTTTGCCTGGAACCATGAAGCCTATGCGAAGGCCACTTCGCGCGATGCGGTGCTGGAAATGGTGCGCGAGCTGGAAGCCACCGTGCCCGAAATCACCCGCATTTGCGCCGAAGAGGGCATTGATGCCGACATCATCCCCTCTGAAGAACTGATGATCGCCACCAACCCCGCGCAACTGACGCGGATGCACGAGGCGATTGCGCATCACAAACACTGGGGCAATGCCCACCGCGTCCGCGAACTGTCGCCAGCCGAGGTTAAGCAGCGCATCACCGCCCCGAATGTTTTGGGTGCGATGGTGGTCTCTGGTATGGCCCGCATCCAGCCAGCCAAACTGGTGCGCGGTCTGGCCGATGCTTGCGAGCGGATGGGCGTGCGCATAGCCGAGGCGACCGAGGTTCTCAGCTACGACCAAGGCGAAGTGATCACTGCCAAAGCCGTGGTCAAAGCCCCGATCATCCTGCGCTGCACCGAAGGCTTCACCGCGACGCTTCCGGGCCACAAACGCGAATGGTTGCCGCTGAACTCGGCGCAGATCGCGACCGTGCCGCTGCCGCCCGAGGTTTGGGAGAAAATCGGCTGGGACGGGCACGAGTTGATCGGCGACATGAACAATGCCTATTGCTACTGCCAGCGCACGTGCGAGGGCCGCATCACCGTGGGCGCGCGTGGGGTGCCATATAAGTATGCGTCACAAATGGATAAAAACGGCGAACCAGATGCGGAAACCATTCGCCGGCTGACCGAAGTGCTTCACACGCATTTCCCCGAAGCAGCCGCTTATCCCATCGACCATGCGTGGTGCGGTGTCATCGCCGTGCCGCGTGATTGGTGCGCGACCGTCGGGCTAGATCGCAAAACTGGCCTCGGCTGGGCCGGTGGCTATGTTGGCACGGGTGTTTCAACCGCCAATCTTGCGGGCCGCACCCTCGCTGACCTTGCGCTGAACCGCGACAGCAAAATCGCCAAATTTCCATGGGTCAACCGCCGCGTGCGCCAATGGGAGCCCGAACCCTTCCGCTGGTTTGGCGTGCATCTGATGTACAAATTGCTGCGCATCGCCGATCAGCGAGAGGCCAAACTTGGCATCCCGCCATCGAAATTTGCAGCCTTCGGCAATTGGTTAACCGGGCGTCATTAACACGCTGATACGTCAGATTGGCTCACGCCAGATTGGCGCGGAAGAACGCCAAAGTCCGATCCCAAGCCAACTCGGCTGCAGCCTCATCATAGCGCGGTGTCGAATCATTGTGAAAACCATGGTTGACGCCGTCATAGATGAACGCCTCATACTTGGTCCCCGCCGCCTTCAGCGCGGACTCATAGGCAGGCCAGCCTTCATTCACCCGTGTGTCCAGCGCCGCATAATGCAGCAATAACGGGCATTTGATCTTGGCCACATCCTCGGATTTCGGCTGCATCCCGTAGAACGGCACCGCCCCGCCCAGCTCTGGATAGGCCACCGCCGCCGCGTTCGACACCCCGCCGCCATAGCAAAACCCGGTGATGCCAACGCGCCCGGTAGAGCCCTCATGCGCCATCATCCACTCAATCGCGGCAAAGAAATCGTTCATCAGCTTGGCAGGATCAACCTTGGCCTGCAGCGCTTTGCCTTCCTCGTCATTACCCGGATAGCCGCCCTGACTGGTCAGCCCGTCCGGGGCCAAAGCCAGAAACCCGGCCTTTGCCAAACGCCGCGCCACATCCTCGATATAGGGGTTCAGCCCACGGTTTTCATGCACCACCACCACAGCGGGCAGCTTGGCCGCAGCCCCCGCAGGCTTGACCAGATAGCCGCGAACGTCGCCATTGCCATTGGGCGAGGGATAGGTGACGTAGTCGGCCAAAATCTCAGGATCATTAAAGCTGACCTGCTCGGCAAAGGCATAATTCGGCGACATCACCCCCATCAGCGCCGCCGCCGTCAGCCCGCCCACGGTAAACTTGGCAGCCCTGTCCAAAAACTCGCGCTTCGAGATCTGGCCATGCGCATAGAAATCATAAAGCTCCAGCAGTTGTGGGCTGAAATCCTTTGCCGTCATCCGGGTCATCGCGCTCTCCATCCTTGTGAAGGCTAAAAGCTAATTCAGAGTGAACGCACGCCAACTCACGCTTGCGTGACCGCAGCACAGATCAGCCATCTCTCGCCAATTTAGCTAAAATTTGCATCCTTTGTACGCAAATATCCCGGGGTAAGGGGCTCGCCCTCTCTGCGACATCTCACCCCCTCACCCCCTCGCCATCGCGCAAAATCTGCAGCAATCTGCCCGCATGCGCACCGCCGATCTGCCAAAATCCTTGAACGCGCGGCTGTCAGGCAAAAACCTGATCGTGTTCGACGGTGCTTGCGTGTTTTGTTCGGCCTTTTTCCGCTTCATGCAGCGCCACGATACCGCCGAAAAGTTCCACTACGCCACAGCCCAAAGCGCGCTGGGGCAAGCGCTTTATGCCGCCCTCGATCTGCCGCTGGTCGATTTTGAAACCAATCTGGTGATCACACAGGGCACAATTCACCAACGCCTTGATGCCTTTGCCGCCGCAATGGCCGAATTGCCGCTGCCGTTTAGCCTTGCCCGCCACATCCGCCTGCTGCCCAAACCGCTGAAGGATGCGATCTACAAACCCATCGCCCGCAACCGATACCGGATTTTCGGCCGCTATGATGCCTGCCTGATCCCCGATGCCGCGCTGAAATCCCGGTTTCTGGACCTGACCTGAGTCTTACCCGCCACAGTCCGCGCCCCATATGCAGTATCCCGCATCTGGCCCCTATGCGAAGGCTAGCGAATGGCGCTAGGCTCTGTGGATAACTCGGCAAGATAGCCGGGACAGAGGCAGTCACAAATAACAAGCAAGGAGGGAGCCTATGCGCTGCCCATTCTGCGGTAACGTCGATACGCAAGTCAAAGACTCACGCCCCGCCGAGGATCACGTCTCGATCCGGCGGCGTCGGTTCTGTCCGGCCTGCGGAGGTCGCTTTACCACCTATGAACGCGTCCAGCTGCGCGATCTTGTCGTGGTCAAAACCTCTGGCAAGCGCGAGGATTTCGATCGCACCAAACTGGAACGCTCGATCCGCATTGCCATGCAAAAACGCCCGATTGATCCTGAACGGATTGATCAGATGATCTCGGGAATCGTGCGCCGCTTGGAATCTTTGGGCGATACCGACATATCTTCCAAGGTGATCGGCGAGATCGTGATGGAATCGCTCGCCCGCATCGACACCGTGGCATATGTGCGGTTTGCCAGCGTTTACAAGAACTTCCAGGCCGCTGATGATTTCGACCGCTTCGTGTCCGAACTTCGCCCCGGCAGCCTGACCGAAGAGTGAGCGATACTGAACACATGGCCCATGCCCTGCGCATCGCTGCGCGGGGCTTGGGTCGCACTTGGCCCAATCCGGCGGTCGGCTGTGTGATCGTCAAGGCAGGCGTGATCGTCGGGCGCGGCTGGACGCAACCCGGCGGGCGTCCGCATGCCGAGGTGATGGCGCTGGCCCAAGCCGGGGCCAATGCGCAGGGCGCGACGGCCTATGTCACGCTGGAACCCTGCGCCCATCATGGCAAAACCGGTCCTTGTGCTTTGGCTTTGGTGGCGGCAGGCGTGGCCCGGGTGGTCTCGGCGCTGCAAGATCCGGACCCGCGCGTCAGCGGTCAGGGTCATGCGATCCTGCGCGGGGCGGGGGTCGAAGTCATTGAAAATGTTATGCACGCCGAAGCCATCCGCGCCAATGCGGGCTTTCTGAAGCGCGTGCGCGCAGGTCTGCCCTTTGTCACGCTGAAACTCGCCACCACGCTGGATGGCCGGATCGCCACCGCCAGCGGCGAATCGCGTTGGATCACCGGGGCCAGCGCACGCCGCGCCACCCATGCGATGCGGTTGAACCATGATGCGGTGATGATCGGCTCAGGCACCGCGCGCGCCGATGACCCCGATCTGACGGTGCGTGATCTGGGGGCGGGCCACCAACCGCTGCGCATCGTGATGGACACCCATCTCTCACACAACCCCGACAGCCGCTTGGGGCGCAGTGCCAAAACCCATCCGATATGGCTGATCCATGGCCCCGATGCCCCGGCGCAGGCCCGCGACGCATGGGCAGGGCAGGGCGCGATCCTTCTGGAATCGGCCTGCGAAAACAATCACCTAGATCCGCGCGCTGCGCTGCAGAGGCTTGCCGCGCAAGGCCTGACCCGGATTTTCTGCGAAGGTGGCGGCACTTTGGCGGCCAGCCTGATCCGCGCCAAACTGGTCGATGATCTGGCATTGTTCACAGCTGGCGCGCTGATCGGTGCTGACGGTCAGGCCAGTCTTGCCGCCCTGAACCTTGCCGCCCTGAAAGACGCCCCGCGCCTGACCCTGCGCGAGACCAAAATCTTTGGACCAGACGCCTACAGTCTTTGGTCTGTGTAAATTCACACTGGTCTCAATATCCCCGCCAGAGGCGCAGATATAAACCCGCGCCCCCATCCGAGGTTTATCGCCCGGATCTTACCAGCTGCCGGTGTTGCCCATGCTCGCCCAAGGCTCGGCAGGCGCCAGCGCAGCGCCCTTTTGCAAAATCTCGATCGAGATATTGTCGGGTGAACGTACAAACGCCATATGGCCATCGCGCGGCGGCCGGTTGATCAGCACGCCCTTGGCCTGCAACGCGGCGCAGGTGGCGTAAATATCATCAACCTCATAGGCCAGATGCCCGAAATGCCGCGAATCCGATGGCAGACCGGTATCGCCATCCCAGTTATAGGTCAGCTCAACCGGACATTCCGGCTGCCCCGGAGGTGCCAGAAAGATCAGCGAAAACCGCCCCTTATCATTGTCGATCCGCCGCGTTTCCTCTAGCCCCAGCAGCTTGTAGAACGCCAAAGAGGCGTCCAGATCCAGCACCCGGACCATGGTGTGCAAATACCGAATTGTCATCGCAGTCTCCTTTTTCCTGCTGGCGAACTTAGCAGGCGATTGCGAAAAGGCGAGGGGGCGCGGTCACTTCAGAACGATGAGCGGATGCCGACAGACAAGCCCAAATTCATCGAATCGCGGATCACCAAATCGGAAACAGAGCGCGTTGCCGACACGGTGGCGGTGGGGCGAAAGCCCAAAAGCGACATATTGCTAAAGCTGGCCGTGGCCCCGGCCTCAAGCACCAGATCAGGGTTATCCAATTGGGCCTTCCAGTAATCCTTGGCCTCGACCGATGCGAAAAACTGCAGATCCAGACCTTGCACTAAGTCGGCTGGCTGTGCCTCTAGCCCAAGGGAAATTCCGCGATAAGGCAGCCCCGGCGCTGCGGCATCCAACTGCGAAAGCCCGATAATTCCCGTCAGCCGCCCTTTGCCCAGTGCCATGCCCAAAGAGGCCTCTGCCGCCAGCCGGACCGAATTGTTGCGCGGTGTCGCAGGCGATTGCACCGCCTCGGCGGTCAGATCCAACCGCGCTACTTGCTGCGGCGAGATCAGTTTTGCCAGCCCGAATTGCAGGCGCTGCACCTCGCTTTGCCGCCCAAAGCTATACCATTGCCGCCCAACCTGCGCCGCATAGGTCAGTCCAAGCGTTTGCGAGGTCCGCACTTGCCCAGAGATGCCAAGATCGAGGCCATTGTTCGAGTAATCCGACGCATTCGCCAAGGGTTGCAGCTTGCGGGCTTTGTGCGACAGCCAAACTTCACGCCGCCGCAGTTTGACAAAGCCATTGACGGTGGATGTCGCATTGTTCTGCAATCGGTAGGACAAAGTGCCAGCGGCGACGGCTGTATAACCCGGCAAGGCCTGCTCAATTGGGATCGGGATGCCGTAGAAATCAAATGACTCGTGCAGACTGCCGCCGTTGACGTTGTTGCTTGGCCCGGCAGCCAGACTCACGCTGAATTTCAGCGGCATGCGCTGCTCCAATGTCGCGAAGCCGCGCCGCAGCAAGTCCATGTCCGTTGGGGCTGTCCGGTAGCTGTCGGCCCGGCGCAACCACCATTTCGCGGCAATAAGGCGATCCTGCGATGCCAACGCCTCGGCGGTCAGAAATGCGGCCTGAAATTTCCACGGCCGATCTTTGGTGGCACGGAACGCGCGCTTGCCCGTGGTTTCTGCAAGGGCAGTTTGGCCCGACCGCGACAGTGCCGCTGCCAGCAGCACCTGCGCTTCGATATCATTCGGATTGGCCGCCAACACTTGCCGCGCAATACGCACCGCAAGTTCTGGATTGCCGCGCGAGATTGCCTGCGCCACCAGCACCCGTGCAGCCCGTGGCGTCACTTGCATGGTCACATCACCGCCCGGCTCCGCTTTGGCACCTTCGCCAAGCCACGCGCCCAGCAAGGCAATCCAAACCGCGCCGACCCAAGCAGCCCTTCGTGGCCACATGGTCAAGGCACGACTCGTCAGGGACACGCCGGCCCACCAACCAGTTCGCAGTTTGATGACACGAACAGCCCGTGTTCCATCGCCTCGGCACTATCGCTTATCGGCTGGAATACCAGAAGCATCGCAATTTCTGACGCATCAGTGCCCGAGAACGTGCCCGCATAGCTGCCGGAATCCGAAAGCGTGCCTTGCAGCGTATCGGGGTCAACGTCCAACCGCTGGGTTCTGCCATTAAAGTTACCAGCCGAGTCGATCAGATTTGACTCGAACAGGAACTGTGTCGCCAAGGCTGTATTGGTATCGACGATCCGGCGTTGATCAACACCCCCCGAAACCGTCATTTCGTTGAAATCCGCGGTGACCAGCATGCGGCCCGTGGTGCGATAGGACCGTACCGGGTCAAGGTCGCCGCCCGGCCCCGATCCTGGGTTTTGCCCAAAGTTCAAAAGCCCGGCATAAGTGCCAGAATAATTGAACTTGTTCTGCGCCCCGACATCGCCCACCGGCACCGTAAACACATCCGCGCGCGAGAAAATGCCGCCACCGTGATAATTGGCAAACTGCCCAGCCTCGACGGCAATCAAACCTCTTGCATCGCCCGCAGTGGCAACCAGTGCCACAACATAGCGGTTCGAGGTGGTTTCCTGATAGGTATAGGCTTGATAGCCGCCAACATCAAAAGCCGCGTTGCGCTGGTAAGTCGCGCGCAAAGCCGCCGCATCTTGCGCGCTCATTTGCACATTGATCGTCGCATCGCCCGGCGCATAAGTCGAAAGGCTGGCCGACTGCATGTTCTTTTTCACCGAGGCTGGCACGATAACGCCGGTGCCCGGATCTGGCGTATCAACGGGAACCTCTGGATCAACAGGTGGATCAACAGGCACTTCGGGATCGGCCAAAAACGGATTTCCACCACAAGCAGCCAAGGTCAGCGCGGCCGCCAACAGGATAAAATACGGTTTCATATGCTGGACCACCCTAAGTAAAATCACATCAACTTTGCGTGCAAAACCCTTGAAAGTCAAAGCGGATTCGTTTTCCTGCTTTGATCTTTCAGCCCTGTGTTCGCCTCGCATCACCCCCATTTGGGGCAAGCGCACAGCTTCGGCCTTGGCGCGGCAGGGTGAACCTGTCTATATGTAGACAATCAAATCAGGGCGCCGACAATGGGTTGTCATCGGTGGCGCAAATCCTGAATTTTCAGCTGGCGGAGCCCCGACGTGCAGACCTACCTTGACGCATTGCGCACCGTGCTGGCCGAGGGCCAGAGCTCGACCGATCGCACCGGCACGGGCACGATTTCGCATTTTGGCCTGCAAAGCCGCTATGATCTGTCGATGGGTTTTCCCTTGGTCACCACCAAGAAACTGCATCTGAAATCCATCATCCACGAGCTTCTTTGGTTCCTGAACGGCGACACAAATATCGGCTATCTCAAGGCCAATGGCGTCGGCATCTGGGATGAATGGGCTGATTCCAATGGGGATCTTGGCCCGGTTTACGGCGCGCAATGGCGGCGGTTTCCGAAACTGACCCCAGCTGGTGACGATGCGGCGGGCCGCCCGCTTTTCTATGCCGACAGCGTGGATCAAATCGCCGATCTGGTGGACGCCATTCGCAAAACCCCCGACAGTCGCCGCTTGATCGTCTCGGCCTGGAACCCGGGCGAGGTGCCGAATATGGCGCTGCCGCCCTGCCATACGTTATGGCAAGTCCGCATCGCCGGGCGCAAGTTGCATCTGCAACTCTATCAGCGCTCGGCCGATATGTTCCTTGGCGTGCCGTTCAACATCGCCTCCTATGCGCTGCTGCAAACCATGCTCGCGCAAGTCACGGGCTACGAGCCGGGCGATTTCATCCACACGATGGGCGATGCGCATATCTATTCCAACCATCTGGATCAGGTGCAGCTGCAACTTTCGCGCAGGCCGAAACCTGCGCCGCGGCTGCGGATCAAGCGGCAGGTCAGCTCGATCTTCGATTTCAAATATGAGGATTTTGAGGTGCTGAACTATGATCCCGACCCCGCGATCAAAGCCCCCGTGGCTGTGTAAAAGAGGGATCTGATGTTAAGCCTGATCGTCGCGCGCGCCCGCAATGGCGCCATAGGTAAAGACAACCAAATCCCGTGGCACGCGCCCGAGGATCTGGCATTTTTCCAGCGCGAAACCACCGGGGGTGCGATCATCATGGGGCGCAAGACGTGGGAAAGCCTGCCATTCAAGCCGTTGAAAAACCGCCTGAATTGCGTGGTATCCTCGGATCCGACCTTGGCCGAGCACGTCTTTGCCACACCCGAAGCTGCTTTGGATTTCGCCCATGCGCAGGGCTACGCGCGCGTTTATGGCATCGGTGGCGCTGGCATTTATGCTGCTCTTTTGCCGCGCGCCGACCGCCTGCTGATCACGGAAGTCGCGCTCGACATCACCGATGCTGACGCGTTTTTCCCCGAGTTTGATGCGAAACACTGGCAGCAAAGCCCGGCCATCCCTTTGCGCACGGATGCGCCCGCTTGCATCGCCACCGAATACCTGCGGCGTTAACCTGCTGCAATCTATCTAAAATTATCATCCTCTGTGCGCAAATATCTCACGGGGGCCGGGGGTTGTGAAACCCCAAGGCTGTGCCAGATCACCCCTACAGCTCCACCACGATCCCGCCCGCCGCAGTCGCATCCTCGGGGTCATGCGTCACCATCAACACGGCAATGCCGCGTGCGCGCGCGTGGTCGAACACAAACTGCCGCATCTCGGCCCGCAAGCTGGCATCCAGCTTTGAAAACGGCTCATCCAGCAGCAGCGCTTGCGGTTCTGCCAACAGCGTCCGCATCAGCGCCGCACGGGCGCGCTGCCCGCCTGACAGCGTGGCAGGGTCGCGCAGATACATCCCCGCCAATCCCGCTTGCGCCAAAGCGGCCTCGACCGCGGCGCGACGCTGCGACCGCCCCCGCAGGGTCGGGGTCAAGCCAAAGGCCAGATTGTCGCCGACCGACAGATGCGGAAACAGCAGCGCATCCTGAAACATCACCCCGATCCGCCGGGTCTCGGCGGGCAAAGCGGTGACATCGCGGTCCGCAATCAAGACCCGCCCCTGCGCCAAAAACCCATGCGCCAAATGGCCGCCGATGCCGTCGAGCAGCGTGGATTTCCCCACCCCCGACGGCCCCATCACCACAGCCACCCCGCCTGCTGCAACCCGCAGGGTTATCGGCGCGAACATGGGCTTGCCTGCATGGCTTACCGAAAACCCAATCAACTCAAGGCTCAAACTCCACCCCCTCGCAGATCGCGGCGGTTGCGATGCCACCACATCGGCAGCAAAGCCGCCGCTGCATAGGCCGCAAAGGGCAGGGCGGCTTGCAGGCTGGCGTATACCCCGACCACACGTCGATCCGCCCCCGAAGCCAGCGTCACCGCCTCGGTCGTCAGCGTGGCGATCCGCCCCGCGCCCATGAACAAGGTTGGCAGATATTGCGCCACCGACACCGCGACGCCAATGGCCGCCGCCGTCAGGATCGGGCGCAGCAGGATCGGCAGCCGCAGGCCAAGCAACCGCCGCCAGCGCCCGGCACCCAAAGCCGCAGCCACCCGCAACAAGCGCGGATCCACACTGCGCCACGGTTCTGACAGCGTGATCATCACATAGGGAAACACCAGCAGCGCCTGCGCCCAGATCACCGCCAGATAACCGCCCGACAGGCCAGCCCGCAAAAACCACACGTTCAGCCCGTATAGAAAGCCGATCTGCGGCATCAACAGCGGCAGATAGATCAGCGCCTCGGCCCAAGGCGCGCGCGGCAGATCGGCCTCAGCCTCCAGCCAAAGCACTGCCAAGGCCAGCGAGACAGCGGTGCTTGCCGCCGCCAGTATCACGGTATTGTACAAAGCCGCGCCCCATGTGGCCGAGGGTGACGCCCAAGCCGCCGCCGACCAGCTTTCCGGCCAGATCAGCGGAAAGCTCCACCGCCACGCGAGCGACCACAGCAGCAGCGACACAAGCGCCAGACTGGCCAGCGCCATCAGCGCCCAAACCGCGCCCGACGCCAGCCGCAGCCCCGGCGCCCAAGACATTCCCCGCCCGCCGCGCGGCACCCACCAACGCCCCAGCAGACGCAACGCCGCTTCCGCCCCCCACAGCGCCGCGATACACACCACCACCAGCGCCGCTTGCAGCATTGCCCCGGCAGAGGCGGGCAGAATCATCGCCAGATCCGGCTGGCTGAACAGCCGCACCACCGCCACCGCCAGACTGGGCGGGTTCGACGGCCCCAGAATGATCGCCATATCGACCACCGACAAACCGTAAGCCAGCACCACCCAGACCGGCAGCCGGATCAACGGCCACAGCTGCGGCAAGATCAGCTTGATCCACGCCACTCCCGGCCCATAGCCCAACGCCCGCCCCGCCGCGATCTGCCGCGCCACGGGCAGTTGTGCCAGCCCCGAGGCGATCACCAACAGCAAAAACGGCAGCTCTTTCACCACCAGCCCCAGCATCAGCGCCAAGCCCCAAGCGTCATGCACGCTGGCAATATCGGGCGGGCGGTTCCAGCCGAACGCCAGCGCCAAGCCGCGCGCGATCCAGCCCGAGGGCGCAAGCACAAACGCCAATCCCACCGCCATCGCCGCATGCGGCACCGCCAGAAACGGTGCCAGCCAGCGCAGCCGCCCCGGCCCCCTTCCAAAAGATCCCGCCGCGCAAAACCCCAACGCCAGAACCAGCGCGATCAGCGTCGATCCCAGCCCTGTCAGCAGACTTAGCTGCAGACTGCTGCCAAAGCCCGGCTGCGCCAGCAGCATCCGCCACGGCTCCAGCGACCAGACGCGCAGGTCCAGGGCAGGCAAAATCCCAAACGCCGCCTGCAGGCTTTGCCCCAGCCCCAGCGCGATCGGCGCGATCAGGCCCAGCCCGACCACGCCCAGCACCAGCCCGCGCAAGGCCCGGCCCCGGCTCATTTGGTGTAGCGTTGTGCCCATTCTGCGACAAGTCGGGTCATCCAGCTGGCATGTGGTTCCAACAACACCGGCCCCAGATCGGCCAAAGCGGGCAGGGCGGGCGCGGTTGGCAAAGCCGCAAATTCGGCCTGCGCTGCCGCATCCAGTTTGCCCGCATCCAACACCGCAAACGAGCCTAAAACCTCAATATTCTGCATATGGGCTTGGGTTGCGGGGTCAAGCAGGAAGTTCGCAACCACCTCCGCCCCCGCCTGATGCGCGGCATTATACGGGATCGCCACAAAGCTGATGTTGCCGATGCTGCCCGCCTTTGGCACGAACACCCGCGCGGTATCCGGCAGACTGCCCGCCTTGATCGCAGCCGCGGTCGAGGCCGGATCGAACGACATCGAGATATCAACCTCGCCATCGTTCAGCATCTGATCCTGCACCTCGGCGCTGGCTGGAAAGCTGGCACCGGCTTGCCACAGATTGGGGCGCAAGGCGTCATACCATGCCCAAAGCGGTGCGGTTGCCGCAGCAAAGGCCGCATCCGTCACCGGCTGTTGCAAGGCGGCAGGATCCGGCGCGAGTTCGATCAGCGTCTGTTTCAGAAATGTCGCTCCGATGAAATTTGACGGATCGGGATGCGTCATCCGCCCTTTGTGCGCTGCGGCCCAATCGACAAATCCTGCCATAGTCTCAGGGGTTTCGCTGACTTTGGCGCTGTCATAGCTGAACACGAACTTGGCCAGCCGCCACGGGCTTTCCATGCCGTCGACCGGCACGGTAAAATCGACCGTGGCTGCCGAGGCAGGCCCCAGATCCAAATATTGCGCATTGGGCAAGCTCGCGACAAACGGCCCGTGCAGCAGCCCCTGTTCCTTCATCGCCAGAAAATTCGGCCCGTTGATCCATATCATATCGACCGAGCCGCCCTGATCCTGCCCCGCGGCCTTTTCCGCCACCACCCGCGTCACCGCCTCGGCGGTATCTGTCAGCTTGACCTGTTCCACCTTGACGCCAAACTGCGCTTCGGTTTGCGTGCTGACCCAAGCAATAAAAGCGTTGGTGCGTGCATCGCCGCCCCAAGCGTTGAAATAGACCGTCTGGCCTTTGGCCTCTGCCAAGGTTTGCGACCAATCTGCCATCGCCGGGGTGGCGAGCAGCAGCGAAAGGGCGGCAAAAAGCGGAAATCTCATGGTGGCTCCGATGTTCAGAATTAAGCTATGGCAGAGAGATTAAGATTGTCTTTCAGTCGGCAAAGGCAAGCCAACCCTGCCGCCAACGCAGCAGCGTCGAGATGCAACACAGGGCGGCAAAGCTGTAGGCCAGAATGGCAAACCATGCCGGAAACAGCGCCATGGCTGCAAAGATAGCAATGGTTTCAAAGCCTTCTGTCAAGCCGCCCAAATAGTAAATCCCCTTGTTCGGAAAGGATATTGCCACTTGGCGACGCTTGGCAGCAATGCTGGCAAAGGCCAGAAACGACGATCCGGTGCCGACAAAGCTGCTGATCAGCACAGCCGCAGGCAGCGCGTTCTGGCCCGGATCCGCCAGCGCAAAGCCTAAGGGAAACAGCGCGTAGAACACGAAATCAAGGCCAATATCCAGAAATGCGCCGCGATCCGTCGCCCCCTTGATCCGCGCCACCGCCCCATCCAAACCATCCGCCAGCCGGTTCAAAACCAGCAAAATCAACGCGATCCCAAAGCACTCTGCCGCCAAGGCTGGCACCGTCAGCGCGCCCAAGCCAAACCCCAGAACAGAGATCTGATCCGCTGTCATCCGCGCCCCCAGCCAGCGCGCCGGGGCCGCCAGCAGCCGCCGTTGCAACGGCAGAAGTTTCGCATCAATCATCCAGCCTCACAATTCCACCCACATCGCCGATCTATCTGACACGATTTTGACGCCCGCGCTGCAGCTTTTCGCCACAAGCCGCTGAGCTTCACCGCAATGCCGCAATAAGATGGCGGTTTTCGCTGTGCAGATTGCACAAAGCCGTGATGTAATGCAGCCGTGAAGTTCGGAGTATATGTGCGTGCCGTCCACCTTGCCTGCCGACCGCGCCATCGCGCCACCTTTGCGTGCCCCCGAATTACGCACCCCAGAACCACGCACCCCCGACCTACGCACTTCCGAATTACGGGCACCCGGCCTGCGCGCGCTAGAAGGTCTGCGCGGTTATGCCTGTGTGATCGTGGTGCTGCACCATTTCGCGCTGGGCTTTTTGCCGGGGTTGAAGGCCAATATGTCTGACGGCGTGGTGGCCTATACTTTCGGCTGGTTGCTGAACGGCACCGCTGCGGTCTATGTGTTCTTTGTGCTGTCGGGCTTTGTGCTGACGCTGAAATTCTACCAGACAACCGATCCGCGCATCTTGCTGATGGCCGCCGTCAAGCGCCTGCCACGGCTGTGGCCCGCTGCGGCTTATGGGGTTTTGCTGGGTTATCTGGCGCTTGTGCTGCAGCTGAACGGCAATGGCGCGGCGGCGGCGATCAGCGGCTCGGACTGGCTGGCGCAATTTGCCTATAGCGATCAAAGCCATGCACCCAGTTTGGTGCGGGCTGCCAAGGAAAGCGTCAGGATGTTTCTGAAATTCCGCACGCTGCAGTTCAACACCAATCTGTGGACAATGGTGGCAGAGTTTTACGGCAGTTTGCTGGCGCTGTGTGCGGCTTTTGTGGTGGGGTATCTGCTGACAGGCAGGCCCGTCCGCCCACTGCGCCTTGTGGTCGGCCTGCTGTTGGCGCTGGCGCTGGTGGCGATCAATCTGGCGATCCCAAAGCAACTGGGTTGGAGCTTCACAATCGGCGCATTGATCGCTTATGCCTATGTCAGACAAAGGTTTTTGCCCAAAGGTGCCGCAATTGTGTGCAGCATTTTGGGGCTGATGCTGCTTGGTGCGCCAGTCGTCGGCCAAGCCATGCTGGGGGCCGCGCTGCTGGTCTGGGGCGTCACCACGCCGGGGGCAAGCCCGCGCCTGCTGACGGGCGATTTCGGGCAGTTTCTGGGGCGGTGGTCGTTCCCGCTCTACATCAGCCATACGATCGGGATTTTGACGCTGGCGAGCTTTGCCTACAGCCAGACCGCACCCTATGGGCCGCAGATCCAGCTTGCCACAAGCTTTGCCGCCACTTGGGCCTTTGCCATCGTCTTTGCCTATCCCGTGCTGCGCTGGGAGGCATGGTATCTGCCGCGCCTGAACCGAGGAATGCAGCGGATCTTCACCACCAAGGCGTGATGCGCAGGAAAATAAACGCAGCAAGCCTTTGATAAATAAGAACGAAAAATTCAAACCACGCCGCGCGTTCAAATATCCCTCGCCAAATGCGACCGCTACCCTACCTTGGTTACCCAAAGGAGAGTTCCATGCAAATCATCACCCTCTATATCCTTACGGCGCTGATCTTTCTGATCCTTGATGCGGTGATGCTGACCCTGCACATGCAGCCGATGTTCCGCCGCTATCTGGGCGACCAGCTGCTGACCGACATCCGCTACCTGCCCGCCGCCGCGTTCTACGCAGCCTATGTCGCGGGTCTTTTGTATCTGGTCTCGGTCCCCGGTCTGAAAGATGACAGCCCGGTGCTGCTTCCGGCGGCAATTCTGGGGGCGATGGCCTACGGCACCTATGAATTCACCAGCTACGCGATTATGAAAGCATGGAGCCCAGAAATGGTCGCAACCGATGTGATCTGGGGCTCAATCCTGACCGGCATCTCGGCATGGGGCGGGGTGTATCTGACCAAGTTGATATTCAAAGGCCTGCAATGATCCTTTACGGCATCTCTACCTGCGACACCTGCAAGAAAGCCCTGAAAGCGCTGGAGGCTGCGGGCAAATCCGTGACCTTTCGTGATGTGCGCGCACAACCCCTCAGCGAGTCCGAGATCGACAAGATCGTGATGGAATTTGGTGACCGCGCGGTCAACAAGCAATCCACCACCTATCGCGGCTTTAATGATTTTCTGAAAGCCTCTGATCCCGAGGCGCAGATCGCAGCGCAGCCTGCCGTGATGAAACGGCCAGTGATTGATGCGGATGGCAAGTTCTATCTTGGCTGGGACGATGCCGTGCAGGCGGCTTTGCTGTAAGCTTTTGGCGTCCAGACGCCGAACCGCAAAAGACGTTGAACCTGAAAGTCGCCGAACCGCAAAAGACGGCGAACCACAAAAGACGGCAAACCACAAAAGATCTTGGGCCAGAAAATGGCCTGCGCCTGAAAAGCGGCCCCGGCAAAGGGGCCGCTTTCAAACTTTAAAGCAAGCGCAGATCGCCTGCGGATTCTTTGCCGTCACGGCCAGATTGCAGCTCGAAGCCGATTTTCTGGTTGTCATTCAGGCCCTTCAACCCGGCGCGCTCGACTGCCGAGATGTGAACGAAGATGTCTTTCCCACCATCATCGGGCGCGATAAAGCCGTAGCCCTTTGTGCTGTTGAACCATTTTACGGTGCCGGTTGGCATGCCGTCTCTCCTATCTCAACCCTCCCGAGGCGACATTACCGCGGGCCGTGCAATCCAGGTCTTCCGGGCCAAGCAGGCGTTCAGAAAGTCTGTCGTCACTGCGCAAATCATGCCAAACCTAAATTGAAAATCAAGCACGGAGATTCGGGTGAGAAACGCAGCACTGACTTTAGGCCTGATTGGCGGCGTTTTAGCCATGATTGTTGGGTTTTTCGGCTATGGCTATACGGAATTTGTGGCGCGAAATGGGGCAATCGGTGATTTTGGCACCCAAGTCGATCATCCGGCAATGATCAAACTGGCCAGTTTTCTGGCTCCGATCCTGGCGATTGGCGGCGCGGCGATGGCGCGGTCGCAGAATGTCCCCGCCGGGATTCTGCTGCTGGCTGCAGCCATCGGCATCTATGTTGCCTTCGGTTTCAACGTCTTCACGATGTTCCCGATTGCGATGTGTGGCCTTGGCGGCGTGCTGGCCTTGGCCGCGCGCCAGCCTGACAGCCACTGACCAAGGGCCGCCTCGGCGGGCATCGAGCCCACCGAAGCGGCGCTGCCGGGGAAGGATTTGCTTTTGTTCAAAGACACAAACGGAATGGTCTCAGTCTGGTCGCCGGAGGCATACGCGGCAAGCGCAGATGCCTCCGGCGGGAATATTTAGGCCAATGTGAACCTGCGCAGGTCAGTCCCCGGATGGCGGTAGGGCGGCAAAGCCAAACTCGGCCAAAGCTTGCTCTAAGGTCAGCGTTTCGGTGCGGTTGTCGCCCAAGCGGCGCACGGACACCGTGCGATCTTCGACCTCTTTCATGCCGATGGCGAGGATCACCGGCACTTTGCCGACAGAATGTTCGCGCACCTTGTAGTTGATTTTCTCATTGCGGGTGTCGGCCTCGGCCCGCACGCCCGCCTTGATCAGCGCATTGGTGATCTCGTGCACGAACGGGTCGGCATCCGAGACGATTGAGGCCACCACCACCTGACGCGGGGCCAGCCAGAACGGCAGTTTGCCGGCATAGTTTTCGATCAGGATACCGATGAAACGCTCGAACGAGCCGAGGATCGCGCGGTGCAGCATATAGGGGCGGTGTTTCGCGCCATCTTCGCCGACATATTCCGCATCCAGCCGATTGGGCAGGTTGGGGTCGACCTGGAAGGTGCCACACTGCCATTCGCGGCCAATCGCATCAGTCAGTTTGAAATCCAGCTTCGGGCCGTAGAACGCACCATCACCTGCGTTGATCTCATAGGGCAGGCCGAGATTTTCGATGGCGCTGGTCAAAGCGCCCTCGACCTTGTCCCATGTCTCATCCGAGCCGATGCGGACCTCGGGGCGGGTAGAAAGTTTGATGTCGAATTTCTCAAAGCCAAGGTCTTTGTAGACCGAGGACAGCAGCGCGATGAAGGCGGCACATTCGGATTCGATCTGATCTTCGGTGCAGAAGATATGCGCATCATCCTGCGTGAAACCGCGCACCCGCATCAGCCCGTGCATCGAGCCAGAGCTTTCGTAGCGGTGGCAAGAGCCGAACTCGGCCAGCCGCAAGGGCAGGTCACGGTAGGATTTCAGGCCTTGGTTAAAGATCTGCACATGGCAGGGGCAGTTCATCGGTTTCAGCGCGTTGATGCGCTTTTCCTTGGCGCCTTCTTCGTCAACCTCGACGATGAACATATTCTCGCGGTAGGCTTCCCAATGGCCGGATTTCTCCCACAGGATGCGGTCAACCACTTGCGGCGTCTTGATTTCCTTGTAGCCAGCCGCCTTTTGGCGACCGCGCATGTAATCTTCCAACTGGCGATACACCGTCCAGCCATGCGGGTGCCAGAACACCATCCCCGGCGCTTCGTCCTGAATGTGGAACAGATCCATCTCGCGGCCCAGCTTGCGGTGGTCGCGTTTCGCGGCCTCTTCCAGCATGGTCATATGGGCCTTGAGGTCATCGCGGTTCTTGAAGGCAAGGCCGTAGATGCGTTGCAACATCGGACGGCTGGCATCGCCCAGCCAATAGGCCCCTGCCACATGCGTCAGCTTGAACGCATCAGCCGGGACTTGTCCTGTATGGGCGAAATGCGGCCCGCGGCAGAAATCCTGCCAAGGCCCATGCCAATACATCCGCAGGTCTTCACCTTCGGGGATGCGGTTGATCAGTTCGACCTTGAAGGGTTCGTTCTTGTCTTCGTAGAATTTGATCGCACGGGCGCGGTCCCAGACTTCGGTTTTCACCGGATCGCGGGCGTTGATGATCTGCTTCATCTTCGCCTCGATCGCGCCAAGGTCTTCGGGCGTGAACGGCTCTGCCCGGTCGAAATCGTAAAACCAGCCGTAATCGCGGACCGGGCCGATGGTGACCTTCACATCCGGCCAGATTTCCTGCACCGCGCGCGCCATGATATGGGCTGCATCGTGGCGGATCAGTTCCAGCGCTTGCGCATCATCGGCGAGCGTGTGGATGGCGATGCTGGCGTCGCCATGGATCGGCCATTGCAGATCGTAATGCGCGCCGTTGACCGTGGCGCTGATCGCCTTTTTGGCCAGACTGGTCGAGATGCTCGCCGCCACTTCGCCCGCCGTGACGCCGCTTGCGAAATCGCGCTTATTGCCATCGGGGAAAGTCAGGGAAATCTGGGACATGCAGTCCTCCTCGTCGTTTTGGCGCCTACGAAACGCCCGGTTGCGGGTTATGTGGGCGGGGTTTTGCCTATGGTGCGTGGTGTTGTCAACCGCAGGCGGCTAAGGTGGCCAAAAAGCGAGGCAGAATGACCGAACCGCATCACATCACCACGCCGCAAGGCCGCCGCATCGCCTATCATGTCACGCCGGGCCGCCCTGATCAGGATGGGGGGCCTTGCGTGGTGTTTCTGGGCGGCTTCAAATCGGATATGTCCGGCACCAAGGCGGTGTATCTGCAAGATTGGGCCAAGGCTGCGGGCCGCGCCTTTCTGCGGCTTGATTATTCCGGGCATGGCGTGTCGTCGGGCGATTTCCTTGATGGCGCGATTGGCGATTGGTTTGAGGATGCGCGCGCGGTGATCGAGGCTGCCACCACCGGCCCGCTGGTGCTGGTTGGCTCCTCGATGGGCGGGTGGATTTCTTTGCTGCTGGCCCGCGCGATGCCACAGCGGATCGCGGGCCTGGTTGGCATTGCTGCAGCGCCGGATTTCACCGAAGACAGCATGTGGGCCGATTTCACTGACGCGCAACGCGCTGAAATCATTGACAAAGGCCAGATCGCTTTACCGTCAGACTACGCCGACAGCCCCTATATCATCACCCGCCGCCTGATCGAAGAGGGCCGCACTCAACTGGTGCTGCGCACCCCCCTGAACCTGCCGTTCCCGACGCGGCTGCTGCAAGGCACCGCCGATATCGACGTGCCGCCCGCCGTCGCCCTGCGGCTGCTTAATCACGCCAATGGCCCGGATATCCGCCTGACCTTGGTGAAAGCCGCCGATCACCGCTTTTCCACCCCGGCCTGTCTGGCGCTGATCACCGATGCGATCACGGATGTGCTGAAAGGGTCCGCCTGATGGCCTTCGCCGAGCCTTTGGTGCTGATCCCCGGCCTGATGGCCGATGCCCGGCTGTTCCTGCCGCAGATGGTGCAACTGGGCGCCGACCGCGCCATGCAGATCGCACTTCCGACCAAGGGCGAGACGGTCGAGCAGATGTCCGAAGCCATCCTGCCCGGTCTGCCCGAGAAATTTGCCCTGTTGGGCCATGGCCTTGGCGGCGATATCGCGCTTGATCTGATCCGCCGCATCCCAGACCGCGTCAGCCGTGTGGTGCTGATGGCGACCGATCCGTTGGCCGAGCCGCCGCAGACCGCCGCCGCCCGCGAAGCCCGCATCGTTGCCGCGAAATCGGGCCGTCTGGCCGAGGCGATGCGACAAGAGATCCCCGCCGCCGCCATCGTCGAGGCACCTTGGCGCGACGAAATCATGGCCTTGGTGCAGGATATGGCGCTGGGTTTGGGCGAAGGCGTGTTCATCCGGCAATCGCGCGCCCTGCAACGCCGGCCCGATCAGCAGAAAACCATGCGCCGGGTCAAGCTGCCGGTGCTGGTGATTGCAGGCGAATCCGACACTCTGGTGCCGATGCGCAGGCAGGAATTTACCGCCAATCTGATGCCCTATGGCAAGCTGTTGGTGATCGAAGGTGCAGGCCATCTGGCAAGCCTGGAGCAGCCCGAGGCGGTCTCCGAAGCCATCGCCGCTTTTCTGGCCGGCCCCATGATGCTGCGCTAAGATGGGGCGCTAAACCGAAGCAGATACCACCGCGCACCCTAGATAGGGTATGCCCACGGCGCAAAATCACAACCTGTATAAATTTGTCCCAGCGGGGACAGATTTACACGCCTGTCCCCGCGGGGACAGATTTGCGCCCCTGTCCCCGCGGGGACAGTTTTCGCCACCGAAATCCCAAAGCTAAGCCTGCGGCAGCAAGCCCCGTCATCCCGCCAAACCAGCTTATTTAGCCGCCTTGACCGATGCCAGTTTTGTCACTTTTGCAGTGCCGGAATTGGCGTCGATGAACTTCAAAACCAATGGCCGAATGTTGATCCGCCAGCTTTTGCCCGCGAAAATCCCGTAATGTCCGGCACCCGGCTCCAGATGCTGGGCCTTTTGGGCGGCAGGCAGGCCGGTCAGCATATCCAGCGCCGCGACGCATTGGCCGGGGGCGGAAATATCGTCATTCTCACCCTCAACCGTCATCACCGCCACGCGGGTGATCGCGCCAATATCCACCTTTTTGCCAGCGACCACGAATTCATTCTTGGCAATTTCGCGGTTCTTGAAGATCCGCTCGACGGTCGAAAGATAGAATTCGGCGGTCATATCCATCACCGCCAGATATTCGTCGTAGAATCGATTATGCGCGTCGTGATCCGAAGCCTCACCCTGCGCGACCTTCATGATCTGATCGGTAAAGGCCTTGTTATGCCGCTCAGAGTTCATCGACATAAAGCTTTGCAGCTGCAACAGCCCCGGATAAACCAGACGCCCGACGCCTTTGTATTTGAAGCCCACCCGCTGAATGGCGATCTGCTCCAACTGGCCCATGGTGATGCGACGGCCAAAGTCGGTCACATCGGTTGCTGCTGCATCGGGGTCGATCGGCCCGCCGATCAGCGTCAGCGTGCGCGGCTGCGCATCCGGGTCTTCCGCCGCAAGATAGGCCGTGGCGGCCAGCGTCAAAGGCGCTGGCTGGCAGACGGCGATGACATGAATGTCAGGCCCCAGCGCGCGCATGAACTCGACAAGGTAAAGCGTGTAATCCTCGATATCGAACTTGCCCGCCGACACCGGAATATCGCGCGCATTGTGCCAATCGGTGATGTAGACATCGGCATCCTGCAACAGGCTGGCTACGGTGGACCGCAGCAGCGTTGCGTAATGGCCAGACATCGGGGCCACCAGCAAAACCTTGCGCGCCATCGGGGCGCGGCGGCGCACCTTGAAATGCATCAGGCTGCCAAAGGGGCGTTCCACAACTGGCACCACATCGACCAGATGATCCTGCGCCTCTGGTCCGGGGATCGAGCGGATGCCCCAGTCAGGTTTGACCACCATGCGACTAAAGCTGCGCTCTGTTACCTCACCCCAAGCGGCCATCACGTTCAGCATCGGGTTCATTGTCATCGAAAACGCCGGATAAGACGCCATGGCGCGCGCGGTGGCGCCCATCCACTCATTGGTGTTACGAATAGTTTCCATAAGGTCGTAGGTGGCCATATACTTCATGACGACTCCTTGGCGGGGAAGGGCCCCGGCCCGATCTGCACGGAGGCCCACGGGAGGGGCGCGCTATGCTGCATAGCAGAAAGAATAGGGGCGAAAGATTAACATGACAACTGAAGACAATGCTGCCGGTGCAAAATTGGAGAAGATGACAGCCAATCTTGCCAAGATAGAAGCATTGTCGACGCGTTTGATGGCGGCTTTGGCGAACAAACGTGCCACCGACCCCGGTGTGCAGGCGCCGGGGCAGGAAATCTACATGAAAGCCGCCGCCGCTTACCTTGCCGCGATGATGCAAAACCCCGGCAAAGTGCTGGAGCAGCAGATCGCCTATTGGGGCCGCACGATGAAGCATTATGTCGAGGCGCAAACCGCGTTGGCCTCGGGCGAATTGCGCGCCCCCGCCGACACCGGCCCCAAAGACCGCCGCTTTGCCAATCCCTTGTGGGACACGCATCCCGCGTTCAATTACATCAAGCAGCAATACCTCTTTAACGCCGAAGCCGTGCAGGATGCGATTGGCGTGATGGACTCGATCGACCCCGGCGATAAAAAGCGGGTCGAATATTTCACCAAGCAAATCGTCGATATGCTGTCACCGACCAATTTTCTGGGCACCAATCCCGATGCGCTGGAAAAGGCCGTGGCGACCGATGGCGAAAGCCTCGTGCGTGGCCTTGAAAATCTGGTGGCAGATATAGAGGCCAACAACGGCGAATTGGCCGTGACCTTGGCCGACCGTGAGGCTTTCGTTTTGGGCGAAAACATCGCCACCACTCCGGGCTCTGTGGTGTTCCGCAACCGCATGCTAGAGCTGATCCAATACGCCCCCACCACCGCAACCGTCTATCAAACGCCGCTGCTGATCTTTCCGCCATGGATCAACAAATTCTATGTGATGGATCTGAAACCGCAGAACAGCCTGATTAAATGGATCGTCGATCAAGGCTTTACCCTTTTTGTGGTCTCTTGGGTCAACCCGGACGCTTCTTATGCAGATATCGGCATGGATGATTACATCCGCGAGGGCTATCTGACCGCAATGGCCGAAGTCCGCCGCATCACAGGCGAAGCCCAAATCAACGCGGTCGGCTATTGCATCGCCGGCACCACGCTGTCGCTGACCCTGTCGCATCTGCACCGCGCCGGGGATACTTCGGTGAAATCGGCGACCTTCTTCACCATGCTCACCGACTTTTCTGATCCCGGCGAGGTCGGGGTGTTCCTCGACAATGACTTCCTTGACGGCATCGAGCGTCAAAGCAACGCCGACGGCATCCTGTCAAAAACCTTCATGAGCCGCACCTTCAGCTATCTGCGCTCCAACGATCTGATCTATGGCCCCGCGATCAAAAGCTACATGCTGGGCGAGGCACCTCCGGCGTTCGACCTTTTGTATTGGAACGGCGATGGCACCAATTTGCCCTGCAAGATGGCCATGGAATATCTGCGCGGGCTTTGCCAGGACAACGGCCTTGCCAATGGCGCTTACAAAGTCTTTGGCCATAATGTCAGCCTGAAAGATGTGCAGATCCCAGTCTGCGCCATCGCATGTGAGACCGACCATATCGCGCATTGGCGCGGCAGCTTTAACGGCTTTCAGCAAATGGGGGCCGCCGATAAAACCTTCATCGTCTCACAGTCCGGCCATATCGCAGGCATCATCAACCCACCGTCCAAGGGCAAATACGGCCATTACACCAACGCAGGTCCGGTGGCAGGAGACCCAGATGCCTGGATGGCCAGCGCGACGTTCAATCAGGGCAGCTGGTGGCCGCGCTGGGGGGCATGGCTTGCAGCGCAATCGGGCGACCAGATTGACGCGCGCGTGCCGGGTGATTCGGGCCATCCGGTGCTATGCGCTGCGCCGGGCAGTTATGTGACAGCGCAGCCAAACTCTCCAAAAGGTTGAGACTGCGAAGCTTTTCACAGGGTTAAGCTGCAAGCCCTCGCGGCGCTGTCATTGCTGCGTTGCAGAAAATTCACTTGCAATGCTGCACTGCAGCATTTATATCTGGCTCATCGGAAAGCGGGGCTGCCCCGTGTAACCAGTAGGAGCATGAAAATGACCAATGCCAACGATTTCACCAAAGTCATGCAAGACATGATGGCTAAGTTCCCGGTTGACGCTTCGGCGTTCCAGAACGCATTCAAGACCCAAGCCGCATTCGGCGAGAAACTGTCGAAAGTGGCTTTGGAAGCTGCTGAAAAATCGACCGAAATCTCGTCCAAATGGGCAAAAGAGACCATCTCCAAGCTGTCGGGCGCTGCTAAAGCCAAGTCAGAGCCTGCGGATTACTCCAAGGCCGTGACCGATTTCGCTTCGGCTGCTGCTGAACTGGCTTCGGAAAATCTGGCTGCTTTCGCGGAAGTGGCGAAAAAAGTCCAAATGGAAACCGTCGAGCTGATGCTGGCTGCTGGCAAAGACGTTTCGGCTGAAGCTTCGGCTGTTGTGAAAAAAGCCACCGACGAAGTGTCGGCTGCAACCAAAAAAGCCACCGCGGCAACTGCTGCGAAGTAATCCGCAAGGATCGCGCATTCTGATCTCCTCCCTGATTTGGGATGCGCAGGTAATGAGTATCGGGCGGGCCATTGAGCCCGCCCTTTCTTTTTATTCTGCGCTGGCCTAGACTTTCTCTGCACTGCAATATCTTGGGGAGAGAACTATGGCCGAACCTGCAAAGCCGCTGCTGATCAAGCGCTATGCGAGCCGCCGTCTCTATAACACCGAGACCTCTGATTACGTCACATTGGAAGATATCGCAGGTTTTATCCGCGCGGGTCGCGAAGTGCAGATTGTTGATCTGAAATCGGGCGATGATCTGACCCGGCAATATCTGTTGCAGATTGTGGCTGAACACGAATCCAAGGGCGACACTGTGCTGCCCACCAATGTGCTGACCGATCTTGTGCGCAGCTATACTTCCAATATCCAATCCGTGGTGCCGCAATTTCTGGCAGCCAGCTTTGAGATGTTGCGCGATGGTCCCACAAAAGTCATTGAAAACATGAACGCAATTCCAAACCCGCTGACGTCGATGCCGGGGTTTGATTTGATGAAAAAGCAACAGGAAGCGTTCATGAAAACCATGATGGGCGGCGTGCCGGGCTGGGGGGCTTCGGGGCCCGCCAAGGAAGACGCGGCGCAGGACCCGGCTGAGGAGCTGGCCGAGATCAAAAAGCAATTCGCCGAGCTTCAGAAGAAGCTGTCGAAGCTGTAAATGCCCAGACTTTAGATGGCAGAACAACAAGGTCGCGTCACGCTTTGGGGGATCGAGGTTTTCCTTGCCGTCGCCGAAGAGGGCGCGATTTCTGCGGCTGCAAAGCGTCTGGGCGTCAGTCCCTCGGCGATCAGTCAGCAGTTGACCGGGCTGGAAACCGCCCTCGCCGCCGTTCTGCTGGATCGCTCTGCCCGCCCGATGCGGCTGACCCCTGCGGGTGCGATGTTTCGCCGCCATGCCCAAACCATTCTGAACGCCGAGGCCGAGGCGCGGGCTGATCTGGCCGTGGCGGATCTTTCGGGCCTGACCACGCTGCGGCTGGGGATGATCGAAGATTTCGATGCCGAGGTGACGCCAAGCCTGCTGTCAGCCTTGGCGGGGGAACTCAAAGGCTGCCGATTCCTTCTTGAAACCGGGGCCAGCCACCGCCTGCTGGACCAGCTTGAAAGCCGCTCGCTGGATATCGTCGTCGCCGCCGATCTCGATTCCGACACCGCCGATCAGGGCTGGCGGGAGGTGCATCCGCTGCTGGCCGAACCCTTCCTCGCCATCACCCCCAAGGGCCGCAGCCACACCGATTTGCCGCTGATCCAATACACCGCGCGGCATGTGATGGGGCGGCAAATAGCGGGCCATCTGGCGCGGCAAAACCTGCGGCTGGCGCATCGGTTCGAGTTGGACAGCTATCACGCGATTTTGGCGATGGTCGCGGGCGGGCAGGGGTGGACGATCCTGACGCCGCTGGCGTTGCATCATGCCGCGCGGTTTCATGGCGCGATTGATGTGGCGCCGCTGCCGTTTGAACCGTTGCAGCGCACGCTGTCGCTGTCGGCGCGCGAAGGCGTGTTGCGCGAGATGCCGCGCCAGATTGCTGGCCGGTTGCGCGGGTTGATTGCGGCGCAGATCGTGGCCCCGGCGCAGGCGGAATGGCCTTGGCTGGGGGAAAGCCTGCGGGTGCTTTAGGCTGGTCTTCGCGGCCGTCAGGGCATAGGGCAGAGGCAATCAAAGGATATCCCATGGCACTTTCCGATCTTCTGGCCCGCGCGGGCAATGCGTGTGAATTTTGTGGCGCGACATCTGATCTGGCGGCGGTTGATGTGCCGCCTGCGGGCGAGATCGCGCTTTGCCCGACCTGCCGCGAGGAGGTGCCCGCCGATGCGGCGCACTGGCGTTGTCTTGAGGGGGCCGCTTGGTCTGCCGAACCTGCGGTGCAGCTGGCGGTCTGGCGGAAACTTGGACAGTTGGATCAACCTTGGGCCGCCGAGGTGCGCGACGGCATGATGCTGTCGGATGAGGTGCAAGGCTGGACCGAGGTTGCGGGCGTGGTCGAGCACCGCGACAGCAATGGGGTTGTGCTGGCGCAGGGCGATTCCGTCATGCTGATCAAGGATCTGGTGGTGAAGGGCGCGAATTTCACCGCCAAGCGTGGCACAGCGGTGCGGCGGATTTCCTTGGTCGCCGATAATCCGGGCCAGATTGAAGGCCGGGTTGAGGATCAGCGCATTGTGATCCTGACCGAGTTTGTGAAGAAAATCTAAGCCGCGCGCGGCTGAAACAGCGCGGCAAAATCTGTCCCAGCGGGGACAGACTTGTGTTTTTCGCTGATTTTCTGGCTATTTTCCACAACATATAGTGGATTTTCGCAAAGATAGCCAAAAAGGACCGTGCAGATACATGAAAAAACCCCGCGCCAGACAGCGCGAGGTTTATCATCCGGGCCACGATTTTTCTCAAAAATCGGTCTGGTTCACTCCAACTCGACCAGCAGATCCTTGGCATCAATCTGGCTGCCCGGCTGCACATGCAGCGCCTTGACCACGGCGGCGCGGTCGGCGTGGATGCCGGTTTCCATCTTCATCGCCTCGATCGTCAGCAACAGATCCCCGGCGCTGACCTTTTGGCCAACAACCACACCCACCGACGCAATCGAGCCGGGCATCGGTGCGCCGATATGGCCCGCATTGCCCTCAACCGCTTTGGGTTTGGCGGCAGTTTTGGCCTTGATCGCGCGGTTTGGCACCCGGATGACGCGGGGCTGACCGTTGAGTTCAAAGAACACTTTCACATCGCCGTCGTCGGTGGTTTCGGCCACTGCTTGCAGCCGGATTTCCAGCTTTTTACCGGCGTCAATCTCGGCTGAGATTTCCTCACCCGGGGCCATGCCGTAAAAGAACGTCCGCGTCGGCAAGGTGCGCACCGGGCCGTAAGCCTTGTGGCGGCCCATGTAATCGAGGAACACTTTTGGATACATCAGGTACCCGTTCAGATCCTCGTCATCAATCTTGAAGCCGCCGAGTTCTTCGGACAGTTTCGCGCGGGTCGCCTCAAGATCCACGGGGGGCAGACTTTCGCCGGGACGTGCGGTCGAGGCAGTTTCGCCTTTCAGCACCTTTTTGCTGATCGCTTCCGGCCAGCCACCATGCGGTTGGCCAAGGTTGCCCTTCAGCATATCGACGACCGAGTCCGGGAAGGCCACATCGACCTTCGGGTCTTCGACCTGCGCGCGGGTCAGCCCCTGCGCCACCATCATCAACGCCATGTCACCGACGACCTTGGACGACGGCGTGACTTTGACAATATCGCCGAACATCTGGTTCACATCGGCATAGGTTTGCGCGACCTCGTGCCAGCGTTCTTCCAGCCCCAAAGACCGCGCCTGCGCTTTCAGGTTGGTGAATTGGCCGCCGGGCATCTCGTGCAGATAGACCTCGGAAGCCGGGGCAGGGATGCCGGATTCAAACGCCGCATATTGGCCGCGCACCGCTTCCCAATAGTTCGAGATTGAGCGGATCGCGGCCATATCAAGGCCGGTGTCGCGGTCGGTGTGGCGCAAAGCTTCGACAATCGAGCCCAAGCAGGGCTGCGAGGTGCCGCCCGAAAACGCATCCATCGCCGCATCGACGCAATCGACGCCTGCATCTGCGGCGGCAAGGATCGTCGCCGCTGCAGCACCGCTGGTATCATGGGTGTGGAAGTGGATCGGCAGGCCGACCTCTTGTTTCAGCGTCTTGATCAGTTGCTTGGCGGCGGCGGGTTTCAACAGGCCCGCCATATCCTTGAGCCCCAGCACATGCGCGCCTGCGGCTTTCAACTGCTTGGCGGTATCGACGTAGTATTTCAGATCATATTTCGCACGATCGGGGTCGAGCATATCGCCGGTATAGCAGACGGTGCCTTCGCAGACCTTGTTCGCCTCAATCACCGCATCCATCGCGACGCGCATGTTTTCGACCCAGTTGAGTGAGTCGAACACCCGGAACACGTCAACGCCGGTCAGGGCGGCCTGTTTCACAAAGGCTTGCACGACGTTATCGGGATAGTTGGTATAGCCGACGCCGTTAGAGGCGCGGAGCAGCATTTGGGTCATGACGTTGGGCATCAAAGCGCGCAGATCGCGCAGGCGCTGCCATGGGCATTCCTGCAAGAAGCGGTAGGCCACGTCGAAGGTAGCCCCCCCCCAACATTCCACCGAGAACAGTTGCGGCAGGTTGGCGGCATAGGCGGGTGCGACTTTGATCATATCAATGGAACGCATCCGGGTCGCCAGCAGCGATTGGTGGCCGTCGCGCATGGTGGTGTCGGTCAGCAGCAGTTTCTTTTGCTTGCCCATCCAGTCGGCGACGGCTTGGGGGCCGTGTTGTTCCAGCAGATTGCGGGTGCCCATCGCGGGTTCTGCGTGGGCTTTTGGCGCGCGCGGGGTGCGGGCTTCGGCATGGGGTTTCGGGCGGCCTGCGGTTTCGGGATGCCCGTTGACGGTGATGTCGGCAATATAGGTCAGGATCTTGGTGGCGCGGTCACGGCGCTTTTTGAACTGGAACAGGTCGGGCGTCGTGTCGATGAATTTGGTGGTGTAGGTGTCATCCAGGAAGGTCGGATGCTTCAGCAGGTTGATGACGAATTCGATATTGGTCGACACGCCACGAATACGGAATTCGCGCAGGGCGCGGTCCATCCGCGCGATGGCGGCTTTCGGGGTTTGGGCGGTGGCGGTGACTTTCACCAGCAGCGAGTCGTAATACCGGGTGATCACGCCGCCCGCGTAAGCCGTGCCGCCATCCAGACGGATGCCGTTGCCGGTGGCAGAGCGGTAGGCGGTCAGGCGGCCATAGTCGGGTATGAAATTGTTCTGCGGGTCTTCCGTCGTCACGCGGCACTGCAGCGCGTGGCCGGTCAGGTGGATGTCAGATTGCGCGGGCTTGCCAGTGGCTTCGGCCAGAGTTTTGCCCTCGGCAATCAGGATTTGCGCTTGGACGATGTCTATGCCTGTCACCTGTTCGGTGACGGTGTGTTCGACCTGCACCCGAGGGTTAACCTCGATGAAGTAGAACTGCTGGTTGTCCATATCCATCAGGAATTCGACGGTGCCTGCACATTCATAGCCAACATGGGCGCAGATCTTGCGGCCCAATTCGCAGACCTCGGCGCGCTGGGCGTCGGTGAGGTAAGGGGCGGGGGCGCGCTCGACCACCTTTTGGTTGCGGCGCTGGACGGTGCAATCGCGCTCATACAGGTGGTAAATCGCACCGTGCTTGTCGCCAAGGATCTGCACCTCGACGTGGCGGGCGCGGATGATCATTTTCTCCAGATAGCCTTCGCCATTGCCGAAAGCGGCCTCGGCCTCGCGGCGGCCTTCGCGGACTTTATCGACCAGTTCATCTGGGCCAAGGATCGGGCGCATGCCGCGACCGCCGCCGCCCCAAGAGGCTTTCAGCATCAAGGGATAGCCAACCGCAGCGGCCTCTTTCTTGATGGCGTCGAAATCATCGCCCAGAACTTCGGTGGCCGGAATGACCGGAACGCCTGCCTCCATCGCCACGCGCCGCGCGCTGGCCTTATCGCCCAAAGCCCGCATCGTATCGGCTTTCGGGCCGATAAAGGTGATGCCCGCCTGATCGCAAGCATCGACGAAATCGGGGTTTTCCGACAGCAAACCATAGCCGGGGTGGATCGCATCGGCGCCACAAGCCCGCGCCACCCGGATGATCTCGGGGATCGACAGATAGGCGCCAACCGGCGACAGGCCCTCGCCGATCAAATAGGCCTCATCGGCCTTGAAGCGGTGCAACGACAGCTTATCTTCCTCGGCATAGACGGCGACGGTCTTCTTGCCCATCTCATTGGCCGCCCGCATCACACGGATCGCGATTTCGCCACGGTTGGCGATCAGGATTTTCTTGAATTCGGTCATAAGCGGCTCCGGGAAAACGGGAGAGGGGGCGTGATCGAGACTGACACTAGCCGTGCTGCGGTGCAGCGCAAGGGGCGGAAACGCCGTGATATGACAGATTTGCGATATGACGGACGCTAACATCCAAGCATCGCAGATGCGGCGTTTATTTGCCTGATTCTTGGGCGGTTTATGAATCGTGTGGTCGATTTGGCCGGCTTTGGCCTAGCGATTGGGCAAGGCGCTGAAAATCGCGGCGGGCAGAGGTTGGAATCACGGCCGCAAATTGCGTAAAGTTTCCAGCGAACAATGCAGGAACACTGCTTTATCTTGACCGAGAACACGTTTAGGCTGGTGTGATGAATTGGACGGATGACGAAGATGCTTTCGCAGCGGCGGTGCCGCTTTCGCAGCGCGCCTTGGCTCGCGGCCCATCTGGGCCTGCGCTTTACATGGACGGGCTTAACCCCGCTCAGCGTGAGGCGGTTGAAGCTTTGGATGGTCCTGTGTTGATGTTGGCTGGGGCTGGAACGGGTAAGACCAAAGCTCTGATGGCGCGGGTTGCGCATCTGATAGAAACGCACAGCGCTCGCGCAGATCAAATTTTAGCGGTGACATTCACTAATAAAGCCGCGCTTGAGATGAAAACTCGTCTGGCCGTGACGCCGTTTAGTGTGCAAGAGCCGCTGAGGTGGATGGGCACTTTTCACTCAATCTCGGTGAAGATTTTGCGGCGGCATGCGGAACTGGTGGGGCTGAAGTCTAATTTCACCATTCTGGACACCGATGATC
Organism: Cypionkella aquatica; assembly: GCF_030161095.1. Lineage (GTDB taxonomy): Bacteria > Pseudomonadota > Alphaproteobacteria > Rhodobacterales > Rhodobacteraceae > Cypionkella > Cypionkella aquatica. Next base: position 210,879 of record NZ_BSPP01000007.1, read on the forward strand.
AGTTGCGGCTGCTGAAGCAGTTGATTTCAGCGGCGAATATTGATGAAAAGCGTTGGCCCGCGCGGATGTTGGCCAGTATGATCGACAGTTGGAAGAACCGCGCGATGACGCCGGACCGGGTGCCGTCGTCAGAAGCCTCGGCCTATAACAACCGGGGCACGGAACTGTATGAGCAGTATCAGAACCGCCTGAAAACCCTGAATGCCACTGATTTCGGCGATCTGTTGCTGCATTGCGTGGTGATTTTTCAGACCCATCCCGATGTGCTGGAGCAATATCAGCGCTGGTTCCGCTACATTCTGGTCGACGAATATCAAGATACCAACGTCGCACAATATCTGTGGCTGCGGCTGCTGGCGCAGGGTCATCGCAACATCTGCTGCGTCGGCGATGATGACCAGTCGATTTACGGCTGGCGTGGGGCCGAGGTCGGCAACATCCTGCGGTTTGAGGCGGATTTTCCGGGTGCCAAAGTGGTGCGGCTGGAACAAAACTACCGCTCGACCGCGCATATTCTGGCGGCGGCGTCGGGGATCATTGCCGCCAATGCGGGCCGCTTGGGCAAAACCTTGTGGACCGCGGGCGAGCAGGGCGAAAAGGTGCGGCTGATCGGCCATTGGGATGGCGAGGAAGAGGCGCGCTGGATTGGTGAGGAAATTGAGGCCGCGCAGCGTGGGCGGCGCGGCATTGAAGCCAAGTCTTTGAACGGTATGGCTATTCTGGTGCGCGCAAGCCACCAGATGCGGGCGTTTGAAGATCGGTTTCTGACCATCGGGCTGCCGTATCGGGTGATTGGCGGGCCTCGGTTCTATGAACGGCAGGAAATCCGCGATGCGATGGCCTATTTCCGGCTGGCGGTGTCCCCCGAGGATGATCTGGCGTTTGAGCGGGTGGTTAATCTGCCAAAGCGCGGGCTTGGCGACAAGGCGCAGCAGGAAATTCAACGCGAGGCGCGCGGGCAGGGCTTGCCGCTGCTCGATGGCGCGCGCAGTCTGCTGGCGCGGGGCGGCATTGGCGGCAAGGGGGCCGGGCAGTTGCGCGGCTTTGTCGAGGGGGTGGACCGCTGGCATGCCAGCCTGATGGGCGCGCGCGTGACCCCGCCTGAGGATGCGCTGATCGAGCCGATGTTGCCCGATACGCCGCCTGCGCATGATCTGAGCCATGTGCGGCTGGCCGAGATTATTCTGGAGGAATCCGGTTATGTCTCGATGTGGCAGAACGACAAGACGCCAGAAGCGCCGGGGCGGCTGGAAAACCTGAAGGAATTGGTCAAGGCGTTGGAGCAGTTCGACAGCCTGCAAGGCTTTCTGGAACACGTCAGCCTGATCATGGAGAATGACAACGAAGAGGCCGCCGAAAAGGTGTCGATCATGACGCTGCATGCGGCCAAGGGCTTGGAATTTCCGGTGGTTTTCTTGCCGGGATGGGAAGACGGTCTGTTTCCCAGCCAGCGTTCGATGGACGAGTCTGGCAAGAAGGGACTCGAAGAAGAACGCCGTCTGGCCTATGTCGGCATCACGCGGGCGGAAGAGTTGTGCACGATTTCCTTTGCCTCAAACCGCCGGGTCTATGGTCAGTGGCAAAGCCAGCTTCCCAGCCGTTTCATTGACGAATTGCCCGAAAAGCACGTCGAAGTGCTGACGCCGCCGGGGCTTTATGGCGGCGGGTTTGGGGCTGCTGCCCCGCAGTATGGCGCGGCGCTGGAAGATCGCGCGGTGAAGGCGGATGTGTATAACTCGCCGGGTTGGAAGCGGATGCAGGATCGTTCTGCGCAGCGGCCCATCGCCCAGCCGCGAGAGGCCCGCAATGTGACGATTGATGCGCAGGCGGTCTCGTCTTATGTCACCGGCGACCGGGTGTTTCACACCAAGTTTGGCTATGGCGAGATCATTGATATCGAAGGCGACAAGCTGCAGATCGAATTTGACCATGCCGGGGCAAAGATGATCGTGGCGCGCTGGGTGGTGCCTGCGCATCAGGTCGATGACGTGCCGTTCTGATCAGGCGGGATTCTTGCGCATTTCGGCTTGGCGGCGGCGTCAGGCGCGCGTTTTCAAATGCTCTAGCGCGTAGACCAGCAGTCCCGTCAGCAGGCCCCAGAACGCAGCGCCAATGCCAAAGGCAGCGACGCCGGATGCGGTGAACGCCACCGTCACCGTTGCGGCAAAGCGGGTTTCTGGTGGCGAAAACGCAGCACTCAGCGCGCCCATCAGTGGGGCGAGCAAGGCCAGCGCCACCAGCGCCATCATCAAGGCAGGCGGCAGGCTTGCCAGAATCGGCAGGATCACCGGGCCAAGCAATGCCAGCACCACCCAAAACCCGCCATAGATCACCCCGACTTTCCAGCGCTGGTTGCGATCGGGGTGGGTGTCATCGGACAGGCAGATCGCAGCGGTGATCGCGGCCATATTGACGGTATGCGCGCCAAACAGCGCCGCCACTGCCGAGATGCCGCCGGTTGTGATCAGGGAAGGGGCGATGGGGGGCTCAAATCCATGCGCGCGCAGGGTGGCGAAACCGGGCAGGTTTTGCGAGGCCATCGTCACCAGATACAGCGGCACGCCGATGCCCAGCAGCACATCCAGCCGCAGTTCTGGCGCAATGAAGGTCAGCGTTGGCAGCGGCAATGACAGCGGCGGCAGATGTGCGGCTTTGGTCAGGAAGGCCAGCGCCAGCCCGGTTCCCAGTGCGGCAAGCACGGCAACGGCGGGGTTTTTCAACCGCACCAGCAGGAAAACCGCAATCATTGGCAGCACCAGCAGCGGCAGCGCCTGCGCAGCAAGGCTGGCTTTCAGGCAAAACGGCAGCAACACGCCCGCAAGCATGGCCGCAGCGATGCCGTCCGGGATCTGCGCGACCAGCCGGCCCAGCGGGCGAAACGCGCCGGTCAGCGCGATCAAGGCGCCTGCCAACAGGAAGGCCGCGACCGCTTCGGGCAAGGTGACGCCAGTGGTGGCCGCCAAAAGCGCCGCCCCCGGTGTGGACCATGCCAGAACGATAGGCACGCGGTACCGGGTGCTGAGATAGGCTGATCCGACCGCCTTTGCGATGCCGATGGCAAACACCCAACTTGCGGTTTGTAGCGGTGTCGCCCCCAGCGCCGCTGCCGCGGACAGCACAAGGGCCATGGTCGAGCCATATCCCACAAGGGATGCGACCAATGCCGCTGAAATCATTGAAATCCGCATCTGTCCGCCTGATCAACCGCGCTGGCGCGGACTATCGGGCCTGTCGGTGGGGGATGCAAGCCGTCAGCGGCTGTGATCACGAAAGCTGGGGGGGCGGGGATTATCGCAGCCCAAAGCGGCACTTGCGCTGGCGCGGCCTTGAAATCTTGGGCTTGGATGAAGGAGGTGCGGCACCCCTAGGGAGGAGGAGAGGGGTGCCGCAAATCACACAGGCCAGGGAGGAGGTTGGCCGCTCGAACTCTTGGTGCTGTGCCCGGGAGGAGGTGGGCGCAGCTGCCGTCATCTCCGGCCCGGGAGGAGGTAGGCCGGTGGATAGAAGCGGCAGCGACCCTTGGGAGGAGGTAAGGGCCGCTGCCTGATCGCTCGGCCAGGGAGGAGGTTGGCCGCTCGAATAGGGTGGCGGTGATCCAGGGAGGAGGTTGGATCACCGCCTGATCGCTCGGCCAGGGAGGAGGTTGGCCGCTCGAATAGGGTGGCGGCGATCCAGGGAGGAGGTTGGATCACCGCCTGATCACTTGGCCCGGGAGGAGGTGGGCCGCGCGAATAGGGTGCAACGATCTGAGGGAGGAGAACAGATCGCTGCGTGTCCGAGAGCCTAAGGGAGGAAAGGCTCATCGAAGAGAATAAAAAGGCGACGGCGCAAGGGAGGAGGAGCGCGCCGCCGCGCCGTGAAACCTAGCCGCTGGGAGGAGGTAGCGGCCGGTTCAAGGATTACTTGCCGTAAGCTGCCTCACGAGCGATTTCGGTGATCAGCGAGCGCGCAATGCCCAGATCGGAAAGCTCACGATCAGTCAACTGGCGCAGTTCGCGGATGGTGCGGTCATAGACCCGACGGCGTGCCAGCATGGCCGAGATCGAGGCGAAGATGCCCGAGAAACGGTCGGATGCGGTTGCCGAAACGGTGCGGGTCGAATTTACATATGCCATGATAGCCTCACTTCTTTTTCTGCGAGCGGGTTGGTTTGGCCGGATGCCTCACCTCATCTGTTCCGCTGTTAGGGATAACATGGGGCAATTGCTGCAACTGCACAATGGCCGAGTGCTCATTGCTGCCATGCAGAAATCGCATGGCTTAGTGTCGCAAAATATTCATACTTAACAGGCGCTTCGCTGAATATTTGAGCGATTGGTAAACCGGATTTGAAACGGGGGCTTGCCCTTTCCGACAAAGCGCACAACTTTGCGGAGCGTAAGCTTAAACACCGTGCAGCATGAAGACTGCGCAGCAGATGGGTTGCGCAGAAGAATCATACCGAATTGCGGCGCGTGGGCAGAACAAATGTAGTGCGCGGCAGATTCGGGCCGATGCTTGGCGGATAGTAATGGGGCGAAGGAAACAAAATGGCTGTATCGCGCGATGACGTGTTGGCGGTGCTGGCGCGGGTGCAGGTGCCGGGGGGCACGCTGGTGTCCCGCGATCTGGTGCGGGCGGTGATGGTGGATGGCGGCACGGTGCGATTCGTGATCGAAGCGCCCACACCTGCCGAGGCGCGCGATCTGGCGCCTGCGCAGGTGGCGGCTGAGATGGCGGTCAAGGCTTTGCCCGGCGTGACAGATGTGCAGGCGGTGATGACGGCGCATGGTCCTGCGCCGAAAGCTGCCACCGCGGCCCCCCCGAATCTGGGGCCGGTGAAAATCGGCCAGCACCCGACGCCGCATCAGGGTGGGCCTGCGCGGATTGCCGGGGTGGACCGGATCATTGCGATTGGCTCGGGCAAGGGCGGGGTCGGCAAATCCACCGTCAGCTCGAACCTCGCGGTGGCTTTGGCCAAGCAGGGAAGGCGAGTCGGGCTGCTGGACGCTGATATATATGGCCCCAGCCAGCCGCGGATGATGGGGGTGAACAAGCGCCCGGCATCCCCTGATGGCAAGATCATCGAACCGTTGCATGCGCATGGCGTCACCATGATGTCGATCGGCCTGATGCTGAAGGAAGACGAGGCAGTGATCTGGCGCGGCCCGATGCTGATGGGCGCGTTGCAGCAGTTGCTGGGGCAGGTGGCTTGGGGCGAGTTGGATGTGCTGATCATCGACCTGCCGCCGGGGACGGGGGATATTCAACTGACCCTGTGCCAGCGCACGCATCTGACCGGGGCAATTGTGGTGTCCACGCCGCAGGATGTGGCGCTTTTGGATGCCCGCAAGGCGCTGGATATGTTCGCCAAGCTGAAAACCCCGGTGCTGGGGCTGATCGAGAACATGTCCACTTATATCTGCCCGAATTGCGGCCACGAGGAACATCTGTTCGGCCACGGTGGCGTGGCGGCAGAGGCGCGGCGGTTGGACCTGCCGTTCTTGGGGGAATTGCCGCTGTCTATAGATGTGCGGTTGGCGGGCGACGCTGGCACGCCGATTGCGGTGGGGGATGGCCCGCATGCCGAGGCCTACGCGCGACTGGCGCAAAGGCTTATCGCGGGTGGCGTGGCGTAAGCGGCGGGTCGGGCGTTGCTTGTGATCTAACATGCGATCTTTTCTTGCCTGATTTGGCCCGCGCCAAGTTGGGCAGCACCTGCCTGCCGCTTGCTCAACGGCCTTCGGCTTTATGAACAACAAACCGGAAAACTCTGCCCCGCAGAGTTTTCCGGTTTCGGTCTGCTCTCCCGACCGGCCTGCATGCCGGTTCCGCCTGAAACCATGCAGTCCGTCCGAATCACTTTGCTTGGGAAATCATGGGAAAGCCGGGGGAAACCCCGGTTTTTTGGGTTTATGCCCAAGGGTTGGCGCGGGATTTGGTGTCGTTTTGTGCAAAATGATCACAGACTCGACCGGGGCATGAAAATTTCTGGGAAATCATGGGCGGTGCTGGAAATTTTTTTGCCCCCCTATATCTAGTGCTCACAGCCCCGTGATTGGGCCGTTACCGCCTAAATTTAGCGACATGCACCACTAGATGCTGTTTTCGACCTGCCGCAGAAACAACATATTCCCTGTCGTTTCCCAAAAATTTCCGTTGCTTCCCATGAAATCCCATGGCATCCCTGTTCTCACGAAGACGGAACGGCGGGACAAAAAAAGCAGGGGCGGCTGAAGACCCCGAACAAGGCGAAAAAAGACAGGCTCATACAGGCACCCCGCCTTACCGACTTTGACAGATCCGGCGCGCAAGCGAGCAGACATCTCCCCCAGGTGGTTTGCGCAGCAGGACGCCCAGCGATGGGACAGTGGGCGGATCGAGCAGTGGCAGCAGCTCGATCCGCCTTTTCTATTTCCGGGGCCAAAAACCCCAAAAGGAGCCGAAAGGCCAATGGCGAGTGAGGCGTTCAGAGGCGAGGTCTATCAGAAGATAGACAGCAAGGCGCGGGTATCCATCCCAGCAGCCTTCCGCCGTATTCTGGAAGCCGATGATCCGTCCGAAAACGGCAGCCGCCCCCGCGTTTACATGGTGTACGGTGGCAAGAACCGCAATTTCGTCGAGTGCTATTCGAAAGTCGGCGCGGATATTCTGGCCGACAAGATTGAAGCGATGGAACTTGGTTCCCCCGAGCGTGACCGCGCCGAGCGCGATTTGATCTCGCGTTCTGTCATGGTCGAAGTCGAACCCGATGGCCGCGTCGTGCTGCCGTTGAAGGTGCGCGCCAAGATGGGATTTGGCGCAGATGATGCCGGAGAGGCCGTGTTCGCGGGCTATACCAACCGCTTCAAGCTGTATCGCCGCGAAGTTTACGATGCCGAGTTCAATGATGATGACGATGACGGCGTAGATCCCTTGGCCCTTGTGGGCCGGGCCGCGCGGGCGGGCTGAGATGGAAGAGGTCCGCGACCAGAACATCGGCCGCTCTGCCCATATCCCGGTGTTGTTGCGCCCGTTGCTGGCAGCCGTCGCCCCTGTGCGGGGGCTGTGGCTGGATGGCACGTTCGGGGCAGGGGGCTATACTCAAGGTCTGTTGCACGCCGGGGCGGAGTGCGTGATCGGCGTGGATCGTGACCCATTGGCCTTGCAGATGGCGTCTGCTTGGGCGGGTCAATATGGCGATCGTCTGCGGCTGGTGGCGGGCAATTTCTCGGACATGGACGTGCATGCGGGCGCGCTGCTGGACGGCGTTGTGCTGGATCTTGGCGTGTCGTCGATGCAGATTGATCAGGCAGAGCGCGGCTTTTCGTTCCAGAAAGACGGCCCCTTGGATATGCGGATGAGCCAATCTGGCGAATCCGCCGCCGATATCGTCAACACCGCGTCTGAACAGCGCTTGGCCGACATTCTGTATCATTTCGGCGAAGAACGCGCCTCGCGCCGCATTGCCCATGCGATTGTGGAACAGCGGGCCGAGCCGATCACCACAACGCTGCGGCTGGCCGAAATCGTTGCCAAATGCCTGCCGCGCCCGAAGCCGGGGCAAAGCCATCCCGCCACGCGGTCTTTCCAAGCCCTGCGCATCGCGGTGAACGAAGAATTCAGCCAGTTGGTGCAGGGGCTTCTGGCGGCGGAACGCGCGCTGAAACCCGGCGGCTTGCTGGCGGTTGTGACCTTTCATTCGCTGGAAGACCGGGTTGTGAAGCGGTTTTTCCAACAAGCGGCGGGCGAAGAGCCCAATTCCAACCGCTATGCCCCGGTCAAGGAAAACACCACCGCGCGGTTTGAACTGGTAACCCGCAAGGCCGTCGGCCCGGATGATGTTGAACTGGAAGAAAACCCGCGCGCGCGCTCGGCCAAGTTGCGGGTCGCCCGTCGCACCGCAGCGCCTGCCAAAGACGTGGAAGGCGCAAGCCTGAACGCCCCCGATCTGCCAAAATCCAACCCCAAAAAAGGACACCGCTAAGCCATGCGCCCCGTGCTTTACGTTCTGTCGTTTCTTGCCGTGATGGCATTGGGTTTCTGGGCCTATCGCGAGAATTACGCGACCCAGGCCGCTTTGCGCGATGTGACGGATTTGCAGAATGAAATCGCGGGCTTGCGCGAAAGCCTGTCGATTGAGCGCGCCGAATGGGCTTACCTCAACCGCCCCGACCGTCTGCGCGATCTGGGTACGCTGAACTTTGATCGTCTGGGCCTGTTGCCGATGGAGCCGTCGCAGTTTGGCGCGGTCAACGCGGTGGCGTTTCCGCCCGCGCCTTTGGTCACCAATCTGCCGCTGGATGGCACGGAAATGGTCTCGGGTGTGCTTGATACGTCAGCTGATGCGGAGCAGACGCCATGACCCGCACCCCGCTGCGCCCGCTGGCCCGGATTCTGAACGCCCGTCAAAAGGGCGAAAACCCCGATTCAATCGAGCGCGAAAATCTGCGTCTGCGCCATGAAGTGATGCGCGATAAATCGCGTGGTAGCGCTCAGGTGCGGCTGGTGTTTCTGGCGCTGTTCTTTTTCGGCGTGTTCACCCTGATCGGCGCACGGATGGGCACGATTGCGGCCTCGGAACCGGTAGAGCCGCGCACCGCATCCGCTGGCACCGACATTGATGCGGGCCGCGCCGATATTGTTGATCGCAATGGCCGGATTCTGGCCACCAACATGCTGACCCATGCGCTGTATGTGCAGACCCGCGATCTGATCGACGCCAAGCATGTCGCCCAAGAGCTGGCGCGGATTTTCCCCGATCTGGACGAGAAAACCCTGCTGCGCCGCTTTACCGATGGTCGCAGCTTTCTCTGGGTGCGCAAAGTGCTCAGCCCCGAGCAGATGCAGCAAGTCCACGAAATCGGCGACCCCGGCCTGCTGTTCGGCCCGCGCGAGATGCGGCTTTACCCCAACGGCACTTTGGCCGCGCATGTGCTGGGTGGGTCGTCCTTTGGGGCCGAGGGCGTGCACAGCGCCGAGGTGATCGGCACCGCAGGGCTAGAGAAATTCGCCGATGCGCGGCTGCGTGATCCGGCTCAGGCGGGCACGCCACTTGTGACCTCGCTGGATATCACCGTGCAAGCGGCGGTCGAGGATGTGCTGGGCTCTGGCATCACCATGATGAACGCCAAGGGCGGCGCGGCCGTGCTGATGAACGTCAACACCGGTGAAATCGTGGCTTTGGCCGCGGGCCCGACCTTTGATCCCAACGACCGCCCCGCCAACCCAACCAAGGGCGATCCGTCTGACAGCCCCTTGTTCAACCGTGCGGTGCAGGGGATTTACGAGCTTGGCTCGACCTTCAAGATCTTTGCCGCAGCGCAGTCGATTGAACTGGGCCTGCTGACACCCGAGACTTTGGTGGATGCCAATGCGCCGATGCGCTACGGCAAATTCACCATCAAAGAGTTTGAAAACCACAATTATGGCCCGATGCTGTCGGTGGCCGATGTCATTGCCAAATCCTCGAATGTCGGCACCGCTCATATCGCCATGATGATCGGCGGCGAGCGGCAGCAGGCGTTCCTGAAGGCACTCGGCTTGTTCGATCCATCGCCGGTTGAGCTGGTCGAGGCCAAGGGTGCCAAACCTCTGCGCCCGGCGCGGTGGCCTGAAATCGTCACGATTACGGCAGCTTATGGTCACGGCGTTGCGGGCAGCCCGCTGAACTTGGCCGCAGCCTATGCCACGATTGCCAATGGCGGCATCAAGGTCACGCCGACCTTGCTGAAGCGCACCGAGCCGATGCAGGGCGAGCGCGTTTTGTCCAAGCGCGTGGCCTTGATGTCGGTCGCGATGATGCGCCGTGTGGTCACAGAAGGCACCGCCAGCTTGGGCGATGTGCCGGGCTATGCGGTGGCGGGCAAGACTGGCACGGCTGACAAGGCCAAGCCCGGCGGCGGCTATTACAACGGCAAAGTGGTGAACACTTTTGCCAGCGTCTTTCCCGCCAATGATCCGCAGTATGTGTTGGTGGTGACGCTTGACGAACCCGTCGAGACCACCGGTCCGAAGCCGCGCCGCACCGCAGGCTGGACGGCTGTTCCGGTTGCAGCCGAGATCATCCGCCGTGCCGCCCCCTTGCTGGGGATGCGGCCACAGGTTGAAGCCGCCAGCTTGGATGGGCTAGTAGCCGTCAAGAACTAAGCTTGGGGGATAGGCGATGACGGATCGGGCGGCAGATCGGGCAAAGACATTGGCAGATTTGGGCCTGACCGCCCGCGATGGCCGCAATCCAACGCTCTCAGGCATCACGCAGGACAGCCGCGCGGTGGCCCCCGGCTTTTTGTTCGCGGCCATGCCGGGCAGTGCGGCGCATGGCGCAAGCTTTATAGCCGGGGCGTTGGAACGCGGCGCTGCTGCGATCCTGACCGATGCCGCAGGGGCGGCTATGGCCGCTGATGCCTTGGCTGCATCGGATGCCGCCCTGATTGTTGCTCAAGACCCGCGCGAGGCTTTGGCGGGGGCATCCGCTTTGTGGTTTGGCGCGCAACCTGCCGTGATGGTGGCGGTGACAGGCACCAATGGTAAAACTTCTGTTGCGACCTTTGCGCGTCAGATCTGGACGGCTTTGGGCTATCCCGCCATCAACATCGGCACCACCGGGGTAGAGGGCGCATGGTCCGCGCCTTCGGCCCATACCACGCCCGATCCGATCACTTTGCACCGGATGCTGTCACAGGCCGCGGCCGAAGGCGTCAGCCATGCCGCGATGGAGGCGTCCAGCCACGGGCTTGATCAACGCCGCATGGACGGCGTGCGGTTGAAAGCGGCGGGTTTCACCAATTTCACCCAAGATCATCTGGATTATCACCACACATTCGAGGCTTACTTTGCCGCCAAAGCCGCCTTGTTTGACCGCGTGCTGCCGCCCGATGGTGTTGCCGTCGTCAACATGAATGACCCAAAGGGCCATGACATAGCCCTTATCGCCGTGGCGCGCGGCCAAGGCCTGATCTCGGTCGGGCAGGGCGAGGGCTGCGATCTGCGCATCCTTGGCCAGCGCTTTGACGCGGGCGGTCAGGATGTGCGCTACGCTTGGAAAGGCACGCCCTATCAGGTGCGGCTTAATCTGATCGGCGGATTTCAGGCCGAAAACGTCGCATTGGCGGCGGGTCTGGTGATCGGCGCAGGCGAATCCGCGCGCGACGTGTTTGCAGTGCTGCCGCAACTGACGGGCGTGCGCGGGCGGATGCAACTGGCGGGCACCCGGCTGAATGGCGCCTCGGTGTTCGTCGATTACGCCCATACGCCGGATGCCCTGCAAACTGCCCTGCGCGCCCTGCGCCCGCATGTGATGGGCCGGGTGATCGTGGTGTTCGGCGCAGGCGGCGACCGCGATACCACAAAACGCCCGCTGATGGGGGCGGCTGCGCAGGCCAATGCCGATGTGCTTTACGTCACCGACGACAACCCCCGTTCCGAAGACCCCGCCCTGATCCGGGCGGCGATCATGGCCGCTTGCCCCGAGGCCAATGAAGTTGGCGACCGCGCCGAGGCGATCTTGCTGGCCGTCGATGCCCTGCAACCCGGCGACGCGCTGTTGGTGGCGGGCAAGGGGCATGAAAGCGGCCAAGTGATCATGGGCAATATTTACCCGTTTGACGATGTAGAGCAGGCCAGCATCGCCGTGGCCGCATTGGATGGATTGTTATGACGCTGTGGACTTCAACCGATGCCGTAACCGCCACCAAGGGCCTCTCCGCCCGCGCATGGGCGGCCAATGGCGTCTCGATCGACACCCGGACCATCCAACCCGGCGATCTGTTCGTGGCGCTGAAAGATGTGCGCGATGGCCATGATTTTGTCGCCGCAGCCTTGGCCAAAGGTGCCGCCGCTGCCCTTGTCAGCCATATCCCCGAGGGCGTCAGCCCGGATGCCCCTTTGCTGATCGTGGATGACGTGCTGCAAGCGCTGGAAAACCTTGGCACGTTCGCGCGTGCGCGCACCCGCGCCAAAGTGGTCGGCGTCACCGGATCGGTCGGCAAAACCTCGACCAAGGAAATGCTGCGCCAGATTTTGGGCGGGCAGGGCCGCACCCATGCCGCCGAGGCCAGCTATAACAACCACTGGGGCGTGCCGCTGACGCTGGCGCGGATGCCCACAGACGCCGATTTCGCAGTGATTGAAATTGGCATGAACCACCCCGGCGAGATCGCCCCACTCGCCCGCCTTGCCGATCTGGACGTGGCGCTGATCACCATTGTCGCGCCGGCGCATCTGGAGGCTTTTGCCGATCTCGCTGCAATCGCCCACGAGAAAGCCGCGATCTTTCAAGGTCTGCGCGCGGGCGGCACCGCCATCTTCCCGTCAGATCAAAGCATCACCCCGATCCTGCGCGCCGCAGCCGTAGCTGCCCACGCCAAAGCCGTGAGCTTTGGTGCGTCGGACGATGCCGACTACCGGCTGACGCAAGTGAAGCTCTGTGATGCCGCCACCATCGTGCAAGCCAGCCGTCAAGGCACGCCCGCTTTGTTCAAGGTGCTGACCCCCGGTCGCCATTTCGCCGCCAACGGTCTGGGCGCTTTGGCCGTCGCCGATGCGCTGCAGCTTGATCCGATGATCGCCGCAAGCGATCTGGGCCGCTGGCAACCCCCCGCAGGCCGGGGCACCCGCGAACATATCGTTCTGGATATTGTCGAGGAAACCAGCTTTGATCTGATCGACGATGCGTTCAACGCCAACCCGACCTCGCTCGCCGCGGCCTTGGAGGTGCTGATTGCAGCCACGCCGCAAGACGGGGTTGGCCGTGTCGGCAAAGGCCGCCGCATCGCCATTCTGGGTGATATGCTGGAACTCGGCCCGACCGAGATCGCATTGCACGAGGCCGTGGCCGACCATCCCGGCCTGCATAAAATCGACCTGATCCATTGCGTCGGGCCGCGGATGAAATCGCTGTGGAAAAAACTGCCGCGTGGCCAGCGTGGCGAATGGGTGGCCGATGCCCGCGATCTTGCCCACCGCCCGCGCAGCCTGATTGACGCGGGGGATATTCTGCTGGTCAAGGGCTCCAAGGGCATAAAAGTCAGTCTGATCGTTGACGCCCTGCGCAAATTGGGGCAGGCAGCGGCCAAAGCGCCACAAGGAGAAGCGTAATGCTATACTGGCTCACCGAGTTTTCCGACGGCGGCGATTTTTTCAACCTGTTTCGCTACATCACCTTCCGCGCGGGCTGCGCCTTCGCCACAGCGCTGATCTTCGGCTTTATCTTCGGGCGACCCCTGATTGACTTGTTGCGCCGCAAACAGGGCAAGGGCCAGCCGATCCGCGACGATGGCCCACAAAGCCATTTCATCAAGGCGGGCACTCCGACGATGGGCGGCTTGCTGATCCTGTCTGCGCTGATGGTCTCTACCCTGATGTGGGCGCGACTGGACACGCCCTATATCTGGATTGTCATGCTGGTGACGCTGGCCTTCGGGCTGATCGGCTTTGCCGACGATTACGCCAAAGTCACCAAACAGAACACCAAGGGCGTGTCGGGACGGGTGCGGATGCTGGCGGGGCTGGCCATCGCGGCCATGGCCGCCTATGCGGCGTCCAGCTTTCACCCGCCCGAGCTTACCAACCAACTGGCGCTGCCACTTCTGAAAAACGTCCTGCTGAACCTTGGGGTGTTTTTCATCCCGTTTGGCATGATCGTGATTGTCGGTGCCGCCAATGCGGTCAATCTGACCGACGGGCTGGACGGGCTTGCCATCATGCCGGTGATGATCGCCGGGGCGACTCTGGGGGTGATTTCCTATGTTGTCGGCAACTTCAACTTTTCGGAATATCTGGGCGTGCATTTCGTGCCGCAGACCGGCGAGCTTTTGGTGTTCGCCGCAGCGCTGTTTGGTGCTGGTCTGGGCTTTCTGTGGTATAACGCCCCGCCGGCTGCGGTGTTCATGGGCGATACCGGTAGCCTTGCCTTGGGCGGGGCCTTGGGCGCAATCGCCGTCTGCACCAAGCATGAAATCGTGCTTGCCATCGTCGGCGGCCTGTTCGTGGTCGAGGCGCTGTCGGTGATCATTCAGGTGCTTTACTTCAAGAAAACCGGCAAGCGCGTGTTCCTGATGGCCCCGATCCACCACCATTTTGAGAAAAAAGGCTGGGCCGAGCCGCAAATCGTGATCCGGTTCTGGATCATCAGCCTGATCCTTGCGATGATTGGCCTCGCGACGCTGAAAGTCCGCTGAACCGCAGACTTCGCCGCCACTTACCCGCGTCAAACAAAAGCGCCTGACATTTGAAATGTCAGGCGCTTTGCTGTGCAGAGCCTTATTTTGCGTCCCGCTTCGGCGGCCTCGCCCCTGCGGGTCTTGGCCGCAAACTTGGATAGGATTCAGGAACCGGGCAGCAAGTTGAACAGGCTGCGGTCGCCGAACATCAGGCCGGAATTGCTGCCAAAGTTATAGCTGGCGCCGATCTTGGCATAGGTTTCCGAGCCAACATCCGTGTTCAACGCACCCAGTTCCGCATACATTTTAGAGCTTTCGCCCAAGCCGAACGAACCGCGCAATCCGTAGCGGGTCAGCGATGTGCCATCGAACGAGCCGTGGTCCAAGGACGCGCCGATCCCGACGCCATTGCCCATCACCATGCCGCCGCTGACGCCCAGTGCATTGCCGTTGCCATTGCCATCCTGCGCATGCGCCACATAGCCCTGCACGCCGCCGGTGCCAAAGTTTTGCGCGGCTTCAATCCCGTAGATGCTGGTGCTGCCGCCGTTCACCGAATCCATACCGATGAACGCGCCCAAGGCCGTGCTGTCGGACAATTTGTAGGTTCCGTGGGTCACGTAGTTGATCGCGGTCTCGTCGGCGAAATTCAGCAGGTTGACGCCCAGATCCATCTGCATGCCAAAACGCTCGCCAAAGCCAAGTTCGAGCGAGCCGCTGATATTGGTCTTGGCGACCGAGAAATCATCGGTAAATCCAGATTGCGACAGCTTGACCTGCCCGCCGGTGATTTCAGCCTGCGCCGTCGAGGCGGCAAGGATCAGGGCAAGGGTCGCCAGGGTTTTGGGGCTATGAACCATCATCATACACTCTTTCTTATCGTTGACTGCTTGGGTGCAGCATAGACCTCTACCGCATGCGGCTCTAGCTTTGGTGGCAAGATCGCGTCAGCTGTTGCGATGGTGTTGCGGGTTAGACTCACCTTGGGGCGAGGGGCTTGCGGTTTCGGCAATCCGGCAAGGGATTGAACCCGCCCTGTCAGGCGCTTTGATATGCGGTGGGGCTGCGGCGCGGCAAAGCTTAACAACTTCCTAAAGCCATTCGCTAACGCGTTGATAAGTCATGAACAGAAACCCTGTCCACGCGTGGACACGATGCCCGCTTGCCGCGCCCCCCCGGCTCGGGGCATTGTCTGCCCGAGTTAAAACCGGAGGCTGCGATGATTCCCGTAAAAGGCTATGAGGGCCAAAAACTGGCCGTGCTGGGGCTGGGCCGCTCGGGCCTTGCCACCGCCCGCGCTCTGATTGCCGGGGGGGCCGAGGCGCTGCTGTGGGACGACAGCCCCGAGGCCCGCGCCAAGGCCGAGGCCGAGGGTTTCATCTGCACCGATCTGACCCGTGCGGGCGCGTTTGACGGGGTGGCGGCGCTGATCACCTCGCCCGGTATCCCGCATCTTTATCCCACCCCCAACAAAGTGATCGCGCGGGCGCTAGAAGCAGGCGTGCCGCTGGATAACGATATCGGTCTGTTCTTTCGCAGCTTTGCCGGGCCAGAGTGGGACGATTTCGACATCACTCCGCGCGTGATCTGCGTCACCGGATCGAACGGCAAATCCACCACCACGGCGCTGATCCATCACATTCTGGACGTGGCGGGCCGTGCCACCCAGATGGCCGGAAACATCGGCCGTGGCGTGCTGGATATCGAGCCCGCGCAGGATGGCGAGGTCGTGGTGCTGGAGTTGTCCTCCTATCAAACCGACCTCGCCCGCAGCCTGACGCCGGATGTGGCGGTGTTCACCAATCTGTCGCCGGATCATCTGGACCGCCACGCTGGCATGGGCGGCTATTTCGCGGCGAAACGGCGGCTGTTTGCCGAAGGTGGGCCAGATCGTGCGGTGATCGGGGTGGATGAGGTTGAGGGGCGGTTTCTGGCCAATCAGCTGTCAGAGGGGCCGCAGGATGATCGGGTGATCCGGATTTCTTCGGGGCAGAAGCTGGAGCAGTTCGGCTGGGCGGTGTTTGCCCGCAAGGGGTTTCTGGCCGAATGGCGGCGCGGCAAGCAGGTGGCCTCGATTGATCTGCGCGAGGTGGTGGGCTTGCCGGGGGCGCATAATCATCAAAATGCCTGCGCGGCCTATGCGGCTTGTCGGTCTTTGGGGATCGGGCCGAAACTGATCGAGGCGGCGTTTCAATCTTTTGCCGGATTGCCGCATCGCAGTCAGCTGGTGGGGGAAAAGGCCGGGGTGCGTTTCATCAATGACAGCAAGGCCACCAATGTCGATGCGGCGGAAAAGGCTTTGCAGGCGTTCCCCAAGATCCGCTGGATTGCGGGGGGGATGGGCAAAGAGGGTGGGATTTCGAGATTGCTGCCGCATCTGGGATCGGTGGTGAAAGCCTATCTGATCGGCCATTCGGCGCGGGATTTTGCGCTGGAATTGGGCGACACGCCCCATGAGATCTGTGAGACGATGGAGCGGGCGGTTTTGAGGGCGGCTGAGGAGGCTGTGGCGGGGGAGGTGGTTTTGCTGGCCCCGGCGGCGGCCTCGTTTGATCAGTATCCGAACTTTGAGGTGCGGGGCGATGATTTTGCGGCGCGGGTGAAGGCTTGGTTGGGGTGATTTGGGGTGGTCCCAACTCGGGACCGTTTATTATGGCTTTATTTCAAACGGTTATGAATCCACGTTTAGGAAACTTTAACCTTTCTGGGATTTGCTCTTTCTAAAATACTCCCGCCGGAGGCATCCGCCGACAACCGCGTAAGCCTCCGGCGGGGATATTTTAGCAGAGAGGATGACCAAAATCTGGTTGCCCAACGGGCGCTTTTCACAGCCTGCGGAAGGTTGGCACCGGGCCGGAGTTGTCGAAGAACGGCACGCCGGGCTGCGGTTGGCCGTTGAGCAAGGCGGTGACTTCGGCGAGGACCACCTCGGTTATGAAGGGCAAATCCAAAGCGCGGGCTTGGGTCAGGTTGATCCAGTGCAGGTGCGAAAGCTCGGTCAATGTAGCGGCGAAATGCGCGGTGTCGCCGCTGGCGGTGGCGGCAGAGGCGAGGAAGAAGCGCGCGTCAAAGCGGCGGGTGCGGCCCGGTGGGGTGATGGCGCGGAAGATGAAACGCAGGGTGCCGGGTGCGGGGTTTGGCAGGGTGAGGCCGGTTTCCTCGGCCAGTTCGCGCAGGGCGGCGGCGGCGATGGTGCCGGGGCTTGGGGCGTCGGGCGTGCATTGCAGCGTCAGACGGTGGGCGCAGTCTGGCGTCAGGCCGGGCAGGGTTGTGGTGGCATCATCGGCATCAACGCCACCTCCGGGAAACACATACTTCGATGGCATGAAGGCTGCGGCATGGCCGCGCTGGCCCATCAGAACCTCAAACCCCGGGGTGGTATTGGTGTCTGTTGCGGCTGCGGCGGGCCGCCATAGCACAATGGTGGCGGCGGGGCGGATTGCGTCGGTCATGTCGGGTTTGGCCTTGCGAGGGACTGTGCCGCATCAGGATGCGATGCGCCAGTTGAGCGCGGCGGGCGGTGGAACGCCAGCGGATTTTTGGGTGCGAGGTCAGGGGCGCAGGTAGTGTAACGGTTGGGTTTGGGCGGTGGGGTGCGTGTGATCATGCACCCTTTTGAGATCAGGCTTCTTTGGGGCCGGGGCGGGCGAAGCCGTGCATGCGGTTGGCCCATTGCAGTGCCACCAGCGCGCCTTTCAGGCGGGGCAGCAGGTAGAGCGACAGCGCCACGGTGAAGATCGAGAACATTGTGATCAGGGTGATCGGCTCGGGGCGGTATTTCACGAACACAAACATCAGGATTGGTGCCATCAGATGCCCGACGATCAGGATGGTCAGGTAAGCAGGGCCGTCATCGGCACGCTGGGCGGTGAAATCCTCGCTGCACACCGGGCAGCTTTCGCGGACTTTGAGATAGCCTTTCAGCAGCGGACCTGCGCCGCAGCACGGGCAGCGGCGTGCCCAACCCCGGCGCAAAGCTGGCCAGATGGGACGCTCGGCCACAGGGGTGGCTTGTGCGTCATTGTCAGGGGCAAGGTGCAGGGCGGCGTCAGTCATCGGATTATCCTGATTGCGTCCTTATCATATAGACGATCTGATCGCGGAAGTTGAGGGGGGATGCTAGGGGGGTGCTGCTTTGTCGCAACGCTGGCTGTTGCTGGGGTTTGCGGGGTGGGCAGAAGAGTTGTGCCAAAGAACTCGCGCCGAAAAACTTGTGCCAAAAAAATTTGCGCCAAAAAACTTGCGACGGAAACCGGAAGCTGCGGCGTTTACTCTGACATGAACACCACAGCACAGACTGTTGGTGAGATTGAGGAGAACATGATGATCAAGAGCACTTTGGTGACCAAAGCGAAAAACGCCGACAAGGCCAAGCTGGCAGGCTCGGCGCTGATTGTGGCGGTGGCTTTGATGGGGGTTGCGGCTTATGCGCAGGACGCCAAGCCGCCAAAACCGCCTGGCCCGTTCGATATCACCCAATTTGATACCGACAAGGATGGCAAGGTCAGCAAGGCCGAGATCGACGCGTACCGCGCTGACAAGGTCAAGTCGATTGACGCCAATGCCGATGGCAAACTTTCTGCCGAGGAAATGGCGGCTCCGCGGATCGCGGCAGCAACCAAGCGGATCAACGAACGCTCTGCCGAGATGGTCAAGCGGATGGACAGCGATGGCGATGGTTTGCTGAGTGCGGCCGAGTTGGCGGTGCGTCCGGGACCAGAGCAGATGTTTGATCGGGTGGATGCCAACAGCGACGGCTTTGTGACGCAAGACGAGGTTGATGCCGCGATGAAGGCGATGCACGAGCGCCACGGCAAGCATGGCAAGGGCAAGCATGGTGGCAAGCACAAACCGCCGATGGAAGATGACATGGGCGGGCCGGATGATGGCCCCGACGGCGGCCCCGATGCTGGTCCGGCTGGTGACGATCCGGCCAACTGATCGGTCCGATCTGGGCGCCCGGGCAGGCAACTGCTTGGGCGTCCGGTTGGCTGAGGCCGTTGGTTTACGCAAAGATTGCCAGCCCGGAGCAAGCCGGGTAAGCCGATAGCAGGATGATGATGCCACGCGATACCCTTGCAGATTTGGCCGACGAGGCGTTGGTGGTGCTCTATGCCAATGGAGACCCGGATGCCGCACGCCTGCTGTCCAAGCGGCTGGTGCCGAAGGTTCTGGGTTTTGCCGGGCGGATGTTAAGCGACCGGACCGAGGCCGAGGATGTCGCGCAAGAGGCGATGTTGCGGCTGTGGAAGGTGGCGCCGGACTGGCGGCAGGGCGAGGCCAAGGTATCCACCTGGGCGTATCGGGTGGTGGTCAATCTGTGCACTGATCGCTTGCGCGCGCGCAGGCGCAGGCGGGCCGAGGCGCTGGATGATGTGGCCGAGCCTGCCGATGGTGCGGCGGGTGTGGTTGCGGGCATGATCGAGGCCGACCGGATCGCGGCTTTGGATGCCGCCTTGGCCTTGCTGCCAGAGCGGCAACGCGAGGCGGTGGTGTTGCGGCATATCGAAGGTCTGAGCAACCCCGAGATTGCAGAGATTTTGCAGATCGGGGTGGAAGCGGTGGAAAGTTTGACGGCGCGGGGCAAGCGGGCATTGGCTGCGATTTTGTCAGGGCAGCGGGTCGAGCTGGGCTATGAAGGGGCTGAATGATGGATAATCTGGACGATCTTTTTGCCAGTGCGCAGGCGGTCAGGATGCAGCCGTCGGATGGGTTGATGGCGCGGGTCTTGGCGGATGCTGTGGCCGAGCAGGCGGTTTCCCGGCAGGTTCGGCCTGTGGTCGCTGTGGCGCAGGTGCGGCGGGTTGGCTGGCTGGCCAGTTTGGCGGCGCTGTTTGGCGGTGCGGGGTCTTTGGTGGGCGTAGGCTCGGCTGCGGTGGCGGGGTTGTTTTTGGGCTTTGTGCAGCCGGATGGGTTGGGCTCGGTTGCGGATTTGTGGGCGCAGGCTTCGGTGGATCAGGTTGAAATGATCCCGCAGCTGGATGCGCTTTTGGCGGAGGAATAGGTGATGCGCGAGAGTGAGGCCAGTCAAGCCGAGGCCCCTAAAACTGCGGTTGTCAAAGCGCCGGGGCGGGGATTGCGGATCGCGCTGGCAGTGTCGGTGGCGCTTAATCTGGCGGTAGCGGGGATGTTTGCGGGCTCTTTCCTGAAAGAGCACGAGCGCGGGCCGCGCGAAATCGGCTTTGGTCCGTTCAATGAGGCGCTGAGCCACGAGGATCGCAAGGCGTTGCGCAAAGCGCTGTTGGCGCGGATGCCCGAGATGCGGCAGGCGCGGCAAGAGGCGGGGCAGGATGCGCGGAATTTGCTGGCAGCGCTGCGGGCCTTGCCGTTTGATCCGGCGCAAGTCTCGGCGGTGATGGAGGCGCAAAGGCTGCGGATGACCGGGCGGATCGAGGTTGGCCAAGGGCTGATGCGCGATCTGCTGGTGGCGATGACCCCCGAGGCACGGTTGGCTTTTGCCGACCGGCTGGAGGCGCATTTGCAGAAAGACGTTAAGGAAAAGGGCGGGCCAAAGCCGTAACGGGCGTGGCGTTTCTCAAGAATTTTGGGCCTGAGAATTTGGGGCGGTTGGTTGGTTCGGGACGCTGGTGCGGCCCGGCTTTTTGGTTTGCCAAGACCAGCCGTTAAGATTTTACGCAGCACTGGATTTCAGGCTGCACCGGGCCTTAGGCGGCGGTGCGGCTGATGGTGACTTGGTTGCGGCCTGCGGATTTGGCGTAAAGCAGGGCGCGGTCGGCGCGATCAATCAGGTCGGCGACGCTGTCTTTTCCCGCCTGCGCGGTTGCATCCATTGACGCGGCAAGCCCGATTGACACGGTGACGTGCAAGCTGACGTGGCCGCCCAGCCGCACCGGGGTTTCTTCGACGGCGTGGCACAGCCGCTCGGCAATGGTGCGGGCGTCGTTCAGGCTGGTTTGGGGCAGGGCAATCAGAAATTCTTCGCCGCCAATCCGCGCCAGCAAATCGCCGTTGCGCAGATTGCGGCTTAGCCGGTCGGCCACCTCGATCAGGACGGCATCGCCTGCGCTATGGCCCCAGCGGTCATTGACCGATTTGAAGCGATCAAGGTCCACCACCATCACTGCGTAATCCAGGCCCGAGCGGCGCGACACTTCGGCAATCGCTGCCAGCTGTGCCATGCCATAGCGGCGGTTGTGCAACCCGGTCAGGCTGTCGGTCACAGCCAGCCTTAAGCCATCCTGCACCGAGGCGCGCAGGCCATCAGCCTCGCGCTTGCGATAGAGCAGACGTGCGAGGCGCAGCGCCAGTTCTTCGGGCGTGATGCTGTGGGTGATCATGTCATGCGCACCCAGATCAAAGGCGACTGCGGCCCCCGTGCTGCAGCCTTGGCTGGATTGCACCGCAAAAGCGGCATTGCGGGTGTGGGTGCGGCTGCGCAATTCCGACATCAGCCGCAAACCGCTGCCCGGTCCGTTGAAATCGGATTCGATCAAGAACACATCCGGCGTCGCACCGGGGTGGCTGCCTTCGGCCATCGCCTCTTCCGGGGTCAGTGTCAGCAGGCGGTCAGACAAATGTGGCGCAATCTCGCGCCGCAGTTTCAGCGCATGATCGGGGCGCGCGGTGATCAGGGCGATGATGCCGGGCAGCTCAAAGCTGGCCTGCGCCTCTGCCAGACCCAACAGCGCAATGCCGCCCTGATGCGGGGCGTAGCTGTCGACCAGATCGCGGGCGCGCATAAAGCTGCGGATGCGGGCAAGCAGGGTCTGATCATCCAGAGGTTTGAGCAAGAAGTCATCCGCACCGGCGCGGAAGGCCGCACAGCGCGCCTGCGTTTCAAGGTTAGCCGAGACCATGATCACCGGAACATGCCGCAGGCCCGGTTCGGCGCGCAGACGTTCCAGCACCTGCAGGCCCGACATATCGGGCAGGTTCAGATCAAGCAGGATCAGATCGGGCGATTCCGCCAAGGCCAGCGCAAGGCAGTTTTGGCCAGTGCTGGCGACCAGCGGCGTATATCCGGCGGCTGCCAGCTTGACCTTCAGGACGATGCGGTTTGTCGCAACATCGTCAACAATGAGTATCTTGCCGATCATGGCGGAAACGCCTGCCTTATGGGTTAAGCCCGCAGAGATGGGCCATTTAAGTTCAGAGGGGCGGGGCATTGGGTAGAATTCGGGAACAAAGATAGTGGTAAGCTGCGTGTTAACGTTGGTTACAGTTTGCTTACAAAAGGGTTAAGAAATCCTTTCTAAACTGGCACACATCGGCTGCGTTTTTCCGCAGATGCGGCGTAAAACCCAAGGAAACAGGGCATGAATAGGCGGGAATCTGCTGAGACTCTGGCATTGCAGGCGTTTTCCTGGCTTTTGGGTCAGGATGATCTGGTCGGGGTGTTTCTTAACGCGACGGGCGCCGGGCAGGGCGAATTGGCCGCGCTTGCGGCTGATCCGGTGTTTCTGGGCGCTGTGCTGGATTTTCTGCTGGAAGATGACGCGCGGGTGATCGGATTTTGCGATGCCAGTGCGCTGCCTTACACGGCTGTCATGCAGGCGCGGCAGGAATTGCCGGGCGGCAGTCTGCAGCACTGGACCTGATTGCGTTTTCGCTTTTGGCGCGGCAGGGTGCGGGCATGATGGGGGACGCAATGATTGAAGCGCTGATTTTCGACAAAGATGGCACGTTGTTTGACTTCCGGCTGTCTTGGGGGGCGTGGACACGGGCCTTGCTGGCCGAGTTAGGCGACAGCGATGGCCTGCTTGCGCGGGTGCTGGGCTATGATGGCGCGCGGAATGATTTTGCACCCGACAGCCCTGTGATCGCAATGACCACGCCCGAGATTGCCGACATTTTGTTGCCGCATCTGCCGGGGATGGCGTTGGACACTCTGCTTGCGCGGATGAACCAGTTGGCCGCCGATGCGCCGATGGTGCCAGCGGTGGATTTGCCCGCCGTGCTGGGGGCGCTGAAGGCGCGCGGGCTGAAGCTGGGGCTTGCGACCAACGACACCGAGGTTCCTGCGCGGCGGCATCTGGCGGGCGCGGGGGTGTTGGAGTTGTTCGATTTTGTCGTCGGTTGCGATTCCGGCTATGGCGGCAAGCCTGCACCGGGACAGTTGCTGGGCTTTGTTGCGCATTGTGGTTTGACGCCTGCGCGCGTGGCGATGGTGGGCGACAGTTTGCATGATCTGGATGCCGGACGCGCGGCGGGGATGAAGGCGGTGGCGGTATTGACTGGCATTGCAACGCGGGGCGATCTGGCCCCACATGCGGATGTGGTGTTGGCCAATATCAGCGGTTTGGCGGAATGGATTGACGGTTTGGCGGCGGCTTAAGCGGCCCGTCGGGTAAAAACGACGCATTTTCGTCGCAAACGTGGTGCGCCAATCGCGTGTGTTTCGTTCATCTTGCACTCCAGCAGTGGCCATAGGTCTGGTCGCAGGGAATGGAGACGCCAGATGAGCGATGACGCAAACCGCAAACGCAGCCGTGCCGGAGGCCGGGCGGGCAACAAAAGCCGCGCGGGCTCGGCGGTGATTGATCAGATGCCATGGCGGATCCCGGTCAACCCGGATCGCCCGATTGAACCGCTGGACGAAGATGGCGTGCAGGCGGTGCATAAGGCGACGATGCGGATTCTGAAGGAAATAGGCATCGAATTTCTGAACCCGGAAGCCGTGGCCTATCTCAAGCAGGCGGGCTGTGTGGTCAACGGCACCAATGTGAAAATGGACGAAGATTTCGTGATGGAGATGCTTTCCCATGCGCCGGAAAGCTTTACCATCACCCCGCGCAACCCCGAGCGCGAGCTGATCATGGGCGGCAAGCACATGCTGTTCGTCAATGTGTCGAGCCCGCCGAACGCTTGGGATCTGGAGCGTGGCAAGCGCACCGGAGATTTTGAAACCTTCAAAGAATTCATGAAGTTGACGCAGTATTTCAACTGCATCCATATCGCGGGCGGCTATCCGGTTGAGCCCGTGGATATCCATGCAAGCGTGCGGCATCTGGATTGCCTTTACGAAAAACTGACGCTGACGGACAAGGTCGTGCATGCCTACAGCTTGGGCGCCGAGCGGGTCGAGGATGTGATGGAGATGACCCGGCTTGCGGGCGGTCTGAGCCACGAGGAATTCGACGCCAAGCCCCGGATGTACACCAACATCAACTCTGTCTCGCCGTTGCAGCATGATTACCCGATGCTGGACGGGGCGATGCGGTTGGCGAAACGCGGCCAGCCCGTGGTGATCACGCCGTTTACCCTGGCGGGGGCGATGGCCCCTGTCACGATGTCGGGCGCGGTGTCCTTGTCGCTGGCTGAAGGTCTCGCAGCGGTCGCTTTGCTGCAATACATCAATCCGGGCTGCCCGGTGGCTTTGGGCACTTTTACCAGCAACGTCGATATGAAATCCGGGGCACCCGCGTTTGGCACCCCGGAATACATGCGCGCGACGCAAATGACCGGGCAACTGGTGCGCTATTACAAGCTGCCGATGCGCTCTTCTGGCACCTGCGCGGCGAATGTGCCGGACGGTCAGGCGATGTGGGAAACCTCGAATTCGTTGTGGGCGGCGGTGCAGTCGCGCACCAATATGGTCTATCATTCAGCGGGTTGGCTTGAGGGAGGGCTGATTGCAAGCCCCGAGAAGTTCATCATGGACTGCGAAGTTTTGCAGATGATCCAGCGCTATTTTGAAGAGTCGGTCGTTGCGACAACCCCGGACGATCTGGCGTTCGAGGCGATCAAAGGCGTCGGCCCTGGTGGGCATTACTTTGGCTGCCAGCACACTCAGGATCGCTATGCGACCGCGTTTTATGCGCCGATCGTGTCGGATTGGCGGAACTATGAGGCGTGGCAGCAGGATGGTTCGGTCTGGACGGTCGAGCGCGCGCACCGCATCTATAAACAGATTATTGCAGAATTTGAGCCGCCAGCGATGAATGGCGATCACCAAGAGGCGCTGCGCCAATTCGTCGCCAAGCGCAAGCAAGAGGGTGGCGCACCAACTGATTTCTAAGCTTTGACAAGAGGTTATCTGGGCCCGCGCGACACATCGCGCGGGCCTTTTACGTTTTTCTGCCCAAGGGGTTCGATGCGAAAACTTTGGGGTTGCGCGCAAAGCTGCCAGCGCGGTTTGGTAATTGTTAATGCCAAGCCCCTAAACTTGGGGGCGAATCAAATGGTGAGTTTACCGATGCACGGCCTGATCAACCGCTCGATCCAGTGTTTTCTGCGCGACACCTATGGCAATGCCAGTTGGTCGGCGATTTCGGGCGCGGCGGGGCTTGGCTTTGACAATTTTGAACCGCTTCTGATCTATGACACCGGGCTGACCGAACAGGTTATCGCGGCGGCGGCGGGCTATTTGCAACGCCCGCGCGAAACTGTGTTGGAGGATTTGGGCACCTATCTGGTCTCACATCCGAACCTTGAGGCGTTGCGGCGGCTGTTGCGCTTTGGCGGGGTCAGTTTTCTGGATTTTCTGCACTCGATGGAAGATCTGCCGGAACATGGTCGGTTGGGCCTGCCAGATCTGGAAGTGCCCGATTTTACCCTGACCGATCAGGGCGAGGGACGGTTTTTGCTGCATGTGTCGCAACTGATCGACGGCGTCGGGCATGTGACGGTCGGGCTTTTGCGCGCGATGGCGGATGATTATGGCGCGCTGGTGGTGCTGGAGCATGGCGGGGTCGAGGCTGGGCGCGAGGTGGTTTCGGTGCATCTGCTGGACCATGCCTATGCCGAAGGACGGCGGTTTGAACTCGCCATGCCGGGGGGCTAAGCAGTGCCCGGCGCAACATTAACCAAAGCTGCGCTTTCGCGGATGATGCCGATGCATATCGGGCTGACGGCAGGGGGCAAGATCAACTCGATAGGGCCGACGCTGGCCAAGCTGATTGAGGGGCCAAGCCCGATAGGCGTGGCATTTCTGAAGGTGTTTGCGGTACGCAGACCTGCGGGCATCACCTCGATGGAGGATTTGCGGGCGCGGGCGGGGGTCAGGTTGCATGTCGATCTGCGCGGAAAAGGCGATACATTTCGGGGGCTTGCGGTGCCGACGGCTGACGGCGGGCTGCTGTTGAACCTGTCGTTTGGCATTCGTTTGATTGACGCCGTGCGCCAACACTCGCTGACCGATGCCGATTTTGCCGCGACCGATATGGCGGTCGAAATGCTGTATCTGGTTGAGGTCAAGCAAGCGGTGATGACCGAACTCAGGCGGCTGAACCTGCGTTTGCAGGGTGCGAAGGCGACCGCAGAAGAACAGGCGCTGACCGACACGCTGACCGGGTTGCGCAACCGGCGCGCGCTGGATGTCGCGCTGCCCGCGCTGATCGGGCAGGGTTTGGCCTTTGGCCTGATGCATATTGATCTGGATTACTTCAAGCAGGTCAATGACACCATGGGCCATGCGGCGGGCGATCTGGTGCTGCGCGAAGTGGCCAAGGCGTTGGTCGAGGAAACCCGGACATCAGATATCGTGGCGCGGGTTGGCGGTGATGAGTTTGTGGTGTTGTTGCCGGGGCTTTCCGACCCTGCGCGTTTGCAGCAAATCGCGCGGCGGATCATTGATCGTTTGATGCAACCGATTGATTTTGACGGCCGCGCTTGCCGGATTTCGGCCTCTATTGGGCTGACGATTTCAACGCTTTACGATCCGCCCGATGGTGAGCGGATGTTAAACGATGCGGATGCGGCACTTTATGCCTCAAAACGGGCGGGGCGCGGGCAGGCGCAGTTTCACGCGACCAAGGGGGATGATCTTTTGTCGGCGTGAGAATTTCTGGCGGTCAGACCGCCAGAAATTCTTTGACAAAGGCCGTGGCTGGACGGGCGCGGATATCTTGCGGGCGGCCGATTTGCTCGATCCGGCCCATAGACATCACGACGACCAGATCGGCCAACTCCATCGCTTCGTCCTGATCATGGGTGACGAACACGGTGGTGAGGCCGGTGGTATCGTGGATCTCGCGCAGACCCGCACGCAGTTCCTTGCGCACGCGGGCGTCAAGTGCGCCGAACGGCTCGTCCAGCAACAGCATGCGGGGTTCGATCGCCAAGGCGCGGGCGAGGGCGACGCGCTGGCGCTGGCCACCCGACAACTGGCTGGGATAGCGCGCACCGATATCGGGCAGTTGGATCAGTTCGAGCAATTTGGTGACGCGGCGGGCGATTTCGGCTTTTGCGGGGCGCTGGGCGCGGGAGCGGGCGCGCAGGCCGTAGGCGATATTTTCAAACACCGTCATGTGGCGGAACAGGGCATAGGATTGAAACACGAAGCCGGCGCGGCGGTCTTGCACGGTCATGTTGGTGGCGTCGGCTGCGTCAAACAGCACCCGGCCTGCGGTGGGGAATTCAAGCCCGCCCAAGATGCGCAGCAGCGTGGTTTTGCCGGAACCTGATGGACCAAGCAGGGCGACCAGCGCCCCGGAAGGGATGGACAGCGAGACGGGATGCAGGGCTGCGGTGCTGCCGAACTCTTTGGAAATATGGTCAATTTCGATTTGCATGGCTTGGCCTTTCACGGGCGATGGGCTGCGGCAAGCTGATCGGCAAAGCGCCATTCAAGCAGAGTTTTCAGGGTGAGGGTCAGCAGCGCCAGCAGCGCCAGCACAGCGGCAAGGCTGAAGGCCGCGACCGAGAGGTATTCGTTATACAGCATCTCAATCGTGATCGGCATGGTGGCGGTCTGGCCGCGTATCTTGCCGGAAACCACGGCGACTGCGCCAAATTCCCCCATGGCGCGGGCGTTGCAGAGAAGGACGCCATACAGCAACGCCCAGCGGATGTTGGGCAGGGTGACGGTGAAGAAAATGCGCCAGCCAGACGCGCCGAGGGTGAGGGCGGCTTCTTCCTCGGCGCGGCCCTGCTCGATCATCACCGGGATCAATTCGCGGGCGACGAAGGGGAAGGTCACGAACATCGAGGCGAGGATGATCGAGGGCAGAGCGAAGACGATCGGGTAGCCTTGGGCGACCAACCAGCCACCAACGGCGGTGTTGGCGCCAAAGGTCAGCACAAGGCAGAGGCCTGCTACGACGGGTGAGACGGAAAACGGCAGGTCGATCAGCGTAATCAGCAGGGCTTTGCCGCGGAAATCGTATTTGGTGATGAACCATGCGGCCGCGATGCCGAAAATGGCGTTCAGTGGCACGGCGACGGCTGCGACGATCAGGGTCAGTTTGATGGCTGAAGCGGCCTCGGGATTGGCGAGCGATTTGACGGCTTCAACCGTGCCCTTCGACAGCGCCTCGGCAAAGACGGCGACGAGGGGGGCGAACAGCAGCAGGGCGAGGAACAGCACGACCACCAAGATCAGGGCTGCGCGAAAGGCGGGGGTTTCGGTGGTGACAGGGCGGTGGCGGTTTTGAATGTGAGGTGTGTCAGACATAGCCAATCCTCCGGCGGCTGAAGACTTGGATGGCGTTGATCAGCAAGAGCATTGCGAAGGAAATCAACAGCATGGCGATGCCGATGGCGGTGGCCCCGGTGTAGTTGAACTCTTCCAACTTGATCACGATCAGCAGGGGGGCGATCTCGGTTTTCAAGGGGATGTTGCCCGCAATGAAGATGACCGAGCCGTATTCACCGACGGCGCGGGCGAGGGAGAGCGCGAAGCCGGTCAGGGCGGCGGGGGTCAGCATCGGTAGAACCACGCGGCGCAGGGTGTAGGCGCGGGTGGCCCCGAGGGTGGCGGAGGCTTCTTCGACCTCGCGCTCGATTTCCTCGACCACGGGCTGCACAGTGCGGGTCACAAACGGCAGGCCGACGAAAATCAGGGCGATCAGGATGCCCCATTGCGTGTAGGCGATCTTGAAGCCGAGGTCGCGGGCGATGGAGCCGAATGCGCCGTTCGGGGCGTAGAGGGCAGTTAGTGCGATGCCTGCGACGGCGGTGGGCAGCGCGAAGGGCAGATCAACGGCGGCGTCCAAAAGGCGGCGGCCGGGAAAGCGGTAGCGCACCAAGACCCATGCGAGGGCGACGCCGAACACAAGGTTGATCAGCGCGGCGATGAAGGACAGGCGGAACGACAGGTAAAGCGCGCCCCAGATGCGGGGGGTGTTCACCTCGGTCCACAAGGTTGGCAGACCGGCGTTGGCGCCCCTCAAGAGAAGGGCGCCAATGGGGAGGAGAACCACCAGAGATAACAGGGTTAGGGTGATCCCGGCACTAAGTGCCATGCCGGGAAGCGGGGAGCGGTTGATCAGCGGGCGCATCGGGTTACTGCGCGGTATAGATCTGGTCGAAGATGCCGCCGTCTGCGAAGTGGTCTTTCTGGGCCTTGGACCAGCCGCCGAAATGGGTGATGTCGACCAGATCAAGCTTTGGGAAGCGTGCGACATCTGCAGGATCGGCCTTGGAGGTATCCCAGCCACGGTAGAAGTCTTTGAAGATAATGGCTTGCGCTTCGGGGGTATAGAGGAAGTTCAGATAAGCCTCGGCCAGTTTGCGCTGATCGTCATTGTGGATGTTGGCTTCGACCAAGGCGACGGGGGGCTCGGCTAGGATGGACACCGAAGGCACGACGATGTCGAATTGATCTTCGCCAAGTTCCTTTTGGGCCAGATAGGCCTCGTTCTCCCAAGCCAGCAGCACATCACCGATGCCGCGCTGGGCGAAGGTGGTGGTGGCATCGCGCGCACCTTTGTCGAGCACGGGGACGTGTTCAAACAGCGCTTTCACATAGGCCTGCGGATCGGTGCCGTTCTTTTCCGCCCATGCCCAGCCGGCCAGATAGTTCCAGCGCGCACCGCCCGAGGTTTTCGGGTTTGGCGTGATCACCTCTATATCATCCTTGATCAGATCGCCCCAATCCTTGATGCCCTTGGGGTTTCCCTCACGCACCAGAAACACGATTGTGGAGGTGTAGGGCGAGGAATTGTGCGGCAGTTTCGACTGCCAATCGGCGGGCAATTTGCCCTCTTTGGCGATTTTGTCGATGTCAGCGGCAAGGGCGAGGGTGACGACTTGCGCATCAAGGCCTTCGATCACGGCGCGGGCTTGGGCGCCTGAACCGCCATGGCTGGCCTCAATCGTCGGGGCGGGGTTGCCTGCGGCGGTGTAGCTTTCGATGAAGGCGGCGTTCAGATCTTTATACAGCTCGCGCGTTGGGTCGTAGCTGACGTTCAGCAGGGTTTCGGCGCGGGCATCCTGCGCTGCGCTGAAAGTCAGATACAATGCCGAAAGCGCGATCAATGTTGCCTTGCCCAGCCAGTTTTCGCGCACCGGAAAGCCAGTGAATTCGCGCTCGCCGGTGGTGACAGTGACGCGGCCATCGTCATGGCGATGGGTGATGGTGCCTTGGGCGGTGATGCTGCCTGCGACGGTTACGGTGGTGAGCATGGTGGTCTCCTGCAATATCGGGTGGCGCTTGGCCGGAAAGGGAAGGGCGGGGATCAATCCAAGGATCGGGCTCATCTTGCGTAGGCGTCCAACGGCTCGATGCGGGCTTCCCACAAGCGGGCGTCGCGGCCATCGAGCAGTTCTTGCACCGCAGATTGCGGATCGCGGGTGAAGCGGACCAACGGGCTGCCAGCAACGCGGTGGGCGCGGCCTGTGCGGCGGTCGATCAACGAGACTTGGTAGGCGCAGGACATCGGCGCCGCGTTGCGGAAAGCTGATTGGGGTGCTGCGAACATTTTGGTCTCCTTTGGGATCGAGTATGTCGATACCCTTAATAACGACAGAGTTGATCGTGTTTGGCAACAGAAAAATAACGCTCTTTTTGGTCGTGATTGTAGAAGGATATTCTCTTGCACATCTTTTCAATGGGTTAGGGTGGGTTTTTGGAGAAATTTAGAAATTAATCTATTTATTGCAAAGGCTTAGATGAGTTTTGGAAAATATCACGATAAACATGGTAGACATTTAGAATTTTTGCCTCATCCTGAATGTAGAACCAGAAGGGGAGCCGTTATGGCCGAGCTTGACCAGATTGATCGCAAGATTGTTGCCGCGTTGATGCAGGATGCCACGCTGCCGGTGGCGCAGATTGCCGACCGGGTGGGGCTGTCGCAGACGCCGTGCTGGAAGCGGATTCAGCGGCTGGAGGCGACGGGAATCGTCACTGGGCGGGTGGCGATGGTGGACCCGGCGCGGCTGGGATTCGGGCTGACGGTATTTGTCGAGGTCGAAGCCGTGGATCATTCCGCCGAATGGCGTGAGGCGTTTATGAAGGCGACCGAGGCCATCCCCGAGATCATGGAAGTTTACCGGATGGCCGGCGAGATGGACTATCTGATGCGGATTTCCGTGGGCGATACCGCCGATTTTGATGCACTTTACAAGCGGTTGACCGATGCGGTGGCGATCAAGAACTTCACCTCGCATTTCGTGATGGAGCGGATGAAATACGGCACCGCCTATCCCGTGGATACGCAGCGACGATAGATGTGGTTACTATTTCAGCCTGATTGGCTTAGCCGGGCTGATCCCAGCCGAGCGCTGGGCCCAGCGGCACAAGCCCCAGCGGATTGAGGGTTTTGATCGAATAATAGCCGTGTTTGATATGGTCGATGCTGACCGTCTCGCGCACACCCGGCAGCCCGAGGATGCGCAGCATGTAGGCTTGCAGATGCGGATAATCTGCAATGCGCTTCAGGTTGGTTTTGAACAGGCCGTGATAGGCCGCATCAAAGCGGATCAGGGTGACAAAGGCGCGGATATCGGTCTCGGTCAACGCATCGCCATGCAGGTATAGGCGGCTGTCGGACAGGCGAGATTCGAGGTCACCAAGGCTGGCGAACACATCGGCAAAGGCTGTTTCATAGGCGGTTTGCGTGGTTGCAAATCCGGCGCGATAGACACCGTTGTTCAGATTTGGGTAAATCGCATCGTTCAGCGCGTCAATTTCGGCGCGCAGGGCTTCGGGATAAAGATCGGGGCCAGAGGCAAGGCTGCCAAAGCCCGCGTTCAGCATCCGCAGAATGTCTGCGGATTCGTTGTTTACAAGGCTGTCGGTGTGTTTGTCCCACAAAACCGGCACGGTGGCGCGGCCCGAAACATGCGGATCGGCGCGGGTGTAGATTTCGTGCATATAGGTGGCGTTGTGCAGATGGTCGGGCGTGCTGCCGGGGTAGGTGCCAAAGCGCCAGCCTTGGTCGGTCAAGGCGGGTTCGACCACTGAAACAGTGATTGCTTGTTCCAAGCCTTTGATTTTGCGCGCCATAAGCGTGCGGGACGCCCAAGGGCAGATCAGGGCCACGTAAAGATGATAGCGCCCAGCCTCGGCCTTGAAGCCGGACGATCCATCAGCGGTGACCCAGTTGCGGAAGGTGGATTGCTGGCGCACGAAGCCTCCCGCTGCGTCTTTCGCTTGCACCGGCTGCCAGTTTTCCGTCCATTTGCCATCGACAAGCATGCTATGCCGCCTTTGGGGATAGAGTGATCGGGGTGCCCCACGGATCGCTCAGCGCGGCGGGCAGTTTGGCGCGCAGGGCAGCAAGTGGTTCGGCATCCACCAGAATTTGCAGATCGGCCAGTCCGGTTGAGGGAAATTTGCGAAGGCTCGCCCCGCGGCTGTTCCAGGTGTTGGTGGCAAGGTGATGATGATAGCCGCCCGATCCGTAGAACGCAGCGCCGGGATAATGGGTCGAGATCGCAAAGCCCAGATCGCCGCTGTAGAACGCCTCGGCCTCGGGGACCGATCCGGTCTGCAGATGGACATGGCCGATCACCGTGCCCTCGGGGGCTTGGGTGAACGGGGCTTTGGCGGCTGCGGCAAGATCGTTCAGATCAAGCCCGTTGGTGGCCATCTGAATTTGGCCATTGCGGGTTTTCCAGCCACTGCGTGGGCGGTCGATGTAGACTTCAATGCCGTTGCCCTCTGGGTCGGACAGATAGATTGCCTCGCTGACAAGATGATCGGACGCGCCTTCCAGCGGGAGACGCGAGTCAGAGGCATGCAGCAACCAAGCACCCAGATCAGCGCGGCTGGGCAGCAGAAAGGCGGTGTGAAACAGCCCGGCTTCTTGCGGGTTGCGGCGGCGGGCGGCTTTGTCCGCGCGCAACTCCAGCAAGGTGGTGCTGCCCGCACCCAGCCGCATGGTTTCGCCGTCATTTGAAAGCTCGGCCAAGCCAAGTGCTTGTTTGTAAAAGGAACCGACCAGCCCGATGTCATTCACCACAAGGGCGACGCGGCCGATTTCCATAGGGGCTGATGCGGTGGACATGTTGATTCTCCGTTGATCAGGTTCAGGTCAGTTTACGGCCAAGCGATGCAGCACCGTCGCCGAGCAAGGCTTGCACCACAAGGGCCACGATCCAGAACGCTGGAAATTCCCAGCCGCCATTGGCGTTGGAAAAGAAGAAACCAGCGGCGAAATGCACGGTGACAATCGCGCCGAGCAGCACCGGGATCAGCACAAGCGAGACAATGCGGGTGCGGTAGCCTGCAATCAAAGCGATGCCGCCCAAGATTTCGAGCGCGATGATGAGGTAAGCAAGCGGGCCGGGCAGGCCAAGGCTTTGGAAAAAGCCAGCGGTGCCTGCGGGGGTGAAAACGAACAACTTCAAGCCGCCATGGGCAAGAAACAAAATGCCCAAGGCGACGCGCAGGATCAGGGCTGCAAGGTCGGGGCGGCTGGTTTGGCTGGGTAGCGCGGTCATGGCGATCATCCTGTGGAATTGCGTGATGATGGCAATATGGTTCATTCCCGTATTGTTGATAATCATGCCGTCTGGAAGATCATTCCATCCCTTTTGGCACGAATTGCGCAAGGTTAAGCGCCAGAAAATCAATCAGCACCCGCATCTTCAGTGCCAGATGGCGGCCCGAGGGATAGATCGCAAAGACCCCCATCGGCGGTTCCGCAAACGCGGCAAGCAAGCGGATCAAGCGCCCCGCCCTTAGGCTATCGGCGAGCACAAAATCGGGGGAGGAGGCAATGCCAAGCCCCGCTTCTGCAGCGCTCATGCAGGCGGACGCGTTTGAAAACGTCAGCCGCCCTGATACCGCAACCCGCTCATTCTGCGCGAATGTCCAGCGGTGCGGCTCGCGGTAGTTGGTGTCGATCAGGCAGGCGTGCTGGCTCAGATCATGCGGGGTTTTCGGATGACCATGTTCTGCCAGATAGGCAGGAGACGCCGCGACGATCAGCTGCGAGGTGCAAAGTTTCCGCGCGATCAACGTGGTATCGCCGGGTTTGCCGACGCGAATCGCCATATCGAAACCTTCATCGACAAGGTTCACCAGACGATCCGAGAAATGCACATCCAAGGCTATATCGGGGTAGGCTTTGGCAAATTCGGCAAGGCTGGGGGCAAGCCGAATCGTGCCGAAACTGAGCGGCGCGGACAGCCGGATTTTGCCGCGTGGCAGCAAAGCGGCGTTGCGGGTTTGGGTGTCCAGCGCGTCAAATTCATCCAAAAGCCCACGCAAACGGTCGAAATAGGCCTGCCCAGCCTCTGTCGCGGCCAAAGCGCGCGTGGTGCGGTGCAACAGCCGCACGCCGAGATCAGCTTCAAGCTTTGATACCAGTTTCGAGGCTTGGCCCGAGCTTGTCCCCAGCCGCAGCGCCGCAGCGGCGAAGCTGCCGGTTTCCAGCACGGTGACGAACATACGTTCCGAAATCAGCCGATCCATTTGCGCCACCCAGCTAGGGAATATGACCCAAAGTAGCGTGATTTCCGCAGGTTTGAAAGCAAGGCAAATCGCGCAAGGCGTCGCGCTAACCCGCAATGATCATTGGTAAAAATTTTGAAAGTGGCAGCCCGTAGGGGAGTCGAACCCCTCTTGCCTGGTTGAAAACCAGATGTCCTAACCGATAGACGAACGGGCCACTGCGGCTTCTCCTAAGGGGTTGGCGCGCAAGGATCAAGAGGGGAAAAGCGCCTTAGCTGTCGATTTTTGCAGCCATCAGCGCAATCGCTTGCTGATACACCGTCGCAGCGTTCCATTCTTTGATCACGGCGAAGTTCGGCTCGCCCTCTTGATAGCCTTTGCCGGGCTGCCAACCTTTTTGGCGCAGGTAATTTGCGGTTGTGGCCATCGCATCGCTCAGGTTCGCCAGATCAACCCGGCCATCGCCGTTGCCATCTTGACCGTAAGTCAGCGCGTTGCCGGGCAAGAATTGAGTGTGACCCAGCTCGCCATGTTTCGCACCGATGGATTTTGAGCTGATCGATCCGCGATCAACCAGCACCAGCGCGCCCAAAAGATGCGGCCGGAAGAAATCCGTGCGGCGGCAATCATAGGTCAGCGTGGCGATGGCCGAGACGACATTGGTATCGCCCATAAAATTGCCAAAGCCCGTTTCCATGCCATGAATGGCCAGCAAGACGCCCGCAGGCACCCCATATTGTGCCTCCAGCCCTGCGTAGAAATCGCGATTCTTTTTCTCGCGTGCGCGACCCTGCGAGATGATCGCATCGGCACCACGGACCGAAAGGAACTTTTGCAGCGTGTATTTAAAGCTTTTCTGGTTGCGGTCGGCGCTGATCGTGGCTTTGGAATAGCTTGCCCCCATCAATGCCGCGATGCCCGCTTTGCCGATACCTTCGGCCTTGGCCTCGCGCGCCATATCGGTTTTCCAGCCTTCAAATCCGGCAGAGGTATCGCCACAGGTCGCGGCCAGTGCCGGAGAGGCCAAAGCCAGTGAAAAGAGCAATGCAGTCAAGGATTTGGTCAACACGTTTGGCACCCATCAAGTAAATTCGACGGGCAGAATAGCCGGGTGGCAGCGCGGCGCAAGGGGGCTGAAATTTATCAGCGATATCTTGGTGTTGGAAAGAAGTGGCAGCCCGTAGGGGAGTCGAACCCCTCTTGCCTGGTTGAAAACCAGATGTCCTAACCGATAGACGAACGGGCCACTGAGGGCGGTATTTAAGGCCTGATTTCGCGCTTCGCAAGAGGAAAAATCACGCTTTTGCCGCATCTTCCAGACGAAATTGCACACGGGTTTTGCCGCCCCATGTGTTCAACTCTAGTCGTCCCGCCAGATGAAACTGTTGATGGCCCGCGTTTTCCAAAGCGGGGCCAAGATCGGTGTCAAATGCGCCGAAAGCGATGCCTTCCAATCGCGCGCCCATACTGTCGCCGAATGAAATTTTCAGATGTTTGTCGCCAACGCGGCGGGTTGTGACGGGGGTTGCAGCGAAGGCAAAGCGCGGGGCGGGGGCCGATGCGCCGAAGGGGCCAGCGGCGTCGATTTGCTCGACAAATTCGGGGGTTGCGGCGGTGGGCATCAGCAGGCTGTCGATGCGCAGATCCTCGCGGCCGCCTGTTCCGGCCCCCTGTTTGGCAAGCAGTTCAGAAAGCCGCTCCATCGCGGCCTCCAGCTTGTCGCGGGCAACGGTAAGACCTGCGGCCATCTTGTGCCCGCCGCCTTTCAGCAGCAGCCCTTCGGACGCAAGACGGTGAATCGCCGCCCCGAGATCAACGCCCGAGACCGAGCGGGCGGAGCCTTTACCCTCATTTCCGTCAAAGCCGATCACCACGGCGGGGCGGTGGCTGGCCTCTTTCAAACGGGCGGCCACAATGCCGACCACGCCGGAGTGCCAGCCATCGCCAGCTGCCCAGACCAGTGGCGCGTCAAAACCCCGCATTTCGGCTTGGGCAAGGGCCTCTTCGCGGACGCGGGATTCGATATCGCGGCGCTCAGAGTTAAGCAGGTCGAGGCGTTCGGCCAAGGCGGCGGCTTCGCTTGGGCTGTCTGTCGAAAGCAGGCGCGCGCCAAGATCGGCTTGGCCGATGCGACCGCCTGCGTTGATGCGGGGGCCAAGCAGGAACCCTAAAGCATAGGGCGTCGGGGCCTGATCCATCCGGGCGATATCGGCGAGGGCGCGCAGGCCGACACGTTCGCGCCGTGCCATCACCTTTAGCCCCTGACGCACAAAGGCACGGTTAACGCCGATCAGCGGGGCCACGTCAGCCACGGTGGCAAGAGAGACCAGATCAAGAAGTGACATCAGATCAGGGCCTTGCACGTTCTCAGCGCGCAGTTGCCGATTGGCTTCGACCAGCATCAGGAACACAACCGAGGCCGCGCAAAGATGGCCGAGATCACCGTCTTCGTCCTGACGGTTGGGGTTCACCACGGCATAGGCGGGCGGCAGGGTTTCCGCGCCCAAATGGTGATCCAGCACCACAACATCACAGCCCGCAGCGGCGATAGGATCATGGCTGAGGGTGCCGCAATCGACGCAGAGGATCAGGTCGTGTTTGCCCCCCAATTCGGCCATGGCGGGGACGTTTGGGCCATAGCCTTCGTCGATGCGGTCGGGAATATAGAGCGTGGCTGTCGCACCCATCGCGCGTAGCCAGATGATCAGAAGTGCGGCAGAAGAGCCGCCATCTACATCATAATCTGCAAAGATTGCAATGCGTTGCCGGGTTTTGACGGCATGCAGAAAGCGGGCAGCCGCGCGGGCCATATCGCGCAGTTTCAACGGATCAGGCAGCAGATCGCGCAGCTGTGGCGCAAGAAAAGCCGGGGCATCTTGCGGGGTGACACCGCGCGAAACCAGCGTCGCGCAGAGGGCGAGGGGCAGGCGGGTCAGCTGCGCCATCGCCTCGGCCAGACGTTCAGACTCGTCACTGGGGCCGATCCAGCGGCGCTGGGTCAGCGAGGATTCAACCGAGAGAAAGGCGCGTTGGGACATGGCTTGGTGTGCCTGACCCAACGATTGGGAGCAAGGCGGAATTTGATAAATTCCGTGCAGGTTTTCCGGGTCAGAGATCGGATTGCGCGTTACTTCATCGGGCTTTTGTAGATCATCCGGCGGACCGATCCGGTTTTGGAGCGCATCAGGATGGTTTCGGTCGTGATCCAGCCCGGCTCGATCTTGATGCCTTGCAGGATCGAGCCTTGGGTGACGCCTGTGGCCGCAAAGATCACGTCGGCGGTGACCATCTCATCGCGGGTGTAGATCTCGGTGGTCGCCGTATCATTAAAAAAGTAGGCGCGGGCTTTTTCATCGTCGTTGCGGAACAAAAGCTTGCCGTAAATCTGGCCGCCCANCGGTTCAGATCGGTGATACCAGCCTTGTAGGCGCGGGCTTTTTCATCGTCGTTGCGGAACAAAAGCTTGCCGTAAATCTGGCCGCCCATACATTTCAAAGCACTTGCGGCCAGCACGCCTTCGGGGGCGCCACCCGATCCCATATACATATCGATGCCGGTAATTTCGCTTTCCGCACAATGGATTACGCCTGCCACATCGCCATCGGTGATCAGGCGGATCGCAGCCCCGGTGGAGCGGACTTCGGCGATCAGATCCTCGTGCCGCGGGCGTTCAAGGATGCAGACGGTGATCTCATCTGCGGCGACACCTTTGGCGCGGGCGAGGGCGCGGACGCGGGTGGCTGGGGGCATGTCTAGGGTGACGGTGTGGGGGGCGTAGCCGGGGCCGATGGCGAGTTTTTCCATATAGACATCGGGGGCGTGCAGCAGGGTGCCGCGCGGGGCCATCGCAATCACGGTCAGCGCGTTGGGCATGTCTTTCGCGGTAAGCGTGGTGCCTTCCAAAGGATCGAGCGCGATGTCCACCGCCGGGCCGTTGCCGGTGCCGACCTCTTCGCCGATATAGAGCATCGGAGCCTCGTCCCGCTCGCCCTCGCCGATCACCACAACGCCGGCAATATCCAGCAAATTCAACTGGTCACGCATCGCATTGACCGCCGCCTGATCTGCCGCTTTCTCGTCGCCGCGTCCGATCAGCTTGGCCGAGGCGAGGGCTGCGGCTTCGGACACTCGGGCGAGGCCGAGCGACAGCAGGCGGTCTTGAAATTCGGTGACATCGGCCATGGGGTATCCTTGCGGGAAGAGGGGCGTTTTGTTTCGTCTAGCCGGGGCTGCGGCAGGCGGCAAGGATGGTGGCGCTAACACATTGGGCGCGCTGCGTTAATTTGACGAATTCGGCGGTTTTGGGTCGTATGGAAAGCGGCCATATAGCGTCTGGGAAACGGCCATACGCGCTACGGGCTGTCAGGCCGTTAACCAAGCCTGTCGAATCGGGGTCAGACTTCCTCGATCCGCAAGGCCACGGGGTCGCCAACCATCACGCCAGTTGCGGCAAAGCGGCCCGTCGCGTGGTCAATATCGGCGCGGGTGGCTTTGTGGGTGACGATCAGCACGGTGGCCTTGTCGCCTTCGTGATCATACTGGCGCATCTGGTCAATCGAGACGCCAGCCTCACCCAGACAGGTGGCGATTTTCGCCAAAGCGCCGGGTTTGTCGAGCAGGGTCATGCGCAGGTAATAGCCCGCCGGGGTAGAGGAGCGTGCGGCTTGCGGCAGCGCCAGCGTGGACGCCGGTTGGCCGAAGGTCGGCAGGCGCAGGCCGCGCGCAATATCCAGCACATCAGACATCACGGCGCTGGCGGTCGGCCCCATGCCCGCGCCGGGGCCGCGCAGCACGATCTGGCCAACGGAATCGCCTTCCAGCACCACCATGTTGGTGCCGCCTTGCAACTGCCCAAGCGGGCTGTCGGCGGGCACCAAGCAGGGGGTCATGCGTTGTTCCAAGCCCCGTCCCGTCATCTGGGCGACGCCCAAAAGTTTGATGCGGTAGCCCATATCGGCGGCAAGGTTGATGTCGTCGATGGAAATGGCCCCGATGCCTTCCAGTTCGACCGCATCAAAGCTGACTTGGGTGCCAAAGGCGATAGCGGCGAGCAGGGAAAGTTTGTGGCCCGCGTCAATGCCGCCGACGTCGAGGTTCGGATCAGCCTCCAGATATCCAAGCTGCTGGGCGGCGTCGAACACTTCGGCGTAGGACAGACCCTCGTTTTGCATGCGGGTCAGGATGTAGTTGCAAGAGCCATTCATCACGCCCATGACGCGTTTGATCTGGTTTCCTGCCAAGCCTTCGGTCAGGGCCTTGATCACCGGGATGCCCCCTGCGACGGCGGCTTCAAACCGGATAACCCGACCTGCGGCTTCGGCAGCAAGCGCGAGGGCTTGGCCGTGGTGGGCGAGCAGGGCCTTGTTGGCGGAAACCACGTCTTTGCCTGCGGCGATTGCAGCCTCGGTCGCCAGTTTGGCGGCGCCTTCGTGGCCGCCCATCACTTCGACAAACACATCAATGTCGTCGCGTTTGGCAAGGGCTATCGGGTCAACCTCCCACGCATAGGCGGAGAGATCGGCGTCGCGGTTTTTTGATTTGTCGCGGGCGGAAACGGCGGTGATCTGCACGGCGCGTCCGGTGCGCAGGGCGATCTGGTCGGCGTGTTGCTGGACGATTTTCACCACGCCGATGCCGACGGTGCCAAGACCAGCCAGACCGATACGCAGGGGTTTGGCAGAGAGGGGCGCGGCGGACATGGGCGGACTCCGTTTCAGATTGCTTGAGCGGGTGTTAGCCGATGGTGCGCCGGGGTGCAACGAGAGGCTGGCAAGGATTGAAGGCTGGCAGGATTGAGTCTGGCAGGTTTTGGGCGGGCTATTGGCTGGCGGTTTGCGCGCGCAGGGCGGCAGCGCGGGCCTTCAGACCGGACACCGGGCCTGCCAAAGGATCGGCGGGGGTGCTCTGATCGACACCTGCGATCAGTTGATCGGTGGGCAACAGCGATGGCGTCGGCAAATGGGTCGGCGCGGCCGCATCCACTTCGGGGAATTGGGCACAGGCCGAGAGGGCGAGGAAAAGGAAAACAGCGCGCATCATGCAGGGAGCATAACGTGCGCTTTGGGCGAGGGCAATCGGGGGCGGTTTTGGCGGGCTGGCACTACGCGTCACGGTGCGTGGGGGTTGATCGGTGGGTTGGTGGGGGAGGGTGAGGCCCCGGATCAAGTCCGGGGCGGCGTGGGGTGCGGGGGCGCGGGGGGTGTCTGTTGAGGCGCAGGCTGCCCGCTAATGCGCAGGCTGCCCGCTAATGCGCGGGCTTGATAAATGTGCCGTTGCGCAGTTCGGCCATGGCTTGTTGCAACTCGGCCTTGGTGTTCATGACGATCGGGCCGTGCCAAGCCACAGGTTCCTGGATCGGCGCGCCTGAGACCAGCAGAAAGCGGATGCCGTTCGGGCCCGCCTGCACGGTGATCTCGTCGCCTTTGCCGAATTCTATCAGGGTTCGGTTGCCGGAAAGATCGCGGATATTGAGTTCCTCGCCCTTGTATTCCTTTTCCAGCAGCACGCCGCGCGGGCGCGAGCTGTCGGCGAATTTGCCAGCGCCTTCAAAGATATAGGCAAAGGCATGGCGGCGGGTGTCGATCTTGAAGGTCTTTTTGCGCTCGGGCGGCACAAACACATCGAGATATTGCGGATCGGCGGCGATGCCATCGACCGGACCGGTTTTGCCCCAGAAGCTGCCGACGATCACTTTCACTATCGAGCCGTCATCATCCATGATTTCGGGGATGTCATTGGCTTTGACATCCTGATAGCGCGGCTTGGTCATCTTGAGCGCTTTGGGCAGGTTGGCCCAGAGCTGAAAGCCGTGCATCTGGCCTTTGGCGTTCCCCTTTGGCATTTCCTGATGCAGGATGCCGGAGCCTGCGGTCATCCATTGCACATCGCCGCCCTTCAGCGTGCCGCGATTGCCAAGGCTGTCGCCATGTTCAACCGCACCGGACAGCACATAGGTTATGGTTTCAATGCCGCGATGCGGATGCCAGGGAAAGCCTGCGATATAGTCGCGCGGGGAGTCACCCCGGAAATCGTCGAACAGCAGGAACGGGTCGAACTGGCTGGGGTCGGCAAAGCCAAAGGCGCGGTGCAGATGCACGCCCGCGCCTTCGACATGCGGCTGTGCGGTGGTTTGGCTGAGAACGGGGCGGAGGGACATCGGTGGCTCCTTTGCTGGCGGTTGCTGCAAAGGTAGAGGCAGGGCCGTGCTGCGACAAGCAGCGCCTGCACAGGTGTTCTGTGCGGATTTGCGAGGGTGGGGCCTGATCGCGCTTGGCGATCAGGAGCAGGTCACCCCTGTCATGCACAGCTTGGGCACAAAGCGCGGGCGGGTGACGATGAACTGCTTGATCACGTCATTGCCCACGCCGACGTTGAAGGCGGGACGATAGGTCACCTCGGTTTCGACAAGGATCGCGCGGTCGCCATCGGCCATCGCGGGGATGCGGGTCGCAAGGGTGGCAATCGACGCAGTGGTCAGCTGCACCATTGCGTTATCGGGTGAGCGAGACCAATCCACTTCAAAGCGGTGATTGGTTTCTGACCATGCCACCGAGGTGACGCGGATTTTCACGGTCTGATCATTGTCCACCAGATAGCGCATCAGGGTGCGCATGCCGGGGACATAGGTGGTCGGCAGCGGCACGGTGTTCATCTCACGCGAGATCATGTCAGAAATCGTGTAGGATGCCTTTTGCGCGGTGTTGACTGAGCGATAGGCGTCCCAATACACGAACAGGGCAAGATAGGCCCACAGCATCATGGGCAGCACGATGATCGCTTCGACCATCACCGCGCCATTTTCATCGCGGCCAAATCGGCGGAACATGTTACGGAGCGCACGCATCTGACTATCCTTAGGTCGGTTCTGTGACGAAAGCTGAAACCGCGACGACGCCGTAGCCGCCCTTGCCGTCTTTCGGCAGGCCAAGGCCGATGCCGGTGGTGGGGAACATCGCATCCTGCACGATGCAGACGCGCACCAGCATGACGTCATTCTGTTGGCCGATCTGCAGGGCTGTCACGGGCTGGACATCCTCGGCGCGGTCAACGCATTGCACGCCAGTCGAAGGCATCACCCAGGTTGAGGTGCTGACCCGGGTCATCTCGATCAGGATGTTGGCGTTACAGTCCTTGAAGATTACCGTGCGGTTGCAGATTTCGGTTTTCAGCAACGCGGCATCGGCCAGCGGGTAGTGACCCAGCCGCAATTCGCGCATGGTGCGGTCTACCGATTGTTCCAGCATGATTTTACGCGTCATCATCAGGCCGCTTTCAAACGAAGCCATGAAGATCATCAGCAGCAGCGGCACCGAGATCACGAACTCAAGCGCCGCGGTGCCGTCTTCGCGCCGGAAAGCGTCGCGTAAGCGGGTGATGATACGAGAGATCGGGCGGGTCATTGGGTCAATCTCAACTGGCTGATGTTACTGGCGATGGCACGGAAGGCG
Source organism: Cypionkella aquatica (assembly GCF_030161095.1). Taxonomy (GTDB): domain Bacteria; phylum Pseudomonadota; class Alphaproteobacteria; order Rhodobacterales; family Rhodobacteraceae; genus Cypionkella; species Cypionkella aquatica. The sequence goes on from NZ_BSPP01000007.1 coordinate 253,970, forward strand.
GTGCGGATCTGCAGGCCCGCTGCGTTGAAATAATGCGCGGTCGAGGTTGCGCAGTTGCGAATCTGGGTCTGCCCGGCGGTCGGTGCCTCGAACGCGATGCCATAGACGATCACGCGCTGGTTTTTCGCCAAGGTGCAGATCTGTTGCAACTGACTGTCCATCGTTCCGGTGGGAGTCTGGCTGCGAAACGCGGTCATTGCAGTGTTGAATTGGGTGGTGCGCGTGGTCGGGTTGGTGCCCAAGGCCCGTGCATACAATTGCCACGCCACATAGCTGAGACGCATCTGTGACCAGACCTGCGGCCAGGTTTGCTGCACAGCGCCAGTGGTTTTATTGTTGGTCCAAGGTCCGGCTTGCCAAGCGTTTTGCGACGGCACCCAATACTGGTTGGTGCCAGCGGTTGTCGGGCGGCCCGTGGTGTGGCGGATCGAGTACAGACCGTCATTCACGCTTTTATAGATCGGGGAGAGACCGGATTTATAGGCAGTGTTCACGCGCTCTTCTGCGAAATGCTCGCCATCGGTCATCAGCACGATCACCTTCATCGACTCGGGGTCGGTGAAGCCAAACGGGCGGCCTGCCAAAGTCGACGGCATTTTCTTGGCGGTGATGAACTGGGTGTACATCGTCTGAGCCGCCGGATCCATCAGGGCCAGCCCCCATTTCAGCCCGGCGTTGATCGAGGTTGCGCCAACCGCACTCAGCCCGTCGATCTGCGTTTTCAGCGTTGCGATGGTTTGCGTTGGCAAGCGGATGATGTTGCCGCCAACCGGCGGACACCAGACGTTGCCGGCGTTGTAGCTGGCACTGTAGCCGATGCCATAGTTCGTATCGTTAAAGGCAACGTAAGATGTCACCTGATTGGTGGAGGAATAGGTATCGGCATGCGCGGTCATCGACATCGCCGTGCTGGTGGGCAGCGCGGTCGAGTTATAGACGTTGCTGGGCATGTCAACGCATTGCACGTTGGTGACTGCCGGATCATCGCTGAGGTTGGTGAATTTAGACCGCAGGTCTGCGCCAATGTTGACCTGACCGTTGAACGGCACCAGACCCACCGAGATTTTGTGATCGGCGTCGCTGGACAGCACGGTATCGACAAATTCCTTTGCGGCGACCTTGAGGTTGACCAACTTGCTGTTCGAGGCCATCGAGCCGGACACGTCGAGCACCAGCATGATCTCGACATTGTTGACGCGCTGTTCAGCCATCGAGTGGCCGCTGGCGTCCATCTCTTTTTGACCGATCAGATGCAGGAAATAGGGGTCCGTCGCCGCCGACGCATCCGCTTCGACGTTGCGGAAGTTCAAGCCCTCGCTGACGGTGACGCCTTTGAGATAGCTCGTCATCCCGGCTTTGCCGATATAGTCGCGGACCACGGATTCCGGATCAAGCTCTTGGGTCAATGCGGCCGAGGCCAGCGTGGCGCGGTCAAGGGTGTTTTGCAGAGTGGTGCGTTTTTGCTCGTAGCGCATCAGGTCAACCGCGAGGCCCCCCATCATCACCATCAGCATGAACAGACAAAGCGCCAGCATGGTCAGCGTGCCATCCTGCGCCGCCCAGAACCTTTGCAACACCGCATTGCGGGCTTTGCGGTCGTGCTGACGCTGATTTCCAAGCATTGCGCTGATCATATCCCAACTCCTGCTTGGCACGGGCGGCGGGTGACACCGGGTGACAAGACAAAGAAACCTCTAACGAAGCCGCATATGGCGCGTGGGCTGGGGCAAAACTAAGGCTTGGGCGGTTTGGAATGTGTGCAGGATGTGGCGGATGCGCGGAATTTCTGAACAATCTGCCTTGATTGGCGGGATTGTTGATGAAAGCGAAAAGGGGGTTGTAAGGGCTACTCACCCTGTGGTTGTATTGGTTAACAGGGCTGCTTGGCCAAGTAGCATTGAGCGAATCGGGTGTTTTGGCGGGATGGGGCATGGCAGTTGCGCCGTTCCAGATACGATGAGACGGGGGCGTGCGAATTGTGTCAGACGGGAAATGCTGCCCCCGGACCAGATCAGGCCGGGAGCATTGAGGGAGGGCATGGACTACTGCGTAAGTTTCAGCTGGCTGAGATTTGAGGCGATGGTGCGGAAGGCCGCTCTGATTTCTGTGCCGTTCTGCGCGTCGAAGTAATACGACTCCGAGCTGGCGCATTGCGAAATCTGGGCTTGGCCGCCGGGTGGGGCTTCAAACGCGATGCCATAGACCAGCACATTGTTTTGCTTGGCAAGGGTGCAGCTTTGTTGCAGCGAGTTGTTCATCCCGGCCACCGAAGCATAGGTCTGCGCCATATCGCTCATCTTGTTGTTATAGATGGTGGTACGGTCGGATGAGGTTGCGCCTTGGGGACGGGCAAAGAATTGCCATGCGACATAGCTGGCTTTCAGATTGCTCCAGATGTCTTGCCAATCCTGTGCCCGGCTGTTGGCCACGGAAGGATAAGGCGTTGCAGACCAAGTGCTGAGATGCGGCACCCAGTATTTGTTGCCCGCACGGGTGGGATAATAGACCGAATACTGTCCGTCGGTGGTGCTTTTGAAGATGGTGTTGGTTTTGGCGCTGGTCGGCCCGGTCTTGTAGCTGTCGACAATGCGCGCGTGGGCGACATGGTCGCCATCGGTCATCAGCACGACGACCTTGATCGACTCGGGGTCGGTGTAGGCAAATGGGCGGCCCGACAGGTTTGCGCCCATCTGGTTTGCGCCGATCAACTCACTGTACATGCCGCGCGCCGACGGATCGAGCAGGGCCAGACCCCATTTCATCCCCAAGGTGATCGAAGTGTTGCCGCCAGCGACCAGACCGTTGATCTGCGATTTCAGAGCGGTGGCGTTCTGGCTGGGCAGGCGCACAATGTTCGACGGCGCTTTGGTGCAGAACACATTGCTGTAATTCGGCAGCGCGTAGCTGCCAGTCGGCGAGACAGCCGCATTGGTCTGATTGGTGCCATAGGCATAATCGGCATAGGCCATCATCGGCAGATTGATGTTGCGCGGGATGCCGGGGGCGTTGAAGACCGAGGTTGGCAGCTCTAGGCAGTTCACATCGGCCACGCCGTGCAGATTGGTCGCCTGATATTTGGCGCGCAGCACAGAGCCCAGATTGACCTGCGCGTTGTAAGGCACGATCGAGATCGAAATGCGGTGGTTCGGATCGTTGGCCAGCATGTTATCGACGAATTCGGCGGCAGCGACCTTCAGATTGGCCAGCTTTGCGCCCGCCATCGAGCCTGACACGTCCAACACCAGCGAAATCTCGACATTGGTGATCATCTGCTGGGCACCGGAAGCCCCCAATGCGTCAAATTCATTGATGCCGATCATGTGCAGAAAGAACGGTTTGGTGTCGACACGGCCGTTGGCCACGACACTGCGCGCGTTCAGGGATTGCACCACCTCGACGCTTTCGAGATTTTCGGCAAAGCCAGCTTTGGCGATGCAGTCATCAACCACACTTTCGGGGTCAAGCCGCTGATCGAGGCTTGCCGCCATCAGGGTGCAGCGGTCCAAGCTGTTTTGCAGATTGGTGCGCACGGCTTCGTAGCGCATGACATCGATTGCGACCCCGCCCATCATCGCCATCAACAAGAACAGCACCAGACCAAAGATGATCAGCGCGCCGTCTTCGTCGCGGCGAAACCGCAGGGCGGCGTTAAGCAGTTTGCGCGAATTCGCGCGGGCAGAGGGGGCAAAACTCATGATACAATCCTTAACCAGACGACTTGGATGCTGCCCCCGCAAACACATCCTTTCGCCACTTTGCTGCCCAGAAGTTATGGCAGAAATGTGGCAACCTTGGCAAGCCGGGGGCATTGTGGGCCGCGCTGGAAACACTGAGCATGCCGCGATCAGACTGTTTTACGGCCCGGGATAATCGGCACACGCATAGATTGTGCGTTCTGCCCAACTATCGCCCAAATTGTCTAATCGCGAATCACTTTCGGTCAAAAGCTGCTCAAATTCGGCTAGAATGTGTGCTGTTTTGTTAATCAAACGGCAGTAAGTTCGGGGCAAGCGTGACATGCGCTTTGCCGGGGAGAGACGGTATTCAGGGAGGATGATGATGAGCGTTGCAGGCGAGCCGAGCTTTCGGGAATCTGTAGATATGATGTTTCGGCGGGCGACCGCGCTGATGGACCTTGGCCCGGGTCTTCAGGAGAAAATCCGGGTCTGTAACTCCACCTATACCGTGCGCTTTGGCGTCCGCTTGCGCGGCAAGATCGAAACCTTCGTTGGCTACCGCTCGGTTCATTCCGAACATATGGAACCTGTGAAGGGGGGCATCCGCTATTCTCTGGGCGTCAATCAGGACGAGGTTGAAGCTTTGGCCGCGCTGATGACCTATAAATGCGCGCTGGTGGAAACGCCGTTCGGTGGCTCCAAGGGTGGCCTCTGCATTGATCCGCGCGCTTGGGACGAACACGAGCTGGAACAGATCACCCGCCGCTTTGCCTACGAGCTGATCAAACGCGACCTGATCCACCCGGCGCAAAACGTGCCCGCCCCGGATATGGGCACCGGAGAGCGCGAGATGGCATGGATTGCCGATCAATATGCACGGATGAACACCACCGACATCAACGCCAAGGCCTGCGTGACCGGCAAGCCGCCGCATGCAGGGGGGATCCAAGGCCGCGTCGAGGCGACCGGGCGCGGCGTGCAATATGCCTTGCGTGAGTTCTTCCGTAACCCCGAAGACGCGGCCATCGCCGGGCTTTCCGGTGATCTCGACGGCAAACGGGTGGTGGTGCAGGGATTGGGCAACGTTGGCTATCATGCCGCGAAGTTTTTGTCAGAAGAAGACGGTGCCAAAGTGGTTGCCATCATCGAGCGCGACGGTGCTTTGGTGAATGAAGCGGGCATAGACGTGGAAGACGTGCGGCAATGGATGAACAGCAGCGGCGGTATGCTGGCAGGCTATCCCAAAGCGCAGCATGTCGTTGATGGTGCCAAGGTGCTGGAAATGGCCTGCGACATCCTGATCCCGGCGGCGCTGGAAGGTGTGATCAACCTTGGCAATGCGGCACGGATCCAAGCGCCATTGATCATCGAGGCCGCGAACGGCCCGATCACCTACGGCGCGGACGAAGTTTTGCGCGCCAAAGGCTGCGTGATCATCCCCGATATGTATGCCAACGCGGGCGGCGTGACGGTGTCTTATTTTGAATGGGTGAAGAACCTGTCGCATATCCGCTTTGGCCGCATGCAACGCCGCGCCGAAGAATCCCGCTCGCGCCTGCTGGTCGAAGAATTGGAGCGGTTGTCGAACGACCAACATCTGGGGTGGGAGTTGACGCCGGATTTCAAGAAGAAGTTCCTGCAAGGCTCGGACGAGTTGGCGCTGGTGCGATCAGGCTTGGATGATACCATGCGCACGGCCTATCAGGCGATGCGCGAAATCTGGCACGGTCGGCCCGAGGTCGGCGATCTGCGGGTGGCGGCGTATATCGTCTCGATCAGCCGGATTGCTGCGACCTATAAGTCAAAGGGTCTGTAAGGGCTTTCATACTGGCAAAAATACTCCCGCCGGAGGCTTCTGTTGTCACAGCAAGAGCCTCCGGCGGGAGTATTTAGACCAATGTGAAACACCGATGGCTTGCAAGACTTGCGACACGATTTGTCGCGGATGGCTCAGTTATTCGGGTTTGGCTGTTGAATAACGCCTGCAAAGCGGGTTCACTTGCCCGCAAGCTATGTCAGGAGCCCCTCATGCGTTATTCCGGGTTAAAGGTGATCACCGAAGGGTTGTTCGGCAACAAAGGCTGGGGCCCTGCTTGGCGCAATCCGGCTCCGAAAGCCGAATATGATGCGATCATCATTGGTGGTGGCGGGCACGGGCTGTCGACCGCCTATTATCTGGCGAAAAACCACGGGCTTACCAACATCGCAGTGTTGGAGAAGGGCTATCTGGGCAGCGGCAATATCGGGCGCAACACCACGATTGTGCGGGCGAATTATTACATGCCGGGCAACAGCGAGTTCTACAGCCATTCGTTGAAGCTGTGGGAAGGGCTTGAGGCCGAGCTGAACTATAACGTCATGCACTCGCAGCGCGGCCAGTTGATTTTGGCACATTCGGATGGCCAGCGCGATACGCTGGCGCGGCGCGGAAATGCGATGATCAATCAGGGCGATGATGCGGAGTTGTGGACTCTGGATCAGGTCAAGGATTTCGCGCCCTATTTGGATTTCGCGCAGACGCGGTTCCCGATCTATGGCGGATTGATGCACAAGCGGGGCGGCACGGCGCGGCATGATGCGGTGGCTTGGGGCTATGCGCGCGGGGCGGATCGGCGTGGGGTTGATCTGATCCAGAATTGCGAAGTCACTGGCATTGATATTGAAAACGGCGTCGTCAAGGGCGTGCAGACCACGCGCGGCGCGATCCGGGCGAAGAAGGTCGGCATGCTGGTGGCGGGGCGCTCGTCTCAGGTCGCGGCAATGGCGGGGATGCGGTTGCCGATTGAAAGCCATGTGTTGCAGGCGTTTGTCACCGAAGGGCTGAAGCCGATCATTGATTCCGTGATCTCGTTCGGGATGGGGCATTTTTATATCAGCCAGTCCGACAAGGGCGGCTTGGTGTTCGGCGGTGATCTCGATTTCTACGCAAGCTACGCCGCGCGGGGCAACCTGCCGATGGTTGAACATGTGATGGAAGCCGCGATGACTTTGATGCCGATGATTGGCCGCGCCAAGGTGCTGCGGTCTTGGGGCGGGATCATGGATATGTCGGTGGATGGCAGCCCGATCATTGACAAAACCCATATCGAGGGACTGTTTGTCGATGCGGGCTGGAACTATGGCGGCTTCAAGGCGGCTCCGGCGTCGGGCTGGTGCATGGCGCATCTGATGGCCACCGGAGAGCCTCACGAGGTTGCCCGGCGCTTCCGTCTGGACCGTTTCCGCACCGGGCATGTGATGGATGAAGAAGCCACCGGCAGCCAACATAATTTGCACTGAGGGAGACAGACATGCGTATACCTTGCCCTCTGTGCGGCAGCCGTGATCGGCGTGAGTTTTACTACTATGGATCGGAAGATTATCTGAAGCGGCCCTCGGATCAGGGCAGCATCGACGATCTGGATAACCAGTTGTTCCTGCGTGACAATCCGGCGGGGGTGACGCGGGATGTCTGGTATCACGAGGCGGGATGTGGGGCTTGGATGGTGGTCACGCGCAACACGGTCAGCCACGAGGTTCTGGGATCGGAACTCGTCGCCAAGAAGAAGGGGGCCTGATCATGCGGATTGCAGGTAAGGGGCTGATTGACCGCTCAAAGCCGGTGAATTTCAAGTTTGATGGCAAGACCTATCAGGGCTTCAAGGGCGACACGGTGGCATCGGCACTGCTCGCCAATGGGGTCAAGCTGGTGGGCCGGTCGTTCAAATATCACCGCCCGCGCGGGGTTCTGACGGCTGGTTCGGAAGAACCCAATGCGATGATCGAGGTTGTGGGCACCAGCAACCAGACCCCGAACGTCCGCGCCACGGTGCAAGAGATTTTTGAGGGGCTGAACACCCGCAGCCAGAACCGCTGGCCGTCGTTGCGCTTTGATGTGATGGCGGTGAACGATATGGTGTCGCCGTTCCTGTCGGCGGGATTTTACTACAAGACCTTCATGTGGCCGCGTGCGTTTTGGGAGGCGATTTACGAGCCGATCATTCGGCGGGCGGCGGGGCTTGGCTCTCTGTCCGGCAAGCATGACGAGGGGCATTACGAAAAGGCTTTTGCGTTCTGCGATCTGTTGGTGATCGGATCGGGTCCGGCGGGTCTGATGGCGGCGCTTGAGGCGGCGCGGGCGGGCGTGGATGTGATCCTGTGCGAGGAAGATCGCCTGCTGGGCGGGCGGTTGCTGAGTGATGACGCGCATCTGGATGGCAAGCCTGCGGCGGAATGGGTGGCGGCGGTTGAGGCTGAGTTGCGCGCGTGCCCGAATGTGCGCATCATGCCGCGCACCACGGTGACCGGGGCTTACGACGGCGGCCAGTATTCGGCGGTTGAACGGGTTGGTTTGCACAAAGGCCCGCGTCCTGATCTGCCGCGCGAGTGTTTCTGGCGGATCACGGCGGCGCGGACTGTGCTGGCGGCGGGGGCGTTGGAGCGCTCGATCGCGTTTCCGATGAACGATCGGCCGGGGATCATGCTGGCGAGCGCCGTGCAGTCTTATCTGAACAAGTTTGGCGTGGTGCCGGGCAAGCGCGTCACTCTGTTTGCCAACAATGACGGCGCGCGGGCGGTGGCGCGGCAGTTGATGGCGGCGGGGGTTTCGGTGGCTGCGATTTTGGACAGCCGCAGCGACGCGTCGGCGGTGGAGGATTGCCCGGTCTATCTGGGCGCGCAAGTGACGGATACCAAAGGGCGTTTGGGGCTGCGTGCGATTTCCGGCACCCATGTTGGCGGCGAGTTTGCGCTGGAAACCGACCTTTTGGCGGTGTCGGGGGGCTGGAATCCGACGCTGCATATCACCTGCCATCTGAACGGGCGGCCCCGGTGGGAGGCGTCTTTGGCGGCCTTTGTGCCTTTGGCCGATGCGGTGCCGAACCTGACGGCGGCAGGGGCGTGCAATGGCGCGTTTGACACTTTGACCTGTCTGACCGAAGGTGCTGCGGCGGCGCGCGCGGCTTTGGCGGCGCTGGGCGTGGCTGCGGCCAATGCGGCTTTGCCGACTGCCGAAGGGATGCCTTATGTGATCGCCCCGCTGTGGCAGGTTGCAGGCAAGGGGCGGGCTTGGCTTGATTTTGCCAATGATGTGACGACCAAGGATGTGAAGCTGGCGGCGCAGGAGGGGTATTCTTCTGTCGAGCATATGAAGCGCTACACCACGCAAGGCATGGCGCCGGATCAGGGCAAGAACTCGAACGTGGGCGCGCTGGCGGTGCTGGCCGATACCACCGGGCGGGGAATACCCGAGACTGGGACAACGACCTTTAGGCCGCCGTTCATTCCGACCTCGATTGCTGTCATGGGCGCGGGCGGGCGCGGTGCAGGCTTTGCGCCGCAACGCTTCCTGACCTCGGATCAGGCCAGCCGCGACCGCGGTGCGCCGATGATCGAGGCCGGGTTGTGGTATCGCCCCAGCTATTTCCCAAAGCCGGGTGAGACGACATGGCTGGAGTCGTGTAACCGCGAGATCGGGTATGTGCGCGGCGCGGTTGGGGTTTGCGATGTCTCGACCTTGGGTAAGATTGACATTCAGGGCAAGGATGCAGGGCGCTTCCTTGATCTGGTTTATACCAGCATGTTTAGCACCTTGGCGGTGGGGCGCGTGCGCTATGGCTTGATGCTGCGGGCGGATGGCTATGTGCTGGACGATGGCACCACCGCGCGTTTGGGCGAAAATCACTATCTGATGACCACCACGACGGCGGCGGCGGGTCTGGTGATGCGGCACTTGGATTTCGTGCATCAAAGCGAATGTGCCGATTGGGATGTGCGGTTTATCTCTGTCACCGAAAGCTGGGCGCAGTTTGCGGTGGCGGGGCCACAGGCGCGCGCATTGCTGAACGGCTATCTCGATCAGCCCTTGGGGGATTTCCCATTCATGGCGGCGGGCACTGTGTCGGTGGGCGGCGTTGCGGCGCGGCTGTTCCGCATCAGCTTTTCGGGTGAGGAAGGCTATGAGATTGCGGTGCCGACGCGCTACGGCGAGGCGTTGTTCCGTGATCTTGTGGCGCGGGCCGAAACCATGGGCGGCGGGCCTTATGGCATGGAAGCCTTGAACGTGTTGCGCATCGAAAAGGGCCTGATCACTCATGCCGAGATTGATGGCCGGGTGACGGCGTTCGATATTGGTGCGGCGAAGATGGTGTCGGCCAAGAAAGATTGCATCGGCAAGCTGGCCTCGACGCGGCCCGGTCTGCATGGGCCGGAACGCGCGCAGATGGTCGGGCTGAAGCCACTGTCGGCGCAGAAAATCACCTCGGGCGCGCATCTGTTCATTCCGGGCGCGGATCTGAGCCGGGTGAACAGCCAAGGCCATATCAGCTCGGTCGGCTATTCGCCGATGTTCGACCGCGATCTGGGGTTGGGCTTCTTGGTCAACGGGCGGGCGCGGCATGGCGAGACGGTGCGGGTGATCGACCGTCTGCGCGATATTGATGTGTTGGCCGAGGTCTGTGATCCGGTGTTCCACGACAAAGACGGGGAGAAGTTGCGTGCCTGAACTGATCGCAAAGACCGCTTTGGCGGGGAAAAAGCTGGTGGTGGCGGGGACGACGCTTGCCGAGATCGATCATGGCGCGGTGCGTTCCATCGCGCCCTATCCGGGGCAGGAATTGGCGGTGGGGCAGGCGCTGCTGCCGTTGGGCTTTGGCTTTCCGGCGGTGAACAGCTTTGCCGAGAAAGATGGCGCGCTGATTGCCTGGGCTGGGCGTGAGCAGGCGTTTCTGATCGGGGCGGATTGCCCGGATTTGGGCGGCCTTGCAGCGGTGACCGATCAATCTGGCGGCTGGGTTAGCCTGTCGTTGCAGGGGCCTTTGGCGGTCGAAGCCCTGGCACGCTATGTGCCGATGGATATGCGGCTGGCGGCGTTTCCGGTCGGTGCTGCGGCCCGAACGCCGCTGTATCATATGTCGATGGTGCTCATGCGGGTGGCCGAGGATGGCTTCCGGCTGATGCTGTTCCGCTCGATGGCGCGGACCGCGTGGCATGAGATCGAAGTGGCCCTGAAAACCTTGGCGGCGCGGGCGGCGTGATGCTGACGCAGGGCGATCTGGCCGATTTGACGGCGTTCAGGCAAGAGCTGCACCGTTTCCCGGAAGTGTCGCGCCACGAAACTGCGACAGCGGCGCGGATTGTGCAGGCTTTGGCTCCACTGGGCGCCGATCAGGTGGTGACGGGGCTTGGCGGTCATGGCGTGGCGGCGGTGTTCAATGGGCTGAGTGCCGGCCCAACGCTGATGTTCCGCGCCGAGTTGGATGCTTTGCCGATTGAGGAATTGTCTGAGGTAGGCCACCGCTCGACCATCCCCGGTAAGGGGCATCTGTGTGGACATGACGGCCATATGACTTTGCTGTTAGGTTTGGGGCGGCTGATTGCGCGGGCGCGACCTGCGCGGGGGCGGGTGGTGCTGATGTTCCAACCGGCAGAGGAAGATGGCTCGGGTGCTGCGGCGGTGGTTGCTGACCCACGCTTTGCAGCGCTGCGTCCCGATTGGGCGTTTGCGATCCACAACATGCCGGGTCTGCCGTTTGGGGTGTCGGCGCTGAAGGCGGGGGCGGTGAATTGCGCCAGCCAAGGGTTGAAGATCACGCTGACGGGCAAGACCGCGCATGCGTCTTTGCCGGAAACCGGGCTGTCGCCTGCGCTGGCTTTGGCGCGGCTGATCCCGGCAATTGCGGCTTTGGGGCAGGTGGGGCCGCTTGGGCCGGACTATCGGTTGGTCACGATCACCCATGCGCGGTTGGGGGAGGCGGCGTTCGGGATTGCGCCCGGAGAGGCCGAGCTGTGGGTCACGTTGCGCACGATGGAAGATGGTCAGATGGCGGCCTTGCGTCAGGCTGCGATGGATCTGGCGCGGGCGGAGGCTGCGGGGCAGGGGCTTGGCATCCGGTTCAGGCATCACGATGATTTCGCGGCCTCGGTCAATGATGCGCAGGCGGTGGCGCATCTTGCCCGCGCGTTGGACGCCTTGGGGATGGCCCACGATGAGGGCGATCTGCCGATGCGGGCGTCTGAGGATTTCGGGCGGTTTGGGCAGGGTGGCACGCGGTCGGCGATGTTGTTTCTGGGCGTGGGGGAGGGGCATCCGGCCCTGCATAACCCGGACTATGATTTTCCCGATGCGCTGATCGCGCCGGGGGTGGGGATTTTCCATCAGGTGATGCGGGATTTGCTGGGGTGAGGCTTTTGTCCACGCGTGGACAAAAGCCGTGTTCTATATGAATCAACGGGTTATCGGTGCCAGATTCATACTTTGTTAAGTTTTGTCCACCGGAGCCGCTTGCCGCTGGCGTCGGAAGCCTCCGGCGGGGATATTTAAGAACAGGTGAAATAGCCTGTCGGGCGCTACTGGACAGGCCGGGTGTCTGACCTGATATAACAGGGCATGAGTCTACCACCCGGTTTCCTTGACGAACTGCGCACCCGCGTCTCGCTGTCCTCGATTGTGGGCAGGAAAGTGACATGGGACCCGCGCAAATCCAATCAGGGCAAGGGCGACATGTGGGCACCTTGCCCGTTCCATCAGGAAAAATCCGCCAGCTTCCACGTCGATGATCGCAAAGGGTTTTATTATTGCTTTGGCTGTCATGCCAAAGGCGACGCGGTGACGTTTATCAAGGAAAGCGACAATCTCAGCTTCATGGAGGCGGTGGAGGTTTTGGCGCGGGAAGCGGGCATGCCGATGCCTGCGCGCGATCCTCGGGCGGCGCAAGTGGCGGACAGGCGCACGCAGCTGGTTGAGGTGATGGAAGAGGCGGTGAAGTGGTTTCGGCTGCAACTGCGCACCTCGGCGGCGTCAGACGCGCGGGCCTATCTGGCCAAGCGTGGTTTGTCGGTTGAGGCGCAGGAGCGCTGGGAGATCGGCTTTGCGCCCGATCAGCGGCAGGCCTTGTATCTGGCGCTACGGCAAAAGGGCGTGGCGGATGATTTGATTGTGGCTTCCGGCGTTTGTGCAAAACCGGATGATGGCGGCGCTCCCTATGATCGCTTTCGGGGGCGGATCATTTTTCCGATTCGCGATGGCCGGGGCCGGGCGATTTCGCTGGGCGGGCGGGCGATGGACCCGAACGCGCGGGCGAAATACCTGAACGGGCCGGAGACAGAGCTGTTCGACAAGGGCCGCAATCTGTTCAACCATGCGCCGGCGCGGGAAGCCTCGGGCAAGGGGGCCGCTTTGGTGGTGGCCGAGGGCTATATGGACGTGATCGCCCTGTCTGAGGCCGGGTTCAAAGCCTCGGTCGCGCCGCTGGGCACGGCGGTGACGGAAGATCAGTTGCGGCTGATGTGGCGGATTTCCGACGAGCCGATCATCGCACTGGACGGCGATACGGCAGGGATAAGGGCGGCGTTGCGGGTGATTGATCTGGCTTTGCCGCTGCTGGAGGCGGGCAAGGGCCTGCGTTTTGCGGTGATGCCGGGGGGGATGGACCCGGATGATCTTATCAAGGCGCAGGGTGCGGCCGCGATGAAGGCGGTGCTGGACGGCGCTGTGCCGATGGTCAAGCTGCTGTGGCAGCGTGAAATCGAGGGCAAGCAGTTCGACAGCCCCGAGCGCAAGGCGGCTTTGGACAAATCGCTGCGCGTGCATCTGAAGCGCATCACTGATCCGTCGATCCGCAGCCATTATGGCGAGGATATCAGGCAGTTACGCCTTGAATTGTTCGGTCAGCGTGGCCGAACTGCCAAGCCGTTTGTGCCCCGCGCGCCGGGGCAGAAGGGCCGCTTTGGGCCGACGATTGAGATGCCGCCCGTGGCCTCGACCAAGGATTCCACGCTGGCAGCAGCGCCCGAACGCGCTGAAGAGGTTCTGCGCGAGGCGGTTATTCTGGCCGCCTTGATCTTTCATCCGCACTTGATCCGCCGCTTTGAGACGTCGTTGGAGCGGATGGATTTGATCGGCGCGGGCCATCACGATTTGCGCCAACAGTTGTTGATTGGCCATGATGCAGAAGCCGCCAGACTTTATGACCAAATTCAACAGGCAGCGCCCGCTGCACTTGATGCTTTGCTGTCGCGCCCCCATGTTCAGATCGCGCCGCCAGTGAGAAACCGCGCTGACAGCGATCTTGCCGAGTTTTGCATTGCCGAAGGTTTGGCCCATCTGGAGGCCAGCCGGGGGGCGCGACGCGAGATCGCCGAAGCGATGGAGGACATCGAAGGCCTTGCCGATGAGGGTCTGACCTGGCGGATTGCACAAGCCAATGTGGCGCGGTTCAGTGCGTCTGCTGGCCCGAAAGGCAAGACGGCCGAAGCGGTTCTCGCCAGCAATGGCGTGCAGATGGATAAGGATGAGCTGGAGGGCGCGCGCAACTTGTGGGACAGCATCCAGTTCAGTAAGGACGCACCCAAGCGTTAGATCAGGGGAATATGACTGATTCGGCTTTCCCCCGCCGTGATTCGCGCTATTGATTCGATTGACTGCCTGTGATTCGCCTAAAACCACCCGCCCACCTCGTTTTGACCAAGGAATGTTCATGGCCTCGAAAGACACCGACGACGGCAAACCCGAAGCCGATGAAGCGGATGTTTCCCTTGATATGAGCCAAGCGGCCGTCAAGAAGATGATCGCCGACGCGCGCGAGCGGGGCTACATCACCTACGAACAGCTCAATCATGTGATGCCGCCCGAGCAGGTGTCGTCCGAGCAGATCGAAGATGTGATGTCGATGCTGTCCGAAATGGGCATCAACGTCATTGAAGACGAAGACGTGGAAGAGGGCGAGGCTGTCGTCGGCGGCGATCTGGTGGAAACCGCGTCGGGCGCGCGCGATGTCGCGGTGGTGACCACCACGACAGAGGCACTGGATCGCACCGACGACCCGGTGCGGATGTATCTGCGCGAGATGGGCAGCGTTGAGTTGCTGTCGCGTGAAGGCGAGATTGCGATTGCCAAGCGGATCGAGGCTGGCCGCAACACGATGATCGCGGGGCTTTGCGAAAGCCCGCTGACGTTCCAGGCTATCATCATCTGGCGCGACGAACTTTTGTCGGAAGACATTCTGCTGCGCGATGTGATTGATCTTGAGGCCACTTTCGGGCGGTCTTTGGATGGCGAAGAAGGTCTGGTTGGCGCCGATCTGGAAGGCGTCGATGTCGAGGCGGCTCCGCGTCGTGCGGGTGGCGATGAGCCTGAGTTGGACGCTGACGGCAATCCGCTGATGCGCTCGGATGACGACGAAGACGAGGATGATGGCGCCTCGATGTCGTTGGCGGCGATGGAAGCTGCGTTGAAGCCGAAAGTGCTGGAAACGCTGGATCTGATCGCGCGCGATTACGGCAAGCTGTCGGAAATGCAGGATCTGCGGATGTCGGCGACTTTGTCCGAGAAATCGCGGTTCTCGGCCACCGAAGAAGCGGCTTATCAGAAACTGCGCAGCGAAATCGTGGTGTTGGTGAACGAGCTTCATCTGCACAATAACCGGATTGAAGCGCTGATCGACCAGCTTTACGGCATCAACCGCAGCATCATGACGATCAATTCGGGCATGGTGAAGCTGGCCGATGCGGCCCGCATCAACCGCCGCGAATTCATCGACGAATATCAGGGCTACGAGCTTGATCCGTCGTGGCTGGACCGGATGGCTGCGAAATCGGGCCGTGGTTGGCAGGCGCTGATGGAGCGGTCGCGCGAAAAGGTTGAAGAGCTGCGCGCGGATATGGCGCGGGTCGGCACCTATATCGGCGTGGATATTTCAGAATTCCGCCGCATCGTGAACCAAGTGCAGAAGGGCGAGAAAGAAGCCCGTCAGGCCAAGAAGGAAATGGTCGAGGCCAACTTGCGTTTGGTGATCTCGATTGCCAAGAAATACACCAACCGCGGTTTGCAATTCCTTGATCTTATTCAGGAAGGCAACATTGGTCTGATGAAAGCAGTCGATAAGTTTGAATATCGGCGCGGCTATAAATTCAGCACTTACGCGACGTGGTGGATCCGTCAGGCGATCACGCGCTCGATCGCCGATCAGGCCCGCACCATCCGTATTCCGGTGCATATGATCGAGACGATCAACAAGCTGGTCCGCACGGGTCGGCAGATGCTGCACGAGATTGGCCGCGAGCCGACACCGGAAGAGCTGGCCGAAAAGCTGCAAATGCCGCTGGAAAAGGTGCGCAAGGTGATGAAGATCGCCAAGGAACCGATTTCCTTGGAAACTCCGATCGGCGACGAGGAAGACAGCCAGCTTGGCGATTTCATCGAAGACAAGAACGCGATTCTGCCGCTGGACAGCGCTATTCAGGAAAACCTGAAGGAAACCACCACGCGGGTTTTGGCCTCTTTGACGCCACGCGAAGAACGGGTTCTGCGGATGCGGTTTGGCATTGGCATGAACACCGATCACACGCTGGAAGAAGTCGGGCAGCAGTTCAGCGTGACCCGCGAACGTATTCGTCAAATCGAGGCGAAGGCGTTGCGCAAGTTGAAACATCCAAGCCGCTCGCGCAAATTGCGGTCGTTCCTCGACCAGTGACATCGGTTGGTTTTACTTCGAGAAGCGCGCCATGATTGGCGCGTTTTTTCTTTTGGCCTTGGTGGCTGCGGGCTTCGTGCAGGCTCCGGCTTGGCTTATTCTGCCGTTCGCGGGCGCTTTGGTGCTGATCAGCCGCTTTATACCCCTGATTGGTCGCATCGGCTGGATGTTGCGCGCGCTGCTGTCTTTGGCGGTAACGGCAATGGCCTATGGGCTGGGCGCTTCGTTCGGTTAAGCGAAATCTTGCGACCCTGACCAGATCCGGGTGCCACACTTGAGTGGACGCGGGGCGAGATGGCCAGCCCAACTGCCGCCCACCCTCTGCGGAAGGCTAGCGCGACTGGGGCTGGATTGCCTGAATTGCCCGGTGTTTTAGACCCCGAGTGGAGGGCGTGATCGCCCTGCCAACTCTAGGGCCGCCTCTGGTCCAATGCCTGTCATGCACAGCAGTTGCGCGATGATCTGATCGGCAGAACTGGCGGGCACTTGCCCGGTGGTGATGGCAAGGGATGCACCGATCAGGGCATGCGTTGTCAGTCGCCAGACGAGATCGGCATGTGACACCTGAAACCTGCCCGCTTGCGAGGCGAGGCGCAGGTCGCGGATCGCGAAAGGCCCCATCATGCGGAACATCGCATCGGCGATCACTTCAGAGCGGTGCAGCATCTGCGCCCAGCGGACATCCTGAATGGCAGTGTCGAGCACGGTGCGGATGCCATAAGCATAGACCTGCGCGTGATCGTCGAAGGTTTTGGTCACCGCCTCTATGCGCAGGCCAAGCTGGTGCATCAGCGTTTCCAGCACGGCAATGGCCAGCTCATCCTTGGACTTGAAGTAGTTATAGACCGTGCCGGCCCCAACATCGGCCCGCGCGGCGATTTCCAGCATGGTCGCTGAATCGACGCCCTTTTCCATCATGATATCGCGCGCGGCCTCGATCAGCGCATCGCGGTTGCGGCGTTGGCGGCGGGCCACGCGGCCATCTGGGGGCGGGGAAGGGGCATTGTTCGTCATATACGAACCCTATTCACTTTCGCGGCAAAGCTCAACCAATCCATGCACTTCGCTGCGCACGGCGCCGCAACGGGAAAGATTCAGCAGAGATGAATTAATTTCATAGTTGACGATCATTCATTTTTGGCGAAAAGGCATATTGCGCCGCACCGCATTGCGTCATGTCAGACTGTAGAGGGTCAGACTGTCGTGGATCGGCGCCGTGCTAAACCGGGGGGGGATACAAGGATGACGGGATTTACAGAGCCGCAGGGGTTCGACGCTGATGTGGCCATCGTGGGTGCGGGTCCGGTCGGAACCTTGCTGGCGATCCTGCTGGGGCAGCGCGGCAAGCGGGTGACGCTGATCGAACGCTGGACCACGCATTATGCTTTGCCCCGCGCGGTGACGTATGATCATGAAATTGCGCGCATTTTGGCGACCTTGGGCATCGATTCCGAAGCCGACCCTGCGATCAGTTTTCATGACGAGTTGTATTATTGGAAAAACAAAGACGGTCAGAACCTGCAAATTGTGGACTGGCAAAGCCAGTCGGCCAGCGGCTGGCGGGTGCGCTATTGGTTCAACCAACCGATGATGGAACGCCGCCTGCTGGAAATTGCGGCAACCTTGCCCTCGGTCACGCTTTTGCGCGGCTGGCAGGGGGTTGCGCTGGATCAGGATGCAGAGGGTGTGACGCTTGCGCTGCGGCGCAATGTCGATGAGGTCGGCGCAAGCGACGAGGGGCAGACGCTGCGCGCGCGTTTCGCGGTTGGCACCGACGGCGCCAACAGTTTTGTGCGCGATGCTTTGGGGATTGAGACCGAGAACAAGGGTTACTTCTTTGATTGGCTGATCCTCGATATGATCCCGCAGTTCGATTACGTTGCAAGCCGGGGTGACGCGCCCGCGCAGTGGCAACTTTGCGACCCCAGCCGTCCGACGACCATCGTTCCGGGCGGTCCCGGCCCGATCCCCGGTGGCCCTGCGCGCAGGCGGTGGGAGTTCATGGTGCTGCCGGGCGAATCCGCCCAAGACCTTGCCACGCCCGAACGCGCTTGGGAGTTGCTGCAGCCGTGGGGTCTGACGCCTGAAAATTCTGAACTGGAGCGCAGCGCGGTTTACCGGTTTCAGGCGCGCTGGGCCAAGCAATGGCACAAGGGGCGCTGTCTGATCGGGGGCGATGCGGCACATCTGATGCCGCCTTTCGCGGGTGAGGGCATGTGTGCCGGGTTGCGCGATGCGGTGGCGATGGGCTGGCGGCTGAATGGTCTTCTCGAGGGTCGCATGGGGATGGGCGTTCTGGACAGCTACACATCCGAGCGTATCGAACATGCCAAGCATTACATCAACTTCAGCCAGGAGCTGGGCCAGATCATCTGCATCGCAGATGCCGATGTGGCGGCAGAGCGCGACGCAAGGATGATTGCCGAGCTTGCTGCGCGGGGGGGCACTCCGGTGCCGACGGATATCTGCCAGTTGGGGGCGGGGGCTTGGTGCGCTGACAGCGCCCATGCTGGAGAATTGTCGGTGCAGGATGTGGTTGAGGCGGGCGGCAAGCGCGACCGTTTTGATCAGATCGTCGGGCAGGGCTGGGTGCTGCTGGGCTATGGCTGCGATCCTTTGGCCGCGCTGACGGCCAATCAGCGCCTTGAGTTTGCGGCCTTGGGCGGGATCAGCGTCCGGCTTGCCCCGGCCGGAGGGGCTGGCGATGTGATCGACGTGAACGGCACGATCGGCGCATGGCTGACCCGGATTTCGGCGCAATATGTGCTGATCCGTCCGGATTTCTATGTGGCGCTGACCGCTGACAGCACCAAGACCCTGCAAGACCGCTTTGCCACTGTCATGCAGGCTTTGCACCTGATCGCCTGAATAACATATCCCAACAGCATATTATGCCGGGTTCATGCGATCAAAAGAACCGGAAAGGCGGCTTACCCTTTACCCGTCAAAGGTTCGAACCGTCAGGAGGAGGCGGTTCGGCAATCTAAGGGGCGCTGCCCGCTTTGCACATCACACCACAGGGAGGACAGAATGATCACGCGTCGTAAACTGCTCAAGTCGGGCGGAACTGCTTTTGCCGTCGCCTCGTCAGGGCTTGCGCTGCCGGCCTATGCCCAGACCAAAAGCCTGAAGATCGGCTATGTCAGCCCGCAGACCGGGCCACTGTCGGCATTTTCCGCCGCAGACAGCTTTATGGTGGAAAAGTTTCTTGCCGCAGCGCCCGGCCTTGGGCTGGATGTTGAGGTGATCGTCAAGGACAGCCAATCCAACCCCAACCGCGCCGCCGAGGTGGCGAAAGAGCTGATCAGCCGCGACGAGGTCAACCTGATCCTTGTGGCCTCGACACCCGAGACCACTAACCCGGTGTGTTCGATTGCCGAGCAAGAGGAAATTCCGGTGATCTCTACCGTGGCCCCTTGGCAGCCGTGGTTTATTGGCCAGCAAGGCAACCCCGGCGATCCGGCAAGCTGGCAGGAATTCGACTATGTCTATCACTTTTTCTGGGGACTAGAGGACAATATCTCGACCTTCATGAACATGTGGAATTCGGTTTCGACCAACAAACAGGTCGCGGCCCTTTGGCCGAATGATGGCGATGGCAATGCTTGGGCCTCGCCCGATGTGGGGATGCCCCCGGCGTTGGCAGCACAGGGCTATGCGCTGACCGATCCGGGCCGCTATCAGAACCTGACGGACGATTTCAGCGCGCAGATCAACGCTTTCAAACAGGCGGGCTGCGAGATCATGACGGGCATCCCGATCCCGCCCGACTTCACCACTTTCTGGACGCAGGCCAAGCAGCAAGGCTTCAACCCCAAGCTGGTCTCGGTCGCAAAGGCGCTGCTATTCCCCGAAAGCGTCGCGGCTTTGGGCGATCTGGGCCACAATCTGACCGCGGAGGTGTGGTGGTCGCCGAACCATCCGTTCAAATCCAGCCTGACCGGTGAATCTGCCGCCGATCTGGCGATGGCGTTCGAGGCGTCGGCCAAGCGGCAATGGACCATGCCGGTGGGCTTTGTGCATGCGCTGTTCGAGGTGGCCGCCGATGCGATCAAACGCACCGATGATCCCACCGACAGTGCGGCACTGGCGGCGGCGATCGGCTCTACCAACATCGACAGCGTGGTGGGCAAAATTCAGTGGGGTCGTGACAATGTGCCGGAATTTGCCCGCAAGAACATCTCGAAGACGCCGTTGGTCGGCGGCCAATGGCGCAAGCAGGCGGATGGCAGTTTTGATCTTGTGATCGTCGAAAACGCCAATGCCCCCAATATCCCGCTGGGTGGCACGCTGGAAACCCTGTCCTGACATCAAAGGCCCCGGCGCAGCCGCCGGGGCCCACCTAGGAGCCCGCCATGCCGATCCTTTCGCTGCAAGATGTCTCAAAGTCGTTCGGGGCGTTGAAAGTCACCGACGGCGTCAGCTTTGATCTTGAGGCGGGTCAGGCTTTGGGCATCATCGGCCCGAATGGCGCGGGGAAATCGACGCTGTTCAACCTGATCACCGGGAATATTGCACCCAGTGCGGGCCGGGTGTTTCTGGATGGCCGCGACGTGACACGCGCCCCACCGATGGAGCGGGTGCGGGCAGGCGTTGGGCGGTCGTTCCAGATCCCGCAGCCGTTTGGCAATCTGTCGGTGTACGAAAACCTTCTGGTTGCCGCGCGCTTTGGTGGTGCGGTTTCGGGGGCAGAAGCACCCGGCTTTTGTATGGATATCCTGACCCGGACTGGTCTTGCGGCGGTGGCGGAAAAGCCTTCGGGTGCGTTGTCGCTGTTGCAGCGCAAGCGGTTAGAACTGGCCCGCGCGATGGCGACGCGGCCTAGGGTGATCTTGCTGGACGAGATTGCAGGCGGGCTGACCGACGCCGAATGTAGCCAATTGGTGATCACGATCAAGGCGATCCACGCCGAGGGCACCGCGATCATCTGGATCGAGCATGTGCTGCACGCGCTGACCTCGGTGGTCGAGCGGCTGATGGTGTTGAACTTTGGCCGGATGCTGATGATCGGCGCGCCGGATGAGGTGATGGCCTCGGCCGAGGTGCGCGAAATCTATCTGGGGATCGAGGCATGAGCCCGCTGTTGCAGATCGCGGGTCTGACCGCACATTACGGTGACTTTCAGGCGCTGTTCGGGGTTGATCTTACGTTGGGGCAGGGCGAGACCATCGCCATCATCGGGGCCAATGGCGCAGGCAAGACCACGCTGATGCGCGCTGTGACCGGGGTGGCCCGCGTCACCGCAGGTGCCGTCACGCTGGCGGGCGATAACATCACCCGCCTTTCCGCCCCTGATATTCTGGTGTGTGGCATCGCCATGGTGCCCGAGGGCCGCAAGCTGTTCGCCTCGCTTACCGTCGAGGAAAACCTGCTGATCGGGGCGCATGCCCGGCAGGGCAACGGGTTTTGGACGTTGGAGCGTGTGCAAAGCCTGTTCCCGATCCTGAAAGAGCGCCGCCACAGCCCCGGCACGGCCCTTTCGGGTGGCCAGCAACAGATGGTGGCCATCGGACGCGCATTGATGAGCAATCCGCAAGTGCTGCTGTGTGACGAGTTGTCGCTTGGACTGGCCCCGGTGGTGATCAAAGAGATTTACGCGGCGTTTCCGCAGATCAAATCATCCGGCACCTCGATCATCGTGGTCGAGCAGGACATCGGCCAGGCCCTGCGGGTGGCCGATCATGTTCACTGCATGATGGAGGGCCGCATCACCCTGTCGGGCCGCCCAGACACGCTGTCACGCGACGCCATCCACGACGCCTATTTCGGAGTGAGCCACGCATGATCTGGATCGACACTTTGGCGCAAGGGCTGCTTTTGGGCGGGCTTTACGCGTTGTTCGCGGCGGGGCTCAGCCTTGTGTTCGGCATCATGCGGCTGGTCAATCTGGCGCATGGCGATCTGATCATTCTGGGGGCCTATCTGATCCTGACGATTGCCCATGCCACGGGTCTGCATCCGTTCGTGGCCGTGCTGTTGGCCGCACCGTTGATGTTTGGCTTGGGCTGGGCGTTGCAGACGTTTCTGCTGAACCGGGTGCTTGGGAATGATATTCTGCCGCCGCTTTTGGTCACGTTCGGCCTGTCGGTGGTGATCCAGAATGGCCTGCTGTCAGCCTTTACCGCCGACAGCCAGAAACTGACTGCGGGTGCGATTGAGGCGCAGTCGATGGATCTTGGCATCGTCACCTTGGGTGTCATGCCGGTCTTGACCTTTGCCTCGGCGGTCGCGGTGGTTTTTGCCTTGAACCAGCTGTTTTACCGCACCGCCTTGGGGCGTGCCTTTCGCGCAACCTCGGATGATGCGGTGACGGCGCAGCTTATGGGCATCCATCCGCAGCGCGTCTTTGCCATGGCCACGGGGATTGCCATGGTGGTGGCGACCATCGCCGCACTTTATCTGGGGACGCGGGCGAATTTTGATCCCTCCATCGGTCCGGCCCGCCTGCTTTACGCATTTGAGGCGGTGATCATCGGAGGGCTTGGCAGCCTGTGGGGCACGCTTGCGGGCGGCGTCGTGATCGGGTTGGCGCAGGCGATAGGCGCCTCGGTCAACCCCGAGTGGCAGATATTGTCCGGCCATCTGGCCTTTGTGCTGGTGCTGCTGATCCGGCCGCGCGGGCTGTTCCCGCGGGCGAATGATTAAGGTGAACCGATGAACCTCTCACGTCCCCTTGGTCTGATCGCGGCCCTGCTGGCCCTGACCACGCTTTATGCGCTGCCCACCTTTGCCCCGCGCGCCATGGTGCAAGACCTGTTCGGCATCCTGACGCTGCTGGTTCTGGCGATGAACTGGAACATGCTGGCGGGGTTTGCGGGCCTTGTTTCCGTCGGCCAGCAAGCCTTTGTTGGCATCGGAGCCTATGCGATGTTCGCAGCCGTCATCCTGATGGGGCTTGATCCGCTGGTAGGTGTGCTGATTGGCGGCCTTGCGGCGGCAGCTTTCGCAGTGCCAATGGCCTTCTTTGCCTTCCGCCTGAACGGCGCTTACTTTGCCATTGGCACATGGGTCGTGGCAGACATCGCGCGGCTGGCGATCAGCCAGTGGAAGGCGCTGGGCGGCGGCACCGGCACGTCACTGCCCAAAGGCACCGCCAAAGACATGGCTTTCGTCGGCCCGATCAAAGAGGCGTTGGGTGTGTCAACCGCCGCTGCTGCCGATGCGCTGACGTTCTGGCTGATGCTGACGCTGGCGGTGGCGATGCTGGCGACAAGCTATGTGTTCTTGCGCTCGCGCATGGGGCTGGGTTTGCAGGCGATCCGCGACAACGAGAATGCGGCACGCTCGGTCGGGGTTGATCCTCTGCGCATCAAGGCTGCGGTGTTCGTGCTGGCAGGGTTTGTCACGGGGCTTTGCGGCGCTTTGGCCTTCATCCAGATCACCCGCGTCACCCCGGATGCGGCGTTTTCGGTGATCGACTGGACGGCCTTTGTCATCTTCATCACCGTGATCGGTGGCATCGGCACATTGCCCGGCCCCATCGTCGGCGTGATCGTGTTCTATGCCCTGCAACGCCTGCTGGCGGATTACGGCACGGTTTATCTGATCGTGCTGGGCTGCCTTGGCATCGCGGTCATGCTGTTTGCCCGCCGTGGGCTTTGGGGTCTGTTCACTGACCGCAGCGGAATTGACCCATTCCCGCTGACCCACCGTCCGCCCACAAGCCTCGCCCTGCGCCATGGAGACCTCAAATGATGAACTATTTTACCGAAGACAAATCGGTCGAGACGGTCAATGCCCGCATGGGCGGCCCTGTTTCGCCGCGCATTGCCGAGGTTATGGCAAGTCTGGTCCACCACCTGCACGCCTTTGCCAAGGACATCCAACTGACCCAAAGCGAATGGGAGGCTACCATCGGCTTTCTGACCCGCACCGGCCAGATCTGCTCGGGAGAGCGGCAAGAGTTCATTCTGCTGTCCGATGTGCTGGGCCTGTCGATGCTGGTCGATGCGATTGGCAACCGCCGCCCGGCGGGGGCCACGGAAAACACCGTCTTTGGCCCCTTTCATGTCGAAGATGCCCCGATCCGGGCGATGGGCGATAATATCTCGCTGGATGGCAAGGGCGAATCCTGTCTGTTCGAGGGCAAGGTCATCGACCTGCACGGCAACCCGGTTGAGAATGCCTGCGTCGATGTGTGGTCGGACAATGCCGATGGCTTTTATGACGTGCAGCAGCCCGGTGTTCAGCCAAAGTGGAACAATCGGGGGCGGTTCTTTACCTGTGCCGATGGGGCCTATGCTTTCCGTGGCATCAAGCCGATTTCCTATCCGATCCCGGACGATGGCCCGGTGGGCCAGTTGCTTGCGCTGCTTGGCCGTCATCCCTACCGCCCAGCCCATATGCACTTTCTGATCACCGCACCGGGCTTTCAGCGGGTGGTGACGCATACGTTCGTCGGGGATGACACTTACCTCGAAAGCGATGCGGTTTTCGGCGTGAAAAAGACCCTGATTGCGCCGTTCGAGCGGCTGAGCGGGGCCGAGACGCTGTGGCGCTCGCCGTTCGATTTTGTGCTGACTCCGGTCTGAGGTGGCATGATGCCGAATGTGAAGATCTTTGTGGATCAAAACCTGTATCCTGCGGTCAGCGCGCCCCTTGCAACCGCACTTGGGCCGATCCGCGATATGCTGTGCCATGAATTGGCCGTCGATGTCCCGGCCTGCCAGTTTGCGGTGATGGCGGTGGGCGGCATGGCCGATCTGCCGTTGGTCAATGTCGAGCTTGCCATCATGCCGCGCCCCGAGCGCACCCGAGAGCGGCTTTTGGCGGTTTGCACCAACCTGCGCAGCATGGTCGGGCACGCCACCGGAACCCATGTCGCCGTGCGGATGACCGCGCTGGACCCTGAAACCTACATCGCCCTGAAATAGGAGCCCCCGATGGACAAAACCGTAACCGATCCCGCCGCAGCGGTGGCGGGCATTGCAGATGGTATGGTGGTGATGATCGGCGGCTTTGGCGGCTCGGGCGCGCCCATCGAGCTGATCCATGCGCTTATCGACCGCTTTATCGCCACCGGGCACCCCAAGGGCCTAACGGTGATCAACAACAACGCTGGCAATGGCCATGTTGGGTTGGCCGCGCTGATCGAGGTGGGCATGGTCGCCAAGCTGATCTGCTCTTTCCCAAGGTCCGCCGATCCGGTCGTGTTCACCGAGGCCTATCTTGCGGGCAAGATCGAATTGGAACTGGTGCCCCAAGGCACATTGGCCGAGCGCATCAGGGCAGGGGGTGCAGGGATTCCAGCGTTTTACACGCCGACCTCTTTTGGCACCGATCTGGCCCGCGGAAAACCGGTCGAGGTTTTTGAGGGCCGGTCTTATGTGCAGGAACGCTGGCTGAAGGCCGATTACGCGCTGGTCAAGGCGCATCTGGGCGACAGGTTGGGCAACCTTACCTACCGGATGGCCGCGCGCAACTTCAACCCGCTGATGTGCATGGCGGCGGCTGTTACCGTGGCGCAGGTCTCGCGCATCGTGGCCCCCGGCGAGATCGACCCCGAGGCGGTGATCACCCCCGGGATCTTTGTGCAAGGCGTGGTGCAGATTGCAAACCCCGCGCAGGAAGAAACCCTGAACCGCGCAGGCGCACGTTACCCAGAGGTGGCAAAATGAGATTGACCCCCACGCAAATGGCCTGGCGCGCGGCGCAGGACATCACCGACGGTGCCTATGTCAACCTTGGTATTGGCCTGCCCGAGATGGTGGCGAAATTCCAGCCCCCGGGCCGAAAGGCGATCTTTCACACCGAAAACGGGATTTTGGGTTTTGGCGAAGCGCCAGAGGCGGGGCTAGAGGATTGGGATCTGATCAACGCTGGCAAAAAGGCGGTGACGATCAAGCCTGGCACGGCGTTTTTTCACCATGCCGACAGCTTTGCCATGGTGCGCGGTGGTCATCTGGATGTGGCGATCCTTGGCGCCTATGAGGTGGCCGAGACCGGCGATCTGGCCAACTGGTCAACCGGGCCGAAAGGCGTTCCGGCGGTGGGCGGCGCGATGGACCTTGTGCACGGTGCCAAGCGCGTGGCGGTGATCACCGACCATGTCACCAAAGACGGCCAGCCGAAACTGCTGCGGCGCTGCACCCTGCCACTGACTGGGGTGGGCTGCGTGACGCGGGTGTATTCATCGCTTGCGGTGATCGACATCGAAGGCGGTCAGTTTGTGCTGCGCGAAAAGCTGCCCGGCCTTTCGCTTGACGCCTTGCAGGCCGTGACCGGTGCCGCGCTGCATGTTCAGGGCGCGGTTGCTGACCTTATCGTTCCGGAGTTGTAAATGAACGCCCCCATCACCCCCGTTTTCATATGCGACTATATCCGCACGCCGATCGGGCGCTATGGCGGGGCGCTTGCGGGGGGATGCGCCCCGATGATCTTGCTGCGGTGCCGATGCGGGCCTTGATGGCGCGAAACGCGGGCGTTGATTGGGCGGCGGTGGATGATGTTATTTTGGGGTGCGCCAATCAGGCCGGAGAGGACAACCGCAACGTCGCCCGCATGGCTGCGCTGTTGGCAGGGCTGCCAGTTGGCGTCACCGGCACCACCATCAACCGGTTGTGCGGCTCTGGCATGGATGCGGTCCTGACCGCCGCCCGCGCCATTGCCGCAGGCGAGTCCAATCTGATGATCGCGGGCGGCGTGGAAAGCATGTCGCGCGCGCCCTTCGTGATGCCCAAGGCCGACAGCGCCTTTTCACGGCAGGCCGAGATTTACGACACCACCATCGGCTGGCGGTTCATCGACCCGGCGATGCAGCGGGCCTATGGCACAGAGTCTATGCCGCAGACCGGGCAGAATGTGGCGGATGATTACGGCATCAGCCGCGACGCACAGGATGCCATGGCGCTGGCTTCTCAAGCGAAAGCCGCTGCTGCCTTCGCCCGTCTTGCGCAAGAGATCACGCCCGTGGCCATGCCGCAGCGCAAAGGTGACGCGCTGGTGGTGGATCGCGACGAACACCCCCGCGCCACCACGCTTGAGGCGCTGGCGAAATTGAAGCCGCTGTTTGCGGGCGGCTCGGTCACGGCGGGCAACGCGAGCGGTGTGAATGACGGGGCGGCGGCGCTGCTTTTGGCGTCCGAGACCGCAATCAAGGCGCATGGCCTGACCCCCATCGCCCGCATCCTTGGCGGTGCGACCGCAGGCGTGCCGCCCCGCATCATGGGGATTGGTCCGGCACCTGCCAGCCAAAAGCTGATGGCGCGGTTAGGGTTGACCGAGGCCGATTTCGCGGTGATCGAGTTGAACGAGGAGTTTGCCGAACAAGGCCTTGCCACCCTGCGGCAGCTGGGCATCGCGGATGATGACCCCCGCGTGAACCCCAACGGCGGTGCGATTGCCTTGGGTCATCCGCTGGGTATGTCGGGCGCGCGGATCACCGGCACCGCTGCGCTGCAACTGAGCCTTGGGCAAAAATCACTGTCCACCATGTGCATCGGCGTCGGCCAAGGCATCGCCATCGCGTTAGAGCGGGTTTAACCGCGCCGCCGCGTCACCTGATCTTCATGCTGGATGCGCGCCTCAAGCAGGGTGAACTCATCGGTCAGAAAGCCCGCGAACTGGCGCAGCGCGGGCGGCTTGCTGCCGTCGGTCAGAGTCAGCAGGCCCAGTTGGCGGTCGGGATGTTCGATCTTCAGCCGCAACGCATCAAGCCCCGAGGCTTTGCGCGACAAGAACACCACCGAATAGGGCAGCACGGTCAGCGAATCCGATCCCGCGAGGATCGAGTTGATAGACGCCAGCGTGCCGCCCGAAAAACTGACCCTGAAATCCTCTTTGCCGATGGATTTCAGGGCCTGTTGCAGATCACGGAACAACGGGCTGTCGGTCGGTGGCGCGATCCATGGGTAAGGCTCGATATCGGCCAAAGTGATAGCACCCCGCCGCATCAAGGGGTGGCCTGCCCGTGCCGCGATCACATTGCGGCCCGGCAACAGCGGCACAAAGCTCATGTCTGCGGGCACGCTGGTTCGGTGCAGCGGCACGATGGCCATATCAAGCGAGCCGTTGCGCAGGCTGGCTGTCAGTTGATCCACATAGCCGTAGGACTGCGCGATCTGCACCTCGGGGTGGCGGGTCTGAAAATCGGCGATGAAGGTTGAAACGACGCCATCCATAAAGATCGGCGTGCCTGCGATGCGCAACCGCCCGGTGTGGCCCATCCGGTAGCTTTGCACCAACCGACTGGCCTCGGCGTTTTCGGCATGGATGCGCGCGCCGATCTTGGCCAACCTGTCGCCCAACTCGGTCGGGCGCAAAGGGCGCTTGCCCGGCTCGAACAGCGGCGTGCCGATGCGATGCTCCAGCAGCGCCATGGTGCGCGACACCGAGGGCTGCGATTTGCCCAACGCCTCGGCGCCTTCGGTCAGACCGCCCTTGGCGACGATCATCGCCAGAATTTCCAGATATTCACTGTCAATCTTCATAACGCAAAGCGATATAACCAATGCGCGATCCGATCAATATAAAGCTTTTCCAGCGATAGGGTGATCAGATCGGAAGAGGAGTGCCTGCCATGTCGTTGTTTCAAGAAAGCTTTGCGACAAGCTTTCCCGCTGTAAGGGTGCGCTTTGGGGCAGGGGTCCGGCATCTTCTGGGCGACGAAATGACGGCGCTGGGGGTCTCGCGTGCGCTGATCCTGACCACGCCACAGCAGGCCGACACTGGGGCCGAATTTGCCGAAGCGCTGGGCGCGGGGGCGGTTGGCGTGTTTGCGGGTGCGACGATGCACACCCCGGTGGCGGTCAGCGAATCCGCGACCGCGCGGGCGTTGGAGTTGCGCGCCGATTGCGTGGTGGCGGTGGGCGGGGGTTCTACGACCGGGCTTGGCAAGGCGATTGCGCTGCGCACCGATCTGCCGCAAATCGTGATCCCAACCACCTATGCGGGGTCAGAGGCCACCGGCATCCTTGGCCAGACCGAGGGCGGGCGCAAGACCACGCTGACCTCGGCCAAGGT
This sequence comes from Cypionkella aquatica, assembly GCF_030161095.1. Classification (GTDB taxonomy): domain Bacteria; phylum Pseudomonadota; class Alphaproteobacteria; order Rhodobacterales; family Rhodobacteraceae; genus Cypionkella; species Cypionkella aquatica. The sequence continues at coordinate 283,056 of NZ_BSPP01000007.1, forward strand.
GCAGCCCGAGGTGATCCTTTATGACGCGGAACTTGTCCGCAGCCTTCCAGTCAGCATGACCGTGACCAGCGCGCTGAACGCCATGGCCCATGCCGCCGAGGCGCTTTACGCGCAAAACCGCTCGCCCCTCTCGACACTGATGGCGCTGGAAGGGCTGCGGGCATTCCGCGCCGCGCTGCCTCGGGTGCTGGACAACCCGGATGATCTGCGCGCACGGGGCGAGACGCTTTACGGGGCCTGGCTGTGCGGCACGGTGCTGGGCAGCGTCGGCATGGCCTTGCATCACAAGCTTTGTCACACCTTGGGCGGCAGTTTCGATCTGCCGCATGCCGAGACCCATGCCGTGATTCTGCCGCATGCCATCGCCTATAACGAGGCCGCAGCCGCCGATCTTCTGGCCCCCATCGCCACGATCTTTGACGGACCCACACCGGGCGAGGCGCTGCACCGCTTTGCGTTAAGCATGAACGCCCCCACCGCGCTGCGCGATCTGGGGATGGCAGAGGCTAATCTGGACCGCGCCGCCGATATTGCGGTGCAAAACCCATATTGGAACCCGCGCCCCATTGAGCGCACCGCACTGCGCCAGCTTTTGCAGGCCGCCTGGGCCGGAGACGCCCCGCAGGTCTGACCGACAATCCACAGGGAGGAAAACCATGGCAGATATCACAACCGAGGTGCTGATCATCGGCACAGGCCCATCCGGTGCGGCGACAGCGGCGCTGTTGTCCAGCTACGGCATCCAGAACATGGCGATCAACCGCTATCGGTGGCTCGCCAACACCCCGCGCGCCCATATCACCAACCAACGCACCATGGAGGTGCTGCGCGATCTGGGCCGCGATGTCGAGGATGAGGCCTATGTCTTTGCCACCGGGCAAGACCTGATGGGCGAGAACATCTTTTGCGAAAGTCTGTCGGGCGAGGAAATCGGCCGCATGAAATCCTGGGGCAACCATCCGCTGTCACGGGCTGAACATCTGATGTCCTCGCCCACCAAGATGAACGACCTGCCGCAGACGATGATGGAGCCTTTGCTGTTCAAGACCGCCTGTTCGCGCGGCACGCAAGCGCGAATGTCGACGGAATATCTGCGCCACGAGCAGGATGCCGACGGCGTCACCACCACCTGCCGCGACCGCCTGACCGGCAAAGATCTGACGATCCGCTCAAAATATCTGATCGGCGCGGATGGCGGCAAATCTCTGGTGGCCGAACATGCGGGCCTGCCTTTTGAAGGCAAGATGGGCGTTGGCGGCTCGATGAACATCCTGTTTCGCGCCGATCTGTCCCGCTATGTCGCGCACAGGCCGTCGGTTCTTTATTGGGTGATGCAGCCCGGCGCTGATGTTGGCGGCATCGGCATGGGTCTTGTGCGCATGGTGCGGCCTTGGAACGAATGGCTGATCGTCTGGGGTTATGACATCAACGGGCCAGAGCCGAAAGTGACACCCGAATTTGCGACCGATGTGGCGCGGCAACTGGTGGGTGATCCTAACCTTGAGATCGAGCTTTTGTCGGCCTCGGTCTGGACGGTGAACAACCGCTATGCCACCCGCACTTCAAATGGCCGGGTGTTCTGCATGGGCGACGCAATCCACCGCCATCCGCCGTCGAATGGTTTGGGCTCCAACACCTCTATTCAGGATGCGTTCAATCTGGCGTGGAAGCTGGCGCTGGTGCTGAAGGGGCAAGCGGGCGAGCGGCTGTTGGAAAGCTATGATGCCGAGCGCGCGCCCATCGCCAAACAGATCGTCACCCGCGCCAACCAGTCAATCGCGGAATTTGGCCCGATCTTTGAATCGCTCGGCATGGGCGAAGGTGTGGACCCCGAGCAGATGCAAAAGAACCTGAGTGCGCGCAGCGCAGGCACGGCGGCGGCGGAAGGCCAGCGCGAAGCCATCCGCAAGGCCATCGCCTTCAAGAAATACGAATTTGACGCCCACGGGGTCGAGATGAACCAGCGCTATCGCTCGGCTGCGATAGAGACCGATGGCCAGATCGAACCGGCCTTTGCGCTGGATGCTGATCTGCACTACCAGCCGACCACTTGGCCCGGCGCGCGGCTGCCCCATGCGTGGGTTTACCGCCGTGACAGCGGGGCCGCAGTTTCAACGCTCGATCTGTGCGGCCATGGCCGCTTCACGCTGTTGACGGGGCTTGGCGGCGAGGCTTGGGCGAGCGCTGCAACCAAAATCGCTGCGGAGTTGGGGATCGAAATCACAACCCATATCATCGGTCCGCGTCAATCATATGTTGATCACAGCGGCGACTGGGCGCGGGCCAGTGAAATCCGCGACAATGGCTGCCTTCTGGTGCGGCCAGATCATCATGTCTGCTGGCGTGCCGAGAGTCTTTCGGCAGCTCCGGCAGCGGATTTGGGAAGGGTTCTGCGCAAGGTGCTGGCCCGATAGGCTGGGCAAAGCTGGACAGCAGCTGTTGTGCATGGTCTTGTTCTGACCTGTTCAAATTGCGCTGTCTGTGGCTTTGCCCCCTTGCCCTGATCCGGTTTGAGGCAGGGTCTGGTCCAATCGAACGGACCAGAGATAAACCGCAGCAGCTTCACCAAAGTGCGGCTCATCCGTTGCCATGCAGGCGCTTGCAAAGCAATCTGCCGAGAGGCGGGCGGGCGTGCCGGGTGATTGGCCCTTGCCTGATTATCATGCGATATCGGGTGCTCGGTCCGAACGCCCCTGCGTCATGGCAGCGGTTGAAAGAACAAACCCAAACGCGGCGTCGATTGACATTCTGGTCGCCCTGCAAGTTGCAGGGCGCATCGCCAACAACGCCAAGGTTCTGTGCGCACCGGATTCCACCGAAAACGCCCGATGTTAAGATGAAACATGCGGTCGATAATAGACACGAGTCCTCTCGTTCACCTGCTTAGATGCAAATCCATCATGCCCGCCACGCGCCATCGCAACGCTGCCGCGAGCACCTGTTCGGCTTCCCGTGCTTGATTGCGCTAACGCCACGGGGAAGTTGACGTCGCTCAAACTGCCCCAGACTTCTTCCTCGCCGTCGTTGTGAATTTGCAGAAAGATGCGCCTTGCCTCAAAGTTCCCATTATTTTTAACCCACGCGAACAGCTGGCTGGAAATGATTGCAAAGCAGGCGAGTGCTGACAAAACTGGCACAATCTCGCGCAACTGGCGGCTTTGTGACCCGGTGCGACCACGACGGGAATTGACCTTTTCGCCGTCCTCACGCATCTGATCGCATAACAGAGTCGGCCCCGCGCGTTGGGTTTCCTTTGCAGGTGCAGCATGGCAGGAATGTCATGGCTGCATGGCATGGTGACTAGCGCGAAGCCCGATAACCTGAGAGATAGATTGAGTTTTCCTCCGAATCGGAGAGCAGGAGTTATCATGCCGGGTCAACCGGATTTGTCAGCCAGCGTCGCCCGTCGTTCCTTCCTTGCTTTGCTCGGGGCTGGGGCCTTGCTGCATTGCAGCACAAGCTTGTCTGGTGCGGCTTGGGCGCAAACCGCGACCGATCCTGCAGCCGCTGCGCCGGCCGCGCCTGATGCGGCCGAACCGTTTGATTTTGATCGTCTTACCGAAAACATGCGGGTGCTTGCGACGCAACCGCATCAGACCCCGACCAAGGTTGAGGGCTTTTTCAGCAGCTTTACCTACGACGATTATCAGGCGATCCAGTATAACCCGGAACGCGCGCGTTGGGCTGGGCCGAAGGCTGGCTTCAATGTGCAGGCCTTCCATATGGGCTGGCTGTTCGCCGAGCCGATCCAGCTGTTCGAGGTCAAAGAAGGCCAAGCCCGCCCGATGGGGTTCTCGACCGATGATTTCCGCTACTATGATCGCGTCAAGGCCCGCGTCCCTGCGCATGAACCGCTGCCGGGCGTTGCGGGTTTCCGGCTGAACGCGCCGCTGAACCGCGCCGATCTGTTTGACGAGGTGGTGGCTTTCCTTGGTGCCAGCTATTTCCGGGCTTTGGGTCGCGGCAACGCTTACGGCCTTTCGGCGCGCGGTCTGGCGATCAACACCGCCTTGGGCAAGCCCGAGGAATTTCCGCGCTTTTCACGCTTCTGGCTGGAAACTCCGGCCCCTTTTGCGCGCGAAGTTGTGGTCTGCGCTGCACTGGAAAGCCCAAGCGTCACCGGCGCTTACCGCTTTGTGATCCGTCCGGGCGTCAACACCGAGATGGATGTGACCGCGCGGCTGTTCTTCCGCAACGAAGTCGATCAGATCGGTGTCGCACCCTTGACCTCGATGTTCTTGTTCTCGGAAAAGAACCGCACGGATTTCGACGATTATCGCCCGAATGTGCATGACAGCGACGGCCTCGCGATCGAGCGCCGCGATGGCGACAAGATCTGGCGTCCGCTGAACAATCCGCCGCGCCTGTCGGAATCGTATTTCGCCGAGCAAAGCCCGCATGGCTTTGGCCTGATGCAGCGCGATCGCAACTTTGAAGCCTATCAGGATGCGGCCGCCCATTACGAGCGTCGCCCGTCCTTGATGGTCGAACCTTTGGGCGATTGGGGCAAGGGCGCTGTGCGTCTGGTCGAAATCCCGTCTGAACTTGAGGTCAACGACAATATTGTGGCGTTCTGGGTGCCAGATGCCAAACCGGTGCCCGGCGTGATGTCGGAATTCAGCTATCGTTTGCATTGGGGGGCTTTGCCTGCCGACACCGCGCAGGACATCGCTTTTGTCAAAGAGACCCGCACCGGGGTAGGGGGCGTGTCCGGGGTGGAAAACACCGATGGCAGCCGCAAGATCGTGGTCGATTTTGAAGGCGGACTTCTGGCCTCGCTGCCTGCCGATGCCAAGGTCGAAGCCATGGTCACCATCAACGGCGGCGAGATCGTGCATCAAGCTTTGTCAGAAATTCCGGGAACCGATTTCTGGCGTTTGGTGTTGGACATTACAGTAGCACCCGGCATGACGGTCGAGTTGGGGGCACATATCACCGGCTACGGCCGTAAACTGTCCGAGAACTGGCTTTATCAATGGGTGAGCGCATGACTTTGCAGATGGCTGACACGAAGGGCGCGTTGCCCGTGGTCCCTTCTACTATGCCCCGCTCGCACACCGCTCACCTGCAGGCCGAGCAGCTTATCCAAGTGATGGCACCGCCGCGTGCAGCTTTGGCAATGCCGAAACAAGTGCTGACCCGCAAGCCGTTCCGGCTGTTGCGGTTGCTGCGCGTCTGGCTGTCGATTGCGCCGGGCTCGCGTCGCCTCGGCTAGCGCTATGACCAACCAGAAACCTGTTGCGCGGGACCTGACCAGTGGTGCCCGCGCTTTGGCTATTGCGGCCAGCGTGCTTGCAGCTGCGGCTGCCGGCATGGTGTTTCAGATTTACGGTGCGGCCGATGGCGTCGGTGTGCTGGATGTGCTGCGCAGCACGCTGATTTTCTTTTCAACCTGGTGGTTGGCGTGGGGGGCGGCGACGGCTTTGCTGGGGCTGACCTCGCGGCAGCGGCCAAGCGTTGCGCGGGTGGTGGGCGCGATCAAGGGGCGCACCGTGGTGATTGTGCCGGTCTACAATGAAGACCCGCTGATCACCTTTGCCCGCATAGCCGCGATGGACGACTCGTTTCGGGCGCTGAACAGCGGGTTGCAGTTGGATTTTGCCGTGCTGTCTGACACCCGCGATGAAAACATCGCTGTGGCAGAGCAGCGCTGGTTCGCGCAGCTTTTGGCGCGTCAGCAGGCCGAGGGGCGGATGTTTTACCGCCGCCGTGCCCGCAACATTGGCCGCAAGGCGGGCAATATTGAAGAATTCATCACCACTTCAGGCGGAGCATGGGATTACGCGGTGATCCTTGACGCCGACAGTCTGATGGAAGGTGCGACGATTCTGGAAATGATCCGCCGGATCGAGGCAGAGCCCAAGCTCGGCCTGTTACAGACTTTGCCCATCGTGGTGCAGGCGCATACCCGCTTTGGCCGCGCGATGCAGTTCGCGGCGGGATTTCACTCGCCGATTTTCGCGCGCGGATTGGCGGCGACCCAAGGCAAGACCGGGCCGTTCTGGGGCCATAATGCCATTGTGCGGATCAGGGCTTGGGCCGAAAGCTGTGGCTTGCCGGAACTGCCGGGCCGCGCGCCGTTTGGTGGCCATATCATGAGCCATGATTACGTCGAAGCGGCGCTGCTAGCGCGGGCAGGCTGGCTGGTGCGGCTGGACGATGATTTGCGCGGGTCTTACGAAGAAGGCCCCGAAAATATCATTGACCACGCCAAGCGCGACCGCCGCTGGTGTCAGGGCAATCTGCAACACGCCAAGGTCTTGGCAGCACCCGGCCTCAAGCTGTGGAGCCGTTTTGTCTTTGCGCAGGGCATCTTTGCCTATATCGCGCCACTGTTGTGGCTTGCGTTCATCATTGCCTCGGTTGCTGCCGTCTATTGGGTCGAAGTGCCCGATTACTTCCCCGAGGCCAATTGGCCGTTTCCGGTGTTTCCCAATGATCAGACGCCCAAAGCCATCGGCCTTGCGGTGGGGGTGTTCGGGCTTCTGGTGATGCCAAAGCTGCTGGTGGCGATTGATGCGATCTTCACCGGGCGGGCGCGTGGCTTTGGTGGCATCCTGGGCGTGTTGCGCGCGGTGTTTGCCGAGTTGTTGTTGTCATCGCTGATCGCGCCAATTCTTATGGCTTTCCAAAGCCGTTCTGTTTTACAGGTGCTTCTGGGACGAGATGGCGGCTGGCCGCCAAATAACCGGGGGGACGGCGGTTTGGATTTTTCAGAGGCTTGGGCGGCGGGCGGCTGGATCAGCTATTTTGGCGTGATCGGCATTGTGATGACGCATCTGCTGGCGCCAGTGCTGACCTTGTGGCTGTTGCCGGTGGCTTTGCCGATGGCACTGGCGCCCGTGTTGATCTGGTGGACCTCGCGCAGTGTTGGCCGCAGCCGCTTCACTGTGCCCGAAGATAGCGCCATGCCCGCGATCCTGACCCGCCACGCGGCTGTGCTTTCGGCTTGGGCTGCGGCCCAGCCAGTTGTCGCACCAGCGGCAGAGGCCAACCTTGGCTGAGCTGGCAGCGCAGGCGGCCACGCATAGCCGCGATTACCGGATTGATTTCCTGCGCGGCGTCGCGCTGGTGATGATCTTCATCAACCATATCCCCGGCACGGTGTGGGAGAATTTCACCTCGCGCAACTTCGGCTTTTCCGATGGGGCCGAAGGCTTCGTGCTGATGTCGGGCATGGCAACCGGGTTGGCTTACGGCCCCGTTTTCCTGCGCGCGGCCAACTGGCGGCAAGCCTTTAGGCCGTGGCGGCGGGCGTTCACCTTGTGGTGGGTGCATGTCTTGGTGGTGGCGCTGATCGTCGCGTTATTTCTGGCCACCCAGCATGATCCGGCGGTGGCGAAAATGGCCGTCAAGCGCAACATCGCCCCGGCCTTGGAGGATACATTCGGCTTTGGCCTGCCACTTGCGACCTTGGGCCATCAATTCGCCTATGCCGATATTTTGCCGCTTTATGTGGTGCTGATGCTTTGGGCGCCTGCGTTGCTGGCGCTGGCGGTGCGCTGGCCACGCGCCTTGATGGCGGGCTCTTTGGTGCTTTGGTTTGGTGTCGGACTTATTCGCTACACCATGCCGACATGGCCGCTGAGCAATGGCTGGTTCTTCAATCCGTTCTCGTGGCAGGTGCTGTTTGTGGCGGGGATGTTGACGGGCATCGCGATCCGGCAAGGGCGACGCTGGCTGCCGATCCGCACATGGGCCTTGCGGGTGTCATGGGCGTTTCTGATCCTTGCGGCGCTTTGGGTGCAGGTCGGCGTGGTGGCAAGCTATGGCGGGCATACCCTGTGGCTGCTGCATGAATATGCGCATTTCCCATCTGTGTTCACCTCGTTTGAGAAAAGCTATGTCTTTGCCCCGCGGCTGTTGCACATACTGGCGCTCGCCTATGCGCTCAGCGCGCTGCCGTTGCTGAAAACCGTGGCAAACAGCCCGAAAGTCGCTGGGATCGTGCTGCTGGGCCGTCATTCCTTGCCGGTGTTTGCCACCAGCACGGTGCTGGCCTATGGCGCTCAGGTCGCCAAAGCGATGAACCCGCCGTCGTTCTGGCTGGATACGGCGTTGCTGGCGGGGGGGCTGCTGATCCTGTTCGCGGTGGCATGGTGGCGCGATGGCCAGAAACGTGCAGCGCAGCTGAAGTCCGCCCGCCCCGTTTGAACGCGGCCCAGCCAGAACACGTGGGAAGGCCAATCTGAAACAGGCGCGGATTGCCGCAGGGGGCGGGCTGTGCGTTGCCATCGCGCAGCGCAGCACTTAGGCATCTGGTCAGCAATGACGGGATGGCAATGGCCGGGCAAGACGATCAGACGCTGCGCGACCTGCTGGCCCCCGAGCGTGGCCGCTTGCGCCGGGCTGCGCTGATCTCGGCCCTAGCTGCCACGCTCTGGCCCGCACAGGCGGCGGTGGTGGCACTGGCCTTGGCGGGCTTGCTGGCGGCCGCGCCTGCGCCGATCTGGCCCTATGTGCTGGGCTTTGCGCTGCTGGGCATCCTGCGCGCCCTTCTCAACACTTGGGCCGAGGGTCTGACCTATGCCGCAGGTCATGCCGTGGTGACGCGCATCCGCGCAGACCTTGTCGCCCGTGAAGCACGCAACACTGACGGCCCCGCCGCAGGCATAGTCGCAGCACTGGCTGCGGAAAAGCTGGATGCGCTGCTGCCCTATATCAGCCGCTACGCCCCGGCGCGGGCGCGGGTGACTGTGGTGCCACTGTTGATCCTTGCGCTGGCGTTCTGGCACTCGTGGGCGGTTGGGGTGGTCTTTCTGATCACCGGGCCGCTGATCCCGGTGTTCATGGCCCTGATCGGCTGGGCCGCGCAAGCCGCCAGTCAGCGCCAGATGGCCGAGATTGGCAGCCTGAATGATGTGCTGGTTGAACGGCTGTCAGCACTGCTCGACATCCGGTTGCTCGGGGCCTCTGGCGCGATGATCACGGGCTTTGCACAGGCTGCAGATGGCTTGCGGGCGCAGACGATGGCGGTGCTGCGGGTGGCGTTTTTGTCCTCGGCGGTGTTAGAGCTGTTTGCCGCCATAGGGGTTGCCATGGTCGCGGTGTTTGTCGGCTTTTCGCTGCTGGGTCTGTTGGGGTTTGGCACCTATGGCACGCCGCTGGCACCGGCTGCTGGCATCTTCCTGTTGCTGCTGGCACCAGAGTTCTACCAGCCCCTGCGCGATCTGTCCGCCGCATGGCACGACCGCGCGGCCGCTTTGGCGGTGGCGGCAGAGCTTGCAGCGTGGCAAGCGGCCAACCCTGCGCCGCTGCTGGGGCAGGGCGCGCGGGTGGCGCGTTTGCCGGGGCCTGCCCGGATCGAGGCTAGCGGCCTGCGGCTGCATCTGGGTGGCCAGACCCTGATCCTTCCCGATTTCAGCATCGCACCGGGTGAGAAAATTGCCCTGGTTGGGGCCAGTGGCACCGGCAAGACCACGCTGCTGCGGCTGATCGCGGGGATGCAGCAGATCGACGCGGGCGAGATCAGCGTCGCAGGGCAGCGGCTGGATGCGGCCAACGCCGATGCGTGGCGCGCGCGCCTTGGCTGGATGCCGCAAAACCCGCATTTTCTGAACGCCAGTCTGCGGCACAATCTGGCGTTTGGTGGTGCGGATTCGGGCGCGGATTTAGGCCCCGCCTTGCAAGCCGCCGTCGTGCAGGATGTGGTCGCAGCCCTGCCGCGCGGCCTTGCCACGCATTTGGGCGAAACCGGCGCTGGCCTGTCGGGCGGCGAGGCGCGGCGCTTGACGTTGGCACGCGCGCTTTATGCCCGCCCCGATGTGTTGCTCGCTGACGAGCCGACGGCTGATCTGGATGCAGAAACCGCGCGCGCCGTGCGTGCCGGATTGCTCAACCTTGCGGCAACCGGCTGCACTTTGATCATCGCCACGCATGACCCACGGCTGGCCGCAGAGATGGATCGCGTGATCCGGGTCGGTGCAGCATGACGGCACTTTGGCAGGTGTTCGCCCTGCTTTGGCGTGATCAGCGCCGGGCCTTGCTGCGCGGCGCTGTGCTGGGCGTGGTGGTGCTTCTGGCGGGGGTCAGCTTGCTGGGGGTTTCGGGCTGGTTCATCACCGCAGCCGCCGCCGCCGGATTGGCGGGGACGGGGGCGGTGTTCGATGTGTTCCGCCCCTCGGCCATGGTGCGGTTTCTGGCGCTTGGTCGCACCGCCGCGCGCTATGGCGAGCGGGTTCTCAGCCATGATGCGACACTGCGCGCCTTTGCCAGCCTGCGGGTGCGCTTGCTGTCGGCCTATGCGCGGCTGCCCTATGATCGGCTGGTGGCTTTGCGCGGGCCGCAAGTCCTGAACCGGCTGACCGCCGATATTGACGCGCTGGATGGCGTGCCGTTGCGGCTGATTCTGCCCCTGATCGCGGGGCTTTTGGCGCAGGCCGTGGCGTTCGCGGTGCTTTGGGCGCTACTGGGGTTTGAGATCGCGGCAATGCTGGCTTTGGGCTTTGTGGCGGGGGGCGGCTGCATCCTGATCTGGGCCGGCAGGGCGGCGCTGGCTCCGTCGCGCCGGGCTGAACTTGCCGGGCAAGCCTTTCGCACGCGGTTGATCGACTTGGTGCAGGCGCGCGGCGATCTGGCAATTTACGGCCAGTTGGTGGCGCAACAGACTGCCGTTCTGGCCGCCGATCAGCGCCGCCAGATCGACCGCCTGCACCAAGACCGGATCGAGCGTCGGGCGGGCGCGGCGCTGGCTTGCCTTGGCACGCTGCTGTCCAGTGCCGCCCTTGGTCTGGGGATGCTGGCCGCACAACAGGGCGCGCTCAGCCCCGCACTGGCCGCAACCGGATTTTTCGCAAGCCTTGCCTTGCAGGAAACTCTGGCCCCCTTGCGCCGGGCGATGGCCGAGTTTGGCCGCATGGCGCTTGCCGCGCGCCGGGTGATGGGCGGGCTTGCCCCTGTCGCCTTGCAAACGGGCAGTGCAGTGACCGCGACGACGCTGCACCTTGAAGCTGCCAGCTATCACCGCGCGGGGGCCAGCCGCCCAAGTCTGGCACCGCTGACGCTGAGCCTTGCCCCCGGCCAAACCGTCGCCCTTGCCGGGGCCAGCGGCGTTGGCAAATCAACCGCCTTGATGCTGGCCGCAGGGTTGCTGCAGCCCAGCAGCGGCAGGGTTCTGCTGGGCACAGACCCGCTTGAGACCTGCAGCGAGACCGCCTTGCGCGCCCAGATCACCCTTGTTCCGCAACGCAGCGCCTTGATGGCGGGTAGCATCCGCCAAGCACTGACGCTTGCCGCCCCCGATGCCGATGACGCCAGCCTTTGGGCGGCGCTACAGGCCACGCAGCTTGATCAGGTCATTGCGGCCAAGGGCGGTCTGTCATTTCAGCTTGGCCCCAAAGGCAGCGGTTTGTCGGGCGGCGAATCCCGCCGCCTTTGCCTTGCCCGCGCCTTGCTGAAGCGCCCGGCGATCCTGCTGCTGGACGAGCCGACCGAGGGCCTTGATGCCGACACCGCCGCCCTTGTGCTGGCTGGCATCCGCCGCCATCTGCCGCAAGCCGCGATCCTCACTGCGTCACATCGCCCTGCCGAGCTGGATTGGGCTGACATTGTGCTGCAACTGACCTAACTTCAAATCTGTGATATGGGATGACCCATAGCGCTGGGGCCAAGCGGCCTGACCCTTTACAAGACCCATCACGCGACATCCGCAGCCCACTCGGCTTGCGCGATCAGCAGGAGCATATGCAATGGAATTCGGCATCGTCGAACTGTCCCGCCTACAATTCGCCACCACCGCGATGTTCCACTTTCTGTTCGTGCCGCTGACCATCGGCCTGTCGATCATCGTGGCCATCATGGAAACCGTCTATGTGATGACCAACCGGCCGATCTGGCGGCAGATGACCAAATTCTGGGGCGCATTGTTCGGCATCAACTTTGCCATCGGCGTCGCCACCGGCATCACCATGGAGTTTCAGTTCGGCATGAACTGGAGCTATTACAGCCAATATGTCGGCGACATCTTCGGCGCCCCTCTCGCCATCGAAGGTCTGATGGCCTTCTTCCTTGAGGCCACCTTTGTCGGGCTGTTCTTCTTCGGTTGGGATAAGCTCAGCAAAACCCAGCACCTTGTGGTGGCATGGCTGGTCGCCATCGGCTCCAATTTCTCTGCCCTGTGGATCCTGATTGCCAATGGCTGGATGCAAGACCCGGTCGGCGCCGCATTCAACCCGATGACCATGCGGATGGAGATGACCGATTTCTGGGCCGTGCTGTTCAACGAAGTGGCCCAAGCGAAATTCGTCCACACCGTCTCGGCAGGCTATGTCACCGCCTCGGTCTTCGTGCTGGGGGTGTCTGCATGGTATCTGCTGCGCGACCGCCATGTTGAACTGGCGCGGCGATCCATCGCCGTGGCCGCCGCGTTCGGCCTTGCCTCGGCGTTCTCGGTGGTGCTTTTGGGCGACGAATCCGGCTACAACGCCACCCACAGCCAAAAGATGAAACTCGCCGCGATTGAGGGCATGTGGCACACCGAACCTGCCCCCGCCGCGATCACCGCCTTCGGCTTTCCCGATCAGGAAGCCCGCGAAACCCACTACGCCATCCACATTCCCTATGTGATGGGCCTGATCGGCACCCGCTCGCTGACCACCGAAATTCCCGGCATTTCCGAACTGGTGGAACAGGCAGAGGTCCGCATCCGCTCTGGCATGATCGCCTACGAGGCTTTGTTGACCCTGCGCGCCGAGCGTGACGCGACGCCGCAACTGGTGAAAGACACGTTCGAACTGCACTCTGCCGATCTTGGCTTTGCGCTGTTGCTGCGCAAATACACCGACATGCCACATCTGGCGACTGAGACGCAGATCAAACAGGCCGCGAATGACACCGTGCCGACCGTCTGGCCACTGTTCTGGGCCTTCCGCATCATGGCGGGACTGGGATTCCTGTTCATCGGCACGATGTTGTATTTCTTCTACCGCGCCTCGTTCAAGCGGATGAACTTCCCGCGCCCGGCGCTGCATATGGCGGTCTGGATGATCCCGGCTCCTTGGATCGCCGCCGAGATGGGCTGGTTTGTCGCCGAATTTGGCCGCCAGCCGTGGACGGTGGACGGCGTTCTGCCGACCGCGCTTTCGGTATCTGCCCTGTCGATGACCGAGGTGGCCATCACCCTCGCGGGTTTTGTGATCTTTTATTCGATCCTGTTCGTGGTCGAGATGGGTCTGATGTTGAAATACATCCGCAAAGGCCCGTTCCTTGAGGTGGCCGAAACCGAGGCTTGGATGGTGCGGCACGAATTGCGCCTTGCGGGTCGTAAAAATGCCGATCCAATCGCTGTGGCAGGGGAATAATATCATGATCCTGAATGAACTTATCAGCTACGAAACCCTGCGTCTGGTCTGGTGGGTGTTGGTCGGCGTGCTGCTGATCGGCTTTGCGCTGACCGATGGCTTTGATATGGGCGTCGGCGCTTTGCTGCCCTTTGTCGCCAAAACCGATACCGAGCGCCGCGTGGCGATCAATACCGTGGGGCCGGTATGGGAGGGCAATCAGGTCTGGTTCATCCTTGGCGGCGGCGCGATCTTTGCCGCATGGCCGCCGCTATATGCGGTGTCTTTCTCGGGATTTTATCTGGCGATGTGGTTGGTGCTGGCGGCGCTGATCGTGCGTCCGGTGGCGTTCAAATACCGATCAAAACGCGATGACAAACGCTGGCGGGCGGCTTGGGATTGGGCGCTGTTCGCGGGGGGCGCTGTGCCTGCGACGATCTTCGGCGTGGCGGTGGGCAATGTGCTGCAAGGCGTGCCGTTCCACTTCACCGACGATCTGCACGCGATTTATGAAGGCGTGTGGTATGTCAAATTCTTCAGCCTGCTCAACCCCTTTGCTCTTTGTGCGGGCCTGCTGTCCCTGTCGATGTTGGTGATGCACGGCGCGGCTTGGCTGACATTGAAAGCCGAAGGCCCGGTGCAAATCCGCGCCCGCCGTATTGGATCGGTCGCGGCGCTGCTGGCAGTTTGCGGCTATCTGGGCTTGGGGCTCTGGTTGGCTTACGGCTTTGACGGCTACCAGATTGTTGGAGACTTCGTCACCGACGGCCCCTCGAACCCGCTGCATTTTGAAGTGGCAAAGGGCGGCTCTTGGATGGAAGCCTATGCTCTGCGTCCGTGGATCGCCCTTGCGCCGGTGCTTGGCGTGGTCGGCGGCGTGTTGGCCTTTGCTGGCCTGCGGGCAGGGCGCGAAGTCACCACCCTGCTGGCGTCGAAACTTGCAATTTTCGGCATGATCGCCTCGATTGGCCTGACGATGTTCCCGTTCATCCTGCCCTCATCCAGCGATCCAAGATCGTCGCTGACGGTTTGGAATGCCTCATCCTCGCATCTGACTTTGTTCATCATGCTGGTGGTGACGGCGATCTTTCTGCCGCTGATCCTGATGTACACCGCATGGGTTTACAAGGTGCTGTGGGGCAAGGTGACGGAGGCAGATGTGTCGGAAAACTCGCACGGTCTTTACTAAGCGTTTGAAAGGATAGGACATGTGGTATTTTGCTTGGATGCTTGGCCTACCCCTTGCTGCGATGTTCGCGGTGGTCAATGCGATGTGGCTGGAAATGCAGGAAGACAGCCGCAAGATCGGCAATCTGGACGAAGACGACGCGTAAAGCCGCCCCTGAGGTGTCCGGGCCTCGTGGGCTAAGCAGAGGCCCCGGATCAAGTCCGGGGCGGCGCGGCGCTGGGGCTTAACGCAGCCACAAGCCCTCGCGTTTCAACACAAACCGGATCGCTTGCTCGCGCCGGGGCAGGTCGTCGCGGTCAAACAGTGCGCGCACCTTGCGGCCCCGGTTTTGATAGATCATCAGCCGCGCAGGCTCGTAATCGCGCACAATCCGCCGCAGTTCTTTCTGCCCGGCCACCTGCTCCAACACCTCAACCACCCGGTCGCTTTCGCGCGCATAAAGCAGGGGCAGGGTGCGGTAATGGCAGGTCACCGCGCCATCCAATCCAGCCAGCGCCGCGCCGGGACGCCCGCCACCAAAACTGTGGATCACCAAAGGCAAGGCGATCTGGTCCAACCACGGGTAGATTTCCTGGCACACCAATGCCTCCGGGCGATCATCGCGGATCGCCAGCGCGTATTCCAGAAACCGCTGGCCGAACGCCTTTGGGCTTTGGTGAAAGAACCACCCGGCGTTGAAATAGAGGAAGCGTCGCCAGTAATTCGCGGGCTGGTCCAGATCCAACGTATCTTCAAACGTCAGCCCAAAGCGGTCATACAGCGATTGCCACAGCGCTGCCAAATCGGGGCCATACAATTCCTGCACCGGCCACGTCCCCTCGCGCCGCATCGAGGCCGAAGGCCGCGCGAAATCAAACCCCACCGAAGCAAGTTCCCCGGTGATCAACGTATCGGTATCAAGAAACAAAAACGGCTGATCCGGCAGCGCCGTCAGCGCCTCGATCTTGTTGCCATGCGGATAGCTTTGGCCGAAATGCACCGCCTCAAACGGCAAAATCTCGGCCCCCAGCTCGGCCAGCATCGCGCGCACCGAAGGATCAGTCACCGCCACCGATTTCTGCCAGGCCCCGCCCTGCTGCGGCTCGGCCAGATACAATTTGCCCGCGAAATCCGGGTTGGTGGCGCGCAACGATGCCGCCAGCAACAGCGCCTCATATTGCAACCGCCCCGATTGCACCACGGCGACGATGTTGAAAACTTGCTGCGCGGGTTGGGGATCGGTCATGCTACTCTCGCGGGGATAGGCCCCCGTGCTGCTGCTATTGGTTCCATATTACGCACAATCCCCCGCCAGCAAAAGCAAAAGCAGGGTCAGATGCCACGGAATTGCCTGAATATGTCTGCACTTATGCTCTCGCCCCAGGCACTGCTGATGCCCCCGGTTTCACACTGGCGAAAATACTCCCGCCGGAGGCATCCGCACTCTCTGCCGGAGCCTCCGGCGGGAGTATTTTAAAAAGAGCAAATCCTCAGCGTGTCGGCGAAAACCGCAGCGACAAACACGACATGCCGCCATCAATCTTGGCACATTCGCTGTTGCCGATCTCGACGACCTTGTAGCCTGCCTGCACCAGCACCGCGCGGGTCTTTGGAAAGCCTGCAGGCATGATCACCAGATCGTTAAAGCGGATGGTATTGGCGCAAGCCTCTTCGCCATCTGCCACATAGATCACCTTGTAGCCGTCAAAACAGCCCGAATCCGCCAGACGTTTGGTGGACAGGATGGTGTCGCCATCCAAAAGCGAGCAATCGGTTTTGAAATGCAACACCCCCGGCGGCGTGAAGACTTCGCGCACGGTATAGCCCCAATCGGCCACCAGCTTTGCAAGCTCTGCCACGCCCGCGGCATTGGTGCGATCCGAGCGGCCGACCAGAATCTCGCGCTCGGTGGTCAGGATGTCACCGCCTTCGATAAAGCTGTCCGCACCCTCGATGCGGCGCACCACGCCGTAAAGCGCTGCCAGATGCGGCGCCATTTCGGCCGCCTCTCCCAGCCGCGAGGGCGCACCGGGCCGCATCACAACAGCGCCCTCGGGCAGGCACAGCGCGGTATCCTCGACAAACACCGAATCCGGGAAAGCCTCCATCGCGTCCAGTTCCAGCACCTGCGCCCCGGTTGACCGCAACGCCGCGATGTAATCGGCATGATGCGCCTGCATCACCGCCAGATCTGGGGTGCCAGTATCGACGGCGCGCAGGCCTGCGATGATGCTGGCCGAAGGGCGGCGGGTGATGGCATGGCTGAAGGTGTAAGACCGCATGTAAGGCTCCTGATCCGAATTTTCCCGACCCTAGCGCAAAGCATCCGCGCCCGCAAACGGGGCCCCGACGCACTGGCAAACCAAGGCCTAAGCCATTGGTCTGTCTTCATGTTTTGGAAAACTGGTGGGCGATCTTGGAATCGAACCAAGCATGAGTCGCCTCGGCGGAGTTACAGTCCGCTGCCGCACCTTGCAGCATATCGCCCACTGCGGCGGTGATTACCGAAGCCTGTCGGGGGCGTCAAGGGCGGAAAGGCGGAACACTGGGGGATTTTTCCAAAGCTTTCACCTTGCGCCCAAAGCCCACAACCCGCATTGTCGCGCCCGGATCAAAAGGGGCTTGCGGCGATGTCGGGTGATAAAAAACCAACTTGGGTTGTGGACAAAGAACGCAACCGCCGGGCCGAGGCGCGCGAAACCGTCTGGCTGTTCGGCCTGCATGCCGTGCGCGACGCGCTGATGAACCCGGCGCGTGAGAAAATCCGCCTCGTTGTCACCAAAAACGCGCTGGACAAGCTGGAAGAGGCGGTCGCCTTCTCGAAAATGGAACCCGAACTCTCTGATCCCCGCAGCTTTTCGGTGCCGATTGACGAAGGCTCGGTCCACCAAGGTGCGGCGCTTGAAGTCAAGGCGCTGAACTGGGGCAAGCTTGCCGATGTTGCGATCTCTGGCGCGGGCGAGCCGCTGATCGTTCTCTTGGATCGCGTCACAGACCCGCACAACGTCGGTGCCATCCTGCGCTCGGCCGAGGTGTTCGGCGCTCGCGCTGTCGTCGCCCCGCGCCACCATTCCGCGCCTGAAACCGGGGCCTTGGCGAAGACCGCCAGCGGCGCGCTTGAACGCCAACCTTACCTGAAAGTCACCAACCTTGCCGAGGCGATGGAAGAGTTGAAGGCGATGGGCTACACGCTGATCGGCCTTGATGGCGACGGCACGATCGAACTTTCCGCCGCGATGGCAAGCGTCGGCAAGCGCCCTGTCGCCTTGGTCTTGGGTGCCGAAGGCCCGGGCCTGCGCGAAAAGACCCGAGAGACCTGCGATATGATCGCCCGAATCCCGTTTGTGGGCGAATTTGGCAGTCTGAACGTCTCGAACGCGGCGGCTGTTGGGCTTTACGCGGCGGCGACTCGCTAGACCTGCGCTAAAATCTTTCATCTGTTCCCAAATATCCTGGGGGTTTGGGGGCTAGCCCCCAACTTCGCCGCCCCCTTGCCGCAGACGCAGCATCACAAAATCGCGACCGGGTCTTTAATGGCTGGCTGTGGCATCCATATCATACTCACGCGAGCCGGAACTCTCGCGGTGCCTGTTTACTGTCCCTCGTTCCACACCTTGACGTCCGGCCCACGGGTTGATCCTGTGCCCCGGACGTCTTTTTTTGTGCGATCTATTGAGGAGCCCGCCATGCCCGCCAGCACCGACGCCGAAATCCGCCAGATCCTGACCGATGTGAAGACCATCGCAGTCGTTGGCTGGTCGCCCAACCCCGACCGTCCCAGCCACGGCGTCGCGCGCTTTCTGGCGCAGCAGGGCTACCGGGTGATTGCTGTAAATCCGGGGCAGGCGGGGCAGATCGTCCATGGCGAGGTCGTGCGCGCCAGTCTGGGCGAGATTGAGGGCGGCGTTGATATGGTGGATATTTTCCGACGCTCGGAAGAAGCGGGGGCGGTGGTTGATGAGGCTTTGGCGGCTTTCCCAAACCTGAAAGCCGTATGGATGCAATTGGGTGTCAGCGATGACGCGGCGGCACACCGCGCCGAAGCGCGCGGCGTGGTGGCGGTGATGAACCGCTGCCCCGCCATCGAAATCCCCCGGCTTGGGATCGCGCCAAAAACTTAAGGAAATTTTAAGGAATTTTCCCTAAGGCACTGATTTATAATGATTTAGATTTTGTCCCCGCGGGGACAAACCTTGTTTAGCACAGGTTTTCCAGCTGTCCCCGCGGGGACAAACTGGGAATTATACTGCCTTATGCGCTGTCCCCGCGGGGACAGTCCGTGCCGCACAGCGCTTGCAGCGCCGATAGCCCGCCGCCTCAGCCTCGGCCAGCGTCACAAAAATCCGCAGATTTTTCCGCAGCGGTGGCCGCGACGGGCAGCCGAAATCGCAATAAATCCCGGTGCTCGCCACGCCATAAAACCCAGCCCGCGCGACCTTGGCCAGCAAATCCGCCCAATCCTGATCGCGGGCCATCTGCCCGCCGTTCAACGCCATTTCAACACCCGCCCATCCAAGGCAATCAGACCCAAAGCGATCAAAGCAAACCCCGCCATTTGCCGGGTCGAGATCGCCTCGCCCAAGATAATCGCACCCAGCAGGCAGGCCGAAACCGGCACCAGAAACGTCACCAACAGCAGATTGGTCGGCCCCGCCGAGGCCAGCAGCCGGAAATAGATCAGATAGGCCAGCGCCGTTGAAAACGCCGCAATCGCCAGCACCGCCCCCACCACCGCCATCCCCGGCGCAGGCAGGCTCCAAGGCTGATCCACCACCAGCCAGATCGGCAGCAACATCACAGCTGCCGAGGCCACCTGCCCGAAAGCCGTCGCCAGCGGTGGCACCCCCAAGCTGCGAAACCGCCGCCCCCAGATCCCGGCCAGCCCATAGGAAAACGCCGCCCCCAAACAGGCAAGGCTGGCCCAGGCATCGCCCAGATTGATCCCGCCCATCATCACCACCACACCCGCAAAGCCGCAAGCCAGCCCCGCCGCTTTGGGCGCAGTGATCTTTTCCTCGGTCAACAGATGCGCCAAAACGACGCCCCAAAGTGGTGTGGTCGCGTTCAGGATCGACGCCATGCCGCCCGAAATCCGCCCCTGCGCCAGCACAAACAGCGTGAACGGCACCGCATTGTTCAAAAGCCCCATCCCCGCCAGCGCCCGCCACACTCCAGCCCCACGCGGAAACGCCGTGCCCGTCGCCAGCAGCGCCAGCGCCAGAAAGCCCGCGCCCAATCCCACCCGGCCCCAAACCACGCTCAAGGTCGGCAGGCCCTGCAAGGCCACCGCCACAAAGAAAAACGACCCGCCCCAAAGCAGGGACAGGATCGCCAGACGTACCCAATCTTTACCAGACATCCGCGGCCCCCGATTTCAGCCGCCAGATAAACCGGGACGCCCCACAAAGGCGACCCGGTTTATGCTGTTTTGCGCAAGTCTATTTCACGCGGGTCCAAGTGCCGCCATCGCGGCAAATTCCGAACACGCAGCCGCGTACCGACAGTTTGTTTCCCGCAAGGGTCATGTCGGAATTATATGTCTTGTCACGGTCGGGCGACCAGATCTGACCATCATCGTAAAGCCCGTCCGGGTAAGCGACCATATCCCAGACGATCTTCTTGCCAACATTTTCACTGGCCTTTTCCTTGCCCGCAGAATCGAACGCCTTGATCAGCGTGCCGCAAAATGCGGGCCCACAGGGCTTGATCTGCACATAGCCAAAATTGCCGTTATCATCGGGTTTGGTCTTCCATATCCCCTCGACCGGGTCGGCCAAGGCCACCCCTGCACAGAGCGAAAACATGCAGGCGAGTATCATTTTCTTGATCATAGTCTTTCCTCCCTCAAGGACTGATCGCAGCTTGCCCGCAATTTGGCGCAAATCAACACTGACGTCGGGTCGCGCGGGTCTTGGCAATCGCGTCCGGGCACCCTAAAGCCTGCAGCAAAGAGGGAGTCTCCAATGATCCTATACCCCGCGATTGATCTTAAAGACGGCCAATGCGTGCGGCTGCTGCGCGGCGAGATGTCGGCGGCCACGGTGTTCGGCGATGATCCGGCAGCGCAGGCGCTTAAATTTCAGGATGCCGGCTGCGCTTGGTTGCATCTGGTCGATCTGAACGGCGCGTTTGCGGGGGCTCCGGTCAATGGCCGGGCGGTCGAGGCGATCTTGGCGGCGGTGAAGGTTCCCGCGCAACTCGGCGGCGGCATCCGCGATATGGCGACGATTGCGATGTGGCTGGAAAAGGGTTTGTCGCGGGTGATCCTTGGCACAGTCGCGGTGGAAAATCCTGACCTCGTGCGCCAAGCCGCAAAGGCCTTCCCCGGTCAAGTCGCCGTGGGGATTGACGCCCGAAAAGGTTTTGTGGCGACCAAGGGCTGGGCTACGGAAACCACCGTCAAAGTCACCGATCTTGCCCGCAGCTTTGAAGACGCGGGCGTGGCCGCGATCATCTACACCGACATCGACCGCGACGGCGCGATGCAGGGCCCGAACCTTGAGGCGACCGAGGCCCTCGCACGCGCGGTCTCGCTCCCGGTGATCGCCAGCGGTGGCGTCAGCCGGATGGAAGACCTGATCGCTTTGCGTGATACCGGCGTGATTGCCGGGGCGATCTCGGGCCGCGCACTTTATGACGGCGCGATTGATCTCGGCGCAGCACTGAAAGCCCTCAGCCTCTAGGTCATCCTCTCTGCTAAAATATCCTCGGGGTGAGGCGAAGCCGAGGGGGCGAGCCCCCTATCCCCGCTCTGCCACACGCGCTAAGGTCACATCATGCTGAAAACCCGCCTGATCCCCTGTCTTGATGTCGCCGATGGCCGCGTGGTCAAAGGCGTCAATTTCGTGGGCTTGCGCGATGCGGGCGATCCTGTCGAAGCCGCGCGCGCCTATGATGCGGCGGGCGCGGATGAGCTGTGTTTTCTGGATATTCACGCCACCCATGAGAATCGCGGCACGATGTTTGATCTGGTGACGCGCACCGCCGAGGCTTGTTTCATGCCGCTGACCGTGGGCGGCGGCGTGCGCACGCATGAAGATGTGCGGGCCTTGTTGCTGGCGGGGGCGGATAAGGTGTCGTTCAACTCGGCAGCCGTCGCCAACCCGGATGTGGTCGCCGAGGCCGCTGATCGGTTTGGCAGCCAGTGCATCGTGGTTGCAATTGATGCCAAGACGGTCAGCCCCGGCAAATGGGAGATTTTTACCCACGGCGGGCGCAAAGCCACCGGGATTGATGCGGTGGAATTTGCCAAGCTGATGGTTGGCAAGGGCGCGGGAGAGATCCTGCTGACCTCGATGGACCGGGACGGCACCAAGGCGGGCTACAATCTGGGGCTGACGCGGGCGGTGTCGGATGCGGTTTCGGTGCCGGTGATTGCATCAGGGGGGGTGGGGACGTTGGAGCATCTGGTCGAGGGTGTGACCAAAGGCGGCGCTTCGGCAGTGCTCGCGGCTTCGATCTTTCATTTTGGCGCGTTTTCGATTGGCGAGGCCAAGCAGCATATGGCTGCGGCGGGTATTCCGATGAGGTTGGCATGAGCGCGCTGGAGAGGTTAGGCGAGACGATCCTCGCCCGCAAAAATGCCGACCCGGAGAGTTCCTGGACGGCGAAATTGTTGGCCAAGGGCCCAGAGAAATGCGCCGAGAAATTCGGCGAGGAAGCCGTTGAGGCGATCATCGAGGCCGTGAAGGGCGATCGTGCCAAGCTGACCGCTGAGGCGGCGGATGTGGTCTATCATCTGCTGGTGATGTTGGCTGCGCGCGATGTTTCATGGGGCGATGTGGCGGCGGAATTGGAGCGGCGCGAGGGGGTCTCGGGCATCGTTGAAAAAGCGACGCGGTAGTATGTCCAAGCCTGGACTTGGGGGCCGCGAAGCAGCCTCCGGCGGGGATATTTAAGAACAGATGAAACGGCTCTGCCGGTTCAGGGCAATCAGCCGAACACCGACCAGCCCATGCCGCGCGCCAGTTTCTCGATGGCGAATGCGCCCAGTTTCGAGTTGCCATAGTCGTTCAACCCCGGCGACCACACCGCGATGGAGGCTTTGCCGGGGGCAATCGCCAGAATACCGCCCCCCACGCCAGATTTACCGGGCAGCCCGACCCGGTAGGCAAATTCGCCCGAGGCGTCATAATGGCCGCAGGTCATCATCAAGGCGTTGATGCGGCGGATGCGGGCGATGGAGACCAAGCGCGGGCAACCGGGCGCACCCAGTAAGAAACGGCCTGCGCGGGCGAGTTGGGCGGCGGTCATCTCGACCGCGCATTGATGCACATAGGTGCCGATGGCGAGCGCTGTCGGATTGCGCAGATTGCCCATCGCGGCCATGAATTCGGCCAAGGCGATATTGCGATGTGCGGTGGCTTGTTCCGATTTTGCGACCGCTTGATTGATGGTGATGCTGTCATCCTCGGCGGCGGCTTGGATGAAGCGAATGAGTTCGGCCAAAACCTCGCGTGGTTGACGGCCTTGCAGGATGGCATCGGTAACGGCGATGGCGCCCGCGTTGACGAAAGGGTTGCGCGGGATGCCGTTTTCTTGTTCCAGCTGCAGGATCGAGTTGAAGGCAAGGCCAGAGGGTTCGCGGCCAACCCGCGTCCAGATCTGATCGCCCAAGCGGCCCAAGGCGATGGCGAGGGTGAAGACCTTTGAGATCGACTGGATCGAGAACGGGGTTTCGGCGTCACCTGCGGTCAGCACCTCGCCCGAGGGCAAAGCCACGGCGATGCCAAACTGGTTGGGGTCAATCTTGGCAAGTTCGGGAATGTAATCGGCGACGCGGCCGCGATCGGTGGCTTGCGCCATCTCTGCGGCAATCTGATCGAGCAGCGCCTGCATTCAGGGCTTCCAGCGCAGGAAATTGCTGATCAGGCGCAGACCATTGGCTTGGCTTTTCTCGGGGTGGAATTGCATCCCTAGCATGTTGTCACGGCCAATGATCGCGGTGACATCGCCAGCGTAATCGACATGCGCAAGGCGATGCGCGTGGTTTTCGACGCGGAAATGGTAGGAATGGACGAAATAGGCGTGGTCGCCGGTTTTCAACCCGTCAAGAACCGGGTGGGCTGCGATGGCTTGGGTGTCGATCACCAGATCATTCCAGCCCATATGCGGCACTTTCAGCGCGGGGTCGGCCGGGGTGATCTTGACGACCTCGCCCGGGATCCAGCCGAAACCCTCGGTATCCTGATACTCGCGGCCCCAGCTGGCCATCATCTGCATGCCGACGCAGATGCCAAGAAAGGGGCGGGCGCGGATGGTGACGGCTTCTGCGATCGAGTCAAACAAGCCACCATAGCTGCCCAAGGCCCGGCGGCAGGCAGGGAAAGCGCCGTCGCCGGGCAGCACGATGCGGTCGGCGCGGGCGACATCCTTTGGATCCGATGACACAAGGATCTGGCCTGCATCGGTTTCAGTCGCCATGCGCTGAAAGGCCTTTTCGGCGGAGTGCAGGTTGCCGGAGTCGTAGTCTACAAGGACGGTGAGCATGTGTGAATGTGCCTCCGGCGGGGATATTTAAGCAGAGAGGATGACCAAAGGCGCGGCGTCAGAGCGCGCCTTTGGTGGACGGCAGCACGCCTGCCATCCGCGGATCGGGTTCGACCGCTTCGCGCAGCGCACGCGCCACCGCTTTGAAGGCGGCCTCGGCGATGTGGTGGCTGTTGAGGCCGTGGATCAGATCGACATGCAGGGTGATGCCGCCGTGGGTGGCCAGCGCCTGGAAGAATTCGCGCACCAGTTCAGTGTCAAAGCTGCCGATTTTGGCAGCAGTGAAGGGCACATTCCAGACCAGATAGGGGCGGGCCGAAAGATCAAGCGCGCAGCCGACTTGCGTGTCATCCATCGCAAGGCGGAAATGGCCGTAGCGGCGGATGCCTTTCTTGTCGCCCAAAGCGCGGGCAAGGGCTTGGCCCAAGGCGATGCCAGTGTCCTCGACGCAGTGGTGATCGTCGATATGCAGATCGCCCTTGGCGTTGACGGTCAGGTCGATCAGCGAATGGCGGGCGAGTTGATCAAGCATATGGTCGAAAAAGCCGACCCCAGTGGCGATTTTGGCTTGGCCGGTGCCGTCAAGGTTGATGGCGACAGAGATTTTGGTCTCGTTGGTATTGCGGGTGATCTCGGCAATGCGCATCGCGGGCTCCGGGGATTGGGTTGCGGCCTTATAGGGCGGAGGGGGGCGTTTGGAAAGGCATAGGTCGCTGGACCTTTGCGGCGGGCTGCCTATTGTGGCGGCAGATTTGCTGGCAATTTGGTGAGACATGACGACCTATACCTGCTTCAAGGCCTATGACATTCGCGGCAAGCTTGGCGAAGAGCTGAACCCGGATATCGCGCGGCGGGTGGGGCGGGCGTTTGCTGAAGGCTTGGGGGCGCGGCGGGTGGTGCTGGGGCAGGATTGCCGGGCCTCGTCTGCGGAATTGGCGCAAGCGGTGGCCGAGGGGTTGGTGGCGGCAGGGGTTGAGGTGCTGGACCTTGGGCTGTGCGGCACCGAGGAGATGTATTTTGCCACCACGGCACTGGATGCGGATGGCGGGATTGAAGTGACGGCCTCGCATAATCCGATGGATTACAACGGGATGAAGATGGTGCGGCGGGGCTCTGCGCCGTTGGATGCGGGCTCGGGCTTGGCGCGGATCAAGGCCTTGGCGGAAAGCGGGGCATTTGCCGAGGCCCGCGCCGGGGGGCGGGTGGTCGATGCCGCGGGCGTGCGGGCGGCGTTTGTTGCACGGGTACTCTCGTTTGTTGATCTGGGTGCGCTGCGACCTTTGAAGATTGTGGTGAATGCAGGCAATGGCGCGGCAGGGCCGACATTTGATGCGATTGCCGCGGCTTTGGCAGCGGCGGGAGCCCCGTTGCAGTTTGTGCGGATGCATCATGCGCCGGATGGCAGCTTTCCGCATGGCATCCCCAACCCGCTGCTGCCAGAGAACCAACCTGTTACAGCGCAGGCGGTGGTTGCGGCGGGTGCGGATATGGGTGTCGCTTGGGATGGAGATTTCGACCGCTGCTTCTTGTTTGATGCGCAGGGAAACTTTGTGGCGGGCGAATATCTTGTGGGGCTGTTGGCCGCGGTGTTTTTGGCGAAAGAGCCGGGGGCTGTGATCGTGCACGACCCGAGGGTCATCTGGAACACTCAGGATGTGGTGGCAAAGGCGGGCGGGCGGACGGTGGCGGCCCCGACGGGGCATGCGTTTCTCAAGCAGGCGCTGCGCGACACCGGGGCGGTTTATGGTGGCGAGATGTCGGCGCATCATTATTTCCGCGACTTCATGTCCTGCGATTCCGGGATGATCCCGTGGCTGCTGGTGGCCGAGTTGATGGGGCGATCCGGGCACTCGCTTGCCGATCTGCTGGCGCTTCGGCGGGCAGCGTTTCCGTCTTCAGGCGAGATCAACTTTCGGGTCAGCGACGCAAAAGCCGTGGTGGCGCGGATTGAGACGGTTTACGGGCCGCAGGCGCGGACCCGCGATGATCTCGATGGGCTGTCGCTGGACTTCGGCGATTGGCGGTTCAATCTGCGGTCGTCAAATACCGAACCGCTTTTGCGGCTGAATGTGGAATCGCGCGGGCGGGTGGATTTGGTTGAGAAGGCGGTGGCCGAGATTTCTGATCTGATCCGGGCGGCGGGCTGAAGGCGTGGGATGCCTCCGGCGGGGATATTTAAGAACGGATGAAATGGCAGTGTGGCGCGTGTTTCATCTGTTCTTAAATATCCCCGCCGGAGGCGCTTTTTCTTACATCACCGCGCCGATTTGCCATGGCACGAACTCGGCACCACCAAAGCCGAGCTCTTCCGAAAAGGTGCGCTCGCCCGATGCGACGGCGATGACTTTCTCAAGAATTTCAGCGCCTTTCGCGGCGATGCTCACGCCGCTTGTGAGGATGTCGCCGCAGTTGATATCCATGTCTTCGGCCATGCGATTGTACATTTCGGTGTTGGTGGCGAGCTTGATGCAGGGGCTGGGTTTGTAACCCGAAACCGATCCACGCCCGGTGGTGAAGATGATCATCGTGGCACCCGAGGCGATTTGGCCGGTGACTGAACAGGGATCATAGCCGGGGCTGTCCATATAGGTGAAGCCGGCGGTGGTGATGGGTTCAGCAAATTTATAGACGCCGACAAGCGGGGCTGTGCCGCCTTTGGCGACCGCACCCAGCGATTTCTCCAGGATCGTGGTCAAGCCACCGCGTTTGTTGCCGGGGGAAGGGTTATTGTCCATCTCACCGCCGTTGCGGGCGGTGTAATCTTCCCACCATTGGATGCGCTCCAGCAGTTTGTCCCCGACTTCTTTCGACACGGCGCGGCGGGTCAGAAGATGCTCGGCCCCGTAAATCTCGGGGGTTTCCGACAGGATTGTGGTGCCGCCCATCTGCACCAGCAAATCGGACATATGTCCCAAAGCCGGATTGGCGGTGATGCCGGAATAGCCATCTGAGCCGCCGCATTGCAGGCCGATGATCAGCTTGGATACCGGGGCGGGGGCGCGGGCGGTTTTGGAGGCGACCTCTGCCATCTCACGCAGAACCTTCAGCCCTGCCGCGATGGTCGCGCGGGTGCCGCCGGTTTGCTGAATGGTCATGTAGCGGAAATTGCCATCGGGGCGCAGACGGCCTTGGCCGACCAGATCTGGCACCTGCATCACCTCGCAGCCGAGCCCCACCAGCAGGATGCCGCCGAAATTGGCGTTGCGGGCGTAGCCTTTCAAGGTACGCATCAGGGTGTCATAGCCTTCGTTCACGCCCGACATGCCGCAACCTGTGTTGTGCACGATCGGCACAAAGCCGTCGATATTGGGCATTGCCGACAGCACGGGGTCTTTTTCGGCGGCTTCTGCGATGAAGCGCGCGACCGATCCCGAGCAATTCACCGATGTCAGAATCCCGATGTAATTGCGGGTGCCAACCTGCCCATCGGCGCGGTGATAGCCCATGAATGCGCGGGCAGGCAGGGCGGGCAGGGCATGGCTTTCCGAGCCCATGGCATAGTCATTGCTGTGTGGCCCCATGCCAAGATTATGGCTGTGAATATGTGCGCCCGCGGGGATATCGGCCAATGCCTGCCCGATGATCTGGCCATAGCGGATCACCTGCGCCCCCATGGCTATCGGTTGGATTGCGATCTTGTGGCCGCGCGGAATCGCTTGGGTGGTGGCGACTTCAAGCCCGCCGGGCTGTGCGCCGCTGGGCAAATCTGTGAGGGCAATCACCAGATTGTCAGCTGGATTCAATCGGATGACACTGTCATTGCTTTGCGACATCTCGCTTGCGCCTTTGCTTGATCCCGAGCGCTTGATCCCACGATGGCGCTCGGCTAACATGTTAGCATGTTACAGCCCGATGACGCCGTCTCACAAGAGTTGATCTTGCCGGATCGCCGCCTGCATCCATTGGAGGCGTTCTCGGGCTCTTTGGGTGCCAAGGTGTATCAGACGCTGCGGCACGCGATTTTGTCGCTGGCCTATCGTCCGGGTGAAATTCTGCGCAAACCCGAGATTTGCGCAGAATTGGGCGTGTCGCGCAGCCCGGTCTCGGATGCGGTGGCGCGTTTGGCGGGCGAGGGGCTGGTTGATGTGGTGCCGCAGGCGGGAACCTATGTGGCGCGATTTTCGATGGCAGAAATCCGTGAAGGCGCGTTTTTGCGCGAGGCGATAGAGCTGCAAGCGATTGAAACAGTTGCGGAACACATCACCGAAGATCAACTGGTGGTCTTGCGCCGCAATCTGACGGTGCAGGCGGCTTTGTTGGCGGATGGGGATTTCCCCGGATTTTACCAGTTGGATGGCGAGATGCATGAGATGATCCGCAGCTTTACCGGTTATCGCAAGCTGTCGGTGGTGGCGGAAACGGCTTGGGTGCATGTCGAGCGCGCACGGCGCTTGCTGCTGCCGCTGGATGGCCGCGTCTCAGCAACTTTGGCCGAGCACCGCGCGATTTTGGCGGCCTTGGAGGCGCGCGATCCGGTGGCGGCGCGGCTGGCAATGCGGCTGCATTTGCGCAAGCTGCTGAGCTATTTGGAGCCTTTGGAGCGCAACCATCCAGAATTGTTTAACCCATAACAGGCGTTTGATCGGCGGTTTGTCCTGATCCTGCGGCCTGTTGCCCTGCTGTGATGTAGAAGCCTCCGGCGGGAGTATTTCAAAAAGAGCAATGCAAGGCACCAGTATTTGCTGTTTTTGAAATACTCCCGCCGGAGGCTCAACTGCTTGTTCCGATTACAGGTTCTTGGCCAGAAGTGCGTCGATCTCGGCACGTGAGGGCATTGACGGGGCAGTGCCTGCACGGGTGACAGAGATGCCAGCGGTGGCGCAGCCAAAGCGCACCGCTTCGACCACATCGCGCCCCTCAGACAAGGCCACCGCAAAACCGCCGTTGAAGGCGTCGCCGGCGCCGGTGGTTTCGACCACTTTGCCTGCCGACATGACCGGGATGTGCACCGAGCGGTTGCGGTCGCGGTAGAGTGCGCCTTTGTCACCTAAAGTCATCACCACCGCGCCGACACCGCGGGCGAGCAAAGCGTCGGCGGCGGCTTCGGCTTCGGCAAGGGTGGTGACTGGCAGGCCGGTCAGGGCCTCGGTCTCGGTCTCATTGGGGGTCACATAATCGCACAGCGCGAGGATGTCGTCGCCCAAAGTGGCCGCCGGGGCGGGGTTCAGGATGGTGGTGACGCCTGCGGCACGGGCGATTTCCAGACCGCGTTTGGCGGCAGGGATCGGTTGTTCCAACTGGGTGATGAAGATTGCGGCAGAGCCGATCAGATCAGATTTCTCTTCGACATCCTGCACCGAAACCCGGCCTGCGGCACCGGGGGAGACGATGATCGCGTTGTTGCCGGTGGCTTCCTCGATGAAGATATACGCGGCCCCGGTGTAGCTTTCGGCGTCGATTTTCACCTCGGGGATCACGCCGGCTTTCGCCCAAGTGGCGCGCGCGATATCGGCGAAGGCATCATCGCCCAGCCGCGTGATAAAATGGGTTTTGCCGCCCGCCATCGCCGAGGCGACCGATTGGTTTGAGCCTTTGCCACCCGGCCCAAGCACGAAGGAATTGCCCAAGATCGTCTCGCCCATTTTGGGTTGACGGGCAGCGCGATAGGCGGTGTCTGCGACAAAAATGCCAAGGTTAACAATTGGTTTTATCGGTTTGTTCATGTTACTTCGCCTCTGGTGGCACGACGCCTTTACGTAGGCTGAAACAGCCGTAGAAGCGGCGCTCTCCGGTTTGGATCACGGCATAGGCTTGTTTTGCCATATCGTAGAACGCGAAACGCTCGATGGGTTGCATGGGGCGGTCTGCGCCTTCGGCGGCGTTGATTTCGGCCTGCACCTCGGCCTGCACTGGTGGGATTTCATCGGGTGCGCCAACGACTTCCATGCGGCCTGCGAAATCGGCGACAAAAGTATCCAGCGGATAGACCGACAGGATGGCTGCTGCGGCTTCGGCGCTTGTCAGGTTGTCCATCCGCAGCAGTTTGCCGCTGACGGTGGCGCGGGCGACCGAGTCGGACGGGAAGTTGGTGTCGGCCAAAATCAGCACGTCGCCGTGGCCCATCGCCCGCAAGCAATGCAGCACTTCCGCGTTCAAGCGCGGGTCAATTCCTTTGAGCATTGTGCCCTCCCATTTGTGGTCAGTTGTGCCGGATTTGATCGCAGGGTCAAGTGCGGTGGTATGGGGTCTGGTGTCATGGCAGCCTGTGGGGGGCAGTTTTTTGGGCTGCGGGAAAGGGTGCGTCTTTTGCGGCTTGGACGGATTTCTAAGCTGTTGAGAACGCCGCGTTAAAAGGCTGCTTTAAGCGAAGGTTAACGACCCAGAAAGCGGCCATTTTTGATACAGGAAGCGGCCATGTCGCGTCCGCTTTTTGGGCTGAGACGTGGCAGTTAACCAAGCTTGCACGAATCAGCGGGGCATAAACCTGCTGACCTTAGGCCAGCCTTTGCCCGCTGGTTTTGTCAAAGATATGCGATTGGCTTGCGTCGGGGGCGAGGGTGATGCTGTCGCCGGGTCGGAAGGTGACGCGGTCGCGGAAAACGGCGGTGATTTCGCGCCCCGCGATGCGCACCACGACATGGGTTTCAGAGCCAGTTGGTTCGACCACGGCGATGGTGCCAGCCAAGCCTTCGCTGGCGATGCTGAAGGTTTCGGGGCGGATGCCGTAGACGACCTGCTGGCCTTCGGTCGCGGTCGATCCGGGTGGCAGGGCGAGGCGCGCGCCTGCGACGTTGACCATGCCGCCTGTCACCATGCCGTCAATCAGGTTCATCGACGGTGATCCGATGAAGGCGGCCACAAAGACATTGGCGGGGCGGTCGTAAAGCTCTAACGGGGCGCCGACTTGTTCGATGCGGCCCCCCTGCATGACGACGATTTTATCGGCCATGGTCATCGCCTCGATCTGGTCGTGGGTGACGTAGACGGTGGTTGTCTTCAGGCGCTGATGCAGCTCTTTGATCTCGGCCCGCATCTGCACCCGCAGTTTGGCGTCGAGGTTGGAGAGCGGTTCATCAAACAGGAACACTTTTGGGTCGCGGACAATGGCGCGGCCCATGGCGACGCGCTGGCGCTGGCCGCCGGACAAAGCGCGCGGGAAGCGGTCAAGATAAGGGGTCAGGCCAAGGATTTCGCCCGCCCGTTCCACTTTTGCGCGGATCGCGGCTGCGTCCATGCCGCGCATTTTCAGCGCAAAGCCCA
The DNA here is from genome assembly GCF_030161095.1 of Cypionkella aquatica. Classification (GTDB taxonomy): domain Bacteria; phylum Pseudomonadota; class Alphaproteobacteria; order Rhodobacterales; family Rhodobacteraceae; genus Cypionkella; species Cypionkella aquatica. Next base: position 314,190 of record NZ_BSPP01000007.1, read on the forward strand.
TGTTGGCTGCGACGGTTTTATGGGGGTAAAGCGCATAGTTCTGGAACACCATCGCGATGTCACGTTCTGATGGCGGCAGGTTGTTGACGCGGGCGGCCCCAATGTTGATGTCGCCTGCGCTGATTTCCTCTAGCCCCGCGAGCATCCGCAGCAGGGTGGATTTGCCGCAGCCAGAGGGGCCGACCAGCACCACGAACTCGCCGTCTTTGATATCAAGGTTCAGGCCGTGGATCACTTGCACGCCGCCATAAGCCTTGCGCAGATCGCGGATTGTGACTTCGGCCATATGGTTCCCCCCGGTTACTGCCGCAAGATTAGGCGAGCGCATGGGCTCTGTCTATCGGCTGATCATACTAACATGTTAGAATCTTGACAGGTGGATTGGCGCAGGCCAAGCTGACCCTAAGGAACGTGTTTGCAGCAGGAGGGGAGGCCTGCTTGCACGGCGTATAGGTTGGTTTCGCCGGAGTTCCGCAGGTTCCATACATAACAGCCCGGTGGCCCTTGGCCCGTAAGGGCATCAAGGGAGGAGACGTTCTTGAAAGTAGAGCTTTATCAGGCGGCCGTTCAGGCCACGCTAAGCCGTCGCCGTATGTTGCAGGGTGCCACCGCTTTGACCGCTTTGGCGCTGATGCCGAAGGTGATGGGCTACGGCCCGGCGATGGCGCAGGATTCCGTGCGCGCGCAGATTTTGCAGATTCCCGGTGTGGGCAAGGGCAGCCCGACCGATGCCGATTGGCAGAAGGTTGGTGAATTGTGCCTGGACAGCACCAAGGCAAATGTCGCTGAGGGCGAGTTTGCCGGGGTTGAGCTTACGTTCTTTGGCATCAATAACAACGGCTTGCACAACATACTGTTCCGCGGTCTGCTGAAAGGCTGGGAGACTTACACTGGGGCCAAGATCAACTGGGTTGACCTTGCTCAGGCCGATTACAACCCGCGCCTGCAGCAAAGCATTGCCACCGGTACCGTCGATTTCGACATTCTGGCCATGGGTGCGCCGTTGGAGGGTGATACCGCCAGCAAGGGCTTGCTGGATGAGATGCCGGATTGGGTCAAGACTCAGATCGACATGGATGATTACGTGAATTACCTGAAGGCCCCGGTTGGGACTTGGGATGGCAAGACGTACCGGATCTCGATTGACGGTGATTGCCATACTTTTGCGTATCGCACCGATTACTTTGGCGAGGGCGCTATTTCTGGCATGGCAGAGCCGCCGAAGACTTGGCAAGAGGTCAATGCCTATTCCAAGGCCATCGTTGGCAAGACCGATCCTTTGACGGGCCAGCCTGCCGTTGGCTATCTGGACCCGCTGAAGGGCTGGGGCGGGTTTGGGTTCTACTTCCTGGAAAACCGCGCTGCGGCTTATGTCAAGCATCCGTCCGATCCGGCTTGGCTGTTTGACCCGGATACGATGAAACCGCGCGTCAACAATCCGGGCTGGGTGCAGGCCATTCAGGACGTGATGGACCTGATTGCGACGCCGGGTGCCTATCCGGCTGACCAGATCAACGCCGATCCGGGCACGACGGCATTCTCGCAGTTCCTTGCCGGCACGGGCTCCAGCCTGATGTGGTGGGGCGATGTGGGCTCGAACGCGCGCACGTCTGATACTTCGGTGGTCGGCGATGTGGTGGGCTTTGGCATCAACCGTGGGTCTGACAAGGTGTATAATGCCCAGACGAGCGCCTGGGAGGAGACTTACAACGAATCCCCCAACATGGCCTTCCTTGGTTGGGGCGTCTATGTGACCAACCGTGTCTCGGCCGATGAGAAAAAGCGCAAGGCGGCATGGTCGGCGGCGGCGCACTTGGGTGGCAAGGATATTTCGCTGTGGATGGCAGCCTATCCTTCGGGCTTCCAACCGTATCGCAACAGCCAGTTCCAGTATGATGAATGGGTGGCGGCTGGGTATGATCGGGCGTTCATCGAGGATTACCTTGGCTCGAACCTTGACAGCTACAACCACCCCAATGCGGCGATTGAGCCGCGTATCCCCGGCATCTTCCAGTATTATTCGGTTGCCGAGGACGAACTGGCCAAGGGCTATTCCGGCCAATACAAATCGGCACAGGAAACCGCAGATGCGATTGCGGCCGCTTGGGAAAAGATCACCGATCAGATCGGGCGCGATGCGCAGATCAAGCTGTATAAGGCCAGCTTGGGGATGTGACCCAACAGGGTGCGTGCAACCACGCACCCTGCAATGACACCGTAGGGTGCGTGGTAGCACGCACCTTACTTTTCGCAGGCGGGGCAAGGGTTTGAGCGGTTCAGGCGATCTTTTACACGTTGTCAGCAATGACAATATCTCGGATCAGCGCCGCGCGCTGGGGCGAGGCATCATCTGGGGCTCGGCCTTGCTGATGGCTTTGGTGGCCTTGGCGCAGATGTTGCAACTGCAAGGCGTGCATGACTTTGGCCTGACCAGTTGGCGCCCGACGCTGTATGCCTATATTCTTTGGGCGATTTGCCTCAGCTGGGGGCAAGTTCTGCTGCACGGCGAGCATGGCAAACGCACGCTGTTCGTGCTGCCTGCGGCGTTGTTTGTGATCTCATTGACGGTGTTTCCGCTGCTGTTTGGCCTTGTGATCGCGTTTTCGGACTGGAACCTGTCCAGCCCGGATGGGCGGCAATTCAACGGGCTCAGCAATCTGCGGCAGATGTGGGCGGACCCGTTCTATTGGAACGCTTTGTTGAACATGCTGTGGTATGTGCTTGCAATCCTTGTGGAATATACGATTGCCTTTGGTCTGGCCTTGGCGTTGAACGCGGAGATAAGGGCGCGCAAGTTTTTCCGGGTGGCGTTTTTGCTGCCGTTGATGCTGTCGCCGGTGGCGGTCAGCTGGATGATCGGCAAGTCGATGCTGGAAGCACGTTTTGGCCCGGTGGCGCGGCTTGCGCGGTTTTTCGGCTGGGAGACGCCCTCGTTCTTCGGCACCCCCGGTGTGGCCAAGGCGACGATCATGCTGATGGATGCCTGGACGTTCATTCCGTTTATGATGATCATGATTTTGGCCGGGTTGCAGGCGATCCCCAAGGAATTGAACGAGGCCGCCAAGGTTGATGGTGCGAATGGCTGGCGGGCATTTTGGGAAGTGACCTTCCCGATGATGCTGCCGGTGTCGATCACTGCCATCCTGATCAGGATTATCTTCAAGTTGAAGCTTGCCGATATCGTGATTGCGGTGACATCCGGGGGGCCGGGGGGGGCCACCGATACGGTGACCTCGTTCATTTTCCGCGAGTATCGGGACCGCTCGAATGTCGGCTATGGCACGCTTTTGGCGATGTTTTATCTGCTGGTGATCATCATTTTCATGACGATTTTGATGAAACTGGCGGATCGGTTTGCGAGGCCCAGAACATGAGTGACGCGCAGATGACGGGGCAGATTTTCAAGGATTCTGCAGCGGATCGCAGCTTTCGCCCAAAATGGTTCACGGGTCGGATTTTTGTCTATGGGTTGCTGCTGCTGTGGGCATTTATTTGTTTGTTTCCAATCTATTGGACGCTGACCACCAGCTTTAAAATGGCGCCCGATGTGATGAAGGGCAATCTGGTGCCGTGGTGGGACTTCACCCCGAAATGGCTGGGCTGGAAATCCTTGGGCCTTTCGCCCGATACCATTGGCGCTGACAGCACGGTGCGCGACGAATTTCTGAAGCGCTTTACCAATTCGGCGATCACTGCGGTCACGTCCTCGGTTCTGGCGGTGGCTTTGGGGTCTTTGGCGGCTTACGGGTTAAGCCGGTTCAACTATAAATTCCTGTGGATGGGAAACAGTGACATCTCGTTTTTCTTTCTCAGCCAACTGATCCTGCCGCCTGTCGTTCTTGCCCTGCCGATGCTGGTTTTGTACAAAGAGCTTGCGTTGCTGGACACCCGTATCGGTTTGATTTTGTTGTATACTCTTTCGGTTCTGCCGATCGTGATCTGGATCATGCGGGATCAGTTTTCCTCTATCCCGACAGAGTTGGAAGAGGCGGCTTTGGTCGATGGGTTGTCGATCTGGGGGGCTTTTTTCACCATCATTTTACCGATTGCTTTGCCGGGAATGGTGGCGGCGTTCATTCTTTCTTTAGTGTTGACGTGGAATGAATATTTCTTCGCGGCACTGCTGACCTCTACCCATGCCAACACGCTGCCGGTGATGGTGGCAAGCCAAACTGGCAGTCAGGGGATTTCGTGGTGGTCGATGGCGGCCTTGTCTTGGGCGGCGATCCTGCCGTTGATCGTGATTGGGGTGGTGTTGGAGCGGTATATTATCAAAGGCATGGCTGCAGGGGCTATTAAGTAGATGCTCAAAGGGATTGATCGACATTTGTCGGCGGAACTGCTGCATGTGCTGATGCTGATGGGGCATGGCGATACGTTGGTGATTTGCGATGTGAACCATCCGGCGGCGTCCATTGCCGCGAAAACGGTGCATGGCCGGGTGGTCGATATGGTCGGCTGTGATATTCCGACCGGGTTGGCCGCGATTTTAACCCTGATGCCGCTGGACACATTCGTACAATCACCCGTCAGCCGGATGCAGGTGGTGGGCGATCCGGGTGGTCAGATGCCGATGTTTGGGCTGGTCCAGACGGTGATTGACGCCGCCGAGGGCCGGACGGTTCAAATGCAGGCGCTGGAGCGGTTTGCGTTTTACGAGGCGGCGAGCCGCGCGTTTGCCATAGTGCGAACTTCTGATCCGGGGCCGTATGGCTGCTTTATCGTGAAAAAGGGTGTGGTGGATTTGCCCCGGCTTTAGCGGTCATGCGCGAAGGTCGGCGGCCTCCGGCGCGGATCGTCCCGCACAAAAGCTGATCTTCACGCCCAGATCTGGTTCGGGTCGGGCAATGGGATGGCATCCAGAAGATCGCGTGTGTAGCTGGCTTGCGGGTTGCTGAACAGATCGGCAGTGACGGCATTTTCGACGATCTTGCCTTGGTGCAGCACGATGATACGGCTGCACAAACGCCGGATCACTGACAAATCATGGCTGATGAAAGCCAGCGTCAGGCCAAGATCTTTCACCAAGGATTCCAACAGGTTCAGGATTTGCGCCTGACTTGAAACATCCAGTCCCGAGACAATTTCATCTGCCAGAATAAAGTCGGGTTTCAGCGCAATCGCGCGGGCGATGCCGATGCGCTGGCGTTGGCCGCCAGACAATTCATGCGGGTAGCGGCTGGCGAAACTGCGCGGCAGGCCGACGTGATCAAGCGCCTCTAGCACGCGCTGCTTGGGGTCGGACAGGCCGTGCAGGCGCAAAGGTGCGGCGATGATCTGGCTGATCCGGTGGCGTGGATTAAGGCTGCTCATCGGGTCTTGAAAGATCATCTGAAAGCGGCGGCGCAGCGGGCGGAGTTTGGCCTCCGTGAGGTGGGTGATGTCTTGGTTATCGAACGTAACCGTGCCGCTGGATGGTTCCAGCAGGCGCACCAAGGCGCGGCCGAGCGTAGATTTGCCAGACCCTGAGCCGCCGACGATGCCCAGAATCTCGCCCTTGCGGATGTTAAAGCTCAGGCCCTTCAGGATTTCCAGCCGAGGTGCTGCGCCAATCAGCGGTTTTTGCGTCATATCGGCCAAAGACAACCGCATGTTATCAATTTGGTAAAGGTTGGCGGGATAGATTTCAGACATGCGCGCTCCGGTCAAACGCGGCCACTTCGGCGCGGGTGGTTTCAATGATGGCATCTGGCACCGGAGTCAGGCTGCCATCTGGATCAGTGTATTTCGGGGTCGCGGCCAGCAGGGCGCGGGAATAGGGGTGTTTGGGGGCATGAAAGAAATCCGGGATCGTGCTATCTTCCAGCACAAGGCCCGCATAAAGCACCGACAGGCTTTGGCAAACCTTGGAGACCACGCCAAGGTCATGGGTGACGAACAGCAAAGCGGTGCCGTGGCGGGCCTGCAGTGCCGCGATCAACTTCAGGATTTGCTTTTGCACCGTGACATCCAGCGCGGTTGTCGGCTCATCAGCGATGATCAGCTTTGGTTCGGCAGCAAAGGCGCTTGCGATCAGGATACGTTGGCGCATGCCGCCCGACAGTTCATGCGGATAGCTGCGCATCACCCGCTCGGTGTCTTGGATCTGGACTTCGGCAAGCAGGGCGCGGGCGCGGGCCTCGGCGTCGCTTCGGCTCCAGCCCAGAATATCTACCAAGCGGTTGGTGATCTGCGGGCCAATGCGGCGCGACGGGTTCAGCGCGGTCAGAGGGTCTTGCGGGATCAGCGCGCATTTCGCGCCGATCAGCTGTCGTCGTTTGGCGGAGGGCAGGGTCAGAAGATCGATGCCGTCAAGGATGATCTCGCCGCCGCTGATCTCGACCGAATGTGGCAAGGTTCCCAGAATAGCTTTGCCGATCATGGATTTACCGGCGCCGGATTCGCCTACCAAGCCGCGCACTTCGCCAGCGGCGACCTCCAGCGAGACGTGACGCAGGATTTGATCGGATCGCCCTTTCAGCCGCGCCGACAGATTGCGGATCGACAGGAAGCTCATCGCAGCACCGGATCGAAGCGGTCTTTCAGCCCTTCGCCCAGTTGCGAAAAGCTGAGAACGGTCAGAAACAATGTGATCAGCGGGAACACCAGCACCCACCAAGCTTGATGGATCGAGGTTCGACCCTCGGAGATCATGCCGCCCCAAGTCGGGTCGTCGGTGGAAATCGACAGGTTGACGAAAGACAGGATGGCTTCAACGATGATGGATATTCCCATTTCAAGCGTGAGAAGGACGACAATGGTGGGCAGCACGTTTGGCAGAATCTCGGTCAGCATGGTGGACAGCCGGGTGCGTCCTGCGATTTGCGCAGATGCAACGTAGTCCATCGCGCCTTGGGTCATCGCCTCGGCCCGGATGACGCGGGCAAAGCGGGTCCAGTCGATAACAACGATGGCAATGATGATGGATGACAGACCGGGGCCAAGCACGGCGATCAGCAGGATTGAGAATAAAACCGGCGGAAACGCCATCCAGATGTCGATGGCACGGCTGATCACCACATCGACCCAGCCGCGCAAAAAACCCGCAAGCAAGCCCATCGCAGCCCCGACGATGCAAGTGATGCTGCCCGCGATCAGTGCCACGGTCAGGGCAAGACGGCTGCCATAAAGGATGCGGCTGAGCACGTCGCGGCCCAAGGAATCGGTGCCCAGCAGGTAGCCGGGCTCGTGGCCCTGCAACCAAAATGGCGGCAATTGGCCGAGGAACAAGTCCTGAGCCAGCGGGTCTTTCGGTGCGATCAGCGGCGCGAAAACTGCGGCCAGCGTCAAAAGGCCAAGCCATCCGGCAGAGAGGATCAGCCGCAGCGGCAGTCTGCGCTTGATTGTGCTGCGGGCGTCAAGCATGGCGCAACCTTGGGTTCAATGCGGCATAAGTCAGGTCGACCAACAGGTTAACTCCGGTGAAGATCACCGCAAACAAGATGACGATGCCTTGAATCAGCGGCAAATCGCGGTTGATCACCGCGTCGATCGCCATATTGCCGAGACCCTCGTAGGAAAACAGACGCTCGATAATCACTGTGCCGCCGATCAGAAAAGTAAACTGCACGCCAACCAAAGTCAGCGTTGGCAGAATCGCATTCGGCAGCGCCTCGTGTAGGATGACATGGGTTTCCGAATAGCCCTTGGTGCGGGCAAGGGTGACATAATCAAGATGCATGGTTTCTTTAAGGGATTGTTTAAGAAGTTGGCCGATGATGGCAGCCAAAGGTATCGCAAGCGCCAAGGCGGGCATGAACATATGTGCTGCAATATCCAGCCACAGATCAAAGCGCAGGCGCAAGGCGGCCTCGGTCAGGTAGAAATTCGTGCTGAAGGGCAGGGCAAGCGATGGCGTGACGCGCCCCGAGATATGAAATACCGGCATCAACACGCCAAATGTCAGGATCAGGATCAACCCCCATAGGAAATCCGGCACCGACAGCGCCATGCCATTGCCAATATCAATTGCCGCCTCGGTTTTGCTGCCGCGCAGCCTTGTGCCGGTCAACGCCATGGTGCCGCCGATCACGATGGCGATGCACAAAGCCATCACTGACAGCTCCAAAGTCGCGGGCAGGCGGCTGAGAACCAGCTGTAAAACTGGCTGCTTGGTGGTGATTGAATTGCCAAAATCCCCCTGCATCACGCCAGAAAGCCAGATCAGAAACTGCTGCGGGATGCTTTTGTCCAATCCGTAAAGCGCGGTCAGCCGTGCGACATCAGCCTCGGTCGCGCCGGGGGGCAGCATCATCGCGATCGGGTTGCCCGGAACCACACGGATCACGAAAAACACGATCAGCGCCACACCGAACAGCGTTATGAAAGTGGTGCATAATCGCAGGGTAACCGATTGAAGAAACAGCATAAATCCAATTTTCCTAAGCGGACGCTGCTTTGGACAAGCGCGTGCTTTCACATGGGTTGACATAGCCCGGGGGGCCGGGGGACGGGCGGCCCCCCGGCCTTTACGAGGGTTACGCGCGTTTCATCAGATAGGGCAACAAGGCCCCCGAGGCATGCGGCGTCACCACCACTCCCGGTGCCGACAGGATCGGCTGCACATATTGCAGCAGCGGGATCACCAAAGCGTTCTCGGCGATGAAAGCATCGACTTTTTTCCAACCGTCAATGCGCTTGGCCTCGTCTTTTTCGCCCCAAAGTGGGCCGATCATGTCGATCAGATCCTGACCATCCCACACCGAATGGGGCGAAGGGCCAAACATCGCAAAGCCGGTCGAAGTGGTCGGATCGCCGACCGAATTGCCCCAGTTGTAGAAAGCAGCGGGGGCGAGTTGGTCGGCGGCACGCAGTTCGTAATGCTTGGCGATCTCATAGGTTTCGATCTCGGCCTCAATTCCGACCTTGCGCCACAGACCAACGATGGCCTGGATCATCTCGTAATCCTTGGGCTTGAAACCCTTGGTGGTTTGGATTTTGAATTTGACAGGATTATCAACAGAGTAGCCAGAGTCCGCCAGCAGTTTCACGGCCAATTCAGGATCGTAAGGCACCTTGATGCTGGCGTCGTAGGCGTCGTATTCAGGAGTTTCCAACGTATCAATCGGCACACCGTAGCCTTTCAGCAGCCGGTCGATGATGGTTTGCTTGTCGATGGCATGTGCTGCGGCCTTGCGCACATTCGGGTCAAGCATCACGTCGATGTCGTTCAAAAAGATCATGCCGATATCGGAAATCGGCGTGGCGGTGCCAGTCAGAGTGGCTTTCAGGCGATCGTATTCCTCGTAGGGCACTTCCAAAGTGACATGAGAATTACCGGATTCCACCTCGGCCACGCGGGCGGCGGCGTCGGTGACAAATTTGATCGTCACAGTTTCAAAAGCCGGCGCCCCGCCCCAATACTTGGCGTTGGCTTTCAGGCGCACGAAGGCGTCACGCTCAAATTTCTCAACCATATAGGGGCCAGAGCCGATCGGGGCCGCCTCAAAACCCTCGGCGCCAACCGATGTGTAATAGGCTTTCGGCAGCACATAGCCGGTCAGGAAATACATCCATTTGAAAATAGTGGGGTCAAATTGTGCCACATCCGCCAGCACCTTATTGCCCTCAACCCGATGATTTGTAAGGGTTCCCCAGACGAATTGGATCGGGCTGCCGGTGGCTGGATCGGCGACACGCGCAAGGCTCCACGCGACATCTTCGGCGGTCAGCGGGCTGCCGTCGTGCCAAGTCACACCGTCGCGCACTGTCATCCAGACCTGGGTTTTATCATCGTTCCAGCCCCAATCGGTCAGAATACCGGGGGCGGGTTTCAGATCAGGCTGTTGCAGGATGAACTGGTCAAACACCGATTGGTAGATGCCCTGAATGGTCGGATTGACCGCCGATGGCCCAGTGGTCGGATCCCATGCGGGCAGATTGACATTATAGGCGATGACCAATTCTTCGATGGCCTGCGCGCGAACGGGCAGGCTTAAGGCCGTCAGCGAAAGGCTGGCAGCGGAAAGTTGCAAAAGAGCACGACGGTTGAGTTTCATAGCGTTTCCCTGTGGTTATGGATGAAGCCGGAGTTATTTTCCGGTCAGTTTTTGGGCGAGAAGATAGCCTGATCCAGCACCAAGCCCCGCGCCGGGCCAAACCGCGGCGCCGGTCAGGTGCAAGTTCTGGATCGGGGTCGATCCATCGGCATGGCCCCGCAGCGGGCGAAACAGAAAGTTCTGCGCCAGATGATGGCTGCCGCAAACCTGATCGCCGCCGACCAGGTTGGGGTTGTCGGATTCAAGTTCGGTCGGCGCCACGATGCGTTTGGCCAGAATTTTGGCTTGGGTGCCGGGGGCGTAGCGTTCCAGAATATCGAAGGCACGTTGAGCGAAGGGGGCGGCGGCCTCGTCCCATGTCTTGGCGCTGATCTCGCCTTTCGCATCGCCCTTGATCTCGGCCGGAGCCATGCGGATTTGCACCCAAAGCGTGTGCTTGCCCTCGGGTGCGCGCGAGGGGTCCACAGTGGTGGGTTGGCCCACGACCAGCACCGGTTCATCCGGCAAAAGCCCGGCTTTCGCTTGCTGGTAGGTGCGCGCCATCTGGTCAAGGCTGGGGGCGAGGTGGACATAAGCAAAAGATTTCAATTGGCTACCCGCCGCCCACTCTGGCAGATCTGAAAGGGCAAGATGCAGCATCATCGTGCCGGGCGCATGGCTAAAGGCGGTCAGTTTGGTATCGAAATCGCTGGTGCCACCAGTCAGTCGCGGCAGGGCACGCGGTGCGACATTGGCGATGACGGCTCGACGGGCGGTGATTTCGCGTCCGTCTGCCAGAAGAATCCCACTGGCCTTGCCATTGCTATGCAGGATGCGGGTGACTGTTTGTCCAACCTCGATCCGCCCACCACGCGCTGTGATCGCGCCGACCAGCGCGCGAATGATGGTATCCGCGCCGCCTTTGCCCAGCACCATGCCAAATGCTTGCCCTGCCATGCCTTCAAGATACGGAAAAACCGCGCCGCCAGCGATGTCGGGCGCAAAATCAAGGTGCATCCCCCAAGCGCCCAGCATCGCCCGAACTTGCGGATGCTCGAACGTTTGCTCTAGCCATTGCCGGGGGGATTGCGTCAGAAATCGCGCCAGATCAAGCGTGCCGCCAAGGCCTTTGGCGCGAAGTATTTTGAACATGAAATATGCAATCGCACGCAATTTCATCTTGCTGCCAAGAAGCGCAAAGATATGTGGCGCCTCTGTGGGAAAGGCTTTGGTCAGTTTGGCCCAGGTTTCGGCATCAGCAGAAGAAAGCGCCGCGATCCGCGCCTGCGTCACGACGGCATCAGTCGAGACGCCGCACCAATTGCCATCAGGGAAAACGCTGGCAAATGGGTTGGCGACCGGGGCAAATTCTAGTCCATTTGCCGCCAACTCACCGCCATAACGCTTCATAAACGGCGATCCGGCGAACAAAGACAGGTTCATCGCGGCCCAGTCATGCCGAAAGCCGGGCAAGGTGTATGCGTCTGATTTCACCGCACCGCCAGCCACCGCAGCCTGTTCAAACAGCGCGACCTTCCAGCCATTCGCGGCGAGGTGCAAAGCAGAGGCCAGGCTGTTGTGGCCCGCACCGATAAAAACCGCGTCGTAGCTTTCTGACATTTTTGGCTCCGCTTGACGTTGGGATATTTGCAAATGCATTTAATTCTGTCTAGTCTTATTCCTCAAGGCGGGGCAGCCGCCGCAATCAGGGAGATAGCGATGAGTTCAGCTGACGTATTGGCCGCTCTGGCCGGGATGATCGCCTCGGGTGGGGTGGAAGTGGTGGATTGCACTGGCGTTCTGGGGCCGAACACGCCGCTGTTGAAACTGCCGCCGGATTTCGCCAAGGACACCCCGAAAATCGAGATTCACCGGATTTCGGAATATGATCAAGACGGGCCATTCTGGGCATGGAACTGGTTGAAGGTTGGCGAGCATTCGGGCACACATTTCGACGCGCCGCACCACTGGATCACCGGCAAGGATTACGCGGACGGCTACACCGACACGCTGCCGGTGCAGCGTTTGGTCGCCCCCGTTAATGTTTTGGACTTTGCCGCGGAATGTGGTGCCAATCCGGATTTCCTTTTGACGATCGACCATGTGAAGGCTTGGGAAGCCAAGCACGGTGCGATTGGTGCGGGAGAATGGGTCGTTCTGCGGTCTGATTGGGACAAGCGCAGCCATTCCGAGGACTTGTTCCTGAATGCCGATGCGACCGGGCCGCACACGCCGGGGCCGACCGCAGAAGTCATCGAGTATTTGATTTCAAAGGGAATTGTTGGTTGGGGCAGCCAGTGCATTGGCACTGATGCGGGGCAGGCGGGGGGCATGACACCGCCTTTTCCGGCGCATAACCTGCTGCACAAGAACAACTGCTATGGTTTGGCCAGCCTTGCCAATCTGGACCGCCTGCCTGCCAAGGGCGCGATCCTGATTGCGGCACCGTTGAAGATCGAGAACGGCACAGGCTCTCCTATTCGCGCATTGGCGCTGGTGGCGCGTTAACCAATGGCCGCCGATCTGGGGAAATTTGATCACGTTATCATCGGCTCGGGGATCAACGGGCTGGTGGCGGCCAGCATGTTGGCGCTGAAGGGCGCACGCGTGCTGGTGTTGGAACGTGAGGCGCGGATCGGCGGCTGTCTTTACACGGATGAAATCACCTTGCCGGGGTTCCGGCATGATGTGATGGCGGCGACGTTTGTGTTGTTCATGACCTCGCCCGCCGGGGCGGTTTTGGGACCGCATCTGGCCAAGCATGGCTTTGAGTATTGCCATAGCCCGCACCCGACAGCGGTGTTGCGGCCCGATGGCTCTGCGCTGGTCCTGTCGATGGATCAGGCCCGGAATGTCAGTGCATTTAACACTTTGGCAGCAGGCGACGGGGATCAACATGCCCGCGATGTTGGCGGTATTGCTGCAGACGCGCCGTTTTTGTTCGCGCTTTTGGGGGGTAATCTGTGGTCTTGGAGCACAGTGAAACTGTTGTTCGGGCAGGTGCGCAAGCGCGGATTGCGCGGGCTTGCGGCGTGGCTGGGCAGCGCTTTGACCCCGGCGCGGGGGTGGTTGGAAAGCAATTATCAAAGCCCGCTGGTGCAGGCTTTGTGGGCACCTTGGGTGCTGCATTGTGGCCTGGCGCCGGAATCTGCCTATTCGGCCCAGATGGGCAAAGTGATTGCCTTTGCACTGGAGGCTGCGGGCGCGCCGATCTCGAAAGGTGGCGCGGGGCAAGCTGCGGCGGCGTTTCGCGGGCTGATTGAATCGCAGGGCGGTGTGATCCGCACCGGGACCGAGGTTGAGAAAATCACCACGCGCGAAGGCCGTGTGACCGGTGTGCGGCTGGCGGGGGGCGAGACGGTTGCTTGCAAATCTGTGCTCGCCTCGGTCGCGCCGGGGCAGCTTTATGGGCGATTGCTGGATGTACCCCTGCCGCAAGATCAGGCGGCGGTGCGGCAATTCCGGCATGGTCGTGGCAACTTTCAGTTGCATTATGCGCTCGACCGCGTGCCCGAATGGTTAACGCCGGGGCTGGAAGATGTGGCGCTGATCCATCTGTCGGACGGCATCGATGCTGTTTCAAAGTCCGCCAATGAGGCCGAGCGTGGCATGCTGCCCGCAGTGCCCACAATCTGCGTAGGCCAACCGTCCAAACTGGACCCAAGCCGATGCCCGGACGGCAAGGCGATCTTGTGGCTGCAGATCCCTGACGCGCCGCGCATCATCAAAGGCGATGCCGGCGGCGAGATCACGGCGCAAGATTGGGACGATGCGCGTGAGGCTTTTGCTGAGCGGATTGAGGCGATTTTAGCAAGCCATATCAAAGATTTCCACCAGATCAAGCTGGCGCGCAAAGCCTATTCTCCGGCGGATCTGGAACGGATGAATTGCAACCTTGTGGGCGGCGATCCCTATGGTGGGGCGTGCAGTCTTGATCAGTTTTTCATCTGGCGCCCCTTTGCCCATTCGACCAATGGCACGGGGCCGGTGCGCGGGTTGATCCATATCGGTGCCTCCACCCATCCCGGGCCGGGCTTGGGCGGCGGATCGGGCTTTAACGCGGCAAAGAGGTTGGGCGCATGAACGATGAGACGCCGATTGTGCCGCGTTTGGGCGAGATTGGATTAACCAACTTTGCCCCTTATCTGATGAACCGCATCATGGGGCGCTACAACGCCAGCCTGCGCGATGAGATGGCCGATCTTGGCCTGAGCACGCCGAAAATGCGGGCTTTGGCGGTGCTTTCGGTGATTGAGGCGCCGCTGATCCGCGAACTTGCGGTCTACACGGTGATCGACCCGTCAACTTTGTCGCGCAGTTTGGATCAATTGCAGGCCGATGGCTTGATCCGGCGCGAGGCTGACAGCAGCGACAGCCGCGCGGTGCGGGTTTTGATCACAGAGGCAGGGCGCGCGGCGTTTGAGACGCTTTGGCCTCATATGGCCGAGGCGCAATCCAAGATGTTTCGCGGAATCCCGGATGCCGAACGCCGGGCCTTCACGGCTACCCTTCAGAAAATGCTGACAAATATCAGAAAGCACGAGATTTAGATGGCAGAGCGTTCTTTCAAAGCCGAAGTTGAAGACCTGCGCTTGGGCGCGGGCGAAACTTTCACGGGCGAAGGTATCTTGGCGCTGACCAAGGCGCTTTTGGAGAATGGCGTTGGCTACGTTGGCGGCTATCAGGGCGCGCCGATCAGTCATCTGATGGATGTTTTGGCCGATGCGCAGGATCTGCTGGGCGAACTTGGCGTGCGGTTTGAGGCCAATGCGAACGAGGCGGCGGCGGCGGCCATGCTGGCGGCATCCGTGCATTATCCGATTCGGGGTGCTGTGACGTTCAAAGGGTCCGTCGGCGTGAATGTGGCCTCGGACGCTTTGGCGAACCTGTCGTCGTCAGGGGTTACCGGCGGCGCTTTGGTGATTGTCGGTGAGGATTACGGCGAGGGATCGTCGATCATGCAAGAGCGCACGCATGCTTTTGCGATGAAGTCGCAGTTTTGGTTGCTGGATCCGCGACCGAATCTGCCCAGCATTGTTCAAGCGGTGTCGGACGGGTTTGAGCTGTCAGAAGTCTCGAACACGCCGGTGATGTTGATGGTGCGGATCAGGTCGTGCCATGTGACGGGGTCTTTTCAGACGCGGGACAATCAGCGACCAAGCCTGTCGGTCAAGGACGCTTTGTCGAATCCACGCAGCGATTTCGCGCGGGTGGTTTTGCCGCCGATGAGCTTCGCGCACGAGCAGGACAAGGTGAAAAACCGATGGCCAGCAGCAGAAAAATTCATTCGTGAGCGCGGGCTGAATGAGGTGTTCGGGCCGAAATCCGACTTTGGCATCGTGGTGCAGGGCGGCATGTATAACACCCTGATCCGGTCGCTGCAGCGGTTGGGGCTGGCGGATATCTATGGCGATTCCAATGTTCCTATCTATGTATTGAATGTCACTTACCCGTTGATATCGGCTGAGTTTCTTGAGTTCTGCGCGGGCAAGGACCATGTGTTGGTGATCGAGGAAGGCCAGCCGGAGTTTATCGAAACGCAACTTGGAAGCTTCCTCTATCGCGCGGAATCTTCGGTGAAGCTGCATGGCAAAGGCCTGTTTCCTCTGGCGGGGGAATACACGGGCCAGGTGATGCTGGATGCGGTGTCGGGGTTCTTGAAAACCGCAGCGCCCGGCCTGTTGGCGGCAGTGGTCCGTGCGCCGAATGTGGATCGCCCCGCTATCCCCGATCTGTCAAAAACCGTGCCGATCCGGCCACCCGGCTTCTGCACGGGCTGCCCCGAGCGTCCCATATTTGCAGCGATGAAGCTGGTGGAAAAAGAACTGGGCAAGCACCAGATTGCCGCCGATATTGGTTGCCATTTGTTCGCCAGCCTGCCGCCATTTGAGATTGGCGGGGCAACGATGGGCTATGGCTTGGGGCCTGCCGCCAATGCCGCGTTTGATGGCGGTGGCGCGCGCCGTCCCGTGGCGATCATCGGCGATGGTGGGTTTTGGCACAACGGGCTGAGCAGCTCGTTTACCAATATGGCGTTCAACAAATCGGACGGCGTGGCGATTGTGGTCGACAATTTTTACTCGGCGGCTACGGGGGGGCAGGATGTGATGTCAAGCCGTGCCGACAATGCCACCAAGGCGACGCGGAATCCTATTTCAAAGGCATTGAACGGCATCGGCATTGATTGGGTGCGCCAGATTGACCACACTTATGATGTGAAAAAGATGCGCGACACCATCCGCGAGGCGCTGACCACCGATGCGCCCGGGCCGAAGGTGATCGTGGCCTCGAGCGAGTGTATGCTGAACAAACAGCGGCGCGAAAAGCCATTGCGGGCAGCTGCGATCAAGCAAGGGCGGCGGGTCGATGTGCCGCGATTTGGCATTGATGAAGCGGTGTGCACTGGCGATCACGCCTGTATCCGGCTGTCGGGCTGCCCGTCTTTGTCGTTGAAAAAGCTGGATGATCCGCTGCGCGATGATCCTGTCGCCTCGATTGACCAATCCTGCGTTGGCTGTGGTAACTGCGGTGAAGTTTCCGACGCGGCGGTGCTGTGCCCGTCATTTTACCGCGCCGATGTGGTGCATAACCCATCCGGGTTTGAGCGGCGTTTGGCTGGCTTTCGTGCCTATGTGATCGGTTGGCTGCAACGGCGGCGCGACGCAAAACGGCTGGTGTTCGGAGATGTGGCATGAGTTTGCATCAGGCAATTCCTGCGGGCGGGCGCGGCATGGACGGCGTGATCAAGCTGGCACTTTTGGCGGTGGGCGGGCAGGGCGGCGGCGTGCTGACGGCTTGGCTAGAGGCCGTCGCGCGGGCGAATGGCTATGTGGCGCAGGCGACCTCGGTGGCGGGCGTGGCGCAGCGCACGGGTGCGACGGTTTACTATCTTGAGATCGCGCCTGCGGGACCACGCGCGCCTGTCTTCTCGCTGATGCCTGCAGCGGGCGATGTCGATATCATGGTGACGGCCGAGATGATGGAAGCTGGGCGCTCGATCATCCGCGGCTTTGTGACGCCGGATCGCACCACTTTGATCACCTCGACCCATCGCGCGCTGGCGGTGTCGGAAAAGATGGTGCCGGGGGACGGAATTGCGTCCAGCGAAGAAGTGATTGCGGCGGCGGAGGTGGCGGCGCGCCGGTTTATTGCGGCGGACTTTGACACTCTGGCGATTGCACAAGGCTCGGTGATTTCGGCCAGCCTGTTTGGCGCGATTGCGGGGGCCGAAGTGCTGCCCTTCCCGCGTGAAGCGTTTGAGGCGGCGATTAAGGCGGGTGGAAAGGGGGCTGAAGCGTCTTTGCGGGCCTTTGCGGCAGGCTTCGCGGCGGCGCAGGGACCAGTCGCGTTGCCGGTGGTTGCGAAGGCGCGGGCTGCGGCCCCGGTTGGGTCGGCGCGGCTGTTGGCGGCTTGGTCTGCCTTGGTGGATCGGGCGCAGCTGATGCCTGATGCGGTGGCAGAGATGGCGGTTTTGGGGCTGCGCAAGCTGGTGGAGTTTCAGGATCTGGCCTATGGCGCCGCCTATTTGGATCGGATTGAGGCAGTGCTGGCCCGGGATCATGCGCCGTTTGAGTTGTCAAAGCAGGCGGCGAAATATATCGCCAACGCGATGGCTTATGATGATGTGATCCGGGTGGCAGATCTGAAAACCAAGGCTGGGCGGGCTGAGCGGATTGCGGTGGAGATGGGGGCGAAGCCGGGCAATGTGGTGCAGCTGACAGAGTTTTTGCATCCTCGGGCGGAAGAAATCGTCGGCTTGATGCCTGCCAAGTTGGGGACCAAGATTGAAGCCAGCCCGGTCTGGATGGCGCGGCTGGATCGCTGGTTCAACAAGGGACGGCGGATGCGGACGGATAGTCTGCGGGCCTATCTGATGCTGTATATTTTGGGCGGGATGAAGCGGCGGCGGTTGGGGTCGCTGCGGCACGCCCAAGAGGTCGCGCATCTTGAGGCTTGGTTGGGCGTGGCTATGAGTTATCTGGCCTCGAATTATGATCTGGCGGTAGAAGTGATCCGCTGTCGGCGATTGGTGAAGGGCTATTCGGACACCCATGCGCGCGGGCTTTCCAAGTTTGATCGGGTGCTGGCGGGGATCGCTTTGGTGGCCATGCGTCCTGATGCGGCGGATTGGGCGCGGCGATTGCGAGAGGCGGCTTTGCAGGATGAAGAGGGCAAGGCTTTGGACGGGGCTTTGGCAACGGTGCGCAGTTTTGTCTAAGCTGGTCCCAACTCGGGACCAAATTTTGTCATTTAATTACAATAGCTTGACAGGGTTGATTTAACCTATTTTTAACCTTTGCGGCTTTTTCCAGCGTCGAAGCCTCCGGCGGGAGTATTTCAGAAGGAGCAATTCAAAGCGCCACTTTTGGCATTTGCTCTTTCTGAAATACTCCCGCCGGAGGCTTCTGGCTGTTCTGCAGCAGGCCGAAGTTTGCGGGTTGAGGTGGTTTTTCAACAGCACGGACGAAGGTAGCGCCGCTGATTCTTTTCCCGCTTGATGGCAGCGCAGGCTCTGTTCGTGCTGCGCTGCGGCTTAAAATGCTGCGGATGCGACTGGTGGGCCGCCGATCAAGGATCTGTGATTTCGCAACGACTTAGCTTCGCCTAGTGCCTAAAATAGTAGCAGTATGCGTCGTCAAACTTCGCATTTTACATATAGTAATACTTTTGCTAGCCTCAACACAGGCCGGTGAGGGAAGACGCCTGCCATAAAATCCTAGGGAGGGATCATGTCCATTATCAAAAAACTCGCGCTGGCCGCGGGTGTCAGCGCCCTGTTGTCTTCGGCAGCCTATGCCGACTTGTCGGGCAAAGTTATCGGCTTTTCGCAGATCGGCTCGGAGTCGGGTTGGCGCGCGGCTGAAACCTCGGTGACGAAATCTGAGGCTGAAAAGCTGGGGATTGATCTGAAATTCGCCGATGCGCAGCAAAAACAAGAGAACCAGATCAAGGCGATCCGGGGCTTTATCGCGCAGGGTGTGGCGGCGATTTTGGTGGCTCCGGTGGTTTCGACCGGCTGGGAAGAAGTGCTGACCGAAGCCAAGGAAGCCAATATTCCAGTGATCCTGCTGGACCGCGGCATTGATGCGCCGCAAGATCTGTATCTGACCTCGGTGGCGTCGGATCAGGTCAAAGAGGGCCGCGTTGCTGGCGAATGGCTGGTCGGTGCGGTTGGTGACAAAGAGTGCAAAGTTGTGGAACTTCAAGGCACTGTCGGTTCTTCGCCTGCGATCAACCGCAAGCAAGGCTTTGAAGAAGGCATCGCTGGCCACGCCAATCTGTCGATCATCCGCAGCCAGACCGGCGACTTTACCCGCGCCAAGGGCAAGGAAGTGATGGAAGGTTTCCTGAAGGCCGAAGACGGCGGCAAGGGCATCTGCGCGGTTTATGCGCACAACGATGACATGGCCGTCGGCGCCATTCAGGCGATCAAGGATGCGGGCCTGAAGCCGGGCAGCGATATTCTGGTGGTGTCGATTGATGGCGTGCCGGATATCTTCCAGGCGATGGTGGCGGGCGAGGCCAACGCGACGGTGGAGTTGACGCCAAACATGGCGGGCCCAGCTTTTGCGGCGCTGGATGCTTATCTGACCGACGGCACCGAACCTGAGAAATTCATCATCACAGAGTCGAAATTGTATACGCCAGCGGATGATGCGCAGGGCGAATATGATCGCCGCAAGGGTCTGGGTTACTGATCTGATCTGAACAAAACGTCGGCCAGAGCGATCTGGCCGGCGTTGCTTTATCTGTGCAACGGTCCAAAGTGGCTGACAGAATTCTGGGGGGTAAGGGCATGGTCGAGGCTGTTCAGCCAGTCGTGCAAGCGCGCGGCATCGTTAAGATTTTCGGCCAGCATCGTGCCTTGGACGGCGTGGATTTTGAGGTGCGCCCGGGCGAGGTTCATGCTTTGCTGGGCGAGAATGGAGCGGGAAAATCCACGCTTATCAAGATCTTGACGGGGGCTTATCAGCCTGATGGCGGTGAGGTTTTGCTGAATGGTGCGGCGGTGCGGTTCTCGGACCCGTTGGATGCGCAGGGCCACGGCATTGGCACGGTTTACCAAGAGGTGAACTTGCTGCCCAACCGTTCGGTCGCGGAAAACCTGTTTCTGGGGCATCAGCCGACGCGGTTCGGTATCGTGCAACGCAAGGTGATTGAGGCGCGGGCGCGGGATTTGCTGGCGACTTACGGGCTTGAGATTGATGTGAAGGCCGAGCTTGGCAGCTATTCGGTGGCGGTGCAGCAGATCGTGGCGATTGCGCGGGCGGTCGAGTTATCGGGCAAGGTGCTGGTTCTGGACGAGCCGACCGCCAGCCTTGATCGCAACGAGGTCGCCAAGATGTTCGAGGTGGTGGCGCGGCTGAAGGCGCGCGGGCTTGGGATTATTTTTATCACGCATTTTCTGGATCAGGTGTTTGAGATCGCCGATCGGGTGACGATCCTGCGCAATGGCAAGCTGATCGGCACCAAGGCGCTGCCAGAAGTGACGGCGACGGATGTGGTGCGGATGATGCTGGGCAAGGATCTGGCGCTGGATCATGGCGGTGTCGGTGTGGCGGAAGCTGTGCAGGGCCCGGCGCGTGTGGCGTTCAAGTCACTGGGAAAGCAGGGAAAAGTCGCTCCGTTCAGCTTGTCGTTGCACGAGGGAGAGGTCGTTGGAGTGGCGGGGCTCTTGGGCTCTGGTCGCACGGAAATGGCGCGGCTGATGTTTGGTGTCGATAGCGCGGATGGAGGTGAGATTTCGGTGGGCGGCCGGGTGGTCAGCATCCGCAACCCGGCGCAGGCGGTGGCGGCGGGGTTTGGCTTTTGCCCGGAAGATCGCAAGCTGGACGGGATTTTTGGCGAACTTTCGGTGCGCGAGAACATTATCATCGCACTTCAGGCCAAGTTGGGCTGGTTCCGCGCGCTGAACCGCGACGAGCAGAACGAGATCGCGGGCAATTATGCCGAGGCTTTGGACATTCGCGCGGCGGATCACGAGATGCCGGTGAAGTTGCTGTCGGGGGGCAATCAGCAGAAGGTCATTTTGGCGCGTTGGCTGGCGATTGACCCGAATTTCCTGATTTTGGACGAGCCGACACGGGGCATCGACGTGGGCGCGCATGCGGAAATTGTACGCACTATCAATCGTTTGCGCGAAGAAGGCATGGCGATGATGGTGATTTCTTCGGAACTTGACGAGGTGGTGGCTTACTCCAACCGCATCGTGGTGATGCGCGACCGCGAGATGGTGGCAGAGTTGAGCGGCGCGGATATTGCGCCCTCGGTGATCGTCGCGGCGATTGCGGATAATCCCGGCGGGCAGAATGTGAAGATGGAGGCCAACGCATGAAGCGGATCGACTGGCGGGGCGCGCTGCTGCGGCCACAATTTGCAGCTTTGGCAGCGGTGTTGCTGATCAACTGGCTGCTGTTTCCGGGGTTTTTCGACATCACCTTGCAGGATGGGCGGCTGTTTGGCAGCGTGATTGACGTGCTGAACCGCGGCGCTCCGGTGGCGATTTTGGCGATTGGCATGACTGCGGTGATCGCGACGAAGGGGGTCGATCTGTCGGTTGGGGCCGTGATGGCGATTGCCGGGGCGGTGGCGGCGGTACTGGTGACGGGTGGTGCCTCGGCGATTTTCGCGGTAGCGGCTGCGCTGTTGGTGGGGCTGCTGTGTGGGCTCTGGAATGGCATTCTGGTGACATATCTGGAGATTCAGCCGATCATCGCGACGCTGGTGCTGATGGTGGCGGGGCGGGGTTTGGCGCAGTTGGTGACCGAAGGGTCGATCGTGACATTCTCTGATCCTGTGCTGATTTTCATAGGCACGGGGTCGCTGTTTGGCATGCCAATGCCGATTGTGATTGCGGCGGTGCTGGCCTTGGTGGCGACGCTGATCGTGCGCAAGACTGCGCTGGGGTTGTTGATCGAGGCGGTCGGCGTCAATCGGTCGGCGGCACGTTTTGCGGGCATTTCCAGTGGCTTGCTGCTGTTGGTGGTCTATACGTTTGCGGGTTTTTGTGCCGCGACCGCCGGGCTGATCGTGGCAGGGGATATTCGCGGAGCGGATGCCAATAACGCCGGGCTGTGGCTGGAGCTGGACGCGATTTTGGCCGTGGTGATTGGCGGGACTTCCCTTTTGGGTGGGCGGTTTTCGATCCCGATGTCGGTGGTGGGCGCGCTGATCATTCAGGCAATGAACACCGGAATTCTGATTTCGGGCTTCTCGCCAGAGTTTAATCTGGTGGTGAAATCCGGGGTGATCATCCTGATTTTGGTGCTGCAAGCGCCGATGGTCAGCCAATGGCTGCGCGCCCGCACTGTGGAAAGGAAAGCCCAATGAACCGCGCTTTACGGCCTTTGGTGGCCACGACGGCGATTTTCGCTCTGGCCTATATTGCCGCGATTATCCAGTTTCCGGCGATGCTTTCGACACGGGTTTTGGGCAATTTTCTGACCGACAATGCTTTCCTAGGCATTGCTGCGGTGGGGATGACATTCGTGATCATCTCGGGCGGGATCGATCTTTCGGTGGGGGCGGTGATTGGCTTTACCACGGTGCTCAATGCGGTTTTGATCATGTGGCTGGGGCTGCATCCGCTGTTGGCATTTGCGATTTCCCTTGGCGTCGCGGCGGCTTTTGGCGCGGTGATGGGGGCTGCGATCCATTATCTGAAGGTGCCCAGTTTTATCGTCACGCTGGCCGGGATGTTTTTGGCGCGGGGCGGGGCTTCGGTGTTGTCGCCCGACAGCATTGGCATTAAACACGAGCTTTATACAACGATTTCAAAAAGCTACATCTTGCTGCCGGGCGGTGGACGGCTGACGGTGATCGGGATGATCATGTTGGTGGTTTTTGTGCTGGGGATGATTTTGGCGCATCGCACGCGGTTTGGCAGCTATGTCTACGCGTTGGGTGGATCGGAGGTTTCGGCTGGACTGATGGGGGTGCCCGTCGCGCGCACTACCATTTTGATCTACACTTTGTCTGGGTTTCTGGCGGGCCTCGCCGGGATCGTCTTCTCACTTTACACCTCGGCGGGCTATTCGCTGTCGGCTTTGGGGGTCGAGTTGGACGCCATCGCGGCAGTGGTGATTGGTGGCACGCTGCTGACCGGGGGGTATGGTTTTGTCGCGGGCACCTTTATTGGCGTAATGCTGCAAGGCTTAGTGCAAACCTACATCGTGTTTGACGGCAGCCTTTCAAGTTGGTGGACCAAAATCGTTATCGGCGGCTTGCTTTTCCTGTTCATTTTGTTGCAAAGGCTGGTGTTCTCGGCAGCATCTCCACGCAGGAAAGTGTTTTGGAAGACCTGAAATGAGCGAACCCGGCAGCCTCGTCCGCGCGCTTTCCGGGCGGTTGGTGGCGCGCAACTTCCATTCCTATGTGATCAGTGAAATCGGCATCGGCATTGCCTCGGGGCGGCTGGCGGTGGGTGCTATTCTGCCGAACGACGCCGAGATGATGGACCGCTACGGCGTGTCGCGCACGGTTCTGCGCGAGGCCCTGAAGACACTTGAGGCCAAAGGGCTGGTGGAGGCCCGCGCCAAAGTCGGCACAAGGGTGCTGTCGCGCAGTCGCTGGAATCTATATGATCGTCAAGTGCTTGGCTGGATCCAAGAGGCGGGGCCGGACGCGGCCTTTCTGCGATCTTATGTCGAATTACGCGAAGTGATCGAAATGCAGACGGCACGTTTTGCAGCAGCTCGGCGCAGTGCTGAGCAGCTGCGGATGCTGTTGTATTGGTTAAGTCAGCGCAGCACGATGGCGGCTTTGGCCGAACCTTTCGCGCTGGCCGAGTTCGAATTTCACCGGATTTTATGTGAGGCCAGCCAAAATCCATTTCTGCGCGCGGCGCAAGGTTTGGTGGAATTTGGCGTGGTGCAGGCGATTGCGCCGCAGGTGAAGGCGGGGGCGCAAGATTTCGCGGCGCAGAAATCCGCGCTGTATCAGGCTTTGGCGGATGCCGTGGCCAGAAATGCGCCAGACGCTGCCGCCGAGGCGATGGCGGCAATTTTGGCAAGCGACCGGATCTGGATTTTGGGGGCTTAGATGGGCGATTGGGGCGTGGTGGACGGCGGGATGGCGCAGGTGTTCAGCATCAGCGACGGTGGAAATTGTTCTGCTGTGGTCAGCAGTTACGGGGCACGGTTGGCGCAGTTGTGGGTGCCGGGGCGCGATGGGGTTTTGGCAGACATTGTGCTGGGGCATGATGATTTGCAGGGCTATCTGGACCATCCGACGACCTATTTTGGCGCGACCTGTGGGCGCTATGCCAACCGGATCGCGGGCGGTCGGTTCGAGTGGGCGGGCGGCGTCGTGCAGCTGGATTGCAACGAGGGCGTTAACCATCTGCATGGCGGTGCGCACGGCTTTGACAAAAGGCTGTGGCAGGTGCTGCGCGCCGATCCGCGCGGGGTGGTGTTCGGGCTTGCCTCGCCCGATGGCGAGATGGGGTTTCCCGGCGCTTTGGCGATTGAGGCGCGCTATGAATTTGTCGGGCCGGGGCGGTTGCAGATTGTGATGACGGCGCGGGCGGATCAGGCAACGGTGGTTAATCTGGTGAACCACGCCTATTTCAATATGGCGGGGCAGGGCAGCGGGGCGGTGGACGCGCAGCTGTTGCAGGTTGATGCCGCACAGTATCTGCCAGTCGATGCGGCGTTGCTGCCGTTAGGGGCGCCTGCTGATGTTGCAGGAACACCGTTTGATTTCAGAGAGTTGCGGACTTTGGGTTCGGATGTGCCCGCGGGTGGGTTTGATCATAACTTCTGTTTGACTGGCGGCGCGGGGCCTGCGGTAGTGGCAGTTGATCCGGCCTCGGGGCGCGGATTGCGGCTGTTTACCAATCAGCCGGGGGTGCAGATTTACACGGGCAGCTATCTGCCGGAAGGCTTGCCGGGCAAGGCCGGCGCAGTGACAGGCGCGCGGGCGGGGTTCACATTAGAGACACAAAAATGGCCCGACAGCCCGAACCACCCGGAATATCCTTCGACGGTGGTGACGGCTGGCGGGGTCTATGATCACCAGATGGAGTTTGTGTTTTTCGTCGCCGCTTAGGGCTTTTGCAGGCTGTAGGCAGCATCGGCGTTAAGCATGTTCCATGCGCCCTCGGTGCCGTCCGGCCAGATTACCCGCACCTCGGCTTCGGTCAGATCGCCGAGGCCAAAATTGCGCGCACCAAGGCTGCCGCCAGCTTGGCCGCCGCCAATGGTGATCTCGCGGCGTTGGATATGGTCGCCGGTTTTCACCTCGACCCACGCACCAATGGCGTCGCGGTTGGGGGCGGTTTGGGACAGGCTGAGGCTAAGCCAATGGTTGCCGGTTTGGGTGGTGTTGCGCCAGATTTGCACGGGTTCGCGCCGGTTCACCACCACCAGATCGACAAGGCCATCGGCGTTGAAATCGGCAAGCGCTGCACCGCGTGACAGCCCCATCGCGGCCACGCCTGCGCGATCGCCCGCCTCTACAAACGTGCCGTCGGCGCGTTGCAGCAGCAGGTTGTTGGGGTCACGCAGCGCGAAGTCCGGCATCGCATCGACATTGCCTTTGGCGATGAACAGATCGGCCAGCCCGTCGTTGTTCACATCTTCAAACTGGGCGTGCCAGCCAGTCGAGGGGTTGAGATCGTCGCCGGTATAGGGGCGTTGGGCGATGGCGTGCTTGGCAAAAGCCACGTCTTTGAAGCCGGGTTTCGAAGCCGTATCGGTCGGTTCCGCCAATGTTTGCAACTTGTTATCGGCCATCGAGGTCACGAAATACTCGGGGTAGCCGTCGAAATTCAGATCATAGCTGGCGATGCCCATGCCCCAGATGCGCAGGCGCTTCCAGCCCTCGGCATCGGTGTAAAGCCGGGGTTCCTCGCCGGGGTTGACGTGCCAAAGCTGCTCTTGCCCGCCTTTATAATACTCGCGGTCGTTGGCAATGCGCAGGCTGGGAGTGCCAGAGCGGTTCCAGTCGGAAAACAGCATCGAGAGCGCGCAAAAGCTGGGTTTCAGTGCGATTGGCGGCGCGAATTTGTCGCCATCCGGGCGGTGCAACCAGTTGTCGGTGCAGCTGCCCCATGGGAACATGTCTTGGGTGACGTCGATGTAATTGCCGATGGCGAGGGTGGGCCAGTTTTGGCCTTTTTCCCAGGTGGCGGCGAAGGCGGCTGACCACGCGTTGCCGCCGTCAAAGCCCCAGCCTTTGTTGGCGTTCTGGAATTTGCAATCGCCCAAACCGCGCATCAGTTGGTTTTCGCCTTGGCGCAACAGCACGATGTCTTGGATGCCATCGCTATCAATATCAATGGCATAGGCCCCCAACACTGCGGTCTGTTCAAGTCCGCTGGCGGTTTCCGCAAAGCTAAGATCGCCGCCTTTGGCGCTGTTGTTCACGAATAATTTCGCGGGATTGGTGCCGCCCGCGATGATCAGATCGGGGCGGGCATCGGCGTTGCAGTCAAAGGTCGAAACACCACCGCCGACCATATACTCCCAATCGCCTGCGAAGATCTGATCAACGCCTGCGGTGGTAGTTTCTTCGCTGAAGCTGGGCAACAACGGCGCTGGCGGGGCGGTTTCGCTATGCGCTGCGAATGGCAGCAGGGCAAGGCCGAGTGTGAGGATTTTCATGCTTAAGCCAATGTTTTCAAAGCGTTGATGAAAGATCCCACTTCGGCGCCTTGGCGCAGGCCGTTTTCGTTCGCGGCGCGGAAATGGATGCCGCCATACAGACGCGACATTGCGGCCTCGGCGGCTGCCGCGTTGAAATCGGCGAAATGGCGCGGTTTGATGCCATCATCGGCGTGGGTGGCGTCATCGAAGGCGAAATTCTCGCCAAACACCGCCGTGAGCACCGCCGCTGCCGCGCCCGATTGGGTGGAATGGCCCGAGGGATATTCCGGGAACGGCGGAGTGATCAGCAAAGCCTCCCAATTCTTGTCGATCACGCGCTTGATATAGGTCAGCGGGCGGATGCGGTTGAAGTGAAATTTGTCGGCCCAGCAGGCGATGAACGCATCGTTTTCCGCCATGCCGACACGGGCCAGCGCGTCGGCTGCGTGCAGGGCATCGGTGCCGTCGCGGTGGATGATTTGTAGCGCGATTGAAATCCAATGGCCGGGCGGGGTAGGCGACAGCATCGGGTCGTCAGACCAGAAGCGGGCGATGGCTTTCTGCTCATCCGTCAGGGTTTTCGAGGTATCGTAGACCTCCATCGCCTGTTTGTAAAATTCAGACGCAGGGTCTTCAGAATAGCCGGGTGGGGTGCCTGCCGTGCAGGGCGCATCGACGGGCATCGCAAAGGGACGGTTTTCGCCCCAAGCTGGCAAAAGTGGCGCTTGTTGTTGCACGATGGTGCTGGTCGGCAGCCAGAATTCGGGGCCTTTCGGTGGCGGCCAATCCCGCGGAAAGCCCATATTGTCGACATCGGCGCCACCGTCAGTTTTGCTATAGGCTTCAATATGTTGCGCGACAGCAAGGCCGTAAGCTGCCGAGCGGGCGGCCACATCTTCGGCAACCCCAGCATGCAGTTTGGCGCCCAGCTTATCACGCATTGCCGCCATGGCGCGCTGGCCAGTTGGGCCGGTGTTGCCAAAGAAGGTCGCCACCGCTTCGGACATCACGGCATGCAGGATCAAGGCTTCGTCATAGCTGCCTGCCGGACGGACGGGCAGGGCGGTCATGCCGTTGATTTGGCCTGCAAAACTGTGAGCCCCGCTGCCAGAGGCCAGTGCCTCATAGGTCGCCAGCCCCAGATAGCCGAAGGCGCGGGCGGCGACAGGGGGAGAATAGGTGGCGGTGTGGCGGACCAATTCCAGCACCAGCTTATACCATGTCTGGATCGTATCGCTGGGCGAGGTCGCCGCGCGCAAAGGCAAAGCAGGCAGGGCAATGGCGGCCCCGGTCAGGGCGAGGAAATGGCGGCGCTGCATGGGGGCTCCTGATCGGGGTGGTGCTTGGGTCTTGCTGGGATCGCTTGGGGCGAGATAGAAAACGGGCGCGAGGTTGCCCCCGCGCCCGATGGCTTACACAGCTTGGGCCGGTTTCTTGCCCATGATGATCATGCCGAGGATGTCTTCATCGGTGACTTCATTGACGTTCACCGTGCCGACGCGCTGGCCATTTTTCATCACAACGGCGCGGTCACATAGATCCATCACGGCGTGAATGTCGTGTTCGATCAAGAAGATACCAAGGCCTTGCTTTTTCAGCTCTTGGATCAGCTCGGCCACCATCTGGGTTTCTTGCGGACCCAAAGCGGCTGTTGGTTCATCCATGATCAAGATTTTGGCGTTGAAATAAACCGCGCGCGCGATGGCGACGGATTGGCGCTGCCCCCCCGACAGGGCGCTGACCGGCACGTTGAACTTGCGGAAGTTCGGGTTCAGCCGCGCCATGATCTTGCGGGTTTCAGCCTCCATCGCGGAATCGTCCAGCGTGCCACCAGCCCCGACAATTTCGCGCCCCAAGAACAGGTTGGAGGCGGCATTGAGGTTATCGGCAAGGGCGAGCGTCTGGTAGATCGTCTCGATATTGTAGTTGCGCGCGTCGCGCGGGTTGTTGATCTCGGCGCGGCTGCCGTTGATGTAAATTTCGCCCGCATCAGCTTTGTAGGCGCCGGACAGGCATTTGATCAGCGTCGATTTGCCTGCGCCATTGTGGCCCAAAAGGCCGACAACTTCGCCGGGGTGCAGATCAATCGTGACGTGGTCGACGGCTTTGATGCCGCCGAACGCGATAGAGATGTCGCGCATCTCAACCAGAGGGGTGCCAGTGTTTGCCATTGCTTTCAGCCCCTTACTTGGTTTTCTGACGATAGAGATTGTCGAGATAGACGGCCAGAACCAGCGCCACGCCGACGGCGATCATCCGGTAAGACCCGTCACCATAGCCGATCAGCACCATGCCGGTTTGCAAGCTTTGCATCACCAAAGCGCCGATGATTGCGCCGTAGATGGTGCCAACACCGCCCGCAAGCGAGGTGCCCCCCACGACGGCCGAGGCGATGACGTAAAGCTCGTCCAGCGTACCAAGCGCGTTGGTCGCGGCGTTTAGGCGGGCGGCGGAAATCACCGCAGCCAGACCCGCCAGCATCCCCATCAGTGCGAAGATTTTCAGCGTCATCCATTTGGTGTTGATGCCCGCCAAGGCTGCAGCTTCGGGGTTGCCGCCGATGGCGAAGACATAGCGGCCAAAGCGGGTGCGGGTCATCAGAATGGTCATCAGGATGCCGACCACAATCAAGATCAGCACGGGTATTGCAAAGCCGGTCGAAATCTCAAGCCCGCCTTCGGGGACAACCACATCGGGGTTGGCTTTGACATAGGCATCAACGATGCCCTTGGGCCAAGTGTAGGCGTTCACCACCAGAACAGAGCCGATCACAGCGCCGCAACCGAGCAGTGCCAGTACCGTTTCCGCCCAGTTCGGGCGCAGCGGGAAGCCATGCTTGCGACGCGATTTGCGGCCAGCGCTGAGGATCCACAGCACGGCGATACAGCCAAGCGCACCGACGATCCAGCTGCCAACAGCGCCGACAGAGCCGGTCGGGCCACCGCCAAGCAGGGCGAAGGTGGTGTCCATCGGGGCGATGGTCTTGCCATCCGCGGACAGGAAGGCGAAGCCGCGCCATACCAGCATGCCGCCCAAGGTGACGATGAACGACGGGATGCCGCGATATGCGATCAGCCAGCCGTGGAATGCGCCAATCAGCGCACCCAGGATAAGGCCCACAAGCACAGATACAATCCAGATCATCGGGTTGCCGAGGCCAAGGATCGGCGGCAGCACATTGACCTGCATGATCCCCATGGCCATGCCGGTGACGCCAACGATGGCGCCGACAGACAGATCAATGTTGCGGGTGATAATCACCAGCACCATGCCGGTCGCCATGATCCCGGTCATCGAGGTTTGCACTGACAGGTTCCACAGGTTGCGCGGGGTGATGAACAGGCCAAGACCAAAGTTCAGGCCATTGCCGGACAACAGGTTGGCGATGATCGGATAAAAGTGAAACACGCACCAGATCATCAGCAGCGCGCCGACCATGCCAAGCATGCGGGTGTCAAGTTCGGTATCGCGGATAAAACGGGCAATCGGGCCCGGCTGGGCATCCGTGCTTTGTGGCGCGTGGGTGGGGGTGTCTGTCATATCCTCGTCCGGCTTGAGAGGGGGCGCGCGGGCTGCCTGTGCCTGGCCAATACATGCCAAATAGGCATCTTGGGCTGGAGGCGGCTTTGCGTCTGTTGGGAAAAGCCCGGCGTCAGCTTAAAACTGACGCCGGACCGATGGTTTACACTTTGAAAGCTACTGCGATGCCGCTGATTATTGGCAGGCAGCAAGCCCTTCCATCGCGCCTTCGCATGCTTCGGCTTTCGAGATGTGGCCGCCGTCAATCGCGAGGTTCAGCGTGTCTTTGGTGATCGCGGTCGGGGTCAGCAGGATCGCGTTCATCTCGACTTTCTTTTCGCCGTCGCTGAACTTGACTGCACCCGGGATCGCGTCGATTGCGACGCCATTGGCCAGTTGTGCTGCAATCTCGCCAGCGGCTTTGCCAAGCGCACGGCTGTCTTTCCACACCGAAACGGTCTGGGTGCCGCGTGCCACACGGTTGATTGCAGCCAGATCACCGTCTTGGCCGCCGACCGGAACCACAAGACCCTGTGCCGACAATGCCGCCACGACGCCGCCCGCCATACCGTCGTTTTCAGCCAGAACGGCATCCACGGCGTTGTTGTTGGCGGTCAGGATCTGCTCCATGTTTTTCTGAGCATTTTCCGGCTTCCAGCCATCGGAATAAACTTCGCCGACGATCTTGATGGTGCCAGCCTTCACAGCCTCGCCGATGACCTGCTCCATGCCTGCGCGCAGGAAGTCTGCGTTCGGATCACCCGGATCACCCTTGATGATGGCGTAGTTGCCATCGGGCTTGGCCTTCATGACTTCTTCAGCGATGATCTTGCCAACGCCGACGTTGTCGAAGGTCAGGTAGAAGGCGCGCGCGTCTTCGATCAGGCGGTCGTAGCCGACAACCGGGATGCCTTCGGCGGCAGCTTTTTCGATGGCTGGGCCAATCGCGTCTTTGTCCCACGCGTTGATGACCAGAACATTCGCGCCCTGTGCGATCAGCGCGTCAACATCCGAAAGCTGCTTTTCCGACGACGATTGCGCGTCAGCCGAGATATACTCGTCGCCAGCCGCTTCGATTGCAGCTTTCAAAGCTGCTTCGTCGATCTTCCAGCGCTCTTCTTGGAACTGCGCCCAAGACACGCCAATTTTTTTGCCTTCTGCGAGTGCAGCCGACGAGAAACCTGCCGCGGCGATAACCGCGAGCATAATGACCTTACGCATTTTTATCCTCCCTATGGATTCGGCCAGCGTATGACCTGTTCCGCAGATTCGCTAGAACTGGCAGAAAATTGCCGTTAATAAATTCAGTTGTCAAAATAAAACTGATGCGCGAGAACAGAACAGCCGGAATATCTTGCAAATCTTCGCCGCGTTGCAGCAATAATAGATCGTGCAAGAACAATTCCGCCCTGTTTTTGTTCGGAGATCAAATAAATGGCGGTTTTTGACGGCGCAAGTCCGCAGGCAGGGGCGTGCATCGGATGCGGGCCACTGATTCCCCCGCTGTCCGAACAAATGCGACCGCTGCGCCAGCAAGTGTTCGAGAGGGTGCGCGCCGCGGGGTTGATCGCGCGGGTGCAGGTGGCCAAGGATCTGGGGGTTTCGCCAGCCTCTGTCACCACGATTACCTCCGAGTTGATAGACGCAGGGTTAATCGAAGAGGTCGCAGCGCCGCGTGATCCAGAGCTTGGGCGTGGCCGGCCTGCGGTGGCTTTGGGGGTGCGTGCGCAGGCACATCTGGTGGCGGGCATGAAGATGTCAGACCGCGAACATTCGGCGGTGATCGTTGATTTCGCAGGCAAACTTCTGGCAGATGAGGTGGTCCCGCGCGGCCCCGGCCCAATGCCTTTGCCCGAAATGCTGGACGCCATGGCGGCCTTGCTGGACCGGGTTTGCGCAAAGGCCGGGGTGGCGCGCGCGGCTTTGTCAGCGGTGGGCGTTGGTCTGCCGGGGTTTGTTGATCAGGCCGAGGGCGTGGTGTTGTGGTCCTCGACGCTCACCGAGCGCGCGGTGCCTTTGGCGATGGCAGCGCAGGCGCATCTTGGCCTGCCGGTCAGCATTGATAACGACGCCAATCTGGTGGCTTTGGCCGAGCTGTGGTTCGGCGCCGGGCGCTCATTGGCTGATTTTGCTGTGGTGACGTTTGAGCATGGTGTGGGCATGGGCTTTGTGCTGAACCACCGAATGTATCGAGGCTCGCAACGGTTGGGCATGGAATTGGGTCACACCAAGGTGCAGCTTGACGGGGCTTTGTGTCGCTGCGGCCAACGCGGTTGTCTTGAGGCCTATGTCGCCGATTATGCGCTGGCGCGCGAGGCGACGACGGCGCTGAACTGGGGGCACCGCGATGGCCAGCCGATTTCGGTGCTGCTGGAAAGCCTGTATGATCACGCACAATCGGGCGATGCCACCGCACGCAGCATTTTCCGGCGGGCCGGGCGCTATCTCGCGGTGGGTTTGGCAAATGTGATCAACCTGTTTGACCCGGCGCTGATCATCCTGTCGGGCGAGCGGCTGAAGTTTGACTATCTTTATGCCACCGAAACTTTGGCCGAGATCGACAATCTGGTGATTAACACCGGGCGTCCGCGCCCGCCCATCGAAATTCACGCCTGGGGCGATCTGCTTTGGGCGCATGGGGCTGCGGCTTTGGCATTGTCGGCGGTGACAGAGCGGATCTTGACCGCCCCGCGCGAGATTGCCGCACAGTAAGTGCTTGATATAAAAACAAAAGGCAGGCCGCAGCGGCCTGCCTTTCTAAGTGTTTCGTCTATTCGCTATGTTCTGTCACAGTCAGAAGATTGCGGCTGGAGAAGCTACCTTCGGGGGCGAAAATGATCACCATAACACCGAGATAGGCCAGGCCGAAGACAGCAAAAGCAATGTAGCTGGCGCGCCGGGTTGGGCGCTGTGGCAGCATTTCAGACATGAGAGCATCCTTGTGCAGCTTTGGATGGGTCGTGTCGTCACATTATCAAGCTTTTGTGAGCCGGGAAAGCATTATTAATCTATCAAATATATCGTGATTGATTCGCGCGTGCTGGCAAGGTGGTTTTCACAGTAATTTCTGGGGTTTCGCGCGCGGTATTCTATCGGCGGTTGTTGGCTTGTTACGCTAAACCGACGCCTTCAGGGCCTGAGTCGCGATGATTTTCAGCTTTTTTGATATTCAGGCCCCGAGCGGATTGATTCCTTTTTCAGTGGCAGTTAGGTCTTGGATATGATTACGCAAAAGATGAAATACGCGTTGAAAGCGCTGTTGGTGCTGGCGGATGCTGCGGCGCAACCCGCGCCGGAAGCCTTGACGATCGAAGCTATCGCCAAACGCTCGGGCACGCCAAAGCGGTTTCTTGAGCATATCCTGCTGGAAGTGCGCAATGCGGGCATCATCGCGTCGACCCGTGGGCGCTCGGGTGGCTATCAGCTGATCAAACCGCCGGCCGAGATTTCGATTTCCGAGTTGTTGCGGCTGATTGACGGGCCGATTGCGCCGCTGCCGTGCCTGTCGCGCCGCGCCTATCAACGCTGCGAGGATTGTGTTGACGAAGAAAGCTGCCGGATACGCAAGGTTTTCGCCGACATTTTCTGGTCTTATCTGCTGCTGATCGAATCGCTGACGTTGGCGGACATGCTGCGGTCGGATGTCGTTGCTTCGCAAGTTCTGGCAGAGCCACTGGCGTCTTAATTCTGCAACCTAATCCTGCAAAGCGGTGACCTCGCGGCGGAACGGCAGCACATCCCCGATGTCGGGCATATCCAATTCGCGGGCAAAGCGATGGCCCGCATAGGTCGCCCAAGCAATCGGGCCGGGAGCGCAGGCATCGCCAATCACCTTGACCGACAGGATGCCCGCATCGGCCCAATCCGCCTCGCGCGCCTTCAGATCATGGTAAAGCTGATCCTGCGCGATGCGGCTTGCGACCATCACCACCGCCTCGGCGTCGATATGGGATGCGTGGCCAGTGTAGACGCAGGCCGTGCTAACACCTTGATTTGTTAGGGAGGATATGACGGTGTTCAGCACGATCTTGACGCCTGCGGCGACAAGCCGACGATGGATCGCGGCCTGTTCCAGTGTGTTCAGGGTCCAATCCGACACATAGGCCGAAGGCGTCACCAACGTGACCGCGCAGCCATGTTGTGCCAGAAGTTCGGCCAGAACGCCGCCCATATAATAGTGATCGTCGTCAAACACGGTCACGCGGCCCTTGGGCAGACGTCCCGCCATGAGATCATCAGGAGTGTAGACCGGTAGGCCGCTATTCGGGATCGGCTCGACATGCATGCGCGCAACGCCATCGGCCCGCCACAGCGCCCCGGTGGCAATGGCGACGTGTTGAAAGCCAAAGTCGAGGATGTTTTCCGCGGTCAGGCAGCTGTCGAAATAGGTTTCCACGTTTGGACGCTGGCTGATCTGATAGGTGCGGTAATCCGCAACCCGGCCCCAAGCCGAAAGGCCGGGCAGCAGGCGTTCTTTGGCAACGCGACCCCCAAGCGTGGTGCTTGCCTCGGCCAAAGCCACATCATAGCCGCGCAGCGACAAAGCGCGGGCAGCTTCCAGCCCCGCCGGACCACTGCCGACGATCAGCACATTTGTGCTGGGGCCTTTGGCGTTCATCTTTTCAGGATGCCAACCCTTGCGCCATTCCTCCATGAAGGTCGGGTTCTGCGTGCAACGGCTGATGCTTTGGGTCATGTCGCCAGTGACGCAGATATTGCAGCCGATACATTCACGGATGTCTTCGATCCGGCCCTCCTCGATCTTTTTCGGCAGAAACGGATCGGCAATCGAGGGGCGGGCGCAACCGATGAAATCCAGCGCGCCTTGCCGGATCATTTTCGCCATCACATCAGGAGAGGTGAAGCGGCCAACACCGACGACGGGGCGGTTGGTCAGCGCGCGAATGCCTTGCACCAAGGTCTCTTGTGCCGCTTCGTCTTTGAAACGCGACGGGCCGGAACAATCCTCCCATGTGCCTTGGGCAAGATCCCAAAGGTCGGGCAGATCGCCGTTCATCGCAATGAAATCGCGCAATTCGGCGTTGGAAAAGCCAAGCTTGCCAATCTGTTCGTCAAGACTGACGCGCAGGGTCAGCGCCATCGTATCGCCGACCGCGTCGCGCATGTCGGAAAAAACCTCACGCACGAAACGCGAGCGGTTCTCAAGGCTGCCGCCATACTCATCGCTGCGTTGATTGGTGGCGCGGGACAGGAAATGTTGAAAGATACCAAACCCATGCGCGCCGTAAAGGCAGATCAAATCGAAACCTGCTGTTTTTGAGCGCTTTGCTGCGTTGACAAACCAGCGCCGCAAATCGCGAATGTCTGACTTGTCCAGGCCGCGTGCCTGCACCGGATCATTGGTGAAGGTGCGGATCGGTCCCGGAGATACCGCCATCGGCACCTCTTTGGTGTAGAAATTTGGGCCGTTGATGCCGGAATAGGCCAGTTGGATGCCCGCCAAACCGCCGTGGGTTTTCATTGCTTCTGCCATTTTGGCGATGGCCGGAACGTCCTGATCTTCCCACAGCCGCAGTTCGATAAATGGCGTGATTTCAGAGCTGTGGTGCATCTCGGTCTGCTCGGTGAAGATGACGCCCCATCCACCCTCTGCCTTGATGCCGCGCATCGCCGCCGCCGCAGACGGGTCGCGGTAGCCCGCACCGTTGCAATGCGGAACCTGATAAAATCGGTTTTTTGCGGTCAGCGGGCCGATCTTTTGCGGCTGAAACAGAATGTCATAGCGAGCGTCGCGCATTTTCCGGCCTCTTGGGTAGGGTGGCACATCTTTGGCAGGCCGGGGGCGGCCGTAAAGGATGCAAAGGTGAAGCCTGAGTTAGGCTAAAACTTAGCTGCTGCGGGGAACTGTCAGATGCAGGCCGGGGGTGGAATTGAGGGTGATCTTGGCGCGTGCATGGTCGATAAAGGCCTGCACCGTTAACGAAATGCCGGCACCGTCGGCCAAGGCCAGCCCCAGCTTCATCGGACGCACCGCACCTGCCAAAGGGATATAGTGGAGGCGGCGGCCATCCGGGGCAGCATCTGTCAAGGGTCGGATGTTGGCGATGGAATAGCCAAAGCCATTCGCCACCATCGACTGCATCACGCCCATGTCACGGGTGCGCTCGACAATGCTGGGCCGCAGGTTTTGCGCTGTGAAATGCGACAGAAAATAGTCCGAGGACAGCGGCAGATCCAACAGGATCATCGGATATTCTGCAAGATCGCCCGGGGTGACCTGATCGCGCTGGCCAAGCGGATGCGTCGGGGCCATCACCGCATAGGGCGGCAGGGTGACAAGCGGGATGAAGTTCAGATCAGCAGGAATATCAAGATCATAGGTCAGGGCGATATCAAGATTAGCGCTGCGCAATGCGGCAAAGATCTCCACCTGGTTCAGCTCTACTTGCGTGAAATCAACCTGCGGGAATTGTTGCACAAAGCTGAGGCGCAGCTGCGGCAAAACCATCTGCGCGAAGGTGACAAGGCAGCCGACGGAAAGCGGGCCCCGCACCTTGCCGGTGATCTGATTGGCAAGTTCGTTCAGGCGGCCTGCCTCGGTCAGCACCTGCCGGGCCTGCGCTACGAATTGCCGCCCGCCTTGGGTCAGTGACAAGCCATGCGCATGTTTGCGCACGAACAAGGCCAAGCCAAATTCAGCCTCCAACTGCGAGATCGCGGCCGAGATTGAAGGGCTGGATACGTTAACTTTTTCCGCCGCAAGCGCGATTGAGCCGCTGTCACCAACTGCGACAAGGTATTCAAGCTGGCGCAGGGTAAAGCGGAGTGGCATTTGGCTTGTCCGAACTGGGTTAGGGACAGGCTAAGCTATTGCGTGCGTGCTGCCAAGTTATTCGTCGCCCGGCACACCATAGGACGGGGCTTGCGTTGGATTTTCGGCGCGCTGGACATAGGCCGTCATCTGGGGCCGGTAAATTTGCCAAGCAGTTTCAAGGTCTTGGATCGGCGTCTCTGACCAATCAATCCGCAGGTCGACCAAGGGCCAATCCAACTTGTCAGCTATTTTCAGCCCCGCCGAATGGACCGGGCCAGCCTCGCCACCCGCCGCCAAGCCGGCGCTTAACGCGGCGATCAGGCGATCACCAAGATGGCCCTTAGCGGTTTCAAACGCCGCGGTCATTGCCGCTGGAATGGTGGGGTTTGCCAGAAGATTGCCACCTGCTGCACAGTCTTTGCCGCGTGCTTCACCCCAGATACCAAGGACTTGGCCGCCGGAGTGGATGGCGGTTTGACCCTGTGGATCAATCACCAGAAGCTGTCTGTAATCAATGTGTTGACGGTCCTTGATCACAACCGCCAAAGCCTGATCGGCGGGCCTGCCGCGTGCCAGCTCATCCATCAGCAAGGGCCCCAAAGCGGGATCGGTGATGTTTTGGCTGGCGACTGCGCCCACCCCAGCGCGTGTATGGGCGCAGCGGGCGGCGACGGCGGGTGAGGAGGAGGAGATCACCATGCCAAATTGGCCGGTTTTGGCGCAGCGGGCGATGAGGGAGAAGGTCATGGCGTGCCTTTTCTGCAGGGCCGGGGGCTGTCTGCCCCCGGACCCCCGAGGATATTTGTGAACAGATGAAAACTTTTAGCTAAGTTTTATCCATTTAGTCGGGGATCACGGCGGTGGCGTCGATCTCGACCAGCCAATCGGGGCGGGCAAGGGCTACGACGGTGAGGCCAGTGCAAACCGGATGCACGCCTTTGATATATTCACCCATCACCCGGTAGACGGGTTCGCGGTGGCGCACGTCGGTGAGGTAGACGACGAGCTTGACCAGATGCTCCATCCGACCACCGGCTTCTTCGATCATCTGTTTGATATTGCTCATGACTTTATGGGCCTGTTCAGCGGGGTCGTGGCTGCCGAGGTTTTCGGCGGTGTCCAGATCCTGCGGGCAGGCACCGCGGAAGTAGAGAGTGGTTCCGCCGCGGGTGGCAACCAGATGGCAGAGGTCGTTATCCAGGTTCTGTTCGGGGTAGGTGACTTTGGTGTTGAACTTGCGGTAGCGGGTGATGGTCATTTTGAGCGTCCTGTTGCGGGAATTAGGCCGGGATGCGGCTGGCAAGATATTGAGCGAATTCAAAATTTGGCCGCTCTAGGTGGGACAGCGGGCCCGGCGTGGCCATGCCTGACAAAAGGCCGCGATAGACTTTCTCTGTGCAGCCTTTGTCTTCGACATTCACATCGTCGAGCAGGGCTTTCACCGTGGCAAGGTTTTCTGCGGCGGCGGGATCGGCCATCCAATCGGCGGACATGCCACCGCCGAACAGCACGTTGACATGGCCCGGACCATCTGGCGTCAGCGACAGATACCAGAAATAGCCCGGCGTGAGCGTAATCAGCAGCGATGGATAGATCGCCAAAAGCCAGGTGATGCGGCGTTGATCATCTTTCAGCGCCGTGTTGCTGGGATGGGCGAGGGCGAGCGGCACTGTGTCGTTTTTGACGATCCAGTGGTAGTTGAAGGCCGTCGTGCCTTCGGGGCAGGTCATCAAGTTCAGATCGCACGAACCGCCGATCGTTCCAGAATGGCAGACCGGCAGGTGATAGGATTCCATGAAATTCTCGGCCAGAACTTTCCAGTTGGTGGCCCAACGGAATTCTTCGCGGAAGGTTTCAGTATAGGTCGACATATCAAGATAGCCGACCAGATTTTCGACGTCTTTCAGGGCGATAGAGGGGGATACGGCATCCGGGTTCAGCGAGACCATCACCCAGCCTAACCAAACCTCGCAGCGAATTTGCGGCAGGG
Organism: Cypionkella aquatica; assembly: GCF_030161095.1. Classification (GTDB taxonomy): domain Bacteria; phylum Pseudomonadota; class Alphaproteobacteria; order Rhodobacterales; family Rhodobacteraceae; genus Cypionkella; species Cypionkella aquatica. The sequence goes on from NZ_BSPP01000007.1 coordinate 353,016, forward strand.
CGATGTCGGGTTTGCAGAAGCTTTCATTGAGCGCCATAGCGGGGGCGCCGCGCAACGAGCCGTCAAGATTATAGGTCCAGGCGTGATAGGGGCAAACGATGGCGCGGGTGTTGCCCCGGCCGTGCAGCAACGTGGACATGCGGTGGCGGCAGACGTTGGACATCGCGCGGATTGCGCCGTCGCGGTCTCGCAGCACGATCACTGGCTCGCCTGCGATTTGCATGGTCAGATAATCGCCGGGATTGGGCAGGCTTTCGGCGCGCCCGGCGCAGAGCCAGTCTTGTGCGAAGATGTGTTTTTGTTCCTGCGCCAGAAAGCTTTCGCTGGTGTAGACCGATTTCGGCATCGCATGCGCCTGATTGAACGGCACCGAGACATTGGCGTGCAGCTCGGCAGCGGGGGAAAGGGTTTGGTGCTGGTTCATGGCTGGCTCGTGGCTAGGGACGGTTGCGGCATGATAGGCATTGCGATGGCCGGGGCCAGAGCGTTGCGCAGGTTTTGCCCGAATATGCGCTGGGCGGCGATCAGTGTTTTGCTCAGCATTGCTTAGGCGGGGCTTAAGCCGATGCCGGTTGCGGGTTAGCCTAATCAACGCTGCGTGAAATCCTTATTTGCGCAGGCGCGGGCTTGGCCTAGGACGGGGCAACATTGGACACCGCAGTTGAAGGAACGGCGCGATGACATCTGAAACAGTTGACACGCTGGTGATTGGTGGCGGGCAGGCGGGGCTTGCGATGAGCGCGCAGTTGTCGGCGCACGGGCAGAGTCATCTGGTGCTGGAGCGGCACCGGATTGCTGAGCGTTGGCGCACGGAGCGTTGGGATTCGCTGGTGGCGAATGGTCCGGCTTGGCATGACCGTTTTCCGATCCGCAAGTTTGATAAGCTGGACCCGGATTCTTTTGCCAGCAAGCACGACATCGTGGCGTATTTCGAAGGTGTGGCCGAGCAGATCGCGGCGCCGATCCGCTGCGGGGTTGCGGTGACATCGCTGGTTCAGGATGGCGCGGGATTTGTTGCAGAAACCTCGGCGGGGCAAGTCAGGGCGCGCAATGTGGTGGTGGCGACGGGGCCGTTTCAGAAGCCGTTGATCCCGACCTTGGTGCCGGAAAGTGCCGGCATCGTGCAGATGCATTCCAACGCTTACCGCAATCCGGGGCAACTGCCTGACGGTGCGGTTTTGGTGGTGGGGGCGGGGTCGTCTGGGTCGCAGATTGCGGACGAGATCAACCGCTCGGGGCGTAAGGTGTTTTTGTCGGTGGGGCCGCATGATCGGCCGCCGCGCAGCTATCGCGGCCGCGATTTCTGCTGGTGGCTGGGTGTGCTGGGGCAGTGGGAGCAGAAGGTGAAGACGCCGGGGACCGAGCATATCACGATCGCGGTTTCGGGGGCTTATGGCGGGCATACGGTGGATTTCCACGATCTGGCGGCGCAGGGGATGACCTTGCTGGGGCGGGTTGGGGCGTATCGGGATGGGGTGCTGGCGGTTGGCGATGATCTGGGGCGCAACGTGCGGGCGGGGAATGAGAACTATCTGGCCACTCTGGCGCTGGCGGATGCTTTCGCGGTCGAGCATGGACTGGATTTGCCGCTGGAAGAAGAGGCGAAGCTGATCGGGCCGGAGCCGGATTGTGTGACGCATCCAATTCTGGCGCTGGATCTGGCGGCGGAGGGCGTGACTTCGATCATCTGGGCCACCGGGTTTGCGCTCGATTTCGGGTGGTTGCAGGTGGATGCTTTTGACGCGCAGGGGCGGCCTGCGCATGATCGCGGCGTCTCGGGCGTGCCGGGCTTGTATTTTCTGGGGCTGCCGTGGCTGGCGCGGCGGGCCTCGCCGTTCATCTGGGGGGTCTGGGGTGATGCGGAGTATCTGGCCGGGCATATCGCGGCGAAGGATGTGTCCACGCGTGGACAGAAGACAGCCTGATATCAAATCAAGGGGTTAGGTGGGGGTGATTCATCTTTGCTTAACCTTTGTCCCATCGGCCACGCCGCCCCGGACGTGATCCGGGGCCTCGTGGTGTGATCGGAGGCCCCGGATCACGTCCGGGGCGGCGGGGTTTCAGGTGACAAGCGCACGTTGCTGGGGCAGGCCCATCGAGATCATCAGCGGAGCCTCGGTCTGGCGAGATTGGAAATCCTGTTTGCTGGCCATGCCCTGCCAATGCGACAGGATCAGGCTTTGCGCCACGGCCCCGCCGAGTGTCGTGCCGGGGCCTGCGATGATGAACAGATCGGGGGCAAATTCGCGGGCGGCGGTGCGGATGGCGGCGGTGAAATCGTAGGGCTCGGTCACCTGATGGCCAAGGGTGTAGTCGTAAAGGGCGGCAGTGCGCGCCGATCCCGGCCACCAGATCTGGCCGCGCCCGTCGATCAGCGGTTTTTGCGGCTGGCTGAACAGGCTTTCGGGCAAAGCGGCGCGGCCTTGTGCGGCGACCGGGGCTTGCAGCGCGGTGTGGAAGGCGGCGTGATTGGCCAGACGCATCGGGAAGCGACCCTGCTCGGACGGAACGGCGGATTCGAAGGCTTTCAGGCCAGCCTCATTGCCTGCCAGCACCAACATGCCGCCGAGGTCGATGGACGGGGCTAAGATGTGGTCGGGTCGGGTATTGATTTCGGTGGCGATGGCCAGCAATTCGGCCTTGCGCATGGGGTTGGGGTGCCAGTTTTCGTCCACAAACGGATGGATGACCTGGCCGCCGATCAGGCTTTGCTGCATCAGCGTGCCCATGGTGTTGACGACCTCAAATCCGTTCTCGGGTGTCAGCGCGCCTGCGCAGGCGAGCGCTGAGTACCAGCCCATCGAATTTCCGGTTACTGCCACGATGTCAACGCCTTGCAAGGTGAGGCTATCCCCCAAGGTGCAGGCGTAGATCAGCGCCGAAGCGTTGTCGCCGCGGGTGTGTTTTGCGACCGAATAGGTGGCGGCGCTATCTAGAGCAGTCAGGGTTTCTTGGCTGAGCGCCGTGCGGCGGGCGTCGAAATGCGCCAGCAGATCGGGCCTTGGGAAACGGGCAAGGCTGCCCAGTTCAGTCTTGGTATAGGTGCCACGGCCGGGGCAAATCAGGACGGCTTTTTTCATTGGCACAGCTCCAATGCGGCGGCGGTGATGCTGGCGGCCGATGGCATGGTGGCGGCATAGGCGGGGCCGGTGGCGATGAAGCTGTCCTCGGCGGTCAGGCGGGCCAGTTTTGCCGGGGAGGTTTCGTGGAAATGCGCCATCAGGGCCTCTGCGACGCCGCCGGAGTGGCGGGTTTCGTCGACGATCAGGATGTGTTTGCAGCCCTGAACGGCGGCAGTCAGCGCGTCTTTTGGCAAGGGCGACAGCCAGCGGGTATCAATGATGCGGGCTTTGATGCCTGCGGCGGTAATCTGGGCAAGAGCTTGATGCGACAGGTAATTGCCATTGCCGAAAGTGACGATGGCAAGGTCGGTGCCGTCGCCGTGGATGCCAACCTCGCCAAAGGGGATGACCTCATCGGGCGCAGGGTAGCGCTGCATCCAGAGGCCGTCTTTGTCGGCGTGCAGATCGCGCATCGGGTAGAGGGCGATGGGTTCAAGGAACACCACAAGCCGCTGTTCTTCGCGCGCCAGACGCGCACATTCGCGCAGCATTTTGGCGGCATCAGCGCCATTTGACGGGCAGGCGAGGATCAGACCGGGAATGTCGCGCAGCACGGCTACGGAATTGTCATTGTGGAAATGGCCGCCGAAGCCTTTTTGGTAGCCCAGCCCCGCGATGCGCAGCACCATCGGGTTGGAGTATTGACCGTTGGAGAAGAACGGCAAAGTGGCAGCCTCACCTCGAAGCTGGTCTTCGGCGTTGTGCAGATAGGCGAGGAACTGGATTTCGGGGAACGGGATGAAGCCGTTTTGCGCCATGCCGATGGCGAGGCCAAGGATCGACTGTTCATCGAGCAGGGTGTCGATCATCCGGGCTTGGCCAAAGCGCTGGGTCAGCTTTTGGGTGACGCCGTAGACGCCGCCTTTGCGCCCAACGTCTTCGCCCATCATCACGATTTCCGGGTGGGTCAGCATCAGATCGGTCAAGGCCCAGTTGATCAGGCGCGACATGATTTGCGGCTCTGCCATCTGCTTCAGATCGCTGCCGAACGCGGTTGCGCGGGCGTCGGGGGTAGGGCCGTTGCTGGGTTTGCAGGGACGATGCGGCGGGATGATGGCGGCCATGACATCGGCGGCGGTTTTCAGATGCGGGCGCGTGGTGGCCTCGGCTGCGATGCGGGTGATGCGGTCGTTCGTGTCGGTGTAGATTTGCAGGGCTTCGGCGGCGGGCAGGGCGCCGCTGGCGTCGAGTTGGCGGACCATGTGGAGGAGGGGATCATGGGCCTCTTCGGCCTCGACTTCTTCCTTTGGCAGGTAGGTGGTGGGCATGTCTGCGCCCGCGTGGCCGTAAAGGCGGATGGTTTTCAGATGCAGGAAGGCGGGCTTGCGGCGAGTGCGGACGTAATCGGCGGCCTCTTGCGCGACCTTGTAGGTGTCGTAGATATCAAGGCCGTTGGCGTGAAAATACTTCAGGCCGGGGCGGTGGCGGAAGGAATTGGCGATCCAGCCGGTGGGGGTTTTGGTGGAAATGCCGATGCCGTTGTCTTCGCAGACGAACAGCAGGGGGAGGGGGAGGGATTGATAGGAGGTCCAGCCAGCGGCGTTGAAGGCACCTTGGGCGGTGGAATGATTGGCAGAGGCGTCGCCGAAAGAGCAATAGACGATGGCATCCTCGGGCAGTTGCGCGTGTTCGGGGCGGTTTTTCTTGGCAGCGCCAATGGCATAGGCGGCCCCGACGGCTTTGGGCAGATGCGACGCGATGGTCGAGGTTTGCGGCGGGATGTTCAGGGCTTTGCTGCCCAGCACCTTGTGACGACCGCCCGAGATCGGGTCATCCGACGAGGCCGCGAAGCTGAGCAGCATATCATAGGCGATGGTTTGCCCCGGCACCTGGCCCGCGCGGGCGATCTGAAAAGCGGCGTCGCGGTAGTGCAGAAAGGCCATGTCGGTGGGGCGCAGGGCAAGCGCCACCGCTGCGAGGCCTTCGTGGCCCGACGATCCGATGGTGTAAAAGCCGGTGCCCTGCCGCTGCATCTCGCGCGAGGTGCGGTCAAGGGCGCGGCTGGTGCAGGCAGCACGGTAGGCGGCAACAGCGTCTTCGGGGGACAGCGGGCCTGTTGCTGGATTGCCCGGTGGAAAGTCACGCGCAGCGACCCGGCGCAGGAAATTCTCGTGCACGATGACAGAGCGGCCCATGATATTCTCCCCGATTTGCGCAAGTTTTAGCCGATTGCGCGCTGCCATGATATTGAGAAGACCGCACAGGACTATGCGGAAATGGCATAGTGGCGGCTGGCCTTATCGGCCCTGCACGTCTGGACATAAGAAGATGCGGCGCTATCCCGGATTATAGCGCCAATTCAGACCGCACAGGGCGGTTGGCAAAACATGAGGTCGGCCATGCAAGGCTATACAAACGCCAATGATATTTCCGCAGTAGTGGCGGCTGACAAGGCGCATGTCTGGCACCATCTGAGCCAGCACAAGGGCTATGAGACGCCGGATGTTGACCCCCGCATCATCGTCGAGGGCCGCGGCCTGCGGGTCTGGGATGCGCGCGGCAAGGAATATATCGACGCGGTGTCGGGCGCGGTCTGGACCGTCAACGTCGGCTACGGCCGTGAAAGCATCGCCAATGCGGTGCGCGATACATTGTTGAAAATGAACTATTTTGCGGGTGTCGGCGGCTCGATCCCCGGCGCTTTGTTTGCTGAACGGCTGATCTCGAAAATGCCGGGGCTTTCCCGCGTTTACTATTCCAACTCGGGCTCGGAAGCCAACGAGAAAGTCTACAAGATGGTGCGCCAGATCGCGCACAAGCATCACGGCGGCAAAAAGTGGAAGATCCTGTACCGCGAGCGGGATTATCACGGCACCACCATCGGCACGCTTGCGACCAGCGGCCAGTTGGAGCGGGCGGCGCAGTATGGGCCCTACCCGGACGGCTTTGTGATGGTGCCGCATTGCTTGGAATACCGCAAACAGTGGGATGTCGAGAACTACGGTGAGCGTGCGGCCGATGCGATCGAAGAAGTCATCCTGCGCGAAGGTGCCGATACCATCGGCGCGCTGGTGCTGGAGCCTGTGACCGCAGGCGGTGGCGTGATCACCCCGCCGCAAGGCTATTGGGAGCGGGTTCAGGAAATCTGCAAGAAATACAACATCCTGCTGCATATCGACGAAGTGGTCTGCGGTGTGGGCCGCACTGGCACTTGGTTTGGCTACCAGCATTACGGCATCAAGCCAGATTTCGTGACGATGGCGAAGGGCGTGGCCTCGGGCTATGCGGCGATTTCCTGCACCGTCACCACCGAAGCAGTGTTTGATATGTTCAAGGATGCGGGCGATCACCTGTCGTATTTCCGCGATATCTCGACCTTTGGCGGCTGCACCGCTGGCCCCGCGGCTGCGCTGGAAAACATGCGGATCATCGAGGATGAAGGCTTGCTCGACAACACCCTGAAGATGGGTGCGCGGGTGATGGATAATCTGCATGCGCTGATGGAAAAGCACAAAGTCATCGGCGATGTGCGCGGCAAGGGCCTGTTCTGCGGCGCAGAACTGGTGGCGGACCGTGTGACCAAAGAACCGATGGATGAAAAGAAAGTCGCCGCCGTGGTCGCCGCCTGCAATGCGCAGGGCGTGATCATCGGCATGACCAACCGCTCGATCCCCGGTCTGAACAACACATTGTGCTTGTCGCCTGCGCTGATCGCCACGCCGGATGATATCGACCAGATCACCGGTGCTATTGATAACGCGCTGACCACGGTTTTTGGCTAAACTTTAGCTAAAATTTGCGCTTTCTCTTTAACCCCGTGCCACGACTGGCGCGGGGTTTTTGCGATCTGCGCGCGCGTTGCCAGCAAAGCATGCGTTTTTAGGAAAGAGCAAATCCCTTGCAGTTGCTCTTTTTGAAATACTCCCGCCGGAGGCTTCCACACTGGCCCGGATCGCTTGACTTTGTAGTGGGGGCGCGGGCCTATAAGTCCAACCGATCCGCCGTCATGAGGCCAGAATGTCGATCCCTGCCGAAGCTTTCGTGCTGCCTCCCGCCGGGCGCGGCACTTTGCAGCAACGTATCCGGCAAATGGTGACGGAAGGCGTGCTATCGGGGCGGTTTCGGGCGGGGCAGAAGATGCCGTCGTCGCGGGGGTTGGCCGAGCATCTGGGCATCAGCCGCATCACAGTGACCCTGTCTTATGCCGAATTGGTCAGTGCCGATTATCTGATGGCGCGGGGACGGTCGGGGTATTTCATCTCTGAGAACGCGCCGCGCGCGCCGGAATTGCAAGCGCGCGCGCCACGGGCGGAAGGGGTCGATTTTGCGGCACTCACGGGCGGGCGATTTTCGCGACTGGCAACCGTAAAGCGGCCGCTAGACTGGGAGAATTATCAGTTTCCGTTCATATATGGTCAGGCCGATGCCAGCCTGTTTGATCATCAGAACTGGCGTTTGTGCGCGCTGCGCGCATTGGGGCGCAAAGATTTCGCGGCGCTGACCTCTGATATGTATGACCGCGATGATCCGCTGTTGATCGAGCATTTGCTGCGATCCATCCTGCCCCGGCGCGGCATTGCGGCGCGGGAAGACGAGGTGTTGTTGACGATGGGCGCGCAGAACGCGTTATGGATCACCACGGCCGTGTTGCTTGGGGCCGGCCGGCGGGCGGCTGTGGAAAATCCGGGCTATTCCGGTTTGCGCGGTGTGTTGGCGCCTTCGGGAAGCGAGGTGATCTCGGTGGATGTCGATGCTGATGGATTGCCGCCGGATCGGTTGCCGAAGGGCGTGGATGTGGTGTTCACCACCGCGTCGCATCAATGCCCCACCAATGCGACGATGCCGCTGGAGCGGCGGTTGGCTTTGTTGGAGGCGGCCTCGCGTGAGAATTTTGTGATCGTCGAGGATGATTATGAGTTCGAGATGTCGTTCCTGAAGCCGGTCTCGCCTGCGCTGAAGTCTTTGGATAGCGAGGGGCGGGTGATCTATGCCGGGTCGTTCTCTAAATCGGTGTTTCCGGGGATGCGGTTGGGCTATCTGGTGGGACCTGCGAGTTTTATCCGCGAGGCGCGGGCGCTGCGCTTGATGATGCTGCGGCATCCGCCGGGGCATATTCAGCGCACGGTGGCGTATTTCCTAAGCCTTGGCCATTACGATGCGCTGATCAACCGGATGCGCAATGCGTATCGGCGCAGACGTCAGGTGATGGAAGAAGCGATCCGCGACAACGGGTTAGCGGTGGCCGGGCAGGGCGGCTTTGGCGGATCGAGTTTCTGGATGCGCGCGCCTGCCGGGGTCGATACCGAAGTGCTGGCTGAGGGGTTGCGGGCGGAAGGCGTTTTGATCGAACCGGGGCGGGCGTTTTTCGCGCCCGAGCAGGCGCCGAAGAATTTCTATCGGCTTGGGTATTCGTCGATCTCGCCCGCGAAGATACCGGAAGGGATCGCGCGGATCGGGCGGGCTATTCGGGGGGCCTGAGATTGCGGGGCGAGCCGCCGGGGCCAGCCCCGGACCCCGGAATATTTGTGAACAGATGAAATGCGGCTCTGGACTTATGAGGGTTTTGTCTCTGGCCCTAAGGCGGGAGTCTTGCGGCGGGTAGAACGGGTTTAGCCACTGGATTTCAGGAGATGTGCCATGCGGATGACCACGGAAGAAGCCTTTGTCAAAGTGCTGCAAATGCATGGCATCGAACATGCGTTTGGCATCATCGGCTCGGCGTTCATGCCGATTTCGGATCTGTTTCCGCGTGCGGGGATTACGTTTTGGGACTGCGCGCATGAAGGCTCGGGCGGGATGATGGCGGATGGCTATAGCCGCGCCACTGGCAAGATGAGCATGATGATCGCGCAGAACGGGCCGGGGATTACCAACTTTGTGACGGCGGTGAAGACGGCGTATTGGAACCACACGCCGCTGTTGTTGGTGACGCCACAGGCTGCGAACAAGACGATTGGGATGGGGGGATTCCAAGAGGTCGAGCAGATGGCTTTGTTTGCCGATATGGTCGCCTATCAGGAAGAGGTGCGCGACCCAAGCCGCGTGGCGGAAGTGCTGAACCGGGTGATCATCAATGCCAAGCGGGCCTCGGCCCCGGCGCAGATCAACATGCCGCGGGATTATTGGACTCAGGTGATCGACATTGATTTGCCTGCGATTGTGGAATTTGAGCGGCCGTCGGGTGGGGAAGCGGCGATCACTGCGGCGGCAGAATTGCTGTCGTCGGCGAAGTTTCCGGTGATCTTGAATGGGGCGGGCGTGGTGTTGGGCGGGGCAATTCCGGCCAGTATGGCGCTGGCCGAGCGCTTGGATGCGCCGGTTTGTGTCGGTTATCAGCACAACGATGCGTTTCCGGGCAGCCATCCGCTGTTTGCCGGGCCGTTGGGCTATAACGGCAGCAAGGCGGCAATGGAGTTGATTTCTGCGGCGGATGTGGTACTCTGTCTGGGTACCCGATTGAATCCGTTCTCAACGCTTCCCGGATACGCGCTGGACTATTGGCCTAAACAGGCCAAGATCATCCAAGTCGATATTAACCCTGATCGGATCGGGTTGACGAAGAAGGTGACTGTTGGCATTGTCGGCGACGCTAAAAAGGTCGCCGAGGCGGTTTTGGCGCGGTTGGCCTCTACCGCTGGTGACCATGCGCGCAGCGAACGCAAAGCCAGGATTGCGCAGACGAAATCGGGGTGGCTGCAGGCTTTGTCCAGCATGGACCATGAGGATGACGACGCGGGCACCAGCTGGAATCAGCGGGCGCGGGCGGCGAAACCGGATTGGATGAGCCCGCGGATGGCGTGGCGGGCTATTCAGGCGGCGCTACCGAAAGAGGCGATTATTTCTTCGGACATCGGCAACAATTGCGCGATTGGCAATGCTTATCCGACGTTTGAGGCGGGGCGGAAATATCTGGCACCCGGTTTGTTCGGGCCTTGTGGCTATGGTCTGCCTTCGGTGGTTGGCGCGAAAATCGGCTGCCCGGATGTGCCGGTGGTAGGCTTTTCGGGCGATGGCGCGTTTGGCATTGCGGTGACGGAATTGACCGCGATTGGTCGGGGTGAGTGGCCTGCGATCACGCAAGTGGTATTCCGCAACTATCAATGGGGGGCGGAGAAGCGCAACTCGACCCTGTGGTATGACGATAACTTTGTCGGCACCGAATTGGACACGCAAGTGTCTTATGCCGGGATTGCAAAGGCTTGCGGGCTGCAGGGTGTTGTGGCGCGCACGATGGACGAACTTACGGCGGCGTTGCGCCAAGCCATCATCGACCAAAAGGCGGGCAAGACCACGCTGATTGAGGCGATGATCAATCAGGAACTGGGCGAGCCGTTCCGCCGTGATGCGATGAAGAAACCTGTGGCGGTGGCGGGGATTGATGCCGCCGATATGCGCAAGCAGATTGTCTGATGCCGTTTGATCTGGGGCTGGGGGCGTCGATCTGGATGGGGGTTGCGATTCTGGTCGCGGCCTTCATCCGGGGTTATTCCGGTTTCGGATATTCGGCGATGGTGATTGCGGCCTCTGGCGTGGTCACCAACCCGCTGCATTTCGTGGCGGTTGTGGTGATCTTGGAAACCGCGATGAGCCTGCAAGCCGCGCGCGGCATCGGTGCGGATGTCGATTGGCGCAGGGTTTGGCTGATGCTGGCGGGGGCGGTTGTCGGCCTGCCTTTGGGGCTGTGGGCGTTGACGGGGATCAGCGAAGAAGCCGCGCGGGCGGTGATTTCGGTCTATATTCTGGTGATGTGCGGCGTGCTTCTGGCGGGGTGGCGGCTTAAATCCGAGGTGCGGGGCACGGGCAATTTGGCGGCGGGTGTCGTCTCGGGGCTGGCCAATGCACCGGGGATGGGTGGCTTGCCGATTGCAGCATTCTTTGCGGCGCAGCCGATGCAAGCGGCGACGTTTCGTGCCACGTTGATCGCGTTCTTTCCGCTGCTCGATCTGTATTCCGCGCCATTGTATTGGTGGCATGGGCTGGTGACATGGGACACGCTTTGGGCGTCTTTGGCAGCGCTGCCGCTGACGTTTTTGGGCAACTGGTTGGGATCGCGGCATTTTCTGAACACCGATCCGAAAGACTTCCGTCGCTTTGCGATTGTGCTGCTGGCGGGACTGGCGGCTTTGGGGCTGATCAAGGCGGTGCTTTGAGATGATGTTGGTGGTCAATGCCGGGTCATCCTCGATCAAGCTGGCGGTGTTTGACGCAAGTTTGCACGCGGTGCTGACCGGATCGGTGACCGAGATTGGCGGCGCGGGACGGCTGAAGATCGGCGTGGTCGATCAGGCTTGCTTTGCGCGCGATCATCAAGCCGCTTTGGCACTGGCGTTTCAGGCGATGGCGCAGCCGGGCGTGGCTTTGGCCGATCTGACGGCTGCGGCGCATCGCGTAGTGCATGGCGGCGAGGCGTTGGTGAAGCCAGCGCGGGTGACGCCTGAAGTGATCGCGCAGATTGAGGCTTGCGTGCCGCTCGCACCGCTGCACAACCCCGGCAATCTGACGGCGATACGGGCGCTGGGCGCGCTGGCCCCCGATCTGCCGCAGTTTGCCAGCTTTGACACCGCGTTTCACGCCAGCAATCCGGCGGTAGCGGTGGCCTATGCCTTGCCTGCGGCAGAGCGGGCGCGTGGACTGCGGCGCTATGGCTTTCACGGCATCAGCTATGGCGGTTTGGTGCGGCAGTTGCGGGATTTGGGGGCGCTGCCGGATCGGCTGCTGGCGCTGCATCTTGGCAATGGTGCTTCGCTTTGCGCGATCAAGGCGGGCGTTTCGGTGGCGACGACGATGGGCTATTCGCCGCTGGATGGCATCACGATGGGCACGCGGTCGGGCGGCATGGATGGCAATGCGGTGCTGCGGTTGGCCGAATTGCACGGCGTTGATGCGGCCTCGCGGATTTTGAACCGGGAAAGTGGCTTGTTGGGCTTGGGCGGTCACAGCGACATGCGGGCGTTGCACGGCGCGGGCACGGCCGAGGCGGCGTTTGCGGTTGAGCATTTCTGCTATTGGGCGGTGCGTCATGCTGGTTCGATGATCGCGGCGATGGGCGGGCTTGACGGCATCGCTTTTACCGGCGGGATTGGCGAGAATGATGCGCTGGTGCGCGGGCGGATTGTCGATGGTCTGGCGTGGGCGGGGCCGTGTGCGGTGCATATCGTGGCGGCTGAGGAAGAACGCGCGATTGCAGCGGATGCAATGGCGCTGCTTGCGAAAGATTTTCCGGCTTTGCTGCATTTGTCGTGACGATGTGTCGCAATCGGGCTTGTTTGGCGAAAAACTTCCGTCAAGATTGGCGGTAAGCCCTGCAAAAGGGCGCAGGGGGGGGATGATGACAGTTCAGCCGAAGATCGATACCTCGCCCTTGGTTTCGGACGAAATTCGCAAGACGACGTGTTATATGTGCGCGTGCCGCTGTGGCATCAACGTGCATCTAACCTCTGGAAAAGTCAGCTATATTGAGGGAAACCGCGACCATCCCATCAACAAGGGCGTGCTGTGCGCGAAAGGGGCTTCGGGGATTATGCAGGTGACCGCGCCGTCGCGGTTGCGGGCACCCTTGCGGCGGGTCGGGCCACGTGGATCGGGCGCGTTTGAAGAGATTTCCTGGGACGAGGCGTTGGCCTTGGCGGTGTCGTGGATGGCACCTTTGCGCGAAACTGCCCCAGAGAAACTGGCGTTTTTCACCGGGCGCGATCAGTCGCAAAGCTTTACCGGCTGGTGGGCGCAGGCGTTTGGCACGCCGAATTACGCAGCCCACGGCGGGTTTTGTTCGGTGAATATGGCAGCGGGTGGCATCTACACCATCGGCGGCGCGTTTTGGGAGTTTGGCCAGCCGGATTGGGAGCGGACCAAGCTGTTCGTGCTGTTTGGCGTGGCCGAAGATCATGACAGCAACCCGATCAAGATTGGCCTTGGGCGATTGAAAGAACGTGGTGCGCGGGTGATCGGCGTTAACCCTATTCGCACGGGCTACAATGCGGTGGCGGATGATTGGCTCGGGATTACTCCGGGCACCGATGGTTTGCTTATTCTCAGCCTTATCCATTGCTTGCTAGAGGCGGGTAAGGTCGATCTGGAGTATCTTGCTCGGTTCACCAATGCGCCCTTGCTGGTGGTGGAGGACGGCCCGGAAAAGGGTATGATCGCCAAGAATGCCGAAAGCCAACCCTTTGTGATTGATCGCAAAACCGGGCAGCCCGCGCCGTGGGATGGCAAGGGTGTGCAGCCCGATCTGGGGGCTACATATCAAGGCAACCGCACGGTGTTCCAGCATATGGCAGAGCGGTATCTGTCGCCCGATTATGCCCCGGAAGCGGTGGCTTCGCGTTGCGGCATCGCGGCGGATCGCATCCGGGCACTGGCTGCCGAACTGGCGCATGTGGCGTTTGATCAGGCTATTGAAATTAACCAGTCTTGGACGGATTTTCGCGGCGATTTCCACACCACGATGCCGGGACGGCCCGTCAGTTTTCACGCAATGCGCGGGATTTCCGCCCATTCCAACGGCTTTCAAACCGCCCGCGCTTTGCATCTTTTGCAGATCGTACTGGGCACGGTTGAGGTTCCCGGTGGCTACCGTCTGAAACCGCCATATCCCAAACCAATGGAGGCGCATCCGACGCCGCATTTCGTCACAGCCCCGGGCAAGCCTTTGTCTGGGCCGCACTTGGGCTATGTGCGCGGGCCGGAAAATCTGGCGCTGAAGGAAGACGGCTCTGCCATTCGCATCGACAAAGCCTTCACATGGGAGAACCCGTTTTCGGCGCATGGGCTGATGCATATGCTGATCCCCAACGCGCATGCGGGCGACCCTTACAAGATTGATACGCTGTTTTTGTATATGGCGAACATGGCGTGGAATTCTTCGATGAATTCCGCTAAGGTCATGGAAATGCTGACAGATCAAGTGGATGGCGAGTATGTCATCCCGCGGATCATCTATTCGGACGCCTATGCGTCGGAAATGGTGGCCTATGCCGACCTGATCCTGCCCGACACAACGTATCTCGAGCGTCACGATTGCATTTCGTTGCTGGATCGCCCGATTTCCGAACCCGATGCGGCAGGGGATTCGATCCGCTGGCCTGTGGTGGAGCCTGACCGCGATGTGCGGCCGTTCCAGTCGGTGCTGCTGGATCTGGGCGCGCGGTTGGGGCTGGCGCCGATGGTTAATGCGGACGGCACTGCCCGCTACAAGGATTACGCCGATTACATCGTTAACCACATCCGCCGCCCCGGCGTCGGGCCGCTGATAGGCTTTCGCGGTGATGGCACGGCTGAGGGGCGCGGCGATGCCAACCCCGATCAGCTGGCACGCTACATCGAAAACGGCGGGTTTTATCAAGCCCATGTGCCGGAAGAGGCGGCGTTCTACAAGCCGTGGAACATGGCCTATCAGGATTGGGCGGTGAAAACCTCGTTCTATGAAACCCCGCAGCCCTATCTGTTCTCGATCTGGTCGGAACCGATGCGCAAGTTTCAGGCCGCCGCCGAAGGTTTGGGGGCGATTCAACCGCCCGATCATTTGCGCGCGCGGCTGAAACAGGCGATGGACCCGCTGCCGATCTGGTATCCGCCGTTTGGCGATCTTGAGGCTTCGGGCTGGGGCTATCCGGTGCATGCGATCACCCAGCGGCCGATGGATATGTACCATTCCTGGGGCAGTCAGAACGCGTGGCTGCGCCAGATCCGGGGCACGAACTATCTGTATCTGCCGACGAAAATCTGGACAGAACAAGGCTTTAGCGAAGGCGATTATGCCCGCGTGATCTCGCCCAATGGCGGCATCACGGTGCCCGTCGCGCATATGGCGGCGCTGAATGAAAACACCGTCTGGACTTGGAACGCGATTGGCAAACGCAAGGGCGCTTGGGCGCTGGATGATGCCGCACCCGAGGCCACCACCGGATTTCTGCTGAACCATCTGATATCCGAGTTGCTGCCAGATAAGGGCGATGGCGCGCGGCTGTCGAACTCTGATCCCGTCACCGGCCAAGCCGCTTGGTTCGATCTGCGGGTGCGGATTGAACGGGTGGACCCAAGGGCGCAATCTGAGCCAAGCTTCGGGCCGATCCCGCATGTGGTGCCGCAAGGGAAGGAACGGGCATGACCAGTTTACCAGTTTCCACCGAAAAACGGTTGGGTTTGGCGATTGATCTGGATACCTGCGTTGGCTGTCAGGCTTGCGTCACGGCCTGCAAGGGCTGGAATGATCAGGGCTACGGAGCTCCTTTGTCGGATCAAAACCCTTACGGCGCAGAGCCTTCCGGGGTGTTCTTAAACCGCGTTCACAGCTATGCCGTACAACCCATTGAGGGCGCAGCACAAACGATCAATTTCCCACGTTCCTGCCTGCATTGCGAGGATGCGCCTTGCGTCACAGTCTGCCCAACCGGAGCCAGCTATAAACGCAGTGAAGATGGCATCGTTTTGGTGAACGAGGACGCCTGTATTGGTTGCGGATTATGCGCCTGGGCCTGCCCCTACGGCGCGCGCGAGATGGACGCGGCGGCGGGTGTGATGAAGAAATGCACCCTATGCGTTGACCGGATTTACAACGAAAACTTGCCCGAGGAAGACCGCGAACCGGCCTGCGTGCGTGGCTGTCCGACCGGTGCGCGGCATTTTGGCGATTTTGCCGACCCCGATAGTAAGGTCAGCCGCCTGAGCGCGGAACGTGGTGGCTATGCTTTGATGCCCGATCTGGGCACCAAGCCGGTTAACCGGTATCTGCCGCCGCGCAAGAAAGATGTGCGCCACGAGGCCAGCGTGCTGGCGCCGCTGCTGGACATCAAGGTGAGCGGTTTTGTCGGCTGGCTTGACCGCGTATTGGGGAAGATCTGATGAATCCGGCACCCTCGGTTATTGTATTTTCGGTGCTGTCTGGCGCGGGATTTGGCCTGTTGTTCTTTCTTGGTCTGGGCTTTGCGCAGGCCATGGGTTGGACCGCGTTTCTGTGGTGGGGAATGGGCTATGCTCTTGCGATTATTGGTCTTTTGGCGTCCACTTTTCACCTTGGCAACCCCGGGCGCGCATGGCGGGCATTCACGCAATGGCGCACGAGCTGGCTTAGCCGTGAGGCTTGGGCATCGGTCGCGGCATTGCTGATCTGCGCGCCGATGGCGCTGTCGGATTGGCTCGGCTTGGGTTGGCCGCGCGCGATTGGGATGGTGGGGGGCGTGCTGGCTCTGGCCACAGTTTTGACCACTTCGATGATCTACACGCAGATCAAGGCGGTGCCGCGCTGGCATCATTGGTTAACGCCGGTGATGTTCTTGGGCTTTGCGCTGGCAGGGGGGGCGGTGCTTGCCGCGCAAAGCTTTGCGCCGATTTTTCTGGCCGCTTTGGCGTTGATTTTACTTGCAATCTGGCAAGTCGGTGATGGCCAGTTCGCGCGAAAGGCGCAAAGTTTGGGCACTGCAACCGGGCTGGACCGCATCGGTGAGGTGACCGTCTTCGAGCAAGCGCATACTGCCGGCAATTATCTGCTGCGCGAGATGATTTTCGCGGTCGGCCGCAAGCACGCGCAAAGGTTGCGGGCGATTGCACTGGCTTTGGCGGCGGTGATCCCTGCGGTTTTGCTGGC
The DNA here is from genome assembly GCF_030161095.1 of Cypionkella aquatica. GTDB lineage: Bacteria > Pseudomonadota > Alphaproteobacteria > Rhodobacterales > Rhodobacteraceae > Cypionkella > Cypionkella aquatica. The sequence goes on from NZ_BSPP01000007.1 coordinate 369,663, forward strand.
GATTTCGGCCGGCCCTTGGGCCTTCGCGGTGGCCGCGGTTTGCCACGTGATCGGCGCATTTGCGGCGCGCTGGTTGTTCTTTGCAGAGGCCGAGCATGTGGTAGGATTGTTCTACGGCAAACGCTAGGAGGGGCGATGACTCCGCTGGAAAAGGTGCAAAATCTGCCGATCTGGCAGGGCTCGGTGCGGGTTGAACGCTTGGGCGGTGGCATCACCAATGTGAATTTTGTGGCCGAGGATGATATACAAAAGGTTGTGGTGCGGATCGGTGATGACATCCCTTTGCACCAGATCTTGCGGTTCAATGAACTGTCCGCCAGCATCGCGGCTTATGCCGCAGGGGTGTCGCCGCCGGTGATTTACCATGCGCCGGGCGTTTTGGTGATCGGTTTTATCGAAGGGCGGACGTTGACGGCTGCGGATTTCGCGGACGATGCAGTGCTGGAGCAATCGCTGGATCTGCTGATGCTTGCGCATCGCGGCATACCGCAGCATTTGCGCGGCGCGAGCCTGGCGTTTTGGGTGTTTCAGGTCCTGCGCGACTACGCGGCAACGCTGCGCGCGGCGCGCTCGCGCTATGTTTCGGCTTTGCCCGCATTGATGGCCGATGCGGCGGTTTTGGAAGCTGCCGTCGGACAAATTGATCTGGTTTTCGGCCACAACGATCTGCTTCCGGCGAATTTTATCCATGATGGCACCCGCATGTGGTTAATCGACTGGGATTATGCCGGGTTCAACTCGCCCTTGTTTGATCTCGGCGGTTTGGCTGCGAACAACAGCCTGAATACGGCGCAAGAGGCGCGCATGTTGGAGCGATACTTTAGCCGTCCGCCGGATGCCGATTTATGGCGCAAATACAAGGCGATGAAGGCCGCTGCTGCGCTGCGCGAAACTTTGTGGAGCATGGTTTCCGAAATCTACTCGGCGCTTGAATTCGACTATGCTGGCTATACTGCGAAAAACCTGGCGACATACCGCGCGGCCTACGCCGCCTTTGAAAACACCCGAGGATAACATGGTCGATCTTCCCTCTACCGCGCGCGTGGTCATCATCGGTGGCGGCATTATTGGCTGCTCGACGGCCTATCACATGGGCAAATTGGGTTGGACCGACACGGTTTTGCTGGAGCGTAAAAAGCTGACTTCGGGCACCACGTTTCATGCGGCGGGCCTGGTCGGGCAGTTAAGAACTTCGGCTAATATCACGCAATTGTTAGGATATTCGGTTGAGTTGTACAAACGTCTGGAAGCAGAGACCGGCTTGCAGACGGGATGGAAAATGAACGGCGGCCTGCGTCTGGCCTGTAATGAGGCGCGCTGGACGGAAGTGAAGCGGCAGGCGACAACGGCGAAATCGTTCGGGCTAGAGATGCATCTTCTGACCCCGCAAGAGGCGCAGGATCTGTGGCCGCTTATGACGATTGAGGATCTGGTGGGGGCGGCTTACCTGCCGACCGATGGGCAAGCAAACCCTTCGGACATCACGCAAAGCTTGGCCAAAGGCGCGCGGATGGCGGGGGTGAAGATCTTTGAGGACACGCCGGTGAGCCGCGTGATTGTCGAAGATGGTCGGATCAGGGGCGTGGAAACTCCGTTTGGTGTGATTGAATGTGAGAAGGTGATCTGCTGCGCGGGGCAGTGGACGCGGGTGCTGGCAGGGTCGGTGGGGGTGAATGTGCCGCTGGTTTCGGTCGAGCATCAGTATATGATTACCGAGCGTATTGAAGGGGTTACACCGGGCTTGCCGACTTTGCGCGACCCGGATCGCTTGACCTATTGGAAAGAAGATGTTGGCGGACTGGTCTGGGGGGGCTACGAGCCGAACCCGAAACCTTGGGCGGTCAAAGGCATCCCTGAGGGGGTTCATTTCGATCTGCTGACCTCGGATTACGACCATTACAGCCAGTTCATGGCGGATGCGATCGCGCGGGTGCCTGCGTTGGAGCATGCCGGGGTGAAGCAGTTGCTGAACGGACCGGAAAGCTTCACGCCGGATGGCAACTTTATCTTGGGCGAAGCGCCGGAGTTGAAGAATTTCTATGTGGGTGCAGGGTTTAACGCTTTTGGCATTGCCAGCGCGGGCGGTGCAGGCATGGCGCTGGCGGAATGGGCGGCGAAGGGTGAAGCGCCCTATGATCTTTGGCCGGTCGACATTCGCCGCTTTGGCCGCGTGCATCAATCGACAGATTGGGTGCGCACGCGGACGCTGGAGGCTTACGGCAAACATTACACAATCGCTTGGCCTTCCGAGGAGATGACCTCGGCGCGGCCAACCCGGCGCTCGGCTTTGTATGGGCATTTGCAGGCGGCTGGCGCTTGCTTTGGCGAAAAACTGGGGTGGGAGCGGCCAAATTGGTTCGCCGATCTGTCAGTTGGCGAGGTGGCGAAGGATGTTTACTCCTATCAGCGCCCCGGTTGGTGGGACCAGGTGCGGCGCGAGCATCTGGCGTGCCGCAATGGTGCTGTGCTGATAGATCAATCGTCATTTGCAAAGTTTGTGCTGAAAGGGCCAGATGCTGCTAAAGCGTTGAGTTATATAGCCGCAGGAAATATTGATCGCCCGGTTGGGTCGTTGACCTATACCCAGATGCTAAATGTGCGCGGTGGGATCGAAGCTGATCTGACCGTGGTGCGGCGGGCGTGGGATGAATTCTATATCGTTACCGGAACAGGATTTGCGACGCATGATTTCGACTGGATCAGCCGCAATCTGACTGGCAACTGTCAGTTGGTCGATGTGACCTCTGGCTCGGCGGTGTTGTCGCTGATGGGGCCGGATGCGCGCGCGGTTCTGACGCGGGTTTGCCCGGATGATCTGTCGAATATCGGGTTTCCGTTTGGCACAGCGCGGCAGATTTCGGTGGCGGGCTGCCCGGTTCTGGCCCTGCGCGTCACCTATGTCGGCGAACTTGGCTGGGAATTGCACATGCCGACCGACGTGGCGGTGACGGTATATGAGGCGCTGATGGCGGGCGGCGGCGTGGTCAACGCAGGCTACCGGGCGATTGAGACATTGCGGCTGGAAAAGGGGTATCGCGCTTGGGGCGCGGATATCGGGCCGGACCACACTCCCGTTGAGGCTGGTTTGCTTTGGGCCTGCAAGATGAAGTCGGGTTTGGATTTTCTGGGCCGCGCTGCATTGGAGTCGCAGATCGCGAGCGGGGTGAACAAGCGATTGGCGGCGTTTACTGTCGATGATCCGAGCGTGATTTTGCTAGGACGGGAAACAATCTATCGCAACGGCGAGCGGGTGGGGTGGCTGTCGTCCGGGGGTTTTGGCCATACGATCAAAAAGCCGATTGGCTATGGCTATGTCCGCAGCAAAGGCGTCGATGCGGCATTTATGGCCAGCGGAAGCTATGAGCTGGAGGTCGCCGCAGAGCGCGTGCCAGCGCGACTGCACCTGACGCCGCTGTATGATCCGACAGGGGCGCGGATCAAGGCGTGATCAGGCCATATAGAACTGTTTTGGCAGCAAATACGGGTAGTTGGTGGTGGGGTCGACTTCGATTTTCATGATCGGTGCCATCCATTCGCCCCAACGCTTGTCCACCTCGGATGTGCGCAGATAGGCTTTTGTGGCCTCTAGATCATCGGTTTCAAAAAAGCCGAACAGGGTCAGGCCGTGGCGAAAGATGTTGTAATTGCGGATGCCTGCAGCGTGCAAAGCCTCCAGCATCTCAGGCCAGATTTCGTCGTGGCGTTTGAGGTATTCGACCTCGTATCCGGGGCGGACTTCCAGCACCCATGCATATCCGGGCATCGCTTAACCTTTCCAGTTTTGGAAACAATCGCGCATCAGGATGGTTTCCGTCAGCACATCTTCGGTGAGGGTGTTCATGTAATCCTGATGCACGGCCTCTAGCGCCAGATGGCCTTGGTAGCCGGCATCGCGCAGGGTGGCGAACATGGCCGGAAAATTCAGTGTGCCTTGGGCGAATTTGGCTTGCAGATGACCCATTTTGGCTTGGCGCAGATGGACGTGGCACGCATATTTGGCCAAGGGGTCAATTTCATCCTGACGGTAGCCGAGGCAGGTGAAGTGGCTGTAATCTAATGCCAATCCGATCCCGGTTTGGTCAATCAGCCGCTCCACCAAGGCAGGGCTTTCGGCCCAGCTTTGCACATGCGGTTCGACACAAAGTTTGGCTTTGTGGTGGCGGGCGACTTGCAGCAGTTCCTTGATCGCAACTGCCGACTGCGCCGCCGCCTGATCGCGCGACTGACCGGGGTTGATTACGCCGGGCAGGATGAAAACCGAGGCGATTTCGGCGGCATCGGCGAAGCGGAGCACCTGTTCGATGTCGCGGGTGTTCTGATCCAACGCGCCGGGCAGCGACAGGTTCTGCGCCACGATGCCATCGCCAAACTGGTGGTAATAGTTCGGCACCGTGATGATCAGCGCGCGGATTTTGGCGGCTGCGGTAAGCGGGTCTGACAGGATTTCATCGCGGTTCAGGCCAGAGCGATAATGCAGCCCCACGTCCAAAGCATTGATGCCCAAGGCTATGGAAATGCTTGCACATTCGTTCAAATTGCATGCCGGGAACGACCATGCGGTTACGGAAAGTTTCATGTTAACCCTCAATCAAAACGGGTGCGCCAGTGGCGGCAGAGGCGTACATTGCGGCGATCGCTTCGGTCACGCGGGCGCCGTTTTCGCCGTTGGCGGGGTTGCCAACCGGCTTTCCGGCGCACAGTGCGGCAAAGTGGGTCACCGGCAGAGTGCCGTCGTAATTGGCCTCGCCGGGGGCCATTTCGTAGACCTCATTGCTGCCATCAAGGCGCGAGAGTTCCAGGCGCGCACGGCCGGATTCGCAGTCAAACCAGATCACGCCCTCGGTGCCATAGATGCGCACATCAGTGTGCATGCCGCGCTGTTTTGGCACTGTAGAGGCTCCTGAAAGGGCCACGCTTGCGCCATTGGTGCAGCGACCCACGGCGGCGTCGTAATAATCGACCCCGGTTTTCGATTTGGTATCAAGGCAGTAGATGGATTGGAACTGCACATCGGCGACATAGCACAGCCAGGCGAGCGAATGGCTCATCTGGCCCCACGCATAGCCGCCTGCCTTTGCTGGATCGGCCCAAGTGGAGGCTGGGGGGCGGAACAGATGGCCTGCCGTTTCCAACATCGGCTCGCCGGCCATCAGATCGTCAAGCGCGCTGCCCATTTGGCAGGCTGCGTGGCGGACTTGGCCGATTTTGCCCTGTTTGACCCAAGCGGCGGCTTGGGCCGAGAATTTGGTGTAGTTGAGGCCTGTGGAGATCAGGACTTCACGCCCCGCTGCAACGCCTGCGGCGGCAATGGCGCGGCCATCGGCGGCGGTTGTGGCCATCGGTTTTTCGACCAACACATGGGCGCCCGCTTGCAGGGCTGCGATGGCGGGGCGGGTGTGGGCAATATGCGGGGTCGAGATGATCACGCCATCGAGGCCTTCGGCCTTAACCATTTCAGCCACATCACTGTAGCGCGCACTGATGCCGAACTGATCGCCAACCTGCGCAAGCCTGCCGGGATCCAGATCGCATATCGCGATTTTTTCAACATCATCAGAGACTTGCAGTGTGGGAATGTGGTTGAAGCAAGCCCACCATCCGATGCCGACGACTCCGATCTTGGCCATGTCAGTCTTCCTGTGCAACGGTGGATTGGTAAACATTTTGCATATGCACCTCGGCGGCGGCGGCGGCGGCGGCAGGGTCGCGGGCCTTTAGTGCGTCGAGCAGGCGGCGGTGGTCTTGCAGCGATTGCTCCAACACGCCGGGGCGTTCAGAGGCGCGTTTGCGGAACTCTAGCCCCAGCACGTTCAGAGTTTCGCCGATGCGTTTCAGAAAGGCGTTGCCCGAGCCGATCCAGATGATTTCGTGAAACTCGAAGTCAGATTTACGGAAGGCCAAAGCGTCGCCGATGGTGTCGTGTTGGGCGTTCAGCACCGCTTCAAGCCGGGCCAGATCGACGTCGGTGATGTTCACGGCAGCGCGGCGGGCCACGTCAGATTCGATTAGGCTGCGGGCGTCGTAAAGCTCACGGATGTTCATTTGTTCCAGCGACAGGTAGAACTGGATCGGGCCAAGCAGGGCGTCGGGGCCAAGATCGCTGATATAGGCACCGCCGCCTTGGCGCGATTTCACCACACCCAGAACGGCAAGGCCCCGCATGGCTTCGCGGACGGAAGGTCTTGAAACATCAAGGGAAAGCGCCAGATCACGCTCGGGTGGCAGCGCATCGCCCGCCTTCAGCACGCCGGATTTGACCATATCAAGGATGCGCCTGACCACCATTTCAGCAACAGATTCGCGCTGAATCGGCGTTTCAAATTCGATGCGGATCGGATCAGTCATGGCGTCACCTCGGGTTTGAGGAAGCTGGGGGTCGCGAGTTTGGTGCGCGGGATCACGACGGAGGCGATCAGCAGCAGGCCAATCACCCCAGTTTGGATATGCCCGGTGATGCTGAGAAGCGCCATGCCGTTGCGCAGGTTAAGCACGATCAGGATCGACAAAAGCGTGCCAACGAGGCTGCCCTTGCCGCCAAAAATGCTGACGCCGCCCAGAAGCACAATGGTGATTACATCGAGCTCGAACCCCGAGGCCACATCGCCGCGCACAGCCCCTACGCGGGCAGCGTAAAGCAGGCCCGCGAAGGCGGCGGCTGCGCCCGACATGGTGAAGATGATGATTTTATGCCGCGCGGTGTCTATGCCTGCGAAATCGGCAACATCGCGGTTCGATCCGATGACATAGGTTTTGCGCCCAAAGCCAGAGCGTTCGAGCAGGATGTAAAGCACGAAGAACAGCACCACGAAGGAGATCAGCGCGAAGGGGATCGGGCCGATCAGGCCCTTTTGACCAAGGGCCGCGAACCAGTCCGGGAAACCGCCGATGCCGCGATCCTCCAACATCACGCGCGCAAGGCCGCGAAAGCCGATCAGCGTGGCGAGGGTCACAACCAGACTTGGCAGGCCCAAACGTGCAGTGAACCAGCCGTTGAACAGCCCGCCCGCGACGCCGATGCACAGGCAAATCAGGATGACCAGCGCGGCGGGCATGCCCATTTGGTGCAGGTAGCCGAAGGTGCAGGCCGACAGCCCCATCATCGAGCCGACCGAGAGGTCAATCTCGGCATTGATGATCACGAAGGTCATCACGAGGGCAAGGATGATCTTTTCGATCGAGAGCTGGAACAGGTTGATCTGGTTGGAAATGCTGAGAAAATCAGGGGCTGCCACGGCATTGAAGGTGAAAATCACGATCAGGCAGGCGAACAGGAAACCTTCCCAAGAGAACAGGCGGCTCATTTGGCGTCTCCTTTCTTTGTCGCGCGCAGGCGGGTGAGGCGGCGCGACAGGATCGTGTCGGTGGCGACGGCGGCCAAGATCAGCGCGCCAAGGACGGCTTCGCGCCAGAACTCAGAGACCACGGCCCAGCGGACGAGGGAGGTTTCCAGCAGATCGACGAGGATCGCGCCAAGGAACGCGCCGATCACCGAGCCAGACCCACCAAAGATATTCACCCCGCCAACCACCGAGGAGGCGACGGATTTCAACTCGAACCCAAGCCCCGCGACGACGGTGATGGTGCCGAAGCGGGCTAGGAACATGAAGCCCGCAAGCCCCGCCATCAGGCCGGACAAAGCGAATGCGGCGAAAACCACACGTTTGGCGTCGATGCCTGCCATTTCGGCTGCTTCGGGGTTGGAGCCAACGGCGAACAACGCGCGTGCGGGGCGCAGGCGGGTCAGGCAGAGGTGAACGATGATCACCACGGCAAGGCTGGCGGTGAAACCGGCGCGGAATTCCATCGCGCCGATGCTGAATACCGGCATGTTGGGAAAATCAGTCAACCAAGCGGGCAGGCCGCTTGTGGTGATGGATTTTGCGTCGGAGTATTCGACAAGGAACGAGCGATAGAGCGCCATTGTGGCGAGGGTGACGATGATTGAGGGCACGCGGGCATAGGCCACCAAAGCGCCATTTACCATGCCAAACGCGGTGCCGACGACGGCGGCATAAAGCACCAATAACAGCGGGTTAAGGTCGGGGTTGTTGGTGATGATGGATCCGGTTGCAAAGGCCGCGAAGCCCACCATCGAGCCTACTGAAAGGTCGATATTGCGCGTCAGGATCACCAAGGTTTGCCCGGTGGCGATCAGCGCCATGATGGCGACCGAAGACGAGATGCGGTTGAACAGGCGGCCGTTCAGATAGCCCTCGATCTGGACGGCGAAGAAAATCACGACGATGGCAAGCACCGCAAGCAGCGCGATGATGCGCAAAGCGGCGGGAGAAAGGCGGGAAATCAGGCCCATCAGGCGGCGTCCTTTTGTCCGGTGGCAAGCGCCATGATGGATTCTTGGCTCGCGTCTTCGTGGTTAATAATCGCCATCTGGCGGCCCTCGCGCATCACCAGAATACGGTCGCCAAGGGCCAGAACCTCGGGCAGATCGGACGAAATCACCAAAGCGGTGCCGCCTGCGGCGGTAAAAGCGCGGATCAGGGCGTGGACCTCGGCTTTGGCACCGACGTCGATGCCACGGGTCGGCTCATCAACGATCAACAGGTCGGGTGCCATGTTCAGCCATTTTGCCAGCATCACCTTTTGCTGGTTGCCACCCGACAAAAGCCCCACCGCAATATCGGTGTTGGGAGTGCGGATGTTCAGCTTTTTCTTGTAATCCCATGCGGTTGCCACTTCAGCCCCGGTGTTGATCAACCCCATCGGCGACAGGTATTTCTGCAAGGTCGCAAGCGTTATGTTCCAGCGGATCGGCAGTGCCATCGCCAGCCCCATCTTGCGGCGATCTTCCGAGACATAGGCGATGCCCGCGTCAATCGCTTGGCGCGAGGAGGTGATTTGCAGCGGCTGACCTTTGTAGGTGACTTGGCCTGCGCTGGTTTTCAGCATCCCGAACAGGGCAAGCGCCACATCGGTGCGGCGTGCGCCGATCAGGCCTGCCATTGCCAGAACTTCGCCGCGTTTGATGTCAAAAGAGATGTTCTCAAACACGCCGTCAACGCTAAGCCCTTGCACGGAAATCAAGGTTTCCGAGGTGGCGGTCGATGGCATCTTGGTGAAATAATTGCCCACCTCGCGCCCCACCATCTCGGCGATCAGGGTTTGCGGGTTTGTATCGGCGATCCCTTTGGTCGAGATATGCTTGCCGTCGCGGATCACTGAGACGCGGTTGGCAAGTTCAAACACTTCTTCCAGCCGGTGCGAGATATAGACGACCGAGACGCCATCCGCCGCCAAAGCCCGCGCGATCCGCCGCAATTCCGACGCCTCATGCGCGGAAAGGCTGGCGGTGGGCTCGTCCATGATCAACACGCGCACGTCTTGGGACAAAGCGCGCGCGATTTCCACCGCTTGCTGTTCGGCCAGCGACAGGCCAGAGGCAATGCGGTCCACATCCAGCGTCATGCCGATGCGGGCGATTAGTTCGCGGGCGCGGCGGCGCATCGCGGGGCGGTTCAACAAAAGGCCGGAAGTGGCTGAAATGAAGATGTTTTCAGTCACATCAAGATCGGGAAACACCATTGGTTCCTGATAGATCGCAGCCACCCCACGCAGGCGGGCGGCTTTGGAGCCACTCAGCACCACGGGCGCGCCATCCACCTCGACCGTGCCCGCAGATGGCTGGTGAATCCCGGTCATGATCTTGATCATGGTGGATTTTCCGGCACCATTTTCACCGACGATGGCGTGAACTTCGCCGGGGAACAGTTCCAGCGTCATATCGGTCAGGGCGGCTGTCATGCCGAAATTTTTCGAAACAGCCCGCAGGGCAAGCACTGGGTTCATGGCACCAATCCGTCGGAAAGAAGCGCGGCCGAGGCTTCCCGGCCGCGCGAAAAAGCCTTACTTTGCAGCGGCTTCGACGTTGTCTTTGTTGTAGACAGTGAATGGCCCCATCAGGATACGTTTGGCACCTTCACGGCCCGGATCGGCCTCGATTGTGTAATCGCCCATGCGGCCCGCGGTGAAGGTTTCGCCAATTTCACCCTTCAGCTGACCGGTCGCGAGGCCATAAGAGGTGAAGTAGGTCAGGTAGCCGAGGTCGCGGAAATCCCACAGCGCGAATTCCGGCGCGCAGCCGTTCATCGTGTAGCTTGCCATTTCCGACGGCAGGCCAAGGCCCGACACTTTTACCTTGTCGCACAGGCCTTCGTCCTGCATCGCCTTGGCCGAGGCTTGGATGCCCACGGTGGTCGGCGACATGATCAGGCCCAGATCAGGATACTTATCCACCAGCGCGAGGGCGCGGTTGTAGGAAACCTCGGCCTGATCGTCGCCGTAGACCACATCGACCAGTTCGATGTCCTTGTATTTCGGATCCGCGGCGAGGGCGGTTTTCATCGACTCGATCCAAGCGTTCTGGTTCGAAGCATCCGGCGTTGCCGACAGCACGGCCATTTTGCCTTTGCCGCCCAGAATGTTCAGCGCCATATCAGCCATCACCGTGCCGATCGAGCCGAAATCAACCTGTGCCACGAACACGCTTTCACCTTTACCGCCGGGGATCGGGCTGTCCCATGTCACCACTTTGGTGCCAGCCGCTTGCGCCGCCTCGGCGGCAGGCACGATCTGGTCGCCCGCGTTATTCGACAGCATCACCGCGCCCTGCTTCTGGGTGCCGGCGGTGGTCATAATCTCGATCTGGCCAGCGGTGGAGTTTTCCGGGGTCGGGCCGGTGAATTCCAGCTTGCCGGGGTTACCGAGTTCTTTATGGGCCTCTTGCGCGCCCTCATTGGCCTGATCGAACACCAGAATGCCAAGGAATTTCGGCAGCAAAACCATGTTGGTTTCCTTGCCGGGCTCCAGCTTGATGGTGTCGGCATAGGCGAAATTCGCGGTGGTCAGCATCATCGCGGCGGCGGCACCAAGTAGAACGTGTTTCATTGTAATCCTCCCAGATTGGTTTGGCACGAACCCCGTGCCGGGTTATTTCCCTTGGTTGCCCGAGGGTTATTGCGGCACTGGCTTGCGTGGACCTTGGCCCTGCAAGGCGCGGGTGATGTCATTGGCGACCAGATGCTGCAGCTGATGGATCGCGGCCTCGGAATACCAAGCGGCATGCGGGGTCAGCAGCAGGTTCGGAGCGGTGCGCAGCGGATTGTCGGCCTGCAAAGGCTCGACGTGGAACACGTCCAATGCGGCGGCGGCGATGGTGCCAGCGATCAGAGCAGCTGCCAGATCGGCCTCGTTGATCAACTGACCACGGGCCGAATTTACCAACATTGCGTGGGGTTGCATGGTTTTCAGGCGTGCAGCGTTGAAATATTCGGTGGTTTCTGCCGTCGCCGGGGCGTGCAGGCTGATGATGTCAGCCTCGCGCAGCAGCACCTCGGGACTGACCTTGCGCACGCCCATCTCAGCGGCTTGGGGTTCGGTCAGGCCAGGGTCGGCGGCCAGAAATTGAAAGCCAAAGCCCATCAGGCGGGCATGGACGGCGCGGCCAATGTTGCCAAGGCCAAAGAAACCGAAGTTGGTTTTGTTGAACGGCTTCATCGGTTTGGCGATCTTAACCGCTGCCCATTCCCCCGCCCGCACCGATTGATCCATCGGCACAAGCTTGCGCAGCAGCGTCAAAGCGGCGGCGGCGGTATGGTCGGCGACCTCATCAGCGCAATAGTCGGGGACATAGCCGACTTTCAGCCCGTGTTTGGCGGCAGCGGCAAGGTCGATGTTGTTATACCCGACGCCGTAGCGGATTACAGTGGCGCCGGGTTTGACGGCCGCAGCCGCCTCGGGGCCGAAGCTTGCGAATTGCACCACGGCGACATCAGCCCCGGCCACGGCTGCGGCGACTTCGGCGGCGGATTTGCATTGATGTGCGGCGAAATCGGCCCCGGCGGCGCGGGCGGCGGCCTGTTCCTGATCCAAAGCAGGGAATGTGTAGTCTGTTACGACAACTTTCATGGTGAAACCTTCAGGTAGTCGTGAATGATCTCGCCGGGGACGAGGGTGAAATCGGCGCGCCAGTAGAAGCCTTGCAGAGGCTCCAGCACTGGCAGGCGGAAGATCGGCATCTGTGCATTGGCGCGCAGCTCGACCGTGCAGGGGCCTTCCCAACACTCATGCACCACCACATCCGACAGGCGGCGCGAGGTCAGTTGCCTAATCGCAGGCATACCGTCGATATGGTCGATGGCCTTGAGGTTCAGGTTGGTGGCAAAGTCGAAATAGGGCTTCAGCCGGGCCGGATCGCAGGGGTGTTGTTTATAGGGCAGGGTGGCGGTCAGAACGTCGATGCCGTTGCGTTCCACGGTGCCAACGAACAGATCACCGCGCGCTTCAAGCGTTGGTTTTCCCAGCTTTTTCGGCTGGCCGTGAATCTCGCGGCCATGCGTCACACCCACATCGGACGACAGCACCAGATAGGGCGAGTAGGCGCCTTGACGACCCTCAAAAGACGCGCCGAACATCACATTGGCTTCGGCATAGGGCCCCAGCCAATCGGTGTCATTCATCTTGTAAATATGGCAGCAAACTACGTCACCTTCGGGGCGCAGCGGTGGTGGCAGCAGATAAGCCATCGCCGCAGGATCTGTGCGCCAGTACACCGTCAGGATTTCCGCATTGCGGAAGCGGAACGGAAATGGCGGGATCATCGGCGCATCCCACGGGGTCGAGAAACCACCCTTGCGGATGTCATCCTCGGTTGGGGGCGGCAAATAGGGCGGGCGCGGTGTCATGCCATTGCAATCCGGCGCACGACATCTTCCTGCACCTCGATCCCCAGACCGGGGCCATGCAGCGGATAGGCCCAGCCGTCCTTGTGCCAGATTTTCTCGGCCAGCAACTCATCCTGCACGATCACAGGAAAGGGTTTGAATTCAAACACTTCGGTATTGGGCGAGGCCAGCGACAGATGCAAGGATGCCGCCGTTGTGATGCCGGTTGACCAAGCATGCGCGTTGACTGTTTTGCCATACTGGGTCGCCAAAGCATCGACGCGGCGGAAACCGGTGATGCCTTCAACCCGCGCAGGGTCAACGCCGTAAACATCGACGGCCTGCACAAATTCCATCTGGCGGCGGTAGCCAGTTTCGGTGAATTCACGCTCGCCAGAGGCCAGCCGCACCTTGGTATTGGCGCGCAGTTTGCGGTAACCGGCGTCGTCGCTGACATAGAGCGGCTCTTCATACCAGCCGATGCCCAGATCGTGCATCCGATTTGCGACGGAAATCGCGGTATCAACATCCCAGCGGACACCGTTGCCGATATCGACCAGAATTCCAGCCTCATCGCCCAAAGCCGAGCGCAACGCGCGGATGAACGAAACATCGGTATCAGGATCGCCGCCGATATTGCTCTCGCCCTTCTTCGCAAAGCCCAGCTTGGTTGAACGGAAGCCGTTGGCGAAAAAGCCTTCCACATCGGCCACACAAGCGGCTTCGCCCTTCTTGTTCACATGGCTGGAGGCGTTGGCAAGCAAGCGGTCGTGCTTCAGCCCGCCGAACAGCGCATACAGCGGCTGGCCTTCGAGCTTGCCGCGAATGTCCCACAAGGCCATGTCGATGCCAGAGATCGCAAGCGAGGCCACGCCGCCCTCACCATACCACCAGACATGGCGGCGCATCTTGACCCAAAGTGCCTCAATATCAATCGCTTCGCCCAGCAGGATCGGCGTCAGGCCTTCGCGGACCACCAGTGCAGTGGCCTTACAAGCCTCGGGCCACATGGCGATGCTTTCGCCCCAGCCGACAATGCCATCATCGGTTTCCACCCGCACCAGCACGGTGCGGCGGATGGTGCCGAAGTCATTCGGATCGGGGTATTCAATCGGGATCGGTTCGATCCGTGCAATCTTCGTCATATTCCCCCCCCGACCCGCGTTTGGCTTTATCTTTGACTTGGCCGCCAGATCGCGATACTTCAATAATTGGTAAGGCCAATTAACAACGCTTAGCAAACTGAGGTCAAGAAAAATGTTCAATCTCGCAGCTGTTCCCGTGCCAGATCTGACGGGGCGCACTGTTTTGGTGACCGGAGCAGGGAAGGGAATTGGCGCGGAACTGGTAAGGATTCTCGTGGCTAACGGCGCGAAAGTGTTTGCCGGGGTGTTCTCGGGTGAGAGCATTGAGGCGCTGCCCGAGGCCGCGACGGTTTTGGGGTTGGATGTGACCAAACAGGCGGATGTCGATGCGGCGATTGCGCGGGTGCAGGACGAATCGGGGCGGTTGGATGTGCTTGTGAACAACGCCGGTATGATCACGCCGATCGGGCCGCTGGCGGATTTGGCCTCGGATGCGCTGGCGCCGGCGTTTGCGGTGAATGTGATTGGTGTGCACCGGATGGCGATTGCGGCTTTGCCGTTGCTGCGGGCCTCTAAGGGTGTGATCGTCAATGCGGGGACGGGGGCTGCTACCACGCCGATGGAGGGGTGGACGGTGTATTGCGCGACCAAGGCCGGGATGCGCATGCTGAGCCAGATGATGGCTATGGAGCTTGCGCCGGATGTGAAGACCTATTTCGTCGGCATCCCGCCTACCGATACCGCTATGCAAGGTGCGATCCGAGATGCCGGATTTAACCCGATCAGCAAGATTCCACAGGATAAACTGGTGCGCCCCGAGGTTCCGGCAAGCGTGATGGCTTGGATGTGCGGACCACAAGCCCGCGCTGTAGACGAGGTTTTGCTGGATGTACGGCAGGAAATTTTCACCAAGATGATGGACCTGCCAGCCTAACGGCGGCATGTTGCGCCAAACGAGACGCTTGGATTTGAACACAAAGGAAAGACGATGAAACTGCTGCGTCATGGGCCCGCTGGGGCAGAAAAGCCGGGTATTCTGCATGAAGATGGCACGGTGCGCGATCTGTCGGCGATTGTGTCGGACATTGGCGGCGATGTGCTGTCGGATGCGGGGCTTGCGAAAATTCGCGCAGCTGATCCGGCGCGGTTGCCGATTGTGACGGGGGCGCGGTTGGGGCCATGCGTGGCGGGCACGGGCAAATTCATCTGCATCGGGCTGAATTACTCTGATCATGCTGCCGAAACCGGGGCCACTGTGCCGCCCGAGCCGATTATCTTCATGAAGGCCACCAGCGCCATCGTGGGGCCGAATGATCCGATCATCATTCCACGCACGTCGGAAAAGACCGATTGGGAGGTCGAACTGGCGGTGATCATCGGCAAGAAGGCGAAATATGTCACCGAGGCCGATGCGATGGATTATGTCGCGGGCTATGCGGTGACCAATGACGTGTCCGAACGTGCTTTTCAGACCGAGCGTTCGGGGCAGTGGACCAAGGGCAAATCCTGCGATAATTTTGGCCAGATCGGCCCGTGGCTGGTGACCCGCGATGAGGTGGCCGACCCACAAGACCTGCCGATGTGGCTGACGGTGAACGGCAAGAAAATGCAGGATGGCTCGACCCGGACGATGGTTTACGGGGTGAAATATCTGGTCAGCTATCTTAGCCAGTTCATGACGCTGCATCCGGGCGATGTGATCTCGACCGGGACGCCGCCGGGGGTTGGTCTGGGGATGAAGCCGCCGCAATACCTGAAAGCAGGCGATGTGGTGGAATTGGGGATCGAGGGTCTTGGTCAGCAGCGTCAGGATGTGATCGCAGATTGAACAGAAGGCCCGGCCAATGTGCCGGGCTTTTTGCTGCCCAAAGCCTGCTGCATGGTGGGTTTGCTGGCGAAAAATCTGTCCCCGCTGGGACAGACTTGTATCTGTTTGGGTTGTAATCACTATATCTGGTAATCCCATTTTCGGATCCGCAGGGCTGCAACGGCCATGGCGCAAAAAATGCCGCAAAGCAGGCGGGGTGCTTGCCATGATGCTTGCAATATCAATTTGAATACGCTTTGGAAGGAAGACAGCCAAAGGAGGATCACTTTGGAACATCTGGAACAAAGCTTGGGCGATCTGTTCGTCGATCTGCATATGTCGGGATTCTGGCCGGACGAAAAGGCGATTTCGGATTCAATCCTGTTGGCCCCTGCGCCGGATATTTTGCGCGCCTATCACGCGGCAAAGGCTGCGGGCCCGGTCGATCTGCACGCATTTTACGCCGCGCATTTTCGCCCGGTTGCGGCGCAGGAGACAGCCTATCGCACCGACCCTACGCATAGCCCAAAGCAGCATTTGGCGGCGATCTGGCCGCATCTGATCCGGCCTGCCGATGATGCGGAGGAACGCTCAACCCGGTTTGCTTTGCCACGGCCCTATGTTGTGGTCGGCGGGCGGTTTCAGGAAGCGTATTATTGGGACAGCTATTTCACCCAGCTTGGGCTGCTGAAGGTGGGAAAGACGGCACTTGTCCTTGATATGCTGGAAAACTTTGCCTTTGCGATTGAGCGGATCGGCCATATTCCGAACGGGTTTCGCAGCTATTTCCTGACCCGGTCGCAACCGCCGTTCTTTGCCGCGATGGTGCAGGATTATGGCCGTGCTGTCGGCGATCCGGCGGGCGCTTATGCGCGGTTTCTACCAGCGATGCAGCGCGAATATCAGTATTTCATCGCATCGGAACACAACCACCAAGGCCTTGCGCGCTATTGGGATCAGGCCAGCGGCCCAAGGGTCGAGATGTATCGCACCGATCTGGAAGCCGTGCATAAAGGCGTGCCAGATGGCTATTTTCGCAACCTGCGCGCGGCCTGCGAAAGTGGCTGGGATTTCTCGGCGCGCTGGCTGACCGACAGCGCCGATCTGACCACAATCCGCACCACCGCGTTGTGGGCGATTGATCTGAACTGCCTGCTGCTGCGCTATGAAGAGATCCTTGCCGAGGCCAGTCATGAGGCCCGCTATGCAGAGGCCGCCAAGCTGCGCCGGGACCTGATTTCAAAGCGCTTTTATAGTGCCGAGACCGGATATTTCCACGATGTGCAGATTGCGGATGGCAAGATCTCCCCGATCACCACTGCCGCGGGGATGTTTGCGCTTTATGCCGGGGCCGCGAGCCAAGCGCAGGCAGAAACGACCGCCGCTTGGATGCAGAGCCATCTGCTGGCACCCGGCGGATTGCTGACCACCGATGTCACCTCGGGCCAGCAATGGGATAGCCCGAATGGTTGGGCGCCGTTGCAATGGATCGCGGTGCAGGGGTTGCTGCGCTATGGCTTTGGCGATCTGGCCGAAACCCTGCGGCAGCGCTGGCTTGCCACCTGTGACGCGGTGTTTGGGGCATCGGGCAAGTTTGTCGAGAAATACAACGTGCTTGACCCGTTGGCGCCAAGCTCGGGTGGCGAATATGCGCTGCAAGATGGTTTTGGCTGGTCGAACGGGGTGTATCTTGATCTGGCTGACTGACCGAGATTGATCGGTTTGGTCAGCCTTTCTGCACGGCTACCGCCTTTGGGCGCGGGGGCGTGAAACCCCCGCTGCAGCAGCGCAAACGTCTCACCGCCCCCGGATTAGCGCCGAGAAATCCTGCCCCGGCACCCAAGTCAGCGCCTTGGCACTGATTGCCGCCTGTGCGCGGCGTTGATCCATGGGGACGGTGCCGGGAAGCCCGCCCAACTCGTCGATATATTCCGGCAGTTGCCCCGAGAACAGCAGGCGGTAATCCAGCGGCATATCGGGTTTGATCACCTGCACCAGATGATAGACGGTTGAGGCACAATTGGCGGTGACGGTGTTGTAGAATTGCGGTGCCAGCGCCAGATCATTGCCAAAGGCGATATAGCGCAAAAACAGGGCGCGGCGTTGGGCGGCATCGAGTTTGACCGGGAACAGGTGGACATCTTCGGCGCGGTAATTGGTGCGCAGTTTGACAATGTCGGCCTCATCTGCGGCGATCAGGACCAGTTCGAACTTGCGGAAGAATCCGCCGATACTGGAGAAGATTTCATCACTTTCGCGGCGGATCTCGACCGAGAATACGACTTGCTGGCCGCCGGTAAAGCCAAAGCTGACCAGCAGATGCGCGATGTCGGGGTTGCCCCAGGTTGAGGTCAGCATATCGACGCTTTGCAGCTGCGAAAGGTCGTAGTGCCGGGTTTCCCAATGCGGGCTGGCGGTGGTCTCTGGGCTCCAGTCGAAATTGCGCACATGGTCCAGTGTGACCAGATCGCCGGTCACGGTGCCGGTCACGCCTTGGGCGACATCGGCGGCCCAGTTGCGGTCTTGGCGCGGTTGGATGGTTTGATACCAGAGGCCGATGCCAAGGGCTGCAAGCGCAAAGCCAGCCCAAGCATGGCGGCGCTTTTGGCGGCGCAATACGAGGATGGCCGCGAAGGCCAGTGCAAGGACGGCGAGGGCTGTGATTTGCAGCGCGCCGTTCAGTTGCAGATAAAGCGCCGTGGCGGCCCATGCGGTGGCGAGCACCAGCAGCAGCACAAAACCGGCATGTCCAAGCCAGCGGCCAAGGCTGCGGGTGCGAGAGCGGGGGGTGCGAGAGCGGGGGGTAGCGGGCATTGGATACTCCAGCAAAAAAACCGCTGGGCCGCGCGGGTGGGGCGCGGGCCAGCTTGTCAGATCTCAGCCAGTCTAGCTGCGCGGCGCGTTGACTTCCATCAGCAGACGCTCGGTGCGGGCTTCGTCGATCTTGTTGTGCAGGCGCTGCGATTCCTCGGCGTCACGGATGGATTTGGTGATCGCGGCGGTCGAGCTGACCAGCATCAGGGCTGCCATGGCGTAAAAGCCTTTGGCGGCGAAGGTGGCTTCCATGAAGAAGATGCCTCCGCCCATCATCACGGCGGCGACGACAAAGTTGAGATAGGTGAACATGGTCCAGGCAGAGGATGGTTTGTTGGGAAGCAGGTCGTTCATGGTAAACTCCTATACAGGGTAAGGTCGGGCGCAGTGGCCATTTTGCGACCTTAGGGTGAAGTGTGGTGGTTTTCGGGATGTCAGGCGGCGCGAGCCTTCAGGCGTTGCAAGACGGATGCGGCATCGGGGCGCAAGGGTGCGCCGCAGCCGGCAGCGGCAAGGCGGTTTTGCATCGCTTCGGCATTGGTCGAGGCTGAAAGTTCCAGCACGGCGGCGCGGGTTGCTTCGGTATCGGCTTGGCGCTGTTGCAGGCGGGCGAGGGTGGTTTCGGCCTCTGTCAGGGTGGCGACGGCGGCGGTGCCATGCAGGCGCTGGGTGTGATTGGTGGCGATCGCAAGGCGCTGACCGCGTTGCAGATCGCGCAGGCGGGACTCGGCATCGGCCAATGCACCGCGCAGATGGGCGATTTCGGCGTCATAGGTGGCAAGGGCGCGGGTGGTGGTGGCGGCCTCGGCCTCGAGTTGCGCGATTGCGCCTGCGGCCTCGGTTGCCAGATCCTCGCGGCCTTTTGACAAGGCATCAAGGGCGCGGGTCTCTAGATCGGCAAGCTGGGTTGCGATGCGGGCAGAGGCTTTACGCTCGCGCTCGGCATAGGCCATCACCATGGCGACGGCGCGGCGGGCGGTTTCAACCCCGGCGGCGCAATCGCGCAACTGCTGGCGCAGAAGTGGCAGCGCCAAAGTATCGGTCAGATTTTCGGCGGCATCGGCGTTGCGGCCGCGCAGCAGGGTGACAAACAGTTTGATCATTTCTCTCTCCCTTGTTATGAACGATGTTCATGAATACTGTATGGCAGAGACGTGAACGTCGTTCAAGAAAATAATGAACGCTGTTCAAGAAACAATCGAGGGTGAAATGCGAAACAATCGCGAAGCGCAGCGGGACGCGTTGAAGCAGCGGCTGATTGATGCCGCCGAAGCCCAGATTGCGGTGGGTGGTTTAAGCGGCTTGAAGGCGCGGGATGTGACAGCAGCGGCGGGCTGCGCTTTGGGTGCGCTTTACACCGCGTTTGAGGATCTGGATCGGCTGATCCTGCAGGTGAATTCGCGCACTTTGGCGCGGCTTGGGGCGGCGTTGCAGGACTCGGTTGCCGCAGTGCAGGGGCCGCGCGCGGTGATGGCGGCGCTGGCGCAGGGCTATGTCAGCTTTGCGCAAAACAATTTTCGGCTGTGGGCGGCGTTGTTCACGCATCGGCTGCCCGAGGGCATTGATGCGCCGGAGTGGCACCGGGCGGAGCATGCCGTGCTTATTGCGCAGATCATCGCGCCGCTGTCACAACTGCGCCCCGATCTGACCGGCGAGGCGCTGCGCCAGCGCGCGGGCACGGTGTTTGCGGCGGTGCATGGCGTGGTGATGCTGGCACTGACGGCGCGGTTTGTCGGCACGCCCGTCGCACAGCTGCCCGGCGAGGTCGCGGCTTTGGTCGAGGCGATGATGCGCGGACTGGAGCAGTAATCTGGGCGAACCTGCCACCACACGCTTTCTATCGCAGAGAATAGATTGGCGGCGGTGGCTTGAGGCGCGGTTTCGCTGTGTCAGCTTTGCAAAATATGCCGGGCGGTGCGCAGGGCCAAAGCCGCGACCGTCAAAGACGGGTTGGCAGCCGCAGAGGTTGGCAGCACCGAGGCATCAACGATGAACAGGTTTTCCAGATCATGGCTGCGGCAGAATGGGTTGACCACGCTGGTCGCCGGATCATGGCCCATCCGGGCGGTGCCGCATTGGTGGCTGGGGGTGCGTTTCTCGAACGTCTTTGTCAGCACCAAGGGCCAGCCCGCCTTTTTCAGCGTGGCTTTCAGCTTGGCGTTCAGGGCGGCGTGAGCCTCCCAGTTCGAGCGTTGCCATTGCAGCACGATATTGCCATCGCGCAGGGTCACGCGGCTGTCGGGGTTGGGCAGATCTTCGGACATCGTCATCATATGCACCGAATGATCGGCCAGCCAGCGCGAGATCGGCAAGGGCAGGCCGGATTCGGCGGCCATGATCTCGCCCGTGATGCGGCCCAGCATCTGCACATTGCCCAAAGGTTCGCCATTCGGGCCGCCGGTCAGATACCAGTCGTTCATCTGGATGGTTTTTTCATAGATCGAGCGGTTGCGGCGGAACGGGCTGAAACCAAGCACCGCCGTGATATTGTGGTTCATGAAATTGCGGCCAACCTGATCCGAGGCATTGGCAAGCCCGGTGGGGTGGTCAGCATTGGCCGAGGCCAGCAGCATCGCGGCGGACTTCACAGCGCCCATGCACAGGCAGACCAGCGGGGCCGAGATGGTTTGGGTGGCCCCGTCCTGTTCGTATTCAACGCCAGTGACGCGCCCGCCTGCGGCGATCAGTTTGGTCACCTTGGCCTTGGTGATCAGCGTCACGTTGGGGTGTTTCAGGGCCTGTGCCAGACCGATGGTTTCGGCATCGCTTTTGCCGCCACGGGTGTTTGGAAAGCCGTCAAAGGTCAGCGGGCCGCCCTTGAGCCACAGATCAATGTCAACGCCGACCGGCAAGGCGCCGGGATGCAGGCCTTGGGCTTTCAGGCGGTTGCACAGATCAATCATATCGGGTTCGTGCGGCACCGGCGGGAAGGCATAGGGGCGGGAGTGGTGCGGCTCTGTCGGGTCTTCGCCCAAAGCGCCGCGCACCTCATACATTTCTTCGGCGGCTTGGTAGTCTGGCTCGAATTCGTCATAGGACATCGGCCAGCCCGGCGCGGTGCCGCCCATGTGCTTCAGGGGGCTGAAATCTTCGGCGCGGTAGCGCATCAGCACGGCGCCATAGAATTTTGAATTGCCGCCGGGGTGGTAGTAATTGTTCGGCGTAAAGGTGCCGCCATTGGCATCATACCACGTCTCACCCGGGCTGAAATAGCCGCCGAAGACTGCTGCGGGGTCACGCGCCTGCGGGCTGTCTTTCAGAAAATCGCCACGCTCCAGAATCACGATGTTTTTGCCCGAAGGGGCCAAAGCGGCTGCCAGAGTTGCTCCGCCCATGCCAGAGCCGAGGATCAGAATATCAGGGGTTGTCATGCGTGGCCTTGCTGTGATTGCGAAAATTCAGGTGAACTCTGGTGGCGCGGCGGTGTGGTTTTGGGGATGCGCAAGCCTGCGCCCGACGCGGCGATGGCACGTTTGCCGCAACGCATCATCGGCGCGGAATGTGTCAGAATGGCGCTGCAACGTCATCCCCAAAGCGACGGATTCGGTGAGAAAAATTGCAGAAAGATCGTGAATAGGCGGATTGTTACCGCAAACATTGCGGAAAAATGTCGCAAAATGCTCGGTTTCGGTCAGAAATGCTATGATGCGCTTCTGTGCGATGGGTCTGTGCCTGCCTGTGCTGCGTGGGATGCGAACAGGCGTTGATGCCGCGGTGGTCGGGGCGAGAATCTGTGACTGCGGGCATCGTCCGGTTGACAGGTGGACGCCCAGAAGATGTGCTGCGCCGGGTCAGATCGCGCGCGATTCCAAGCTTTGCTCAAGGCCAATATGAGGTAACGCGGCGCCGCACTTGTGGTTCCCAAAATTCCGCAAGATTTTGCATATTTTGGCCGAAAATAACGCGCGATTTTGGCAGAGCTGCCGCAACTGCGGAATCTGCGTTGCCGCTGCATCTGTGGTGTTGACAAGGTTATGCGGCGGAATTTACCCCATCAAGCAACCATTGGCGGCAATGGTCGTGACGGTTGGGGTCAAACCTGACTGGGCGGGATCTGTGCCGGCTAGACAAGACAAATCGGGATGGCAGATCCTGCGGCGGATCTGGGGAAGG
Source organism: Cypionkella aquatica (assembly GCF_030161095.1). Lineage (GTDB taxonomy): Bacteria > Pseudomonadota > Alphaproteobacteria > Rhodobacterales > Rhodobacteraceae > Cypionkella > Cypionkella aquatica. The sequence continues at coordinate 392,159 of NZ_BSPP01000007.1, forward strand.
GCTGCGCTATGCTGATTGATCTGGATGCGATTTATGCCGCCTCGCCGTCGCCGCATGTGCTGCTGGACCGCGATTTGCGGATCGTCTGGGCGAATGACGCCTATCTTGCGGTGACAGATCGCAGTCGGGAGCGGCTGATCGGGCGGATCATGACCGAGGAATTCCCTGCTCCGCCGGATTCTATTGCCGACCGGATGCTGCGGGGCTCGTTTCAGCGGGTGTTGGACAGCGGCAAGGCGGATCATTTGCCGCTGATCCCCTATCCGATCGTGGCTGCAGATGGCACCGAGACGGCGAGGTATTGGAGTGCGACGCATACTCCGGTGCTGGATGAGACGGGGGCGGTGCAATATCTGCTGCAAAACACCAATGATGTGACGCCGCTGTATGTGGCGGGCGGGCAGGGCGGGATATCGACACCGATTGACCGTGCAACGATGATACAGCGCGCCGAGGCCGTGACGCTGCAAAATCTTGAACTGGGCAGTGTGGCCGATTTCTTTCGCACCATCTTCGATCAGGCCCCCAGCTTTATCGCCATTCTGTCCGGCCCCGACCATGTGTTTCAGCTGACCAACAAAGCCTATATGCAACTGGTCGGGCGCAGCGATCTGCTGGGGCAGACGGTGCGGGCAGGGCTGCCGGATCTGGAGGGGCAGGGCTTTTACGAGCTGCTGGATGAGGTCTATCGCAGCGGGGTTGCTGTTGCGCAGTCGGGTGCGGCGGTGCGGTTTCGTGACAGCAGCGACAGTGGCGGTGATGCTCCGCAGGTGCTGCGCTTTGTCGATTTCATCTTTCAGCCCTTGCGGGATCGCGCGGGCAACACCACGGGCATCTTTGTGCAGGGCCATGAAGTCACCCGGCAGAAGCTGGCAGAGCTGGAGCTGTACGAGACGCGCGAGCGCTTTCGCGTTATGGCGCAATCCATGCCGAACCATGTCTGGACGGCAACGGCGGATGGCGCGCTGGATTGGCTGAACGATCAAGCCTATGCCTATACTGGCCGTGCCGAGGGCGAGCTTTACGGCGACGACTGGGCGCATGCGCTGCACCCCGAGGATTTGGCCTCGGCTGGGGCGGATTGGGCCAATGCTGTGGCGCAGGGCGTGCCCTATCAAACCGAATTCCGCATCCGCCGTCACGATGGCGCATATCGCTGGCATATCGTGCGGGCATCACCGATACGCTCGGCTGCGGGCGAGGTGCAGCGTTGGGTCGGCAGCAACACCGATATTGAAGATCGCAAGCTGCACGAGGCCGCCGTCGCCGAGATGAACCAACAACTGGAAGACCGCGTCGCCGAGCGTAACCGCGAGTTGGAGATGGTGAACGCGGCACTGCGCCAAAGCCAGAAGATGGAGGCGATTGGCAATCTTGCGGGCGGCATTGCGCATGATTTCAACAACCTTTTGCAAACCATCAGCGGCAGTTTGCAACTGGCGATGCGCAAGATGGACTCCAGCTCGGAGGTGATGCCGCGGGTGACGCTGGCGATGAAGGCGGTAGAGCGGGGGGCGACGCTGGCCTCGCAGCTGCTGTCGTTCGGGCGCAGGCAGCCGCTGGCGCCCAAGGTTGTCAATCTTGGCCGGATGCTGCGCGATGCCGATAACATCATCCGCAGCGCGATCGGCGAGGCGATAGAGGTCGAAACTGTCGTCGCAGGCGGCTTGTGGAACACCTGCGTTGATCTGACCAATGTGGAAAGCGCTGTGTTGAACATGGCGATCAATGGCCGCGACGCGATGGAGGGCCATGGCAAGCTGACGATTGAGGTCGGCAATGCCGATCTGGACGATGCCTATGCGCGCCGCCATCTGGATGTGGTGCCGGGGCAATATGTCATGCTGGCGGTGACGGATACCGGGTCGGGCATGTCGCCCGAAGTGATAGAGCGGGTGTTTGATCCGTTTTTCACCACCAAACCCGAGGGCCGCGGAACGGGGCTTGGCATGTCCATGGTCTATGGCTTCGTCAAGCAATCCGGCGGCCATATCAAGATTTACAGCGAGCTTGGCAGTGGCACCTCGGTGAAAATCTATTTGCCGCGCTCGCTTGATGCCGAAGAGCTGCCCGCCAAGGTGCCGCATGGCGCGCTGGCGGGGGGGCATGAAACCATTCTTCTGGTGGAAGATGACGAGGATGTGCGCAGCACTGCCGCAAGTCTGCTGGATGATCTGGGCTATACCGTGCTGCAGGCCCGCGACGCGGATCGGGCGCTGGCGGTGATTGAAAGCGGCGCGCGGATTGATCTGTTGTTCACCGATGTGGTGATGCCGGGCAAGATCACCAGCCGCGAGTTGGCAGATCGCGCGCGACAGGTGATCCCACAGCTGCCGGTGCTGTTCACCTCGGGCTACACCCGCAATTCCATCGTGCATGGCGGGCGCTTGGACCCCGGCGTGCAGCTGCTGAGCAAGCCTTACACGCAAGAACAGCTGGCGTTGAAAATCCATGAAGTTCTGGGCAAGCCTGAGTCTGAGCGTGCACAGCTGGCTGATCCGGATGCGCCGCAGGGCCCGGCTGGTGCGCCCAGCCTGTCAGATTTGCGGGTGCTGGTCTGCGAGGACGAGGTGTTGATCCGCATGGATATGGTCGATGCACTGACCGAGCAGGGCTGCAAGGTGCAGGGTGTGGGCTTGGGCGCGCAGGCGCTGGGCTTGCTTGCTGCCGAGCCGTTTGATCTGCTGATCGTCGATCTGGGTCTGCCGGATATGTCTGGGGTCGAGGTGGCGCGGCGGGCGGTGGCGCAAGTGGCTGGCCTGCGAGTGATCTTCGCCACCGGAGAGCGGGCTGTGTCAGGTGCGGACGATGTGCCAAACCATGCTGTTCTGGGCAAGCCATTCTCGGATTTCGAGCTGACAGATACGATTTTGGCGGTGCTGGCTCGGCGGGAATGACGCGTTTCCGCTGAGTTGATCCGGCGGCGCATTGACGAACAAACGAGGAACATCTATTTTGCTGTCATGGCAAAATTGACGCTTCAAGACAAACTCGCGGTGCTGTCGGATGCGGCGAAATATGACGCCTCTTGTGCGTCATCCGGCGGTGAAAAACGTGATGCGACCAAGGGCGGCTTGGGATCATCGGGGGGCAGCGGCATTTGTCATGCCTATACGCCGGATGGGCGCTGCATTTCCTTGCTGAAAATCCTGATGACCAATTTCTGCATCTTTGATTGTGCCTATTGCATCAATCGGGTGTCCTCGAATGTCGAGCGGGCGCGGTTTTCGGTGGAAGAGGTTGTGTCGCTTACGCTGGAGTTTTATCGCCGCAACTATATCGAGGGGCTGTTTTTGTCGTCGGGGATCATCCGCTCGCCGGATCAGACCATGGCGGATATGGTGCGGATCGCGCAGACATTGCGCGAGGATCATGGTTTCAAAGGCTATATCCATCTGAAAACCATCCCCGATGCCGCGCCAGATCTGATCCAGCAGGCGGGGTTTTATGCGGACCGTTTGTCGATCAATGTCGAGCTGCCGCAGGATGCTGGGTTGCGCGCACTTGCCCCGGAAAAGCGGCCCGAAACCATCCGCGCGACGATGGCGCAGGTGCGACTGGAAGGCGAGGCGGCGAAAGAGGTGTCGTTCAGGGGCAAAAAGGCGCGGCGGTTTGCGCCTGCGGGGCAAAGCACGCAGATGATCATTGGCGCGGATGCCAGCGATGATGTGGCGATCCTGACCAGTGCGACGCGGCTTTACAGCGGCTACAAGCTGCGGCGGGTGTATTATTCGGCGTTCTCGCCGATCCCGGATGCGTCGGCAGCGCTGCCGCTGATCCAGCCGCCGTTGCTGCGCGAGCATCGGCTGTATCAGGCCGATTGGCTGCTGCGGTTTTATGGCTTCAGCGCCGAAGATATCGCCACAGGCACCAGCGCCGGGCATCTGGATCTCGAGATTGATCCAAAGCTGGCTTGGGCCTTGCAGCATCGCGGGCTGTTTCCGCTGGCAGTGAACAGCGCCCCGCGTGAGATGTTGCTGCGGGTGCCGGGGTTTGGCACCCGCACGGTGGACCGCATCCTTGCCGCGCGCAAAAACCGGGCTTTGCGCTATGAGGATCTGGTGCGGATCGGCGCGTTGATGAAAAAAGCGCGTGCGTTCATTAGCTTGCCCGGCTGGACGCCTGCAGGCATGACCGACAGCGCCGATCTGCGGGCGCGGTTTTTGCCACCGCCGCAACAGCTGGCCTTGTTTTGAATTACGCCGTCGCTTTGCCGGATCGCGGCACCTTTGCGGCGTGGCGGATGGCGGCGCGCGTGGCCATTTCGCACCGCATCGCGCCTGATCAGATAGATTGGCAGACCGATGGGCTGTCTGGTGCGGGTCTGTTTGCGGCGCAGGCTTTGCCGGATGATCTGGGGGCGCATCAGGCGCGGGTGCCCGAGGCGTTTGTGAAACTGGCCGGATCGGTGATCTGGCACGCAGCGCCGCATCGGTTTGCGCTGCTGTATCAAGCGTTGTGGCGGCTGGATCAGCGCGACGGCGCGCCGCTGTCGCCCGCCGATGACTTGGGGCGGCGCTTGCAGCTGATGGCGAAAGCGGTCGGGCGCGATATTCACAAGATGCACGCCTTCGTGCGGTTTCGCGAATGTGCGTCTGACGGTGCGCGCCGCAGTTTTGCGGCTTGGTTCGAGCCCGAGCATCACACGTTGGAGCCGGGATCGGCTTTCTTCGTCAAGCGCTTTGCCGATATGGATTGGATGATTGCGACACCGCGGTTGACCGCGCAGTTCCGGGCTGGTGATCTGAGTTTTGGCGCGGGTGGTGCGCGGCCTGATCTGCCCGAAGATGCGTCAGAAGCGCTGTGGGCGACCTATTTTGCCAATATCTTCAACCCGGCACGGGTCAAGCTGGACGCGATGCGATCAGAGATGCCGAAGAAATACTGGAAGAACCTGCCCGAAACCCGGTTGATCCCTGAAATGTTGAAAGATGCCGAGGCGCGGGTGCAGCGGATGCGCGATGCGGGTGGCAGCGTTGCGCGTCCGGGGGCGGCGGCGATCTCGACGCGCTACCGTGCGGCTATGGTGCAGCGGGTGGACGTGCCCGACAGCCTGCAGGCGGCTGGGGTTGCGGCCAGCCAGTGCCGCCGTTGTGGGTTGTGTGAGGCCGCGACCCAAACTGTCTGGGGCGAGGGTGCCCCGGATGCGCGGCTGATGATCGTGGGCGAGCAACCCGGCGATCAGGAAGACCTTGCAGGTCGCCCGTTTGTCGGGCCTGCGGGCGGTTTGTTGCGCCAATTGATGGCCGAAGCGGCACTGGATCCGGGCGGCGTCTGGCTGACCAATGCGGTGAAACATTTCAAATTCGCCCCGCGCGGGAAGCAGCGTCTGCATCAATCGGTGGATCGGCAAGAGATCGAGCATTGCCGCTGGTGGCTGGGGCTGGAATTGCGCTTTGTGCAACCGCGCATCACGCTGGCGCTGGGGGCCTCGGCGGCCTTTGCGTTGACGGGCGATGCCACACCGCTTGCGGCGCGGCGCGGTGGTGTAGAGGCGGGGCTGCATCAGGGGGCTGTGCTGATCAGCTGGCATCCGGCCTATATTCTGCGGCTGCCCGATCCAACCCGGCAAGCGCAGGCAAGGCAGCAACTTTTGGCGGATTTGCAAAAAGCGCGCGCGCTTGCCGCCGACGATGCCCCGGGCTTGAAGGTGCTAGGGGCCTGAAGATGCTGGGGGCCCGACGTTCCTGGGGGCTAAGCGCGCGCCGCTGTTTTAGACAGTGCTGCGGAAGTGCCGCTCGCGCCCGTAAAGTGAGACCAGCAGCAGGATGATCGCGCCAAATGCTGACTGCACCGCAGCGGGTGAGAAATTGAGGCCGATCAGCAGGGTGTTGATCTCGGTCAGCACCAGAACGCCCGCAATGGTGCCGATAAAGCTGCCGCGCCCGCCCACCAGCGCCGTGCCACCCACCACCACCGCCGCGATGGTCTGGAACAGATAGGGCTGGCCAACATCGCCGTAAGCCGATCCGGTGAAGCCCAGCAGCAAAATCCCTGCCATCGCAGCAAACACCGATGAGGCCGCAAAGGTGGCGGTCCAGATCCGCAGTGGATTGATCAGCGCATAGGGGGCAGCGCCGGGGTTTGATCCCAGCGCATAAAGCCTGCGCCCGTAGGGTGTACGCTCTAGCACCAGCACGATCAGCACGGTCAGGATCAGCAGCGCGGGGATCAGGGCGGGCACCGGCAGCGGCCCGAACGATCCGCCGATAGAGACGAAGGCGGATACCGCTTTCGGCGCGGAGCCGGACGGAAAGCCTTTGGTCCAGATCAGCACCAGCCCTTGCACGATCATGCCCACCCCCAGCGTGACGATCAGCGGATGCAGGTTCAGCCCGCGCGACAAAGCGCCGTTGAACGCGCCGATCAGCGCGGCCAAGCCAAACACCACCACGCAGACCAGCGCAAAGTGCCAGCCTTGGCCGTAAAGCTGCGCTGCGACCACATTTGCAAAGCCGATGACGAACGGGATCGACAGATCAATGCCGCCCAAGATCACCACCAAGGTTTGCCCGATCGACGCCACCGCCAGCAGCGATGCGATCACCAGCATGGCACGGATGGCAAAGGGTGCAGAATAGCCGGGGATCAGAGCAGTGCCGGCACCATGCAGCACCACAGCCACCGCGAAAGCACCGATCACGCGGGCCTTGATGCTGTCCAGTTGAAGGGCCGATGTCAGGGTCATGCGTGGCTCCGTTTGGCGCTGCGGTCTTGCAAGGCGATCAGCACCACGGCTGCGACAAGGATGGTGCCATACGCCACTTGCAGGACATAGGTTGAGACGTTGAAGGCGGTCAGCAGGCTTTGCAGCAGGAAGATGTCGACGGCTCCGATCGCGGCGCCCAGCAAGCCGCCACGCCCACCCGCAAGACTGACGCCGCCCAAAGCAACGGCGGCAATGGCGATCAGGGTGTAATTCGCACCAACCTTGGGATCAGCCGAGCCGATCAGCGCGGTCAGCATCATGCCAGCTGCCCCCGCCAACACTCCGGTCAACACATAAGCCAGAAAGCGCGTCAGGGTGACGGGCACGCCCGCCGTGTAGGCGGCGCGGTCATCGCTGCCCACCGCCATCAACTGACCGTGGAATGGCGTGCGGCACAAAGCCCACCACAGGGCGGCGATGATGCCCAGCGGCAGAAAGCTCCACGCGCCCGCCATCGCCTTTAGCCAGTCTGGCGCGGGGCCGATGGGGGCGGGCAGGATGGTCAGCGTCAGGCCGCCCAGGATCAGATAGGTGCCCAGCGTCGCCACAATCGGCTGCACCCGCACCACAGTCGCCATAAAGCCGTTAAACGCGCCAATCGCAGCCCCCACCAGCAAAGCGGCTGGCCACAGGATGAACGGCGAGGCAAGCCCCGCATCCAGATACAGCACCTTGATCACCACGGCGCTGACCAGCCCCATCACCGGGCCGACCGAGATATCAATGCCCCCGCGCCCGGCCAGAATAACCGGTGTCGAGGCCAAGGCCGCGCCAATCAAAGGGGCGGCCAACCCCAGCAGCGTGCCCCAATTGCCGGGGGCAAAGCGGGCGGGGTTCATCACCAGATTGGCGATCAGCAACACCACCAGAATGGCGATGGCGAAGCCGTAGCGGCCAAAGATGCGGGTCATGCTTGCCTCCCGAACATGGCGGCGATGACGGTATCGGTGCGCATCGCAGCGCCGCTGATTTCGGCGGCGAGGGCGTGATCGCGGAACACCAGAACGCGGTTGCACAGCACGAGGATCTCCTCGATTTCGGATGACAGGATCACCAAGGCCATGCCTTGCGCGGCAAGATCGCGGAACAGATCATAAAGCACCAGACGTGTCGCCACGTCGACACCGCGGGTCGGATCGTTCAGCAAAAGCACTTTAGGATCACGCGCCAAGGCACGCGCCAACAACACTTTTTGCTGATTGCCGCCTGACAGCGCGGTGATCGGTGCATCGGGGCTGGGGGCTTTGATTTGCAGGCGCTCTTTCCAGTCTTCATAGCGCGCGCGGCGGGCTTTGGCGCTGATCAGCAGGCCGCGCCGGTCGCGTCCGGGGGTGGCTATGGCAAAGTTGTCAAGGATCGACAGGCCGGGGAAAATGCCGGTCGAGCGGCGGTCGCGCGGCACATAGACCACGGCATTTTTCTCGGCATCCCGAAAGCTGGCGATGCTGTTGCCTTGCAGATCAACGGCGGCCTGATTGCGCTCTAACCCGGCAAGGCTGCGCAGAAACACGTCTTGGCCGTGGCCATCAAGACCCGCAAGGCCGACGATCTCTCCGCCACTGATCTGGGTCGAGACAGCGGCCGCGCCGGGGCGCAGGGTAAGATCGCGGATGCGCATGGAAAGGTCAGGCATGGTGAGCCTCCAACGCTTGCGCCTTTTGCGGGGCCATCAGGTGCAAAAGTTGCGCCGGGGTCGAAGCGTCTCGGGTTTGCGTGGCAACCACACGGCCCGAGCGCAGGATGGAGATATCGTCTGACAGCGCCATCACCTCGTCCATGCGGTGGGTGATGAACAGGATCAGAAAGCCCGCAGCGGCGCGTGCGCGCATGAAGGCAAAGACGGATTCGCGGTCGCCAAAATCGAGCGCTGCGGTGATCTCATCCAGGATCAACACGCGGGGTTCACGGGCGACGGCGCGGGCGAGGACGACCAATTGTTGGGCCGCGAGGGGCAGCGATCCTGCGGGCGCGTCCAGATCAATTGGGGTGCGGGCAAAGCGTGACAGCACTTCGGCTGCGCGGGGGCGGCGTTCTGCGCGCGGGATGCGGCGGGTAAACAGACCATCAAGGCCCAGCAGAATGTTGTCGGTGACAGAGCGATCTGGCGCGATCAGCACCTCTTGGAAAGCAGTGGCAAACCCTGCGGCCTGAAAGGCGGCGGGGGTGCGGGCGGTGACGGGTTGGCCGTTGAACTGGATCGTGCCCGCATCCGGCAAAACGATGCCCGACAGCAACTTGACCAAGGTGCTTTTGCCCGAGCCGTTTTCGCCCAAGATGGTGTGGACGGTGCCCGCCCGAAATGAAATGTGCGCCTGATCCAGCGCCACGGTTTCCCCATAGCGTTTGGACAGGCCGGTGATCGCCAGCATCGTTGTCTCCGGTCAGGGGGGATGCCGCGCCCTTGTCAGGCGCGGCAGCTTGGTTTACTTGGCGCAGGCAGCCGGAACGGCGGCGTAATCCCAACCCGGGCTTGCGGCGGGGTTTGAGAAATAGGCGTCCATATCGGCCTCGGATACCGGATCGGTCGGCGGCACCGGGAACACGGATACCGCATCGGGGGTCATGCAATCCTGATACCAGCCCGCAAGATCGGCCTCATGCACGGGTGGCAGCGGGATCAGCAGGGTGTTCAGCACGGGTTTTTGGCCATCCATGATACGGGCGGCCACGCGGAACAGGGTTTGCGCGGTCCAGCCCGGCAGCACAGCATGGCCTTCAAAGCGGTAGCCTTCGGGATTGGCCTTCCAATAGCCCAAAGCATCGCCGGTGATCGAGCCGGTGATCAGCGGCACCGGGCGACCGGCCTCAGCAAACGCCTCGGCAATCACCCGCGATTCCGATCCGGCAGACCAGACCGCATCAATCGGGGCGGGGTTGGTGGCCAAGGTTTGCAGCACCACGGTCTTGGTGACATTCGCCGTCCAGTCGCCATTGACCACGCGTGCGGTTTTCAGGTTCGGATAAAGCGCCATCGCCGCATCGCCACCCGCGCGTTCTTGCGCCACAATCGGATGGCCCGCGATACCTTCGACGATCAGCACATTGCCGCCCTCGGGCAGGGCTTTGCCGATGGCGTCCATCATCTCGTAGCCCCAGCGCGCATAGTTGCTGTCAACATTGACCGCCGAAGGGGCTGTGACCGAACCAGCCGCCGTGATGAACGGGATACCTGCCGCAGAGGCTGCCGCGATGGCCTCGTCCAGACCAGTGGCCGAGCCGGGGATCGAAGTGATCACGCCGCAGCCTTTGTCGATGAACGCGCGGATCTGGTTGATCTGCTGGCCGACATCGCTGTTGGAATCCGAGACCTCAAAATCCGACACCACACCTTGCGCGATCAGGCCATCCACCAGCCGTTTCAGCTCGGTCGTGACAGAAACCCGCCACGGATTGCCCTGATAGCTTTCGGAATGGCACCATTTGTAAGGCTTGGCCTTGGGGGTGAAATCGGCGAGAGGGCCGGGGGTGATGGCTTGCGGCGCCCCTTCGTATTGCGCGCGCAAAGCCTCTGGCAGGGCGGCGATGGTTTCTTCCACCGTCGCGGCAAAAGCGGGCAGTGCCGCTGTCAGTGCGGTTGCGGCCATCAGGCCACAGATCAGGGTCTTCATTGGGTTCCTCCTCCCTATTGCCCCTTGAGGGGCGGTTTCGTGTTAAAAACTTTGTTGGAACAGGCGGTTGATGTCGGCAATCACCTGCGCGCCCGGGTCTTTGGCGGCAAGACCTGCGGTGATGCGCTGGGACGCAGCCTCTTGCAGCGCCATGTAGCCGTTGTGGCGGGGGCGCACCCATGCGCCTTGCAGGGTGGCACGGGTGGCTGCGTAGAAATCCGACGTGCTGGCATTGACGGCGGCATCTTCCCAAGCGCTGGCATGGCCGGGCTGCCCGCCAGCTGCGGCAAAGGGGCCGCGCTGCACATCCGCGCTGGCGACCCAATAGGCAAAGTCGATGGCAGCATCTTTGGCGGCGGAAAAGGCTGATACGGCAATACCAGTGCCACCCAAAGCCGAGCCTACCGGGCCATGCGTGCCCGCCACTGGCATATCGGCAAAGCGTATCAGATTGGCGCGGAAGCCGGGGATGGCATAGTTGACATAGCCATAGATCAGCGGCGCGCAGGCGATCTGCGAGCCGGGTTTTGCCATCTCTTCAAACACCGCAATCGGATCGTGACCGGCGCAGGCGGGGTCCACCAGATCGGTGATTTCCCGCAGCATGTCCCAGACTTGCGCACCCGTTGCGGGATCAATCAGCGTGTCGCCTTCCACCGCGCAGGGCACACCGATATTGCCCGCCAGCGTGTAAAGGCACATCAACGAATGTGGCGGGCGCAGCGGCAACAGCACGCGGCCTTGGCGGGCAAGCGTGATCACCTCGGCCCAAGTTGCGGGCGGCGCGTCCAGCAGATCGGGTCGCCACGCCAGCACTTGCGTTGCTGCATCAATCGGGAAGGCCCATTGCTGGCCACGCCAGAAATAGCTGGGATAGCTTGCGCCGACCGAGCCTGCGGCCAGTGCTGCGCGTTCGGCCTGTCGCCCCGGAATGTCGAGCGGGGCCAAGCAGCCTTCGTCGGTGATCTGCCCGACATGCGGGTGATCAATCACGATCAGATCATAGGCGCGGGCCAGTTCTTCGACCGGAAAGCTTTCAAAATCCTGCAAGGACCGCTTTTCCCAATCAATCTGCACGCTGGTTTTCTCGGCCCAGATCGCCGAACATGCCACCATCGGATCAAAGCCGCGCGGGTGGCTCCATGTCATGCCTTTAAGCCGGGTCACAGGTTGAACTCCTTGCGGATGGCAGCCGAGTGTGCGCCGATCAGCGGCGCGGCTGCGGTATTGACCGGGCGGTGGCCGTTCAGCCGCAGCGGCAGGCGGGTGGTGGCAATGGAAACACCATCGTCACGTGTGACGGTTTGCAGCATATCCAACGTCTGAAACCCTTCGGACGCCAGCAGCGCAGGCCAATCCAGCACGCGAGCGCACCAGATATCTGCGGGTTCCAGCACTGCCAGCCATTCATCGACTGACCGGGTCGCCACCTTGTCGGCGATCAGGCGCTTGATGGTGTCGCGCTGGGTAAAGCTGAGTTTCGGATCATCCCGGTAGGGGGCGAGCGTGTCGAGATCCATCAGATCGGCCAGCTTTGGCAAAGGCGTCATTGCAATTGCCAGCCAGCCATCACTCGCCTGATAAACGCCGTAAGGTGCCGAAAGATAAGCATGCGCGCTGCGGAAATCTGATCGTTTCGGCAGGCGGCGACCATCGTTCAGATGCGTGGTCAGCACCTCAAACTGAAAATCGACCAAAGCCTCCATCAGGCTGGTTTGCACATGCATGCCTTGGTTGGAAATCCCGCGCCGCACGAGGCCCGCAAGGATGCCTTGGCAGCATGCCGCCCCCGCAAGCATATCGGCAATCGCCAGACCAAACGGCACCGGGCCTTGGTCGTCATCCCCGTTCAGCCACATCACACCCGAGCGCGCCTGCGCCAACAAATCCTGACCGGGGCGCGACACCCAAGGGCCTTCGTCGCCATATCCGCTGATCGAGGCATAGACGAGGCGCGGATTGATCGCCTTTACCGCTGCATAGTCCAAGCCAAGCCGTTCGATCACACCGGGGCGGAAATTCTGGATCAGAACATCGGCGCTGCTGATCAGCTTGCGCAGGGCCGCCAGATCAGCAGGGTTTTTCAGATCAATCGCAAGGCTTTCCTTGCCGCGGTTGATCGCGTGGAAAATCGTGGAATCGCCGCCGATCTCGGTATCGGACAGGTAGAGGCGGCGCGACAGATCACCGCCATCTGGCCGTTCAATCTTGATCACCCGCGCGCCCATGTCGGCCAAACGCAACGAGCAATAGGGGCCGGATAGAAACTGGCTCATGTCCAGCACGATCAGACCGTCAAGCGGCAAGATGGCCTCGGGTTGTGTCACGTCATGGTCTCCTCGCCGTTGCTGCAGACTGCCTTGTTTATGCGGCGCTGCAGCACAATCTTTCGTTGGTAAATTATAGTTTCATTTATGGAAGATTGACGCAAGCGGGAATCTGATCGCGGCCACAAAGAAAATGCGCAAAGAAAAAGCCCCGGCTTGGGGCCGGGGCTGTGGGTTCTTGGCTTTGCGAAAGGAAGGCTTAATGCGCGGTCGAGGTCACTGACAGGGCGTCGCCGCCAGCGCGCAGCAGGGCCAGCACGCGGTCAAGGTCCGGCGCATTTGGGTTTTCCAGCCGCCGCACGAAGGGGCAGGTCAAGGCTGCCAGCACGGTGCCATTCGGGCCAAGGATTGGCACAGACAGGTTCCAGACCGTCGGGGTTTGCTGGCTTTGCATCGCTTCATAGCCCTTTTCGGCCACCTCGGCCAAGCGGGCGTCGAGGTCGGGGGGGGCGACCTCATAGGGCATCAGATCATGTTCTTCAAACATCAAGGCGCGTTCTTCCGGTGATGCAAACGCCAGAATCACATGGCCCGAGCCAGAGTTTACCAAACCAATCTGCGCGCCGACGCGGATGGTGACGCCCCAATAACCGGGGGCCTCTACCTGCGCGATTACCACCAGATCGCCACGATCATATTTCACCAGATGGCAGGCTTGCTCGGCCTCGTTGGTGAAGCGGCGCATCACCGGCATGGCTTGGCCGACCAGACGGCGGATCGGCGGACGCAGATGCGCAAGCAGGAACAGCTTCATCGTCAGCGCATAGGTATCGCCATGGCGCGCGACATAACCGCGCCGTGCAAGGCGATCGAGCATGCGGTAAAGCTCGGTCGGCGAGCGGTCGAGCGCGGTAGAGATGTCTTTCAGCGTCATGCCTTCTTCGCGGGCGGCAAGAAGCTCCAACATATCCAGCCCCTTGTCCAAAGCGGGGGCACGGTAGCGGCCGTCGTCGTCTGTCTCGGACATGGTTTCACCTGTGAAATTGTCTCTGTAAGCTACGCATTGACGCGGCAAGGTCAACAGCGTTTACTGGCGGGATAATCTTTTACAAGTGGAAGATTTGCCGTTGAGAGACGGTATGGGGGAGGGGAATATGCCGGAAGAGTTGCTGCTGTTCATTGGCACGTTGAACCGTGAGGCGCCTTATTTTCAGGGCGCGCGGGGGGATGGGTTGAATGTGTTTGGCTTTGACGAGCAGGCTTTGAGGTTTCGCAAGCGGGCGGGATACGGCCAAGTTGAAAATCCCACCTACCTTTCTGTCAGCCCGGATGGGCGGCGGGTTTATACCAATTCGGAAGTGTCGGATTGGCGCGAGGGTTTGGTTACGGCGTTTGCTTTTGATCCTGCAACCAATGCGTTGGACTATCTGAACACGCAGCCCAGCCTTGGCAGCATCACCGCGCATAACATGATCTCGCGGGATGGGCGGCGGTTGTTTGTGGCGAATTACACGGTGGGGGTCGGGGGGCCGGATCAGTCTGTGGTGGTTTTTGACTTGCTCGACAATGGCTTGTCGCCGGCGGTGGCGCATGTGGCGCATCAGGGGTCTGGGCCGGATGGGGCGCGGCAGGAGCGGGCGCATGCGCATAGTGTCACAGAGGTTTTGCAGGGCGGGATGGTGATTGTGGCTGATCTGGGGATGGATCAGTTGATCACTTACCGCATTGGCGCAGGAGCAGGTCTGGAGAAGGTGGCGGTGACGCAGACTGCGCCGGGTGCGGGGCCGCGTCATCTGGCGTTGCATCCGAATGGGCGGTTTGTGTTTGTGATGAATGAGTTGAACTCGACCGTCACGGCGCATGGGTTTGATGCGGCCAGTGGGGCGCTTACGCCGATTGACAGCCAGCCAGCGGTGCCCGCTGAAGCGCGGGCGGGCAACCATTGTTCGGATATCCAGATCTCGGGCGATGGGCGGTTTGTTTATGGTGCCAACCGGGGGCATGACAGCATTTCGATTTTCGCGGTGGATCAGGCCAGCGGGCAGCTGTCCCCTCGGGGATTTGTGCCTTGCGGGGGGGCGACGCCGCGGCATCTGGCGCTGACGCCTTCGGGGCGGCATCTGTTGGTGGCCAATCAAAACGCGGACCGGGTCAGCGTTTTGGCGCGGGATTCCGAGACGGGCGGGCTGACGGATACCGGGGCCTTTTTGCAGATCGGCACGCCGATGTGTCTGAAATTCGCAGGAGTGTGAGGCATGGCTGAGATTGGCGTGCATGCGCGTGGTTTGCCGGGATTGCCGGAGGATCACGCGAAAATTCCGGTGTGGAATGCCGAGAATTGGTTTTACGAGGATTTTGCGATTGGCGATAAAATCCGCTCGATCCGCCGCACGATTGCCGAAGGCGAGTCGATGCAGTTCAACAGTCTGGTGATGGATCACCACCCCTATGTCAGCGACGAGCGCTTTGCGGTGGAAGAAGGCGTGTTCGGGCGGCGGTTGGTGGCGGGGGCGTTTGTGTTCTCGCTGGGGCTTGGGCTGGCTGCCACGAATTGCCTGAATTCGTTCAGCTACGGCTATGACCGGCTGCGGTTTATCAAGCCGGTGTTCATTGGCGACACCATTTACACCATCCGCGAGAACCTTGCGAAAGAAGTTCATTCCGAGAAAATGGGCAAGCTGCGGGTCAGCTATTCGGTCTATAAGGGCGAGGGCGAGTTGGTTCTATATGCCGAGCATTTGCTGACCGCACTTTACCGCGATCCGGCGGCATTTGCCGAAGCGGCGCAGGAGCGTGGACGGGCGCGGATGGCGGAAAAGGCGGCGCGAGGCTAGGGGCGTTGCCGTTCCGGCGGCGGCTTTTTCGGCTTGGAAAGCGGGGTAAATCTGTCCCAGCTGGGACAAATTTCTGTAGCTTGTGGTTTGTGGATTTCGCCCCGCACTATGTAGTGCGGGGCGACTTTATGGTTTACAGATCGTTCACACAAATCTGGCGTTGCGTGCCCAAGCCTTCGATGCCGAGTTCGACCACATCGCCCGCTTTCAGATAGCGCGGTGGCTTCATGCCCAGACCGACGCCCGGGGGCGTTCCAGTCGAGATCACATCGCCCGGATGCAGGGTGAAGAATTGCGACAGGTAAGATACCAGAAACGGGATCTGATAGACCATCGTGTTGGTCGAGCCGTTCTGCATCTGCGCGTCGTTGACCTTGAGCCACATATGCAGGTTGTTCGGATCGGCGACCTCATCCCGCGTCACCAGCCACGGGCCGATCGGGCCGAAGTTGTCAGAGGATTTGCCCTTGGACCATTGGCCGGACCGTTCGGTCTGATAGGCGCGCTCGGACACGTCATTGCAGACGCAAAAGCCTGCGACATGATCCATCGCATCGGCCTCGGCGATGTATTTGCCGGGTTTGCCGATCACGAAGGCCAGTTCAACCTCCCAATCGGTTTTTTCCGATCCGCGCGGGATGATGATATCGTCATTCGGGCCGCAGACGGCAGAGGTGTATTTGGCGAAGATCACCGGCTCGGGTGGCACGGCCATGCCGGATTCGGCGGCGTGGTCGGAATAGTTCAGGCCAATGCAGATGAATTTGCCGATCTGGCCGACGCAAGCGCCATAGCGGGGGTCGCCTTCGACCAAGGGCAGGCTGGTGGGGTCGATGGTGCTGAGCTGGCTCAGATCGGCCAGCACGTTGCCTGCGATGTCTGGGATATGGGCGGACAGATCGCGCAGCTGGCCATCAGCGTCGATCATACCGGGCTTTTCGGCGCCGCGGGTGCCGTAACGGACGAGTTTCATGAGATTTTCCTGTTTTAGATGGTCCAGCCGCCGTCGAGCGCGAGCAGTTGGCCGGTGGTATAGGCGGATTCGTCGGCCCCGAGATAGGCGACCATCGCCGCGATTTCTTCGGGTTTGCCGATGCGGCCCATCGGTTGACGGGCGATGAAGGCCGACATTGCGGCGTCGTAATTGCCAGTGTCGCGCAGGCGTTGGTGCAAGGACGGGCTGTCGACCGTGCCGGGGCAGACGGCGTTACAGCGGATGCCTTGCTTGACGTAATCCTGCGCCACCGATTTGGTGATGCCGCCGACAGCGGCCTTGGAGGCCGAGTAGATAAAGCGGTTCGGCGGCGCGGTCAGTGGGCCTGCGACCGAAGCCATGTTAATGATCGAGCCGCCACCCTGCGCCACCATTCCGGGCAGGACGGCGCGCAGCATGCGATACATCGCCTTGCAGTTCAGCGCGAAGGCGAAATCCCACTCATCCTCGGTCGATTGCATGATGTCGCCCGCATGCACCACACCTGCGCAGTTGAACAGAATGTCGATGCGGCCCGCGGCGGCCACAGTGGCGGTGATGGCGGCGGCATCGAGCACGTTCAGCACTTGGGTGGTGATGCCTTGGGTGCCGTTCAGGTCTGCCAAAGTCTCGGCGTTCACATCGGTGGCCAGCACTTGCGCGCCTTCTTCTGCCAAACGCAGGGCGGTGGCTTTGCCGATGCCTTGTCCGGCGGCGGTGATCAGGGCGCGTTTGCCCAGCAGTCTTTGCATGGTCGTCTCCTTTAGGCGGCGCTTGGCAGGCAGGCCGGGCCGATGGGCTCGAATGATTTGTAGGTCAGGATGAATTCGCGGTGGCCGAGGTCTTCGGATTTGGTCTGCGCGCCTTGGGCCACGGCAATGACCAGATCGCGGATTTCCTGGCCGACCTCGGCGATAGAGCGTTTGCCTTCGATGATGTCGCCTGCGTTGACGTCCATATCCTCGGCGAGCGCGCGATAGGTGTCGGGGTTGGCGCAGATCTTGATCACGGGCGAGATGGCAGAGCCCACGACCGAGCCGCGCCCGGTGACGAACAGCGTCATATGCGCGCCAGAGGCGATCATCTCGACGATTTCAGCGTTGTCGGAAATGTTGGGGAAGCCAAAGCGCACTTCGCCGTCGGGGACCACATCCATCAGGTAAAGCCCGCCGGTGGGGGGGATGTCGCCGGGTTTGATCAGGCCGGAAATCGGGCTGTCGCCGGATTTGACATATGCGCCGAGGGATTTTTCCTCGATGGTAGAAAGGCCCCCTGCGGCGTTGCCTGCGGCGAAGGATCCATAGCCGAGGGTGGCGTAGTAGCGCTCGGCCTTCTGGACGGATTCGCGCAGGATCTGGCCGAGTTCAGGGGTGATGGCGCGTTCGGCCATGATGTCTTCGCAGCCGATCAACTCGCCGGTTTCCTCGAAGATGCAGGCAGCACCTTCGGCGACCAGCAGATCAAACGCCTTGCCCGCAGCGGGGTTGCCGGAGATGCCAGAGGTGCCGTCTGATCCGCCGCAGACGGTGCCGATGATCAGCTCGTCAACGCCCATCTGCGTGCGGGGGGTTTCGGCGATCTGGGCGATGGTCTGGGTGATCCAATCGGCGCCCGCTTGCACGGTGGAGCGGGTGCCGCCTGCGCGTTGGATCACAAGGGTTTTCACCGGGCGGCCCGAGGTATCGACGGCATTGGCGGCGCGAACTTTGTCGAAGCTTTCGCAGCCGAGCGAGACGAACAAAACTGCGCCGACATTGGGATGGGTGCAGAGTTTCTCCATCATCTGGGCGGCGTATTCGTTGGGATAGCAGCCGGGAAAGCCGATCAGTTGCACATCGCCTTCATGGGGCGTGTTGCGGAAGCGGTGGACGATTTCGGAGGCGACGAAATGCGCACATTCGACCAGATAGGCCACCACAACGGTATTGCGGATGCCTTTGCGGCCATCGGCGCGGGCCCATGCGTTGATCATAGCGATACTCCTGCCGAGACGCCGTCGGCATCCTGCAACGAGATCGTCGCGGTATAGGCCGAGCGGATGTTGTGGATATGGACGTGTTCGCCTGCCGCGATGGCTGCGGTGGCGATGCCGATGGGCATGCCGTATTTCAGGATGGTGTCGCCTGCGGCAATGGCGTGGCGCGCGATTTTATGCGCCATCGGGATCGGGCGGGTGAGGGTGACGGGGCCGGATTCAAGCGTGACGGCCAGACCTTCGGCCGCATTGGCGCGGGCCACCAGCACGTTGTCTTTGCCCGACAGCAGCAGGAACGGGCCGAAGTCGAAGGCGGTCATTTGCGGCACTCCACCATATAGATGTGATCGGCGACCAGAGCGACCTCGCCTGTGTGTTTGGTCACCGTCAGGCGTTCGGTGACGCGGCCAAAGCCGGGGCGTTTTTCCATCAGCTCTTTGGCAATGATCTCGACGCGGCTGCGCAGGGTGTCGCCGATGAACACGGGTTTCACAAAGCGCATGCGGTCGTAGCCATAGGAAAATGCAACCGGGTTGATCACCGTGGCAGTCAGGCCGACGCCGATGGTGAACACCATCGTGCCATGCGCGATGCGTTGGCCGAAAGGCAGGGTCTTGCAGAACTCGGCATCCAGATGATGCGGAAAGAAATCGCCGGAATGGCCTGCGTGGACCACGAAATCGGTTTCGGTGATGGTGCGGCCCATGGTGTCGCGGGTCTCGCCGATCTGGTAATCCTCGTAGTATCTGGTCTGCTCAAACATGCGGTTGCGTCCTGATCGGATGGAGGGGCGCTGCGGCGCTTTCATAGGCGGCCTCGACCAAAGCCATAGTGTGCCATGCGTCTTCGGCGCTGCCTTGCAAGACCGTATCCTCGCCCGTGGCAAAGCGCATGACTTGGGTGATGCGGCCCACAAAAGCGGCAATGAACCAGTTGCCGACCAGCGGGATTTGCTGCCAATCGCCGCCTGTGTTCAGCCAAAGCTCATCCGGTTCGCCCTTGGGGTAATCAAGGTTGACGCCCATTTTCAGATAGGCCGCACCTTTGGTGCCGCAGATGCG
Organism: Cypionkella aquatica; assembly: GCF_030161095.1. Taxonomy (GTDB): domain Bacteria; phylum Pseudomonadota; class Alphaproteobacteria; order Rhodobacterales; family Rhodobacteraceae; genus Cypionkella; species Cypionkella aquatica. The sequence continues at coordinate 411,586 of NZ_BSPP01000007.1, forward strand.
GAACTCGCAGGCCTGAAACTTGCGCCCAAAGGCGTGGTTGTGGTTGATCGACAGATTGGCGCGCAGATCGGGGCCGTAATCCATCAGCAGCGCGGTGCGGGTGTTTGAGATCGACGAGGACGGATGCCCCATGGTGCGCGCCGAGATGCCAGACGGGTTGCCCAGCAGATCACGCATGAAATCGAGGTAATGGATCGAGTGCAGCAAAATCTCGACCCGCGGCAGATCGGCAAGAAAGGCCCAAAGATGCCAAGGCGTGTCCAAGGCCAGCCATGCGTCAAAATCCACCACATCGCCCAGCAGACCCTGCGCGATGGCATCCTTTAGCGCCAAGCACATCGGCGCAAAGCGCAGCTGAAAGTTCACCGCCGCATGGATGTTGCGGGCGCGCAGGGTGGCGATGATCTTGTCGGCTTTGGCCAGATCACTGCCCATCGGCTTTTGGATCAGTGCGGTGGAGCCTTGCGGCAGCGCATCGAGCAGGCCGGGAAGGGCTGCGGGCGGCACGGCCAGATCATAGAGCGCTTGGGTGCCAAGCGCTGTGGCTTCGGTCAAAGAGGCAAAGGCGCGGGTGCCGTGGGCCTTTGCCAGCGCTGCAGCCTTGGCGTGATCGGGATCATAGATGCCCGCAACCGCGAAGCCTGCCTGCGCATAGGCGGGCAGATGCGCGTCTGACACGATCGAGCCTGCGCCGAAGATCACGATCGGCAGGCTGGTTTTTGGCGGTGTGATGGTTTGGCGCAGATCAGGCATGATGAAAAATCTCGGTCATATCGGCCCACCATTCCCCGTCGCTGCGGGTGTCGAGCGGGCGTTGCAGTGGCATGTTCAGCGCCCACCAGTCTTGGGTTGTGGGGTCGGCGGCCATCTTGGCCATATCGCCAGCATAATCGCTGCCGTGGTATTCAAAATAGGAAAACAGCAGGTTTTCAGGTTCTTTCAGGAAGATTGAATAATTGCGGATATTGCTGGCGCTGATCTGGGCCAGAACGGCGGGCCAAACGGCGGCATGCAGCTTGCGGTAGTCGGCTTTGCCGTCTTCTGACAGGCCGATCAGGGCGGCGTAGCGTTTCATGCGGGCCTCACCGTCAAGCGCGAGCCGGGGGCGGTGCGGGCTGTCAGTTCAGCATGATCCCAATCAATGCCAAGACCGGGGGCGGTGGGGGCAAGGGCATGGCCGCCGTCGCGCGCCATCGGGGCTGCGATATCGTCAAGCTGCGGGATATATTCCAGCCACGGCGCGTTGGGGACGGCGCAGACCAGTGACACATGCAGTTCCATCAGAAAATGCGGGCAGATCATCAGGTTATGCGCCTCGGCCATATGCGCGACTTTCAGCCATGGGGTGATGCCGCCGATACGGGCGACATCGGCCTGCACGATGCCGCAAGCCTGGGCCGCGATGTAATCGGCGAATTGGCCGGGGGAATACAGCGACTCGCCCACTGCAATCGGCACGCGGGATTGGCGGTTCAGCCGGGCGTGGCCTGCAATGTCATCGGCGGGCAGGGGTTCTTCAAACCACGCGATATTGAGGGATTCCAGCAGGTTCAGGCGGCGCGAGGCCTCGGGTTGCGTCAGGGATTGGTTGGCGTCGGTCATGATCTCGTAATCATCACCAAGTGCGGCGCGCACCGCGGTCAGGCGGGCGGCGTCGGCTGCGACAGTGGGCTTGCCGATCTTGATTTTCGAGCCTTTGAAGCCTGCTTCGCGCATCGCCAAGGCATCCTCGACCAAAGCGGCGGGTTCCAGATGCAGCCAGCCGCCTTCGGTGGAATACATCGGCACGCGGGTCTTTGCGCCGCCTGCCAGAATGTGCAGCGGCAGGTTGGCGCGTTTGCCGCGCAGATCCCACAGGGCGGTGTCGATGGCAGCTTGTGCCAGCGCCATGATCGGGCCGGTGGCGGTGGCGTGGCTGGTGAACAAAAGATCGCGCCAGATTTGTTCGATCATCTCGGCCTCGCGCCCCATGAGGACGGGCAGCAGGGTGCGTTGCAGCAGCGACAGGATGGCGGGGCCGCCGTCACCGATGGTGTAGGAATAGCCCATGCCCGACGCGCCATCGGCATCGGTCAGGGTGACAAAGATGGTTTCCTGCGATTTGAACGACTGGATCGCGTCGGTGCGTTTGACCTTGGGGATCAGATCGACCAGAAAAGCCTCGGCTAGGGTGATGCGTGCCATGAGTTAACCCCGCAAGTTGAGGCCGGTGTCGGCGTCGAAGATGTGGCATTTGTCGAGGGCTACGCCAAAGCGCATCGTCTCACCCGGCGATACCGGGCGGGGGTTGAGCATTTTGGCTTGAATCTCTGTGCCTGCAAGCGTGGCATAAAGCAGGGTTTCGGTGCCCAAGGGCTCGGTCAGGGTGACGGCCATGTCGACAAAGGCCATATGCGCGGTGGGTGGCAGGGCGTGGCCTTCGGGCATGATGTTGTCGGCACGCACGCCAAATTGCACGCGGCGCCCGTCGGCGATGTGCAGACCCGGCGGCAGCGGGATGGTGGTGCCATCGGCCAGCACGACTTGCCCCGCCTGCACGGTGCCATCCAGCAGGTTCATCGGGGGGGAGCCGATGAAGGTGGCGACAAAGGTGTTCACCGGGTTTTCAAACACCTGCAACGGCGTGCCGACCTGCACGATATGGCCATCGCGCATGATCACGATGCGGTCGGCGAGGGTCATCGCCTCGATCTGATCATGGGTGACGTAGATCACGGTGGAGCCAACGCGCTGGTGCAGCTTTTTGATCTCGACCCGCATCTGGGTGCGCAGTTTGGCGTCGAGGTTCGACAAGGGTTCGTCGAACAGAAACACCTCGGGCTGGCGGACGATGGCGCGGCCCATGGCAACGCGCTGGCGCTGGCCGCCCGACAAAGCGCCGGGTTTGCGATCAAGCAGCGGGGTGAGCGAGAGGATATTGGCGGCCTCATCCACGGCGCGGTCGATCTCGGGTTGCGATTTCTTGGCAATCTTCAGGCTGAAACCAAGGTTTTCGCGCACGGTCATGTGGGGGTATAGGGCGTAGTTCTGGAACACCATCGCCAGATTGCGCTCGCGTGGCGGCAGGTCGTTGACCACGCGGTCGCCGATCACAATGTCACCGCCGGTGATGTCTTCGAGCCCCGCGACCATGCGCAGGGTGGTGGATTTGCCGCAGCCGGATGGGCCGACCAGCACGACAAACTCGCCCTCGGCAATGTCGAGGTTGACGCCGTGGACGACACCAAGGGCACCGTATTTCTTGACGACGTTTTTAAGTTGAACCTGAGCCATGATTTATCCTTTGACGCCGCCGAAGGTCAGCCCGGCGATCAGGTGTTTTTGCACAACGAAGGTCAGCAGCAGGGCTGGAATGATCATCAAGACCGCCAGCGCGCACATGCCGCCCCAGTTGAGGGTGAATTGCGAGGTGAAATCCAGCAGACCCACCGGCATGGTTTTTGAGGTGGTGGAGCGGGTCAGTTGGCTGGCAAGGGCATATTCGTTCCACGAGGTCAGGAAGGCGAAAATGCCAGCGCTTGCGATGCCAGAGCGGGCGACCGGAAATTCAACCTTCCAGAACGCCTGCCAGCGGGTGCAGCCGTCAATCTCGGCGGCCTCGGCCAGTTCTTTTGGCACTTGCCGGAAAAAGCCGTCGATCAGCCAGATGGTGAACGGCACGTTCATTGCGACATAGACAAGGATCAGGCCGAAATGGGTGTCGATGATGCCCGTGCGGCCAAAGATAATGAACAGCGGCAAGGACAGCGCCACGCCGGGGACGGCGCGGCTGGCCATCAGGGCCACGAACATCATGCCCTTGGCCTTGAAGCTATAGCGCGCGAACGCATAGCCGCCCGCCATGCCGACCAGCAAAGCGATCACGGTTGAGGTGATCGAGATGATCAGCGAGTTGCGGAAATAGGTCATCACCGGGATGCCGCCTTCGCCTGCGCCACCGAACATGGCGCGGTAGTGATCAAGGCTGAGGCTTTGCGGCATCCAGACCGGAGGTTTCGCCATGATCTCGATGGTTGGGCGGAAGCTGTTCAGCACCACCCACAGACCGGGGATGCAGATCAGCGACATTGCAAGGAAAAGCCCGAGAAAATGCGCGGTTTTCAGGGCGCGTTTCTTGATGCGGTGTTGGGTGGCAGAGGCCATCACATTTCCCCCATGCCCAGCTCTCGCCGGGCGGTTTGCAGTTTCAGGAAGAAATAGATCGTGAAGCCAATCGACATCAGGATCGCGATGTAGCCCATGGCATTGGCATAGCCCATGCGGGCATCGACGTAGCCGGTGCGCCCGATCAGGGTCCAGAGCAGTTCTGTACGTCGCGCGGGGCCGCCGTTGGTCATCACTTGCACGATGTCATAGGCGCGGGCCACATCCAGCGAACGGATGGCCATGGCGATGTAGATGAACGGCATCAGGAAGGGCAGGGTGACAAAGCGGAACGATTGCCATGGCGTGCAGCCGTCAACCTTGGCGGCCTCTAGCGGGTCTTGCGGGATGGCGAACAGGCCTGCGAGGATCAGGATGGCGAAAACGGAAGTCGAGGTCCAGACCTCGGCAAAGATGATGGCGAACATCGCAAGGTTGCCATCGACCAACCACGGGATCGCCACATCGGTCAGGCCCAGAGATTGCAGGGCGTTGTTCACCAAGCCCACGTTATCATTGAAGATAAACTTGAACTGAAAGCCCACCAGAATCGGCGAGAACATCATTGGGAACATCATCGCGGTGCGCAAAGCGCGCTGGCCGCGGGTGACTTTCGACACCATCAGCGCAAGGCCAAGGCCCAGCAGCATCTCGGTGTTCAGGGCAATCGTCAGCAGCAGGACGGTGCGGCCAAAGGCTTTCCAGAAATTCGCATCACTGGCGGCTTTGATGTAGTTGAAGCTGCCTGTCCACTTCCACAGCGTATCGGGCCGGGTCAGATGGTAGGGCGTAAAGCTGGAATATAGCGACAGGATCAGCGGGATCGCGACCACCGCCAGAATGATGATGAAGGCGGGCAGCAAAAGCACCAGCCATGGGGGCAGTTTGGCACGAAACATGGAAACTCCGGGCTGAGGCGGGGCCATCAAGCGACAAGAGAGGGGGAAGGGGCGGCGCGGTGGCCGCCCCTGTTGGCTAAGCGGCGATCAATAGACGCCGTTTTCTTTCATCAGACTGTCCACGGCATCTGACGCGTCTTGCAACGCTTGATCCACGGTTTTGTCGCCAAGGATGGCGGCTTGCAGTTCCGGGAAGATCAGGTTGCCGGATTCGATCCAATAGGGCGTTGGCGGCACCGGGAACGCGGTTTTCGCGGTTTCCTCGAATGCGGCCAGAACCTCGGTCTTGTAAGGATCAGCCTTGGCTTGGTCTTTGACATAGGCCCAGACAGCGGTGCGGGATGGCAGCGGACCTGCGGCAGATTCCAGCTTTTGGCTGTCCTCATTGGTCAGGAAATCCACCAAGGATGCAGCGGCTTCTTTGGTTGCACAGCCTTCGGTGACCGAAAAGCCGTGGAAGCCTGACCAGCCGGTGCGCACGCCAGCCGAGCCTTTGGGCGCAGGGGCGACGCCGACATTGCCCGCGACTTTCGAGGCTGCCGGGTCGTTGAAGAAGCCCGACCATCCCGGCCAATCGAGGTTCAGCGCGATGGTGCCCGAGGCAAAGCCGTTGCCCAGATCATCCCACAGATAGTTGGTGGTGCCGGGTGGAACTGCGCCCGCCTTATACAGATCCACGAACCACTGCAGCGCCTCTTTGCCCGCAGCCGAGTTGAAGGCGGGCGACATGTCGTCGTTGAACATCTTGCCGCCGTTGGCGACGACAAGCTCGTAGAAGCGGCCGTTGATCGCCTCGTCCTTGCCCGCGTATTGGGTGCCGTAGAAGTTTGGCGGGGCGGCAAAGAATTCCGCCTGATCGCGGAACTGGTCCCAGGTTTCCGGCACGGCCAGATCATAGCCGAACTTGGTCTTGAAGGCTTCGGCCTTGGCCGGGTCGGCGTAAAGCGATTTCTGGTAATACAGTGCCGAGACATCGAACTGCGCGCGCGGCAGCATGGTCAGTTTGCCGTTGATGGTGGCGGCGGTGATGTTGGCGGGCACAAAGCCTGCCACCGATTCCGCTGGCACCAAGGGCGTCAGATCGGTGAACAGATCGGGGTATTGCGGCGCGAAGGACGAATGGTTCGAGCCCACGCACCAGCTGGTGGTGCCTGCCGCGATATCGGCCTTGTATTCCTTATCCAGCTCAAAATGGTTCTTCTGGCTGATGATATTGACCTTGGCGCCGGTCGCTTTTTCCCAATCGGCGATGCGGGCGTAGAGGGCCTCATATTGTTGGCCGCCGATCAGTTTGGCCTCGATGGTCACGCCGGCATATTCGCCATCGGCCAAGGCGGCTGTGGCAAATCCCAAACCAGCGGCAAGCGCCAGCACAGAGCTGGCAACGCGTCCCTTCATGTCGTCTCCTCCCGTTTTTGTGATGTTCCAATGGGGTGATCCCGGATGATGGCAATTTCATATCCAGAACATCTTTTTATAGTTAAACGTGACATGCGGCGGCGAGTCAAGTATGACTGTGTGCAAATCCGGCGGTTTGGTCGGGGTGATTGCCATAACAGGGGGCCTGCCGATGATCTTTGACACCCATCTGCATCTGATCGACCGCAAGCGGCTGTCTTATCCGTGGCTGGGCGATGCCCCGGCGCTGAACCGCGATTGGACGTATGATGACTACGAGTCCGTGGCCCGCCGCGTTGGCATCAGGGATGTGCTGCATATGGAAGTGGACGTGGCTGAGGCGGATATGGAGGCTGAAACCGCCTTTGTCGCCGAACTGATGCAGCGGCCGGGCAGTTTGATCCGCGGGGCGATTGCGGCGGCGCGACCCGAGGCCGCGGGCTTTGCGGCTTGGTTGGAGCGGGCTGATCTGCGGGTGGTGAAGGGGGTGCGGCGGGTGCTGCATGTGGTGCCGGATGCGGTGTCGCAGGGGGCGCTTTTCCGGCAGAACATCGCGCGGTTGGGAAAGGCTGGGCTGCCTTTCGATATTGTGATGCTGGCGCGGCAATTGCCGCTGGCGCAAAGTCTGGCCGATGCCTGCCCGGAAACGGCGTTTGTGCTGGATCACTGCGGCGTGCCCGATATTGCGGGTGACGCTTTTGCGGTTTGGGCGGCGGGGATCACCGCTTTGGCCGAGCGGCCCAATGTCAGCCTCAAGCTTTCTGGCATCACCGCGTATACCGGGGGCGGCTGGAGCCTTGAAAGCCTGCGGCCTTGGGTCGATCATGTGCTGCAAAGTTTTGGCCCGGCGCGGATGGTTTGGGGGTCGGACAGCCCGGTGTGCAGTTTGCAGTCCAACCTTGCGGAATGGGTGGCTTGCACGCAGGCGCTGCTTTCGGGGCTGAGTGCGCCCGAACGCGATGCGGTCTTGCAAGGCAATGCGCGCCGGATTTGGGACGTAGCGGCAAGGCCTTAGCCCCGGAGTTTCGAGTGGGGCTGCATTGACTTTCGCAGCTTGGCCCCCATGTTAGGGCCTCGGGCGCGCTGGCCAGATCAACGGTTCTGATGAGATGGGCCGATCGGGGTTCTGGCGCACAGGATGCGCCGGCTTCAGCCGCCGAAAATTGCAAATATGGCCAAATTTGAAATGGCCAAGTCACCAAAGGACTGCCTATGACTTCGCTTTTCCAACCCTATCAGCTGGGTGCGACCCCGCTGGCAAACCGTATTGTCATGGCCCCATTGACCCGCAGCCGGGCGATTGCGGGGCTGGTGCCGGGGCCGTTGACGGTGGAATATTACGCCCAACGTGCAAGTGCCGGGCTGATCATTGCCGAGGCCACGCAAGTCTCGGCGCAGGCGCAGGGCTATCAGGACACGCCGGGGATATTCACCCAAGATCAGATAGACGGCTGGCGCAAAGTGACGGATGCGGTGCATGGCAAGGGCGGGCGGATTTTTCTGCAGATCTGGCATGTCGGGCGGATTTCGCATGTTGATCTGCAACCGGGCGGGCAAGCGCCTGTGGCACCTTCGGCGATTGCCTCGGGCACCACGACTTTTGTGCACAATCAGATCGTCGCGACTTCGATGCCGCGCGCGCTGAAGCTGGACGAGATCCCGGCGATCATTGAGGATTTCCGCCAAGCGGCGGCCAATGCGATCAAGGCCGGGTTTGATGGCGTTGAGGTGCATGGCGCGAATGGCTATCTGCTGGACCAATTCGCCAAGGATGGGGCGAACCAGCGCACCGATGGCTATGGCGGCTCGATAGAAAACCGCGCGCGGCTGATGCTGGAAGTGACCGAAGCGGTGGCGCGCGAGATTGGTGCGGATCGCACTGGCATCCGGTTGTCTCCGGTGACGCCTGCGAATGGGGTTTCGACCAGCGATCCGCAGCCGCTGTTCGACTATATCGTGGCCAAGCTGAATGCGTTGGGCATCAGCTATATCCACCTGATCGAAGGTGCCACCGGTGGTCCGCGCGATGTTGCGCCGTTTGATTATGCCGCCCTGCGCCGTGCGTTCAGCGGCACATATATCGGCAACAACGGCTATGATGCGGCCTTGGCTGCCGAGCACCTTGACAGCGGCGCTGCTGATCTGGTGGCGTTTGGGCGACCTTTCATTGCCAACCCCGATCTGGTGGCACGCCTGCAAAGCGGGGCTGCATTGGCCGAAAGCAATCCGGCCACGATCTATGGTGGCGGGGCAGAGGGCTATACTGATTATCCGGCGCTGGCCCAAAGCTAAAGCGCGGTTTCAGCTGGCGACCGAGGTGGCCAGATGTCCGAATTGCCAGATTTCAGGCAAGACTTATCCCGCCGTGGTTTCCACGGCGGGTTTTGTTTTGCGGGGCGGGCATGATCTGGGGGGGCAGCATTGGCGGCAAAGTGTGCTGCCCTGTCAGCGCACGCGGCTCTCGCGCAGAGCGCCCAGCTCTTCCAAAATCGGATGCGCGACCGAGGCAAGGTGGGCATTGACGCGCTTGAGGTCGCGCAGAAGATCAAGGTGCAGCGTGCTGGTTTCTATCGTCTCGACGCGGCCTGCGCGGACGCGGTTCAGGTGATGTTCGGCAGATTGCGCTTCGATCTTGCGGATGATCACCTTTTGATCCAGCAGGCGGCGGGCCATTTGCGGATCGCGCGACAGAAAGATCGCCTGCGCCATTTGCAGGTTTTCACGGGTATGGGCGTAGAAATCCTTGATCTCGGCAAGACCCTCGGCCGAGAAACTCAGCTTTTTGCGCGCCTTTTTCAGGGCAATCTCGGCCAGACCGCTTTCGATGATATCGCCGACATGCTCCAGATTGATCGCATAGGAAATCACCTCATGCGCACGGCGGGAATCGTCTGGATCAAGCTCTGATCGGCCAAGGCGGGTGACATAAAGCTTGATCGCCTCGTGCAGCTCGTCGACCTCGTTTTCCAGCCGTGCAACATCGGTGCAGGCCAGCTCGTCCGAGGTGTTCAGCGTCACCAGCGTGCGGTCCAGCATTTCGCCGATGATGTCGCCGACCCGCAGCGTCTCGCGGGCGGCGACAGCAAGCGCCATGTCGGGGGTGTGCAAAAGGCTGTCATCAAGATAGGCCGGGCCGCCGCGCGTGGGATCAGTGCGATCCGGCATCACGCGTTCCACCAACCGGGCCACCGGGCCAATCAGCGGCAGGAAAATCACCAGAAGCGCAAGGTTGAAGCCCACATGCGCGCCCACTGTCAGCTGCGCCGGATCAGGCAGCACCTGCTGCAATGCCGCCGCGAGTGGGACTGCAAAGATCATCACCAAGACCGATCCCAGCATCCGCACGATCATGTTTGACAGCGTCAAGCGCCGTGCGGCGACCCCTTCAGAGGCCACCGCCAGATGCGGCGGGATTGCGCCGCCCAGATTGGCCCCGGCGACAAGGCACAGCGCAAGCGGTGGCGCGACCACGCCAGCCCCTGCAAGCAGCATCACCAGCACCACCACCGCCAAGCTGGAGGATGCCAGCACGGCAAGCGCCGCCGCCACCAGCACCGCAAACACCGGGGCATTGTCCAGCGCCGACAGCACCGTGACCACGGTGGGCGACGACCGCAGCGGGGCCGTGATGCCGGACAACAGATGCAGCGCCAGCAGCATCAGCCCCAGCCCCAGCACTGCCCGGCCCAAGTTGCGCGGCATGTTGGTTTCAGCCGAGGTTGACAGCACCACGCCGACAAATATCAGCACGCTGCCCAGCCAGTGAATGTCCATCGACAGCACCAATGTCACCAGCGCCGTGCCCAGATTGGCCCCCAGCAACACCGCCTGCGCCATGCGCGGATTGACGATGTCGCGGGCGGTGAATGAGGCGGTGATCACCGCCGTCGCCGTGCTGGATTGCAACCCCAACGTCACCAGAAAGCCCCAGAACGCCGCATAGACCCGGTTGGTGGTGCCCTTGGCGATCCATTGCCGCAGGACCGCGCCAAAAGCCCGCAGCACCCCGGTCTTGATCATCCGCAAGCCCCAGATCAGCAGCGAAGCCGCGCCAAGCAGGTCAATCAGCTGTATCGTCGATTCCAAGGTGGCCCCCGTCGCTGGGCGCGGTATGCGCCTTTTGCAGGGCAGGGTGACAGGTTGTGCACATGTGTGCAATATTTGATGCTGGAAACCAGAATGTATTGCAACGCTGCCGAAGATATAGTTGTGCAAGCGATCGGCCGGGCGCAGATTTTTCCAGTATTTTTAAGGTATACCGCGCAATCAGCGGATTTTGCGGCGGTGCAATCGAAGTGGTTTTCTTGTTCACACATCTGTGCAACACTGCAACAAGTTGCCTTAACGCCGGATGCCGATCTTGCCCAAGTCGAAATCAAAGCCGCAAAAGGCGCCGATCAGCGCGCATAAGGTGGCAGAGCTTGCTGGCGTGTCGCGCTCGGCTGTGTCGCGCACCTTTACTGAAGGCGCGAGTGTGTCTGACTCGACGCGGCGCAAGGTCATGGCTGCGGCGGAAAAGCTGGGCTACCACGTCAACCATCTGGCGCGTGGGCTGATCCAGCATCGGTCGGGGATCGTGTGTCTGATCGTGGCGGAAATGCAGACGCCCTATCAATCGGCCTTCCTTGAGGCGGTGACACGTCGGTTGCAGGAAATCGGCAAGGTGGTGATGGTGCTGAACACCGCAGGGCTGGCGGCCAATGTCGAAGCGGCGCTGCGCCAGACGTTGAACTATCGTGCCGATGCCACGGTGGTGGTGTCGGGCAGCCCCTCGGCCTCGTTGATTGAAACCTGCATTGATAATGGCCAGCGGGTGATCCTGATCAACCGGGATGATCCGATCGTGGGGCCGGAATGTATCATGGTTGGCAATGAAGATGCGGCGCGCGAGGCCTGTCTGATGTTGCTTCGCGCTGGCTGCACGCGGCTTGCGGTGGTCAGCTCGACCGCGGGGACGCCAAGTGTCACCGCGCGCGAAAATGCCTTTGTCGCGGCGGCGGCGGCAGAGGGATTTGCTGTCACCGTCAGCCGGGCGGGGCCTACGGGTTATGCGGCGGGCGGCGATAGTGCGCGGCAGCTGCTGGCGGCGTCTTTGCGGCCTGACGGGGTGTTTTGCGTCACTGATCTTTTGGCGATTGGCTTTATAGATGCGGCGCGGCAGGATTTCCGTCTGTCGATCCCGGATGATCTGTGTGTGATCGGCTTTGACGATATCGCCGAGGCGGGATGGCTGGGCTATAACCTGACCACATTCCGCCAACCTATTGGCGAGATTGCAGAGTATATCGCAGCGATCCTGACCACGGATGAGGTCGCCACCCAGAACAAGAAATTCCCGGTGCAGGTGGTGTGGCGGCGCAGCGTGCGGCCCTAGGGGCAGACCGGGCAGTTTTGGTCAGAGCGCGGTGATCAGAGCGGGGTGATCCGCAGATCGGCCATGTCGATCACGAAATCCCCATTCGGCAGGCGATCCAGATAGGCGCGCATCATCCGCAACAGCGCCACAAATTGTGCGGCAAGCGGGGTGCCGTCTGACTTTGGCAGCTGAGCGCAGAGCGCGCGGTAGAATGTCAGCCGCTGGGCGGGGATGTAGGGCAGGGCAAGCGCGCCGCCTTTGCGCAACCGATACCAGTCTTCGGCGAACACCGGCAGCGGCAGGTCTGGCGCGTGCAGCGCCACGCCGATCAGCGCCAGCAAGTCTGACATCTGATGACCGATCAGAAAAGCTGCCATGTCCTTGGGCCATTCGCGCGCGATGTAGCGGCCTTGCGCGATTGCGCGCAGGTGGTGATCCATGAAGGCGCCGTAGGTCTTTGCATCCGTCGCCCGCGCCTGCAGACCTGTGCCCTGCGCCTCGGCGCGGTAGGCTGCAAAGGCTGCGTCATGTCCGGCGGCTTGGGCCAGCGAGACTGTGCGCAGGCTAATCTGGCCGTGGTCAATCTCGGCCAGTTTCATCGCGGGCGGAAAGCCCACTGGCGACGGCACCGCGATGTTCAGAAACCGGCTTTGCGTGGTCTGATATAGCGCGGTGTCGTTGACATGCAGATGTCCCGAAAAATGCACAGCGACGCCTGTGGCCGCGAAAGCCTGCGCCACCGCTGGACCGGGTGCGCGGCGCGCAAGTCCGGTTGCACCAAACAGCGCCACCTCATCCGCCGAAGCGCCTGCCAGCGGATCAAGCACCGGATAATGCGAAAATGCGATCAGCTGCTTGCCTGCGGCTTTCGCGCGGGCGGCCACATCGGTCATCCAGCCCAGCAGATGCGCGCGGTGGCGCAGCAGGCTGGGCCAGCCGCCGTTGCTGGGATCGTGAAACTGCGCGGGATCGCTGAAATCCGTAGCCCCATCGCGCGGCACACAGACATTGGCATCAATCGACAACAGCCAAAGCCCGGCGACTGGCTCCACCAGATAAGAGGCATCTATCATCGGGCATTGCGTGGCGCCATCGGGGCTGAAGGTTGCATAACTGCGCGCGGCCCAGTCGGGGTTTTGGCCAAAGGGGGTTTCCCAATGCAGATCATCGGGATCGGGTTGATAGCCCAGCCGCGCCATTTTCTGCAGCGCGGGCAGGGTGCCAAGCGTTGCGGCATCGGGCGCGGTTGCGCTGTCAACCGCGATGCAGCGGCCATCGGCGGCTATGAAGTTCTTCACCTGAGGCCGCCCGCTTTGCGCAAAGCAGTCGTGATTGCCAAGCGTCGCAAACACCCGCAGCCCGTGCAGCCTGCGATAATCGGCAAGCAGGGCAACAGCGGCATCAATGTTGGGAGCTTGGCCGTCATCGGTCAGATCGCCCACCAGAATGGCAAGTTTTGCGCCTGCAGCCACCGCGTGATCCAAAGCCGCGCGAAAGGCTGCGGCGGATTCGTTGAACACGCGGGTGGAGTCTATGCTGTCTGCAAAGCTGCGGATCGCCCCCGGCAGGCCGCTGTCTTTGGGCACCCAATTGCAATTGTGGAAATGCGGGTCGGCGATGACGGCAAGGCGTATCATCGCTTAGGGCTTGGCGCTGCGGGCGATGTCGGCATCAATCAACGCAACCCAATGCGCGGTGCGCTCGGCTGCGGCGATCAGCATGGGCTTTGGCGTCTCGTGCCATTCCTCAGGCTGCAGGGCGCGCTGGGTGCGCACATGGTCGATGGCTGCGGACAGGCTTGGAAACTCTTGCGGCAGATGCACATGCAGAAAAAGCGCCACCAAGGCCACAGAGCGCGAGCGGCCCGCCCGGCAGTTTACCAAAAGGTTGCCGCGTTCGCGCCGGGGATAGCTGGGCTTTTCGGGCAGGATCTGATCCAGCGCGCCGCGCAGCTGGAAAAAGCCCGCCAGCATCATCGTGTCAGGATTGCCCGGCCCATCGACGATGCCCAGCTTGTAATAGCGGATCAGCGCGGGGCCATAGCCGACCGAGTCGTGCGAGACTTCATCCGGGGTGGCGACATAGTTGAAATCCAGGTTCACCGCGCAATTCAGCACGGTAGAGATGCCATGCGCGCGCAACAACGGGATGTCAGAGGCCCCCTCGCGCCCGCCGACATAAAGATCGACGCCGTAGCCGGGCAGGTTTTCGTAAACCTTGCTGATCGTCGGGCGGTCAAAGCGGGGGGAGGGTTTTTCGGTCATGCGGTCCTCAGGGTGGTAAGGGTCGGCTGGTTTGGGGTGGCCAGAATATCGGCTTGGGTCAAAAGGGCGATGCCGGTGGCGGCGGACAGTGCGGCCGCCACAGCGGGCGAGGCTGCCAGCACCGGCGCGCCGTCAAGCAAACCGCCCAGCGACAGGAACGGGCCGGTGACGCCGCCCGCCTCGCGCACCAGCAGCAGGCCCGCCAGACAATCCCATGAATTCATGTGCAATTCGGCGTAACCGTCGGTGCGCCCATCCGCCACATAGGCCAATGCCATCGCCCCCGACGCGCTGCGCCGCACGTTGCTGCCCGCTTCAAACAGGGCGGTCAGCGCCTGAATATAGCGCGCCAGCGGCACGCGGTTTGACCAGCCAAGCTCGAACGAGGTGGCGTTCAGATCGGTGGTCGGGGAGACCCTTAAACTTTGGCCATTGCGGGTGGCACCACGGCCTTTGCGGGCAAAGTAAAGCTCTTGGGTTGCGGGGTTCAGGATTGCGCCCAGTTGCACCTCGCCATTGGCAACAAAGGCGATAGAGATGCAAAAATGCGGGATGGCGCGGGCGAAATTCGCGGTGCCATCAATCGGGTCCACCACCCAAGCGACATCCCCCGGCGTGCCGCCGGTTTCCTCGCCGAGAAAGCCGTCTTGCGGAAAGGCCGTGGCGATGCGGTTGCGGATATGCTGTTCAACGGCACCATCGGTTTCGGTCAGATAGTCTTGCGGGCCCTTCATGCCGATCGGCTGGCCTGCCTGCCGCTCAAACCCCGCCAAAGCCAGAATTGCCGCGCTGCGTGCCAGATCAAGGCAGAAGGCCTCGCGCTGGTCGATGGCCAAATCATCAAGGATCATCGGGTGTTTCCTGTGGTGTTGGTCGAAGTGTTCCCATGGGTAATTGCACATGTGTGCATTGGCTTCAACTCTGATTTATATGGGTAATTAATGCTGTTTTTCATCTGAATCCAGATCATGATGCACGCGCGTTCTGTGGCGCTTCTTTTGCCGTGCGCGCGACAGTCCGCCCTGCCGAGATTTCAGCGGCGATGCTGCGCAAAACCGGATACTGCGCGCCTGCCCCAAGGGCTATATAGCCCGGATGCAGGTGGGGTGGGGCGTCTTCGGCCACTTTGCCAAGGCTGTAGGGGTGATAGCTGCCGCCCGCGTGCTGCAAGATCGCAATTGCGGCGGTGACATCCCATGGGTTGACGCCAAAACCCGCCGCCGCATCGACCCAACCCGCCGCAACATGCGCAATCGACAGCGCCGCACTGCCCGGACGCCGCACTGTGGCGAAGGTTTCAGTCAGCCGTCCAAAGCGCTGCAAGGCCAGCGTCTGACCATCAAGGCGAAAGTCCCGTGTCACCGGATAGCCGGTGATCAGAACGGCATGGGCCTCGTCGGGTTCGGCCCGCGACTGCATGGGTTTGCCGTTCAGAAATGCCCCCGCTGCCGATCCGGTGAACATGTTATCGGCGACAGGATCGAAGATTGCACCGGCGACGACCTTATCGCCGATCATCACCCCGACCGAGACGCACCAGAACGCCAGCCCGCGCGCGAAGTTTGAGGTGCCGTCGATCGGATCGACAAACCAGCGCACCGGGCCGGTGCCCACACTGCCGCCTTCCTCGCCCATGAAGGTGGAATCGGGCACTTCACGGAAGATAAAGTCGCGGATGGCCGCTTCGGCGGCGCGGTCATGTTCGGTGACGGGATCGTGGCGATCCACTTTGAAGTCGATCTGCATTTGCGACCGAAAGGCTGTCAGCAGGGCAGGGCCAACCAAACGGCAGGCGGCTTCGGCAGTGGCAGCGATATGGCGGTGGGCATCGGTCATCTGGGGTTCCAGCGCATGAACGGGGTCAATGATTGAAACGGGGGGGCGGTTTGGAGAGCCGCCCCCCGCATGGCAGGGGCTAGCGCTTGTGGTTCAGCTGCCAGAAGTCCTGCCAATCCTGTCGGGTTTCCCAATCTTGCAGACCGGTCGAGGCGTCATAGGCAAACAGATCGCCGATATGCGCCGCAAGCCCCGAAGGCTCGTCAGCGGGCAGGGTGATCTTGCTGCTGGTGGGGATCTTGCCATCCAGCATCTGCGGCATGATGCCTTCTTCGGTCAGCACATAGTGGATGAACAGCCGCGCGGCATTCGGGCTGTCGGTGCCTTTGGCGATCAGGCCAAGTTTGGTATAGGTCCAGCCCAGCCACGGGTCCAAACCGGTGCAAAGCCCCAACTTGTAGCCTTTGTCGGCGTTGTCGCGGAACTTGGCGGAACTGACGAGGCCCATGAACGGCTCTGCCTGTCCGGCGGCCCCGACGGCTTCGGAGATGCGGTCATCGCCATCTGCCATCAGGGGGGCATTGGCGGCAAGTGCGGCAAGCCAAGCGGCGGCGGGGCTGGCCTGATCGGTTTCCAGCGGCTTGCCGTATTGCGCCTGATAGGCGGCGGCAATCTTGTCACCGCCATGCAGCGCCATCTGGTTGAACCAATCGGTATAGGTGCCCTTGGTCAAAGGGTCGATCAAGGCGACCTTGCCCTTCCATTCAGGCTCGGTCAGCTGCCAGATGTTTTGCACCGGGCAGGCGGGATATTTCTCGGTGTTATAAACCCAGACGTTGGCATTGGTCGAAATCGCCAGTGGATTTCGATAGCCTTCGGGAATATCGGCCTCGATATCGGCAGGCACCCAGCTTTCCAGAATATCGGTCGGCAACAATTGTGCCATCGCAGCTGGGGTATCGGTCAGCAGAGCAACATCGCCTTGTACATTTCCGGCCTGAGATTCGCGGATCAGCATTTCCAGCTGGCTGTTGGCCGAGACCTTTTCGCCGGTCGCCTGCAGCCCATATTTCGCGCTGAATGCGTCAGCCATATCGACGATCTTGCCGGTGCTGTCATAGATGGTGATCGGCGGTTCGGTCTTGGCGGCGGCGATCAGCGCGTCAAGATCAAAGCTTTGCGCCTGTGCGGTCGTGGCGAGCAAAATCCCCAAGGGGACGAGCATTTTGGGGGTCATATTGCGAGTCCTTTGTTCATTTTGCATAGTTCAAACGCCAGAAATCTTGCCAATCCTGGCGCGTGTCCCAATCTTCCAGCCCCGATGCCGGGTTGTAGGCCAAAAGCTCGGCGGTATGCGCGGCGATGCCTGACGGTTCATCTGCGGGCAGGCTGACTTTGGTGTTCAGCGAGATCTTGCCATCCTCGGCCTGCGGCGCGATGCCTTCGGCGGTCATGGCGTAGTGAATGAACAGCTTGGCTGCATTCGGGCTGTCGGTGCCTTTGACGATCAGCCCGACGGTTGCATTGGTAAAGCCGATGAACGGATCAACGCCCGCGCATAACCCCAAGGTAAAGCCCGCGCCAGCATTGTCGCGGAACTTGGCGGCGCTGACGAGGCCTACGAAGGGTTCGGTTTGCCCGGGTGCGGCCACGGCCTCTGCCGCCGCTGCATCGGCATCGGTCAACAGCGGACCATTGGCGGCGAGCGCTGCCACAAAAGCCTCGGTCGCGCTGGCTTTGTCGGTTTCAAGGGCTTTGCCGTAGTGGGACTGGTAGGCGGCGCGGATCTTGTCATCGCTGTAGCTGCGCATCTGGTTGAACCAATCCGTATAGGATGGCTTGCCAAGCGGGTCTTGCATCGCGACCTTGCCCTTCCAATCGGGGTCGGTCAGTTGCCAGATGTTGGTGATCGGGCAGGTCTCGAAAAGTTTGGTGTTATAGGCCAGCACATTCGGGCTTGCGACCACCAGCAGCGGGTTTTGGGCCTCGGGCGCGATGTCGGCGGCAAGATCCGGCGGCACCCAGCTTTCGGCAAAACCACCCGGCAGCAATTGCCCCATCGCCGCAGGCACATCCGCGATCAGCGAGACATCGCCCTGCACATTGCCCGCCTGCACTTCGCGGATGATGGTTTCCATCTGCGCGGGCGCTTTGGTCTTGGTGCCAGTGGCGGCGATGCCGTATTTCGCGGTAAAGCCTTCGGCCATATCAGCAATCTTGCCCGTGCTGTCGAAAACCGTGATCGGCGGTTCGGTCTTGGCTGCGGCGATCAGCGCGTTCAGATCAAAATCTTCGGCAGATGCGGTGGTGGTCAGGGCCAACAAAATTGCCACCGATGTCGTCAGATGTTTCATTGCTTCCTCCCAGTGGTCGCGGGGTGTGAGCCTGCGCGCAGCCCTCCTCAGATCGGCGCGCAGGTTGGGTATTCAGCGCAGGTTGGTGCGCCACAGATCTTGCCAGTCTTGCCGGCGGTCCAGATCGCTTTGCGCCCCGGCATTGGTCCAGACCATCAGCTGATCCAGATGCGCCGCGATGCCGGATGCCTCATCTGCGGGCAGGCCGACGCGCGGGTCAGACGGCACTTTGCCATCCACGCTTTGGGGCGCGATGCCTTCGGCTGTCAGCAGATAGCTGATGAACAGCTTGGCGGTGTTCGGGCTGGCGGTGCCTTTTGCAATCACGCCAAGGCCGGGATAGAGCCAGCCGCTGAACGGCGCGACATTGGCGCAGAAGCCCAGCTTGTGGCCTTTGTCGACATTGTCACGGAACTTGGCAGTGGACAGGATGCCAAAGAACGGGCTGGTCTGACCAGCCGCGCCAATCGCATCGGACACACCAGAGGAATCGGCGATCAGCACGCCATTTGCGGCAAAAGCCTTGACCCAAGCCTGCGTGGCCGAGCCTTCGGCGCTGTCAAACGGCTTGCCATAATGCGCCTCATAAGCGGCGGCCATGGCTGGGTCGTGATGCTCTTCCAGCTGGTTGAACCAATCGGCATAGGCGGGCTTTTCCAGCGGATCCATCATGCTGACGCGCGATTTCCATTCTGGATCAACCAGTTGCCAGACGTTAGAGATCGGGCAGGCCGCGTAGGCTTCGGTGTTATAGCTCCAGACCATCGGGTCGCTGACCACCACAAGCGGATCGCGCGCGCTGGCGGCAAGCTGATCTGCCACATCGGGCGGCACCCAGCTTTCGACGATGCCTTCGGGGATCAGCTGCGCCGCGATCGTGGCGGCGTCAGCGGCCAGCGACACACCACCGACCACGTTGTTTGCCTGAGCTTCGCGGATCAAAAGCTCGATCTGTCCGGCTTCGTTCACCTTCTTGCCAGTAACCGACAGCCCATATTTGGCGCTGAAAGCCTCGGCGGTGTCGACGATCTTGCCGGTCACCGCATAGGCGGTCATCGGGGGTTCGGCTTTGGCCGCGGCCAGCAATTCGGCCTCGGTTTGGGGCCCGGTCTGTGTTTCGGCCCCGGTCTGAGTTTGGGCGTGACCTGTGGTTGCTGCCAACAGACCGATCATTGCCATCGTTACGCGTTTCATTAATCCCTCCTGTTCATTGATTTCTGCGGCACGGGTTAGGCGACCCGGGCCAGTGCATCATCGACCCCGGCCAACCGGTTCTGATGGCTGTCGAACACATGCAAGGCTGCGGGGCGCGCGTGCAGCGTGACGATCTCGCCGCCCTGCAAGGTCGGGCTTTCGGTGGTGGTCAGAAAGATCACCCGCCCTGCGCAATTCACCTCGATGATCCAGCTACCACCGGTGGGCAGAACTGCGGTGACGCTGGCGCCGTGCCGGAAATGGCCCGGTGGTACGGGCGCATCGTCCAGGGCCAGCATCAACGCCTCTGGCCTGATCCCGACCGAGCCAAGATCGGCCGCAGCACCAAGCCGGGCGCGCAGGTAGTCGCGGGCGGCGCGTTCCAGCGGATCACTGCCAGACGCTGCCAGCTCGATGATATTGATGGGTGGGCTGCCGACAAATTCGGCGACAAAGCGGTTGGCGGGGCGTTCGTAGATGTCGTTTGGGGTGCCGCGCTGTTGCAGGGTGCCTTCGTTCATCACGGCGATTGTGGTGGCTAGGGTCATCGCCTCCCACTGATCATGGGTCACGAAAACGATGGTGGTTTTGAAAGCGGCGTGGATGCGTTTCAGCTCGGCGCGCATTTCCAGACGCAGGCGGGCATCAAGGTTCGACAGCGGCTCGTCGAGCAACAGCACACCGGGGTTGACCGCCAGCATCCGCGCCAAGGCCACCCGTTGCTGCTGCCCTCCTGACAGTTGCGAGGGATAGCGGTCGCGGTATTTCTCGATGTCGAGCGCCTTCATCACGGTGTTGACGCGGGACTCACGTTCGGCCTTGGGCACTTTGCGCAGGCGCAGACCGAAATCGGTGTTGCGCTCGATCGTCAGATGCGGCCAGAGCGCGTAGGATTGAAACACCAGCCCCATGCCGCGCTTTTCCGGGCCCACAAAGATGCCCTGCGGGATCGAATCCACCACGCGACCACCGACCGAAATTTCGCCGCCTGACAGGTTTTCAAGCCCGGCGATCATCCGCAATGTGGTGGTTTTGCCGCAGCCCGATGGCCCCAGCAGGCACATGAATTCGCCATCCCCGATGTGCAAATCCAAATCGGCAACCGCATTGGGCGAGCCTGCGCCATAGTTTTTCTGAACGTTCCGCAGAATGATATCAGGCATCAGCTTCCAAGTCCTTCGGCCAGATTTGTCTTGGTGAGTTTCTGCGCGGTCAGCGTGCCGACATAGGCCAGCCCCGCGATGATCAGCACGACCGCATTGGCCGCCTGGGTGTAGTGGTAATCGACCAGCCGCAGCGAGAACGTGGTCAATACGTCTGTCGCAGGCACAGCCAGGATCACAAACAGGCTTAAACCTTTGATGCCAGAGATAAACGGCAGCAAGATACCGGTGACAAGCGATCCTTTCTGGATCGGAATAACCACCCATGTCATCCGCCGCAGCCAACCAGCGCCAACCACTTGTGCTGCTTCTTCGGGGTCTTTGCCCAGCTGCATCATCGCCGATATCCCCGCGCGTGAGGCATAGGGCATCTGATCGGCCATCAGCGCCAGAATAAGGATCGCATAGGTGCCATACAAGGCGGGAACCGGGCCGCGCTGCACCGCAAACAGCGACAGATAGGCGGCGGCAAAGGCAATCCCCGGCACAAGGTAGGGCATGAACGTCACCTGCCGCAAAAAGACTGACAGCGGCCGATAGGGTGAGCGCACGACGATATAGCCGGTCAGAATCCCCAGCAGCCCTGAGCAGATCGACGCCGATCCGACAATCCAGATCGTGTTGAACGCGGCGCGCCACAGATCGGGGCTGAACAGGATACCCGTGCGCATGGCGACAGTTGGCAGATCCCAGCCGATCCAGTAATCCAGCGTGAAATTGGACCATGCAAAATTCGCAGGCATCCGCATCACGGTGGACAGGAACAGCGTCAGGATCGGCATTGCCACGCTTGCGGCAAAGATCAATCCGGCAAACCCGGTGGCAGGCAGCCGCCAGCCCTTCAGCCGCGAGGCGCGGTTCATCGAGCCTTTGGAGCCCACGGTGACAAAGCGCCGTGCCTCACGGGCAAGATAAGCATCGACCAGAATGGCAATCACCCCGATCAGCATGATCGCGCCTGCCAGCACCCCTGCGACCCCGGTTTGCCGCGAGCCGATCGAGCGGTAGAGCGAGGTTGCCAGCACGTCGAATTTCACCGGCAGGCCCAACACATAGGGCACGCCAAATTCGCCCAGACATTTTGCGAAAATCAGCACCACCGCCGACATCAGCGCCGGACGCATCAGGGGCAAGATCACCTGCCGCGCCACGGTGGCACCCGAGGCGCCAAGAATTCGGGCTGAATCTTCTAGCTGGCTGTCAAACCGCCGCAGCGCCGAACCAAAGAGCAAGATGACGAAGGGCGTGTAATGCAGTGCAAGGATGACGGTGATCGGGAATTGGCCATAGGCCAGCCAATCGGGGGGTGTCAGGCCGATGGCCTCAAACCAGCCTTGCTGGCCGCCGACGGTGCGGTTCTTGAACAGCGTCGTCCAGGCCAAGGCAAAGGTCCAGGCGGGCAGCATGTAAGGCACGATCAACGCCGTCGCAAACCAGCGGCGGCCGAACATGTCGGTGCGCGCGATCAGCCAGCCGAGGATGCCGCCCACCACCATCGAGATGGCAATAGCGCCACCTGCCACCATCAGCGTGTTGCGCAGCGGCACCCAGAACAAATCGCGCGCCACCGCCGAGGTGAATGTGCGCGTCAAATAATACAGGGTGACGCTGCCAAGCTCGGCCTTGGTGCGGCGGTCATCGCCAAATTGCACGGTGGCGGAATCCATCAGGATCGACAGGATCGGCACCACGATCAGATAGGCGAACAGCAGAGCCATCAGCACGCCGATCACCGTCGTAGGCTCTCGCAGCGTGAGACGCATCTGGTAGCGCAGGCGATTGCGCCATGATGGCGCCGCAGCTGTCGTGATGGGCGGCGCGCTCATGCCCGGGCCTCTGGCCGTGACAGCGCAACCGGCCCGTAGCCAGTGATCAGCATAGTATCGTTCCCTCCACGGTGGCGGTCTGGGTTGCCCCAATGCGCCGTGACAGCCCTCCTTAGCCACCACGGCAATCCGCCGAACTGACATTAGGATTCACCAAAAGGCGAATTGGTGTCAACAGAAAATTGCACAGCTGTGCAAGGTTGAAATTATAGATAAATTTCATGATATTACATAGTAATTGTCACTCATGTAAGTCAGATACAAGCACGCGCGTGCATCGGGGTATTTCGCCATTTCATCCTTGCGGACGATTCTTGCGCTGATCGGTAAACCAATCCAGCGCCGCCCAAGATTTTGACGCGGTGCAGGGCAGATCAGGTCAATCTATGCGCCCAAGGCTGGCTCTAACAGGCGTCCGCGCATGCGATGTTGGGTCAGCAATTCGCCGATATGAGCGCGAAACAGGTCTTTGACGGCCTTTGCAGACAGCGACAGTTCGGAGTGTTCGTGCCAGACGAACGACAGCGTGCGCTCGATCACGGGGTTGACGATGCGCGTCGCGCTCAGCAGGCCGGCTTCGATTTCGACGGCGAAGGCTGAATAGGGCACCACGGTGAAGGCGGGTCCATTCATCACAATGCTGCGGAATACCGAAAGCGAGTCCTGTTCGATGGCGATGTTGATGCGGTTGCCGGTGCGAAGTGCTGTGTTTTCCAACTCGATCCGCAACTGATTGTGACGGCTGCCCATCACAAGCGGGAAATTCTTTAGCGCGGCAAAATCAATCTCGTCGCCGATGTGATCTGGCCGATGGCGCCCGACAAGGTGCAAATCCTGCGCCAGAACCGGTTCGGACGTGGCACCCACAAGGGTCGAGACATTGGGCAGCAGCCCGAAATCGACCTGCCGCGAGGTGACGAGCGTATCGCTTTCCATCCGCAAAAGGTCGAGAATCGTCAGGCGAATCTGCGGATGCTGTTGGGCGGTGCGCCAATAAAGCTGCCCGGCAAGCATCGCCGCCGCCGACGCCGCCAGCACAACGCGGACCTCGCCGGTCAGACTGGTTGCGGCATTGACGGTTTCTTCGCGCACCTGTTCGACGTGACGAAACAGTGAAACCGCGCCGTCATACAGCCGCTGTCCGGCCTCTGTCAGCACCACACCTTTGCGGGAGCGTTCAAACAGCTGCACGCCAAGCTCTTGTTCCAGCGTGCGAATATGGGCCGAGAACGCGGGCTGGGCCAGATGCACGATCCGTGCCGCCGCCGAGATAGAGCCGCTTTGGCTGGCCGCGATGAAGTATTTCAGCTGATCGAGGCGCATGGGTTTTCTATCGTAGTTTGCGATAAGACATATCGTGAAGTACTATTTTTCAGATAACAACCCCCTCGCTACAACCAAGTCACAGCCCTGTTACACGAGCGAAAGACTTCGGATGCCCTATAGCGATGCGATCAAAACCGTCTTTGCCGACCGACTTGGAAAGGGGCCGCTGTTTTCGGTCTGGAGCCATTTTCCCGCGCTGGATATGGAAGCCGAGCGACTGGCCGAGGCGAGTGTCGCCTTTCAGCGCGACTTCGATCTGGATTTTCTGAAGACCGCGCCAAATGGCATGTATGCGGTCGAGGATATGGGGGTGACGATTGATTTCTCAGAGGTTGCTCGCGGTGGCGTGGCCCGTATCGTCGAAACGCCGTTCGAGCGCGCGCAGGATTGGGCGCGGCTGCCACAGGTTGACCCGCAAGCCGGGGCGTTGGGGCGCGAGTTGCATGCACTGCGGCTAATGCGGGCAGAATTGCCCAAGCTGCCGATCATCTTCACGATTTTCAGCCCGATGACGATTGCCTCAAAGCTTAGCCGTGGGGCGGTTCATCGTCAGATTGCTGAAAGGCAGGGGTTGGACGGGCTGCATGCGGCGCTGGAGCGGATCGCGATCAATGTGCGCGAATACGCCAAGGCCGCTATCGCGGCAGGGGCTGACGGCGTGTTCTTTGCGCATCAGGACAGCGGGCGCGATGTGCTGGGCTATGATGATTTTTGTGAATTTGTGGCTCCGTACGATATCGAGGCTTTGGTGGGGGCGCAGCGGGGCCGCTTTAACATCCTGCATGCCCATGGCGCGCAGATCCGCTTTCGCGATATCCGCGATTATCCTGTGCATGCGCTGAACTGGCACAATTGGGAGACCCGGCCCAGTGCTGCGGCGGCCATGATCAGCAGCAACAAATGCATCGTCGGCGGCATCGACCGCCGTGCGCTGACCGGCAATGACGTGGATCTGGTCAAGGCGCAGATCCTGCAGACTTTGGACGAGGTGCAGGGGCTTGGCGGTGATTTGATCATCGCGCCCAGTTGTTCGATCCGCGCCGGATTTTCCCGCGACACCCTGCGCGAGGTGCGCGACTTTGTCCGCGCTTTGCCAGAGTTCGCGCCAGATACTGCCGAAGCCGCAGCCTGAATGGGCGGGGTGCTGTCAAGACAGGTTTTTGCGGGCAGCGGCCGGATCGCGCGCCGTGACCCGCCTTTAGATGTCCGATACCGTGACACCAAAGATCACGAATGGTGGTTAGGGCTGCCAGACCAAGAGATGATGAACCACAACAGAACGAGGATGACATGAAGCTTCCGAAACTTCTACTTGGGGCGGCGATGGCCGCACTGTTGGCACAGCCTGCGCTGGCCGAATATCCTGAAAAGCCCATCGAGCTGATCGTGGCCTTTGCGCCCGGCGGCGGCACCGATGTGGCGGCGCGCTCTGTCGCGATGTTCATGGAAAAATATCTGGGCAATGGTGCGTCGATCGCCGTGATCAACAAGCCGGGGGCCGGCGGTGAATTGGGCTGGACCGCGCTGTCGCAGGCCGCGCCGGATGGCTATACAATCGGCATGATCAACCCGCCGTCCTTTGTGGCGCTGACGGTCGAAGGCAAGGCGAAGTACAAGCTGCAAGACTTTCAGATGATTGGCAATATTGTCCTCGATCCCGGTATTCTGGTGGTGGGCAAGGACAGCCAATACCAGACGCTTGACGCGCTGATGGCGGCGTCAAAGGCCGCACCTGGGGCGATTGTCGTCGGCACCTCGGGGGCGGCTGGGTCGTCGGAACATATCGGGATTTTGAACCTGAACCGCTCGGCGGGATCAAGCTTTACGCCTGCGTTCTTTGGCTCTACCGCGCCTGTGCGTCAGGCTTTGCTGGGTGGGCATATTCCCGCGGCGACGATGAACCTTTCCGAAGCGCTGCCGTTGATCCGCAGCGGTGATATCCGGCTGCTGGGCGTGATGTCGCTGGAGCGTTCGACCTATCTGCCCGATGCGCCGACCTTCAAAGAGCAGGGCTATGATCTGGTGGTGACGGCCTCGCGCGGGCTGGCGGCTCCGGCGGGCACCCCGCCCGAGATGGTCGAAAAGCTGCAAGCGGCGCTGAAGGCCGCGATGGCAGATCCAGAATATGTCAAGACCGCCGAGGCTGCCGAGATCCCGCTGGCCTATCTGGACGGCACGGATTACCGCGCCTTGCTGGCCCGGATGGAAAGCGAACTGGCCGAGACCTGGAAGGTGACGCCGTGGCGGTAAATTCATCTCCCACGCGCAAGCAGGGAGAGATCGGCTTCGCGGCGGTGCTATTGGCCGTCGCGGGGGCTGCCTTCCTGGGGGCAGGGGATTATCCCGGCGCAAGCGGCACCTATCCCCGCGTTTTCGCGATCTGCCTTGGCATCTGTGCGATGCTGGTTATCCTGCGCGCCGTGATGCAAAGCGCGCCCGGTGACGACGCGCCATTCTTCACCCATCTGGGTCGGTTTTTGCTCGGGTTTGGGGTGTTGGGGTTTTATATTCTGGCAATCGACACGATCGGCTATGTGATCCCGAGCCTGATCCTTGGCATCGCCTTGCCACTGGCGCTGCGCTTTCGTGACCTGCGCATGGCGGTTCTGGCCAGTTTTGCCACGATGGCCTTCATTCTTGTGGTGTTTGTCGTGATCCTGAAGCGGCCGCTGCCTGCGGATGTGCTGGATCCTTTGTTGGGGATGCTGCGATGATGGATGCTTTGCTGAATGCGCTGCCGCATGCTTTCGCGCCTTCCAGTCTGCTGGCGGTGCTGATCGGCACGATTGCGGGGCTGCTGGTCGGGGCATTGCCGGGCCTGACCGTGACCACCGGACTTGCGGTTCTGATTCCGCTGACCTTTGGCATGGACCCGTTGTTTGCGCTGGGCATGATGGCGGGAATGTACAACGGTGGCAGCTATGGGGGAGCGATCCCGGCCATTCTGTTGCGGGTGCCAGGGACGCCGGCCTCGGTCGCCACTTTGATGGACGGCTATGAAATGACCAAGCAGGGCAAGGCGGCCTATGCTTTACAGGTTGCGGTGGTTTCTGGCGTGATCGGATCGGTGCTGTCGGCGCTGGCCCTGATCGGGCTTGCACCGCTGCTGGTCAAGCTGAGCCTGATGTTTGGCCCGGCCGAGTATTTCTGGGTCGCAATACTGGGGTTGGCGACGGTGGCCTCGCTGTTGGGGGATGATCTGCTCAAGGGGTTGATGGCGGCTTTCATTGGTCTTTTGATCGGCACCATGGGCACGGATCTGGCGACGGGCACCGAGCGCTACACCTTCGGGCGGCTGGAGTTTGCCGAGGGCATGGATATCGTGGTGCTTCTGACCGCGCTTTTCGCCATCCCGCCGGTGATCCAGATGATCGAGACGGCAGGCCACAAAGGCATGTCAAAAGAGTTGCTCAATCTGCGCAAGCAGGGGTCGGTGTTGAAGGATTGGCGGCGCTTTTTGCCGATCTGGATGCGCTCGTCGGTGATCGGCATCATCATCGGCATCTTGCCCGGCGCGGGTGGTTCCATGAGCTGTTATCTGGCCTATAACGATGCCAAGCAACGCTCGAAGGATCCCGATAGCTTTGGCAAGGGCAATCCAGACGGTGTTGCGGCTTCGGAATGTGGCAATGGTGCAGATAATGCGGCCTCACTTATCCCAGCGCTTTCGCTGGGCATCCCTGGATCGGGGGTTGCGGCGGTGATCTTGGGCGGCCTTCTGGTGCATGGCCTGCGCCCCGGCCCGCAGCTTTTCACCGAGCATCCCGATGTCGTCTATGGCTTCATGCTGCAAATGCTGATCTCGGCGGTGCTGCTGTATTTTGTCGGCGGTCTGGCAGCGACGCGGATTTTTGGCCAGGTGCTGCGGCTGCCACATGTCGTGCTTGCGCCACTGATCCTGATGTTCGTGGCAATTGGGGTTTATGCGGTCAACAATTCCACCTTTGATCTGTATCTGCTGCTGGGCATCGGCCTGATCGCCTATGTGATGGAGCGTCTTGACTATCCCAGCCCTCCGATCATTCTGGGGGTGATTTTAGGGCCGATTGCCGAAGGGCAGCTGTCTTTGGCACTGACCATCTCGGGCGGGCATCCGTTGGCGCTGATCGCCTCGCCGATGTCGATGATCGTGGTGACGCTGACTGTTTTGATCCTTGCCATGCCGATCTGGGGCATGTGGAAGAAGCGCAGCCGCGCGGCGGTTTGATGCGCGGCATGATTTGCGGGCGCTTAAGATATGCGGCACTTGCCCGCCTTTGCAGAAGCCTTCGGGCTTCTGTGCCACCTACTGATCGAAAGAATATGCAATGATCCCGGTTTCCACCTCTGCGGCACCTGCAGCCATCGGCCCCTATTCGCAAGCAATCGCGGCTGGTGGGCTGCTGTTTGTTTCGGGGCAACTGCCGATTGATCCTGCGACGGGCGAATTTCCGTCGGCGGACGCTGTCGATCAGATGCGCCAATGCCTGCGCAATATCGCAGCGATTGCCGAGGCTGCGGGCGCTTCTTTGTCTGATGTGGTGAAAACCACGATTTATGTCACTGATCTGTCCCGCTTTGCCGAGATCAACGCCGGCTATGCCGAGGCGTTTGCCGCACCCTATCCGGCACGCGCGACGGTCGAGGTCGCGGCCTTGCCAAAAGGCGCTGCGGTTGAGGTCGATGCAATTCTGGCCCTGAAAGGAGCAGTCTGATGCGGTTTGACGACTGTTTGAAGCAAAAGTTGCCGCTGGGAGATCATCCGGCGCGGGATTGGCGGCACCGGGCGATTGACCTGCTGATGGGGGATGCCCGCCGCTCGGCTGACACCCATCTGATCAAGCCGATGTTCAAAGGGCTGTCGGGCATCTCGCTGTATCTGAAAGATGAAAGCACGCATCCGACCGGCAGTCTGAAGCATCGCCTTGCGCGCTCGCTGTTCCTTTATGGCATCTGCAACGGCTGGATCGGTCCGCAAACCACGCTGGTCGAGGCCTCGTCCGGCTCGACCGCGGTGTCCGAGGCCTATTTTGCCCAGCTTCTGGGCCTGAAATTCATTGCGGTGATGCCGCGCTCGACCAGCCCGCAAAAGGTGCAGGCGATTGCGCAATTCGGCGGGTCTTGCCATTTTGTCGATCATGCGGGGGCGGTTTACGGCGTGGCAGAGGAGTTGGCCGCGCAGACCGGCGGGCATTATCTGGATCAGTTCACCTTTGCCGAGCGCGCCACCGACTGGCGCGGCAACAATAACATCGCGCAGAGCATCTTTGACCAGATGCAGGCCGAGGCAGACCCCGTGCCCGATTGGGTGGTGATGAGTGCGGGCACCGGGGGCACTTCGGCCACCATCGGGCGCTTTATCCGCTATCGCAATCTGGCAACGCGGCTTTGCGTCGTTGATGTCGAGGGATCAGCGTTTTACGAGGCATGGGCGACGGGGCGGCGCGATATCACTGCCGAGGGCAGCAGGATCGAGGGAATTGGCCGCCCGCGCGTCGAGCCTTCGTTTGTGCCCGAAGTGATCGACCATATGATCCGGGTGCCTGATGCGGCCTCGATTGCTGCGGCAAGGGTGCTGTCCGAGCGGTTGTTTCGCCGGGTTGGCGGCTCTACCGGCACGAATTTCTTCGGCATGCTGATGATCGCGGCACAGATGGCGCGCGAGGGGCAAAGCGGTGCTTTGGTCACGCTGATCTGCGACAGCGGCGAGCGCTATGACGGCAGCTATTACAACGACGCCTGGCTTGCCGAGCGCGGCATCGACATCGCACCTTGGCGCGCCCGGATCGAGGCGTTTCTGGACTGCGATCAGGATTTGTAGCGGCATGCCAAGGCGGGTTTTGATCCTTGGGGCAGGCGGCGTGGCGCGCGGCATGGCAGCGCTTTTGCACAGTCTGGGCCATGAGCCGATGCTGTGGTCGCCATCGGGGCAGGGCACGCGCGCGCTGGCCAGCCAGCCGCTGCAGGTGACAGGTGCGCTTGCGGGCACTTTGCGCGTCGCCATCGCCCAAGATCTGGCAACGGCGCTTGACTGGGCCGAGGTGGTGGTGCTGGCGATGCCCGCCAATGGCCATCGCGCTGCCTTGGATGCTGTGCTTCCGCGTCTGCGCGCCGATCATACGATCATCATCTCGGCGCAACTGTCGCTGGGCGGGTTTTACGTGCATCAGGCCCTGACCGCGCGCGGGGTTTCGGCTTTGGTGATGGCTTGGGGCACGACGGTGGTTCTGGGTCGTGCGCTGGGCGCGGATGGCGTGCAGATCGGGGGCTTGCGCCGGCGAGTCGAAGTGGCGGCACTGCCAGTGGCGCGTGCGGATGAAGCCTTGGCGCTGTGCCAAACGCTTTTTGGCGACCGCTTTGCGAAAGCGCCGACGCTGCTGGCAATCGCCTTGGGCAACCTCAACCCGCCGGTTCATATGGCAAACGCATTGTGCAACTTGACCCGGATCGAGCGCGGCGAAGTCTGGGCGAATTATGATGGCATCACCCCAGCGGTGGCACGGCTGATCAAGGGGTTGGATGCGGAAAGGCTGGCGTTGGCTGCGGCTTTTGGTCTGAGCGTGCGCAGCGTCGAGCGTCATTTCCGCGAAACCTTCGCGCTGCCGGACGCGTTGTCGCTGGCGCAGATGGCAGCACGGATCCACGCTGACCGTGGCGGTCCGCCCGGTCCGACCGATCTTTCAACGCGCTTTATCACCGAAGATTTGCCGTTTGGCATTTTGGAGATCATCACGTTGGCCCAGCATGTGGGTCAGGTAACGCCGCTGCATACGGCTGGTTTTACGCTGTTTCAAAGCCTGTGTGGTCGGGATTTCTGTGCTGAAAATACCCTGCTTCCGGCGATAGACCTCGGTGCTGTTGTGGCGATGTGACCGAAGCACAGGGCTTTGGTTGCTGCAATCTTCGCAGAGGGGCTGGCAATCGAGACGCGACACAGCGATCAGGCTGCTGAACCGCGTTTGCAGGTTGGCACCGCGTGCAATCGCAGCGGTGCCTGCCTAAGCTATGCGACGGGCACTGTCCCGCCGTCGATGATATGTTCGGATCCGGTGATCGAGGCCGCGCGATCCGAGGCAAGAAACGCAATCAGATCAGCCACTTCTTCCGGGGCAGCGGGGCGCCCCAGCGGTATGCCGCCCAGCGAATCCATGATCACCTGCACCGCTGCGTCATATCCAATACCAGCTTGGCTTGCGATGCGCAGGGCCAGACCGTTTTCGCCCGGCGCGGCGATCCATCCCGGAGAGACACGCACCACCCGCACGCCTTTGGGTGAAACCTCTTTTGAGATGCTTTTGCTATAGGTGTTAAGCGCCGCTTTTGCCGCAGCATAGGCGGTTGTCGCCTCGGGCAACGGAAGGCGGCCTTGAATTGAGGTGACATGGATGACAACGCCGCGCCCCTGCGCGATCATCGCCGGGATCAAGGCGCGATCAAGCCTGACGGCGGGAAAGAAGTTGAGGTTCATCTCTTTCTCCCATTCGGCATCATCCAGCGCGGCATAGCCCCCCGATGGGGCGGAAGAACCGCCCAGCATGTTCACCAGAATATCAAGCCCGCCAAATGTGCGATCCACAGCATCAACGACGGTCTGAACCCCCGTCACAGTTGTAAGGTCGGCTTCGACGAAGGCCGCACCAGAGAAATCTGCGGGCTTTTTGCGGGCCGTGGTCAGCACCTCGGCACCCAGCGCCTGAAAAAGCGCGACGGTTGCCGCGCCTGCGCCCGAAGTGCCGCCGGTGATCAGGGCGCGACGCCCCTGCAATGTCAGAAACGGCGTCATACGGTAATCTCCAGTTCAGCGATCTTGTCGTCGGCGAGGACGAAGATGTAACGCAGGTCAATCGGGCTGCCGGGGAAATCACCGACCGCGTGGCCATTCACTTGGGTCTTTCCGTTCTGCGTGGTGATCGAAAAGGGCGTCACTGCGTAGGTGTATTGCTGGCTTTCGTCTGCCATCCACGCACGAATGGCGTCATGGCCCGTGTGGGTCTTGCCCTTGTCCTTGACGCTGCCGCTTTCAGTGAAGGCGGCAGCGACAGCTTCTGGGTTGCCATCGCGGTCAGCGGCGAAATAGGCCTCGATGCTTTTTGGTAGTGTGATCGCCATCTTGATCTCCATCTTGGGTTTGCTTGCGTTGCCAGCGCTGCGTCGCGCTGGTCTGGGCCGACAAGGGACAAACTAGACCTAGACGCATACCGCGATAACTGGGATAAAAGGGGATGAAGAATTCCGATAAGAGGGATAATGACCAGAGCCTTGTTCGCCGATCTGGATGCGGTTCTCAGCATAGCCCGGCACGGGTCTTTCCGGGCGGCAGCGCTTGAGCTTGGCATGTCGACCACCGCGCTGAGCAACGCCATCGGCAAGCTTGAGCAGCGTTTGGGAGTTCGTCTTTTCAACCGCACGACCCGCAGTGTCGCGCTGAGCGATGCTGGACGCACATTTGTTGACCGGATCGGGCCCGCTGTGACCGATATCCACGATGCGATGCTGGCGGTGCAATCGCTTCAGGAAACGCCAACCGGCACTTTGCGCATCAACGCTTTTGCATCAGCGGCGCGCGAAGTGATGGCTCCGCTGGTCTGCACGTTTCTGCGGCAATATCCGCAAGTGCATATTGATCTGGTCACGGAAGGTAAGCTGGTCGATATCGTCGCGGGTGGGTTTGATCTGGGGTTGCGACCGGCTGACCTTGTGCCCAGCGATATGATCGCCCTGTCTCTTGGGTTGCCGCGCGAAAATGCTGTCGTCGCAGCGCCGGACTTTCTGCAAACACATGGCACACCCAGCGTTCCTGCCGATCTTTACCGCTATCGCTGTCTCCGCGCGCGCCTGCCGAACAACGCCTTGTTTCGCTGGCGATTTGAAAAGGATGGCGTGCCGGTGCAGATTGATGTGCAAGGCAGCCTCACGCTTGACGAAGCCAGCCTTGTGCGGATTGCGGCGCAGGAAGGCATGGGGCTTGGCTATGTGATGGAAGCGGATGTGCGCGATGACATCGCGGCCGGGCGGCTTGTGCGGGTGCTGGCGGATTGGACGCCGCGTCTGGCGCCACTGGCGCTTTACTATCCGGGCAGGAAAAATCCTCCGGCGGCGTTCAAAGCGTTCCTTACCGCCGCCCGAGCGTTTGCGAACGCGCAGGTGTCAGCGGGGCCGGGTAGCGGCAGCTAAACACCTGTTGCGCATTGGTGCTTGGCTCAAACTTGGCGCGTTCGCGATAAGCCCGCCCAAGGTGATGGGCTGTGGTGGTGCAGATTTTCCAGACAGACCCACAGGGCTATGGCCGCGAACACGCGCTAGATGGCTGCCGCAAGTTCAAGCGCCGTGTCGCCGTCGATGATCAGGCCGCGCGCAACGCCGCTGGCCAGAAAGCCCTTCGATGCCTCTAGCTTAGAGCGGCCTGCGACAAGTGCGACGGTGCAGGTTTTGCGCAGGTCTTCAAATCCCAAGGCGATGGTGCGCTGGTTCAGGGGATGCTGCACGGCGGCACCTTTGCCGTCAAAGAACAGCCCGTTGGTATCGCCCACCGCGCCCAACTCGCGCAGTTCTTCCAACTCGCGCGCCGAAATCATGCCTTGGGTGCGCAGCAAAGAGCCTTCGCGCAATTCGCCTATGGAAATATAGGCCACGGTGGTCGCACGCGCGAGGCTCAGCGCCTGTTGCACAGATTGCTGCGACAGCAGAATTTCGCGCACCTCGGGCGTGTCGGCGATGAACGGCACTGGCAGGAAAAAGCCTTCGGCCCCGGTGGTGCGGGCGAAGGCGTGCAGCACCTCGAACGGGTTGTAGGCGAGGTTCGAGGTCAGCGAGCCCATCAGGCTGATGAACCGCGCGCCGGGGGCGGAAACCCCGGCCAGTTGCAGGGTCATTTGTTCCAGCGTGCGCCCCCAGCCGGTTCCCACCACCGCGCGCGGCGTTTCGGCAAGGTGGCGGCGCAGGTGGGTGGCGGCGGCGGTGCCCACGGCGCGGAAGGCAAAGCCCGACAGGATCGCTTCTGTCTCGCTGCGGTGGGCGTCTTTGCCCAAGGCGGGGGTGCAGATGCAGAAATCCAGACCATAGTGCAAGCGAATCGCTTCCTCGACGGGCAGCAGGCCAACATTGGCGGGGTTGATCGAAATGCTGACCAAACCGGTGTCGCGGGCATCTGACAGCAGCTTGTTCACACGGGCACGGGTCAGACCCAACCGCTTGGCGGTGGCCTCTTGGTTCAGACCGCCAACATAATACAGCCAAGCCGCGCGGGCCATAAGGATATGATCTTCCTGAATTTCTCCGGCCATCTTCACGCATACTCCTCGGCTGCATCCTGGGGCTATAATTACAAATGTCATGATGCTTGACAATTGTAATGAGTCGTTTCATTTTTAACCTGTCGGCAGAGGACCGACGGGGGATACCGCCAGCTCGCTGGCTCAGGGAGGACATAACATATGAAAAACCGGTTTGCCGGAATGGTAGCGGCTTGCTCGATGCTGGCCTTGATGTCGGGATCGGCGCAGGCGTTGGAGCTGGCTTGGGTTCACGCCAATGCCGCCGCACAATCTGAATCGCGGGTGAAAGCAGGCTTTGATGCGTGGCTGCAAGAGTCGGGCAAGACCGACTGGAACGTAAGCCTGCTGGACAGCGGCGGCTCGGGCGAGGCGACGGCGTCGAACATTCAGGATGCCGCCAGCCGTGGGGTTGATGCCATTGTGATCACCATGGCCGATCTGCGCGCCAGCCGGGCGGCTTTGGATGCGGCCAAGGCCGCGAATATCCCGGTGTTCGCGGTGGACTCGGGCTATACCGAGGGCGTTCTCGTCGATATCACCACCAATAACTGGAAGATGTCGGCCGATGTGTCTGTCTATTTGCTGGATCAGATGGGCGGCAAGGGCAATCTGATTTTCCTGCGTATGGCCGAGCATCACGGCACCCGCAAGCGCGGCGATGTGATGGAAACCGTGCTGAAGGAATACCCCGATGTGAAGGTGCTGGCCGAGCATAACATCGACTACACCGCCTTCTTTGAAGATACCAACAAGACCATGGAAGATTACGTCGCGCGTTTTGGCGATGAAATCAATGCTGTCTGGGCGCCTTGGGATGAGCCGGCACAAGCTGCCGTCAACGTGCTGAACGCTGCTGGCTTGAAGAACGTCAAGGTGATCGGCATTGACGGCCATCCGCAAGCCGTGGCCGAGGTCTGCAAGCCCGACAGCCAGATGATCGCAACCGTCAGCCAGCCGTTTGAAAAGATGGGGGCTCAGGTGGGCGAGTGGATTCAGGAAATCATCGTCGACAAGAAAAACCCCGATGACGTTCTGCCATCGAAAACCGTCTATATGGATGCGCCGCTGGTCACCAAGAAGAACTGCAAAGACTTCATGTGATCCATCTGCCGGGGTGGTTTGACCGCCCCGGCCTTGCTTTCTGACTGGAAAGGAATGGCGCATGGAAATCGTGCTTTCCGATATCACGATGCAATTCCCCGGCACGCTAGCGCTGGATGGGGTGACGGCGGGCTTTCGCACCGATGAAGTGCATGGCCTGATCGGTGAAAATGGCGCGGGCAAATCCACGCTGGTGAACATCTTGGGCGGTAGTCTGCAACCCAGCGCAGGCACGGTGCAGATTGACGGGCGCGCGGTGCGTCTGGCCTCGCCGCATGATGCGTTGTTACAAGGTATCGCCCATGTCAGCCAAGAGGGCAGTCTGGTGCCGGGACTGAACGGGGCCGAGAATATCCTGCTGGGGGCTGAACCGCGAGTGGCGGGGGCGATGATCCGCACTGGCGCATTGAAGGCCGAGGCTGAAGCACTGGTGGCAAAATGGTTTCCGCAGGTCAGGATTGATCTGGCCCGCCCGGTCAGCGAATTGCCGATGGCCGACCGCAAGGTGATTGAGATTGTGCGGGCGTTGCGTGGCGCTGCCCGTATCGTCATTCTGGACGAGCCGACCGCCACGCTGCCCGCGCGCGAAAAGGAACAATTGTGGGGCATCATTCGCCAATTGCCGAAACAGGGCGTCGGCGTGGTGTTGATCAGCCATTTCCTATCTGAAATCAAAGCTTTGTCGGATCGCATCACGGTTTTGCGCGATGGCCGCCACATCCGCACCGATCCGTCTGCGTCGATGTCAGAGCATGACATGGTCGATATGATGCTGCGCCGATCGGGCGGGGCGAACCTGCGGGGGGCGGCGGGTGCCGCTCAATCCACCGAGGTGGTGCTGGATGTCGCGGGGTGGAGCGTCGGTGCGATTGAGGTGCCGCAGTTCCGTCTGCATGCGGGTGAAATCGTCGGCCTGATCGGGTTGACCGGGGCCGGACATTTCGGCTTTGCGCGATCCTTGCACAATCCGGTGGGCGGGCGTTGCCGTGCGATGTCGGTGGCGGGCAAGCCCGTGCGACCCGGCTCGGTGTCGCAGATGCAGAAGGCGGGCATCGCTTT
Source organism: Cypionkella aquatica (assembly GCF_030161095.1). GTDB lineage: Bacteria > Pseudomonadota > Alphaproteobacteria > Rhodobacterales > Rhodobacteraceae > Cypionkella > Cypionkella aquatica. The sequence continues at coordinate 447,698 of NZ_BSPP01000007.1, forward strand.
GGTGCCGGATCACCGTATGGAATATGCGCTGATCGGCGAATGGAGCGTGCGCGAAAACCTTGCGATGGTGCATCCGTCGTTTGCGGGGATTGGCGGCGGCGTGCTGTCGATGCAGCGCGAAGAGGCCGAGGCGCAGCGGGTGATGAGGCTGCTCAACGTCAAGGCGCACAGCTCGGGTCAGTTGCTGAAAACCCTGTCGGGTGGCAACAAGCAGAAAATCTCTATCGGCAAATGGCTTTACGGCGCTGAAGGCCGCTACCGGGTGATGATCTTCATCGAGCCGACCGAAGGTGTTGATATTGGCGCCAAGGCTGAAATCTATGCCGAGATGCGGCGGCTGGCGGCCTCGGGCGTGGGCATCATCATTGCCTCGTCCGACCTTCTGGAAATCGAATCCGTGGCGCATCGCGTCATCCCCTTTGCCAATCAACGGCCCGGCCCCGAAATCGCCCAGAGCGGCTTTTCGGAAAGCGCCTTTATCGCCGCCATTTCAGGAGTCGCAGCATGAGCGATCTGACCCCTTCGACCACCACCGTCAGCGCCCAAAGCCCGACGGGCTTTCTGCGCAAGGATCTGGTGCAACGCTACAGCACTTTGGTCGTGCTGGTGCTGATGTTTGCGGTCTTTACCGTGACGGTGGACAAATTCATGACGCCGCAGAACCTTTTGAACATCGCGCAGCAGATTTCGATGCTGACGATTGTGGGCGCTGGGCTGACCTTTGGCTTTGCCGCCAAAGAAATGGATCTTTCGGTCGGCTTCAGTGTCGGCCTTGCTGGCGTTCTGGTACCGTTGATGCTGGTGGCAGGAGTGTCCTTGCCGCTGGCCTTGCTGGGCGGTCTTGCCGCCGGGCTTGCGATTGGTGCGGTCAACGCGGCTTTGGTGACGCTGGTGGGTATTCCGTCGCTGATTGCGACGCTGGCGACAGGCTCGATCCTGTTCGGCATCAACTTTCTGATGACCGGGGGGCGCGCGATTTATGGCGGCTTGCCGGACACGTATCTGTGGCTGGGTCAAGGCCGGGTGGCTGGTATCCCGGTGCTGGCGTTCTTTATGCTGGCAGCGGTGGCCATCGCTTGGTTCGTGATGGAGCGGACGATCTTTGGTCGCTACATCTATGCGGTCGGTGGCAACCAGAAGGCGGCAGAGCTGTCGGGCGTCAAAGTGCGCCGTTACAAAGCCGCAGCGCTGGTTGTCTGCGCGGTGTTCGCGGTGATGGCAGGCACCCTGCTTGCGGCACGGCTTGGCTCGGGCCAGCCCAACGCGGGCGAGCGCTATCTGCTGGACGGTCTGGCCACCGTGTTCATCGGTATGACCATGCTGCGCCCCGGCACGGCCACCGTCTTGGGCACTTTCTTTGGCGCGTTGTTCATCGGGGTGATCAACAATGGCCTGAACCTGATGGGCATGGACACTTACATTCAGTCAATCGTGAAGGGTGTGATCATCCTTGTCGCGGTGGCTGTGGTGTCGCGCTCCACCAAATTGAACCTTCTGTAAAGATCGGAGACGATGATGAACCAGCCACAGGCTGTTCAGCGGGCCGACGCCAGTTCCAACACGGATCTGCCGCAGCTCTACCGGATGATGCGCCGCATCCGCACCTTTGAAGAACGTGTCGGCGAGCTGTTCGTGCGCGGCCAATCCGCAGGCTCGATGTTGCATCTGTCGATTGGCGAGGAAAGTGCGGCAGCGGGCGTCTGTGCGGCGATGCGCGAGGGCGATACCTTTACCACCCATCACCGTGGGCATGGCATCTTTCTGGCACGTGGCGCTGATCCAAACCGGATGATGGCCGAAATTGGCGGCAAAGAGGCGGGCTACTGCCATGGCAAAGGCGGCTCGATGCACATTGCCGATATGGGGCTGGGGCATCTTGGGGCCAATGCGATTGTCGGCGGTGGTATCCCGGCGGTGGTCGGCGCTGGCCTTGCGGCACGGCACAAGAAATCGGGTGCGATCTCGGCTGCGTTCTTCGGCGATGGCGCGACGGGGCAGGGCATCCTCTATGAAAGCATGAACATGGCGGCGCTGTGGTCGCTGCCGTGCCTGTTTGTCTGCATCAACAACCAATACGGCATGGGCACGCGGATTGATCAGGCGACGGCCAACCCGCGCTTGCATGAACGTGCGCAAGCCTTTGGTCTGACAGCGGAAACCGTCGACGGTCTGGATGTCGAGGCGGTGGCCGAGGCGGGGCGGCGTCTGGTCGATGGCGTGCGTGCCGGAAAGCCTGCGTTTTTGGTGATTGATTGCTACCGCTTTTATGGCCACGCCCGCAAAGACAAATCGCCCTACCGCGATCCTGTCGAGGAAGAAGTGGGCCGCGCCAAAGACCCGGTGGCCTTTGCCCGTGCTGCGCTGATTGACCGCAAGCTGCTGGCAGAGACTGCCTTGGACACGATGGATGCCGAAGTGGCCGCCGAGATGGATGCGACCATCGACTTTACCGTGGCGCAGCACGAGCCGCCGCTGTCGTCGATGTTCCGCGATGTCTACGCACCTGAAGAGCCTGAACCCGAACCGGTGCGCACGCGCATCGACCGGATTCTGGCGCGCGCATAAGGGGATAAAGATGGCACTTCAGGAACTGACTTACCGCGACGCCTTGCGCAAAGCTCTGGCCGACGCCATGACCGAAAACCCCGATGTGGTGATCATCGGCGAAGAGGTCGGCCGCTATGGTGGCGCTTATGCCGTGACCAAAGACCTGATCAAGGAATTTGGCCCAGAACGGGTGATCGACACGCCGATTTCCGAACCTGCTATCGTCGGGGCAGCGGTCGGCGCGGCTTTGGCGGGGCTCCGCCCGGTGGCCGAGCTGATGTATGTCGATTTCATCGGCATGACGATGGATCAGCTGGCCAACCAAGCCGCCAAGATCCGCTACATGTTTGGCGGCCAGATCGGCGTGCCGATGGTGTTGCGCACGCAGGGCGGCACAGGGCGCTCGGCAGGCGCGCAGCACAGCCAAAGCCTTGAGGCCTATGTGATGCACACCCCCGGCCTGCGGCTGGCGATGCCTGCGACGGTGGCGGATGCTTATCATCTGCTGCGCCAAGCGCTGACCAAGCCCGATCCGGTGGTGTTCATCGAGCATAAGGCGTTGTATACGCTGAAAGAAACCGTCGATCTGGATGCGCCGGTGCCGGAATGGGGCAAGGTGGCGGTGCGCCGTCAAGGCCGCGATCTGGTGATCGTCACCTATTCGCGTCAGGTGCATTACGCGATGGAGGCCGCGAAACAGCTGGCAGCCCAGGGCATCGAGGCGACCGTGATAGATTTGCGCACTTTGAACCCGCTCGATTTTGACACCATCCGCACCGAGGTCGAAAAGACTGGCCGCGCGATGGTGGTATCGGAAGGTGTCATGACAGCGGGCGTGGCTGCCGAACTTTCAGCCCGGATTTCCGAAGAGTGTTTTGATTTCCTTGAAGATCCGGTGATCCGGGTTGCGGGCGAAGATATTCCGATTTCGGTCTCGACCGTGCTGGAAACCGGCTCGGTGCCCGGCCCGCAACTGATCTTTGAGACTGCGATGAAGCTTATGGCTGGGCGGGTGGCGGCATGATCGTGCAAACGCTCACCATGCCCCGGCTTGGCGAGACGATGGAAGAAGGCGTCATCGTCGGCTGGATGGTCGAACCGGGTAAGCCGTTCAAGCGCGGCGATCCGATACTGGAGCTGGAAACCGACAAGACGGTGGTGGAATTTCCGGCGCTGGGCGATGGCGTGCTGCAAGAAGTGCTGGTCGGCCCAGGTGATCGTGTTCCGGTCGGCACGCCGATTGCGCGCGCCACGCTTGGCAATACCGCCGAATGGGCGGATGCGGTTCAGACCGATGCTGCAGCTGCACCCGCGCCTGCCTCTGCCCCTGCGGCGGCCGGGCTGAATATCCTGACCATGCCGCGCTTGGGCGAGACGATGGAAGAAGGCGTCGTCGTGCAATGGCTGGTCGCCGAAGGTGCGCTTTACGGTCGCGGCGATGCGATTCTAGAGATTGAAACCGACAAGACCGTGGCCGAAGTTCCAGCGCTGTATGAAGGGCGGGTGGTGCGGATTCTGGCCCAGCCGGGTGACCGCATCACTGTCGGGCTGCCGATTGCAGAGGTTGAGGGCCAAGTTGAGGCGGCAGAGATCGTGCCCGCGACGCCGGTTGCGGCTGTTGTGACGGCAGCTCTGCCTGCGACCGCTGCACCCAGTATCAGCACCAGCGATGCCCGATTGCGTGCGACCCCGCTTGCACGCAAGATCGCGCGGCAGAACAATGTGTCGCTGCACAATCTGCAAGGCACAGGGCGGCGGGGCCGGATCGAGCGTGCGGATGTCGAGCGCGCGGCTATGCCCGTTGTGGACGTTGATGTCGAAGGCAAGGGCGGGCGGTTGCATCTGCTGATCCACGGCTTTGCCGGTGATCGCTCGGCTTGGGCCACCACTGCTGCGGCTTTGCGGCGGGCAGGACATCGCACGGCGGTGTTTGATCTGCCGGGGCATGGCAGCAATGACGCGCAGGCCAGTGATCTGAACGCGCTGACCGATGCGGCAATGGCTGTGGCCAATGGCTTGCCGGGGCCGCTGGTGCTGGTCGGTCATTCGATGGGGGCAGCGGTTGCGGTTGCAGTTTCTGCACGGCTTGGGGCCAAGGTTTCGGGCGTGGTGCTGATCACACCTGCGGGCTGTGGTCCGCAGATCGGTGCCGAATTTGTGCATGGCATGGCGGCGGCCACCACGGCAGGAGAGGTCGGCCATCTGCTGCGCCTGCTCGGCCCGAAGGGTGGCGCTGTGTCGGACAGTGTTCTGGCGCAAATGGCGGCACAGACTGCGCGCGGGCGGCTGAAACCATTGGCAACGGCGCTGGCCTCGCCCGAGGGACGCCAGCGCATTGACCTGATCCGCATGCTAGAGGCTTTGCCCGAAGGCTTGCCGATCCGGGCCTTGTTCGGGCGCGATGATCCTATCGTTTCGGCGCGCGATGCGATGAACCTGCCCGCCCGCGTGGCGGTGCATTTCCTGCCAACCGGCCATATGCCGCAATGGGACGCCACCCGCGAAGTGGTCGAATTGATCCTGAAAGGAAGCCGGGATGAGTGACGCAAAATCAGCGCTTGCAGCCGCGAAAACCCGGCTGGGCGGTTTTGCCAAAGGCGCCCCGACGCTGATGCAATCCTTCGGGGGCATCAGCCGCGCGGCAACCACGCCGGGCCAGTTTTCAGCCGCGCAAAAGGAATTGGTGGCGGTGGCGATTGCGGTTGCCAAAGGCTGCGAGGATTGCATCCTGTATCATCTGGACGGCGCGCGCCGTCATGGTGCCGACGAGGCCGCGCTGATCGAGGCGTTGGAAATCGCGGTCGAAATGGGCGGTGGTCCGGCGGTTATGTATGGTGCCAAGGCGCTGGACGCTTGGCGCAACCTTGCCTGAGCGCAGTCAAAAGGGAGGAGTGCGATGGCCTATTATCTGACCGCCGATGGCGGCACCGAAAGCCTGCGGGCGCGTATTTATGATCTGTCGGGCACCTGTCTGGGCCAACAGGCAGTGGCTTACCCTACAAAATTCGCTCCCGGCGCGCGGGCCGAGCAGAACCCCGAGGATTGGTGGACCGCACTGGTCACCGCAACCGCTGGGGCCGTGGCCGAGGCCGGGATTGACGCAGGCCAGATCGAGGCAATGTGTTTTGCCACCACCTGCTGCACCGTGGTCGCATTGGATGAACATGGCCGCGCGCTGCGTCCTGCGCTGATGTGGATGGATGTGCGCGCCCATGCCGAAGCTGATGCCGTTCTTGCGACGGGCGATGCGGCTTTGGCGATCAATGGCGCAGGGCAGGGGCCTGTCTCGGCTGAATGGATGATCCCCAAGGCGCTTTGGTTGAAACGTAATGAACCGGCGACCTTCGATGCCGCGCATACGATCTGCGAGTATCAGGATTTTCTGGTGCTGCGGTTGACTGGCGAGCGTTGCGCCAGCTTGGACAACGCGGGGCTGCGCTGGCATTACAGCAGCCGCAACGGCGGCTGGGCGCATGGCATTTTGGCCAAGCTGGGCCTAGAGGCTTTGGCCGAAAAATGGCCGGCCCGCGTCGTGGCCCCGGGTGAGGTGGTCGGCACTCTGAGACCGCATGCAGCGCATGCTTTGGGTTTGAAGCAAAGCGTCAAGGTGGTGCAGGGCGGCGCGGATGCGCTGATCGGAATGATCGGTCTGGGCGTGGCCAAGCCCGGCCAATTGGCGCTGATCACCGGTTCATCGCATTTGCAGTTTGGCGTGACCGAAGCCCCCTTGCACGCGCCGGGGGTTTGGGGTGCCTATCCTGACATCGTCTATCCGGGGCGCTGGATCGTTGAAGGCGGCCAGACCTCGACCGGCTCAATCATCAACTGGCTGCGGCGGCTGACTGGTGGCACGCTGGATCTGGCCGAGATGAACCTGAAAGCCGAGGCGTTGGAACCCGGCTGCGACGGTTTGATCGTGCAGGACCATTTCCAAGGCAACCGCACGCCCTATACCGATCCGCTCAGCCGGGGGGCCATCGTTGGGCTGACGCTGGCGCACGAGCCGCAGCATATTTTTCGCGCCATCATGGAGGGCATCGGCTTTGGCACCCGTGCCATTCTCGATGCGTTCAAGGCAGGCGGTTATCATTCAACCGAAATCACCGTCGGCGGCGGGGCCACAGCCTCGCGGCTATGGATGCAGATTCACGCCGATACGGCAGGACTGCCGGTGCGCATCCCCGCCAGCGCCGATGCGCCCTCGACGGGATCTGCGGTATTGGCGGCGCATGGGGCGGGGCGGTTTGCCACGATCGACGACGGTATCGCCGCGATGGTGCGCCCCGGCAGCAGCATTGATCCGCGCCCGCGCGAGGTCGCGCTATATGATGAGATTTACCAGCATTACAAGGCGCTTTATCCGGCGCTGAAAGGTGCGCTGACATGATACGCGAGTTTGATCTGACCGGGCGTCTGGCGGTAGTGACGGGCGGTGCCGCAGGCATTGGCCGCGCCATATCCGAGGTGCTGGCCGAAGCTGGCGCCCGGGTGGTAGTGGCCGACCGCGACAGTGCAGCGGCGAAGGCGGCAGCGCAGGCTTTGGGCGGCCATGCTTTGGCGCTGGATGTGACCGATCCCGACGCCTGCGAAACTGCAGCGCTTGCTTTGGCGGCGGAACATGGCCCGGCGGCAATTCTGGTGAACAATGCAGGCATCGTTCAGAACGCGCCCGCGCTGGATGTGACGATTGCCGATTGGCGGCGGGTGATTGATGTCAACCTGCACGGCGTTTTTCACACTGCGCGGGCGTTTGGGAGGCATATGGTGGCGGCAGGCGCGGGCAGCGTGGTCAACATCAGCTCGATCTGCGGCGAGGTGACGGTGCATCCACAACCGCAGGTCGCCTATAACGCGGCCAAGGCCGGGGTGAACCTGTTGACCAAATCTCTGGCGGTGGAATGGGCGGGCCGGGTGCGCGTCAACGCCATAGCGCCGGGCTATACTGCAACGGAACTGACCTTGCTGGGGCGATCAAAGCCCGAATGGTTCAACACATGGCTTGCCGGTATTCCAATGGGCCGTCTGGCTGATCCGCGCGAAATCGCGTTGGCAGTGGCGTTTCTGGCTTCGGACGCGGCGAGCTATATCACCGGCACGGTGCTGACGGTGGACGGTGGGTATACGGCAATTTGACGGGGGGAAACATGAGCGGAAACGGACGTATCGCGCTGGTCACTGGCGCAAGCCGCGGCATCGGCAAGGCAATTGCATTGGGGCTGGCCACACGCGGCTTTGATCTGGTGTTGAACGATATCGCAGCGCAGGCCGCAACACTGCAGGAAACAGCGGCTGAGGCGCGCACGCATGGCGGGCGCGTGATCGCTTTGCATGCCGATGTCTCGAACAAGGCGCAGGTTCAGGCGATGGTTGCGGATGCGGTGGCGCAGATGGGCACCATTCACGCCGTGGTCAACAATGCGGGCATCCTGCGGGCCTCGGATGTCGAAAACTGCCCCGAGGATTATTGGGACAGCGTGATGGCGATCAATGCCAAGGGCACGTTCCTTGTGGTGCAGGCGGTTTTGCCGATCATGAAGGCGCAAAGCTATGGCCGGATCTGCAATATCTCGTCCATCGGTGGCAAACATGGCGCGCCCGAGCAGGCACATTACTCGGCCTCAAAGGCGGCCGTGATGGGGTTCACGCGGGTGCTCGCGCAAGAAGTCGGGCCTTTGGGCATCACCGCGAACTGCATCTGCCCCGGCATCATCCTGACCGATATGGGGCGGGTCAATCTGGAAGATGCGGCGATCCGCGATGCGTGGAAAGCCAAGACTGCAATGGCCCGCATTGGCGCACCCGAAGATGTGGCGGGCCCGGTGGCGTTTTTCTGCTCAGACGACAGCGCGTTTGTGACCGGCCAGACGCTGAACGTCGATGGCGGGATTGTGCTGTCGTGATAACAGGCGGTTCTGCGCAGCCGCATCTCGCTGCGTAGAACCGTCGCAAGCCCACATCTGCACGCAGGCTGAGCGTGATCAGCCCTGTGAAAGCGTGGCGCGCCGCCAGAAAGAGCGCGCACGCTGCTTCCGCGCCAAGATTTTGCAGCGTTGGTCGCACCAAGTTTTGCGATCTTGCGTGACATGATGTGCTGCACCAGCCGCTAAACGACCAAGGTTTTTCTAACACGCATATTGATGCGTCCGCTTGGGCGACAAGGCTGGTCTGGTGGGTCGCAAAAGGCTTCGCGGACGCCCGAAACACGACCCACAGAGCTGTCTAACTTTTGGCGTGGCTATTCACGGGTTTTTTTCATAGCACTGCATCAACGCGATGGCGCTATGTCAGTCATGGCCCAAGAGTATTTGCAGCAGGCAGCCCGAATGACAGACCTTTCCGCCTTTGGCCCCGACTTTCCCTTTGCATACGACCGGTGGTTGACCCATTCCGCAGGTCTGGGCCAAATTCCCGCAAACCGCCACGGAGAAAGCGTTGCCATCATTGGCGCGGGGGCGGCGGGCGTCACGGCTGGGCACGAACTGATGAAGCTGGGCTTGCGCCCGATCCTGTATGAATCGGGCAAATTCGGTGGCCGCCTGCGTTCCGAGATATTTGAAAGCACCGAGGACGTTATCGCCGAGCTGGGCGGGATGCGCTTTCCGGTTTCTTCTAAAGCCTTTTATCACTACGTCGATCTCGTCGGCTGCGAAAGTGCGCCCTTTCCCAATCCACTGACCGAGGCCGCAGGCTCTACCGTCATTGATCTGGAGGGGGAAACGCTGTTCGCCCGCACGCTTGCAGATCTGCCAGAACTCTACCGCGAGGTCGCGCAGGCCTATGATGCGGCGCTGCAAGAGGGCGCGCGCTTTTCCGATCTGCAAGCCGCGATGAAGGCAAAGGATGCCAAGCGGGTCAAGGAAATCTGGGATCCGCTGGTGGCGGCTTGGGACGAGCGGACCTTCTATGATTTCATCACCTCTTCCAAATCCTTTGGGGCGCTGTCGTTTCGCCACCGTGAGGTCTTTGGTCAGGTTGGTTTTGGCACTGGCGGCTGGGACAGCGATTTTCCGAATTCGATGCTGGAAATCCTGCGCGTCAATCTCTGCGGGCTGGACGACAATCAGCGCTACATCAAGGGCGGGGTCGAGACGGTTTTGCAACGGCTGTGGCGGCAATCCGCCGCGTGCGCTCATTGGCCTGACAGCACAACGCTGGCCGGGCTGAACGGTGGGGCGACCCGGGCGCGCGCGGTCAAGATCGCCCGTGATGCTTCGGGTGCGATTGCTGTGACCGATTGCTGGGGGCGCAAGGATCTATACGAAGCTGTGCTGGTGACCTGTCAAAGCCACCTGCTGACCACCTCGATCGAGACGGACGAGGCCCTGTTCGCGCAGCCGTTGTGGATGGCGCTTGACCGCACGCGATATATGCAAGCGGCCAAGACCTTCGTCATGGTGGATCGCCCGTTCTGGAACGACATAAACCCCGCGACCGGTCGCCCGCTTTTGTCGATGACGCTGACCGACCGCATCACGCGCGGCACCTATTTCTTCGACAACGGCCCCGACAGGCCCGCCGTGATCTGCCTATCCTACAGCTGGATGACGGATGCGCTGAAGGTGCTGCCGCATGGTGCGGAAAAGCGGGTCGAGTTGGCGCTTTCGGCGCTTGGCCAGACCTATCCAAACGTCGACATCGCCAGCCATATCCGCGGCAATCCGATCTGCGTCAGTTGGGAGGCGGACGAGAATTTCTTGGGCGCGTTCAAGGGCGCGCTGCCCGGCCATTACCGCTACAATCACCGCATGTATGGGCATTTCATCCAAGATGACCTTCCAGTGCAGCAACGCGGCATCTTCCTTGCTGGCGATGGTATCAGTTGGACGCCGGCGTGGGTCGAGGGCGCAGTACAGACGGCGCTGAATGCTGTCTGGGGGATCATGCACCATTTTGGCGGCACTTCTTCGGCAGAAAACCGTGGCCCCGGCGATGTCTATGCAGATCTGGGCCCCATTTCACTGGATTAAGGTCAGGGCTTCGGTAACCGGCTCCATGCTGTCAAAGACGTTGCCAGCGGGCATGGTGATCATTGAGACCAGCAAAGGATCTGACGGATGAATGAACAAGACAAGCGGCCTGTTGCTTTGATCGCAGGCGGGGCTGGCGGCATGGGGCGTGCGATCTGCGCGACATTTGCACGGCAGGGCTATCGGGTGGCGATCGCGGATCTGGCCTCAACCGCGCTTGATCAAGCTGTTCTTGGGCTTGGCACTGACAGCCAGAGTGCGCTTGCGGTGTCGCTCAATCTGCGGCAGCCGGGGTCTTGTGAAGGTGCGGTCTCGCAAGTGATCGCTTGGGCGGGCAGGGTGGATGTGTTGGTCAATGCTGCAGGTGTCTGGCGCGAAGGCGATGCGGCCAGCGTGACAGAAGCCGATTGGGATCTGGTGATGGATGTGAACCTGAAGGGCGCGTTCTTTCTGATCCAAGCGGTTTTGCCGCATCTGCAAGCGGGCGCGTCTATTGTTAACATTGCCTCGGATGCGGGCTTGGTTGGCAATGCGGGTGCGGCACTTTATTGCGCCTCGAAAGGTGGGCTGGTGCTGTTGACAAAAGCGCTTGCGCTGGAACTGGCACCGCGGCAAATCCGGGTGAACGCAGTCTGTCCCGGCGATGTGGCAACGCCGATGATCGAATTTCAGGCCCAACAATACGGCATGGGCGATCCTGACGGCTACAAGCGCAGATTGCTCGCGCATTATCCGCAGGGTGCAGCGGCGCGGTTCCTTACAGCCGAGGAGGTGGCACAGTTTGTGGCATATCTTTGTGCGCCGGAAGCGGCCCCTATCACGGGTGCAGCGCTGTCGATGGATTTTGGCGTCACGGCGGGGTATTGAGTGATGTCTGCGGATCTGATGACAGCAGTGATCACCGGGGCTGGGGCTTTGGACGGCATCGGGATGGCTTGCGCGCGTGGATTTGCCGCCGAGGGCTTTGAGGTGCATCTGGTGGCAACCAGCGACAGAATCCTTGATCGCGCGGCTGAATTGCGGACCGAGGGATACCGCGCCACCGGGCATCTCTGTGACTTGACCGATGGCGCAGCGGTGTTGCGGCTGCGCCAAGCCACCGGGCCTGCAACGGTTCTGGTGAACAACGCCGGAATGGGCAGTCAAGGCCAGCCAGCTTTGCAGCGATTGTTCGTCGATCTTGCGGAGGCAGACTGGGATCGCGGCATTTCCGTTACCCTCAAGACGGCCTTCCTTGCCACCCGCGCCTATCTGCCCGATATGATCACTGCTGGCTATGGCCGTGTGGTGAACGTGGCTTCTGTGACCGGCCCCTGTGTGACCAATCCGGGCGAAAGCGCCTATTCAGCGGCGAAGGCGGGCATGGTTGGGCTGACAAAGGCTTTGGCGCTGGAGGCGGGGCCTTATGGGGTGACGGTCAATGCGGTGGCGCCCGGATGGATCGAAACCGGAGCTTCCACCGATGACGAGCGGCGGGCGGCAACGGCGACGCCCTGCGGTCGCGCGGGTCGACCCGATGAAGTTGCAGCGGCGGTGGTATTTCTGGCATCGGCCAAGGCGAGCTACATCAATGGTGCCATGCTGGTGGTCGATGGCGGCAACATCCTGCAAGAGCGCAAGGCCTGAACGGTGCTGGTGCATATTTTCTAGGCATAGAGGCTGATTTCGCGAGGCGGCAATCGGTTCGGTCGGCCAGTGCGCTTGCCGGGGGCTTCTGGGCCGTTGTAAGATAACTGACAAAGATGCAGCAATCGAGGTAAGGGTGCGATGCTGACGACCAAACCGCTGCGGTCAAAGAAAAAGATGGCCGAACAGGTCCGCGATGCGGTCAGCGACTATATCCGCGAACACGGGCTGAAAGCCGGCGATCGCATCCCTACCGAGGCAGAGTTGTGTGCGGCGTTTGGCCTGTCGCGTCCTTCTGTGCGTGAGGCATTGCGGCTTTTGGAACAGGAACGGCTTGTCGTCACCGTGCATGGGCGCGGGCGTTTTGTTACGGCGGTTGCGGCCTTGAATGTGGCGCGTCCGATTTCGGTGTTTGAAAGCATCACCAAGATGTTGGCGGCACTGGGCTATGCGGCCAACACGTTGTTGCTGGCCCCCCGATAGCTGGGCTGGGTATTTCATGGCATGTTCCGGGATGCGCACTTTCAAGAGGTAATGCATCGCCCGGTCGCGCGCCTCTGGCGCAGACAAGCCGCGCACCAAGCGCAAAGGCAGGGCGCAATTTTCCAACACGGTCAGATGCGGAAAAAAGTTGAACTGCTGGAACACCGTACCGACCTTGCGGCGGATCTTCTCAACCACCTGCTGATCATGGTTCAGCGTGATGCCCGCCACGTTGATCCCCCCATGCTGGAAGCCTTCCAAGGCGTTGATCGTGCGGATCAGCGTCGATTTACCCGATCCAGAGCGGCCGCAAATTACCAGCCGCTCGCCCTGCGCGATTGTGAGGTTTATCTCATGCAACACTTGCAGGCTGCCCGAGCGAGTTTGCTACCCTCTGATAATCACTTAGAGAATACCAAGATAATCCACAAAGAAGCCTTGAGAATTTGACGCTGCGAAGTCGCAGCTTCCGAGTCAGAGCGCAGCACGTTTGCAACATGACTATCCCGCAGACTGCGAAGCGGACTGGCCTGCAAGGTCGGCGAAGCCGGGTGGCCATGCAAGTTCGCAGCGCACCGTGCCCGCGGACCTTTTCACACGCGGCGACGTAATAGGGGGGCGTGGAAAGGCCGTGCGGGGTTTGACCGCTATATGCCTCGTGCCATTGGCGCGCTGTAGGGGCCGCTTTTGTGGGCTTGGATAACCTTGCAGGCAGGCAACGCGAACGACAAGGGTTTGCTATTGTTTCCGCAAAGTGCGAACCGCAAATCTAACCACATACTACGAACCGAAAATTCACGGATCGAGCTTACTTTACATTTAGACTGTGGGAAAAGTTTTCCAAATCTCCGCCTAAATATCTGACATTTCAGATAAAGGCGGATGATTTGGCTCCGGCGGTAGGGATCGAACCTACGGCCAAGCGATTAACAGTCGCTTGCTCTACCGCTGAGCTACGCCGGAACACGAGGGGTCTATAGCAAGGGTGTTTGGGGGCGGCAAGGGGGGTGCGTGAAGAAAAATGCAGCTTGGCTCAGATCAGGTGAAAAAATGCGTCTGGGGCGATAGTCTGGGGGGTGGTCACAAGTTTTCTTTCATGCAGATCAATAAGATGCGCAAGAATGTTGCGCGCGGCAGCGCCCAGCAACGCGGGCGGCGTATCGGTATAGAGCTGGGCCGCAAGCCCATCGGGGCAGGCGGGGGCTTTGGCAAGGGCGGCAAGAATGGCTGCTTCGCGGGCGCGGCGATGGCGTGTCAGTTCCAACAGCCGCGCGGCGGGGTCGACGATGATCTCGCCATGGCCGGGGTAGAAATGCTGCCAGTCACGGGCGGCCAGTTTCGCCAACGATTCCATATACTGCCCCATATCGCCATCGGGCGGCGAGATCAGGCTGCTTGACCAGCCCATCACATGATCGCCGCTGAATAACGTCTCAGCCAGTGCAAAGCACAGATGCGCGCCCATGTGGCCGGGGGTGTGGATCGCCTCGATTTGCAAGCCGGCAAGCTGCAGGATCTCGCCATCCTTCACCGCCACGTCGGGAATGAAATCGGCATCAACGCCCTCGCCGCCACCGGTCAGCCCGGCGTCAACCAGCCTTTGCATCGGCATGCTGCGCCCGGCATCGGCTGCACCAAAGCCATAGCTGCGTGCGCCGGTTGCCGCCTGCAGCGCGGGCAGACCTGCCGAGTGATCCAGATGCGGATGGCTGAGAAGAACTGCTCGCAAGGGCGCATTGCCCAGAACAACCAGCAGGCCGGCCAGATGATCGGGCAGGGCAGGGCCGGGGTCGATCAGCACCGCGCCATCTGGACCAAGCAGGACATAGCTGTTGGTGCCGCTGCCTGTCATCGGGCTGGGGTTTCCCGCGCGCAGCCGCCACACACCGCCCGCGATCTGTTCTGCGCCCATTTGCATGCTGGCCTTCCCATCTTGCTGCGGCCCGGCTAATCTTGCGCCTATGCAGCGCCGCCTCAAGCCCTTTCTGCCCCGCAGCCTGTTTGGCCGTGCAGCCCTTATTCTGGTGCTGCCCGTTGTGGTGGTGCAACTGATCGTGTCGATCGCCTTCATTCAGCGGCATTTCGACGGCGTCACCCGGCAGATGACTGGCGGCGTCACGATCGAGCTGCGCTATCTGCGCGCGCGCATGGAGGCGGTGTCCGATGCCGGTCAGGCGCAGGCAGTGGCCTATGATCTGGCGCGCGGCTTGGATCTGGGTCTGACCTTCCCGCTGGCCGAAGCTGACATTAGGCAAACCGACAGCCGGGAATGGTTCGATTATGCCGGGCGCGCCATCACCGCGACACTGTACGAGCGGCTTTCTGGCGTGCGCGCGGTGGATCTGACCAGCAATCCCTTGGTGGTACAGGTCTATATGAACACCAACAAGGGCCCGTTGCGCATTGAGATCAAACGATCGCGCCTGTCTGCCAGCAACCCGCATCAATTGCTGGTCTGGATGGTGTTCACCTCGGCCTTGATGACCTTCATCGCCTATATTTTCCTGCGCAACCAACTCAGCCCGATCACCCGCCTCGCCCGTGCCGCCGAAGCGTTCGGCAAGGGCCAGACCATGCCCTACAGCCCGCGTGGCGCAACCGAAGTTCGCGCGGCGGGCAACGCGTTTTTGAACATGCGCGCCCGGATCGAGCGTCAGATCGAATCGCGCACCCAGATGCTGTCGGGCGTCAGCCACGATCTGCGCACGCCGCTCACCCGGTTGAAACTTGGCCTTTCGTTCCTGCCCGAAGATGACGACACCCGTGCCTTGCAGCAAGACGTCGCGGATATGGAGCGTTTGGTGGATGAGTTTTTGTCCTTCGCGCGCGGCGATGCGATGGAGGAACCCGAATCTGTCAATCTGACCGCGCTGATGCACCATATTGTCGAGAACGCCCGCCGCATGGGCCAGCCGGTGACACTTGCTCCCGATAGTTCCCAACCCGGTGACGCACTGGAAACCGCCAAGCTGCGGCCGCAGGCGATCACCCGCGCCTTGGAAAACCTGATCGGCAATGCCGTGCGCCATGCGGCACAGGTCGAGGTCAGCCTGCAACGCTCGGACCGGGTATTGCGCTTTATCGTTGAAGACGACGGCCCCGGTATCGCCAAAGACCGCCGCGATGAGGCACTGGAGCCGTTCAAGCGGCTTGACCCAGCCCGCAACCCCAACAAAGGCGGCGGCGTGGGTTTGGGGCTGTCGATTGCCTCGGACATTGCCCGCAGCCATGGCGGCGCGTTGCGCTTGGGCGAAAGCGAACGCTTGGGCGGTTTGCGCGCAGAAATCAGCGTCGCGCGCTAAGCAACCGCCCCATTCCGGCGCAAACGATCTGCTGCCGCCCCGTTGAAACCCGGCTTGCGCTGCCCTATCTGCCAAGCGCGGCCAGAAACGGACAGGCACGCGCAGAAACGGGCGACAGCAGCGCATCCAGAGCCGCCGCCGCCCTCGCGTATCCGCCAAATTTTCAGCACAGCTTTGCTAAAGATCACCACTATCCCGCGCCGATTGTTTCAATGCGCCCGCCCGCCCTTGCACCCCCCGGCGCGCAACACTAAGACTCTGGAAAGCATCAGGCGATTACACAAGTTCCACGGACCAACAGGCAGGTTTTTCATGCGCGATCCAGTTGACCACTATATGAATACTCTTGTGCCGATGGTGGTCGAACAGACCAGCCGCGGCGAACGCGCCTACGACATTTTCAGCCGTATGCTGAAAGAGCGCATCATTTTCCTTGCAGGCCCAGTGCATGACGGGATGTCGTCGCTGATCTGCGCCCAGCTTCTGTTCCTTGAGGCCGAGAACCCCTCCAAGGAAATTTCTATGTATATCAACAGCCCCGGCGGCGTTGTCACCTCGGGCCTGTCGATTTACGACACGATGCAATACATCCGCCCCAAGGTTTCGACCCTGGTGATCGGTCAAGCCGCCTCGATGGGCTCGCTGCTGCTGACGGCTGGCGAAAAGGGCATGCGCTTCTCGCTTCCGAACTCCCGCGTGATGGTGCACCAACCTTCTGGCGGGTATCAGGGGCAGGCGACCGACATCATGATTCACGCGCGTGAGACCGAAAAGCTCAAGCGCCGCTTGAACGAGATTTACGAAAAGCACACCGGCAACAGCTACGAAGCCGTGGAAGCCGCGCTAGAGCGTGACAATTTCAAATCCGCCGAAGAAGCCAAGGAATGGGGCCTCATCGACGAGATTCTCGAAAGCCGTGGCAAGGTAGACGAAGTAAAGTAAGCCCGTCGCCCCCGGCCAAAACCGGGGGCAATTTCGACCCGCCCGCATCGGGTGGCACTTTCGCATTGTGGAGGTTTGGGCCTTGGCCTACACTTCCCTGACATACCCTCCAAGAACGCAGGGCAGAGGATACTCATGGCGAACAATTCCGGCAGCGACAGCAAGAACACGCTCTATTGTTCCTTCTGCGGCAAAAGCCAGCACGAGGTGCGCAAGCTGATCGCCGGCCCGACCGTTTTCATCTGTGATGAATGTGTCGAGCTGTGCATGGACATCATCCGCGAAGAAACCAAGACCACCGGGCTGAAAACCACCGATGGCGTGCCAACGCCGCGTGATATCTGCAAGGTGCTGGATGATTACGTCATCGGCCAGATCCACGCCAAGCGCGTGCTGTCGGTCGCGGTGCACAACCACTACAAGCGTCTGAACCACGCCAGCAAAACCGACATTGAACTGTCGAAATCCAACATCCTGCTGATTGGCCCGACGGGTTGCGGCAAGACGCTGCTGGCGCAGACCTTGGCCCGTATTCTCGACGTGCCATTCACCATGGCCGATGCGACGACGCTGACCGAGGCTGGCTATGTCGGCGAAGATGTTGAAAACATCATCCTGAAATTGCTGCAAGCGTCCGAATATAACGTCGAACGCGCACAGCGCGGCATCGTCTATATCGACGAGGTCGACAAGATCACCCGCAAGTCTGACAACCCCTCGATCACCCGCGACGTGTCGGGCGAAGGCGTGCAGCAGGCTTTGCTGAAGATCATGGAAGGCACCGTTGCATCGGTTCCGCCGCAAGGTGGCCGCAAGCATCCGCAGCAGGAATTCCTGCAAGTCGACACCACCAACATCCTGTTCATCTGCGGCGGGGCGTTCTCGGGGCTTGAGAAGATCATCGCGCAACGCGGCAAAGGCTCGGCTATCGGCTTTGGTGCTGCGGTGAAAGACCCGGAAGAACGTGGTGCTGGCGAGTTGTTCCAAGAGTTGGAGCCGGAAGATCTGCTGAAATTCGGTCTGATCCCGGAGTTTGTCGGCCGTCTGCCGGTGATTGCCACTCTGACCGATCTCGACGAATCCGCGTTGATCACAATTTTGACCGAGCCGAAGAACGCTTTGGTCAAGCAATACCAGCGCCTGTTCGACATCGAAGGCACCAAGCTGACTTTCACGCCCGACGCTTTGACCGCCATCGCCAAACGCGCGATCAAGCGCAAAACCGGCGCGCGCGGCTTGCGCTCGATCATGGAAGGTATCTTGCTGAACACCATGTTCGAACTGCCCGGCATGGACGACGTTGAAGAAGTCGTGGTCAACGAAGAGGCCGTCAACAACGGTGCGGCCCCCTTGTTGGTCCACACTGAAGCCAAGAAAAAAGAGCCTGCGACTGCGGGCTAAACCAAAGCCACGCCGCCCCGGACTTGATCCGGGGCCTCTTGCAAGACCAGAAAGCCCCGGCCAAGTGTCGGGGCTTTTGCTTTTTTGACTGGATGAACAGGCACAACGGGGCTCGTCTTTGCCCGATTTGTCCGGCGACAAATCGGGCCGCGCCTGCGTGCCCGTAGGCAGGCGCGTTGCCGCGCCCGCCCAGTCAGGCGCGCCCCGATTTTGAGAGCGACTGCTTGCTGCCCTGCTCCACTTGCTCCACGGCGTTCCGCCTTATGAGCAACTCACTGAAGAACTCTGCCCCGCAGAGTTTTTGCCCGGTTCGCGGGCAACCCTGAAACCAAGCGCAGAATGTGCGGTGTAATCCCCGCCACACTCCGCCGCCCCGGACTTGATCCGGGGCCTTAGGCGACCACCAAGAGGCCCCGGATCAAGTCCGGGGCGCCGTGGAGATGAAACCCGGCCTTTCCCCATTGCAAGCCCTCCCGATCTGCCCAATCATTGCCCCATGAACCGCGCTGATCTCCTCCCCGAACCCGATCTGCCAAACGGCGCTGACCTTCTGGCCGAGGGCCGCGCGCTCGCAAGCCTCTGGCAAACCGGCCCCTCGGCCTTTCTGACCCATTACGACACCGCCTCTGAACTCGAATACAAACGGCAGGCGATGGCGCAGGGCCGGGTGATGCAGCACGCGCAGATCGGTTACCGCGACCCCACTAAAAGCATCCGTGCCTACCACGATATCTGGGCCGCCTGCGATGCGGCAGGCATGCGGCTGGATCGCTATGGCCTCTGCCTCGATTGGTCGATGGCCTTACCCCGCGCCATCCGCGCCCGCGCCCAACGCGGCACGGGCATGATTCTGCCCACCATCGAGGATTTCATAACCCTCGCCAACGCCGCCCCCGTCGCCGCCCATTTCGGCGATTTCGTGCTGGGCTTTCCCGCCGCCTTGGAAAACACCCAAGCCGCCCTGACCGCAGGGGCGACCGCCATCGGCAACCTTGGCCAGTATTTCACCTTCCGCGTCCCCGGCCATGACGACGATATCGCGGCGACCAAAGCCACCGTCACAGCCCTCGGCCTGATCGCCGCCCAATCCCGCCCCGTGATGATCCATTCCAACATTGACGATGGCTTTGCCGCGCAATTCACCGATCTTGCCAACGCCTTGGGGATGATTCTGGTCGAGCGTGACATCGCCGCCCTGATCGGCGCCCCGATCGGCCACGCCTTTGGCCACCATTTCAGCGATCCACTCGCCCGCCTTGCCTTCCAACAGGCGCTTGCTGCCGAAGGCGCCGCCCCCGGTACGATGATCTACGGCAACACAACTTCCTATCGCGGCACGCCTGCGCAAAACTGGGCGGCGCTTTCCGCCTATCTGATGGTCGATGCCTTGGGCCAACAACGCGCCCCATCGGGTCACGCCATCAACCCGGTCCCCCTCACCGAAAACCAACGCATCCCCGAGGTCGACGAGGTCATCGAGGCGCAATTGTTCGCAGGTCGCCTGATCGAGATGGCGGGCAGCTGGCAGTCGATGATCGACCCCGCGGCCGTCGGCAGCCTAAGCCAAACCCTGCGCCACGGCGCGCATGTCTTCCGCAAAAACCTCTGGGCGGGGTTGACCGAGGCTGGCATCGACACCAGCGATGCCTTTGAATGTTTGCTAGCCCTGCGCCGCATGGGCGGGCGTCGTATCGAGGCCAGCTATGGCGCGGGCAAACTTGATCCGCGTGCGATGGGGGGCCGCACCCCCATCGTGCCCGCCACCATACTGTCCGAAATCGCCCATATGGCTGCAGCGGCCCTTGGTCCCAACCCTCCCAGCCTGCCCGATTTGAACATCCTCGTCGCCACATCCGACGTGCATGAACACGGCAAAATGCTGCTGGAAGAGATGCTGAACCAACTCGGCGCAACGGCCATCGACGGTGGCACCTCGACGGATCCCGACCGCATCATCGCGCAAACCATCGCAACCTCCCCTGACGCCATCGCCATTTCCACCTACAACGGCGTCGCACTCAGCTATTACCAAGCCCTGCGCGCGGGCCTTGACCGCCACGGCCTGACCACCCCCATCCTGATCGGCGGCCGCCTGAACCAGATCCCCGAAGGCTCCAACACCTCGCTGCCGCAAGACGTCGGTGACCAGCTTGCCGCCGAAGGCGCGCTGGTCTGCCGCGATGCCGCCGAACTTGTGCCGAACTTGCAGCAGATTGCAGCCCGTCGCCTGCGTGCCCCCTAGACCTTGCCGCGCCTTTCGGCCATATCACAACAAACCCCTGCGGAGGCTTCCATGTATTTCCTCAAGCGACTGCTGACCTGGTGGAACAGCCAAACCCTTGGCACCCAGATCTATACCGCCCGCAAGGGTCAAAAGGTTGGCGAGGATGAGCAGGGCAATATCTATTACCAAACCGCCGACACCAAGCGCCGCTGGGTGATCTACAACGGCGAATCCGAAGCGTCACGGGTTTCCCCCGATTGGCACGGCTGGCTGCATTTCACCTGGGATCAACCGCCGACCAAAGCTCCGCTGAAACATAAACCGTGGGAGCAGCCGCATCAGGAAAACCTGACCGGCACCGCCGCCGCCTATGCGCCGCCCGGCTCGATCCGCGCCACCGCCCCAGCCAAGCGCAGCGATTATGAGGCGTGGCAGCCCGAATGATCTGCGAGCAGCAATAATGTCCGAAAATCGCGCAGAAATACTGGCCGGAGCCGCCGTGCTTGCAGCCGCTATAGGCTTTCTGGTCTATGCCACCGGTGGCTCTGGCCTGTCCGCCGCCGCTGGCACTTATCCATTGAAAGCCTCATTCCGTTCGGTCGATGGCATCACGCCGGGATCAGACGTTCGCCTTGCGGGCGTCAAAGTCGGCAGTATCACTGCGCTGACGCTGAACCCCGAGACGTTCTTTGCCGATGCCAGCATTGCCATTGACAGCAAGATTCAATTGCCGACTGATACCGCCATTCTGATCTCATCCGAAGGCCTGCTTGGCGGAAATTTTGTCGAGCTGGTGCCGGGCGGTGCGCCCGATATTCTGGCCCCGGGCGACGAGATTGAAGACACCCAAGGCTCGGTCAGCCTGATTTCACTGCTGATGAAATTCGTCTCGGGCGGATCGTCGGGCGACAAACCCGCAGCCCCGGCCACGCCATGAAACGGCTGGCGATGTGCCTTATGCTGCTGGCCAACACCGCCGCAGCGCAGGATGTCGCCGATGCGCCGGGGGCCAAGCTGCGCTTGCTGGATAAGCTGACTGGCAAAGTCACCGATCTTGATCTGTCCAGCGGCCAATCTGAAACCGTTGGCCGTCTGACCGTGCAAATGGACGCGTGCCGTTACGACCCTGAAAACCCCGCCGCCGAGGCGTTTGCGCATCTGACCATTCTGGATGCGATGCTGCCCGATCCGGTGTTCAACGGCTGGATGACGGCCTCCAGCCCGGCCCTGTCGGCGTTGGACAATGCCCGTTACGATGTTTGGGTGCTGCGTTGCGATGTGCCCGATGTGGTGCTGCCCGATGTGGGCGAGCCGCCCGAGGACACCCCGGGTGAGGGTCAGCCCGCCGAGGAAGATACCACCGATGATGGCAACGGCTGATACCCCACAGGGCTAAAGCTGGCGTCGCCTTGGTGTGCCAGTGCCAAGCGGCGTTGATATTCGGCGCGCGGAATTTCCACAGCGCCAAGTGATGCCAGATGATCGGTCAGAAACTGCGTGTCAAACAACTGGAACCCGCCCGCCCGCAGCCGATGCAAAAGATAGGCAAGGGCGGTTTTTGACGCATTGGTTTGCCGCGAAAACATGCTTTCGCCAAAGAAAGCCGCGCCCAGCGTGACACCATACACCCCGCCGATCAGCGCCTCGCCTTCCCAGACCTCAAGGCTATGCGCGTGCCCCATCTGGTGCAATGCGGTATAAAGCGCCGTGATCTCGGCATTGATCCAGGTTTCCGCCCGATCCGCACAGCCTGCGACCACCTCGGAAAATGCTTCATTGACGCTCACCCGATAGCTCGCCGTCAGGATATGCTTGGCCAAGCTGCGCGAGATATGAAACCCATCCAGCGGAAACACCCCGCGCCGCTTGGGATCAACCCAGTGGATTTCGGGATTGTCGCGGCTTTCGGCCATCGGGAAAATCCCCAAGCCATAAGCCCGCAGCAAAATCTCGGGGGTTAAACTTTGGTTCATAGGGCCACCTTTATCTCTCGCCCTGTCAAGCAAACAACCCGCCCGGAATCAAGGCGCTTTAGCGCCGCCTTCCCAAGCCGCCCCGGACTTGATCCGGGGCCTCTCCTCAGCCCAAGAGGCCCCGGATCAAGTCCGGGGCGGCTTGGCATTTGTGACGCACAGCGCGCCCATCCGGCGATCATGCACTGCCCTAAGACCGCGCCCAATCGTTAAAAATTCCTTAAAGCCGCACAGTCAAGCCATTGATTAAACGCAATAAAAAATGGTCCCGAGTTGGGACCAAAGAAAAGGGGCGCCCGAAAGCGCCCCTTTGATCTTATTGCCCGAAGGTGGCTTCCAGCCATTTCTCCAGCCAGTGGATGCCATAATCGCCATTCTGAATATCAGGCTCGGCCAGCAGCATATCAAACAGTGGCACCGTGGTCTCGACGCCGTCAATGATCAACTCACCCAACGCCCGCTTCAAGCGCGCCAAAGCCTCTGGCCGATCCCGACCATGCACGATCAGTTTGCCGATCAGGCTGTCATAATAAGGCGGGATCGAATAGCCGCCATACAAAGCCGAATCCATCCGCACACCCAAACCACCGGGCGCGTGGAACACCTTGACCTTGCCGGGGCGCGGCGCAAAATCGGGCAACCGTTCCGCGTTGATCCGCACCTCAATCGCGTGGCCGTTGATCTCCAGCTCTTCCTGAACCAGCGACATCTCCATGCCAGCCGCGACCCGGATCTGCTCGCGCACCAGATCGACGCCAAAAATCGCCTCGGTGACGGGATGTTCGACCTGCAAACGGGTGTTCATCTCGATGAAGAAGAACTCGCCGTTTTCATACAGAAACTCAATCGTTCCCGCGCCGATATAGTTGATCTTGGCGACCGCATCCGCACAGGTCTTGCCGATCTTGGCGCGCATCTCTGGCGTGATGCAGGGGCCGGGGGCTTCCTCGAACACCTTCTGATGGCGGCGCTGCAAGCTGCAATCCCGCTCACCCAGATGCACCGCACGGCCCTTGCCATCGCCGAACACCTGAATTTCAATGTGGCGCGGCTTTTGCAGGTATTTCTCGATATAGACTTCATCATTGCCAAACGCGGCCTTGGATTCCGACCGCGCAGTGCGGAAAGCGATCTCCAATTCCTCGGCGTTGCGGGCAACCTTCATGCCACGACCACCGCCACCAGCGGTCGCCTTGATGATCACCGGAAAGCCGATGCCTGCGGCCACACCAATCGCGGTCTCATAATCGGCCACACCACCATCCGAGCCCGGCACCACCGGAATCCCCAGGTCTTTCGCAGTGATCTTGGCGGTGATCTTGTCGCCCATGATGCGGATATGTTCCGCCTTGGGACCGATAAAGGTGATGCCGTGATCTTCCAACGCCTGCGCGAAAGCGGCGTTTTCCGACAGGAAACCATAACCCGGATGCACAGCCTGTGCCCCCGTGATCTCACACGCCGAGATGATCGCGGCTTTCGACAAATAGCTGTCGGTCGATGAGGCTGGACCGATACATACGCTTTCATCCGCCATCCGCACATGCATCGCATCAGCATCGGCGGTGGAGTGTACGGCGACCGATTTGATCCCCATCTCCTGGCAGGCGCGGATCACACGGAGGGCGATCTCACCCCGGTTGGCGATCAGGATTTTTTCAAACATCGGCTTACTCGATGATCATCAGCGGCGCGCCGTATTCGACAGAATTGCCGTCGGCGACAAGGATACGCTTCACTGTGCCAGCCTTTTGCGCCGGGATGTGGTTCATGGTTTTCATCGCCTCGATGATCAGAACGGTCTGACCCTCGGTTACAACCGAACCTACGCTGACAAAGGCCGCCGCACCGGGTTCAGCCGAAAGATAGGCCGTGCCGACCATTGGCGAGGTCAATGCGCCCGGATGCTGCGCCGGGTCTTCATGCGCCACCGCAGCAGCAGCAGGTGCTGCAGCACCAGCAACTGGCGCGGGCGCGTATTGCACCGCGGGTGCCGCTGCCGCGACTTGCACGATGTTGGCCTGCTTGACGACGCGCACTTCAAGGCTGTCATCCTCGCCGTATTCGCGTTTCACCGAAAGCTCGGTCAACTCGTTCTTGTTCAAAAGTTCGGCAAGGGCCGAGATAAACGCAACGTCTGCGTCGGAAGATTGTTTGCTCATGCCGTCCTCTTTTGGTCTTCTGGCGTCATTGCTGCGCGCTGGATGGGCCATATCCGCGCCTTGATCGGACACATATACATAAGCCAGCGCCTAGAAAAAAGGCCCAAGATTGGCTGCGGCTGGTTGAGGCGTAAAAAACTGCCCCCGGCAGGGTCGAGATAAAATTTACCATTTGATAAAAAAATAAAGCTGTGCCAGCCTGATTCTAACAACTTAGCCAAAGGGAGGCCCTGCCTTGTCCAATAGCCCGTTGACCCCCGGTGTGGTGGCCGCCCGACTGCCAGCCGGTGCCTATGCTGACAACTTTTCCGACGTGCAGCCGGTGTTTGATCGGCACGAGGCGCGGGTGGCAGCGGATCGCTGTTATTTCTGCCATGATGCGCCTTGCATGACGGCTTGCCCAACTTCGATCGACATTCCTCTGTTCATCCGCCAGATCGCCACGGGCACGCCGGATGCGGCGGCCAAGACGATCTTTGCCCAGAACATCCTTGGTGGCATGTGCGCGCGGGTCTGTCCAACCGAGCAGCTGTGCGAAGAGGTCTGCGTGCGCGAAGTGGCCGAAGGCAAGCCGGTGGAAATCGGTCGCCTGCAACGCTTTGCCACCGATACGCTGATGGGCAAGGGCGTGCATCCGTTCACGCGGGCGGCGGCTACGGGCAAAAAGGTGGCGGTGGTGGGCGCAGGGCCTGCCGGTCTGGCCTGCGCGCATCGACTGGCGTTGAAGGGGCATGAGGTCACGGTATTTGAACGCCGCGCCAAGCCCGGAGGTTTGAACGAATACGGCATTGCCACCTACAAAACGCCCGAGAATTTTGCCGCGCGCGAGGTGGAATGGTTGCTGAAAATCGGCGGTATCACGGTGAAAACCGGGGTCGAATTGGGCCGCGATGTGACGTTGGATCAGTTGCAGGCGGAGTATGACGCGGTGTTTCTGGGAGTTGGTCTGGCCGGGGTGAACGCGCTGCGCGCAAGCGGTGAAGATCTGGCAGGCGTGCGCAATGCCGTTGATTTCATTGCTGAACTGCGCCAGTCCGACAAACCTGCGGTCGCGGTGGGCCGCGATGTGGTGGTGATCGGCGGCGGCATGACGGCTGTGGATGCCGCCGTGCAATCGAAGCTGCTTGGCGCGAATTCGGTCACGATGGTCTATCGGCGCGGCAAGGACAAGATGAGCGCATCCGAGTATGAGCAGGACCATGCCACGCAAAGCGGCGTGCGGATCATCTATGGTGCGGCGCCGGTCAAGGTGCTGGGCACTTCGGCGGTCGAAGGCGTCGAGTTTGCCTATACTCACGACGGCCCGAATGGGCTTGAGATGGGCGAGACCTTTACCCTGAAGGCCGATCAGGTGTTCAAGGCGATTGGCCAGACGCTGACCGCGGCCCCGATTGCCAAAGATGGCGCTAAACTGGTGAAACAGCAGGGCAAGATCTGGGCTGGCGGTGATTGTGCGGCTGGCGGTGAAGATCTGACGGTAACTGCGGTGGCCGAGGGTCGCGATGCGGCGGAAGCCATTCATGCAAGCTTGATGGCGTAAGGGGAACATCATGGCAAATCTGACAACCAATTTCATCGGCATCAAATCCCCCAACCCTTTCTGGCTGGCTTCGGCCCCGCCGACCGACAAAGAGGTCAACGTGCGCCGCGCCTTTGAAGCAGGCTGGGGCGGCGTGGTCTGGAAAACTCTGGGTGCGGAAGGCCCGCCTGTCGTCAACGTCAACGGCCCGCGCTATGGCGCGATTTACGGCGCAGATCGGCGTTTGCTGGGGCTGAACAACATCGAGTTGATCACCGACCGCCCGTTGGAGGTGAACCTGCGTGAGATCAAATCGGTTAAGCGCGATTACAAAGACCGCGCGATGATCATCAGCCTGATGGTGCCGTGTGACGAGGATTCGTGGCGCGACATCCTCGGCCATCTGGAAGATACCGAGGCCGACGGGGTCGAGCTGAACTTCGGCTGCCCGCATGGCATGGCCGAGCGCGGCATGGGCGGCGCTGTGGGCCAAGTGCCGGAATATATCGAGATGGTGACGCGCTGGTGCAAGAAGCACACCCGGATGCCAGTGATCGTCAAGCTGACGCCGAACATCACCGACATCCGCAAACCCGCCGAGGCTGCCAAGCGTGGCGGGGCCGATGCGGTTTCCCTGATCAACACCATTAACTCGATCACTTCGGTCAACCTCGACAGCTTTGCGCCGGAACCCACCATTGACGGCAAAGGCACCCACGGCGGCTATTGCGGCCCGGCAGTCAAGCCGATTGCGTTGAACATGGTGGCCGAGATTGCGCGAAGCCGAGAAACCCACGGCCTGCCGATTTCGGGCATCGGCGGTATCACCACTTGGCGTGATGCGGCGGAATTCATGGCCCTTGGTGCGGGCAATGTGCAGGTTTGCACGGCGGCGATGACCTATGGCTTCAAGATCGTGCAGGAAATGATCTCGGGTCTGTCGGAATATATGGACGAAAAAGGCATGACCAATACGTCCGAGCTGGTTGGCCGCGCTGTTCCGAATGTCACCGATTGGCAATTCCTGAACCTGAACTATGTGACGAAAGCCCATATCAGCCAAGATGATTGCATCAAATGCGGTCGCTGCTATGCGGCTTGCGAAGACACCAGCCACCAAGCGATTGCGATGAGCCCGGATCGCACCTTTACCGTGAAGGACGACGAATGTGTCGCCTGCAACCTGTGCGTCAACGTCTGCCCGGTGGAAAACTGCATCACCATGATTGAACTGCCGAAAGGTGCCGTTGATGAACGCACGGGCCGCCCGGTCACCGGCTATGCCAACTGGACCAGCCACCCCAACAATCCCACGGCAACAGCCGCCGAATAGCGATCTGCCATAGGCGGCTGGGCCAGACTTTAGCTGCGCTTGTCGAGGGCCGTGGCATCATCCGCCACGGGCTTGGCTTGCGGTGCAGGCGGTGCTGCTTCGGGCGGCTCCGCCGGTGGCTCTGGACGCAGGGCCGAGATGTCACGCTCGTCCTGATAGGCGCGTTCGGCTTGATCAGACAGCAAGTGCGCGGGTGCAGGCGTTGTTTCGGCTTCGATCGGTTGGGCGGGCGGCTGTACTGTCAGCTCAGCGGGTGCGTCTGGTGGTGGGGCAACTGCTTTCGGCGTGGCTGAAGGTTCTGGCTCTGCTTGCGGCAGATCGTCCAGTAGCACGGCTCCGTCATTGAAATAGGGGATGCCATCAAGGCTGATGCCGTCCACCTCACGCATCCGCGGGATCAGAGAGGTGTCAGCATCCGACGCCCGCACCACCTCGGCCAAGCTGGCATGCACCGGCAACAAGCCCTTGAAAATAGCCTCACTGGCTGCGGGCGCTTGCACCGGGCGCAGCACAGCTTCGGCTGGCAGTTCAGCCGCGCCGCTGATCTGCGCGGCGTCTTGCAGCGCCGCGCCGTGGTTGCCGATCTCGGACGCGGGCAGCTGCCGGGTCAAGGGCTTTTGGGTCAGCGATTGGAATTGCGGCGCTGAGGGTGCCGCAAGTGACGAGATCAGTCCCATCCTTACACCTTTTGCAACAGTCGCCCCCGGTGCCAGCATAGCAAAAATCCAAAGCATGCGGCAGCGTAAAGCCCCGCGCTTTTGAGGCAGTTGCCACGATTTCGCCATAATGCAGCCGACACGGCCACGGATTTTGCATGCAAGCGCAGATAAACTGCGGCGCTGATCTTCCCTTTTGGAAAACTAAACCCAACTGTATAGATACTCGCCTGCGCCCGCCGCAGCGCCCCCTTTGCACAAAGTATCCCATGCAATATTCCATGCTCGATCTGTCGCCCGTGCCCGAGGGCCTTACTGTCGCCGACGCCTTGGCCAACACGCTTGACCTTGCGCGCCATGCCGAGACATGGGGCTATCACCGCTATTGGTTGGCCGAACATCACAACATGCCGGGGATCGCATCCGCCGCGACCTCTATCGTGATTGGCCATGTGGCAGCTGGCACCAAAACCATCCGGGTGGGGGCAGGGGGCATCATGCTGCCAAACCACGCGCCTTTGGTGATTGCCGAGCAATTCGGCACCCTTGCGACGCTGTTTCCTGGCCGGATTGATCTGGGCCTCGGCCGAGCGCCCGGCACCGATCAGGGCACCGCGCGCGCCCTGCGGCGCAATATGCAAGCCTCGGATCAGTTCCCCGAAGATGTGCTGGAGCTGATCAATTATCTTGATGCGCCTCACCCCGACGCCCGTATTCGCGCGGTGCCGGGCGAGGGGACGGAAGTGCCGGTCTGGATTTTGGGCTCAAGCATCTATGGCGCGCAGTTGGCGGCCTATCTGGGGTTGCCCTATGCTTTCGCCAGTCACTTTGCCCCGGCAATGCTGGCCGATGCACTCGCAACTTACCGTGCCACATTCCGCCCGTCGCAATTGCTGGAGAAGCCATATTTCATGCTGCTGGCGGGGGTGTCTGCGGCGGAGACCGACGCCGAGGCGGAATACCTGCGTTCTTCGCAAGTGTTGGCGTTTTCGCGGCTGCGCACCGGGCGGCCCGGCAAGCTGCCACGCCCTGTGCATGATTTGTCAGAAGTCTCGGCCCAGATGCGCGCCGAGGTCGAACATGCGCTGTCTTGCGCAGCGGTCGGATCTCCTGCGACCCTGCGCGGGCAGTTGGCGCAGTTGCTCGAAACCTATGCCCCGGATGAAATCATGTTGACCGGGATGATCCATGACCACCAAGCCCGCCTGCGGTCATTCGAGATTGCCGCTGAAGTTATGCGCGGGCTGTAAGGGCAGGGGCTTTGTAAATGCAACGGGGGTGCGGGTGGAGGTAACCCCCCGCTTGCTTCAGATGGCCAGTTGCTGGCCCAATTCCACCACCCGGTTCGACGGCAGGCAGTAGAACGCGGTCGCATCTGATGCGGATTTCGTCATAGAGATGAACACGCGCTCTTGCCAGAACGGCAAGCCATGGTTGCGGGCTGATCGGAATGTGCGCCGGTTCAAGAAGAACGAAGTCGTCATGATGTCGAATTTCTCGCCCCTGCGCCGCGCCAAAGCCAAGGCGCGCGGCACATTCGGGGTTTCCATATAGCCAAACATCAGCCGCACCCGCAGGAAATTATCCGACAACCGCTCCAGCGTGATGCGGTTTTCGTCATTGACCTTTGGCGTCGTCGCCACCCCAACCGTGACGATAAAGTTCTGGCTGTGCAAAACCCGGTTGTGCTTGAGATTATGCAGCAACGCCGAGGGCGCGGTATCGGGGTCTTGGGTCAGGAACACGGCGGTTCCGGGCACTTCGATCGGATGCGATTTCTCCAACATCTTGATCAGCTTGGGCAATGCCACCGCAGAATCGTGGGCTTTGCGTTGCACGTGCGCGGTGCCGCGCACCCATGTCCAGATCAGGAAACAAGAGGTCGCCGCCATGATCACTGGCACATAGCCGCCATCGGGCAGTTTGACGAGGTTTGCACCAAGGAACATCAGTTCGATGATGAAAATGGGCAGCAGAACCGCCACCACGCTCCAGATCGGCCATTTCCACGCCTTGAAGAACACGATGAACGCAAGGATCGTGGTGATCACCATATCGCCGGTCACGGCGATGCCGTAGGCCGAGGCAAGGTTTGACGATGATCCAAATGCCACCACAAGGCACAAAACCCCGACCATCAGGATCAGGTTGACCTTGGGCATGTAGATCTGGCCCAGTTGAGTCTCGGATGTGTGGCGGATTTCAAAGCGCGGCAGCAGGCCCATTTGCACGGCTTGGTGCATCATCGAAAATGCTCCGGAAATCACCGCTTGGCTGGCGATGATGGTTGCAGCCACCGACAGCAGCACCAAGGGCAGTAGCAATGCGGGCGGTGCCATCAGGAAGAACGGGTTCTCGAAGGTCTCGGGATGCGCCAAAACCAACGCACCTTGGCCAAGATAGGACAGTGTCAGGGCCGGGAACACCAGAAACGCCCAAGCCAGCCGGATCGGTTTGCGGCCAAAATGGCCCATATCGGCATAGAGCGCCTCACCACCGGTGACGGCCAGAAACACCGACCCCAGCACGAAGAATGAAGCCTTGCCGTTGGTGACCAGGAAATCCCCCGCATAGGCGGGATTAAACGCGTGCAGGATGCTGAGATCGTCGCTCAGATGGTAAATCCCCATCACCGCCATCACCACGAACCATGCCACCATGATTGGGCCGAACAGAATCGCCACCCGTTCGGTGCCTTGGCTTTGGAACAAGAACAGCCCCAGAATGATCAGCAAAGTCAGCGGCAACACGAACGGCCCCAACGAGGGCGCCACAAGATCCAGACCTTCAACCGCCGATAGCACCGACATTGCGGGCGTGATCATCGCATCGCCAAAGAACAGCGAGATCCCCACCACGCCAATTGCCAGCAACCAGCCCGGGCGCTTGTTCAGCGCGCGCTGCACCAAGGCCACCAAAGACAGGGTGCCGCCTTCGCCCTTGTTGTCAGCGCG
Organism: Cypionkella aquatica; assembly: GCF_030161095.1. Lineage (GTDB taxonomy): Bacteria > Pseudomonadota > Alphaproteobacteria > Rhodobacterales > Rhodobacteraceae > Cypionkella > Cypionkella aquatica. The sequence goes on from NZ_BSPP01000007.1 coordinate 478,787, forward strand.
CATGATCAGCGTGACATATTTCAGCGACACAATCAGGATCAGGGTCCAGATCAGCAGCGAGATCACCCCGATCACATCATCGCGAGACAGCCCGTCATAGCTGGCGGCATGCAGCGATTCCCGCATAGCGTACAGCGGACTGGTGCCGATATCGCCATAGACGACGCCGATGCAGCCGAGCACCAATTTACCCATGTTCTGAGTATGTTGATGCTCTGGGTGCGGGGGGACGGGCGTCGGGTTGGCAGCCCGATCGGTGGTTTCGTTTGCTGGGTTCATGACCTTCGATCGGAAACTCTTGCAGAGTTGCTGACTATACTGGCTTCGCGCAAAGGTCCAGCACTAGACGCGTGACGTGGGGTCGCAGCGACGATTGCGGGGCTGATCATTGCTGCGCGGATATCTGTGGGCTTGGGGTCAGCAGTTTGACAAACAGCGTTTGTAAAAAAGCGCCAGCTTCGGCGAAGGGGTCATGTTCTGGGCCGAGCACCGCGCGCACCTGCACATCGAAATCGGCATAATGCTGGGTCATTGCCCAGATTGAAAAGATCAGATGCACCGGCGGCAGTTGGGCGATGCGGCCCTGATCCATCCACATCTGCAACACTGCTGCCTTTTCATCGACAAGGGTTTTCAGATCGCCCTCGATCACCTCGCGCATCCGCGGCGCACCTTGCAGCATTTCATTGGCGAACAGCCGGCTTTCGCGGGGGAAATCGCGCGACAATTCCAGCTTGCGGTGAACATAGGCCATGATCTCGGCCACTGGGTCGCCCTCGGGATTCATCGCATGCAACGGGTCAAGCCAATTGCGCAAAAGCTGGTTCAGCAGGGCGGCATGCACTGCCTCTTTCGAGGGGAAATAATACAGCAGATTGGGCTTCGACAGCCCGGCCCCCTCCGCAATCATATCCAGCGTCGCGCCGCGAAAGCCGTGCTGCGAGAACACATCCAGTGCCGCATCCAGAATTGTGGTCGAGTTGCGCGCCTGAATTCGGGTTCTTGGTTTGGTCATTGCATGCGCCATCTTTTGCACCTTGGGGGGCAAGGGTGACGTAATATCGGGCAGGAAGTAAACCCCATTCGACCATCTGCCCTGTACGGTTCGCCCCCAAATCCCCCGCATTTTTGCGCCTTGACCCAAGGCCCGCAAGCCTTAGCCTTGCCACACGCCCGAACCGCCAACAGGAACGCCATATGCACCAAAGCTGCACCGCCACTCAGTTGATCGACGACGACCGCGTGCGCGTAACGCGGTTTGATTTCGCCCCCGGCGCGCAGACCGGCTGGCACCGCCACAGCATGGATTATGTGATCACCGCCGTTACCGATTGCCATATGCTGCTGGAAGAGCCCGGTGGCGGCACGCGTCAGGTGCTGGTGCCAGCGGGCACCGCCTACCGTCGCGTCGAAGGGATCGAGCATAACGTGATCAACGACGGCGATCAGGTGATGAGCTTTGTCGAGGTCGAGCTGAAATAAGCCTCACCCTGCCAGAAAAGCTTGCATGGCTGCCACCACCAGTGCGTGATCTTCAGCCTGCGGCAGACCCGAGACTGTGGCGCAAGCCACAACGCCGACACCAGCGACTTTGATCGGCACAGCGCCGCCGTTGTCGGCATAATCGGCCTCGGCCAGACCGTTGCGCGACAGCAGATGGCCTGCCTCGCGGTTGCGGGCACCGACAAGGAAAGACGGCAGCTGAAACAGCAGCGCCGTATTGCTTTTGCGCTTGATCCACAGATCATTCAGCGGTGCCGATCCCGGCAACGCCGCATGAAAATAGACCCGGTCTGGTGTGCGAATGTTGATCACCACCGGGGCGGTACCCGCCAACGCGATCAGCTGTGCGCCCAAAGCCTGCGCCTCGGCCTCGGCAAACCGCGGGAAGGTCAGAGCGGCATATTCGGCTTCAAGGCTGGCGCAGGTGGGTGTCATGTCAGGCTCCGGTCAGATCAGGGTAAGATACGGCAACTTCTGCAACGCAGGGCGCTGTGTCAATCGCATGCGCGATGGCGCTGGAATTTGCATCACGCAGTCCGCTGTCTCATGCAGCGCTTTGCCTCATGCAGCGCCAATCCCGCGCAGGATCATCGCCTTGACGCTGTCCTTCGCCTCGGCCCATTGCCGATCAGTCAGCGGGCCGCCGTTCAGAGTCTCAATCTGATGGCCGAAGTCAGCATAATGCTGGGTAGCCGCCCACAGCATATACAGCAGATGATCGGGATTCACCGCAGCCATCTGCCCCGCGTCAATCCAACCTTGGATCAGCGCCACCCGGCCTGCCGTCCAATCGCGCAACGTGGTTTCCAGATAATCCTGAATGACCGGCGCGCCATGCATCACTTCCGATGCCCAGACCTTCGAGCCATCAGGATGCCTGCGCGAAATCTCCATCTTGGCGTCAATATAAGCGCCGATGCCCTCAACCGGGCCGGGGGCGTTGTCCATGCTTTCCGCCGCATGCAGCCAGATATCGAAGATGTTCGACACCACCTTGCGGTACAGTTCTTCCTTGGTGGTGAAGTAATAATGCAGGTTGGCCTTAGGCAACCCCGCCACATCGGCGATCAGTTGCATCGTAGCCCCACCGAATCCGGCCTCGGCAAAGACTTTCTCGGCTGCCTGTAAAATCAGCTGTTCGTTCTGTTGGCGGATCTCATTGCGCCGGATTGGACGCAATGGCTCGGGGGCGGGCTGGGGCATGCGTTTAGCCTTCAGATTTTCGTTGACCGCTTGGTCAGGTTCTATAGCCTGATAGCTGACCATACGGTCAGGAAAAGATTCGCAGCAAGCGCGATCTGGGGCAACGTCCCCGCAGGGAGTTCACGATGACAATAGGCGCAAATCAGCGGATCAATGCAGCACGCCTGTGGGACAGCCTTGATGCGATGGCGCAGATCGGCCCCGGCGTGGCAGGCGGCAACAACCGCCAGACCCTGACCGATGCCGACAGCGCGGGCCGCCATTTGTTCGCCGATTGGTGCAAGGCTGCTGGAATGACGATGGGCGTTGACACCATGGGCAACATGTTCGCCACCCGCGCAGGCACCGATCCTGACGCTTTGCCTGTCTATATGGGGTCGCATCTCGACACGCAGCCCACCGGCGGCCGCTATGACGGCGTGCTCGGCGTGCTTGGGGCGTTAGAAGTGGTGCGCAGCCTGAACGACATGAACATCCAGACCCGCCACCCGATTGTGGTCACGAACTGGACCAACGAAGAAGGCGCACGCTTCGCCCCTGCCATGCTGGCCTCGGGCGTGTTTGCAGGCCTTCATACACAAGATTATGCCTATAACCGCACCGATATGGACGGCCTGCGCTTCGGCGATGAACTCGCCCGCATTGGCTGGGTCGGCGATGAAATCGTCGGTGCCCGCAAAATGCACGCCATGCTGGAGCTCCACATCGAGCAGGGACCGATCTTGGAGGCCGAGGGCAAGGAAATTGGCGTCGTGACCCACGGCCAAGGCCTGTGGTGGCTGGAAATCACCCTGACCGGCCGCGACGCCCATACTGGCTCGACGCCAATGGCGATGCGGGTGAACGCAGGCCTCGGGATGGCGCGGATCACCGAGCGCGTGCATCAGATCGCCATGGGTCATCAACCGGGGGCAGTGGGGGCTGTGGGGCAGGTCAAGGTCTTCCCCAATTCCCGCAACGTGATCCCCGGCAAAGTGATCTTCACCGTCGATATCCGTTCCCCCGATCAAACCAAACTCGACCTGATGCGCGGCGAAGTCGAACGCGCAGCCCATGCAGTTGCTGCCGAGCTGGGCCTAGGCTGCTCGATTGAGGCGGTCGGCCATTTCGACCCCGTCACCTTCGATGCAAACTTGGTGAACATCGTCCGCCAAAGCGCTGAAAAGCTGGGCTATTCCCATATGGACATCATCTCTGGCGCAGGCCACGACGCCTGCTGGATCAACCGCGTCGCCCCAACAGTGATGGTAATGTGTCCCTGTGTCGGAGGCTTGAGCCACAACGAGGCCGAAGAGATTTCCCCGGAATGGGCAGCAGCAGGGACGGATGTTCTGCTGCACGCCGTGCTGGAAGTGGCGGGGGTGGTGGGGTGAGTGCCGCCGAAGATCGCAAGTTGCGTGAGGAATACATTGCATTCGAGAAGTCGATGCGCATTTTTATGATGACCGTCGCAAAACGCATTGGATGGAAAAAGAATGGCAATTGCCTTTATTTGCAGTCAGGGCGTCTTTTCTTTGCTGCGCATCAGGTGCCTTTTCGTGATCAGCAAGGTGTACTGAAACTGAAAATGCTCGCGTCAGTCAAGCCTATGAAGCTAGATGACCTGCTATGGGACGTCCTGGACATCCCCGAGCACAATCGGACGCCGGTATCGTTGCGTGCGACATCTAGCTTTTGTTGTGGCGGTCTACCAATTGCCGCGTTTGTAGGGGATATTGATGATGTCGACAGTCTAATCGATTTTCTGCAATCAGCACTTCTCCAAGCTAGAGATTTGTTGGCCAGCCAAGATTTTTCAGATCTCTGTATAGGAGTGTTTGCTAATCCAGACAGTCATTCTGTCTACCCGCGTGGCGATTATTTATGGATTACATATGTTGTGGCCTTGCTTGCCGAAGACCATTTTGAAATAGCGGAGCGGGTTCTTGAGAGCTTCGACAAGAATCGCTGGGGCCTGATCGGCTCATTTTATCAAAGTGATCTACTAAGCACACCAGAGGGGAAAACTCCCACTCAATACACTTTCTCAGAAATGGTTCGAAATTACATTCGCGTCAGACCTTCCAACATTCCAAAGGTCGGACGACAACGAAGCGCTTATTCCCCTAAGACTCTATTTTGAGTAATCAAGAGGTATCACCCATGACCACAGTGATCAAAAACGGCACCATCGTTACCGCTGATCTGACCTACAAGGCCGATGTGCTGATCGACCAAGGCAAGATCACCCAGATCGGCATAGGCCTCAAAGGCGATCGCACCGTCGACGCCACGGGCTGCTTCGTCATGCCCGGCGGGATTGATCCGCACACGCATCTCGAAATGCCGTTCATGGGCACCTATTCGGCGGATGATTTTGAATCCGGCACGCGGGCGGCGCTTGCGGGCGGTACCACAATGGTCGTCGATTTCGTCCTTCCGGGGCAGGGGCAGGGGCTGATGGATGCCGCCCAGATGTGGCACAACAAATCAGGCCGCGCCAATTGCGACTATTCCTATCACATGGCGATCACCTGGTGGGGGCAGAAGGTGTGGGAGGATATGGAATTGTCGGTCAAGGCCGGCATGACCAGCTTCAAGCATTTCATGGCCTACAAAGGCGCGTTGATGGTCAATGATGATGAATTGTATCAATCCTTCAAACGGGTTGGCGATCTCGGTGGCCTTGCCATGGTCCATGCCGAAAACGGCGATGTGGTGGCGGAACTGACCGCCAAACTGCTGGCCGAGGGCAACACCGGCCCCGAAGCTCACGCCTATTCCCGCCCGCCGCAGGTGGAAGGTGAGGCCACCAACCGCGCCATTATGATCGCCGATATGGCAGGCGTGCCGCTTTATGTCGTGCATACCTCGTGCGAGGATGCCCACGAAGCCATCCGCCGCGCCCGCATGCAGGGCAAACGGGTCTGGGGCGAACCCCTGATCCAGCACCTGACGCTGGACGACAGCGAATACCAGAACCCAGATTGGGACCACGCCGCCCGCCGGGTGATGTCGCCGCCCTTCCGCAACAAACTGCATCAGGATAGCCTGTGGGCGGGCCTGCAATCGGGGTCTTTGTCGGTGGTGGCGACCGACCATTGCGCCTTCACCACCGAACAAAAACGTTACGGAGTCGGCAACTTCGCCAAGATCCCCAACGGCACCGGCGGGCTGGAGGACCGGATGCCGATGCTCTGGACGCATGGCGTTGGCATGGGGCGCCTGACGATGAACGAATTCGTCGCCGTCACCTCGACCAACATCGCCAAAATCCTGAACTGCTACCCGCAAAAAGGCGCTGTTCTGGTCGGCGCCGATGCCGATCTGGTGGTCTGGGATCCTGAAAAATCGAAAACCATCGGCGCCGCCAGTCAGCAATCCGCCATTGATTACAACGTGTTCGAGGGCAAAGTCGTCAAAGGCCTGCCGCGCTACACCCTGTCGCGCGGCGTGGTCTCGGTCGATGATGGCGAGATCAAAACCCGTGAAGGCCATGGCAAATTCATCGCCCGCGACCCCCGCCCCGCCGTCAACCGCGCCCTGAGTGCGTGGAAAGACCTGACCGCACCGCGGCCCGTGGCACGCTCGGGTATTCCGGCGACGGGGGTGTGATGCAAAGGGCACTCCCGATTGCGATGGCCTATCTGGCGACGGCTGCACTAATGCCCTTGCTTCTGCTCGGGGCAAGAATGTTCTGGTTTATTCCCACCCCGGAGCGCATAGGTTTTGTGTCCATACCGCAACTCTATTTTGCGATAGCCCTTATTGCCGCGATAATTTCGCTTCCTGGCTTCGCATTGGTCCGAGTTACCTTGTGGCGCATAAGTGCGAGATCGGTTTTCGCATTTGCGATAGGCGGTGCATTCGCCGGAATCCTTTCGGGCGTTATAGTTTGCTTGCCCGACCACCTTTGGGTTTTGTGGCGTTATAATTTGATCACAATGGCCGCAACTATTGGTGGATTGGGTGGAGTTATTTATTGTCAGATCGAAAGGGCGCTTATCAATGCCAGCATGTCAGCAAGCAATTCTTTGAATTCAGGAGCGAACGGCAAGTGAAAGACACTGTGGCCAACTCCCCCGTCATCGAAGCCCGCAACCTGCAACTGGTTTTCCAGACCAATGACGGGCCGGTGCAGGCGCTGAAGGATGTGAATCTCACCATCAACAAGGGCGATTTCGTTTCCTTCATCGGCCCAAGTGGCTGTGGCAAAACGACTTTCCTGCGCGCGATTGCTGCGCTGGAGACGCCCACTGGGGGCACGCTGACTGTTAACGGCCTGACCCCGGATGAGGCGCGGCGCAAGCGCGCTTATGGCTATGTGTTTCAGGCGGCGGGGCTTTATCCGTGGCGCACTATTGCTGGGAATATCAAGCTTCCTCTTGAAATCATTGGGTTTTCCAAGGCGGAACAGGCAAGCCGGGTGGAGCGGGTGCTGGAGCTGGTTGAACTCAAAGGCTTTGGCAAGAAATTCCCTTGGCAGCTTTCGGGGGGCATGCAGCAGCGCGCCAGTATCGCCCGCGCCCTCGCCTTTGATGCCGACATCCTGCTGATGGACGAACCCTTTGGTGCGCTGGATGAGATCGTGCGCGACCGGTTGAACGAAGAGGTGCTGAAGCTTTGGGCGCGCACCGGCAAAACCATTGGTTTTGTTACACATTCTATCCCCGAGGCGGTGTATCTGTCGACCAAGATCGTGGTGATGTCACCGCGCCCCGGTCGGATTACTGATGTAATTGACAGCCCTTTGCCGAAGGAGAGACCATTGGATATCCGCGATTCCAAGGAATTCATCGAGATTGCGCACCGGGTGCGCGAGGGTCTGCGGGCGGGTCATTCCGATGAATAGACCGCATTTGTTACCCAAAGATGAACGATATGGAAACCGTATGGGAAAGGGCCATATAGGGGCCTTACGCGTGATCGCGCTGGCGCTGCTGCTGGCGCTTGCATCGCCCGTCGCGGCAGAGACCGAAGTTGACGCCTATGGTCTGGGTTCTCATCCGCCAAAGCCCGAACATTGGGCCAAGATCGACGACGATCTGTCGATCCGTGCGCGGGTGGTGCATGACGCATCGGGCGCGCTGGCCGATGTGGTGCCGCGCCGCGAAGTCTTGCGGCTTGAGCTTGCGTTTTTCGCGCGCGAAGGTGCCGCCGACCGTGACGTTTCACTGCATTGCAAGGTGCATTTTGTTGATGCCACGGCCGAAAGCTCTGACTTTGTGAAGGATGTGCCTTGCTACAAGGGGCGTTTGCTGGATGCGGAAGGCACGTTTCAACCGCTGGACCTTGATCTGAGGTTTCGCCCCGTGGCCAGCGACCCTGCGGGCACCAGTGCGGTGATGGTGCGCGTCAATGACAGCGTGGTCAAAGATGGCGTGACGCTCTGGGCGACCTATGACTGGCAGGGGGGCAAAAGATGAGCCTTGTGACGCTGGCGTGGCTGGCCGCCTCGACCGCCGTGTTTGTCGCGGCGAACGGCGTGCTGAAGACCTATGCGCAGCAGGGCGGTATTTGGGTGCTGGCCGGGGCGCTGGCTTTGTTCTGTCTGGGCAATACGCTGATGGTGCAGGTGATGCGCGGCAACGGCCTTGGCGTGGCGATTGCCTTGTCGGTGGTGTTTCAACTGGTGGCGATCACGGCGATGGCGATGGTGGTGTTTGGCGAAAAGCCCAGTCCGTTGCAATTGGCCGGGATGGCTTTGGGCGTGGTCGCCGTGTTGATGATCGCATGGCCGGGGGGGCAGGCATGAGGCGCGCGGCCCCGATCCTGACTGTCCTTCTGATCATCGTCGCGGTCTGGTACGCGGCGGCGATCTGGATGAACGCGCCTTGGGCCTATGATCAGGCGGCGCGTGCAGAGCAGGCGGCCCCAACATTGCTGCAACTGCCCGGGCTGACGCTGGATCAGGACCGCCCGGTGTTGCCAAGCCCGCATCAGGTGTTCTCGGAATTGGTCAAATCCACGCTTGGCCTTGCGCCAAGTTCTAAGAAATCGCTGGTCTATCACGCTTGGGTGACGATTTCCGGCACTCTGCTGGGCTTTGCGATGGGCACGACGTTGGGCGTCTTGCTGGCAGTTGGCATCGTTTACAACCGCGCGATGGAGATGAGCGTTTTGCCTTGGGCGATTGCCAGCCAGATGGTGCCGATCATCGCATTGGCGCCGATGCTGGCGGTGGTGATGAACGCGGTGGGGGCGACGCCACTGATGACCAAGGCGGTGATCTCGGCTTACCTCTCATTCTTCCCGGTGGTGGTGGGCATGGTGAAAGGCCTGCGCAGCCCGGATGCGATGCAGCTTGATCTGCTGCAAACCTATGCCACCCCCGGCAGTGCTGTGTTCTGGAAACTGCGGCTGCCGTCCTCGATGCCCTACTTCTTTGCAAGCGTGAAGGTGGCGATTGCCGCAAGCCTTGTCGGCGCGATTGTGGCCGAGTTGAACCAGCAAGCCGGGCTTGGCGCGCGGCTGTTGCAGGGGTCTTATTACGGCCAGACCACGCAAATCTGGGCGGCTTTGTTCCTGTCGGCGATCTTGGCGGCGGTGCTGGTGATGTTGGCCGGGCGGATTGAGGGGCGTGTGCTGAAGAGGATGGGGATGGCACGATGAGCTGGATTGTGGACCCAAGGTTGTGGTGTTTGCTGGCGTTCTGGGTTGGCACTTGGTTGCTGAATTCCGAACTCTCGAAGGCGCGCGCGTCTTGGGTGCGCTATGCGGTGCCATTGGTGTTCGGTGTGGCGGTGCTGGTGCTGTGGCAGGCAGGGGTGACGGCTTACGGCGTCAACAAGATCATCCTGCCACCGCCGAGTGATGTGATCGCGCGGATCGGAACCAGCGGGCCGACGCTTTGGGCCGATGTGGTGCAAACCTTCTTCAAGGGCGCTTTGTCGGGCTATGCGATTGGCTGCGCGGCGGCGATCCTGACCGCCGTGGCCATCGACCGCTCGCCGTTCCTGCAAGCGGGGTTGTTGCCGGTGGGGAATTTTGTTGCAGCCCTGCCGATTGTTGGCATCGCGCCTATTCTGGTGATGTGGTTCGGCTTTGACTGGCAATCGAAGGCGGCGGTCGTGGTGGTGATGGTGTTCTTTCCGGTGCTGGTGAACACGATTGCGGGGCTTGCGGCCAGTGACACCATGCAGCGCGATCTGATGGCGACCTATTCGGCCAGCTACTGGCAGACGCTGTTCAAGCTGCGCCTGCCTGCCGCGATGCCGTTTATCTTCAACGGGCTGAAAATTGCGACAACTCTGGCGCTGATCGGCGCGATTGTTGCTGAATTTTTCGGCAGCCCTATCGTGGGCATGGGATTCCGCATCGTGGCCGAGGTTGGGCGCTCGAATCCCGACATGGTTTGGGCCGAGATTGCGGTGGCGGCTTTGGCGGGATCGGCGTTCTATGGGCTGGTCGCGCTGATCGAGAAACGGGTGACGTTCTGGCATCCGTCACAACGAAACTGAGACTTGCGAAACTGAGACTTGCGAAACCAAAACGCCCAAAACCGGGCATCAACTTGGAGGTTGAGAATGAAAAAGCTACTGACATCGGCGCTGTTTCTGGCATTTGCCGGCAGCGCACAGGCAGCCGATGATGTGACGCTGCAACTGAAATGGGTCACCCAAGGCCAGTTCGCGGGCTACTACGTCGCTGCCGCGAAAGGGTTTTACGAGGAAGAGGGCCTGAACGTCACCATTCTGCCGGGTGGCCCGGATGTAGCCCCAACCCAAGTCATCGCGGGCGGTGGCGCGGATGTGGTGATCGACTGGATGCCCTCGGCCCTCGCTGCGCGCGAAAAGGGTCTGGCGCTGGTCAATATCGCGCAACCGTTCAAATCCTCGGGCATGATGCTGACGTGCCTGAAGGAATCTGGCGTCGCGACCCCTGCGGATTTCCCCGATAAAACCTTGGGCGTCTGGTTTGGTGGCAACGAATATCCGTTCCTGAACTGGATGAACAAGCTGGCGCTGAAAACCGATGGCTCGGCAGGCGGTGTGACTGTTTTGAAGCAGGGCTTCAACGTCGATCCACTGCTGCAAAAGCAGGCGGCTTGCATATCGACCATGACCTATAACGAATATTGGCAGGTGATTGATGCCGGTGTGAAGCCGGAAGATCTGGTGACCTTCAAATATGAAGACGAAGGTGTGGCGACGCTGGAAGACGGGCTTTACGTCATGGAAGACAAGCTGGCTGACCCGGCGTTTGAAGACAAAATGGTGCGCTTCGTGCGCGCCTCGATGAAGGGCTGGAAATACGCCGAAGCCAATGGCGATGAGGCAGCCCAGATCGTGATCGACAATGACGCGACGGGTGCGCAAACCATCGAGCATCAAAAGCGCATGGTGGCCGAGATTGGCAAGCTGACCGCTGGCAGCAATGGCGCGCTGGACGAGGCCGATTACAAGCGCACAGTGGCGGCGCTGATGTCGGGTGGTTCTGATCCGGTGATCACCAAGGAACCCACCGGCGCTTGGACGCATGTGGTGACGGACAAGGCGCTGCAATAAGCTTTTGCGGGTTTGAGTAAGACGGGCGCGGGGGAAACCTCGCGCCCGTTTTGGTTTTGTCCAGAGTGCACACCGCATTTGGCTGATCGGGGAAAGCAAACTCTCCGGCGGAGAGTTTGCCCGGCCACGCAAGAGCGTTTGTTGAGACCGCTTCAAGCACCCCTGACAGAGGGCAGGCGCTGCCCGGAGGCGTGGGCCTGCGGGGGCAGGCTGAAACCGAGCGCACCGCCATCGCGCCGTTGTAAACTTTTCCATTTCCTGTAAATCTTGCGCCAGCATCAGGAGTTACGCCATGCCGATCTCTGCCCTGACCGGAAGCCGCCTGCGAGAGCGGCGCGTGGCGTTGGGGCTGCGGCAGGCAGATCTGGCCGAGACCGTGGGAATTTCGGCGTCTTATCTGAACCTGATTGAACACAACCGCCGCCGCATTGGCGATGCGCTGCTTGCGCGGCTGGCGCAGGCTTTGGGGCAACCTGTGGAGGCGTTTCAAGAGGGCATCGCGGCGGCGGTTCTGGATGATCTGCGTGCGGCGGCAGGGCGGTTGCCGGGGGCCGAGATCGACCGATCCGAGGATTTTGCCGGGCGTTTTCCGGGCTGGGCCGCCACGGTGATTGGGCTGCATCAGCGCGTGGCGGGGCTGGAGCGGGCCTTGGAGGCGATGAGTGACCGCATGAGCCAAGACCCGCATCTGTCTGCCAGTCTGCACGAAGTGCTGTCGGCGGTGGCCTCGGTGCGATCAACCGCGGCGATTTTGGCGGAAACGCAGGATATCGAGCCGGAATGGCAGGCGCGGTTTTTGGGCAATCTGCAGGATGACAGCAAGCGGCTCGCCTTGGGGGCCGAGGCTTTGGTGCGCTATCTCGATACGGCGGGGCAGGCGGAAGAGCAGGGTCTGGCCTCGCCACAAGAAGAGTTGGAGGCTTGGCTGGCCAGCACCGATTGGCAGGGGGCGGACACGCGGGGGCTGGTTTCAGCGGCGGCGCGGCACATGGCGGATCAGTGGCGCGCGCAGGCGGCGCGCGATCTGGCGGCCTATCCTGCGGCGGGGTTTGCGGCTGTGGTGGCCGAAAGTGGCAGCGATCCGGTGGCTGTGGCTGCGCGGTTTGGCGGCGATGTCTTGGCAGCATTCCGGCGGATCGCTTTGCAGCCGGGGCTGCAGGCGGGGCTGGTGGTCTGCGACGCTTCGGGGACACTGACCTTTCGCAAGCCGCTGGCGGGCTTTGGCTTGCCGCGCTTTGGTGCCGCTTGCCCGCTGTGGCCCCTGTTTGCAGCACTTTCACGCCCCATGACTCCGATTGAAATGGTGGTCGAGACCGCAGGCCCGGTGCCTGCGCGGTTTCGGGTGCGCGCCTTCTGTCAGCCGCGGTTTCCGCAAGGATCGCGCGGGCCGGAATTGCGCGAGGCGGCGATGTTGATTTTGCCCGAGCAGGGCCGGGCGGGCGAGGCTTTGCCGATTGGGTCAACCTGCCGGATTTGTCAGCGCCATGCCTGTGCGGCACGGCGCGAGCCTTCGATCTTGCAGGGCTGAGAAAGCGGGCAGGTGGTGGGGCAGGCGGGCGGAGCCTCCGGCGGGGATATTTGGGCCAATGTGAAATGGCAAAGGCTTGGCTTTTGACAGCGGCGGGGTTTGTGGGGATAGTCGGGGTCGGGGGAGCAATCATGCGTCAGGTTTTGCTGGTGGAGGATGAGGCCAATATTGCCGAGGCGCTGCGGTTTATTCTGTCGCGCGATGGCTGGGCGGTCTCGGTCTTGGCGGATGGAGCGCGGGCTTTGGCCGAGGTGGCGCGGCTGCGGCCTGATCTGGTGATTTTGGATTCGATGTTGCCGGGGATGTCGGGGCTGGAGATTTTGACGGCTTTGCGCGCCGACCCGGATCATGCGGGCCTGCCGATCCTGATGTTGACCGCCAAGGGCCAGTTGCGCGACCGCGAGGCCGCCGAGCGGGCGGGCGTGTCGGCCTTTATGAGCAAGCCGTTTGACAATTCAGAAATCCGCGCCTTGGTGCGGGATTTGTTGGGGGCGTGATGCGGGGCCCGCGCGCGCCTTTGTTTCTGGCTCGGGCAGTGTATCGGCAGCGACGCTGGCGGGATGCGGCGCGGCTGTTGCCGATCTTTGGGTTGTTCCTGTTGCTGTTGCCGCTGCTGTGGGGGGAAGGCTCGGGCGCTGGTTCTGGTTCTGTCGCGGTGGCAAGCGCGGGGGATGCAGGTTCAGGGGGTGCGGGTGTCGCGGCCAAGTCCAATTCGGGGCAGGTTGCCGTGTATCTGTTCGGGGTCTGGGCGCTGTTGATCGGGCTTGCGGCCTATGTAGCCCCCGCCTTGGCCGAGCCCGAGGCCGATGCACCCGCCGAGGATGTCTGATGCCATTCAATGTCTTGGTGCTGACCTCTCTGGCCTATGTGGCGTTTTTGTTCGTGGTGGCCTTTGTGGTCGAGCGGCGGGCGATGCGCGGCGAGATGCGGTTTTTACGCTCGCCGGTGGTGTATACCTTGTCTTTGTCGATCTATTGCACGGCTTGGACGTTTTACGGCGCGGTGGGGTCTGCGGCGCGGACGGGAGTGGAGTTTCTGACCATCTATCTGGGCCCGACCTTGGTGTTTGTCGGCTGGTGGTGGGTGCTGCGCAAGCTGGTGCGGATCGGGCGCAGGCAAAGGGTGACCTCGATCGCCGATCTGATTTCAAGCCGCTATGGCAAATCGAACCTGCTTGGCGTGTTGGTGACGGTGATCGCGGTGGTGGCGGCGACGCCCTATATCGCGCTGCAGTTGCAATCTGTGACACTGTCGTTCGGGGCCTTTGCGGCAAGCGATCCGCAGGCTTGGGCGATGCCGGGGCGCGACGCTACGGCGATCTGGGTGGCGGCGGGCTTGGCTTTGTTCACCATCCTGTTTGGCACCCGCAACCTTGACGCCAAAGAGCAGCATCACGGCATCGTCATGGCCATCGCGGTTGAGGCGGTGGTCAAGCTGGTGGCGCTGCTGGCGGTGGGGATTTTCGTGGTCTGGGGCTTGGGCGGCGGCCCATCGGCGATGATCGCGCGCATCGAGGCGCATGTCGATCCCCAGTGGGCGATGCAGCCGGGGCGTTGGGCGGGGCTGATTTTTCTGTCGGCGGCGGCGGTGATCACTTTGCCGCGGATGTTTCAGGTTTTGGTGGTCGAGAATGTCGATGAGGCGCATCTGTCGCGGGCCTCGTGGGCGTTTCCGGCCTATCTGTTCGCGATGAGCCTGTTCATCCTGCCCATCGCCGTGATCGGGCTGGAGCGGATGCCAGCAGGCGCAAACCCCGACATGCTGGTGCTGACCTTGCCGCTGCACGAGGGGCAGGGCGGTCTTGCGCTGCTGGCGTTCTTGGGCGGGTTTTCCTCGGCGACCTCGATGGTGATTGTGGAAACCATCGCGCTGGCCACGATGGTGTCGAACCATATCCTGATGCCCGCTTGGCTGTGGCTGCGCCCGCAAGCGGCTGTGTCGGGCAATCTGCGTGGGGCAATTTTGCTGGCGCGGCGGCTGTCGATCATCATGGTGCTGGCCTTGGGGCTGGCGTATTTCCGGCTGTCTGGCGGATCAGGCGCACTGGCGGCGATTGGCCAGATTGCCTTTGCGGGCATGGCGCAGGTGTTGCCCGCCTTGCTCGGTGCGATATTCTGGCGTGGCGGCAGCAAGCTGGGGGCGCTGTTGGGCCTGTCGATTGGCTTTGTCACTTGGGGCTACACGCTGTTTTTGCCGTCGTTCGGGGCGGGGGCGCTGATTTCGGCTGATCTGCTGCAAAACGGGCTGTTCGGGCTGGCATGGTTGCGTCCGCAGGCGCTGTTTGGCACCGGGGCGATGGATCCGCTGATCCATTCGATCTTCTGGTCGCTGGCTCTGAATGTGGCGGGCTATCTGATCGGATCGCTGCTGTCTTTCCCCGATCCGGTCGAGCGGATACAGGGTGCCGCTTTCGTCAATGCCTTTGACGACGAATTGCAGGCCGAGCGCGTCGGCTGGACCCATGGTCAGGCCGAGCCCGAGGCGTTGCTTAACATGGCGCAGCGGATTTTGGGCGAAGAAGCCGCGATCTCGTTCTTTGAGGCCGAAGCAGGCGCGCAGGGCAAGGCCGGGTTTCTGCCAGACCTCACGCCGCGCTTTCTGGCGGGGCTGGAGCGGAATTTGGCAGGCTCGGTGGGCGCGGCCACCGCGCATGCGATGATCAGCCAGTTGTTTGGCCGCGCCACTGTGACGGTCGAGGATCTGATGGCAGTTGCCACCGAAGCCGCGCAGATCATGGAATATTCGGCGCGGCTGGAAAGTCAGCAATCCGAACTTTCCCGCTCGGCCCGGCAACTGCGCGAAGTCAATGAAAAGCTGACCCAGCTTTCGGTGCAAAAGGATGCGTTTCTCAGCCAGATCAGCCACGAATTGCGCACGCCGATGACGTCGATCCGGGCGTTCTCCGAGATTTTGGCCGAGGGCGATCTGCCAGCGGTGCGGGTGGCGGAATATGGCCAGATCATCCATGCCGAAGCCAAGCGGCTCACCCGGTTGCTGGATGATCTGCTCGATTTGTCGGTGCTGGAAAATGGCGCGGTGCATCTGGATCTGGCGCTGTCGCATCTGGGGCAGATGATCGACCGGGCTTTGGCCGCAGCCAGCCAAACCCGGCCCGAGCGGAATTTTGACATTCAGCGCGACTACGCGTCAGAGGAAATTCATCTGCGCACAGATGCTGACCGTCTGGTGCAGGTGTTGATCAATCTGATCTCGAACAGCCGCAAATATTGCGATGCGCAAGCACCCGTGTTGCGCATTGCGGTGCGGCAAAAGGGGGGGCGGGTGGTGGTCGATTTCATCGACAATGGTGCAGGCATCGCCAAGGACAAGCAGGGGCTGATCTTTGAGAAATTCGCCCGGCTCAGCGATGATGGCCGCGCGGGCGGCGCAGGTTTGGGGTTGGCGATCTGCCGCGAGATCATGGGCAATCTGGGCGGCACGGTCAGCTATCTGCCGGGGCAAAAGGGCGCGGCCTTTCGGGTGAGTTTACCGCTGCGGATTGAAAAACCACAGGAAAGGCCAATGGAAAAGCCGCAAGAAAGGCCGCAGTAAAAACCTGTCTGCTGTAAACGCTTTGTTAGCTTCGGGGCGGCTATCGTTGCCGCAGGGCGGTCCGGTCAGGGGAACGAAGTGGCAGAAGCACAGCAAGACGGCATCATTCGGCGCAAAATCGCTGCCAGTCAGGCGTTGATGGCAGAAGGCAGCCCCGGCGCGGATCGCGGTTGGCGCATTGCCCTTGCGCGGGCGGCGCGCGACATGCTGGCCCTGCCGCTTGAAGTGACATCGCTGGCCCTGCACCGCAGATCACTGGCCGAGGTGTTGGAACTGCCGCCGCCGCAGGCGCTGATTGCGGTGTTGCAGGGCCCTGCCGAAGGTCTGGGATTGCTGGTTTTGTCGCCGCCAGCGCTGGCGGCGATGATCGAAGCGCAGACTTTGGGCAAGGTTTCGGGGCTGGCGCTGGCGGCACGCAAACCCACCCGCACCGATGCGGCTATGGTCGCCCCTACGCTGGATGCCGCCTTGGACGGGTTAGAGCAATCCTTGGCGCAAGAGGCAGATTTGCAATGGGCGGGCGGCTTTCGCTATGCCAGCTTTCTGGATGACCCGCGCCCGCTTGGGCTGGTGCTGGAAGACATCGACTACCGGGTGATGACGGCAGAGCTGTCCTTGGGCTTGGGCGCGCGCCAAGGCAGTGTGCTGCTGGTGCTGCCAGCAGAAGGCAAGGGCGCGCGGCCCATGCAGGCGCTGCCGGGGCCACCGGACGCGGCGCAGGCGGGGCTTGCCTTTGCGCAGGCCTTGGGCGCGCAGATCGAGCAGACCTCTTGTGTTTTGGATGCGGTGGTGGCGCGGGTTTCGCTGCCGTTGGCTCAGGTGCTGGGCTTGCAGATCGGCGAGGTGATCGGCCTGCCGCGCGCCTCGATCGAGCGGGTGAAGTTTGAAACCATGGACGGGCTGCCCTTGGCCGAGGGTCGTCTGGGCCAAAATCGCGGCATGCGGGCGATCCGTCTGAACGCAGGCGCGCCGCGTGCCGTGGCGACTGACCCCGATGCTGAAAGCTCCACCGCACTGGCAGCTTTGCCCGAACCGATGCGCCAGACTGCATAAGGCTGCGCAGCCAGACCGCATATGCTGGGCGGTTTGCCACATACCGATTTTCGCACGGAGATTCTGCACGGGGTTTGAAAACTCCGGCCTTCGCCAGAGGTTAAAAAAGTCTGAACAGCGTCGCGTAAGCCATTGATCTGTCACAAAGCCAGCCGCTGTCCACGCGTGGACAGCGGAGATAGATCAGCGCTTTTGTGCCGCCAACGCATCAATCTGGCCGCGCAAAGGCTCCAGATTGTAGCCAAATTTGGCCGGGGTGGCGATCAGATCATCGGTGGGCTTCTCGCCCGCGTTCATCATCGCCCAAACCACCGAACAGCGGTTTCCGCTGGCACAATAGGCAAACACCGGCCCGGTCGCATTGGCCATCACCTCGGCCTGCATGCGGATGTTTTCCATCGTCATAGCGCCGCCAATCACCGGGTTTGCGATGAAGGTCAGCCCCAAAGCCTCGGCCGCGGCTTGCATGACCGGGGTGTGCAGATCGGCGGGGATCTCGCCATCAGGGCGGTTGTCGATCACCGTGGTAAAGCCAGCCGCCTTGATGGCGGGCAGATCAGACGGGTCGATCTGCGGCGACACGGCATAGGTCGGGGTCAGGGCGCGAATGTCCATTTTGCTCCTCGGGCTGGGGCGTGCGGCGTCAAGACGGCGGCGCAGGCTGGGTGCCACGATCATACCGACCAGCATCGCCAATAGAAAGGCCAGACCGCCACTGCCGCCAAAGCTGATCGAGGCCAGCGCCGGACCGGGGCATAGCCCGGCCAAGGCCCAGCCCATCCCGAACAAAACCGAACCAAGCACCAGATTGCGATCAATCCCGCGCGTCGCTGGCCCAGGCAACGCAAGGTCGAGGTAAGAGCGGTCCAGTTTCGATGCCACCCGCCAAGCCGCAGCCATCGGCAGGATCGCGCCGCCCATGACAAAGGCCAAGGTCGGATCCCAAGCGCCGAACAGATCCAGAAAGCCCTGAACTTTCAGCGTGTCGGTCATCCCAGACAGCCGCAAGCCCGCGCCAAACAACCCACCCGCAAGCAGGGCATACCCATAGCGGCGCATCAGATCACCCCAAACAACTGACGCAGCAGCGCCATCGTCAGCGCGCCTGCCCCGACATAGACCAGCGTGGCGACAATGCCGCGCCATGACAGCCGCGAGATGCCACAAACTCCATGCCCCGAGGTGCAACCATTGGCCAGCCGGGTGCCGATGCCGACCAGAAGCCCCGCAAGCACGATGACAAACCAGTTCGAGGTCAGATGAGTCTCGCCGCCGATCAGCAGCGACAGAAGATAAGGCACGCCGATCAACCCGGCCAGAAACGTCAGACGCTCGGCCCAATTGCCCCAGCCAGAGCCATCGACCAAACCGCCAATGATGCCCGAGGCCCCCATCACCCGGCCATTATATAGCAGGAAGACCGCCCCTGCGCTGCCAATCATCAGCCCGCCCGCAAGGCCCCAAAACCAATCCATCATCGCCGTGCTCCTGCCTTACAAACCATTCAGCGGCACTTTCAGATAGGACAGGCCGTTGTCCTCTGGCGCTGGCATCTGACCCGCGCGCATGTTGATCTGCAGCGACGGCACGATCAGCCGCGGCATCGCGAGGCTGGCATCGCGGGTCTCGCGCAGGGCGACAAAATCGCTGCGGCTGCGGCCGGCACCAATGTGGACGTTCAGGGCTTTTTGATCGCCGACAGTGGATTCCCACGCAAACTCTGTGCGACCCGGCGCTTTGTAATCATGGCAGACAAAGATGCGCGTGGCATCGGGCAGCGCCACGATTCGCTGCACGGAATCGAACATCACCGCCGCCGAACCGCCGGGGAAATCGCAGCGCGCGGTGCCGAAATCTGGCATGAACAAGGTGTCGCCTACAAAGGCTGCATCCCCCGCCACATAGGTCAGGCAAGCCGGGGTATGGCCGGGCGTGTGCATCACATCGACGCGCAGCTGGCCGATCATCAGGCTGTCGCCTTCGGCAAACAGGCGGTCGAACTGGCTGCCGTCGCGGGCAAAGCTTGTGCCCTCATTGAACACTTTGCCGAAGGTTTCCTGCACCACGGTGATGCGGTCGCCAATGCCGATCTGCCCACCCAAAGCCTGTTGGATATAGGGCGCGGCAGAGAGGTGGTCGGCATGGACATGGGTTTCCAAAACCCATTGCAGATCAAGCTCTTGCGCGCGGATATAGGCAATCACCGTATCTGCCGACCGGGTATCGGTGCGCCCTGACGCATAATCAAAATCCAGCACGGAATCGATCACAGCACAGGCGCGGCCGTTGGGCTCGCGCAGAAGATAGGTGATGGTGTTGGTGGCTTCATCGAAAAAAGCATGAACGGCGGGGTGCATGGCGGTCTCCTGCGGCGTTGTAAAGAGGGTAAGCCTTGGCTGGGGGATGTGCAATCTGGGAATGTTTTGCAGCAAGGCGACCTGCGGGGTGCGGGCTTGATCTGTGTCAACGACAAGGGCGGGGGGATGAGGGCAGCATCCGTGCGACAAATATAGAGGGGGATGATTGGCATGTGTGCGATGCATGTAGCGTTTGATGGTGACGCGGCTTGGCCGGATCTGGGGCGAGGGCTTGAACAAGGCCCTGCGCTGCGGCGGTTGCTGGCAGAAATGCAGGCCTTGTGGGCGATCATGCCGGGGCAGATAGCGCCATCGCAGCACGCCAATGTGCAGGCGCGGCCTTGCTGTGGCGGCGCAACTCCGCAAAGCGCTGCATTGCGGGATTGCCATTGACGCGCTGCCGCCGCTTAATGGACCCGAGGCTATCGGTGGAGCGTTGGAATGGATGGCAAACCCGTGACGGATGCGGTGCGGGTGGCGCGCGACGGGGCGGTTTTGCTGCTGATTTTGGCGCAACCTCCGGTCAATTCGATGACGCATCCCTTGCGCGCCGCCTTGTCCAAGAGTTTGGCGCTGGGGCTGGCGGCAGATGTCAGCGCGGTTGTGATTGCCTCGGACATCGCGGCCTTCTCGGCGGGGGCCACTCTGAGTGAGGGCGGACAGTCAGTGCAAGAACCCAGCCTTGCGACACTTTGTGCGCAGGTGGAAAATTTTCCGAAGCCTGTGATTGTGGCCCTGAATGGCAGCACGATGGGGGCGGGGCTGGAACTGGCTTTGGCAGCGCATGGTCGCATTGCCGCCCCGGCGGCGCAACTTGGGCTGCCTGCGGTTGCGCTTGGTCTGGTGCCCGAGGCCGGGTCAAGCCAGCGCCTGCCGCGTTTGGTGGGGGCGGCTGCGGCGTTGAAGCTGCTGCTGGAGCCCGGCGCGCTGTCGGCGACGCAGGCGCTGTTGATCGGCTTGGTCGATCAGGTGGTCGAGGGGGATCTGCGCGCCCAAGCGGCTGGCATGGCGCGACAGATGGCTGTGGGCGGTGCATGGGTCAAGGCAGGGGATCGCGGCGAGGGTTTGCGCGATGGCAAGGCCTATCAGGCGGCGGTTGCGGCTGCGCGGCTGAAACATCAGGGCACACCACTGCCTGCTGTATCGCGGTTGATTGATTGTGTGGCGGCAGCGCAGTTGTTGCCGTTTGCGCAGGGGCTGGCTTTTGAGGCAGCGGCCTATGAGGATTTGGCAGCATCTGCCGAAGCGCGGGGCTTGCAGCACGCATTTCAGGCTGAACGTCGGGCAGCTTTCCCACCGGCATGGCTGGCGCAGGCCACCGTCGGGCCGTTGAGCAGTCTTGCGGTCTGGGGGGCTGCGG
The DNA here is from genome assembly GCF_030161095.1 of Cypionkella aquatica. Lineage (GTDB taxonomy): Bacteria > Pseudomonadota > Alphaproteobacteria > Rhodobacterales > Rhodobacteraceae > Cypionkella > Cypionkella aquatica. The sequence goes on from NZ_BSPP01000007.1 coordinate 499,829, forward strand.
GGTTTGGCGCCGATCTGGTGGCACAGGCTTTGGCGGCGGGGTTACGGGTGTGTCTGTTTGATCCGTCTCGGGATGCGCTGGTCGCCGCGTTGCAGAAAATTGCCGAGCGGCAAGAGGTTGCGGTGGCCGCAGGGCGGCTGACTGCTGAAGCCCGTGATGCCGATTGGGCGCGACTGACCACTGGATCGGTGGCGGTCGGCCCGGTTGATCTTGTGCTGAACAATGCGCAGGCGGGCGGCGAGATTGGCGCAGGCTTTACCGCATCGGATGTGCCGCAGATCCAAATGGCGGCTTTGCCGTTGCACGACGCGGGCGGCAAAGTTGCGCTGCGTGCGGCACCTGCTGCGGGACTAATCGCCGAGCTTGGTGTGGGGCCGCAAGCGCCACCGACGCTTGCAGCGCTTGGGCTTGCGCTTGGGCGGCGCTTGGGTTGGGTGGTGCTGGTGACAGGGCCGGGAGGCCCGATCGAGCAACGACTGCGGGCGACATTATCAGCGGCCATCGCGCAGCTGGAGCGGGACGGCACAGCGCGGGGTGTGATTGCGGCGGCGCTGGGATCTTATGGCTTTGGGGCCAAGGGTGCAGTGCCAAACACCGGGCCCGAGGCGCGGGCGGTGCTGGATGCCTGTCTCGCGGCACTGGCCAATGAAGGCGCGCGGCTGATGAGTCAAGGGGTTGCGCGCAGGCCGTCTGATGTCGATGCCGCAGCGGTGCTGAACGGGATTTTCCCGCGCTGGCACGGTGGGCCATTGTTTCAGGCTGACCAGCGCGGCCTATTGGTGCTGCGCGCCTATCTGCGCAAACGCGCGGAGCATGCACCCGCGCTTTACGCGCCCGATCTGCTGCTTGATCGCCTGATCGCCGATGGTCAGAATTTTGCGGCTCTGAACCGGCTGGATTAGGGGGGCGGGATCAGCCTGAGCCAGATCAGGCCAATATCACGCCTACAACCACCAGAATCAGCCCCAGAAAAGACACCGCAAGCGCGCCGACATTCCAGACCACGACCCGCTGCATTGCAAGCCGGGCCTGATCATCTGGCAGCGCTTGGCGTTTGATTCCAAGCACCAGTTTGATGCACCACAACAGGCCCATGATGCCTGCAACGGTCAGCGCCGTCCCGATCCAGATCACACTATGCATCCGCCACTCCTTCAAATCTGTTGCTTCGGTAACGTCGCAAGCGGCGCCTTGCAACCCCAACCGCTGCACGCTTGATCCTGCGCGCCGCGCCATATAGGAACGGCGCAACCCTCAGCAAAAAGAGCCCCACGCGATGAATGACGTATCCGCCTATACCGTGACCGCTGACGAGCTGCGCCAGTTCATCGAACGTGCCGAGCAGCTGGCGTCTGAGAAAAAAGACGTGGCCGAGCAGGAAAAAGAGTTGTTCGCCGAGGCGAAAGGCCGCGGCTATGACACCAAAGTCATGCGCAAAGTGATCGCATTGCGCAAGCGCAAGCCTGACGAGATTGCCGAAGAAGAAGCCATCATCGAGATGTATAAATCCGCATTGGGCATGCAGTAAGCGGCGCGCTGCGCATCTGCGACGATGTTCTACAAGCCGAGTCGCGCAAAGCCGCTGCTCGGCTTTTGCTTTGTTAAAACCGTGGGCGAAATCCGGCTGTTTCTTCGATCTCACGCATCCGCTGTGCAGACACGGTGCAGAAATATCCCATGGACGCGCGGGGCGGTGAACCCGGCCCGGCTGGCTGGCTCAGCTTTCCGGCCGCGGATTTAGGGCGCGATGAACTGAACGCCGGGCATATGGCTGATGCGGTAAACATCTTCGTCGTAAAGCGCGGTCAGCTCGTCCACCGTGGCCTCGGTCCAGCCGGGCATGTCAACCTCGGTGGCGATGCGGTCGGGCAGGGCAAACTTGTCAAGGAACGCCGAGACGATCTTGCGCCGTTGCATCACCGAAGCTGGCGGATGGCTGTCGAGATAGCTGCGCAACCGGGTCAGACCCTCGCCCGACATCAGCGTGGCCAGCAGATCATCCTCACCCTCCAGCACCACATCATCGGGCAGACCCGAGACCGCGCGCAACACTTCGGGCCAGACCAGCGGCGTGTCTTCGTCGCACCAGATCGTCAGCGGAATATCGGGGTTGATGGTCAGGATCCGTTGGACGACTTGCGACCAATGCAGGTCGTAAATGTTGGCTTTGCCGATGAAGTCAGTGTAGCTTTTGTTCGGCAGTTTTTGCAGCAGGGCTGGCAGAAAAGTCGCCGGATTGCGGATCGCCAGATGAAATTCGGCCTCAATTTCCGGGAAGATCTGGCTAAACGCGCGCACCCGCTCTCCGGCAGCCGGATAGAGGGTGCCATCCAACGCCCAAGGTGCCAGCGACAAAAAACTGTCCCATGACAGCACCATGCGGTCGGCGATGTCTTCTTCCATGATCTTGTCAAGGATCAGGGCCTGCGTGTCGCGGTTGGCGGCCTGACCTTTCAGCTGGATCGCGGTGTCGCGCAACAGGTTGCGATAGCGTTTGGGGCCCGGCACCACGATGCCATGCTGCGATAGCACCTCGCGGTTATTCAAAAGACATTTCAACAGCCGCTCTTCATCGGTGAAGTGCGCGCCAAGGTGATAGACGATCCGCATCGGAAGAGGGCCTGCCTGCTTGTTCTTGTTGGCGCAACTATAGTCGGTTTTCTTTACAGGGAAACCGCTTTCCGTTATCAGGCCGCGATGCAAAGCCAGCAAAACAGTCAGATGCGGCGCAAATGGCGCGGGTGGGCGCGGTTTGATCTGTGGTCGCTTGCAGCGCTGGGGGTGGCCGGGGTTGTGCTGGTGCCGCTGCTTGCGGTGATCTGGATTGCGTTCCACCCCACCGAAAACATCTGGCCGCATCTGCTGTCCACCGTGTTGCCGCGCTACTTTACCGCGACAGTGCGGATGATGTTTGGTGTCGGGGTGCTGGCTGCGGCGATGGGGGCGGGGGCGGCTTGGCTGGTGGTGATGTATCGCTTTCCGGGTAGCCGTTTTCTGGAATACGCATTGCTGTTTCCGATGGCTATTCCGGCCTATGTCGGCGCCTATGCTTTGGTGGATTTTCTGGACTATGCGGGGCCCCTACAAGGCGCGTTGCGCGGCATATTCGGCTGGAATTCGGCGCGCGATTACTGGTTTCCCGAAATACACTCGGAGCCCACAGCCATTCTGGTGCTCGCGTCCGCGTTCTATCCCTATGTCTATCTGATGACCCGTGCGGCCCTGCGCGAGCAGTCTGGGGCCAGCTATGAGGTCGCGCGGGCACTGGGCTTGGGGCCTTGGGGGATGTTCTGGCGGCTGGGCCTGCCGCTGGTGCGTCCGGCGATTGCCGCAGGTGTGGCGCTGGTGATGATGGAGACGGTGGCCGATTTCGGCACGGTGGCGACCTTTGGTGTGCAGACGCTGACAACAGGGGTGTTTTCAACTTGGTTGAACGGCGGCAATGCCGGGGGGGCCGCACAGATCGCAGGTGTCATTCTGGTGCTGGTCCTAGTGCTGCTGAGCGTCGAATACCTTGGGCGGCGGCGTGCGCGTTTTCACCGACCCTCGCGCGCCAGCCGTCCGGTCAGCCCGATCGTGCTGCAAGGGATTTGGGCCGTGGCGGCGGCGGCTTTATGTGCAGTACCGTTCCTGTTGGGCTTTGTGCTGCCGACGGCGGTGATGCTGGGCCATGCCTTGGCAAAGCCGCAGATGTGGCTCGCACCGGGTTTGGCCGAGGCCGCGCTGAACACCGTGATCGTCGGTGGTATCGCAGCAGTGTTGACCGTCTCGGCAGCGCTGATCTTGATCTACGCGGTGCGGATGGCCGGGCGGCGGCTGGCGCGCAGCGTGTTGCCACTGACCTCGCTTGGCTATGCCATGCCCGGCGCTGTGCTGGCGGTGGGCTTGCTGGTGCCGCTGGCGGCGCTGGATCACCGGGTGGCGGATGCAGTGGCGGCGGTGACGGGGCATGATCCGGGCCTGATGCTGACGGGCACGTCAGCTGCAATCGTGTTGGCCTATCTGGTGCGGTTCTTTGGCATCGCTCAGGGTGCAGTGGATTCGGCGTTTGGGCGGATCTCGCCGTCTTTGCCGATGGCCGCACGCAGTTTGGGGCGCGGGGCGGGTGGGACTTTGCGCGAGGTGTATCTGCCGCTGATGCGCGGCTCGGTTTTGGCGGCGCTGCTGGTGGTTTTTGTCGAATGTGTCAAGGAATTGCCCGCAACCTTGCTGCTGCGCCCGTTCAATTTCAATACCTTAGCGACAAGGGTCTATGAGCTGGCGAGCCTTGAGCAGATCGGCGAGGCCGCCCCCGCTGCGCTGATCGTCACCGCAATGGGCCTCGTAGCCGTGGCGCTGCTGGTGCGCGCCACCCGGCAAGACTGACGTGCAAACCACTTGCACCCGGGCGCGGCTGTCGATATCTGAGGGGAACTGCCCTTATAGCTCAGCTGGTAGAGCACCTGATTTGTAATCAGGGGGTCTCGGGTTCGAATCCTGATGGGGGCACCACTTTTTATATTTGAAGACGTAATATGCTCGGAAACGGGGCTTGCGGTTCCTGTGTCTGAAGACGCGGCGCGGAGTTTGCGCACGGCGAGGTAGGCGCTGGCGGGCCGCGAAAGGTCTGCGCCACTGGGCCGGGGGCAATCTTGCGGCTAGGGTGATGCCGCTGATCTTGCGACCCAATATTGCGCCTGTGTATTGATCGTGGCGGATGGGCTGCTTTTGTTGGCGCTGAATTTGGTAAATGCGGCGATTGAGGCCGCGATTGACTATATCTCAACCGAACAGCATCCGCTGACCAAGGCTTTCAAAAGACGCGGGTTCGGCTGCTTTGGCGGAGTTGGGGCTTGGCTATATCGTGACTTGGTCGTTTGCGCTGCTTGCGCTTTTCAAGGGCATGGCTACCTTTGGCCCCTGAATTGGGGGGCAACGGATGACCGACGGCAAGACTATTTTGATCACAGGGGCGGGGTCTGGCATTGGCCGGGCGACGGCGCGGGCGTTTCTGGCGGCGGGCTGGCGGGTGGCGTTGATGGGGCGGCGGCTGGAGGCCTTGGCGGAAACGGCAGACGGCGCGGCGGCGCTGTTGCTGGCGGCGGATGTGCGCAACCCGAATGATGTAGATGCGGCATTTGCCAAGTTGCCTCGGTTGGATGTGCTGTTCAACAATGCGGGCATTTCGGCTCCGGCGGCGACGATTGACGAAATCTCGATCGAGCAATGGTTGGCGGTCAGCAACACCAATATCACCGGCATGTTTTTATGCGCGCGTGCAGCGTTTCGGCTGATGCGGGCGCAGATGCCGCGTGGCGGGCGAATCATCAACAACGGCTCGATTTCGGCGCATGTGCCACGGCCCGGCTCGGCCCCCTATACGATGTCAAAACATGCGGTGACGGGGCTGACGCGGACTTTGGGCTTGGATGGACGGCCGTTTGACATCGCGGCGGGGCAAATCGACATTGGCAATGCGCTGACCGATATGGCGGTGGGATTTACCAAAGGTGTACCGCAGGCCAATGGCCAGATCGCGGTAGAGCCGGTGATGGATGTGACCCATGTGGCCGATGCGGTCTTGCATATGGCCAGCCTGCCTTTGTCGGTGAATGTGCCCTTCATGACAATCATGGCGCGGGATATGCCCTATATCGGGCGCGGCTAGGTGGGCTGTCACTGGACTGTCACCGCGACTTGGCTACTGTGCGGCAAAAGATTTGCCCAAGGAACCTGACATGCAACGCGATCCCGCTTTCTCCGCCGCTGGCCGCTTTTGGCGCGGCAATCTGCACACCCATTCCACCCGCTCTGATGGCGTGCTGGCACCTGAAGAGGTCTGCCGCCGTTACAAGGCCGAAGGGTATGACTTTCTGGCGCTGACCGATCATTTCGTAGGTCTTTATGGCTATCCGATTGTCGATACAAAGCCGATGCGCGATGCAGCTTTCACCACAATTCTGGGGGCAGAGCTTCATTCGGGTGCCATGTCGAATGGCGAGCTGTGGCATATTCTGGCGGTGGGCTTGCCCAGCGATTTTGCACCGTCAAACAGCCCCGGTTTTATCCCCGTGGCGGGGCAGGAAACCGGGCCCGAGATTGCCGCGCGTGCGGTTGCGGCGGGGGCGTTCGTGGCGATTGCGCATCCGCAATGGTCGGGGCTGACGCTGGCGGATGCCCGCAGCATCACCGCCGCCCATGCGGTCGAGGTCTATAACACCGGCTGCGATTTTGGCTGTGATCGCCCGGATGGCTTTGCAATCGCTGATCTTTTGCTGACCGAGGGGCGGCGTCTGAGCATGATCGCCACCGATGATGCCCATTTCTCAGAGCCGGATTTCTTTGGCGGCTGGGTGATGGTGAAATCTGAGGCCAACACCCCCGAGGCTTTGCTTGCCGCGCTTAAGGCGGGCCATTTCTATTCCAGCCAAGGGCCTGAACTGCGCGATGTGCGCATTGAGGGCGACAAGGTGGTGGTCGAATGTTCGGCTGTGGTGTCGGTTGTGGCGATTGGACACGGCACTGGTGCCAAGGCCGTGCATGGCCAATCCCTGACCCGCGCCGAAGTGCCGCTGGCGCGCTTGAATAACTCGCCTTGGCTGCGGGTTGCCGTGATTGATGCGGCGGGCAAGCGGGCTTGGTCCAACCCGATCTGGGTTGAAGGCGTGCCTGCCAAAAACCCGCGCGTGGCGGGCTAGCGGCTACAGCTGCGGCTCGGCAGGCTCGGGCGTTTCCGCAGCCGTCGCGGGTGTGCTGGCTGGCCCCACGCGCATCAGGCGGCGGGCCAGCATCCGCGTCAGCTTGCGGTGCGGCTTTGACACCCGCTGGCGCAGATGCATCGCCGCAAACACCGGCTGGTCGATAGGCTCGACATCGGCGATGTATTTGAAGCGACCGGTGGCGACCATCTCGGCCGCCTTTTCGGCCATGACAAAGCCAGAGCCACCCATCGCCAGCAGCAAGGATGCAATGGTCGAGCTTTGGCCCACCGCCAAGGGGGCGCCGACCAGTTCCGGCAGGGCGGCGCGGTGCGCCTGCTCAAACGCGGGCGAGAAATGCCCCGAGATATAGGTTTTCAGATTTATCTCGGCGCGGGTTTCGGCATCCGAGCTGATCAGCCGGTAAGGCAGATCGGCAAGGCTGACAAAATGCAGATCAGGATGCGGTTTTGGCGTGAACAGCACCGCGAAATCCTGCACGCCCGCCACGACATCGGCACACATCTGGGCCGAATAATCGGGCTCGATGTAAAACGCCATTTGCGAAAACATCTTGCGGAAATCTGACAAAAGGTCGCCGATATAGGCATCTGCCAAGTCATTCTGGATGCCAAGCCGCATGGTGGCTGTGGCTTCACCCGCGGGGGCCACGGCGCGCTTGGCTTCATTCCAGTCGCGGCGCAGCATGCGGGCATGGGTTTCAAACCGCTGGCCCTCGGTGGTCAGATCGGTGCCCGCGCGTGATCTGGTGAACAGCCGCGCACCGACCGCAGCCTCAAGCGTTTGCACGCGGGCCGACACGGTCGATTGCGTCACATTCAGCCGATCCGCCGTGCGGTGAAAGCTGCGGGTTTCCACAAGGTCAAGAAAGGTATCCAGAAGTTCGATCTGCATGCTGTGCTCCGCCGTTTTTGTCCGAAGTTTTGATCTGATCGGTTCACTCGATCAATAGCGCGGCTTCAAGGCAATTGAAAGCGTTAAGCCGCCGATTGATAAGGGGGCGACCCAAGCCGGAGCAAGAGATGTCGGATTTCCCCAAAACTGCGCGCGTTGTCATCATTGGCGGGGGTGCTGTTGGTGCCTCTGGCTTGTATCATCTGTGCAAGGCGGGGTGGACCGATTGTGTTCTGCTTGAGAAAAACGAGCTGACAGCGGGTTCCACCTGGCACGCGGCGGGCAATGTGCCGACGTTCTCTTCCAGCTGGTCGCTGATGAACATGCAGCGTTATTCGGCAGAGTTGTATCGCGGGCTTGGCGAAGCCGTGGATTATCCGATGAACTATTCGGTGACAGGCTCGGTCCGGCTGGCACATACCGAAGAGCGGATGCAGGAATTTCGGCGCGTTGTTGGCATGGGGCGCTATCAGGGCATGGATCTGAAGCTGCTGACCCCGGCAGAGCTGAAAGAGATTTATCCGTTCATCGAAGCGCACGACTTGCTGGGCGCGCTCTATGATCCGAATGATGGCGATATTGACCCGGCGCAGTTGACACAGGCATTGGCGAAGGGCGCGCGTCAGATGGGCGGGCGGATTGAGCGGTTCTGCCCTGCAACCGGCGTGCGGCGCGAGGGTGACACTTGGGTGGTGGAAACCCACAAGGGCGATATTCGCTGCGAAATCGTGGTCAATGCGGCGGGCTATTATGCGCGCGAAGTCGGCAAATGGTTTGGCCGCGACGTGCCAATGATGGTGATGAGCCATCAGTACATGCTGTTCGACACAGTGCCAGAGGTCGAGGCACGCACCCAAGCCGTCGGCCACAAGCTGCCGCTCTTGCGCGATGTCGACAGCAGCTACTATCTGCGGCAGGAGAAGAACGGCTTCAACCTTGGCCCTTACGAGCGCAACTGCAAGGCGCATTGGGTCAGCGAAGATGATCCGTTCCCCGAGGATTTCAGCTTCCAATTGTTCCCCGACGATCTGGAGCGCTTGGAGTGGTATATCACCGACGCCATGGCCCGCGTGCCTCTGTTGGAAACTGCGCCACTGACCAAAGTGATCAACGGCCCAATCCCCTACACGCCGGATGGCAACCCGCTGATCGGGCCGATGCCCGGTGTGCCGAATGCGTTCGAAGCTTGTGTGTTCACCTTTGGCATTTGTCAGGCGGGCGGCGCGGGCAAGGTTTTGGCCGAATGGATCACCCAAGGCGCTACCGAATGGGATATGTGGTCCTGCGATCCGCGCCGCTTTACCGGGTTTGAAGATCAGGACTATTGCGTTGCCAAGGGCATGGAAGTGTATGGCCACGAATACGCCATCCACTTTCCGCACCACGTCTGGGGCGAGGGGCGCGGCAAAAAGCTGTCTCCGTTGCACGACCGCACCGCAGCTTTGGGCGCGCAGTTTGGCCCATTCAATGGCTGGGAGCGCCCGTTGTGGTATGCGCGCTCGGGCGATGATACGACAGAGGCAGGTCAGCGCACATGGGACCGCGCAGGGCCTTGGTTTGGCGCAGTGAAGGCGGAATGTGAGGCAGTGCGCGACGGCGCGGGCGTGCTCGATCTGCCGGGGTTCTCTCGCTTTGAACTCGAAGGTCCGGGGGCTGCCGAGTGGTTGGCGGGGCGCATTTCGGGCGGATTGCCAAAGGTTGGCCGTCTGGGGCTGGCTTATTTTCCGGATGACAAGGGCCGGATTGTGACGGAAATGTCGGTGGTGCGGCGCGAGGAAGATGCCTTCACCCTGATCACCGCCGCTGTGGCGCAAAGCCATGACGGCGATTGGTTGCGCCGCGAGTTGGCCGAGGGGCTGACCTTGCGCGACCGCACCGAGGATTTCACCTGCATCATCGTCACCGGCCCGAAATCGCGCGACGTTTTGGCAGGCCTCACTTCCGCTGACCTGACAGCACCTTGGCTCAGCGCGCAGGGCGCTGTGGTGGCGGGCCAAGACTGCGCTTTGTTCCGCGTCAGCTTTGCTGGGGAACTGGGCTGGGAGGTGCATGCAACACCCGCCCGGATGCCCGCAATCTACGACGCGATCTTGGCGGCTGGGGCCAAGCCGTTCGGCATGTTCGCGCTGAATTCCTTGCGGATTGAAAAGGGCTATCGGGCGTGGAAGGGTGATCTTTCCACCGATTACACCCTGCTTGAGGGTGGGTTGGAGCGCTTTATCAAATTTGACAAACCGCAAGATTTCCCCGGCAAAGCCGCTCTGCTGGCGCAAAAACAGCGCGGCGTGGGCAAGCGGTTCTGCACCCTGCTGATTGAGGCCGGCGATCAAGACCCTCCCTATATGTCAACGATCTGGGCAGGCGATCAGGTGGTGGGTGAACTCACCAGCGGCTATTACGGCCACCGGGTTGGCGCGTGTATCGGCCTTGGCATGCTGCGCGCCGATCTGAACCAACCGGGGCAGGCGGTGGAAGTTGAGATTTTCGGGAAACGCTATCCTGCAGTGGTGCAGGAAGACGCGCCGCTATGGGATCCCAAGAACGAGCGCATCCGCGCTTGAATGACCACGGCGGGGGCCAGCCCCCAGTCATTGGTTTCTTGAGCCAATGGTGAAACCCATGACGACTCCAGAGTATTTTTGCCAAGATGAAGGCGTAGGATGGCGATGTCAGTAAACCGGCGGAGAGATCACCCACAGCACGACGGCGGGCGCGTCATGTGGGTTGCGCCAGCTGTAGGATTTGCCCGCGAATTGAAAGCTGTCGCCGGTGTCGAGATGGAAATCTTGCGCGCCGATGGTCAGGATGAATTGGCCCGCAATCACCACGCCGCCATCTTCGCGCGGCGGGGTCGGGTGCAGGATCTGGCTGTGAGCATGCGGCGCGAGGGTGGATTTCAGCATCTCGAAGCTGCCACCAAGGCTTGGGGAGAGCAGTTCCTCGGTCAACCCCGCGCCGGCGTCGCCAATCGCGCTGCGGTCGGCGGCACGCTGGATCAGACCACGTTCGGCCGGGTTGCGGTTTGCGGCGCGGAAGAAGAAGCTGATCGTCACGCCCAGGGTTTCGCCAAGCCGCGCAAGGTCGGGGATCGCGGGCAGGGTCTGACCGCGTTCGACCTGGCTCAGCCAGCCGACCGAACGTCCCACGGCCTCGGCCAACGCCGCCAGAGTAAGCCCGCGCGCTTTGCGCAGGGCGCGGATGTCTTGGCCGACCTGTTCGCTCATCAGGATCTCCTTTCGGTCAGGGTGGCGGCTACGGGCGGTTTTGGCAAGATGTCGGGTGAAATCAGTGCTGAGATGTGGCTGAAAAGTGATGATTATCGGGTTCATCATGCCTAAAATGAAAAATGAAGTTGAAATTTCATTTTGGGACGCGCATGGATCAATGATCATATCCTATGGAGAACCTGATGCCCTCGATTCCTAAACACGCGCGTGCGGTCGTCATTGGTGGCGGCGTTTCTGGCTGTTCCGTGGCCTATCATCTGGCCAAGATGGGTTGGACGGATGTGGTTCTTTTGGAGCGTAAGCAGCTGACCTCGGGCACCACTTGGCACGCGGCGGGGTTGATCGGGCAGTTGCGCGGATCGGCCAATATGACAAGGTTGGCGAAGTATTCGGCGGATCTTTATGTGAAGCTGGCCGCAGAAACCGGGGTCGAGACGGGTATGCGGCAGGTGGGCTCCATCTCGGTGGCGCTGACAGAGGCGCGGCGCGAGGAATTGCTGCGTCAGGCTACCGTTGCGCGGATTTTCGACGTGGATGTGTCCGAGATTTCGCCGTCTGAAGTCAAAGCGATGTATCCGCATCTGAACGTGTCGGATGTGGTGGGGGCGGTGCATCTGCCGCTGGATGGCCAATGCGATCCGGCCAATATCGCCATGGCTTTGGCCAAGGGCGCGCGGATGCGCGGGGCGCAGATTTTCGAGCATACCAAAGTTGTTGGCGTCACCAAAGCGAATGGCCGCGTGTCAGGCGTGGATTACATCGGCGCAGACGGTGAGCCGGGCCACATCGCAACCGATGTGGTGGTGAACTGCGGCGGCATGTGGGGCCGCGATCTGGCCGAGGCTTCGGGTGTGACCCTGCCACTGCATGCCTGCGAGCATTTCTATCTGATCACCGAACCTGTGCAGGGCCTTGGCCATTTGCCGGTGCTGCGGGTGCCGGATGAATGTGCCTATTACAAATCCGACGCGGGCAAGATGATGATCGGGGCGTTTGAACCCAAAGCCAAACCTTGGGGCATGGGCGGCATCCGCGAAGATTTCATGTTTGATACGTTGCCCGAAGATTGGGACCATTTCCAACCAATCCTGGAAGATGCAATGAACCGCATGCCGCTGTTTCAGACGGCTGGGATTCACACCTTCTTCAATGGGCCAGAAAGTTTCACTCCGGACGACCGCTATTATCTGGGCGAAGCACCAGAGGTCGGCGGCTATTGGGTGGCCGCAGGCTATAACTCGGTCGGTATTGCCGGATCGGGTGGTGCGGGCATGGCCCTCGCGCATTGGATCGTCGAGGGCGAGGCGCCGTTTGATCTGTGGGAGGTCGATATCCGCCGCGCGCAGCCGTTCCAGAAGAACCGCAAGTACCTGCAAGAGCGTGTGACCGAAACCTTGGGTCTGCTTTATGCCGATCACTTCCCTTACCGTCAGGTCGCCACCGCACGCGGGGTGCGGCGCACGCCGTTGCACGAGCATCTGAAAGCGCGCGGCGCGGTGTTTGGTGAAGTGGCAGGCTGGGAACGTGCGAACTGGTTCGCCAATGAGGGGCAAGAGCGCGAATATCACTACAGCTGGAAGCGGCAGAACTGGTTTGACAACCAGAAGGCCGAGCATCTGGCCGTGCGCACAGGCGTTGGCTTCTTTGATATGACCTCATTCGGCAAAATCCGCATTGAGGGGCGCGATGCGTGTGCGTTGCTCAATCAGGTTTGCGCGGCTGAAATGGATGTCGCCGTCGGGCGGATCGTCTACACGCAGATGCTGAACCAAAAAGGCGGTATCGAGTCTGATCTGACAATCACGCGGCTGTCGGAAACCGCCTATCTTGCCGTGGTGCCGGGGGCAACGTTGCAGCGCGATCTGGCTTGGCTGCGGCGTCATGTTGGCGATGCGTTCGCGGTGATCACCGATGTGACGGCGGCGGAGTCGGTGTTGTGCGTGATGGGGCCAAAATCGCGGGAGTTGATGCAGAAAATCAGCCCGAATGATTTCTCTAACGCCGGGCATCCGTTCGGCAGCATGCGGCAGATCGAGGTCGGCATGGGCATCGCGCGGGCGCATCGGGTGACGTATGTGGGCGAATTGGGATGGGAGCTTTATGTCTCGTCGGACCAGACCGCGCATGTGTTTGAGGCTTTGGAGGAAGCGGGCGCGGATCTGGGCCTGAAGCTCTGCGGCTTGCACACGCTGGACAGTTGCCGGATCGAGAAAGCCTATCGTCACTTTGGCCATGATATTACCGACGAAGATCATGTGCTTGAGGCGGGTCTTGGCTTTGCAGTCTCGAAGAAAAAGCAAAGCTACATTGGCCGCGATGCCGTGCTGCGCAAGGCCGAGGCTGGCTTGGATCGCAAACTGGTGCAGTTCCGCCTGACCGACCCCGAGCCGTTGTTGTTCCACAACGAAGCCGTGGTGCGCGATGGCGTGATCGTGGGGCCGGTGACCTCTGGCAACTATGGGCATTTCCTCGGCGGAGCGGTGGGCTTGGGCTATGTGCCCTGCACGGGGCAGTCAGACGCCGACATTCTGGCTTCGCGCTATGAGATCGAAGTGGCCGGTGTGCGGCATCAGGCCGTGGCGTCCTTGGTGCCGATGTATGACCCGAAATCGGAACGGATCAAGGCATGAAACGAGGCGCAGCCGGGGTCTCACACTCTCTTGCTGCGAAGGTTCTGCGCGGCTTCACAGTAAAATTCTATGCACCCCGTGAGATGTTTAGGGACAGATGAAAGGGCACAGGATGACAGAGTTGGCACGACATCAGGCGTTTGAGCGCCTGCACAACCAAGGCTGCTTTGTCATCCCGAACCCTTGGGATGTGGGATCTGCGCGGATGATGGCGGCTTTGGGGGCCAAGGCGCTGGCGACCTCGTCTGCGGCGCATGCGTTCACCATGGGGCGGCCAGACATCGGTGGAGTCAGCCGGGATGAGGCTTTGGCCCATGCCGAAATGATGGTGACTGCGACTGCGCTTCCAGTCTCTGGGGATTTTGAGAATGGCTTTGCCGATGACCCTGAGGGCGTGGCCGAAACCATCAGGTTGGCGGCAGAGGTCGGGCTGTCAGGGTGTTCCATCGAGGATACCGACCCCAGCGATGCCTCGTCCTACGGCTTTGACCTGGCTGTGGAACGGGTGCGCGCAGCGGTGGCGGCGGCCCGTGCTTTGGGGCGTCCATTTGTGTTCTGCGCGCGTGCCGATGGCGTGATGAACGGCAGCTATGATCTGGCAGAGGGCATCCGCCGACTGCAGGCCTATGAGGCTGCTGGCGCGGATCTGCTGTATCTACCGGTGCCACCGGGGCGGGCGGAACTTGCGCAGGTCTTGGCTGCGGTGAAAACCCCGCTCAACGCTTTGGCGGCGGGGCCGCTCAAGGCACTAACGGTGAAGGAGCTTGCGGCGATGGGGGTGCGGCGGATTTCCACCGGCAGCCAGATCGCGCGGGCAACGCATGCGGCGATCCGGGACGCCACATCAGCGATGCTGGATGCGGGATCTTTCGCGCCGCTGGCCGGGGCCGCCTCTGGCGATGAGATCGACGCTTTGTTGCGGCAAGGTGCCGCTGACCGAATTTGATTGGAGAATTGACATGCTCGCATCCGAGACCCCCCTCGCCAGCCCCTCGCACAACAGCGATCCGATTGACCGCCTGATTGCCGCGCATCAACCCGGCATCGGCCTTGCGCGCGCCTTCTACACCGACCCCGACATCTACGAGCGCGATCTCGACCGGGTGTTCCGCCGCCATTGGCATTGCATCGCCCATGAAAGCGTGATCCCGAATCCGAACGATTTCGAGCTGTTCAAGATGGCGACGGAACAGGTCATCCTGACCCGCGATGCGCAGGGTGAAATTCATGCGCTGCTGAACATCTGCCGCCATCGCGGCGCCGAGGTCTGCACCCAACACAAGGGCAATGCCAAGGCCTTTGTCTGCCCCTATCACGCCTGGACCTATGGCAACGATGGCCGCCTCAAGGCTGCCCGGCTGATGCCAAAGGATTTCAAGCGCGAAGACCATGGCCTGCGCCGCCTCCATGTCCGCGTCGTGGCGGGTTTGGTGTTCATCTCTTTCGCCGATGATCCGTTGGATTTTTCCGAGGTGGAACGCCTGTTGCGCGCCACCTGCGGCCAATATGGCTGGGATCAGGCCAAAGTGGCGCATCGTGAAACCTATCCCGTCGATGCCAACTGGAAACTTGCGGTCGAAAACTATGTCGAGTGCTACCATTGCGGCCCGGCCCATCCCGAATATTCGCAAACTCATGCGCTGGAACAACCGCTGGAGCGTATCGCCGAACTCAACGCCGCGATGGAGGCGCGCACCTGCGCCTTGGGCATCGAGGTTGGCCAAGCCGATGCGTGGCAGACCAGCCGGGCAGGGCGCGAGGCGATCCACGCCTTTCGCTACGCGCTTTACGATGGCGTCAGCACCGGGTCCGAGGATGGCAAGCCGCTGGCCCCATTGATGGGGCGGTTCAGCGCATTTGATGGCGGCGTCACCTCGGTTCACCTTGGCGGCACCACCTTTCTGGTCGCCTACCCCGATCACGGCATGATCTACCGCTTTGTGCCAACTGGCCCGCAGGCCTGCGAGATGGAGCTGATCTGGCTGGTCAATGGCCAAGCCGAAGCGGGCCGCGATTACGACTTTGACCGCTTGACCTGGCTTTGGACGGTGACCACCGCCGAGGATAAAACCATCATCGAACATACCTCTCGCGGGGTGCGGTCTAAATATTTTGTGCCAGGACCGATTGCGCCGATGGAGCAGAACGAATTACGCTACATCAACTGGTATCTTGACGAAATCTCGCGCCCTTGAAGGAGCCCGCCATGACGATCTCTGCCAATATGACGAAATTCTACATCAACGGCGCTTGGGTTGAACCGAACTCGGCCGAACGCATGGGCGTTGAAAACCCGGCGACCGAAGAAATCGTCGCCGAAGTTGCCTTGGGCAACCAGACCGACATTGACTCGGCAATCGCAGCGGCGCGGGCGGCGTTTGACGCCTATACGGTGTGGCCGGTGCAAAAACGCATCGACCTCGTGAAGAAGATCCTCGAAGTCTACAACAGCCGCTACGAAGAATTCGCGCAGGCGATGAGCACCGAAATGGGCGCTCCGATCGAATGGGCGCGCGGCGCGCAGGCTTGGGCAGGGCAGGTGCATATCGAGGCGACGATCAAAGCTGCCGAGGAAATGGCGTGGGAATATGATCGCGGCACCACGCGCATCGTGCATGAAGGCATCGGCGTCTGCGCTCTGATCACACCGTGGAACTGGCCGATGAACCAGATCGCTTGCAAAGTGGCGCCAGCGCTGATCGCAGGCTGCACCATGGTGCTGAAGCCGTCCGAAATTGCGCCGTTGTCGGGCGTGTTGTTCGCCGAAGTCTGCCATGCCGCTGGCGTGCCGCCGGGCGTGTTCAACTTGGTGAACGGCACCGGGCCGGAAGTTGGCGCGCGGATGTCGTCGCACCCCGAGGTTGATATGGTGTCCTTCACCGGATCGACCCGTGCAGGCACCGCCGTGGCTGCTGCTGCTGCCCCAACGGTGAAGCGTGTGGCGCAGGAATTGGGCGGCAAATCGGCCAATATCATCCTGCCTACGGCGGATATCGCGGCTGCAGTGGCGGCTGGCGTCAATGCGATCATGTCCAACACCGGCCAATCTTGTGACGCACCGACGCGGATGTTTGTCTCGCGTGCGCAGCAGGCACAGGCTTTGGCGGTGGCAAAAGAAACCGCCGAGGCTTTGCTGCCGGGGGATCCGACGCTTGAGACGACAACGATGGGGCCGCTGATCTCCAAAACCCAGTGGGAAAAGGTGCAGCGCCTGATTCAGGCCGGGATTGACGAAGGCGCAACCTTGGTCACAGGCGGTATTGGCCGTCCGGCTGGCCTGAACCACGGCTGGTTCGCCAAACCCACGATCTTTGGCGATGTGAAGAACGAGATGACGATTTCCAAGGAAGAAATCTTCGGCCCAGTGCTGGCGATCCTGCCCTATGACAGCTTGGATGAGGCCGTGACCATGGCCAATGATACGGTCTACGGCTTGGCCGCCTATATCGCGGGCCCGGTTGAAGATGCCAAACCCATCGCGCGTAAATTGCGCGCGGGCACAGTGAACCTGAACTATCCTGATTGGGACACCTCGGCACCCTTCGGTGGCTATAAGCAATCCGGCAACGGGCGCGAATATGCCGATTGGGGCATCCATGATTTCTGCGAAATCAAGGGCATCGTCGGCTTCGGCGTATAAAACGGATTTCGCGCGAAATCCGGACACGATTTTCGCGCGAAAATCGCCTTGGGGCGGCAAAAGGGAAAATTATGCATTACGGATACATCGGCCTTGGCAACCTCGGGGCCGCCTGTGCGGGCTGTTTGCTGAAGGCAGGCTTTCAGGTCACGGTCTATGATCTGAATCCAGCTTTGGCAGCTCCTCTGATCGCCCAAGGCGCAGTTTTGGCGACCAGTGCCGAGGCTTTGGCCGCCTCGGTCGATCATGTGATCACCTGCCTGCCATCGCCCACTGTGTCGGAAAAGGTGCTGCGCGCCATCCTGCCACAGATGAAACAAGGTGCCTCGTGGCTTGAGATGTCCACCTTGGGCCGGGATGAGGTGCTGAAACTCGCCGCCGTCGCGGCAGATGCGGGCGTGCGGATGATGGAGCTTCCCGTCACAGGCGGCGTGCATCTGGCCTATCAGGGCAAGATCACCATGCTTGCGGGCGGCGACCGCGACCTGTTCGACCTGCACTTTGGCGCGATGCAGGCGATGGGTGACAAGATTTTCCACATGGGGCCATTGGGATCAGCCTGCATTATCAAAGTGATCACCAATATGCTGGCCTTCATCCACCTGAAAGCCACGTCCGAGGCTTTGATGCTGGCCAAACGTGGGGGCCTTGATCTGGCGCAGGCGCATGCCGCGATTGCGGCCTCGTCCGGCAACAGTTTCGTGCATGAAACCGAAGGCGCGCTGATCCTGAACGGGTCATATGATGTGGCGTTCAATGTTGATCTGGCGCTGAAAGATTTGGGCTTTGCCTTGGGCTTTGGCCGCGAGTTTGGCGTGCCTTTGGACCTCGCGTCGATGACCAACCAGACTTATATCGCCGCGAAAGCCGCCTACGGTGGTGAAGCACAATCGCCGATGATCGCCAAACTGCTGGAAGACCTGCTCGGCACCGATCTGCGTGCCGAAGGCTTCCCCGCGCGGCTGGAATAGCGGCTTGCACAAGGGGTGGCTTTTCGGCGAAACTGTTAAAAATGTGTTAAAGGCACCACCCTAACCCATTGAAATAAATTATGGTTTTTTGGTCCCGAGTTGGGACCACAGGAAGAGCGATGGATAAAGCCTCTCAAACCCGCGCCGCCCAACTGCTGCACCACCGCAGCGCGGGCCTGAAAAAGGGCGATCCGATCAGCCTGCCGATCGTCCCCGCGGCGACCTTTCATTTGCCCGAGGTTGGGGGGGCCAGCCACATCTACGGCCGCAACGGCATGACCACTTGGGAGGCGGTCGAAGATCAGCTAGCCCTGCTGGAAGATGCCGAGACCGTCAGCTTTCCCTCAGGCATGGCCGCGATTTCGGCGGCGCTGATGGCGACGTTGAAGGTCGGAGCCAAGCTGATCATTCCTGCCGACGGCTATTATGTGACGCGGGTTCTGTCTGAGGGGTTTCTCGCGCCTTTCGGTGTCGAGGTGATTCAGATTGCCACCGCCGACTACGCGGCCCATGATTTTACCGGGGCAAGCGTGGTCTATCTCGAAACCCCCTCCAACCCCGGTCTCGACGTGGTCGACATTGCCGCAGTATCCGCTCGCGCCCACGCGGCCGGGGCTCTGGTGATCGTTGACAACACCACGATGACGCCGCTGTTGCAGCGCCCCTTGGATCTGGGGGCCGATCTGGTGGTGGCCGCAGATACCAAGGCACCTGCGGGACATTCAGATGTCTTGTTTGGCCATGTTGCAGGGCGCAACGCCGCTTTGATGGCACGGGTACGCGATTGGCGGCGGTTGTCGGGGGCGGTTCCGGGGCCGTTTGAAGCCTGGCAAGTGCATCGCGGCATCGAGACGCTGGAGCTCCGCTTGCAACGCATGTGCGCCAGCGCGGGCATGATTGCGGAACGATTGGCGGCGCATAAAGCCGTCGCAAACCTGCGCTATCCGGGGCTGGTGGGCGATGCGTCCTATCCGGTGTCAAAAGCCCAAATGTCTGGGTTTGGCTTTTTGATCGGCTTTGAATTGGCCGACGAAGCGCGGGCCGAGCGGTTCTTGATGGAATGTCCCTATATCGTGCAATCGACCAGTTTCGGCGGCACCCATACTTCGGGCGAGCGGCGGGCGCGGTGGGGCGATAAAGTCGCCCCCGGATTCATCCGTTTGTCGGTGGGGATCGAGCCGTTGGCCCCGTTGTGGGCGGCGATGGAAGCGGCACTGAACGCCTGAATGCCAGCGACTTTGCTGCGGCAGAAATCGTGCAGCGAACTTCTCGTAAAACTCCGAGCGTTTGGCGGGCGTCGTTACAGCAGGTCGAGCAGGCGGGCGGCCTCGTCGCGCGGCGCGAACAGGGGCGCGCGATCCTCACCCGGATAGAAGCGGGCGCGCGTAGCGGTGGGCATCGGGTTTGGCGTCACGATGCTGACTTGCGGGCCGATGCTGACATTCTCGGCGGCCCAGCTGCGCGCAAGTGCGATCTGCGCGGCTTTGCTTGCGCCATAGGCTCCAAAGAATTTCTCACCCGCACGGGGATCGTCAAAGAACACCGCCTTGCCATCGCCCGCACGCAGCAAGGGCTCAATCATCGGTATCAGCGTGCCGGTGGCGCGGGTGTTGGTGGCGATGCTTTTCTCCCAATCCTTCACATCCACCGAGCCCGCAGGGGCGAGCGGGGCCGCATGGATCGCCGTGTGCAGCCACAGGTTCAGATGGCCCCAACGCTGGTGGATCGACAGGCACAGATGCCGCATTGCGTCATCATTGGTCACATCCATTGGCGCAAGGGTCAGCCCGCCCGAGCCGGGCAATTTCAGGGTTTTGACGCGGTCGTCTAGGTCTTCCAGCCCACCAACCGTGCGGGCGACCGCCACGACATGCCATCCGCGCGCGGCCAGCTGTTCGGCCATCGCGGCACCAAGGCCGCGCGATGCTCCAGTGATCAGGGCGAGGCGTTCGGTCATGGTTTATCCTTTCGGCGGCTGGATCTTGGCGGCCTTTAAGAGCCTCCGGCGGGGATATTTGAGCCAATGTGAAAGGGCAAGGGGGCGGCGCATGTGCGGACGGTTTTACTCTGTCGCGTTGTGACGCACGGTCCATTCGGTCATCGCGGCGGCAAGATCGCCTTTTGCGCTGACCCAATCCCAGAATGCGGGGAAATCCTGTTCCATGGTCTCCATCCGCATCTGCATCACCCGGGTTTTGTCGCGCAGAAAATATGTGATGTTGCTGGTGATGGTATCGACCAGATCCTCGGCAATTGCTGTGATGTCGGTGTTGGGTTTGCGCAGCGGCAAATTGCACAACATGGTCTCGCGGTAGGCTTTGACGAGCCCGTAGTTCTTGCGCGCAACATAGGATTTTATCACCGCATCGCGGTCGCGGGTGAGGTGGACATAGAACGGTGTGTCGCCATAGGCTTGATTGAGCTTGCCTGTCCACCAAGCCAGTCGGTTGTCGATTTCGATATGATTGACCGGGTAAGCAAAGCGGTTGGCCCCCAGCAGATGGGTGCGTGATTCATGCTTGGCCGTGAAATTGGTCATATGCTCGGCGGCACGGGTGAAGGTTTTGGAGCCGCAACGGCCTGTGCAGAGCACGAATACCTGGGTCATTTGCAGAGCACGCATACTGGGGTCATGGGTGGGGCACGCAACTTTGGGTTATTTCGACAATTCGGCTTGGCGGGCACGGATGATCTGAGTGATCAGCGCGGTGAAAAGCGGATTTTCGGGAGTGAACAGCACGCCGGATTTTGAGGTTTTGAACGGGGTGCAGCTAATTTGCGGAATGATGCTACCGGAATGTGGGTAGAGGCCGAGATGGCGGGTGAAGGCCGCGTAGCCCGCGACCATCTTTCCCTTTGGTTTCGGTTCTCGAAAGCCCGGCATCGCGTAAGACAGACATTCGATATGGTCGGGCAGCAAGGCTTTCAGCTGGGCGCGCAGGGTTTCGGCGGCGGCCCGGAAGGCGCTTGGAAGGGCGGAGAGGTAGATTTCTACCTCTGCGCTCATTCGGCGGCTTTCATCTGGAAACCTTCTTCCAACTTGTCCAAGGGGGCAATCGGGTAATCACCCGAGAAGCAGGCGTCGCAATACTTCGGCGATGCGTCATCGCGGCCATTGGCCTCACCAGCGGCACGGTACAGACCGTTGAGGGTGATGAATTTGAGGCTGTCGACGCCGATCCACTCACGCATTTCTTCTTCGGTCATAGTGGCGGCGAGAAGTTTGCTGCGCTCGGGCGTATCTACGCCGTAAAAGCAAGGCCATGCGGTTGGGGGCGAAGCGATGCGGAAGTGGACTTCGGCGGCGCCTGCCTCAAGGATCATGTCTTTGATCTTGCGGCTGGTGGTGCCGCGCACAACGGAATCGTCCACGAGGATCACCCGTTTGCCTTTGATCAGCGCGCGGTTGACGTTCAACTTCAGCCGCACGCCCATGTTGCGGATCGACTCGCTGGGTTCAATAAAAGTGCGGCCCATATATTGGTTGCGGATGATGCCCATGGCGTAGGGGATGCCGGATTGCTGGCTGTAGCCAATGGCGGCGGGTGTGCCTGAATCGGGGACGGGACAGACCAAATCGGCGTCAACCGGAGCCTCTTTGGCAAGTTCCACGCCGATGGCGCGGCGGGTCTCATAGACCGAGCGGCCACCGAGGATGCTGTCGGGGCGGCTGAAATAGACGTGTTCAAAGATGCAGAAGCGGGATTTGGCGGGGGCGAAGGGGCGGGTGGAGTTTACTTTGCCGTCTTCGATCACGACCATTTCGCCGGGCTCGATCTCACGCACGAACTCGGCTCCGATGATGTCGAGGCCACAGGTCTCCGAGCTGAGCGCCCAGGCAGAATCACCTATGCGGCCCAAAACCAGCGGGCGGACGCCCAGGGGGTCGCGTACGCCGATCAACTTGGTGCGGGTCATTGCCACGACCGAAAACGCACCCTCGACCCGGCGCAAGGCGTCCTTGATGCGTTCGGAGATGTTTTTCTGGATAGAGCGGGCCATCAGGTGGATGATACATTCGGAGTCTGACGAGGATTGGAAGATGCTGCCACGCTCGATCAGCTCGCGCCGCAGGGCGGCTGCGTTGGTTAGGTTGCCGTTATGGGCGATTGCGGCACCGCCCATCGAGAATTCGCCAAAGAAAGGTTGGACGTCGCGGATTGCGGTAGCCCCTTTCGATCCGGCGGTGGAATAGCGGACGTGGCCGATGGCAAGCGAGCCCGGGAGGGTTTCCATCACATCGGCTTTGGTGAAATTGTCGCGCACATAGCCAAAGCGGCGGGCTGAATTGAAGCCGGTCGATGGGTCGTAGCTGACGATGCCGCCGGCCTCTTGGCCGCGATGTTGTAGCGCATGCAGGCCGAGCGCGGTGAAATTTGAGGCATCCGAGACGCCGATCACGCCGAAAATACCGCACTCCTCTTTCAGCTTATCATCGTCGAAAGGATGGGCATAGAAAGGTTGCATGGAGCCTCCGATTCCGGGTTCGTTCTGCGCCTTCCCTTTAGGCTGAACTGACGGCGCTGTCACCCCCAGAAAGCGCGTCTAGTGCTGCAATGCAGCAGAGCGGCTGTGCAAGGGCTATCAGTTTCGCAGGGTAAGTCATTGCGGTGACATAGGCACTGGCTGCGCAGTTACAAGCAGTTGCGCGCGCTTGCATGGCAGTGTTGCGCCCAGTGGGGCAGATCCCGCGGATCAAAGCACGACGCACCCGCCTTTGTCGGGCGGGTGCGTCGTGCCGCATGGATAAAGCACAGCTTACGGCGCAGTTGCGGGCGCGGGTTCGGCGGCTGGCGCAGGCTCCCCGGTGACGGGGGTGGTTGCGGCGCAGGTCGCGGTCAGCTCGTTGTAGCGGGCAACAACCCAATTCGGCGCATCGGTTGGCACCGCCGAGTCGATGTCACCCTGAAACGACGCGAAAATCTTCGCAGAGCGCGAATTGTCCACCTGCGGCACGGTGTTTGCGGCGACGGCGCGATCATATACCATGAAGGCGATGGCAACCAGAACCACGCCGCGCACCACGCCGAACAAAAATCCCAAGCCCTGATCAAGTCCGCCCAGAACCGAGCGTTGCACGACCGATGAAAACAACGGGGTGAACAGCGCCGCGACAATCAGGCCCACGGCAAACACGGCGGCGAAGCCTGCGATCAAGGAAAGTTCGCAGTTTTCAAGAAATTTACCGACAGCGGGGATCTCTTTGACCAAGGGCTGCGCTTGGGCTGCGAACATATAGGCCAGCACGGCAGCGCCGACCCAGCCGACAATCGCCATAACCTCGCGCACGAAGCCGCGCGAATAGGCAAGCACCGCAGATAGCACGATGATGCCAGCAACGCCCGCATCAACAATGGTAAAACCTTCCATCTTCCGCTCCTTAAGGCTTAGCCCGCCCCAAATATTTCACCTACGAAAGCGGTGAGATCCGGCATCTGCCGCACGTTCATGCCCTCGACCTGCCCAAGCTTTGACCCTTTGGGCGCGATTGCCTGTGAGAAACCAAGTTTTGCGGCTTCTTTCAACCTGTTTTCGGTCTGACTGACCGGACGGAGGGCCCCTGAAAGGCTGATTTCTCCGAATAACACTGTTTCCGGGGGCACAGCGATGTCTTCGCGGGCGGAAATCAGGGCGGCTGCCACGGCAAGGTCGGCGGCGGGTTCGGTGACGCGCATGCCGCCTGCGACGTTGAGGAACACATCAAGCCCTGCGAAAGGGATGCCGCAGCGGGCTTCCAGCACGGCAAGAATTGTTGAGAGCCTGCCTGAGTCGAGGCCGACGACAGTGCGCCGTGGGGTGCCAAGCGGCGAGGGGGCCACGAGGGCCTGAATTTCGGTCAAGACCGGTCTGGTGCCTTCAATGCCCGCGAAAACCGCAGAGCCGGGAGAGGGCTGGCCGCGTTCCGACAAGAATAGCGCCGAGGGGTTAAGCACTTGTTGCAGCCCGTCGCCTGTCATCTCGAACACGCCAATTTCATCTGCGGGGCCGAAGCGGTTTTTCACAGCGCGCAGGATGCGGAACTGGTGGCCACGCTCGCCCTCAAAATACAGCACAGTGTCAACCATATGTTCGACGACGCGCGGGCCTGCGATCTGCCCATCTTTGGTGACATGGCCAACAAGGATCACCGCGACACCGCGACGTTTGGCGAAAGTGACAAGTTCATGTGCGGCGGCGCGGACTTGGCTTACGGAACCGGGGGCGGAATCGACTGTATCGAGCCACATGGTCTGGATAGAGTCGATGATCGCAAGGCCGGGGCGTTCGGTATCCAAAGTGGTCAAGATGTCGCGCAGGTTGGTTTCTGCGCCCAAGGCGACCGGGGATTCGGTCAGCCCAAGGCGTTGCGCGCGCATCTGCACTTGGGCAGTGGCTTCTTCGCCCGAGATATACAGGCATTTGACGCCGTGCCGCGAAAACGATGCGGCGGCTTGCAAAAGCAGGGTGGATTTGCCGATGCCGGGATCGCCGCCGACAAGGATAGCGGATGCTGGCACAAGGCCGCCGCCCAGCACACGGTCCAATTCTTCAATGCCGGACGAGGCGCGGGGCGGGGCCTCACCCACCGTGGCAAGGTCGGTCAAATGGATGGCGCGGCCTTTGCTGCCCAAGGCTTTCGGGCCTGCGGACAGCGGCGCTTCCTCAATCAGGGTGTTCCAGCCGCCGCAGCCTTCGCATTTGCCGATCCATTTGCGATGGGATGCGCCGCAGGTGGTGCAGGTGAAACTGGGAGAATTTTTGCTCATGGCGTTAGATGCCCGGAAATCGGGGGCGGCTCAAGATGTTTCCGTTTTGTGCGCGATGAAGATGGACGCGGCAATGCAGGCGGTGAACAGATAAAGCCCCCAAGCGGTTTCAATCGTGACATAGCCCGCCCCCTTGGCGATGACGATGTAAAGCGCCAGCAAGAACACCTCGGCCATGGCGAGTTTGCCCAAAATTTGCAGCGTGGGCAGGGTTTTGGGGGAAAGCAGGCCAAAGTGGATCAGGGCAAGGCCAAGGATTTTGGCGAAGGGCGCGAAGATTGCCAAAAAGGTCACCAGCAGGGCCAAGCCGGGGTCGGTGCCCCACAAAGATTGCAGGCCGGTGATGACAGATATTTCATCCATGCCAAAGATTGGCAGCAGCGCCGCGCGGAGCAGTGGCGCGAACCATGCAATCGGCAGCAGGACCAGCAGGGCGAGATTGGCGTATTTCATCGTGCTGTGCTGCGGGATTGTCACTGTTTCGTCAAGCCGCGCTGCGATCAGGGAGTTGCCGCATCCAGCCCTTTCCCGGGTTTTGGCAACGACACCACATTGGCGTCTTTGTATTCATCTTTGTGATCTTCCAGATCAAAGTCATAACCCAAAGTCGGCAGAATTTCCTTCAAATCAGCCTCAAGGCGTTTCATCTGGATCTGGGCGAGGTTTTCTTCGGCTTGGACATCGCCCATCCAGCGGCGCAGCTCGTCACAGGTGCGGCGCGCGATGGCGAGGCGGTCGGTCAGATTTTGCACCTCTTCCTGCCGCTGGCGCAAGAAATCCTTGGCCCGGGCGACTTTTAGATCGGAGTAGACGCGGGCCAGATCGCGGGTCTCAATGCTCATTTGGGCGGCGAGTTGCAGCAGTTCGGGCTCAAGATGCTGGAAATCGGGATGCTGACGCAGATGCTCCATCCGTGCGCGCATGGACTCGAATTCGCCCGACAAGGCGAACACCCCGGCGCGATCGGCAGCATGGGCGTGGGCATAGGCTTGCGCCACATCGGCCATGCCAACCGCAAAGCTGCGATGGCTGCGTTCCAGCTGGGCCATGCGGATGTTTGAGGGCAGAAAGAACGTCATCAGGACCAGCAACAGGGTCAGGCCGATCTGCAGCCACATGCCGGCGTTGGGCACAGCTTGGCCGCCAAAGAACAATGCAATCTGAGGCCATGGGATCAGACCAAGGGAGGCTGCCAGCGTCGCAACACTTAACCCCAGCGCCACAATGACGATCAGCCCCTGCGCCCCGGTTTGCACAGCTGCGCGCGCAGCTTGCATTGTTTCGCGCCAGTTCACCGACATGATTTATCCCCGCACCATCGACACAACCCAAGCCTATCCCCGCTGGCTTTGCCTATACCTTTCCAATCGCAGCGATTTTTGCAAATATTTTCCTTACCGCAAAGGGCGTTAGCGATCAAACCGGCACCTACAGCCGGGGTTGTTTCTGCTTAAGAAACAGTGCTGCAACCCTTGCGGGAAACCGCATGGCTCAGGCGCTGAACGCGGTATAAGCCAGCGCCGCGACCAGCAGGGCTGCCGAGAGAATCACCGACAGATGTGCCCAGCGAGGGTGCAGCCCGGAACGCCATGCCTCGCGCAGCCAATCCTGCAGCACGTAGCCAAAGCTGAACAAAGTCATCGAGCGGTTCATACCAAGAACATCGGCCTCGGTCGGATGCCAGGGCGCCAGCATCCATAGCGTGAGCGCGATACTGGTGATGATCTGCACCCAAGCCAAAATCCGGTCATCCGAGCGGGCGCGCAGACTGGCGATCCCTGCCACGGCAATACACGCGGGCAGCAGGGCTGCAGCAAGGCTGGGCAGCGGTCGCGCCAAAAGCGCGATCAGGTCACTGCCAAGGCTGAGCAGCGGTGTCATCTGACGGATTCAATCGGGCCTTCGGCGCGGCCATGGATGAATTGCTGCAAATACGGATCGTCAGCCTGATCCATCTCGGAAACCGGGCCAGTCCAGCGGATCAGCCCATCATGCAGCATCGCCACACGGTCAGCGATGGCGCGGACTGACGACATGTCATGCGTGATCGTCATGGCTGTGGCCCCCATTTCGGTGACGATCTCGCGGATCAGGGCGTTGATCACGCCGGACATGATCGGATCAAGGCCAGTGGTCGGTTCGTCAAAGAAAATGATCTCGGGTTCTGCAGCAATCGCGCGGGCAAGGCCCACACGCTTTTGCATGCCACCGGAAAGTTCACCCGGAAACTGGTCGGCGGTTTCGGGCTTTAACCCCACGCGCCGCAGCTTTTCGATGGCGATGGCGCGGGCTTCATCCTTTGGACGCTTGGTCGCGCCGCGCATCAGGCGAAAGGCGACATTCTCCCAGACGCGCAGGCTGTCGAACAAAGCGCCACCTTGGAACAGCATGCCAAAGCGGGCCAGAAACGCATCGCGGTTGGCCTCGCGCACATCCGAGCCATCCAAGGTGATGCGCCCGGAATCCGGGGTGACTAGGCCAAGAATCGACTTTAGCAGCACCGATTTTCCGGTGCCAGAGCCGCCGATCACCACCATGCTTTGCCCGCGCGGGATGGTCAGATTGACGCCACGCAGGACGCGGTTCTTGCCGAAGGTCTTTGCGACGTTTGAAAGCTCTATCATTGTCCGAACATCACCGAGGTCAGCACGAAATTCGCCGCAAGGATCAGGATGGATGCGGTCGCCACGGCGTTTTTGGTGGCGGACCCCACGCCCTGCGCGCCCCGACCCGAGTTCATACCGTAATAGCAGCCGATCAGCGTGGCGATGAAACCGAATACCGCCCCTTTGATCAGCGATGACACGACATCGGCGGTTTGCAGGAAATCGACGGTGTTCTTGATATAGCTGGCGCGGTTGAAGCCAAGTTGTTCGGTCGAAACCAGAAAGCCGCCCATGATCCCGATGATGTCGCCGACACCAACCAGTAACGGCACTGTCAGAAACCCCGCCAGCACGCGCGGAACGGTGAGGTATTTCATTGGGTTGGTGGAGAGCGTGGTCAAAGCGTCGATTTGTTCGGTGACTTTCATCGTGGCGATCTCGGCAGCGATGGAAGATGTGACGCGGGCGGCGATCATCAGGCCAACCAGCACCGGGCCAAGTTCGCGCACCATGCCAATGGCGACGATTTGCGGCACCACGGCCTCGGCAGAAAAGCGTTGGCCGCCGGCGTAGATTTGCAGCGCCAAAGCGCCGCCAGTGAAGATCGCAGTCAGCCCCACCACCGGCAGCGACAGCCAGCCGACCGACAGCAAGGCGCTGAAAAATTCGCGCCCATAAAAAGGTGGGCGGATGATATGCCACAGCGTCACAGCTGCATAAATGGCGACCCGCCCCACCGCCGCCAATCCGGCAAAGCAGGCACGGCCAAGGCTGGCAAGCGCGGTTTCGGGCAAAGCAAGCAGGCTCACGCAGTGCCCTCGTAATAGCGGCGGATGTAGCGCGGGCTCAGTCCAGTCAGAATTTCATAGCCGATAGTGCCCGCAATATCCGCCAGTTCGTCCACGGTTTGATTAGGGCCGATAATGTCAAGATAGCGCGGCACCTGCGCCAGATGGCTGATATCAACGGTGATCAGATCCATCGAAACGCGGCCAATCAGCGGGCAGGGCGTGTCGCCATCCCAGAGCACAGCTGCGTTGGACAGTGTACGAGGCAGACCGTCGGCATACCCCGCCGAAACCGTCGCCACGGTGCTGGGCGCATCGGCAATCCATGTGCTGGAATAGCCCACCGCTTCGCCCGCGGCGACTTGACGCGTCTGGATCACCGGCAGCGACAGGGTGACGGCGGGGCGTGCAGCCTCATACGGGCGGCCCCCGAACAGGCCAACGCCGGGGCGGGTCAGATCGAAGTGGTATTTCGGACCCAAAAGGATACCGCCAGTTGCGGCCAAGCTGCGCGGCACGCCGGTGCCATTGGTCATCGCAAGGAAGGTGGCAAGCTGGGTTTCATTCAGGCCGTGGTCGGGATCATCGGCGCAAGCCAGATGCGACATCAGCAGCTCTGGGCCAGCCTCCAGCACAAAGGGGGCAATCGCTTCCCATTCGGGTTCTTCCATGCCAAGCCGGTTCATGCCCGTATCAAGCTGCACACCGAAGGCATGGCCGGGCAGCGATTCGAGATGGCGGGTGACCTGATCAAGGCTGTTCAGCATTGGTGTGAGGTCAAGATCGCCGATCATATCGGTGTCGCCGCCCATATGGCCCGACAGGATGCAGATTTGCGGGCCAGGGCCGAGGACTTGCCGCAGGGTTGCGCCTTCTTCGGCGACGGCGACGAAGAACCGCCGCGCCCCTGCTTGCGCCAGCGCGCGCGCGACGCGGGTGATGCCAAGCCCGTATGCATCTGCTTTGACCACCGCAGCGGTCTGCACCCCCGAAGCGGAGGCTTTATCCAAAGCGCGCCAGTTGGCGGCGATGGCGTCGAGGTCGATGGAGAGAGTTGCTGTTGCCATATTGCGGTTTTGACAGGGCCGCGCGCGGGGTCAAGGGGGAATTCTTCGCTCGGCATGAACTAGGGCGATCTTGGGTGGCATCGAGCCACCACGCGATCGCTGCTGCCGCGGACCTTTCCGTGGGGGGTGATGGTTTTTGGGGGCGGGGGAGCCTCCGGCGGGAGTATTTTGAAAAGAGCAATTGGGTAGGGGTTTTTGAGTGCGGTTGAGGCGAGTGGGGCCAGCGATGACGATCAGCGCTTTCGCTTTCTGGCCCAGAGTGTTGCCTGTCCAGAGTCTCGCTGACCCGGAATGGTTTGGCCGGCCCGATTTGCTGCGCCAGTCTGCGGCGCGCTTAGAAGCCGACGTCGTCGCGAGGGCCGGAGCCTTGCCATTGTTGCGCGAGGTTGCCAAAGCGGGTGAAGCGGCCCTCGAACGACAGTTCTACCGATCCGATGGGCCCGTGGCGCTGTTTGCCGATGATGACTTCGGCCTTGCCACGCACTTGTTCCATCACCACTTGCCACTGGGCAATTTTTTCCAACTCGTGGTCGCCGGGCTTTTCGCGTTCTTTGTAATACTCATCGCGGTAGACGAACATCACCACATCCGCGTCTTGCTCGATCGAGCCGGATTCGCGCAGATCGGACAGTTGCGGGCGTTTGTCTTCGCGGCTTTCCACCTGACGTGACAGCTGGCTGAGCGCGATTACCGGGATGTTGAGTTCTTTGGCGATCGCCTTCAGGCCTTGGGTGATCTCCGATACTTCCTGCACACGGTTGTCGCCTTTCCCGGTGCCTTTCAAGAGTTGGAGATAGTCGATGATCAAAACATCAAGCCCATGCGTACGCTTCAGCCTGCGGGCGCGGGCGGCGACTTGGCTGATCGGCAGCGCGGGGGTGTCGTCGATATAAAGCGGGCAGGATTCCAAGGATTTAGCTGCCTCCACGAATTTGCGGAATTCAAATTCCTGCATGTCGCCACGGCGGATTTGTTCAGAAGGGACTTCTGATGCCTCAGAAAGAATACGCGCGGCGAGTTGCTCCGAGCTCATCTCAAGGCTGAAGAATCCGACGACGCCGCCTTCAACCGCGCCTTCGTGGCCGTCATGGGTGCGGCCGCGTTTGTAGGCTTTGGCGATGTTGAAGGCGATGTTGGTGGCGAGTGAGGTCTTACCCATTGAGGGTCGCCCGGCGAGGATCAGAAGGTCAGAGGCGTGCAGGCCGCCGAGTTTTTTATCGAGATCAATCAGGCCGGTCGAGATGCCGGCAAGACCACCACCGCGCTGATAGGCGGCGTTGGCGACGTTGACGGCTTCGGTCACGGCTTTCAGGAAGGACTGAAACCCGCGCTCGGCCACACCTTGTTCGCCGAGCTTATAGAGGCGCTGTTCGGCCTCGATGATCTGATCTTTCGGCTCTGAATCAATCTCGACCTTGGCGGCTTTAGCGGTCAGATCGCGGCCCAGCGACATGAGCTCGCGGCGCACAGCAAGGTCATAGATCATCTGCGCGTAATCGCGGGCTGCATAGGACGAGATCGCGGCCCCGGCGAGACGAACGAGATAGGACGGGCCGCCCAATTCTTTCAAACCGTCATCATCCTCGAAATAGATTTTCAGGGTGACGGGCGAGACGAGAGCGTTTTTCTGAATACGCGCGGCGGCGCGTTCAAAGATGCGTTGGTGGACCGGGTCGAAGAAATGCTCTGGCTTCACCAAGGATGCGATGCGGTCATAGACATCATTATTGGTCAGGATCGCACCAAGCAGCTGCTGCTCGGCCTCGATATTATGCGGCAACGCCTCGGTTTCGAGGGCTGCGGCGGACACGGCGGGCGGCATCGGGCGAAGGGTGGCGAGTTCGTTCATGGTCTTCCCTAAGGCGGTCGTGCGTGTGACGTTGCTGGTGTGCTTGCGCTGATTGGATTGGTGGCGCAAGGCAGGAATAAGGCTGTGGAAAAGCGCGGGATTTTGCTGTGTGTTGCCATATGTCTTGATCAAACCCTACCACATTTGGGCAGGGTTTGGAGATTTTCCACAAACTACGGCTTCCTCGCTCGATTCGGGCAAAAACTTGCCCACAGGCCATCCACAGGTCGGTGAAGTGCCTTCGCGTTAGATTTCTGTGGATTACTTCGGTGCGCGGGCGGCTTGCCAAGCGCGCGGATCGTTCAGGAAGCTTTCCACCTCGGTCAGGGTTTTGGCATCAAAACTGCCTTGGGCGCGGGCTTCGGCCAGCACGTCCCACCAAGTGCACAAATGATGCAAGGCGACGCCGTGATCGGCAAGACGCTGGGTGGTTTCGGGAAAAATGCCGTAGTAGAAAATCACCGCCGTATGGGCGCAAGAGGCACCGGTTTCGCGGATCGCATCGACGAAGGACAGTTTGGATCCGCCATCGGTGGTCAGATCCTCGACCAGCAGCACGCGCTGGCCGGGTGTCATTTCGCCCTCAATCCTGGCATTGCGGCCGTAACCCTTAGGTTTTTTGCGCACATAGGTCATCGGCAGCGCCAAACGTTCAGCCACCCAAGCGCCAAAGGGGATGCCTGCGGTCTCGCCACCTGCGATATTGTCAAACGCTTCAAAGCCTGCGTCGCGCATGACGGTGATGGTCAGGAAATCCATCAATGTGGCGCGGATGCGCGGGTAAGAGATCAGCTTGCGGCAGTCGATATAGGTCGGGCTGGGCAGGCCGCTGGCCAAGGTAAACGGGGTTTCGGCGTTGAAATGCACCGCCTTGATTTCCAGCAGCGCGCGTGCGGTGAGGCGGGCGATTTCTTCTTTCGGTGGAAAGCTGGTCGGGATCATGACGGTTCCTTTTTGGGCTTTCAGACTGGCATAAATATCCCGACGGAGCGGGCAGGGGCAGGCGACAAGAGCCTCCGGCGGGGATATTTAGACCAATGTGAAATTCAGACTGGTGTGAAATGCGGCGGACTTAGGCTTCGACATGCCAATGCACAGGGAAGCCTGGGTTGAAGACGGTAACGGGGCCTGCTTCGGTGAGGATTTTCTCGGGGAAGCTTTGCGGTTGTTCGTGTTTGACAAGAGTGATGTGGCCCTCGTTCACCGGCAGACGGTAAAAGGCGGGACCGTTCAGCGCGGCGAAGGATTCCAGATTATGCAGCGCCGCCTCTTCCTCGAAAACATGCGCAAGCAGCGGCATGGTGTTGGTGGCGGTGAAGCAACCGGCGCAGCCGCAGGCGTGTTCTTTCAGCGCATCGACATGCGGGGCGGAATCGGTGCCCAAGAGGAAGCGCGCCTCGCCCGAGGTGGCGGCGGCACGCAAGGCAAGCCGGTG
This sequence comes from Cypionkella aquatica, assembly GCF_030161095.1. Classification (GTDB taxonomy): domain Bacteria; phylum Pseudomonadota; class Alphaproteobacteria; order Rhodobacterales; family Rhodobacteraceae; genus Cypionkella; species Cypionkella aquatica. Next base: position 532,380 of record NZ_BSPP01000007.1, read on the forward strand.
TTTTTCGCGTTTGGCGACGGGCAGACAGTAATAGTGCGGCTTGATGCCACCGGCGAGGATATGGTTGCGGTTGATAATCAGGTGATGGGTGGTGATGGTGGCCGCCAGATTATCACCACCGCTGCGGGCATAGGCCACGCCTTCTTCGGTGGTGATATGCTCCATCACCACGCGCAAGGATGGGATTCGGCGGCGCAACGGATCAAGGATCGTGTCGATAAACACTGCCTCGCGGTCGAAAATATCCACTGATGGGTCAGTGACTTCGCCGTGCAGGCACAAAGGCAGGCCGATTTCGGCCATTTTTTCCAGCACAGCTTGCACTTTGCTGAAGTCGGCGACGCCGGAGTGCGAGTTGGTGGTGGCCCCTGCCGGATAAAGTTTCACCGCTTTCACCAAACCCGATGCGGCGGCGGCGGCCACGTCGGCGGGATCGGTGGCCTCGGTCAGATACAGCGTCATCAGCGGCTGGAAGGCCGAGCCAGTTGGCAAGGCTGCCATGATGCGGTCGCGGTAGGCCTGCGCCTGTGCACCCGTCACTACGGGCGGCACCAGATTGGGCATGATCAGGGCGCGGGCGAAATGTCGTGCGGTTTCGGGCAGAACGCCCTTTAGCATCGCGCCATCGCGCAGGTGCAAATGCCAGTCATCGGGGCGGCGAAGCGTGAGGCTGTGTGTCATAGCGATGCAGATAGCGCAGCTTGACGCGATTCTCTAGGGGGCGTGGCGCAGGGATGCGACACTTGATCTTAGCTTTTCGCGGCTATCCCTTGGGCGCAGGCTGCCAAGGCGAGAATACCCTTGCTGCGGCGCAGCATTAAGCGCCATGTAGCCGCAAAGGGTTAAGGAAACCGCGATGAAGCTGATGACTCCGTTTGATTTTATGGCCCCAGCACTGGAGGCGAGCCAGATCATGGTGGAATCGCAGCTGGTGATTGGGTTGCGTCTGGCGGGTATGGCCGGATTTTGGCCTATGTCTGCCGCCGAGCAAGACCGCATGATGACGGAAAAGCTAAGCGCTGGAATGGATTCGGCGCAGGCTGCGTTGCGGATTGGTATGGCGGGCGGTACCATTTCTGACATGGTGATGGCAGCGATGAAGCCGGTGCGCGCCAAAACCAGTGCCAATGCCAAGCGGTTGCAGCGTAAGGTGGCGCAGGGCTAGGTTTGCGGCCTGCAGGTCGGAATAGGGGACATGATGGGTTTTTATCGGGCGGCTTATGTGATTTCGCTGATGGCGTGGCCGGCCACCGCGCAAGATGTCGATTGCGGCACTGCGGAAAGCCAGATGGAGCTGACCTATTGCGCCGAGCAGGATTGGATGGCGGCGGATGCTGAGCTGAACACTGCCTATGCCGCGGCGCGCAAGCAGATGCAGGGCATTGATGACGATCTTGAGGCATCGCAGCGCGGCGCTGCAGAGTATCTGCGCGATGGTCAGCGGGCTTGGGTGACGTTCCGCGATGCAACTTGCGCAGCCGAGGGCTATGCGATGCATGGCGGATCGGCCGAGCCTATGGTGATCTACGGATGCCGCGCGCGATTGACCGAACAGCGTGTGGCCGACCTGAAAGCGATGGCCGAGGAATACTAGCGCCTGCGCGGTCCAGCTTTAAGCCTCGGTTGTCTCTGGTGTCGCCAGTTTTTCCTTCAGCTTTGCCAAGCGCCGGGCAAAATTGCGCGAATTGAGTCGGCTGGTGACAGAGCGGCAGATCATCAGCGCATGTTGATCGCGTCGCGCACCTTCTGCCTTTGCAAGCAGGCTGTTCAGGTAGGGGCCGTAGTTGCGCCGCACCCGCCATAGTTTTGCAAAGCTTTCCGCCGAAAGATTGCCCGCCATCGCGAGATCAACCATTTTTGGCAAGATGCTGGTGGCACTGAGCGCCGATTCCACACTGTCCCCGATATATCGGGTGGAAATTCTGGTGATATAGGGTGCGCGGAACAGGGCTGCATGCATCGCTTCGGTGGCAATGGTTGGATCGTGGATCAACACTGCCTGCGCCGCACCTTCCAGCATGTCAGGCGCATAGCCATAGCGCGAGGTGAAATCCAACCGCCGCGCCGCACGATCGCGGTTGTCCCAACGGCTTTGCGCCGGATCAAGCGTTGCGCGTGGGTTGAGCGCCAGCACTTGCGCGCCGGGCGCCGTCACCGCAAAGGCGCAGGCCGCATAACCGCCCATGCCCGCGCCGTAAAACAGCACCTGATCGAAATCTTCGAAGAAAGCATCGTCAACCTGACGGTCAAAGAAGCCATACACCGCCGGATCGCGGAACCAGGTGTCGCCATCCGAAATAATGCTCAGCACCGACCAGCCATGCGCCTTTGCCAGACTGTCTGCCAAAGGCATCTGGCCGGGGCGTGCCAGCACCGAGGCGATGGTTTCAAAACTGACCAGAAGGGTAGTGCTTTCATCGGCAAAATAGGCCCAATGCTTGTCACCGACGCTGTGGAAATAACCTGCCTCTTCGGTAGCCTGCTCCATCTGCTGTTCCCAGATTTCATAGGGGTCGCTTGCATCATCATCCAGCATGATGCCAGCCGACAAATGATCCTGCGGCTGCTGCGTGGTCTGCGGCAGCTGAGTGGTTTCGGCAAGATCGGTCATCATGATATCCAGTCAACGCTTTACGGGAGCACAAAACTCTGGCGCTATAATCTGCTTTTTGCGCCATTCGGGCAAGCAAAACTCGGGGCTGAAAGGCATCGCGCTTGGGAACAGTTTCTAAAGACTGTTTCAAATGTCATGGTTTTTTGCTGGTTGTGGCGTAGCGAAGAAGGTGACGTGCACGCTCTGGTTGAAGTGTATGCGAAGCTGGCGTCATCAGCAGGCGACCAAACAGGGCCCGCCACGGCTCGGCTTGCATCAGCTCGGCAAAGCGCGCCTGCCGCCATGCGACGGCTTTGTAATGCAACGGGCCAAGGACGGGATCGGCCAAAAGCTCGGCCCGCAGGGTGGCGGAATTCAGGCTGTGGATCGAGCGATCCTCAACCTCGTTGAAGTTGCGCTCTACCCAATAGCTCATGTCAAAGGCTGAAGCGTCACGGTTGGCGCGGCCGCGATCGGCTTTGACAAGATAGTTTTGCATTGACCCCAAAGCATAATGGTTCAACTGCACCAATTTGTAATTGTCGCGGCTGTAATCCGAGAAAATCCGACCTTGCGGCGTATCCGGCAATGCCCTGCCAGAGCCATCAAACCAGCGTGCTTGGCCCGCGCGCGCGGGGTCAGGGCTGCGCGGACGGTGCACGCCAAGTTTGCGGTATGTGCCGTCATTGCGAAACAGAGTCTTGATCAACTGCGCCCGCCATGGCCAAGCGAAACTGGCTTCCGCGGCTTTGGTGAAGGTTTCGGTGATCGGTTGATCGGCAATCTCGATCACACCTGCATTGCCAAACATCCGCCACGTCAACGCAATCGCGGTGGCATCGGGCAGGGCGGTCAGCAAGGCGTTAAGGCTGCGGTCGCCAACATGGATGTTGACGAATTCGTCAATATCGCAAACCAGCACCCAATCGGATTGTGCGATCAGCGGGTGTTTGTCGGCAACCTTCAACATCGCCCATTGCGGCCCCTCGGGGTGGGGACCGGGGTTGCGCATGTGGGTCAGCCAGCCTAGCGCCGCCAACCGATCCAGCATCAAATCGGTGCCATCGCTGCAATCATTGGAATAAACCAGAAAATCGCTGAAGCCACAGGCGCGGTGATGCGCGAGCCATTCCAGCAGGAAGGCCGCTTCGTTTTTCACTCCGATAAGGGCGGTGGCGCGCATGGGGCTTCCGGGATTTGGGCGGGAAGCTCGAAGCCTCCGACGGATATTTGGGCAGAGAGGAAAAGCAAGAGAAGCTGAACTTGACCGATTGCTGCGCCGGGGGCAAGCATGGCGCGGGTTTTGGGAGGATGGCGATGCTATCACAGCTGCGGGTTTTAGAACCGCATCCGGGGATTTTGGCGTTTTATGATGGGCGGGTGGCAGGCCACCGCTTTGCTGCGGAGCCAAATTGGGTGGATGACGGCGCACTTTCGCTTGGGATCGCGTCTTATGCATTGATCGCCGGCGGGCAGGCGATTGTCTATGACAGCCATGTATCAGTGCCGCATGGGCGATTTATCCGCAGCGAGTTGGAACGGCACGGGGTAACTGATATCCGGGTGGTGCTGTCGCATTGGCATCTGGACCATGTTGCGGGCACCGAGGCGTTTGCGGACTGTCAAGTGATCGCCAATGCGCGCACCTTGGGGCATCTGACCGCGCGGCAGGCGGCGATAGAGGCAGGCACAGATCACGGCTTGCCTGTGATCTCGCCGTTGATCTTGCCGGATACGGTGTTTGAAGACCGCATGCGGCTTGACCTGGGTGGCGAGCCGGTGGAGTTGATCTCGGCCAATATTCATTCCGATGATGCGACGGTGTTGTGGTTGCCTGATCGGCGGATCTTGCTTGCAGGCGACACGGTTGAGGATTGCGTGACCTATGTGGGCGCGCCCGAAGAGTTCGACATTCATTTGCGCGATCTTAACCGGTTGGCGGAACTGGGTGCGGAGTGGGTGCTGCCCAATCACGGCGCTGCAGAGATGATCGCGCAGGGTGGCTATAACGCAAAGCTGCTGGCGGCGACCGCCGATTACATCCGGCATCTGCAAGCGGCTGATCCGCGCCCGATGGCCGAGATCATTGCGCCTTGGCTGAAAGATGGCACCTTGCGGTACTTTGAGCCCTATGAGGCGGTTCATGCGCAAAACCGCGCACGGGTGCAGGCGATGCGGGCGGCGATCCACGCGCTATGATGCTTGGGAACCAATGCTTCAGGCGTGCGTTGGCAAGCGTAGGGCAAATTGCACTTTGCTTGGCTAAGGCGGTATGCCATTTTGGCGCAGGAGGCGATCTGGGAGGACTGCTAGCCGATAACATCGCCAAACCCGGCCAATCTGGCCTGCGGTTTATGGGGTGTTATCGCATATCACCGCCAACCCTGTGCTTTGATGCGTGATCAGCGACCAGTTCGGAATCAGTTTCGATCTCTGGCCGCCATGAGTTTTGAAAGGACGATCGATGAGAAGATTGCTTGGAACCACCACGGCCCTGTCTATGGCGATGTTCAACGTGCAACCTTGGCCATTGCAGGCGCAAACCCTGACTGACTCGGGCGCCGTCGTGGCGGCAGATGGCTCGGTTTTGTGCGAACCGACCGCAGATGCCGCTTGCGATCCGTCGCAGTTCGTCGATCAGGCCAAGGCGATAGAACAGCAGATGGCGGCTCAAGCAGAAGCTGCAGCTCAGGCTCAGGCAGAGGCTGAAGCACAGGCTCAGGCAGAAGCCGCAGCGCAGGCTCAGGCAGAGGCCGAAGCACAGGCTCAGGCAGAAGCTGCAGCACAGGCTCAGGCAGACGCCGAAGCTGCAGCACAGGCTCAGGCAGAAGCTGATGCACAGGCTCAGGCAGAAGCCGAAGCACAAGCCCAGGCAGAAGCCGCAGCACAGGCTCAGGCGGATGCTGAAGCACAGGCTCAGGCAGACGCCGAAGCTGCGGCACAGGCTCAGGCAGAAGCTGAAGCACAGGCTCAGGCAGAGGCTCCAGCCGGAGAGATTCCTGTTGAAGAACCTGCTCCTGCTGAAGAAGCGACTGATCAGGCCCCGATGGAAGAGGCTGTAGAGCAGCCAGCTGACTCTGAGGCCGCGACTGAAGAGGTTACTCCGGCGGATGAGGCTGCGTCTGACGAGGCCGCAGCCGGTGAGGGCATGGAAGCTGCCCCGGCGGACGAGGCTGCTCAGGCTGCCCCAACCGATGAAGCTGTGGAGGAACCAGCTCCGGCTGAGGCTGCGACCGACACCACCGAAGCTGCCCCCACCGAGGAAGCGACAGAGGCCGCCCCGGCGGATGAACCCGCCGACGCAGCCCCGACCGAGGAAGCAGCTACGACCGAGCAAGCGGCTCCCGCTGAGGAAGGTGCCACTCCAGAGGCGAGTGCCGAGACGGCTCCTGTGGATCCGGCCACCGAAGAGGCGGCAGTGTTGCCCGCAACCGTGACCGATCCGGCGACGGGCGAGACTTTGGTAGTTGATCCCGCCACTGGCGCTGCGATGACCGAAGAAGAAGCCACCGCCAAGGCCGCCGAGCAGGAAAAGTCGCTGGCAGAAGCGGAAAAGGAAATCGCGGTCGAGGCTGATGGCACCGTGGTTGATCCTTCGGCTGGCTTGAAAACCGCTGAAACCGTTGTTGATCCGAACGCAACGCCGGTGGATGTACCGGTGGCCTCGGAAACCGAGGTGCAGACGCTGACCAACCTGCTTGATCAACCCGAGGGCATTGATCCGGCGGCGCTGGGTGCAGCTGCTGCTTTGTCGACTCCGGCGGTCGAGGGCGAAAAACCTGCAGATCAGGCGCCGTCGGCGGATGCCGTGGCCACTGTCACCGAAATGCTCGACGATAATGCGGTGCGCAGCTCGACGCAGGAATTCGCGGCGGCTCCGGTGTTGCTGGGCAGCGACAAAAAGAAAAAGAGTGGGCTTTCCGATCTGGAAAAAGTTGGTCTCGTGGCGCTGGGCGCTTTGGTCGTCGGCGCGATCATTCAGGACAACAACAAGGATCGTCGGGGCCGTGAAGCCGCGAAAGTGGTGTCAAACACCGGTGACCGGGTTGTCGTTCTGAAACCCGATGGCACGTATCAGGTCTACAAGGACGATGATGCGGTGCTGCGTCAGCCCGGCTCGAACGTGCGGACCGAAACCTACCGTGACGGCTCGACCCGCACGATTGTTGAGCGCCGCGACGGCACGCAGGTTGTCACCATCCGCGATGCTTCGGGGCGGGTTCTGCGCCGTGCGCAATATGACGAGCGTGGTCGTGAACTGGTGCTGATCGACGATCTGGAACCAGAGCGCGTGGTGATCGTGCGCGATCTGCCGAAGCCGCGCCCGAACCGGGTGGTTATCTCGACCAAGGACAACGACTATGCGTTGAAGGCGGCGCTTGCAGCGAAGGATATTGCCAAGATCGGCCGGACCTTCAGTCTGCGCCAGATCCGCGAGATTCCAGAGGTGCGCTATCTGGCGGCGACCGTCGATGTCGATAACGTCAACTTTGCCTCGGGCTCGTCCGCGATTGCTGCGGATGAGGCGTCCGATCTGGCGGAGTTGGGCAGCTTGATGCAGGAAATGCTGGATGCAAACCCCGGCGAGATGTTCCTGATCGAGGGCCACACCGATGCGACCGGTAAGGCTGCGATGAACCTTGCTTTGTCGGATCGGCGCGCGGAATCTGTGGCTTTGGCACTGACGGAATATTTCGACATTCCGCCGGAAAACATGGTCATCCAAGGCTATGGCGAGAGCGAGCTGCGCATTGACACCCAGAACGATGAGCCCCGCAACCGTCGTGTGGCGGTGCGGATCATCACGCCGCTGCTGAAAGGCGTAAAATAGGCCAGGATTGAGGCTATCAAGGCCCCGAGGGAAACCTCGGGGCCTTTGCTTTTGCTGTGGTCCCAACTCGGGACCTTTTTTGTTTGTTTTATATCAATCGGTTAGTTTTTTAAATTTATGGTTTGTTAATCTTTGCACCAAATTGGGCGCGATTTGCTTCGGCCATTCCGGCTGCCAGTTTTGCAGCAGCCAAGGCACACTGGCTTCGATCCCGGGCATCTGGATGTCGCTGGCAAGGGCAATTTTGACGCCGTGCCGATCCGCTCTCGGATGTGTTGGCCAAAGGCTTAGCGGTCATTCATCCCCTTGCCATCAAGTATCCGGGCGCTGTGCTTTGCAATCCGTGCGGTTTTGGTGGCAGAGGCCTTGGGCTGGTTGAAGTGCAAAAGATAGCCGCGCCTGCGCCCCGGCGTCAGCGCATCGAAAGCCAGAGCGAGATCAGGGTTATCGTCCAAGGCCGCGATCAGTTCGTCGGGGTAGGGCAGATCATCCTTGGCGAAAGTGATCTTCGCGCCGGATTTCTCTAGCGCAACTGCGGCTTGGATATAGGCGATCAAAGTGGCTTTCGCTTGGTCGATCTGGGCCAGATCGGTGAATTTCACCATCCGCACCGCGCGCGAATTCTCGCCCGGCGCAGCCAGAATTCCGGCGGAGTCGTCCAGCAGCACCCCCTTGAAAAACCCCAAAGTGGCGGCGTCTTTGAAGCCCCAAAGCAGGGCAACATTGCCGCCTTCAAAGCAATAGCAAGGGCCGCGCCATTTGTAGATTTCTTCCAGCCCACAGCCCAGCAGAATGGCGCGCAGGGCTTGCAATTCGGCCTGCCAGATCGGCGCCGCGTCGAAGAAGCTGGTGATTTTGGGGTCGCGTTCTGCCATGATAGCATCCTTTCAACCGCTGGGCCCTACGGTTAGCGCAGCGCTGCTGGTCTGTCTATCAGGGGACGCAGGTTGCATGCTGACGCAGGTTGCGTGCTGCGGACCAAGTGGCGCGGGCCAAGTCCAGCTTGCCAAGTCCAGCTTGCCAAGGGGCGCGGGCATGAAAAAGGGGGCCAGAGGCCCCCTTTGGAAAACGTAAGTATGATGGCGGCCTTACTTCGGCGTGACCATCATCACCATTTGGCGGCCTTCCAGCCGTGGCATCGATTCGATCTTGCCAGCCTCGCCCACATCCGCAGCGACGCGGTGCAGCAGTTCAAGGCCAAGTTCCTGGTGCGCCATCTCGCGGCCACGGAAGCGCAGGGTGACTTTCACCTTGTCGCCTTCATCAAGGAATTTCAGCACCGAGCGCATCTTCACGTCATAATCATGCGTGTCGGTGCCGGGGCGGAATTTGATCTCTTTGATCTCAATGATGTGCTGCTTCTTGCGGGCCTCGGCCTCACGTTTCTGCTGCTCATATTTGAACTTGCCGAAATCCATGATTTTGCAAACGGGTGGCTCGGCATTCGGCGAGATTTCCACCAGATCAAGCCCAGCTTCCTCGGCCATCTGCATCGCGCGGGCGGGGGTGACCACGCCGACGTTTTCACCATCCGCGCCGATCAGGCGAATCTCGGGCGAGCGGATGCGATCATTGATGCGCGGGCCGGTTTCGCGTTGCGGCGGGGCATTGTGGGGTCTGCGGGCTATGGTGGTGGTCCTTTGAATGGTTATCAGCCCGCGCAAGATAGTCGCGGCGGGGCCAAGCTTCAACCTGAAAAGCCATGGAAATGGTGCATGATCTGCCTGTTTGGCAAGCAATCGTCACGCATCGCCGCGGCGGGCACCCTGTGCAGGTCTTTTCTTTTGCGACAGATTCTGTCATAGCCCGGTTAACCGAAGGCTAATCGGTATTGGGAGAATGAATATGAACAAGAACGTCCTTATCGGCATCGTGCTGATCGCTCTGGCTGGCGCTGGCTATTATCAGTTCAGCATGAAGCCTGCTCAGGAAGCGGCAGTGGCGGCAGCGGCGGAAGCCAAAGCAGCAGAAGAAGCCGCAACCAAAGCAGCAGCAGATGCGGCTGCGGCAACCCAGAAAGCCGCCGATGATGCGGCAGCGGCAGCAACAGCGGCAGCAACCGAAGCAGCAGCCACGGCGACCGCTGCGGCCAATGACGCGGCAGCAGCCACCACCGAAGCTGCGGGCGCTATGGCCGAAGCCACCACCGAAGCAGCAGGCGCTATGACCGAAGCTGCAGGCGGCATGGCCGCAGATGCAATGGCAGCGCTGGACCCGGCAAACTTTGACGCGGCCAAGGTCAATGCGATGATCGACGCCTCGGCTTTGGATGCGTCGCTGAAAACCTCGCTGAAAGCCGGCGTTGATGCCGCTGCAGCCGACCCGAGCAAAGTTGCCAGCGCTTTGGCCGCAGTGAAAGCCGCTTTGGGCATGTAATCTGCCGTAAAGCAACAATCGGGCCGCGCTGGGGTAACCCAAGCGCGGCCTTTTTCATTTCAAGCGCAGTTCGCTGTCGATCAGCGTCAGATTGGGCCAGTGCCACAGCACCAGATTGCGTGCATCGGGCGCGGTGCCTTTGGCGTAAGACGGCACAATCAGGCCATGGTATCCGGCAGCGATCAGGCTTTCGGCGATGTCTTGTGCGCGTGACGTGCCGCGGCTGTGCATTTGCAAGCGCCAATCATCCGCCGCCAGATCCGCCAAAGCGATGCCACGCGCCGCCAGATGCGCTAGGTTGGTTGCATCAAAGATATCCGTCAGATCAGCGGTGTAGCTGACCAGAGTCACCGGCTCGAACGGGCGGCCGATCTGATTGGCCTCGGCCACCGCCCCCATCACCGACATCGCCGTATAAAGCGCCGCGCGGCCCTTGGCGTTAAAGCGCCCGCCATGGCGCTTGGCACCTTCCCCCGACAAAGGATCGCGCGCCCAGATCGGGTTGAGCGCGCGGTAGAGCGGGCCCTTATAGGCGCAGGACGGTTCAGGCAAAGCCGCCCGCATCCACCGCGTCGATGTAATCCATCACATCGGCCGCCTTCCCATCCTGCAGCAAACGCGCAGGCGTCATGCCGCCAAAACCCGGCAGCGGTTCAGATCGGAACCACGCATAGGCCACCAAGCCCGAACCAAAACGCGGCGTCAGGCGGTTGATGATTTCCACCATCTCACGCAGGCGGGTCTGGGTTTTCGCCGAAGCCAGCCGATCCTTGCGCGCAATCGCATCGCGACCAAGCCCGGCGGTGCGGGCGATTTCATCTTGGGTGGTCAGCCATTCCTCTGCCAGCAGCCGGGGCTGGAACAGGGATTTTTCGGAAAAGGCAAGGATGTTCATAGCGGCCTCCATGCAGATTGACGCGTATATACGCCAATCTGCGTGGAAAGTCAAAGGGCAGTGCAGGGCCAGTATGAAACGGCTTGGCGTCAGATCCCGTCGCCGACGAAGGCTTTTTCGACCACAAATTGTTTGGGGTCAGAATTGGCACCTTCATGCAGACCAAAACCTTCGAGGATGGCTTTGACATCGACGTTGAAGGCAAGGCTGCCACAGACCATGGCGCGGTCTTCTTCCGGGTTCATTTTCGGCAGGCCAAGATCGGCAAAGACCTTGCCGGATTGCAGGTTGTCGGTGACGCGGCCCATGTGGTGGAAGGGCTCCCGCGTCGTGGTGGGGTAGTAGCGCAGCTTGTCACCGACCAATTCGCCGATCAGCGGATCATCTGACAGGCTTTCCACCAAAGCCTGACCATAGGCAAGTTCGGCCACTTCGCGGCAGGTGTGCATCATGATGACTTGGTCGTACTTCTCATAGGTTTCCGGCTCGCGCAGAAGGCTTGCGAAAGGGGCAAAGCCAGTGCCGGTCGACAAAAGCCATAGGCGCTTGCCGGGCAGCAGGGCGTCATGCACCAGCGTTCCGACCGGCTTGGGGCGCAGGATAATCTCATCCCCGACCTTGATGTGCTGGAGTTTCGAGGTCAGCGGGCCATCCGGCACCTTGATCGAGTAGAACTCCAGCTCTTCATCCCAAGCGGGCGAGGCGATGGAATAGGCGCGCAGCAGGGGTTTGCCAGTATCGCCCATCAAACCGATCATCACGAATTCGCCCGAGCGGAAGCGCAGGGTTTTCGGGCGGCTGACGCGGAAGGAAAACAACCGGTCCGTCCAGTGTTTCACCGAAGTGACGGTCTGAGCGTCGGGCAGGTGCGGTTTGGCGGTGATGGTCGGCTCGGCGGTTGCGGACATGCGGATGCTCTCAGAGTTATTTGGCGTGGGCATACAAGGTTTGCGGGCTTGCGCAACAAAAACGTCAGCGCGGGCTTGCAGCCTCGGCTAAGGCGGATCAGGCGCGCAGGCGGGCCTGATAGTCATGGGCTTTCCAGTCGGCGCGGAATTTCCACTGCGCTTCGGGCTGGCGAGCGGCCATTTCATCGGGGATTTCGACATCGTCAAAACCGGTGCGGCGTGCCATCGGATATTGGTCGGCGATCACCGGGCCCATAGCGCGCAGATGGCCTTTATACCCCAGCGCGCGCAGGCGGTGGCCGATGGTGAAGGCGCGGCCGTCGGAGAACGCCGGGAAGGCGATGCGGATCAGGGTGAGGTCGGCCAGATAGGGCAGCAGAGCCTCGGGCGCGTCGGTGTGCAACAGATCAACCGCGCCTTTGTGGCTGGCGATTTCGGCCAGCGGCACGGCGGTAACTTCAGGGGCGGGCGAGAAGCCCAGATCGGTGACGAGAACGCTCATGCGGCGCTATCCTTTCTGATCGGAACGGCTTTGCCATTGATAAAATGGATGCCACATTCAGTTTTATCCTGACCGCGCCAGCGGCCCGAGCGGGGGTCTTCGCCGGGCGCAACTTTGCTGGTGCAAGGCGCGCAGCCGATCGACGGAAAGCCTTGGGCGACCAGCGGATGCCGGGGCAGGCGGTTGTTGATCATGTATTCCTCAAGATCCTCGCGGCCCCAATGCGCCAGCGGATTGACCTTGATGCGGGTGTCGCCGTCGGCCTCAAAAAACTCCACCGCCGTGCGGGTCGAGGATTGGAAGCGCTTGCGCCCGGTGATCCAGCCGTCGAACGGGGCCAAGGCACGTTCCAGTGGCTCTACTTTCCGCACGGCGCAGCAGGCATCAGTGTTGAACTGATGCAGAGTGTTGTCGGGGTCTTCAAAATTTAGCCGGGCCGGGTTGGCGCGGATGGTGCGCACATCGCAGAGGTTCAGCTTTTCTGCCAGCTCGCGCTGATAGTCTAGGGTTTCCTGAAACAGCATCCGCGTGTCGACGAACAGCACCGGGGTTTCGGGGGCGATCACCGAAACCAGATGCAGCAGCACCACCGATTCCGCGCCGAATGACGACACAAGGGCGACTTGGCCCAAATCATCGTCTTTCAGCGCATGTTCCAGCACCGAAGTCGCGGCATGGTGTTTATACCGCGTATTCAGCACCTTAACCCGGTCAGCGACCGAGCCTGCGGGGAAATCACGCGGCATCACGTCCGCCTTCTGCGTCATAAAGCGCGGCTTTGAACGGTGCAAATCCGGCGCGGCGGTAGGTTTGCAGGAAGGTTTCCGAGGCATCCTCGCGGATTTCCAGATAGGCGCGGATGATGCGCTCGATGGCAGGCACGATCTCGTCATAGGCGAAACCTGGGCCGGTTTTCTCGCCAATGCTGGCGGTCTCGGTGCCGTCACCGCCAAGGGTGATCTGGTAGTTTTCCACGCCTGCGCGGTCCAACCCCAAGATGCCGATATGGCCGACATGGTGATGGCCGCAGGCGTTGATGCAGCCCGAGATCTTGATTTTCAGCGGGCCGACGTCGTGTTCCAGCTTGAGTTCTTCAAACCGCAGCGCGATTTCTTGCGCGACCGGGATCGAGCGGGCGGTGGCAAGCGCGCAATAATCCATGCCGGGGCAGGCGATGATATCGCTGATCAGGCCGACATTGGCGGTGCCAAGTCCCGCTTGGGTCAGGGCCGCGTGAACGGCGGGCAGGTCAGATTTATGCACATGCGGCAGGATCACGTTCTGCTCGTGGCTGATGCGCAGATCGTTGTGGCCGTATGTCTCGGCCAGATCGGCCATCACGCGCATCTGATCAGAGGTGGCATCGCCGGGGGTCTGGCCGTGGGCTTTGACGCTGATGGTGACGATGGCGTATTGGTCGTTGCGGTGTTGGGCAAGGTTGGTATCGACCCAAGCGCGGAAGCTCGGGTCGGCTTTGTAGAAGGCGTCATAGGCGTCAATGGGCGCATTGCGGAACGCCGGGGGGGCGAAGGCCGCGCGGATATCCTCCAGCAAAGCCTGATCGGCACCGCCGAATTGCGGGCGGGTTTCAAGGAAGCGTTCCTCGATCATCCGGCTGATTTCGTCGCGGCCTGTCTCATGCACGGTGATCTTGATGCGGGCTTTGTATTTGTTATCGCGGCGGCCCAGCACGTTATAGACCGACAGCACCGCCTCGACATAAGGCAGCAGATCGGCCACGGGCAGGAAATCGCGGACGGTAAATGCGATCATCGGAGTGCGGCCAAGTCCACCGCCGACCATCACTTCAAAACCCGGTTCTCCGGCGGCATTGCGGACCATGCGCAGGCCGATGTCATGCGCCTTGGTCACGGCGCGGTCATTCGGAGAGCCGGTGATGGCGATCTTGAACTTGCGCGGCAGGAACTGAAATTCCGGGTGGTCGGTGGACCATTGGCGCAGCAGTTCGGCATAGGGGCGGGGGTCTTCGATCTCGTCCGCCGCAGCCCCGGCGAAATGATCGGCGGTGACGTTGCGCACGGTGTTACCCGAGGTCTGGATGGCGTGCATTTCCACATCGGCCAAAGCGGTCAGGATCGCTGGCACGTCGGGCAGTTTCGGCCAGTTATACTGAATGTTCTGCCTTGTGGTGAAATGGCCGTAGCCCTTATCCCAAGTGTCGGCGATCAGCGCCAGTTGCCGCATTTGGCGCGGATTGAGCGTGCCGTAAGGGATAGCGACGCGCAGCATATAGGCGTGCAGTTGCAGATAAAGGCCGTTCATCAGGCGCAGGGGGCGGAATTCATCCTCGGTCAGCGAGCCGTCAAGGCGGCGGTTGACCTGATCGGTGAACTGCGAGACGCGGGCGCGGACGAAAGATTCGTCGAAATCAGAGTAGTTATACATTTTCAGCCTCGGTGCTCAGGTCCACTTGCTTGCCGTGCGCATAGTTGGAGGGGCCACGGGTGCGGAAGGCTTCGCGGAAATGCACAGGCTCTGGGCCGTTCGGGCCAGCTTTTGCATCGGCAAGGTAAGCGCCGACGATGACGTTGCGCTGTGCGCTGCCAAACAGCAGCCGGATCTGGGCGTGAGCCTCATCCGCGATCAACTCGGCCTCGTGATGCAGGCGTGTCCAGCGATCATCGGCGGTAAGATAAACCACGTCGCCTTCCCGCAGATCATTGGCGGTGACGACTTTGGGGATAAACTGGCGGCTCATGCTTGCGTCCCTGTTGGGCTGGTCGGTATCGGTTGCGGCAATGCGGTAGAGGATCACCGCCACTCCTGCAAGGGCAGTCAAGCGGGGCAAGGGGTGATCCAGTGGTTTTACTCTGCCAATATAGGATATTTTCCTATGTTTTTGCCAGTCCCCCTTGCGGATAAGGAAGAATGTTCCGATACTGCGGTGGATTAGAATGAATTTCCGCAAAGGAGGGTGTCTGGCGAATGGCAGCCCAGTTGGATGAGTTGGATCGGAAAATCCTTGCCGAGTTGCAAGAGGATGCCGAGCAATCTTTGGACGAAATCGCGCGCAAAGTAGGCTCGTCGAAGACCCCGGTGTGGAACCGCATCCGGCGGATGCGCGAACAAGGCGTGATCCTGAAACAGACAGCCCTTCTGGATGCCGAAAGCCTTGGGCTGGAGGCCTGTTTCTTCGTGCTGATCCGCACCTCGCAGCACGAGGCCGACTGGCAGCACAAATTCCTGCAAGTGCTGCGAAGCCGCCCAGAAGTGCTGGAGGCGCATCGGCTGGCTGGGGATATCGACTATATCCTGAAAGTGCTGGTGAAGAATGCGCGGGCCTATGACACGTTCTATCAGGCGTTGATTTCAGAAGTGAAGATTTACAACGTGACAGCGCTTTTGAGCATGGAAGAAATCAAAGCAACGACTGTGTTGCCACTCTAGCGAAGACGAAATTCAAAACACGAATTTCAAGGGGGCTGTCTGCCCCCTTACCCCAGAGGATACTTGCGCCAATGTGAAACTCAGCGCTTTGGGCTTTCATACTGGCCTAAATATCCCGGGGTGAGCCCGAAGGGCGAGGGGTTGGCCCCTGGCTTTGCCCCGGCTTGAAGGGTTTGCGCTTTTTCCGACATCCTGTGCCCCCCGGACTTGATCCGGGGTTTGCCGCTTTGACCAGAGGCCCCGGATCAAATCCAGGGCGGCGTGGAGATGGCAGCCCGGGCTAAGTTGCCTGCACCATCAGCTTGGTGAGCCCGTGGAAGTGATAGACGTCGCCATAGCTCGGAGCCTCGGCCAGCCGCAGTGTCGGCAGACGTTGGAACAGGATTGGCAGGGCTGCTTGCAGCTCCAACCGGGCCAGCGGCGCGCCGACGCAGAAATGCAGGCCCGCGCCAAAGCTGACATGCGGTTTGGCGGGGCGGTTTGGCTGGAATTGCCCGGGGTTTTCCCACACGCCGGGATCGCGGTTGGCCGCAGCCAGCAGCAGCGCCACCTGTTCGCCGCGATGGAACGTGTGGCCCATAACCTCGATATCCTCATATGCCCAGCGGGTGAACATATGCAGGGCGGGATCAAAGCGCAGGATTTCTTCAACGCAGGTTTCGGCATTGTCCGGCGTGACGGTATGGCCGGTTTCCAGCAGGGTTTTGACACCATTGCCGATGGTGTGCACGGTGGCCTCGTGGCCTGCGTTCAGCAGCAGGATGCAGGTGGTGATCAGCTCGTCCGTGGTCAGCTTTTCTCCGGCCTCTTCGGCGGCGATCAGGCTGGTGATCAGATCGTCACGCGGATCGGCGCGACGGGCTTCGACATATTGCCGCATGAAGGCGACGAAGGCCTCGGTCGCGGCAATTGCGCGGTCTTCGCGGGCGCGGTCGCGGCCCGCCATATACATGCCGACCATAGCGTTCGACCAGCGCAGCAGATCATCGGACATCGCTTCTGGCACGCCCAGCAGGCGGGCGATGATGATGACTGGCAGCTTTTGGCCGAACTGCGCCAACAGATCGAACGGCCCTGCGGGGAAGGCGTCGATCAGCTGATGCGTCAGGGTCTCAACCTCGGGCAGCAGGCCCGCGATGCGGCGCGAGGTGAAGGCGCGCAGCACAAGGCCACGCAGGCGGGTGTGGCGCGGCGGCTCAAGCTCCAGCATCGAATGGGCCTCAACCGCGTAGAACGGTGCCAGATGCGGAGGGATTTTGGGTGCCAGTTCGGCAGGGGCTTCGCGGCCAAAGCGGCGGTCGCGGAAGATCGCCGAGCAGGCAGCAGCGTTGCCGGTGCAGGCCATGCCATATTCGGCCCAGTGGAAGAACGGACCTTGCGCACGGGCGCGCTCGTAAAACGGGTAGGGGTTTTGCACGAAACCCGGATCCAAAGGCGATTGATGCAGGGTATTCATGCGCGTCGCCCCAAGGGAATGATGCCCTGCGCCACCAGAACGCCAATCGCCACCAAGCCAGCGGCGGCAGCCTGCGCCCAATCCCAGCGCCCGCCCATCGCAAACAAAATGATCATCACATAGAACGGCGCCGCGTTGATGTGCAGAGCTGACAGCCCGATGCCGAGTTTTTCGACCGACATGATCCACATCAGTTGGCTGATGCCAAGCGAGCCGACAGAAAACGCCAGCAAGGCGATCAGCTCTTTCCAGCCCCAGCGGCTGAACTCCGGCAGTGGATTGCCAGCCGCGATGCCAAGGCTGGCGACGGCGCTGACAGCAATCGCTGCACCTGCGATGGTCAGAGCGGTGCGGCCTATCGGTGACAGGCCGGGAAATGCCGTGACGGTCAGGCGCGAACCCAAGGCAAAAGAGACCACCGAGCCAAAGCACAAAAGCGCGCCGAAGCCCAACGACAGCCCGCCGCCTTTGAAATCCAGCGCCATCATGCCGCCTGCCAAGGACAACAGCAGGCCCAGAACCAAGGCGCGGCTGAGTTTGCGGCCATCCAAGGCAACCTCCAGCGCGATGCCAACCACCGGCAGGGTGGCCGAGATCACCGCCGCCGTCACCGCCCCGCCGCGCGCTTGCCCCTGCACCAGAAACCACGCCCCCAGCCCGATCAGACTGCCAACGGCGATGCCTTTCAACCAGTTGACACGCAGCAAAGCGCCCGGCCCCTCCATCAGTGCCCAGACCGGCAACAGCGCCAGCGCCGCCAATGCCATGCGCAGGCTGCTGAGCTGGTCGGCAGGCAGCAACGGAATGATGAAATCGGCGGCGGGCAGACCCGCGGCCCAGATCAACATCGAGGCCATACAGATCAGATTGGCCCCCAGCAAGCTGGGCGCGGGCGCGGCGGGAAGGTTGGTTTCTGCTGTCATCGACTCATTCTAGGTGGTGCGGCGATCCGCGCTGCTCTGTCCGCGACGCGCTTCGGTCAGGCGGCGGCGAGGGCGGCAACAATTGCGCCGAAATCGGCAGCTTTCAGGCTGGCCCCGCCGACCAAAGCACCATCGACATCCGGCACCGCAAAGATCTCGGTCGCATTCGACGGCTTCACCGAACCACCATAAAGCAGGCGTGTTTTCCCGGCTTCGGCCCCGATATGCGCGGTCAGGCGCGCACGCAGAAACGCGTGAACTTCGGCGATCTGTGCGATGGTTGGGGTGCGGCCGGTGCCAATTGCCCAGACCGGCTCATAAGCGATCACAAGCTGAGAACCCGTCGCCGCGGCAGGCACAGAGCCGTCCAACTGCGCGCCAATCACCGCCAAAGTCTCGCCGGCATCACGCTCGGCCTCGGTTTCACCCAGACAAACCACCGCGATCAGACCCGCAGCAATCGCAGCTTCAGCTTTGGCGCGCACCAATTCGTTGCGCTCTCCATGATCTGCCCGCCGCTCTGAATGACCCAAGATCACATGGCTCGCCCCGGCATCCGCCAGCATCGCCGCCGAAATATCGCCGGTATGCGCGCCCGAGCCCTTGGCGTGGCAATCCTGCCCGCCGACCAAAAGCGCCGATCCAGTCGCCAAACCAGCCATTTCGGCCAGCAAGGTCGTGGGCGGGCACAGCAAGATCTCGCAGCCGGGGGCCGGATGGGCCGACAAAAGCGCCGACACTTCCGCCAAAGCTGCCCGGTTGCCGTTCATTTTCCAATTGCCCGCCGCAAGCTTTTTCATCGCATCCTCCCAAGGTTCGCGCAAAGGGTTAGCGAAGCGAAAGCTCAAGGGAAAGCCCTTGGTATTGCTCTTTTGAAAATACTCAATCTTGCGACGCAACAGACCCGCCGATGCGCGCTGTGAAACCGTCAAATCCCGTCACACCAAGCACCCACCGCGCGTCAGCGCTGATAGACTTGCGGCAAAGCCGCGCTATGGGATCACGCAGATTCGGTTCATCACGCCGATCAGGCGTCTTTGAACTTGATGCTTTCGCCGCAACCGCAGGCCTCTGCCACGTTGGGATTGTTGAACTTGAAACCGGCATGCAGCAGATCGGATTCGTAATCAATCTCGGTGCCAAACAGGAACATCTGCGCCATGGGCGCTATCAGCACCCGCGCACCGTCTTGCTCGACAACTTCATCCATCGGATTGGCTTCGGCGACGTAATCCATGGTATATTCCATGCCCGCGCAGCCGCCCTTCTTGATGCCGATGCGCAGCCCCTGCGAGCCTTGCTTTGCCATCAGCCGTGCAATGTGCTGTGCGGCGATCGGGGTCAGGGTGACGGCGGCTTTGCCGGGGATGCCGAACATGGGGTGGTCCTTTACGCTATAGCGCCAAAGATAGGCATGCCGGGCGCGCCCGACAAGCCTTTACATAAAGCCTAATTCCAGCCGCGCCTCGTCCGACATCATCTCCATCCCCCAAGGCGGATCAAAGGTCATGCCAACCTTGACCTCTTTCACCCCAGCGACGGGCTCCACCGCATCCTGCACCCAGCCGGGCATCTCGCCCGCCACCGGGCAGCCGGGGGCGGTCAGGGTCATCATGATCTCAACGCTGTTCTCTGCCGAAATCTCGATCGTGTAGACCAAGCCCAGATCAAAGACGTTCACCGGAATCTCGGGGTCATAGACCGTGCGGCACGCCTCGACGATCTGCTCATACAGCGGATGTTCGGTGGTAGAGGGGCGGATCAGGGGGGCGCCCTCGATCTGGTCCAGCGGCTGGTTCATCTCATTCTCACGCGTTAGTTGAGTAATTATATAGGGATTGCGCAGCAAAGGTCCAGTGCCGGAAATTGAAATCGCGCGTCAGAGATATGGCAGCGCTAGAACAGCCGTCGCGCCAAGCCAGCTTGCCGGATGCCCCAAGTCAGCAACACAGATCCCGCCACCGCATAGGCATAGATCGCTGGGCGGCCGAAATCGGTAAACCGAAACAGCACAGCGCAAAACGCGACATGGATGAAGTAAATCCCCGAGCCGTAATCGTTCAAGGCCCGGCTGGCCAAAGTGCCGGGCAGTTTCAGCGCCAGCAGCATCAGCGCAGGCGCGGCCAGCCCCAGCGCGATCATGTTGTCATGCGCCACACCCTTGATGGCAAATCGCGCCAGAAACAGAGATTCGGCCAGCACCAGCGCCACGCCCAAAGCTGCTGCCACTTGCAACCAACCGATCCGCAGACGATCCGCCACGGCTTCGCGGGCAAATAGAAACCCTGCCAGCATGAAGGGCAGGCAGAGGAACACCGGGTTGCGATGCGGCGACAAGGGGTCGGAAAAGATTGCGCGGTTTGGCGTGATCAGATCCCAGGCAATGCCATAGGTCACCAAGATGCCGCCAAGGAATGTCAGGGCCGAAACCCACGCCAGCGCGCGGGTTGACCAATGCGAGATTGCCACAATCACCGCCGCCGCCATCACCATCCCGGCCAGATACCACAGATGCCAATAGCCAAACACCAAGGTGCGCAGGTTTTGCAAGGGCCCGCGCGCCACCAGCAACGGCCAATACAGCGGCAGATACAACAGCATCCACAGCACATAAAGCTGGCCCGCGCGTTTGACATAGCCCCAGCCACGCTGGCGGATCACCGCAGCTTGCAGAAAATAGCCGTTGAACAGCAAGAATATCGGCACGCCCAGCCGAAACAGCCCGTCGCCGGTCAGCAGGATCGCCGTCCGACCCAGCGGGGCGAACGGGTTGGCATGGATACCGACGACCATGAAAGCCAGAACAAGCTTCAGGACATCGACGGCGCGGCTGCGCGCGGCGCTGGACATGGTCTATGGTATCCGCTGTTAAAAGGGGAAAAAGCGCGTCAGATCAGAACGGGATTTCGTCATCCATATCCGAGCGTCCACCACCCGAACCTGAACCACCCCCCGCATTGCCGCCGCCGTAACCACCGCCACCGCCACGGTTATAGCCGCCGCCTGAATTGCCGCCACCACCGCCAGAATTGCCGCCCCCCTGATCTTCATAGCGGCCACGGTCATCGTCACCACCGCCACCCGCGCCGCCGCCATCACGACCGCCCAGCAGGGTCAGCGTGCCATTAAACTGGCGCAGCACGATTTCGGTGGTGTAGCGATCTGCGCCGGATTGGTCCTGCCATTTGCGCGTTTCCAGCTGACCCTCGATGTAAACCGTGGAGCCTTTGCGCAGATATTGCTCGGCGATCTTGCCAAGGTTTTCGTTGAAAATGGCGACAGAGTGCCACTCGGTCCGCTCTTTGCGCTCACCACTTTGTTTGTCGCGCCAAGTTTCCGAGGTCGCAAGCCGCAGGTTCACCACTTTGCCGCCATTGGGGAAATTGCGCACTTCCGGGTCGCGCCCCAGATTGCCGACGATGATCACTTTGTTGACGCCTGCCATCACGGGACTCCCTGATTCCGAATTTGGGTCTGATCTACCCGCCAGCATCGCGGCAGGTTGCTAATAATTTCTATAGACCGCCCGATCTGGCCCTGCAACCGGACAGCCGCCCATTGGCTGCAAGTTGATACGGTTGTAATCCAATGCACGCCTCAGGGCATGATGGGCAAGGCTTCGCCGATGGCCGCGGCGGTGGTTCCATCACAAGGCTGGCACCGGGCGGAAAATTGCGTATAGTGCCGCGAGATTTATTCCGGCTGAAACAGGATTGCCATGCGATTTGCGGCGTTGGTTTTGAAGGTGACAATTGCGGCGGGGCTGGCCCTGACGTCCGCGGGGGGCGCAGATGCTGAAGCGTTGAAGCTGGGCGGCAAGAAGAACCGCTCCAGCGTTTTGAAATCGCAGATGGCGCTGCTGGATGGGCGGTTGGCGGTGGAATATAACGGTTCGGCGCGGCTGAAGCCGAACTATAACAAAGATGATGCGGCGGCGGGCGTGGATGCGCCGGTGAAGCGGTTCTCTGGCAAATACCGGGGCGAATATCTTGAGGTCGCCAAGGCGGCCGCCCGCAAGCATGGCGTGCCAGAGGATGTTTTCCTGCGGCTGGTGCAACAGGAAAGTGGCTGGAACAGCGGGGCGGTGTCGGTCAAGGGGGCGACGGGTCTGGCGCAATTGATGCCGGGCACCGCGCAGCATCTGGGCGTTGATATCAACGATCCGGGCGAAAATCTGGAGGGTGGCGCACGCTATCTGCGGATGATGTATGATCGCTTCGGCACTTGGAAGCTGGCGCTTGCGGCCTATAATGCCGGACCGATGGCGGTCGAAAAGCACGGCGGTGTGCCGCCCTATGATGAGACCAAGAATTACGTCTTGGCGATTCTGGGCTAGGGATTTGTCGGCTGTCCACGCGTGGACACGCTTTGGTTTTATGCAAAATCAAGAAGTTAACCGGGGGTCATTTGCCTTTTGTTAACATTTGGCCGCAGTTTCGTCTGATCGCACCGGAGCCTCCGGCGGGGATATTTTTTGCCAGTATGAAATGGCTGGCGCAGCTTTGGCGCGAGGCTTGGCCCTCGGCCTGGCTTTGGGTTTACTTCCCGCAGCGGGGCCGTTAGACGGCGCGTTTTGCCAAGCGCGAGGGGCCGGATATGACGCTGTTTTGTGGGATCGACTTTGGCACGTCCAACTCGACGGTATCGCTGGCGGATGCGGATCGGGCATGGCTGATCGGGTTGGAAGATCAGGCCGAAACTTTGCCCTCGGCGGTGTTTTGGGAGCAGGATGGCGGCGCGCCGGAGTTTGGTCGTGCGGCGATTGCGGCCTATCTGCGCGGCGACGAGGGGCGGCTGATGCGCGGGCTGAAAAGCACGCTCGGCTCTGGCATGATTGACGAGCGCACGGCGATTGGCAGCCGTGCGGTGACGTTCCGCGAGGTGCTGACACGCTTCATGCGGCATATGGTCGGGGTTTTGCGCGACCATGCGCCGGGGGCAGACCGGGTGGTGTTGGGGCGGCCTGTGCATTTTGTCGATGGCGATGATGCAGGCGATTTGAAGGCGCAAACCGCGCTGGAGGAGATCGCGCGCGGTTTGGGCTTTCGGGAAGTGTCGTTTCAATACGAGCCGATCGCAGCCGCCTTGCAGTATGAGCAGGGCATCGCGCGCGAAGAACTGGTGTTGATCGTCGATATCGGCGGCGGTACGTCAGACTTTTCCATCGTGCGGGTGTCGCCCACGCGGGCGCGGGCGGCGGATCGGGGTGCGGATATTCTGGCCAATGACGGTATTCGCGTCGGCGGGACCGATTTTGACCGGTTTCTGAGTCTGGCCGAAGTGATGCCGCATCTGGGCTACAAGGCCACGACCAAGGGCGGTCAGGGCCTGATGCCAAACCATTATTTCCTTGATCTGGCGACATGGCACCGCATCAACATGCTGTACACCCAGCGGTGTCTGGCGGATTTGAAGGCGTTTCGGCGCGAGGTTGATCGGCCCGAATTGCTGGATCGTCTGATGAAGGTAATCTCTGAGCGGCAAGGTCATGCCGTGGCGATGGCGGTAGAGGCCGCGAAGATTGCGCTATCAGATCAAGAGGTTGTGCGGTTGCAACTGGCGGCTTTGACGGGCGGGCCAAACCCGATGCTGCGGCGCGAGGGGTTTGAGGCGGCGGTGTTGCCACAGGTGGAGCGGATTTCCGAGCGGCTGGGCGCGGTGCTGGCGCAGGCGGGCGTTGGGGTGGCGGATATTGGCACCGTGTTCATGACGGGTGGTTCTTCGGGCCTGCCGATCTTGCGGGCTTGCGTGCAGGCGGCGCTGCCGGGGGTTGCGATTGCCACCGGGGATATGCTTGGTTCGGTCGGGACGGGCCTTGCGCTGGATGCGCGGCGGAAGTTTTCCTGAGGGGGCGTGATGCTGGCGGCGATTGAGGCGTTTTTTGCGGAAGCGGTGGCGTGGCGGCGCGATTTTCATCAGCACCCAGAGCTGAGTTTTGCCGAACATCGCACGGCGGCGCGGGTGGCGGAATTGCTGCGGAGTTTCGGCTGCGATCTGGTTGAGGCTGGGATAGGCGGCACCGGGGTTGTGGCGGTCATCCATGGCCGCGGGCCGGGGCGGCGGATCGGCTTGCGGGCGGATATGGACGCGCTGCCGATCCATGAGGCGTCGGGGGTGGACTTTGTCAGCGCGGTGCCGGGTGTGATGCATGCGTGCGGCCATGATGGCCACACGGCGATGCTGCTGGCGGCTGCGAAATATCTGGCGGCATCGCGGGATTTCGCGGGGCAGGCGGTGCTGATTTTCCAACCCGGCGAGGAAGCGGGCGGCGGGGCAAAGGCGATGATCGCCGATGGTGTGCTGGCGCGCTATCCGCTGGATGAGGTTTATGCGCTGCACAACATGCCGGGGCTGGCGGTGGGGGCTTATGCGAGCCGTCCGGGGCCGATCATGGCTGCGGCAGATATGTTTGAGATTGTCATCACCGGGCGCGGCGGGCATGCCGCGCAACCGCATCTGGCGTTGGACCCGGTGATGATCGCCGGGCATGTCTTGGTGGCCTTGCAGACGGTGGTTTCGCGCAACATTGATCCGCTGAAGCCTGCGGTTTTGTCGGTCTCGACCGTGGTGAGTGAGGGATCGGGGGCTTGTGTGATCCCGGGGCGAGTGGTGCTGACCGGGACGGTGCGCAGTTTTGAACTCGCGGTGCAAGATGTGCTTGAGGATCGGTTGCGGGCGGTGGTGCTGGGGGTGGCTGCGGCGCATGGCGGTGTGGCAACGGTGGATTATCTGCGCGATGCGCCCGCGACGGTGAATGATGCGGATTGTGCGGCGCATGCGTTGGACGTGGCGCGCGGGCTTTCGGGCGCGGTTGAGGCGGATGTGGCGCCGATGATGGTATCCGAGGATTTCTCCGAGTTTCTGAACGCGGTGCCGGGGGCGTTCATGTTTGTCGGCAATGGTGATGGGCCGCTGCTGCATCACCCGGCCTATGCGTTCAATGATGCGGGACTGCCTTATGGGGCGGCTTGGCTGGCCGAGATGGTGCGGGCGCGCGGATAGGGCTTGCGGGCGATTGCGCTTGCAGGACGATAGGGCTTGCAGGACGATAGGGCTTGCAGGACTCGGTGCTTTGATCAAATCATGGGGCAAAGGAGATTTGCCATGGCCCCGAAGAACCGATTTGCCGAGATGCTGCCCGAGATCGCCGGATGGCGGCAGGATTTCCACGAAAACCCCGAGTTGTTGTTTGAGGTGCATCGCACCGCTGGGCGTGTGGCTGAACTCTGCCGCGAGTTTGGCTGTGATGAGGTGACCGAAGGCATTGGCCGCACCGGAGTTGTGGTCGTGATCAAGGGCAAGACGGATACTTCGGGCCGGGTGATCGGGCTGCGGGCAGATATGGACGCGCTGCCGATCATCGAGCAGACCGGGGTGGCTTATGCGTCAAAAGTGCCGGGCAAGATGCATGCTTGCGGCCATGACGGCCATACCTCGATGCTGCTGGGGGCGGCGAAATATCTGGCGGAGACGCGGAATTTTGACGGCACGGCGGTGCTGATTTTCCAACCTGCGGAGGAAGGTGGCGGTGGTGGCCGCGAGATGTGCGCCGATGGCATGATGGACCGCTGGGGGATTCAGGAAGTTTACGGCATGCACAATATGCCGGGGATTCCGGTGGGGCATTTTGCGATCCGACCGGGGGCAATGATGGCGGCGGCGGATCAATTCGAGATCACGGTGACGGGCAAGGGTGGCCATGCTGCCAAGCCGCATGACTGCATAGATACCACGGTGGTGGCGGCGCATATCATCGTGGCAATGCAGACGATAGCCTCGCGCGGGGTTGATCCGCTGAAGCAGGTGGTGGTGTCGGTCTGTACGGTGGCGACGGATTCAACGGCGCATAACGTGATCCCGCAGGTGGTCAAGATGAAGGGCACGGTGCGCACGATGGATTTCGGCGTGCAGGATTATGTAGAAGGCCGGGTGAAGGCGATTGCGGAAGGCACGGCGGCTGCCTTGGGGGCTGTAGCGGTGGTCGAATACACCCGTGGCTATCCGGTGACGGTAAACGCCGAGGCGAATACCGAATACGCGGCAGACGTGGCGCGGGCGGTGTCGGGGCAGGTGGATACCAACACAGCGCCGCTGATGGGGGCAGAGGATTTCAGCTTCATGCTGCTGGAACGGCCCGGGGCCTATATTTTTGTGGGCAACGGCGACACGGCGATGGTGCATCATCCGGCCTATAACTTCGACGATAATGCGATTCCGTTTGGGTCAAGCTGGTATGCGGGCATGGTCGAATCCCGGATGCCAGCCGCGTAAGACTGCCCCCCTCAGGCGGTTCCCACCCGCCCACCCCACCGCCCTCGGGGGGCAGTGGGGCCAAGCTGAAACCTTGTGACATCAGAAGGCTTTGACGATGATTGCTTCGGCCTTGATCGCGCTGATCGCAGCGCTGCATGTTTACATCCTCGTGCTGGAGATGTTTCTTTGGCAGGCCCCGCGCACGCGGGCGGTGTTTGGCACTTCGGCCGAATTTGCCGCCCAAAGCAAGGCTTTGGCTGCCAATCAGGGCTTGTACAATGGCTTTCTGGCGGCGGGTTTGATCTGGAGCCTGTGGCTTGGCGTCGAAGGCCGCGATGTGGCGGTGTTTTTTCTGATCTGTGTGCTGGCGGCAGGAGTTTACGGCGGCGCGACCGCCTCACGCCGGATACTTCTTGTGCAGGCTTTGCCAGCGGCGCTTGCACTTGGCGCAGTCTGTGCGGGTGTCTGACCGCAAGGTTTGAGTATTTCCAAAAGAGCAATGACAAGTGCACCGCCACGAAGGATTTGCTCTTTTTGAAATACTCCCTGCGGAGCATCCCACATAGGCTGCGAAAACAGGTCGTGTCGAAGGCGCGCGCAGAGCCTCACCCGCCCGTATGCTTACCCGCCCCGATGCTTACCCCCCCGTGTGGCTCATGTGCCGGGTCATCTGGCCCTTAACCCCTTGCCGGGTATAGTCGAAATCATGGCCCTTGGGTTTGTGACTGATTGCGCGGCGGATGGCTTGGCGCAGCTGTGCGTCGTCGGCACTGGCACGCAGTGGCGCGCGCAGGTCGGCCATGTCTTCTTGGCCAAGGCACATATAGAGTTCGCCCGTGCAGGTCAGCCGCACCCGGTTGCAGCTTTCGCAGAAGTTATGCGTCAACGGCGTGATAAATCCGATGCGCTGGTCGGTTTCGGCCAACCGGACATAGCGGGCGGGGCCGCCGGTGCGGTCAGGCAAATCCTGCAATGTGTAGCGGGTGGACAGTTGCCTGCGCAAATCTTTCAGCGGCCAGTATTGATCCACCCGTTGCGCTTCGCCCATATCGCCCATCGGCATCACTTCGATGAAGGTCAGATCGTGGTTCTCGCGCCCGCACCATTCGGTCAGGCTGAACAACTCATCCTCATTGAAGCCCTTCAGGGCGACGGTGTTGATCTTGACCTTCAGGCCTGCCTGCTTTGCGGCTTCTATCCCGTCCAACACCTGATCCAGCCGACCCCAGCGGGTGATCTTTGCGAATTTCTCTGCGTCTAAGCTGTCGAGTGATACATTGATCCGCTTGACCCCACAGGCGGCAAGCTCAGCTGCATATTTGCGCAATTGGCTGCCGTTGGTGGTCAGAGTCAGTTCGCGCAACGCACCAGAGTGCAGATGCCGCGCCATGGCTTCAAAAAACGTCATGATGCCTTTGCGCACCAAGGGCTCGCCACCGGTGATGCGCAGCTTATCAACACCCAAAGCAATGAAATTGCTGCACAAACGGTCAAGCTCTTCCAGCGTCAGCAATTCGGCTTTCGGCAGGAAGGTCATGTGTTCGGTCATGCAATAGGCACAACGGAAATCGCAGCGGTCGGTGACCGAAACGCGCAGATAGGAAATCGCGCGGGCGAACGGGTCGATGAGGGGCAGTTCTGACATGGGTTCAAGGTAGGGCTGCGCGGGTTTGCGATCAAGGTCGAATGCGACGGTTGCGCGTGGGCAAGCGCCACGGTATCGTTTGGGGATGATGCATAAAACCTTGATCTTGATGAGTATGGCGCTGGCGACGTCTGGCTGTGCCATGATGACACCGTCAAAACCGGATGCCGTGGCGCAGGTTTCGGCACCGATGGCGCGGCCGGTGATTGGTGCTGGCGCTTCTGCTGCGGCACTCGACCAGACCACGGCGGCCGAGCGGGCGGCGGCGACAGCCGTCAAGCCTGCGGGCGCAGAGCGGGCTTTGGGAGAGGCAGTGGTGGCGTTGGGCAGCCCGGCAGAGCAGGGTCTGTGGGTGAAGTCGCCGCTGATCGTCGCCAAGGCCAAGGGGCGGGTGGTGACGGAAAGCGGCGCTTCGGTGGCGGTTGATTTGCTGCCGGGATCTGGTTCGGCCTCATTGTCGCTGGCGGCGTTTCGTGCGCTGGGGCTTGGGTTGACCGATCTGCCCCAGGTCACGATCTACGCAGAATGAAGCCGATTTACGCCGCGTAAATCGTGCACGATTTCCGGCTTCGGAAATCGCCTTACCCCAGATATTGCGCCGCCTCTTTGCGTGCAAAACTTTTCATGCGCAGGCCGTATTCCTCCAGGAAAGCTGCGGTGCGGTCGGGGTCGTGTTTCGACAGATCGCGCAGCCACCACGCCACGCATTTCTGGATGAACCAGTCTTTGTCGTCGATATAGACCGCAGCCCAAGACAGCACGCGGTCGCGGATCTCCAGTTCAAAATCCTTCGGGAAGTTTTGCTTGGTGAAGGGCAGGGTTGCGACCAAGGCGGCGCGACGGGTCCACATATTCTCGGACGTGGTCCAGCTTTCGACCGTCTCGATGCGTGACGGATCGGCAGTGATGCGTTTTTCAACGGCTTTGCAGGCGGTGTCAGCGATGGCCCAAGCGTCGAATTGCGGCACCCATTGGCAAAGCAGATCCCAAGCAGCGGTATCATCGGGTTTGATGCGGGCTTGGGTCAGCAATTTGGCAGCGGCGATGCGGGCCTCGTGGATGTTGCTGTCCCACAGATCGCTGGCCAGCTGGATCCGGTCCTCAAGGTTAAGATCTGCGCGCCATTGATCGGTCAATTCCTCGATTTGCGGCACTTTCAGCCCCAGATAAGGGCGTTCGGTCTTGTGATAAGCCAGCGCTTCGATGGCCTTTTGCGGGTCGCCAAGGGCATTCAATTGGTCAAGGGCATGCGCGATCATTCGACGGTCACCGATTTGGCAAGGTTGCGGGGTTGGTCGACATCGGTGCCTTTGGCGATGGCGGTGTGATAGGCCAGAAGCTGCGCCGGGATCGCATAGAGGATCGGCGCGAAGGCGTCAGAGACCTGTGGCATGGTGATGGTTTTCCAGCAATCGCTGCCAGCCTCGGCCACGCCTTGCGCATCAGAAATCAGCAGCACCTTGCCGTGACGGGCCATGACTTCCTGCATGTTTGAGACGGTTTTCTCAAACAAAGGGTCGCGGGGGGCCAGCACGATCACCGGCACGCGGTTGTCGATCAGCGCGATGGGGCCGTGCTTGAGTTCACCTGATGCATAACCTTCGGCGTGGATGTAGCTGATTTCTTTCAGCTTTAGCGCACCTTCCAAGGCCAGCGGGAACATCGCGCCCCGGCCCAGAAACAGCACGTCTTGCGCCTCGGCCAGTTCTTCCGCGATGGCGGCAATCGGGGTGGAGAGCGCAAGCGCGTGGTTCATCAGGCCGGGGATCGCCGCGAGATCAGAGAGATGTTGCGCAAGGCTTTCCGGGGTCAGGCGGCCGCGATCTTGGGCGGCTTTCAACGCCAACAGCGCGAGGGTGGTCAGCTGGCAAGAAAAGGCTTTGGTCGAGGCCACGCCAACCTCGATCCCCGCCATGATCGGCAAAGCCAGATCGGCTTCGCGGGCGATGGATGAGGTGGGGACGTTGACCACGGCGACGATCTTGGCGACCTTGTCACGGGTGTAGCGCAGGGCGGCGAGGGTATCGGCGGTCTCGCCGGATTGGCTGACGAACAAAGCCCATTGCTTGGGCGACAGCGGCGGTTCGCGGTAGCGGAATTCCGAGGCGATGTCGATTTCAACCGGCAGGCCCGCGATTTGTTCAAACCAGTATTTGGCGACATGGCAGGCGTAACTTGCGGTGCCGCAGGCGACCATCGTCAGGCGGTCAACAGCGGTGAAATCGACTTCGGCTGGCAGGTGTAGCGCACCGTTTTGCACGTATCGCTTCAGCGCGTCGGCTATCACCACCGGCTGTTCGGCGATTTCTTTAGCCATGAAATGCTTGTAGCCGGCCTTTTCGATGCGGGTGGCATCGACTTGGATGCGGGCTTCGGCGCGGTTGGCAAGATGATCATTTTCATCATAGATCACAGCGCCTTGGCGGGTGATCACAGCGTAATCGCCTTCTTCCAGATAGGTGATGCGGTCGGTCATCGGTGCCAGCGCGATGGCATCTGATCCCACGAACATCTCACCCTTGCCGTGACCGATGGCCAGCGGAGAGCCTTTGCGGGCGGCGATGATCAGGTCTTCTTCGCCATCAAACAGAAAGCACAAGGCAAACGCACCGTGCAGGCGTTTCAGGGTTTGGCGGGCGGCCTCAATAGGGGTGGCACCGCGGGTGATGTACAGATGTGCAAGAAGTGCGACGGTCTCGGTATCGGTCTCGGATTCCTGGGTCAGGCCCGCCGCTGCCAGTTCGCTGCGCAGTTCGCGGAAATTTTCGATAATGCCGTTATGCACCACCGCAACGGGGCCAGAGCGGTGCGGGTGCGCGTTGGTTGTGGTGGCAGCCCCATGCGTTGCCCAGCGGGTGTGGCCGATGCCAGCCTTCCCCGCGAGCGGTTCGTGGACCAGAAGATCGGACAGGTTCACCAGCTTGCCCACCGCGCGGCGACGATCAAGCCTGCCCTTGTTGACGGTGGCGATGCCTGCGCTGTCGTAGCCGCGATATTCCAGCCGTTTAAGGGATTCAACCAGCAGCGGCGCTACTTCGTTATTGCCAAGAACGCCAACGATTCCACACATTTACGACTTCCCTTTCGCGGCTTTGATCGCCTTGAGACGGGCCATCAGCTTGGTGGCGAGACCCGGTTTGTTGACTTGTTTGGCGCGGCCAATCGACAATGCCTCATCGGGGACATTCTCGGTGATCACCGAGCCCGAGGCGGTCAGCGCATCGTTGCCAACGCTGACCGGGGCGACCAGCATGGTCGATGATCCGATGAAGGCGCGTTTGCCGATTTTGGTGCGGTGCTTCATCACGCCATCATAATTGCAGGTGACGGTGCCCGCGCCGATGTTGGTAAACTCGCCCACGTCAGCATCGCCGATATAGGTCAGATGGCCGACTTTGACGCCTTCATCAAGGATGGCGTTCTTGATCTCGACAAAGTTCCCGACATGGACATCTTCGGCCAGTTCGGCACCGGGGCGCAGGCGCGCAAACGGGCCAACAACCGCGCCGCGCGAGATGTGGCAGCCCTCAAGATGGCAAAAGGCTTTGACCTCTGCCCCGGATTCAATGGTGACGGCGGGGCCAAAAATCACATTCGCGCCGATGATGGCATCGCGGCCGATATGGGTGTCCAGCGCGAAGAACACGGTTTCGGGCGCGGTCAGGGTGACGCCGTTTTCCAGTGCATCGGCGCGGGCGCGGGCTTGGAAGGCGGCTTCGGCCTCGGCCAGCTGTGCGCGGGTGTTGATGCCAAGGGTTTCGGACTCGTCACAGATCACCACGCCTGCCGACAGACCTTGCGCGCGGGCAAGGGCGGGCAGGTCTGTCAGGTAGTATTCTTGCGCTGCGTTGTTGTTTTCAACACGCGCGATCAGCTCGAACATCAGCTTGGCGGGGGCGCAAAGAACGCCGGAATTGCAAAGCGTTATGGCGCGTTCTTCATCCGAAGCGTCTTTGTATTCGACGATCTTTTCAAGGCTGTCGCCTGATGCCACAAGCCGGCCATAGCGGCCCGGATCGCGGGCTTGGAACCCCAGCACCACCACCGAATGGCGCGCGCGCGCATCCAGCATCGCTTGCAGGGTTTCGGGGCGGATGAACGGCGTGTCGCCATAAAGCACGATGGCATCGCCTGCGAAATCGGCGAGCAAAGGCGCTGCCATGTCGACGGCATGGGCGGTGCCAAGTTGCGGTTCTTGCAGCACGCAATCGACAGCGGGATCGAAAGCCTCGGCGGATTTGGCGACCAAGGCGGCTTCATGGCCGGTGACGACGACGATCCGCGATGGTTCCAGCGCGCGGACGGCCGTCAACGCGTGGTGCAGCATCGGCGCGCTTGCGATGTTGTGCAGCACTTTGGGGGTGTCAGAGTTCATCCGACTTCCCATGCCAGCCGCCAAAACGATGAATGAAACCGCCATCTGCCTCTTTCCTTTATGTGTCGCCCGTTTTACCCCGGTTGGGCTGGGCCGCAAGGGGTGGTTCTTCACGCAAGGTTACAGAATGAAAACGGTGGTGTTTGATCTGGATGGCACGCTGGCCGATACCAGTGCGGATTTGCTGGCGGCGGCGAATATGTGTTTCGTGCAGTTGGGTCATGGCGTGGTGTTGGATGGCCGCGACACGCTGACGGCGTTTCACGGCGGGCGGGCGATGCTGCGGGCGGGGTTCGACCGGCTGGGGGTCAGTTATTCCGAGGCGGATATTGCGGCGCAATATCCCGTGCTGCTCGCGGCCTATGCGGATGGCATTGACGTGCATACCAAGATGTATCCGGGTGCGATCCAAGCGGTATTTGAACTGCTGAGCAATGGCTACCGCACCGCCGTCTGCACCAACAAACCCGAAGGCTTGGCGGTGGAGCTGCTGCGCCGCTTGGGCGTCAGTGATCTGTTTGGCGCAGTGGTGGGGGCGGATACATTGCCCGTGCGCAAGCCCGATCCCGCACCTTATATCGAGGCCGTGCGGCGGGTGGGCGGTGCTGTCGGGCAATCCATGCTGATTGGCGATACCGAGACCGATCGCTTGACGGGCCGCGCTGTGGGGGTGCCGGTGGCTTTGGTGACCTTTGGGCCAGAGGGCACGGGCGTGTCGCGGCTGCAGCCCGAGGCGCTGTTGGACCGCTACGAGGATTTGCCAGCACTTGTGGCGCGGCTGCTGCCCTAAGCCTGCGGAAAATCTTGCCAGACGCCCCGCCGCAGGTTTAGCACTGTGCCTATTTTAAATCATGCGTTGGAGGCTTGCATGAATGGCACTGTGTTTTTGCGGACGAGCGTTGTCTTTCTGGTCTGTGGCGTGGTTTTGGGCATGAAAATGGGCATGACCGAGGATTTCATCCAAGCGCCGACACATACGCATATCAACTTGATCGGCGGGGTGTGGATGTTTCTGGCGGGGCTGTTTTACAACGCCCATCCGCAGATCTCGACACGGCTGTCTGGGCTGCACTATCTGCTGACAGTTGTGGGGATGATCGGCTTTGCAGTTGGGCTTTATGGCAAGCTGGAGGGCGCTGCTTGGGGCGAGGCACCGTTGATCGCGGGCTCGATGCTGACCGGGCTGTCGCTGGTGCTGTTCGCGGTCATTGTCTGGATTGGCACCGGGCGGAAAGCGCGGGTTTAGCGACGCCTATGGGGAATATTCGGTGGTTTGACAGTGTTTCGCCGCAAGACTAGGTTGCGGCTATGACAAAAGCCCCGTCCCGCCATGCGATTATCTTTGTTTTGTTGTGTGTGCTGCTCGACATGATTGGCTTTGGCCTGATCATTCCGGTGCTGCCGCAACTGATCGAGCAGGTGGGCCGCGTCAGCCTGTCAGAGGCCTCGGTGATCGGCGGCTGGATGTTCTTTGCGTTCTCGATGGCGCAGTTCGCGTTCAGCCCGTTGATGGGCAATTTGTCGGATCGCTTTGGCCGCCGCCCGTTGTTGCTGCTGGCGATTGCGGGCCTGGGGATGGACAATCTGTTGCAGGGCTTGGCACCGACTTTGGGCTGGCTGTTTGTCGGCCGGGTGATTGCTGGGGTCTGCGGATCAAGCTGGGTGATCGCCAATGCATTCATCACCGATGTGACCGAACCGGAGGAACGCGCCAAGTATTTCGGCATGATGGGCGGGGCGTTTGGCTTGGGCTTTGTGTTGGGGCCAGCCTTGGGCGGCGTGCTGGGCGAGTTCGGGCCAAGGGTGCCGTTTTTCGTGGCGGCGGCGATTTCGGGGCTGAATTTCATCTATGGCTGGTTTGTGCTGCCCGAGACTTTGGCGCCAGCGAACCGCCGCAGCTTCAGCCTTGCGCGCTCAAACCCGCTCGGCGCGTTCAAGGTGTTTCGCAGCTATCACGGTGTGATCCCGATGTGCGCGGTGATGTTCGCGTTCTTCTTTTTCACCTCGGTATATCCGGCGATCTGGCCCTATTGGGGCATGGCGAAATTCGGTTGGTCTTCGGCAATGGTGGGGCTGACTTTGGCGGTGTTTGGCGTGGTGATGGCTGGGTTTCAGGGCGGTTTGACCGGGCCGGGTGTCAAATTGTTCGGCGAGCGTAATCTGGCGTTGGTCGGCTTGATCTCGGCGCTGATCGCGGCGGCGGGCTATGGCTTTGCAGGCTCTTTGGGCGTGGTGGTGGTGTTGATGATCGTGCATGGGCCCGAGGGGTTCATCCATCCGATGCTGACCGCGATGATGTCCAAGGCGGTGCCCGCGGATGCGCAGGGTGAATTGCAGGGCGGCATCTCGGCGATCATGAACGTCGCAATGCTGGCGGGGACGGTGTTTTTCAGCCAGATTTTCGGCTATTTCATGCGCCCCGGTGGCTGGCAGTCGCCGGATGTGGCGTTCTTTGTGGCGGGGGCTGGCATGGCTTTGACACTGGTGATGTTCATGGTGATTGTACCGCATGAGGAGAAGCGCCTGTGACGCAAGAAGTGTTTGGCGGTAGTTTCACCCAGCAAGAGCCGATCCCAGAGGCCGGGATTGAAGCCGCGATTGCCGTGCTGCGGCATGGCAGGTTGCACCGCTATAATACCGCAGCGGGTGAGATCGCAGAAGCCGCGCTGCTGGAGGAAGAATTTGCCAACCTGATGGGCGCGAAATATTGCCTTGCTGTGGCCTCGGGCGGTTATGCTTTGGGATGTGCCTTGCGGGCGGTGGGCGTGGTTGCGGGCGATGCGGTGTTGACCAATGCCTTCACGCTCGCGCCGGTGCCGGGGTCGATCGCATCGGTCGGCGCGCGCCCGGTCTTTGTCGAGATCACCGACCAGTTGGTGCTGGATTTCGATGATCTTGCGGCGAAGGCGGTGTCCTCTGGCGCAAAGGTGCTGATGCTGTCGCATATGCGCGGCCATCTGTGTGACATGCAGGCGCTGGTGGCGCTTTGTGCGCGGCTTGGGGTGCTGATCATCGAAGATTGCGCGCATACGATGGGGGCTGCGTGGAAGGGTGTGGCCTCGGGACGGTCGGGGGTGATCGGCTGTTATTCGATGCAGACCTACAAGCATATAAACGCGGGTGAGGGCGGCTTTCTGATCTCGGACGACGCGGCCGTGATGGCGCGGGCGGTGCTGCTGTCGGGGTCTTATATGCTTTACGGGCGGCACCGCGCTGCCCCGCCCATCGAGGCGTTTGAAGCGGTGCGGATGCAAGTGCCGAATGTTTCGGGCCGGATGGACAACTTGCGCGCCGCGATTTTGCGCCCGCAGTTGGGGCTGTTGGCGGATCGCGTGGCCCGCTGGGCCGAGCGCTATCAGGCGTTAGAGGCGGGCTTGGACGGCGTGCCGGGGCTGCGACTGGTGGCGCGTCCGGCGGAAGAAACCTATGTCGGCTCGTCCTTCCAGTTCCTGCTGCCGGGATGGTCCGAGGCCCGCATCGGCGCTTTGCTGGGGCGGGTCTTGGCGCGCGGGGTCGAGTTGAAATGGTTCGGGGCGGCCGACCCGGTGGCCTTCACCTCGCGCTATCAGCATTGGGGCTATGCCGCGCCGCAAAGCCTGCCGCAGACCGACCGGATTCTGGCTGGGCTGATTGATATGCGGGTGCCGCTGACGTTCTCGGTCGCCGATTGCGCGCAGATTGCGCGGATCATCAAGGCCGAGGCGCTGATCGTAGGGCAGGGGCCAGAGCCCGAGGCAATGGTGTTGCCCGTCATTCAATAGCGCCGAGAGTCTCTGCCATGAGGCAGCCTGAAACGCGGCAGCCGGATCGCGCCTTGCATTTCATACTGGTCTAAATATTCCCGCCGGAGGCTTCTGCCCTGACAGCAAGTGCATCCGGCGGGGATCTTGGCGGGATTTTAAGCGCAGACGCTGACAGTTTCAGGCAATTCTACAGGGAGTGGCTTCACGGTGCCTTGGCGGCCTGATTGAACAGCGGCACCGTCGAGATCGACATTTTCGCCGAGCCGTCGCTCAATTCAGTGGCATGGGTCAAGTAGACCAGCACCTGATTTTTCTGATCGAAAATCCGGGTGACGTTCAATGATTTGAACACTAGCGAGCGGCTTGCGCTGAACACTTCTTCGCCGGATTCCGAAGTGTCGATGTCGCCGATGGTGATAGGGCCGGTTTGCCGACAGGCGATAGAGGCGTTTGACGGGTCTTCAAACCAGTTGCCTTTCGACAGCCGGTCCCACATCGAGCGTTCAAAATAGCTGATATGGCAGGTGACGCCCTGCACCTTGGGGTCGGGGATCGCGTCAATAATGATGTCATTGCCGACCCAATCAACACCGACTCGGCCAATTTCCTCGGCGGTTGCGGTGAGGGGCAGCAGGCTTAGGGCAAGGGCGGCAATCAGGCGCATTTGGCGGGCCTTCCAATGATTTCTGCCTGTTAGATGGGCAGCACTGCCCGTGAACACAAGATCGCACGCGGAATCTCAATTTCTTAGTAAAACACTCATGAATTATTCCGCAAAAACCAAGGGCTTAGCGGCTTTGCAGTTCATAATTTCCAGCGGCCTTTGGTTGACCCTGCCAAGGGGGCGGGGTAAACGAATGGGCAAGAGCGACGTGGGCCAAAGCGCTTGCGACGCGTTTGTGCCAGCTGAAGGAGCGCTTCGCGTGGACCATCTTCTTCGTGAATATCTGCCCATCCTGATTCTTCTTGCGATTGCGACCGGGCTTGGCCTTGTGCTGATCCTTGCCGCCGCCGTGATCGCGGTGCGCAACCCTGACCCGGAAAAGGTCTCGGCTTATGAATGTGGCTTCAATGCCTTCGACGATGCGCGGATGAAGTTCGACGTGCGGTTTTACCTCGTCTCAATCCTGTTCATCATCTTCGACCTTGAGGTGGCCTTCCTGTTCCCTTGGGCCGTGGCCTTTGGACAGATCAGCATGGTCGGGTTCTGGTCGATGATGGTGTTTCTGGCGGTGCTGACCGTGGGCTTTGCCTATGAGTGGAAAAAAGGAGCACTGGAATGGGCGTGATGACGGGTGCCAATACCGCAGGGCCTGACCGCGAGGTTGCCACGCAAGCGCTGAACCGCGAGTTGCAGGACAAGGGTTTTCTGCTGACCACGACCGAAGATATCATCAACTGGGCACGCAATGGCAGCTTGCACTGGATGACTTTTGGTTTGGCCTGCTGCGCGGTTGAGATGATCCACACCTCGATGCCGCGCTACGATCTTGAGCGTTTCGGTGCGGCGCCACGGGCCTCCCCGCGGCAGTCGGATCTGATGATCGTCGCGGGCACGTTGACCAACAAGATGGCCCCGGCGCTGCGCAAGGTTTACGACCAGATGCCAGAGCCGCGCTATGTGATCTCGATGGGCTCTTGTGCGAACGGCGGCGGCTATTACCACTACAGCTATTCGGTGGTGCGTGGCTGTGACCGCATCGTGCCGGTCGATGTTTATGTGCCGGGCTGCCCGCCGACAGCGGAAGCGCTGCTGTATGGCATTTTGCAGTTGCAGCGGAAAATCCGCCGCACTGGCACGCTTGTGCGCTAAGGGGGCGTTATGGCTGATCTGACCCAACTCGCCACCTATCTGATCGAAGCCCGCCCGGATGCGGTGCTGGCCACTGAAATCGCCTTTGGCGAGCTGAATGTGACCGTGGCACTGCCTGCGCTGGTGTCTTTCGTGGGCTTTCTCAAGGCCGATCCCGCTTGCAAATTCTCTTCGCTGGTCGACATCACCGCCGTCGATCACCCCGAGCGGGTGGCGCGGTTCGATGTGATTTATCACTTTCTGTCGATGTACACCAACACCCGCATCCGCCTGAAAGTCGCTGTGGCCGAGGATGAGATGGTGCCCTCGATCTATCTCGCTTATCCCGCCGCGAATTGGTTCGAGCGTGAAACCTTCGACATGTTCGGCATCCTGTTCTCGGGCCACCCGGATTTGCGTCGGATCTTGACCGATTACGGCTTTCGCGGCCATCCGCTGCGCAAGGATTTCCCGACAACGGGATATACCGAAGTCCGCTATGATGAAGCGCAGAAACGGGTTGTCTACGAGCCGGTTTCGCTGGTGCAGGAATACCGTCAGTTTGATTTCATGAGCCCGTGGGAGGGTGCGAAATACATCCTTCCGGGTGATGAGAAAAAGGCCTGAGCGATGAAGGATGGCTCTTTCCCGGATGCGGCTTTGCAGGATGCGGTGACCCGCTACTGCCACGCGTTGCATTTTGCCGATGGTGCGGCGCTGCAAGCGTTGTGCAACGCGCGCTTCATGATGCAATGGGTGGGCGCTGATGGTCTGGATCGGGCCATCGACAAAGCCGCGTTTGTGGCGCGTGTCGGCGGACGCAGTGCGGCTGCGGGTGAGCCGGTGTTTGAAATTCTGTCGGTGGATGCTGACAATGAAATGGCGCAGGTCAAGCTGAACGTGTCGGTGCCGCCGCGCACTTACACCGATCAGCTGGGATTTTTGCGCGTTGCCGGATCGTGGCAACTGATGACCAAGCTGTTCCGCGTCGCGGACGGCCCGGCGATGGAGGTCTGATAATGCAGTGCCTTTGGAAGGAAATTGCGAAATGATGGACGGCGATATCCGCGCGAACAGCTATGACGACGGCACGGTTGACACCTTGACCGGCGAGCAGCGCATCCGCAATTTCAACATCAACTTCGGCCCGCAACACCCTGCCGCGCATGGCGTTTTGCGTCTGGTGCTGGAGTTGGACGGCGAAATTGTTGAACGCTGCGATCCGCATATCGGTCTTTTGCACCGTGGCACCGAAAAGCTGATGGAAAGCCGCACCTATCTGCAGAACCTGCCGTATTTTGACCGGCTGGATTACGTGGCGCCGATGAATCAGGAGCATGCCTGGTGTCTGGCAATCGAGCGGCTGACCGGCACTGTGGTGCCGCGCCGCGCTCAGTTGATCCGGGTGTTGTTCTGCGAAATTGGCCGGGTGTTGAACCACCTGATGAATGTCACCACCGGGGCGATGGACGTGGGCGCGCTGACGCCGCCGTTGTGGGGCTTTACCGCCCGCGAAGAGCTGATGGTATTCTACGAGCGGGCTTGTGGTGCGCGTCTGCACGCCGCTTATTTCCGCCCGGGTGGCGTGCATCAAGACCTGCCTCCGGCGCTGATCGAGGATATCGACGCTTGGGCGGTCAACTTCCCCAAGTTGCTGGATGATCTGGACGGTCTGATCACCGAGAACCGCGTATTCAAGCAACGCACGGTGGATATCGCCGTGGTGACACCAGAAGATGCGCTGGATTGGGGTTTTTCGGGCGTGATGGTGCGTGGATCGGGCATGGCCTGGGATCTGCGCCGCGCGCAACCCTATGAATGTTATGACGAATTCGAGTTCAAAATTCCGGTCGGCAAGAACGGCGATTGCTATGATCGCTACCTGTGCCGGATGCAGGAAATGCGCGAAAGCACCTCGATCATCCGGCAGGCGATTGCCAAGCTGCGGGTGGAAAAGGGCGATGTGCTGGCGCGGGGCAAAATCACGCCGCCGTCGCGCGGTGAGATGAAAACCTCGATGGAGGCGCTGATCCACCACTTCAAACTCTACACCGAGGGCTTCCATGTGCCCGCAGGTGAAGTTTACGCGGCGGTTGAGGCCCCGAAGGGCGAATTCGGCGTCTATCTGAAAGCCGATGGCAGCAACAAACCCTACCGCGCCAAGATCCGCGCGCCGGGCTATCTGCATCTGCAAGCTATGGATTATCTGGCCAAAGGCCACCAGTTGGCTGACGTGTCAGCCATCATCGCCACGATGGATATCGTGTTCGGGGAGGTGGATCGGTGAGATCACCTTTAGTAGTCTTTGCTGTCTTTTTTTGCGCGACTGAACCGGCTGTCGCTGGGCAGCAATGTCTGCTTTTGGGGCAAGACTGCCTTGAACTGCATAACTATCTTGTCTCGGTCCCCGTTGACGCGACCGTTGACGATATGCGCGACCGTGTAAGTGCAATCTTGGTTGCTGCATTCTATCCTGATTATCCTGCCGACTCTACGATGCACTGCACCCCCAAGTCTGCGCTTAAAGATTTGATTACGGGTAAGTCATACCAGCGCATTACGACGCCATTTCCGGTGGCGACAAACACTGCGCCTCTTAACGAATATCTGGTCGAGACTGGCGAAAGATATTGCTACATCGGTCATGCTTCTGAAGGAAACAGCTAGATGCTGCGCCGTCTACACAAAGAACAACCAAGCTCGTTTGAATTCACCCCGGCCAATCTGGCCTGGGCGGAAGGGCAGATCGCGAAATATCCCGCTGGGCGGCAGGCTTCGGCGGTGATCCCGCTGTTGTGGCGTGC
Organism: Cypionkella aquatica; assembly: GCF_030161095.1. Lineage (GTDB taxonomy): Bacteria > Pseudomonadota > Alphaproteobacteria > Rhodobacterales > Rhodobacteraceae > Cypionkella > Cypionkella aquatica. The sequence goes on from NZ_BSPP01000007.1 coordinate 572,884, forward strand.
GCAGGAACAGCATGGCTGGCTGACGCGTCCGGCGATTGAATATGTCGCGGACAAGTTGGGCATGGCCTATATCCGCGCGCTGGAAGTGGCGACGTTCTACTTCATGTTTCAGCTGCAACCTGTTGGTTCGGTGGCACATATCCAGATTTGCGGCACCACCTCCTGCATGATTTGCGGTGCCGAGGAGTTGATTGCGGTTTGCAAGGAGCTGGTGGCGCCTGGCGCGCATCAGGTTTCGGCGGATGGCAAATTCTCGTGGGAAGAAGTTGAATGTCTGGGCGCTTGCACCAATGCGCCGATGGCGCAGATCGGCAAGGATTATTACGAGGATCTGACAGCGGACAAGCTGCGCGCGTTGATCGGACGGTTCTCAACCGGTGAAGTGCCGGTGCCGGGGCCGCAGAACGGCCGCTATGCGGCGGAACCGTTGTCGGGCCTGACCTCGCTGAAAGATCATGAAGCCGGGCGCAAGCCTTACAATGCGTCGGCGCAGGCTGCGGTGGATATCGGCGATACGGTGAAGCGGATTGATGGCACCGAAGTGCCGCTGCTGACGCCTTGGATTTCAAAGGGTGTCAATACGGATCCGAAACTGGCGGCAATGCCAGAGGCGGTAGCGCCCGCAGTGGGCGTGGCGGTCGAGCCGAAACCCGGCGCGGCGGCGGTGGCAGATAAAACCGGCGTGACCGTGCAGGAAGCGCCTGCGATGCCTGTGGGCAAACCTGCGGCTGATGGCAATTCGGCTCTGGCCACACCGCTTGCGACGCCCGAGGCGAAAGCCCCGGCGGATGGCGCGCAAAGCCAGCCAGCCGCATTGATGGCGCCGCGCAATGGTTTGGGCGACAATTTGCAAAAGATCGAGGGCATCGGCCCGGTGATCGAAAAGCTGTGCCATGGTCTGGGGATTTTCCACTTTGATCAGATCGCGGCGTTTGGTCCTGCCGAAGTCGCTTGGATGGACAGCAATCTGAAAGGCTTCCGGGGCCGGGTCAGCCGCGATAGGTGGGTGGCGCAGGCTAAGCTGATCGGCGAGATCGGGCTTGAGGCTTTTATGATCCGCGCCAAGACCAATGATTATTGAGGGTTATGATGGATCACGCACATGATCACGATGCAGTTGATGGGCCTTGGGCTGGCGGCTGGCTTGTTGCTGTTCTGGCAGCTTTGATTGCGGTTGGCCTTGCGCGCTGGCTGGGCGAGGTCGACGGCTTTGCGGCGGTGATCATCGCGCTGGTGGTGTTCGGGGTCTATGCGGTTTTGTTGGGCAATGGCGGCGTTGAACTGACCGTCACTGCGGATCACGACCACGATGGCCACGGCAATCACGGCCATGCCCACAGCGACGGGCATCACTGACATGGCGGGTCCGGCGTCTCAGGATAAATCGGCGCGGCAATCGAGGCTGGTGGCCTTGGTGATTGCAGGCACGATGATCCTTTACATGGCGGGCCAGCAAATCGGCGCAGAGCTTGGCCTGCCGCTGAAATACACGTTCCTGCTCGATCTGGCGGCTTTGGCTGGCTTTATCTGGGCGTTGGTCGTGACGTATCAAATTTGGCGCGCGCGCCGCAGGTAAGGAAGGGGCAATCATGCTCGACGATAAAGACCGGATCTTTACCAACCTTTACGGGATGCACGACCGCTCGCTTGCGGGCGCGAAAAAGCGTGGCCACTGGGACGGCACTGCCGCGATCATCGCCTTGGGGCGGGATGGCATTGTCGACAAGATGAAGGCTTCGGGCCTGCGCGGGCGCGGCGGGGCAGGGTTTCCCACCGGGTTGAAATGGTCGTTCATGCCAAAGCAATCGGATGGCCGCCCGTCTTATCTGGTGATCAATGCCGACGAATCCGAACCCGGCACCTGCAAAGACCGCGAGATCATGCGGCACGATCCGCACACCCTGATCGAAGGCGCGTTGATTGCGTCTTTCGCGATGGGGGCAAACGCGTGCTACATCTACATTCGCGGCGAATATATCCGCGAGCGTGAGGCGTTGCAGACCGCTTTGGACGAATGTTACGCGGCGGGCCTGTTGGGCAAGAACGCCGCGAAATCCGGTTGGGATTTTGACTGCTATCTGCACCATGGTGCGGGGGCCTATATCTGCGGCGAAGAAACTGCGCTGCTCGAAAGCCTTGAGGGCAAAAAGGGCATGCCGCGGATGAAGCCGCCGTTCCCGGCAGGTGCTGGGCTTTATGGCTGCCCGACCACTGTGAACAACGTCGAATCCATCGCTGTGGTGCCGACCATCCTGCGGCGCGGGCCAGAGTGGTTTGCTGGTTTCGGTCGCCCGAACAATGCGGGCACCAAGCTGTTTGGCATCTCGGGCCATGTCAACAACCCTTGCGTGGTTGAAGAAGCCATGTCGATCACCCTGCGCGAGTTGCTGGATGTGCATTGCGGTGGCGTGCGTGGCGGCTGGAAGAATATCAAAGCCGTGATCCCCGGCGGGTCCTCGGTGCCAATGCTGAATGCGGCGCAATGCGAAGATGCGATCATGGATTTCGACTGGCTGCGCGAGCAACGCTCAGGCCTCGGGACAGCGGCGGTGATCGTGATGGATCAATCGACCGATGTGATCAAGGCGATCTGGCGTCTTTCGAAATTCTACAAACACGAGAGCTGTGGCCAATGCACGCCCTGCCGCGAAGGCACTGGCTGGATGATGCGGGTGATGGACCGTCTGGTGCGCGGTGAGGCCGAGGTTGAGGAAATCGACATGCTGTTGTCGGTGACCAAGCAAGTCGAAGGCCACACCATCTGCGCTTTGGGCGACGCGGCGGCTTGGCCGATCCAAGGTCTGGTGCGGCATTTCCGCGAGGAAATCGAGGACCGCATCAAGGCGAAGAAAACCGGGCGCATGGGCGCGATGGCGGCGGAGTAAGCGATGCGTTTGGTTCTGGCAGCAATGATCGGTCTGGCTTTGACCCCGCAGCTTGCGGCGGCCGAAGGCTATGCAGGCCTGATCATTCCGGCTGAACACAAGGGCATCAAATACAAGGTCGAACTGACCGCCGACGACAAGGCCGGCCCCTATGATGTGCGGGTCTGGCGGATTGATGGCGGCTCGATGTCATACGAGCGCAAGGTTGGCGTGCAACTGCTGAAAGTCGCTTGTGCGGCCGAGGATTATGCGGTCGCCAACACCCGCTCCAAGCTTGACAAGGGCCAGTTGGTTTTCAAAGGGGGCTGCAAATGATGCGGGCCTTTGCGATGATCAGCGTGGCGGGTCTCAGTGCTTGTGTGCAGGGTACGCGCCCGATGCCATTGGCCGAAAGCGGTCCGGTGGCGGTCGAACTGGCCGGAGCCTCCTACATCGCCGATCTGCAACCCACCGAAGCTGGCCCAGTGCTGGTGATGACGCGCGATGGTGCGTCCTTTGGCAATGCCGAAGGGCTTGAAGCCAAACGCGCAGCCGAGGCGTTTTGCGCCTCGCGCGGCATGTCGGTGAACCGTGCGGCTTATGGCCATTATGTTGGCGGCGGTTGGCAGTTCAAACGGGGTTGCGCATGACCCGGGCTTTGATGGGCGATAACTTGCACAACACGGCCTCGTGTCATGGCATATCAGGCACTTGCGGCCATAGACTCTGGGCTGTTGATGCCAAGGAGGCCAAAATGACCAAATTTATCTCTGCTATCGCGCTGATGGCTGCACTGACTGCAAGCCCCGCGCTGGCGCTGGAGCCGCTGAACAAAGACGCCCGCGTGACGGAGTCGTTGGTGGCGGTGCGGGTTGGTGACACCATCCGCAACACCTGCCCGTCGATCAGCGCCAAGATGTTCACCGTGCTGGCGAAGTGGAACGATCTGAAATCCTATCTGCGCGACAAAGGCTATACCGAGGACGAGGTGGAAGCCTTCCGCAAGAACAAAGTCGAAAAGGCCCGGATCAAGGGTTTGGCGGCGGAGTATCTGGCCAAGGCGGGTGCCGTTGAAGGCGATGTCGAAAGCTATTGCAAAGTTGGCCGTGACGAGATCGCCAAGGGCACTTTGGCGGGATCTTTGCTAAGGTCGTACAAATGACCAACAAGCCCGGATATCATCTGGCCGAGTTGAACGTGGGGCGCCTGTTGGCCCCCACGGACGATCCGCGCGTGGCTGAATTCATGGGCGCGTTGGACCGGGTGAATGGCCTTGGCAAACGCATGCCGGGGTTTGTCTGGATGATGGAAGGTTCGGGCGAGCCGGGCACTGGCAACACCGAAGCCAAGATCGAAGGCGACGCGCAGTTCGTCTCGAACCTGACGGTTTGGCAGGATGCGGCGTCGCTGGAGAATTTCGTGTTCGGCACCGTGCATCGCCTGTTCTACGAGCGCCGCGCCGAATGGTTTGAAGTTTTGGGCAAGATGCATTTCGTGATGTGGTGGGTGCCGATTGGGCATCAGCCGTCACTGGACGAAGCACTGGCTCGGCTTGCAGATGTGCAGGCAAACGGCGATACGGACCGGGCGTTTGGCTGGTCTTATTTGAAAGAAGCGCAGGGGATGAAAATCCGGTCCTGCGCCCCAATGGCGGCGGAGTAAGCGGATGTCGAACCTCAAGAAAATCAGCATCGACGGGATCGAAGTTGAAGTCGATGGCGCGATGACGATCATTCAGGCGGCGGAAGTCGCAGGGGTCGCCATTCCGCGGTTCTGCTATCACGAGCGTCTGACGATTGCAGGCAACTGCCGGATGTGTCTGGTGGAAGTTGTCGGTGGCCCGCCGAAACCTGCGGCGTCTTGCGCGATGCAGGTCCGCGATCTGCGGCCCGGCCCGAATGGCGAGGCGCCTGTGGTGAAAACCACCTCGCCGATGGTGAAGAAAGCCCGCGAGGGCGTGATGGAATTTCTGCTGATCAACCACCCGCTCGATTGCCCGATTTGCGATCAGGGGGGCGAGTGCGATCTGCAAGATCAGGCGATGGCGTTCGGCGTCGATTTCAGCCGCTACCGCGAACCCAAACGCGCGTCCGAGGATCTGAACCTTGGGCCATTGGTGGAAACCAAGATGACGCGGTGCATTTCCTGCACCCGTTGCGTGCGCTTCACTTCAGAAGTGGCGGGCATCTTGCAAATGGGCCAGACCGGGCGCGGCGAAGATGCCGAGATCACCAGCTATCTGAACGCGACGTTGGACAGCAACCTGCAGGGCAATATCATCGACCTGTGCCCGGTTGGCGCGCTGACATCTAAACCCTATGCCTTCACCGCGCGGCCTTGGGAGTTGACCAAGACCGAAAGCATCGACGTGATGGATGCGTTGGGCAGCAACATCCGTATCGACACCAAGGGCCGCGAAGTGATGCGGATTTTGCCGCGCAACCATGATGGCGTGAACGAAGAGTGGATTTCCGACAAAACCCGTTTCGTCTGGGATGGCCTGCGCCGTCAGCGCCTCGACGTGCCTTATGTGCGTGAGAACGGCCGTCTGCGCAAATCGAACTGGGGTGAGGCGCTGACTTTGGCCGCAGCGGCGATCAAGGGCAAAAAGGTAGCCGGTCTGGTCGGCGATCTGGCCCCGGTCGAGGCGGCGTATTCTCTGAAAGCGCTGATCGAAAGTCTTGGTGGCCGCGTCGAATCCCGCACCGATGGCGCGCGTTTGCCGATGGGCAACCGCTCTGGCTATATCGGCAATGCGACGATTGAAGATATTGATAGCGCCAAGACCATCCTGTTGATCGGCACCAATCCTCGGGTTGAAAGCCCGGTTTTGAACGCGCGCATCCGCAAGGCATGGTCGGCGGGCGCGAATGTCGGGCTGATCGGTGAAGCGGTCGATTTGACTTATGATTACAAGCATATGGGCAATGACCGCGCCGCTTTGGCCGATCTGGTCGGCAAGGTCACCGAGAAGCCGAATACCATTGTGATCGTCGGCCAAGGTGCCTTGAACGAGGCCGATGGTGAGGCGGTTCTGGCGCATGCGATGGCCTATGCGCAGGGCGCGGGCGGCAAATTGTTGGTGCTGCACACCGCTGCAAGCCGCGTTGGTGCTATGGACGTGGGCGCTGTGACCGAGGGCGGGCTGACTGCGGCCGTCGATGGGGCAGAGGTGATCTACAACCTTGGCGCGGATGAGGTCGAGATCGCAGCGGGTCCGTTTGTGATCTATCAGGGCAGCCATGGGGATCGGGGTGCGAACCGCGCCGACATCATCTTCCCGGCGGCGGCTTATACCGAAGAAAGTGGCTTGTTCGTCAACACCGAAGGCCGCCCGCAACTGGCGCAGCGCGCAGGCTTTGCACCGGGTGAGGCGAAAGAGGGCTGGGCGATCTTGCGGGCGTTCTCGGCAGAGGTCGGCAAGACCCTGCCTTGGGACAGCTTGGCAGCTTTGCGCAAGGTGATCGTGGCCGCGCATCCGCATCTGGGCATGCTGGATCATGTGCCTGCCAATGATTGGCAGCCGCTGGCCCTGCGCGATATGGGCCGCGCCACTTTCCGCAATGCGTTCAAGGGGTTCTATCTGACCAACCCGATTGCACGCGCCAGCAAAGTGATGGGCGAATTGGCGGCGATGGAAGCTGAGCGGGCAAACACCCCGATGGCGGCGGAGTAAACCATGCGTCTCGTCGCGCCCTTTGTGATCGGATTGGCTGCCTTTGGCGGCCTGTTCGCTTGCGCGGGCGAGGCGCCAAAGCCAGATGCGGGCTTCAAGCCGGGCTATAAGGGGATCGAGACGATCCTTTTGGACGGCGATCTGGTCAATTTTCGCGTGGCGATGACCGGCGCGCGGGACGACAGCGATGTGGCGGCCTATGCGGCTTGTGCGGCGGCGCAATATGCGCTGATCCGGGGCTTTGGATTTGCGCGTCATGTGCGCACGAATGTGGCGTTAAAGGGTGGCGTTTGGCGGGGGGATGCAGTTTACACCATCTCGGCGTCGCTGCCCCGCGGCGTGAAGACGATAGATGCTGAAGTGACCGTGCGCGATTGTGGTGCGCAGGGCATACCGACGGTTTAAGACGGACGACAAAGGCCGGACAACGGCCAAACGACTGAGGGAACGTGAGGGATCATGGCTGACTTTTTGCAAACCGGGCTGGGCATAGCGTTACTTGTGGCGCTGCAAAGCCTTGCGATCATTGCCTTTGTGATGATCAGCTTGCTGTTCCTGGTCTACGGCGACCGCAAGATCTGGGCGGCGGTGCAGCTGCGGCGCGGCCCGAACGTGGTGGGGCCATTTGGCCTTTTGCAATCGGTGGCCGATGCGCTGAAATATGTCGTCAAGGAAATCGTGGTGCCTGCGGGCGCTGACCGCGCGGTGTTCTTTCTGGCGCCGATGCTGTCGTTCATCCTTGCGATCCTGGCCTGGGCGGTGATCCCGTTTGACAGCGGTTGGGTGCTGGCCGATATCAACGTCGCCATCCTGTTCGTGTTCGCGGCCTCTAGCCTTGAGGTCTACGGCGTGATCATGGGCGGCTGGGCCTCGAACTCGAAATACCCGTTCCTGGGCTCGCTCCGCTCTGCCGCGCAGATGATTTCTTACGAAGTCTCGCTGGGCCTGATCATCATTGGGATCATCATCTCGACCGGCTCGATGAGCTTCAGCTCGATCGTGCAGGCGCAATCGGGCAGCTATGGCTTGCTGAACTGGTATTGGCTGCCGCATTTCCCGATGGTGTTCCTGTTCTTTATCAGTGCCTTGGCCGAAACCAACCGTCCACCCTTCGATCTGCCCGAGGCTGAATCGGAACTGGTTGCGGGCTTCATGGTGGAATATTCCTCGACGCCGTATCTGCTGTTCATGGCCGGCGAATACATCGCGATCTTCCTGATGTGCGCGCTGATTTCGCTGTTGTTCTTCGGCGGCTGGCTGTCGCCGATTCCGGGCCTCGCCGATGGCTGGTGGTGGATGGTCGCCAAGATGTGGGTGTTCTTCTTCATGTTCGCCATGGTGAAGGCCATCGTGCCGCGTTACCGCTATGACCAACTGATGCGGATTGGCTGGAAAGTCTTCTTGCCCTTGTCGCTTGGCTGGGTGGTTGTGGTGTCGTTCTTGGCAAAATATGAAGTGTTCGGCGGCTTTTGGGCACGCTGGACGATGGGAGGCTGATCATGGGTCCGGCACGCACAACCGATTACCGCCGCGCGGCGAAATATTTCCTGCTGATGGATTTCATCAAGGGCTTTGGCCTTGGCTTCAAATATTTCTTCGCGCCGAAAGACACGCTGAACTACCCGCATGAAAAGGGGCCTTTGTCGCCGCGTTTCCGTGGCGAGCATGCGTTGCGCCGCTACGCCAATGGCGAGGAACGCTGCATTGCTTGCAAGCTGTGCGAAGCAATTTGCCCGGCGCAGGCGATCACCATTGACGCCGAGCCGCGCGAAGATGGCTCGCGCCGCACCACCCGCTATGACATCGACATGACCAAATGCATCTATTGCGGTTTCTGTCAGGAAGCCTGCCCGGTCGATGCGATTGTCGAGGGCCCGAATTTTGAATTCTCGACCGAAACCCGCGAGGAATTGTTCTACAACAAGGACAAGCTTCTGGCGAACGGTGCGCGTTGGGAAGCCGAGATTGCCCGTAACCTTGAACTTGACGCGCCGTATCGGTGACATGATGAACGACACCTTCAACCAGATCTTCAAGCAGATGATGGAGCAGGGCCAGCAAATGGCCAAGGCGTTCGCGCCTGCATTGGAAGGCGTCGATGTGAAGGCGTTTGAAAAGATGTTTCCGGCGATGCCAAAGGAAATGCTTGAGGCGTTCTTTGGCAAGACCTTCAACCCCGAGGGTCTGGATGCCCGCACCCGCTTTCTCGTCACCATCGCGGCGCTGACGGTGCAGGGCCCGCTGGGCGAGCCGCAAATCCGGGCGACGGTGAAGAACGCTCTGGCCGCCGGGGCCACCAAACGCGAGATCGCCGAAGTGATCTGGCAGATGTCGATGTTCGGCGGTGTGCCCGCCATGCAGAAAGCTTTGGAGACCGCGCAGGCGGTATTCGCAGAAACCGAGGAGAAAGCGCCATGAGCGTTGCAGATCTGGCCTTTTACGCGTTTTCCACCGTCACCATCGCGGCGGGGCTGCTGGTGACCTTGTCCCGCAACCCGGTCCATTCGGTGCTGTGGCTTATTCTGGCGTTTCTGTCCTCGGCCGGGCTGTTCGTGCTCTTGGGCGCAGAATTCGTCGCGATGCTGCTGATCATCGTCTATGTCGGCGCGGTCGCGGTGCTGTTCCTGTTCGTGGTGATGATGCTGGACGTGGATTTTGAGGAATTGAAGGGCGAGATGTCGCGCTACATGCCCTTGGGCCTGCTGGTCGGCGTGATCATCATCATGCAACTGGTGCTGGGCGTCGGCGCTTGGGTGCAAGCCGATGGCGCGATGGGCCTGCGCGCGGCGGTGGCCCCCGATATGGCGCAAGTGGAAAACACCCGCGCCTTGGGCCTGCTGATCTATGACAAATACCTGTTGCTGTTCCAGCTGTCGGCGCTTGTGCTGCTGGTCGCGATGATCGGCGCGATCCTGCTGACCCTGCGCCACCGCAAGGACATCAAACGCCAGAACGTGCTGCACCAGATGTGGCGCGACCCGGCGAAGGCGATGGAGCTGATGGACGTGAAACCGGGGCAGGGGCTGTGATTATGGTGCGTGCAAGCACGCACCCTACCGAATAACCCGTATGGTGCGTGCTTGCACGCACCGCTGCGGACCAGAAATGACAATCGGGCAACGACCCGGAGGGACGAAAATGGTAGGACTGGAACATTACCTTGTGGTGGCGGCGGCTTTGTTCGTCATCGGGATCTTTGGCATCTTCCTGAACCGGAAGAATATCATCGTCATCCTGATGTCGATCGAGTTGATGCTGCTGGCGGTCAATATACAATTCATCGCCTTCTCGTCGTATCACGGTGATCTGGTGGGGCAGCTGTTCAGCATATTCATCCTGACGGTGGCGGCGGCAGAGGCGGCGATTGGTCTGGCGATCTTGGTGGTGTTCTTCCGCAACCGCGGCACCATTGATGTCGAAGATGTTAACGTGATGAAGGGCTGAGATCATGGATATGCAACTCAGCGCCAAGATCATCCTGTTCGCCCCGCTGGTGGGCTCGATCCTCTGCGGCTTCGGCTGGCGGTTGATTGGCGAAAAGGCGGCGACGTGGTTGGCGACGCTTGTGCTGTTCGCAGCCGCCATCCTGTCATGGTATATCTTCCTGACCTTTCAAGGCGATACTCAGCACATCACCGTGCTGCGGTTCATCGAATCCGGCACGCTGAGCACCGAATGGGGTATCCGCCTCGACCGGATGTCGGCGATCATGCTGGTGGTGGTGAACTCGGTTTCGGCTTTGGTCCACCTCTACAGCCAAGGCTATATGGCGCATGATGAAAACTGGGCGCATGGCGAAAGCTACCGTCCGCGCTTCTTTGCGTATCTGTCGTTCTTCACCTTTGCGATGCTGGCGCTGATCACCTCTGACAATCTTGTACAGATGTTCTTTGGCTGGGAAGGTGTGGGCGTTGCCTCATACCTGCTGATCGGTTTCTACTATCGCAAGCCGTCGGCCAATGCGGCGGCGATGAAGGCGTTTGTGGTCAACCGGGTCGGTGACTTCGGCTTCGCGCTGGGGATTTTCGCGCTGTATTACCTGACCGACAGCATCAAGTTTGACGAGGTGTTTGCGGCGGCCCCGAAACTGGCGGAGACCAATCTGCGTTTCCTCTGGGCCGAGTGGAACGCCGCCAATCTGATCGGCGTGTTGCTGTTCATCGGCGCTATGGGCAAATCGGCGCAGTTGTTCCTGCACACTTGGTTGCCCGACGCGATGGAAGGCCCGACCCCGGTTTCGGCCTTGATCCACGCAGCAACCATGGTGACGGCGGGTGTGTTCCTGGTCTGCCGGATGTCGCCGCTGTATGAATATGCGCCCGATGCCAAGCAGATGATCGTGGTGCTGGGGGCGACGACCGCGTTCTTTGCCGCGACCGTGGGCCTTGTGCAAAACGACATCAAACGCGTGATCGCTTATTCGACCTGTTCGCAGCTGGGCTATATGTTCGTTGCGGCAGGGGTTGGCATGTATCCGGTGGCGATGTTCCACCTGTTCACGCATGCGTTCTTCAAAGCGATGCTGTTCCTTGGCGCAGGCTCGGTGATCCATGCGATGCACCACGAGCAAGACATGCGGAATTACGGCGGCTTGCGGAAGAAAATCCCGCTGACCTTCTGGGCCATGATGATCGGCACTTTGGCGATCACCGGCGTGGGCATCCCGCTGACGCATTACGGCTTCGCGGGCTATCTGTCGAAAGATGCGGTGATCGAAAGCGCTTGGGTCGGGTCGAACTATGCCTTCACCCTGCTGGTGATCGCGGCGTTCATGACCTCGTTCTATTCATGGCGCCTGATGTTCATGACCTTCTACGGCAAGCCGCGCGGCGACACCCATGCCTATGATCATGCGCATGAAAGCCCCACCGTGATGTTGGTGCCTTTGGGCGTGCTGGCATTGGGCGCGATGTTTTCGGGGATGATCTGGTACAACAGCTTCTTCGGCGATGAGGCCAAGATGCGCGCATGGTTCAACATGGAACCCGCGCATGAACAGACTGCCGAGGAAGGTCACGCGACCGAAGCCGTGGCCGAGACTGCACCCGCTGTGGAAGCTGCTCCGGCAGCCGAGACCGCGATGACAGAAACGGCTCCGGCCGCAACAGCCGAGGTTGCCCCTGCGACCGACGCCGCTCCGGCAGCCACTGCCGAAGTTGCCCCTGCCACCGACGCCGCTCCGGCAGCAACAGCCGAGGTTGCACCTGCGACCGACGCCGCTCCGGCAGCAACTGCCGAGGTTGCACCTGCCACCGACGCCGCTCCGGCAGCCACCGCTGAAGTTGCACCTGCAACTGACGCCGCTCCTGTCGCGGCGACAGAAACCGCGCCTGCTGCGGAAACCGCAGGTGCGGCGACGGCTGAGGCTGCACATGCGGCACCGGGCGTCGCCCCGAGTGGCGCTATCTATCTGGGCGCTGACAATCATGTGCTTCATGCAGCGCATGAGGCGCCTAAATGGGTCAAAGTCTCGCCCTTCATCGCGATGGTTCTTGGCTTCCTCTTGGCGTGGAAATTCTACATCCGCAGCCCGGAACTGCCCGCCAAACTGGCCGCACAGCAACGTCCGCTGTATCTGTTCCTGCTGAACAAGTGGTATTTCGACGAGCTTTACAACGTGATCTTCGTCAAACCTGCGCTGTGGCTTGGCAATTTCCTGTGGAAAAAGGGCGATGGTGCGGTGATTGACGGCGCGCTGAACGGTGTCGCGATGGGGATTATCCCGTTCTTCACCAAGCTCGCAGGGCGCTGGCAATCGGGCTACGTCTTTACATATGCCTTCGCGATGGTGCTGGGGATTGCTGCCCTGCTGACCTGGATGACGCTTACGGTGGGGCACTAAGACCATGAATTACCTTCTTTCCATCATCATCTTCCTGCCCGCAGTCGCAGCCGCCATCATGGCGCTGTTCCTGCGCGGATCAGGAGAGGCCACCGCCACCAACGCCAAATGGCTGGCACTGATCGCCACCACGGCGACGTTTCTCGTCTCGCTGTTCGTGCTGAAGGGCTTTGATGCGACCAACACCGGCTTTCAGTTTGTCGAAGAGGCCAATTGGATCGTCGGGCTGAAATACAAGCTGGGCGTCGATGGTATCTCGATCCTGTTCGTGATGCTGACCACGTTCCTGATGCCGATCACCATCCTGTCGTGCTGGGGTGTCAGCGACCGCGTCAAGGAATACATGATCGCCTTCCTGCTGCTGGAAACGCTGATGCTTGGCGTGTTCCTCGCGCTTGATCTGGTGCTGTTCTATCTGTTCTTCGAGGCAGGTCTGATCCCGATGTTCCTGATCATCGGCATCTGGGGCGGGCAGAACCGGATTTATGCGGCGTTCAAGTTCTTCCTCTATACCTTCCTCGGCTCGGTGCTGATGCTGGTGGCGATGATCGCGATGTATATGGCGGCGGGCACCACCGATATTCCCACGCTGATGGCGTTCCAGTTTGACAGCGCCCCGATGGTGGTGCTGGGCATGACCATCACCGGTGGCTTGCAGACGCTGCTGTTCTTGGCGTTCTTCGCGTCTTTCGCGGTGAAAATGCCGATGTGGCCGGTGCATACCTGGCTGCCCGATGCGCACGTTCAGGCCCCGACGGCGGGCTCTGTGGTGCTGGCGGCGATCTTGCTGAAAATGGGCGGCTATGGCTTTTTGCGCTTTAGCCTGCCGATGTTCCCGGTTGGGGCAGAGGTGCTTTCAAACCTTGTGTTCTGGATGTCGGCAATTGCCATCGTCTACACCTCGCTGGTGGCGCTGGCGCAGTCGGATATGAAAAAGCTGATCGCCTATTCGTCCGTTGCCCATATGGGTTACGTCACCTTGGGGATTTTTGCCGCCAACCAACAAGGCGTGGACGGTGCGATTTTCCAGATGATCAGCCACGGCTTTATCTCGGGCGCGATGTTCCTGTGTGTGGGCGTGATTTACGACCGCATGCACACACGCGAGATTGACGCCTACGGTGGCCTTGTGAACCGGATGCCCGCCTACGCCTTGGTGTTCATGTTCTTCACCATGGCCAATGTCGGCCTGCCGGGGACCAGCGGCTTTGTCGGTGAATTCCTCGTGCTGGCCGGGATCTTCCAGGTCAACACCTGGGTCGCGGCCGTCGCCACATCGGGCGTGATTTTCTCGGCGGCCTACGGGCTTTACCTTTACCGCCGCGTCGCCTTCGGCGCATTGGTGAAGGAAGCCTTGGCAACCATTCAGGACATGAGCCGGCGCGAGCGTGCCATCTTCGCGCCGCTGATCGTGATGACCCTGCTGCTTGGCGTCTATCCGGCCTTGGTGCTGGATATCATCGGGCCATCGGTGAAGGCGCTTGTTGACAACTACCAAGTGGCCGTGACGGCCTTTGCTGCGAACTAAGGAACAGACCAGATGACTGCGACTGACTTTCATACAGTTCTGCCCGAGGTTTTGCTGGCGCTTTATGCGATGGCGGCCCTGCTTGCCTGCGTTTATGCGGGCAAAGATGCGCTGACGGGTGTTGTGACTTGGGCGACGGCGGGGGTGTTCGTGGCACTTGCCGCCTATATCGGTTTCGCGGGCGAAGGTGCCAATCTGGCCTTCGGCGGCATGTTCATCGACGACGCCTTCTCGCGTTTTGCCAAAGTGGTGATCCTGCTGTCGTCCGCCGGGGTGCTGGTGATGGCGCAGGATTACATGGCGCGCAACGATATGGGGCGGTTTGAATACCCCATTCTGATCGCGCTTGCGGTCGTTGGCATGATGTTCATGGTGTCGGCTGGCGATCTGATGCTGATGTATCTCGGGCTAGAGCTGCAATCCTTGGCGCTTTACGTTGTGGCCGCGATGCGGCGCGATTCCGTGAAATCGACCGAGGCCGGTCTGAAATATTTCGTGCTGGGCTCGCTGTCCTCGGGCTTGCTGCTTTATGGCGCGTCTTTGGTCTATGGCTATGCGGGCACCACTTTGTTCTCGGGCATCCTGACCACCTTGGATGCAGCGCATCTGGGGCTGGTGATTGGCCTTGTGTTCCTGATCGCGGGCATGGCGTTCAAGGTCTCGGCGGCACCGTTCCATATGTGGACGCCGGACGTTTACGAAGGCGCACCGACCCCCGTGACCGCTTTCTTCGCGACCGCGCCCAAGGCTGCGGCGATGGCGATGATTGCGCGTGTGTTGTTCGATGCGTTCGGTGCGATCCCGGCGCAATGGGGGCAGGTGCTGGCGGCTTTGGCGGTGGTCTCGATGTTCCTCGGCGCAACTGCCGCAATCGGCCAACGCGACATCAAGCGCCTGATGGCCTATTCCTCAATCGCGCATATGGGCTACGCCTTGGTCGGTCTGGCGACGGGCACGGCAGAGGGCGTGCAGGCGATGCTGATCTATATGGCGATCTACGTCACCATGAACCTTGGCACCTTCGCTTTCATTATGTCGCTGGAAAAAGACGGCAAGCCGATCAGCGATATCGACAGTCTGAACATGTTCTCGAAGCGCGAGCCTTTGAAGGCGCTTGCCGTGCTGATCCTGATGTTCAGCTTGGCCGGTGTGCCGCCGATGCTGGGCTTTTTCGGCAAATTCTACGTGCTGAAAGCCGCTGTTGATGCGGGCATGACATGGCTGGCACTGGCGGGGGCTGTGGCCTCGGTGATCGGTGCGTTCTACTATCTGCGCATCGTGTTCTTCATGTATTTCGGGCGGGATACCGAAGGCGCGTCCAGCCGGATGGCGCCGGTGCAATGGCTGATGTTGGTGGCGGTGGCCGCGGTGATGCTGCTTGGCGTCGTCAACCTGTTCGGCATCGAAGGCGTTGCTGCGGCGGCGGCTGCAGCTCTTGTCGGCTAAAGCCGCATGGCCTGATGGCCACGGGCGTCACGTTCTGCCAACGGTTGACAGCACCAATGCATATGCGTTGCGCATGGCCCTGGATACACCGGGGCCTGCGTGGTTTCTGGGGCTAGAGCAAACCGCTGGCCGGGGCAGGCGGGCACGGCCTTGGGCATCGCCACGCGGAAATTTCTACGCCAGTTTGCTGCTGCACCCGACCGAGCCGCCTGAGCAGATCGCCCTGCGCAGCTTTGCTGCAAGCCTTGCCTTGCGCGATGCCTTCGTCAGTCTGACCGGGCTTCCCGGCGCTTTTGCGTTGAAATGGCCCAATGATGTGCTGCTGAATGGCGGCAAGGTGGCGGGGATTTTGCTTGAAAGCACGGCGTCAAAGACCGGCTTTGATCTGGCCATCGGCATCGGCGTCAACCTGATCGGCGCACCCGATCCGGCAGCCGTGGAGGCGGGCGCCACAGTCCCGGTCAGCCTGCTGGCCGAAACGGGCCTGCGCGTGACACCCGAGGCTTTCCTCGACGCGCTCGCCCCCGCCTATGCCGCATGGGAAGCGCTTTTCATCGCCCAAGGCTTCGCCGCCCTGCGGCAAGAATGGCTGGCCCATGCCGCGCGGCTTGGCGATACCATCCGCGCCCGCACCGGAACCCAAACCCGCGAAGGCGTGTTCGAAACCATTGATCCCGCAGGCAATCTGATCCTGCGAATGTCCTCTGGCCCTGTCGCAATCCCTGCGGCAGAGGTGTTTTTCTAAGTGGGGTGCGGCATGCTTCTGGCCATCGACTGCGGCAACACCAACACGGTGTTCTCCATCTGGAACGGCGCGAAATTCATAGCCACTTGGCGCATCGCCACTGACCACAAGCGTACGGCAGATGAGTATTTAGTCTGGCTCTCCAGCCTGCTTATGCTGACCAAAACAGAAGCCCAGATCACCGAGGCGATCATCAGCAGCACCGTGCCGCGCGTTGTCTTCAACCTGCGTGTGCTGTGTGATCGCTATTTCAACTGCCGCCCGTTGGTGGTGGGCAAGCCCGGCTGCAACCTGCCCGTGGCCCCCCGCGTCGATCAAGGCACCACCGTTGGCCCCGACCGCTTGGTCAATACCGTGGCCGGGTTTGACCGCCACGGCGGCAATCTGATCGTGGTCGATTTCGGCACCGCCACCACCTTTGACGTGGTGGACCATGACGGCGCTTATGTCGGCGGCGTCATCGCCCCCGGCGTCAACCTCTCGCTCGAGGCGTTGCACATGGCCGCCGCCGCGCTGCCGCATATCGACGTGGCAAAGCCTGCAAAAGCCATCGGAACGAATACGGTGGCTTGTATGCAATCGGGCGTGTATTGGGGCTATATCGGGCTGATCGAAGGCATCGTGCGCGCCGTGCGCCGCGAACGCGAGACGCCTATGAATGTCATTGCCACTGGCGGACTGGCTTCTTTGTTCGCCCAAGGAACGGAACTATTTCACAAAGTTGAGGACGATTTGACCATGCATGGCCTTGTCCTCATCAACCAATACAACAAGGAAACGGCATGAGCGGTGAGCGGCTGATTTATCTACCATTGGGCGGGGCCGGCGAGATCGGCATGAACGCCTATGTCTACGGCTATGGCCCGAAAGGGCGCGAGCGTTTGATCCTCGTCGATCTTGGCGTGGCTTTCCCGGATATGGACACATCCCCCGGCGTTGATCTGATCATGCCGGATATCTCTTGGCTGGCTGACAAGCTGGACCGGCTTGAGGCCATTTTCATCACCCACGCCCACGAAGACCACATCGGCGCTTTGGCGCATCTGTGGCCAACCTTGCGCAAGCCCGTTTATGCGCGCAAATTCACCGCCACCATTGGCCGGTTGAAATTTGAAGAATACGGCCTGCCGAAAGACGCGATCACCACCGTCGAGTCGCGCCCCCACACGGTTGAGGCTGGCCCCTTCAAGGTGCAATTCGTCCCCGTCGCCCATTCGATCCCGGAATCTGGTGGCCTGGTGATCGACACGCCTGCGGGCCGTATTTTCCACTCGGGCGATTTCAAACGCGACGCGACGCCCATCGTCGGCGAAGGCTGGGACGACGCGGTGATGGAGGCGATTGCCGCCGAGCGTCCGATCAAGGCGCTGATGTGCGATTCCACCAACGTGTTCTCGCTGCATGAAGGCCGCTCGGAAAGCACGCTGAAAGACCCGATTGCCGAATTGATCAAGAATTCCGGCGGCATGGTCGTGGCCACCACCTTTGCCTCGAACGTCGCTCGCCTGAAAACCTTGGCCGAAGCGGGCCGGATGGCGGATCGCTCGGTTTGCCTGCTCGGTCGCGCCATGAAGCGGATGGTGTCGGCGGCGGAAGAATCTGGCGTGCTGAAAGACTTCCCGCCGGTGATCACCCCCGAGCAAGCGCTGGAAGTGCCGCGCAAGAACCTGATGCTGATTGTGACGGGTTCGCAGGGGGAACGCCGCGCGGCGTCGGCGCAACTCAGCCGTGGCAAATATCTGGGGATCGAGATGAAAGAGGGCGATACCTTCCTGTTCTCGTCCAAGATCATCCCCGGCAATGAACGCGGCGTTTATGCCATCGTGAACGCTTTGTCCGAAAAGGGCGTCAACATCGTTGATGACAACAACGGGCTTTACCACGTCTCGGGCCACGCCAACCGCCCGGATCTGGAGCATGTGCATCGCCTGTTCCTGCCCGATATGCTGATCCCGATGCATGGCGAACACCGCCACTTGCGCGAACATGCCCGCATCGGGCTTGAGGCTGGCATCGCCTCGGCGGTCGTCACCAACGGCATGATGATGGACATCACCGGCGACGTGCCCAAGGTCGCCGAACATATCGAGGCGGGCCGCACCTATCTGGACGGCTCGGTGCTGATCGGCGCGCTGGATGGCGTGGTGCGCAACCGCATCCGCATGGCGCTGAATGGCCTTGCGATGGTCACGGTGATATTGGACGAGCAGGACCGCCCGCTTGGCGAGGCTTGGGTCGAGTTGATGGGCCTGCCCGAAACCGGCAAAGGCGGTCGCAATCTGGCCGAGACGCTGGAAACCGAACTGACCGAGTTCCTCGACGGTGCCGGTCGGAAAATTCTGGCGAATGACGACAAGATGGACGAGGCCCTGCGCAAAATCGTCCGGCAAGTCTCGATGGAAGAGATCGGCAAGAAGCCCGAAGTCATCGTTGTGGTCAGCCGCTTGGCTGCCGAATAATCCAAAGCATCAGCGGTTTGGCAAACACCAGACCGCAGATGCCAGATCACCGCCCCGCTTGACCGCTCTGATCAATAGCTGGTGGTACAATTTTCACAAACCACATCTAATAGAAATCTGTCCCAGCTGGGACAGAATCCCGGCACGTTTTACCGCGTAAAGCCCGGCGTTGAAATGCAAAAGGCCCCGCAGATCGCAGGGCCTTTTGTCATTCTGGTGGCTGCATCAGCGCCGAATATCAGCCTTCAGTGCCCGTGGCGGGCGCATCTTCCGGCTCGTCTGCGGTGCTGGTGGTGATGGCAAAGCTGCGCATCAGGAAGTCGGGCATATGGTCGCCCATGCCAACCACCCGCTCGCCATTGTCGCGTCCGCCGCGATAGTCGCGCCGATCATCACCGCGGCCTTCACCCCGGCGGTCATCCCGACGCGGTTCGTGGCGGTTGTCATTGCGCGGCTCATTCCGGCTTTCGCCACGACCCTCACTCCGGGGTTCTGCGCGATGCTCATGGCGATGCTCGCCCCGACCTTCTGTGGAACGCGCTTCCGAAGACCGCCCCTCTGCGCGGCGATCATCCGAACGATCTTCCCGACGGGGACGCTCTGCGCGCTCGGGCCGGGTTGGGGCTTCAGCGACGACAGGTGCTTCAACAGCGGTTTCCACTGCGGCGACGGCCACGGCTGCCACCACGGGTTTGTCCTCACGCGCGCCACGCTCACGCGGGCCACGCCCACCACGGCTGCGCGACGACGACGACGAGCGTTCTTCACGCGCGCGCTCGGGTTGATCCGACGCACCTTCCAACGCACCTTCCGGCACTTCACCACGCGGGATCGGCTGTTTCACCAGCGCTTCAATCGCGTTGATGTATTTCTCATCCGACGGCACCGCGATCGTATAGGCTTTGCCCAAACGCCCGGCACGACCGGTGCGGCCAATGCGGTGGACGTAATCTTCAGGGTGGCTTGGCGCGTCAAAGTTGAACACATGGCTGACCGCCGGGATGTCCAGACCGCGTGCCGCCACATCCGACGCCACCAGCAAATGCACCGAGCCGTCGCGGAACCCGTCCAGCGTCTTGGTGCGCACCGATTGATCAAGGTCACCGTGAATAGGCGAGGCATTGAAGCCGTGCTGTTTCAGCGATTTTGACACCACATCCACATCCATCTTGCGATTGCAGAAGATGATGGCGTTGGTGCAGGACTCGCCCTCGGCCCGGATCAGCGCCCGCAAAACCGCGCGCTTTTCGGCAAAAGAACGATCCTTGCGCGAGGGCGTGAACTGGATCAGCTTTTGCTCGATCGTCAGCGATGCCGTCGCCTGCCGCGCCACTTCGACCTTCACAGCCCCCGACAGGAAGGTGTTGGTGATGCGCTCAATTTCCGGCGCCATCGTCGCCGAATAGAAGAAGGTCTGCCGGGTGAACGGCGTCAGGCTGAAAATCCGCTCGATATCGGGGATAAAGCCCATATCCAGCATCCGGTCGGCCTCATCCACCACCATGATCTGCACGCCGGTCAGCAACAGCTTGCCGCGCTCGTGGTGATCCAGCAGGCGGCCGGGGGTGGCGATCAGCACATCGACGCCACGGTCGATCAGCTTGTCTTGCTCGCCAAACGACACGCCGCCGATCAGCAAAGCCTTGGTCAGTTTGGTGTATTTGGCATAAACATCAAAGTTTTCCGCCACCTGAGCCGCCAATTCGCGGGTAGGGGCCAGCACAAGGCTGCGCGGCATCCGCGCTTTCGCCCGGCCTTGGCCCAGCAAAGTGATCATCGGCAGCGTAAAGCTGGCGGTCTTGCCGGTGCCGGTCTGGGCGATGCCCAACACGTCTTTGCCTTGCAGCGCGTGCGGGATGGCTTGGGCTTGGATCGGGGTGGGGGTTTCGTAGCCGGCTTCTGCCACGGCCTTGAGCACGCGGGGATCCAGCGCGAGATCTGAGAATTTGGTCATCTGCGTCCTGAGTGATGCGGGTTCGGCCCGCATGAAATGAAGGGACGCTGCTTTCCGGGCGCCCCGGCGTCTGGGGCGCTAAGGCCCTGCCGCGCGCATAGCGGATTACGCACGGCAGGTCAAGGATTGTGGAGAAAACCGCCAATTTTGGCCAGATTTAGCCGTTGTTTCAGCCGATATCGAAGCTAACGCCCTGCGCCAGCGGCAAAGTGGTGCCGTAGTTGATGGTGTTGGTGGCGCGGCGCATATAGGCTTTCCACGCATCCGAACCACTCTCGCGCCCGCCGCCGGTTTCCTTCTCGCCGCCAAACGCCCCACCGATTTCAGCGCCCGAGGGGCCGATATTGACGTTGGCGATGCCGCAATCGCTGCCGCGCGCCGACAAAAACGCCTCTGCCTCGCGCAGATCATTGGTGAAGATCGACGACGACAGCCCTTGCGGAACTTCATTGTGTTTCTCAAGCACATCATCGAAGTCTTTGTAGCGCATCACATAAAGGATCGGCGCAAAGGTTTCATGCACGACGGGACCAACCTGTGCAGGCATCTCAACCAGCGCCGGGTGCGCGTAGGCGCCACCCAGACCCGTCACCGCCGCGCCACCATGCACCGTGCCACCTGCCGCACGCGCATCGTCCAGCGCCTTTTCCATACCCACCAGCGCGCCATCATCAATCAGCGGCCCGATCAACACGCCGGTTTCCAACGGATTGCCGACTTTGACCGACGAATAGGCGGACTTAAGGCGGGGCAGGAAGGCGTCATAGATGCTGTCATGCAGGAACAGGCGGCGCAACGTTGTGCACCGCTGCCCCGCCGTGCCCATCGCCGCAAAAGCGACGCCACGCAGGGTCAAATCCAGATCAGCCGAGGGCGTGACAATGGCCGTATTGTTGCCGCCAAGCTCCAACAGGCTGCGGCCAAAGCGGGCAGCCACTTTGGGGCCAACCTCGCGGCCCATCCGGGTCGATCCAGTGGCCGACACCAGTGCGACCTTGGGGCTATCAACCAAGGCTTCACCCAAAGCCCGGCCACCGATCAACAGGCTGGACAGCCCGTCAGGCGCATGGTGGCCCGCATCTGCAAAGCGTTTCAAAGCGCGCTCCAGCAAGGCATGGGCGGCCAGTGCGGAAAGCGAGGCTTTCTCTGACGGCTTCCACACCACGGCATTGCCGCAGACCAAGGCAAGCGCGGTGTTCCACGACCAAACCGCCACCGGGAAGTTGAAGGCCGAGATTACACCAATCACGCCAATAGGATGCCAGGTTTCCATCATGCGGTGGCTGGGGCGTTCGGAGGCAATCGTATAGCCGTAAAGCTGCCGCGACAGCCCCACCGCAAAATCACAAATGTCGATCATTTCCTGCACTTCGCCCAAGCCCTCGGACACCACCTTGCCGACCTCGATCGACACCAGACGACCCAAGGCAGCCTTGTTGGCGCGCAACTCCTCACCCAGCAATCGCACCAATTCGCCACGCAGCGGCGCGGGCACATTGCGCCAGTCGCGGAACGCGCGGTGCGCGGACTGGATCGCGGCTTCGGCCTCGGCAGCGGTATGTTCGGCGATCGAGCCAAGGCTTTCGCCACTGATCGGGGTGCGGGTCGGCAGCGGGCCCGCTTCGGGGGTGACGCCCAGCTGCGCGAGCAGGGTTTGCACTTCGGTGTTCAGCGACATATGGGCCTCATACAGCAGGGAGTTTGCGCTATAAGACCGGGCCGGCATGGCGTTGCAAGAGGTGGCGGGCCCGCGCAGAGGGTGCGCTCTGCCGGGAATTTGCAACACTCTGCGCGGTCCGCACGGCATAGTGCCGCTTTTGGCGCTACAATCTGAGCCGAACACACTGCACAAAACAGCAAGCTGTCAGGTTCAAAAATATTCCGTTGCGCAAAGACGGGCTGCCCAAATTCCGGGCAGCCCCGGCGTCACACCATCATTTCCTTGGTCGCGGTCAACTTCACCTCGGGGTAGTCGCGCTCAATGCGGTCGATATCCCATTTCAGGCGGGTCAGGAAAACTGTATCGCCGTCGTTATCCAAGGCAATATGGCCCTTGTTAACATTGACGAATTTTTCAACCTCGGCCTTGGCACCTGAAACCCAACGCGCCGAGGTGAACTGCGAAGGCTCAAACCGGACGGGTAGGGAGTATTCCTGCTCGATCCGGCTGGCCAAAACCTCAAACTGCAAGGGGCCGACGACGCCGACGATAAAGCCAGAACCGATCATCGGCTTGAACACTTTCGCGGCGCCTTCTTCGGCAAATTGCATCAGGGCTTTTTCCAGATGCTTGGCCTTCATCGGATCGCCTGCACGCACCACTTGCAGCAGTTCCGGCGCAAAAGACGGGATGCCGGTGAAGCGCAAAGCCTCGCCTTCGGTCAGCGCGTCACCGATGCGCAATTGGCCATGGTTCGGGATGCCGATGATATCGCCGGCCCAAGCCTCCTCGGCCAACTCACGGTCGGCGGCGAGGAACATCACCGGGTTGGCGATGGCCATTTGCTTCTTGGACCGCACATGCAGCAGTTTCATGCCGCGTTCAAAATGCCCCGAGGCCATGCGCACGAAGGCCACGCGGTCGCGGTGCTTGGGGTCCATATTGGCCTGAACCTTGAACACGAAGCCCGTAACCGTCTGTTCTGCCGGATCAATCTGGCGTTCTTGCGCTTTTTGTGGCTGCGGCTCTGGGCCATATTCGCCCATGCCGTCCATCAGTTCCTTGACGCCAAACGAGTTGATCGCCGAGCCGAACCAGATCGGGGTCAAAGAGCCGTTCAAGAAAGCCTCTCGGCTAAAGGCGGGCAGCAATTCCCGTGCCATTTCAAGCTCTTCGCGCAGCTTCTTCAACTGCTCTGGCGCGATGTGATCAGCAAGCTTTGGATCATCAAGGCCCGAGATCTGGATGGTTTCGGCGACCTTGTTGCGGTCGGCGCGGTCCATGATTTCCAGACGGTCGTGCAGCAAGTCATAAGCACCGACGAAATCGCGCCCCATGCCGATGGGCCAGGACGCAGGGGTTACGTCAATCGCCAGATTCTCTTGAATTTCATCAATAATATCAAACGTATCGCGCGATTCGCGGTCCATCTTGTTACAGAAGGTCAAGATCGGCAGATCGCGCATCCGGCAGACTTCAAACAGCTTTTGCGTCTGGCTTTCCACACCTTTTGCGCCGTCAATCACCATGATCGCCGCATCAACGGCGGTCAGCGTGCGGTAGGTATCTTCGGAAAAATCCGAGTGGCCGGGGGTATCGACGAGGTTAAAGCGATAGTGCCGAAAATCGAACGACATGGCCGAGGCCGAGACCGAAATCCCGCGCTCTTGCTCCATTTTCATGAAATCCGAGCGGGTGCGGCGTGCCTCGCCCTTGGCACGCACTTGGCCAGCCATCTGAATGGCGCCACCAAACAGCAGGAATTTTTCGGTCAACGTGGTTTTGCCTGCGTCGGGGTGCGAAATGATCGCAAAGGTCCGGCGGCGGGCGATTTCGGGCGGGAGAGGGGCGCGATTGTCAAGCATACAGGCGCTTTAGCCGAAAGTGCTGCGCAGGTCTAGCGTTGCCGCGCGGGGGCGGAGCGGGGCGTTTTGAACAGGGTTTGCGGGCCAATGGCATCCAGAAACTGCCGACCCGCCTCGGTGCCAAAATGCTGATTCTGACTAAGGCCGGGGAAGCGGGCTTTGACATCCTCTGACAATTCGGCGGGTAGACGGTTCACGGTGGCATCATTCACCATCAGGCTTTCTGCGGGAACCCCCTCGGCATAGATGATCTCATGATGATCGAACACGATGCTGAAGAAATCGACAACGCCACCTTCTTGGATAAAAACAGATTTATTATCAACAAGATGCTTGGCCTGCACCAGAAGTTCAGAGGTGGGCAGATTGGCATTGCGCTGGCGTTGATACAGAAACATCCGGTGATGCTGGCTGACAATCAAATCGCTGGAATTGCCCAATGTGCCCGCTGTGATCACGACAGGCGCAAAGGCCCCGACAGCGCGCAGGGTGGTCGAGCCAATCCAGCGGATCGACTGGCCGCCGTGATCGCGCGTCAGCACCTTATCGCCGACCTTCAGGGTTTCAATCGCCCGCTGCTGACCCGAGGCAAGGGTGATCATCGTGCCACGCGCAAAGGACACGCAAAGCAGATCGGCAAGGCCGGTGTCTTGCGGCGCATCGTCAATCTTCAGCAGGCTGTAATCGTTCAGACCTGACATTGGAGACAGCGGCAGCACGAAACGCGCGCCATCGGGCAGCGAGATCAGCACCAGATCGACCTGATCGCCGTCAGTGCTCATCATCGTGTAGCGCGCTTCAAACAGCAGCGCGTCGCCCAAGCCGCCCACAGCCGAGCCTTGGCCGACGCGTTGCAGCCCATCGGCCAAGGTAACAACAAGCCGCAGCGGGGCTTGGCTTGCGTCCAACGCATAGATGTCACCCGCGCAGACGTCTTCGGGGCCAGTCAGGCCGTCGCCAATATTCACGCCATTGATGACGTAAATGGCATCGGCTGGCAGAACCTGACAGGCGTGACCGGGCGCAGAAGAGGTGTTTTGGGCGTTCATGGGGCGAAACTTACCGAGCGATCGTTAATATTGCATATGAACCGCGAACTGGTGCGGCTCAAGTCAGTAGACGCGAACAATGGGGTTAAATTTTGACTTTCTGGTGAATTGCACAGCACGACGGTGGCTTACAGTGCGGCGGATCGGCTGTTAGGTTGGCGCAAACAAAGGAGTCTGGCGATGGATTTGGGCATTAAGGGCAAGCGGGCGCTGGTGTGTGCGGCGTCAAAGGGCTTGGGGCGCGGCTGTGCGATGGCTTTGGCCGAGGCCGGGGTTGATCTGGTGATCAATGCCCGCGGTGCCGAGGCATTGGAGTCGACAGCGGCAGAGCTGCGCAGCTTTGGCGTGCAAGTCATTGCTGTTGCTGCAGATATCACCAGCGAAGCGGGACGTGCGCAGGTGTTGGCGGTGGCGGGCGATGTCGATATTCTGGTGACCAATGCAGGCGGTCCGCCACCGGGGATCTGGTCGGATTGGGAGCGCGCGGATTTCATCAAGGCGCTGGATGCCAATATGCTGACGCCGATTGCGCTGATGAAGGCGCTGTTGCCGGGGATGATTGGCAAGGGCTGGGGCCGCGTGGTCAATATCACCTCGCAATCGGTGAAATCGCCGATCGCACAACTGGGCTTGTCTAACGCGGCGCGGGCGGGGCTGACGGGTTATGTCGGCGGCACAGCGCGGCAGGTTGCGGAGTTTGGTGTCATTATCAATAACTTGCTGCCGGGTATTCATGCGACGGACAGGGCGGTGTCCTTGGATGCGGGCGTGGTTAAAGCGCGCGGGATTACCATGGAGCAGGCGCAGGCGGAACGCGCGGCGGGGATTCCGGCGCGGCGCTATGGCACCGCGACCGAGTTTGGCGCGACATGTGCGTTCATGTGCAGCCAATATGCGGGCTATATGGTGGGGCAGAATATCTTGCTGGATGGCGGCGCGATGAACAGCACGATGTGACCTATCGCGCCTGTGACCTTGCAAGACTGTGACCTTGCGAGGTTGGGGGGCGGCTGTTAGGGAAGTCGAAACGCCAATGAGATCAGCATGACCTCTAGTTCAGAACGTATTGAAATACAGGGGCTTAGCCGGAGTTTTTCGGGCCGGGCTGTGGTTTCGGATGTGTCGTTGCAAGTGGCGGCGGGGCAAGTGATGTGCCTGCTGGGGCCGTCGGGCTGCGGCAAATCGACGACTTTGCGGATGATTGCAGGCGTGGAAACCCCGGATCAAGGGCGGATTTTGATTGATGGCCAGCCGGTGTTTGACGCCGGCGTAAACCTGCCGCCAGAGGCGCGGGGAGTGGGGCTGATGTTTCAGGACTTCGCGCTGTTTCCGCATCTGACGGTGGCGGGGAATGTGGCGTTTGGGCTTGTCGGTGACAAGGCAACCAAGCTGCGGCGGGTCGAGGAACTGCTTGAAAAGGTGGGGCTTTCGGGGTTTGGCAGCAAGCATCCGCACGAGCTTTCGGGCGGTGAGCAGCAAAGGGTCGCGCTGATCCGCGCGCTGGCACCGAAGCCGCGGGTGATGCTGATGGACGAGCCGTTTTCGGGCTTGGACAACCGTTTGCGTGATGGCATCCGCGATGCGACGCTGGAGGTGCTGAAGGCCGAGGGGGCGGCGGTGCTGTTGGTGACCCACGAGCCGGAAGAGGCGATGCGGATGGCGGATGAAATCGCGCTGATGCGTGGGGGCCAGATCGTGCAGCGCGGCGCGCCCTACAACATCTACAACGCGCCGGTGGATCGCGCAGCTGCGGCTTTTTTCAGTGATATCAATGTGATCCGGGGGCGCTCGACCGGGGCTTTGACAGAGACTCCGTTCGGCGCATTTCTGACGCCGGGGCATCTGGATGGCGGTGAAGTGGATATTGTCATCCGGCCGCAGCACCTGAAAATCGACTTCGACCGGGCCGGAAGGGGCCCTAATCCGACGGTCTCAGAGGGCAGTCCGGCGCGCGGAATCGTGCAGCGGGCGCGGTATTTGGGCCATGCCAGTTTGGTAGAGTTTCGGATGGAATTCGACGGATCCATCCTGACCGCTTCGGTGCCGGGGGTGTTTTTGCCGAAACCTGACACGGTTTTGTGGCTGATGATCAGGCGGGATCGCTGCTATGTGTTTCCTGCTGCCTAAGGGCTTGGGAACGCTGGGGTAATCATTGGATTTTGGCCGGAAACCGGCGTATGGAAAGCGGCCATATAGGGGCCATATAGCGGCCATATGAGCGGCGGGGCTAGTTTGCGTTAACCATGAGTGCGAATCGTCTCGGCGTCCAAGCGCGCGCGGTAGTCGGGCAGGGTGCGACCGGGCTCGTCCGGGTAACGCTCGCCGGTTGGAGTCACGGCGACGATGCGATCAACGCGAAAGCTGCGGAAATCGCCGCGCGCCTCGCAATAAGCGGCGAGGGTTGAGATTTTGGCGTGTTTTTCCAATCCCAAAGGCCGGATGTCACGGTGACTTTCCAGCCCCTGCGGGTCGATATAGGTGATCGCCACCCGTTCGCGCGCTTTGATGGCGCGGCGCAGGGCGGGCAGGTGCTTTGGCGCGTGGTTCGAGGTGGCACCCGGAAAGGCGAACAGATCGCCGTCGTCCTTTGCGGGCGCGGGGGTGACAGCGGCGATGCGTTTGGCCAGCGCGCGGGCGGCTTTGGCCAAGGCGGCATCCGGGCTTTCGGTGGCCAGACGCAGACCCAGCCGCAAGGCGTCAAGCTCTACCGCGTTCAGGATCATCGGCGGCAAGGTGATCGGCGCGCGCAGGATGTAGCCAACGCCCCGCTCGCCCTCGACCGGCAAGCCAGAGGCCATCAGCGTGTTCATATCGCGCCAGATCGTGCGGATCGAGACATTGAGGCGTTCGGATATATCCGAGGCGCGGTGCAAGCGGCCATCGCGCAGAATCTGGATCAGGTCGAACAGGCGGTCGGTACGGCGCATCGGTTTTCCGGGTTTGGGTGGCTAAGGCAACTGACATATAGCTGTCAGCTATATGCGGGTAAAGTGGGGGATTGGCCGGGTTTTTCGGTTTCATTTCGTGCGGTTCCCTGCGTTAGTTGCAGCCGGACCTGCTGCATCTGCGGCTTTACTGGAGAAATGATCATGCATCTGAGCCCGTTGCACCTGCTGGTGGTGGCTATTGTTGTCCTCGTGCTGTTTGGCCGGGGTAAAGTGTCGAACCTGATGGGCGAATTTGGTCGCGGCATCACCGCGTTCAAAAAGGGCGTCTCTGAAGGCAATACCGAGCTGGAAAAAGACGCAGCGGCCAAGGCTGCGCGAGATGTGACCCCTTCGGAAGTCGTCACCCCTTCGGAAAAAGACAAGATATAAGTGCCGCAGCTTGCCATCTGAGGGGTGGCATCTGAGCAGAGGGCCTGCGGGCCGCACGCCGTGAAGGGACAAGGCTAGATGTTTGGGGATATCGGCTGGGCCGAATTGATATTGATCGGCATCGTCGCGCTGATCGTGATTGGGCCAGAGGATTTGCCGGATATGTTCCGGCAGGTCGGGCGGTTTACGGCCAAGTTGCGGCAGATGTCGCGCGAGTTTTCCCGCGCGATGGAGCAGGCAGCGAAGGACACGGGCGTCAAGGATGTGGCGGATGATCTGAAGGCTGCGACCTCGGCCAAGTCGATGGGCTTGAACAAGGTTAAAGAGGCTGCGGACCGGTTCGAGAAATGGGACCCGATCAAGAACGCGGCGAGGCCCACAGTGGCAAGCAGCGTTGGCAACAAACCCTTGGTGCCGCCGCCGATGCCTGCCGGGGTGGAGCCAGTTGCGGCAGCTGATCCGGTTGCCGTGGTCGAGCCAAAGATTTTGGGGCCAGAGACGCAGGCTTTGATGGATAAAAAGGCCGCCAAGCAGGCGATTTTGGCGGAAACCGTTGAAAAGCTGAAGGCCGTCGATACTGGCGTCGATACGGGTACGGTGGCCAAGGCTGCGTCGAAGGCAGACGTGAAGCCTGCGGTAAAGCCGCGCGTGCGCAAGCCGGTGGCCGCGGCAGAGGTTGCTGTGGCCGAGGCCGTCGTCGTGCCAAAACCCCGCGCCCCGCGCACCACAACACCACGCAAGACCAAGAAGGCGGATGAAGCATGAGCCATACCGACGAGGTGGATAGCAGCGCCGCCCCGCTGATCGAGCATCTGAAAGAGTTGCGCAACCGCATCCTGATCTCGGTCGCGGTGCTGGGGGTGGCTTGTCTGGTCGGCTATCTGCTTTGGGTGCCGATCTTTCATGTGCTGTCGATTCCGATGTGCAATGCGATGGCGGATTACGGGCAAAAGTGCCAGTTCGTGCTGATCAAGTTGCAGGAAGGCTTCTTTGTCGCGGTGAAGATCGCGGTCTGGGCCGGGTTTGCGATGTCGTTCCCGGTGATTGCGTTCCAGCTGTGGCGTTTTGTGGCGCCGGGGCTGTATCGCAATGAAAAGGGCGCGTTTTTGCCGTTTCTGATCGCGTCACCCGCGATGTTTATCGCAGGCGCAGCCTTTGCCTATTACATGATCCTGCCGGGGGCGTTTCACTTCTTCCTGTCGTATCAGGGCGATTTTTCGGAGGCGATGAATCCGGGTGCAGAGCCTGTCGCGCCGTCGATCACCAGTGCGGCGGCGGGTGTGCTGTATCAAGGCTCGGTCGAAAGCTTTTTGTCGCTGACCATGCAGTTCATCATGGCATTCGGTTTGTGCTTTCAGCTGCCGGTGCTGCTGACGCTGATGGGCAAGGCGGGGATGATTTCCTCGAGCGGGCTGCGGGCGACGCGGAAATATGCGGTGGTGGCGATTTTGTCGGTGGCGGCGGTGGCAACGCCCCCCGATGTGATGAGCCAGCTGATCATGTTTTTCGCCATCTATCCGCTGTACGAGCTGTCGATCTGGCTGATCGCCGGGTTTGAGAAAAAGCGCGAAGTGCAAGAGCGCGCCGATGGCACTTGGGTAGAGCCGGAAGATGAGTGATCCGTTGCTGCGCATTGCCGAGGCGCTGGAGCGGATGGCCCCAGCGCCGGCAGCAAGCCCCGATTTCAGCGCCGAGGCGTTTGCTTGGCACACCGGCCCAGATCGGCTGGAGCCTGTGGCGCGGGTGTCTCGGGTGGATATTGGCCTGCTGATCGGTGTGGACCGTTCGCGCGATACCTTGCTGGCCAACACGCGGTTCTTTGCGCGGGGCCTGCCTGCGAACAATGCGCTGTTGTGGGGCGCGCGCGGGATGGGGAAATCGTCTTTGGTCAAGGCGATCCATGCGGCGGTGCGTGCCGAGGGCCATGATCTGAAGATCGTGGAATTGTCGCGCGAGGATCTGCCGTCTGTGCAGCGTTTGCTGGCGCATCTGCGCCGCGCGCCCTTTCAGTTCATCCTGTTCTGCGATGACCTGAGCTTCAGCCACGATGACCAGCATTACAAATCGTTGAAAGCGGTGCTGGATGGCGGCATCGAGGGGCGGCCCGAGAATGTGCTGCTTTATGCCACCTCGAACCGCCGCCATCTGATGCCGCGCGACATGATCGAGAATGAACGCTCTACCGCGATCACGCCGGGCGAAGCGGTTGAAGAAAAGGTGTCGCTGTCAGATCGCTTTGGGCTGTGGCTGGGATTTCATCCCTGCAGTCAGGACGAATATCTGGCGATGATCCAGGGCTATGCGGATGCCTATGGGGTGGTGGTTGCGCCGGATGTGCTGCGCGCCGAGGCGATTGAATGGCAGGCAACGCGGGGCAGCAGATCTGGCCGGGTGGCGTGGCAATTTTTCTGCGATCTGGCGGCGCGTCACGCGGTGGCACTGTAAGCTCTTGCACTTTCTGCGGCTTGGCCCGATCTTAGCGGCATCATGATCATAGAAATTCTTGTTCTCGTTGCGCTGATCGTTTTGAACGGCGTGTTGGCGATGTCTGAAATGGCGATTGTCTCGGCGCGTCCTGCGCGTCTGAAATCGCTGGAAGGCAAAAGCAAAGGCGCTGCTGCGGCCTTGCGGTTGGCCGAAAATCCGGGGCGCTTCTTGTCCACCGTGCAAATCGGCATCACGGCGGTCGGCGTGCTGTCGGGCGCGCTGTCGGGCGCAACCTTGGGTCTGCGGCTGACCAACTGGCTGATCTCGCTTGGGGTTGATGCCGATTGGGCATCCAGCCTTGGCGTCGGCGGCGTGGTGGTCTCGATCACCTATGTGTCTCTGATCATTGGCGAATTGGTGCCAAAGCAGCTGGCGCTGCGCAATGCTGAATTGGTGGCCATTCGCGTGGCCCCGGCGATGGCGGTGCTAAGCACCATCACCACGCCGATCGTGTGGTTGCTGGATCGCTCTGGCAAATCCGTGTTGTGGCTGCTGGGCCAGCGCGGCGATTCCGGCAACAGGGTGACGGAAGAAGAGGTGCATAGCCTTTTGTCCGAGGCCCATGAAGGTGGTGTGCTGGAGGATGGCGAGCGTGAGATGATGGCAGGCGTGATGCGTCTGGGCGATCGCACCGCGCGGGCCCTGATGACGCCGCGCCATGAAGTGCAGATGCTGGAGTTGGAAAGCACCTCGGCCGAGGCCGTATCGCTGATCCGCAAGATTGCCCGCCCGCGCATGCTGGTGCAAAGCCGCGAAACCGGCGAGGTGGTGGGGATTGTCACCCTTGCCGATGTGTTCAACGTGGTGTCGCGGCGCGAGGCTTTGGATCTGCGCGCGCTGGTGGTTGATGTGCCAGTGGTGTCGGATCAGGCCGATGCGCTCGACGCTTTGGTGGTGTTGCACAAATCGGCGCATCACATCGCTTTGGTCTATGACGAATACGGCCATTTCGAGGGCATCATCACCACGGATGATGTGCTGGAAGCGATCACTGGCGCGGAAAGCTCGGCAGATGCTGACGAGCCTGCGCTTTTGGTGCGTGCCGATGGCAGCTTGTTGGTGTCGGGCTGGATGCCTGCAGATGAGTTCTGCGACCGTCTTGGCCTGTCGCGCAGCCTTGCCGGTGAATATGACACCATCGCCGGATTGGTGTTGCATCAGCTGCGCCGGATGCCGGTGCTGGGGGATGTGTTCACCGCTGAAGGCTATCAGTTCGAGGTGATCGACCTTGACGGCTTGCGCATCGACAAGGTGCTGGTCAGCGAGGTCTGAGGCCGGGTCTTCTGAGGCCCGGTTCTAGGTCATTCTTTGTGCTTGAATATCCCGCCGGAGGCTTCGCGGCCTGTATCTGATGCCTCCGGCGGGGATATTTAAGCCAGTCTGAAAGCCTGAAGTCCGAAAACCATCGGTCTATTGCAGATAAGCCATCGGATCGACGGAATCGACGCCTTTGCGGACTTCGAAATGCACAAAGGCCGGATCGCCGGGACGCACCACGGCGATGCTTTGGCCCTTGCTGACCTTATCGCCTTTGGCAACCTTGAGCCCATCGACCCCGGCATAAACCGTCAGGATGCCATCGGCATGGCGGATCACCACAATCGGCGTGCCGGTGGTATCTTTGGTCACGGCGGCGACGGTGCCGTCGGCTGCGGATTTCACCGCGGTGCCTGCGGGCGCCGAGATGTCGATGCCGTCGTTTTTCTTCTTGGCATAGGCGCGGATCACTTTGCCGTTGACGGGCATGGTGAATTTGGTCGCCGAAGCGGCGGTGCGGTCTTTGCCAAGATCAGCCGCCGGGGCAGGTTTCTCGCTGGCCTTCGCGGGTTTCTCGGCAGGCAGCGGTTTCTTGGCCGAGGGCGGCTCGGGTGTGGGCGAGCCGGAACCGGGCGGCGTGGTGACGGCGACCGGGTCTTTTACGGGCGGCGCGGAATTAGCGGTCGGGATGATCAGGAACTGGCCTTCGCGCACTTCGAGATCGGGGCCGAGGCCGTTCCAATCGGCAATCGAGCGCGCCGAGATATTGTAGATCCGCGCGATGGAAAATGCGGTTTCGCCGCGTTTGACCTGATGGCGCACGGGTTCGGTGCCTGCGGGTTTTGCAGGTTTGGCGGGCGTTGCAGTCGGGCTGGTGGTGCCGACACGGTCCAGCGCCGTTGTGGCAATCGAGCTTACATCCACGGTGCCCGGCGTCGCCATGCTGCCGATCACGCCGCCTGACGTTGCCGTGGGGGCTGCCGCGACGCGGGCGGGCAGGGCGAGCACCTCGCCTTCGCGCAGGCTGGTGGTTGGGGTCAGGCCGTTGTATTTCGCCAGCTGATCGGCGGGCAGGCCAATGCGCCCTGCGACCGAGGCGACAGTATCGCCCTTTTGCGCCACGGCGGCCTGATAGGTCGGATAAGACAACACGCCGCGCGCATCGGCTGCCGGGCGCGGATCGGTGGCCCGCAAGGCCGCATCCGAAGTATCGAGCGATCCGTTGCCGGCGCGCAAATCCCAATCAAAGGGCCGCGAGGTGCTGCAAGCCGACAGCAGCAGCAGGGCTGCCATGCCAAGAACAGGCATCCCCAGAACGGGAAGCCGAGAGATCGGTTGGCGCGAAAGGGTCATGCTGGCCTCTTTACCGGGCCCGGTTGCTCCGGGCCCTCTTCGTTGCTGTTAATCTGCGCTGATCCCCTCGACCAGAGGCACAAAGCGCACTGGGCGAAGTTCTTCGTAATCGTAGCCTGACTCAAGCCGGGTGACTTTGATCAGATGTTGCACTGTATCAGATTGGCCCACCGGAACCACCATGATACCGCCGATCTTGAGCTGCGCCAAGAGCGGGCCGGGCGGGTCTTCGGCGGCTGCCGTCACGATAATGCGATCAAATGGCGCTTGATCGGGCAACCCAAAGCTGCCGTCGCTGGTCATAGCGACGATATTCACCAACCCCAGTTCGCGGAACAATTCCTGAGCTTCGCGCACAAGGCGGCGGTGGCGGTCAACGGTGTAAACTCTGCGCGCCAGATGTGCGAGGATGGCGGCCTGATAGCCCGATCCGGTGCCGACCTCTAGCACGGTGTCGCGCGGGCTGATGTTCAGGGCTTGGGTCATCAGGCCGACCACCGAAGGCTGGCTGATGGTTTGGCCGCAAGCAATCGGCAGCGGCATGTCTTCATAGGCGCGTTCGGCGAACAGGCCGCGCACGAACTGACCGCGATCGACGCGCTCCATCACCGCGAGCACGCGGGTGTCGGTGACACCTTTGGAACGAAGGGCAAACAGGAACCGCATCTTGCGCTCGGCCGCCGTCTCTGGATCAGGCGCGCCGTTCTCTGTCATGCGAGCCGCGCCGCAAGATCGGCGAGCGTGTCATGGGCGGTCAGATCGCAGCGCAAAGGGGTGACCGAGATATAGCCATCAAGGTTCACCGCGGCATCGCTGCCGGGCAGGGTGGGCGTGTGCTGCGGGCCGCCCTTGATCCAGAGGAATCGCTTGCCCGAGGGCGCGGTATAGGGCTGGATGCCAAAGCTGGTGTCGCGGCGGAAGCCTTGCGGGGCGACCTTGTGACCCTTGACCGCTTTGGCGGCGCAGGGTGGAAAGTTGATGTTGTAGAACACGCGGTAATCGTCGGTGGTCCAGATGCCTTTGTCGAGCAAGGCGCGGATGATCTTGGTGCCGTGGGTGGCTGCGGCCTCAAACGGGTCGTCCAGATCCTCGGTATCGCGGCCCATGTATTGCGACAGCGCAATCGCGGGGATGCCGTGCAGGGCGGCCTCCATCGCGGCACCGATGGTGCCAGAGTAAAGCACGTTTTCGGCCGAGTTGTTGCCGCGGTTCACCCCCGACAGCACCAGATCGGGCTTGGCACCATCCAGCACATCATAGACCCCTGCCAGCACGCAATCGGCAGGCGAGCCTTCGACGGCATAGCGGCGCTCGGCCAGTTTGGCGTTGATCATCGGGTGGGTGTAGCTGATGCAATGGCCGACGCCGGATTGCTCAAACGCGGGCGCGACCGTCCAGACCTCGCCCTTGGGGCCAGCGATTTCCTGCGCGATACGGGTCAGGGTGACAAGTCCGGGGGCGTTGATGCCGTCGTCATTGGTGATCAGAATTCGCATCATGCTGCCCTGTTATTACGTCAGCCTTGATAGACGTTTGACAGCGGGGCGGCAAGCACTGCTGGTGTTTCGCCGTGCTTAAACCGCAATCTGTGCCATGCGCGCCGCTATTTTTTCAAGCTGGGCGGCGCGGCTGGTATCGGTGCTGGCGTCTATCGCGTAATGCGCGAGCCATAGGGTTTTGCAACGGCGGTTGGTGCAGGCGCGCAGACCGCGCAGCAATTGGCGTTTGCCGGGGGCGCCGAGCAGCAGGTTGTATTGCAGGCGCGTCGCGCCAAGGCTGGTGATGACGCCCAGCAGCCGGATGTTGGGCAGGCCGGGTTTCAGGCCATTTGGCATGGGGTGGAACGCCACGCCGGGGCGGAAGGTGCGGTCGAGCCAGCCTTTCAGGATTGCGGGCGGCCCGCTCCACCATGTCGGGTGGGTGAAGATCAGGCCTTCGGCCCAATGCAGGGCCTCGATGTGGGCGGTGAGGGTTTCGTCTATGGCGTCGGGGTCAGGGTAGCTGCGCCATTCGTCGAGGCTGAGTGTGGGTTGGAAATCTTCGGCGTAGAGGTCGATCAGCCGGGTTTCGTGGCCTGCGGCGCGGGCGGCGGCTATGGCGGTATCGCGGCAGGCGGCGGTGAAGCTGCCCGCGTCAGGATGGGCGTGGAGGAACAGCAGGCGCATCAGGCGGGTTGGCCGCGTTGGCTTTGCGCCAGTTTGATCAGGGTGTGGGCGGTGATGGCGATCAGGATCACGCAGCCGCCGATCAGGGTTTTCGTGCCCGGATTTTCGCCCAGAAACACCCACACCAGCAGCGGGCCTGCGATGATTTCCAGCATGGTGATCATCGACACTTCGGCGGCGGGCAGATAGCGCGGGCCGATTTGCAAAAGGAAGCAGCCGCCCGCAAGGATCACGCCACCGGAGAGGGCGATCAGGGCAATTTGTTGCAGGTCAAGCGGCTCCATTGGGGCGAAGGGATAGGCGATGGCAGATGTCAGCAGATATCCAAGCGCAATCGACGGCATCAGATTGCCATTTGGGGCGGTGCGGATCACCACATAATAAGAGGCGATGGCCACGGCATTGGCCAGCGCAAACAGATCGCCCGACAGATGCCCGCCGCCCAGACTGCCCGCAGCAATGATGCCAACGCCAGCGAACACACCGACAATCGCGCCCCATGTTGGGGTGTCGATACGCTCACGCAGGAGCGCCCATGACATCATCGCGGCAATGAACGGGGCGGTGGCCAGGATCAGCAGCGCGTTCGCCGCAGAGGTCTGGCCCAGCGAGGCGAGGAAGAACACCGAGCCTATGCCTTGCAGAAAGATCATCGCCAGCGAGGGCCAGCGGAACAGATCGCGCCAGTTCGGCAGGTCTTTGCGGCCAAACAGACCGAGGGCGATGGCGGTGGTGACAAAGGCCGCCACACCGCGCCAGACGGCGACGGTCATGGTGTCGGTTTCAATCAGGCGCACCACCAGCACATCGGGGAAGAAGAACAGCACGCCGAGAACGGTGACGGCAAAGCCATAGGCTTGCGGGTTGCGGGTGGACAGGGGCGCGCGGGTTGTCATGGGTGTCTCCTCTGCCGGTGGTTATACGGGATTGGCGTGGAGAGGAAAGGTCTGGGGGCGACAGGGGGAGGGGTGGAAGTGGGGGGGCAACTAAAAGGGAATTGCTATTCTTGTAGATTCGATGTTTTGGGCGATGACCCATCATCCCTCATGAAAAGGGGAGCAGAGGGCTTGCGCGGCTCCTGAACCATACTAAAGGGAACAAAGTGAGCAACTTTTCGGGCATACTTTTTTGGCTTTTTTTGAAAGATGTGGGTTGTGATCATGCGAACGTAATTATTCGACATGATTGTGATCACCTCCCTAACCCAAATCATCCATTCGTCAAATGCACGTTGAAGAGTGATGTCTTTCATGCCGTCAATATGGCGTGAAAGCCTACCGATGAACATGACTTCTTCGCCAGCTGGATAAAATCCATTCCCTGTTTTCTGATGGACATAAAGGCTAAAATTAGCATTTGAAGACGTGAATAGAAGATTTTTTCTAGCAGCTTTGAAAGAATAATGATTTGCCGCTTCATTTCGTAAATCTTCAGCTAATCTATAGCCGATCATTGTTTCGGATTCCGAAATTTCACTGCTAATCTTCGCGGCCTCATCTGACCACGATTTGTCAGAGTTTTTCGAATCCTTACCCTCAAGCATGGTGCGGTACTCAAATACCTTTGCGGCCATTGTGCGAAGAAGTAAGTTTCTCTGACTGAAGCTAGCTGAATCTAGAAATTCATCTCCTGTGTAGGGATGAGACGCGTTTAGGAAAAGGCGCATAAAAGTGTTAATTTCGGTGATCGCGTAAGCTGTGATTACCAGACCAGCTTGCAAGTCTGTGTGTAGGTGAGAATAATCCTCCTTTCTCATCTTATATTCCCCTATATGTTCGATAGCCTTATGATCCAACTTGATATCCCCAAATGTTTCTACGCTGCGATGCTATCGTCCTTAACATCTGTGTGCACTAGACCAAATAGAGAAGCCGCCTATCAATACTAACAAAGCTGGGAGCAACATGTTCACGCTTGCTCTCTTGCCCGGAATCTAGGTCGAAGCCCGCCGGGCCGCTCCCCATTGCCCGAAAGGGGACCTGCCGCCGGGAGGGCGCGATTGCTCAGGGTGCCAGCAGAAATTCGGGGGGATTGCTTGAGGCATAAAGCGCGGCGAACTTTTGTTGGCGCGTCCTCCCGAGGTCGGGTGCGGCCCAGTGTTGTGCGGGTTGAGGCCGGAGTGTGCTTGAGGGGGTGAGGCCCCGGATCAAGCCCGGGGCGGCTTGGTGAGGGGGGCGTGGTCGGGCGGAACCTCTGGTCTGTCTCGTTTATGGCCAGCGCAAAATTGTGGCAGCGGGGCCCCGCGCTTGCGATTGCACCCTTGAAGCTGGGCGGCGCAGGGGGCATGAAGGGGCGCACGGTTCCGGGCGCGCTCGTGGAACCCATAGCTATGAGGATCAGCCATGCCTGTTTATCGTTCCAGAACCACCACTCACGGCCGCAACATGGCGGGGGCGCGCGGGCTTTGGCGGGCGACGGGGATGAAGGATGGCGATTTCGGCAAGCCGATCATTGCGATTGTGAACTCGTTTACCCAGTTCGTCCCCGGCCATGTCCATCTGAAAGATCTGGGGCAGATGGTGGCGCGCGAGGTGGAACGCGTGGGCGGGGTTGCCAAGGAATTCAACACCATCGCGGTGGATGACGGCATTGCGATGGGGCATGACGGGATGCTGTATTCGCTGCCCTCGCGCGAGTTGATCGCGGATTCTGTCGAATACATGGTGAACGCGCATTGCGCCGACGCGATGGTCTGCATTTCCAACTGCGACAAGATCACCCCCGGCATGCTGATGGCGGCGATGCGGCTGAACATCCCGGTGGTGTTCGTCTCGGGCGGGCCGATGGAGGCTGGCAAGGTGGTGATCGACGGGAAAGAGCTGGCGCTTGATCTGGTCGATGCGATGGTTTCGGCGGCGGACGAGTCGGTGTCGGACGAAGATCTGGCGAAGATCGAGGCTGCGGCTTGCCCGACCTGCGGGTCGTGTTCGGGGATGTTCACCGCCAATTCGATGAACTGCCTGACCGAGGCTTTGGGGCTGTCGCTGCCGGGCAATGGCTCGACTCTGGCGACTCATTCGGCGCGGCAGGGGTTGTTCCTTGAGGCGGGGCGGCTGATCGTTGACATCACCAAGCGGCATTATGAGGGCAACGAAAAAGGCCTGCTTCCGCGCGATATTGCCAGCAAGGGCGCGTTTGAAAATGCGATGGCGCTGGATATTGCGATGGGTGGCTCGACCAACACTGTGCTGCATATCTTGGCTGCGGCGCATGAGGGTGGCGTCGATTTCACCATGACCGACATTGACGCTTTGTCGCGCAAGGTGCCGGTGCTGTGCAAGGTCGCCCCTGCCAAGCAGGACGTTCATATGGAGGACGTGCACCGCGCGGGCGGCATCATGGCAATCTTGGGCCAGTTGGATGCGGCGGGCCTGTTGAACCGCGATTGCCCGACGGTGCATGCGCCGACCTTGGGGGCGGCGATTGACCATTGGGATATCTCGCGCAGCAATCACCCTGAAGTGCGCGAATTGTTCCTTGCCGCGCCCGGTGGGGTGCCGACGCAAGTGGCGTTCAGCCAAAGCCGCAAATGGGCAGAGCTGGATACTGACCGCACCAAGGGCGTGATCCGCTCGGCCAAGACCCCTTTCTCCAAGGATGGCGGTTTGGCGGTGCTGTCGGGGAACATCGCGCCCGAGGGCTGTATCGTGAAAACCGCCGGGGTGGACGATTCTATTCTGGTGTTTGCAGGCCCTGCGCGCGTATTTGAATCGCAGAACGCCGCGGTTGAGGCGATCTTGTCGAACTGGATCAAAGAGGGCGATGTGCTGGTGATCCGGTATGAGGGGCCGAAAGGCGGGCCGGGGATGCAGGAAATGCTGTATCCGACTTCGTATCTGAAATCCAAGGGCCTCGGGAAGGCCTGTGCCTTGTTGACCGATGGGCGGTTCTCGGGGGGGACTTCGGGTCTGTCGATCGGGCATGTGTCGCCCGAGGCGGCGTCGGGCGGGCTGATCGGTCTGGTCGAGGAGGGGGATCGCATCGAGATCAATATCCCGGCGCGGACCATCCATCTGGCCGTGTCCGAAGCGGATATTGCCAAGCGGCGGGCAGCGCAGGACGCCAAGGGCTGGAAGCCAGCCAAGAAGCGGCCGCGCAAGATCAGTCAGGCTTTGCGGGCCTATGGGTTGTTTGCGACTTCGGCTGCGACCGGGGCTGTGCGGCAGTTGCCCGACGAGTGAGGGCGGTTTTCCGGGGGAGCGCCGGGGGTTCACACCCCCGGACCCCGTGGAATATTTCGGCCAATGCGAAAGCAAATTTTAGGTAAATTTTAGCGGTTGGGCGCAATGTCGGCCGCGTGCCACGACGGTGGATCGCTGCCTTCTGTCACGCGCTTAGCGAGATTGCGGTTTTGCCGGGGGGATGTTTGGTGCCGCAATGCGGCTTGGCTTCCCGCCGCTTAAGCGCTATTTTACCGCCCTATCGCGGCATTGGCCCGTGCAACAAGGGTCTGACGTTGGCTGACATTTCGCATACCCCCGCCGCCTTGCCTGCGCATCGTTTGTCGGTGGCGCCGATGATGGAATGGTCGGATCGGCACTGTCGGTTTTTTCACCGGCTGATGAGCCGCCGCGCCATGCTGTATACCGAGATGGTGACGGCCGCCGCGATCCTGCATGGGCCGAAGCATCGCCTGCTGGACTATAGCGCGGCAGAGCATCCGCTTGCGCTGCAAATCGGCGGATCCGACCCGCGTGAATTGGCTATGGCCACAAGGATTGCACGCGATTGGGGCTATGCCGAGATCAATCTGAACGTCGGCTGCCCGTCAGACCGGGTGCAATCGGGTTGTTTTGGTGCCGTGTTGATGGAGCGACCGGGACTGGTCGCCGATTGCGTGGCGGCGATGGGGGCCGAAAGCGATGTGCCGGTGACGGTGAAATGCCGCATTGGCGTTGATGATCAGGACCCCGAAATTGTGCTGCCGGATTTTCTGGAGAAAGTCTCGGCGGCGGGTGTCAATCATTTCATCATCCATGCCCGCAAGGCTTGGCTCAAGGGGCTGTCACCGAAAGAAAACCGCGAGATTCCGCCGCTGAACTATGACCTTGTGCTGCGGATGAAGGCGGCGTTTCCGCAGCTGACCATTTGCATCAATGGGGGCATCACCGGCTTGGATCAGGCGCAACGCTTGCTTGAGCAGGGGCTGGATGGCGTGATGGTCGGGCGGGCGGCCTATCATGATCCGGCCTCGGTTCTGGTTGGGGCAGATGCTTTGTGGGGCGAGGCGGGCGGTCTTGACGCCTTTGGCGCTGTCGAGGCGATGCGGCCCTATATGCTGGATCATATCGCACAGGGCGGAAAGCTACATCAGATCACCCGGCATATGCTGGGCCTGTTCACCGGGCGGCCCGGCGCGCGCGGCTGGCGCCGGGTGTTGTCGGAACGTGCCAACAAACCCGGCGCGGGTCTTGAAGTGCTGGATGCGGCCCTGGCCGAGCTTCAGACCGCGGCCACCGCCGCCTGACGCGGGATCAGCCACGACAGCACCAGCGAAATCGCACCACACAGGGCAATCGCGCCCAACATCGGCACCACGGTGCCATCCATCAAGGGCCCGGTTGCAGCAACCAGAACGCCCGCTGCCACCATCTGCATCGTGCCGCCAAGCGAGGCCGCAAGTCCGGCATGCTCGCCCTGTTCTTCCAGCGCCAGCACCTGTGCGGTGGGCAGAACCACGCCCAGAAACATATTGGCGAGGAACAGCCCGGCTATGGTGACGTAAAGTGAGGCAAAGCCCAGCAAAGCCAGCGCAAACAGCGCGATAGTGGCGATGGCAAAGCCAGTGGTCGCCAGCACGATCATGCGTTTGGCTCCCAGCCGATTGCTGATCGGGGCTGCAAATTGTGACGCCGCAAAGAAGCCAAAGGCGTTGACTGCGAAGGCCAATGAGAATTGCGTCGGGCTCAGCCCAAATTGCCCGGTGTAGACAAACGAGGCCGAGGCGATGAAGACGAAAAAGCTGGCGAAGGCAAAGCCTGCAAGGAAGGTCATCGACAGAAAACCGCGGTCGGTGAACAGCACACCAAGGCCTTTGCGCATGGTGGCAAGATCAAAGCGCTGACGGCTTTCTGGGGGCAAAGTCTCGGCCACCATGAAGTGGATCAGGAAAAAGCTGAGCGTGGCCGCCAGCAACAGCGCCCAGAACACCAGCCGCCACGAGCCGAACGCCATCAGGGCCGAACCGGAAAGTGGTGCCAGCAAGGGCGAGATCGCAATGACGATCATGATGGTGGACATCATCCGGGTGGCGTCGGCACCGGTTGCCAGATCGCGGATCATGGCGCGCAAAACCACCATATTGGCGGCGCCGCCGATGCCTTGAATGAAGCGACCGAAAATCAACATCTCGACCGTCGGGGCCACGGCGCAGATCACTGTGCCCAGCATGAACAGCGCAAGCCCCGCATACATCGGCGGTTTGCGGCCCGCTTGATCGGCCCAAGGGCCATAGATCAGTTGTGCGACGCCAAAGGCCAGAAAATACGCCACAATCGTCCATTGCACCGCCTGCATCGAGGTGGCGAGATCGCTTTGGATTTTCGGCATCGCGGGCAGATACATATCAATCGCAAACGGGCCCACAGCTGCGACAAGACCAAGGATCAGAGAATAACGCATCAAGGATACGGATTTCGGCATGGTGCCCTCAAATTTATGCAAGGGACGATGCTTAGCTGGGAAACTTGCCAAGGGAAAGGCTTGAACGTCTGGTATGGCGCGGCGAATCCGGGTTATGTCAGCAAAACACTCTGCCTGCGATGATGGGAGCCGATATGCCTGAACTTTCTGCGCTTTTGCCGATGGTGGCGCTGCTTTTTGTGATTGGTGGCGTGGCCGGAGTGGTGGCGGGCTTGCTGGGGGTCGGTGGTGGCATCGTGTTGGTGCCCGCGTTTTTCTATGCCTTCACCCATCTGGGCTATGATGGGCCGCAGTTGATGCAGATCTGCGTGGCGACTTCGCTTGCGACGATTGTGGTGACATCGCCGCGCTCGGTCGCATCGCATCACAAGAAGGGGGCCG
Source organism: Cypionkella aquatica (assembly GCF_030161095.1). Lineage (GTDB taxonomy): Bacteria > Pseudomonadota > Alphaproteobacteria > Rhodobacterales > Rhodobacteraceae > Cypionkella > Cypionkella aquatica. The sequence continues at coordinate 615,574 of NZ_BSPP01000007.1, forward strand.
TGGATTGGCAGATGCTGCGCGATTGGGCACCGTATATCGTGATCGGGGCGCTGGCGGGGACGCTGGTGGCGGCATCGGTGAAATCGGTGGTGCTGCAGGTGGTGTTCGGCGTGCTGGCGGGGTTGGCGGGGCTTTATATGGCGTTTGGCAAGCCTGGCTGGCGTCTGGGAGAGAGCTTGCCGGGACAGCCTGCGCGCGGGGTGATGGCGACAGTGCTGGCGTTTTGCTCGGCGATGATGGGGATTGGCGGCGGCACTTTCGGGGTGCCGTTGATGAGCCTTTATGGCGTGCCGATCCACCGGGCTGTGGCCACGGCGGCGGGGTTGGGGGTGCTGATCGCGGTGCCGTCGGTGCTGGGATTTCTGTTCGTGCCGATTGAAAATGCCCCGCCCTATACTTTGGGTGCGGTCAATCTTCCCGCGTTTCTGGTGGTGATCGGATCGACCATGCTGACGACGCCTTGGGGGGTAAAGCTGGCGCATGCGATGGACCCCAAGCCGCTGAAACGGGCGTTTGCGGTGTTCATCACTTTGGTGGCGCTGAATATGCTGCGCAAGGTGGCGGGGTTCTAGTTTGGATGGTCCCGAGTTGGGACCGCGCGCGCTGTGCGTGAAATCAAGGGGTTAGGCGGCGACTTTACGATTTGTTAACTTTTGCGCTGCTATTTGCGCGCGGTTTGGTGGCTGCGCGATTGGGGTGTGGGGTGCTTGGTTGCCGCTGCGGAACGCTATGCGCGGGACGGTTTCACCCAGAATATGACCCAAGGCGTCAGTTTTGCTGGGTTAGGTTTCGGGGTTGGCAAGGCGTGCCATGCGACCGCCGCGGCGTTTGGTGAGGGTGGTGGCGCGGGAGGGCAGTTCTGCCATGATCTTGGCGCGTTCGGCTTGGGTCAGGCGCGACCAGCCTGCGATCTCGTCAATGCTGCGGAAACAGCCGACGCAAATCCGGGCCTCGGGGTGGACGACGCAGAGTTTGACGCAGGGGCTTTCGATCTCGGCGCGTTTCCAGACTTCGTCCATTCAGCTGTCGTCCTGTATGATCGCGGGCTTATCTGACGCTGGCGGGGTTCTGGCCATATAGCCCAAGCGATCCAGCGCACCTTGCAAGATATAACCTGCGGCGACTTGGTCAATGACCTCGCGGCGGCGTTTGCGCGAGGTGTCACCTTCCAGCAGCGCACGTTCGGCGGCAACGGTGGACAGCCGTTCATCCCAGAAGGTGATCGGCAGATCGCTCAGCCGGATCAGGTTGCGCGCAAAGGCGCGGGTGGATTGCACGCGCGGGCCTTCAGAGCCATCCATGTTCAAGGGCAGACCAAGCACGATACCTGCGATGTTGCGCTCGGCCAGCACGGCCAGCAATTCGGCGGCATCGGCGGTAAACTTGGTGCGGCGCACGGTGTGAATCGGAGTCGAGACACTGCGGCGCAGATCGGACACCGCAATGCCGATGGTTTTATCGCCCAGATCAAGGCCGCAGATGGCACGGTTTGCGGGCAGTGCTGCCAGAAACTCGCTGATCTCAAGGCATATCATGGGGTTACTCCGGCATCCGAGGCGGCGGCTTCGATCTGCCCCAAGGCGGCGTCATCGGTTTTGAAAGCGGCAAGGGCCTGTTTATAAGCGGCTTTGGCGCGGGCGTTATCGCCCAAAACCGCGCTGGATTTGATCAGTTTGACCCATTCTTCGACCGGGCCGCCTTGGCTGGTCAGCCGGGTTTGCAGCTGATCAACCATGCCTTTGATCATGTCTTGGCGATCCGCGCTCGACATGCCATCGGCACTGGCGACATCCTCGGCGCTGGGGCCTTTCAGGTCGGGCAACTGATACTTGATCCCGGCCGCATCGGCGGTTTGCTGCAACATGCCACGGATCGGGGCGATCCACGGCGCATCGCTGGGGCCTTCGCGCAAAAGCGGCTCCCACAAGGCAAAGGCGCGGTCGGGGCGGTCGATTTCGGCGAACATCAGGCCCGAGAAATAGCGCGCAAGCGGGTTGGTGGCGTCAAGCTCCAGCGCGCGGATAAGGTGGCGTTCGGCCTGCGGCGTGACCGCACCGCCGGCGGCAAAAATCATGGTCTGTGCAAGGCCCGCGTGATCGGCAGCACTGGCCGTATCACCCATCAGGTCCAGCAGATGTTCCTGCGCCTTGCGCGCGGCGATGTAGTTGCCCAGTTGCGCTTCGTTTCTGGCCAAAAGTGCCAAGCCCTGCTGATCATCCGGGCGTGCAGCCACGGCGGCGCGCAGCTTTTCCATCAGCGCGGCGAATTCGGCATCTGGCTGCGGTTCGGCTGCGGGGGCAGGGGCTGCGGCCTCGGCTTCGGTTTGGCTTGGGCGGTTGTTGTAGAGCTGATCGGCCATCGCCAACCGATCGCTCAGCGGCTGATCGGCATAGTCAGGGGCACCGAGGCGGTCATAGGTATAAAGCGCCGCCGCAGCCGCCAGCACGACCAAAGCGGCTGCGGGCCAAACTTTGCCACTGCCACCAGCCACGATATTTTGTTGGGCGCGGTCCGCATCCAGCAGGCGGCGCGAGACTTCGGTGCGCAGGCGCTCGGCCTCGGGCGCAGTGATCACGGCGCGGGCAAGGTCGCGGTCGACTTCTGCCAGCTGATCGCGGTAAACTTTCAGTGCAGCCCCGGGATCGGCCTGCACGGCCCCGTTGCGCAGGGCTTGCAGCAAGGTCGCGACCACGCCGCCTGAAAGCCCCAGCACCGCTGCCCAAAACACCCAATCCTGCATCCTGGCCCCTTGCTGTTGGCGTCCTTGCTGAGCCGGGTGTAGGCGCTTTGGCATTGCGGCAAAAGAGGTGATTGCGCCGCAGCCATCACGCTTGGTTCAAATCCGCCGCGCGTGTCGTAATTTTCCCGATTGTGCCGCTGGTGGGGCGGGATAAAAGCAGGGATCACGCGATAAGCAGCGTAAAGTTAAGGGAGCCAGCCCATGAAGCGCTATTCGGTTTTCGCCATCGCCAAACAGGCGCTGAATTATCACCTTGGCTGGGAGAGGGCTTGGGCTGCTCCGGCACCAAAGAAAGCCTATGATGTGATCATCGTGGGGGCAGGTGGCCATGGTCTTGCGACCGCCTACTACTTGGGCAAGAATTTCGGCATCACCAATGTGGCGATCATCGAAAAAGGGTGGCTGGGCGGTGGCAACACTGGTCGGAACACCACAATTATTCGGTCTAACTACCTGCAAGATCCGTCGGCTGCGATCTATGAAAAGGCGCGGTCCTTGTATGAGACGATGTCGCAGGATCTGAACTATAACGTCATGTTCAGCCCGCGTGGGCTTTTGATGCTGGGCCAGACCCATCACGAGGTGCGCGGCTATCTGCGCACGGTGCATGCCAACAACATGCAGGGTGTCGCGACCGAGTGGATTTCGCCGAAGCGCGTCAAGGAATTGGTGCCGATCATCAATATCGACGGGCCGCGCTATCCGATCCTTGGGGCGCTCTATCAGGCGCGTGGCGGCACCGCGCGGCATGACGCCGTGGCTTGGGGCTATGCGCGGGCGTGCTCGGATATGGGCATGGATATCATCCAGCAATGCGAGGTCAAAGGTGTGACTTCTGAAGCAGGGGTTGTGACCGGGGTGGAATCCACCAAGGGCTTTATCGGCTGCAAGAAGTTGGGCGTTGTCGTCGCGGGCCATTCGGGCCAAGTCGCTGAAATGGCAGGCTTCCGTCTGCCGGTTGAGGCAGTGGCTTTGCAAGCCATGGTGTCCGAGCCGATCAAGCCCTGCATGGATGTGGTGGTGATGGCCAACACCGTGCATGGTTACATGTCGCAATCCGACAAGGGTGAAATGGTGATCGGTGGTGGCACCGACGGCTTTAACAACTTCACCCAGCGCGGCTCTTTCCACCATATCGAAGAAACCCTGCGCGCGCTGATTGAAACCTTCCCGATGATCAGCCGCCTGAAGATGCTGCGGCAATGGGGCGGGATTGTCGATATGACCGGGGATCGCTCGCCGATCATCTCGAAAACGCCTTTGGGGAATTGCTTCATCAACTGCGGCTGGGGCACGGGTGGCTTCAAGGCCATTCCGGGGTCGGGCTGGGCGATGGCCGAGCTGATGGCCAAGGGCGAGCCGGGGGCTTTGGCCGAGGCGTTCAACATGTGGCGCTTCAAGGAAGGTCAGTTCATCGACGAATCCGTGGCCGCTGGGGTTGCGCATTGATGTTGGGTTTCGCCCGCCTCTGGAACCAAAACGCGCCTCGCCGCGTTACCTTGTCAGATACATTCTGCAAGGAGACTTCGTCATGGCTGAAGACTATCGTACACCGCCCGAGCGCGATATCCGCATCACAGAACCCAAACCTGCCAGCAACCTTGGCTTCATCGTCGGCGGCTTGGTCGTCGCGGTGGCTCTGCTGCTGTGGTTCGTGTTCGGTGACAGCAACATGGGCGCCAACAACACCGGCGACACCAACAATGTCACCGTTGAAACGCCAGTCGCGCCAGCACCCGCTGACCCGGTTGCGCCAGCCCCGGCTGACCCTGTCACCCCGGCCCCTGCCGATCCTGTCGCACCTGCGCCAGCCGATCCGGTTGTGCCTGCGCCCGCTGACCCGGCACCTGCCACGCCTCCGGCAGCACCTGCCAACCCGTAACACCGCTGGCCTGCGGGCTGGTTTTGATCTGACCAATTTGGGCGGACACCGTGCGGTGTCCGCCCTTTTCTCGTATCCGCAGGGTGCTTCGGCCCTTGCTTGCACATTGCCAACAGGGATGACGCTATGCTGATTCTGGAATGTCCGTATTGCGGCGTCAAAGCCGAAGAAACCGAACTGACGCCGGGCTATGAGGCGCATCTCAAGCGCTTTGGCCCCGGGTCTTCAGATACCGAGTTTGAAGATTACATGTTCGCGCGCAAGAACCCCAAAGGGGTGCATTTTGAGCGTTGGCGGCATGTGTACGGCTGCGGCAAGTGGTTTTTGGCGGCGCGCGATACCAACACTTTGGAAGTGTTCGGCACCTATCCCGCGCAATCTTCAGCGCCGCCTGCAGACCTGCAAGACAAGATCAAGGCCAAACGGCCGGACTGGAAGGGCTACAAATGAGCACCCGGCTTTCAAAAGGCGGCCGTCTGATCGACCGCTCGGCTCCACAAGAGTTTTCGTTCAACGGCAAGGCCATGCGCGGCTTGCAAGGCGACAGCTTGGCCTCGGCGCTGCTGGCCAATGACCAGATGTTGCTGGGCCGCAGCTTCAAATATCACCGCCCGCGTGGCTTGGTGGCGGCAGGGCCAGAAGAGCCCAATGCGATTGTGGGCCTTGGCCGCGATGGCCGGTTCGAGCCGAACCAGCGCGTGACCACGACCGAGTTGTTCGACGGGTTGGAAGCGGCCAGCCAGAACCACTGGCCGAGCCTAGAGTTCGACGTGGGCGTGATCAACAACACTCTGGCGCGCTTTCTGCCGGGTGGGTTTTACTACAAAACCTTCATGTGGCCGCGCGCTGCGTGGAAACATCTGTTCGAGCCGATCATTCGCCGCTCGGCTGGTTTGGGCAAAGCGCCGACCGCGCGCGATGCGGATCGCTATGAATACACCTACAGCTTTTGCGATGTGCTGATCCTTGGCGGCGGCATTGCAGGTTTGCAGGCGGCATTGGTTGCGGGCGCATCTGGCGCGCGGGTCATGTTGCTGGAGCAAGCCGCGCATTGGGGTGGGCGCGCGCCGGTGGATGGCGATGTGATCGAGGGCGGTCCAGCAGATGTGTGGATCAACAATGCCGTGCAAACCCTTGCTGGACTTGAGAATGTGACGATGAAGCTGCGCACGATGGGCGCGGGCGTCTATGACCACGGCTATGTGCTGGCCGAAGAAAAGGTCGCCGATACCACGCCGGGCGATGGTCGTCCGAAAAAGCGGTTGTGGCGGATTCGGGCCAAGCAAATTGTGACGGCGACCGGAGCGATCGAGCGGCCTTTGTCGTTTGCGGGCAATGATATTCCCGGCGTGATGCTGGCGGGATCGCTGCGCGAATTCGTGGTGAACTACGCCGTCTCGGCTGGGGATCGCACCGTGGTTGTCACCAACAATGACGACGCCTACCGCACCGCGATTGCGCTGGTGCAGGCGGGGTTGTCGGTGCCTTGCATCGTCGATGCACGCGCATCAGTGACGGGCGATCTGCCCGCCAAGGCGCGCGCCATGGGCATCCGGGTCGAGGCAGGCCGCGCGATTGCCAAGGTCAAAGGTGGCAAGCGTGTCACCGGGGTTTCTCTCTGTGCGCAAGCCGGGCAAGGCGCTGTTCTGGAAGAGATTTCCTGCGACGCAGTGGCGATGTCGGGCGGTTGGTCGCCGGTGGTGCATCTGTGGAGCCATTGCGGCGGCAAGCTGGTGTGGGACAAAACCCATGCCCATTTCCGCCCCGATGCGACCCGCCCGCCGACTGGCGCGGATGGCTTGGCGATGGTGGTGCCTGTCGGCAATGCCAATGGCATGATGACGGCGGCTGACGCGCTGGTTTGCGGTGCCAAGGGCGGCGCTGCGGCAGCAGAGGCTGCGGGCTTCAAGGCCGAAGCCGTGGCCGCTGTGGCTGATGCGGCCCCCGAGGCGGATATGGAAGCGGTCTGGATCATGCCGCAGGGTGCAGGACCCGCGCTGAAGGCCAAGATGTGGCTGGATTATCAGAACGATGTGAAAGTATCGGACGTGCAACTGGCTGCGCGCGAAGGCTATACTTCGGTCGAGCATACCAAGCGCTACACGACTTTGGGCATGGCAACGGATCAGGGTAAGCTAAGCAATATCAACGGTCTGGCCGTGCTTGCTGATGCTTTGCATGAAGAAATCCCGCAGGTCGGCACCACCACGTTCCGCCCGCCTTATGCCCCGGTGACACTGGGTGCTTTGGCTGGCGAGTCGCGTGGCGATATCTTCCAACCCCTGCGCAAGACGCCGATGCACGCTTGGCACGAAGCAAACCACGCGTACTTTGAACCGGTCGGTCTGTGGCGCCGCCCCTATACCTTCCCGCGTGCGGGCGAGAACCACGAGCAAGCCGTGCATCGTGAGGTGATCAACACCCGCACCAATCTGGGACTTCTGGATGCCTCGACCCTTGGCAAGATCATCGTCAAAGGGCCGGATGCGGGCAAGTTTCTGGATATGCTGTACACCGGCGTCATGTCGACGCTTCCTGTCGGTAAATGCCGCTATGGCCTGATGTGTTCCGAGCAAGGCTTCCTGTCGGATGACGGCGTTGTGGCGCGGATCGACGAGGATACCTGGCTTTGCCATACCACGTCCGGCGGCGCGGATCGTATCCACGCCTGGATGGAAGACTGGCTGCAATGCGAATGGTGGGATTGGCAGGTCTATACGGCCAACGTCACCGAACAACTGGCTCAGGTGGCCGTGGTTGGGCCTAACGCGCGCAAAGTGCTGGAGAAACTGGGCGGGATGGACGTTTCCAAGGAAGCGCTGCCGTTCATGCAATGGGCGGATGGCACTTTGGGCGGATTTCCTGCACGGGTGTACAGGATTAGCTTCTCGGGCGAATTGTCCTACGAAGTTGCGGTTCCGGCCAGTGTCGGCCTCGCGTTCTGGGAGGCATTGCACGCCGCCGGAGCCGAGTTTGGCGCGATGGTTTATGGCACCGAAGCGTTGCATATCATGCGGGCCGAAAAGGGCTTTATCATGATCGGTGATGAAACCGACGGCACCATCATTCCACAGGATTTGAACCTCGGCTGGGCGATCTCGAAGAAAAAGGCCGATTACTTGGGCAAGCGCGGGCAGGAACGCAATTTCCTTGCCTCGCCTGACCGCTGGAAGCTGGCTGGGTTTGAGACTTTGGACGGCTCAGTTGTGCAGGACGGCGCTTATATTCCATCTGCTGGCAAAAATGCGAACGGGCAGGGCAATACCCAAGGCCGCGTGACCTCGACCTATTATTCGCCCACCCTGAAAAAGGGCATTGCGATGGGGTTGATCAAGGGCGGCTTGGACCGGATCGGTGATGTGGTGGAATTTACCACGATCACCGGCGGTGTGGTGAAGGCGAAAGTGGTGGATCCGGTGTTCTATGACAAAGACGGGGAGAAGAATAATGTCTGATCGGATCAGCACCCACATTGTCAGCCCGCTGGCGCATGCGTCATTTGATGGCTTTGCCAAAGTGTCCGAGATCGGCCCCGTGGGCATGATCGGTTTGCGGGCGAAAGCCGATGTGCCGGGGCTTGCGGCCGCGATCAAGGCGGCGGTGGGCACTGCGGCGCCCTCACAGCGCCAGATCGAGATTGCTGGCGATCGCGCGGCGGGCTGGATGAGCCCGGACGAATATCTGCTGATCCTGCCTTATGGCGAAACCGATGCAGCGCTGACGGCGATTGCGGATGCGCTGCAAGGCCAGCACCATCTGGCAGTTGCGATTTCGGATGCGCGCGCGGTGTTTCGCGTCGAAGGGGCCAAGGCTGATCAGGTGTTGGCAAAACTTTCGCCGGTCGATTTTGCGACTCTGGGGCCAAAAGAGTTGCGTCGCACCCGGGCGGCACAGGTGGCCGCTGCATTCTGGAAAGATGGAGATGGCTTTACTGTTGTCTGCTTCCGCTCTGTCGCGGGCTATGTGATGGGATTGCTCAGCCATTCTGCGATGAAGGGCAGTGAGATTTCTTAAGCAACCTCCGGCATTTGGCGGTTGACGAAGCCTTTGGCGCGGCGTTGGTATGGGGCAAATGGGAACAAGGAGTTTGCCCGATGCCGCCGCGCGTAAGAGGTTTCGCTATTTTGATGGCTTTGATGGTTTGCGCGCAGCCTGCGCTGGCCAAACCAGTGATTTATGATTGCAAGCCCGATGCGGGCCGTTCGGATTCCGTGCTGCAACCCGAATATGTCATCGCCTATGACAAGGCGACGGGCGAGGTGTTGATCAATGATCCGATCATTATGAACACCTTTGGCAAACCGATCAAAGGTGTGGTGCAATCCGAAAGCGATGTGCGCACGGTGTTTGACTGGAAGCTGAAAACCCTGAAAGGCACCGAGGGCAGTGCGTCATGGGAATATCGCGCGCGGGTGTTCAAGGCGGACGGGCGGCTGTCGATGACGGTCACACCGGTTGGCTTTGACAACCAGTTTTCGTCGCAGGGACGCTGCACGGTTCAGAAGTAAGCTTGGTTTATGACGCCTGCGGACAAGTCGCTGCGGTTAAGGAATATGCTATGCGTAAATTAGGTTTGGCGGCTTTTGCCGTTTTGGTATCCGTTGCAGGCCATGCCGCGGCCAAGCCGGTGCTGTATGACTGTAGCCCCAGTTCGGGTGCGGACAATTCCATCGTGCAAAAGCAGGTCTTGATCGTGCATGATTCCGAGACCGGCGAGGCTTTTGTCAATGATGGCGTGGTGATGCATGTGTACGGCGCGCCCACCAAGGCAAAAATCGCTTCGGAATCAGCCGATTGGGTGACGTTTACCTGGCATATCGAGCGGTTGAAGATGGGCTCTGTCAGCGCCGATCTGGACTATCGGATCAAGCTGCACAAACCTGATGGCAAGATGACTTTCTCGCTGTACGCGCCCAGCTTCAGCAACCAGATCGACGATGTCGGACGCTGCACCGCCAAGTCTGCAAAAGCAGGCAAGAAGTCGAGCAAGAAGTAACGAATTGGCAGTGTTGCCCTTGACCTTGCCGATTCAAAGTCACTTATAGAGGGCAACGCACATCTGAAAACAGGAGTTCATCCGATGGCTTTTACCCTTCCCGATCTTCCCTATGCGCATGACGCTCTGGCGGCCCTTGGCATGTCGAAAGAGACGTTGGAATTCCACCACGACATCCACCACAAGGCCTATGTTGACAACGGCAACAAGCTGATCGCGGGCACCGAGTGGGAGTCCAAGTCGCTGGAAGATATCGTCAAAGGCACCTATGCGGCGGGCTCCGTGGCGCAGAATGGCATCTTCAACAATGCCTCGCAGCATTGGAATCACAACCTGTTCTGGGAAGTGATGGGGCCTGCGGGCAAAGCCATGCCCGGCGATCTGGAAAAGGCGCTGGTTGAGGCGTTCGGTTCGGTTGCCAAGTTCAAGGAAGATTTCGCTGCGGCAGGCGCGGGCCAATTCGGTTCGGGCTGGGCGTGGCTGGTGAAAGACAAGGACGGCAGCCTGAAGATCACCAAGACCGAGAATGGCGTCAATCCACTGTGCTTTGGCCAGACCGCGCTGCTCGGCTGCGATGTGTGGGAACATTCCTACTACATCGACTTCCGCAACAAGCGCCCGGCTTACCTGTCGAACTTCCTTGAGAAGTTGGTGAACTGGGAAGCGGTTGCAGCCAAGCTGTAAATGATCTCCCGAAGGGGATTTCTGAAGGGCCTGCTGGGGGGAACTCTGGCAGGCCTTTTATCTGCGGGATATGCAGTGGCAGAGGCGGCATTGCGGTTGAGGGTGCAGCACTGGGCGCTTGCGCCTGCGGGCTGGCGGCGTGGCCAACGCTTGCGCATCGTCATGGTCGCTGATCTGCACGCCACTGGGTTTGGCATGAATGAGGCGCGTGTGGCAGAGATGGTCAGCCTTGCCAATGCGCAGGGCGGCGATCTGATCGCGCTGATGGGCGATTACCGCGCCTCGCATCGGTTTCAGACCCGCATAGTGCCGATTGAGGCCGTCGCCCCTATTCTGGCGGGCCTGCGCGCACCGCTTGGCGTTTATGCGGTGATGGGCAACCATGATTGGTGGGACGATCCCGCAGCCATCGCGCGCCGGGCAGGCCCGTGCCACAGCCAGACCGTGCTAGAGGCCGCGGGCATCCCGGTGCTGGCCAATCGCGCGGTGAAACTGGGGCAGGCCGCGGCTGCGTTCTGGCTGGGTGGCACCGACAGTCAAGCGTGTTTTCAGCGCGAGGATCGACGTGATATCGTCGGCATGTCGGATGTGGCCGGAACTGTCGCACAGATGAACGACAGTGATCCTGCTATTCTGTTGGCGCATGAACCCGATCAGTTCGTGACCGTGCCGGATCGGGTGGCGCTGACCTTGTCGGGGCATACCCACGGCGGGCAGATACGCTTCGGTCCTTGGGCGCCGGTGGTGCCGTCGCGGTTTGGCCAGCGCTTTGACTACGGCCATTTCCGCGAAGGCGCGCGCGATCTGGTGGTGTCGGGCGGTTTGGGCTGCTCGGGCCTGCCCATCCGCTTCGGTGTGCCGCCCGAAATCACCGTGGTTGATCTGTCTTAAGCGTCAGCCAAGCGCTGCGCGCAGGGCGCTGGTCAAAGCGGGCACATCCGGCATCGCGGTGAAATAGGTCTTCACCGAAGCATCGGCAAAACCCTCGGCGATGATGTGATCGAGCAGGGCGATCAGCGGGTTCCAATAGCCTTCGACGTTCAACAGATAGATCGGTTTGCGGTGCAGGCCGATCTGCGCCCAAGTCAGCACCTCAAAGAACTCGTCCAGACTGCCAGCACCGCCCGGCAGCACCACGACAGCATCCGAGTTCATGAACATCACCTTTTTGCGCTCGTGCATATCCTCGGTGATCACCAGTTGCGACAGATCGTGCTTGCCACGCTCGGCTGACATCAGATGCGTCGGGATCACGCCAAAGGTCGGCGCCCCTGCGGTTTGGGCGGCACGTGCGACCTCGCCCATCAGACCCACATCACCCGCCCCATAAACAAGCCGCCAGCCCTGCGCGGCAATCGCCTGACCCATGGCACGGGCGGCTTGGGCATGGGCGGGATTGTGACCGGCGCGCGCGCCACAGAAGACACAGATCGAAGGCAGAGCACGGGCCATGAGCATATCTATCCGAAAATTGTTGCGTTACCGCCTGATATAGGGGTTCCATGACGAAAGAAAGAAGGGCCGGGAACAGGCCTTTATCACGCTTTGAATCGGGGGAAGCGATGGCTGGTTGGAACGCGTTGAATAGCGCTGCGCGCGGGGCGGTGGTTGCCGGTGGTGCCGCAGTGCTGGCCGTAGTGGCCTATCTCGGTTTTGCCAGCGGGCCGGACGCGCCGCCACCGGGGCCTGCGCCCGATCAGGTGGCCGTGGCGGACCCCGCTGCGCAGCCTGCTGCAACGGATGCTCCGGCGGCGGTCAGCGCAGAGACGGAAGCCAGCGCAGATCCGGCTGCCAGTGCAGATGTGGCGGCAAGCCCTGAAACAACTGTTGAAACCGTGCCCGCCCAATCGGTTGCGGATGCGCCTTCGGTGCCCGATGTCGCCCCGGCTGCGGTGATATTGCCCAGCTTTGATGTGGCGCGGGTGGCGGCGGATGGTGCGGCGACGGTGGCAGGGATTGCGGCTCCGGGCGCGGCGGTCAAGGTGCTGGTTGATGGCGTCGAGGTGGCGCAGGCCAAGGCGGATGCGCAGGGCAAGTTTGCGGCGCTGTTTGATGTGACTTTGGGGCCGGACGCACGGATGTTGTCGCTGCAGGCGGTGGGCGTTGATGGGGTGATTGTGCCGGGCGCGGATAGCGTGGCCTTGGCTCCGATTGTGGCGGCCCCGATCGTGGCGTCCCCGACGCAGACAACGCCGGGGGCCGCGACGGGCGGAGATGCCGGGGCAGAGCCCGTCTTGCAAGCGCCGTCTGCGGTTTTGGTTGCACCGGATGGGGTAAAGGTGCTGCAATCTACGGCTTCGGCCAGCGCCGATGTCGGCGGCAGTGTGGGGGTGGATACGATCAGCTATGCACCGGATGGCGCGGTGCTGCTGGGCGGGCGGGCGGCTGCTGCTGCGCCGTTGCGGATCTATCTGGACGGTGCGGCGATTGCCGATGTGACGGCAGGCGGCGATGGCGCTTGGGCGGCTACCCTGCGCGATGTGGCTGCGGGGATCTACACCCTGCGCGTCGATCAGCTGGGCGCGGATGGCAAGGTGTCTTCGCGGTTTGAAACTCCGTTCAAACGCGAAACCGTCGAGGATCTGGCCGCAGCCCTGCAACAACCCGGCAGCAGTGCCGATCCGGCATCACCCGCGCCAGATGCGGCGAACGCGCCTGCTTCGGCGCAAGGGACACAAGCGCCTGTTGCAGATCCACAAAGCGCCGCGCCTGCGACCGTCACAACCAGCCAAGCGGCAATGGCCGCCGATGCGGCGGGCGCTGAACCTGCAGCGGTTGACCCTGCAGCGGCGATGGCGGAAGCCGCCGCACCCGAAGCGGCAGAGGCGGCCGGGGCAGAAATGGCAACCACGGCGGTGCAGCCGGCATTGGCAGCCGCCAAACCGGCTCCGGTTTCCGTCACCGTGCAACCCGGCTATACGCTATGGGGCATCGCACAGCAGAATTTCGGAGACGGCGTGATGTATGTGCAGGTGTTTGAGGCCAACAAGGCCAAGATCAAAGACCCTGACCTGATCTATCCGGGGCAGGTGTTTACGATCCCTGCGGCTCCGTAACAGTGGATTTGGCGCTGTCGCCACGACGGCAGCACGCCAGAACCTCGGGATGTTCCATACAGCAATCATTCAGCAAAAAGCTGATGGTGCCGCCCATACCCGCCGCATCGACCGAATAAAACACGTTGCGCGCCAGCTTGCGAGAGCGGATCAGGCCCGCTTGCTCCAACGCCGAAAGATGAAAGGACAGCCGCGAGGATGACAGGCCCAGCACGCGGCTGATCTCTCCAGCCGCCAGACCCTGATCGCCCAAGGGCATCAGCAAGCGCATCAGATCCAGCCTTGCATCATTGGCAAGGGCGGACAAAGCGGCGAGGGCTTGCGGTTTCTCCACGTTTCAACTGCTCATGAATCATTGAACTATCTTTCCATAGCGGATATGGGGCTGTCGGTAAAGCGGGTGCGGCCTTTTGGCCCCCGCGATGAAGGATCTGGGAATATGCGAAACGTGACACCCAAGGCCAGCGCGGTCAAGGCAAGCGCGGTTGACGATACGGATGGCCATGCGGGCGGTTGGGCGACGATGAAACGAGTCGCCCCCTATCTGTGGCCCGAAGGCGAAACTGGGATCAAGGTGCGGGTGGTGGCGTCGCTGCTGTTCCTGCTGATGGCCAAGCTGGTGGCGATCACCATGCCGTACATGTACAAACAGGCGGTGGATGCCTTGGTTGGCCGCACCCCGGATGCGCCGACGATGCTGGGGCTGGGCGCGATTGGTCTGACCGTGGCCTATGGCCTTGCGCGGTTCGGCTCGGTGGCTTTTGGCGAGGCGCGCGACTGGATCTTTGTGCGGGTCGGCCAGCGCGCTTTGCGCAAGCTGGCGCTTGAAACCTTCACCCATATTCACCGCCTGTCTATGCGCTATCACATCACCCGCAAAACGGGCGGGCTGTCTCGCGTGATCGAGCGCGGCGTCAAGGGCGTGGATTTCCTGTTGCGCTTCATGTTGCTGTCGATCGGGCCGCTGATTTTGGAACTCTCGCTAGTGTCCATCATATTCGCGATTTACTTCGGCTGGGCTTATGCCGTCGTCGTGGTGGTGACGATCACGATTTATGTGGTCTACACGTTCAAGGTCACCGAATGGCGCGTGCAGATCCGCCGTCAGATGAACGATCAGGACACCGACGCCAACCAGAAGGCCATCGACAGCCTGCTGAACTTTGAAACCGTGAAATATTTCAACGCCGAGGCACGAGAAGCGCAGCGCTATGACGGCGCGATGGCGGCTTACGAAGGCTTTGCCGTGCGCACCGGCCAAAGTCTTTCGGTGCTGAACATGGGGCAAAGCTTCATCATCACCACCGGTTTGATCTTGGTGATGGTGATGTCGGCCTATGGCGTCGAGGCTGGCCAGTTTACCGTCGGCGATTTCGTGATGGTGAACGCCTATATGGTGCAGATCACCATGCCCTTGGGCTTCCTTGGCACGGTTTACCGCGAAATCCGGCAGGCTTTGGTCGATATGGCTGCGATGTTTCATCTGCTGGGCCAACCCGAGGAAGTCACCGATAAACCGGGGGCTTTGGCCTTGCAGGTCACAGGCGGCGAGGTGACGTTTGACGATGTGCGCTTTGCCTACGATCCGGCGCGGCCCATTCTGAAGGGCGTCAGCTTTACCCTGAAACCCGGGCAGCGCTATGCTTTGGTGGGGCCTTCCGGCTCGGGCAAATCGACCATCGGGCGGCTGCTGTTCCGGTTTTATGATGTGACGGGCGGGGCGATCCGCATTGACGGGCAAGATCTGCGCGATGTGACGCAGACCAGCCTGCATGGGCTGATCGGCGTGGTGCCGCAGGACACGGTTTTGTTCAACGATACCGTGCATTACAACATCGCTTATGGTCGCGCAGGGGCGACCGAGGCCGAGATTGTGGCTGCGGCGAAGGCGGCGAAAATTCACGATTTCATCATGTCCTTGCCGGATGGCTATGCGACAACGGTGGGCGAGCGTGGCTTGAAGCTGTCGGGCGGCGAGAAGCAGCGTGTCGGTATCGCGCGGACTTTGCTGAAAAACCCGCCGATTCTGGTGCTGGACGAGG
This sequence comes from Cypionkella aquatica, assembly GCF_030161095.1. Lineage (GTDB taxonomy): Bacteria > Pseudomonadota > Alphaproteobacteria > Rhodobacterales > Rhodobacteraceae > Cypionkella > Cypionkella aquatica. The sequence goes on from NZ_BSPP01000007.1 coordinate 630,974, forward strand.
CCACCAGCGCCTTGGACACCCAGACCGAGCAGAGTATTCAGGAATCTCTGCGCGAAATGGGGCAGGGCCGCTCGGTGATCACCATTGCGCACCGTTTGTCGACGATTGCCGACGCCGATTGCATCCTTGTGCTTGAAGCGGGCGAAGTCACCGAGCGCGGCACGCATGAGGAATTGCTGGCGCGCGATGGCAAATATGCGGCGATGTGGGCGCGCCAATCGGCGGATGAGCAAGAGGCCGAGGCGGCGTAACGCTTTACCGATTGCGGTTTTCGGGGCAGAATGACGTCACCTTAGGGTGATTTCATGCTGCCCCGTTTGTTTATGATATTTTGCCTTGCGCTGCTGTTGCAGGCTCCCGTGCAGGCCATGGCCGAACGGCGGGTGGCGCTTGTGTTGGCGGCGCAAGATTATCGCAGCCTGCGCAAGCTGGAAAATCCGGTCAATGATGCGCTGGCGGTGGAAGGCTTGCTTGCAGATCTGGGCTTTGCGGTGACGGTTGAGACCAACCGCGATCTGCGCCGGATGCGCCGCGCCTTGGAGGATTTTCGCGCCGATGGTGCAGGGGCGGATGTGGCCTTGGTGTTCTACGCAGGGCATGGGGTCGAGATTGCGGGGCTGAATTACCTGCTGCCGGTTGATGCACAGGCCGGGTCGGCGCAGGCGGTGGCGGGCAGTGCTTTGCCGCTGGCAGAGGTGCAGGCGGCTTTGGCGGCGGTGGCACCGATCGGCATTGTGCTGCTGGACGCCTGCCGCGAAGATCCTTGGGGCGGTGGGGCTTCGGGGCAGGGGCGCTCGGCTGTCGCATTAGAGGATGCGGTGGATCAACCCAAGCCCGGTCTGGGCCGGGTGGGCCGCGCCGATGGCGTGCTGTTCGCGTTCTCCGCCGCTCCCGGAGAGGTGGCGGCAGATGGCACCGGCCAGGACAGCCCGTTCACCGAGGCACTGTTGCGCCATTTTGCAACGCCGGGGGTCGAGGTGCGCACGGCGCTGACCTTGGTGCAGCAGGATGTCTATGATCGCAGTCGCGGCGCGCAATTGCCCTATATCGAAAGCGGTTTGCCGCAGCTGTTCTTCGCGGCATCTGACGGCATATCGGCAGGCGCGTTGGGCGAGCGGGATCGGCTTTTGCTTGCCATGGCAGGGCTTTCGCCCGCCTTGCGCGCCGAGGTCGAGGCCTTGGCCACCCAAAACGACATGCCGCTGGCACCGCTTTATGGCGCGCTGATGTCGGCGGATCTGGGCCGCAAAACCGGGCCGGAACGCGCACAGGCTTTGCTGCAATCGGCGCAATCCTTCTTGCGGTTTCGCGCGCAGCTGCAGCTGTTGTCAGCGGATGATCCCAAGGTCGCCGATTACCGTGCGCAGGCCGAAGTTGCGTTGAACTTGGGCAGCTTTGATCTTGCGCGGGCCGCTTTGGATCAGGCCGCAAAGCTGGATGCCGCCGCCCGCGATGCCTTGCGCGACAATTACCGCGCCCGCACCTTGTCACAGGCCCAGACCCTTGCGCTGGCGGCAAATGCGGCAAAAGCCGATCTGCGCTATGATCTGGCAAGCGCCGATCTTGCCAAGTCTTTGGCGCTTTATGCCGAGCTAGAGGGGGCCGCCTTACCGCGCAAAGACCGCGAGGCTTACAGCGATCTGCTCTGGGATCAGGGCGATCTGTTCCGCGATACTGGCAACACCTCGCTGGCCTTGCGATCCTATCGCGCGTGGCAAGAACTGGCTGCGGCGCGGGTGGCCGCCGCGCCCGGGGATGCCGATTTTCGGCGCAACTGGGCGGTGGCGCGGGTGAATATCGGCGATATGCTGTTATTGCAGGGCGATCTGGATGCGGCAGAGGCCGAGTTTCAGGCGGCTTTGCTGGTGAGCCAAGAGTTGGCAGCCCGCCCGGATGCGCCGCTGAAATGGCGGCATGATGTTTTCGTCGCACAATCGAAACTGGGCGATGTGGCACAGCTGCGCGGCGATCTGGCAAAGGCTTTGCAGCTGCAAGAGGCCGGGTTGGCGGTGCTGCGGCAGTTGGTGGCGGCATATCCGGACCGTGATGATGTGCGGCGTGATCTGTCGCTGTCGCTCGACCGGGTGGGTGATCTGCGCAAGCTGGGCGGTGATCTTGGCGGCGCGCTGGCGGTCTATAATGACGCGATGGCATTGCGGCAGGCGCTGTTGGCCACCCAGCCCGCGCGCGGCGATTGGGCCAATGATCTGGCGACCAGTTTTGACAAGATCGGCGATGTGTTCTTGTCGATGGGCGATGCCAAGGCCGCGTTGTTGCGCTTTCGGGCCGAGGTGGCTGTGCTGGAAAAGCTGGTCGCGCGCGATGGCGGGCAGGCAAAATGGCAAAACGATCTGGCGATGGCCTATGTCAAACTGGGCGATGCGTTGCGGGTGGCGCAGCAGCCGGAAGGTGTGGCGGCACTTTACCGCAAATCGCTTGATCTGCGGAAAAAGCTGATGGGCATGGATCCGGCCAATGTCGACTGGCAGCGCGGTGTGGCGCTGACGCAATCGCGCTTGGGCGATCTTGCGTTCAAGGCGCAGGATTTTGCCGGGGCGGCGCAATGGTTCAGCGCCGCGCAAGCGATGTCGCAGGGCCTTGCGCGCGCCGATCCGGGCAATGCGCTGTATCAGCAAGATGTTGCGGGCAATCTGGACCGGCTGGGTGATGTGGCGATGATGCAGGGCGATATCGCGGCAGCGCGGGATTATGTGCAGCAGAGCTATCAGATCGCCCAAGCTATGGCCGCGCGTGATCCCGGTAATGTGGAGTATCAGATGGCTCTGGTCGCAAGCCTCGTGCGGATGGCGATCTTTGACGCAGACCCCAAACCGCGCCAGCGCGAAGCTTTGGCGCTGCTGGATGCGTTGCTGTCGGCGGGCAAGCTCGACCCTGCGCGCGCGCAGTGGCGGGGCGTGATTGCGGCGCAGTTGAACGTGCCGTAAGTCCTGCGTGTTTGGCCGTTAACTTGCGCGCACCAAGGTGATGTCGGCCAAGCCCACGGCGCGGGTGCCGGTGACATTGGCAACCACAACCCCGTCCAGACTGATCGCGGTCGAGGTGCCATCCGCGGCCTGTTGCACGCTGACGACAGGGGCGATTTCGATATTGTTGGCGTCGAACTGCGGCTGATAATGCAGCTCTAGCGCGTCATTGTCAGCGCTGTAATCGGTGATCGTCGCGGCAGCCGTGCCATCGGCCCATTGCGACTCGAGCACAAAGCGGTCAGCGCCCGCGCCGCCACTGGCAGTATCGCCATGGCCGATGATCAAGGTGTCATTGCCGTCTCCGCCCGCCAGCGTGTCTGCGCCATCCATCGCCGTCATGCCAGCCTCGGCAGCATGATCATAGGTATAGCCTGACAAGGTGTCATCACCGCCGCCGCCCAGCAGGCTGTCAGCCCCGGCACCACCTGCCATCAGATCATTGCCGCCGTCGCCCGCCATGCGGTCAGCGCCCGCACCGCCCTGCATCGTATCAAGCCCATCGCCGCCGCGCAAAGTATCCGCACCCAAACCGCCGTCGAGGCTGTCATCGCCTGCATGTCCCAGCACCGAATCGTTGCCGTCACCCAGCACGGCATGATCATCGCCCGCACCCAGATCGGCATAATCTGCGCCGGATGATCCGGTCAGATGATCGGCGCCCGCACCCAGCAGCCAAGCCGTCGGATCGCTGCCGCCAGCAAAGCTGTCGTCGCCATCGGTGCCATCGACCTCTGATGTATAGCGCCCCGGCACATATTGCGTATCGGTTGCCGCATCCGGCACCAGCACGATGTCATTCAGGTTGAAATCGCTCACCCCATCCAGCTGCGCTACAACAGAGCCATCCATGCGGATCTCGGTGCTGCCATCGGTGGTGTGGGTCAGCGTCATCACTGGCACGATCTCAACCGAACCATCGGCCGAGTAATGCGGTGTATAGGTGATGTGCAGCTGATCCTGATCGGCGGTGTAATCGGTGATATGGGTCAGAGCGGTGCCATCGTTCCAGCGGGTATCCAGATTGAACGTGTCATCGCCAGAGCCACCCTGCGCGATGTCACCGTGGCCAATCACCAACAGATCATTGCCATCGCCGCCAATCAGCTGATCGCTGCCCTCGGTGCCGGTCATGCCGCCTGCGCCCGCCGATCCGATGACAAAGCCCGACAAGGTGTCATCACCCGCGCCGCCGTTCAGAACATCGCTGCCCGCGCCACCCCAGATCGCATCATCGCCGTCGCCACCGGCAAGGCCGTCATCGCCCAGATTGCCTTGCAGCTGATCATCGCCCAAGCCGCCAAACAGCGAATCTGCGCCAACGCCGCCTGCGATACTGTCCGCGCCGTCACCGCCCAACGCGATGTCGCTGCCAGCACCCATCACAGCTTGGTCATCGCCATCGCCCAGATTGGCATAGTCATTGCCGGAAGCGGCCGTAAGCGCATCATCACCGCCGTGCAGAAACCACGCCTGACTGTCGGACGAGGCTGTAACAGTGTCATCACCCTCGGTGCCGTCCGTGCGGCCCGCGTAATTTTGCCGATCATACAGCGGATCATCGCGCGATACACCGCTGTCCGGCGTATCATCGGTTTCGCTTAACCCAAGGTTCAGGCCCAAAGCGCCCAGAAACATGAAGATATTGGCCAGAAGTGCGGGTTCCATCGGATGCTCGGGCTGAAAGGACAGGTTTGCGGGGTATGTCAGCACAATATGGTGAAACTTGGTCGCAAACGCGGCGGCGCCCCCGATTTTGCTGAATTTGCCTCTGGATGGGCTGCATCGGGGGCAGGGTCCACCCGCGCACCTTGCGGGGCTTGGCAAGTTACGGGATTTGCCTGTAAGACGGGTGCAAGATGCCCCTGCGCGTGGCAGGGCAAAAGACCAAAGCTGGGGCGCGCGCGCTTTGGCACGAAAGAGAGGCCAGTGTGAGCAATCCTGACAGCTTTATCAGCGAGGTCACTGATGAAGTGCGCCGCGACCGTCTGTTTGCGATGTTCCGCAAATATGGCTGGATCGGCGTGGTGATCGTTGTCGGTGTCGTCGGCGGCGCAGCTTACACAGAATGGGCCAAGGCCTCGGCTGCGGCACGGGCGCAAAGCTTTGGCGATGCGATGCTGGATGCCGTTGATCTGGGCGCACCGGAAGATCGTGCGGCGGCAATGGCTGCCGTGCCTGCCGATGGCGGCCAAGTGGCGCTGAAAGAATTGATGCTGGCCAGCGATGCGGGCAAGGACAAGCCGGCAGCCTTGGCGGCTTTGGATAAGCTGAGCGCGGATGCCACCCAACCGCAGGTCTACCGTGATCTGGCCGCCCTGCGCCGGGTGATGCTGGCAGGCAAAGATATGCCGATTGCCGAGCGTCGCACCGCACTAGAGGCGCTTGCGGTGCCGGGCCGGGCGTTTCGCACGTTGGCGGCAGAGCAACTGGCTTATCTGCTGATCGAAGATGGCAAGACAGCCGATGCGATTGCGGCGCTTGGCGCATTGATGCAGGATCAGGACAGTCCGCAGGGGCTGCGCACGCGTGCCGCTCAAATGATCACGGCGCTGGGGGGCACACCGCCTGAACCCGCGACGGATGCGGCGGCTGAACCTGTGGCCGATGCGGGCTGACGCGCTGTCAGGGTGCTTTGGTTGATGCGCCCAAGCGGCGCTGTAGAATGAATCTGGGAGTGTTTCGCGTGATGAGCAGCGGCAAGATCGGAATGGCGAAGCTGATGTCAGCGGGGCTGGTGCTGTGCATTGGTCTGGCCGGATGCGAGAAAGACGTGATCCTGCAAGGCGAACGCTTTCCCGTGCGCACCCCGCTTGAGGATTCGGTGGCAGTCGAAGGACAGGCAGCACCCGTGGCACCAGTCGAAGGCCCGGTGAACACTTCGGTGCCGATCTCGCTGCCCGCCGCTTCAGCCAATGCCGATTGGGGCAACCGGGGGGGCAATGCGCGGCATGCCTCTGGCAATGGCGCGTTGTCTGCCAATCCGCAGCGGGTGTTCAGTGTCGGCATCGGCGCAGGAGACAGCAAACGCATGCGCATCGCCGCATCGCCCGTGGTCGCAGGTGGGCGGGTGTTCACCATGGACGCAAGCGCGCGGGTGGCTGCGACCTCGACCGGGGGGGCCGCGCTTTGGACCGCAAGCATCGCCCCAGACTCAGGCGACGCCAGCAAAATCGTCGGCGGTGGTCTCGCGGCACAGGGCAACCGCGTCTATGCGACCTCGGGCTATGGCGAGCTGGTGGCGATGGACGCCAGCACCGGCGGCATCGTCTGGCGGCAACGCTTTGACAGCCCGCTGACCGGGGCGCCGACCGTGTCGGGCAATGTGGTCTATGCGATGGGCCGGGATGGCTCGGCTTTGGCGGTCGCGGCGGACAGCGGCAAGCAGCTCTGGCAGCTTCCGGGTGCGCCGAATGCATCGGGGATGATCGGCACGGCGGCGATTGCAGTGGGCGATAACGATGCGGTGTTGCCATTTGCCAGCGGCCAAATCTCGGCAGTATCGCTGGCTGCGGGCGATCCGATCTGGAACGCGGGTGTCTCGGGCCAACGGCTGGGCCGCAGCTACGGCGGCATGGGCGATGTGACCGGTGATCCGGTGATCGTCGGCAACACGGTCTATCTGGGCACCGCAGCCGGGCGCACCGTGGCGATTGACATGACCACCGGCGGGCGGATCTGGACCACAAATGAGGGCGCTTTGAATCCGCCCTTGGTGGCTGGCGGCTCGGTGTTCGTGGTCAATGATCAGGCACGGCTGGTGCGGCTGGATGCCAGCACCGGCGAGGTGATCTGGTCGATCGAAATGCCGTATTTCGTCAAGGACAAGCCGAAGAAACGTCAGGCGATCTATGCGCATTATGGCCCGGTTCTGGCGGGCGGGCGCATCGTTGTGGCCTCGTCCGACGGCAGCTTGCGCGGCTTTGATCCGACCAATGGCAACCTTGTCTACAGCGCGGAAATACCGGGTGGCGCGGCCTCGGCCCCCGCTTTGGCGCAGGGTTTGCTGTTTGTGGTCGGTGGCAACGGGCAACTTCACGCTTTCCGTTAAGGCTGGGTGCGTGTATGGGGACAGCTTAGTTATACCCGGACGCCTGAAATGAGCTTTACTCTTGCCATCGTCGGCCGCCCCAATGTGGGCAAATCGACGCTTTTTAACCGCCTTGTCGGGCGCAAGCTGGCGCTGGTCGATGACCAGCCCGGCGTGACCCGCGATTTGCGCGAAGGCGATGCCAAGCTGTTTGATCTGCGCTTTACCGTGATCGACACGGCAGGGCTTGAAGAAATCACCGATGACAGCCTGCAGGGCCGCATGCGGCGGCTGACCGAGCGCGCCGTAGATATGGCCGATGTCAGCCTGTTCGTGATTGATGGCCGCATCGGCGTCACACCTTCGGACGAAACCTTTGCCGACATTCTGCGCAAAAAAGGCGCGCGGGTGATTTTGGCGGTGAACAAGGCCGAAGGCAAAGCTGGCGATGCGGGCGCGATTGAGGGCTGGAGCCTTGGTCTGGGCGAGCCGTTGCGCATTTCTGCCGAGCATGGCGAAGGCATGGACGATCTTTACCACATGCTTCTCCCGCTGCAGGGCGAGTTTGCCGAGCGTGAGGCCGAGAATACCCCCGACACCGAAATCGACATCTCGGAAGAAGACGCCGAGTTGGAGCAGGACGTTGACGCCTTCCGCCCCACCGCCAAGAAACCGCTGCAAATTGCGGTAATCGGGCGGCCCAATGCCGGAAAATCGACGCTGATCAACAAGATCCTTGGTTTTGACCGTCTGCTGACCGGACCAGAGGCTGGCATCACCCGCGATGCGATCTCGGTGCGGGCCGAATGGCTGGGCACGCCGATCAAGATTTTTGACACGGCGGGGATGCGCAAGAAAGCGCGGATCAACGAAAAGCTGGAAAAGCTGTCGGTGTCCGATGGCATCCGCGCAGTGCGCTTCGCCGAAGTGGTCGTGGTGCTGTTGGATGTTGAAATCCCGTTCGAGGTGCAGGATCTGCGCATCGCTGATTTCGCCGAGACAGAGGGCCGCGCCGTTGTGATCGCCGTCAACAAATGGGATCTCGAAGACGAAAAGCAGGAAAAGCTGGCCGAGCTGAAAGAGATGTTCGAGCGTCTTTTGCCGCAGTTGCGCGGTGCGCCGATGATCACGGTGTCTGGTAAAACCGGGCGCGGCCTTGACCGTCTGCACGATGCCATCCTGAAAGCACACGAAGTCTGGAACCGCCGGATCCCGACCGCACGTCTGAACACCTGGCTCGGGGCGATGATCGAATCGCATCCGCCACCGGCTCCGGGCGGGCGGCGCATCAAGGTGCGCTACATGACCCAAGTCAAACAGCGTCCGCCGGGATTCATCGCGATGTGCTCGCACCCCGACGATATGCCCGACACCTATCGCCGCTATCTGGTGAACGGTCTGCGCGAGCATTTTGACATGCCCGGCACCCCGATCCGCCTGACCTTCCGGGGGCAGGGCGACAAGAACCCGTTCCGCAATCCAAAATTCCACACGCCAAGCCGACTGCGCAAGCACAAGGAAAAGAACACCGGGCAATAGCTTTGCGCGATGTTCCCACGCGGCCCCAGACTCGATCCGGGGCGGCGTGGTGCCAATAGGACAGTCGCGCAGGACGATTTTAGCGCAGACTGCCCTCAGCGGGTGGCGGCTGTTTTCGCCTCTGCAGACAAAATACCACAATATGTTGTGGTTTTACCCTGCTATCCTGAGGAAAAGCACAAGTGTGTCCCCGCTGGGACAAAATTTGCAGCCTCAGATCAGCTGATCCGCCCGCGCAGCGACACCAGCGTGACACAGGCCATGATCACCGCCCCAGCCAGTGCTGCATAAGCCACGGTCGCATTGCTGCCCCAGCTTTTGACGACAATCCCGACAATCGCCCAAACAATTGTTGCGCCGTAAATCGGCATGCGCGGCCGCTTGATCTGAATGGCAATCGCAACCACCAACACCAAGCCCAGCATCGCCAGCGCGGCTGTGGTATCGGGCAAAATGCCATATCCCGCGATGATCACCCCGGTTGAGACTGCCGATGCCGCCGTCAACCAGCCCGCATAAATCGCAAGAGGTGCCGCCAGCAGCCAACGATCCTGCACAGGGTCGGCGACCAAATAGGCATAAATCGCCGTCGCCGCCATGACGACAATCGCCACCGCCGCAGGGATTGGCGCCGCCACCGCAATGGCAAGCCACACCGTGCCCAGCAGAACCGAAACCGTCAGCGCCAGCGCAGGCCGGATGAATGCCGCATCCCCGCGCCGCTTGATCAGCCCAAAGCCAGCATGTGCGATCAGCCACAGATAGATGAGCCCCCAGATCGCAAACGCATAGCCCGCAGGCTGCACGCTGGGTTGGGCGATCTGCACCGGAAACGTCGCGGGGTCATACCCCCGGAAGGACGGTGTGAAAGCCGGGGCTACGGCAAAGGCCAGCGTGGCCAAAAGCAGGGCGGGTTGGATGATGCGTTTCATACCTTTAATACGCCTGAGCCGGGGTTTGGTTCACTCCAAAACGCCCGCCGCCGAAATTCTGGTTTTGCCGCGCAGATAGGGGTGCAGGACCGCAGGCAGATCAACCGAACCATCAGCCTGCTGGCCATTCTCCAGCACCGCGATCAGGCAGCGCCCCACCGCAAGGCCCGAGCCGTTCAGCGTCGCCACGAAATCAGGCTTGCCGCCCGGCACCTTGAAGCGCGCATTCATCCGGCGGGCTTGGAACTGGCCGCAGGTCGATACGCTCGAAATCTCACGATACTTGTTCTGCCCCGGCAGCCATGCTTCAAGGTCATGGGTTTTCTGCGCGCCAAAGCCCATGTCACCCGTGCAAAGCACGATGGTGCGGTAAGGGATCTCCAGCTTTTCCAGAATGGCCTGCGCGCAGTTGGTCATCCGCTCATGCTCGGCCAGCGCCGTGTCGGGGGTGCAAATCGTCACCATCTCGACCTTTTCAAACTGGTGCTGGCGCAGCATGCCGCTGGTGTCCTTACCAGCAGAGCCCGCTTCCGAGCGGAAGCATTGCGTATGCGCGGTCATGCGGATCGGCAGCGCCGCTTCTTCCAGCACATCCCCGGCAACCGAATTGGTCAGCGTGACTTCCGATGTCGGGATCAGCCACCAGCCATTTGTGGTCTGATAGCTGTCCTCGGCGAATTTTGGCAGCTGGTTGGTGCCATACATCGCATCTTCTTTGACCAGAACCGGGGTCCATGTCTCTTGCAGGCCATGCTCTTCGATATGGGTATCCAGCATGAACTGCGCCAATGCGCGGTGAACCCGGATCACGGCACCTTTCAGCACCACAAAACGCGCGCCCGACAGTTTGGCGGCGGTTTCAAAATCCATACCCGGCTTGACGCCAGCGATGTCGAAATGTTCCAGCGGGGTGAAGTCGAAGTTGCGCGGCGCGCCCCAGCGGTGGATCTCGACATTGTCATCCTCATCCGCGCCATCCGGGATTTCAGCCAGCGGCAGGTTGGGCAGGCCCATCAGAACGTCGCGCAGCTGGGAATCCAGGGCTTCGGCTTCGGCACTCATCGCGGCAGTTTCGGATTTCTTCTCGGCCACCAAGGCGCGCAAACGGTTGAATTCGGCATCATCGCCGCGCCCTTTGGCGGCACCGGCCTCTTTCGAGGCGGCATTCTGTGCGGCGGTTGCGGTTTCGGCGGCGAGAATTTTCGCCCGGCGCGCGCTGTCGAGTTTAAGGATTTCGTCCGAGACGCCCGACAGGCCACGGCGTTCGAGGGCGGCTTCAAAAGCGGCGGGATTCTCTCGGATGGCGCGGATGTCGTGCATGATTGCCCTCTTGAAATCAGATTGGGCTGGTTATGCCTGATTTGACCGCCAAGGGGAAGGGAGGCCATCCACCTGCCTGAAACCCTGCAACCTCGCCCAGATCAAAGGCTATTGGGCATCGCGTTCAGGCTGTGGGGCAGCATGATGATCTCATTTCTGTGCAACTTCCCAAGCGCGACCAACGTAGTGCCCAAGGCAACCCTGTAGCGTGTTTTGTAAACGCAGAGTTGCCGAAGTTGCTCTATGCGCAACGGTGGGATTAGGCTAAGGCCGTTCAATAGGCGCGGGGCAGAGTGTGGCACAAGCAATAATAAAGCAGGGATACAAGCGGTCTGTGGACCTTGCGCGGTTCGTGGCCGCCTTTGGCATTGTCTGGGACCATGCCCGCGCGCCCTATGCTGATATTGGCTACACAGCGCTTGCGCTGTTTCTGGTGCTGACCTCTTATCTTGCGGTGGGTTCATTTGAACGCTCGGACGGCAAGGCGTTCTGGCTGTCGCGGGCGCAGCGGATTGCGCTGCCGTGGCTGTTCTGGTGCGTCTTCTTCCGTGTGGTCTATGAAGTTATCTCGGATGAGCCGTTTCATCTGTTGTCAGACCCTTGGACGCTGCTGATCGGGCCGTCGATCCATCTGTGGTTCTTGCCGTTTGTGATGATTTTTCTGGTCACAATTCCGTGGATTTCGCGGTTTATCGACCGACCGCTGCGAATGTACAGCGCCGCCGTGCTGCTGGTCGTGGTGTCGATCCCGCTGGGACTTTTGCATGCCAAGCTCGCCGCGACGGCATGGTTCATCAACCCGAACGGCTTTCCACAACCGCTGCCGCAGTGGTTTTTCTCTTTGCCGTTGTTCTGGTTTGGCGCGGTTCTGGCGGTCGGCAAACGGATGGGGCTGGTTTGGCCGGTAATTGCGGCGGCGGCGGTGGTCAGTGGATTGTTGTATTGGCGCAGCCCGGAATTTGCCTCGGTGCAGATGATACTGGTGGCGGTGATTTTTGAAATTGTCTGGCGTATCAACATCAAAGGCACTTGGCCGACATGGTTGGCAGGCTTTGCCTTTGGCATTTATCTGCTGCATCCGGCGACCATGCTGGTGGCGTTCAAGCTGTTTTCCGACACAGTGGATCGCAGTTTTGCCGCGATTTTTGCCTTTGCTTTGGCTTGGGCGCTGACGGCTGTGTTGCAAAGGGTGCCGTGGGTGCAGCGGTTTTTGTAAGGCCGCGCTGGTGGTGCTGTCGGATCGAGGGTTTCACACCCTCCGCTTCGATGTGTCTTCGCTCTTTCAGAGCAAACAAACATCTTCGCACCCGTGGGATATTTTTGAACAGATGAAAAATTTTAGGTAAAGTTCGGCGATTTATCGCGGTTGGGGCTGTAAGCGGCGGTCGGGCCACTTAGATCGGCCTTGCCTTGCCTATCTGCCGCAGCGCGGATAGGGTGCCCGCCGACAAATCAGGGGAAATAGCCCCTATAAGAAAGGACTTCCATGTTCGTGACCCCCGCTTTCGCGCAAACCGCTGGTGCTGCTGGCGCAGGCTCGGCCTTCGCTTCGTTCCTGCCTTTGGTGCTGATCTTCGCAATCATGTATTTTCTGCTGATCCGTCCGCAGCAAAAGAAGATGAAGGATCTGAAGGCGATGGTCGACGGCTTGCGCCGGGGCGATCAGGTGCTGACCCAAGGCGGCATCATCGGCAAGGTGACCAAGGTTGGCGATGATGGCGTGCTTGAGGTCGAGATTGCCGAAGGCGTGAAAGTGAAAATGCCGCGCCACACCATCGCGCAAGTGATGAATAAAACCGAGCCTGCCAAAGCAGCTTAAGGCTTGTTTCGATTGCACTGCGCCCGATCCTGAACCCGAGACACAACATGATGCTCTATTCGCCGCTGTGGAAGCGCCTTTTGATCCTTGCGCTATGCGCTTGGGGGATTTTGGGCGCGCTGCCAAATATGTTCTACACCAAAGTTGAGGCGCATAATGATGCGGTCTCGGCCATTGAGGCTGCTGCTGGGGTCGCGACGCCCGAGCAGACAGCGGCGCTGGCCGAATGGCCGTCTTATGTGCCCTCGGCTTTGGTCAATCTGGGGCTGGATCTGCGCGGCGGTGCGCATCTGCTGGCAGAGGTTCAGGTTTCGGACGTTTATGCGCAGCGCATCGACAGTCTGTGGCCGGATGTGCGCGATGCTTTGCGGGATGTGCGCGATCAGGTTGGGGCGGTGCGGCGGATGCCGTCGGTGCCGGGCGTGTTGCGGGTGTCGGTGGGCAATGCCGATGGCATGGCTGCGGCAGTGGCTGCGGTGCAGGCTTTGGCCACACCCGTGGTCAGCCTGACAGGTGTGGGCCAGAACGATCTGGAGGTCACCACCGAGGGCCAAGAGATTGTGGTGCAGCTTTCAGAGCCCGAGCGGGTGGCGACGGATACCCGCACCATGCAGCAAAGTCTGGAAATCATTCGCCGCCGTGTCGATGCGGTTGGCACGCGCGAGCCGACCATTCAGCGCGAAGGCACCGACCGGATTTTGATTCAGGTGCCGGGTTTGGGTTCGGCCGCTGAATTGAAGGCGATCATTGGCACCACGGCAAAGCTGACGTTCAACACCGTGATTGGGCGCACCACCAATCCGGCGGCTGATCCGGGTGCGCGCAATTCGCTGCTGGCCTCGTCGGATGAGAAAGACGTCTACTACATCGTCGCCGATGAGCCTGTGGTGTCGGGCGAGGAATTGACCGATGCGCAGCCATCGTTTGACCAGAACGGCCGGCCTGCGGTCAGCTTCAAGTTCAACGTATCGGGCGCGCGGAAGTTTGGAGAATATACCTCGGCCAATATCGGCCAACCGTTTGCGATTGTGCTGGATGACAAGGTGATCTCGGCGCCGACGATCCAAAGCGCCATTCAGGGTGGTTCGGGCATCATCACCGGCAGTTTCACCACCGAAGAATCGACCAATCTCGCTGTTCTGCTGCGGGCGGGGGCGTTGCCTGCGAAGATGAATTTCCTTGAGGAGCGCACAATCGGGCCGGAACTGGGTCAAGACAGCATTGATGCGGGCAAGACGGCGGCGATCATCGGTATGGTGGCGGTGTCGCTGTTCATGTTTGCTTCGTATGGGCTGTTCGGGCTGTTTGCGAATGTGGCCTTGGTGATCAACATGGCGCTGATTTTCGCGGTACTTTCGGCGATTGGTGGCACACTGACGCTGCCGGGGATCGCCGGGATCGTGTTGACGATTGGTATGGCCGTCGATGCCAACGTGCTGGTCTATGAGCGTATCCGAGAGGAATTGCGCATCCACAAAACCACGGCGCGGGCGATTGAGATTGGCTATGAGCGGGCGATGTCGGCGATTGTTGACGCCAACATCACCACTTTGATCACCGCCGCCGTGCTGTTTTTCCTGGGCGCGGGGCCTGTGCGCGGCTTTGCGGTGACTTTGGGGATCGGCATTGTCACCTCGGTGTTTACCGCGCTGTGGGTGACGCGCTTCATCATCTCGGTCTGGTTCAACTGGCGTCAGCCTAAAGAAATCGTGGTTTAAGGAGAAATCTGATGGCTTGGCGTTTGCGACTTGCACCCGAGAAAACCAACTTCGACTTTTTCCGCCACCAATGGCTGACCTTTGGCGGTTCTATCCTGCTGATGCTGGCGGCGTTCCTGTTCTGGGGCACCGAAGGGCTGAACTACGGCATCGACTTTAAGGGCGGCACCACGTTGCGCACCGATTCCTCGCAGGCGGTGGATGTTGGTGGCTATCGCACAGCGCTGGAAGGGCTGCCGCTGGGTGATGTGGTGATCACCGAAGTGTTCGACCCGTCGTTCCGGGCCGATCAGCATGTGGCGATGATCCGGATATCCTCGGCTGATAGCGACGAGGCGGTCAGTGAGGATGGGCTGGCGCAGGTGAAAGCCGCGCTGAGCAGCTATGATCCGGCGATCAAGTTTGTATCCGAAGAAACCGTCGGGCCGAAAGTGTCGGGCGAGCTGGTGTATAGCTCGGTTCTGGCGGTGGCGGTGACTTCGATCGGCATCATGCTGTATATCTGGATGCGGTTCGAATGGCAGTTTGCTTTGGGCGGCGTTCTGGCGCTGCTGCATGACGTGTTCATCACCGTCGGGATTTTCGCGTTTTTCCAGATCAAGTTTGACCTGACCATCGTGGCGGCTTTGCTGACCATTCTGGGCTATTCGATCAACGATACCGTGGTGGTGTTTGACCGATTGCGCGAGAATTTGGTCAAATACAAAACCATGCCGCTGCGGGATGTGATGAACCTGTCGGTGAACGAAACTCTCAGCCGGACGCTGATGACCTCGATCACCACCTTGATTGCGGTGGGCTCGATGATGGTGTTTGGCGGCGATGTGATCCGCGGCTTTTCATTCGCGATCTTCATGGGGGTTCTGCTGGGCACGTATTCCTCGGTGTATGTGGCGAAGAACATCGTGTTGATGATTGGCCTTGATCGCAGCGAAAAGCCGAAAGGCGGCAAGCCTTCCGATCACGAATTCGCCAATATCGAGGCGTAAATGTTTGGGTGCAGCCTTTCGGGCTGCACAACCGGGAAACCTTTTGCCTGAAAGGCTTTTGATATGCGCCTGACCGAGATCACCTATGGCTCTGCCTTGGCGATTGAAGGGTATGGGCCGGGGTTTTTCCGGGTCGGTAGCCATGTTCTGCGGGGGGCAACCCTAATCACGCCGTGGGACGCTGGGGCGTGGGGCGGCTTCGACGATCTGGCGGGGCCACTCTCGTTGGTGGGCAAGATCGACGTTTTACTGCTGGGGCTGGGCGCAGACATTGCCGTGGTGCCGAAAGCGTTCCGGCAGGCGTTAGAGGATCAGGGCATCGGTGTCGAACCGATGAACACCCCCGCCGCGTGCCGGACCTATAACGTGCTATTGGGCGAGGGCCGCCGGATTGCTGCGGCGGTGCTGGCCGTTTGATCCCAAGCCGCCCCGGACTTGATCCGGGGCCTCGTGTGATAGGACGCGCCGCCCCAGATCATCTCTGGGGCGGCGTTGAAATTACCAAAGCGCGTGAACGTGTGGCGCGATCAGGCGCGTGTAAATCTCACGCGCTTTTTCCATGGTTGCGGGCGAAAGCGCTGCCAAAGCATCAGCTTTCGCATTGGCCTCAGCTTGCGCCGGTGATTTTGCACCGGGGATCACCACAGTTACAGCCTCTTCCATCAAGATCCAGCGCAGCGCAAATTCGGCCATCGTGGCCCCTTGCGGGACCAGCGGGCGCAATTCTTCGACCGCCTCTAGCGCCACATCATAGGGCACGCCTGAGAAAGTCTCACCCTTGTCAAACGCCTCGCCGTTGCGGTTGAAACTGCGGTGATCGTCGGCAGCAAACTGGCTTTGTGCCGACATTTTGCCAGTCAGCAGACCAGAGGCCAGCGGCACCCGCACGATCACCGCGATGTTTTGCGCGCGGGCGGCTTTGAAGAACACCTCGGCGGGGCGCTGGCGCAAAAGGTTGTAGATGATCTGCACCGAGACCACGCCGGGATTCTTGATCGCCTCCATCGCCTCGGCAATGGTTTCGACCGAAACGCCATAATTGGCGATCTTGCCTTTGGCTTTGATCTCATCCAGCGCCGCGAACATCGCAGGGTTGCTGTATACCGGGGTTGGCGGGCAATGCAGCTGCACCAGATCAAGGCACTCAACGCCAAGGTTCTGCAAGCTGCGGTCGATGAACGATTCTATCGCCGCACCTGTATAGGCCTCGGCGGTATGCGGGTTCAGGCGGCGGCCCGCTTTGGTGGCGACAAAGGGACGGGTGCCGGGACGTTCGGCCAGAACCTCGCGGATGATGCGCTCTGATCTGCCATCGCCGTACACGTCGGCCGTGTCGATGACCTGCACACCGGCATCAAGGCTGGCGTGCAGCGCGGCCTTGGCGTCGTCATGGCTGACTTCGCCCCAAGTGCCGCCAATGGCCCAAGCGCCAAAGCCCAGCCGGGTGGTGGTTTTGCCAGTCTGGCCAAAAATCGTGGTTGATAGGGTCATGATATCCTCCTGCTTGCGGCAGATATAGGGCGTTCTGGGCGAATGGGCCATGGCGTCGCAGGGTCTTTTCGCAATCGCCGCGATGCGTTAGGGGTGAGGTATGGAGATGCAGGTAAGCGATCTTGCTGTGGCGCGAGGCGGCGTGGCGGTGCTGGAGGGCGTGTCGTTTCGGTTGCTGCCGGGGCGGGCCTTGCTGCTGCGCGGGCCGAATGGCGCGGGCAAGACCACCTTGCTGCGGTGCTTGGCCGGGTTGCAGCCAGCCATCGCGGGCAAGGTCAGCGTGGCGGCTGAGGCCGTGGCTTATGCGGCCCATGCCGATGGGGTAAAAGCGACGCTGACGGTGGCCGAGAATTTGGCGTTTTGGGCGGCGATCTACGGCACCGGGGCGATCCAGCCGGCTTTGGCTTCGATGAATCTGCAGGCCTTGGCGGATCGGCAGGCTGCGCAATTGTCAGCGGGGCAAAAGCGGCGTCTGGGGCTGGCGCGGCTGTTGGTGACGGGACGGCCAATCTGGCTGATGGACGAGCCGACAGTGTCGCTGGATGCAGATTCGGTGGCGCTGTTCGCGGGCGTGGTGGTGCGGCATTTGGGCGGCGGCGGCTCTGCGCTGATCGCGAGCCACATTGATCTGGGGCTAGAGGCCGAGGTGCTAGAACTTGCCGCCTTCAAAGCCCGCGCGGGCGCACGCTTGGGCGCGTTTGATGAGGCCTTTGGATGATCGCGCTGCTGATCCGGGATCTGCGGCTGGCGGTGCGGGCGGGCGGTGGCTTTGGCCTTGGCCTTGCGTTTTTCCTGCTGATGGCGGTGATTGTGCCGTTGGGTGTCGGGCCAGAGCCTGCTTTGTTGGCGCGGATTGCGCCGGGTATCTTGTGGGTTGGCGCATTGCTGGCGTGCCTGTTGTCGCTCGACCGGATTTTCGCGCTGGATTACGAGGATGGTTCGCTGGACCTACTGGCAACCGCGCCGATGCCGCTTGAATCCGTGGTGGCGGTGAAAGCGTTGGCGCATTGGCTGGTGACAGGTTTGCCGTTGGTGGTGGTCTCGCCGCTGATGGCGCTGCTGTTGCAACTGGATGGCGCGGGATATGGCTGGCTGCTGGCGAGTCTGGCGCTGGGAACCCCGGCTTTGTCGGTGATCGGGGCGTTTGGCGCAGCGCTTGTGGTGGGGGTCAAGCGCGGTGGACTGCTGTTAAGCCTATTGGTGCTGCCTCTGTATCTGCCGACGTTGATTTTTGGTGCCGAAGTTGTGAAGCGCGGTGCGCAGGGATTGGCTGTAGCAACGCCACTGGCCCTGCTGGGCGCGATCACATTGGGCGCAGCTGCATTGCTCCCTTTCGCCTCGGCTGCGGCAATCCGCAGCAACCTGCGCTGAGAGGACCGTGTTAAGATGACGATGAAGGGGATCTGAATGTCGATCTGGGACTATGCGAACCCAAGGCGGTTCATGCAGACATCGGGCGTGGCGCTGCCTTGGGTGACGGCGGCGGCGTTGGTGTGTCTGGTGGTCGGGCTGGTCTGGGGCGCGTTTTTTACCCCAGATGCGGACAAGTTCGGCTCGACCGTCAAGATCATCTATCTGCATGTGCCAGCGGCGATGATGGCGATTTCGGCTTGGATGATGATGCTGGTGGCCAGCCTGATCTGGCTGATCCGGCGGCACCATGTCTCGGCACTGTCGGCCAAGGCGGCGGCTCCGGTAGGGCTGATGTTTACGCTGATTGGGCTGGTGACCGGGGCGATCTGGGGGCAACCGATGTGGGGGACGTGGTGGGCATGGGATCCACGGCTGACCTCGTTTCTGATCCTCGCGCTGTTTTATCTGGGCTATATTGCGCTGTGGCAAGCTGTTGAAGACCCCGATACCGCCGCCGATCTTACATCGGTGTTGTGCATTGTCGGATCAGTTTTCGCGTTTTTGTCGCGCTATGCGGTGCTGTTCTGGAATCAGGGCCTGCATCAGGGCGCAAGCCTGTCGCTGGACCGTGAAGAGCATGTCGCGGATGTCTATTCCAACCCGCTCTATGTCTGCATCGCGGGGTTCATTCTGCTGTTCATCACACTGGTGCTGCTGCGCACCCGCACGGAAATTCGGGCACGCAGGCTGCAGGCGCTGCTGGCGCGTGAGAGAGTGGCATGATGGAGCTTGGCAAATATGCAAGCGCGGTGATCGGGTCCTATGCGGCCTCGATCGCGTTGATCGCCGTGTTGGTGGCGCTGTCGATCTGGCGCGCGGCGCGGGTGAAACGTGCCTTGGCAGAAGTGGAAGCGCGGCAGGAGAAGACGCATGGGTAAGTGGCTGATGTTTCTGCCGCCAATTTTGTTCGCGGGTCTCGCTGCGATGTTTTACGTCGGCATGCAGCGCAGTGATCCGAATGCGCTGCCATCGGTGTTCATCGACAAACAAGCCCCCAGCCTGAACGCCGCCGCTTTGCCGGGGTTTGCGGCCCTGACCGATGCGGATTTGCGCAATGGCGGCGTGACGGTGGTGAATTTCTGGGCCAGCTGGTGCCCGCCGTGCCGCGCTGAAAACGGCACACTGATGGCTCTGGCGGCTGAAGGTGTTCATGTCGTCGGCGTCAACATGATGGATCGCCCGGATGATGCAGCGGCGTTTTTGGCCGCTGATGGCAACCCTTTCGCGGCGATTGCCTTTGATCCCAAGGGCAAGACCCGGCTGGATTGGGGAGTGACCGCGCCGCCCGAGACGTTTATTCTGCGCGGCGATGGCACGGTTGCGTATAAATTCATCGGGCCGATGATCGGCGACGATTACCTGCAACGCTTCCGGCCTGAATTGGACAAGGCTTTGGCCGAATGATCGCCCGGTTGGCGCTGATCGGGATGCTGTCTATGCCCGGGGTCGCGGTGGCAAAGCCCGGCACGCCGGGACCCGCGTATTTCAGCGGCAGTTACGAGCGGATCGGGCGCAGCGGGCAGGCGGCTTTGCTGAATGACATTGTGACGATTGTGCCAGACGGGCAGGGCGTGGTGATCGCCGCTTGTACCGGGCCCGTGCTTGCGATGAGCTTTGGCCCGGCGTTTGAGGTGACCAATCTGATGACAGGCAGCAGCGCAGGGATCGTGGTCGAGTGTCTGTTCCACAACAACGGCTACAACCGCCCGATCCTGACGTGCAAAGCGGCGGATGGCGCGGCTTTTACGCTTTGGCCGATGGCCGCAGGTGCGCGCAGCAGCTGCGCAGGCTGATCAGCACAGCAACAACAAAAATATCGCCAGCAGAACGCCAGCCTCGCCAATCGGCAAGGCCCGCAGCAGCCGTGGCGCGCTATTGCGTGGCTCGGGTGGCATAAGCGGTGGAAAGCGGCTGGTCATCCTGAGTACCTGTTTGGTTTGGGAACAGCCTGCCTTGAAGATATTAATGGCATCATAAGGCCGCACCGCCCCGCGGCTTGGACGAGGCCCTATTTCTGGAAACAATCCGTTTCTTCGACAGCGTGCGGCGTCGCTAGCTGAGAATGCTGTAGATCACGGCAGCCCAAATAGCCGAACCGCCGCCGATAAATGGCACAATCCACCAGCTGATCTTGCGATCATCGCCGTCGTCGTCGCGTTTAGGCATTGATGTATTGGCGATACTCAATAACTGGCGTGGTTTCTTTGATCGCACGCGCGACGATGGATTTTGCGATATGTCCGACAAGAAACTTGCGGGCGGGTGGCATGACATGATGCGCCTCTTGCGAGCAGATTTCAGGGAAAAGCGTCATGATCTCGAACCGATCAGCGGCAGATATGCCTGACATCGCCATTGGTCCCAAGAAGAAGGATTCGCTTGGGGTGCCGTTGGAAATGAGCAGCTCGTGGGTATCAAGCAGCAGGTGATAATAGGTGACGGGCGCTGCGGTTTCGACCACAGAGATGCCTTCTACCGCCAACATATGTTTAGCTGCCGCCAGAACCTCGCGTTCACCCACGATACGGCGGGCAATTTCCGAGCGGATCAGGCAACGATGCTGCGGCGACACGACCAGCGGCCGCACAGGCAAATCGTTGCCCAAGGCCCCGGCTTCAATGCGAATTGGACGCAGGTGCGGCGCTTGCTGCAGCTGACGCGCCGACAAAAAGCGCGTGCCGATCCAGCGCAACGGACGGAAGCCGTTGTCGATGGTCAAAAGTTCATCGCCGACGCACAGATCCTCGACCGCCACCTCACCCAAACGGGTCATAATCATGGTGCCAGCCGCAAAGCAGGGCACGAATGGCAGCTCACCGCCCGCGGTGAGGTTCATCGTCAGCAGCGCGTTGTTCTGCACATATTGCAGCGGATTGGCGAGAATCAGGTTCACCGTGCCTTGCAGCAGCGGCGGAATCCCGGTGCTGAGTGCGGTGACAAGCTGGGTTGCCAGAGAATCGAGCAGCGCCGCAGGATCGGCTTCAGAACCGTCGGCATTATAGAAATGCAGCGATTGCACACCATTCGCGGTCAAGAGCGCGGTTTGCACCGGTGTGCTGAGTTGGATATTGGCCAAAGTGATGCCCGCAATCGTCACTTTGACGCCGGCATAGGACAGACCAGTGCCAAGCAGTTGTGCCGCGTTGCCGCCAATCGTCGCGGTTTCGCCAGAGTTCCACGCGCCGTTGTTCGGGCTGGAATCGTCAAATGTCACGGTGGCAGATGTCGAGGTGTCAAAATTGGTAAAGCTGATAACCTGGCTTGTTCCGACCTGCAGCAAGGCCCCTTCATTTTGATACAGCTCGATCTCTCTCGTCCGGTCCGGCATGGCAGTCGCTCCTCGGCAGAGGGCAAGTAATCGCCCATAGGTTGTTACAGTCCCCATGGGTAGAGTATAGTCTAATCCCCCTTAATCAAATATAAACTTTAGGTTGTTCAAATTGCATCTTGGGTTGTATTTGGAAAAATTGTTCTTTTTGGGGCGGTTATTCTGCCCATGGTTTCGTGCTACCCTAGGGCATCCTAAGCGGAAATATATTAATTTAATGTTAACAATATATTAGCTTGGGGGTGTGTGTGGTCTGGATCAGTCAAGGCATGACCGCCTGCCTTACTTCCGTCACAATCTAACCGCTTGGAACACTATGGGAAACGAAATGTTTCCAAGTGCGCAACAATTCGGGCTGCCTATGGGTTATCGCTAAGCTCAATAAAAAATCAGGCATCCCGAAGGATGCCTGATTTCATTACAATTTTAGGTTGATATATGATTCAGCGCGAGGCGAGGTCACGCAGAACATAGTGCAGCACGCCACCATGTTCGACGTATTCAATCTCAATCTCGGTGTCGATGCGGCACTTGATGTCGATGACCTTTACGCTGCCATCGGCGTAGGTGATGGTGCAGGGCACTGTCGACAGCGGCTTCAGATCGCCAGCCAGACCGTCAATGCTGACGACTTCGTCGCCCTTTAGGCCGAGGGTTTTGCGAGTCATGCCGCCCGTGAACTCGAACGGAATCACCCCCATGCCAACGAGGTTCGAGCGGTGGATACGCTCGAAGCTTTCGGCGATCACGGCTTTGACGCCCAAGAGGGCGGTGCCTTTAGCTGCCCAGTCGCGGCTGGAGCCTGCACCATATTCGATGCCGCCAAAGATCACCAAGGGCGTGCCTGCGTCTTGGTAGGCCATCGAGGCGTCAAAGATGCTGGTCTGAACGCCATCCGGGCCCTTGGTGTAGCCGCCTTCAACGCCATCGAGCATCTCGTTCTTGATGCGGATGTTGGCGAAAGTGCCGCGCATCATCACTTCGTGGTTGCCACGACGCGCCCCATAAGAGTTGAACTCGGATACCGGAACTTGCCGTTCGGTCAGATACTTACCGGCGGGCGTTCCCGCTTTGAACGAACCGGCAGGGCTGATGTGGTCAGTGGTGATCATATCACCCAGCAGTGCCAGAACGCGGGCACCATGGATGTTGCTGATCACGCCGGGGGTCTTGGCCATGCCGCGGAAATAGGGCGGGTTCTGGATATAGGTGGACGATGCGGGCCAGTCATAGGTTTCCGAATCGGTCACCTTCACCGCCTGCCATTTCTCGTCACCCTTGAACACGTCGGCATATTTCTTCTGGAACGCGGCGCGGGTGACAGTCGATTCCACCAGATCAGAGATCTCTTGGTTGGTCGGCCAGACGTCTTTCAAATAGACTGGGCCGTTGGTGCCCATGCCCAAAGGCTCGGTGGTGATGTCGATGTTCATATCGCCTGCAAGGGCGTAGGCGACGACCAAGGGCGGGCTTGCCAGATAGTTGGCGCGCACGTCGGGGCTGATGCGGCCTTCAAAGTTGCGGTTGCCGGAGAGAACTGCGGTGGCGACCAGATCGCCTTCGGCAATCGCGGCCGAAATCGCAGGATCGAGCGGGCCAGAGTTGCCGATACAGGTGGTGCACCCGTAGCCAACCAAGTTGAAGCCGACCGCGTCAAGGTCTTCTTGCAGGTTCGCGGCGTTCAAATATTCGCTAACGACCTGGCTTCCGGGCGCGAGCGAGGTTTTCACCCAAGGCTTTGATTTCAGGCCCAACGCGCGGGCTTTGCGGGCCACGAGCCCCGCGCCGATCATCACATAGGGGTTCGATGTGTTGGTGCAAGAGGTGATCGAGGCGATCACAACCTTGCCCGACGACATGGTGAAATCATGGCCTTTGACGGCGACTTCATTGCCCAAGGCGCGCTTGAAACTGTCGTTCATTTCTTTCTCGAACGAAGCTTTCGCATCGGTCAGCGGCAGATAATCCTGCGGGCGTTTCGGGCCGGAAATTGCCGGAACGATGGTGCCCATATCCAGATGCAAGGTGCTGGTGTAGATCGGATCATAGCTTGCATCACGCCACATGCCGTTGGCTTTGGCGTACGCCTCGACCAGTGCAATCCGGCTTTCCTCGCGCCCGGTGTTGCGCAGGTAGCGAATGGTTTCGCCGTCGATCGGGAAGAAGCCGCAGGTCGCGCCATATTCCGGCGCCATATTGGCGATGGTGGCACGGTCGGCCAAAGGCAGACGATCCAGACCTTCGCCATAGAATTCGACGAATTTGTTGACCACGCCATGCTTGCGCAGCATCTGCACAACCTTGAGCACCAGATCGGTCGCGGTGGTGCCTTCGACCATCTGCCCGGTCAACTTAAAGCCGACAACTTCGGGGATCAGCATGGAAACCGGCTGGCCCAGCATTGCGGCCTCGGCCTCGATCCCGCCGACGCCCCAGCCCAGCACGGCCAGACCGTTGACCATTGTGGTATGCGAGTCGGTGCCGACGAGGGTATCCGGGTAGGCGACCATGTTGCCGTCTTGGTCGGTATCGGTCCAGACGGTTTGCGCCAGATATTCAAGGTTAACCTGATGGCAGATCCCGGTTCCCGGAGGCACGACGCGGAAGTTGTTAAACGCGTTCTGGCCCCATTTCAGGAAGACATACCGCTCCATGTTCCGCTCATATTCGCGGTCGACGTTGGCTTGGAATGCGCGCGGGGTGCCGAATTCGTCGATCATCACCGAATGGTCGATCACCAGATCGACGGGGGCGAGCGGGTTAATCGCTTGGGCATTGCCGCCCAGACCCTTGATCCCGTCACGCATTGCCGCCAGATCGACTACGGCGGGGACGCCCGTAAAATCCTGCATCAGCACGCGGGCAGGGCGGTAGGCGATTTCACGCGGGTTCTTGCCCGCCAATTTGCCCCAATCGGAAAACGCGCGGATGTCATCCACCGAGACGGTCTTGCCGTCTTCAAAGCGGAGCATGTTTTCCAGCACAACCTTCAGTGCGGCGGGAAGCTTGGAAAACTCACCCAAACCAGCGGCCTCGGCGGCGGGGATCGAGTAGTAGGAAATGCTTTGTCCGCCAGCGGTCAAAGTTTTGCGGGTTTTGCTGCTGTCGTGTCCAACGGTGACGGTCATGTGGCCTCCTGCGGTTGACGGATTGCTTTGGCTTTGCCCTAAGGGCGGGGTGTGTGCAAGGGAATCATCTTGGTCTTGGCGGTATTGTATACAATGGTATGCCGATATTCCAGTGTGGAATTGGCAAGCTGCGGCTATCCTTGGAACCAGTCTGTGAATATCTGATGATCATGGCTCGCAAAACCTTGATTGGCGGCTGGTTGCTTGCATCATGTAGAACAAAACACGCGGGTAAGAGATCGGGAAACGCCATGATGCAGCAGATTTTCAGTGGACTTGGTGCTTTGGCCGTTTCTGCAGCCGTGATGCTTCCTGTTCAGGCGCTGGCCGAGTCAGAGCAAGGCGTGTTGGTCGAACTTTACACCTCGCAGGGGTGTTCGTCGTGCCCACCTGCAGATGAATTGATGGCAAAGCTTGCCACGATGCCGGGGGTGATCGGGCTGACCTTGCATGTGGATTACTGGGATTACATCGGCTGGACTGACACCTTCGGCAAAGCGCAATTCACCGAGCGCCAAAAGGCCTATGCGCATGCTTCGGGTGAAAAGATGATCTACACGCCGCAGATGATCGTCGCGGGTGGTGCGCGTGTGGCGGGAAATCAGCCGGATCAGGTTGCAGCGGCACTCGCCGCCGTGCCCCCCAGCCAAGTCGCGCTGACATTGGCGCGGCAGGGCGGCGATCTGGTGATCAAGGCGAGTTCGGCGCAGGCCTTGGCGAAGGATGTGACGGTGCAACTGGTGCATTACACCGACAAAGCGATGGTGGAGATTGATCGTGGCGAGAACGCCGGGATGAAGGTCGCCTATCATAACATCGTGACGGCGTGGCAAAAGGTCGGATCTTGGTCGGGTGCGGCCCCGTTGGATCTGGTGACGCCAGCGGGCGAGGGCCCGGTTGTGGTGTTGTTGCAGGCGGGGCCGTGGCCGGGGCAAGTCATTGCAGCGGCACGGCTGAAGTGATCAGCGCCAGTGGCGCGTGACAGGTGCTGCACACTATTTCCAGCGGCGGTGAATCCAGAACCATTGCCCGGGATTGGTGATGATGCGGGCCTCTAGGCTGCGGGTCAGCGCGGTTGTCATTTCTAGCGCGCTGCTGTGCGGGATCGGGGCCTCCAATTCAACCGCAAAGCCAAGGCCATCGGGCTGGCGGGTGGCGTAGAACGGGATCAGATCGGCCTTGTAGCGCAGCGCCAGTTCAGCGGCGGACAGGGCGGTGCGCGCGGGTTGGCCCAGAAAACAGATCTGATTGCTGCCTGCACGTTGATCAAACAGCAAGACCAGCAAGCCGCCCGCCTTCAGATGTTTGACAAAGCCCGTGGTCCCGGCGCGGCCCTGCGGAAAAACCGGGCCGCCGAAAGCTTCCATCGTTTGCACATAATGCGCGTTGAAATAGCGGTTGGACATTGGGCGATACAGCCCGCCGATCGTGTAGCCTTGGGCCACCAGACAGGCGCGGGCGGCCTCGTAATTGCCAAAATGCCCCGAGACCAAGATCGCCGCGCGACCCTCGGCCTGCGCCTTTGCCAAAGCGGCTACGCCTGCGCCCTGCGGGATGATCTGCGCCTGCCGGGCCTGAAAATCCTTGGTCGAGTAATTCTCGATCAGGGTTCGTCCTGCATTATCAAGCGATTGCGTGGCGATCTTCTTGCGATTTGCCAGCGGCATATCCGGCCAGATCAGAGCCAGATTGGCCTCTGCCCGCTGGCGATAGCCCGCAATCCGCCCGACCGGGCCGCGCAAGATCGCGCCCAGCAAGGGCACGCGCCAACGGTACGGCAAGGCCAGACCCAAACCGATCAGACCGCGCACCACAAGGTTTTGCGCGAAGGCCAGCGGTTGAAAGGGCGTATCGGACATGGTTATCGCTTGATGGTTTCGCGGTGCCAGACATAAAGCCCCGATCCCGCGATCACAAGCGCCCCGATGACCGCCCAAAAGTCGGGATATTCACCGTAAAAGGCGATACCGAACAGCGTGGCATAGACGATGCCCAGATAAGAAAACGGTGCGATGGCCGAGGCTTCAGCCATCGAGAACGCCCGGATCAGGCAAAATTGTGCGGCGGTCCCAAGGCAACCCAGAGCGACAAACCGTGGCAGATCCGCCAGCGCAATCGGGTGCCAGACAAAGATCACCGCGATGCTTGTTGCCACTGCGCCAAACAAAGCGGCGTGCAGCATGGATGTCGCGGGGCCTTCTTTTTGCCCTACAAGCCGGGTCAGCAGTGCCGAAATCGCATAACAAAAAGCGCAAGCCAACGGCAGCAGTGCCGCGGGGCTGAACAGGCCAGCCCCTGGGCGGATGATGATAAGTGCGCCGATCATCGCCACGACAACGCCCGCAATCCGGCGCGGCCCCAGCTTTTCGCCAAGGAACAGTGCGGCGCCCAGCGTGATCAACAACGGGCTGGTGTCGGCCAAAGCCGTCGCCTCGGCCAAGCCAATATAGCCAAGGCTTAGGAAAAACAGAGCGGTCGTGGCCAGTTGAAAGCCCGAGCGCGCCATATGCAGCCAAGGATAGGGCGTGCGCAGGGTGGGGCCGATCCGTTTGGGGCCCAAGATCACCAGCACCAGCACCGCTTGGCCGATAAAGCGCGCCCAAACCACTTGCGCAGTGGGATAGCTTTGCAGCAAGCCTTTCGCCACAGCGTCCATCGTGCTGAACAAGGCCACCCCCAGCATCAGGATCAAGATGCCCTTGCGAGTGGCGGCGGCGGTGGGCAGGATCTTGGCGTTCATCCGGCGACCCTAAAGCGGCACCGACCGGGCGGCAAGGGTTGCACATGCGGCGCTACTGATCGTCTTCCTGGATCAACACCAGCTCTCCGGCGGCTTCCAGTTGCCGCACCGCGCTGATGATCTGGTTCATCGCATCTTCGGCGTCTTTTTCCTTGACGCGGCCACGGCTGACAGCTTCTTCGCGCAGACCCTGCGCCATGCGCTGCGACATGTTTGACAGCAAAAATTCTGCCGAAGCTTCACGCTCGGCGACGCCCGCGCTGGCTGCAAGTACTGTGATCAGCTGCGCCTGATCAACTATGCGGATCAGCTTCGGCACATCGCGCCCCAGCAAACGCTTTGGCAGATGCACAAAAGTGAAGATGGCGCGGCGGACCTGCTGCGCAAACCCCGCATCAGCCTCGTCCAGCCCCTTCAACACATCCTCTCGCGTCAGGGCGGGCGAGATATTCAGGATCGCCCCGACCCGATCCACCGGATTGGATTGAAACGCCCGCAAAGGCTGCGATTCAAGCTGGTTTGCCAAGGAAATCCCGATACGGCGCACGGTGTCCGGATCAACATTGCCGGTTTGCGACACCGCATAAGCCACCCGCCGCGCCTTTTCGCCGGGAAGTTTCCCCAGCAGTTCTGCAGATTTGGCAACGGGCAGCTTTGACAGCATCACCGCGCCCACTTCAATGCTTTCCTGCTCCAACACCGGCAGCAAGCTGGCGACCGGCATCGCGGTAAGCCGCTCCCACGGGTCAGACGAGGCGCTGCTGGCCGCCATCCTGCGCAACCTGCTGGCGGCATTGGCCGAAATATGGCCATCCATCATCGACAAAGCCGCCTCAATGCCGCCCGGAAATGACAGGCCAACCTGATCCAACTCTCCAAGAAATTCTTCGATCACCGCGGCCAAAGTGCGGCGATCAACCGTGCGCATCTGGCTCATCTGTTCGGCCAAAGCCGCCTGCATCTGATCGGGCAGCTTGGCAAGCGGCAGGCTGCCGCCTTCTGCTAACAGAAATTGCACGATGATCGCGGCCTTCTGGCGTGGGCTGGGCTGCGGGGCCTGCGCCCTGCGTTGCACCGGAGTTATCCGCGCCAGAACTGCTGGTTCGCCCGCCATATCTATCCCCTGATCCGTTCTGGTTCAGGGGTAGAATGACCGCATCAGGTTAAGGTCGGTTTAAGCGCCGAACACCCGTTTGAAAATCGTATCAACATGTTTGGTGTGATAGCCGATGTCAAATTTTTCTTCGATCTGCGCCGGGGTCAGGGCCGCCGTGACTTCGGGATCGCCGAGAAGCTCGGTTTTGAAATCCGCGCCATGCTCCCAGACCTTCATCGCGTTGCGCTGCACCAAACGATAGCTGTCTTCACGGCTGACACCTGCTTGGGTCAGCGCCAGCAAAACCCGTTGGCTCATCACCAAGCCTTTGAACTGGTTCATATTCTTCAGGCAGTTTTCAGGATAAACAACCAGCTTTTCAACCAGCCCACCCAAGCGGTGCAACGCGAAATCGAGGGTGATGGTGGTGTCGGGTCCAATCGCGCGTTCAACCGAGGAATGGCTGATGTCACGCTCGTGCCATAGAGCCACATTTTCCAATGCCGGGATCACGGACATCCGTACAAGACGTGCAAGACCCGTCAGATTTTCTGACAGAACCGGGTTGCGTTTGTGCGGCATGGCCGAGGAGCCCTTTTGGCCAGGGCTGAAAAACTCTTCCGCCTCAAGCACTTCGGTGCGCTGCATGTGGCGGATTTCGATGGCGATGTTTTCAATACTGGATGCGATCACGCCAAGGGTGGCGAAATACATCGCATGGCGGTCGCGCGGGATGACTTGGGTGCTGATCGGCTCGGGTGTCAGGCCAAGTTGGGCACAGACATGCTCTTCCACAGACGGATCAATGTTGGCGAAGGTGCCGACGGCGCCGGAAATTGCCCCGGTTGCGATCTCGGCGCGGGCGGTCATCAGGCGGGTGCGGTTGCGATCCATCTCGGCATAAAAGCGGGCGAAGGTCAGGCCCATTGTGGTCGGCTCGGCATGGATGCCGTGGCTGCGACCGATGCGGACGGTGTTTTTATGTTCAAACGCGCGGGATTTCAGCGCGGCCAGAACGCGATCCAGCCCGACCAGCAGCAGGTCGGTGGCGCGGACGAGTTGCAGGTTGAAGGTGGTGTCCAGAACGTCGGACGAGGTCATGCCTTGGTGGACAAAGCGGGCCTCTTCCGCGCCGATATGTTCGGCGAGATGGGTCAGGAAGGCGATCACGTCATGTTTGGTGACGGCCTCGATCTCATCAATCCGGGCCACATCGAAGGTCACGTCGCGGGCTTTCCAGACGGCTGCGGCGCTTTCTTTCGGGATCACCCCGATGGCGGCGAGGGCGTCGCAGGCGTGGGCCTCGATTTCAAACCAGATGCGGAATTTGGTTTCCGGCGACCAGATGGTGACCATGTCGGGGCGGGAATAGCGCGGGATCATCGGGTGCCTCCGGGCGGCTTGGAAATGGGATAGTGCGCTTTAGACCGGGACGGGGCAAAGGGCAAGCGGGCAGGGCGTGTCCACGCGTGGCGCTTCTGGCAGTTTATATGAAATCAATGGGTTAGCAGGGGGTTGTTTAGGATTTGTTAAGATGGCTCGGCAGGGCCGTGATCGCAATCGCCCTGCCTGCGCCGCGACAGTAGGCAACGCGGCCTTGTCGTGTCAGAGTGTCACCATAGCCACTGACAAGACGGAGGTAGCCATGGTTGAAACGGTTCAAGGCCGCGAGGTGACGATTGTGTTTGATGGCAAGCGCTGCGTTCATTCGCGCAACTGCGTGCTAAGCCACCCGGAGGTGTTTGTGCCCAATGTGCAGGGCGAGTGGATTTATCCCGATGCAGCGCCTGCGGCGGAAGTGGTGCGGATCGGGCAGAATTGCCCGTCTGGCGCGATCCGGGTTTTCTGGAACGATGGCGCGACGGGGTCGGACGCGCCACCCGTGGTGAATACCTTGCGGGTGCGGGAGAACGGGCCGCTGGCGCTGGAGGCTCCGATCCTGCTGGGCGGGGTGGCACTGGACGGGCCGCGCGCCACCCTGTGCCGCTGCGGGGCTTCGGCCAACAAGCCGTTTTGCGATGGCAGCCACAGCGCGGCGGGGTTTACCGCTTCGGGTGAGCCTGCTGCAAAAGACTCGCAGCCTTTGGCAGTGCGGGACGGCGCAGTTGAGGTGTCGCCGCTGCCGAATGGGCCGCTGAAGGTCGCGGGCAATCTGGAGGTGGTGTCTGGAACCGGGCGCACGGTGAACCGGGCGGCGCAGATGTTTTTGTGCCGCTGCGGCCATTCGGCGAACAAACCCTATTGCGATGGCAGCCATAAGGCAGCGGGGTTTGTTGCAGAATAGAGCCTCGCAAGGCTTTGCGGGGAAAGTGTCAGGCTGAAGGAGCCTCCGGCGGGGATATTTTTTGCCAGTATGAAATCGCAAGCGCCCCTGATTTCATACTGGTAAAAATATTCCCGCCGGAGGCACCTTTGGCCTATCCAGCGCGGTACCGTGTCAGCCTTGGCCCAGCAGGCGCGGATCGAAGGGATATTTCGTCAGATTCTCAAACCCGGTTTCGGTGATCAGCACCTGATCTTCCAGCTTGATCGAGAAATCGCCACCTTCTGGGGATACCAGCGCTTCGACACACAGCGTCATGCCGGGTTCCAGCGCCACCTCGAACGCGCCGTCAACATGGGCGTCGGGATAGGGCACGAAGGGCCATTCATCACACAGACCGACGCCGTGCATTTTGCAGGAGTATTTCTGTTTCCAGTATTTATCCGCCAACTGGTGGCCGCCGTGGGTCAGCTCGCGGATGGTGACGCCGGGTTTCAGCATCGCCATGTTGGTCTCGATATGCTCCATCGCGTGGCGCATGGCCGAGATCATATCGGCGCGCGGGCTGCTGTCGCCGACCCACCATGTGCGGGAAATATCGGTGCACATGCCGTAAGCGCCGATCAGATCGGTGTCGAAGGCGACGATTTCGTTGTTTGACACCAAGCGCGGGCCACATTCTTGAAACCATGGGTTGGTGCGCGGGCCAGAGGCCAGCAGCCGGGTTTCGATCCATTCGCCACCGCGCCGGATATTGCCTTTGTGAAGCTCGGCCCAGATGTCATCTTCGGACATATGCCCGCCGGGCACCCCGGCGCGGGTGGCGGTTTCCATCTCGGCAATCGCGGCTTCGCAGGCGTGATGGGCGCATTTCATCGCAAGGATTTCATCGGGGCCTTTGATGGCGCGGGTGCGTTCGGTGACTTCTTCACCCTCCATCACCTCAAACCCGGCGCGTTCCAGCGCGCGCAAGCCGTTGATCATGATTTTATCGACAGCGATGCGCCGATTGGAGCCTGCATGGGCGCGCATGACTTCATTGACCTGAGCGGCGAAAGAGGTCGCATCCTCGGCCACTTTATCGCCGCAGACATTGTAGAAGAACGATGCACCCGAGCGCAGTTCTTTGACGAGGGGGTTGAAATTGACCAGAAACGGCGCCTGTTTGTATTCCCACACCACCATATGACCATCGGCGCACACAAGGCAGGCGCGGAACGGGTTGTGACTGTTCCAAAGCTGCATATTGGTGGTGTCGGTGGCATAGCGGATGTTCAGCGCATCAAACATCAGCATGCCGCCATAGTCGCGGGCGTTGATCGACGCGACAAGGCGCTTCCAGCGGAATTCGCGCATGCGTTCAAGGTTTGGCAGTGCCAGACCCGCCTGCGCCCATTCGCCAAAGGCCAGTTGGGTGGGGCCGATTTCCACCCGGTCATTGTCGTTCGGGGTGCCATCGCCGAGACGATCGCCGCGCTCGGGGTCAATTTTACGGCGGGTTTCGGCGTAGGACATTGGTGCGCTCCGGCTGACGGTTCGTTGGCTTTGGCCAGACTGACAGGCAGGCGGGGGCGATCTTTGCCTGCTGCGACGCTGCATGTCGCAAATGGCTGGGCGCGCGCATTGTGAGGGCATTGGTTTGCGCAGTCGCATGCCCCCCAGCGACCTTTCGGCGCTGGGGGGCGATGTCGTGATGCCGGACAGGCACTAAATGTCAGAACATCCTGTACTAGAACAAGATGCCAGCCATTGGGCCGTGCATCAGCGAGGATGCAACGCCGGTGCCCACCAAGGCCGCCGAGGTCAGTCGCATGTTTTCGCCGCGCAGCACCGAATAGGTCAGCATCGCAGCCCCCACCGGCAGCGCGACCATCATCAGCGTGGCGTTCATCGTATGCGCCGCAAGCCGCATTTGTGTCGAATCGAGATGCGGCAGCACGATCGGTTCCGGCGGATAAAGCGCTGCACGCAAGCGGGCAAGCTCGGGGTTGCGTGGCAGCGGCAGATGTGGCCGATCATTGCTGGGATAGAAGCCGCGCGCGTAGATGGCGTCGATATTGCCCTCGTCAAGCAGGGTGAACACCGGGTGGTCGGGTTCCGCGCGTTGGCTGGATTTCGGCTTGGCATAGGCCAGCGAATCGATCACCTCGGCGGTGACGGGATGCGCCCATTCATGCCAATAGACCGCATCGGGGTTAAGCCGGGCCTGCACCCGTTCAACCAGTTTTGAGCACATCGCCTCGTGCCGCACTGGCGGATGCCGGCGCTTTGGCGCGGCGTTCAGGCGCGGCGGCAAATGTGACGGCCCGACCGACAAGGTCAGCGAAGCCGCAACCCCGGGGCGCGGGTTTTCTGCTGTTGCCAGCACGATGCGGGTGCCGGGCATATCAAAGCTGGCAAGATCCTCGCAATCCCATGTCAGTTCGCGATCCCTGTCATGAAATCGAGCCAGCACCACGTCAAGATCTGCCACCAAGCGGGCAAAGTTCAGGCTGGGCGTTTTTAGAAACAACAACTCGGCAATCGTACTGAACTGTATCTCTAGATGATCTTTCATCACGGGCTCCAATCAGTGGTGATCAATGATTGGCCGATGATTGTGCCTGCATCCGGGAGGCATTGCGGCGTTAGCAAGTTATTAACCGGAAGTTGAGTGCTGTTTCCGCCTTATTTGCAATTTTGCGTGTGGGCGCGGATTGTCCACGCCCCGGCTGATAATGCCAAAGGCCGCCCGAGAGGGGGCGGCCTTTGCGTGGTCTTGCAACGATCCGGGTGGGATCAGCAGGAGTAATACATTTGATACTCGATCGGGTGCGGCGTGTGCTCGTAGGCGTAAACCTCTTCCCACTTCAGACCCATATAGGCTTCCAGCATCGGACGGGTGAACACGTCGCCTGCAAGCAGGAAGTCCATGTCCTTATCCAAAGCGTCCAGAGCCTCGCGCAGAGATCCGCACACGGTCGGGATTTCGGCCAGTTCTTCGGGCGGCAGATCATAGAGATCCTTGTCCGACGCCGGGCCCGGGTCGATTTTGTTGCGGATGCCGTCCAGACCAGCCATCAGCAGGCCAGCGAAGGCCAGATAGGGGTTGGCTGCCGGATCGGGGAAGCGGGCTTCCACGCGCTTGGCTTTCGGCGATTCGGTCCACGGAATACGGACCGCACCCGAGCGGTTGCGGGCCGAATAGGCCAGCAGAACCGGCGCTTCAAAGCCCGGGATCAGGCGTTTGTAGCTGTTGGTCGACGGGTTGGTCAGCGCGTTCAGGGCTTTGGCATGTTTGATGATGCCGCCGATGAACCACAAAGCCTCTTGGCTGAGGTCTGCGTATTTGTCGCCTGCGAACAACGGCTTGCCGTCTTTCCAGATCGACATGTTCACATGCATGCCCGAGCCGTTGTCGCCCTTCATCGGCTTCGGCATGAAGGTCACCGATTTGCCATAGGCGTGCGCCACGTTGTGGATCACATATTTGTACTTCTGGATGTTGTCGGCTTGCTCGACCAGACCACCGAAGATCATGCCGAGTTCGTGCTGACAGGTCGCCACTTCGTGGTGGTGCTTGTCGACGCGGATGCCGATGCGCTTCATGGTCGACAGCATTTCGCCGCGCAGGTCTTGCGCTTCGTCCACTGGGTTGACCGGGAAATAGCCGCCCTTGTGGCCCGCGCGGTGGCCATAGTTGCCGCCTTCGGTCACGGTGTCGGTGTTCCAAGCGGCTGCCTCGGCGTCGATTTCATAGGAAACCTTGCGGGGCGATACCGAATAGCGCACGTCGTCGAAGATGAAGAATTCAGCTTCGGGACCGAAATAGGCGGTCTCACCGATGCCTGACGACTTCATGAAAGCTTCGGCTTTCTTGGCGATCTGACGCGGGCAACGATCATAGGCTTCGTTGGTGTCCGGCTCGACCACGTCGCAATGCACGCAGAGGGTTTTCTCGGCGTAGAAGGGGTCCATATAGACCGAGGACGCATCCGGCATCAGTTTCATGTCGGATTGATCAATCGACTTCCAGCCTGCAATCGACGAGCCGTCGAACATGAAGCCTTCTTCAAAGAAGTCTTCATCCACCAGGTCGGTGACCAGGGTGACGTGCTGAAGTTTGCCTTTGGGATCGGTGAAGCGGATATCGAGATACTCGATTTCCTCGTCCTTGATCAGTTTCAGAGCTTTCGCAACTGCGCTCATCATGCTGCCTTTCGGGGTTTCGGGTTAAACTTTGGTATCGGAAGGGCAGGTTGGCCTGTCCCTTATGCGGTTTAGCGCGTGCAGTTTGGGCTGCGCGCGATGGGGCTGTGGCGTCAGATGGCGTCGTCGCCAGTCTCGCCGGTGCGGATGCGGATGGCCTGCTCGACAGGGCTTACAAAAATCTTGCCGTCGCCAATTTTGTCGGTGCGCGCCGCGGAGATGATCGCAGCAATGGCTGCTTCGACCATGTCATCGGACAACACCACTTCGATTTTCACTTTCGGCAGGAAATCGACAACATATTCTGCACCGCGATAAAGTTCGGTATGGCCTTTCTGACGGCCAAAGCCTTTGACTTCGGTGACTGACAAGCCCTGAATTCCGGCTTCTTGCAGGGCCTCTTTCACCTCGTCCAGTTTGAACGGTTTGATGATTGCCTCGATTTTCTTCATCGCCTGCTCCCCAAGTCAGTCTGCACTAAATTTCGGCTCTATCGGTAGTGATCACTTCCCTGCGGGGGCTTCAATTCTGTAGGATTAGAGGACGTGTCTTGCGGCTGCGAAAATTGTGCATGTGATTAAGTAGTGATCACTGTGCTTATTTATTGCGCAGTTTGTGAACGGAATGAGGGCGAAATGAGCGAATTGCTGACGGCGGCGCAGATGAAGGCGATCGAGGCGGCACCGATTGCGTCGGGGGTTGTGACCGGGCTGGAGCTGATGGAGCGCGCCGGGGCTGGCGTGGTGGCTGCGGTGCTGGCGGAATGGCCGGAGATGGCGCTTGCGCCGCAGCGGGCGATGGTGTTGTGCGGGCCGGGGAACAACGGCGGCGATGGGTTTGTGGTGGCGCGGTTGCTCAAGGCGCGCGGCTGGGCGGTGGAGGTGTATCTTTATGGGGATGCTAGCAAGCTGCCGGCGGATGCGCGGGTGAATTATGAGCGGTGGTGCGAGCTTGGCGAGGTGCGGAGTGCAGAAACTTTTGCGCCGTTGGAAACCGAAGCTGATCTATACGTCGATGCGCTTTTTGGTATCGGGCTTTCCCGCCCATTGAATGGGGCAGCAGGTCAAATTTCCAAGGAGCTAGAATCTTCCGCACGCAATCACAGGGGTCAAATCGTTGCCGTCGATGTGCCATCAGGGCTTTGTTCTGACAGCGGGAGGGACCTGAGCATCGTCAATGGCGGTGGGTTGCGGGCTGACCTGACGGTGACGTTTCAATTCCACAAGCTGGGTCATTTCCTTGCTGATGGTTCCGAGCATTGCGGCAAAATTCTATGTGTCGATATCGGCCTTGACTGTGGTGCGGCGATGAAGGTCTTGGGAGAGTGGTATGATCCGCTGACCAAGACGAAGCCCAACGGGTCTGTCGCGGTGCTTTTCCCCCAGCGATGGATGGAGTGCGATTATCGCGGGGCGAACAGCATTTTGACAAAGTGGGGCGGCCACAAATTCTCGCACGGTCACGCCCTGATCTGTTCTGGCGATCACGGCCAAGCAGGTGCTGCGCGACTTGCGGCGCGCGGGGCGTTGCGAATTGGGGCGGGGTTGGTGACGGTGGCCTCACCGCCCGCCGCGATGGCCGAAAATGCGGCGCGGTTGGATGCGGTGATGCTGAAACCCGTGGCAGATGCGGCGAAGCTGGCCGAGGTTTTGGCGGATACGCGGATCACTGCGGTTTGTCTCGGGCCGGGGATGGGTGTGGTGCGGGCGGCGGAGTTGCTGCCTGTGGCGGTGCGTGCAAAGCACACACCCTGCATCGTGCTGGATGCAGATGCTTTGACGGCTGTGGCGCTGGACCCGGCGCTGTTAGCTTTGCTGAATGATCGCTGCGTGCTGACCCCCCATGCTGGCGAGTTTGCGCGGTTGTTCCCGGATATTGCGGAAAGGCTGGCGGCCCCGGCGACGCAGGGCCCCGCCTATTCCAAGGTCGATGCCACGCGGGAGGCTTCCGCGCGGGCAGGGTGCGTTGTGCTGTATAAAGGCGCGGATACGGTGATTGCCACGCCCGATGGGCGGTGTTCGATCAATGCAGCGGTGTATGAGCGCAGCGCCCCTTGGCTTGCCGCTGCCGGGTCAGGCGATGTGCTGGCGGGGTTCATCACCGGGCTGCTAGCGCGTGGATTTCAGCCGATGCAGGCGGCAGAGACGGCGGCTTGGTTGCATGTGGAATGTGCCCGCAGCTTTGGCCCGGGTTTGATTGCCGAAGATCTGCCAGAGGAATTGCCGAAGGTGTTTCGCGCCTTGGGGGTTTAGCGCAACCCGAGCCACAGGCGATTTTCGCGCGAAAATCGTGCACGGAATTCGCGCGAATTCCGATCTTATGCGGTGACGTTTGCGGCTGTGCAGGCCAGCTCCAGCCCGCCTGCATAGATCACCACATCTTCGTCAAAGCGCAGCGTGAACATGCGCAGCTCGGCGATCTGTTCGACGCGGATATAGGCGCCATCGACAAGCCGCTCGGCGGCGATCAGCGCGACTGCACTGCCTGCCAGCGCGCGGGCACGCCAATCGCGGATCAAGATGGGTTGATCGGGAGTGACGGTCATGACGCGCGCCGGGCAATCAACCCCCAGAACATCCTGCAAAATCCGCACAACGCGCAGGTTTTGCACCAAGGTCACCTCTATCGCTTTCAGCTTGAGCGCGCCGGTGCGGCAGATCACCCGATCGCCGGGCGTCAGATATTCAACCGGAAGAAAGCCATCAAGCGTCAGCACTTCGGTGCCTGCAGCAAGGCCGTGATCAAGGCCAACTGCAGCTTGGGCGGCCTGCATCTTTGAATGGATTGTCATGATTTGCCCCTTGCTGCGCTCTGTGCCTCTCAGTCGCCGCCAAATACGGCAAGATTGCGTTTGGGCTTCGGCTTTTCGGGGAATTCCGCAACAAATCGCTGTTTCACTTTTCCTCTCGCTTCCCGCGCGGGGCTTTGTTAGAAGGGCGCGGATTTCAAGGCGCATCTCCCGTCTTTCGGTGGGGTTGTGGCTTGTTGACATATGCGGGTATGGCGAAATTGGCAGACGCACCAGATTTAGGTTCTGGCGCCGCAAGGCGTGGGGGTTCAAGTCCCTCTACCCGCACCAAAGGTTTGTGAGAAGGACGGACACATGCAGGTCACCGAAACCCTGAAAGACGGCTTGAAGCGCGCCTACACCATCACGGTGTCCGCCGCCGAGCTGGAAGCCAAAGTTCAGGAAAAACTCCTTGAGGCGCAGCCCGAGGTCGAAATCAAGGGCTTCCGCAAGGGCAAAGTGCCGCTGGCGATCCTGAAAAAGCAATTCGGTCAGCGCCTGATGGGCGATGCGATGCAGGACGCCATTGATGGCGCGATGAAAGAGCATTTTGAGAAAACCGGCGACCGTCCGGCGTTGCAGCCCGACGTGAAAATGCAGGGCGGCGAGACCTGGAAAGAGGGCCAGGACGTTGTCGTTGACATGAGCTATGAAGCTCTGCCGCCGATCCCGGAGCTGGATTCGTCGAAAATCACGTTGGACCGTTTGTCGGTGAAAGCGGATGAGGCTTCGGTTGAAGAAGCCCTGAAAAACCTTGCGGCCACTGCGCAGGATTTCAAGGAGCGCAAAGCGGGCGTGAAATCGAAAGACGGCGACCAAGTCACCATCGACTTCAAAGGTTCGGTGGACGGCGTTGAATTTGAAGGCGGCGCTGGCGAGGATTATCCGCTGGTTCTGGGCTCGAACTCGTTCATTCCTGGGTTTGAGGCGCAACTGGTTGGTGCGGCTGCGGGCGACGCAGTTACCGTCAAAGTGACCTTCCCGGCCGAATACGGTGCGGCGCATCTGGCTGGCAAAGACGCTGTGTTTGCTTGCACCGTCAAAGCTGTGAAAAAGCCGGTTCCGGCCGCTTTGGATGACGAGCTGGCGAAGAAATTCGGCGCTGAAGATCTGGCTGCTTTGAAAGGCCAAATCTCGGATCGTCTGGAGGCCGAATACAAAGGCGCTTCGCGCGCTGTGCTGAAGCGTTCGCTGCTGGATCAGTTGGATGGCTTGGTCAAATTCGACCTGCCGCCTGCTTTGGTTGACGCAGAGGCTGCGCAGATCGCGCATCAGCTGTGGCACGAAGAAAACCCGGATGTGCATGATCACAACCACGGTTCGGTCGAAACAACTGAAGAGCATAAGAAACTGGCAGAGCGTCGCGTGCGTTTGGGTCTGGTTCTGGCTGAAATCGGTCGTAAAGCCGAAGTCACCGTGTCGGATGCTGAAATGACCCAAGCGGTGCTGGCGCAAGCGCGTCAATATCCGGGCCAAGAGCGTCAGTATTTCGAGTTCGTGCAAAAGAACCCGAACATGCAGCAACAGCTGCGCGCGCCGATCTTTGAAGACAAGGTTGTCGATCACATCGTGGCTGGTGCCAAAGTGACCGAGAAAGAAGTCAGCAAAGAAGAGCTGCAAAAGTTCATCGAAGCTTTGGACGAGATGTAATCCAAACTTTCTGCTAATGATCTGGGGCCGCCTCATTGGGGCGGCCCTTTTCTTTCCGCACCGGAGACGATGATGCCCGAATTTTTGCCCGATCTGCCTGTTGATGGCATCATGGAATGTCTCAACCGCTCGCCGGGGCATGAAGCGCGCTCGGGCAAGATGGACGGGCCTGAATCCTCTGCAGCGCTGACCGCCAACGCTTTTGGCTGGTTTTTGAACCGCGCGCAGGACTTGCCGCCGCTGCCGGGGGTGCCAGCGGGGCAGGTGGCAAGCGTGACCTTAGAGGCAGAGATGCGGTTTCCGTGGGCGGAAGGGCGGCATCCATGGCTGGATGTGGCGATTGAAACCCACACCACGTTGATCGGCATTGAAGCCCGGCGGTATGAGCCGTTTCGCCCGATGAAAGCCAATGGTTTTGCCGAGATTTTTGATCGCCCGGTCTGGGGTGAAAAGCTGGCACGCTTTACCAAGCTGCGCGATGATATGGTGGCGGGCGAGGCCGGGTTTCAGACCTTGGACGCGGTGCAGCTGATCAAATCGGCTTACGCGATCCTGACCCGTTCTGAAAAACGTGCTGTCGGTGGCGTGCTTGTCTATCTGTATGCCGAGCCTGCTGCATGGGCCTCGGGCAAACCGGTTGATCCGAAGCGGCTTGCGCTGCATCGCCGCGAGGTGGCGCAGTTTGCCAAGCTGGTGGCGGGCGATACCGTCAGCTTTGTGCCGCTGCGCTGGGAAGATCTGCTCGGCCAATGGGCCAAATCCGCGAAACTCGCGGGCCATGTCGGCGCGCTACACGACCGGTTCGGCGCGTTGGGGTGAACGCCTGCGTTCCTGAAACAGCACGAACAGACCTGCACCTGCGATGATGCTGATCCCGATCCAGCCTTGCGCATCCGGCCAATCATGCCAGAACAGCCAACCCCAGAGCACAGACCAGATCAGGCCCAGATACTCAAACGGGGCCACCACCGAGGCGGCTGCGATCCGGTAGGCTTGGGTCAAAAGCCAAAGCCCGATCGAGGCTACCACGCCGCAAGCCATCATCAGCGCCAAATCGGTGCTGGTCGGGGTAATCCAGCCACGGGTCAGAAAGGCGAGGCTGGCGTGGCTGGTGTTGGTGTGGCTGCCGTCGTGATAATACAGCGCCATCAGCGCGGCCCCGGACAGAAAGATCACTGTCGCCCAGAACGCCAGTGCCGCGGCTGTCTCGGTGCCGCCCATCTTGCGCGCGGTGATCATCGACATCGCATAGGTGAGGCCAGACAGTATCGGCAGCAGCGCAGCCCAGTCGAACAGATCCGATCCCGGCCGCACCATGATGATCACGCCCAGAAACCCAACCAGAACGGCGGCCCAAGCGGTGGCACTGACCTTCTCGGCCAAGAACAGCACTGACAGCACGGTGATGAACAGTGGGCCGGAATAGTACAGCGCCACTGTGGTCGGCAAGGGCAGTCCCGCAAGGGCGATGTAAAAGCTGAAATAGGCCACAAACATCACCAGCCCGCGCAAAAGCATCTTGCCCACGCCCGCGCTGAACAACGTGCGGATGCCGCCGTCAAAATGCGCGAAAGCCAGCAGGAACGGGATCGAGGTGAAGCCGCGGATCAGCATCGCCTGATACAAAGGGTAGCCGCCCGAGATCAGCTTCAGAATCAGGTCTTGCACCGAAAACACCGAGATTCCGGCGATCAGATAGACAATGCCCAGCGTGGTGGTTTTACGGTCCATTACGCCACGCTAAGCGGGCGGTGGCTGTGCGGCTGGTCGGTTTGCGACATGGTTTGATCAAATTGGAAGGCATGTTTAGTGAGCTTTGCGATCAGACAGCCAGTCCTTGCGCTGCTGCCCCCGTGCAATAAAAAACCGCGCGCGGTTGCCCGCGCGCGGTTTCTGATCTGTAGCCAAAACCAGCTTAGTCGCGGGTCAGGTCTTCGCCGTCTTGCGCTGCGCCCATTTCCGAGAACAGGTTGGCGATCTCGAAATCGGCTTCGGCTTCTGCCTCGGCTGCGAGTTCCTGGATCGACTTGCCCGAAGCTTGCAGCGCCGCTTCTTCAACCGAACGTGCAACGTTCAGGCTGAATTTCACGGTGACTTCCGGGTGCAGAACCACCGAAACGGTGTGCACGCCAAGCTCTTTGATCGGACGGTCCAGCACGATTTGGCCACGGTTGACGGTGAAACCGTCCGCAATTGCCGCATCAGCTGCGTCACGGGTGGTGACAGAGCCGTACAAAGCACCCGAATCGGAAGCCGAACGGATGATGATGAAGGTCTGTCCATCCAGTTTTTCGCCGACAGCTTCGGCTTCTTTGCGGGTTTCCAGGTTGGTGAGTTCCAGCTGAGCTTTCTTCACTTCAAACTGGGCAATGTTGCCCGAGTTTGCGCGAAGCGCTTTGCCTTGCGGCAGCAGGAAGTTGCGCGCGTAGCCGTCCTTGACATTGACGACTTCGCCCATTTGGCCAAGTTTGGCCACGCGTTGAAGCAGGATCACTTGCATATCTGGGTGCTCCTTATTTCACAGCATAGGGCAGCAGGGCGAGGAAGCGGGCGCGCTTGATGGCTTGCGCCAGTTCACGTTGCTTCTTGGCCGAGACTGCGGTGATACGGGACGGCACGATCTTGCCACGCTCGGATACATAGCGTTGCAGCAGGCGCGTGTCTTTGTAGTCGATTGCCGGAGCATTGTCGCCCGAGAACGGGCAGACCTTGCGGCGGCGGAAAAATGGTTTATTCGCCATGGTTTAGGCTCCTTTCCAAAGGCTGAGGATCAACGACGCGGGCCGCCGAACGACGGACGCTCGCCGCGGTCTGGGCGATCACCGAACGAAGGGCGCTCACGACGCTCGCCGCCGAAACCACCCTCAGGGCGATCACCGCGCTCACGCTCGTCACGCTTTTGCATCTGAACCGACGGGCCGTCTGCATGTACGTCGACCTTGATGGTCAACACGCGCATGACGTCATCGTGCAAGCGCATCAGGCGTTCCATTTCCAGAACTGCCGAAGCGGGTGCATCGGTTTTCAGCAAGGCATAGTGGCCCTTGCGGTTTTTGTTGATCTTGTAGGCCATCGTCTTGACGCCCCAGTATTCGTGCTCGACAACTTTACCGCCGTTGTCGGCCAGAACCGTGGAGAAGTGCTCGATGAGGCTTTCAGCCTGCGCGTTGGAAAGATCCTGACGCGCGATCATCACATGCTCGTAAAGGGGCATGTTAACTCCGATCTGTCTATGTGGCGCATTTCATAGG
The DNA here is from genome assembly GCF_030161095.1 of Cypionkella aquatica. Classification (GTDB taxonomy): domain Bacteria; phylum Pseudomonadota; class Alphaproteobacteria; order Rhodobacterales; family Rhodobacteraceae; genus Cypionkella; species Cypionkella aquatica. The sequence continues at coordinate 673,641 of NZ_BSPP01000007.1, forward strand.
ACGGGCAAACACTTTCCGCGGCCCGTCCACGAGAGGCTGCGCCGTTGCGTGGAAATGCGGAAAGATTGGGGGCTTATAGAGGAAAGCGGTGGGGATGCAAGGCTTGGGACGGGGCGCTTCGCCTTATTTTCTTGGCGGATTTGTCCCGCGACAAATCTGCCCGCGCCTGCCTGCCCCTCGGCAGGCGCGATTGCGCCAGCCCGGGCAGGCGCGGGCAGATTATCAGGCGGCCGGTTTGCTGCATCACGCCCCTTGCGCAACTGCGTTCCGCCTTATGCGCAACAAGCCGGAAAACTCTGCCCCGCAGAGTTTTCTGTCGACTTGAAGCCTCACCTCACCGCGCCGACGCGGGCAAGCCGAAAATCCGATCAAAGCTCCAAGTGAAAACGTAAGTATAGATGATGAATAGCACGATCAGCCCGGCCTCATACTTCAGCGCCGTCCACAGATCGACGCCCAGCCACCACGCCATGATCGGCAACACCAATACCACCAAGCCGCCTTCAAACAGCAAAGCATGCATCGTGCGCCGCGCCAGACTGCGGCCCTTTGTGGCTTGCCGCGCCTCCCATGCCTCAAAAAGCCAGTTGAAGCCCATGCTCCATGTCATGGCAATCGTCGCCGTGATTGCCGACAGGATCAAGGATTGCGCTGGGGCCGCATCAGACATTGCAAGCAGCCCCAACGTCGCCACCGCGATGCCAAGGGTTTCAAAGCTGACCGCGTAGAGGATTTTGCGAAAGGTTGGCGTCATGGCGTAGGTGTGGAATCCGCCGCGCGCCAAGTCAAGGACGGGCAAGACGTTGCACGAATGGCTTTCACAGGGTAAGCCAAAGGGAATAAAAGGGAGGGCCAGATGAGCCGCGCATTCGTATTTCCGGGGCAGGGTGCCCAAACCATCGGCATGGGCCGCGCTTTGGCCGAGGCTTATCCGGCGGCAAAAGCCGTGTTCGACGAAGTTGATGAGGCTTTGGGTGAAAAGCTGTCGGCGCTGATCTGGGAAGGTTCGATTGAAGACTTGACCCTGACGAAAAACGCGCAGCCTGCGCTGATGGCGACCTCGATCGCGGCGCTGCGGGCGCTGGAAAGCGAAGGCATCGGCATCGACACGGCTGCTTTTGTCGCAGGCCATTCCTTGGGGGAATATTCAGCTCTCTGTGCCGTGGGCGCGCTGGAGCTGTCCGACACCGCGCGGCTGTTGCGCATCCGTGGCCAAGCCATGCAAGAGGCGGTTCCGGTGGGCGTGGGCGCTATGGCGGCCCTACTCGGCCTCGACTTTGCCCAAGCCACCGAAGTTGCGGCTGAGGCTGCACAGGGCGAGGTTTGCCAAGCCGCCAATGACAACGACCCGGCGCAAGTGGTAGTATCGGGCCATCGTGGCGCGGTGGAGCGTGCTTTGGACATCGCCAAGGCCAAGGGGGCGAAGCGGGCTTTGCTGCTGCCAGTCTCGGCACCGTTCCATTGCAGCCTGATGCAGCCCGCCGCCGCGGTGATGAATGAGGCGCTTGCAGGCGTGGTGATTTCAGCGCCGAAAGTGCCGGTCGTGGTGAACGTGCGCGCCGAAGCGGTGACCGAACCTGACCGCATCCGGGCGCTGTTGGTGGCGCAAGTCACAGGCTCGGTGCGCTGGCGCGAATCTGTGCTGTGGATGGCGGGCGCAGGCGTGACCGAATTCTGGGAGATCGGCGCGGGCAAAGCCTTGTCCGGCATGATCAAGCGCATCGCCAAAGATGCCAGCACCCGCGCCGTCGGCACCCCCGATGACGTGCTGGCCGCCAAGGGCTAAGGGCCCGATTTTTGGGAAAAATCGTGGCCCGGTTCTGACGCCGCCGCGATCTGGATAAACGGCGGGGCCAGTGGCACCGCTTTTGGGAGGACAGAACATGTTTGATCTGACAGGAAAGACGGCGCTGGTGACGGGCGCTTCGGGTGGCATCGGCGGCGAAATCGCCCGCAGCCTTTATGCGGCGGGGGCCACGGTTGGCCTGTCTGGCACCCGGATCGAGCCTTTGCAGGCTTTGGCAGCCGAATTGGGCGACCGCGCGCATGTGCTGCCCTGCAATCTGAGCGACCTTGCTGCGGTGGACGAGTTGATCAAGCAGGCTGTGGCAGCGATGGGCAGCCTTGATATTCTGGTGAACAACGCGGGCATCACCCGCGACAATCTGTTCATGCGGATGTCAGATGATGAATGGCAATCGGTGATTGACGTCAACCTGACCGCCACCTTCCGGCTGATGCGCGGCGCATTGCGCGGCATGATGAAGGCGCGCTGGGGCCGCATCATCAACATCACCTCGGTGGTGGGGCATTCGGGCAATCCGGGGCAGGGCAATTACGCCGCCACCAAAGCCGGGGTGCTGGCGATGTCCAAGTCGCTGGCTCAAGAAGTCGCCAGCCGCAATATCACGGTGAACTGCGTAGCCCCGGGCCTGATCGAAACCCCGATGACCGAAAAGCTGAACGACGAGCAGCGCGCGAAAATTCTGGTCGGCGTGCCCACAGGCCGCATGGGCAAACCGCAAGAGGTCGCGGCAGGTGTGCTCTATTTGGCATCACAAGAGGCCGCGTATATCACTGGCACAACGCTGCATATCAACGGCGGCGGTGATATGTCATAAGGCTGCAAGAAGCGGTTTGAAACCGTTTGCCTAATGCGCGCGCCCTTGCTATAGGCGCGCAAGAATACGCCAGCGGCCAATGCCCTTGGTGCCGAGCGCCCGTAACAGGGCAGGGTAAAGACCGGGGGCGACCCCTAAACGGTATAAGGAAAGAACATGAGCGACATCGCTGATCGTGTGAAAAAGATCGTCGTCGAGCATCTGGGCGTCGAAGCAGAAAAAGTGACCGAGACCGCCTCGTTCATCGACGATCTGGGCGCAGACAGCCTCGACACCGTCGAGCTGGTCATGGCGTTTGAAGAAGAGTTCGGCATCGAGATCCCGGATGACGCCGCTGAAACCATCCAGACTTTCGGCGATGCGGTGAAGTTCATCTCCTCCGCTGCCTGATCGCTTTTGCAGATCAAACGAAAAAGCACCCTTCGGGGTGCTTTTTTTGTTTTGGATTCTGAAAAGAGGACGGTCTCGGCTGGCATCGAGCCAGCCTCACCCGGCTGCCGGGTCTGAAATTGCAGATGATGGCACAGTGGATATGTCGAAGCCTCCGGCGGGAGTATTTCAAAAAGAGCAATTCAGAAGGTTGGAAAGTGGCGGCATCGCGTGAGATCTTGCGCGCGGCTGAAGTCATTGCTCTTTTTGAAATACTCCCGCCGGAGGCTTCCAGATCTACAGCCACAACCCCGGCTTGAAGCCCGGGCTGCGACAGCAGCGGTTGAGCGGGGGTTCGATGCCCCCCGAGACCGCTCTTGTTGCGGGTTTACTCCGCCGCAAGGCCGGGGACGCGCGGCAGCGATTTTACGTGTTGATCTGCTTCCAGTGCCGCGATGCGGGCCTCGAGTGCTTCGGCGGAGGCAGGCTCGTGTTCCACTTCTTTTGCACCGATCATGCCTTTGAAGGCCCAGGAAATCAGCCGTGAAAGGTCATCCATGATCAGGTAAAACGAAGGCACCACCACAAGGCTGAGCACGGTCGAGACGATAATCCCGCCGATCACCGCTGTGGCCATGGGCGCGCGGAAGGCACCGCCTTCGCCAACCCCCAATGCCGACGGCAGCATGCCTGCCGACATCGCGATAGAGGTCATCACGATGGGCTGGGCGCGTTTGTGACCTGCTTCGATAATGGCTTCAAGGCGCCCCATGCCGTGCCGGCGCATCTCAATCACGAAATCCACCAGCAAGATGGCGTTTTTGGTCACAATCCCCATCAGCATCAAAATCCCGATCAGCACCGGCATCGACAGCGCCGAATTGGTCAGGATCAGCGCTGCCGCAACGCCACCAATCGCCAAGGGCAAAGACAACAGGATGGTGAAGGGCTGGATCACCGATTGGAACAGCAGGATCAGCACGGTCAGCACCAGCATCAGCCCCAACAGCATGGCCTTGCCAAAGCTTGCGAACAGCTCGGTCTGCACCTCGGCATCGGCGGATTCCTTCACCACGACGCCTGCGGGCAGCTTGGTGGCTTTGACGATCTCTGCCAGACGCGTGCTGGCGGTGCCGAGGGCGACGCCAACGGGCAGGCTGGCGCCGATGGTGGCCTGACGTTGCCGGTTCAGGCGTTTGACGATGGATGGGCCCTCGCCGATGGCGATATCAGCCACCGCTGACAGGGGCACCGAAGTGCCGGTGTTGGTCGTGAGTTTGGTCGCGGCGATGCGGCCAAGGTCTTCGCGCGACGCCGTGGCGAGTTGCACTCGGATCGGGATCAGGCGGTCGTCAATCGACAGATTGGCCAGCGACACATCAATATCGCCGATCGTCGCCACCCGCACCGTGGTTGCGATGTCTTGGGTGGTTATGCCCAGCCGGGCGGCTTCTTCGGCGCGAGGGGTGATCTGCACTTCGGGCCGGGGCAGCGCCCCTTCCGAGGCCACATCGGCCAGCAAAGGCTCGGCGCGCAACGCTGATTCAAGCGCTGCGGTGGCGGTATTCAGATCGGCTTCGGAATTGGCGAGGATCGAATAGGCAATGTCACGCTCGCCGCGGTCGTTCAATTTGAACGCGCGGATATCCGGCACGGTGGCAAGGCTGGCAAAAATCTGCGCCTCGATCACGTTTTGCGGGACAGAGCGACCAGTATCGGTGACTTCTGGCACAATCGCGCCCAGCAGTGGGATCTTGCGGCCCAGTTGCGACAGTTTCAGCAGCAGGCTTTGGTCAAGCTTTACCAGCGTCACCGTGACAGAGGCCCGGCGCACGTCAAGATCACCTTTGGGTGAGGTGCCGCCGATCACGAACACATTCTCGACCCAAGGCACGTCCTTGATATGGTCGCGGATTTCAGCGGTGGTCTTGTCGGTTTCCGCCAAGGTCGAGCCCGGTGGCAATTCGACCGAGATCGAAATGCGGCTGACATCCTCGGGTGGCAGGAACGAACCCGGCACCTGCACCATGAAATAGATCGACACGATCAACACGCCAATCGCCGTCATCAGCGTGAAATAATACGCTGGAAAGCGGCGGAAGCGGCCGGATTTGGCTTTGGGCAGGAACGGCAGGGGCAATCCGCCCGTGGTGGTGGCTTTGACCATTTTCAGGTAGTTGCGCATGAACCAGCCGTCCTGGCCGCCCTCGTGATGCCCGACATTGGCATCTTTCGCGCTCATCAGATAGGCGGCCATCATCGGTGTGATCAGGCGTGCCACCAGCAGGGAAAACGCCACCGAGATCGCCACCGTCAAGCCAAATTGTCGGAAATATTGCCCCGGAATCCCGCCCATGAACGACACCGGCATGAACACCGCGATGATGGTGGCGGTGGTCGCCATCACGGCCAGACCGATTTCATCCGCCGCTTCAATCGAGGCACGGTAGGGCGATTTGCCCATGCGAATATGTCGCGCAATATTTTCGATTTCCACAATCGCATCATCGACAAGGATGCCTGTCGCCAACGTCACCGCCAGAAACGACACAAGGTTCAGCGAGAACCCCAGCATATCCATCACCCAGAACGTCGGCACCGCCGAAAGCGGCAAGGCCACGGCCGTGATCAGGGTGGCACGCCAGTTGCGCAGGAAGGCCATCACCACCAGCACCGCCAGCAAAGCACCCTCGATCAGGGTGTGCAGCGCGGATTCGTAGTTGCCATAGGTGTAGAACACGGTCTCATCGACGATCTTGATGCCGACTTTGGGATAATCAGCGCGGATCTGGTCCAGCGTCTGGTTGACGGTCTCTGCCACCGAAACCTCAGACGCCCCTTTGGCGCGGAACACGGCGAATGTCACAACCTGCTCGCCGTTCAGCCGCGAAAAGCTGCGCAATTCCTTATAGCTGTCCTGCACATCGCCCAGATCGGTCAGCCGCACATGCCGCCCCGAAGGCAGCGCAATCGTGGTTTCTGCCAGCCCCTGCACGGTGCGGGCATCGCCCAGTGTGCGGATCGCCTGCTCGCCTGTGCCGATCTCGGACCGGCCCGAACCGAGATTGGTATTGGTTGCACGCAGCTGCGCATTCACCGCAGCGGCAGATATACCAAAGCTGTTCAGCTTGACCGGGTCCAGTGCCACCAGAATCTCACGATCCGCCCCGCCGTAACGGTCGATCTTGCCGACGCCGGGGCGACCCTGAAGGCCGCGCACCACCACATCATCAACGAACCACGACACCTCTTCGATGGTCATATCGGGGGCCGAGACCGCGAAGGTCATGATCGCATTGCCTTCAACGTCGATCTTGGTGATCTTCGGTGTTTCCACCGCAGCGGGCAGCTGACTGCGCACCCGGTCCACTGCGTCTTTCACATCCTGCAATGCCTTGTCGGTCGGCACTTCGATGCGAAACTCAACCGCCGTGGTCGATTGCCCATCCACCACGGTCGAGGTCACGTTCTTGACCCCGGTGATGCCCGCCACCGCATCTTCGACAATCTTAGTGACTTGGGTTTCCATCTCGGCAGGGGCGGTGCCAGCTTGCGTCACCGCAACCGCGATCACCGGCACGTCAATATTCGGAAACCTTGTGATCGGCAGCGCGTTAAACGATTGCCAGCCCAGCACCATCAGGATGAAAAACGCAAGGATCGGGCCCAGCGGATTGCGGATCGCCCAAGCAGAGATGTTCATGCCCAAAGCCCCTTAGTTGGTTTCAGCGGCAACTGCCGCAACCGGGTTGATGTGATCGCCTTCGCGCACAAAGGCGCCCGCTTTGGTCACGAGATCGTCGCCCAACTGCAAGCCGTCCAACACCTCGATCCAGCCGCCATCGCGCACGCCCGTCGTGATCAGCCGCTGCGACACCACACCTGCCTGCACCAACATCACCGAGCTTTCCGCGCCCGAAGATTTCACTGCTGTGATCGGCACAGCCGGGCTGTCGCCTTCATGCACCAGAATACTGGCCTCGACATACATGCCCGGACGCACTGCGCTTGCATCATCAATCGCAATCCGCACCCGTCCAAGCCGGGTCACGGCATCAATGCTGGGCTCCACCAATGAGATTTTGCCGCTCAGCGGTTTGCTCAGGCCAACAAGGTTTAGCGTTGCCGTCTGGCCAGCCATCAATCGGGTCAGATCGGCTTCGGCCACATCGGCGCGCAATTCCAACGCGCCATCGCGGATCAGGGTGAACATCGGCTGGCCCGCCGCCGAGGCAATCGCGCCAAGCTGGGCATTGCGCGCGGTGATTTCACCCGCGAACGGGGCTGTCACTTCGGTGCGCGACAATTGCAGATCGACATTGGCAAGCTGCGCTTCGACCAAGGCCTGTTGCGCCTTTGCGGCCTCTAGCGATTGCACCGCGACCAACACCCGCGCTTGCGCTGACACCGCACCCGCAAGGGCTGTGTCCGCCGCCGCTTGGCTAGCAGAGCCTTGCGCTTTCAGCTTGGTGGTGCGGTCTGACGTGCGCTTGGCTTCGTCTGCCGAGGATTGCGCTTCGATGTTTTGCGCTTCGGCCTGCGCAATCTGCGCTTTGGCGGCGGCAAGCGATGCCGCAAGCTGTGCCTTTTGCAAGGTCAGGGTCGAGGTTGACAGCCGTGCCAGCACTTGGCCCGCGGTCACCCGGTCGCCAATATCGGCAAGCAGGGCTTCAATCGGCTGGCCCTCGATCAGCGGGGCGACCTGAATGGTTTCTTGCGGGGCGACCAGACCCGAGGCCAGCACCACATCGCGCAAATGCCGGGTTTCCACTTTTGACACCGTGATGGCTGGCAGCACTTGGGTTGCGGCCGCGTCCTTGGCAGGTTCAGCGCCTTCGGCAAACGCCACGCCGACCGCCACGCTTTGCAGCGCCAGAAAAACCGCAATCACTTTAGACATAAACATAGATCAGCCTTTCGCGCCGCTGGCGGCAATTTCGTCCAAGGTTTGGTCAATAATACGCAAAATCATTGCGTTCAGATCATGGCGCAGCTGTTCATCCTTTTGCGGCATCATCGCCGAGGATTTCACCAGCATCACCATCAGGGCAGCATGGGCGGCAAAGCGCGTGCGGGCTTGCTCAAGACTGAATCCTGTGGCTGCCGCGAACGCCTGTATCAGATAGCCAGCAATGGTGGTTTCCATCAGCCCGCAGGCAAGGCCAATCTCGGGCTTGCGCAGGGCTGTCGCAGTAATCTCGGCCCAAAGCGCGCCGTCGTGGTTGCACTGGTGCTGCACCAGCCTGACGCGCACTTGCTGGCGCATCGCCTCAATCGGATCATCCGACGCAAAAACCGGCTCAAAATCACGAGCCATGTCCTCAATGTCCAGCGCGATCAGAGCTTGCACGATGGCAGCCTTTGACGGGAAATAGCGGTAGAAATTGCCAACGCTCATTCCCGCCGCACGCGCCAGATCCTGCATCGACGCGCCATCAAAGCCTTTTTCGGCAAAGGCTTGCCGCGCTGCCGCCAAAATCTCGCCGGTGCGGGCGTCAGCGGTTTCCGAGGCAGCGGCAGAAGACGATGACAGCACGGGTGCTAAACCTTTGGAATGAACGTTCATTCATTAGCATCGCTGCGCCTGCACGGTCAACATATTTCACATCGCAACCATTGCCGCCGCTTGGCGCTGCCTTGCCGCCCCGCAGCGGCTTAAGTTGCGCATGGGCTTGGGGCCGTGTATCACGCGGAAAACCACTGCGAGGGATATAGATGCGTCGGGTTGTTATCACGGGTCTGGGAATGGTCACGCCGCTGGCTTGCGGCGTCGAAGAAACGTGGAGCCGCCTGCTGGATGGCCAATCCGGGGCAGGGCCGATCACCCGCTTTGACGCTTCTGGCGTGATCACCCAATATGCCTGCGAAATCCCGTTTGGCGATGGCACCGACGGCACCTTCAACCCGGATGCGTGGATGGAGCCAAAAGACCGCCGCAAGGTCGATGATTTCATCCTCTATGGCATGACCGCCGCCGTGCAAGCGGTGCGCGATTCTGGCTGGGAACCCGTCACCGAAGAAGACCGCGAGCGCACAGGTGTGATGATCGGCTCTGGCATCGGAGGCCTTACCTCTATCGCCGAAACCGCCGTGCTGATCAAAGAAAAAGGCGCGCGCCGGGTGTCGCCGTTTTTTATTCCCGGATCATTGATCAACCTGATTTCTGGCCAAGTCTCGATTCGCTTTGGCTTCAAAGGGCCGAACCATGCGGTTGTTACCGCCTGTTCCACCGGCGCGCATGCCATCGGCGACGCGGCTCGGCTGATCCAATGGGGCGACGCCGATGTGATGCTGGCAGGCGGTGCCGAAGCGCCGATCAGTGAAATCGGCATCGCGGGCTTTAACGCCTGCAAGGCGCTGTCTACCAAACGCGCCGACGATCCCACCAAAGCCTCCCGCCCCTATGACGCCGACCGCGATGGCTTTGTGATGGGCGAAGGTGCTGGCGTGGTGGTGCTGGAGGAATACGAACACGCCAAGGCCCGCGGTGCGAAAATCTATGCCGAAGTCCTCGGCTATGGCCTCACCGGCGACGCCCACCACATCACCGCCCCGGCGGAAGATGGCGACGGCGGCTATCGCTCGATGAAAATGGCCCTGAAACGCGCCAATCTGGAACCCGCGTCCATCGACTATATCAACGCCCACGGCACCTCGACCATGGCCGACACCATCGAACTTGGTGCGGTGGAGCGCATGATGGGCGATGCCGCCGCCAATGCCACGATGTCGTCGACCAAATCCTCGATCGGCCATCTTTTGGGGGCAGCCGGCTCGGTAGAGGCGATTTTCTGTGTGCTGGCGATCCGCGACCAGATCGCACCGCCGACCATCAACCTTGATAACCCCGCCATCGCCCCGAAACTTGACCTTGCGCCAAACAAAGCGGTCAAACGCAAGATTGACATTGCGCTGTCGAACTCGTTCGGCTTTGGCGGCACCAACGCCAGCTTGGTGCTGGGCAAGGTCGCCAACTGATGTGGCGCTCTATCGCCTCCAACGCGCTGACCTTGTTCATCGTGGTGCTGATCCTCGCCTTTGGGCTGATCGCTTGGGGGCGGCAAGCCTTCACCGGGCCGGGGCCGCTCACGCAAGCGATCTGCTTCAAGGTCGATAAGGGCGCCAGCCTGTCGCAAGTCAGCCGGGGGCTGGAGGCAGAGGGTGCTGTCAGCGATGCCCGCATCTTCCGCATCGGTGCCGATTATTCCCAAGTCGGTAACAGCTTGAAATTCGGCTCTTATCTGATCCAACCGCAAAGCTCGATGGGCGATGTGCTGGCGGCGCTGACCGCGGGCGGCCAATCCACCTGTGGCCGCGAAGTGAACTTCCGCATCTCGGTTGCCACCGCCGAAGTGGTGCTGCGCGAGCTTGACCCGGCCACCAACCGCTATGTCGAGGTGGTGAAATTCGACCCCGCCAAAGACGCCGCCCCCACCGCCTATCTTGATGCTGCACAGGCGTCCGACATCCGCTGGCGCATCACTTTGGCCGAAGGTGTGACCTCGTGGCAAGTTGTCGATTCGCTGAAACGCGCTGATTTCCTGGCCGGTAACATCGACAAGCTGCCCGCCGAAGGCACGCTGTCGCCGGACAGTTATGAGGTCGAAAAGGGCTTTGACCGTCCGACCCTGATCGCCGATATGGAAGCCCGCCAAGCCAAAACCTTGGCCGAACTTTGGGCCACCCGCGCCGAGGGGCTGCCCTATGCGACCCCGAAAGAAGCCCTCGTGATGGCCTCGATTGTCGAGAAGGAAACCGGCATCCCGACCGAGCGTAAACAGGTCGCATCGGTGTTCATCAACCGTCTCGCCAAGGGCATGAAGCTGCAAACCGACCCGACGGTGATCTACGGCGTCACCAAAGGCGAGGGCGTCTTGGGCCGCGGCCTGCGTCAGTCTGAGCTAAAACGCGAAACCCCGTGGAACACCTATGTCATCAACGGCCTGCCGCCGACCCCCATCGCCAACCCCGGCCGCCTGAGTATTGAGGCGGCGCTCAACCCGGATACGACGCCGTTCCTGTATTTCGTCGCGGATGGGTCAGGGGGACATGCGTTTGCCGAGACTTTGGCACAGCACAATGAAAATGTGGTCAAATGGCGGGCGATTGAGGCGGCGAAGGGTGAAGAAGCGGCGGTTGGGGTGCAAGAATAACCACGCTTTTTTAGTTCCAAACCGAAAGAAAACGGGCGAGCCCCTGATCCACCCTTTGCCATCTTTCCCAGAACCGAAAGAAAACTCTGCGGGGCAGAGTTTTCCGGTTCATTGCGCATAAGGCGGCACGCCGTCGCGCAAGGGGCGCCGTGCCACAACCCAACGCATCAGAAATCGGGTCCCGCCTGACTGGGCTGGCGCAATTCGCGCCTGCCGGGGGCAGTCAGGCGCGCCCCGATTTGTTTGGAACATATCGGGCAACAACCCTGCGCCGTCGCGCTCAATTTCAAACCCGCTCAGCTCAACTGCGCCCCTCCAGCCCGGCCTGCGCGTCAGTATCAGCCCCCGGAACCCGCATCTCGAATGTGTCGCGGATGACTGCATAGTCGAAATAGCCCATGCGGGCGATGGGGGCGATCTGAGCTATGTCCAACCTGCCATCAGGACGGATTACCTGATCGTTAATATGGATCAGCTCTACCTGCGCGAACACAATATCCACCGTGCCTACAGCCGACGCTCCGCGCTGCGTGTGGGTGTTCAAATAGCGGCACTCAAATTTGCAGGGGCTTTCTGCCACCATCGGCACGCGGTAATTGTCGGCGTATTCGCGGGTCACTTGCAGATGATCAAATTCGCTTTCGTCTGGTGGCAGCGCCATCGCGCTTAGGTTCACTGCTTCGCGCAGCGCGTAGGTTGCCATGTTCCAGACAAACCAGCCGGTTTCTTCAGCGTTCAGCACCGTATCCTTGCGCCGCCCATCCGGGTAGCGGTTGGCGGCGAACATCACCATTGGCGGATCGAAGGTCAGGTTCTGCCACTGGCTGTATGGCGCGATATTTTCAACTCCAGTCGCACTGACGCTGGAAAGCCAGCCAATCGGGCGCGGAACGGTGCAGCTTTTGAACGGCGAGAACGGCAGCGGACAGGGTTCAAGATGCGGTGCGTATTTCATTGGTGGGGCCTTATCACGGGGGGGGGTATAAGATATACGGCCAATATATCGGTGGTGTGTCAAGCGGAATGTTTGTAAGATTGGCACCGAAAAGCCAGACAGGGCGGGATATGACCAAGACCGATCAAGCCATCGACCAGTTGCAGCGCATGATCGAACATGGCGATCTGAAACCCGGCTCGATGGTGTCGGAAAGCCAACTGGTCGAGATCATGGGGCTGGGCCGCACGCCGATCCGTGAAGCGATTCAACGGCTTGCCTCCAGCCGCATGATCCGGGTGCATCCCAGCAAGGGGCTCGAGATCCCCGCCATATCGGTGGAAGATCAACTCAGCGCGCTGGAACTGCGCCGCCCGATAGAGGTGCTGTCGGTGGAACTGGCGTCTGCCCGCGCCACTGTGTCTCAACGGGCTGCCATGCAAGATTTGGCGGGCGTGCTGGATGGCCCTTTTGCGCTGCGCGAATATACCGACACCGTGCGCAAAACCCACGCAATGATCATCGACGCATCGCAAAATCCGTATCTGAGTGCGGCGATGTTGCCGCTTCAGGCGCTGTCGCGGCGGTTCTGGATCACCTACATCCGCGATGAGGCGGACGAGATCAGGCGCGGTGGGGCGCTGCACCGCCAGATGTTGCTGGCCGTAGCTGCGGGCAATGCGGATGCCGCGCGCGCAGCGTCACTTGCGCTGAATGATTATCTTGTCGCTTACGCGCTTGCTGTGATTGCCCGTCGCACCGCCCCGCACTCTGGCGGGTGATGCGACCGCCACCTGTCGAATTGCGTGGCGCAGGCAGGGCCAAGCTTTAACACACCCTTGGATCCACCACACCCTCCCCTTGATATCACAAACATAAAAGAGGTCCCGACTTGGGACCGGCCCCGGAACCCCTCCTGGCCCCAGCGATTTCTTGACAGAAGGCCCCCCCAAGCCTAGCCTTCCTCTCATTGTATGCTCAAAGGCTTTGTCATGGTCGGATTTCCTGCAGCCCGTGTGACGGATATGCACACCTGCCCGATGTGTATGGGGGCGCTGTTGCCGATCATTCCGCCTGCGATGGTGACGGTTCTGGTGGGCTCTCTTCCTGCCGCGCGCATGACCGATCTGTGCGCCTGCATCGCCCCGATCCCGGTGCCTGTCGACGCGATCATCTTTGGCTCGCCCACGGTGTTGATCGGCGGTCTTCCCGCCGCCCGCCAGTTCGATCCGACGGTGAAGGGCGGGGCGATCATGTTGGGCTTGCCGACGGTTCTGATCGGCATCGTCGCCACCCCGGCGCCGGGGGAACCGGGGGCGCTGAATATCTGGGAGGAGGTGCTGCCTGATGGCACCACCGTCACCCATGTTGGCCCGAATATCACGATCGTCGGCACCAAAGCTTACCGCGACGCAGTGGTGCTGGATCTCAAGCGGCTGGACTCCACCCCGACCGGGCATGATCTGATCAGCAGCCTGAACGCGCCGGGCAAGGGGCCGGTGAAGATCGTGGCCTCGGCGGACGGGAACAGCGTCAACGGCACCGGGCCGGGCGCGAATTTGCGGCCTGACGGGACGGCGGGGCCGGGGTCTGGCAGCACGCTGAACTACAACCCGGATAAAACCCAGATCGGCGATGGATCTCAGCCCTATATGACCCGACCGCCGGCGGTGGGGCTTGGGCACGAATTGGTGCATTGCGAGCAGGCGCAGAACGGCACCTGGAGCGGCAACAAGACCGGCGGGGTCGAGAATGACGAGCTGGCTGCTGTGGGTCTGCCGCCCTATCAGAACAACCCGCATACCGAGAACAAAATCCGCTCGGAACTCGGCCAACCGCCGCGCACCGCTTACTAGATGCGCGGGCTGGCTTTGGCCTTTGGATTGATGACAATGAGTGCCGAGGCACAGGAGCAAACGATGGCTGAGCGAAGCGATGTCAGTGTCAGCGTGACGTGGGAGGCTGCACCTTCTGGGGTGGTCGGGCTTTACCGGGTGCAGAATGGCGGCAAGGCGGCGGTCTATGTGTTTGATCGGCTGTATCGGACTTCGGTGACCGGGTTTCGCACGGTTGACCCCGACTATGCCTGGCATTGGCTTGAGGCGGATGGGGTGTTTCGGGTGGCGAAATTTGTGCCGCAGGTGCCAGCTGGCATGAAGGTGGAAAGCCCCGAGGTCGCCTATGCGCGCCCGTTGGCGGCGGGGGGCGTGCTAGAGGGCAAGGTGCTGTTGCCGGGGCGGCTGGATCAGGATTTGCCTTATGGGGGCGCGCCACCCATGGCTGCGGTGGCCAATGTGCAATCCATTGTGTTTTCGCTGGGCTATGCCGCGCTGGACCCGGCGGTTGCCGCAAACCAGATCAAAGCCGGGGATGAGATCGTGTGGTCGCTGCCGTTCAGCTGGTTGATCGAACATCAGCGCATCATCAGCAGCGAAGTTTTCGCGCTACAATTGCCGATGCAGCCATAGGGGCGCGATCAGATTTGCGCATCTGACCTGCAGCGGCAGATGCTGTCCCCGCGGGGACAAAACCGTAAGGTAGAATCGGCTTTTGGGCGATGAGACCAGGCGCATTTGCCCCAACATTTGCGCGTGTTCTGCGTTGTCCCCGCGGGGACAGAGTGGTTTTGCCGCAGAAAACCCACAGCAATGCACCATATGTTGTGGTTTGACGCTGAAGGGCAGTTTTTCGCACCGCATGAATTCAGCCGTTTTGTCCCGGCTTTGGCGCGCGCTGCCGGAGGTGGAAGTGACCGCGACAGCGGCCGTGATTGCGCGCAAAAGTTAACGGATCGTAAACAGATAGGCCTGCAACTATCTGATATTAAACGGATTTATTGACTTTTCACGCAGTTTGATCTATTGATGTCTAATGCTGGATGAGGTGGGCGAACGGCCAAAGGTGTGTCCCTTTGCGTCGTTCTTTCATTTCACTTGTGCGGGGGCGGCATGAGAAGGCGGGCAAAACGAGCATGACAGTCAATTTCTCCATCGGAGAGTATCAGCCGCCAGATGATCTGCTGGCGGCAGCAGAGCAACATTATGAAACCGCGCTGAGCGATCTTTTGAACGCCGTCAATGCGGTGAAAGCGGGCCTGTTCGACAACACCAAAGCGCTGCCGCAAACGGTGCGCGATGTGCGGTTGGCGATGGATCTGATCCATACTGAAAGGGGACGTCTTGAAAAACTTCGCAAACAACTTGCCGGGTCTGTCGGAACCGGCATCCTCGACCTACACGCCGCACGCGATGAGATCGGGGGCAGATTGGCTCGCTTGCGCGACGCAAGCTGAAGTTGATGCGTTTCTGGATGACCTGAGCGAGAACGCGCTGTTGTCGCTGCCATGGTTGTTCGAGTTTTGGGCATTGCCGCATCAGTTGCCCCCCGCGGGGGCGTGGAAAACATGGGTGATCATGGGAGGGCGCGGCGCGGGGAAAACCCGTGCCGGCTCGGAATGGGTGCGGGCCGAGGTTGAGGGTGCGGGGCCGCTGGATCTTGGGCGCTCGCGCCGCGTGGCCTTGGTGGGCGAGACTGTGGATCAGGTGATCGCGGTGATGATCGAGGGTCAAAGCGGCATCCTTGCCTGCACACCGCCTGACCGGCGCCCGGACTGGCAGGCGACGAAAAAGCAGCTGGTCTGGCCAAATGGCGCGATTGCGCAGGTGTTTTCCGCGCATGATCCGAATTCCTTGCGCGGGCCGCAGTTTGATGCGGCTTGGGTGGACGAGCTGGCGAAATGGCCGAAAGCCGAAGCTGCTTGGGATCAGTTGCAGTTTGCGTTGCGGCTGGGCGAGAACCCGCGGCAGGTGGTGACGACGACGCCGCAGAATGTGGGCGTGTTGAAGGACATTCTGCGCAACCCCTCAACCGTGATGACGCATGCGCCGACCGAGGCGAACCGGGCTTATCGCCCGCCTGACCTGCCAAGCCGATGCCGCACACCGCTATGCCAAGCGTTTTGGCCGCGCGCATCCCGTCTGGGGCAACGGCAGCCTTATGGCGCGCGCACTTGCCGAGACTGGTCCGCGCTGCAGCAATCAAGGCTCCGCCGGTTTCCTGCAGGCCTTGGCGCTGGTCGCAAGCAGCCTTGCCGCACGCAAACAGGCTGCCTGCGCGAAATAGCAAAATCCCCCCTTGGCACTGTTGCAGACGCGCGCCATATGCTAATATCTCTGGCAGCAGGAGATTTAACATGGCCGAAACCAGCGCAAAAATCAGCTCTCTTGATCCTGTCTGGCGCCGTGTGCGCGAAGAGGCGTTCGATATGCTGCGGGCAGAACCGCTGCTGGGTGGCCTGATCCACTCTTCGCTGCTGCACCATTCCAGCCTCGAACGCGCTTTGGCCTATCGATTTTCGCTGAAACTTGCCAGCGGTGAGATGTCTGAACAGATCCTGCGCGAAATCGCGGATGAGGCTTATGCCTCGGACCCGGACCTTGGCCAAGCCGCCCGCGCCGATGTGACAGCGGTGTTTGATCGTGACCCGGCCTGCCTGCGCTTCATCCAGCCAATCCTGTTCTTCAAAGGCTATCAGGCCATCCAAGCCTATCGTATCGGCCATTGGCTTTGGCAAAATGGCCGCAAGGATATGTCGTATTTCGTACAAATGCGGGTGTCCGAGGTGTTTGGCGTCGATATTCACCCCAATGCCCGCATCGGTCGCGGCATCATGATCGACCACGCCCATTCCATCGTCATTGGTGAAACCGCTGTGGTCGGCGATAACGTGTCGATGCTGCATTCTGTCACGCTTGGCGGCACCGGCAAAGAAGATGGCGACCGCCACCCGAAGATCGGCGATGGCGTGATGATTGGGGCAGGGGCCAAGGTCCTTGGCAATATCCACGTCGGCCACTGCTCGCGCATCGCGGCAGGCTCGGTCGTGCTGCATGATGTGCCGCATAACACCACGGTCGCAGGCGTGCCCGCCCGCGTTGTGGGCGAGGCCGGCTGCGCGCAGCCCTCGGTTACGATGGATCAGTTGATCGCGGGCGAAATTTAACGCCTTAAAACCGCGTAAAACTTATCTAAAATTTATTTCATCTGTTTGGAAATATCCCACGGGGGTTCGGGGGTGTGAAACCCCCGCGCGGCATTCCCGCGCAAAACAACGCTTGATAGAAAAAGCCCGCCGAGATCACGCTCGGCGGGCTTTTCTGTGCCTCAGATCACGCCAGCATTGCCAGCGGATTCTCCAGATTGTCCTTGATCGCATTGACCAAAGTCGCCCCCAAAGCCCCGTCAATCACCCGGTGATCCACCGACAATGTCACCGACATCACCGTGCCAACCACCACAGCGCCATTCTTGACAATCGCCTTGGCAACCCCGGCCCCTACCGCCAAAATCGCGGCATGCGGCGGGTTGATGATCGCATCAAAGTTATCAATGCCGAACATGCCAAGGTTCGAGATCGCAAAACTGCCGCCCTGATATTCTGCCGGGGCCAATTTCCGATCCCGCGCGCGCTTGGCCAGATCCTTCATCTCGGCGGACAGTGCCGACAAGGATTTCGCCTCGGCATCGCGCAGCACTGGGGTGAACAAGCCGCCCTCAATCGCCACAGCCACGGCCACGTCAGACTTCTTGAACTGCAACACCCGGTCGCCAGCCCAAACCGCATTGGCCGCGGGCACCTGCTGCAACGCCAAAGCACAGGCCTTGATCACGAAATCATTGACCGACAGCTTGACACCCCGGCCTTCCAGCTTGGCGTTCAACTCGGCCCGGAACGCCATCAGCGCATCCAGCTCGATATCGCGGCGCAGGTAGAAATGCGGCACGGTCTGCTTGGCCTCAGTGAGACGCGCGGCAATGGTCTTGCGCATCCCGTCCAGCTTCACTTCGGTAAACGGGCGGTCTGCATAGGTTTTCAGCACCACTTCCGTCGACGGACCAGAGGCCATCGCCGGGGCAACAGCCGCCTTCGCCTCTGCCACAGGGGCCGCGACAGCCGCAACCGGCGCCGCAGCACCCGCCTTCGCCGCCTCAACATCGGCGCGCACGATCCGGCCGTGCGGGCCAGATCCCTGAACCGAGGCCAAATCCAAGCCTTTTTCCGCCGCAATACGCCGCGCCAAAGGTGACGCAAACACGCGCGCAGCCCCCGCCGCTTTCGGCGCAGCCACCGCTGCCGGAGCCGCCGCCGCAGCAGCCGGGGCCGCAGCCTTGGCCGGGGCAGGCGTCGCATCCGCAGACTCGCCATCCTCAAGCAACACCGCAATCGCCGTGTTCACCTTGACGCCCGCAGTGCCCTCCGCCACCAGAATCCGGCCAATCGTGCCTTCATCCACCGCCTCGAACTCCATCGTCGCCTTGTCGGTTTCAATCTCGGCCAGAATCTGACCCGATTTCACCACATCGCCTTCCTTCACCAACCATTTGGCAAGGGTGCCTTCCTCCATCGTCGGAGAAAGCGCGGGCATCAGAATTTCAATCGCCATCATCCCCTCCTTAACGGTAGCAAACAGATTTGACGGCAGCGACCACTTCCGCAGTCGTCACCAAAGCCAGCTTTTCAAGGTTGGCCGCATAAGGCATCGGCACATCCTTGCCCGTGCAGGTGATTACCGGCGCATCCAGATAATCAAACGCCCGCTGCATGATCGTGCTGGCCAGATGGTCGCCGATGGACCCAACCGGGAAGCCTTCTTCCACCGTCACACAGCGATTGGTTTTCTGCACCGAAGCCAGCACGGTATCGTAATCAATCGGGCGCAGGGTGCGCAGATCAATCACCTCGGCCGAGATGCCTTCTTTCGCAAGCAAATCAGCGGCTTCCAGCGCATACTTCATGCCAATGCTGAACGACACGATGGTCACATCCGTGCCCTCACGCCAGATGCGTGCCTTGCCGAATGGGATGGTGAAATCCGGCAGATCGGGCACTTCGAAAGACTGACCATACATGATCTCATTTTCAAGGAAGATCACCGGGTTACGATCCCGAATAGCCTGCTTCAACAAGCCCTTGGCATCCGCCGCCGAATAGGGCGACACCACTTTCAGGCCCGGAATTGCCGCATACCAAGCGGTGAAATCCTGACTGTGCTGCGCGCCAACCCGTGCCGCCGCACCATTGGCACCCCGGAACACGATCGGGCAACCCAACTGACCACCCGACATATAATTGGTCTTGGCGGCAGAATTGAGCAGATGATCAATGGCTTGCAGCGCAAAGTTAAACGTCATGAACTCCACAATCGGGTTCAAACCGCCCCAAGCCGCGCCCACTGCAATGCCGGTAAAGCCCATCTCGGTGATCGGCGTATCCACCACGCGCTTAGGCCCGAATTCGTCCAGCAAGCCTTGGGAAATCTTGTAAGCGCCCTGATACTCGCCAACTTCCTCGCCCATCAGCATCACAGCCGGATTGGCGCGCATTTCTTCTGCCATCGCCTCGCGCAAAGCCTCGCGCACGGTCATGGTCTTCATCGGGGTGCCTTCCGGCCAATCCGCGCTGGCTTTCGACACCACAGCCACCGGGGCCGCCGCTGCAGCAGCCGCAACAGGCGCCGCCGCAGCAGCAACAGGTGCCGCCGCCACGACCGGTGCCGCCGCAGGGGCAGGCGCCGCATCCGCCGACTCGCCCGCCTCAACCAACACCATGATTGCTGTGTTGACCTTCACGCCCGAAGTGCCTTCCGCGATCAGAATCCGGCCCACAATGCCCTCATCCACCGCCTCAAACTCCATCGTCGCCTTGTCGGTTTCAATCTCGGCAATGATCTGCCCGGATTTCACCACATCGCCTTCCTTGACCAACCACTTGGCCAAGGTGCCTTCCTCCATCGTCGGAGAAAGCGCCGGCATCAATACGTCTACTGCCATGGTTCTCTCCCCTCAGGCGTAAATATCGGTCCAAAGCTCGCTCAACGCGGGCTCCGGGCTGGCCTTGGCGAATTCAGCCGAGGCATTCACAACTTCCTTGATCGACTTATCAATCGCCTTCAGCTCTTCATCCGACGAAAGCCCAGCGTTCAACAGCAGATCGCGCACATGTTCGATGGCATCCTTCTCGGATTTCATCTTTTCAACCTCTTCGCGGGTGCGATATTTCGCCGGATCCGACATCGAATGGCCACGATAGCGATAGGTCATCATTTCAAGAATATACGGCCCCTTGCCAGCCCGGCAATGCGCCACGGCCTTCTCGCCCGCTTCCTTGACCGCCAGCACATCCATGCCGTCAACCTGCTCGCCGGGGATACCGTAAGCCAGACCACGGCCAAACAAAGTCTCGGATTTCGTAGACCGAGCCTGCGAAGTCCCCATTGCGTAGTGGTTGTTTTCAATCACAAAAATCACCGGCAGCGCCCAAAGCTCTGCCATGTTGTAGGTCTCATAAACCTGACCTTGGTTCGCCGCACCATCGCCGAAATAGGTAAAGGTCACATTGTCATTGCCCTTGTACTTATCGGCAAACGCAAGCCCCGCGCCCAGAGGCACCTGAGCGCCCACAATGCCATGCCCGCCGTAGAAATGCTTTTCGCGGCTGAACATATGCATACTGCCGCCCTTGCCGCGCGAATAGCCGCCCTCACGTCCGGTCAATTCGGCCATCACGCCATTGGCGTCCATCCCGCAAGCCAGCATATGGCCGTGATCGCGATACGAGGTGATCCGCTTGTCACCTTCCTTGGTGCAGGCCTCTAGCCCCACAACCACGGCTTCCTGGCCGATATACAAATGGCAAAAACCACCGATCAGACCCATGCCATAAAGCTGGCCGGCCTTTTCCTCGAATCGGCGGATCAGCAGCATCTCGCGGTAGAACTTCAGCAGTTCCTCCTTCGAGACGTTTGATTTCTCAGGGGCTTTCTTCGTTGCCAAAGCGGCGTCCTCCCGTAACGTTGCAAATATAGTTTAGTGTTAAACCATATATACCGCATCGGAGAAACAACGCAAAACGAAAAACGAATGCCGCAGAGAACCCCTGCAAACAATAGCGCACCGCCTCATACAGGCGCGCGCTCAGGTCATCCTCTCTGCTAAAATATCCCCGCCGGAGGCTTCACCAGCCCAACAGCCGTAGGGTGCGTGATATCCCGCACCATGTCTTACCGAATAACAACCTCATCGGCGCGCAAATAGCCCAAAACATCGCGCAACTGCTCGTCCAACAAGTCAACGTCCAGATAATCGTCCGACAGCCGCTTGGTCAGGTTGCGGGTGCGCGACAGCTCTGCCGCCAACTGATCCCGCTCGGCCCGCAAATCCGCCGCTTCCGCGTTGATCTGCACCCGGCGGAACACGCCGTAATCGCCTTGGATCGCCGCGAAGGCGAAATAACTGCCCAAGGTGAAGGTTGCCATCAAAAACAACATGCCGCCAAAGGCTGGCCGGGATTGGGTCTGGATCATCTGTCTCGCCTCAACGTTCGCCCCTCTGATCGGGGGCAATTCGTTTGGCCATCTTGCCACATAACCTGCAGCGATGAAATGAAAAAACGCAACGGCGCACAGCCTAAGGCGTTACCGCAACAGCGCTGCCCATCTGCACATCGGTCTCAAACTGCAGCGCAATCGTCTGGCATGATTTGAGCGGCCAATCCTGCGGACAGACCCGCGCCGTCAGCCGTCCCGTCACATGCCGCAGATAGCTGTTTTCGGGCAGTGGACCAATGCTTTCGACCACAATCTCGGCCCGTTGCCCCTTCGAGGTCAGCTTTGGCCCATCCACGTCAGACCCCTGCAACACCTCGACCAGCGGCATCTCTGCAGCACCAGTATGAAACGCCTTGCCGAAATCGCCCTGCGCCAACAGCCGGTTGCGGGTGTCATCGGGTTTGCCCGGCGCATAGCCCATCAAATGAAGCCGCACCGTGCCGCTGTTGTAATCGCGGTCCACCCAGGCCGAGGCATCAAACGCCCCGATTGAGAAATCGAAAAACTCCCAAGCGACCGATGTATCACCGAGTTGCCCCGCAGCACCGCCCAATTTCGGCGGATAGCCCGGTGGCAGGGCCTCGGTCTCTTGGGCGGCAGCGGCCCCCGCAACCCACAGCAGAACCGCAAGCGCAGGGGCCAAACGCATCAGGCTTTGCCCTTGTAGATATCGACCAGCTTCGACAGCATCGCCAAAGCATCCTCGCGCTTACGCTGGAAGCTGTTCCGCCCGATGATAGATCCATTGCCGCCGCCATCGCGGATCGCGCGGGCATCGTCATACACCGCATCCTCACCCTTGGCAGCGCCACCCGAGAACACCACAATCCGACGGCCCGCAAAGCTTGCATCCATGCAATGCTTCACCCGCGCGGCTTGGGTTGCCACGTCGATCTTCTGTGCTTCATAGACCTTCTTCGCCTCTGGCAGCATCAGATGATCGGTCGAAAGCTTGATCTTGATGATATGCGCGCCCAGCAGCGCCGCGATCTGCGCCGCATAAGCGGCCACATCAATCGCGGTTTCGCCGTCTTTGGTGATCGCCTCACCGCGCGGATACGACCAAATCACCGTCGCCACACCCTTGGCCGCAGCCTCTTTGCGCATGGCGACGATTTCTTCATACATATCCAGCTGCATGTCCGACCCCGGATAGATCGTAAAGCCAATCGCCGCACAGCCCAACCGCAACGCATCATCGACGCTTGCCGTCACCGCCTGATTCTTGCCCGCCGTATCGCTCATCAGGCTGTTGGCCGAGTTCACCTTCAAAATCGTCGGGATTTGCCCGGCAAAGGTGTCCGCGCCCGCTTCCAGCATCCCCAAGGGTGAGGCAAAAGCGTTCAAGCCCGCGTCAATCGCCAGCTGGTAGTGGTAATGCGGATCATAACCCGCCGGATTGACCGCGAAATTGCGCGCAGGCCCATGCTCAAAGCCCTGATCGACTGGCAGAATGATCATCTTGCCGGTGCCGCCCAGTTTACCCTCCATCAGCATCCGGCACAGATTGGCCTTCACGCCGGGGGTTTCGCCTTCGTAATTGGCAAGGATCTTCTGAACAGCTTTGGTCGCGCGCATCTTATACTCCATCCGGGAAAGGTTAGCTTCGTGGTAGAAAGGTTCGGGGCGTGGCGCAATATTGGTTGCGCTAACAGAGGCTTACCAGCGGCGTTTCAGGAAAACTCCCGCTGAAAAGGCCACCAGACGGCGGGGGGCAAGGCGCGGGAAAAACGCAAAGATCTTGTTGCTGATCCCCACCACTTTCACCCGCCGACCTTTGACCATCGCAGCCCAGCCCGCCTGTGCGACACTTGCGGCGGAGGGCATCGGCAACCGAGTGATCAGGGTTTTCTTCTCTGCCCCGTCGGACGCGAAAAACTGCGTCGCGGTCGGGCCGGGACACAGCGCTGTCACCGTCACAGCCGTGCCGCGCAATTCTTCAGACACCGCTTCTGATAGGCTAAGAAGATAGGCTTTGCTGGCGTGATACACCGCCATATGCGGCCCCGGCATGAACCCGGCAGTTGAGGCCACATTCAATATCCCGCCCGAGTTATGCGCCTTCATATGCGCCGCCGCCCGTTTCAAAAGGATCGTCGCGGCAATGATATTCACCGCGATACTATCGGCCTCGCGCGGCCAGCCCTCGGCCTCGGCCAGATCGCCATTGCGGCCCAGTCCGGCATTGTTCACCAAAATCCCGATCTGGCGGCCCGCGCTCGCCTGATCCCACAGCCGTTCCACCGCGACAGGATCGGTCAGATCGGCGGGGATGACCTCAACTGCAACATTATAGGCGCGGCGCAGGCTGGTGGCATGGGCTTCCAGTTTTTCGACCGAACGTGCGGTCAGAATGACATCAAAGCCATCCTTGGCCGCGAGCGTCGCAAACTCCCGCCCCAGGCCCTCCGAGGCCCCCGTCACCAAAGCCCAGATCGCCATAAACCACTCCCACAAACTTGGCCTGATCATGCAAAGCGGCGGTCAGATAAGCCAGAACTTTCAGCGCCCACTCTGAAACCGCGCGCCAAATGGCATCTGGCCCCCCGCGGGTGCCGCAGATGGTGCGCGCAAGGGCCAGGCGGCATCGCACGCGCAAGGGCAGGGCGCAGGGCTGCCAATCAATGGGTTAACAGGATATGAATGACCCCATGCTAACCCGTTGATTTGTCATAAACGCGGCCTGTGTCCGCGCGTGGACAGCTAGCCCAGCGCTGCAACCCCCGGCAAAGTCTTGCCCTCCATCCACTCCAGAAACGCGCCGCCGGCGGTCGAGATAAAGGTGAAATCCGCCGCAGCCCCGGCCTGATTTAACGCAGCAACCGTATCACCGCCGCCCGCGACCGAAACCAATTTCCCCTCGCGCGTCAGCCGTGCCGCAGCCATCGCCGCCGCATTGGTGGCCATATTGAACGGCTCAATCTCAAACGCCCCAAGCGGCCCGTTCCAGATCAGGGTCTTGCAGCCCTCAAAAACCTTAGTAAGCGCCGCGACAGTCTTCGGCCCCGCATCCAAAATCATCGCATCACTGGGGCAATCCTTGACGCCAACCGTCTCATTTGCAGCCCCCGCCTTGAATTCCCGCGCCACCACCACATCAACGGGCAGATGGATCACACAGCCCGAAGCCTTGGCCTTCTCAATGATCTCAAGCGCCGTCGCGGCCATATCCCGCTCGGCCAAGGATTTGCCGACCTCAATGCCTTGGGCGACCAAAAACGTATTGGCCATACCGCCACCGATCACCAGATGATCAACCTTGCCGACCAGATTGCCCAGCAGTTCCAGCTTGGTAGAGACCTTCGCCCCCCCAACAACAGCCACAACAGGCCGCACCGGATCGCCCAAAGCGGCCTCAAGCGCCTTCAACTCGGCCTCCATCAACCGCCCCGCAGCCGAGGGCAGCAAGGCCGCAATCCCAGCGGTCGACGCATGCGCGCGGTGTGCCGCCGAGAAGGCATCATTGACGAACATATCGCCCAAAGCCGCCATCTCTGCCGCCAGTTTTGAATCGTTCTTTTCTTCACCACCGTGAAAGCGGGTGTTCTCCAACAACACCACATCGCCCTGCGCCGCCTCGGCAATCGCGGCCTTCGCGGCATCGCCGATGCAATCGCTGGCAAACACCACGCGACGACCCAAAGCCGCCTCCAACGCGGGTTTCACATGGATCAGGCTCATCTCTGGCACGACCTTGCCCTTGGGCCGATCAAAATGCGCCAGCAGCACCACCTTCGCGCCGCGCGCGATCAAATCCTCGACCGTGGGAGCGATCTTCTCGATCCGCGTCGCATCGCTGACCTGACCGTTTTCCATCGGCACGTTGATATCCACACGGGTCAAAACGACCTTTCCCGCCAGCGCCATATCGTCGATAGTCTTCCAGGCCATTGATGCCTCCATAACTGTTTGCAACTGTTTCCGCCGATCTGACACATTCGTCAACCTAAAGCCCTTCCCCTTCTGCCCATGGATGGTTACTTTCCGCCCCAGATCAAAAGAAGGATGCGCCCTATGGCCGAGATCAAAGACCCGGAAAACACCATCATCATCACCCTGAAAGATGGCGAGGTCGTGCTGGAAATGCTGCCCGAGATCGCGCCGAAACATGTCGAGCGGATGAAAACCCTTGCCCGTGCGAAAGCCTATGACAACGTCTGCTTTCACCGCGTGATTGACGGCTTCATGGCGCAGACCGGCGATGTCGCCAATGGCAATATGGAAAGCGATTTCAACCTGCGCCGCGCAGGCACCGGCGGGTCAGAGCATCCTGATCTTCCGGCAGAATTTTCTGGCATCCCGCATGACCGTGGCACCATCGGTGCGGCACGCTCGTCCAGCCCGAATTCGGCCAACAGCCAGTTCTTCATCAACTTTTCCGACAACCACTTCCTGAACCGCCAATACACGGTTTATGGCCGCGTGATCAAAGGCATGGAGCATGTCGACAAAATCACCAAGGGCGAGCCGCCAGCAAACCCCGACCGTATGATCACCGTGCGGGTGGCTGCTGATGTTGCGTAACATCCTTGCGGCTTTGCTGCTGACCGCCGCCCCGGCTTTTGCCGAAGGCGACGGCCCGGGTCCGAATCTGGTGATCGAGGTTTCGGGTGCGGCCAAGGGCGAGATCGTGATTGATCTTGATACCAAAGACGCGCCGAAGCATGTGGCTCAGATCGTCGCTTTGGCGCAAAAAGGCGCATATGATGGCGTGGTGTTTCACCGCGTGATCGACGGCTTCATGGCGCAGACCGGCGATGTGCAATTTGGCAAAGCGGGTGGCGACACGGCGATGGCGGGCACGGGTGGTTCGGATATGGCCAACATTCCGGCCGAATTTTCCGATGTGCCGTTTGCGCGTGGCACGGTTGGCATGGCGCGGTCCTCTGACCCCGATTCTGCCAACAGCCAGTTCTTCATCATGTTCGCGCCGGGTGATTTCCTGAACGGCCAATACACTGTGGTTGGCAAAGTGATCAAAGGCATGGATGTCGTCGATGCGATCCAACGCGGCGAACCGCCATCGACCCCGGACGTGATGACCAAAGTCACCGTGCAGGAATAAGCTCGGCGTGATCATTGCCAGATAAACGCAAAAGGGGGCCAGTCCGGCCCCCTTTTTCTTGTCTGAAACCTGCCAAGCCTGTCTCTGCGCAGTTTCACATTGGCCTAAATATTCCCGCCGGAGGCATCCGCGGTAACGACAGGAGCCTCCGGCGGGAATATTTTTACCATTGTGAAATCATCGCCGCCCCAGAAACCTGGAGCCCCAAAAAGCTGGAGCCGCAGAGCCCTGATTTGGCCAAGACCCGCGAGGTCAAGGCCGCAGGGGTGGTTTAGTCAAGCAAGACCAAGGCATGCCGCTTTTTGCCCGCCGTCAGCTTCAGCGGCTCTGCCAACATGCCGGCGCCCACGCGCAGGCCGGCATCGGTGACGACCTCGTCATTCATCCGCGCGCCACCTTCCTGAATAAGGCGCTTGGCGTCTTTGCCGGTGGCGGCCAGTCCGGCGCGCACGAACAACTGCACGATGCCAAGCCCCTCGGTCAACTCGGACGCCGTGACCCGCAATGTTGGCAAATCATCGCCCACGCCACCCTTTTCAAACACTTCGCGCGCGGTGGCTTCTGCGGCCGCTGCCGCCTCGGCACCATGCAAAAGCGTGGTGGCAAGGTTAGCGAGGATGATCTTGCCCTCGTTGATCTCGGACCCCGACAGGCTGCCCAGACGGTCACATTCCTCTACCGGAAGCTCGGTGAAGATCTTCAGGAATTTGCCGACATCGGCATCGGTGGTGTTGCGCCAGAACTGCCAGAACTCGTAGGGCGACAGCATATCGCCGTTCAACCAGACAGCACCACTGGCCGATTTGCCCATCTTGCGCCCATCCGACGTCGTCAAAAGCGGCGTGGTCAGCCCGTAAATTTCATGGTCCAGCACGCGGCGGGTCAGATCAATACCGTTGATGATATTGCCCCATTGATCCGATCCACCCATCTGCAAGATGCAGCCATATCGGCGGTTTATTTCAAGAAAATCATAGGCTTGCAAGATCATGTAGTTGAATTCAAGGAAAGACAGCGACTGCTCGCGGTCCAGCCGGGATTTCACCGATTCAAACGACAACATGCGGTTGACGCTGAAATGCCGCCCGATGTCGCGCAAGAAATCAAGGTAATTCAGATGGTCCAGCCATTCGGCATTGTTCAGCATCACCGCATCGCTGGCCCCGTCGCCGTAGGACAGGTATTTCGCAAAAACCTTTTTCAGCCCGGCGATATTCTCGTCGATCTTGGCGGGCGTCAGCAACGGGCGCTCTTCTGCGCGGAAAGACGGATCACCGACCTTGGTGGTGCCGCCGCCCATCAGCGTGATCGGCTTGTGCCCGGTCTTTTGCAGCCAGCGCAGCACCATGATATTCATCAGATGCCCGACATGCAGACTGGCTGCCGTCGCGTCATAGCCGATATAAGCAGGCACCACGCCTTTGATCAAAGCCTCGTCAAGCGACTGATAATCCGTGCAATCGGCAACGAAGCCGCGCTCGAACATCACACGCATGAAATCAGATTTCGGATGGTAGGTCATGGCACACTCATGCTTTAAGGTTCGCAGGGTATAGCGGGCGAGGGGGCCAAGGGGAAGATGGCGAAACACGGGGCGATCTGGGTGCTTGGCACAATGTCGGGCACTTCGCTGGACGGTGTGGATGCCGCCATGCTGCGCACCGACGGTCATGTGATTGTCGAGTTCGGCCCCGACGCCTACCGCCCCTATTCAACCGCCGAGCAAACAACGATCCGCAAAGCTTTGGGGCAATGGCCGGGGGATCTGGCCGTGGCCGCCGCCGCCGAAGTGGTGGAAACCGCCCATGCCGAGGTGCTCAGCCGTTTTACAGGTGCCGAGATGATCGGCTTTCATGGCCAGACACTGGCGCATGATCCGGCGCATGGCCGCACGCATCAGGCTGGAAACGGCGCACTTCTGGCGCAAACGCTGAACCTGCCGGTGGTGTGGGATTTCCGCTCGAACGATGTGCAGATGGGCGGGCAGGGCGCGCCTTTGGCGCCGTTCTTTCACTTTGCCTGTGCCAAATGGATACAGGCCACCGAACCGCTGGCGATCCTGAACCTTGGCGGCGTCGGCAATGTCACCTGGATCGACCCCAGCCAGCCCAGCCCGGACTCCCCCGGCGCGTTGCTGGCGTTTGACACCGGCCCCGCCAATGCGCCGATCAATGATCTGATGCAGGTGCGCCTTGGTCTGGCGCAGGACGCGGGCGGTGCCTTGGCTGCGCATGGGCGGGTTGATGAGGCCTTGGTGAAAGCCTTTCTCGCGCAGGCTTATTTTCACAAGATCCCGCCAAAATCCTTGGATCGCAATGACTTCCACGCCTTCTTTAAGAAAACCCATAAACTCTCAAACGCCGATGCCGCAGCCACAATGACCGGGATTGCCGCAGCCTCTGTCGCCCGCGCCGCCGAGCATTTTCCGCAACCGATCACCCGTTTGCTGGTCGCGGGCGGTGGTCGCCACAATGCCGCGATGATGGCGCAGCTGGCCCAACGGATGCCGTGCAGGGTAGAGCCGATTGAGGCCGCAGGCCTGAACGGCGATATGCTAGAGGCGCAAGCCTTCGCCTATCTTGCCGCCCGCGTCGCCTACGGCCTGCCAACATCTTGCCCCAGCACGACGGGCGTTCCCGCAGCCGTCGGTGGTGGTCAGATCAGCCGACCGTAACCTTGCCCCATATTTAGTGGGTCTCCTTTTCAAAATCGCAACCTACAGAGATTTGTCCCAGCTGGGACAAAATCAGCCGCGATCAGCCGCCAAAAGAGCCGCGATTTACTTGCCCGCCGCCCGCGCTTGCTGCACCAAAGAGGTCGTATAGATCACCAAAGCCAGCCAGATCATGGGAAAGGCGATCATCTTGCCACGGCCAAATGGCTCGCCAAACACGAACACTGCCGTCAGAAAGATCATCGTGGGCGCAATGTATTGCATGATGCCGATGGTGGACAGCCGCAGCAGTTTCGCGCCATTGGCATAGATCATCAGCGGCACCGCCGTCACCAATCCACAGGCCAGCAGCAACACGGTGTCCGAGGTTACCCCCGCCATGAAATGGCTGCTTCCCGTCACCTCGGCCCAGATCACATAGCCAATCGCGAAGGGCAGCAGAATCAGAACCTCAAGAAAGAACCCTTGATTCGGCCCAATCGGCAGCGACTTCTTCAGGTAAGCATAAATGCCCCAAGTGACCGTGAGCCCCAAGGCCACGACCGGCAATCTGCCCGCCTCGATCGTCAACACCACCACCGCCAAAGCCGCCAGCGCAATCGCCCATTTCTGCGCCGCACTCAGGCGTTCGCCCAACAACATTGCCCCCAGAAACACCGAAAACAGCGGGTTGATGTAATAGCCCAAAGCCGCGTCCAGCGCATGCCCTGCGCCAATCGACCAGACATAAATCCCCCAGTTGACCGAGATCAGCGCCGCAGTCGCGAATCCCATCAGCAGCATTTTGGGCGTGCGCAACGCCCGCCACAGATCCGCCGTCCGCCCCGTCGCCCACA
Source organism: Cypionkella aquatica (assembly GCF_030161095.1). GTDB lineage: Bacteria > Pseudomonadota > Alphaproteobacteria > Rhodobacterales > Rhodobacteraceae > Cypionkella > Cypionkella aquatica. The sequence goes on from NZ_BSPP01000007.1 coordinate 703,679, forward strand.
AAACTGCACCAGCAATCGGGATCGACCAAATCACCCGATGCGCGATCACCTCAGCCGGTGAGATATGCGCCACCGCCTTCATGAAGATCGGCAAAAACCCCCACAAAAGATAAGCAGTCAGCGCAAAGCCAAAGCCACGCAGCGAGTCTTCATTCTTGGGGGGCACGTTTTCCATGCGCCTTTGCTACCTTCACGCCAAGCCCCGCGCCACGGCTAACTTGTGTGGGTTACATTCGCCGCGTCAGATAAGCCTTGGTGAACGCCGCATAGCCTTGGCTCGTCACCCGCAATTCATCCTGCATGATCTGGTGCAACGCGGGCAATTGGTGGAACGGCACCGCCGGATAGACGTGATGCTCGGTATGATAGGGCATGTTCCACGCCAGAAACCGCATCGCGGCGGTTGTAAAGGTGGTACGGGTGTTCTCGAACATATTCGTCACCTGCGGGCAGTCGCCATGCTCGGCCAGCAGATACAGCCGCAGCGCAGGTTGGCCCAAAAGCACCGGCAACAGCCAGACCCAGAACAGCAGCGGGCTTATCAGCAATGACGCCAAAACCAGCGCATACCCCGCCAGCATCCAGCGCGCCTCGGCCACAATCCGGGGCAGGGCGCTGGCGGGCAGATATGCGCCCCCGGCCCGCCCGCGCGCCAGATCAATCAGCAGCCGCACCTCGGCACTCCAGTAGGGCAGACCCGAGACATGCCAGAGCCAAGCCGCAATCCGGTTCGGCTTTTCGCCCGCAAGTTCGGGGTCTTTGCCCGGTTGATTGGTCCAGCGGTGATGCGCCAGATGAAAATAGCGAAACCACTGAAACGGCAAAAGCAGCAGAAACCCGCACAGATGCCCGACGACCTCATTCAACCGCTCGGACGCAAACGGCGTCTTATGCGTCGCCTCATGCTCCAGCGTGAACAGAAACACGATCAACACGCCTTGAACGGGAAGCAAAAGCCACCAACCCGGCACACCCGAAGAAATCAGCGCGCCAACCCCCAGAATAGCGCCCAGATGCCCCGCCAAATGCCGCAAACCCGCCCGATCTGACCGCATCTGCAGACGCGCCTTCACCTCGGGCGCAAGATTAGAAACAAAGCTCTTGTGATTCATACCTGCAATCTGTCGCAGCGCCATTGCCCATGCAAGCCCCTTTCCCCCGCCCCAGCGCCGTGCCAATTTGCCACCAAAGGGGGGCCAGATGGCACAATCCGTCCTGATCATTGGCGCAGGCATCATCGGTGCCAGCCTTGCCTTTCACCTTGCCCGCCACGGCGCGCAAGTGACGGTGCTTGACGCCGCAACCCCCGCCAGCGCCGCCTCTGGCCGCAGCTTTGGCTGGATCAATGCGAGTTTTTACGAGAACCCGGCGCATCATCACTTGCGGGTGGCCGCAATGGCCGCGCATCACCGCCTTGCCCATCTGCTGCCCGATGCCGCGCCAAACTGGCAAGGCACCCTGTGGTTTGAGCAGCAAGGCGCGGATTTTGAGACCAAAGCCGCCGAACTTGCCGCGCTCGGCTATGCAGCCAAAGCCGTGACCCAAGCCGAAATCGCCACGTTAGAGCCTCGTGTCGCCAATCCCCCTGCGCAAGCCTTGCACATCGCCGCCGAAGGTTCGGTTGACCCCGCAGCGCTGACCCGCGCCTTGCTCGCAGCGTCTGGCGCAAAGGTTCTGAGTGGCATCGCCGCGAAATCGCTGATCGAGGCCGCAGGCCAGATCAAAGGCGCGCGCACAGCAATTGGCCCGTTCACCGCTGACCATACCGTTCTTGCCGCGGGCGTGGCGTCGCCCGCACTCTTGGCGCCGCTTGGCCTTGATCTGCCGATGCTGACCCGCCCCGGCATCATGGTCTACACCAAACCCGTCACATGGCGCATCAACCACATTCTGGTGACGCCGGATCAGGAAATCCGCCAAGACGCCAGCGGTGCCATCCTTGCCCCCGGCATCGTCAACCACCAAGCCGATGCATCCGAATCCATCGCCAACCCGCAGGCCATGGCAGACGCCACGCTGCACCGCCTGCGCGCCCGCTTTAACGCGCCCGATCTGGAATTGGACCGTTTCACCCTTGGCTTCCGCCCGGTGCCCGCCGACGGCCTGCCACTGATCGGGGCCGTGTTGCCGGGGCTGAGTTTAGCCGTGATGCACTCGGGTGTGACGCTTTCGGCCTTGGCGGGTGAGGCTTTGGCCGCCGAGATCACAGGGCAGGGCGATCACCCCCTGCTTGGCGATTTCCGCCCCAACCGTTTGCTGCGCACAATCTAGCGCCCGCCCGCGCGCTCTCCCCGCCGCCCCGGACTTGATCCGGGGCCTCACCTTACACCATGAGGCCCCGGATCAAGTCCGGGGCGGCTTGGGGACTGTGGCAGCGCATGAAAAAGCCACGCAAAGCATCGCCCTGCGTGGCCTGAAAGATCAGCGAAAAACCTTAGCCGCGCAGGATTGAACGTCCCGCAAACTCAGCGGTTTCGCCCAGCATTTCCTCAATCCGGATCAGTTGGTTATACTTCGCCATCCGGTCCGAGCGCGACAGCGACCCGGTTTTGATCTGGCCGCAGTTGGTCGCCACTGCCAGATCGGCGATGGTGTTGTCTTCGGTCTCGCCCGAGCGGTGCGACATCACATTGGTATAGCGCGCACGGTGCGCCATATCGACGGCTTGCAGCGTCTCGGTCAAAGTGCCGATCTGGTTGACCTTCACCAGCATCGAGTTGGCCACACCCTGCTTGATGCCCTCGGCCAGACGGCGCGGGTTGGTCACGAACAGATCGTCGCCCACCAGTTGGATCTTGCTGCCCAATTTGTCGGTCAGCAGCTTCCAGCCCGCCCAGTCATCCTCGGAACAGCCGTCTTCGATCGAGATGATCGGATAATCCGCCGCCAGACCAGCCAGAAAATCGACGTTTTCTTCGATGGACAGCGATTTGCCTTCGCCCTTCATCTCATAACGCCCACCCTTGAAGTATTCGGTGGCCGCGCAATCCAGCGCAAGGAACATATCCTCGCCGGGTTTGTAGCCGGCCTTCTCAATCGACTTCAGGATGAAATCCAAAGCGTCACGCGCCGAGCTCAGACCGGGCGCAAAGCCACCCTCATCACCCACGTTGGTGTTATGGCCCGCCGCAGACAGCTCTTTCTTCAGGGTGTGGAACACTTCCGAGCCCATCCGAATGGCCTCTTTCACGTTCGCAGCCCCAACCGGCATGATCATGAATTCTTGAATATCAATCGGGTTATCAGCATGTTCGCCGCCGTTGATGATGTTCATCATTGGCACTGGCAGCATCCGCGCCGAGGTGCCGCCGACATAGCGGAACAGCGGCTGGCCGGTGAATTCTGCCGCTGCCTTGGCCACAGCCAAAGACACGCCAAGAATGGCATTTGCGCCCAGACGCGATTTGTTCGGCGTGCCGTCCAATTCGATCATGGTGCGGTCGATGCCGACTTGCTCGGTTGCATCAAAGCCGACAATTTCTTCGGCCAACTCGCCGTTGACGGCGGCCACAGCCTCCAGCACACCCTTGCCCATGTAGCGCGATTTGTCGCCATCGCGGCGCTCATTCGCCTCGTGCGCGCCGGTCGAGGCACCCGATGGCACCGCCGCGCGGCCCATCGCGCCGCTTTCCAGCAGCACATCAACTTCTACAGTGGGGTTGCCGCGGCTGTCGAGAATCTCGCGGGCGTGGATATCAATGATCGTGCTCATGTCTGGCCTCCGAATGGGCGGAAATGGTGCTCTCTTGGGCGTCTTAGCCCAAGGGTGCGTTCAAGGAAAGCGCGCGTTTGCGGGCGCGCTCGCGTGCAAAGGAATAAAGCCCCGAGGCCACGATAAGCGCCGAGCCGCACAATGTTATGACATCGGGATATTCGGCGAAAACCAGCGCCCCGATCAGCACCGCAAACACCAGCCGCACATAGCGGAAGGGGGCTACGACCGAGACTTCGCCGATCCGGGTCGCCCCGATGATCGCCCAATAGCCCGCAGTGCCAAACACCAGCGCCCCGATCAAAGCATAGCTTTCCCAAAGCGTTGGCACAGCAACCTCACCCGAACCTGCCATCATCAGCGCGCCAAGCAAGGCCACCGACATCAGCCCCCAGGTCGAGATTTGTGCGGTTGAAGTGTCTGCGGGGATTTTGCGTGCCATCAAATCGCGCAGGGTCAGACCAATCACCGTGATCAGCACCCAAAGCGCCTCTGGGCGAAAGCCATCCAAGCCGGGCCTGATCACCAAAATCACCCCAGCAAATCCCACCGCAATTGCCACCCAGCGCCGCCAGCCGACTTTTTCCTGCATGAACAGCGCCGCAGCCATCGTCACCGCCAAAGGCAAGGCTTGCAGCACAGCCGACACCGTCGACAACGGCACGGTCGCAAGGGCTGTGATATAGGCAAATGTGCCGACCATTTCACCCAAGCCACGCGCCAAAACAGCCGGATGCAACGCAGCACGATTGAACACCGGCCGACCTTCATGCCAGGCCATCAGCGCGAAGATCACCACGCCAAACACGCCCGAGATAAAGATGATCTCGCCAATCGGCAGGCTTTCAGCCGCCATTTTCAGAAACATATCTTCAAGCCCGAACAGGGCCATCGACACCACCATGAACAGGATGCCGCGCAGGTTATCAGAGGCCAAAATCTATCCCTTCTTGACCGGTACGCCAAGCAATTCCAGCCGATGCCCGATCAGCCGATAGCCCAGCCGCGCCGCGATCCGCTCTTGCAAAGCCTCAATCTCGGGATCCACAAATTCAATGACTTGGCCCGTATTCACATCAATCAGATGGTCGTGATGGTCGCGCTCTGCATCTTCATAGCGCGCACGGCCATCGCCGAATTCCAGCCGCTCCAGCAGGCCCGCTTCCTCGAATATCTTGACGGTGCGATAAACCGTCGCCAGCGAGATTTTCGGATCAACCTGCACGGCACGCGCGTAAAGTTCTTCGACATCCGGGTGATCGTCGGCCACTGCAATCACCCGTGCAACAACGCGGCGCTGATCGGTCATCCGCAAGCCTTTTGCGACGCCGCGCGAGATCAGGTCGGTCATGGCAAAGCTCTCCCTCTGAATAGGCCCGCGTGTAAGGGAAAGCGCGCGGTGCTGCCAGCGATTTTGCGTGGCTTGACTTCGCAGCGGGTGCGCCAGAGGTTGACGCCAAAACGAGGATCAAGATGCGCAAAGAGCGACTGGACAGGGTAGGGCTTGCGGCCCTGATTGCGGTGACTTTGCTGCTGGCGGTCAATCAGATCGTGGTGAAAGAGGTCAATCGCGGCCTTCAACCCGTGTTTTTCGCTGGCGCACGCTCGGCTTTGGCGGTGGCGTTCGTGTTTGCATGGCTGCAATACCGTGGCTTGTGGCATCGGGTTCGCTGGGCAGATCTTGGACCCGGCCTTGCGATCGGTGCGGTGTTCGCGGCCGAGTTTCTTTGCCTTTTCATGGCTTTGGATCTGACAGCTGTTGGCCGTGCCTCGGTTATCTTTTACTCGATGCCGCTTTGGCTGGCGGTTGCCGCACATTTCTGGCTGCCGAACGAGCGGATCACCCCCAAGCGTGGGTTTGGGCTGGGCCTTGCCTTCATCGGCACGGCTTGGGCGATTCTGTCGAAAAGTCCATCAGGCCATGCCAGTGTTGCAGGCGATATCTTGGCGTTGGTTGGCGCTTGGGGCTGGGCAGGCACCGCGTTTTTGGCGCGCAAAACCCGGCTACGCGAGGCCGGACCAGAGGCGCAATTGTTCTGGATGGTGTTGATTTCAGGGCCAATCTTGTTGGCGGCCAGCCCGCTCTTCGGCCCGCTGATCCGCGATGTGCAAGCGATGCATTGGGTCTGGCTGGTGCTGCAGGCGGGCGTGGTGGTGGCGGGTGTATTCATCACTTGGCTGTGGCTGTTGTCGGTTTATCCAACCTCGACCGTCGCAAGCTTTTCGTTTCTGACACCGCTGTTTGCGATAATTTTGGGCTACTTCATTTTTGACGAAGCGTTGTCTTTTGGCCTCATGATGGCGGCCGGTTTTGTTGCTGCGGGAATCATTCTGATCAATCGACGCTAGGCTTGCGCTGGCTTTGCAGCCTGTGGAGGAATCATCCCGCTGCAACACGATCTGAACCAAACCGCGCAAAGGTGCAGCACGGCTTGGGTTTTTGCGGCTGTTAAGATTTCACATGAAGCACAAGGCGCATGCGCTCTGACACATCTTCTCACATCGGCGTGATGGCACGGCTAGACATTGGGTTTAGGTCAAGCACAAAATCTTGTGGGTAGGTGCAATAAATCCGTTGATGCCTGTTCGGATTTACGACAAGTTGATGACGCGCCGTTACTGGCCACAAGATGTAGTGTGCCAGTGTATTTCCAAAGCTCACCGTCGCGCCCCGAAATATAGGGATGCACAGCCAAACTTCGGCTGCGGTGAGATGGAAAAAGCCAAGGCGAAAGACTTTGACAAGGACGCGGCTCAGCAGAATCCGCGCCGAAACATGGGACAGGCAGATGAAAATCGAGCGGAAGTTTACCACCGAAGCAACCGGTGCATACGGCGCGATGGCGTTCTCGACGACGGTGTCGGAAATCCGCAATCCGGATGGCACCGTGGTGTTTCGCAACGAAGCCGTAGAGGTGCCTCAGGGCTGGAGCCAGGTGGCATCGGACGTTCTGGCGCAGAAATACTTCCGCAAAGCAGGTATCCCGGCGGCGCTTAAGCGTGTGAGAGAACGTGATATTCCCAAATTCCTGTGGCGTTCGGTTCCTGACGAGGATGCTTTGGCCAAACTGCCGCCCGAGCAGCGTCTGGTTGGCGAAACCTCGGCCAAACAAGTGTTCGACCGCTTGGCTGGTGCATGGGTCTATTGGGGCTGGAAGGGCGGCTATTTCACGACCGAAGGCGATGCAAAGGCCTATTATGATGAGATGCGCTTTATGCTGGCGCGGCAGATGGCGGCGCCCAACAGCCCGCAATGGTTCAACACCGGGCTGCACTGGGCTTACGGCATTGATGGGCCAAGCCAAGGCCACTACTATGTTGATCACGTCACGGGCGAGCTTACTAAATCTAGTAGCGCTTACGAGCATCCCCAGCCGCATGCTTGCTTCATCCAATCGGTAAAGGATGATCTGGTCGGCGACGGCGGCATCATGGATCTGTGGGTGCGTGAGGCGCGGCTGTTCAAATATGGCTCTGGCACTGGCACCAACTTTTCCAGCTTGCGCGGTGAAGGCGAAAAGTTGTCGGGTGGTGGTAAATCTTCGGGCCTGATGGGCTTTTTGAAGATCGGCGACCGTGCGGCAGGGGCGATCAAATCGGGCGGCACCACGCGGCGCGCGGCCAAAATGGTGATCTGCGACATGGATCACCCCGATGTCGAAGCCTTTGTGAACTGGAAAGTCATTGAGGAACAAAAGGTTGCAAGCCTCGTCGCAGGCTCCAAGGCGCATGAGCTGAAACTGAACGAGATTTTCACCGCGATCCGCCAATGGGATGGCTCGGCCGAGGATTCGGTTGATCCGGTCAAGAATCCGGCCCTGAAAGCTGCGATCCGTTCGGCCAAAAAGGCCATGATCCCTGACACTTACACCAACCGCATCCTGCAATATGCGCGCCAAGGTTTCACATCCATCGAATTCCCCACCTATGACGTGGATTGGGATTCCGAGGCTTACATCACCGTCTCCGGTCAAAACTCGAACAACTCGGTCCGCGTCACCGATGCTTTCCTGACCGCTGTGAAGGACGATGCCGATTGGGCGCTGATCCGCCGCACCGACGGCAAAACCGCCAAGACCTTGAAAGCCCGTGATCTTTGGGATCAGGTTGGCCATGCCGCTTGGGCCTGCGCCGATCCGGGCATCCAGTTCCATGACACTGTGAACGCTTGGCATACCTGCCCGGAAGACGGTGCCATTCGCGGCTCGAACCCGTGCTCGGAATACATGTTTCTTGACGACACCGCCTGTAACTTGGCCTCGATGAACCTTCTGACCTTCTTCAAGGATGGAAAATTCGACGCCGACGCCTATATCCACGCGACGCGCCTTTGGACGCTGACACTGGAAATCTCGGTCACGATGGCGCAGTTTCCCTCGAAAGAGATCGCGCAATTGTCCTATGATTTCCGCACCTTGGGTCTGGGCTATGCCAATATCGGCGGGCTTTTGATGAACATGGGTCTGGGATATGACTCCACCGAGGGCCGCGCTTTCTGTGGCGCTTTGACCGCGCTGATGACCGGGGTTTCCTATGCAACCTCGGCGGAAATGGCGGGCGAACTGGGCGCCTTCAGCGGCTATGCCCGCAACGCTCAGCATATGCTTCGGGTGATCCGCAATCACCGCGCGGCGGCTTACGGCAAAACATCGGGCTACGAGGCGGTAAACGTCAATCCTGTGGCCTTGGATGCCGCCAACTGTCCGGATCAGACGCTGGTGACACTGGCGAAATCGGCGTGGGACGAGGCGCTGACCTTGGGCCAAGCCCATGGGTTCCGCAACGCACAGACCACCGTGATTGCCCCCACCGGCACCATCGGTCTGGTGATGGATTGCGACACCACCGGCATCGAGCCTGACTTTGCACTGGTCAAGTTCAAGAAACTGGCGGGCGGCGGCTATTTCAAGATCATCAACCAATCGGTGCCAGCCGCTTTGGAAAAGCTGGGCTATTCCACCTCTCAGGCCGCTGAAATCGTGGCTTATGCGGTCGGTCATGGCTCGATCGGCAATTGCCCCGGCATCAACACCACCGCTTTGGTCGGCCACGGCTTTGGCGCGCGCGAGTTGGAAAAGATCGAAGCCGCGTTGCCTTCGGCTTTCGACATCCGCTTTGTGTTCAATCAGTGGACGATTGGCGAAGATTTCTGCAAGAAAACCCTCGGCATCCCGGCGGAAAAACTGGTGGACCCCAGCTTTGATCTGCTGCGCCATCTGGGCTTTACCAAGGCGCAGATTGATGCCGCGAACGACCATGTTTGCGGCACGATGACGCTGGAAGGCGCTCCGTTCCTGAAGCCCGCGCATTATTCTGTGTTCGATTGCGCCAATCCTTGCGGTAAAACCGGCAAGCGCTATCTGTCGGTGGAAAGCCATATTCACATGATGGCCGCCGCGCAGTCGTTCATCTCAGGCGCAATCTCCAAGACCATCAACATGCCGAATTCGGCCACCATTGCCGAGACTTTGGCAGCCTATGAACTCAGCCATTCGCTGGGGATCAAAGCAAACGCACTTTACCGCGATGGCTCGAAACTGTCGCAACCCTTGGCTTCGGCTTTGGTGGAAGATGATGAAGAGGCAGAAGAAATTCTCGCCACCGGTTCGGCGCAAGAAAAAGCTGCCGTGCTGGCCGAGAAGATCGTCGAGAAAATCATCTACAAAGATATCATCCGCACCAACCGCGACAAGCTGCCGGAGCGCCGCAAGGGCTACACCCAAAAAGCCATCGTCGGCGGCCATAAGGTCTATCTGCGCACCGGCGAATACAGCGACGGCACCTTGGGCGAGATTTTCATCGACATGCACAAGGAAGGCGCAGGCTTCCGCGCCATGATGAACAACTTCGCCATCGCGGTCTCGGTTGGTCTGCAATACGGCGTGCCTCTGGAAGAGTTTGTCGAGGCCTTCACCTTCACCAAATTCGAGCCTGCGGGCATGGTGCAGGGCAATGATTCTGTGAAAAACGCCACCTCTATTCTGGACTACATCTTCCGCGAGCTGGCGATTTCCTATCTGGATCGTACCGATCTCGCCCATGTCAAACCCACCGGGGCGTCGTTTGACGATCTGGGTCGCGGCGAAGACGAGGGCAAGCGCAACATCTCCGAGCTTTCGGACCAAGCCGCCACGCGCGGGCTGGAAGTGCTGAAGCAAATCTCGTCCACCGGCTATCTGCGCAAGCGCCTGCCGTCGGAACTGGTGGCGCTGCAAGGCGGCATGGGGGCGATGGCTTTGGCGAATGGCACCGATCCGGTGTCGGCGCTGAACATGCTGATCCCTGAAACCGCACGCTCCCTGAGCGGCGCTGGGGCGACAGCCCTTGCCAGCGGCACCGTGACAATGGACGCGCGGGTGAAAGCGAAAATGCAAGGCTACGAGGGCGATCCCTGCGGCGAATGTGGCAACTACACGCTGGTGCGAAACGGCACCTGCATGAAGTGCAACACTTGCGGCGGCACGAGCGGGTGCAGCTGAGTTTGTAAGAAACTGTCTGTAAATTGGGGCATAGTTAGCGCAAATCGGCTGACTATGCCTTGGGTCCGACCTTCGGGAACCGCAGAAAAGCCCATGGAAACATGGGCTTTTTCTTTGTTTTGCAACAAGTGCCGAAGCTGGCCGAAACCGATAGGCTTTCTGCCCTTCCGCCCTGCCAACTGCTGATCATAAAGCCTCCCTGCGGCACAAAGAGGCGCAGGCTCGCTTTCGGGCTGAAATGGCGGACAGGCTGCGCGCTTCGAGGGCAGATGCCGAGAGGTCAATCCCCGATCCGCGCAAGACTGACGGTGAAGTTCGTGCAGAAGGCAGGCGATGCATTGCCGCTCTATTAACTATCACTTCTGAAAAGCTGATGGCGCAGGACAACCACCTTTGTCACGTTATTTGGCCCCATATTCCTGATTTTGGCCGAATCTCGCTATTCTCGATTTGCTCGAGTTCGATGATCAGGAACCAATTCCCTCTGACATCGTTTTCAGACGTAGCCGCATTGTGATCCAACCTTGCTCGTTACCCGCGTCTCATCTTCAATGCCAATTCTTGCGGCTTGTCGCGGCTCAGCACCCAGTCAGAAAGGCAGCAAAATGGCGCGTCCTATGTACAATACCGAAATCGGAAATGCAGGCGAAACCCAGCAAAAGGGCGGGGAAGCTTTGACGACCAACAGCGGCATGCCGATTTCTGACAACCAGAACAGCCTGCGTGCGGGTCACCGCGGCCCGACCCTGTTGGAAGATTTCATCCTGCGGGAAAAGATTTTCCACTTTGACCACGAACGCATCCCCGAGCGTATCGTGCACGCCCGCGGCTCGGCAGCGCATGGCTATTTTGAATGTACTGATCCGATCCCAGAACTGAGTCGAGCTGCGCTGTTTGCCGAAAAAGGTAAGAAGACACCGCTGTTCACGCGGTTTTCAACCGTGGCTGGCGGGGCAGGGTCGGTTGACACCCCCCGCGACGTGCGTGGCTTTGCGGTCAAATTCTACACCGAGGAAGGCAATTGGGATCTGGTCGGCAACAACATCCCGGTGTTCTTCATCCAAGACGCGATCAAATTCCCAGACCTGATCCACTCGGTCAAGATGGAGGCCGACAAAGGCTATCCGCAAGCCGGTTCGGCGCATGACACGTTCTGGGATTTTGTCTCGCTGATGCCAGAAACCATGCACACCGTGATGTGGGCGATGTCTGACCGTGCCATCCCGCGCTCGCTGCGGATGATGGAAGGCTTTGGCGTGCATACGTTCAAGCTGGTGAATGCCAAAGGCGCTGCAAGCTTTGTGAAATTCCACTGGCGCCCGCGTTTGGGCACGCAATCCCTTGTCTGGGATGAAAGCGCCAAGCTGCAAGGCGCCGACAACGACTACCACCGTCGCGACCTGCACGAGGCCATCGCTGCAGGTGATTTCCCGGAATGGGATTTCGCGGTGCAGGTGTTCGATCAGGCACTGGCTGACAGCCTGCCCTATGATGTGCTCGACCCCACCAAGATCATCCCAGAAGAGATCGTGCCGCTGCGGGTGATTGGTCGCATGGTGCTGGATCGCAACCCCGACAACCACTTTGCCGAGAATGAGCAAGCTGCGTTTCTGCCCTCTAACATTGTGCCGGGCATCGACTTTTCCGATGATCCGCTGCTGCAAGGGCGGCTGTTTTCCTATCTCGACACGCAGAAATCCCGGCTGGGGACGACCAATTTCCATCAGATCCCGATCAACGCGCCGAAATGCCCCTACGCCAACATGATGCGCGATGGTCTGATGCAGACCGCCGTGCCAAAGGGGCGCGCGAATTACGAGCCGAACAGTCTGGACCTTGCCGCTGAAGATCCCGGCCCACGCGCCAGTGCCTCGGGCTTTATGACCGCACCGCAAGAGGTTGCCGGAGAAAAGCTGCGCATCCGCGCCGAAACCTTTGGCGATCACTACAGCCAGCCGCGCATGTTCTGGCACTCGCAAACCGAAAACGAGCAAGCCCATATCGCTTCGGCTTTTGTGTTCGAGTTGTCGAAGGTCGGGTTGGACCATATTCGCAGCCGCGTTCTGGCCAATCTGCAAAACGTCGATCCGGGGCTTGCGCAGCGGGTTGCGGATGGCATCGGGATGGATTTGCCCGCAGCAGCGAAACCGTTCCGTGCACCCGTAGAACTTGCACCATCGGATGCGCTTTCGATCCAGAAGAACTGGAAGCCGACGCTGCAAGGCCGCAAGATCGGCCTGCTGTTTGGCGAAGGCTCGGACAAGGCCGAGATTGACAAGCTGATCGCGGCGATCAAGGCCGAAGGTGGCAGCGTTTTCACTGTGGCACCCAAAGTGGGAATGCTGAAGCTGAAAGGCGGAGAGATGAAGGCCGACGGCCAACTGGCAGGCTCGCCTTCGATGCTGTTTGATGCGATCGCGATGATCCTGGCACCCGATGTGGCTGAGAAGCTGGCCAAGGATTCTGCAGCCGTGGGCTTTGTCAACGAGGCTTTCGTCCACCTGAAGGCGATCGGGCATTGCAACGGATCGAAGGTAATTCTGGCGCGGGCTGGTATCGAACCAGATGCGGGCGTTGGCCATTACAGCAAACTGCCCGAAACCGCCAAGCACCGCTACTGGGCGCGCGAGGCGACGATCCGCGATCTGGCCTGAACCTGCGCGCCCTGCTTCGGTCTAGAGCAGGGCGCGATAATTGGTTGATAAAGCAACCGGTCGATAAAGCATATGTGCCGGTGGTGTTCAGATCAGTTGATCTGCATGCCCCGGCATATTTTATTTATGGTCTTGAAACTGACGCACAAACGAAATTTATCTGCCTGAACTTTGCATCGTAATAGGCAATAATCCGCTATATATTATCTTCGGTTGTATAACTAGGCAATCGCCCGGAACTTAATCACCGCCACTGTGTTTTCCTATCACCTGAGCAGTCGCAATTCATCATTGCGCCAATCATTCCAAGGAGGAACATCATGCGTGGATTTCAAGCAAGTATGCTGAGCGCGGCCTTTGTCGTCACACTGGGCGGCACCGCATTTGCACAGACCGAAACAGTGGCACCCGCCACGGCGCCTACGGCAGATTGCGATGCGCAATTCACCGCTTTGGATGCTGATGCAAACGGCTACCTGACCGATGCCGAAGCGCCGCGCGAATTCGCCCGTGCGCGCGTTGACGCGATGACCCCGGAAGCCAGCGGCATCAGCAAAGCCGCCTTCCTCGAGATGTGCGGCTCGGAAAACTGGGCGCAGAACACCCCGGAAGAAGGCGCACCCTTTGAAGGTGCCAACAGCTTTACCGAAGAGCAGGCGCGTGACCGTGCGGTGGCTTGGAACGTCACCGAAGTCTCGGCCTTGACGCTGGACGACAAAGGCATCTGGCGCGGCATCGGCAAGGTGGACGGCGCCGAAGTCTCAGTTGCCGTGGACTACAAAGGCAACGTCGTCACCACGCCGAAAGCCTAAGCGCGCGCAATAAACATCAGAATTGGAGAAAATTATGGCTGTAACAACAAAAGTCTATGACGACTACGCCACCGCACAAGCTGCGATGTCGAATGTAAATGCGCTTGGCCTGCCGGGCGTTGACGTGTCGCTGATCGGTGACGAAGGCTTTCGTGATTACGATCAGGGCCTGATTCAGCGTGATGCGGTGACTGGTCGTGTCGTAACTGTCAACACCGATGCCGATGCCTCGGGCACCGCGACCGGTGCGGGCATTGGGGCCGTGATTGGCGGCAGCGGCGGTCTGCTTGCCGGTCTGGGCTTGCTTGCCATTCCGGGCGTGGGCCCGGTGGTTGCGGCGGGCTGGCTGGCTGCGACCGCAGTGGGTGCCATCGGTGGCGCGCTGGCGGGTGGCGCTGTTGGTGCGATTGTCGATCTGGGCCTGTCCGAGGAAGATGCTCCGGTGTTTTCCGAGGCCATTCGTCGGGGTGGCGTGGCCGTCAGCGTCCGCTTCCCGGAAGAGCATCGCAACGCCGTTGTAACGGCGCTGGACAACACCCCGACGCGCTCGCTTGAAGATCGTCGTATCGGGTATGAGGCTGAAGGCTGGCGCTCGGAAGAAACCGAGGAAGAACGCCAGATCCGTTTGCGCGCTACCCGGCCACTTGATCCACCGATGGGTTTCTAAGCACATCGGATCGGTGTTAAAAAAATCCTTGGGGCCACGCCAATGTGGCCCCAAGCTCATGGCAGTCATATTTTATTCAGAAGAGCAATTATTATGGATCAAAGATCAGCATAATATACGTGGAACGATGATATATTAAAGTATCTTTGATTTTCCGTCCAAAAATCGAATATTTCTTTTAGCTAAAAAGCCAATTATGGCAGTTTTAGATCCCATGTTCGTGTGGAAATATGAATTGCTCCCGCAGCAGCATCGCGCGGCATGGTCTCAGCACTGCTGTGTGTTCTCCTGCGCAGTCTTGCACTGTGGGTGACGCCTGAAAGAGCTGCGGTCCGGTGGCTATGATCGGATTTCAATGAGTGCGAAAAGCACACCGTCTCGCGAGAAACACGCATCTGGTCGCGTTCAGGCATAGATCAGCAGCACCAAGGAATAGCGGCTGAGGATCAGCATTGTCCGAGTATGTCCGCGCCAAGACGCAGGCCCTTCAGGCGATCACGCGGGACGGTTACTGCGTTCAAAGACCGTCACCGACTGCCAATCCACCTCTACCGCGGTTTCCACGACCTCATCCATACCCACCGGAGTTTGCGTGGTGTCGATCCGCTTGGTCCATCCGCCTTCTGGCAGCGTTATGATAATTCGGTCGGCGGCGTTAAGGCAGATCAGCAGATCAGGTTGCTCGGGGCGCGCCAGCCGCAGCATGACGCAGGACGCGCCTTCCGCCTGCCAATCTTGTTCGGTCATCGCGCCACCACGCGGATGCAGCCACTCTGCAACCATCGCATCCTGCGCTGCACCATCGCCCAGTGCAAAGGCTGCCCGCGACAGTCCGATCTCTTTGCGGAACGCCAGCAGGTCGCTGACCGCCGTGATCAGATCCTGATCTGCCTTTTCCCAGCCAAGCCATGTCGTCTCGTTATCCTGACAATAGGCGTTGTTGTTGCCGCCCTGCGTCTGGCCAAATTCATCGCCCGCAAGGATCATCGGCACGCCCTGCGACAGCGCCAGAGTGGCCAACATCCCACGCACCCGGCGGCGACGCGCCTCTAGGATGCCCGCATCCTCGGTCGGCCCCTCTGCACCCAGGTTGTGCGACAGGTTGTTGGAATGGCCATCCGCGCCATTTTCGCCATTCGCCGCATTGTGCTTGTCGTCATAGGCCACAGTGTCCGCCAGTGTGAAACCGTCATGGGCCGCCAGAAAGTTCACCGAGGATGTCGCAGGGCGGTTCGAATGATTGAACTGCGTGGGTGACCCCAGCAAGCGTTGCGAGATTTGCGGTGCCATCCCGCTGTCGCGCCGCCAGAACGCCCGCATATCGTCGCGCGCCTTGTCGTTCCATTCGCGGAACGGCCACGGAAAACCGCCCACCTGATAGCCACCCTCGCCAATATCCCACGGCTCGGCGATCAGTTTCACCTTTGACAGCACCGGGTCTTGCCGGATCGCATTAAAGAACGCGCCTTCGCGTTCAAAGCCTGACGGCTCGCGCCCAAGCGTCGAGGCGAGATCAAAGCGGAAACCATCGACATGCATCGCCTCCACCCAATAGCGCAGGCTGTCGAGCACCATGCGCAGCACCATCGGATGCGCGATGTTCAGCGTGTTCCCGGTGCCCGTGGTGTCAAAGCCGTGGCGTGGATTTTCCGGCGACAGCAGATAATAGCTGGCGTTGTCAATGCCGCGGAACGACAGTGTCGGCCCAAGCTCGTTGCCTTCGGCGGTGTGATTGTAGACCACATCCAGAATAACCTCGATGCCTGCGGCGTGAAAGCGGCGGATCGCCTGCTTTACCTCGCGGATATAACCGGATTTCAGATAGGGCCGGTTCGGGGCAAAGAAGGAAATCGTGTTGTAACCCCAATAGTTTGACAGGCCCTTCTCCACCAGATGACGGTCCTGCACAAAGCCGTGGATCGGCAGCAATTCTATCGCTGTAGCGCCAATCCGGTGCAGATGCGCGATCACCGCGTCGCTGGCCAGCCCGGCAAAGGTGCCACGATCGGCCTCGGGCACCTCGGGATGCAGTTGTGTCAGACCTTTGACATGCGCCTCATAAACCACCGTATCTTCCCAAGCATGGTTCAGTGCCTTTTCGGCATCCCAATCAAAGCTCGGGTCTGCCACCACGCATTTTGGCATGAAAGGCGCCGAGTCGCGATCGTCCAACTGGGTATCTGACCCGCCAACCGGATAGCCGAACAGCGCATCGTCCCAAACCAGATCGCCGGTCAGTTCATTTGCATAGGGGTCCAGCACCAATTTGGCGGGGTTAAAGCGGTGACCCTGCTCTGGCGCGAAAGGGCCATGCACACGGTAGCCATAAGCTTGTCCCGGCCCGATGCCCGGCAGATAGCCATACCAAATGCCGCCCTCCATCTTGGGAAGGTCAAGCCGCTGGATCTCCACCTGACCTGAGGCATCGTAAAGGCAAAGCTCTACCCGCGTCGCATGTTCCGAAAACAGCGCGAAATTTGTGCCCTGCGCATCGGCAACCGCGCCAAGCGTGTCACTGCGCCCGGCAGACATATCGAACGCGGCAATCTGCTTCGGCTGATCCAGCATGGCGGTGGTGTCCTTTGTGAATAATGCGATCATCAAACGCGCCCCACCGCGCCCGGTTCCGCTGCGTTGCAGAAAGATATCCGACCCGACTAAGCAGCCCCGCCATGATCACGCGGCCGCAGCATTGCCCACCCCGCCACCCGCACTTGCGGCAGCGATTGGGGCACTTCTGCCAACGAACGCCCCATGCTCCGCCAAAACCACGAATAACGGCAGGCCAGCAAACCCGCGCCTAAGCCTTTGACCGCAAATAAGAACGCGCAGCGACCGTGACCTGCCACGGGATTTTTCCTCCATCTGCGACTAGAGTCCTCCCCAAGGAAGGGACGG
>NZ_BSPP01000008.1 GCF_030161095.1 Cypionkella aquatica
GCCGCATTTGAAAGTCTTTCCAAACTCTCGGCGACAAGCCCCGCTGTGATCGCCTCAGGTTGCAAAAGCAGATCGTGCTGCCTTGCCCGGGTGCGCAGAGAAACACGCAGCACCTCAAGCACCACAGCCTCCAGATGCGGTGCTGGCAAGCGCCAACCCGTCGGGTCAGCCCGCTTGGTGATCAGGCGGCGGGAGATGTAATAGCGAAAGCGACGGTTGTGGCGGTTGGTATGACTGGGGGTCAGACGATCACCGGTTTCGTCGTAGAACTTTGCCATCAGCGGAGCGGACGGTTCCACAGAGTTTTGTGGGGCGGTGGACGTCGAATCCACGTCAGTCGCAGCAGCCGGCGCGACCGGGCGCTGCCGCTTGCGGGCCGCGGTCTCCTGCAGCTTCGTCTGCACAGCTGACCACAGCGCCGCGTCGATAATCGGCTCATGCTG
Organism: Cypionkella aquatica; assembly: GCF_030161095.1. Taxonomy (GTDB): domain Bacteria; phylum Pseudomonadota; class Alphaproteobacteria; order Rhodobacterales; family Rhodobacteraceae; genus Cypionkella; species Cypionkella aquatica. The sequence continues at coordinate 444 of NZ_BSPP01000008.1, forward strand.
GCCGGGATGAACCAAGCTCTTGTGGCGGATCAAACCGCGATAGACCGGGTTGGTCAGCAGATAGTGCAATTGGCCGTTCGAGAACGGTGTGATGGTTGAGCCAACGGCCACCCCTGCTGCATGATCGCATTTGCGTGGGCTCAGGCCCTGCGCGGCTGCTGCAATCCGCGTGGCGCCGAGGCTGCCAGCCGTGAGGTAGAGATCAAACAGCCTGCGCACAGTCTCGGCCTCTGTTAGATTGATCTCGAGCACCCTGGCCTTGAGAGGATCTTTCGGCGGATCGTACCCCAGTGGCAAGTTGCCGCCTATCCACAGCCCTTTGCGCTTTGACGCGGCGATCTTGTCGCGGATGCGCTCTGCGGTAACCTCGCGTTCGAATTGGGCAAAGGACAGCAGTACATTGAGGGTTAACCTGCCCATGGAGGTCGAGGTATTGAACGCCTGCGTCACCGACACAAACGAGCAGCCACGGCGATCCAGTTGATCGACCAGCCGTGCGAAGTCAGCCAGCGAGCGGGTGAGCCGGTCAATCTTATAGACCACGATCATGCCGATGCGCCCGGCCTCGACCTCGGCCAGCAGGCGTTGCAAGGCGGGGCGTTCCATGGTGCCACCGGATAGACCGCCGTCATCAAAGCGCACGGGCAGGCCCCTTGGTGATCAGGCGGCGCGAGATGTAATAACGAAAGCGTCGGTTGTGGCGGTTGGTGTGACTTGGGGTCAGCCGGTCGCCAGTTTCGTCGAACAACTTTGCCATCAGCAGGGCCGAGGGTTCGACAGAGTTTTGTGACGTGATCGATGCGGAATCAGCCTCGGTCGCGAACGCGCCAGTGCGCTGACGCTTGCGAGCTGCCGTCTTTTGCAGCTTCGTCTGCACGGCGGACCACAGCGCCTCGTCGATGATCGGATCATGCTGGCCAGGATGAACCAAACTATTGTGGCGGATCAAACCGCGATAGACCGGGTTGGTCAGCAGATAATGCAACTGGCTGTTTGAGAACGGGGCGATGGTTGCCCTAAATGCCGCCCCTATTACATGATCAGATTTGCGTGGGCTGAACCCCTGCTCGGCCGCTGCGATCCGTGTCGCACCAAGACTGCCTGCGGCAAGATAGAGGGCAAACAGGCGGCGCACGGTTTCGGCCTCAGTTGTATTGATCTTCAAGGCACGCAAACCTTGAGAGGGTCTTTGGGAGGATCATACTCCAATGGCAAGTTGCCGCCCATCCACAAGCCTTTGCGCTTTGATGCCGCGATCTTGTCGCGGATGCGCTCTGCAGCGGCATCGCGTTCGAACTGGGCAAAGGACAACAGCACGTTCAGGGTTAACCTGCCCATCGAGGTAGAGGTATTGAAGGCCTGCGTCAGCGAGACCAAGGAGCAGCCCCGGCGATCCAGTTGTTCGACAAAGCGCGCGAAGTCAGCAAGCGAGCGGGTGAGCCGGTCAATCTTCTAGACAACGATCATGCCGATGCGCCCGGCTTCTACCTCGGCCAGTAAGCTTGCAAGGCGGGGCGCTCCTTGCTGCCACCGGACAGACCGCCGTCGTCAAAGCGCTCGGGCAGAAGTTTCCAACTCTCATTGCGTTGGCCGCTGACATAGGCCGCGGAAGCCTCATACTGCGCATCCAGCGAGTTGAAGCCCTGCTCGAGGCCCTCCTTCGTGGATTTGCGGGTGTAGATCGCGCAGCGCACGGCAAGGCTTTGGCTGGGTGATGCTGGGGCGTTCATGCCTGCGCTCTCAACTGGCGTCGCGCACCAGCCGGTTTGCTGATTGTCGCCTTGCTCAACCTCGCCTGCGTGCAGCAAGTCTGCGCGTCCACCAAATCGACCGAGCCGATGATGCGCGCGCCCTCGGGGCCACCAAGCACAATGTCATACGGGGGTGGCAAGATATCGTCGACGGACTCACCTTTGGCCTTGGTATCAGCAATGCGCGCGGCGTGGCTTTGTTTGATCTTCGCCCAGCGCTCAAACCGCAGGCTCGCCTCGGCGGCCTTGTGCTTGGGGGCGCGATAGAGCGCTTGTAATGCAACCTTCTGCGCAACAACACTCCCCTTCAAACCGGCTTCGTGCTGTTTGCGCACAATGGCCACAACCACTGTGGTGATGCCCGGTCGGCCATCGCTACGGACCTGCACCTTTGCCTAGCCTGCGCGACACGCCATATCGTCAAAATCATTCATCCCACGCTCCGATTGTGGGCGCCCGCGGCGCCACAGACCTTTTTGGGTGCAGAATAAGTCCATCCACTCAACATAAAAATCTGAGGCTTTACGGCGCACATTGAGCGGAGAACAAGCCGATTTTTAACGACCGTTTAACCCCCGTTTAACGGCCGTTTGCAATTTACCCTAAAATGCTCGCCAAAGTGACTGGATTACCCGTCCTGAGCGACACGGTCGCCGCCTCGGCCATGGCCAGCGCTGCAACCCCGTCCGCGAGGGTGACGGGGAGGTCGCTACCAGACTCGACGGCTTGCACAAAAGCCGCCCATTCTGCGGCATAGGCGGGCATGTAGCGTTCAAGGAAAAAGTAGGTTGGCTTCGCCCCGGTCACCCCTGCGGCAGTTGATTTGACCACCGTATTTTCCAGCATATTCTGAGCCTGCAGCAGGCCGGTCGAACCCAAAAGTTCCAGCCGCTGATCATAACCATACACCGCGCGGCGTGAGTTTTTGATCACAGCGATGCGGCCATCAGCATAGGTCACGGTAACGACGGCGGTATCCACATCGCCTGCAGCGCCGATTTCTGGATCGACGATGGAAGACCCAACGGCCGTGACTGCGAAAGGAGCGGTGCCCATGATGAAATTCGCCATGTCAAAATCATGGATCATCATGTCGCGGAACAAGCCACCCGAGACTTTGATATAGGCAACTGGCGGCGGTGCCGGGTCGAAAGACGTGATCGAGAGCAGTTCCGGTTTGCCAATCTCTCCCGCATCGACGGCGGTTTTCAGCGCTGCAAAGTTCGGATCAAAACGGCGATTGAAGCCGATCATCACCGGGCGGCCGTAAGCGGCGACGACTTTTTGGCAGGCTTGGGCGCGCGCCAGCGACAAATCGACCGGCTTTTCGCACAGCACGGCTTTGCCTGCGGCGGTGGCACGTTCGATCAGGTCGGAATGGGTGTCGGTAGAGGTGGCAATCAACACGGCATTGATGCTGCTATCCGCCAAGATCACGTCGATGCTGCGGGCCGTTGCTCCATACTGTACGGCAAGTTTATCTGCCGCGGCAGTGTTTATGTCGGCCACAGCAACAAGGCGACTGCCGGGGTTGGTCGAAATGGCGGTGGCGTGGACGCCAGCGATGCGGCCAGCGCCAAGAAGAGCTACGTTCAACATGGTATGTCCTGTAGGTTAAAGGCCAAGATCGGCTTTGAAGGCGGTGAATTCGGTGTCAGACATCGCAACGTTATGCTGCGTTTGCGGATATGAGCCGGCGTTCACGTCAGCGATAAATTCACGGAAGGCAGCGATGCGTTCAGCTTGAAGCCGGGCAAATTCAGCCGAAAAGTTACGGTAGGTCTTGGCGTGGCGCGGTCTGTGGCCGTCTGTGTGACCCAGCACATCTTCGGCAAACAGATACTGTGCATCGGCACCGGGGCCAGCACCCATGCCCAGCATGATCATCGGGGTGTTGGCGCTGATTGCTGCGCCCAGACTGTCTGGCACAACTTCAAGTTCGGCACCAAAGCAGCCGATGGCCTCAAGCCGCTTGACGTGATCCCAGACCGCCCGAGCTTCGGTTGCAGTCTTACCAACCGCGCGCCAGCCGGTCCAGGTGACGTAGGACGGGATCAGGCCCACATGCGCCACGACTGGCATGTGATTGTCGCACAAGGCTTTTTGAATATCGAGGCTTGCGGCACAATAGAAGCAATCGCCGCCAAGTTTGGTGAAGTGAAACGCTGCGCGCAGATAGTCTTCGGCGGTGACAAGGTTGCCATAGGGGCCAAAGGGCAGCCCGACTTGCACGAAACAGCTGCCTGCGGCCTCGCGCATCTCGGTCGTGAAAAAACGCGATTCAATCGACAGCATGTGGATGCCTGCGGCATCAGCGGCGGCAGCTTCATCAAGGGTAGTGACGTAGAGCATGCTGATCTTTTCGGCACGGGCTTTCATGGCGCGCATGTCGTGAACGGTTGGGCGGTTGGATTTGTGCACCATGATTACACCGTAAATGCAGAGCGGAAGGCTTCGAGGGCGGCTTCGTCGCTCCCCATTGCAAAGGCCTCCATCGCAACCGGGCCGTCATAGCCCAGCTTGGTAAGTGCTGCTGCGATGCCAGCATAGTTGATCTCTCCGGTGCCGGGTTCACAACGACCGGGATTATCGGCGACTTGCACTTCGCCAATCCACGGCAGGCACGCTTCGCACCAGCGGATCAGATCACCTTCACCGATCTGGGTGTGGTAGAGATCAAGGTTGATGCGCAGTTGGGGGCGGTTGATCGAGGACACCAACCCCAAAACATCCGCTGTGGAGCCAAACGGGCAACCGGGGTGGTCGATAGGGTTAAGGTTCTCAAGAGTGAAAACCTGGCCCTCTGCCTCGGCCAGATCACAGATGCGGTGCAGGGTGTCACGGGCGCGCTGCACCATGCCGGGGGCAAACGCGCCGATTTTCGGGATTGGCACGCCCATATCGCCCAAGCCGGTGCCATGCAGGTTCAGGCGATGCACGCCCAGACGCTTGCCGATTTTGGCGGATTCTCGCGCAGAGGCCAGCAGCAGGTCTGCACCTTCAGCATCGGTCAGGCGACCTTCGAGATAGCCATTCATAATGGTGAAGGTTGCCCCGGTGGCCTCTAGCTTGGCCAGATCGTGTGCCGGCCAGTTCCACAGGCCGACGCCAAAGCCCATCTCTTTCAGACGCGAGGCGCGCCAGTCTATCGGGCGATCACACCACAGCATCTCGGCACAGGCGGCAAGTTGAAAGCTCATGTCAGATCTCGATATATACTTGGCCACCGTCAACTTTGACGGGCCAGATTTTCAGGTTGATGCAGGCGGGCGCGCGGGTAGCCTCGCCGGTGCGATAGTCAAATGTGGCGCTGTGTTTCGGGCATTCGACAGCCCCGTCCATCACAAGGCCGCTGCACAGATGCACATGTTCATGGCTGCAAATGCCGTCGATGGCGAAAAATTCATCCTCGGGGCTGCGTACGACCACGAAGGTCTGGCTGCCGTGGTCAAAGCGGATCATGTCGTCAAGTTCGATGTCGGTGGCGGCGCAAGCGCGGGTCCAACTGGCCATTTTGCTGGTCCTTCAGAAGGGGTGGAATGGTCGGGCCAGAGGTGATCTGGCCCGACCGGCGGTATGGCCCGGCGGAGAAGAGAGTGCCGGGCATGGGAAGGGTTCAGGCGCTTTCGGCCTCGATCTGGGCTTCCAGCCCGGCCATGGTTTCACCACCAGCCATCAGATCGGTGATTTCCTCGCGGGTCCGCTCGCCCTTGCGGAAATCCGCCGCAATGCCACCACGGATCAGCACAGCAAAATGATCGCCCACCGCCATCGCGTGCATCACCTGATGGGTGATGAAGATGACAGCAAGGCCACGGCGTTTGGCCTCGTTCACGATGCGCAGCACGTGGGCAGCTTGTTTCACGCCCAAAGCGGCTGTGGGTTCATCCAGGATCAGCACCCGCGCGCCAAAATGCACAGCGCGGGCAATCGCGAGGGCTTGCCGCTCGCCTCCCGAAAGGCCGCCCACAAGGCGGTCGCCGTCGGTGATCCGGGTGATGCCGAAGCTTTGCACGGCCTGCACGGCAATGGCATTGGCGCGTTTGCGGTCAAAGATCTTGAACAGGCCGATGCCTTTGGTGGGCTCAACCCCCACGAAAAAGCTGCGGCCAATCGACATCAGGGGGAAGGTGCCGCCAAACTGGTGGACGGTGGCGATACCTGCTTCGGATGCGTCGCGCGGGCTTTTGAAGCTGACAGGTTGGCCGTCAATTTCAATCACGCCAGAAGATGGCCGATGCACGCCGGACAGCAGCCGGATTACGGTGGATTTGCCCGCGCCATTATCGCCCAGCAGGCACAGAACTTCGCCTGCACGGATATCCAGATTGATGTCGTGTAGCACGTCGATCGGGCCGAAGCTTTTGTTGATGCCTTTCAGGGAAAGCAATGCGTTAGCCATCATTTCACCGCCTTTTTCGGCGCGTAAGACAGTGCCATCTTGCGGAAAGTGTTGTTCATCAAGACCGCCAGCAGCAGCAGGATGCCGATGATCAGGGACGACCAGTTGCGATCAAAATCGGTGTAATAGATGCCTTGGGTCACGATGGCGAAGGTCAGCGTGCCAAAGAAAATCCCGACGATAGAGCCAAATCCGCCGGTCAACAGCACGCCACCGACGACAACCGAGATGATCGAGTTGAAGATGAACGACTGGCCGCCTGCGACTTGCGCCGAGTTATACAGGATCGCTTGGCACATGCCGACAAACGCAGCTGAGGTCGAGGACAGCACGAACAGCAAGATCGTCATACGCTCGGTCGGGATGCCTGCGTTGCGGGCGGAAATCTTGTCGCCCCCCATCGCGAAGATCCAGTTTCCAAAGCGTGAGAAGTGGACGAAGAAGATGTAAGCGGCGGTGATCGCCAGCCACCAGATCACCATGACCTGCACCTGACCTCCGAAGAAAAAATCACCAAAGATCGTCTTGGCAGAGCCTTCGGTAGCGAGTGCCACGCTGGTGGATTTGGTAATCAGCACGGTCAGGCCCAGCACGATGCCTTGCACTGCGAACAGGCTGCCCAGCGTCACGATCAGCGAGGGCACGGCGGTGCGGATCACCATATAGCCGTTGATCAAGCCGACAATCACGCCAAACGACAGTGCAACCGCGATGCCAAGCCAGATCGACAGACCGTAGTGGCCGGAAATCACCGCGACGGTCATCGCGCCAAGCGGCACCATTGCGCCGACGGAAATATCAAGTTCTCCGGCGATCATCAAAAGGCCGACCGGGATGGCGATGACGCCAAGATTGGCGGCGACGTTCATCCAACTGGCGATGCCCGCGGGTTTCAGAAAAGTCAGTCCGCCAAAAACGGTGAAGAAAATCAGCACGGCAAAAAGGCCCAGGAAGGCCCCAGCCTCGGGGCGGCGCAGCAAACCTCCGAGTGAGGAAAATAGTTTCATGGGGTTCCCCCGGTTTGGATGATGTCAGGATCGGGCCAAGCTTTTCAAAGCGTTGGCTGTCGGATCATTGGCTTGATGGGCCTGCCACGAGGGCAGACCCAAACTCATGGGGTTAGCGTGCGCCCTTCTCAACACCAACCAAAGTGGCGTCGATGTTGGACGCATCCACAATGCCCGGTCCGGTCAGCACCGGGAAGGTTGGCAGCGATGTGCCAAAGTCGATGGCCGAAGCCAGCAGTGAAGTTGCCAAAAAGCCTTGCAAATAGGGCTGCTGGTCGATCGCAAAACTTTGCGTGCCAGCTTTGATCCGCGCAAGGCCGGCTTCATTCATATCGAAAGATGCCAGTGCCACCGTGGTCAACCCGGATTGCTGAATACCTGTCGCCGCCGAATCCGCATCGCCTGCGGAAATGGTGATCACGCCGTCAATCGTGGTGTCTTTCAACAAGGTCGCCTTGATTGCCTCGGCAACAGCGGTAGGGTCGCCAAAGCTGGTGGTCGGCAGCGGCAGTTGTTCTGACTTGAAACCTGCGGCAGTCATCGCATCAGCGACACCTCTGCAGCGGTCTTCCGTGTTGGTGGAACCGGGCAGCGTATTGACGCAAAGCACATGTTTTTGCCCATGTTTGGCGAAATAATCCCCCCCGGCCACGCCTGCGGGATATTCTTCATTGCCGATATAGTTAATCGCGCCGAGTTCCTTGGCCTTATCCGCGCCGCCCGCGTTCATCAGAATCACAGTGATACCCGCCGCAATCGCGTCTTTGATCGCTGGATCTTCCGCCTCGGGCACCCAGTTCGGGATCACAATTCCATCAACATCTTGGCTGATCGCGGTGCGGATCAGTTGCACCACATCGGGGGCAAAGTTGTCGTAGTTTTGCAGGCGCAGATAGTTCACCGATCCGCCATTGGCGACGATGGCGGGGGTTGCATCATCCAGCCCCTTTTTGATCTTGTTCCAGAACGCATCGTCGTTCGAGCCGCCGATGACGGCAATATCAGCGGCAAAGCTGGCAGTGGCCGTCATCATGACCAGCGCAGTTGTTGCCAGCACCGTTTTCAGGTTCAGTTTCATAATGTTCTCCTCCTTGTTGCCGCCGGATTGGCGGGCTGTTTTAGGTGGTTCTTCCCACACAGGCGCAGTCTCCTCCGCCGCCCATGTGGAATTTTGCTGTCGTAAAATCAGGCGCGCTTGGCGTTCAGCCGGGCCTTTTTCGCCTCAAACCGGGCCTGCATCTGGGCGTCACCGGATTTGCTGCCGTCGTGCCAAGAGCCGAACCATTTATCCAAAGGGATCAGGCCATCGCCGCCATAGTTCACCTCGAAATACTTATGGTGCAGGTAATGAGCATAGGCGTGGCCATCGAGTGCGGTTTTTTCGGTGATCTCCAACTTGTCAAAGCCGATATGGCCGTTCACCGCGCCGAAGCCTGCGATATGCAATTGGAACAAGGCGATGACTGGGTTGGACGGGATCACCAGGTGCCACAGGCAGACGGCGTGATACAGCAACCCCTCGACCGGATGCATCGACAGCGACGACCACGGGCTGGGGTTGACCGAATTGTGGTGTACCGAGTGAATCCATTTGTAGAAAATCGGCACATGGATCAGACGGTGGATGCAGAAGAAGTGAATTTCCTGAATGGCCGGGCACAACAGCACCAGCACCGCCAGATAGATCGGATGATCCGCCCAAGCCAGCCATGGCGCGTAGCCATTGGCAAAAGCATAGAGCATCCCCACCTGCACCAGCGTCCACAGCGGGATCGAGAATCCGAAGGTGCGCAAGAAGTTGTCGATGTTCTGGCTTTTGAACCAGAACACGTCGGAAGGCTGCTCACCGGGGAATTTCGCGTTGTATTTGAAGCGGTTGCCCTGCTTGCGTTTGACATACCAGAACAGCTCGATACTGCCATACATCACGAATATGGCGGCTGCATTCACCGCATAGAGCCATAGCGCCCAGCCCCAAGACAGGGTTTGCATTGTGGCGACATCAGGGATGACAAAGAACCAATACAGCAGCGCGGTGGACATGTGGAAGGCGTTCCATGGCCACAAGTATTCGGGAATCCATGCAAGGATTTGGCGCAGGTGTCGTGGCTTTTGCCAGAATGGGGCAACTTCCAGCGTCGCCGAAGGGGTCCAATCGCCACGCTTATTGCGGGTGCCAGATTGCGTGTCGTCCATCTTTCCTCCGACTGGCAGTGATCTGCCGTTTTGCAAAGCTTCTTTGGCCCCTGCCGCGGTGGCTTGGGTGGATCGGCTTTGCGATGCTGTGGGTGGGCGGCATCTCTTTGCTGCCCTTGCTGCGCAGAGATAGACGCCTTGACTTGAATCAAATCAAGATGCGTTAATAGGGCGGGGCACAAAACATATCATTCATGTCAGAATTTGTCCTGAATGACATGAAATGATACTGGAGACCGAGATGCAACGACCAACCATTCCCGATCTGGCAAAGGCGGCAGGCGTCTCGGTGGCCACAGTCAATCGGGTGCTTTCTGGGGCGCAGATCGTCCGCCAGCAAACCCTCCAGCGGGTGCAGGAAGCCGCTGAAGCGATTAACTTTTATGGGACAGGGACCATCCAGGCGCGTGTGGCCGCCAGTCGGCCAAAATATCGCTTGGGCTTCTTGTTGCACCAGCCCAACCGCAGTTTTTACCGCGACTTGGGAGCGGCCTTGGCTTTGGAGGCAAAAGCGGTTGCTGACGCTGACGTTGACGCGCGAATCGAGTTTCTTGAAGATCTGTCGCCGCAGAACATCTCGGCCCGCCTGCTGGATCTTGGCGAAACCTGTGATGCAATTGCGGTCGTCGCTGCGGTGCATCCCTTGGTGTCGGAGACGCTGGATATTTTGCGCGCGCGCGATGTGCCGATCTTTGCGTTGGTTTCGCAGCTTTCGGCGACAGGACAAGTGCACTACGTCGGATTGGACAACTGGAAAGTGGGACGTACGGCGGCATGGGCAATTGAAAAAATCAGCAAAGCGCCCGGTAAACTGGGCATCCTTGTTGGCAATCATCGCTACCGCTGCCAGGAAATGAACGAGAGCGGGTTTCGCAGCTATTTCCGCGAATATGCTCCCGAATTTACCCTGCTGGAGCCGTTGCTGACTTTCGAATCCAGCACCATCGCACAAGAAATGACGGAAAAGCTGTTGCGAGAGCATCCTGATCTGACGGGTCTGTATGTGGCCGGTGGCGGCATCACCGGTGCGCTGACCGCGCTGCGCAATTCGGATCGGGCAGGGAAGATTGTCGTGATCGGATATCAGTTGATGGAGGTGACAAGGGCCGCCTTGCTGGATGGCACGATGACGGTGGCCATCTCACACCCGCTGAAATTGATGGCGCAGGAGACCGTCGCAGGCATGATGCGCGCCTGCGCGTCTCGATCAGGGGGCGGGAACTGGACAAGCATCATTCCCTTCGACATCTACACGCGCGAGAATATCTGATCTGCAAAGTCCCTTCGCCGGGCGGTAGGGCGAAACCTNTTGCCATCTCTTGGAGATCTGCCGTGATGTGCCCAATAGGGGAGGACACGGAGTGCAAGCCAAGGACTTCCCGTCGACCAATCCTGATCACTATTGCCTCATGAATTCTCATTACAAGGCAAAGTGATTGGCACAACATGGGCGGTCCGGCCCTCGGATTTTCGAGATTGAGTCGCATGACGATCTCCGTCGGCTGACCAACCAGCTGCAGATTGTTACAGCAAGACTAGTGATTGGTTTGCGGCGATCAGGTGACGCTGCTTGTTTGGCGCGCCAAGCAAAAGACAGCGGCACATTGAAGGCCATTCGATTGCTTGTGCCGGCCCATCCTGAGCATCTTCGGACACCCATCAGTAGCCAGTCATTCGCTGCGAAAGGCAATCCTGGGCGGTGGTTTGCGGGAAGTGTGTGGGGGTTTCATTGGGATTAGCTTCTACATCGCATTACGGTCCGAACTTGATCGCGCTGACGTTGTTGAAAGACGTGAAAAGCGGCTTTTGCTGTCCATATGGCGCGGCGCACGGGTGCAAATGAAGGGCAGCTTAGGGCCGACCCCACCTTTCTTTAGCGGCAGGTTGACTGATGCTGCCAAACCTAGGTTTCTGGCCATTGGCCCATTGCCATCACTCGGGTACGCCTCGACATGGCGAAGCACTTCGCAGGTGCAGCACGAGACACCATCCGTTGGGGCTGGCTATTCTACTGGGCTGATCGCGCATCGGATAAGCTTCGTGACGATGCGCCGTCGCTCTGCCTCATCACACTCTATTCGCTGCATCGAACGCCAAAACGCGAAATCCGTCAGCGCAAACACCAGTTGAAGAGCCGTATACGGCAGGGGCTCATCCTTCAGGGCCTCTCGCACAAGCGCCGCAACGCCCGCGTCGACGGCAAGCAGGAAATGGTCCAGTTCCGGGATGAGATGCCGGTCAGCATCTGCCTTGGTGAGCCGGAGCGCCCCGCGCCGATAAAATCCATCCAGTTCTTCGACAAGGCGATGCAGGCGGTCCTCCAGCCTGTCGATACCCAGAAATACACTTGGCGCCTGCTCGGGTATCGGCGGCGCCATTTCCTGCCAGACATGGGCGCCACAGGCGGTGACCAAGTGGCCCAAAGTGGGAAAGTGCCGATAGACCGTGGCCGCGCCGATGCCGGCGCGTCTTGCGACATCCACGAAAGAGGTCGCGGCGACGCCCTGCTCATCGTGCAGCTGCATCGTTGCCGCGATGATGCGCTCGCGGGTTTCGTCCTGGGTCTGAGCGCGTCCGGACATCCGATAGGCGCGGCGGTTTGTGCGATCTGCCATATTGACGATATTACTATTCCGTGAAATTGTTATTCCGGTAAATTGCCCAATCCCGAGGCAATAGTCCAGCGAGGATCGCGCCATGAACATGCTTGCCCCTACTGCCTCGACCTCCCCGGACGTCGAGGAGCGCCGGTTTCTCGGCCTGCCGACCTGGATCAAGGCAGGGCGCGATCTGACCGGCGGCCAGTTCAGCCTGATCGAGCAGATCATCCCGGCCGGGTTCGAGTCGCCGTGGCATCTGCACCATTCCGAGGACGAGGCGTTCTACGTCCTTGAGGGGCAGATGTCGGTGATCACCGAAGGGGGCAGCACATTGTTGCAAGCCGGAGGTTTTGCCTTCGGTCCGCGCGGAGTTCCGCACGGCTTTCGTATTGAAGGGGAAGGCCCGGCCCGGATCTTGCTGATGACGACGGGAAGCGACTTCGCCGATTTCATCGCAGAGACCAGTTTGCCCACTGATACACCTCCGGCCGCTCCCGATATGGCGTTTCTGGTCGCAGCCGCTGAACGCAACAATATCGCCATCTTGGGTCCGCTCCCGCACTAGGACGGTCGATTTGGTCGTGCCCGAAGAAAAGCCATGCTGGTAGACCCTGCGGCAATGCGACTCTTCTGAGCGCTGCAGGTTCAAGCGTCCGCAATCTCTCGCCTTGCTACCATCTTGGCCAAGACGTTGCTGCGGTGCCAGTCGAATGTCGGCTTGGCGACGGGTTCGGGCGGTTGCACTGACTGTGCGCTTCACTTTTGGGCTTGGCACTTCGGTCGTTGTCCGCGCCCCATAAGCATACATGCCATCGCGGCAAGTTGGATCGCTGCTGCGCAAAGAAACAGCGTCGCTGATCCTGTTGCTTCTGCGACTTTGCCTGTGCGCAGCACTCCGAATGCGGCGGGAGCAAAGGCATAGCCTGCCTGACCAATGGCGACGATCAGCGGCACCACGCGCGCGGTTTCGGCCGGGGAAAACTCTTGCTGCGCGATCAGTGGCGGCAAGGAGGTGGCATTGCCGATCCCCAATCCGAACAGCGCGATGCCAAAAACCAGCCAGATCCCAGCATTGCCCGCAGCCAGAATGAACAGCAGCGAACCAATCACCTGCACGCCAAAGCTGGCACAGGCGACAAGGCGGCGGTCGGCAGCGGCGGGCATCAGCCAGCCGACCAAGGACCGCCCAAGGATCGCGGCGACGGTGGCACCGCCCATCGCAAAGCCCGTCAGTGCCTCGCCCAGCACCGGAACCAACAGCGAGAACAGATGCGCCAGCAGCCCGATCTGGGCGAACAGCCCCAGCATCATGCCTGCCGCGAGGGTCAGGAATTTGCGGTCACGCAGGAATGAGCGGCGCATCGGGTTTTGAGCCTGAACGCTCTGGGCGCGTGGGTGCTCTGCTCCATCCGGGTTTTGCACCATGCTTTCGGGCGTGTGTCGGAACACCAACACCGACAGGATCAGCACCACAACGATCATGACCCCGCCGATGGCCAAAGTTGCCGGGACAAAGCCGATGCTCGCAATCAGTGCGATCCAGAGCGGCGAGAAGATCACGCCGCCCAAGCTTGCCCCATTGTAGGCCATGCCCAATGCGGCAGGCCGGCGCAGGCTGAACCACGGCGCGATCAGCGCATTCACCGCAGCGGCCCCCATCGCCACCCAGCCTGCGCCACTCGCCAATGCCGCCGCGAACAGTTGCCAGGGTTGTGCTGCCAGCGCCCAACCGAGGATGCCGATGGCGAGCAAAGCCGCCCCCGTCACCGTAACAGCCGCCACCCCAAAGCGCCGATAAAGCCGCGGCAGATTGGCCACCACCCCTGCCCCGAACAGAAAATGCACCGTCACCGCCAGCGAGACCATCGCCACCGGCCAGCCTGTCCGCGCAACGACTGCGTAAAGAAACACCGGCGGGCCGTAGAAACCCACGCCCCAGCCAAAGACGGCCAGCAGAAATGTAGCAGCGACGACTTTCCAGCCAAAGAATGGACGGGCAGCGGAAGAAGGTAGGGTCATGGTGGAAACTCTCTGTGATGTCGCGCAGAGTATCGGCGAAGTCGAAGCCGGGATGCTTCGGTGAAACCCGAAGCTTTCACCCCCGCACTACGCTAGACTGCGCTCAACAGGAGAAGCGCCATGGCCACATCAAACCGCATTGCCGAGATTGCCGCCGCCGTGGGCGAGCCTGCGCGGGCGGCCATGCTGGCGGCCTTGATGGACGGGCGCGCCCTGACGGCCACCGAACTGGCAGGGGTTGCCACGATCACGGCGCAGACCGCCAGTGGCCACCTTGCCCGACTGGGCTCGGTCGGGTTGATTACGGTCGAAAAGCAGGGACGCCACCGCTATCATAGCCTTGCCAGCGCCGAGGTCGCGCGGATGATTGAAAGCGTCATGCAGATCGCGGGTGGTGTGTCACTGAGCCGGTCTCCGCCCCGCGTCGGCCCGAGGGACACAGACCTGCGGCATGCCCGCACCTGCTATGACCATCTTGCGGGCGCGCTTGGTGTCAGCATCACCGACGCCCTGCGCGCCAGCGGCGCGGTTGAGATCCAAGGCGATGCCGCTTTGCTATCTGCATCCGGTCTGGAGCGCATGCAGGCGCTCGGCATCCTGCACCACGGGGGTGAGCCGCGCAGCATCCGCCCGGTGTGCCGCCCCTGTCTGGACTGGAGCGAACGCCGCATGCATCTGGCGGGCGCTTTGGGGGCTGCAATCTGCAGCCATGCATTGGCTCAGGCTTGGGTCCGCCGCCGCCCAGGCACGCGCGCGCTGGAGATCACGCCAGCCGGCAGGATCGGCTTCCGTCGGGCGTTTGGCGTTGAGGAGGTTGCCGCAACTGTTGCGTTCCGGCCATGAAGCGCGACCGAGTCTTGGTCTTGCAACGCGGTGCAAAAAGGAACTCAGGCCAGAAAATCGGCCAATATCTCATTAAAGATCAGCGGCTTTTCCAGATGCACATTATGGGCGGCATTTGGCACGACCGCAAGATCGGCACCGGGGATGCCGCGCCACAAAGCTTCGGGCTGCGACCATGCGTAGGATTTGTCGTGACTGCCCCACAGCACCAATGTTGGACACGCGATTTGAGCCAGATTGCTGCGACCGTCCCAGTGTTCCCACGCATTCAAACTGGCAAGGGCTGCCTGCTGGCTGGTTTTCTGGCCCACCGCGGCACACAGGGCATACCCCTCTGCCTGTTCACCCTGCAAAAACCACGTGGCCGCGATGCGCCGTGCCGTGGCCGCGACGCCCTCCGCCATCAGCCGTGCGCGCGAGGTGGCAATCGTCTCAAACCGTCCGGGCAACACGCCCAGCGGCCCTGTGCCGTAGAGCACCAGCTTTTTGATCCGGTGTGGCGCCAGTTTGACCATCGCTTGCACGATCATTCCGCCCATTGAATGGCCCAGCAGAGCGAAGGTAGCTACGTGAAGATCGTCCAGCAGATCAAGCACCGCCTGCGCGTGGCCCTCGATGCTGTCAGGTGCGGTCAGATGCGCGCTTTCGCCAAATCCGGGCAGATCCGGGCAGATCACGTCATGGGTTGCGCTGAAGTGCGTGACTTGATCTGCCCAAACCGCGCTGGCCCCAAGATAACCATGCACCAAGACCAGCGCAGGCCCCGATCCGCAGCGGGTGAACGACAGGTTTGGCATCGCATTCTCTTTCAACCCGCGGCCCTCACATCAGGAAAACATGCGCAAAGACAACCGCTTGCGCCAACAGCCACACAGTATCCATCGCGATCAGCAGCAAACCTTTCAGCCCTGGCGCAAACAGCTTTTGCAACGAGGTTTTCACCCCCAACGCGGAAATCGAGACCACCAGCAAGAACCGCGAGGTGTCGTTGACGAAGTTCAACAAAGCCTCGGGCAGCGGCACAAAGTTGCGCAAGATCATGAGGGCGATAAACACCACGACAAACCATGGCAGGCCCGTGGCCCCGCCGGCTTCCTTGCGGAAAATCACCGCAACCGCCAGCAACACAACCGGCAGCAAAGCAACCCGGAGCAATTTGGTAAACGTCGCAATGTCGCCTGCGGTTTCGCTGACCGAATAACCTGCCCCCACCACCTGTGCCACATCGTGGATCGTCGCCCCGATCATGTAGCCGATTTCCACATCGGCGAGGCCCAGATAGCGGAACAGCACCGGGTAGACGATCATCGCCAAGGTCGACATCGCGGTGACGCCTACCACGGTCAACAACACGTCCTCTTCTTGCAGAAAGCGTTTCGGCAACACTGCCGCAATTGCCATTGCCGCCGAGGCTCCACAGATCGCGACAGAGCCGCCTGTAAGCAGGCCAAACGCCGTGCTGCGACCAAACAAGCGCGCCAGAACAACCCCGCCGATCAAGGTGGACACCAACAGCCCTACCACACCGAAAATCGATGTGATGCCAAGTTGTGAGACATCGGCAAACGTCAGTCGCAACCCCAGCAAGGCCACGCCGCAGCGCAACAAAGTGCGGGCGCAGAACGAAATCCCCTCGGCGGTTCCCGGTGCATCGTTGGAAAAATTGAACGCCATGCCGATCAGCAAGGCAAACAGCATCGCCGGGGCCGCATAGTGGTCGGCCAGAAAGCTGGAAGCCAAGGCAATCGTGGTGGCCAGAATGGTGCCGCCGCGATGTGTGTCGACCCAGTCCAAAGTGCGGCGCGACCAAGGTCCAAGCGGGGGTTGCAGACCAATTTCTGGCCGCTTGAGTGGATCAGACTTGGCCATTGGCGTGGCTTAGATCGAAGGTTTCATCAGGAAAGAACTTGGCCAGCCGGATGTCAGCCGAACGTGCGTGGCCCTCCATCCCCTCAAGCCGCGAAATCCGGGCGGTGGCCTCGGCCAGCGGGCGCGCACCATCGCGCGTGGCCCGCTGCCATGTCACGGTTTTCATGAACTTATGCACCGACAGACCGCCCGTATAGCGCGCCGCACCCGAGGTTGGCAGCACATGATTTGGCCCCGAGGTCTTGTCGCCAAAGGCAACCGTGGTTTCCTCGCCCAGAAACAACGACCCGTAGGATTGCAAGCGGTGCAGCCACCAATCAAGGTTTTCAGCCTGAATGTGCAGATGCTCTGGCGCGAATTGATCGCAAACCTGCGCCATTTCTTCGGCAGAGTTGCACAAGATCACTTCGGCATAATCGCGCCATGCCGCTTGGGCGCTGGTGCGGTTTACCTCGGGCAAGGTGTCAATCAGCTTGGGCACAAGCGCCATCACCTGCTGGGCCAAAGAGCGATCCGACGTGACCAGCCAGACCGGAGAGTTGTAACCATGCTCGGCCTGCCCCACCAGATCCGCCGCGACCATTTCGGGGTCTGCCGCAGCGTCTGCCACCACCATGCTGTCGGTCGGGCCTGCGAACATATCAATGCCAACCTGACCGAACAGAATCCGCTTGGCCTCGGCCACATATTGATTGCCCGGCCCCACCAGAATATCGGCCTTGGGCAGGCCAAACAGCCCGTTCGCCATCGCCGCCACACCCTGCACGCCGCCCATCGACAAGATCACATCTGCCCCGCACAAATCCATCGCATAAAGGATGGCGGGCGGTATCCCCACGCCGGGGCGCGGCGGCGAGCAGGCGGCAATATGGGGCACGCCCGCGACTTTGGCGGTGGTGATCGTCATGATGGCGCTGGCGACGTGGCTATAGCGGCCCCCCGGCACGTAACAGCCCGCGGCAGAAACCGGGATCTGCTTTTGCCCGGCCATCAACCCCGGAATGATTTCAATGGCAAAATCTGTCACGGTGCCGCGCTGCGCTTCGGCGAAGCGGCGGACGTTGTTGTGGGCAAACTGGATATCCGCCTTCAGTTGTGTCGGAACCAGGGCCGCCGCCGCCGCCCGATCTGCCGCCGACACCACAATATCGCCCGACCACTTGTCCAGATCGCGTGCGTAGGCCCGTGCCGTCTCTTCCCCGCCAGCAGCAATCTCGGCCAGCATATTGGCCACGACTTCGCGCACACTTTCCTGATCCGTCTCGGCAGTCCGAGCGGCTTTCTTCAGATAAATCATAGTTTCAGCTTTCCGGTTACATACGGCCCTTCCAGGGCACCAAGCGGCGTTCGACAAAACGCATGAACAAATCAAAGGCAAAGGCGATCACGGCGATCACGAAAATCCCCATGATCACCACGGGCGTTTGCAGAAACTGGCTGGCCGACAGCACCATGTAGCCAAGCCCCTTGGTCGAGGCGACCATCTCGGCAGCAACCAGCGTGGTCCAGCCAAAGCCGATACCAATGCGCATCGCGGTCAGGATTTCCGGCATGGCCGAGGGCATGATCACATGCCGCATCACTTGCCAGCGCGTGGCCCCAAACGAGTAAGCTGCATGAATCTGCTCTATCGCAGCCGATTTCACGCCTGATCGCGCGCCCAAAACCACCGGGGCAAACACTGACAGGAAGATCAGCAGGATTTTCGAGGTCTCGCCAATGCCAAACCAGATGATCATCAGCGGCAGATAGGCCAGCGGCGGGATCGGTCGGTAAAACTCGATCGGCGGATCAAAGATGCCGCGCATCACCGGGCTCATCCCCATCGCAAGGCCCAAAGGCAAGCCGATCACGCAGGCCAGAAGAAAGGCCCCGAACACCCGCACCGTCGAAATCCAGACATGCTCTAGAAACGGCGTGCCGGTGAAGCCGTCGTTCCAGACTGTGACGAACTTGGCGACGATGGTTGCAGGCGACGGCACGAAGAGCGGCTTGACCCACCCCATGAAGGTGACAAGCCACCAGACAAAGAAGAAGAATGCAATCGAGCAGGCCGAAATCCAAAGCGTGTTGCCATGGCCCGGCACGCCATAAATCTCGCCGGGTTTTGTCGGACGCGCGCGGGCAAGGCGGGCGAAGATGCCTGCGGGCTTTTGCGGGGGTTGCTCGGTCATGCTGCGGCCTCCTCGTCGGCAAAAATGATCTTCAGCACGTCTTCACGCAGCTTGATGAACTCGGGCGAGGCTTTGACCTGTCGCGCGGGCGTGCCGCCAAGGAACTGGCGCGAGAACGGCAGATCAAACAGATGGGTGATCCGGCCCGGGCGCGGCGACATCACCACCAGCTTGGTGCCCATGAACAACGCCTCTTCGACGCTATGCGTGATGAAAAACACTGATTTTTGGGTGTCATTCCAGATGTTAAGGATCAGCTCTTGCGCCTTTTCGCGGGTCAGCGCGTCCAAGGCCCCCAAGGGCTCGTCCATCAACAACACGCGCGGGTCGCAGGTGAGCGCGCGTGCGATGCCAACGCGCTGCTGCATGCCTCCCGAAAGCTTGTAGACCGGCGATTGCTGAAAGCCGTCAAGGCCCAGCATGCCGAGAAACTTGTTGGCGATCTCGTAACGCTCGGTCTTGGCAATGCCTTGAATTTCCAAACCAAATGCCACGTTATCAAGCACGTTCAGCCAAGGCAGCAACGCGTGCTTTTGAAACACCACGGCGCGATCGGCACCGGGGCTAGAGACTTGGCGGCCATCCAGCACCAGCCGCCCGGATGTCGGCGACAGAAAGCCTGCGATCAGGTTCAGCAAGGTTGACTTGCCGCAGCCTGACGCGCCCAGCGCCACCACAAATTCTTCGTCTTCAATCTTCAGATTTATCCGGCTTAACGCCTCGACCGGCGGGCGACGGTCTGCGGCTGGATAGACGACAGATACGTCCTCGATGTGCAATCCCACTTGGCGTGCTCCTGGTGCAGTAAGGGGGGCAGCCCGAACAATCGGGTCGGGCTGCCGCGAGACTTACTTCGTGGCTTCCACCGCGATTTCCGTGTTCACAAAGGGCGTGTAATCATCCACCACCGTGTCAATCCGGCCCGCTGCTTTCAGGAAATCCGCCGTCGATTTCATCACATTGGCGGCGTTGCCCAGCCATTTGTCGCCGACCTGATCCGCCAAAGGCACGAAGGTGTAGCCTTTCAGGATTTCGGGGATCTGATCCGCGCCTGCGCCGGTCAGATTGGCAATTGCCTTGACGCTGTCGTTATCCGCCGTCCACGCGGCAGGGTCGGCGAGGTAAGCTTGGTTGGCGGCATCCATCGTTTTGGCAAACGCCACCATTTCGGCCTGATGTTCTGCGGCAAATTCCTTGTTCACCACCCAAGCGTTGAAGGTGGGGTAACCCCATTCCGCCGTCTGGTTCGCGCCGACAATCCGCGTGCCGGTTTGCAGGATTTGGGTTTGCACCGGCGGCCAGATGAAGGCCGCATCAATCGTGCCTTGGTCCCATGCAGCCGCAATCTGATCTGGCGGCATCGACATGATGGTGACATCCGCCTCGGTCAGCCCGGCATGGGCAATCGCCCCCATCAGCGAATAATGCGCCGTAGATCCCACCGGCACCGCAACGCGCTTGCCCTTCAGATCTTCGACCGAGGCAATCCCCGACCCGTTATGCGCGATCAGGCTTTCAGACTCGCCGATGGCGTAAGACAGCATGAACATCTGCAAATCAACGCCTTGGCTTGCCGCAATCGCCAGCGGAGACGAGCCCAACTCGGCCACTTTCACATCGCCCGAAGCCATTGCCGCGATCACATCGGTGCCGGAATCGAACACCCGCCATTCAATCGTCCAGCCGGTTGCCTTTTCAAACGCATCGGTGGCGCGCACGGCGTTCATTGGGGTGGGGTCGCTGAATGTCGCAATCACCATGGTTTCAGCCATGGCCGAAACCGCCGACAGCGCCAGCGCCGCCGTTCCCATCATCATCGTTTTAAGCAATTTGGTCATCTTGATACCTCTGTTGTCGGTTGCACGGGATTTACCTCGCATTTTATTGGATCAGGCCACTGCAGGCGGCTTAGATCTGTCGTTCTTCAGGTTGCATCGAAAACGCAATGATTTCAGCAACCAAGCTGTCAAGCGTGTCAAAGGCGGTCACTTCTGGCGAAACTGCCTCGGGAATAAGCGAAAACTCGGTGCAGGCGATCATCTGCACCGCAGCACCGCGTTGGTGTAAGTCGGTGGAGGCCGCAAGCAGCGTCTGGCGGGCCTGCGGCTGCGGGCCGTGGGCCTTGATCTGACGGATCGCGGCGAGCATCGCGGTCTCATCCTGCGCATAAAGCGCGCTCAATCCGTGGTCTGCCAGCATCGCATCAAACAGCCCGACCTTGGGCACGGCGGGGGAGGCTAGGATGCCGACCACACCGCCGCGCGGCGCAAGGCGTGCCGCATGAGCCACCGATAGCGCGATCATGTCCAGCAATGGCACCGACACCGCCGCACGAATTGCGCCCGCGTAATGGTGCGCGGTGTTGCACGGCATCGCCAAGGCCTGCGCCCCACCCGCAACCAGCCGCTGCGCCATATCGGCCAGAACCGGGCCGGGATCCGCACCCGTGCCTTCGATCAGATGCGCTATCCGCGATGGCACTTGTGGGTTTTGATCGACGATCAGCGGGATATGATCGCTGTCATCGCGCGCCTGCACCCCGGCCAGCACCTTTTGCAGGATCAGGATGGTCGCTTCCGGCCCCATGCCACCCAAGATACCAACGCGCCGCATCATGCCCGCCCCTTTTCGCCAAGGGCGTCTACCGCATCCAGAATATGATCAGCCAACAGCGCGCAATCCTCAAGACTGAAGGTCAGCGGCAAGCGCATGTCAAACAATCCGGCCAGAATAGCATCGGTGGCAGGCAAATCCTGCTGCGCCACATAGCGCCAACTGTGATGGTCCGAGGTGAACCCTACAGGCTGGCTTGCGCCAAACCATTTCACCTCAACCCCAACAGCGGCCAGTCGCGCCACGAACGTCGCCGCATCCGCCTGCATAATCCCCGGCAAACAGAACTGGATCGACGAGCCGACATAGCTTTCCGCCGCGGGCCTGCGCGGCAAGTGGATGGCAGGCGCGCGGGCTAGGCGGTCTGCCACCAGATCATGCCGCATATTCCACGCCAAAATGCTGTCGGGCAAAGCGCGCAATTGCGGGCGCAGCAAAGCCGCGCGCAAATTGTCCATCCGGGCAGAGGTGTTGGGGGTTTCCAGCCGGATCAGGTCATAGACCTCGGGCGCTGGCCCAGCCCCATGCCGATCATAGAGCATATAAGACCCCGACAATATCGTCGCCCGCGCCATGAACGCGGCGTCATCCGAGGTCAGCAAGCCCCCCTCGCCCGAATTGATATGCTTGTAGGTCTGCGTGCTGAAACAGCCCGCCAGACCAAATCCACCCGAGCGCTTGCCATTCCAGCTTGCCCCCATCGTATGGGCGCAATCCTCGATCACCGTCAGGTTCAGATCGGCGGCCATCTGCACCAGACGGTGCATGTCGCACAAATGCCCGCGCATATGCGACAGCAGCAGATAGCGCGCGCCCGAACTGCGGGCTTTGGCCGCCAGATCATCCAGATCAATCACCAGATCGGGCGTAATCTCGACCAAAACCGGACGCGCGCCTAACGCCGCAATCGCGCCCGGCACCGGGGCCAGCGTAAAGCCGTTGGTCAGCACCAAATCGCCCGGCAGTACGCCCGACGCACGCAGTGCAATTTGCATCGCTTGCCCGCCCGAAGCCACCGCCAGACAATAGGCCGCCCCCTGCCAACGCGCATAATCACGCTCCAGCGCCATCACTTCGCTGGGCTCGTCGCCGACCACGTTATAGCGGTGCAATCGACCAGAGCGCATCACCGCAACGGCCGCCTCTATCCCCGCCTCGGGGATCGGCGGCTGCTGGGTAAAGCTGCGGGAAAACTGCGCGCGCGCCATGGATCAGGCCACCACCAAGGCTTTGTTGCCATCGGCAAACACCGCGTCATAGCCGAACAGCGCAGCCGAGCCGCCGGTATGAAGGAACACCACCCGCTCTCCCTTCTTGAACTTGCCTTTGCGGCAGTAATCAATCAGACCCGCCGCGCCCTTGCCGGAATAGACTGGGTCGAGCAGGATGCCTTCCAGTTGCGCGAACATGCGAATAGCTTCCAGCGTATCGTCGCGCGGGATGCCATAACCTGCGCCGACATAGCTGCTGTCGGCAACCACATCGCCGCGCGCGACGACGCAGGGACAGCCCAGCTTTTCCGCCGTTTTCAGCGCCAGCGCGAACACGTTTTCTTCCTGCTTTTCCTTCGGCGCGCGCACACCGATGCCGGTCAGCGGGATACCCGCATTGATCGCCTTCAGCCCGGTGATCAACCCGGCTTGCGTGCCAGCCGAGCCGGTCGCCGTCACCAGATGATCAATCACCAGACTGCGGTCATTGGCTTGGCCCACCAACTCAAACGCGCAGTTGACATAGCCCAGCGCCCCGGTCGCGTTAGAGCCACCGCCGGGGATTAGGTAGACCTTGCGCCCCTCGCCCCGCAGACGCTCGGCCACCATCTCCATCTCGGCCTGCATATCGCGGCCGCCTGCGCGTTTTGAGGTGGTAGCCCCATGCAAGTGGTCCAGCAGCACATTGCCGTTGCCGTTGTAATTGGCGTCATTCGACCCGGTGCGATCTTCCAGCAGGATATGGCAGCCCATCCCCAGCTTGGCCGCAAAAGCCGCCGTCTGGCGCGCGTGGTTGGATTGCGTGGCGCCCTGCGTCATCACCGTATCCGCGCCCATAGCCTGCGCTTCGGCCATCAAAAACTCCAGCTTGCGGGTCTTGTTGCCGCCCGTCGACAGGCCCGTGCAGTCATCGCGCTTGATCCAGATTTCCGGCCCGCCCAGTTCCTTCGACAAGCGATCCAGTTTTTCCAAAGGCGTCGGAAGATGCGCCAGATGAACGCGGGGAAAACGGGCGAGGTGCATGGCAGTTCCTTGTCTACTTGGATGGTCTAACTTGTATGATTTGATCCTCACACAGATTAATCGGCGTGGCTAATGCGAAATATTTGAAGTATGATGCAAGTCTTGCAAGTTATGGGGCATCATGCGGCTGGAATGGCTGGAAGACATTTTGGCAATCGCCGAAACCGGGTCGTTCAGCGGCGCGGCAGAGCGGCGGCGGTTGACGCAATCGGCATTTTCGCGCCGGATCAGACAGATCGAAGATTATGTCGGCGTGGAACTGTTCGACCGCGACCACAAGCCGATCCGGCTGCAAGCCACCACTTTGGCCCAAAGCGAACAGATCCTGACCTTGGTCTCTGGCTTGCGACAGTTGCTGGTCGATCTGCGGCGAGGCGAGCGGATGACCAGCAACAAGGTGGTCATTGCCTGCCAACATTCGCTGACCGCCATGCGGATCCCGTCAATTCTGCAACAACTGCCCATCCAGCACGACACTATGCAGGTGCGGCTGCGCTCGGCCAATCTGGATGAATGTACCGGTCTGTTGTTGTCGCGCCAAGCAGATGTGGCCATCGTCTATCAACTGCCCGAAGAGTCCGGCGATTTTAATGCCGACTTTCTAGAGATCATCACCATTGGCACCGATCGCCTGATCCCCGTGTTCAACAGACCATTCGCGCAAATCGCGGTGGATGGCCCTGATATCCCCTATATCGCCTATCCACCGGATGTGTTTTTCGGCAGGGTGATGGCGCGGCGCATTTTGCCGTTTCTTGATGCGGACATTCATTTCACGCCGAAAGTCGAAACTGCTTTGACCCTTGCTGCGGTGGAAATGGCGGTCGCGGGCGTTGGCGTCGCTTGGGTGCCGAATTCTCTGGCCCAAAGCCGAATTGCCACGGGGCAGTTGGTGCAGCTGTCGGCAGACCTTCCGGCCTGCAATTTGCAGATCACCGCAATGCGGTTGGAGGGAAATCCAAACGCGGCGGGCACGGCACTCTGGACACAATTGCTTATGCTGTGAACGCCCCCCCTAAATGACGAGATGAACCGGGCTTGGTCTGTCGCAATCTGGTCTAGGCTGGTTCCACGGCCATTAGGGCAGTTTCCAGCGCTACCCGGTCGATTGCTTCGGCTCGCGTGGGTGGGATGTTCACGATGGCAAACATGAGACAGCGTTGGGATGCTGCCCCCACCAAGTTGCGCCGACCAATATGCGCTGCACCTTGCGCAAGCTGGTCTAATAGTGCTGGTGTCCGCATGAAACGTGGGTCAACCGGAAAAGTGGGCGGGAAATGGCGAGAATAGCGGTCGTGACGGGTGCAGCGGGCGGTCTTGGGCGGGCAATCAGCGCCAAATTGCGCGCTGACGGGCTGCATGTGGTGGGGCTGGATATTGATGCGGTGGGCTTGCAAAGCATGGCGGGCCCCGGTTTCACCGGCCATGTCACCGATCTGACCGATACAGCCGCCATTCAAGCCACCTTCGCGCAGATTGCCCAAGAGCATGGCGGCATTGATGCGCTGGTGAACAATGCAGGCACCTGTTTCATGTCGGACTTCCCCGATATTCCGCCGCAAGAGCTTGATCGGCAAATGTCGCTCAATTTCTCGGGCGCGTTCCATTGCTGTCAGGCTGCGATCAAGTTGATGCTTGGCCGGGACGGCGTGCGCAAAATCGTCAACATCAGCTCGAATGGAGCATATAATTTTGACGTTTTTGACCCGCCGCATTATCGCGCCTCTAAAGCGGCTCTGGACACGCTGACCAAGGATCTTGCACGCCGCTATGCCCGCGACAAGATCGCTGTGAATTCGCTTGCACCCGCGATGACAGAAACACCGCTGTTCAAGGTGTTGACCGAGGATGTGCTGGCCCGCGCCATTTCTGCAATGCCGCACGGCCATGCGATGCAACCGGCCGAGGTTGCGGCTTGGGTCGGGTTTCTGATCTCATCTGCCGGGGATATTTGCAGCGGAAATGTGATCATTCTCAATCAGGGCCGCGACGTCAGGTAAACCAGTCCGGGGCTTTGCGCAAATCCGGCCATTGCTGCGGGCTGTGGCCATAGATCACCAGCGCATCCCGCTGCTGGGCCAAGGACATGATCCGCGCGCCGTGCGAAATGGCCAGAGGCACATTCCAAGACCCCGCAAAGCCCTCGTCAATCTCGGCTGCCCGGCTGATCGCATCCGAGGTCAGCAGCACCCAACCCGTGTCGGGCAACTTGACCATAAACGCCAGTTGCCCCGGCGCGTGTCCCGGACACAACAACACCTCAAACCCCGGCGCCAAACTGAAATCCTGCGTCACCAGATGATAGTCGCGCAACGGCCATTCCATCGCCTGCTTGCCCGACCAATACAGCGGACGCGGCAAATCACGCTCGGCCTTTGCAATCAGGATCGGCACGCCCGGAAAACCGTCCATGTGGCCAACATGGTCGATATGCGTGTGGCTTTGGATCATCAACGTGACATCAGCTGTTGAAAGCCCCAGCTTGGCAAGCTGCGCGTGGGGGGTATTTTCCGGCGTTATGCGCAAAACCCGGCCAAAGCTGCCAAGCCCGTCTTCAAGTGTCGCGGCTTCGGCGTCGTCGACATATTTCTCGGGAAATCCGGTGTCGATCAGCACGACCTCTCCAGCATCGGTCTGCACGGCAAAGCCGCAGATCCCGATCGTGCGCGGGCCGGAATGGACCTCGAACAGGCCATAATCCAGCACAGCCAACCGAATGGGTTTCCCCTTCAGCAAAATCTCATCCATCATCGCGTCACCCCCGCCGAAAAGAGATGGAGTGTCCGGTTGAAAGTCAAGATCCACGCGCTGTTTGAGTATCTGCTTGAAACCACAGAAGCAGCGCCTGAGGCGATTGTTGGGTTCTCGCTGTCTGCTTCGCCCAAACTGGGTGACTATCTGGCCGATCTCGACCCAAACCAATCGCTTGATTGGAACGGCCGCGACTTTCGCGGTCTGCCAGAGTTGCGCGAGCAGGTTCTGGCCCAAGCCGGTCTGACCGGCATCTGCACTCCTGCCGATGTGCTGATCACCGCAGGCGCTGCCGAGGCGAATTACCTGTCGATCCTGCAGCGCCTGCAGCCCGGCGAGCGGATCGTGATCGAAACCCCCGGCTGGCCCCAAGCCGAAGTGCTGGCCAAAGCCAAAGGTGCCGAAATCGTCAAGGTGGCGCGGTCAGAAGCCGAGGGTTGGCGTCTGCCGCTTGATCGGCTTGCGGCGGCGGTGACACCCGGCACGCGCATGGTGTTTTTAACCAACCCGAACAACCCAACCGGCAATCTCATGTCGGCTGCCGAATAGGCCGAGGTGGTGGCGATTGCTGATCGCGTCGGCGCGTGGCTTTTGGTGGACGAGGTTTATGCGGGCTTGGAATGGGACGGCCCGCGCGCGCCTTCTGTCGCAGGACTATATGCACGCGGCATCACCACCGGATCGGTCAGCAAAGCCTTGGGCCTGCAGGGTCTGCGCACCGGGTGGATTATCTGCCCCGACGCAGAGCATATGCGGGACACGCTGATCTTGCGCGAAAACTCCAGTGAAATCATGAATATCATGGGTGAGGTGATTGCTGAAATCGCCCTGCGGCCCGGCCATTATGCGACAGCGCTCGCCCGCGCGCGCGCCGAAGGTGCGGCCAATCTGGCGCAGATGAAGGACTGGCTGGCCACACAGGATCTGCTGTCTTGGGTGCCGCCGAATGCCGGCCTGATCGGCCTTGCCCGCCTGCCCGAGGGTCTTGACAGCGAGGCCTTCGTCCGACAATTGCTTGCCCCGCCTTATCGCACCTTCCTGTTGCCGGGCAGCGCCTATGATCTGCCAAGCCACATTCGGTTGGGCGTTGGCGGTGGCGCGGCTGTGCGGCTTCAAGACGGGCTCAATCAAGTCGCCCAAGGGCTGAGTGATTGGCGCAAGACGCGCTAAGCTTCTGCATATACCTGACGGGACACACTGAATTGTCTGAAGATTTCGGGTAAAACCTTGGGGCCATCCGCCATCCAGCCGCGACCTGCACAAAACATGGATGAAAGCAGAGATAAAACTGGAGGGATAAAGGTGAGAGGCTGACAACGACCCAAGCGGGTCTCGTTACGGCTGCTTCCTTCCGGACCTGACCGGGTTGGCGAGGCGCTTACCCGCGCCAACCTCTCACGATGTGATATAGGCGGGCGGAATTGGATTCGCAAGGCTTAGCAACCGCAGCTTTATCGTCACGGATTGCGGATGGCGCGCGGCCAACAGCGTTCAGGCAATAACACGCGGGCCGCTAGGTTGCGCCAAAAACCTAGGGGCAGATCAGGCCGAACCGCCCGCCAGCCCTTTCAAAAATGCGATGGCGGATTTCAGCAAACCATCCACAGCAACCCGCCCCGCATCAACCGCCGCAACAAAAGCGTTCAGCGTGCCTGCCGCTGCCGGAAACTGCTGAGCCAGCTTTGGCGCCATCACATAGGCCGCAAGCAGCGCCACCGCGATCACCAAAGTCAGCGCAAACCCCGAGCGAAAGCTGGATTTCTTGCCAGCGTCATCGTCCAACGGCTCGGCGATCGCCGACGACGAACCCGCGCGGCGTTCGGAACTGGCGCGCAGGGTCGAGTTGATTTCCTCAATCTCGGGCAGCATTTCGCGGCGGGTCTGCGGCTTGATCGCAGGCTCTGGTGCGCCATTCAGCCGGGCCAGACGGCGGGCAACCCCTGCTGTCGCGGGCTGCTCCAGCCCCATCTCGCTTTGGGTTTCCACCGCCGGGGCTTCGATCTTGCGGGCCTCAACCTCGCGCTCGGCTTCTTCACGCAAAACCGCAAGCACGCTTTCGTCGATGCTGCGCGGGGCATAAGCGGGCGCAGGCGGGGCGGTGTCTGCTTTCGCTGCGGCCTCGGTCAGATCGGCGGTGGCAGCGGGCTGCTCAGACGCAGGCGGTGCAGCCTGCATTTGCGCCGCAACCGGTGCCACCCCCACGGATGTTGCTAACGGTGCCCCGCCGACACTTGGGGGCGCATCAAACAGCGCCTGTTCAGCGGCAATTTCAGCTTCAACTTCGGGGGCCATCTGAAACCACGCATGGCCGCAGTTCGAGCATTGCACATCACGGCCGCTGTCGGGGATCGCCCCGGCGTCAACCTCATATTCCGCATCGCAATTCGGGCAGATAAGGCGCATGTTCACAGTCCGGGGTCATTTCAAAGATGTAGGCTGCCAATCTGTAGCAACGAAGCCCAGCTTCGGGAAGCCTTTGTCGCAATTGTTGCCCAGAAGCGATTGAATCCGTTGCAGGCTTGGGCAATGGTGCAACGCAATATCGGGCTTAACAAGGATAAACCGCCGTGATCGCCTTCGACAATGTGGCCTATAGCTACGGCGGAGGCGAATTGCTGTCCGAGATCACGCTGCGGCTTGCGCCGGGATCGTTTCATTTTCTGACCGGGCCGTCCGGGGCGGGCAAATCGACGTTTCTAAAGCTGTGCTATGGCGATCTGATGCCCAGCGCCGGGCGGATCACCCTGTTCGACCGCGACCTGCGCAGTCTGAGCCGCGATGACATCGCGCTGACCCGGCGGAGGATTGGCATGGTGCAACAGGATTGCCAGTTTCTCGACCATCTGCCGCTGGCTGCCAATGTGGCCCTGCCGCTGATGGTGGCGGGCAAACCTACGGTGCCGCAGGATCTCAGCGACCTGTTGGGCTGGGTCGGGCTGGGGCAGTTGGCAGATGCCAAACCGCCGTCGCTGTCGGGGGGCGAGCGGCAACGCGCAGCGCTTGCCCGCGCCATCATCATCGGCCCCGATGTGGTGCTGGCAGATGAGCCGACCGGCAATCTGGATTGGGAAATGTCCCTGCGGCTGCTGACCCTGCTGGTCGAGCTGAACCGCATGGGCAAGACCGTGCTGATTGCGACGCATGATCTGAACCTGATCCGGCAGGCGAAATCCTTGGTCGCGTCACGGGTGCTGCGGATCTCAAAGCGTCGGGTGCAGCTGGCGGGGGCCGATCTATGAGCTTGCTGTCGCTGATCAAGCCAGATCGCCAAGCCGACCGGCAAGCAGACCGCGTGGTGCCGCCTTCGGGCCATACCGCATGGCTGACCTCGTTCACGGCGGGGGCTATGGCTTTTCTGGCGGTGTTCGCTCTGGCGTTGTCGCTGGCGGCGGGACGGCTGGCGGATCGCTGGTCGGATGCGCTGGAACGCACGGCGACGGTGCGGCTCTCCGCGCCCGAAGATCAGATGGATCTGCAGACCAAAGCCGTGCTTGCGGTGCTGACAACCACGCCCGGCATCGCCAGCGCGCGTGCGATGACCGACGCCGAACAGCGCGCGTTGCTGGAACCATGGTTCGGCCCCGATCTGCCGGTGGATGCGCTGCCGCTGCCCCGGCTGATCGAGCTGACCGAAACCGGCGCAGGCTATGATGGCGAAGGCCTGCGCCAGCGCCTGATGGCCGAAGCCCCCGGTGCAGTGCTGGATGATCACACCCGTTGGCGCAGGCCGCTCGCGGTGGCGGCCAGCCGGTTGCGCTTGCTTGGCCTGCTGTCCATCGGCCTGATTGGCACTGCGACGGCGGCGATGATCACCCTTGCCGCCAGCGCAGCCCTTGCCGCCAATGCGCAAGTGGTGCGCGTGCTGCGCCAGGTTGGCGCACGCGATGCCTATATCGCCCGCGCCTTCGTGCGCCGCTTTACCCTGCGCGCGATCTCGGGGGCGGCAGGTGGCACGCTGCTGGGGATGATCGGCGTGGCTTTGCTGCCCTCGACCGACAGTGCCGGCGGGTTTCTGACCGGGCTTGGCTTTCAGGGCATAAGCTGGCTTTATCCGCTGGCACTGCCGCCCTTGGTTGCCATCGTCGCCTTTGCCGCCACCCGCGCCGCCGCCTTCCGCAAATTACGAGAGCTGACCTGATGCGCACATCCCCCCTGTGGCGACCGATCCAATGGCTGCTGTCGCTGATCTTCATTCTGCAAATGTATCTCGCCATGCTGGTGATCGGCATCGCCTATCTGCCCTATGCCGTGCTGAACCGCGATGGTGCCGCCGCCGCCTGCCATGCCTTTTGCAAATGGGTGCGGCTGTCGCTGTGGCTGCTTTGTGGCCTGCGCACCGAAATTCGCGGCACGGTGCCGCAGGGTGAGGTGCTGATCGCCCCGAAACATCAAAGCTTTCTCGACATCATCCTGATCTATGGCGCCCTGCCCCGCGCGAAATTCATCATGAAGGCAGAGCTGCGCTTTGCCCCGATCTTGGGCTGGTACGCGCTGCGCATCGGCTGCGTTCCGGTCAATCGCGGCAAACGCGGCGCTGCGATCACCAAGATGATGTCGGATGTAAGGTCCGGCCTTGCCCGCCCCGGCCAGCTGATCATCTACCCACAAGGCACCCGCACCGCCCCCGGCGAGGTGTTGCCCTACAAGATTGGCACCGCCGCACTCTACAGCCAACTCGGCCAGCCCTGCGTGCCGGTCGGCACCAATGTCGGGCTGTTCTGGCCCAAACACGGCCTGATGCGCCATCCCGGCACCGGAGTGGTGGATTTCCTGCCCGCGATCCCGCCCGGCCTGTCGAACGCCGAGTTCATGGCGCAGCTGGAAGCACGGGTCGAGACCAGCTCGAACGCGCTGATGGCCGAGGCGGGCTATCCATGAGCACCTCCGCCGCCACCATCGACCATATCCTCGACACCATCCCGCTGACCCTGACAGTCAAAAAGATGTTCGGCGAATATGCCCTCTATCTTGACGGCATCGTGGTCGCTTTCATCTGCGACGACACCTTGTTCATCAAACCAACCCCCGGCGCCAATGCCCTGCTGCCAGAGGCGCCGCGCGGCCCCGCCTATCCCGGCAGCAAAGATTATATCGTCGGATCAGAAAGCCTCGACGATCCCGATCTGTGCGCCCGCGCGCTGCGCGCCGTCGCCGCAGATGCCCCGCCGCCAAAACCCAAGAAACCGAAAAAGCAGAAAACACCCTAAGCCAAAGCCCCGCCTTTGGGCATTTGTCACACCCCGGTCATCCTCTCTGTCTAAATATCCCCGCCGGAGGCCCTTTGGCCAAGCACGCAAGGCAAGCCCATGAAGACCCCGATCAATACCCCGACATGGATCACCACTCTGGACGATCTGCACAGCCATTACGGCACGCCGGCAAAGCCCGCGCTGGCCAAAGTGGCAGACCATCTCACCCCCGCTTATGCCGCCTTCATCGCGGCCTCGCGGTTCTGCATCCTGTCCACGGTTGGCCCCGAAGGCACCGACGGCAGCCCGCGCGGCGACGAGAAGCCTGTGGTCGTGCCACTTGACGCCCAGACCCTCTTGATGCCCGACTGGAAGGGCAATGAGCGGATCGACAGCCTGCGCAATATCATCCGCGATGGCCGGGTGTCGCTGATCTTTCTGGTGCCCGGCTCGACCACGGCTGTGCGGGTCAATGGCACCGCACGGATCACGGCCGACCCTGATCTGTGCGCCCGGTTTGATCGCATCCAACCCAGTGGCGCAGTCGCCCAGCCGCGCGCGGTCATCGTGATCCGCGTGGCAGAGGTTTACTCGCAATGCGCCCGCGCGCTGCAACGCTCGGCGCTGTGGACCGCGCCGCATGTTGAAAACCTGCCGACGGCGGGGCAGATGCTGCAGGATGCCACCGCAGGCGCGATCAATGGCGCAGACTACGACAGCGAACGTGCCACCCGCGCACATCTGGGCTGGTGGAGCTAACCACGCCAGCCCAACCACCTGCCTGCCCCTGCGCGCCCGCTCAGGACGCCAGCTGCGTCAGCAACCGCGCCTCTTGCGGCTTGATCACCGGGCGGGCGGTCTGCGCAAAGACCAGTTGCAAACTGGCCAGATCGGGGAACAGCCGCAGCAATTCAGTGCGGGCCTCGCGCTCGACCCCGGCCAAGGACAACCGGGTGGGAAAGAAGCTTTCGCACAAAGCCCCGTCCGAGCAGACGATCTGATGCCCGTCCAGCAGGAAATGCACATAGCAGACCGGCGCTGCCGCCCCGGCCTGCCGGATAGATCCGCCATTGATCAAACTATGCGCGGCAACCAGCACCTCTGACTGGCCAAACAGCAATTCAGCCTGCCAACCCGTCAGCAGCATGCGATGTTGCGGCGACACGGCAAGGCGGCGCTGTGGAATGACATGCCCCAAACTGGTTTGCCCCAAGCTGCCCGGATCAAACACCACCGGGCGCAGCCGGGCATCGGCCTCTTGCTCGGCCACCGAGACGGCGCGGCTGGCAATCCAGCGCACCGGCTGCAAGCCACCGTCCAGCGTCCAGACCAGATCACCCGGTTGCAGGCTTTCGACCGCCCGCGCGCCCCTGTCGGTTTCAATCAATGTGCCCGCCGCAAAGCAGACCAGCATTGAGATGTTGTCAACAATCGCGCCAAGGCTGTCATCCAGCCCAAGTTCGGTAAAGCGCAGCGTATAATCCCCCGCGCCGGGAAAGCTGACGCTTAACGATTGCGCCGTGAAGCTGGCTGCGGTGGGCAGGTAATCTTGCGTCGCAATCACCGTGCCGCTGGCGTCCAGCACTTCAACACGAAAGCCCTCGACCCCCGCATTTCCCAGCGAATCCGTGCGCAAAGCGGTGTCAAAGGTCAGGGTTGCGGTCTGGGCATGGGCGATCTGAAACACTTGTTCCATCACCGTGGTCTGGCCGGTCTGGCCATCCATCTCGGCCACCCGATTGACCGATCCATTGCCCAGATAGGCAGACTCGGCATAGGTGGTCTCAAGGTCAGTGCCGGTCCATCCGGCGCTGCCCGCGTCGAATGAACCGTTCTGAATAACGTCGGTTTGTGCCATGGCAACCCACTAATCTACAATTTCACTCTGCAGATTTCATAAGCCAAGGCGGTGCAAACCCCGTGTTCAAACTGTGGCGGAATGACGGCTTACGCGACGAGGCTTGCGGTTATGCCCTGATTTGCAAGGCCCGACGCAACCTGTGGGTGATCGCCGCACAACACAAACCCGCCATGGTTCAGGATATAGTTAAGGCCGGGTAAACACCCGGCCTCAAGTTATTGATTCGTTTGGATCGGGAAGTTTGTCCACGCGTGGACAGCGGTTTCAGGCCGCCAGACCCTTGCTGCCCATATCGAGGAATTTCTGCCGCCGATCCCTGATCAAAGCCTCGGGCTTTTTGCCGGACAGCTCTTTCAGCATGGTCTCAATCGCCTTGCCAACCGCCTCGACGGTTTCCTTGCGGCCACGCTGCGCGCCGCCCATAGGCTCTTTCACGATGCGGTCGATCACGCCCAGCTTTTGCAGATCCTGCGCCGTCAGCCGCAACGCCTCGGCGGCCTCGCGCATCTTTTCGGCATCCTTCCACAGGATCGACGCGCAGCCTTCCGGGCTGATCACCGAGTAAACCGAATGTTCCAGCATCGCGATGCGGTTTGCCGTGGCAAAGGCCACCGCCCCGCCCGAGCCACCCTCGCCGATGATCACCGAAATCAGAGGCACGCCAATTTCCAGACATTTCGCGGTGGACCGCGCAATCGCCTCTGCCTGCCCGCGTTCTTCTGCGCCCTTGCCCGGATAAGCGCCGGGGGTGTCGATCAGCGTGATCACCGGCAACTGAAAGCGATGCGCCATATCCATCAACCGCACGGCCTTGCGATAGCCTTCAGGCCGCGCCATGCCGAAATTACGCTCGATCCGGCTTTTGGTGTCGTTGCCTTTTTCGTGGCCAATCACCATCACCGGCGTGTCGTTAAAGCGCGCAAGCCCGCCCATCACCGCATGATCATCCGAAAAGCCGCGGTCACCGGCCAGCGGGGTGTATTCCTGAAACAGCTGTTCGATGTAGTCCTTGGCATGCGGGCGCTCGGGGTGCCGCGCCACCTGACATTTCCGCCACGGCGTCAGATCCTTGTACAGATCCTTCAGCAGCTGCTCGGCCTTGCGGTCAAGTTGCTCGGCCTCTTTGGTGACATCCATCCCCGTATTGGTCCGCGCCATCGCGCGCAACTCTTCAGCCTTGCCTTCAATTTCGGCCAAAGGCTTCTCGAATTCGAGGTAGTTCATCGAGCACTCCATCTTGCGCAAGGCTTTCTATATGGCCGCCTACCACAGAAATTGCAACCGACGAGGCATCGCCGCCCCGCGCCAGTCCGTTCGGGCGGATTTGCTGTCGGTTGGGATGGGATCAGCGGCTGGGAAAAACCGTGGGGCGCAGGCCACTAGACCGACCACAGCCCAAACCCCAAGGCCCCAGAAACAGCACAGCCCCGTGCGTTAACACGGGGCGTGCATCCTCCCGAGGATGCGGCATCGGGCCTCCTCTCCCTTTGCCGCGCGGGTAGTTTTTCGTCAATCTTGGGACATGTTGTCGCATGTCGTGGCGTCACATTGGCGATACAAAACACACGAGTCAACAACATCTTTTTCGTGGTCAAATCTTAAGCGGCGGCGATCATTTCCGCCTGTTTGACGATCACTTCCGCCTGTTTGATCGAGGCGATGTCCACCAGACGACCTTTATAGACCGTCGCCCCCTCACCACGCGCCTTAGCATCCGCCATCGCCGCCAGAATCTCGCGCGCTTCGGTCACTGCGGCGTCGGATGGGGTGAACACTTCGTTTGCCAAAGCGATCTGCTTGGGATGAATCGCCCATTTGCCAACCATGCCCAATGTGGCCGAGCGCCGGGCCTGCGCGCGAAAGCCTTCATCATCGCTGAAATCGCCAAACGGGCCGTCGACCGGCAGCAACCCATGTGTGCGGCAGGCGGCGACGATGGCGGCCTGCGCCCAGTGCCACGGATCGGACCAATGCCGCTGGCCGTCCCGCAACATATAGTAGTTTTCCTGCGTGCCGCCGATACCCGTGGTTTGCATCCCCATCGAGGCCGCAAAATCCGCCGCCCCCAAAGACATCGCCTGCAGGCGCGGAGAGGATGCCGCGATATCTTCGACATGCGCGATACCGGCTGCGGATTCGATGATCACCTCAAACGCGATGGGTTTGGTGCGGCCCTTTGCGCGCTCGATCGCCGTCACCAGCGCATCCACCGCATAGACATCCGCCGCACAGCCCACCTTGGGGATCATGATCATATCCAGCCGGTCGCCCGCTTGCTCCAGCAGATCGACCACATCCCGATACCAATAGGGCGTATCAAGGCCATTGATTCGCACAGAAAGGGTTTTGCGGCCCCAATCCAGATCATTGATTGCGGTGATCATCTGCGCGCGGGCGCTGGCTTTGTCAGAGGGTGCCACCGAATCTTCGAGATCAATATTGATCACATCCGCCGCCGAAGCCGCCATTTTGGCAAACAACGCCGGGCGCGAGCCGGGGCCGAACAGCTGGCAGCGGTTGGGACGTGCGGGCGGGCTGGGTTGCAGACGGAAGGACATTTTGCCTCGCAATGATATTTCACAGACTTTCATGCGTTTGGTATATTCTTGCGCCGTAATCAGCAAGTTGAATTTGCAACTGCAGCATTATCGCCGCTGAAAATCGCAAATCTTTCGAACTTTCTTCGCCTAGGACTTCTTTCCGCATCAACTCTTGGAATTTTCCACTGCCATACTGCATATTAGTATAAATTTATTTCACTCCACCGACCATTCAGCGCAATTCCTTGCAAAACCGCGCTGCACAGCAGCGCAACCCCGCCCCGACCTTGACGCCCCGCTGCTTCTGTCTCAAACCCAAGCGCAAAGATGCAGCTTTGCCTGCGGGCTAAGGAGAGATCAGTATGACCAGAACCGTTTACCTCAATGGCGCCTATCTGCCGGAAGCCGAAGCCAAAGTTTCGATCTTTGACCGCGGCTTTCTGATGGCGGATGGCGTCTATGAAGTCACCTCGGTGCTGGATGGCAAGCTGATCGACTTTGGCGGCCATTGTGTGCGCCTTGCCCGCAGCCTGTCAGAGCTTGAGATGCAAAACCCGCACAGCGATGCCGAATGGCTGGCGATCCACCGCGAACTGGTGGCTGTGAACGCCATTGAAGACGGTATGGTCTATCTGCAAGTCACCCGTGGCAATCCGGGGGATCGTGATTTCGCCTATCCGTCCGATGACGTAACCCCGACGGTTGTGCTGTTCACCCAAGCCAAGCCGGGTTTGGCGGATAACCCAGCCGCAAAGGTCGGCATAAAGGTGATCTCGATCCCGGATATTCGCTGGGGGCGGCGCGACATCAAGACGGTGCAGCTTTTGTATCCGTCGATGGGGAAAATGGCTGCGAAAAAGGCCGGGGTGGATGACAGCTGGTTTGTCGAGGATGGCGTGGTGACTGAAGGCACCTCGAACAACGCCTATATCGTCAAGGGCAACAAGATCATCACCCGCCAGCTTTCCAGCGACATCCTGCACGGCATCACCCGCGCCGCAGTGCTGCGCTTTGCGGTTGAGGCACAGATGGAGGTCGAAGAGCGCGCGTTTTCCATCGACGAAGCGCAGGCCGCGGATGAGGCGTTCATCACCTCGGCCAGCGCGTTTGTCATGCCAGTGGTCGAGATTGACGGTGCCGCCGTGGGTGCAGGTAAACCGGGCCATGTCGTAGCCCGGCTGCGCGAGATTTATCTGGACGAAATGCGCAAAGCGGCTGTGTAAAGCTGCGGCCCGGTTTTTCATCGTGGAAAACCGGGCCACGCCAATCCGTCAGTTCTGAATCAGCGTCACTTGCGCAATCGCAAAATTCGTGGCGTTGGTCAGATAGGCAAGCTCGATAGTCTGCGCTGGATCGGTGTTGTTTTCCAAGCCAAGCGTCACATTGCCGGTTGCGGTGTCGGTTTGTGAAAATAGCGTCCATTGCGTCAGATCGGCAATCGCGCTGTCAACATGCAGCTCGAGGCTATCTGCATTGCCGTCATAATCGCCCACGGTGACGGCTTCAGCTTCGTCGCGTTCATGCACGGTGACCATCAGATCATCGCCGGCACCGCCAAGCAAAGTGTCGCCATCATCGCCGACCAAAACATCGTCGCCCGCCCCGCCCGAGACTTGATCCGCCGCATCGTCTGCGGTTTCCCAGCCATCTAACTGGTTGTCGGTCGCCGAAATCTCATCATCGCCATCGCCACCGTCCAGAGTGTTCTCTCCCGCATAATCCCAGATGGAATCATTGCCTGCGCCACCAAAAACCTGATCGTCGCCCAACTGGCCGTAAGCAAATGCATCTTGAGAAATCTCGGGGCTGACCCAGTTGGTGTCATTCCCATCGCCAAGGTCGATGCTGTCATCGCCCTCTTCACCCAGCACGACATCATCGCCGCGTCCACCAAGCAAGGTGTCATCGCCGAAGTAGCCCAGCACGGTATCATCATCCGCGCCACCATTCACATAATCATCGCCAAGGTGACCATCGACGATATCATTGCCAAAGCCGCCCCGGATTGTGTCGTCTCCGGCAAAGCCGACCAGTGAATCATCTCCACCATTGCCCGAGATCACATCCGCCCCGGTGGTGCCAAGAAGGGTGTCATTGCTCTCGCCGCCCGACAACGTATCGCCCGGCTGTTCGGGTTCTGGGTCATCGTTGTGATCATCAGAGCCGGAAAAGGCAAAGCCTAACAAAGGTATGGCAAGCAACAACAAAAATTCCATTCGGGCACCCATAAATTACTCTCGCACTCAGCTAGCTGGGTACAGCGCTGCGTGTCAAATTTTGGCGTAATTTTGCCGCAAATTCACTACAATTTCAAAGTGATGCAGGAATTGTTTCCAAAGCCGCGCTATTCCGTCAGCCCCGCCAACACTTCGGCCAGAATCGGGGCAAGCCGCAGTGCCCAAGCCTGCTGCTCGGCCTCTGTCCCGATCAGATCATTGCGCAGTTCGATCAAAGTGTTGTGCCGCCCCGGCTGCAACGCGTGCATGTCAATCGCGTCGCCGGGAAGATGGCCCGCATAGGGCTCGTTATCGCCAATGCAAAGATCGGCCTCGGCGTGAAGCCGTGCGATCAGCGGTTTGGAAAAACGCTCGTCCAGATGGCTATAAAGCACACCGACATGCCAAGGGCGCGGCGGGCGGCCCTTCAGGCACGGTGTGAAGGAATGGATTGCCAGAATCACCGTGTCCGGTTGCCGTGCGGCAAGCCGC
Organism: Cypionkella aquatica; assembly: GCF_030161095.1. Taxonomy (GTDB): domain Bacteria; phylum Pseudomonadota; class Alphaproteobacteria; order Rhodobacterales; family Rhodobacteraceae; genus Cypionkella; species Cypionkella aquatica. Next base: position 39,201 of record NZ_BSPP01000008.1, read on the forward strand.
GCATAGGCCGAGTGATAAGGTCGGTAAAGGGTGGCAAGACGGCGCTCGGTTTCCTCGGGTCCGACATGGCGGTTTGCGGGAATGATCGTGCCGTCATAAAGCTTCATCACCAGTGTCGGATCATCCTCGCCACGGTTGGGATCAATCACCAACCGGCTGAAATCCGAACAAATCACCGGGCTGTCGAGCGCTACGCCCAAAGCCCGCGCCAAGCCGGCAGCGCCGACATCATAGGCGATGTGGCGCGCCATATCGGCAGCGCTGATGCCCAAACTGCCGCCCAATTCATCAGGAACCCGGTTGGTTGCATGATCACACGTCACCAACCAGCGCCCCGGCCTGTTTTCGCCCGAAATCGTAAATGCCATGCTCATTCCGTCACAATCCATCAACTTCCGACATTTATGCTACCGCTACCGAAACCGCCAGTTGCCCCGCACGTCAGATTGATCCATAAGACGCGCGGCCCACCACGAAAAATGAACGCGACGAAAAGGAACAAGGCATGAGACGCCTTCGGAACGTAAAGATCGTGGCCACTTTGGGCCCGGCCTCCAGCGACTATAAAATGATCCGCGCGCTGTTTGAGGCTGGGGCCGATGTGTTCCGCCTGAACATGAGCCACGGCACCCATGCCGAGCAGGCCGCGCGCCATGCCATCATCCGTCAGGTAGAGGCCGACACCGGCCGCCCGATCGCGATTCTGGCCGATCTTCAGGGGCCAAAGCTGCGCGTTGGCGTCTTCGCCAATCCGGCGGGCGAAGAGCTGGTCGAGGGTGCCGATTTCCGCATGGATCTCAGCAGCACGCCCGGCGATGCCACCCGCGTGCAGCTGCCGCATCCCGAGATTTTCGCAGCCTTGGAGCCGGGCGCTTCGCTGCTGGTCAATGACGGCAAGATCCGCGTGCGGGTCAAGGATTGTGGCCGCGACTATGCCAATTGCGTGGTCGAAGTTGGCGGCATGATTTCCAACCGCAAGGGCGTCAACGTGCCCGACGTGGTGCTGCCCTTGGCGGCTTTGTCGGCCAAAGACCGCGAAGATCTGGAATTCGCCTGCGAGTTGGGCGTGGATTGGTTGGCGCTGTCCTTCGTGCAGCGCCCCGAAGACGTGATCGAAGCGCGCCAACTGGCACGCGGTCGCGCCTCGATCCTGTCGAAAATCGAAAAACCTGCCGCAGTGAAAGCCTATGACGCGATTCTGCGGGTATCCGATGGGATCATGGTCGCCCGTGGCGATCTGGGTGTGGAACTGCCGGTGACTTCGGTGCCGCCGATCCAGAAGCGCCTTGTGCGCGGCGCGCGCGCTGCCGCCAAACCGGTGATCGTCGCCACCCAGATGCTCGAATCCATGATCGAAGCGCCGGTGCCAACCCGCGCCGAAGTCTCGGACGTGGCAACCGCGATCTATGAAGGCGCAGATGCGATCATGCTGTCGGCCGAATCGGCTGCGGGCAAATATCCGATCGAAGCTGTCACCACGATGAACAACGTGGCGCTGTCGGTGGAAAAAGACCCGACCTATCGTCAGGTGATCGAGGCGAGCCGCGTGGTTCACCGCGAAACCATCGCCGATGGCATCGTCGCCGCCGCGCGTGAAATCGCCGAAGCCACCAATATCAAGGCCATCGTCTGCTTCTCACTGACCGGCAACACGGCGGCACTTGTGGCGCGTGAACGGCCCCGCGTGCCGATTATCGCGCTGACCCCGCTGATGTCTTCGGCCCGCCGGATGGCGCTGACCTGGGGCGCGCATTGCGCGATCACCGAACCGCAGGAACGCTTCAAAGGCGCGGTTCTAGCCGCCGTTCATGCCGCCCGCGTCGATGGCTTTGCCGGTGTCGAAGATATGATCGTCGTCACCGCCGGTGTGCCGTTCAACGTCAAAGGCACCACCAACATCCTGCGTGTCGCCCCTTGCGATGAACGGTTGATTTCCAGCGTCGACCCGGAATAACCTGTTATACAGGCCAAATTGGTTGACTGGCCAGCTTTGGCCAGAAGCCGTTTGGCCTGTATTTTTACAAGGTAGTTCTGCATGAGCAACGACCAGATTCTTGTCATCGGCATTATCATCTGTGCTTTGGCAATTCCCTCGCTGCTAGCGGCTTATTCAGAAAGCCGCCCCCCCCGCGCGGGTGCGATCATGGTGCTGATCGGGGGCGTTTTGCTGGTGTTCGCGCTGACCCAAAAGCCCACTGGCTACCGTTTTGACGAAATTCCGCATATTTTTGTGCAGGTTATCGCTGACGTGATCCGCTAGACACTCCGTATCGGTGCTGCCGTAATTGGCACGGTTCTGTTGCATTGCCTCTTGCACCTTGGCCCGCGCCCCCCTATAGCACCCTCTCGAATACCCCGCAGTGCTGGCCAACGTGGCATGCCAAGCACCGCCTGAAACCATGGAGATGGAAATGCCCAAGATGAAGACCAAGTCGGCGGCGAAGAAGCGTTTCAGCTTCACGGCCTCCGGTCGGGTGAAAGCCGGCGTCGCCGGCAAACGCCACGGCATGATCAAACGCACGACGAAATTCATTCGTGACGCGTCCGGCACCATGTTGCTGAACCCGTCCGACGCGAAGATCGTCAAGAAATACATGCCCTACGACCGGTAAGGAGAGCAACCGATGTCCCGCGTTAAATCCGGCGTTGTTACGCACGCCCGTCACCGCAAGGTGATCAAGAAGGCGGCTGGCTATTACGCCGCCCGCTCCACGAACTTCCGCACCGCAACGCAAGCTGTTGACAAGGCTCAACAGTATGCAACGCGCGACCGTAAGACCCGCAAGCGCAACTTCCGCGCTTTGTGGATCCAGCGGATCAACGCCGCTGTGCGTCTGTTCGACATCGAGTTCACATACTCGCGCTTCATCAACGGTCTGGCGAAAGCTGGCATCGAGGTGGACCGCAAAGTTCTGGCCGATCTCGCCGTGCACGAGCCCGAGGCGTTCAACGCCATCGCGGCACAAGCCAAGGCAGCTTTGGCGTAAGCCTAAGCTTGATCTACAGGAAAAGCCCTGCCCCTTGTGGCGGGGCTTTTTCTTTTGCGCAGTGCCTTGGATGCCTGTTGAACCCTCCCGGGGGGGAGTATTTCAAAAAGAGCAACGCAAAGCGGCGGCTTGCAAATTCAGGCTTTGGCCGCTAGCACAAAGCCGCAGGAATACCGGAGAATACGATGGACGGGCTTGACGCATTGAAGGCCAAATACCTGACCGCCGTGGCCAATGTGGCCGACGAGGCGGGGCTGGAAGATTTGCGCGTGGCCGCTCTTGGCAAAAAAGGCGAGATTTCGGCTCTGATGTCGGGTCTTGGCAAGATGGAGCCGGATCAGCGCAAGGCCGCAGGTGCGATGCTGAACGTGCTGAAAGATGAAATTGATGCGGCCCTGCGCGCTAAGAAAGCCGCCCTGGGCGATGCCGCGCTGAACGAGCGTCTGCGCTCGGAATGGCTGGATGTCACCATGCCTGCGCGTCCGCGCCGCGTGGGATCAATTCATCCGGTATCTCAGGTGATGGAAGAACTCACCGCGATTTTCGCCGATATGGGCTTTGCGGTCGCCGAAGGCCCGCAGGTCGAATCTGATTGGTATAACTTTGACGCGCTGAACATCCCGCCGGAACACCCGGCGCGGCAGGAACATGACACGTTCTTCATGAACCGCGCCGAAGGCGATGACCGCCCGCCGCATGTGCTGCGCACGCACACCAGCCCTGTGCAAATCCGCGCCATGACCGCCCAAGGTGCCCCGATCCGCGTGATTGCACCTGGCCGCGTCTACCGCATGGATATGGACCAGACCCATACGCCGATGTTCCATCAGGTCGAAGGCCTTGCGATTGATCGCAACATCAGCATGGCCAATCTGAAATGGACGTTGGAAGAATTCTGCCGTGCCTTTTTTGAAGTGCCCTCGGTCGAGCTGCGCTTCCGCGCCAGCCACTTCCCCTTCACCGAACCGTCAGCCGAGGTCGATATCCGTTGCTCGTGGGAGGGCGGTCAGCTGAAGATCGGCCAAGGCGACAAATGGATGGAGATTCTGGGCAGTGGCATGGTGCATCCCAAGGTGCTGGCGGCGGCAGGCGTAAACGCCGCCGAATGGCAGGGCTTTGCCTTTGGCATGGGCATCGACCGCATTGCGATGCTGAAATACGGCATCCCCGATCTGCGTGCGTTTTTTGAAAGCGATCTGCGCTGGTTGCGCCACTACGGTTTTGCGGCGTTGGATATGCCAGATCTTGCAGGCGGCCTTAGCGCTTAAGATTACTGGACCCGAGCGGTCAACGCCCGGGTCAGCGCACCAAATTCATGCGCGATCATCAGGTAAAGCAGCGCAGTCAGCCCCAGCATGAGGCAAATCTTGCCTACATTCAGCCGCTTGCGGTCTTTTGGGATTTCAAACATCGGGTCCATCATGCTTGACCTATACCTGAATTCTGCCCCCAGAATATGGCAACGAACCGCCTGATCTGGCGACAACCCGTTTCCGCCCGCGAAATCCACACACGGTAAAAGTGTATCACGGCCAAAACCACCCGATTGCCTTGTGCAACCACGCAAGGCGCGTTGAAATCGCCTCACTCCGCTTCCCCTTTGCGCCCCAATGCTTTAATCCGACACTCGACAATTCCCGAAGGGCCGCGCCATGAAATTCACCCTGTCTTGGTTGAAAGATCACCTCGAAACCGCGTCATCGCTTGATGACATCCTCTACGCCCTCACCGATCTGGGGCTTGAGGTGGAGGAAGTGGTGAACCCACTGGCCAAACTCGCGCCCTTTACGCTGGCCAAGGTGATCCACGCCGAAAAACACCCCGATGCTGACAAATTGCGTGTCTGCCGGGTGATGACGGATGAGGGTGAAAAGCAGATCGTGTGCGGTGCCCCCAATGCCCGGACCGGTATCACCGTGGTGCTGTGCAAGCCCGGCGATTACGTGCCGGGCATCGACGTGACCCTTGGCATCGGCAAAATCCGTGGCGTTGAAAGCCACGGCATGATGGCCTCCGAGCGTGAGCTGGAGCTGTCGGATGAGCATAACGGCATCATCGAACTCCCCTCGGGCGAGGTCGGCCAGAAGTTCACCGATTGGCTGGCGATCAACCGCCCCGGCCTTGCCGATCCGATGATCCATGTCAAAGTCACCCCGAACCGCCCCGATGCTTTGGGCGTGCGCGGCATTGCGCGCGATCTGGCGGCGCGCGGGCTTGGGCAGCTGAAACCGCTGCCGATCCCGGCGATCAAGGGCGGTTTCGCCAGCCCGGTGCAGGTTGAAATCTCGGACGATCTGAAAACCAAAGGCTGCCCACATTTCGCTGGCCGCACCATTCGCGGCGTGACCAACGGGCCTTCACCTGATTGGCTGCAAGCCCGCCTGAAAGCCATTGGCCTGCGCCCGATCTCGGCCTTGGTCGATATCACCAACTACTTCACCTTCGGTTTGAACCGCCCGCTGCATGTGTTTGACGCCGCCAAAGTTCACGGCAAATTGCGCGTCCACGCGGCACAGGGCGGCGAGCAATTCGCCGCACTCGATGGCAAAACCTATACACTGCGTGCAGGCCAGATGGCGATTTCTGATGACCAGGGCATTGAATCGCTTGCCGGCGTGATGGGCGGCGAAGCCTCGGGCTGCAGCCCCGAGACCACCGAAGTTTTCGTCGAATCCGCGTGGTGGGATCCGATCACCATCGCCGCGACGGGCCGCGCGCTGAAGATCAACACCGACGCCCGCTATCGGTTTGAGCGCGGCGTTGATCCCGCCTTCACCATGCCCGGCCTTGATCTGGCAACGCAAATGATCCTCGATCTGTGCGGCGGTGAGGCGTCTGATATTGCCCAAGACGGTGCCGCCCTCGACACCACCCGCGCCTACAAGCTGGACAGCGCCCGTGTGATCAGCCTTGTCGGCATGGACATTCCCGAAGCGGAACAGCGCAACACTTTGGAATCGCTGGGCTTCACCCTGAACGGCGATATGGCGACCCCGCCAAGCTGGCGGCCAGACGTTCTTGGCGAGGCTGATCTGATCGAAGAAGTCGCCCGCATCGCCTCGCTGTCGAAACTGCAAGGCAAACCCCTGCCCCGCACCACCTCGGGCGTGCCCCGTCCGATCCTGACTCCGCTGCAAGTGCGCGAACGCACTGCGCGCCGCACCATCGCGGCGCTTGGCTACAACGAATGTGTCACCTACAGTTTCATCGACCAAACCGCCGCGACCCTGTTCGGTGGCGGCACGGATGCGGTCCGCGTCGACAATCCGATCTCGTCCGAGATGTCGCATCTGCGCCCCGATCTGTTGCCCGGCCTGTTGCGCGCAGCAAGCCGCAATCAGGCCCGTGGCTTTGGAGATATGGCTTTGTTCGAGGTCGGCCCGGCCTTCCAAGGCGGCGAGCCCGGCGAACAGCACCTGCAAGCCGCCGGTCTGCTGATCGGCCAAACCACGCCACGCGACCCCTACGGCAGCCGCCGCCCGGTCGATGTGTTCGACGCCAAAGCCGATGTCGAGGCAGCCTTGGCCGCGATCGGCGCGCCAGCGCGCACCCAGATCAACCGCAAAGCCGCAAGCTGGTGGCATCCCGGTCGCTCTGGCGTGATCGGCCTTGGCCCGAACATGATGGCGACCTTTGGTGAGGTTCACCCGAAAGTGCTGGCCGAGCTTGGCGTCAAAGGCCCCGCCGTTGCCTTCACCATTCTGGTTGCCAATGTGCCGTCGCCAAAAGTGAAAACCCCGACCAAGCCGGCGCTGGCCTTGTCGGATCTGCAAGCGGTGGAGCGTGATTTCGCTTTCGTCGTCGATAAGGGCGTCGAGGCATTGACCGCCGTGAATGCCGCCATTGGCGCTGACAAAGTGCTGATCGAAACCGTGCGGCTGTTCGACCAATTCTCGGGTGACAAGGCCGAGGCGCAAATGGGCGCGGGCAAGAAAAGCATCGCTTTGACCGTGCGTTTGCAGCCCAGCGACAAGACCCTGACCGAGGCCGATATCGAAGCCGTCTCGGCCAAGATCATCGAGAAAGTCAGCAAAGCCACTGGCGGCACCCTGCGCGGGTAAGCTTGCGTTAAGACACTGGCGCGCGGGGCGTTAACCGCCCCGCGCCCCGTAAAAAGTATGGCCGCTTTCCATACGGTTTCTGGGTCATTTCCATACTGGGATTTTGCTGAAGTTTCAGCGCATTAACCACTAAATCAGCGTTTTGTGCGCCACGTGCCCAGCCAAGCCCCGATCCGGCCAAAAAATCCCCGCGCCCGCGCCTTCGCAGCCCCGGCTTGCGCCTCAACCCCGTCCCAGGTTTCGCCGACATCGGCAACCGCAGGCTCAACCATCCGCTCCCAAAATTGCAGCCACATCCGGCGCAACATGAACACGCCAAACGCCAAAGCCAGCAGCACGATGATGTTCACATAGGGGATGATCTGCACATCCGGCCCCGCCACAGCCTTGACCGCCACCGCGTTCGGATAGATCGACAGCCAAGCCAAGCGCCAGCCGTAATGCGTCACCGACACCCACTTCGGCGCGGTTTCGGCTGATTTCAGATTGCCCGCCTCGGCTTGCAAGTTGGAACTGTCGTATTTGAAATAGGGCGGCCAGATCCAGCCGGTGTCTTCATTGCGGTAAACGATCACCGAACCGTTTTCAAAAGCCGCCTCAATAAAGCGGATATCACGCGTCACCGTGCTTTCCCCGGTGCCGACATCCGGCGAGGAATAGGCCCACGAATTTTCCGATCCAACCGTGGTCAGTCGATTGTAAGTGTTTGTAATTCTGACAATATCATGCTGCGGCAGAGTGTAGTGCAGAAAGCCTGCGACCACGAGCAACAACAGAATTCGGAAGCTCCACTTCACATAGGTCCACATCTGGTCGCTCCTTACTGATAGTTAATAAGATAGACAGTGGCCGAAACAACCACCGCCGGAATAATGTAAATCAGCCACAACAGCCGACGCCGCAGACCCTTTTCATAGGCCGTCATACCGTCTTTGATATAGGTTTCCCGGTCGCCCTCGATACCCCCGGCATCGAATTTCTTTTCCAGCTTCTCACGGCGAACCGAGCGCGAATAGATCGAGATCAGGACATAAATCACTGATAAGACGATAAATCCCAAGACCGCCGCGCGCAAAATGCCGATCATGACCGCCCCCTGTTGACCGATCCCCAAGGCCCAACAGCCGCTGCCAGATCGCGTGCGGCTTTGTGTTCCGGGCGATGGCGATTGTCCATCGACGGCTCTGGGCCAAACAAGGCTTCCCGCGCGCCCTGCGCATCGACTTTGTATTCGCGCTCCAGAAAATCGGCGACATATTGGCGTTTGCGATCCGACCAAGTGGCATATTGCGCGTAGAACAATTCCTTATGCACAATGAACATCTGCCGCACATCCATCGGTGCCAGTTCCGACAGCAGCATGTTCACCAGATCACGCTGCGGCCCCGCCGAGGCCCGCAGAGTGTAGAAATACGCGCGATGCTCCGAGGTGATTCGCGGCCAATCGCCCGCACCTTCGACCCAACGCAGCAAAGCGCCAAGCCCTTGAAATTCTTCGGGTAACGTATCGCCCAGACGATAGGCAATCTTGCGCAAATCGGTGCGCCGGGCGTCGCCAATCTCTAGATCTAGTGCCTCGGCCGCATCGACCAAGACAAAATCCATCTTCTGCCGCAAAACCCCCGCCGCATCCATCCCCCGCGCCTGCACGATGGGTTCGACAAGGCCATTTCGCTCTAACCATTCTGCAATCTCGTTACGCTGCGAGAGATCCATAGCAGAAGAAACTGGCATCTTTCCAAGGCCTTGACGAGGTTTCGCAGTGATCACGCCGGGGAATTTGACATCTCGGAACACATAGAGCCCACCAAAATGGCTGGTCCAAAAACTCGGTTGCTGAAACGTCATCGCAGGAAGATTGATCGGTACCCGCGTCACATCACCGGTTTTTTTCGCCAGCGTGATCATATCCGCCATCAACAGATCATCGCGCCAACCATCCGGCTCTTGGCGGAAGCGGTCGATCAGCTTGGCGAGCTTGTTGGCATCAGCAACATGGCCCCCAATCGTATCAGCCTCGACTGTAATCTGTCGAATTTCCAACAGCTTAGCGGGGCTTGAGATTTCGTAGATCGAATTCTGCAATTCTCCGGCCACAGCATCACGGGCCGTCAGTGCGAACAATTGGCTCTCATTGGCCTCGATGAACTGCTGTAAAATCCCGCGAGCTGTGGAGAATTTCATGTTCAACAAAGGCGCGGTTTTTTGGCTTGTGGTCAGCAGGATGAATTGCCGATTGCAGCCGTTTGGATTGAGGTAAAGATCATCGCCCAATTCATCACCGATCTCGGGCGAATACCCAGAGATATCAATATGAAAATCCTTCATCGCGGTTTGCTTGCCAGTCAAATGCTTCAGTGCGCGATTATACCGCTCCACCAATTGCGGCGAAGATACCTCTATCAGGTTGCCGAACATCAGGCCTTTTTCGATCAGGCGCTGCATTTACGCCTTACCCTCCAGATAACGCCGCTTGGCTTCTTCTTGTCGTTTGAAATCGCGCACCATACCTTCGATGGCCACCTCGTCAGATTTATCTGCATAGCGGAATTCACTATCCGCGTATCGATTGATTTCCTGAATAACCATCTCAACCGTGATCGGTGTCGTCAGCCCCTTAATCATCGTCAGTTTCTCGTCATAGGGTTTGAACAGAAAAAGTTCGGGATTCTCCATCCATTCATCTGGCAATTCAAAGTCCATCGCCCGCACCTTGACCGCATCGGTGATATTCTTGATCGCACGGCCAGTGAAACGCGCGTCTGCCTGTTGAATTGCCTTCAGATAACTGCCGAGCTTTGCCAGAGTATCCAGCGTCCCAATCTGACCCTGAACCTGATCCCAGACCTTCAGCAAGCCATCTTCATGCGGCTTTGAATAACCCTCGAAACTGGCAGCGACCGCGCGCTTGATTTCTTGGGCCGCAAACAAATCGTGGGATCCCACTGGAATCGCATGGTTTTTACCCAGAAGCAGCGAAAGAATGTCGATGTAGTCCTCGCGGCTTTGCGGGCCATCTACCAAAAAGCGTGCCCCGGCGCGTTGGCGCAACGCGTCATCGACATTCTCTGGATAGTTTGAAAACATGCCAAAGGTGCAATTGCCGCGCACCACCGTATTGGCACCCGCAAAGGCACCCATAAAAACAGCTGTCACCTCTTGTTGTCCTGCCGAGGACTGTCGATCACCGCGTTTTCCCGCAACTTGGTCAATATCGTCGATGGTGCCAAAGCCAATGACACCGGGATCAAGGACATTATCAATAAAGGCTTTGGCATTCTGCCCAGATTTGCCCTGATAGGAATCAATCTGGTCGATAGAGAAGTTCTGATAACGGAAAGGATAGCCCGCGATTTTGCAGTAATCGTTCAGCAGCCCTGCCATCATCTGGATCAGAGTGGTTTTACCAGTCCCCGGCTTGCCATCGCCCATAAAGGTAAAGATAAAGCCGCCCAATTCTGCGAAAGGGTTTAACTTACGCTCAAAATCATAGGCCATCAGCATTTTTGCAAGACGCAGGCTTTGATATTTGGCAATATGGTTGCCGACGACTTCTGATGGTTTCTTGAATTGGATTGTCAACGCGCCGCCTTTAGACGCGCGTGCGGGTTTAAAACCAGCAATCGACAGCATGTCAGCCTCAACCCGCCAAGCTCCACCTGTAAAGGATTGCAAGCGTGGCGCCGTTTCAGCGCGCAGGGCGACGCGCTGCATCAGCGCTTCGCAAAAGGCAGCAATCACCGCGATCAGGCGCGGCTCGTCGGTGGCGAGAAGTGCTATGTCCTGATCGAGTTCCCACAAGGCACCTTGCAGGGCCAAGGGCGCGTTGTCGGTCAGGATTTCTTCGACCGCCCCAACCTCGACCGTTGTCGAACCCATTGAAGGCGCTAATAAAAACGCCGTGGTATTGGCGAAAGTGTAAAGGGTGGTCAAAGCCTCCGCCGCCAACAGCTCGGTGAATTCGGCGCGCTTGCCTTCGGGGAGACGGCCCTCCAGATTGGCCTTTTTCAGCTCGGCAAGACCGGATTGTGCGGCAAAAGTTTCAGACATGGCCAACGCAATCGCCAAGCCACGGCGCAATCCGTGCAGGGCCGAGGCTTGCACCGGCGACACCAGACCATCGCCTAGGCCCTCGACCCGCTCCAACAAACGCACGCCACCGGGCCGCGCGGTACTGCGCGCCACCATCCCGGGGGTGGTCGAGCGGAACATCGGGCGGGTGCCAATGCCGGGCGAGCGTTCGGGCTTGGCGTCCACCACTGCGGCCTTTGCCAAGCGTGGCGCGTGATCGAAGCCCGTCAACAGCGCAAGCGCTGCATCATACTGCGTGCGGATGGTGTCTTCCCGCAGTTCCATCGTGTCACGCGCGCCGGTCATGTTACCCCCAATCCATTTCAAATCAAACACTTACGCATAATCTAACGAGCTGGCATGATGCGATCACCCGCACCCACGACGAACTTGCGCACATCGCGAAATCCGGCTGGATTCAGATCGGCGAGAACCTGATAGGGGCGCTCTGGCAGGATCACCATGCGCTCAATTCGCGTCGAGCCGCTGTCGCTGGCGATTGGATCAAGTTTGTAGACCTGTCGTTCTGCGCTGGAGAACCAACCTTCTTTGACCTCTTCCTCGCGGTCAGAGATCAGATCCTCGACCGTCCAGACCAAAGCCCAATCGTCGCCATCGGATGCATTGGCATCCGCCAAAACTTGCGCGATTGGGCCGGATTGCAGCGTGAAATCATGGCTGTGCATTGGGCCAAGCGTGATGCGGCGCAAGCGTTTCGGATGCAAGCCCGCGAAATCTTTATCAAATCCTTGGGCGATGGTCAGCAGCTTTAATCCCAGCGCCGATTGCGCCATGAGATGCGCCTGCGCCATCGGCCAGCGGCGGTCATCATTCGGCAGCGATTTTTTGCCGCTGTCCTCGACATCCATCATATAGACCACCGGCAGATTGGCTTGGGTGTCATAGACCGCCCAATGCAGCAGGAAATGCTTGCGGTCGCTGCCGTCGCGGCGAACATCCTCGATCCATTGGCAATCAGGGTCATTGCGCGGCCAGAAGATGCTGCCTGCGGCGAGGGATTCGTAGTAAAGTCGCTGGCTTAGCGCGAATTGCAGCTGGATCGGCACCGTCAGATCACGCACAATCTGGCGCACCATGCGGTCTTTGAGTTCCACTTCGGAGGCCATACCGCCGAGGTGTTTTTGCACCTGCGCCGCGTCCAGCGCCATCATCATCAGCTCTTGCGCGACGGGAAAACCAGAATCGTGGCGATCAAAAGTCAGGCGGGGAGAGCCTTCCGCCCGCCCCGTCATCAAGTATTTGTAGCTCAGTGCCTTGAACGTGCCCGTCAATGCAGCAAGGTAGCGGCCCAGCACGCGGGCTTCGGTGCGGGTCAGGCGACCTGCGGCCTCAACCTCGCCCGCGACGCGGACGAGATGACGGGTGATCCGCTCAAACTTGGCGAAGTAGCGCCGCGCGGTGAGCGTATCGTAAAGTTCCTGATGATCGCCCGTCAGCTGATCTTTGACCGTTTCGGCCACGGATTACTCCCCATACGCGTTCTTGTCGTGCTTCTCGACGATCTTGGCGAACCGCCGCGCAAAGCGCTCATCCGCCTTGGCTTTTTGCTCCAGCACTTCGCGGGCGAAGACCATATGGCCTTCATGGGCTTCCAGCATATCGGCCATTTTCTGGTTGGTTGCCGCGCCAATCGCGGCCATTGCCACCTGCGCCTCTTGGTCGGTTTTCACGCCGATCTCATTAATGCGGTGCGCCACATCCTGCTGCTGTGCGGTCTTCAAGCTGGCGGTCAAAGCATCATAAAGCACCACGCGCTGCTTGGTGTCCGTTTGCAGTTTATTGATCAAAACCAGCTGTGTGGCGGCCTGATTGGTCAAGCTATCGACCCAAGTTTTACCTTTTTCTATATAGCGCTCAAGCGTCTGCGATTTCGCCAGCTGCACTTGCTCGTCCTGCACCAGGGCGTTGTAGCGCCCGTTCAGGGTGGCGAGTTCGGTTTCCAGTTTGGTGCGCGCGCCTGCGTCTTGTTCGACTGAAATCTTGTTTTCCAGCTCGATGATCTTGGGATCCATGCCGCCCACTTCGGCGCGCACGGCTTCCAAAGCCATTACCGTCGCCTCGCGTTCGGTCAAGGTCGCACCCAAGTTCGATTCGACCGTGGCTTTCTGCGCGTTCAGCATATCCAACTGGCCCTGCAGCAGACGCACGATGATGTCGGATTTAGAGATCAGATCCTGCAACTTGCTGTCAATCGAGGCAGTGCGCATGCGCTCTTGCCGCATCGATTCCGATTTGGCGTTTGAAAATATGCCGATAAAGCTTTCCATCCCGGTTTTCGAGCGCATCTCGTCGAAATCCTTCGAGAAGCCGGCCGTGACGTCATCCAAGCCCATAATCAGCTCGGCGATATTGGCGTTCATCAGGTCGGTGTGCTTATGCACATCTTCCAACGAGGCGTTTTCGATATCAACCGAAGTGCCTGCGTCCAACTTGGCGCGCGCTTCTTCGATCCGACCAGTGATCGCCGAAATCTTCGCCTGTGCCGCAGCAACCTGGGCTTGGCTTTGCTGGATCTGCGTGTCGAAATCGGCCATCGAACCCTCCGTTATGAATACAGTGCCATCATATAGGCATGTTAAATCTAGATACATCACTTTGACCGGGAATATTCGCAGTGTCCCGCGCGCCACGGCGCGACGCTTTGCCCCTATAACCGATCACGCCATCCTTGCCGCAGTCAGCGCCGGTCGCCAAGAGATTATTGGTCTGTTGCATGATATGATCCAAGTGCTGCCACTTGATCCGCCGAGGCAGCAACTTGGTGAACGGATCAGCACACAGGATAAAGGACTGCGCCAAGATGATGGCGCTGGTGTTGCAGGATTTGCTGGCGATTTGACCCTGCGCCCACGAGTGCGGCTAGACCGGGATATTGTCGATCAGTCGCACTTCGTCCAACCAAGCCGCAGCCAACATCCTGCGGGGGCGTCTTGTGTCATCCGAGGGCATCAAGGTTTCGGCATCTCGCAACTCAATATATTCCACCCGATCAAAGCCAGCATGCCGCAGCTTTTCGGCGGCTTCGCGGATCGCCATACGATCAGATTGGCCAGCGCGAATATCTTCTGCGGCTGTCGAGATCGCGGCATAGAGCACGCCGGCAATCGCGCGGCCTTCGGGCGTCAGGCGGCTGTTGCGCGACGACATCGCAAGGCCGTCAGCCTCGCGTATCGTCTCACAGCCGACGATGGTGATGGGCAGGTTCAGATCGCGCACCAGCCGCAAGACGACCTGCAACTGTTGCCAGTCTTTTTGGCCAAAATAGCCCCTGTCGGCCATGGTCATCCCGAACAGTTTGGTGACAACGGTGGCGACACCGTCAAAATGCCCCGGACGCATCCGGCCTTCCAAGGGTTCAGACACGCCGCCGACCGACACCGTCGAAGTGAAGCCATCGGGATAAACCTCGTCCGGCTGGGGTGCGAAGATGACATCGACCCCGACCGTTTGCAGCAGGGCCGCATCGGCGGTTTCTGTACGGGGGTATTGCTTGAGATCATCAGGGTTGTTGAACTGCTTGGGATTGACAAAAATTGTCACGATCACCCGCTGACAGTCCGCTTTCGCCGCACGCGCCAAAGACAAATGCCCATCATGCAAAGCCCCCATCGTTGGAACAACGCCAACGACCTCGCCCGCCGCCTTCCAGCCACGCACCAGAGCACGCAGATCGGCAATCTTGCGGATGATTTGCGTCAAGACTGTTTGCCCTTCAACACATCTGCGAAGGAATGTTCATCACCGGGGAACTGCCGCGCGCGCACTTCAGCGGCATAATCGGCGATCGCCTCGGACGCGAGGCTGCCCAGATCGGCGTAGCGCTTGACGAATTTCGGGCGGAACTCGGTGAAAAAGCCAAGCATATCATCGACCACCAGCACCTGACCGTCGCAGGCCACACCCGCGCCAATACCAATCGTCGGGATCGAAAGCCTTTGCGTGATCCGGGCCGCCAGCCCCATCGGCACCTTTTCCAACACAACCGAGAACGCACCAGCCGCCTCGACCGCCAGCGCGTCTTCCATCACCTGATCGCCCTCGCCGTCACGGCCCACCACTTTGTAGCCACCCAAAGTGTTCACCGATTGCGGCGTAAGCCCGATATGCGCCTGCACTGGGATGCCACGCTTGGTCAGAAATGCGATGGTTTCCGCCATATGCGCGCCGCCCTCAAGCTTGACGCAAGGCGCGCCCGTCTCGGCCATCAGCCGGGCCGCGTTGCGGTAAGCCTGCTGTGGGCTTTCCTCATAGCTCCCAAACGGCATGTCGATCACCGCCATCGCCTTTTGCAAGCCACGCACCACCGCGCGGCCATGCAGAATCATCATCTCCATCGTCACGCCAATGGTGCTTGGCATGCCGTGCAGCACCATGCCCACCGAATCGCCGACCAGTGCCATGTCACAATGCGCATCGACCAGCCGCGCAACCGGTGTGGTGTAGGCGGTCAACACCACCAATGGCGCTTGACCTTTGCGCGCACGAATATCGGGCGGCAGCACTGCGCGCACGGGGGAGGTTGCACTCATCTGACAGGCTCCACGATGGATTTTGTGCCAATCATATGGGCACAAGCCCGTGGGGACAGCAAGATTATTACGCTGCATTGCAGCAGCAAACCGGCTTGACGCAGACACGATCTGCGGGCGCTATGCAGGCGGAACCAACCCAGAGGCCCCAATGTCGAATTTAGAACGCGTCAGCCGAGACGGCATCGCACCCGAAATCACCCGACCCGACCCGGGGCGCGTGATCGACGGTGATCCCGTTCACACCACCTGGAACATCGAAGACAGCGATGGGCTTTACTGCGGCCTGTGGCAATCCACCCCCGGCACATGGCGGATCAGCTATGCCGAGTGGGAGTATATCTACATCCATGCGGGCCATTCGGTGCTGACCGATGAAAGTGGCACTCAGACGCATTTGAAAGCGGGTGATAGCTATATCATCCGACCGGGCTTTGTCGGCACTTGGACGGTGATTGAGACCACGTTGAAGGACTATGTGATCAAGGGCTAAGCGCTTGCACATCTTGCAAAGCAAAAGGCCCCGCAGTTCCGCAGGGCCTTTTTGGTCTGACAGGTGCAGACGATTTGTTAGCCGTTGCTGGCCGCGTCAAGCTTGGCCTCTACCGAGGTCGACCCTGCATCCGCCGTGGTCATTTCGGGCAAGGGCGGGCAGTCCACTGCATCAATGCCTTTGCGCTTGCAGGCCGACAACCGCTTTTTGTCGGCTTTTGCAGCCGCTTTTGCGTCAATCTCGGCTTGTTTCGCGGCGGCTTCGACCTTGGCGGCTTCTTGTTCCACCATGCGCTGCTCATCCAACGGCTTTTGTGCGATATTTTCCGGCGTCTCTGGCACGGCACGGCCATAGGCGTCGTCCATATACGGGCCTTCGATCGCGATGCTTTCTTCAAGCGAGCGCACCTTCACGCGCGTGCCCGTGTCGACCTTGTCATACAGATCAATCGCATCTTGGTTGAAGAGGCGGATACACCCGGCCGAGGTGGCATGGCCGATGGTCTCATTCTGGATCGTGCCGTGAATACGGAACATCGAATCGCGGCCACCGCGATACAGATACAGCGCGCGCGCACCCAGCGGATTGTCCAAACCGCCCGCACGACCGCCCGCATATTCGGCATAAAGATCAGGACGGGTGCGGATCATATTCGCAGTCGGCTGCCAAGACGGCCATTTCGCCTTGCGGCCGATCACACCCGAACCACGGAAAGACAGGCCTTCACGCCCTACCGCGATGGCATAACGCATCGCGCGGCCATTCTCTTGAACATGATAAAGTTTGCGGGCAAAAGTATCGATCACGATCGTGCCCGGCGCATCATCGGCGGCATAATCCACCTCTTGACGGGCGCGATCTGCCGACAGCAGTTCCGCGTCGACGGGCTGAATGAAGAACCCCTCATCCTCGACGCCTTCGTAGCCCGGCACGACAGAAGGCGATGCAGACTCGGTTGTCGGCGTGCCGCAGGCGGCAAGGACGGTCAGGGACAAAACGCCAAGCAGGCGGAGAATGGAGCTGTTCACGGGACAGAGACTCGGCTGTGAGGAAATTACCCTTGCACCTAGACCCTGCACCGCGCCATCCGTCAAGCCCTGCAAAATAGCTGAAAATGGAAAACACCGGGAATCCGCCAATGCGCGCTGATTCTTTACGCTTGTCCTCGAGCGTGAGGCTGAATCCGGGGATTTCCTTGGCAGATACAGCGCTGATGATCCGTTAGTGTCGCGCGAAGATTTTTGGGAACGCTTTTGTGAGCAGTGCGTTACCCCTTTAGAAAAAACGCGCGGTGCAGCGCTTATAAGAGGGAAAGTTGTCATGGGAATCGAAAGTTTGTTGATCTTCTTGCTGATCGGCGCAATCGCTGGCTGGCTGGCCGGGCAGATCGTGTCCGGCTATGGCTTTGGCCTGCTGGGCAATATCGTCATCGGTATTGTCGGGGCGTTCATTGCTGGTGCGATCCTGCCGCGGGTCGGCTTCGCGCTTGGTGGCGGTATTCTGGCCGCGATTGTGCACGCAACGATCGGCGCGGTGATTTTGCTGTTCCTGATCAAATTGGTGAAACGCGCCTGATAGCTGCGAAAGCCAGTCGGGAACCAATCTGTCAGATTGAAAAGGGCCGGGGATTTCCCCGGCCCTTTGCTTTATCCGACGACGTTAAATTCCGGGCCGTAGGGATATTTGGTGATATCCTCATTGCCATCTTCGGTGATGAACAAGATGTCATGCTCGCGGTAGCCACCCGCGCCCGGTTGGCCGTGCGGGATGGTCAGCATCGGCTCCATACTGATCACCATTCCTGGCTCCAGCACGGTATCAATATCTTCGCGCAACTCGAGCCCAGCCTCGCGGCCATAGTAATGCGACAGCACCCCAAAGGAATGGCCATAGCCAAAGGTGCGGTATTGCAGCACCTGATGCTCTTCAAAGAACGTGTTCAGCTTAGCCGTCACCTCGGCACATGACGCGCCGGGTTTCAGCAAGCTGATGCCGTATTCATGCGCCGCGACGTTGATTTCCCACATCCGAAGGCTGGCCGGATCAACCTCTTGCACGAACATCGTGCGCTCTAGTGCCGTGTAATACCCTGAAATCATCGGGAAAGTGTTCAAGCTTAGAATATCACCACGCTTCAACTTCCGGCTGGTCACCGGATTATGCGCACCGTCGGTGTTGATGCCGGACTGGAACCACACCCAAGTGTCGCGGTATTCAGCATCCGGGAATCTTTTGGCGATTTCCAGCTCCATCGCATCACGCCCCGCCATCGCAATATCAATCTCGCGGGCCCCTTCGCGCACAGCCTCGCGAATGGCAAAACCGCCAACATCTGCCACGCCAGCACCATGGCGGATCAAATCAAGCTCGGCTTGCGATTTCATCATCCGCTGCTCCATCGTCCCGCGCGAGATGTCGATACCGCGCTTGGGCTTCAGGAAGTGGTTCAGCTTTTCCGATTGCAGCAGCGTCAGATGATCTGCCTCGCAGCCAATCACCCGGCCCTCGCCTGTCACCGACAAAATCGCGCGCCAGTAATTGTCGCGCTGCCAGTCGGTGTAGGTGATGTTGTCACCATGCCCGCGCCGCCACGGTTGGCCTGCATCAATGCCAGCCGAGATGGTGACGCTTTGCGATGCCGTCACCACCAGCCCGTAAGGCCGCCCGAACGAGCAATACAGAAAGCCCGAATAGTAGGCGATGTTGTGCATCGAGGTGAACACGCAGGCCTCAACCCCGTGCACCTCCATCAGATCGCGCAGGCCGGCAAGGCGCGCGTCATATTCCTCGGCAGCAAAGGGCAGTACCCTCTCACCTTGGTGGAAACGATATTGCTGTGGACGTTCCGTCATCTTCAGACCTCATGTTTGGGGGCTGAGCACAGTGCCACAGAACCCCGAAAGGTCCCGGCGTGCAGGACGAAAGCAGGTCACCCTGCAAGCTGTGGGAAATTTCCCTGTGACGACGCCATCGCCACGGCTTGGGGCTTAGGATAAGAGCCGCAGGCCCGCTTGGCAAGCCTGCGGAATTCGCACGAATTCCGGCACGATTTCCGGACGGAAATCGGTGCGCTTAGACCGCTTTGCCTGCGAAATCTTCCGGTCCGTGGCGCTCTGGCACCTGCTCGGCCTCATCGCCCCAGTTTTTGTTGACGATGCGGCCGCGCTTCACTGCAGGACGCGCTTCCAGCGCATCTGCCCAGCGTTTGAGATTTTTGTAGATGCCAACGTCCAGAAACTCCGCCGAATTGGCGTAACTGCGGCCCAGAACCATGCTGCCATACCAAGGCCAGATCGCCATATCCGCGATGGAGTAATCGTCGCCCGCAATGAACGGCACATCGGCCAGACGGCGGTCCAAAACATCCAGCTGACGCTTGGTCTCCATCGCATAACGGTTGATCGGATATTCAAATTTCTCTGGCGCATAGGCGAAGAAATGGCCAAAGCCGCCGCCGACAAACGGGGCCGATCCCATCTGCCAGAACAACCAGTTCAAAACCTCGGTGCGCGCAGCCCCGCTGGCGGGCAGGAAAGCGCCAAACTTATCGGCCAGATGCACCATCATCGAGCCAGATTCAAACAACCGCACAGGCTCTGGCCCAGTCAGATCCAGCAGCGCTGGGATTTTGGAATTCGGGTTGACCCCAACAAACCCCGACCCAAACTGATCCCCCTTGCCAATATTGATCAGCCAAGCATCATATTCGGCATCATGGCCTGCGGCCAAAAGCTCTTCAAACAGGATCGAGACTTTCTGGCCGTTCGGCGTCGCCAGCGAATAAAGCTGAAAGCCATGCTTGCCGCGCGGCAGTTCCTTGTCATGCGTTGCCCCGGCAATCGGGCGGTTGATATTGGCGAACTGGCCACCATTGGCGGCATCCCAAGTCCAGACCTTGGGGGGAACATAAGGCGTGCTCGACATCGACATATCCTTTGGAGCGGTTTGCCCCTGACCCCAAGAGGTAGGCATAAATTCGCCCTGCGACAATGCCGCGCGCTTGCACAAAAAACCACAGTCCCCATCTCATGACTGCACAACAACGGAGACCAACATGCTTTGCCCCGTCGACAATGAAACCTTGGTGATGGCCGACCGCAACGGCGTCGAGATTGACTATTGCCCGAAATGCCGTGGTGTCTGGCTGGACCGAGGCGAGTTGGACAAGATCATAGAGCGTGCCGCGACTGCCACCGCCCCCCGCGAGGCTGCTCCGCGCGAAACTGCACCGCGCGAAGCCGCCCCGGTGTATCAACGCGAACCCGGCTATCAGCCTGAACCGCAACGGCAATCGCGCGACGCGCCGCGCAGGCATTATGATGATGATGACGACCGCTATCATGGCAAGAAAAAGCGTCGTGAAAGCTTTCTGAGCGATCTGTTTGATTTCTAGCAAATATAGCTTCAGTGGCTGACGGCTTGTCGCGCGGATTGGCCCCGAAATGATGAATAGGGCCATGCCTCGGGCGCATCAACCAAACCATGCCGAACCGGGTCCATCTGGCAGCTGCGCATGTGCAGTGCCAGATCGGCTGCATCTGCGATCGGATGCTGCCAAAACCCACGTTGCCAGACGCCTTGCGACGCCTGCCCTGCCGCTGGCTTGCGGCGTGACATCGGCAAGCTGGTCGAGAACCGCGCTTTGATCTGCCGCCACCGCCCTGCCGTATCACTGTCCCCAACGGGAAGTGTCCAGATCGCGTGCAGATGATCAGGCATGACAACCCAAGCCGAGATCTGAAAAGGCTGTTCCGCCCGCGTCAGCCGCACCGCTTGGCGCAAGCGTTCGATTTCCAGCACCAGCAAATCATCACCGGCGCGGCGAAGTGCTACTGTGAAGTAATGGGTCTCGGCCAATGCGGCTGGGCGGGTTTGATATGTCATGCCAGCAGCCTGCCACGCTGCTGGTTAAAATGTGGTTACCGCGCTTAGACCGAGCGGGTAATCCCGCCATCCACCCGCAAATTCTGCCCAGTGATATAGCCCGCCGCATCCGAGGCCAAAAAGCTGACCGTGCCCGCGATCTCTGACACATCGCCATAACGCCCCATCGGAATCCGCGCGCGGAATTCTTCTTTCTCGGGCAGGCTGTTGATAAACCCCGGCAGCACGTTGTTGATACGAATGGCTTGAGGCGCATATTTATCGGCGTAAAGCTTTGTAAATGCAGCCAGACCTGCCCGCGCCACGCCGCTGGTCGGGAAAGCAGGATCGGGCTCGAATGTCGCAAAAGTGGTGATATTGATCACTGAACCACCCGTGCCTTGCGCTTCAAAAATAGGCGTCACCAAGCGGATCGGGCGAATGGCCGACAGGAAATATATCTCAAAGCCCTGATGCCAGCCCTCGTCAGTGATATCCAGCAAAGCCGCGCGCGGCCCGTGACCGGCCGAGTTCACCAGAACGTCAATGCGGCCAAACTTCGCCATCGCGGCATCGACCACACGTTTCACATCATCATTGTTCTGGTTCGAGCCCGTAACGCCGACTCCACCCAATTCTGCCGCCAGCGCTTCGCCTTTGCCCGACGAAGACAAGATCGCCACCGCGAAGCCATCCGCCGCCAAACGCCGCGCGGCCGCCGCCCCCATGCCAGAGCCGCCTGCTGTGATCAGTGCTACTTTTTGCATTTTTGTCTCCCTCTGAATTGCGCCAAAGGCTGTCATGCCATCTGACAAAACGCCACAGCGATTCGTGCCGCAAACATCACCAACGCTTTAGCGCGGCCTCGTCTGCCTGTGTCGCGGCGACCCATTCGGCGGCATCCGCCGACAGCTCTTTTTTCCAGAATGGCGCGCGCGATTTCAGATAATCCATCAGAAACTCGGCAGCCGCAAAGGCATCAGCGCGGTGACGTGCGGCGGTGGCAACCATCATAATGGCCTCAGCACCCGCCAGCCGACCGTACCGATGGACGACCAAAGCATCGACCAAAGCCCAGCGCGTGATCGCCTGATCAACCATCGCCGCAATGGCTTTTTCGGTCATGCCCGGATAATGCTCAATCTCCATCGCGGCCAAACTGCCGCCATTGTCGCGCACTAGCCCGCAAAAGGTCACAATGGCACCTGCGCCTGAGGCGCGCGCGGCAAAATCATTGGACAAAGCGCCCAGATCAAACGGCTCGGCCTGAACCGACACCTGCATCTCAGCCACCCGTCATTGGCGGAAAGAAGGCGATTTCGCGCACACCAGCCAAAGGCGCATCAAAGCTGGAAAGCTCTTGATCCAGCGCCACGCGCAGTGACGTGATGTCTTCAAACGCCCACGCATAATGCTCGGCGCGTGCGCGCAGCTCGATGATAAGATCCATAACTGTCGCTGCCGTCGTCTCTAGCCGTTCACGCGGAAGGCCAATCCGCTCGCGCACCCAAGCGAAATACAGCACGTCGATCATTTATCTTCCCGCAGAAACGGCAGCGCTTTGCGGAAGTAATCCAAGCCCGTCATCGCCGTCAACAAAGCGGCAATCCACATCAGCACCAGCCCGGCATCGCCCGCCACGCTGGCGCAATCTCGCTTGCCGCAAGCCCGGATCGGGTCGGCCAAGCCCTGCATTACGGCGTCCGTATACTGCTCGGGCGTCATTCCATGCATCGCCACACCGTTGAGGTATTCCAACCCGGTGCCCAGAAACAGCACCGCGATTGCCACCATCTGCGCCGTGGTTTTCCACTTTGCCAACTTGGTGACCTTCAGCAGGCCAGCCTTGGCACCCAGAAATTCACGCAGGCCCGACACAAAAACCTCACGAAACAAGATCACCGTAGCAGGCAGGATCAACCACGGATTCATGCCCGAATATCCTGTCAGCACAAGGATCGCGATGACCACCATGGCCTTGTCGGCGATCGGGTCCATCATGGTGCCGAACTTGCTTTCCTGCTTCCAGAGCCGCGCAAGATAGCCGTCAAACCAATCGGTGACCGCGGCGCTTACAAACAGCGTCAACGCGAACCAATCCGCCCAAGGCCGTTGGAAATACAGGAACATCAGCGGCACGCCGGGGGCTGCCAACAGACGCAAGACAGTAAGTGTGTTTGGGATCGACCATTTCATGCGCCAAGTCGTAGCCCAACTGTGCCACTGGGGGGAAGCGGCATTTCCGACCCAAACCATCTTGAAAAGCGGCAAATTGCCGAAAGTCAGGCTTGGTCTGTAACATGCCCCGGCTATTCCGGCACGGGTGCCCAGATCACATCATCAATCCGCGCCGCCCCTGTCGACAGCATCACCACGCGGTCAAAGCCCATCGCGATGCCGCTAGCGGCGGGCATGATCGCCAATGCAGCCAGAAAATCTTCGTCCAGTGGATAACGCTCTCCGTAAACCCGCGCTTTTTCGTCCATCTCTAGCGCAAAGCGGCGGCGCTGCTCGTCCGGGTTGGTCAACTCGCCAAAACCATTCGCAAGCTCGACCCCGCAGGCATAGACCTCAAACCGCTCTGCCACCCTTGCATCCCTTGGATGCTTACGGGCCAAAGCCGCTTCGGCGCTGGGGTATTCGTCCAGAATGGTGATCCGCCCCATGCCCAAATGCGGTTCGACCAACTCACCCAACACCCGTGACAACATATCCGACCAGGTGTCATCCGAAGCCACCCGCAACCCCACACGCGCCAATTCCGCCGCCAAGACGGACGCGTCAGGCGCACCATCTGGCCCGATAGAGGCCAGCAAATCCACTCCGGCATAGCGCGAGAACGCCTCGGCCACCGACAACCGCTCGGGGTCAACAAAGGGATCACAGAGCTTACCCCGAAACCGCAACACTCCGCTGCCAATCTCGGCCGCAAGCCTGCAAAAGGCCATGACATCGGCCATCAGCTCTTCATAGCCCTCACCCACCCGATACCATTCCAGCATGGTGAATTCGGGGCTGTGCAAAGCCCCGCGCTCGCGGTTGCGATAGACATGCGCAAAAGCCGCGATGCGCGTCTCACCCGCCGCCAGCAGCTTTTTCATCGCAAATTCGGGAGAGGTATGCAGATACATAGGCCGCGCCACGCCATCATTGCCGATGGCTTGCGTCATAAAGCCATGCAGATGCGCCTCATTCCCCGGCGAGTGGGCCAAAGCCGCAGGGTCCACCTCGATGAAATCCCGCTCGGCCAGCCATGCCCGCATCGCTGCTTGAATCCGGTTGCGGGCGAGCAAAATCCCCCGCCTGTCCGCATGCCGCGCAGGGCTCCACCAAGGCTGATCCATATTTTTGGCTTTCATCTGGAGATTTCCGATCAAATGGGCTACAGCCACCCCGATATGCGGCCCCCTTACCCTTCGGGCCATTCAAGAACAAGGAACCACCCCTGTGAAAGTCATCGCCTCCTCTTTGCGCAAAGGCAATGTCGTCGAGATGGACGGCAAACTTTACGCCGTGCTGAAAGCCGAAAATTTCCACCCCGGCAAAGGCACGCCCACCACCTCGGTCGACATGCGTCGGATTTCCGATGGCGTGAAAGTCGCCGAACGCTGGCGCACCACAGAAATGGTGGAGAAGGCAAATGTCGATGATCGCGAATACGACTTCCTTTATGAAGACGGCGAAGGTTTCCACTTCATGGAGCCTACCACCTACGAGCAATTCGCTGTGCATCCCGATGTGGTTGGTGATGACAAAGCCTTCTTGACCGATGGGCTGAAAGTTTACCTCAAAACCTACGACGGCGTAGCCATCGCTTTGGAACTGCCGCAGCGCGTCAATGTCGAAATTGCCGAGACCGAGCCCGTGGTCAAAGGCCAGACCGCTTCGTCTTCCTACAAACCTGCGATCTGCACCAATGGTGTGCGGGTGATGGTGCCGCCGCATATCGGCCCCGGCGCGCGGATCGTGATCAACACCGAAGATCTTTCCTACTACGGTCGCGTCCAAGACTAAATCATGCTTCAAAAAGCCCGCCCGCAATCAGCGCAGCGGGCTTTTTCACGCCAAAGTCAAAACAATTTGCCTGAAATTGCCATCCTATGTGCATGAATTTCCTCGGGATCCGGGGTGAATCCGCGGCTTGGCAACTCGCGCGCCCTCAAACTCTGTGCAGATCATCCTCAAGATAGACCTGCAAAATCTCATCAAAACTAGCCTCAGCCCGAAACCCCAAAGCTTTGGCCCGCGTCGCTGCAAACCGCCTCGGCCAGCTTTGCACGATGGCCCATACCGCTGGGTCCGGCACATCGCGGATCAACCGCGCCACATCCGCCCCTGCCGCCCGCGTCAGGGCTGCAATCTGTTCGGCCACCGTCACCGCGGCCCCCGGCAATGTCAGATTGCGCCGTAGCCCCACCAAGCCCAAATCCAATTCTGCCGCATGCAGAAAGAAGCCCACTGCAGCGCGCGGACTGGCCATCGTGTGCAGCCAATCGCGCGGCACCGGCAGATCGGCGGGCAGCCGATTTAATGGCTCGCGGATGATAGCCGAGAAAAAGCTCGACGCTGCTTTGTTGGCTTTACCCGGTCGCACGCAGATCGTCGGCAACCGCAGCCCGATGCCATCCATGAACCCGCGCCGGGAATAATCCGCAAGCAACGCCTCGCCGATCAGCTTCTGCGCACCGTAGGACGAATGGGGCGTCGGCGCGAAATCATCCGGAATCTCTTCCGGGAACGGCCCGCCAAACACCGCTGTGGTCGAGGCATAGACGACCCGAGGCGAGTGCCCTGCCGCCCTGATCGCGTCAAACAACGCCCGCGTCCCGTCAACATTCACCCGGTAGCCCAGATCGAAATTTGCTTCTGCCTCACCCGAGACCACACCCGCCAGATGAAAAATCACCTCGGGATGATGCCGCATCAATCCTGCAGCGGTGCCGCTTGCCGCCAAATCCCCAACCAGTGCCAGATGCGGTGCAGTCGCCTCTGCCGCCACTATATCATGCAAAATCAATTGGCTGATCGGCCTGCCCTGCAACGCCCCACGCCCCAGCAAGGCCCGCGTCAATTTTCGGCCAATCATCCCAGCCGCGCCTGTGATCAACACCCGCATGTAAACCCTCCCCGGTTTGGCGCAGCAAAGCACGGCCTGCGTCATCTACAAAGCCCCGTATCCGGCCAGCATCCAAAATGACATCTGCTGTCGCTTGCGCAAGATCGCTTGCCGGATGCTGCAAGGCGCGTATTCTGGCCTTATGTTACAGCTATTTCGCGCAGCCATTTATACAATCCTGCTGGCCGACCTCCCACATCCGGCCCATGCCGAGTTGCGCGCGGTTCTGGTTGGGGTCAGCGATTATCTGACGCTGGACGCCGATCTGAAAGGCCCCGCCAATGACGTGCGCCTGATGGCAGAGGCTTTGATCACGCGCGGGATCCCGGCCACAGAAATCACTGCACTTACCTCTGACCCCACTGATCTGCCCGCTGGTGTTAGCATCGCCAGCCCCACGAAATCCGCAATAATTTTGGCATTGAACGCGATGGCCAGCCGCGCCCAAACGGGTGACACTTTGGTATTCTACTTCTCGGGCCACGGCGCGCAGGCCCCCGATCTGACGGGCGATGAGGGCGGTGGCTATGACGAACTGCTGCTGCCCGCCGATGCCGCCGGCTGGAAAGGCAATGTCGGCATGGTCGACAACGCTTTGCTGGATGATGAGCTGCAGGCTTGGGCGCAGCCGTTGCTGACCCGAGGCATCAAGCTGGTTGGCTTAATCGACGCCTGCCATTCTGACACTGCCTTTCGCAACCTACCCGGCCAAGGCGGAGTGGCGCGCGGCCTTGGCCCGCAGGATCTGAACATACCCGACACTATCGCCAGCGCGGCTTCAGCACCAAATGCCCCACCGCTTCGGGGCGACTTCGTTTTCCTCTATTCCTCGCAATCCGACCAACGCTCTTTTGAATACCCCGTTGGCGAAACTCAGGTTTGGCAGGGTGCCTTCACCCGCCAACTTGCCGCAACACTGCGCGACAGCCCGACAGCACCATGGGCACAAGTGCTTGCCGCAACCGCCGCCGCCATGCAGCAAGGATCAACCGCGCAGATGCCAGCCGGCGAGGGACCTATGCTGGATCAGAACCTTTTCGGCACTGCCGCACCGCAACACTGGCCTATCCAGAACGGCAACCTGCAAGCGGGGCTGCTGCAGGGTCTGAACCCCGGCGACCAACTCTCGGTCTACGCGTCTGCCGAGGGCGGAGCCGCGCTTTTGCAAGTGACCCTGACCGACGTTGCAGCCCGCAGCGCCCGCCTTCTCGCCCTGCCCGCCAATGCTGCCTGGGCAAAGCTTGACCAAGCAGCGCCGCCGCCCCCGCTCCAGCTTGCGATGCCGCAGTTGGCTGATCCCGACGACAACAGCGATTATTCCAAATGGCGCGCCGCGCTGGCCCCCTACGTGATGAAAGGCGGGGCCGCCGATCTGTCGCCCATCTTCACCCAAGGCCAGATTGCTCTTGCTGGCCCGGACGGCGCACTTGATCCGGCCGGCCCCGGCTCCACCCCGCGCATCCAAGCGCAACAGGGCGAGAACCCGACGCTGGCCGTCGAGCGCGTTTTGGCAGCGGCGACCCACAGCCTGCACCTGCGCCGCATGTTTGCGTCGCTCGCGGGCCGCAACCTGACAGCACACCCTGCGCTGCAATTGGACTGGCAGCGTAAAGCGACCACCGATTGCGTCCATCATAGCCGTGCACTTGCATTTGATCCCGCCAAAGGCGTCGCCCCCTGCGATCAACTTTGGCTTGGCTTTCAGAATGTCTCGGGCCGTGATCTGGATGTCTCGATCTTGTATTTCAACACCGATTTCAGCATTGCGCCGATTTGGCCAAAACAAGGTCTGTCGAACCGCCTCGCAGCCGGGGAAAGTGGCCGGGCCGGGTTTCAGATTGATGCAAACGCGCCGCCCGCCGACGAAGATATCCTGATCCTTGCCGTGCCCGTCGAACCCGGTGCCGCGCGGGTTGATCTGACCTTGCTTGTCGACCCCGCAACCAACCGCAGCTTTTCCAGCAAACCCGCGCCGCTTTTGATGATCCGCCAAGCCGTGCGGATCCGCCCCGCGCAACAGGGAGATGAATGATGAAGCCGATCATGACCACACTTGCTTTGCTCGCCATGGCAGCCCCGGCAACAGCCGAAGTGACACCCAATTTCGCCCAAACACCACCATCCGCCTTTGCTTGGGCAAAAAGCGGCGAGAAGGCGGCTTTCGCACGCAAAGCCGCATCTGGAGGCAAGGTGGTGGGCGGTAAAATCTCTGCGACCGGGGCGTGGCCTTGGCAGGTGGCGCTGCTGATTGGTGGCGCGCCGATTGGGCCGGACGCGCAGTTTTGCGGCGGCAGTTTGGTGATGGAAGAATGGGTGCTGACTGCGGCGCATTGCGTGCACATGCAGGACGCGCAGGGGAATTGGGGCGATCTGAACCCGCAGGAAGTCTCGGTGATGCTGGGCAGCAATATCATCGCGGCGGGCAAGGGTGAGGTGATCGCGGTGAAAGCGGTGTTCCGGCATCCCGACTATGTCGGCACCGGGTTTGATAATGATATCGCGCTGCTGAAACTGACCCGCGCGCCGCGGTTGCCGCATCAGATCATTCAGGTGCCGGATGCTGCCTTCGGGGACCAGCTGGATCAGCCGGGGGTGGTGACGGTGGTGACGGGCTGGGGTCTGGTTGAGGGCGGCGTTCATCCCGAGGCGCTGCATGAGACCGAGATTCAGATGCTGGACCGTGCGGTTTGCAATCAATCCCTGATGGCCGCGCGGACCGATGCGGCGGCTGAAGGCTTTGGCTATGCGGTGGGGGTGTTGAGTTTGCGCGACGAGGACGCCTATCAGATCTGGGATGAGCTGGTGGGCCGCGCGCCGGCGCCGATGAGCCCCAATATGCTGTGTTCGGGCACGTTCGAGGGCGGCAAGACCGCCTGTTCGGGTGACAGCGGCGGGCCTTTGGTGGTGCCATTGGAGGATGGAACCTATATTCAGGCCGGGATTGTCAGCTGGGGTTTGACGGCGAAATCTGGAGAGGGCTGCGAAGAAAAGGCGCTGTTTTCAGCCTATACAAAGATCGCGCAATTCGTGCCCTGGCTGGATCAGGTGATCAACGAAAACCCCTGAGATTTGAAGTGTCCACGCGTGGACAGAGGTTCGGTTTATTACATTTCAATGGGTTACAGGCCTTCTTTCATAAAGCCGTAACCTTTAACCTCACATTGACCGGGGGCCTCGAACACGCCGATCACATGCGGACCATTGGCGTTATAGCTTCGGCCACAAAATCTCGACCGTCAAACCCGCGTCAACTTCGGGCAGCGACAGTTTCGCGCCATGCCGTGCCGCGATGGCGCGGACCAAAGCCAGCCCAAGTCCGTGGCCTTTTATGCCGCGCTCTTGATCGCGGGGGGCGCGGGTGAAACGCTCGAACGCCGCATCACGCAGATCGGCAGGCAGGCCGGGGCCGCTGTCGGCCAAGATCAGGCAATGCTGTGGGCCGCTGGTTTGCAGCGTCAAGCTGAGGCTGTCACCCTGAGCGCAATATTTGATCGCGTTGTCGATCAGGTTCGACAGCATTTGCGCGATCAGATTGCGGTCGCCGAGAATCTGCAGATCAGGCGCGCAGTTCAGGGTGCAGATCAGGCCCTTGTCTTCTGCAAGCGGCTCGTACAGATCCCAGACTTCGGCGACAACTGCCGACAGATCGACGGGCAGCAAGCCGCCGCCGCCCTGATCAGCCTCGGCCCGGCTGATGTCCAGCAGCGAGTCGAACACCCGGATGGCGTTGCGCATCTCGGCTTTCAGCTGGGCGGTGAGTTCGGGCTGGCCTTCGATCTGCGCCAGCTTTTGCACCATGCGGTTAAGCGGGGTGCGCAATTCATGCGCGATGGTGTCCGACAGGCGATGCGTGGCACGGTTGAGGTTTTCGATCCGGTCCAGCATGGCATGGACATGAGTTTCCAGCAGGCCAAATTCATCGGGGCTGCTCGGCCCGGGGATGCGTGCGGTCAGATCGCCGTTTGCGACCTGATCGGCAAGGTTGTTGATGCGGGCAATCCGGGTCATCACCGATTTTGCGGCCAAGCTGCCGACCACTGCACCTGCCGCCAACAATACCCCGCCCAGCGCCGCCATGCCTTTGCGCAGGCTGGCCAATGTCGCCTCGACCGGGGTAAGCGATCGCGCGACCAGAAGCGGAAAGCCCCCCGGCAGGATACGGGCGACGCCAAGCCAATCGCTGCCCTGATGGTGAAAGCGCTGCACGGCATTGGTCGAGAAATCACTGCCCTGCGGGGTGATCGCGGGCGGCCAAGCGGTTTCGCTGCCCGCAAGGCGGGTGTGGTTGCGGTCTTGCAGCAGCAAAAGCTCTGCCCCAGTGCTGGCGCGATCGTTGATGGCCTGACGCAAAGCGATGATGCGGCGTTGTTGGTAAAGTGCAGCATAGCCTGCAAGATCGGCGTTCAGGGCGGCTGTTGTGGCCTCGGTCAGTCGGGTTTCGACAAGCCGATATTGCAGGCCCATCGCCAGCAGCGACAGCAGGCTGACCGCCATAGCCATGAAAGCCGCAAGTTTCAGGGTAAAGCGGGCCTTCATGCGCGACCCTAAACTGCAGCAAGCGGCGCAAAGACATACCCTTCGCCCCGCGCGGTCTGGATGGCGTGTGATCCGGCCTCTTCCAGCTTGCGGCGCAGGCGGCCGACATGAACATCGACGACATTGGTGCCGGGGTCGAAATGCAGATGCCAGACGTTTTCCAACAGCTGCATGCGGGTGACGATCTGACCAGCATTTTGGGCGAAATAGCTGATCAGCTCAAATTCCTTTGGCGAAACAGCGACATGCGCGCGGTTGATATGCACAGTGCGGGCCTTCATGCGGATTTCCAGCGGGCCGAACACCAGCAGATCATTGTCTTGCCCCTGCATGGTGGCGCGGCGCAGAAGTGCGCGCAGGCGGGCGCGCAGCTCTTCCGGCTCGAACGGTTTTGGCAGGTAGTCGTCGGCACCTTTCTCGAGCCCCTCAACCCGATTGGCGGCGCGGCCAAGGGCTGACAGCACAAGGATCATCGCGCCTGCCCCAAGGGCCCGCATTTTTGCGATGGCTTCGACGCCGTCGCCGCCCGGAAGCATGCGGTCCAGCACGATGACGCGGAAATCTTGTGCCGCAAGAGCGATGCCTTCGGGCAAGGTCGTCGCAATGGTGGCACTGCAGCCAAGGCCGCGCACTTCGGACGCGACGGCTTCGGCGATTTCGGGATCATCCTCGATGATCAGGATGCGGTCGGGGGCGGTGGGCATCTGGGTTCCTTCGCTTT
This sequence comes from Cypionkella aquatica, assembly GCF_030161095.1. GTDB lineage: Bacteria > Pseudomonadota > Alphaproteobacteria > Rhodobacterales > Rhodobacteraceae > Cypionkella > Cypionkella aquatica. The sequence goes on from NZ_BSPP01000008.1 coordinate 70,599, forward strand.
GCATGATGTCAGAACACCACCACGTCCGGGTCAAGCACATTCGCGCCACCGATGGCATGAAGCGTGCGGTGGCTGGCCCAAGGGTCGATCAGAACATGGCGCGTGCCGGTCTGACTGTGCAGCAAAAGCAGCACCGGATGGCTGAAGGCGCGCGCCATTTGTGTGGCGGCAGGTTGGCCGTCGATTTGCAGGATCGTCTCGGCCTCAGCCACGCCTGCCAAAAGTGCCGGAGAGTTCGGGGCGACTTTGGTGATCGTGGCGGCGTCAAGCGTCAGGCCCAGATCGGTCAGGCTGTATTCGGTGCGCCGGGTGGGGGAAGCGATGTCGCGCAGGGTCAGGCCTGCGTCGGGTGGGGACAGCGCGCCAATCAACACCAGCACGGATTTTGCGCGCAGGATGGTCAGATCAAAGCGGTTGCTTGCCAGTGCAGCCTCGACCGCGAAGGCCAGATCGCCGGGGTCCTGCAGGGCTTGGCCGTTGACCGCAAGCAGCACATCCCCCGGTTGGATGCCTGCATGATCGGCCAGACCGGCGCGGGCGATGCTGTCCACCAGCAGGCCAGTGGTGGCGATGTTCAAAGCCTCGGCCAGTTGCCGATCGACCGGGCGGGCGGTAAGGCCGAGTTTCGGCAAGGGCGGCAGGGTTTCGTCGATCAGACCCTGCACGATGCGGCTCAGATCGGTGGCTGGGATGGCATAGGCGATGCCAACAAACACCCGGCTGCCATCGGCAATCTGGGCGTTCATGCCCACCAGCGCGCCCGCAGCATCCACCAATGGCCCCCCCGAGGAACCGGGATTAAGCGCCGCGTCGTGTTGGATCATGCGGATCGGCGTGGCGGGTTCGATCTGGCGGCCAAGCGCGGAGATATGGCCCGCGGTGGCGGTGAATGAGATGCCCAGCGGCGCACCCAAGGCCCAGACCTGCGCGCCAAGCTGCGGGGATGCGCTGGCAGGGCTTAGACCGGGCCGCGCCGCTGTCACTGCAATCACGGCCACATCGCGCGAGGCATCCGCCGCGATGACATGGCCGATTTGCTGATGGCCCTCGGCATCGGTCAGCCGCACCTCGGACGCTTGGCCCACCACATGAGCGTTGCTGACCGCCACCGCCCCATCGCCCCACAAAAAGGCCGAACCAAGGAAGCGGTCTTCGGCATCGGCGGAATGGACGGTGAACACGCGCTCCATCGCGGTTTCAAGCATCGGGGTGTCGGCGCGTGAGGGTGCAGCGGCCGGGGTCAGCAGCAAAAGGCTTAGCAGGCTTGCGCGCAGGGCGGATCGGAAAACCGGCATTTATATCCTCGGGTTGCATCTTGGGGCATGTTAGCGCGGCGGGCGCTGTCATGCCCGTGACAAAGCCTGTCACCTTGGGTTGGGGGGCAAGCCCCGTCGTCCTGCGGGCTTAGCGCCGGGAAATGTGCGCACAGAGGCGCCCGCGAGAATGTGATCTGGCTCTGGCGCTTTTAGGTGGGGCAAGCGCGGACGGAGCGGTTACACTTTGCTGTGCATGAAGGAGTTTTGGCCCATGTTGATCCGCCCCAACCGCCGCCGTTTTCTGGCCGGAGCTGCAGCCCTGCCTTTGGCGGGGTTTGTGGTGCCTGCGCGGGCGGAGGTGGCCGAGATGAGCATCGCGACCCGCCAGATCGAGGTGATGGGCCGAGCTGCAACGGTTTATGGCTTTAACGGCTATGATGGGCAGTTGGGATTTTACGGCAAAGAAGGCGCGCGGTTTCAACTGGGTCTGCAGAACGACACCGACATCGACGTGATCACCCATTGGCATGGGCAGGTGATGGCCGCCGAGGGGCAGGACCGGGCCTATACCGGTGGCGGCGCTTTGGCGGCGGGTGCTGTTGATTGGATGGATTTTGCGCTGACCCCCGGCACGCATTGGATGCATGCGCATCAGCTGTCCGAGCAGCAGCTGATGGCGGCCCCGATGATCTGCCGCGAGAAAGATGCCGAGGATATTCAAGAGCATGTGATCATGCTGCATGACTTCAGCTTTAAACCTCCGACCGAGATTCTGGCAGATCTGGGCGGCATGGATATGCATGCAGATGGGGCATCAAGCGGAATGAGCCACATGGACGGCATGGACATGTCAGGCGATATGGCCGGAATGTCGATGGGCGGGGGCGGCATGGTGCATGCCAATGACGTGGCCTATGATGCCTATCTTGCCAACGACCGCACGCTGGCGGACCCAGAGGTGGTGGCGGTCAATCCCGGCGTGCGTCTGCGCTTGCGCATTATCAATGGCGGCACGGCGACGGCGTTCTGGATTGATCCGGGGCAGTTGCACTCGGTTGCGATTGCCGTGGATGGCAGTGCTTGTGTGCCGATGACCGCCAAAGCTTATCCGCTGGCGCAGGGGCAGCGCTTGGATCTGATCGTGACGATCCCGCCCGAGGGCGGTGCGTTTCCGATCTTTGCGCAGGTTGAGGCCGCCCGGATGCGCACCGGAATTGTGCTCGCGACTTCGGGCGCGACTATCGAGCGGCTTGCAGATCAGGCCGACAGCGCGGCCGCACATCTGGGCAGCGATTTTGATGCAAGCCTGCGGGCCGTTCACGCCTTGCCAGAGCGGGCGGGCCAAATGGCGCATCTGATGTTGGGCGAAGAGCCGGGCTATCGTTTTACCATCAACGGCAAAGTCCACGGCGAGGACGCGCCGATTGTCGCAAAACTGGGCACGCGGCTTGAGTTGATGTTCATGAACACCGGGATGATGATGCATCCAATGCATCTGCACGGCCATCATTTTCAGGTGGTCGACACTGGTGCGGGAAGGTTCAGCGGGCCACGGCGCGACGTGGTGGCGGTGCCACCCGGCGGCATGGTGACGGTGGCGGTTGATCTGGACAAGCCCGGCAGTTGGTACCTGCATTGCCACCATCTTTACCACATGGCGACGGGGATGATGACCGAAGTGCGGGTTGGCTGAGGCGCAGGTTTCGGCTTCCGTTTTGGGCCTGCGTGACAAATGCCGTCATGGCGGTTTGCTGGCTTTACAGGAGGGGTCGCGCGCCGCATCCTTGCGACTGACTTAACCCCGGGGCTTTGCCATGCTGCGCCTATCATTTTTGCTTATGCTGCTTGCCGCCCCCGTTGCGGCTGGGACGTTGTCGGGTGTGAAGGCCGCCGAAATCTCGGGTCAGCTTTACGCAGCGGGGGTGGCTGCGGGCGATCCGGTGCTGTTGATCGCTGCGGCCAAGTTGCGAAAATCGCTGGTGTTTCGCGGCGAAGGCGAGGCTCCACTGGGGTGGGAGGCGATGCTGGCGCAGGCCGAAGCGATGGCTGCGGGCGATGATGTTTTGCTGGGGCTGATCGCGGATGTACGGGCGGAAAGCAGCAAGGGTGTGGCCTCGGGGCCGATGTATAGCATTGGGACGCTTGCCAGTGGCGGGGTGAATCGTTTTCCCGACGTGGGCTTTGCGGCGGGCGATTATGCCGAGGTTTATCTGGAGGCAAAGGCCGAAACCGACCTGAATTTGGCAGTGTTTGATGCAAAGGGGCAGTTGGTCTGCGCCGATACAGACCCCGGCCCGATTGCCTATTGCGGTTGGACAGCGGCGCGTGACGCGGGCTATGTGATGCAGGTGGAAAACCTTGGGCCGCTGGAGAGCGGCTATGCGTTGATGACGAATTAGCGCCATGACATTGCTGGGAAAAATCCGCGCGGGTATGATGGGTCTGGGGCTGGCTTTGGTGGCATTTCCCGCCGTTGCGCGCGACAATTACGCGCTGCTGATCGGGGCTGCCGAGTATAAGAACCTTGATCCGAAATACTGGCTGAAGGGGCCTGCCAATGATGTGCGGCTGGTGCAGGCATATCTGACGACCGCCAGCCCAGTGAAGTTTGCGCCGGACGATGTGATCGTGCTGGCCGATGGGATCGCAGGGGCGAGGCCGCCGACTTTGGCTGCGATCCGCGGCGCGGTGGCGGATTTGACAGCGCAGGTGCAGCCGGGGGATTTTGTCTATCTGCATTTCTCGGGGCATGGCTCGCAATCGCCGGCGCTGGTGCCGGAAACCGAGTTGGATGGCTTGGATGAGACGTTTTTGCCGTCGGATATCGGGCCTTGGGACGACGCCGTGGGGCATGTGCAGAATGCGCTGATTGACGATGAAATCGGCACAATGATTGATGGCTTGCGCGCCAAGGGGGCGGATGTCTGGGCGGTGTTTGACAGTTGCCATTCGGGCACTGTGACGCGCGGGGTCGAGGAAGATGACGTGCGTTTGCGGCAATTGCCGACCGATGCTTTGGGGATTCCGCCCGCGTTGTCCGAGGGTTCCAACCGCGCTTTGCCAGCGGTTGAAGCGCCGTTTGACGAGGTGTCAAAGCCCGGCATGGGCAGTTTTGTGGCGTTTTTTGCCGCCCAAACCAACGAAGTGACCCCCGAGAAGAACCTGCCAAAAGGCAAGCCGGGCCGGGTGCCGCAGGGGGTATTCACCTATACTTTGTTCGAGGTTCTCGCGCAAAATCCGGGGGTTAGCTATGGGCAGCTTGGGCAGGAAGTGCTGCGGTCTTATGCCACCAAACGGCTGGCGACGACGACTCCGATGTTCGAGGGCGATCTGGATCGGGTGGCGTTTTCGGGGGCGGCTGGGGATCGGGTTGCGCAGTGGACGGGGGTTCTCACGGGGACGGAATTTTCGGTTCCGGCAGGGTCTTTGTATGGGCTGAATGAGGGGGCGACTTTGGCTGTGATGGCGAAGGCGACCGATGCGGATAGCGATGCGTTAGGCTTTGTGACGCTGACTTCGGTGGAGACGTTTTCGGCGACAGGCGTGGCGGTTCAGGGCGAAAAACCCCTGCCTGCAGAGCTGCCGAAGGGATTTTTGTTGCGGAAAATTGGCAGTGATGTGGATTTTACGCTGACAGTGGCGCTGCCGAAAGTTGAGGATTCTGAGGCAGTTAGCGCGGTTTTGGCGGCGCTTCCGGCGTTGAAGGATGCCTCGGGGCCGCGGTTGAATTACGTGGCTGCGGGCGAAGAGGCTGATCTGCGGCTGGTGGTGATCGCGGATAGCCCCCGGCCCAATGCGGTTTGGGTTGTGCCCGCGACCGGCTTGATTGCGGATTTTGCAGCGACGCCTTCGGTGACCACGGACGACAAGACGCCGCAGGTTTTGGGCGAAGTTTTGGCAGATACGCTGACCACGATGGCGCGGGCGATCAATTTGCAAAAGTTGGGGGCTGCGGTGGGGGTTGGGGATTTGAATGTCGATGTGGAGTTGCTGACCGGGAAGGATAAGAACTCGTTGCAACTGGCGCGCAAAGCAGAGGTGCCGCGATTGGTGCCGGATGATCAGGTGCATATTCTGGCGCGCAACAATATGGATCAACCCGTTGATATAAATGTGCTTTATATCGCGGCTGACTATGCAATCAGCCATTGGTTTTCGGGGCGTTTGCAGCCGGGGGATACGCTGAAGAAGGGGCTGTTCAAGATCGGGCGCGACGTGTTGGGGGATGAGCGGATGATCGTGGTGATGACGCCCGCGCTGCCGCAATCGCCGGTGGAAAACCTGAGTTTCCTTGCGCAAGACGCGCTGGAAACCACACGCGACTTGGGTGGATCGAATCTGTCGGCAGCGCTGGCCGAGGCTGGTTTCGGACAGACCACCCGAAGTGCGACGGCGCTGGACGATGACAGCAGCGGCCCCGCGCCGGGGATGATCGAGCTGGAATTGCGCACCGGGCTTGCGCCGTGAATCGCCACTCTGACGGGGCAGATTGACGAAAGGTTAACGACCCAGAAAGCGGCCATATAGGGGCCATATACCGGCCATACACCGTGCGGCGGGTTTTGCCGCGCTGTCGGATGCCTCTGGCGGGGATATTTGGGCCAATGTGAAATGCAAAGCGCGACAGAGTTGCCCCTGCCGCGCTTTGAAATCTTTGCCCGGGATTACAGAATTTCGGACATTTTCACGACGCGGCCCTCGGCCACGGATTTGACGGCAGCATCAGCCAAGGCCAAGGCGATCAGGCCATCTTCGCCCGACGGCTCGGCTTTGCCTTTGCCGGAGAGCGCCGCGATAAAGGTCGCGATTTCGGCGGCGTAGGCTTCGGTATAGCGGGTCATGAAGAAATCATGCAGCGGCGGGCGGGTGTAGCCTGCGGCGGTGGCAACCTCGATCGACACCGGGCGCTGGTTTTCGGCGGAAACTGCGCCAAGCGAGCCGTGGACTTCGATGCGCTGATCATAGCCATAGGTGGCGCGGCGCGAGTTTGAGATCATCGCCTGACGGCCGGATTTGGTTTTCAGCATCACCTGCACCGAGTCGAAATCGCCAGCTTTGCCAATGGCCGGATCGACCAGCACGGCGGCGGTGGCGACCACCTCGGTGATTTCTTCACCCAGCAGGAAGCGGGCCATGTCGAAATCATGGATCGTCATATCGCGGAAGATACCGCCCGAGCGTTTGATGTAATCAACCGGCGGCGCACCTGGATCGCGCGAGGTGATCACCACCATTTCGGGGGTGCCGATGGTGCCTTTGTCAATCTCGGCCCGGACGGCTTTGAAATGCGGATCAAAGCGGCGGTTGAAGCCGACCATCAACGTGCCTTTGTTGGCGCGCACGACTTCAAGGCAGGCTTTGACGCGGGCGAGGCTGAGGTCGATGGGCTTTTCGCAGAACACGGCTTTGCCAGCTTTGACAAATTGCTCGATCAGGTCGGCATGGGTGTCGGTGGGGGTGCAGATCACCACCGCGTCGATGTCTTTTGCGGCCAAGATCGCCTCAATCGAGCGGACTTCGCAGCCGTATTGATCGGCGATGGCTTGGGCGGCTGCCGGGAAGGCATCGGCCACCGCGACAAGTTGCGCGCCTGCGTCACCCGTGACGGCTTTTGCATGAACTTTGCCGATGCGGCCAGCGCCCAAAAGCCCGAATTTGACTGTCATGTTTTCCTCCTGAAGCGGCAACCTGTGGGCTGCGTGCGGTTGCGGAATTGATATTCCATTTCGCGCCAAGTTCAATCGCATTTTGCCGAGAATACGTCAGGAATTGGCGAAACTCGGCAGAATTCAGCGTAAAATATGCGGGCGTGACTGGAACGTATATTCCATGGCTATTCTTGTGCACGCAAGACTTGCGCCGGGCGCGCGGCCAAGGGGCGCAGCACGAAGATCAGGCTGGCGAGCAGGGTTGCGGCGATGCCACCCAACACGATGGTGAAGGCCGAGGCGGGCTCGAACGCATAGGGGCTGTCCATCACAAAGCGCATCACCGCCCAGCCCGCAAGCCCCCCCGCGATGATGGCGACGGTGCCTGCAGCAGCGCCCATGAGCGCGGCGCGCAGAGCAAAGCTGAGCAGGATGCGGGCGCGCGAGGCACCGAGGGTTTTCAACACAGCGGATTCGTAGATGCGGGCACGCTCGCCCGAGGCAGCGGCCCCCATCAGCACGACAAAGCCTGTCAGCAAGGTGGCCATGGCGGCGATGGTGGTGGCTTTGGCGATGGCGGTGAGGGCTTCGGTGACGCGGCCAATCGCGGCTTTGACAGAGATTGCGGTGACGTTGGGGTAAGCGGTGGCAACGTCGCGCAGGATGGCGGCCTCGGCACCCGCATCGGCGTAGACGGTGGCGATGTCGGTATGCGGCGCGCCTGCGACGGCGGCGGGGTTCAGGGTCAGCACAAAGCCGATACCGGCGTTGGAGAAATCAACCTCGCGCAGGCTGGTGATTTCGGCGGTGATGTCGCGGCCAAGGATATTGATGGTAAGGTTGTCGCCGCGTTTCAGGCCGAGTTCGGCGGCCTCTTCGGCGGCGAAAGAGATTTGCGGCGGGCCTTGGTAGTTGTCGGGCCACCACGCGCCTTCGGTCAGTTTGGTGTTGGCGGGTTGGCTGGCGGCATAGGTGATGCCGCGGTCGCCCGCCAAGACCCAATGCTCGCCCGCGACTTTGCGCGCGTCTTGACCGTTGATCTGGGTGATGATGCCGCGCAGCATCGGGGCAGAGTCCACTTTGCTGACGGCAGGGTTGGCGGTGAGCTTGCTGCGGAAGCCGTCGATCTGATCGGGCTGGATGTCGACGAAGAAGAACGCAGGCGCGCGGGTGGGCAGATCGCGCGAGATCGCGGCGCGCAAGTTGGCGTCGATCTGGCCGACAGCGGCAAGCACGGTCAGGCCGAGGCCAAGGGCAAGCACGACTTGGGCCGTTTCAGCGCGCGGCGCGCCGATGGCGGCGAGGGCTGTGCGGGTGGCGACTTTGCCGCGCAGCAAGGTCAGGCGCGACAGGCGGCGGGCAAGGTGGGTGAGCGCCCATGCAGCGAGGGCAAGGACGATCAACGCGGCGACAACGCCGCCCGCTGTGCCAAGCGCGAGCATGGCGGTGCCGGATAGCGCGACGGCTCCGCCGATCAGCAGCGCCGCGAGGGCGAGCATCGCGATGGCGTAGCGGGCGCGGGGCCAGCCGCCAGACAGACCGCCGCGATAGAGGGCTGCGGCGCGGATTTTCTCGGATCTGGCCAAGGGCCAGAGGGCGAACAGGAAGGCCGAGGTGGTGCCGTAGAAAGCGGCCTCGATGATCGGGCGGGGGTAGAGGGCGATTTGGGCGGGGAAAGGCAGGGCGGCTTGGATCGGGCCTGCGAGGGCGAGGGGGACGGCGACACCAAGGATGAGGCCAAGGGCGACGCCAAGGCCCGCGAGGGCGGCGATTTGCAGCAGATAGGTCTGGAAGATCAGCCCGCCCGTTGCGCCCAAAGTGCGCAGGGTGGCGATGGTGGCGATTTTGGCCTCCAGATAGGATCGCACAGCGGCGGCGACACCAACGCCACCCACGGCAAGACCTGCAAGGCCGACAAGGATCAGGAATGCGCCGATGCGATCGACAAAGCGCGCCACGCCTGGAGCGGCTTTGCGACGGTCGCTCCAACGCAGGCCGGAATCGCGGAACTTGGCTTCGGCTTGGGCCTGCAATGCGGCGAGGTCGGCATTGGCGGGCAGTTGCAGCCGATAAGAGGAATCGAACAATGTGCCGGGTTCCAAGAGGCCGGAACTGGCGAGGGCTTTGGTTTTTACGATGGTGCGGGGGGCGAGGGCAAAGCCGCCGGTGGCGCTGTCGGGCTCGCGCAGGATGCGGCCTTGCAGGGTGAAAGTTTGCGCGCCAAGCTTGAACGCATCGCCGAGTTGCAGGCCGATCTGGTCGGCAAGGATGCCATCCATCACGGCACCCGTGCCTTGCAGGGCGGTAGTCAGATCGCCTTGCTCCAACTGCACCGAGCCAAGCAGAGGGTAGTTGTCATCAACCGCCTTCACCTGCGTCAGCACATGCGCATCGCCCGCGACCACCATGGAACGGAAATCGACAATCTCGGAGGTTTTCAGCGCGATCTGGTCTAGGAAAGCACGCTCTTGCGCCGTCGCAAAGCGGTAGGTGAATTCGACCTGCGCATCGCCGCCCAGCAGCACGGCGCCCTGATCGGTCAGCCCCGCTTCAATGCCTGCCCGCACCATGCCGACCCCGGCAATCGCGGCCACTCCCAAAGCGAGGCAGGCGAGGAACACCCAAAACCCACGCAAGCCGCCGCGCAATTCGGCCTTTGCAATCCGCCATGCCAGCATCATGCCGCAAGCCCCGCGCAAGGTGCGGTCTTATACACACCAAGGCAAACCCCGCCGCTCATGCCGCTGCCCCATCATCAATGCGGCCATCGACCAAGCGCACAATGCGGCTGCACCGTGCCGCAAGTTCCGGCGCGTGCGTAACCAGCACCAAAGTCGCGCCGTGCCGGTCACGCAGACCGAAGATCAATTCCATGATCGCAGCGCCGTTGACGCTATCAAGGTTTCCGGTCGGCTCATCCGCCAGAAGGATTGCCGGACGTGGGGCGGCGGCGCGCGCGAGGGCGACGCGCTGTTGCTCGCCCCCCGAAAGCTGGGCTGGATAATGCTGCATCCGGGCAGCCAGACCAACAGCGGCCAGTTCATCGCGGGCGCGGGCATGGGCGTCTTTGATGCCGGCAATCTCCATCGGCAAGGCGACATTTTCCAGCGCGGTCATCGTCGGGATCAAGTGGAAGGATTGGAACACCACCCCCATCCGACCGCGGCGAAATTTGGCAAGGCCGTCTTCATCCAACCCTGTGATGTCTTGCCCCAAAGCCGAAACGCGGCCCTTTGAGACGCGCTCCAGCCCGCCCATCAGCATCAGTAACGAAGATTTGCCCGAACCGGAGGGGCCAATCAGACCCAGGCTCTCGCCACGGGCAACGCTGAGGGTTATGCCTTTCAGGATATCAACGCGGCCTGCATTGCCCGCCAAGCTTAGCCATGCGTCCTCCAGTGCCAGAACGGTCTCAGTCATGTCATTATCCCTGCTGCCTCGTCTCACATATGCGCCGCTGCGCGCGTTTCGCAATGTCTTGGCGGCGACATTTTTGCTGATTTCTCCGTTACATGCGGAAACCACTGTGCTTGCGCTGGGGGATAGCCTGACGGCGGGCTATGGCTTGCCGCAAGATCAGGGCTTTGTGCCGCAATTACAGGCATGGCTGGCCGATAAGGGGCAAGCGGTGAAGATCGTCAATGCCGGGGTGTCGGGCGATACCACGGCGGGCGGGCTGTCGCGCACCGATTGGTCGCTGACGCCGGATGTGGATGCCGTGATCGTCAATCTGGGCGGCAATGATATGCTGCGCGGCATTGATCCCAGCACCAGCCGCGCCAATCTGGACGCGATTCTGGCCAAGGTGAAGGCAAAAGGGCTGCCCGTGCTGCTGGTGTCGCTGCGTGCGCCGGGGAATTATGGCGCGGATTTCAAGAGCAACTTCGATGCGATGTATCCTGACCTTGCGGCGGAATATGGCGCGGTGCTGGCCGACAATTACTTCTTCCCGGTGATTAACCAAAGCACACGGTTGCTGGACCCGGCCTATATGCAGGCCGATGGCATCCACCCCAATGCCAAAGGGGTTGCCAAGATTTTGGATGCTCTGGGGCCAAAGGTGCAGGAATTGCTGGCAAAACTGCCGTCTTAAGGCCGCCGTCCCGCGCGCTTGACTCGGCGCTTGCGCCCGCCGCGCCATCGGGCAAACTGCGGCCAAAATAGCGGAGCCGCCTATGAGCCTTCTGACCGATCTGACCGCCGCCTTGGGGCCTTCACATGTGATCACTGGCGATGATCTCGCGCGCTATCGCAGCGATTGGACAACGCATTACACCGCTGATCCTGTGGCGGTGGCGCGGCCCGGATCGACCGCCGAAGTGGTGACGGTGATGCAGATCGCGGCACAGCACGGCGTGGCAGTGGTGCCGGTCTCGGGGCGCACCGGGTTGGTGGGGGGGGCGATGACCACCGGCGGCTTGATGCTGTCGGTGGAGCGGCTGAACAAAATCCGCGACATCAAACCGGGCGCACGGATCGCGGTGGTCGAGGCTGGGGTGGTGCTGGACCGTCTGCACGAAGCCGCCGAGGCCGAGGGCTTGTATTTCCCGCTGTGGTTTGGCGCGCGCGGATCGGCGATGATCGGTGGGGTTTTGTCAACAAATGCGGGCGGCTCGAACGTGCTGCGCTATGGCTCGACGCGGGCCTTGTGTCTGGGCTTGGAAGTTGTGCTGGCCGATGGCCGCGTGCTGAACCTGATGAGCCAACTGCACAAGGACAACTCGGGTTATGATCTGAAAAACCTGTTTATCGGCGCGGAAGGCACGTTGGGGGTGATCACGGCGGCGGTGATGAAGCTGGTGCCACGCCCGCGCGCTTATGCGACCGCGACGCTGGCGGCACGGTCGTTGCCGGATGCGCTGGTCCTGCTGAACCGGCTGCAGGTGGCCTCGGGGGGGCTGGTAGAAGCTTTTGAATATATGCCGGAAAGTTTCATGCGCAGGCTGGCCGAGGCGCGGCCTGATGTCCGTCAGCCTTTCAACCCCCGGCACGCGGTGAATATTCTGGTCGAACTTGGCAGCACCCGGCCCGCAGATGCGGCAGCCGCGCCGGATGGCAGCCTGCCGCTGGCGACGATGCTGGAAGGCGTGCTCGCCGAGATGCTGGAAGAGGGCATGATTCTGGATGCCGAGATCGCCGCATCCGAAGCCCAGCGCCGCTTGATGTGGCAGCGGCGCGAACTGGCGGCAGAAATCACCGTCGCGCGGCAACCCGCAATTGATACCGACATCTGCCTGCCGGTGGATGCCGTGGCCACGTTCTTTGAACGCATCCATGCCCGCCTGCCTGCGCTGGATCCGGGGGCCGAAACCCTGTCGGTGGCGCATCTGGGCGATGGCAATATCCATTTCACCGTGTTCGGCAGCAACGACAGTGCGGAATTGTACGATACCGTCGTCGAGGCCGTCGAAGATGAAGTGCAGGCCTTGGGCGGCAGCTTTTCGGCGGAACATGGCGTGGGGCTGTCAAAACTCGCCTCGATGCGGCGGCGCAAAGACCCGGTGGCGCTGGAGGTGATGCGGGCCCTGAAAGCGGCGCTTGATCCGACAGGCCGGATGAACCCCGGCAAGGTCATCCCCGATTGATCTGATGCCCCAATTGATCTGATGCCCCAATTGATCTGATGCCCCAATTGATCTGATGCCCCAATTGATCTGATGCCCCAATTGATCTGATGCGCTGACCCAAACAAGATGCCGCCCCGGCCCCCATCAAGGGGACCAGAGCGGCGCTGCCGGATCAGGCCGCCGTGACCCGCCTCATCCTGACACCGTCAGCACAAAACCTGCTCTGACACTTGCTCTTTTTGAAATACTCCCGCCGGAGGCTCCGACCACATCCCCACGCGCAAACCCGTCCATCCCGCGCTGGCAACGCCGTCTTGGCCCCCTCGATGGGGGGCAAGACGGCCCGATGGTTCGGGGCACACCGACGCAGGCTGGACTTCGCAGCCCGCGCCCGTTAGCGATACCACATCCAGCTTCAAGCCCCTCCCCCACCCCCGTTTCCGGTAGTTTGTCTTGTCCGCGCTTGCCCTGATCTTCCGTCTGCCCGCACTGCGCCTGATCTTTCTGGCCCTGCTGCTGCTCGGCGCGCATAATGCCTCGGTCTATCCCTACCAATCCCTGATCGCGATTGATCGCATTGGCCTCAGCGAACCCGCCTTTGCGCTGGTGTTGGCATTGGCCTCGGTGATCGCGGTCAGCGTGTCGGTGCTGTTTGGCATCTGGGGCGATCAGCGCGGCAATCGGCGCGGCATTGCGCTGATCGCGACCTTGGCAAGTCTGATCGGCTTGGTGCTGATGATCGCCCTGCCCGGTAAGATCAGCCTTGTGATATGCCACGGCATCTTGCTGCCCGTGGCTTCCAGTCTCTATGGCCAGTTGTTTGCGCTGGCGCGGTTGGCGATGCCTGCAAGCCATGGCCGGGACGGCGTGCAAGCCGCCCTGCGCGCCGCGATGTCGCTGAGTTTTCTGGCGATGTTGGTGTTCTGGACCTTTGGCTTTGCCGCCCAGATCGACGTGATGGCGATTTATCTCAGCGCTGGCCTTGCGAGTTTTGGCCTCGTCGCGCTGATCTATTTCGACTGGCCGCAGGACGGCAGCACGGATTGGGCCGACCAGCCGTCGGGGTTGAAATTTGTCCAAGCCTGCAAAGAGATCGCGCATCCGGCAATTCTATTGCGCGTGCTGTTGCTGGGGGCGATCTCGGCCACGGGTATCCTGTATATGGTGCTGGTCTCGCTGGTGTTTGAGGACTCGGTGCTGCGCGATGCCTCGGATGTGGCGCTGTATGTCGGCATGGTGGCGGGGTGGGAGGTGCCCTGCCTTTTGCTGCTGACCAAAGTTGCCAATCGCTGCCGCCGCTCGACCCTGCTGGCGGTGGGTGGGGCGGTTTACACGCTGCATCTGCTCGCGCTGCCGCTGCTGGCGGATAGCGCGTGGATCTGGGTGATGCCGCTGATTGCAGGGATTGGCGGCACCGCGATCATCAGCCTGCCGATCAGCTATTATCAGGATCTGATGCACGGTCGCCCCGGCACGGCTGGGGCGATGCTGGCGTTGCAAAAGCTGGTGTCGGATATGCTGGGGGCGGCGGCGTTTGCGATTGGCACCATGATGGGCGGTTATGAAACCGTGGCGGTGATCGGCTCGGTCATGGCGCTGCTGGGCGGCGTGGGGCTGGCGTTTGCGGACCGCCACCAACCGCGTCTTTAACCGAAAAGCCAGAACCTGCCCGCGCCAAGGGCCTGTTTTGTGACTTGTCGGACGCCCCCCCACACGGCTGCGGCGAAGCGTATGTGTTCATTTTGAACGGCCTATTCAGACAGGGCTGTGCCTGTTCAATGGCGCAGACTTGGCCGCGACAAAGCAGCCTTTCAGCCGCTGCCCGCTTGACACGCGGGCGCTGGTAGGGGACGCACGCGACAAGCCCGAAGCTGCCAGATGAGCAAGCCAATGACCAAACTGATCCTGCGCGCCCTTGCGGGCGAAACTTTAGCAACGCCACCCATTTGGATGATGCGGCAGGCGGGGCGATACCTGCCGGAATACCGCGCGACGCGGGCGCATGCGGGGGATTTCCTGTCGTTGTGCTATAACCCGGAATTGGCGGCGGAAGTGACGCTGCAACCGATCCGCCGCTATGGCTTTGATGCGGCTATTCTTTTCGCCGATATCCTGCTGTTGCCGCAGGCCTTGGGGGCCGAGCTGTGGTTTGAAACCGGCGAAGGGCCGCGGCTGTCCACCATCACCACCATGGCGGGCGTGCAGGCGCTGAAGCCGAAGGATGCGATCCATGAGACCCTCGCGCCGATCTATGAAACCGTGCGGATTCTGGCGCGGGAATTGCCGCGCGAGACGACGCTGATCGGCTTTGCGGGGGCACCCTGGACGGTGGCGACCTATGTGATCGCGGGGCGTGGCAGCAAGGATCAGGGCGCGGCGCATGCGTTGAAATCGGCGGATCGGGCGACATTCTCGGCGCTGATTGAGGTGATCACCGAGGCCACGATTGATTATCTGTCGGCACAAGTGCAGGCCGGGGCCGAGGTGGTGAAGCTGTTTGATTCTTGGGCGGGCAGCTTGAAAGGTCAGGATTTTCAAGACTTTGCAGTGAAACCCGCCGCGCGGATCATCTCGGCCCTGAAGGCGAAGCACCCCGGCCTGCCGGTGATCGCCTTCCCGCGCGAGGCGGGCGCAGGATACATCGGCTTCGCGCAGGCCACCGGGGCGGATTGCGTGGCGATTGACAACTCGGTCAGCCCGGAATGGGCGGCGGAGCATGTGCAACCGGGCGGCTGCGTGCAGGGTAACCTGTCGCCGACGCATATGGTGACGGGCGGGCAAGACCTGGTGGACGCCACCCGCCGCGTGGTCGATGCTTTCAAGGGCGGCCCGCATATCTTCAACCTCGGCCACGGCATCACGCCGGATGCCAGCCCCGACAACGTGGCGCTGATGGTTGAGACCCTGCGGCGGGGTTAAGCCGACCAAACCGCGCGAGGGGGCATGCAGACTTGCCCAATGATCGGGCGGCGGCTAACCTTAGCATAGTGTCATAGTGAGTGTATCATGCGGAAAATATTGAATATCCTTGCCATCTTGGTGGTCGGCGGGGTCGCTGCGGTTTACTTTCTTCTTGGGCCAAGCTTTTTGATCGGCGGCCCTAAATCCAGCGCTATTATCGACATCTCACGCGCAGTCATGGTGGCAACAGCTGCCACGCCTGCGCAGGCTGATCTGGCCAAAGCTGCGAAAATCACCCCGAAAGGCCTGTGCAGCCATCAAGAAGACGACAGCTATGCCTGTATCGTCGAGGTCGAAGTGACGGGCGCTGCACCGACAACTCTGATCGCGGTTTTGAAAAAGATGTCTGGCGGGGCATGGGTTGCGGCTGAGTAATGGCAGTCTGCGACTCGGATTCGCGCTGATCTTCGCGGTTGGGTGCGGCTATGTCGCAGGCTCGATCTTGCCGTTTCATGGCAATAAGGACTGCCACCTGCTTGGCGGCTATATCGAGGCGATTTCGGGGCCGGGCAAACCAACCCGCTGCGTGATTGCTTGGGACAATCACTGACGATGGCAGCGCAAACGATCACGTTTTAGGTCACATATATTGACTTACCCCCGGCCCGGCGCAAAGGTCCGCCAAACTGTTGGGGAGGATAGTCGTGGAGTGGAATAATGTGCTGGCGACGCGCAATGCGCGGATGAAAGCCTCGGAAATCCGCGAGCTTTTGAAGCTGCTGGATCAACCCGACATCATCTCTTTCGCAGGCGGCATCCCCGACCCGGCTTTGTTCCCGACCGAGGCGTTTCGCGATGCGTTCAGTGCCGCGCTGACTGGCCCGAAGGCGGGTGCTGCGCTGCAATATTCGGTGTCAGAAGGCTATCGCCCGCTGCGCGACTGGATTGTGGCCGAGATGGGCAAGATCGGGGTGCCTTGCACGGCGGATAACATCCTGATCACCTCTGGCTCACAGCAAGCACTTGATTATCTGGCGAAATTGATGATTTCACCGAATGACACCGTGCTGGTGGGCTGGCCAACTTATCTGGGCGCTTTGGGCGCATTCAACGCCTACGAGCCGAGCTATGACCGGCTTGACCCCAACACCAACCGCCCTGCCGCTGACTTTGCAACCAAGGCCGAGGCTGCGGGGGGCCGGGTGAAATTCGCCTATCTGTCGGTGGATTTTGCCAATCCAACCGGCGAGACCATTGCGCGGTCGGCGCGGGAATCGGTGATTGATCTGGCGGATGAAATGGATATCGCGGTGGTCGAAGATGCCGCCTACCAAACCCTGCGCTATGACGGCGAGGCTATTCCGCCGATTCTGGCGCTGGAAATCGCCCGCAAAGGCTCGATTGAAAACTGCAGGACGTTATATTGCGGCAGCTTTTCCAAATCGCTCGCCCCCGGCCTGCGGGTGGGTTGGGTCTGTGGCGCATCCGAGGTGATCAGCCGACTGGTGCTGATGAAACAGGCCGCCGATCTACATTCGGCCACCACCAATCAGATTGTGACGCATCACGTCGCCTCGACCCAGTTCGACGCGCATGTCGCCAAGCTGCGCAGCACCTATCAAGCGCGGCGCGATCATCTGCTGAAAGCGCTGGCGCGTGAAATGCCCGATGGCGTCAGCTGGACCAAACCCGAAGGCGGCATGTTCATCTGGCTGACCCTGCCCGAGACGATGGATGGCGCGGATTTGCTGGCGCAATCGCTGCAATCGGAGCGGGTGGCCTTCGTGCCGGGGCGGGCGTTTTTCGCCGATGGCAGCAATGGCAACACCGTGCGGCTGTCGTTTTCCTGCGCGGATGAGGCGGCGATTGATGAGGGCATGAAGCGGCTGGGCCGTCTGATCCGCGCCCAAGCATGAGCGGGTTGTGGGTGCTGGCAGCGCTGCTTGGCTCGATGGGTCAGGTGGCGCGCAATGCCATGCAATCCAGCCTGACACGGCAGATCGGCACCGTCGGGGCGACGCAGGTGCGCTTTTTATTTGGGCTGCCGTTTGCGCTGATTTTTCTGGCGCTGGTGATGCTGGCGACGTCTGAACCCGTGCCAGTGCCGAACCTGACCAGCCTTGGCTTTACCGTCGCCGGTGCCTTGGCGCAGATTGCGGCGACCGGGCTGATGCTGGTGGTGATGAAATCGCAAAGCTTTGCAGTGACAACGGCTTGGCTGAAAACCGAGCCGGTGATCGTCGCGATTGCCGCCGCCCTGATCCTGCGTGATCCGATCAGCTTGCCGGTGTTCGCCGCCATCGTGATCGCCAGCGCAGGCGTCATGCTGATGTCGGTCAAACCCGGCACGGCGATCTGGCAACTGGGCCGCCCGGCCCTGATCGGTCTGCTAGCGGGGGGCATGTTTGGCGCATCGGCGATCGGCTTTCGCGGCGGCATCACCCATCTGGACAGCGGCGGCTTTCTGATCCGCGCCACCTCGACCCTTGCGCTGAACCTGCTGATCCAGACCTCAAGCTTGCTGATCTGGATGGGCTTGTTCAACCGCCCTGCCCTGCGCGCCTCTTTCGGGGTCTGGCGCGCATCCCTGTTCGCAGGATTTCTTGGCGCCTTTGCATCGCAATTCTGGTTCATCGGCTTTGCCCTGACCTCGGCGGCGAATGTCCGCACCCTTGCACTGGTCGAAGTGATCTTTGCCACCGCTGTGTCGCGCTATTGGTTCAAACAGGCGATCTCGGCGCGGCAAGTGTTGGGCATGGCGGTGATCACACTGGGCGTTGGGCTTTTGCTGCGGCTGACGGCATAAAGCGCCTTGTATTCACATTGGCTTAAATATTCCCGCCGGAGGCATCCGACGGTGGCAGAAGGTGCCTCCGGCGGGGATATTTAGAAACGGATGAAATCACTTCTCGCACGGCCAAGACCCGAAGGGGCGAGGCCGCCGGGGCGGGACGCAAATTTTAATCTTGTTTGACGCAAAAGCCCGGTTTCAAATCCACTTCGCAAGCGGCGGCAGGCTCATCAGCACGGCATTGGCGTCGTGGCCGGATTCAAGGCCGAATTTGGTGCCGCGGTCGTAGACGAGGTTGTATTCGGCATAAAGGCCGCGATGCACCAGCTGGGCGTCGCGGTCGGCCTCTGACCAAGCGGTGCCGATGCGGCGTTCAATCAGCGGCACGAAGGCAGGCAGAAAGGCGCGGCCCACGTCTTGGGTCAGCGCGAAATCTGCGGCCCAATCGCCGGTGTTCAGATCATCATAGAAAATCCCGCCGACGCCGCGCGCGCGGCCACGATGCGGGATGAAGAAATACTCATCGGCCCAGGCTTTGAATTTTCCGTAGTAGTCAGGGGCATGCGCATCACAGGCTGCTTGCATTTCGGCATGAAAATGCGCGGTATCTTCGGGATATTCCAGGCAGGGGTTCAGATCCGAGCCGCCGCCGAACCACCAGGCATGCGGCGTCCAGAACATCCGGGTGTTCATATGCACTGCCGGGCAATGTGGGTTGACCATATGCGCCACCAGACTGATGCCCGCCGCCCAAAACCGTGGATCGCTGTCCATCCCGGGCACACCCCGCGCAGCCATTGCCTTTTGCGCGCGCTCGCCCAATGCCCCGTGCACTTCCGAGACATTCACCCCGACTTTTTCAAACACCGCACCACCGCGCAGCACCGACATCAGGCCACCGCCACCATCGGCGCGGGCGGTGGGGGTCAGCTCGAATCGCGCGCCATCGCCATGTGCCGTTTCAAGCCCTTCAAAAGCCGAGACGATCTGATCGCGCAAGCTGCGAAACCATGCAGAGGCTTGCGCCTTTTCTGTGCTGAATTCTTCGGTCATGCCACGCCTTTTCGCTGCTGTATCCCGGGCTGCTGCCCTTGATATGGCATATCAAGCCAGTAGCCCTATAGTAAAGCCAGCAACCATTTTGTGAGTCACCTATGAAACGCATCCTGATTCCCGCCCTGTTGATCCTGTCAGCCTGTGGCACGCCGCAACAAAACTGCATCAGCGGCGCGACCCGCGATATGCGGGTGGTGGATCGGCTGATCGCGGAAAGCGAAGGCAATCTGCAGCGCGGCTACGCGATTGAGGAGCGCACGGTGTCCCGCATGGGCTGGGTGCGCTGCGGGGGCGGCTATCGGCACGATGGCAAGCCGGGTCGCAGGCCGGACATGTGCTTTGATGACATCCCCGAAACCGTGCGTCAGCCGGTGGCGATTGATCTGCAAGCCGAAAGCGCCAAACTGGCTGGCCTGAAGGCGAAACGCGCGGCGCAGGCGCGGGCAGCGGGGCCGTCGGTGAAAGCCTGCAAGGCGCAATATCCGGAATAATGCAGAGAACTTGACTTAGCCTGCCATCCTCTGCGCCAGATATTTGCAGGGTTGGGGGAGGGTCCGGGGGGGCGTGCCTCCCCGGCTTTGTCAGCTTGAACCGCAGTCAGTATCTTGGCGAACCCGGCGTCTTAGCGTGTCCGGATCGGATAGGATGCCCGCACAACCCGGAACGATTTGTCGCCGCCGATCTCTTCGACCTGTTTGAAAAGTGTCACCAGAAGCTTGTCATAAGGCAGATGCCGATTGGCGACCATGTAAAGGCTGCCCGAGGGCGAAAGCCCACGTTGAGCGGCTTTGATGAAGCCCATGCCAAGGTTGGCATCGGCCTCGCGCGCGGTGTGGAAGGGCGGGTTCATCACCACCGCGTCCCAGAACCGCGCGGGCTTGAAGCTGGTGGCATCGGCCCAATGAAAGCGGGCGCGGGGGTCGGGGATATTGAGTTGCGCGCAGGTCAACGCATCGGCTTCGGCCTCGACCAGATCCAACTCTTTCACGCCATCGCGGGAAAGGATGGCGCGCGACAGATACCCCCAGCCTGCGCCCAGATCGGCGACACGGTTGCCCAGTTTGACGGGCAAAGCCGCGACAAGCAGTTCCGAGCCGCGATCCGGGCCATCAGCGGAAAACACCGCTGGCAGGGTTTTGAAATCGCCAGCAACCACGCTGGGCTGTGCGGTCCAAGCGGCGAGTGCAGGCGCAGGGGTGATCAGGGCCAGCTTGCCATGGGCTTTCGACAAAGCCTCGCCAACCTGCAGGCCCAGAGCTTTGCAATCTTTCAGCAAAGTCTCGACTCCGTCAGTCTTTTGGCCGTCGACCACGATCAGATCGGCGGCCATAGCCTCGGCGAGCAGGGCACGGGCTTCGGCTTTGGCGCGCGGCACGCAGACGATTGCAAGCGCGACGGGGCTAGTTTGCGCTGGAACGGGGGCCGCAGGCGCTGTGCTTTGCATCCGGTAGCCTTGGGCTGCGAAATAGTCGTGATCGGGTTTGAAGCCGGTTTTCACCACCACACGGTCTTGCGGCAACGCCGACAGATCATCCCCCGCTCGCGGCCGCAGCACCAGAATATCACCCGCCGCAGGCAACACCAAAGCGCCGCTTTGCAGCGCCAATTCCAACCGGGCAGAGCGCATCAAAGCCGCCTATCTGTTCGAGAGCTATTCTTTTTCCATCGTGCATTGCAGCGGGTGCTGGTGCCTGCGGGCAAAATCCATCACCTGTGCCACTTTGGTCTCGGCGATTTCATAAGAAAACACGCCGACCACCGCCAGACCTTTCTTATGCACCGCCAACATGATCTCAAAGCTTTGCGCGTGGTTCAGACCAAAAAACCGCTCAAGAATATGCACGACGAATTCCATCGGCGTGTAATCATCGTTCAAAAGCATGACTTTATACAGCGGTGGGCGCTGGGTCTTGCTTTTGGTCTTGGTCAGAATAGAGGTATCATCGCCGGGGCCTTGCGGCGCGTCGGACATCATGGTTTCAGTCAGGCCAGCAATGGGGGTCACGCGGATAGGCTCCGTTTGGCAGATTCGCAATTTGGGTTGCACCTGCCCAATATAGCGCATTTCTGCCTTGCGAAAAGACCCTGAGCCGAGATGATGCGCAGGCAGGGGGGCAATATGCTGACAACGATAGGTTTTGATGCCGATGACACGCTGTGGCAGAACGAAAGCTTCTTTCGGCTGACGCAGGATCGCTTCAGCGCGTTGCTGGCAGACTATGCCGAGGCCGAGCATCTGCATGCCCAGCTTTTGGCGGCAGAGCGGCGCAATCTGGGGCATTATGGCTTTGGCGTCAAAGGCTTTACCCTGTCGATGATCGAAACCGCGATTGAAGTCACCGAAGGCCGGGTGCCGTCTTTGGTGA
Source organism: Cypionkella aquatica (assembly GCF_030161095.1). Taxonomy (GTDB): domain Bacteria; phylum Pseudomonadota; class Alphaproteobacteria; order Rhodobacterales; family Rhodobacteraceae; genus Cypionkella; species Cypionkella aquatica. The sequence continues at coordinate 92,184 of NZ_BSPP01000008.1, forward strand.
TTGCCGAGATCATGGCGGCGGGGCGCGAGATGTTGGCGCATCCGATTGAGTTGCTGCCGCATGCGCGGGCGGCGGTGAAAACCTTGGCGGCCAGCCACCGAGTCGTTTTGATCACCAAGGGCGATCTGCTGGATCAAGAGCGCAAGCTGGCGCAATCGGGGCTTGGCGATCTGTTTCACGGGGTTGAGATCGTCTCGGACAAGACGGCGAAATCTTACTCGGCGATTTTCGCCCGTCATGGCACGGGTGCGGATCAGGCGCTGATGGTCGGTAACTCGCTGAAATCAGACGTGCTTCCGGCGCTGGCAGCCGGGGCTTACGGCGTCCATATCCCGCATGGATTGACCTGGGCGCTGGAATACGCCGATGCGCCGGTGGGGGATAGCCGCTTTTTCGCGCTGAATACGCTGGGAGAACTGCCCGATCTTGTGGCGGGATTGCCAAATCACCACAAGCCCTAGGGCGCAAGCGGTCATTTCGGCACATAAACCACAGTTAAGCGCGCCTTGAAACCCATTGAGAATAAGGGGTTTTCCTGAATCAGAAGCCGTGCTAGTTTTTTGCCAAGCAGAACAAGGCCCCCGCTTAATGAGGGGCATACGAGGCAGAGAATATGGGCAATTCGACAGTGTGCCAGCTGGGGCAGTATGTCCGGCATTTTGTTTTCTTGGTGGCGATTGGTCTGCTTGCAGCCTGTTCCAGCCCGAAGGAATCCAAGGCAGCCCCCTACGCCGCTTTCGTGATGGATGCGCGCACGGGTGAGACGCTGTATTCTGAGAACGCCGATACGCGGTTGCACCCGGCTTCGCTGACCAAGATGATGACGCTTTACATCACGTTTTCCGAGATTGAGGCGGGCAATGTCTCGCTCGACACCATGATCACCGTGTCGAAAAACGCAGCAGCGCAGCCGCCGTCGCGGTTGGGGCTGAAAGCGGGGCAGAAGATTCAGTTGCGCTATCTGATCCGGGCCGCTGCGGTGAAATCTGCCAATGATGCGGCCTCGGCGATTGGCGATTACTTTGAAGGCACGCCGGAAAAATGGGGTGCGCGAATGACCCGCACCGCGAAACAGCTGGGCATGAAGAATTCGACCTTCAAGAACGCCAATGGGCTGACCGCGAAAGGCCACCTTTCGACGGCGCATGACATGACGATCATGGGGCGGCATCTGTTCTATGATTACCCGCAATATTACAACATCTTCTCGCGCCGCAGTGCTGATGCGGGCATCGCCAAAGTGGCTAACACCAACCGCAAATTCCTTGACGCCTACAAGGGCGCCGATGGCATCAAGACCGGATATACCGGGCCTGCGGGCTTTAACCTGACCGGATCGGCAGAGCGTAATGGCGTGCGGATCATCGCGACGGTGTTTGGTGGCACCTCGACCCCGATGCGCAATCAGAAAATGGCTGAACTGCTGGATCTGGGCTTCCGCAAGGCCAAGCCGGGCGGGGTTGCACAGCCTCCGGTTATCAGCGCGGATAATGAACTGGTGGCCGAGGCTGATATTGGCAGCCAGAATTCTGGCACGGAGATGGAAGTTGAAGGCGGCGGTGGCCCGGCCAAGACCCTGCGCGTCGTGATGGCGGTTGCCACATCGCCGCGGCCAAATGCGCGTCCGGCTTTGGGCGATGCAGAGCCTGAGATTGATCTGGCGGCTGTCGATCAGGTCAGCGCCACGATGGCGGTTGATATTGCCGGGGCTTTGGCCGAAGCAACCGCCGAACCTGCCCCCGATTCGCTTGAAGCGCAGGCGGTGGAACTGGCTGTCGCCGAAGCGCCGCCGGAATTGTCGATCACGGCGGCTGCGGCCAATCCGCAATCGGTGCAGCTGATTGCGGCCCCCGCCAAGCCAAAACGCAAAGCCCCGATCTATGACGAGGTTGCGGTGGTGGCGGTGGTGCAAGAGCCTGTGGCGGCGGAAGAGGTGGTGACGAATGTGTCGACCTCGGGCGGTAAAGGCTATGGCATCAATATCGGGCGGTTCAACAGCTATGGCGAGGCCGATCGGGTGTTGATGAAAACCCTGCTGTCGGAAAACGCGACTTTGGGCGATGCGTTGCGCAAGGTTGTGCAGAAAAGCGGTGGGTTTGACGCGAATTTCCTTGGGTTGAGCCAGAAAGAGGCTGATCTGGCCTGTCGTCGGCTGCAAGCGCGCGGTGTGACCTGCTTTACGATGGGGTCGTAATGGATTTTGTGCTGCCGCCACCCGCGCAGGCTTCGGTCGCGGTGGTGGGGACTGCGGCCCGGTTTGCGGTGCGGCGGATTTTCTGCGTGGGCCGCAACTATGCGGAACATGCCCGCGAGATGGGGCATGATCCCGATGCCGAACCGCCGTTTTTCTTCACCAAACCCGCCGATGCAGTGGTCGATTCGGGGCTGACCCTGCCCTTCCCTGTCGGCACTGCCGATCTTCACCACGAGGCCGAATTGGTGGTGGCTTTGGGCAAGAGTGGCGTCGATGTCAGCGCCGATCAGGCGCAGGCGCTGATCTGGGGCTATGGCGCGGGCAATGATCTGACGCGGCGGGATTTGCAGGCCGCGGCAAAAGCCGCACGCCGGCCTTGGGATATGTCGAAGGGGTTTGATCACTCTGCCGTGGTGGGCGCGTTGCGTCCGGCGGAGCAGGGCGTGCCTGCGGGGCGCATCCGCTGTCTGGTGGATGGCCGGGTGACGCAGGATGCCGATTTGGCCGAAATGATCTGGCCAGTGGCGGGGATCATCGCACATTTGTCGCGGCTGGTGACGCTGCATCCGGGCGATCTGATCTTTACCGGGACGCCTGCAGGGGTGGGGCCGATTGCGCGCGGGCAAGTGTGCGAGGTGCAGATTGATGGGCTGGAATCGGCCCGCGTCGGCTTCCGTTAAGGGACTAAATCTGTCCCAGCTGGGACAAATCTCTGGCTATTGTGGATTGCAGAATTTCGACCGCTAAATCTTGTATTTGCGGGCCTAGATGCGCGGCGCTGCGGCGCGATTCAAGCGATCGTTGATGGCACGGCCAAGACCGTGTTCTGGAATTGGCGCGATGGCGATGCGCCCCCCCTGCCCTGCCATCACATCGGCCTCGCGCAGCATGTGGAACAGATTTGCGGCGGCTTCGATCAGATCTCCGCTGGGCGACAGGTTCAGCTGGTAAGCCCCCGGCCCAAAGCCGAGGTGGATTTCACCGGGCAAAGCGGTTTGCGCGTGCAAGCGCACCGATGCGCCCGGGGCATAGTGCGAGGCCAATTGACCGGGCGCATTGGGCTTTGCCGAATTGCCGCCAAGCGCGAGAGGGCCGAGCAGCGACTCGAGCGCCTCGGACGCCACACCGCCGGGACGCAGCAGAGTGGGCTGCTTTAGCAGGCCGAGGATGGTCGATTCGACCCCAACGGCGCAGGAACCGCCATCCAGCACTGCCGCGATTCGGCCCGACAGGCCCGCCAGAACATGCGCGGCGCGGGTGGGGGAAACCCGGCCCGAAGGATTGGCGGAAGGGGCCGCCAACGGGCCACCGAAGGCGCGCAGCAAAGCTTGGGCTGTGGGATGCGCGGGGATGCGGATGGCAACCGAATCGAGGTCGGCGGTGACGAGCGGGGACAGGCCCGCATCGGCGCGCAGCGGCAGCACCAGCGTCAGCGGACCGGGCCAGAAGGCGGCGGCGACGGATTCGGCCCGTGCATCGAACAGCGCAAAGGTGCGGGCGGCGTCCAGATCGGGGACATGCACGATCAAAGGGTTAAAGCGTGGCCGGGCCTTGGCATCGAAGATCCGGGCGACGGCCAGATCAGAGCGGGCATCACCGCCAAGGCCGTAGACGGTCTCGGTCGGGAAGGCGACAAGGCCCTGCGCCTGCAGAATCTCGGCAGCGCGGGCAAGGCCTTGCGGCGTGGCGGTGAGGGTTTCTGTCTGGATCATCTTTTGTGACGTAGCGTAGGGCTTGATGCGCTGGGGTGCTGGAATAACCTAAGGTTCAAGCCCCTTTACGCCCGAAGCCTTGGCTTGCCAAGCCGCCTGCCCTGCCGACCCGGAGTTGATCATGCCCTACCGCGCCCCCCTCAGCGATTTCTCATTTCTTCTGGATATGGTCGGATTCGCCGAAGTGGCCGCAACAGAGCGCTTTGCCGAATCGACGCCGGACACGGTGACGGCTATCTTGGCCGAGGCAGGCAGGTTGTGTGAGGCGACGCTGGCACCGCTGAACCGGGCGGGTGACAAGCATCCGGCGCGGCTGGAGAATGGCGTGGTGCGGACCTCGCCGGGGTTTGCGGAGGGCTACCGCGCGATTGCTGACGGGGGCTGGGTTGGCATGTCGGCGCGCACCGAGTTCGGCGGCATGGGGTTGCCGATTTCGCTGGCGACTTGTGTGAATGACATGATGGGCTCGGCCTGTCTGGCGTTGCAGTTGAACCCGCTGATGACGCAGGGCCAGATCGAGGCGTTGGAGCATCACGCGTCTGATGCCTTGAAATCCTTGTATATTCCCAAGTTGGTGTCGGGGGAGTGGTGCGGCACGATGAACCTGACCGAACCGCAGGCGGGATCGGATGTCGGCGCGGTGCGCGCCCGGGCCGAGGACCGTGGCGACGGGACTTATGCGATCAGCGGGCAGAAAATCTACATCAGCTGGGGCGATAATGATTTCTCGGGCAATGTCTGCCATCTGGTGCTTGCGCGGTTGCCGGATGGGCCTGAAGGCACCAAGGGCATCAGCCTGTTCATGGTGCCCAAGCTGATCCCGGATGCGGATGGCAAGCCGGGCGCGCGCAACGCGCTGCATGTGGTCAGCCTTGAGCACAAGATGGGGCTGCATGGCTCTCCTACCGCTGTGATGCAGTATGATGGGGCGCAGGGTTGGCTGGTGGGGCAGCCGCATAACGGCATGGCTGCGATGTTCACCATGATGAACAATGCGCGGCTAGGGGTTGGCATGCAGGGCGTCGCGGTGGCGGAAGCGGCGTTTCAGCAGGCTTTGGGCTATGCGATGGAGCGTCGGCAGGGGAAAACGCCGTTCGGGTCGGGTGCGATTGTCGATCATGCCGATGTGCGGCGGATGTTGGCGCAGATGAAGGCCGAGGTGTTTTCGGCGCGCGCGATTGGGCTGGCCTGTGCGGTGGCGATTGATATGGGGCGGGCGACGGGATCGGCGGAATGGCAGGCGCGGGCGGCGTTGCTGACGCCGATTGCCAAGGCTTACGGCACTGATATTGGCTGCGAGGTCGCGCATCTGGGCGTGCAGGTGCATGGCGGCATGGGATTTATCGAGGAAACCGGGGCGGCGCAGTTTTCCCGCGATGTGCGGGTAACGGCGATTTATGAAGGCACCAACGGGATTCAGGCGATGGATCTGGTGGGCCGTAAGATGATGGATCGTGGCGAGGCGGCGTATCGGTTGTGCGACGAGATGCAGGCGGCGGCGGAATTGGCGCGGGCGGCGCATCCTGATCTGGCGGGCGCGGTGTGGACGGCGGCGGAAGCGCTGCGCGAGGCCACCGAGGCGCTGATCGGGCTGCAGATGAACGACCGCTTTGCGGGTGCCGTGCCTTATCTGCGGGCGTTCGCGCGGGTGTTGGGCGGGCATTTCCACCTGAAGGCGGCGCTGGCGGACCCTGCGCGCCTGCCGCTGGCGGCGTTTGCGATCAAGCGCTTGCTGCCGGACTATGGGCCGCTGCTGGTGCAGGCTCGCGCCGGGGCAGAGGGTCTTTATGCGCTGACGCCCGAGGCGCTGTCGGCGTGAGCAATGCTATTCATCACCCGTGGGATTCTGCGCCTGAAGAGGGGGAAGCCATTGAAATTGCTGGCGGTATCCTGTGGATGCGGCTGCCGTTGCCGATGGCTTTGGACCATGTCAACATCTATGCGTTAGACGATGGCGATGGCTGGACGGTGGTGGACACCGGCATGTCCAGCCGCAAGACCAAGGCGATTTGGGCGGCGTTGATCGCCGGGCCGCTGGCGGCAAAGCCGGTGCGGCGGCTGATTGTGACGCATCACCACCCGGACCATATCGGGCTTGCCGGTTGGTTTCAGGCGCAGGGGGTCGAGCTGATCACCACCCGCACTGCTTGGCTTTATGCGCGGATGCTGGTGCTGGACGAACAGCCAAAGGCCACGCCGGAAGCCATGCTGTTTTACCAGCGCGCCGGGGTCGATGCGGCGGCGCGGGCGCAGAAGGCCGCCGAGCGCCCGTTCAACTTTGCTGATGTCGTCGATGCGATGCCGCAGGGCTTCACCCGGATTTCTGAGGGCGACATCGTGACCGCCGGTGGGCGGCGCTGGCTGGTGCGGCTGGGTCAGGGCCATGCGCCGGATCATGCGACGTTGTGGAGCATGGATGACGCGCTGATCATCGGCGGCGATCAACTGTTGCCCGGCATTTCGGCCAATATCGGGGTCTATCCGACCGAACCCGAGGCCGATCCGTTGGGCGAATGGTTGGACAGCACCCGCAGCTTTGCGCCACATGCGACCGCCGATCAGCTGGTATTGCCGGGGCACAAGCTGCCGTTCACCGGGCTGCCGTTCCGGCTGGTGCAATTGGCGGAAAACCATGAAAGCGCGCTGGCGCGGTTGTTGGGCCATCTGCGCCAACCGCATACGGCGGCGCAGTGTTTTGTGCCGCTGTTCAAGCGAGAGATCACGGGCAGCCAGCATGGGCTGGCCTTGGTCGAGGCGGTGGCGCATCTGAACTATCTCTTGAAGCGCGGGCTGGTTTCGCGTTCTCTGGACGGTGAAGGGGCTTGGATTTGGCAGGCCTCGTAAGGAGTTGTCGTGCCAAAATCTGCGCCAAAACCTGCACCCAAAGTTGGGCCAACATCTGGGCCTGAACCCGCGCCCAAAGGCGGCGCGAAAGCCAAGACTGCCAATAAGACCGCCAAGCTGCCGCGCGCGCATGCGATCCACGCGGACCCGGCAGCGCCGCTGAGTGCCGAGCAGCAACCGCTGCCCGCCGCCTTGCAAGCCCGCCCGCTGGCCGAAAAAAGCCCCGCCGAATGGGCGTATGAACGGGTGATCCTGTATATCCGCAACTTTGAAAGCCAGCTGGATGCCCAGCAGGAAATCGCAATGGGCTTTGCCGGATCTGAAGCGGGCATCCTGAAGATCGAGGGGCTTGGCTTTTTCGAGCCGGATTTGCTGACGTTTTATGGCCGCGACGATGAGGGGCTGAAAACGCAGCTGGTGCAGCATGTCAGCCAGCTGTCGGTGATGCTGCGCGCGGTGCCAAAGGCACGCCCTGAAGCGCCGCCCATCCGCATCGGCTTTCGGCTGACAGGTGGTTGGATGGGTGGCGAATCCGGTGATGGATCTGCCTAATTTGCCGCAACACTCTGCCCGTGACAGCGGCAACGTAATCAGATATTGGCAGAGCAACACCAGTGGAAAGGACGCTTCGATGGACGATCACAAGCAAGGCAGCATGGATATTCGCGTGCAGCAAAAGACCTTTGACGGCTTTATCCGCATGTCGGTCTGGGGTGCTGCGATCTCGGTTGCCATTCTGATCTTTATGGCGCTGACCAACGCCTGATCCTATCAAACGCCTGATCTTTAGCGCCGGAACCCAACAATGACCTTCAAAGCCTTTGCCGTTCTGGCGCTTTTCGCGCTGTCTGCCTGTGCAGGCGACAACAAATGGGCGACCGATGCCCAGATGGCGGCCCCTGCGGCGCATTTTGTGGCCGAAGCGCCGCGCACCATCACGTTGTTTACGGTGCAAAGCACGCGCAACGGCTCTGGTGCCCATTCCGGGCTGTTGATCAACGCCTCGGAACAGGTGATGTTTGATCCGGCGGGCACTTGGTATCACCCCTATCTGCCCGAGCGTGGCGATGTGCACTATGGCATCAGCCCGCGGATGATCAGCTATTACATCGACTATCACGCGCGTGAGACGTTCAATGTTGTCGAGCAAACCGTGGTGGTTTCGCCCGAAGTGGCCGAGTTGATCAAGCAGCGCGCCGAGGCCTATGGCTCGGTTCCCAAGGCGCAATGCGCCCATTCGATTTCGTCTATCCTGAACGGCGTGCCGGGGTTTGAGGCGATCAGCGGCACTTGGTATCCCAACAAGCTGATGCGCGAGTTTGGCAGCCTGCCGGGGGTGACTCGCAAGGTGATCACCGACACTGATTCCGACAAGAACCACGGTGTGCTGATGCGGCAGACCTCGGACAATCCGCAGACCAACTGACCCTGCGGGAGTTGGCGTCAGTTACAGCAGAAACGGCACGCCCAGCAGCGTGACGACCCCGGCAAGCGCGGCAAAGATCATTTGCCGCGACGCCAGCCCGACCACAACCGTCACCGTGGCTGCCAACAGGCGCGCGGCATCGGGCGCACCAATGGTCGCGGCGGGCCACAGCACGGCGGGGGCGACCAAGGCAGGCAGCACCGCCACCGCCGTATAGCGCAAGCTGCGCTGCAACCAGCCCGGCAGCGCGTGATTGCCCAGCAGGCCCAGAAACGAAAACCGGATCGCATAGGTGGCAAGGCCCAGCACGACAACCACGGTCCAGAACTGTGTGCGGTCAATCATGCGCCTGTCCTTTGTTGTGGCGGCAGTTTCTGGGCGGCTTTCTCGCGCCAGTATTCCAACGCCGCCCCAGCCGCCATGCCGATGCTCGCGCCAACCAGCAGGCCGGTGCCATAGGGCAGCACCGTCAAAGCCAAAGTCAGCACCACCGAAAGCCCCGCTGCCAGCGCATGCGGCCAGCTGCGGATCATCGGCGCGGTCATCGCCAGAAACGCAATCGGCACCGCGAAATCCAGCGCATATTCGGGCGGAATGGCGCGGCCCGCCAAAGCGCCCGCCACGGTCGACCCTAGCCAAAGCGGCAGCACTGGCGTCACTGCCCCGAAGAAATACGCGGTTTTCTCGGCCAAGGTCATGTTGGGGCGCTTGTCATATTCGGCCACCGACAAGGCAAAACTTTGATCCACCAGAAGATAGGCCATCACGGCACGGATGCCCAAAGGGGCAGCCCCCAGATGCGGCGCGAGGGTCACCGAATACATCAGCATGCGCAGATTGACCGCAAGTGAGGTTGCCAAGATCACCAGCATCGGCGCTTGATCCTGCAACAGATGCAGGGCCGCGAATTGCGAGGCCCCCGCAAAGACGCTCACAGAAAATGCCAGGATTTCATAAAGTTGCAGGCCCGCCTCAGAGGCAAGCAGGCCAAACAGCATCGCGAATGGCACGATCACCACCGCAAAGGGCAGGGCCGCGCGCACACCGCGCAGGTAGCTGTCACGCGCAGGGTTGGCGGGGGCAGACATCGCACCTCGGGGGCTGGGGTGGCTTTACGCCGGATGCGGAACGGCTTAGGCCTTTGCGCAAGGGATTTGAAGGGGGCAAGGTGCGGATTTTCGGGGTCATTCTGGCGGGGGGCGCGGGCAGCCGGATGGGGGCCGACAAGGCGCTGGTGCAACTGGCGGGGCAAAGCCTGCTGTCGCATGCGATTGCCCGGCTGGAGCCGCAGGTGGAACGGTTGGCAATCTCGGCCAATGGCGATCCGGCGCGGCTGGCGGGCTATGGTCTGCCGATCCTGCCGGATGCGGTGGCGCTGGGGCCGCTGTCGGGGGTGCTGGCGGGTTTGCGATGGGCAGCACCGCTGGGCGCGACGGCGGTGGTGACATTGGCCGTCGATACACCGTTTGCGCCGGGCGATCTGGTGCCGCAGCTGTGCCTTGCGGCCGAGACATCCCCCGAGGCTTTGGCGATCGCAACCGCCGCCAAGAATCATCCGACCTGCGCGATCTGGCCGGTGGCTTTGGCCGGGGCCTTGGCGGATTTTCTAAGCTCGGGGGCCAAAGCCCGGGTGCTGGGCTTTGCCGATCAACACCACGCCGCCCGCGCGCAGTTCCCAGACGAGGCCGCGTTTCAGAATCTGAACACTCCGGCTGATATCATCGCCGCCGAAGCCTTGATCAGGGCAGAATCATGAGAGTTTACGGCGTGATCGGCTGGAAGAACGCCGGCAAAACCAGCTTGATGGAGCGTCTGGTGGCCGAAATCACCCGGCGCGGTTTCACCGTATCCACCGTCAAGCATGTGCATCATGATGTCGATCTTGACCAACCCGGCAAGGACAGCCATCGCCACCGGGCGGCAGGGGCATCCGAGGTGGTTCTGGCCTCGGCGCATCGCTTTGCCTTGATGCGCGAACATCGCGGGCGCGAGCCGGATCTGCCCGAGGTGCTGGCGCGGATGGCCCCGGTCGACCTGATTCTGGTCGAAGGCTACAAGCGCGATGCCCATGCCAAGATCGAGGTGTTTCGGCGCGAAGCCGGGCATGATCTGATCCAACCCGGCGATGCCTTGGTGCGCGCTGTGGCGACCGATACCGCGCTGGAGCCGCTGCCGGTGCCGCTGCTGGATCTGAACAACACCGCCCAGATTGCCGATTTCATTCTGGCCGAAGTCGGTCTTGGGGCAGGCCTTGCGCTTTGACCGAGTGATCATCGCGGATTGGTCCGCCGCCTCGGCAAGGACACCTGCGCGCCCCTCGGCAGATGCGATCTGGCTGGGCAGCATCGATGCAACCAGCGCGCAGAGCAGCTATCACCGCAGCCGCGCCGATGCCGAAGCGGCACTGGTTGCAGCGATCAAGCGCGCCGTAGCAGGCGGGGATTCCTTGCTGATCGGTTGTGATTTCCCGATGGGCTATCCGAAAGGCTTCGCGGCCCGGCTGACGGGTGTGGCGCGCGCCAGCAGTGTCTGGGCTTGGCTCGCCCGCCAGATCAAAGATGGCGCAGACAATCGCAACAACCGCTTTGAGGTGGCCGCCGCCATCAACCGCCACTTTGCCGCAGCGGCCTCCCCTGCCCCATTCTCATCTAGCCCATCCTCCTCTGGCCCGTTCTGGGGCCGCCCCGCCCAGTTGAACCTGCCCGACCTGCCCGCGACAAAATCCATCACTTACAAAGCCCTCGGCCTGTCCGAACGCCGAGACGTCGAAGCGATCATCCCGCGCGCGCAACCGGTGTGGAAGCTCTACACCACCGGGGCTGCGGGCAGTCAGGGCCTGATCGGGCAACCGATGATCCACCGGCTGTCGCACCTCCCGCATGTCGCGGTCTGGCCGTTTGACCCACCCGCCCAGATCACCTTGGCCGAGGTTTATCCCTCGCTGATCGCAAGCGCGGTCGCCGCCGACCCGGGCGCGATCAAAGACGAGGCCCAGGTCCGCCTGCTGGCAAAGGCGCTGTTCACCCTGTCGCAGCGCGGGCAGTTGGGGGCCTTGCTGGACGCCCCGGCCTGCGCGGAAGAAGGCTGGATTCTGGGGGCGGCCCAGATCGACCTGCTGCAGGCGGCGCTGCGATGATCCATTATCAGCATGGCCTGCCCGAACATCTGCGCCCACAGGCGGTGGCGCTGTACTGGCACGCCTTTGGCGGCAAACTGGGCACGGTGATGGGGCCCGCGCCAAAAGCCCTGCACTTTCTGACACGGGTGCTGCGCGCAAATCATGCCATTGTGGCGCTTGACGATGCAGGAAACCTGCTGGGCATGGCGGGTTTCAAAACCGCAGCCGGCAGTTTCGCGGGCGGCGAGATCGCCGATATTCGCCACGTCTATGGCAGCTTTGGTGCGGCTTGGCGGCTGCCGCTGCTGTGGATGCTCAGCGATGACGAACAGGCCCATTTCCTGCTCGACGGCATTTGTGTGGCACCAGCGGCGCGGGGCTTGGGGATCGGCAGTGCCCTGATGACCGCCATCGAAGCCGAGGCGCGGGCACGCGGCTACGCTTCGGTGCGGCTGGATGTGATCGACAGCAACTGGCGCGCAAAGGCGCTGTATCAGCGGCTGGGCTACCGGGTGGCAAAGATACAAAACCTTGGCATGCTGCGCCATGCCTTCGGATTTCGTGCGGCCATCACCATGGTGAAAATGCTCTGAACACAGCGCTTGCCGAAACCGCGCCGCGGGGGTGACTTAAGCACCAAGGATGCGCGCGCAGTTGCTCTTTTTGAAATACTCCCGCGCGGAGCGCTTCTGCGACCACCCCGCAAAACCACGCCGCACATCATCCGCCGGCAGCGCCGCCAAGCGGGGGCTCGATGCCCCCCGAGGCGGCACCCGGTTTCAGGTCAGTCGAACGTGCCTGTCACCCGGCCAAACAGCATGAACGCGCGGGCGGTGCGGGTTTCGGCAAGGTCTGACAGATCTTGGTCGCTGGCCACTTTCTCAAACTCGGAAAACACCCGGTCAAAGGTGCGCAGGAAATGATGCGCTGCGTCGCGGAACACCGGGTCTTCGCGCATCCGGCCTGCGGTCAGCGCAAGGGATGAGCGGTCGCGGATCCCGCCCAGGGCGGCGATGCCACGGCCACGTTCACCGCTTGCGAATTTGCGCCACAGCTCTGGCCGCGCCCGGTCGGGCTTCAGATCATCCATGAAGATGCCTTCCTGGCTCAGCAGGGTCAGCACGTCTTGGGCGGCGCGGATCAGTTTGGCGACGTTGCGATCTTCCAGTGCCAGACGCAATGCGCGAAAGCCTTCCTTGTCGTCGGGGCTTTCGGGGAATTGCACAGCGCGGGTGAAATCCTGCACTGACAAGGGCGCGCGCAATGAGTCCGACGGGGTGCCCAGCGCGAGGCCCGGTTGTTCGGCCTCGGGTTGCAGTTGCGGGGCGACCAAGGCGGCCTTGCGATCCGCCGAAGGCACCGTCAGCCCCGCATCCCGGCGCGAGTTAAAGCTGGCGAGCGTGGTTTCGGTATGTTTGGTGGCGGCGGCGATCTCATCCAGTTTCCGCTCGACCGAGGGGCGCATGCCGCCTTGCGGATTGGCCAGATAGGCCGCGCGCATCGCCTCGACGGTGGCTTGCAGCCGGGCCGATTCGGCGCGCAAAATCTGGATCGAGCGCAGGGTGGTCACTGCCGCCCAGATCAGCGCCAAGGGCAAGAACACGGCCAGCAGGGTCAACACATAGCCAAGCAGACTCGATTCGACCGGCCCGGTCAGAAAATAGCCGCCAACTGCCACGACCCACAGCAGGCTCATTGCGGCAGCCACCCATTCGGTGGGCGTCACCGCAGCATCGGCAACAGCACGGGCGCGCGACGCCAGATTGCGGGGCGTTTCTTCGGGTTCAGACATAGGTTCTTCCATAAAGCAGTTCGGGCTTTGGCGAAACAAAAACCCGAACTGCCAGAATGGGCCCGGGACAGACCGAGCCGCTTTCAGGTCAGCGTCAGATAGGTGCGGCGTCAGATGTAGCGGATGGCCAAAATCTCGTAGCCGCGCCGCCCGCCGGGGGTTTTCACCTCGACCGCATCGCCTTCATCCTTGCCGATCAGTGCGCGCGCCAACGGCGAGCGGATGTTGAGCATGTTGCGCTCGATATCAGCCTCGGGTTCGCCGACGATCTGATAGGTCTTTTCCTCGTCGGTTTCGTCATCCACCAAAGTCACCGTGGCGCCGAATTTGATCGTGCCAGAGAATTTGGTCGGGTCAATCACCTCTGCGAGGGAAATCAGCGCCTCAAGCTCTTTGACGCGGCCTTCGATGAAGCTCTGCTTTTCGCGGGCGGCGTGATATTCGGCGTTCTCGGACAGATCGCCATGCTCACGCGCCTCGGCAATGGCGCGGATCACGGCGGGGCGTTCCACCGATTTCAGCAGCTTTAATTCTTCATCCAAGGCGGTGAAACCGCGCCGGGTCATCGGGATTTTTTCCATTTGTCTCTTCACGCAAATAACAAGGTCACAGCCCGGAGGGGCCATGACCTTGTGCTACTCTTGCCTCTACCTGAACCGAGCACGGCTGCGATTGCAAGGGGGAATGGCTGCAATCGGCGGCAGGCAGTCGCAGGTGAGGAAAAATCAGTCGCACATGAGAAATTTTCTTGCGCCAGAGCTGCGATATAGCCTTGGGATGTTGCGTCACGGTTGACCCTGCTTGTCGCTTCGGGCAATGACGCAGCAGCAATTTGCCAGGTCGGAGTTAAGAAATGTCGCAGGAAATCGTGCGCGAGCAGATGGATTATGATGTGGTGATCGTCGGCGCGGGGCCTGCGGGTCTGTCTGCGGCGATCCGGCTGAAGCAGTTGGACAGCAATCTTAGCGTCGTGGTGCTGGAAAAGGGCTCGGAAGTCGGGGCGCATATCCTGTCGGGCGCGGTGTTGGACCCGGTGGGGCTGAACAAACTGATCCCCGATTGGAAGGCCAAGGGCGCGCCTTTGAACGTGCCAGTGGCCGAGGATAATTTCTATGTGCTGGGGCCAGCGGGCCAGATGCGCATTCCGAATTTCCCGATGCCACCGTTGATGAACAACCACGGCAATTACATCGTCTCGATGGCGAATGTCTGCCGTTGGATGGCCGAGCAGGCCGAGGGCTTGGGGGTCGAGATTTTTCCGGGCATGTCGTGTTCGGAACTGATCTACGGCGATAGGGGCGAAGTAAAAGGCGTGGTCGCGGGCGAGTTTGGCAAATTGGCCGACGGCACGCCGGGGCCAAGCTATGAGCCGGGGATGGTTCTGGCGGGGAAATATGTGTTCCTGTCGGAAGGCGTGCGCGGGTCTTTGGCCAAGGAAGTCATCGCCAAATATGATCTGTCGAAGGGGCACGAACCGCAGAAATTCGGCCTCGGCATGAAGGAAATCTGGCAGATTGATCCGGCCAAGCACAAGCTGGGCACCGTCACGCACACGATGGGCTGGCCTTTGGGGAGCAATGCGGGCGGCGGTAGCTTTATCTATCACCTTGAGAACAATCAGGTTTACGTGGGCTTTGTGGTTCACCTGAACTACAAGAACCCGCATCTTTACCCCTATATGGAATTCCAGCGCTTCAAGCATCATCCGATGGTGGCGGAGCTGCTGAAAGGCGGCAAACGTGTGGCCTATGGCGCACGGGCGATTTCCGAGGGCGGCTGGCAGTCGATCCCGAAGATGGTCGCACCGGGTGTGGCGCTGCTGGGGTGCTCGGCAGGCTTGGTCAACGTGCCGCGCATCAAGGGCAACCACAATGCGATGCTGTCGGGGATTGACGCGGCAGAGGCGGCGTTTGTGGCGATCAGCGCTGGCCGTTCGGGCGATGAGTTGAGCGAATACGAAACCTTGGTGCGTGGTGGCCCGATCGCGGCTGACCTGAAAAAAGTGCGCAACGTCAAGCCTTTGTGGTCGAAGTTCGGGCTGCTGGCTTCGCTGTTGTTCGGCGGCGCGGATATGTGGGCGAATACCTTTGGCTTCACCATTCTGGGCACGTTGAAGCACGGCAAGAATGATGCGGAATCGACCGGGCTGGCGAAGGATTACGCGCCGATTGAGTATCCCAAGCCCGATGGCGTGTTGTCGTTTGACCGGCTGACCAATGTGGCGTTTTCGGCCACCAACCACGATGAAAACCAGCCTGCGCATTTGAAACTGCGCGATGCCTCGATCCCGATCTCGGTCAACCTGCCGCTTTATAACGAACCGGCGCAGCGCTACTGCCCGGCGGGGGTTTATGAGGTGATTGCCGAGGCGGGCAAAGAGCCGCGGTTTCAGATCAATTTCCAGAATTGCGTGCATTGCAAGACTTGCGATATCAAAGACCCGTCGCAGAACATCGTCTGGACCACGCCGATGGGCGGGGGCGGGCCGAATTACCCGAATATGTAAGCGCGATATGCCAATGCGGTTGGCCCCCGGATATGTGATCTGACATTCTGCATCGCATCAGCGAAGATGCGCAGGGCCGGGGGCTAAAGCCTCGGCCTGCATTGCGTATCGGCCCGCGCGGCTTTAGCTTTGCTTAACGCCTATAGGAGCCGCCCCGGATGCCTTTTCCCAAGCCGACCATCGCGCATATGCTGCTGGCCTCTGCTTTGACGTTTTTGCCCGTGATGTTTTTGCCCGTGGCGGCTTTGGCCGAAACGGGGGCGAGCGGCACGGAGGCTGGCGGCGCGGAGGCTGGCTCTGAGGCACCGCTGAGTGAAGCGGGTGCTTATCTTGCGGCGGCGGTGGCTTCGTCGCAATCCGATTATGCGGCGGCAGTGCAGTGGTATGACCGGGCCCTAGGTGGCGATCCGAGCAATCCGGCGCTGCTGGAAGGCGCTGTGATGGCGCATATCGGCACCGGAGACATGGAAGGGGCCGCAAAGCTTGCGCGGGCCCTGCAAGCGGCGGGCGGTAAAACCCAGACCGGCACGGTGGCGTTGATCGCCGATGATGCCAAGCGCGACGATTACGCGGCTATTCTGAAAGAACAGGCGGCGGGCGGATCGGCGGGCAAGGTGCTGGATGATCTGGTCAAGGCATGGGCCAAACTGGGCTTGGGTCGGATGTCAGAAGCCACCGAAGCCTTTGACAAGATGGCAAAAACCAAGGGGCTAGAGACGTTCGGTCTGTATCACAAGGCGCTGGCTTTGGCCTCGGCCGGGGATTACGAGGGCGCCGAAAATATCCTGTCGGGCAAGGCGGCGGGGGGCTTTCTTTTGAGCCGTCGCGGCATGATCGCAACGGCGGAAATCCTTAGCCAGCTGGAGCGCAATCCCGAAGCAGTCGCCATGCTGGACCGCAATTTTCCGGTTGGCAACGATCTGGAAATCGACGCATTGCGCCACCGTCTGACGGCGGGCGAGCCTGTGCCGTTTACCATCGTCCGCAATGCCACCGACGGTATTGCCGAAGTGTTCTTCAGCATGGCCAATGCCGTACGTGGCGAGGCCGATCCGGCCTACACCTTGCTGCACGCCCGCGCCGCCGCCTATCTGCGCCCCGACAATACCGAGGCCGTGCTGCTTGTCGCCGGGCTGTTGGAGCAGCAAGGGCAGCATGATCTGGCGACGCAGGCCTATGCGCAGGTGCCGCCAACGGATGCGAATTTCCACATTGCCGAGATTGGCCGCTCTAACGCCAGTTTTGCCGCAGGACGCCCCGAGGCTGCGATTGAGATCTTGCAGGGGCTGGCGCGCGCGCATGGTGACATTCTGGCGGTGCAGGTGGCGTTGGCCGATGGCATGCGGCGCCAGCAACGCTATGACGAGTCGCTGAAGGCCTATGACGCTGCGATCAAGATGGTGCCAACGCCCGCGCCCAATCATTGGGTGCTGTTCTACAGCCGGGGCGTGGTGGCTGATCAGTTGAAGCAATACGACGCCGCCGAGGCCGATTTCCGCCGTGCGATGGCGCTGAGCCCGGACGAGCCGGAATTGTTGAATTACCTTGGCTACAGCCTTGTCGATCAGGGCCGCAAGCTGGACGAGGCGCTTGGCATGATCAAGCGCGCGGTGATCATGCGGCCTGACAGCGGGCCGATCCTCGACAGCCTTGGCTGGGCTTATTATCGGTTGGGGCGGTATACTGATGCGCTGCTGCCGATCGAGCAAGCCTCGCTGCGGATGGCGGTGGATGCGACGGTGACCGACCATTTGGGCGATGTGTATTGGGCGGTCGGGCGCAAGCGCGAGGCCGAATATCAATGGCACCGCGCATTGTCTTATGGACCGGATGACAAGTTGGCAGCGCGGCTGCGGCTAAAGCTGGAGAAGGGGCTTGATGCGGTTCTGGCCGCCGAAGGCGCAGCACCTTTGAAACCGGTTGAAGCCGCTGCGGCTGCTCCGTAACTTTTGGCTGTGAGTTTGGATCATCCCTCTGCGCATCGGGAATTTGCCCCCGCCAAGATCAATCTGACGCTGCATGTCACCGGGCAGCGCAGCGATGGCTATCATCTGCTGGACAGTATCGTGGTGTTCGCGGGCGTGGGCGATTGGGTGACGGTGGCCCCGGCTGATCACCTGAGCCTGACGGTCAGCGGGCCGCATGCCACGGGGCTGTCTTGCGACGACAATCTGGTGCTGCGGGCGGCTGATTGTTTGGGCGTGACAGCGGCACTAGAGTTGGAAAAGCATCTGCCGATCGCATCTGGTATTGGTGGCGGGTCTGCCGATGCGGCGGCGGCGTTGCGCGCGCTGGTTGCCACGGCGGGGGTGGCGCTGCCGGATGCGGCTGCGGTGCTTTCCTTGGGCGCGGATGTGCCCGCCTGTCTTGCGGGCCGTCCGGTGCGGATGCAGGGCGTGGGCGAGATGCTGACCGCCCTGCCTGCCTTGCCCGAGTGTTATCTGGTGCTGGTCAACCCGGGCGTGGCGGTGGCGACGCCTGCTGTGTTCAAGGCGTTGCCGCGCAAGGACTATCCGGCGATGACTGCGATGCCTGTCTTTGGCTCGGCTGTGGAATTCGCGGCGTGGCTCGCGGCGCAGCGCAATGATCTGGAAGCGCCCGCGATGCAGCTTGCCCCGGTGATTGCTGCTGTAAAGGCGGCGCTGGAGGCGCGTCCGGGTTGCCTGATGGCGCGGATGTCGGGGTCTGGCGCGACCTGTTTTGGGCTGTTTGGCAGCGAGGAACTTGCGAAAGCCGCCGCCGGCGCGCTGCGTGCAGAGGCACCCGGCTGGTGGGTCGCAGCCGCGCCCATGCTTTGAAATCTTTGCTTCGGCTCCCCCTCACACCACCCCGCCCCGGACGTGATCCGGGGCCTCGTGGGCTATGCAGAGGCCCCGGATCACGTCCGGGGCGCCGTGGGAATGGGGGCTAGTTGATCCGCTCGACCACATAGGCGGCCAGATCTGACAGCATATCGCGCAGGGGATGCGCGGGCAGCGCGTCCAGCGCGGTTTGGGCGCGGGCCGCCCACGCCAAGGCATCTGCACGCGCCGCCTGCATCGCGCCATGCTTGGCCATCAGGCTGAGGGCGTGTTGCAGATCGCCGTCGTCTTGCTGGCCTTTCTCGATCACCCGCACCCAGAAGACGCGTTCTTCAGGGTTTGCCTTTGCCACAGCTTTGATCACCGGCAGGGTCAATTTGCGCTCGCGGAAATCGTCGCCTGTGTTCTTGCCGATCACCGCAGCCGAGCCGCCATAATCCAACAGATCATCGACGATCTGGAACGCGATGCCCAAAGCGTCGCCGTAATCGAAGAGAGCTTTGATCTGCGCGGCTGTAGCACCCGCGATTTCAGCGCCGGATTCGGTGGCGGCAGAGAACAAGGCGGCGGTCTTGCCGCGCACGACCTGCAGATAGATCGCCTCGGTGGTGCCCAGATCTTGCGCGGCGGTCAGCTGCAACACCTCGCCCTCTGCGATGGTGGCCGAGGCATTGGCAAGGATGTCGAGCACGCGCAGATTGCCGGGTTCAACCATCAACTGAAAGGCGCGGGCGAACAGGTAATCGCCGACGAGCACCGAAGATTTGTTATCCCACAGCAGGTTTGCGGTGGGACGCCCGCGGCGGCGCGCGCTTTCATCGACCACATCATCATGCAGCAATGTCGCGGTGTGGATGAATTCTACCGTCGCCGCCAGATGCACATGGAACGGCCCGGCATATCCCAGCAGGCGGGCTGCGGCCAACACCAGCATCGGGCGCAGGCGCTTGCCGCCAGCCTCGATCAGATGTGCGGTGACTTCCGGGATGCGCGGCGCATGTTCTGAGGCCATCCGCGCCCGGATCATCAGGTTGACCGCTGCCATATCCTCGGCCAAAGCCTCGGCCAGCCGGTCATGCGGTTTTTGCGCGGCGTTCATCATGTTCATTCTAACCCCTTCAGGTATCGACACGAGGGTATCGACACGGGGCCCTGACCCCGGGTAAACCCAATCCCATGAAGCTTTTATTGCGCACAACCGACCCTACTGTGATCGCCTTTGCTCAAGTGCTCCTTGAGGGCGAGGGTATAGACAGCTTTGTGATGGACGTCCACATGAGCACGCTGGAAGGCGGCATCGGATTGTTCCCGCGCCGGATCATGGTGGCCGACAGCGATCTGTTCCTTGCGCGGGCGGTTTTGGCGGATAACAACATCTCTGACGGGTTGTAGATGCAGGATCTGACGCAGGACGCTTTTCTGTGCGGCAAATTGCAGCTTTGGCAGCCAAGACAAGGCTATCGGGCTGCGACCGATCCGGTTTTGCTGGCGGCCGCCTGCCCTGCCCTGCCCGGGCAATCGGTGCTGGATCTGGGATGCGGCGTCGGGGCTGCGGCGCTATGTCTCGCCACCCGGGTGCCGGATTTGCGGCTTTCGGGGCTGGAGGTGCAAGCCGACTACGCAGCTTTGGCGCGGCGCAATGCAGCCGAGAACGGCGTGGCAATGTCGGTGGAGCTTGGCGATCTTGCAGATATGCCGAAAGCGCTGCGGGTGGATTTTGACCATGTGATCGCCAATCCGCCGTATTATCCAAAGGGTGGCACGCCCAGCCCGAATCTGGGGCGGGCAACCGCACTGCAGATCGACACGCCGCTGGGCGATTGGGTGCAGGCGGCGTCAAAGCGGCTGGCACCGGGTGGCTGGCTGACGCTGATCTGCGGCGCGGATGGGCTGCCAGAGGTGCTGGCGGCGATGGGCGGCAAGCTGGGGTCTGCCTCGGTGCTGCCGCTGACGCCGCGCGCGGGCAAGCCCGCGCTGCGGATTTTGCTGCGGGCGCGCAAGACAGGGCGGGCGGCGTTTCGGCTGCTTGCGCCGTTTGTGATCCATCACGGTGCATCACATGATGGCGACCGCGAAAGCTATACGCCGCGTGCCAGCGAGATTTTGCGCGGCGGTGCAGCGCTTTCGGATGAATTCCGCTAATTGCACACAAATACCGCTTAGGTTGTGTGAAGATCTGATGACACGACTCAGATTCTATGCTGCAATAAGCGGGTTGAAACAGCATCAGGAGGACTTGCATGACCGTCGCTTCCCATATCGCTGAACTGAAAAAGAAGCACGAATCGCTTTCATCCAAGGTCGAGCAGGCGCAGCGCGCGCCCGCCGTGGATGATCTGCACATCGCCGATCTGAAAAAGCAAAAGCTGAAACTGAAAGAGGAAATTGGTCGGCTGAGCGCTTAACCCTTTTTGGCGCTGGCCGTCTGGGCTTTGCCAGAGCCCGCTTTGGCCGCCAGCGCCGCCCCTGCTGTGATCAAAACCGCCGCCAACAGAATGGCGCTTGACGGTTTTGTGATGCCAGCCGCAACCAAAGCCAGCGTTGACAGCAACGGTGCAGCGTATGAGGCGACTCCGAGCAGTTGGATGTCGCCTTTTTTCATGCCGATGTCCCAAGTGAAGAACGCCGCGCCGACCGGGCCGATGCCCAAGGCAGCAACGCTGGCCCAACCCAATGGGCCCTGTGGCCAAGTGGTTGTTTCTAATGCGATATGGGCGATGGCTGACAAAAGCGCGGTGGCAAGGCAGAACACCGTGACAGATTCGGTTGGCACAGTGCCCAAGCGGCGCGACAGCACCGAATAAAGCGTCCACGTCACCGCACAGAGGAAGGCCAGTCCAAGGCCCAATGCTGACCCTTGTGCGTCACCGCCACGCGCCAGCACGATCAGCGCGGCCCCGGCAAAGGCGATCAACGCGCCGATGATGTGAAAAAGGCCAAGTTTCTCGCCCGGCAACAGGCCGGACAGCAGGACAATGAACAACGGCCAAAGGTAAGCGATCAGGCCGGTTTCGGCAGTGGGCGACAGGCGGAACGCGGTGAAATACAGCAGATGATAGCCAAAAAGCCCAAGCGTGCCAAAGGCATAGACCTTCCACGACACGGTTTTCAGCACTGCCAAACCAGCACCTGTGGCGGTCCAGATCAGGCCAATCGCGCCGCCGATGCCGAAGCACAAAGCGTTGAGCAGCAAAGGCGGCACTGGGGCCGAGCCAATGGTGAACAAGGCCAACAGTGACCACATGGCGATGGCGGTAAACCCGATCAGGGTGGCTTTGGTTTTGGTCATTGGCGTCCCCAGTTCAGCCACTTACCTGCCGAAACCACGGCGGCGGGGCAAGCAAAAAGGCCCAAGCCAAAGCTTGGGCCATTGCGGGATTTGGGTTGGCCTTGCTTAGACGACGAACTGGCCACCATTGGCGGAAATCGTCGAGCCCGTGATGAAACCTGCATCATCCGAGGCGAGGAAGGTGACAATGCGCGCGATCTCTGCGGGCTCGCCCAGACGACCGACCGGGATTTGCGGGATGATACGCTCTTTCAGCACCTTTTCGTCAATCGCTTTGACCATATCAGTGCCGATATAGCCCGGGCAGATCGCGTTCACCGTGATGCCCGCGCGCGCGCCTTCAGCGGCCAGCGCCTTGGTAAAGCCCAGATCGCCGGATTTCGCGGCGGAGTAGTTCACTTGCCCGGCTTGACCCTTTTGACCGTTGATCGAGGAAATGCTGATCACGCGGCCAAATTTGCGGTCGCGCATGCCAGTCCACAGCGGATGCGTCATGTTGAAGAGGCCGGTCAGGTTGGTGTCGATCACCTCTTTCCATTGACCGGGGGTCATCTTGTGGAACATCGCATCGCGGGTGATGCCAGCGTTGTTGACCAGAATGGCGACCGGGCCAAGATCAGCCTCGACCTTTGCAATGCCCGCCACGCAAGCCTCATAATCGGCGACCGACCATTTATAGGTGGGAATACCAGTTTCAGCGGTGAAGGCCGTGGCGGCCTCGTCATTGCCGGCATAATTCGCGGCAACCGTATAGCCTGCGTCTTTCAGCGCCACCGATATTGCAGCGCCAATGCCGCGCGAGCCGCCTGTGACCAATGCAACTTTTGCCATTCTTTCCTCCTCCAAGGATATGCTTTTGAAATCATGTTACCGATGTGACAAAACGGGCGCAACAATGTTGCGCCCGTCTGCAGTGTTTTATTCCAATATAACGCTCACTTAAGCGCGTTCGATACACATGGCGACGCCCATGCCACCGCCGATGCACAGGGTGGCAAGACCTTTTTTGGCATCCCGGCGCCCCATCTCGTGGATCAAGGTGTTCAGGATGCGCGCGCCCGAAGCGCCAATCGGGTGGCCAATCGCAATCGCACCGCCATTGACGTTAACCTTGCTGGTGTCCCAGCCCATGTCTTTGTTGACGGCGCAGGCTTGGGCGGCAAACGCCTCATTCGCTTCGATCAGGTCAAGATCGGCGGCCTTCCAACCGGCTTTCTCCAGTGCTTTGCGGCTGGCGAAAATCGGCCCCACACCCATGATCGACGGATCAAGCCCAGCGGTGGCGTAGGATGCGATCCGCGCGAGTGGTTTCAGGCCGCGCTTGGCAGCATCCGCTTCGGACATCAGCAGCACTGCCGCCGCACCGTCGTTCAGACCCGAGGCATTGGCCGCCGTCACCGAGCCAGCTTTGGTGAAAGCCGGGCGCAGTTTCTGCATCGATTCGAGCGTTGCGCCGTGGCGGATGTATTCGTCCTGATCGACCGTCACATCGCCCTTACGGGTCTTGATGGTGAAAGCGACGATCTCATCCTTGAATTTGCCTGCCTTCTGCGCGGCCTCGGCCTTGTTCTGGCTGGCCAAGGCGAATTCGTCCTGCATCTCGCGGCTGATCTGCCATTGATTGGCGACGTTTTCCGCGGTTTGGCCCATGTGATAGTTGTTGAACGCATCCCACAGCCCGTCGCGGATCATGCTGTCGATGAAGTTCATATCGCCCATTTTCTGCCCAGCGCGCAGATGGGCCACATGCGGGCTAAGCGACATGCTTTCCTGACCGCCCGCGATGACGATGTTCGAATCGCCCAATTGCACATGCATCGCGCCCAAAGCCACCGCCCGCAGGCCCGAGCCGCAGACTTGGTTGATCGACCAGGCCGATGCCTCTTTCGCAAGACCAGCGCGGATATGCGCTTGGCGGGCGGGGTTTTGCCCCTGCCCTGCGGTCAGCACCTGACCGAGAATGGTTTCGGCCACTTCGGCCTTGTCGATGCCCGCGCGGGCCACAACCGCCTCAATCACCGCTGCGCCCAATTCATGCGCGGGGGTCGCCGCGAAGGCCCCGTTAAAGCTGCCGACGGCGGTGCGTGCCGCCGAAACGATTACCACATTGGTCATAACTTGCGCCCTCTCCCAGAAACTACCGCGGACAACCACCGCTGCGCCGCTTTGCAGCATGGCCTAGAAGGGGTGGCGCTGAAAAGCAAGTTTTCTACACGCCGGAGTTGTCACAGACGCAATGCTGCGGTTTCACGCCGATTTTCGCGCCGCATTGATGTCAAAGGCGGGTTTCAAAGTGGCCGCGCCAAACAAATACCCCTGCATGCAATCCACACCCATGGTTTGCAGCATCTGCGCCTCTGCCTGCGTTTCCACAGATTGCGCTACGGTAAACATCTGAAAATGCTTGCCAATCGACAAAATGGCCCCGACCAGCACATGATTATCGGCATCGTGATGAATGTTGCGGATGAACTGGCCATCCAGTTTCAGGATATCAAAGTAGAAATCCTTGAAATAGCGGATCGCCATATCGCCCGCACCGAAGTTATCCAACGCAAAGGCAACGCCCGCGCCTTTCAGATCATCCATGAAGGCCACGACCAACTCTGGCACCTGCATCGCAGAGGCTTCGTTGATTTCTAGAATCAGCCGCTCTCCTATCGTTGGGGCGACGGAAAGGCCGCGGCGCAGCACCTGCATCCAGCGCGCATAGCCGATCGAGCGCGCCGACATATTGATCGAAAGCCGCAGATCGGGCACCCGCGCCAAGGCCGCCAGACCAATTTCCAGCGCCGCACAGTCAATTTCGCGGCCAATTTCATGGCTTTCCGCCGCCTGCATGAAATCCTTGGCCGGAATAACCCGCCCGGTTGGGTCCAGCACCCGGATCAAACCTTCCTGAAACGCCACCCGGCTGACATCGCGGGCCAGCACCACGGGCTGATAGGCAAGGCGCAGGCGTTTGTTATCAATGGCTTGTCGCACCATCGACAGGGTTTCGCGATCACCCGCCGAGATGGCCACCCCAAGCGGACTGGCCAGCCCCGCCTGCGCATCCAAGCGCGGCTTTGGCTTTGGTCTGGGCATCATCATTGGCTGCTCCTTCGTGGTGACTGCTGCGGGCGTGCAGGTTTGGGCGGGCGCGGTGATCGCCCGACAGATGGACAGGATGGCCCTGCTTGGGTAAAAACAGCCTTAACGCTTGCGGCTTTAGGCCAATTTTAATGATTTTGAGGGCGAGATGATTGAGACAAGCCACCGCTGCAGCTGGTGCGGCAGCGATCCCGTCTATGTGGCCTATCATGACGAGGAGTGGGGCCGCCCCGAGTATGATCCGCGCCTGTTGTTTGAGTGTCTGATATTGGAGGGGTTTCAGGCGGGTCTAAGCTGGATCACCATTCTGCGGCGGCGCGACGGATTTCGGGCGGCCTTTGCCGGGTTTGATCCCGCCGTGTTGGCAGGTTGGGGCGAGGCCGAAACTCTGCGGTTGTTGGCCGATCCCGGCATTATCCGGCATCGCGGCAAGATCGAGGCAACCTTTGTCGCGGCGCGCGCCTATCTGGCGATTGAGGCACGCGAAGGTTTTGCCAATTTTCTCTGGAAACATGTCGGCGGTGTGCCGCAGGACCGTCAGCTTGGCCGCGTCAATCAACCGGTGGCGCAGACGCCGGAATCAGTGGCTTTGTCAAAGGCACTGAAGGCAGAGGGCTTTAAGTTCGTAGGGCCCACCATCAGCTTTGCCTTCATGCAGGCGGTGGGCATGGTGAATGATCACCATGTTGACTGCCCTTGGCATGGAAAGTGACAGGCGTGCGGGATGGCTGGAGCGGTCGCCCGTCTGCGTCCCCGTCTGCGTCACAGAATCGATTCAACCTGCAGCCATAGTCGGCCTTGGGGCTATTTTCCCCAACTGTCCCACCCTTTGGCTGGCATTTTCCGGCCAGGCCCTCGGACCCATCCCCCGGTCCGAGGGCTTTTTCTTGCGGCTTCGGCGATAGCTTGCGCGGGGCTGGCCGGGGTTGGCAGGGTTTCGCTTGGGACGCACGGGGATGGCGACCGCTCTTCCCGTTGCGCGGCCCGCGTGATTAAGCTTGCGGCGTAGCAGCAGGAGTTCAGCATGGCCTTTGGCAAATCTATCCGCACGTTTTGGGACGGTCGCTGGCATGACGGCGATGTGGCGGTGATGAAAGCGGCGGATCATGGCATCTGGCAGGGCACTTCTGTCTTCGATGGCGCGCGTTATTTTGACGGCATATGCCCGGATCTGGATTTGCATTGCGCAAGGGTGAACCGCTCGGCCGAGGCTTTGATGATCACGCCAAGCTGCGCCCCAGAGGATATGGCGGCGATCATCCGCGAGGGGTTGCAGGGGTTTGGGCCGGATCAGGCGGTGTATATCCGCCCGATGTATTGGGCGTTGCATGGCACCGAACTGGGCATCGTGCCTGCGGCGGGGGCGACGGGGTTTGCGATCTCGTTGGAAGAGGTCGGGATGCCGGACCCTGACTTTGCAACGACGGTGACGCGGACGCGGTTCCGCCGCCCGGTGTTGGAGGATGCGGTCTGCAATGCCAAGGCGGGGTGCCTCTACCCCAACAACGCCCGGATGCTGGTCGAGGCGCAGGCCAAGGGGTTTGGCAATGCCTTGGTTGCGGATGCTTTGGGCAACCTTGCGGAAAGTGCGACGGCGAATGTGTTTTTGGTCAAGGACGGTGTGGTGTTCACGCCAGTCCCGAATGGCACGTTTCTGGCCGGGATCACGCGGGCGCGGCATATCGACAACCTGCGTGCCGATGGGGTCGAGGTGCGCGAAGCCGTGCTGACGTTCGAGGATGCCCATGCGGCGGATGAGATTTTTCTGTCGGGCAATTTCGCCAAGGTGACGGCGGTGAAAGCGTTTGATGACACCGAATACAAGCATCGCCCGATGACGGCGCGGGCGCGGCGGTTGTATTGGGATTGGGCGGCGGAGCAGCGCTAGGCTGGCGCTTTCCCCGGCCCTTGCCTTCCCACAGCCTCGGTTGCATGATCGCGGCGTTAGGGGAGACGAATATGCGGAAGTTTCTTGTCGTGCTGGATGACAGCCGGGAATGTCTGAACGCGATGCGATTTGCGGCGCTGCGGGCGGCGCATACAGGTGGGGGGGTGCAGGTTTTGTCGATCATCCCTCCCGAAGAATTCCAGCACTGGATGGGGGTTGCGGATCTGATGCGGGCCGAGGCACGCGAGCGGATCGAGGCGCATTTCGAAGTGTTCGCGCAGTGGATGCGTGACAAGCAGGGGGTGAACCCCGAGTTGATCATCCGCGAGGGTGATGCGGTGACCGAGATTCTGGCGCAGGTCAATGCTGACCCGGCGGTGGGGATTTTGGTACTGGGGGCTGGCACCGAGAAATCTGGGCCGGGGCCGTTGGTGACAGCGATGACGCGGTCGTCGGGCAGCCTGCCTATTCCGATCACGATTGTTCCGGGCGATATGAGCAAGGAGCGGCTGGAGAGTATCACTTGAAGCCGGTCCCAACTCGGGACCATTGTTTTCATTGCGATATTTTGAACGGTTCGGGGTATGGTTAACGAAAGTTAAACAAACTGGCGGCTTTGCGGCCCCGTTTTCGACCAAGGCGTCAAAGCTTTCACAGCTTGGAAATCAGAGTTTTGCAGGGTCGCGCGGGCCTAATCATGACTTATGTTGACTAGGAAACATCCCGAGTTTAGTTTCCTAGTCAACATAACCAGCGAGTCGGGATGCGCGTTTCCAATCTTTCAGATCACACTGGATATTGGCTGCGGATGGTTTCCAACGCGGTATCGCAGGACTTTGCCCGCAAGGTTGCGACAGAGGGCGTGACGGTGGCCGAATGGTGCTTTCTGCGGGCGTTGTTCGATACAGAGGGCACCGCGCCGACGCTGCTGGCAGACCAGATGGGCATGACGCGCGGCGCGATCAGCAAGCTGGCGGACCGGATGATGGCAAAGGGGCTGGTTGCCCGGATTGAAAGCAGCGGGCGCGGGCAAATTCTTGCGTTGACGCCAACGGGGCGAGCCAAGGTGCCGACACTGGCCGCAATGGCCGATGAGAATGACGCGGCCTATTTCGACGCCCTGTCCGGCGATGACCGCGCGGCGCTTGACCGGATTTTGCAAACACTTGTCGAAAATCGCGGGTTGACCGCCCCGCCCCTAGACTGACCACCCGAACTGATTTTCCCAGCAAGAAAGGAACCGCCATGGACGCGGAACGCATCACTATTGCCGAAACTTGCCTGAGCGCGGCCCATAGCGGCAATCTCAGCTTTCCCGAGATCGTTGGCAGGCTGAGTGCTGCGGGCTTTGAAAGCTATGCGGTGGATTACCGTCGCAGCACGCAAACCTTCTATCTGCCGGATGGCGACAGCGTTGCGCTGGAAATGCAGGAACCCGCAAGCCCTGTCGAAGCGGCGTTCGATGCGGCAGAACTGGCCCGTCTGATCAAATGGGCGCAGGCCAATCCGGCAGACTACAGCTATGCGGCGTTCAGCAAACAGGCCAAGGCTGCGGGCTGCGCTGGGTATATCGTGTCATTCCTTGGGCGGCGCGTGGTTTACTTTGGCCGCACGGCGGAAACCCATGTCGAGCATTTTCCAAGCTGAACGGCGGCGTTGAGCGGTGGGGTGAGGTGGGTGGGGTGAGGCTATCTGTCTCAGGCTTTTTGGCGGGGATAGGGGTATGGTGGCGGTAAAGCGAGGATTTCCGATGCTGCTTCCACCCCATGCGCAATTGATCGCCCCGATGGAAAAGCTGGCGTATTTGGACAGCCAAAGCGTCACCCTGCCCGGCCCGATCACAGCGCTTGAGGCGTGGCGCTTGGTGATGGCGAGGCCCTTGCCGGGGCTGGGGGTCGCGTTCTGGCTGCGCGATGCCATTTCGTCGTGGTTTGGGGTGGCGCGGATTGGCGGGTTTTCAGGCGATGCGGTGGGCACGCCGGAGGTTGGCGACAACCTCGATTTCTTTCTGATCGAGCATATCGAGGATCAGGTGTTGTCGCTGACTGCGCGGGATCGACATCTGGATGTGATGACGTGCGTGACGGTTGAGGGGACGCGGTTGGCGATTACGGCTTCAGTTGTGGTGCATAACTGGTTCGGGCGGGTCTATATGCTGCCGGTGGCCCCCTGCGCATCGGCTGATTGTCTGGGCGATGCTGCGGCGGCTACGGCGAGGCCAAGCTGGGCTGGAGGCTGAGACGGCAGGTCTGCTTGATTTAGAACGGTTCTAATCCTTGACTTCGCGGCGTTGAGCGCGCATATCAGACTGGAATTGTCGGAGAAAAGATCATGTTCATCCAGACCGAATCCACCCCGAACCCGGCGACGCTGAAGTTCCTGCCGGGCCAAGCCGTGCTGGAGATGGGCACCGCTGATTTTCCGAGTGCTGAAACCGCGGGCAAGTCACCGCTGGCGACGCGGATTTTCGCAACGGGCCAAGTGACGGGCGTGTTCCTTGGCACCGATTTCATCACTGTGACTAAGGCCGAGGCTGCCGATTGGCAGCATATCAAGCCCGCTATTCTGGGCGCGATCATGGAACATTTCCAGTCGGGCGCTTTGGTGATGGAAGGCGAAGGTCAGGCGGCGCATGCGGCGCATGACGGCGAAGACAGCGATATTGTAAACCAGATCAAAGAGTTGCTCGACACCCGTGTGCGCCCTGCCGTGGCACAGGATGGCGGCGACATCACCTTTCACGGCTTTGATCGTGGGGTGGTCTATCTGCATATGAAGGGCGCTTGCGCGGGCTGCCCGTCTTCGACCCTGACTTTGAAGATGGGGATTGAGAACCTGCTGCGCCATTACATCCCAGAAGTGCTGGAAGTGCGCCCTGTTGCGGCCTGAGGCGGAGCCGATTGCTTTGAAATCTGAGATTGTTCTGGCATTTGACACATCGGCGGCGCATTGCGCCGCCGCTTTGCTTTACGGCGACCGGGTCTGGCTGAAGTCTGAGTCGATGGAAAAGGGTCAGGCTGAACGGTTGATGCCTTTGGTCTGCGAATTGCTGGCCGAGGCTGGGGTGGCTTTGGGCGAGGTGACGGCTGTGGCCGTGGGGACTGGACCGGGGAATTTCACCGGGGTTCGGATCTCGGTTGCGGCGGCGCGCGGGTTGGCGTTGGGGCTTGGCGTGCCAGCGATTGGCGTGACTCGGCTGGAAGCGATGGCTTACGGATTGCCGCGCCCGGTGACTGTGATCGAGGATGCACGGCGCGGTGAGGTTTATGTGCAGCGGTTTGACGCGGGCGGACCCGGGGCGGCGCGGATTGTTGCGGGCGATGCGGTTGGCGTGATTGACGGGGCGGTGGCGGGTGTTGGCGGGTTGCAAAGCCTGCCGATTGCCGAGGCGATTGCGCGGATTGCGTTGGGGCGGGTCGGCGTGGTGCAGCCGCGCCCTGCGCCGTTCTATTTGCGTGGCGCGGATGCCGCCCCGCCGAGTGATCCGCCGCCGGTCATTCTTGATCTGGTTGCCCCGTGACGTTTGACGGGGCGTTTGACGCGATGGCGGCACTGCATGCGGCCTGTTTCACCACACCGCGGCCGTGGTCTGCGGCAGAGATCTCCAGCACGTTGGACAATGGCTTCACATTTTTGCTGACCGAAGCGGATGGGTTTCTGATTGGCCGGGTGGTGGCGGGTGAAGCGGAATTGATCACGCTTGCGGTTGATCCAAAGGCGCGCATGCAGGGGATTGGCGGGCGCCTGGTGGATGGGTTTCTGGCCGAAGCCCGGTTGCGCGCCGCCGATTCGGTCTTTCTGGAAGTGCTGGACAGCAACCTGAGCGCGCAGCGGCTTTATGCGCGTAAGGGGTTTGAGGTAAAAGGCAAACGTCGCGGATATTATCAGACGCCCGAGGGCTTGCGGATGGATGCCCTGATCCTTGGGCGCGGGCTTGGAGCATAAATTGGCCGCATTTTCTGACCAAATGGTTGATTTTTAGCGTCTGCGCAAAACTGCGGGCTGCTTCGCCCAAGGTCAGCCTCAGATTCCTGTTGACCCTCCCTCAAAGCGCTGTCCTAAATCCGTCACGACCTGCGCTGGTGCTGGCCTTGAGGCTGTGCGGCGATGGGAACACAAAAACGTAAAACCGGGAGAAAACTATGACCCTGATGAAACACCTGCTGGGTGCGGCGGCGACTTTGGCGCTGACTGCGGGCGCGGCTTTGGCTGAACCTGCGATCATCTTCGATCTGGGCGGCAAGTTCGACAAATCGTTCAACGAGGCAGCGTTCAATGGCGCCGAGAAATGGGCAAAGGAAACCGGCGGCACCTATAAAGAGCTGGAAATGCAATCCGAAGCCCAGCGCGAGCAGGCTTTGCGGTCGCTGGCAGAAGATGGCGCGAACCCGATCATCATGACCGGCTTTGCCTTTGGTGACGTGCTGAACACCGTGGCCCCGGATTTCCCGGACACCAAGTTCGGCATCATCGACATGGTGGTGGAGCAGCCGAACGTGAAATCGGTGGTGTTTACCGAAGATCAGGGCAGCTATCTGGTTGGCATGATGGCTGGCTTGGCATCCAAGACCAACACGGTTGGTTTCATCGGCGGCATGGACATTCCGCTGATCCGTCGCTTTGGCTGCGGCTATGCGCAGGGTGTGAAGGCTGTGAAGCCGGATGCAACGGTTATTCTGAACATGACGGGCACCACCCCGGCGGCTTGGAATGACCCGGTGAAGGGTGCGGAATTGGCGAAAGCGCAGAAATCGCAGGGCGCAGACGTGATTTATGCAGCAGCGGGCGGCACTGGGGTTGGTGTTCTGCAAACCGCCGCGGATGAAGGTATTCTGTCGATCGGCGTCGACAGCAACCAGAACTACATGCATCCCGGCAAGGTTCTGACTTCGATGCTGAAGCGCGTCGATAACGCCGTCTATGAGGCGTTCAAGGAAGGCGAAGAGCTGAAGCCCGGCATCAATGTGATGGATCTGAAGGCTGGCGGCGTTGATTATGCTATGGACGACAACAACGCAGCACTGGTGACGCCAGAGATGAAAGCGGCTGTCGATGCGGCGGCTGAAAAGATCAAATCGGGCGAGTTGGTTGTGCATGACTACATGTCCGACAACAGCTGCCCGGCTGGATCGTTCTGATGGTGGCTACGGCCAATAATGGAGGGCGGCAGGCAACTGCCGCCCTCACTCCATATGCCATTGAGCTGAAAGGCATCTCGAAGGCCTTTGGTCCGGTTCAGGCGAACAAGGACATCAATATTGCCGTGCCGCGTGGCACCATTCACGGCATTATCGGCGAGAATGGCGCGGGCAAATCAACGCTGATGTCGATCCTGTATGGATTTTACCGTGCCGATGCGGGTGAGGTTTATATCAACGGCAAGCTGACCCCGATCCCCGACAGCCAGAGCGCCATTCGCGCCGGTATCGGGATGGTGTTTCAGCATTTCAAACTGGTGCAGAATTTTACCGTACTAGAGAATGTGATCTTGGGGGCCGAGGATGGCCCGATGTTGAACACTTCACTGGCGAAGGCGCGCAAGGTCCTAGGGGATCTGAGCCGCGAATATGAGATGGATGTGGACCCGGATGCGCTGATCGAAGACCTGTCGGTTGGGCATCAGCAAAGGGTAGAGATTTTGAAGGCGCTGTATCGCCAAGCCGATATTCTGATTCTGGACGAGCCGACGGGCGTGCTGACCCCGGATGAGGCAGACCATTTATTCAGGATTTTGAACGGCTTGAAGGATCAGGGCAAGACCATCATCCTGATCACCCATAAGCTGCGCGAGATTATGGAGGCGACGGATAACGTCAGCGTCATGCGTCGCGGCACGATGGTGGCGACGGTGAAGACCGCTGAAAGCAGCCCTGAGTCGCTGGCCGAGTTGATGGTGGGCCGCAAGGTTTTGCTGGAGGTCGAGAAGGTGAAGGCCACGCCGGGAGCGGTGGTTTTGGCGGTAGAAAACCTGCGGGTGAAGGACGATGACGGGATCGAGCGGCTGAAAGGCGTCAGCTTTGAAATCCGCGCGGGCGAGATTTTGGGCATCGCAGGCGTGGCAGGCAACGGCCAGTCGGAACTGCTTGAGGCGTTGGGCGGCATCGCGCGGGCGACCGGGCGGATCACGCTGAAAGGCGTGGATTTGCCACTGGTGGGTTTGGCCGCAAATGGGCAAACCCGGCGCGCGGCGGGGATTGCGCATGTGCCAGAGGATCGCCAGCATCTGGGGCTGATCATGGATTTCAGCGCTTGGGAAAACGTGGCGTTTGGCTATCACAACGACCCGAAATATCAGAAAAACGCCGTGTTCATGGACAATGACGCGTTGCGCGCCGATACCGAACGGAAGATGGCGACTTATGATGTGCGCCCGCCGATAGCGACGCTGGCTGCCAAGAATTTCAGTGGCGGCAATCAGCAAAAGATCGTCGTGGCCCGCGAGATGGAGCAGAACCCAGACTTGTTGTTGATCGGTCAGCCGACGCGCGGGGTGGATATTGGCGCGATTGAATTCATCCACAAACAGATCGTGGCCCTGCGCGATGCGGGCAAGGCGATCTTGCTGGTGTCTGTGGAACTTGATGAAATCATGTCGCTTTCCGACCGGATTGCGGTGATGTTTGACGGGCAGATCATGGGCACGGCAGATCCTGAAACCACCAACGAGCGCGAATTGGGGCTGTTGATGGCCGGTGTAAGCGGGAAGGCTTGAGATGAACAAACTACCGCAATGGGCCGATGTGGTTCTGGTGCCGCTTATCAGTTTGCTGTTGGCGGCGCTGGTCGCGGCGATTGTGCTGCTGGCAATCGGGCAAAGCCCGACGGCGGCGCTGGGGATCATGGTGAAGGGGGCGTTTGGCTCGGCCAATGGCTGGGGCTACACGCTGTATTACACCACCAGTTTCATCTTTACCGGGCTGTCGGTGATCGTGGCGTTTCATGCGGGCTTGTTCAACATCGGTGGCGAGGGTCAGGCGCAGTTGGGCGGGCTTGGCGTCGCGTTGGTGTGTCTGGCGCTGCCTTGGCCGCATTGGACCGTGGCGCTGCTGGCCGCGAGTTTGGGGGCGGCGGTGTTTGGTGCGGCTTGGGCGGCGATCCCGGCCTATTTGCAGGCCAAGCGCGGCAGCCATATCGTTATCACCACGATCATGTTCAACTATATCGCCAGCGCGCTGATCGTTTATATGCTGGTCGATGTGCTGCGGCCTGCCGGGCAGATGGACCCGGCCTCGGCGCGGTTCCCGGCGGGGGCCAAGCTGCCTGCGCTGTCGGACATGCCGTTTATCAGTGAGTTTTTCGCCCGCATGAACCCGGATGGCACACCAAAGCTGACCAAGGCCGGGTTGCAGATGTATTCCAACGTGCCTGCCAATGTGACGCTGTTTATTGCTTTGGCGGCTTGCTTGGTGGTGTGGCTTTTGCTGTGGCGCACGCGGCTGGGGTATCAGATCCGGGCGTTTGGCAAATCGGAAGCGGCGTCGAAATATGCGGGGATCAATCCGGTGAAGATCACCATGATTGCGATGCTGATCTCGGGCGGTTTGGCGGGCATGATGGCGATCAACAATGTGATGGGATCGGCAGAGCGGTTGTTGCAGAACTCGGCCGAAGGTGCGGGCTTCATCGGCATCGCGGTGGCATTGATGGGGCGAAATCATCCGCTGGGCGTGTTGCTGGCGGCTTTGTTGTTCGGGTTCCTGTATCAAGGCGGGGCGGCTTTGGGGCTGAACACCACGATCCCGATTGAGATGCGGGTGGTGGTGCAGGGGCTGGTGATCTTGTTTACGGGCGCTTTGGATCAGATGGTGCGGATGCTGCTGGTCTGGGTCTTTGGCTTTGGGCGAAAGGCGGTGGCGTGATGGATTATGAAACCTTGATGCAGATTTTCGGGTCAACCGTGCGGTTGGGCACCCCCCTGCTGCTCGCCTGCTTGGCCGGATTGTTTTCGGAACGCGCCGGAATTTTTGACATCGGCCTGGAAGGCAAGATGCTGGCGGCGGCGATGGCGGCGGGATCGGTCGCGGCGATGTCAGGCTCGGCTTGGATCGGGTTGTTGGCGGGGATTGGCGCGTCGCTGATCTTTTCGGGGCTGCATGGTCTGGCCTCGATCACTTTTCGCGGCAACCAGTTGATTTCGGGCGTGGCGCTGAATTTTCTGTCGTCGGGCATCACGGTGCTGGTGGCGCAGGCGCTGTTTGGCCAAGGCGGGCGAACGCCGCCACTGGACGGAGCGGCGCGTTTCAACCCGATCACCCTGCCCTTCGCCGAAAGCCTGCAAGACGTACCGCTGATCGGACCTTTGTATTATCAGGTGATCTCGGGCCATTCCATTCTGGTCTATGCGGCGGTGGCGTTTGTGCCACTGACATGGTGGGTGCTATATCGCACGCGCTTTGGTCTGCGGCTGCGGGCTGTGGGCGAAAACCCGGCGGCGGTGGATACCGCAGGCGTATCGGTGGTGGGTCTGCGCTACGCAGCGCTGGCGATCACCGGGGTTTTGTGTGGGATTGCAGGAGCTTACATGGCCACTGCCTTGCAAGCAGGCTTTGGGCGCGAGATGACGGCCGGGCGCGGCTATATTGCGTTGGCCGCCTTGATCTTCGCCAAGTGGCGCCCTTGGCAAGCTTTGGGCGCAACGATGCTGTTCGGTTTTTTCCAAGCGCTCGCCCTGCGCCCCGATGTTGTGGAAAGCATCGCGCGCTTCAAAGTTCCGGTCTCGATGCTGGATGCGCTGCCCTATATCCTGACCGTGCTGGTGCTGGCAGGCTTTGTCGGCAAAGCGATTCCACCGCGTGCGGGCGGCGAGCCCTATGTGAAAGAGCGCTGACCGCTCGTTTCATCTGTTTCTAAATATCCCACGGGGTCCGGGGTGTGAAACCCCGGCCTCGGCAACAAGCGGAACGCAAGCCATGCAAGAGCTGCTCACCACCATCCAAGCCCGTGCGGGCTCTGCCCCAGTGAAATTTGGCCTGATCCTCGGGTCGGGGCTGGGGCATCTGGCCCAAGCCGTGCAAGGCGTGGCGATCCCCTACGCGGATCTGCCGGGATTTCCGCATGTCGGAGTGTCGGGGCACAACCCAAATCTGGTGATCGGCGATCTGGAAGGCATCCGCGTCGCGGTATTCGGCGCGCGCGAGCATTACTATGAGAACGGCAACCCATCCGCGATGCGGCTGCCGCTGACACTGCTGAAAGCCCTTGGCGCCGAAGCCCTGATCGCCACCAATGCCGCCGGATCGCTGCGCCCCGATATCCGCCCCGGCGATCTGATGCTGCTGAATGACCATATCAACTTTTCGGGCCTCAATCCACTGATCGGCGAGAAAACCGATGCGCGGTTCGTGCCGATGACGACCGCGCATGACGCAGAGTTGCGCGCTGGCCTGAAAGCCTCGGCGGCAGCCGTCAACGTCGCTTTGCCCGAAGGCGTTTATGCCTAGTATTCCGGCCCGTCGTTTGAAACCCCCGCCGAAATCCGCGCCATCAAGATCTTGGGCGGCGATGCAGTGGGCATGTCGACGGTGCCCGAAGTGATCCTTGCGCGTTTCCTTGGCCTCAGGGTCGCTGCCATCTCGACGATCACCAACATGGCTGCTGGCATGTCGGATGAACAGATCAGCCATGAGCACACCAAGGCGATGGCCCCCTTGGGTGCGGCGAAACTGGAACAGGTGTTGCGTCATTTTTTGCGCACGCAAGCTTGATGGCCACAAGAGTTTGACAAGGCCCGCAAAGCCGCGCATGGCTTAGAAAATCCTTCTGTTTCCGGGCCACGGCCAATGCAAATATACCTCCCCATTGCCGA
This sequence comes from Cypionkella aquatica, assembly GCF_030161095.1. Lineage (GTDB taxonomy): Bacteria > Pseudomonadota > Alphaproteobacteria > Rhodobacterales > Rhodobacteraceae > Cypionkella > Cypionkella aquatica. Next base: position 128,652 of record NZ_BSPP01000008.1, read on the forward strand.
GGTTTCGATCAACGCCTTCCTGTTGTTGGGATTGGGCGGCGTCGTCGGCTTTCTGTCGGGAATGTTCGGCGTGGGCGGCGGCTTTCTGATCACACCGCTGCTGCTGTTCATCGGAGTGCCGCCGGGTGTGGCGGTGGCGACAGGGGCGAACCAAGTGGTGGCCTCGTCGATATCGGGCGTGCTGGTGCAGATGAAGCGCAAAGCGGTGGATTTCCGCATGGGGCTGGTGCTGCTGGGGGGCGGTTTTGCGGGGTCGTTCATCGGGGTGCAGGTGTTTGCCTGGATGACAGCTTTGGGGCAGATCGACCTGTTCGTCCAACTGAGCTATGTGCTGTTTCTGGGCCTGATCGGCGGCATGATGTTCATGGAAAGCGCACGGGCTTTGCTGCGCGCCCGCCGCGCGGGTGCTGCGGCCCCGATCCGGCGCTCGCATATCCACACTTGGGTGCATGGCCTGCCGCTGAAGATGAAGTTCCGCGCCTCGGGTCTGTATATTTCGGTGCTGCCGCCGGCGGCAATCGGGGCTGCGGTGGGTTTTCTGTCGGCGATCATGGGGGTGGGCGGTGGCTTTATTCTGGTGCCCGCGATGATCTACCTGCTGGGCATGCCAACGCGGGTGGTTGTGGGCACCTCGCTGTTCCAGATCATCTTTGTGACCGGCTTCACCACGATCATGCATGCGATCAACAGCCAGACCGTCGATATGCTGCTGGCGTTTTTGCTGATCTTGGGCGGAGTGATCGGGGCTCAGATCGGCGCGCGGCTGTCAACCCGGCTGAAAGCCGAACAGCTGCGCATCCTGTTGGCGATCCTTGTGTTGACAGTCAGCTTCAAGATCGCGCTGGATCTGCTGCTGCAACCGGCCGAGTTGTTCACCGTGACGCCGGGGCTTTTGCCATGATCCGCGCGCTGATCCTGCTGCTGGCGCTCGTCAGCCCTGCGCTTGGCAATGAGGCGCTGGTCAGCGGCCTCAGCCAGAACCGCGTGCAGATCACCGCGAATTTCGATGGCTCGGAAATCCTGATCTATGGCGCTGTGAAACGCGACGCGCCGCCACCCGAAGGTCCGCCGCTGGCAGTGATCGTAACTGTCGAAGGCCCCAGCACCGGGCTGGTGATCCGACGCAAGGAAAAGGTGGCAGGCATCTGGCTGAACCGCTCTTCCGTGACGGTGGATGCGGCGCCCAGCTTTTACGCGGTCGCAACCACCGACAAACTGCCCGCAATCCTGTCGGAAACCGAGGATCTACGCCACCACATCACCATCCCGCAAGTGATCCGCGCCGTCGGCATCAGCGACGAGGCTGAGAACGCCCCCGAATTCATCGCAGCACTGGAACGCATCCGACTGGATGAAAGCCGCTACCGTATCGCCGAACGCTCGGTGCAGCTGGCGGATGAGACGCTGTTTCGCACCGATGTCGCCCTGCCCGCCAACCTGACCGAGGGCAACTACAAGGTGCGGCTGTTTATCCTGCGCGGCGGCAAAGTGCTCGACACTCAAGAACGCTTGATTGGGGTGCGCAAAGCAGGGTTGGAACGCTTTTTGTTCAACCTCGCGCATCAACAGCCGCTGCTTTATGGCGTGCTGTCGCTGCTGATGGCGGCCTTCGCCGGTTGGGCCGCCTCTGCCGCCTTCCGCTATATCCGCACATAAGCTGCTGCGCGCGCCCAAAAGCTTGCTCTTTCTGAAATACTCCCGCGCGGAGCGCTCCCACCTTTCCGCCCGCACGGCGTGGCCCCCCCTCGCCCGGCAGCGCCGCCGAGCGGTGGCTCGATGCCACCCGAGGCGGCACCACTTTCAGCTTACGCGCGATCTTCAGGCATAAGACCGGCCTCGGGCATCAGGCAATGCACCGAACCCAAGGCAAACGGTCGTTCGCGGTTGTCTTGCCAGGACTCAACCTGCACTGAGGCAAACCGCCGTCCCGAGCGCATCACCCTTGCCCGCGCATAGCAATCGCGCGGCAACCCGGCCCGCAGGTAATCGACGGTGAAATCAATCGTCTTCGGCAACGGTGGCACTTCGCCTGCGGCGACGCGCGCCGGGTCAATCCGGCCCGCCTCCAAATCGTCCCACAGGCTGCTCCATGCCAGCCCGATCAGCGCAGTTACTTCCAGAAACGACGCCGTCACCCCGCCGTGCAGCGCGGGCAGGGTTGGATTGCCGATAAGAATATCGGCATAGGGCAGCCACGCTGTCAGTTCGTCACCGCGCCGATCAAAGCGGATGCCCAGAAACTGCACATAGGGCACCGCCCCCACCAAAGCCGCCAGCGCGGTATCGCGGCGCGATTTCACCTGTGCGACGGGTTCGGGCCGCTTCATGAAGCACCGCCTTTCGGGCGATCCAAAGTGAACGCCCCCGTTCCCATCGCCACCGGGCGGGCGCTGTCGTCATCGCAAGCGACCACCCGCACAAAAGCCACCGATCTGGTGACGTGATGACATTCCGCCCGCGCCGTGATCCGCTGGCCGGGGCTGGCTGGCCGCATGTAATCAATCCGCAAATCCAGCGTCGCGGTAGAGATCGGTGCCGCCGGATGGCTCATCACCGCCGCCCCCGAAGCGGTATCCATCAGCGCCGAAATCGCACCGCCATGCAGCACGCCCGTTGCCGGGTCGCCAACAAGCCGGGCGTCCCATGGCATCTCGATGCTGGCGCTGCCCGCGCCAATCTCGGTCAGTTGCATGCCCAGCGCGCGCGAAAACGGCAGGGCTTCGATGAATTGGCGGGCGATGGTCAGAATATCAGGCATAGCGCTATAATCGCGCGCGCCGGGCCAAGTGCAAGACCTCGCTTACAATTCTTGCACCGCAAGCGCTCAAAGCCTAGTCTGATACCCGGAGGCCCAAATGACCGAGACAAGGCTAAGCTTCAAAGAGATGTGCGCGAAATTCGAGGTCACGCCGCGCACCTTGCGTTATTACGAATATATCGAGCTGCTGGCCCCTGAAAAGGATGGGCGGGCGCGGTTTTACACTGCGCGCGAAGTGGCACGGTTGACGCTGATCCTGCGCGGTCGGCGGTTTGGCTTCAGTCTGGAGGAAATCCGCCAATGGCTGCTGATTTACCGTAAAGAAGGCACCGCGACTCAGTTGAAGCAATGGCTAGAGCTGGCCGACCGCCAACTTGCCGATCTAAGCAGGCAACGGGCCGAGCTGGAAACCAGCATCAGCGATCTGCGGGCATTGCGGGATACTGCGGCGTTGGAAATCGGGAAACTCGGCGAGAATTGACATCACGTCATGGCGCAAACTGACGTGACGTTACATTTACGTTAACGTCAAGCACTCTACTATGATGGCGGCAACGCCCCCATCTACCCGGCAGTCCTTGCCGAGGAAGTGCTATGACCATCATCGACCCATCAGCTGAAACCCTAACCATCCGCGAGATGTGCGACACCTATCAGGTGACCGCGCGCACCTTGCGGTTTTATGAGGCGAAAGAGCTGCTCGCGCCGATCCGGTCGCGCAGCAAACGGCTTTACACCAAACAGGATCGCGCAAGGTTGCAATTGATCCTGCGCGGCAAACGCTTTGGCTTCAGCCTCGAAGATATTCGCCAGCTGCTTGATATGTATAACAGAAATGGCAGCAATCAGGCGCAATTGGCCCGCACCTTTGATCTGGGCCAAGACCGTCTTGCACAGATGAAAGCCCAAGCCGCCGAGTTGCAGATCGCCATTGCCGAATTGGAAGAAGAACTACAGGGCGCAAGTGCGGCACTCGCCGCTTTCCGCGCTGCCGCCGAATAGAGCCGCACAGGCCAACCCGCACGCGCCAACCACCGCCGAACAGACATGCCGCATTGAGGAGTAACGCCATGACCACCTACACAGCCCCGCTGAAAGACATGCAATTTCTGCTGCATGATGTGCTGGCGGTCAGCGGCCGCGACATTCCGGGCTATGGCGATCTGGACGCAGGCTTTACCGCTGCGGTGCTGGAAGAGGCCGGAAAGCTTGCGTCCGACGTGCTGGAGCCGCTGAATGCGGTTGGCGACCGGGAAGGCTGCGTGTTGGAAAATGGTGTGGTGCGCACGCCCAAAGGCTTCAAGGCGGCGTTTGACGCGATGAAAGCGGGCGGCTGGACGGCGCTGGATTGTGATCCCGACTACGGCGGTCAGGGCCTGCCCTATGTGATGGCGACCGCGGTGGGTGAGATGTTCGTCTCGGCCAACATGGCGTTCAACATGTATCAGGGTCTGACGCATGGGGCCTATTCCGCGATCCATACCCATGGCTCGGCTGAACAGAAGGCAACCTATCTGCCCAAGATGGTCAGTTGCGACTGGACCGGCACGATGAACCTGACAGAACCGCATTGCGGCACCGATCTGGGGCTGATGCGCACCAAGGCCGAACCGCAGACCGATGGCAGCTATAAGATCACCGGCACCAAGATTTTCATCTCGGCCGGCGAGCATGATATGGCCGAGAACATCATTCATCTGGTGCTGGCCAAGGCTCCGGGTGGCGGCGAAGGCACCAAGGGGATTTCGCTGTTCATCGTGCCGAAGTTTCTGGTTAATGCTGATGGTAGCTTGGGTGCGCGCAATGGCGTGGCGGTTGGCAAGGTCGAAGAAAAGATGGGGATTCACGGCAATGCCACCTGCGTGATGAACTATGATGGCGCGACGGGCTATCTGCTGGGCGATCTGCACAAGGGCATGCGCGCGATGTTCACCATGATGAACGAGGCGCGTCTGGGTGTGGGCCTGCAAGGCTATGCGGTGGCAGAGGCGGCGTATCAGAACAGCCTTGGCTATGCGAAGGATCGCTTGCAGGGTCGCGACGTGACGGGTGCGCAAAACACCAAAGGCCCGGCTGATCCGCTGATCGTGCATCCCGATATCCGCCGCAACCTGATGGATCAGAAAAGCTTTGTCGAAGGCGCGCGGGCGTTCACGTTCTGGGCGGCCTCAATGATCGACCAATCGGTGCGTTCGGGGGATGAAGCCGCCGAGGGTCTCGTGTCGCTGCTGATCCCAGTTCTGAAAGGCTTCCAGACCGACCGCGGCTTTGAGATGGCGGTGCAGGCGCAACAAATCTGGGGCGGGCATGGCTATATCGAGGATAACGGCGTCAGCCAGTTTGTCCGCGATGCGCGGATCGCGCAGATCTATGAGGGCGCCAACGGCGTGCAGGCGCTGGATCTGGTTGGCCGCAAGCTGTCAACCGACGGCGGCAAGCATGTGATGGCGTTCTTTGCGCTGATCAAGGGCTTCATCAAGGAAAACGAAGCCGATGCACGGATGCAGCCTTATCTTGATCCGTTGAAAGCCGCGTCGAAAGATGTGCAGGCGGCTGCAATGTTTTTTATGAACACCGCGATGAAAAACCCCAATGCGGCGCTGGCGGGATCTTATGATTTCATGACGATGATGGGGCATACCTGTCTGGGGCTGATGTGGGCCAAGATCGCCAAAGCCGCATTCGCTGGGCTGGACGGCGGCGATGATGCCGATTTTCTGAACGCGAAACTGGCAACGGGGCGCTATTATATGGTGCGGCAACTGCCGGCGACGGCGATGCATCTGGCGCGGATTGAAAGCGGGGCCGATCCTGTGATGGCGCTAAGCGCAGAGGCGTTCTAAGCTGATGCAAAGGTAAATGGAGATACCAATGCCGAAACGCTTCCGCCTCACCCGCCGCTTTCCGGTTGCGATGACCGAAGACGGGTATCGCCGCCTGAAAACCTTTGCCAAAGAGGCCGGTCTGGATGAGGGCGAAGCGTTGTCGTTTCTGTTTGAAAACTACAGCTCGGTGATCAATCACGACAACCTGACCCACAGGCTGCGGCTGTTCAATGCGGAGGTGGACGCGCGCAAGACCTGAGGCTTTCATACTGGCTTAAATATCCCACGGGGGTGTGGGGGTGTGAAACCCCCACTCCGCCCTACCCGGAAAGGGACCACGATGACCGCAAAACTTTACTGCTTTGGCGAATCCGGCAATGCCTACAAGGTCGCCTTGGCGCTGACCTTCGCGGATATCGAATGGGAGCCTATCTATGTTGATTTCTTCAACGGCGGCGCGCGCACGCCCGAGTTCCGCGCCTTGAATGAGATGAGCGAAGTCCCGGTGCTGGTGGATGGCGAGACCACGCTGACGCAATCAGGCGTCATTCTCGACTACATCAGCAGCAAGTCGGGCAAACTGGGCGGACGTTCGGCAGCAGAGCGGCGCGAAGTGCTGCGCTGGTTGTTCTGGGACAACCACAAGCTTTCGACGCAGATCGGCACAACGCGGTTTTTGGCAAACTTCGTACCCGAAGAAAAACGGCCCGCGGGGGTGATACCGTTCTTCCAAAGCCGCCTGAAAGCCGCCTACAGCGTGCTCAACACGCATCTTGAGGGGCGCAAATGGGTGGCGGGTGAGGCGATGACCATCGCTGATCTGTCGCTGTGCGGCTATCTTTACTACCCGGAACCCTTTGGCTTTGACCGCAAGGATTGGCCGAATATCGACATCTGGCTGGACCGCATCGCAGCGGTGCCGGGCTGGGAACACCCCTATGATCTGATGCCCGGCAATCCGTCCGACCGGGCTTAAGGAGGCAACATGACCGACGCTTTTATCTATGACGCCGTGCGCAGCCCGCGTGGCAAGGGTCGCCCGGATGGAGCTTTGCACGAACTCACCTCGGTGGCGCTTTCGGCGAAAATTCTTGATGCCGTGCGGGTGCGCAATGGTCTTGAGGGCCATGCGGTCGAGGATGTGATCTGGGGCAATGTCACGCAAGTGGGCGAGCAAGGCGGCTGTTTGGCGCGCTCGGCTGTGCTGGCGTCGGGCTTGGATCAGTCGATCCCCGGCCTTGCGATCAACCGGTTCTGTGCCAGCGGGATGGAGGCGGTGAATTTGGCCGCCAATCAGATCAAGGGCGGTGCGGGGCAGGCTTATATCGCGGGCGGGGTCGAGATGATGGGTCGGGTCGCGATGGGCTCGGATGGGGCTGCGATCGCGGTTGATCCGGGGCTGGCGATGAAGACCTATTTCGTCCCCCAAGGCATTTCGGCGGATATCATCGCCACCGAATACGGCTTTACCCGTGATATGGCCGATGCTTTGGCGGTGGAATCGCAAAGGCGTGCAGCTGCGGCTTGGGCCGACAACCGTTTTGCCAAATCTGTGGTGGCGATCAAGGATCAGAATGGTCTGACCATTCTGGACCGCGACGAATACATGCGCCCCGGCACCGATATGGCGACTTTGGCGGCGTTGAAACCGGCGTTCAAGGATATGGGCGAGACCATGCCCGGCTTTGATAAGATCGCTTTGATGAAATACCCGCACCTGGAGCGGATCAACCATATTCACCACGCCGGGAACTCCAGCGGCATCGTCGATGGTGCTGCGGCGGTGCTGATCGGCAATGCCGAGTTTGGTGTGGCGCATGGCCTGAAGCCGCGCGCGCGGATCAGGGCCACGGCGAAGATCGGCACCGATCCGACCATCATGCTGACCGGTCCGGTGCCGGTGACCGAGAAAATCCTGCGCGATGCCGGGATGGCGATTGGCGACATTGATTTGTTTGAGGTGAATGAAGCGTTTGCCTCGGTGGTGTTGCGCTTTCAACAGGCGTTTGATGTCGATCCTGCGCGGGTCAACGTCAATGGCGGCTCAATTGCGATGGGGCATCCTTTGGGGGCTACTGGCGCGATCATCATCGGCAGCTTGCTGGATGAACTGGAACGCACGGGCAAGTCGGTGGGATTGGCGACGCTGTGCATCGCGTCGGGCATGGGAGCGGCTACCATCATAGAAAGGCTCTGATCATGCCGCGGCTCGCGTTTGCGACCATTGGGGATCTTCTGACACAGGCCTTGCTTGGCGGTGATTTCGAGATCTATCGTGGGCTGTTTGCGCTGCCAAACCGGATCACGCCGCGCGGCGATCTGAGTTATGTGATCCAGACCGAGGCGGAACTGCGCGAAGATTTCGCGCTGTATCATAGCAATCTGACCGGGCGCGGCGTGACGGATATTTTCCGTCAAGTCATTGATTTCACAGTGATTTACCCAAACCACGTCAAGGTGCGCGTACTGACCCATATCATGGTGCGCGCGCAACGCATCGTTGATCCGTTTGAGACGCATTTCTATCTGGTGGAGCAACCAGATGGCTGGCGGATCTGTGAAATTGAAAGCGCGGGCGGGCATATCAACTGGTCACTGGGGCGTTTAGAGATCAAGGCAGGGGCCTTTGTGGCAAAACAGAAAGGTGATCCGGATGACCAAGCTTGACCTCAGCAAAGTGCCGCTCAAAACCGGCTCGATCTACCCGTCGCCCTATGCCGAAATGATGGCTGGGCGCAGCAGTCTGCGCTTGGGCGAGGCGGGCGGGTTGACGCAGTTTGGCGTCAATCTGGTGATCCTGCAGCCGGGTGCCGTGTCAAGTTTGCGGCATTGGCATCTGGCGGAAGATGAGTTCGTGATGATCACCCAAGGCGCATGTGTGATGGTGCGCGATGCGGGTGAAACGCTGATGGTGGCGGGCGACTGCGTGGCGTTTCCGGCGAATGTCCCGGATGGGCATCATTTCATCAACCGCTCGGCAGAAGTTGCGCAGTTTCTGGTGGTGGGCAGCAAGGCCAAGCGCGAGGTCGCGACCTACTCCGACGTTGATCTGGTGCTCACGGTAGAGGCTGGGCAGGCCAGTTTCAGCTATAAAGACGGCAGCACTTGGGTGGGGCCGCGATGATCGTCGACCCCAACTTGGCCCCAGTGGATCGCCGCGATGGCGTTGAAACCCTGCAGCTTTCCACCGCAGGGGGACTAACGCAATTTGGCGCCTATATAGAGGTTTTGGCACCGGGGGCTTGGTCGTCGGATCGGCACTGGCACTCTGCCGAAGATGAGTTTCTGTTTGTGCTGGAAGGGCTTGGCACCTTGCATGATGATGCCGGGATGCAAGATTTGCACGCACACGACGCGATCTGCTGGAGGCATGGCGCACCGAACGGGCACCGGATCGGCAACCGATCAGACGCGCCGCTGCGCTATCTGATTGTCGGCAGCAGAGCGCTGGAGGATGTCTGCACCTACCCCGATTCCGGGCGCAGGCAGGTGAATACTGCAACCGAATGGCGCGTCGAGGATGCCGATGGCACAAGGCTGCGCGGCGGTGATTTACCCCCCGCTTTGCTGGGTCTGCCAGCCGCTTGGGGACAAAATTATGATGGCACACACCGCCCCAGTCTATTGCCCGCAGCCACGCGGCTCTGGGCGCTGGAGTCTAACTATCACCATCCGATCCTTGGCGGCGGTCTGGGAGATTGCCACCATGCGGTGCTGGGCGATGCAGGTGGTCTGACGCAATTCGGCGCGCATCTGGAACGTTTGCCTGTGGGTGGGTTCTCAAGCTTTCGGCATTGGCATCAGGCGGAGGACGAGCTGGTGCTTATTCTGTCGGGCCACCCCACGCTGATCGAAGATACCGCCACCCAGCTTTCGCCCGGCGATATGGTCTGTTGGCCCGCCGGTGTGCCTATTGGCCATCATTTGCACAACCGCAGCTTGGATGAGGCGGTTTATCTGACGCTTGGCACAAGGCTGCCGCGCGACACCATTCACTATCCCGATCACGATTTGATCGCCCACAAAGACAGGGCAGCCCGGCACTATAACAATGTCGAAGGCATGGTCCGCAGCGCAGGAGATGACAGATGAACGATTTCACTTTGGCCGTGGATGCCGATGGCGTCGCGACGATCACTTGGGATGTGGTGGCAAAGTCGATGAACGTGATGTCGACGGCGGCATTCGGGTTGCTGTCAGATCTGGTCGATCAGGCTTTGGCCGATACCGGCGTCAAAGGCATCATCATCACCTCGGGCAAGAAGGATTTTGCCGGCGGGATGGATCTGAACGTGATTGCCGAGATGCGGGCGGGCGGCGCAAGTGCGATTTTCGACGGCGTGATGATGATGCACAAGGTTTTGCGCAAGATCGAACTGGCGGGGATGGACCCGAAAACCAAGAAAGGCGGCAAGCCGATTGTTGCGGCTTTGCCCGGCACCGCTTTGGGCATCGGGCTGGAACTGCCCTTGTCGTGCCATCGCATCATCGCGGCGGATAATGCGCGCGCGAAAATCGGTCTGCCCGAGATTATGGTCGGGATTTTTCCCGGCGCTGGCGGCACCACCCGTCTCGCGCGCAAGCTGGGTGCGATGATGGCAGCGCCGTTCCTTTTGGAAGGCAAGTTGAGCGATCCGAAGGCCGCAAAGGCTGCCGGATTGATTGACGAGGTGGTCGCCCCCGATCAGCTTTTGATCCGCGCCAAGGAATGGGTTTTGGCCGCGAAGGATGCTGATCTGATCAAACCGTGGGACGACAAGAGCTATAAGATGCCCGGCGGCGCGCCCTATCACCCGGCAGGCTTCATGACTTTTGTTGGCGCCAATGCGATGGTTCTGGGCAAGACGATGGGGGTCTATCCGGCGGCCAAGGCTTTGTTGGCGTCAGTCTATGAGGGCGCTTTGGTGCCGTTCGACGTGGCTTTGCGGATTGAAGCGCGGCATTTCACCTCGGTTTTGCTGAACCCGTCATCCTCGGCGATGATCCGTTCGTTGTTCATCAACAAAGAGGCGCTGGAAAAAGGCGCGAACCGTCCTGAGGTTGCGGATCAGACCGTGCGGAAATTGGGCGTAATCGGCGCGGGCATGATGGGGGCCGGGATCGCCTATGTCGCGGCTTTGGCCGGGATCGAGGTGGTGCTGATTGATGCGGCGCAAGAAAGTGCCGACCGTGGCAAGGCTCATTCGGCGGATCTGCTGGATAAGGGCATCGCCCGGCGCAAGGTGACGGCTGAGAAAAAGGCCGAGGTTTTGGGGCGTATCTTGGCGACAGTGGATTATGCGGCCTTGGCGGGCTGCGATCTGGTGGTCGAAGCAGTGTTTGAAGACCCAAAGGTGAAGGCCGAGGTGACGGCTCGTGTTGAAGCTGCGGTAGGGCCGGACTGCATCTATGCGTCGAACACCTCTACCCTGCCAATTTCGATGCTGGCTAAGGCATCGGCGCGTCCAGATCGCTTTATTGGCATCCATTTCTTCTCTCCGGTCGACAAGATGAACCTTGTGGAGATCATCCGTGGCAAACAAACAGGCGATGTGGCGGTGGCGAAAGCGCTCGATTTCGTGCGCGCGATCCGCAAAACCCCAATCGTGGTGAATGACGCCCGGTTCTTCTATGCCAACCGCTGCATCATTCCCTATATCAACGAAGGCATCCGCATGGTCGCCGAGGGGGTGGAACCCGCGCTGATCGAAAACGCCGCCAAGCTGGTCGGCATGCCGTTGGGGCCGCTGCAATTGGTCGATGAAACCTCGATTGATCTGGGGGTGAAGATCGCCAAAGCAACGCGGGCGGCGATGGGCGATGCCTATCCTGACGGCGCGGTGGACGCGGTTTTGTTCTGGATGGCCGATCAGGGTCGTATGGGCAAAAAAGCCAATGCGGGTTTCTATGCCTATGATGCCGCTGGCAAACGCGAAGGGCTGTGGGATGGGCTGGACGCTGAATATCCGCATAAAGCCGACCCAGACCTGACAGTGGTGCAGCATCGCCTGTTGATGGCGCAAGTGCTGGAGGCTGTGCGCGCGCTGGAAGAAGGTGTGCTGACCGACATCCGTGAAGGCGATGTGGGCGCGATTCTTGGCTGGGGTTTCGCGCCTTGGTCGGGTGGGCCGTTCTCGTGGCTGGACATCATCGGTGCTGCACGCGCTGTCGAGATTTGCGAGCGGTTGGTGGCAGAGTTTGGGCCTCGTTTCACGGCCCCAGCCTTGTTACGCGAGATGGCGGCAAAGGGTGAGACGTTCTATGGACGATTTGCCGTGAAGCAAGCGGCCTAGTCCCTGCTAAATCGTGTCTGGGTCAAACCACGTCTGGTCAAACCGCGTCTGGGTCAAATCTGTAACCAAACCGCACGATATCTTCGGCGCTGATCCGGGCCACCAGATCAGCGTCATCATCCGAATAGAACCCGCGCCAATCGCGGGCGCGATCTGACGCATTGATGCTGGCAAGAGGGGTGAGGCGAAAGCCCAGATGCGCCTCAAATCGGGCGAGGTCTGTCTCCAGATGTTCTAGCCGCGCGTACAGGCTCGCGCGTTCAAATCCCAATCGGTCGCGCATATAGGCTGTGTAGGGCCAAAGGCTGAAGGCGGTGCGGGTTTGAGCATGATTGAGGAAACCACTGAAATCATGCGATTTTGCCAATCCCACCGCAGGATGCGCAAATGACTGCCCGCGCAGCCAATGATAATAGCTGACCGCCCGATCCCAGGGGTTGCGCACTAAGGTCAGGGTGAAGAAATCGGCAATCTCGTCGTCCGTCACCAGTCCGGCAATGTCGGAAAGCGTAGAATGTTTCCAAAGCCGCCCTGCCGATTTCACCCCCGCCAGTCGAGCCTTGCGCGCACGGGCTTTGGGGGTATCGCCGATCAGAATATCGTCCTTCATCGCCCGCGCTTCCAAAGCGAGGCTCAGCGCCGTGCCGCCCGTCTTGGGCACATGCACAAAGATAAATCGACGCCCGCGTGAGATAATCATCGCCTGATCTGCCAAATTGTGCCGTTCTCGGGGGCATCGAGCCCCCTCATCCGGCGTTGGCCTTGGCATTTGCTCTTTGCAAAAATACTCCCGCCGGAGGCTCCGGGCAGTGGCGGCGAAGCCTTCGGCAGGGATATTTGAGCACAGAGGATGACCATGGCCTAAACCAGATTGGGCAGGGCTTGCCCGTCCTGAAAGGCGATCAGATTTGCCACCGCCATCATGCCCATCGCAGTGCGGGTTTCCAGCACAGCGGTGCCGAGATGGGGCAACAGGGTGACGTTTTGCATGGTAAGCAGCGCAGGGGTAATCTCTGGCTCACTTTCATAGACATCAAGGCCCGCGCCCGCAATTTGCCCCGACAGAAGCGCTGCGGCGAGGGCGGTTTCATCCACCACATCTCCACGCGAGATATTGATCAGGATGCCGTGCGGCGTCATTTGGGCAAGGGCTTCGGCGTTGATCAGATGGCGGGTCGCGGGGCCACCGGGCACAGCGATCACCACGAAATCGGCGCGCAATACATCAGACAGTGCCGCTTGTCTGGCTGGCACGCCTGCATCGGTGGCCGAGCGGTTGTGATAAATCACCTCCATATCAAAGCCATGGTGGCAGCGCTTGGCAATGGCGCGGCCAATGCGACCCATGCCGATGATACCAACGGTTTTGCCGGAAACCGGAGAGCCCAGCAACTGCGTCGGGTGCCAGCCTTGCCATTGGCCTGCGCGCAAGATGCGCTCGCCCTCACCCGCCCGACGCGCTGTCATCAACAGCAAGGTCACCGCGATATCTGCGGTGGCATCAGTGACGGCTCCGGGCGTGTTGGTGACAAAAATGCCATGGGCTGCGGCGGCCTTGGTGTCGATATGGTTGAAGCCCACGCCGAAATTGGCGAGCAATTTCGCCTTGGGTCGCGGCACATCGGCAAACACCTCGGCGCTGAACATATCGCGCAGCGTGGGCAGCACAGCATCATAGTCGCGCAGGGCTGTGCGCAGCTCGGCAGGAGTCATCGGCAAGGTGCTTTCACGCGCGGTGACGTCAAAGCGGGCGCGAGCGGCAGCCAGAACGGTTTTGGGCAGTGGACGGGTGATCAGCAGTTTCATCAGAATAGCTTTCCGCCGAGCGGCACTTCACGACCGGGACCGATCAGCACCACCTCGCCATCCGCATCGGGCAGGCCAAGCACCAAGACTTCGGACAAAACCTTGCCGATCTGGCGCGGCGGAAAGTTCACAACGGCCAGCACTTGCCGTCCGATCAGCCCTTCTGGCTGGTAATGTTTGGTGATCTGCGCAGAGGAGCGTTTCTCACCAATGTCGCCGCCGAAATCAACCCAAAGCTTGTAGGCGGGCTTTCTCGCCTCTGGGTAGGGTTCGGCCCGGGTGATGCGGCCAACGCGGATATCGACCTGCTCAAACTCGGCGTAAGTGATCATGCACCAAGCTCCCTGCCCCGGTCAGCGGCGGCTTTCACTGCGCGGGTCAACAGCGGCGGAAAGCCCGTTTCGGTGTTCATCAGCACCGCCAAAGCCGCCGCGGTGGTGCCCCCCGGAGAGGTCACGTTGCTGCGCAGCTGGGCAGCGGGCTCGGTGGATTGATAGGCCAATTCGCCTGCCCCGCACACCGTCGCGCGCGCGAGTTTCATCGCCACGTCGGGCGACAATCCGGCCGCCTCGCCAGCTGCTGCCATCGCCTCAATCAGGTGAAAAACATAGGCGGGGCCAGAGCCGGAAACCCCGGTCACCGCGTCAATCTGATGTTCGCCTTCAAGCTCAACCACTTGCCCGACCGCCAACATCAACTGATGCGCCAAGGCAAGTCCATATGCGCCCGCGTGAGCATTGGCGCAAATACCTGTGATGCCGCGCCCGACCATCGCAGGAGTGTTTGGCATGGTGCGCACGATGGGCGTGCGGTCGCCCAAAGCCGCCTCGAACGTAGCAATTGAAGTACCTGCAGCGATTGAGACGAACAGGGTTTGACCGTTGCCCAAGGCTTGCAGTGCCGGCAATGCGGCACCCATCATTTGCGGCTTGACCGCCAGCAAGGCGACAGCAGGCGCGGGCGGCATGCCTTGGTTCAGATGCACGCCAGTCGCTTTCAGCCAATCGGTCGGATGCGGTTCAATCACCCAGACCGAGGATGCGGGCACCCCTGCAGCCAGCCAGCCCGTCAATAGCGCCGTGCCCATCTTGCCGCATCCCAACAGCACCAGCCCATCGCGGGCGACCACATCCAATGTCATCAAAACGCTCCTTTTTCATCGAAGCTAATGCGCTTTGCCGCGACATTGAAACGGAAACAGCAGCCTTGTCGCAAAATTCCAGATCGCAGAATTCTGGCCAGCCTCAGGCGCGGCCGTAAGCTTCTGCGATAGCGACCTTCATCGCCTCTGCCGGGGTTTTATCGGCCCAAGACACCAACTGAAACGCCGGATAGAACCGCTCGGAAGCCGTAATCGCCCCCGAAATCAGCCGATCAATCTGCTCGGACGACACCATCTGACCACCAGCAAGACACAGCCCATAGCGAAACACCATCAGCCTTTGTTCAGACCAATAAGTGAAGGCCCCGGTCCAGACCAGATCATTGCACCGGTTCAGCACATCATAAAGCGCCGCCATTTTGTCGGTGGGCGGTTCCATTTCAAAGGTGCAGATCAGCCGCAGGGTTTCGTCATGCTCGGACCAGGCCAGCGTCAAAGCATAGGTGCGCCATTGGCCTTCCACCGCCATCGCGATCTGATCATCGGTGATGCGGTCAAATTCCCAATCATGAAGCGCAGCAAGATTTTCCACAATGTCGATCGGGTGAAGATCGTCGCTGAGCAGGTAATCTTCCGAAAATGACATGGGCCGGCCTCACTATAAAGCCCTGGCAACGATACCGTCCCCCATGGGCTGGGCACCCGGCAACCAACAGCGTAACCCGGCATCGCCTTTACTAGATATAGTGGCTTCGCATGGGAAGCCTGTAAAGCAGTTTGTACTGAAATCTTCTGTGGACAATGTGGCGTGACAGCAGAGTTTGCAGAGTTTGACAGCAGAGTCTGCAGCAACGCTATTTCCACAGAAAGTGGAACGACCGCTGCTCCTTCAGCCGAATGATATCGTTTGGCGATATAGTTCCCGCTCGTCGCCGCGCGCTGCCAGCTGGTGTGCTTACCTCGATGTCCGGGCATTCAAAGAGAGCTGACTTAATGTCGTCAGAGTGTGCCGGGGTCAGATTATAGATGTCCTGATAAAATGCATCGACGCTGATCGCATCGACCGCATTATACGGCTTTCAGTAACGCTCGACGACCTCTCAGTACTGACTTCGGCGGAGGCGGATTTCAAGGCAGTCGGCTGGGTTCCGGCCGACCATGACCTTGCACCTACAATCCTGATCTCAGACCTCGGCTACATTATTGACATCCTCGATAGTCCCTTGCCAATTCTACATTATCTCGCTGAAAGGTCCTTCTTTCAGAAGGCCTTCGATCTGCTGGGAGACGAACTCGACTTCTTAGGGTTATACCTTGCGACAGGGTTCAACTTGGCGGCTATGCAGCGCGAGAACATCAAGTTTGTCCCATCTGGCATGTCGGCACCGTTGGACAGCTACTACACCAGCCGCGATGCGGGCATTAAGCTCCGCAAGCCAAAGATGATCCTGCGGCCTACCTTCTCGCGGCTTATCAACCACTTGGCGGACAGACGACCGGTGGGCTGGACAACCATCGGCCTGCACCTGCTTGCCTGCGCTGATCCATCCGAACAGGCAACGATTGAAAGGAAGCTAGAAGAACTGCGGGGCATAGTCCGAAAGAATTTCCGCGACCCGAAGCACTTAAACTCACTGAAAATTCAGCCGCCGGAGGATCGGAAGGCTCGAGTGGTTTTCTACATCTTCCCAGACGTGCTGCGCGCTAAAATGCGGCAGAACATGGAACATCTGGCCGCAGAGGTTCTTGAAGATGAAGTGGTACAGTCCTGCGTTGTATTCAGTCGCAGTATCGACCAGTGGGACAGGCCTTACGAGGCTGTGCTTTTGGCATACGCCGATCCCGCGAAAAAGTGAACATGACGGGACGAGCTTGGAATATAGTTCTTTGGTTTATGTTTATCGATCCCGTCGACTCCGCTTGTTGACCGTTTAAGACCATTGCTGCATATCAAGCCCAAGAAGCCTGCCTACAGTGGTAAAATCCGCACAATCGACACTCGTCCTCCGATTTTGCTGAGTCAAGCGGAACAGAACCACCCCGAAGCCGGAGTGCCCGCTTCTCGGATCTGCCCCATCACCCGAAAAATCAGTTCCCACTTCCCGACGGCCGCTCCAGCAGCATTTCTCAGCGTTCACAGTTTGAAATCAAACACTTGTGCCGAACTGGGAACTGGTTTTGGAACTGGGCAGCGGAGTTCCCAGTTCCCGCTGCCCATTTTCCGGCAAATGGCCGCTGTTGACGGCCAAAACCCGCCTTGAACGCCTTATTTTATTGGGGTTTAAACGGTGGGCGGCAGGGCCGCCTGGGAGCGGCTCCAAACGGCCTCTTGGGGCTTTTGAGTCCGATAATTGCACTTATGCAAACTGGCTCACATGGTGTTTTTCGGCGTTAAAATTCCTGTAAGCCACCGTTTTTACAGCACTTTTCGATAAACTCCACCTATTCCCGGATGTTCCCGCATCTGTGCAGGTTCTAGTGTCAACACACAGTGTCTGTGTGTGGCGTGACAGCAAAAGCTGCAGAGTCTGCAGCGACTCGAAATCCGAAAATTAAGTCCTCGCGCCACGGAACATTTCGATCCAAAGATGGTCAACGAGAATGGGTGACAATCCAGCGGCGCGCTCATGAATAGAATAGAGGCAAGCAACGCAGGTGACGTTGCTGACATCCATGCCGCCATACTTGGCCTTCCACTTGTAGACGGTCGCATCGCTGACGCCGTGCTTGCGGCACAGATCGGCCACGGAAATCCCGGCCTCGTGCTCTTTCAGAATGCCGATGATCTGGTCTTCGGTGAACCTGCTGCGCTTCATCTCTGGTTCTTTCGGTTGGGCCATAGGCTATCTCAAACTGGTTTAGGTGGAGACGGGAACGTCAGTTGGTAAAAATCTGAATTTTTCGGGTTTATTGGTGGTCAAAATTACTTTGGGGTAACTTGGCATTACCCTGAGGGCCTTTGCTTCAGGTGGCCTAAGTAAAAAAGGTTCTGCTTAAACGTGGATCAAAGGCACTCTTTTCAAACCTGTCGTGTTCCTGCAATGCTCCAAGCTAGGCCTGTCGTCATCCGCGATTCCCGGACTCCCTCATGTGCAACCTATATTCCCAAACCAAGAGCCAAGATGCGATGCGACATGTGTTTGACGACATGCGCGACGATGACGAGGAACTGGTTGATCTTTCGGGTAATCTGCCGCCGATGGCCGGGATATTCCCCGACTATCCCGCGCCGATCATCCGGCACGCGGCGGATGGTGTCTTGCACCTGACCAAGGCTCGTTGGGGCATGCCAACGCCGCAGGTGTTTCTGGCGGGCAAGCGCACTGATCCGGGTGTAACCAATATCCGCAATGTGGCCTCACCACATTGGCAGCGTTGGCTGGGCGTGCAGAACCGCTGCCTTGTGCCCTTCACCAGCTTTTCCGAGATCGACAGCCGGCCCGGTGCGTCCCGCAATCACCCAGTCTGGTTCGCGCTTGGCCAGGGGAGGCCCTTGGCGTTTTTTGCAGGCATCCGCACGGAATGGACATCGGTGCGCAAGCTGAAAGAGGGTGAGGTGACGGCAGACTTGTTCGGCTTTCTGACCTGCGCGCCCAATGCCGAAGTGGCCGCGGTGCACCCCAAGGCGATGCCGGTGATCCTGACCACACCGCAAGAATGGCGGCTGTGGCTGACGGCACCTGTGACTGAGGCCCTGCAACTGCAACGCCCCTTGGCCGATGGGATGTTGAAGATCGTAGCTGAAGGGGTGCGCGAAGATGCAGCTTGACCTACGCCAGCGGGTGATCCCTGCCGATCCCTTTGCCCTGCATCCACGAAGGGTCCATGAGGCCGAAGGACTGGGCCGCCGCGCCTTTGCGCTGTTTCAGGCAGTGCGTCATCCCGGCCCTCTGGTCTGGATCGTGCCCAACCATATTCCCGAACTGCCAATGCTGCGCGGGTTGCCGCGTGGTGTGGGCGAGCGGCTGCATCTGTTTCGTCCTAACGGTGAGACTGATTTGCTTTGGTGCATCGAGGAAACCCTGCGCGCAGCCCCCGTCAGCCTTGTGATCGCCGAACCTTCAGGCCATTTGTCGTTGACCGCTGGCCGCCGCTTGCAACTGGCTGCCGAGGCCGGGGGCACAACGGGTCTGATGCTGATCCGCGAAGGCGCGGGCAGCAATGCGACTGAAACCCGATGGCAGTGCCAATCTGTCGCAAGCCCGTCTGCAGACTCGACTCTGCATCACTGGAACCTTAATAAGAACAAAAAGGGAACAATTGGAAGTTGGATGGTGAACTGGAATGGTGCGTCGGCTGCTGTCCATATGGTTTCCGAGGCTGGCCAGCGACACAAGCCTGAGGACACGGCCCCTTGAAGGGCCTTTTGCGCTGACCCACCGGTCGGGCAATAGCGATCATCTGCATTGTCTGAACCCGGTGGCCACAGCGCGGGGCCTGTCGCGCGGAATGGCATTGGCCGATGCCCGCGCCATTTGCCCCGATCTTGCCACCCGCGCTGCAGACCTTGCGCGCGAGGCAGCGGTCTTGGCCAGTCTGCGCCGTTGGGCCAGCCGATATGCGCCGATGGTGGCGACGGACGGCGTTGATGGGCTGATGGCTGATATCTCGGGGGTGCCGCATCTGTTCGGCGGAGAGGCCGATCTGCGCGGCGATCTGCAGGCCCGGCTGGACCGCGCAGGGCTGCACGCAGCCACCGCCATTGCAGAAACGCGGGGCGCGGCCCATGCACTGGCACGTCATGGTGGTGGCATCGTGGCGGACGGGCAGTTGGCAGTCGGCATCGGGCATCTGCCTGTGACAGCCCTGCGGGTGGACCATGCCACGGCTGAGGCGTTGTCGCGCGTGGGTCTGGCGTGCATTGCTGATCTGGCGCATCTGCCGCGTGCGCCCTTGGCACGGCGGTTTGGTCAGGGGCTGGTACTACGATTGGATCAGGCGCTTGGGCAGCGTGATGAACCCGTGGTGGCAGAACCTGACGCGCCGCATTTTGGGGTGCGGATGACCCTGCCCGACCCCATCGGCCTGCAATCAGATGTGATGGCGGGCCTTGCGCGCCTGCTGGACCGGCTGTGCGCGAAGCTGGCCGCGACCCATATGGCCGCGCGCCGCGTGCGGCTGGAACTGCGCCGTGTGGACAAGGGGTTGGTGGTGGTCGAGATCGGCCTTGCGCGCGCCATGCGTGACCCCATCCGCATCGCCGCGCTGTTTGCCAAAGGCGTGGACGAGGTCGACTCGGGTTACGGCATCGACGCGCTGCGGCTGACAGCCACGGTGGTTGAGGCGCTTGCGCCAGAACAGATCGGTGGTGGAGGCTCCGCAATCCGGCATGAAGATGCGCTGTCAGACCTTCTTTCGTCTGTCGGCAATCGCATCGGGTTTGATCGTGTGCTGCGGCTGTTGCCTGCAACCAGCCTTATCCCGGAACGCAGCTTTCTGCTGGCCCCCGCCGTGTATTCCGAACCCGAACCGATGTCACATAGCTCCGGATCGCTGCGCCCTATCACACTGTTCCCGCCAGAGCCCGCGACCGTGGCCTCTGGCACCCCGCCCACCAGTTTCCGCTGGCGCCGGATGCGCTTCACCACGCTCCGCGCGACGGGGCCGGAGCGGATCACCCCAGAATGGTGGTTTGACGATCCTGCCTGGCGGTCCGGTCTGCGCGATTACTGGCGGATCGAGACGCAGGAAGGCCCGCGCCTCTGGCTGTTTGTGACCCCACAAGCGCCGGGCTGGTCCAACCCAGAGGCTCAAGGCTGGCCCGCGTCCGCAAGGGCGCAAAACTGGCCCGCCCCGGGATCGGCGCAAAACTGGTATGTTCAGGGGGAGTTCGCATGACCGCGCTCCGCTTCCAGCCCTATGCCGAGTTGTGCGTCACTTCGAATTTTACCTTCCTGACCGGGGCCTCGCATCCCGAAGAGCTGGTAACCCGCGCGGTGGAACTGGGTCTTGCTGCCATCGCCATCACAGACCGCAATTCGGTGGCAGGCGTTGTGCGCGCCTATTCTGCGCTGAAGGAACTGGCCCGGCTGCGGGACGAGGCACAGGCAACGAATGAGGCCGCACAGGATGGCCCGACCATCCGGTCGCAGCGCGTCACCGACCATTCCAGCCGCCAGACCGTGCCGCATTTTACCGGCCAGACCGATTCTCCTGTCATGTCAGACGCCCATCTGCCGAAACTGATTGCGGGGGCACGGCTGGTGCTGACCGACAGCCCGGTGGAATGGCTGGCCCTGCCGACCGATCTGGCGGCCTGGTCGCGGCTGACCCGGCTTTTGTCCTTGGGCAAGCGCCGCGCGCCGAAAGGCGAATGCCACCTTCAGCGGGCCGATCTGACAGAATGGGGGCAAGGCATGATCCTGATCGCCCTGCCACCCGATCCGCAGGAGGATGATCACCCCAAAACCGCGCATAGCGATCTGCTTTCCGTCGCCCGCACCTTTCCCAGCCAGTGCTTCCTTGGCGCAGCCCCCCGATATGATGGCCGCGATCAGGCGCGCCTAGACCAACTGGCCATGCTGGCCCAAGGGGTGAACATGCCCATGGTCGCGGTGGGCGATGTGCTGATGCATCGCGCAGCCCGACGTCCGCTGGCCGATGTGCTGACCTGCCTGCGCACCCAATGCACCATCGACAACATCGGCGAGCATCGGCTGGCCAATGGTGAACGCCGCCTGAAATCGGGGGCGGAAATGGCGCGGCTGTTTCACCGGCATCCCGCAGCCCTGCGCCGCACAGTGGAAATTGCCGATCGCTGCGCCTTCCGGCTGAACGATCTGTGCTACCAGTATCCTGACGAGGCGCAAGACGGTGAGCCGGCGCAAGACCGGCTGGAACGCTTGGCCCGCGCCGGGTTGCACCTGCGCTATCCCGCAGGTCCGCCGCCCAAGATCGTCCACCGCGTCGAGAAGGAACTCACCCTGATCCGCGAGGTGGACTACGCGCCCTATTTCCTGACCGTTCACGACATCGTCCAATTTGCCCGATCAAAGGGCATCCTGTGTCAGGGGCGCGGGTCTGCCGCCAATTCGGTGGTCTGCTATCTCCTAGGCATCACCGAGGTACCGCCCGAAAGCATCACCCTGATCTTTGAGCGGTTCATCTCGAAGGAACGCAACGAGCCACCGGATATCGACGTCGATTTCGAGCATGAACGTCGCGAGGAGGTCATTCAGTGGATCTATGCCCGCTATGGCCGCGAACGCGCTGGACTGACGGCGACCGTCATCCATTTCCGCAGTCGCGCTGCCATCCGTGAGGTCGGCAAGGTCATGGGCCTGTCGCAGGATGTCATTGCACGATTGTCGGGCCAAATCTGGGGCTGGTCCTCAGCCGCCCCCGGCGAAGATCGCTTGCGCGACGCCGGGCTCTCCATTGAAGACCGCCGCGTGCAACTGGCGGTGCGGCTGATTGGCGAGATCATCGGCTTTCCCCGTCACCTCAGCCAGCATGTCGGAGGCTTCGTCATAACGCACGGGCGGCTGGATGAGATGTGCCCGATCGAAAATGCCGCGATGGAGGATCGTACCATAATTGAATGGGACAAGGATGATATCGACGCGCTGGGATTGATGAAGGTCGATATTCTGGCGCTTGGCATGTTGACGGCCATCCGCAAGGCTTTCACTCTTCTGAAAGATCACTCTGGCATCACCATGAACCTAGCGACTCTGCGTCCCGACCCGGGTTTGACCCTCCCCAAGGAGGATGCAGAGCGGACAAAGGTTTATGACATGCTTTGCCGCGCCGATGCTATTGGGGTGTTTCAGGTCGAAAGCCGCGCGCAACTGAACTTTCTGCCCAAAATGCGCCCACGCTGTTCTTACGATCTGATCTGTGAGGTGGCCATCGTCCGCCCCGGCCCTATTCAGGGCGGCATGGTGCATCCCTTCATCAACCGCCGCATGAAGCGCGAGCAGGTCGAAGACCTTGGACCTGCCCTGATGGAGGTTCTGGGCCGCACTTACGGCGTGCCGTTGTTTCAGGAACAGGCAATGCAGATCGCCGTGGTGGCTGCTGGCTTCACGCCTGCGGAAGCCGACCGCCTGCGCCGGTCACTTGCCACATTCAAACGCATGGGCACCATAGGGTCTTTCCGCGAACGGTTCGTCTCTGGCATGCTGTCGCGCGGTTATGATGCTGACTTCGCAGCCCGTTGTTTTGCCCAGATTGAAGGGTTCGGCAGCTATGGTTTCCCCGAATCTCACGCGGCCAGTTTCGCGCGGCTGGTCTATATTTCGGCTTGGCTCAAATGCCACCATCAGGCTGTCTTCACCTGCGCCCTGCTGAACAGCCAGCCGATGGGGTTCTACGCGCCCGCCCAACTGGTGCGCGACGCCCGCGACCATGGTGTGGAGGTCCGCTCGATCTCGGTCAACCATTCGGTTTGGGATTGCACAATAGAATTACGACCGGATGGCGGACTCGCCCTTCGGCTGGGGTTTCGCCAGATCAAGGGAATGCGCGAAGAAGACGCCTCTTGGATCGCGGCCGCCCGGGGCAACGGCTATCCCGATGTTGAAAGCCTGTGGCGCAGGGCGGGCGTGCATCCCGACACGCTGGAAAGGCTCGCCGAGGCCGATGCCTTCGCCGCCCTTGGCATGACCCGCCGCGATGCACTTTGGGCAGCCAAAGCGCTGAAGGCCCCCGCGCCGCTGCCGCTGTTCGGCTCCGATGATGAAGGCGGCGTTGAACCCGCCGTCCACCTGCCCCAAATGACGCTTGGCCAAGAGGTGATTGAGGATTACCTGTCGCTGCGCCTATCCTTGCGTGCTCACCCGATGGAACTGCTGCGCCCGCGCCTGCCCGAAAGCATCGGCAATGACCGGCTGGCGCAAACACAAGGCCGCGCCACCGTGACCGGCCTTGTGATCACCCGCCAACGCCCCGGCACGGCAGCGGGCGTGATCTTTCTGACGCTGGAGGATGAAACTGGCACCGCGAATGTAGTCGTCTGGAAACAGGTCTATGAGGCATTCCGCAAAGCCGTGATAGCAGGGCGGCTGGTCAGCGTCACCGGTCGGATTCAGCGCGATGGCCCTACCACCCACCTGATCGCCGAACGGGTGGAAGACGTGTCACCCCTGCTGGCCACCCTTGGCCGCCCCGTAATCATCCCGTCAAACGACGGTCGCGCAGACGAGATAAAGCGCCCCATAGGCCGCGATGCCAGATCCACCGCCCGCCATCCCCGCGAACAGGCAAGGAAGTTGTTTCCAAGCCGGGATTTTCATTGAAAGAAACGAACAGCCCTTGGGCGAGCGCTGTCTTGTCTGTGTTATGAGATGAGCGATAATATTTATGGGTTGCATGTCCGCCCACTTGCATGACTGGCAGTCTGCCTGCCATTGCCCGTCGCCGGAACGGTAGCGCGCACATGGCGTCCCACCACTTCTGCGTCAAAACGATCAAGCAATTGTGAGTTAAGTGCAGATCTAGGCGGGGGGGGAGAATGGCACTCCTGAAAGCTGTCCTTGCTCGGAGGGAATTCGCGCTCAGCATGAATGAAGCGCTGCCGACTTGCCGCATGGTTAGGAAGCTCTGCAGGTCCAAGGCAGTCTCACTCTGGCCTGAGCAGAGCATTTCATATATGACGCCATGATCAGAATAAGACACCGTAACCCATTGTAGACCCGCCGTTTCGAAAAGGTACCAAGGATGAGTGAGCATTTGTCAAATCTTGATGCGGGCCACCGGGACACCCCCGTGAAGGCGGGCAGCGTCAAGCTGATCGAGCTTCCCGTTATTACCGATCCACGCGGCGATCTGACCTTCGTCGAAGGTGGGCGGCATCTGCCGTTTGATATCCGCCGGGTCTATTATCTTTACAACGTGCCGGTCGACTCCTCTCGCGGCGGTCATGCTCACCGTAACCTTGAGCAGGTAATCTTTGCTCTCTCCGGCAGCTTCCGCGTCATTATCGACGACGGCCAGTCCCGCTCGGAATACGTCCTGCGCAATCCGCGTCAAGGACTTTACGTGAATCGGCTGATCTGGCGCGAAATGGACATGTTTAGTCAGGGCGCGGTCTGCATGGTGCTGGCGTCGCAGGCCTATGACGAAGCCGACTACTATCGAAATTACGACGATTTTCTCAAAGCCGTGGCGGAGGCATCGTGATCCCTTTCCTCAATCTGCGCGATGCCTATCTCGAGCTGAAGAACCCCATAGACGCGGCGGTCCTGCGTGTGCTTGATGGCGGCTGGTATATTGGCGGTGCCGAACTGTCAGCTTTTGAGGCGGAATGGGCCGCGTATTGCGGGGCCGCGCATGCGGTGGGCGCCGCCAACGGGCTGGATGCCTTGATACTCGCCTTGCGTGCCCTGGACATCGGCGCGGGCGACGAAGTGATTGTGCCGTCACATACTTTCGTGGCCACTTGGCTTGCGGTCTCCGCGGTTGGTGCGCGTCCAGTGGCGGTCGAGCCCGATCCGGCCAGCTTCAACATTGACCCGTCGCGAATCGAAGCTGCGATCACGCCACGTACCCGGGCCATCATGCCGGTGCATCTTTACGGCCAGCCTGCCGATCTCGAGCCAATTCTCGACATTGCCAAACGGAGAGGCTTGTCGGTCATCGAAGATGCCGCCCAAGCGCATGGCGCCTGCTACAAGGGGCGGCGTATAGGCGCACATGGCGATATCGCCTGCTGGAGCTTTTACCCCGGCAAGAACCTCGGAGCGATGGGAGATGGCGGTGCCATCACCACCAACCGCTCTGATCTGGCAGAAAAGGTGCGTTTGCTAGGCAATTACGGCTCGCGTGAGAAGTATGTACATGAGGTAGCGGGGACAAATTCCCGGCTCGATCCGATTCAGGCGGCAGTGTTGCGCGTAAAACTTTTGCATCTTGATGCCTGGGCCGATCGGCGCCGCGCGCTGGCCGCCTCTTATGCGGCTGCGTTGCAGGACAGCGGGCTGATCTTGCCACAGGTGGCGAGCGAAAGTGAGCACGTCTGGCATCTCTACGTCGTGCGCAGCAGCGAGCGCGAGCGCTTGATGCGGGTGCTCGCGGCCAAGGGCATCGGCACCCAGATCCACTATCCGATTCCGCCACACATGCAGGGCGCCTATGCCGGGCTGGGACATCTTCCCGGTGATTTTCCCATTTCGCAGCAGCTTGCCGGCGAGGTCTTTAGTCTGCCCATGGGACCGCAAACCCCGTCCGACACAGCCGAGAAGCTGCGTGCTGCCCTCGAACAGGGCTAGCGGATGATGGCACTCCCGAACCCAATTGAAGGCCACAACATCCGCTTCCGCCTCGTCCGGCCCGACGACGCAGTCTATATCCAAGGCCTGCGGACATCACCCGAGCATGGTCGCCATTTGTCTGCCCCATCCCCATCTTTTGAGGCACAAAGGGCCTGGATCGAAGCCTATAAGGCGCGCGAAGCGATCGGGCGGGAGTACTACTTCATCATCGAGCGCCGCGATGATGGCGCGCGCTGCGGAGTCCTGCGTCTCTATGACATCGCAGAGGGCCGTTTCACTTGGGGAAGCTGGATTCTGGATGCGAACAAGCCCTCCAAGGCAGCTCTGGATTCTGCTCTGCTCATCTATCGCATCGCCTTCGGAACCTTGGGCTGCACAGAGGCCATCTTTGACGTGCGTACCGAAAACACACGCACCCTTGCCTTTCATCGCCGCTTTGGCGCTGTCGAAACGGGATCGGATGAAATCAACACCTATTTTAAACTGGATTGCGACGACTTCGCCAACCGGGCCCCATCTCTTGACAAGGTCTTCCTTCTCCTCGACAAAGATTAGGATTGCTTGATTGTCCGCGATGCAGCCCCCCACACCTCTCATGAGGAAACGCATTTATCCGGGAGAGCCGGCAAAACTAATACCCAAGATCATTTTGCACTTTCATCGCAAACGCAAGAAAGTAGTAATAAATACCATTTACTGGGCGCTTAGACTCTTCGCGTCAAGAACGGATAGTGATGGTCGATAGTCTGGTGCGTGAACCCATTAACCAACGTCCAGGCGCTTGTCCGGACCTCATTGACTATGGCTCCAACCGCAACGTAATTCGCCAATATCATGGCGCGATCCTCGACCGGCTAAGCATCAGTGCGCCTGTACAGAAGAAGCGGATCTTTCTGGCGCGCGGAAACCGTCGACGCTCTTACAATCAGGCAGAGCTTCTGTCGATCACCAAACACCATGGTTTCAGCGCGGTTTATCCTGAGATTCTTATCTTTCGCGATCAAGTGCAACTCCTAGCGAGCGCGGCTTTTGTTATCGGACCATCCGCCGCAACTTTCACCAATACCTCATTCTCTCAACTTGGCACACGCCTTCTGAGCTGGCTTCCACCACGGCACGGCAAATTCTGCTCTTATACGAATTTTGCTAGCCTCACCGAAAGTCGGCTGCGTTTTTTGTTCACGACACCGGACCAGCCACTCTGTAGCGGTTTTGACGCGTTCAGGGCGGGATATCATATCGACAGCAATGTATTCGAATCCGCACTGCGGCTCGCGCTCGAATCGACGGAGTATTAGTTTTGCGTACCACATTCCTTCTTCTATCCTATAATCAAGAGGCCTATGCGGCCGAAGCAGTCAAGGCCGCGCTCGCTCAGGATGGAGAGCCAATTACAATTCTTATCTCGGATGATGCATCTACTGACAGGACGTTTGAAATCATCCAGGCGGCGGTGGCAGGATATTCAGGCCACCACCGTGTAGAATTGAACAGAAACCCACATAATCTTGGCCTTGCTGCCCATATCAATGCGTGTATGCGGAAAATAACGACTGAGTACGTGATAGCGGCGGCGGCAGATGATATTTCGATGCCACAGCGCGCGATTAGGGTCTGTGAAGCCTTTAATCATACTAACGCTCTCCTCCTGCACTCACGCTTCGAAGAGATCGACAAGACTGGTATGGCGAATCCCGGTAGCTTTCCGAGTAAAGCAGCGTTCTTTCTGCGGGACACATCAGCGCTCCGCGCTACAGAACAAATGGGCCTATACGTGGGCGCGACTGGTGCTTGGCACCGCTCTCTGTTCGATATCTATGGAGAAATAGATGATGGGTGTTACGAGGATCTTATCCTTGGGTTCCGGGCCGCACTTGAGAGCCGGATTGCTTTCATTGACGAGGTTTTGGTGAGGTATCGTACGGGTGTCGGCATCAGCGCGATGGATAGAACATCGGGCCGTAAAGAAACTTGGCGCTCGGATCGGATGACGGGGCTTGCTAGAAAGCAGTCTGTTTTCTCGCAAAGATTGCGTGATGCTTCTCGATCCTCTCACCAAGATCGTACTGCTATATCTTCAAAACTTGAGCATGCAATAAGGATAAATTGTCTTCGAATGCAATGCTGTGAACAAGGAGCGTTGACCTTTCTAGGCAGGAATATGGCTAGACCTCACGTCGCTCTTTTGATTATTCTATCCGAGAGGCGCAAACGGAAGAGGGCCAAGAAGCGAGCTAGGGTGACCTGCCACGGGATTTTTCCTCCATCTGCGACTAGAGTCCTCCCCAAGGAAGGGACGG
>NZ_BSPP01000009.1 GCF_030161095.1 Cypionkella aquatica
GCAAACCGGCTGGTGCGCGACGCCAGTTGAGAGCGCAGGCATGAACGCCCCAGCATCACCCTTTTTTAATGATACGGCGACCACCGAGATCTACACCCGCAAATCCACGAAGGAGGGCCTCGAGCAGGGCTTCAACTCGCTGGATGCGCAGTATGAGGCTTCCGCGGCCTATGTCAGCGGCCAACGCAATGAGAGTTGGAAACTTCTGCCCGAGCGCTTTGACGACGGCGGTCTGTCCGGTGGCAGCAAGGAGCGCCCCGCCTTGCAAGCTTACTGGCCGAGGTAGAAGCCGGGCGCATCGGCATGATCGTTGTCTAGAAGATTGACCGGCTCACCCGCTCGCTTGCTGACTTCGCGCGCTTTGTCGAACAACTGGATCGCCGGGGCTGCTCCTTGGTCTCGCTGACGCAGGCCTTCAATACCTCTACCTCGATGGGCAGGTTAACCCTGAACGTGCTGTTGTCCTTTGCCCAGTTCGAACGCGATGCCGCTGCAGAGCGCATCCGCGACAAGATCGCGGCATCAAAGCGCAAAGGCTTGTGGATGGGCGGCAACTTGCCATTGGAGTATGATCCTCCCAAAGACCCTCTCAAGGTTTGCGTGCCTTGAAGATCAATACAACTGAGGCCGAAACCGTGCGCCGCCTGTTTGCCCTCTATCTTGCCGCAGGCAGTCTTGGTGCGACACGGATCGCAGCGGCCGAGCAGGGGTTCAGCCCACGCAAATCTGATCATGTAATAGGGGCGGCATTTAGGGCAACCATCGCCCCGTTCTCAAACAGCCAGTTGCATTATCTGCTGACCAACCCGGTCTATCGCGGTTTGATCCGCCACAATAGTTTGGTTCATCCTGGCCAGCATGATCCGATCATCGACGAGGCGCTGTGGTCCGCCGTGCAGACGAAGCTGCAAAAGACGGCAGCTCGCAAGCGTCAGCGCACTGGCGCGTTCGCGACCGAGGCTGATTCCGCATCGATCACGTCACAAAACTCTGTCGAACCCTCGGCCCTGCTGATGGCAAAGTTGTTCGACGAAACTGGCGACCGGCTGACCCCAAGTCACACCAACCGCCACAACCGACGCTTTCGTTATTACATCTCGCGCCGCCTGATCACCAAGGGGCCTGCCCGTGCGCTTTGATGACGGCGGTCTATCCGGTGGCACCATGGAACGCCCCGCCTTGCAACGCCTGCTGGCCGAGGTCGAGGCCGGGCGCATCGGCATGATCGTGGTCTATAAGATTGACCGGCTCACCCGCTCGCTGGCTGACTTCGCACGGCTGGTCGATCAACTGGATCGCCGTGGCTGCTCGTTTGTGTCGGTGACGCAGGCGTTCAATACCTCGACCTCCATGGGCAGGTTAACCCTCAATGTACTGCTGTCCTTTGCCCAATTCGAACGCGAGGTTACCGCAGAGCGCATCCGCGACAAGATCGCCGCGTCAAAGCGCAAAGGGCTGTGGATAGGCGGCAACTTGCCACTGGGGTACGATCCGCCGAAAGATCCTCTCAAGGCCAGGGTGCTCGAGATCAATCTAACAGAGGCCGAGACTGTGCGCAGGCTGTTTGATCTCTACCTCACGGCTGGCAGCCTCGGCGCCACGCGGATTGCAGCAGCCGCGCAGGGCCTGAGCCCACGCAAATGCGATCATGCAGCAGGGGTGGCCGTTGGCTCAACCATCACACCGTTCTCGAACGGCCAATTGCACTATCTGCTGACCAACCCGGTCTATCGCGGTTTGATCCGCCACAAGAGCTTGGTTCATCCCGGCCAGCATGAGCCGATTATCGACGCGGCGCTGTGGTCAGCTGTGCAGACGAAGCTGCAGGAGACCGCGGCCCGCAAGCGGCAGCGCCCGGTCGCGCCGGCTGCTGCGACTGACGTGGATTCGACGTCCACCGCCCCACAAAACTCTGTGGAACCGTCCGCTCCGCTGATGGCAAAGTTCTACGACGAAACCGGTGATCGTCTGACCCCCAGTCATACCAACCGCCACAACCGTCGCTTTCGCTATTACATCTCCCGCCGCCTGATCACCAAGCGGGCTGACCCGACGGGTTGGCGCTTGCCAGCACCGCATCTGGAGGCTGTGGTGCTTGAGGTGCTGCGTGTTTCTCTGCGCACCCGGGCAAGGCAGCACGATCTGCTTTTGCAACCTGAGGCGATCACAGCGGGGCTTGTCGCCGAGAGTTTGGAAAGACTTTCAAATGCGGC
>NZ_BSPP01000010.1 GCF_030161095.1 Cypionkella aquatica
TCCTTGCTTCCAAAATTACCAAGCAAGGCGTCTACAAATCTAGGGGCTATTCAAGGCCCGTAAGTACAACTTTGTCGCAGGTCAGGCTTGATCCGAATGTAATCGAACGCCATGGACCGGAACGACCTTCGCGACACTTGCTTCCCGCTCACCCTTCTGGTTGGCGAGGTGCAAAGTCCTCATTGAAGGCGTAAATCTGGTAGTAGTTTGGCGCGCGGCGTCTTGCGCTTTCTGTAGTCTGAGGATATTCAGACTGGCAGTGCGGGTGTAGCTCAATGGTAGAGCTTTT
This sequence comes from Cypionkella aquatica, assembly GCF_030161095.1. GTDB lineage: Bacteria > Pseudomonadota > Alphaproteobacteria > Rhodobacterales > Rhodobacteraceae > Cypionkella > Cypionkella aquatica. The sequence goes on from NZ_BSPP01000010.1 coordinate 290, forward strand.
GCTTCCCAAGCAAGTGACGAGGGTTCGATTCCCTTCACCCGCTCCAATCCAACACAAACCATTGATAACGCTACGCTATTGCATTGTGATAGCGCATCCGGCTTTGATCACAGCCCAGAAAAAGCGGGCTCTCCATGCCGCCTGCCCCGCCAAATATCCAAGCCAAACATCCCCAACCCACAAAAAAAACCGCGCCCCCTTCAGAGGTCGCCGTTTTAGCTGCACGCAAGCGCGACTTAGAACAACAGTTTGTAGGTGTTGCCTCGGGTATCGGTGGCGGTGCCGGTGCCGCTGGTGGTGCTGGAGCCCATCATGAACTTGCCCTGCACCACGGTGCCATCCTTGCACACCGCATAAATCTCGCCCGGATTGATGCCGCCGACGGATTCGGTCTTGTTGCCCACATTGCCACCCGGGCCACGCAGGCTCAGCGATAGCCCGCGCGAGCGTGACACCACTTTCGGCGCCAAAGCCGACCAAGTGCCGCTGCATTTGGTGCGGTCGGGCAGCCTGAAGCTGAGCGCGCCCGAAGTCCCGTCGCTGGTCTCGGCCGTGGCGTGGATCACCGGTGGCGGTGTCTGCTGCGAAAACGGCCCAGCGGTCGGGTAAAGCTGCATATCGCTGCTAGAGCCGCAAGCGCTTAGGGCCAGAACCGCAACAAGGCTAACAAGGCGCAAGGGCATCGGTCATCTTTCACTGCTTCAATTCGGACAATGCTCGCCTTACGCGATCCTGTGCGTCCACGCAACGCGCCGCAGCAGCAGATCACCCGAATTTGCGCGCCTCGGCACGATCTGGCTTGCCGCCGTAAACCCCGCACACCGTGCCGATTACACCCGCGCGTTTGTGGAACCCTTCCCCTTTGCCGCCAGCTGCGTTAGCAATCGACAGCTTTCAGAAAGGAAATCGAATGACCGAGATCAAACGTATTGGCGCAGGCGCGCGGATGTCCGAGGCGGTGGCCTACAATGGCATCGTCTGGCTGGCTGGCCAAATCGGTACGCCGGGTGCCAGTGTCGCCCAGCAGACCAAGGATTGTCTGGCAGAAGTTGATCGCGTTCTGGCCGAGGCTGGCACCGATAAGACCCGTATCCTGTCCGTCCAGATCTGGCTGGCCGACATTGCCAGCTTTGACGAAATGAATGCGGTTTGGGATGCTTGGGTTCCGGCAGGCAACACTCCGGCGCGTGCCACGGGCGAAGCCAAACTGGCAACGCCAGATTATCTGGTCGAAATCATCGTGACCGCTGCTTTGAAGTGAAACAACAAGGGGGGCTTTCCGCCCCCCTTACCGCCCAAAGGATATTTGCGCACAAAAGATAACCGCAAATCCGCGATGAACTTATACCCGCAGATATTCCACCAAAGCCTGCGTAGAGCCATCCTTGCCGCTGACATCGCCGCCCTCAAGGATCGGCTGCAGTGCAAGCGCCAGCTCTTTGCCCAATTCGACGCCCCATTGATCGAAAGAGTTCAGCCCAAGGATCACGCCTTCGACGAACACCCGATGCTCATAGAGTGCGATGATCTGGCCCAGCACAAACGGCGTAAGCTTCGGATAAACCAAAGTGGTCGAGGGCCGGTTGCCCGGAAACACCCGATGCCGCGCCTGACGTTCCAACTCGTCACCCACTGCACCCTTTTTCTGCATGATTGCGCGGGCCTCATTCAGACTGCGGCCGCGCATCAAAGCCTCGGATTGCGCAAGGCAGTTTGACACCAGCAGCAGGTGCTGATGCGCCAGATCCGGCTCGTGTCCCTGCTTGGCCACCATGAATTCACACGGCACAACCCGGGTGCCTTGGTGGATCAGCTGATAAAACGCATGCTGGCCGTTGGTGCCGGGCTCGCCCCACACCACCGGGCCGGAATGGGTCGGAAGATCCGAGCCATCCATCGCCACCGACTTGCCGTTGCTTTCCATTTCCAGCTGCTGCAAATAGGCAGGCAAGCGGCTAAGCCGTTGATCATAGGGTAGAACCGCGCGGCTGGCATGGCCGCAAACCTGATTGTGCCAGATGCCGACCAAAGCCAGCAACACCGGCATGTTCTGCGCAAACGGCTCGGTCAGGAAATGGTCATCCATTGCGCGGCCACCAGCAAGGAAATCCTCAAACGCTTCCGGCCCGATTGCCAGCATCACCGCGAGACCAATCGGTCCCCAGACCGAATAGCGCCCGCCGACCCAATCTTCAAAGCCGAACACCCGTGTGCTATCAATGCCGAACGCCGCCGTTTTGTCGGCAGCCGTGGACACCGCTGCGAATTGCTTCGCTGGCGTGGTAACTTTCTTCGCCATCCAGGCCCGCGCCGTTTCGGCATTGGTCATGGTTTCAATCGTGGTGAAGGTTTTCGAGGCCACGATCACCAAAGTGGTTTCCGGGTTCAATCCCTTCAGCACGTCCGAAATATGCGCGCCATCGACATTGCTAACGTAATGCACGCGCGGGCCATCGTGGAACGGCGCCAGAGCCAAAGTGACCATCGCCGGGCCCAAGTCTGAACCGCCAATGCCGATATTGACAACATCGGTGATTTTGCCGCCTTGGCCGACGAACTTACCGGTGCGCACTTCGCGGGTGAAAATCGCCATCCGGGCTTTGGTTTTGCGAATCTCGGGCATGACATCAACGCCATCGGTGAACACCTTGGCCTCAATCCCGGCGCGCAACGCGGTATGCAGCACTGCGCGGCCTTCGGTGTCGTTGATTTTCTCGCCGCCAAACATCGCCGCCCGCTTTTCCGCCACGCCCGAGACTTCGGCCAAGGTCAGCAGCATCGCTTTGGTCTGCTCGTCAATATTGGTCTTGGAATAATCAAGACGCGCCGCGCCCGCATCTACGCTGAAAGCCTGCGCCCGTCCGGGTGCCTCAAACAGCGATACAATCGGCCGCCGCGCCACGCTGGTCGCATGATCTCTCAACGCTTGCCATTTTTCCGACATCAGCCACTCCGCTTTCTATTCGGCCCAATGGACCGTTGCATTGTCAAGCACCACCCGGATCGGCGCTTCAAGCGCCGGCAGATGCGCCGCTGCCTCAATCGCCGCGCGCTTTTCAGCGCCGGTGATCAGGATATGAATATTCATCGCCCCGGCCAGAACCGGCACCGTCAGGGTGATGCGCGGCTCGCCCGCAGCCTCGGCCCGCATCGGCATCACCAAGGGCGCATCGGCAGCCATCGCCTCCGCCAACCGGTCAGCGCCCGGAAACAAGCTCGCGGTGTGCATGTCACTGCCCATGCCCAGCAGCAAAACCGTCAGCGGCAGATGCGGCGCGACCCCTTCGGCCAGCGCTCCCAGCACCGATTCCGGCTCGGCCGCTTCAGCGTAAAGCGGCACCAGCATCGCCGCAGCCGCCTTGTTAACCAACAACCGCTCCTTCAGCAGCCGCGTGTTAGAGCGCGGATTGTCCTCGCCCACCCAACGCTCGTCATTCAAGATTACCGAGACATTGGCCCAGTCAAGGTTAACCCCCGACAAAATATCAAAAATAGGCCCCGGCGTCGTGCCCCCCGGCACCGAGAACGAGGCGCGGCCATGCATGCTCAGCGCCTCAGAAAGCTGGCTGGCAATCTTGCCTGCCAGTTCCAGCATCATGAATTCGCGGTCAGGGTAGGATACGAAATTCATCCCTTGATCTCCCGCCAGCGACGCCCATCGCGGTGCATCAACATCAACGCATCCTCTGGCCCGCTTGACCCCGGATCATAGCCCTGCGGCTTGTCGCCCCGCGCTTCCCAGCCTTGGATCAACGGATCTGTCCAGGCCCAAGCAGCCTCTACTTCGTCGCCCCGCATGAACAGGGTCTGATTGCCGCGGATCACATCCATGATCAAGCGCTCATACGCATCCGGCACATCATCGGCCTCATCCCCCAAAGCAGCCGCAAAACTCATGTCCAGCGGCACCTGCATCAGACGCATACCGCCCGGCCCCGGTTCCTTGATCATCACCTGCAATTCCATGCCTTCATTCGGTTGCAGCCGGATCACCAGCACGTTTTCGCGCCAGCCCGAGGCATCGTCAAAGATCGAATGTGGCGGCTCTTTGAAGGTAATCGCGATTTCCGAGGCCCGCGCCCGCAGCCGTTTCCCCGTCCGCAGATAAAACGGCGTGCCCTGCCAGCGCCAGTTCGACACTTTCACCTTCAGCGCGATATAGCTTTCGGTCTTGCTGGAGGGGTCTTCCGAATGTTCGATGTAAGAGCCTTCACCGCCCCCCGCATTATACTGACCGCGCACGATATGTTCGGGCTTCACGGGGTCCAGCGCCCGGATAACTTTCAGCTTTTCGTCGCGCACCGCGTCAGGGTCAAAGTGATAGGGCGGCTCCATCGCAATCAGACACAAAAGCTGCATCATATGGTTCTGCACCATATCTCGCATCGCACCCGACTTGTCGTAATAGGCCCCACGCCCGTCAACCGACACAGTTTCCGCCACGGTAATCTGCACATGATCGACGTATTCAGCCTTCCAGAGCGGCTCGAACAGAATATTGGCGAACCGCACCGCCATCAGATTCTGCACGGTTTCCTTGCCAAGATAATGGTCAATCCGGTAAATCTGCGCTTCGGTGAAATGCTTGGCCAGCACAGCGTTCAACGCCTTGGCCGAGGCCAGATCCCGCCCGAACGGCTTTTCCACCACGATCCGGCTTTGCGCATCTGCGATCTCATTCAGATGCAACCGCTCGGCAATCGCGCCAAACAGGCTGGGCGCAACCGAAAAGTAAAACGCCCGCACCACGCCCTCGCGCATCATCCCGCGCAGTTTGGCCCAGCCACCTTCGCCCGTCGCATCAATCGAGACATAAGCAATCTTTTCAAGGAACTGCGCGATGATCTTCGCATCCTGCCGATCTTTGGGCACGAATTCCTCAATCGCTTCGCCCACCAAAGCCCGGAACGAATCGTCGTTCAGATCGGCACGCGCAGCCCCGATGATCCGGCTGTTTTCCGTCATCTGCCCAGCCATGAAACGGCGATAAAGCCCCGGTAGAATCTTGCGCTTGGCCAGATCGCCGGTGCCGCCAAAGATCACCAGATCAAAAGCATCCACCGGAATGACTCGCGAAACCATTGGCTTACCTCGAAGTTTGGGCCAGATTTGGGCCAGAGCTGCAGTGCGCTGTTAGCGCTAACGACGCTCTTTTAACGCCGCCATCCCCGCAAGTCTAGCACTGCTTCTATGTCAGCCGAAAGCGCTTGCTGCATGGCAGAATAAATCAAACCCTTTCGGCACTGGCCAAATCCACGGTTTGCACGATTGTGCATGGCACAGGCTTGCAAAGCCGACGGCGCGCCGCGTCAAGCATCCAATTCCGCATCCCAATACAGATAATCCATCCAGCTGTCATGCAGATGGTTCGGCGGAAAGCGTCGGCCATGCGCCTGCATCTCATCGGCAGTCGGCATCCGTGGCACTTTCGCCAGATGCAGCCCAGCCTGTTTCAGCGTCCGCGAGCCTTTGCGCAAATTGCAGGGCGAGCATGCCGCCACCACATTCTCCCAACTGGTAACCCCGCCTTTTGATCGCGGCAGCACATGGTCAAAGGTCAGATCGCCCTTGGCTCCGCAATACTGGCAGCAAAACGCGTCACGCAGAAAAAGATTAAAGCGCGTGAAGGCCACGCGCTTTTGGGGTCTTACAAAATCTTTCAACACCACGACCGAAGGTATGCGGAACTCTTGTCGCTGGCTGCGCACCACCTGATCATATTCCGCAAGGATCTGCACCCGGTCCAGCACCGCCGCCTTGATCGCCTCTTGCCAAGGCCACAGCGAAAGCGGGTAATAGCTCAGCGGCCTGAAATCCGCGTTCAGCACCAGCGCCGGAAAATGTTTCAGGCTGGCCGGGTCGCGGGTAAACTGTGTCCTAAAATCGCCATCCATTCCGCAAGAGACTCCGTGTATTAAACAGTCGTCAACAGGCTGTAGTGATCTTTAGCCAACCATATCTGGCGATTTGCGAAGCACAAGCCCAAGATATGCGGCAATCTCGCCTGGCTTGATCACAACAGGATGACAATGCGTGCAATCCGGCCCCACGATCAAGTTTTGGGCGATAAAGGTTTGGGCAATCAGCAACGCCTCTAGCGCATTTCCCGCCTATTGCGGCTCATGGCCCTTCCCACAACCGCCCCGCCCCGCTATCACGCGAAAAACCCAAAGGATGTTCTGATGCAATTGTCGCGCCGCACCCTGCTTTCGCTTGGATTAAGCACCATAGCGCTGGCCGCTTGTGGTGGCCGCAAACCAGAGCCGAAACTGCCGCCCGCATCGGGTGACACGCCACAGATGCACGCGCTGATCGCCAAATGGGCGAAGATACACGAGATCCCCGAAAGCCTGTTGCACCGTCAGATCCGGCGCGAAAGCGGCTATAATGCCGGCGCGCGCAATGGGCCCTATTATGGGCTCTTGCAAATCCACCCGCAAACTGCGGCGACGATGGGTTACAAGGGGCGGCCCGAAGGCTTGCTCGATGCAGAAACCAATCTGCACTACGCTGGCAAATATCTGCGTGGCGCTTGGCTGGTCTCGCGCGGCAATGAGGACCGCGCGATGATGTGGTATGCCAAAGGTTATTACTATGAAGCCAAGCGCATGGGCTTGTTGGATGCGACCGGCCTGCGGGGCTAGGAGGAAAACGCAGCCGTTTTCCGTGCACGATTTCTGTGTCAGAAATCGGTCGCGAGGGGCAGAAGTGTTAATTTTATGTTAAAATGGCAAGGTCAAGCCCTTGTAAAGGCTTGACTTTATTTGGCCCCGAGTTGGGACCTCAATACCAGGCGTCTCCCATCCCGGCCTTTTTCGCAGCCACGAACTCCTGCAAACCCTGGGCAATGCCAGCGTCCAGGCTTGGGGCCTCAAACTCTGCCAGCCGCTTTTTCCACAGCTTGTTCGCCCGATACGCCGCATCATGCGACCCTGCCGCCTCCCACTTTTCAAACGGCTCATTGTCGGACAGATCACTGTCCCAGAACGCGGTTTCATAATGCGCCATCGTGTGCGAGCAGCCAAAGAAATGATTGCCCGGCCCAACCTCTGCAAAGGCGTCAACAGCCAGCTGATCATCGTCGATTTTGACGCCATCCAGATAAGAATGCAGGCTTCCACAAAGGTCCGCATCCAGCATGAATTTCTCGTAAGACATGCTCAGCAAGCCATCAAGGAAGCCCGCCGAATGTAGGATGAAATTCGCCCCGCAATGGATTGCTGCCAGCATCGACATCGTCCCCTCCATCATCGCCTGCGCATCCGGCAGCTTTGAGGTGGTGAAGTTCCCCGAGCAGCGCAACGGCAACCCCAACCGCCGCGCCAACTGCCCGATCACCATGCTGCCGATAGCCGGTTCCGGCGTGCCAAACGTCGGGCTGCCCGACCGCAGACTCATCGAGGACAGAAAGTTGCCGAAAATAACCGGAGCGCCTTTTCTCTCCAACTGCGTCAGCGCACATCCCGCCATCGTCTCAGCCAAAGATTGCGCAATCCCCCCCGCAGACGTCACCGGCCCCATCGCGCCACCAAGGATAAACGGCACAATCACCGCCGCCTGATTTGCCCGCGCATAGGCCCGCAACGCGTTGGTCATGGTGCCGTCCCAGACCAGCGGAGAGTTAACATTGACGTTGCCAAGGATCACGCAATTCTGGTCGACAAAATCGCTGCCAAAGGCAATACGGCCCATCTCGATACTGTCCTCGGCGCGCTCCTCCGAGGTCACCGACCCCATGAACGGACGATCCGACAAGGTCAAATGCGCCATCACCATATCAAGGTGCCGCTTGTTCACCGGAATATCGGTCGGCTCGCAGATCGTGCCGCCAGAGTGGTGGAAATTCGGGCTGGACTGCGCCAGTCTGATAAAATTCTGGAAATCTTCCAAGGTGCCAAACCGCCGCCCACGGTCCAGATCCATCACGAAGGGCGAGCCGTAGGCGGGCGCGAAGACCACGTTTTTGCCGCCGATCCGCACCGAATTGGCCGGGTTGCGGGCATGTTGGGTGAACTCGGACGGGGCGGATTTCAGGATCTCCCGCAACATGCCTGGCTCGAATTTCACCAGCAAGCCGTCTACCTTAGCACCCGCCCGCTTCCAGTGTTCTAGCGCCACGGCATCATCGCGAAACTCGATGCCGGTTTCTGCCAAAATCCGGTCGGCGGCATGTTCCACCTTCAGCAGGTTTTCCTCTGACAGCACATCATACGTTGGGATATTGCGCACGATATAAGGTCGCCCCATACCGCCGCCCTTCTTCGCCCGCTCGACCTGCCGCGCTTGCCGCCCTGATCGCACGCCCTGCACTGTCATCGCTCTCTCCCTCGACACCTGTGTCAAGGATGCGCCGATTGTGGGGCGGGTCGCAGTCAACTCCGACTGTTGAAGGTCAGTTTCCGCCCCTATGCAGCGGAAACCGACATTTGTGCATCAGGTGATGACATCAGGCGCAACGCGGCCCGTAAAGCTTTCGATCTGGGCCAAAGTATGGGCGGCGCGGATTACTGGCGCGAGCGCCATTTGCGGGTCAAGATCAAGCCCATCTGGCCCCGCTGCATAACGCTCCAGATAAAGCCGCAAAGTCGCGCCTTCGGTGCCAGTGCCGGAAAGGCGTAGCACGATGCGGCTACCATCCTCGAACAAAATCCGAACCCCTTGCGCCTTGGAGATCGAGCCGTCGACAGGATCGGTATAGGCGAAATCATCGGCCGCCTGCACGGTCAGGCCTTCAAGCGTTGTGCCGGGAAGCGTGGCCAAAGCGCCGCGCAGCTCAGCCATCATTGCATCGGCTTTGTCAGAGGCTATCGCCTCGAAGTCATGTCGGCTGTAATAGTTGCGGCCAAACTTCGCCCAATGCTCGGCAAGGATCGCTGCAACCGACTGCTTGCGCACGGCAAGGATGTTCAGCCACAATAGGATCGCCCAAAGCCCGTCTTTTTCGCGCACATGGTCCGATCCCGTGCCAAAACTTTCTTCACCGCAGATGGTGGCACGGCCTGCATCCAAGAGGTTTCCGAAAAATTTCCAACCCGTCGGAGTCTCGTACGAGGCAATGCCCAGCGACGCCGCAACCCGGTCCGCAGCAGCGGAAGTTGGCATAGATCGCGCAACACCTTTGAGCCCCGCCTTGTAGCCGGGGGCCAGATGGGCGTTGGCCGCCAGCACCGCGAGACTGTCTGATGGCGAGACATAAGCCCCCGCCCCCACAACCATGTTGCGATCCCCGTCGCCGTCGCTGGCCGCACCGAAATCCGGTGCATTTGGGCCAAACATCTCGTCCATCAGCGCCTTGGCCCAAGTGGGGTTGGGGTCGGGATGCATGCCGCCAAAATCGGGCAACGGTGTTGCATTCACACAGGTTCCAGCCGCAGCGCCAAGGCGTTTTTCAAGGATTTCCACAGCATAGGGCCCGGTGATGGCGCACATACTGTCCATCCGCATCCGAAATCCACCTTTAAACATTGCAGAAATCGCTGGGAAATCGAACAGGCTTTCCATCAGCGCCGCGTAATCAGAAACCGGGTCCACCACATCGACAATCATCTCACCCACCGCGGTGCGGCCAATCTTTGACAGATCAATGTCGGCGGTTTCCAGAATATGATAGGCGGTGATTTCTGTCGTACGTTTGTACATCGCCTCGGTTACGCCTTCTGGCGCGGGTCCGCCATTCGACATATTGAACTTGACGCCGAAATCCTCATTCGGACCGCCGGGATTGTGCGACGCAGACATGATGATGCCGCCATCGGTCTTGTTCAGCCGGATCAGGTGGCTAGCGGCAGGCGTAGACAGCAAAGCCCCCTGCCCGATGATCACCCGATGCGCCCCATTCGCTGCCGCCATCCGCAAGATCACTTGGGCGGCCGTGTCGTTGAAATAGCGCCCGTCACCGCCCAGCACAAAGGTTTTGCCGCGTCCGTCCTGAGTACGGGTGCCCACCACATCAAAAATCGACTGCACGAAATTTTCAAGGTAATGCGGCGCCATGAAAACCGGGGTCTTTTTACGCAGACCGGACGTGCCGGGCTTTTGCCCCGCGATAGGTTTGGTGGAAATAGTGGTCATACGGCACCTCCGGTAAGCAGCGGTTCAAAGACGAAAACAGATTGCGGCGGCATATCAAGCCGCGCGACATGGGGTTCGGGCACAAGCGCCGGTCGCGTGCTGTCCAGCACCAACCGCCATTGCGGCGCCGTTTCGGGCAAGCGCAACGCCGCCTTGCCGCCGCCATTAAACACCAGATACAATGCATCTGCGACATCCGGACCCTCGGCGGCCATGCGCAGCTCTAGTCCGATGCAGCGGAAACTTGGGTCATTCCAATCATTTGGCGTCAGGATTGCCGCATCTGCACGACGCCAAATTGCATCCGGCAGACCATCCGACAACCGTTTTTGCGCATGCAAGAACCGGCGCTGCCGTAACACCGGATGCGCTTTGCGCAGAGCCGTCAATTGGCGCACGAAATCCACCAGTTCGACATCCGCCGAGGCCCAATCAATGCGCGTCAGATCATTATCTTGCGCGTAAGCATTGTTGTTGCCAGCCTGCGAATGGCCCAATTCGTCGCCCGCAAGCAGCATCGGCGTGCCTTGGCTAAGCAGCAGCGTGGCCAGCAGGTTGCGCTTGCGCAGATCACGCGCGGCGCGAATGGTGGGATCAAGGCTTGGCCCTTCGACGCCCATGTTATCGGCGTGATTGTCGTCATGGCCATCGCGGTTTTCCTCGCCATTGGCGAGATTGCGCTTGATGGTATAAGTCACCAGATCTTCCAGCGTGAAACCATCATGCGATGTGATGAAATTCACCGAAGCCGTGGCAGGGCGTCGCGAATGGTCAAACTTATCTGCCGAGCCCATCAGCCGCCGCGAGAATTCAGGTGCAAGGCCCGCGTCATTGCGCCAGAACCGCCGCACACCGTCGCGGTACTTGTCGTTCCATTCCGAAAACGGCGGTGGATAGGCTCCAAGCTGATAGCCACCGGGGCCAATATCCCAAGGCTCGGCAATCAGTTTGACGCGCGCCAGCACCGGATCTTGGCGGATCGCGTCGAAAAAGCCACCCTGCGGATCAAAACCCGCAGGCTCGCGCCCCAATACAGAGCACAGATCAAAGCGGAACCCGTCGATATGCACTTCTTGCACCCAATAGCGCAGTGAATCCATCACCATGCGCAGCACCGCTGGGTTGGTCAGATCAAGCGTATTTCCAGTGCCCGCATCATTTGCATAGTGCCGTCCGCCATGGATCAGGCGGTAATAACTAACATTATCCAAGCCGCGAAACGACAGCGTCGGCCCCCAGGCATCGCCTTCGCCGGTGTGGTTGTAGACTACGTCCAGCACCACTTCGAGCCCGGCGGCATGCAGGGTTTTCACCATCGTCTGCAATTCGCGCAAAGGTGCCGCACCACCATAGCGCTGCTCGGGCGCAAAGAAACCCATTGTCTGATAGCCCCAGTGGTTGCGTAGGCCCTTGGCGACCAGAAAGCGGTCGTCGAAATAGGCCTGCACCGGCAAAAGCTCGATCGTGGTGACGCCAAGGCGCTTGAAATGCTCAATCATCACCGGATGCGCGAGGCCTGCGTAGGTGCCGCGCATCGCCTGCGGAATCGCCGGATGCCGCATGGTCAGCGCTTTGACATGCGCTTCGTAAATGACCGTATCGGCCATTGGCACTTGTGGTGCGCGGTCATTGCCCCAGTGAAAACCGGGGTCCACAACGACCGATTTCGGCACGGCAAAAGCGCTGTCACGCGGATCAAAAGATCCATCACCGCGGGAGGCCCCGATCTTGTAGCCCATCAAAGCATCAGACCAACGCAACCGCCCGGCAAGCCCGCGCGCATAGGGGTCGATCAAAAGCTTGTGCGGGTTAAAGCGTTGACCTTCATCCGGCGCATAGGGTCCAGACGCTCGTAAGCCGTAAAGCTGGCCCGCCGACAAACCCGCCACATGCAGATGCCAGATATCGCCCTCGCGATCCGCGAATTCCAGCCGTGCCTGTTCGCGGCGTCCGTCCGCGGAATATAAGCACAGTTCTAACGCGGTGGCATGCGCGGAAAACACCGCGAAATTTACGCCATCGTCGGTCAACGTGGCCCCCATAGGCCACGGTCGCCCCGCAGATGTCGCGTATCCAGAAAGGCTCACGCCAGCATACCCTCATACAAAGTTGCATAGGCGCTTGCAGAAGCCTCCCATCCGACCGGCTGTTTCATGGCGTTTTTCTGCAGCTGCGCCCAAACGGGCTTATTGCCGTAAAGCTGCACCAATTGCCGCAAAGCCTGACCAAATCCAGTCGCATCAACAGGATGGAACACAACCCCTGTCGCCACGCCTGCCGTCACCGCAGCTGGGCTGGCATGGATCACTGTATCGGCAAGCCCACCCACCAAAGACACAAGTGGCACAGTGCCATAAGCAAGCCCATACATTTGCGTCAGACCACAAGGCTCGAACCGGCTAGGCACCAAAACAGCGTCGCCTGCCGCAAACAAGCGATGACTGTAGGCTTCGTCATAGCCAATGCGCACCGAAACCCGGCCCGGAAACCGCGCTTCAAGCCGGCGCACCGCCGCCTCTAGCGTAGCCTCGCCCGAGCCTAAAATCGCCAATCCCCCCCCGCCCGCGATAAAATCGGGGATGCAAGCCTCCAGCAAATCAATGCCCTTTTGATCGGTCAATCGGCTGACCAGCACAGCCAAAGGCCCTGGCACATCCAAACCCATTTCGGCACAAAATGCCGCGCGATTGGTCGCTTTGCCCTTTAGCGATTTCAGCGTGTAAGGCACGGGTTCCACCTCTGGCGACCACACAGCGGTATCAACACCATTCAAAATGCCAGACACCACCCCCGCCCGCTGCGCCAAAACGCCCTCCATACCCATGCCAAACTCGGGCCGCATCAACTCGGCGGCATAATTTGGCGAAACCGTGGTGATGCGGTCAGCATAGACCAAACCCGCCTTGAGACTGGACAAGCCACCATAATACTCCAAAGCGCCGGGATAAAACTGATCATAGGGCAGCCGCAGATCCGCCAGCGCCTGCGCCGGAGCCCAGCCCTGAAACGCAATATTATGCACGGTCATCACCGACGCCACGCCCCCCGTGCCACCATAGCTCAAATAGGCCGGGGCAAATCCCGATTGCCAGTCGTGGCAGTGCAGGATGTCAGCTTTCCAGCCGTCAATACCATCGCGCGCCATCCGCGCAGCCACCCAGGACAAGGCCGCAAACCGGCGCGCGTTGTCAAACCAATCCCCACCCGGACCCGCATAGGGTCCGCCCTCGCGGTCATAAAGGTGCGGCGCGTCCAGCAGCATCACCTGCAAACCGTCGATCTCACCCGCCATAACGCGCGCATCGCCGCCAAACAGGTTTTGCTCAAACCAAACCTCATCTAATTCCTCAAGACGGGGGCGTAAGCTGCGATAAGCAGGCAATAAAACCCGCATATCCCAACCGACTTTCGCCAATGCCCCCGGGAGCGCTCCAACCACATCCGCCAGACCGCCAGTCTTGATCAGCGGCACACATTCCGACGCCACCGACAACACCCGCCCGCGTATTTCAACCGAGTTCTGCATGATCATCCTCTGTGCTCAAATATCTCAGGGTGAAGACAGGATGGGTGAGGTCTGGAGAGGGTCTAACCCTCTCCAGCCTATCAGCCCTGCGGGCGTCAGGACAATGCCTTCGCCCGAACGTCAAGCATATCCTGCGTGATCAGCACGATGCCAGAATCCGTGCGACGGAACCACTTGGCATCCATCTCGGGATCTTGCCCGACAACCAGCCCGTCCGGGATGATCACGCCGCGATCAATAACGCAGTTCTTCAACTCGGCATTGCGATTGACCACTACCTGCGGCAGCGCCACGACATAATCCAGCGTGCTGAACGAATGGGTGCGACAGCCGGTGAACAGCAGCGAATTGCGCACTTCCGAACCCGAGACGATACAATCCCCCGACACCAGCGACGACACCGCCATCCCACGCCGGGTTTCCTCGTCATGGATGAACTTGGCCGGCGGCAGGATTTCCGAATAGGTCCAGATCGGCCAGCTTTGATCGTAGATGTCGAGCTTCGGCACAAAATCTGTCAGGTCTATATTGGCCTGCCAGAACGCATCGATCGTCCCCACATCACGCCAATAGGGTTCAGTCTCCAACCCAGACTTCACGCAACTGTCGGCAAACTTATGCGCCACGGCCTTGCCGTTTTTCACGATATCAGGGATCAGATCATTGCCGAAATCATGGCTGGAATTGTCATCCGCCATATCGCGGATCAACAGATCACGCAGGAAGGCCCAATCGAAAATATAGATCCCCATTGATGCCAAAGCGTTCTCTGGATCACCGGGGATTGAGGGCGGATCAGCGGGCTTTTCAAGAAACGACGTGATCCTCATGTTCGCATCGACCGCCATGACACCAAATGCCGTGGCCTCCATGCGCGGCACGGTCAGACAGCCGATGGTGACATCCGCTTTGCTGTCAACATGCTGCTGCAACATCACCTCGTAATCCATCTTGTAGATGTGATCACCAGCCAGAACGACGATGTATTTAACGCCATAGGAATCAACGATATCAATGTTTTGCGCCACAGCATCGGCCGTGCCGAGATACCATTTATTTTCATCCACCCGCTGGGACGCCGGCAGAATGTCCAGATATTCGTTACGCTCTGCCCGGAAGAACCCCCAGCCGCGCTGCATGTGGCGGATCAAACTGTGCGCCTTGTACTGCGTCGCAATCGCCATCTTGCGGATGCCGGAATTCAGCGCATTTGACAAAGCAAAGTCGATGATCCGGGTCTTGCCGCCGAAATACACTGCAGGTTTCGCGCGCCGATCGGTCAGCTCTTTCAGCCGAGAGCCGCGCCCCCCGGCCAGAACAAAAGCCATAGCCTGCGATGACAGACGGGCATTGGGTCTTGGTTGCATCGTAGTCCTCCCTTTACGCAGGCTTGCACCCGCTTTTATGCGTTCATCTCAAGCTTGCTTCAGCCAAACCGCCGACAAGGGCGGCAGGTTGACCGAAGCCGAGTGCGCGCGGCCATGATGCGGTATCGCATCTGCCGTAACGCCCCCCAGATTTCCGCGGTTACCTCCTCCGTAAACCGCAGCATCCGTGTTCAAAATCTCAGACCATTGCCCACCCGCAGGCAGGCCAACGCGGTAAGCCCGATCCACCGGGGTCATATTCACCAGCGCCACCACCATCGGATCGCCGGGCTTGCCCTTGCGCAGCCAAGCGTAAACCCCGGCTTCAGCGTCATTGCTTTCGATCCACTCGAAGCCCTCTGGGCGCGTATCATTCACGTGCAGCGCAGGCACATCGCGGTAAACCTTGTTCAGATCACGGACGAGGTTTTGCATGCCCTGATGCGCCGGGATTTCAAGCTGATGCCAATCCAACGATTGATTGTGGTTCCACTCTTTGCCCTGCGCGAACTCGCAGCCCATAAACAACAGCTTTTTGCCCGGATGCGCCCACATGAACCCGTAATAGGCACGCAGATTTGCAAACTTCTGGTCGCCATCGCCCGGCATCTTCTCCAGCATACTGCCTTTGCCGTGCACAACCTCGTCATGGCTGATCGGCAAGATGTAGTTTTCCGACCAAGCGTAGTGCAAACCAAAGGTCATCTGGTGGTGATGGAAGCGGCGATAGATCGGATCTTTGTGCATGTAAGACAGGGTGTCATTCATCCACCCCATGTTCCACTTAAAGCCAAAGCCCAGCCCACCATGGTTCACAGGACGCGATACGCCCGCGAAAGCCGTGCTTTCCTCGGCCACCGTCATCACGCCACCGACCTCACCGTAAGCCGTGATATTCATGGTTTGCAGCACCGCAATCGCTTCGTAATTTTCGCGCCCGCCGTCTTTGTTGGGCACCCACTGGCCTGCCTCGCGGCTGTAGTCCCGGTACAACATAGAGGCCACCGCATCGACGCGCAGCCCATCCATGTGGTATTCTTCTAGCCAATACAGCGCGTTAGAGACAAGATAGTTGGAAACCTCGACCCGGCCATAATTATAGATCAGCGTGTTCCAATCCTGATGGAAACCTTCGCGCGGGTCTTGGTGTTCATACAAAGCCGTGCCGTCAAAGCGGCCCAAACCATGCGCATCGGTCGGAAAATGTCCCGGCACCCAATCCAGCAACACGCCAATGCCGCGCTGATGGGCAACATCCATGAAAGCGCGGAATTCGTTCGGCGTACCGTGCCGGATGGTCGGCGCAAACAGCCCGACAGGCTGATAGCCCCAAGAGCCATCGAACGGATACTCGGAAATCGGCATCAACTCGATATGGGTAAAGCCCATGTCGACGACGTAATCGACGAGCTGTTCTGCAAGCTCGGTGTACGACAACATCCGGTCGCCCGGCGCGCGCTTCCAACTGCCAAGATGTACCTCATACACCGAAATCGGCGCGTCAATTGTCTGCTTTTCGCCGCGCGTCGCCATCCAATCGGCGTCATGCCAAGTCGGATTTTCAATCTGCCGCACGACGCTTGCATTTTTCGGCGCGTGCTCCGATCCGAAACCAACAGGATCGGCCTTCAGCGGCAGCAAGGTCCCGCCCGGCCCACGGATTTCATATTTATAGGCCTCGCCCTCGGCAATGGCGGGCAGGAAAGTCTCCCACACCCCAGTGCCGCCACGACGGCGCATCGGATGGCGGCGGCCATCCCATTGGTTGAAGTTGCCGACCACCGAAACACGTTCTGCATTCGGGGCCCAGACTGCGAAATGCGTACCGGACACGCCCTCATGACTGATCACATGCGCGCCCAGCACTTGCCACAACCGCTTGTGGCTGCCCTCGCCCAGCAGATACTCATCCAACTCGCCCAGAACTGGACCAAAGGCGAAAGGATCTTCACATTCCCATTCTGCGCCATGGCCCTGCCAGCGCAAACGATAGTCCGATTTGCGCGCAAGCTCGGCGACAAACAGTCCCGGCGCGCCGTTGACCGGCGTTGCTTCCACCGGCTTGCCCGCTTTGCCGGGCAAAACGAACAACCGCTCTGCACCGGGATCAAAGCCCAGCACCACCCACTTGCCACCGCGTTTCTGCAACCCCAATACCGAGAAAGGGTCACCATGACGCCCCTCGGCAATCGCACGCGCGGCACCTGGGTCTATAAGCAGATCAGTCATGGCAACCTCTTGATATTAAAGGGCAGATGGGATCGTCCAGACGTCTTTCATATAGCTGCGAATGGTGCGATCCGAACTGAAGAAACCCGAGCGCGCCGTGTTCAATGCCGCCATTTTAATCCAAGCCTGACGATCCGCATAGGCAGTATCCACCTTATCTTGCGCCGCATCGAACGAGTCGAAATCCGCCGCGACAAGGAAATAATCGTGGTGCCAAACCCGGTGTACCAGCCCATGATAGCGGTCCTTCTGATCAGGGCTGAACTGGCCCTCGGCGACGGCCTGCAAGACGTTTTGCAACGCGAGGCTGGCATCAATCGCCTTGCGCGATTGGTCGGGATCTTCACGCCGCTTCATCGCCTCGTCGGTGGTCAGGCCGAACAGGAAGAAGTTCTCGGCACCAACCTCTTGCAAAATCTCAACATTCGCGCCGTCCAGCGTCCCAATCGTTGGCGCACCGTTCATCATAAACTTCATGTTTCCGGTGCCCGATGCTTCCTTGCCGGCTGTCGAGATTTGTTCTGACAGATCGGCCGCAGGCACCAAACGCTCAGCCATGCTGACGTTGTAATTGGCTGGGTAGATCACTTTCAGCAGATCACCAACTTCGGGATCCGCATTAATAACCTGCGCCACATCATTGATAAGATGGATGATTTCCTTAGCAACCGCATAGCCCGGCGCAGATTTGCCACCGAAAATCTTAACGCGTGGCACCCATGTCGCTTTGGGATTCGCCTTGATGCGCTGATAATGCGCGACGGTTTGCAGAATGTTCAGCAGCTGCCGTTTGTATTCGTGGATGCGCTTCACCTGCACGTCAAACAGCGCATCCGGCGAGACTTTGACACCACATTCCTGCGCAATCCAAGCCTCTAGCGCGATTTTATTCGCCCGCTTGGCCGCGTCGAATTTGGCGCGGAAGGCGCTGTCGTCCACCAAAGGCTCAAGCTCTTTCAAGCGATCAAGCTGATCTTCCCAGCCTGCGCCAATCGCTTCGGTGATCAGACCCGACAGAGGGCGGTTGGACATTTTCAACCAACGGCGCGGAGTCACCCCATTGGTTTCATTAATAATCCGACCCGGATGCAGCGCGTCCAACTCGGGGAACAGGTTCTTCTTCACCAAGTCAGAGTGCAGCGCCGAGACGCCATTGACCTTATGCGCCATCACAAACGCAAGCTCGCCCATCCGCACTTCTTGATGCTTGACGATGCCAATGTAATGCGGCGGGCTGAAGGTGCGTCGATGCCAGCTGTCGATCCGTTCGACAATCTGCATATGGCGCGGCAGCGTGTTGCCAAAGGTAAATGTCGCCCACCGCTCCAGAGCCTCGGGCAGCAGCGTATGGTTAGTGTAGCCAAGGCAATCGCGCGCGGTGTCCAGCGCATCGTCAAAGCCCATGCCATTTTCATCGACCAACAGACGGATCAATTCTGGGCCCGCAATCGCAGGATGGGTGTCGTTCATCTGGATTGCCACATGCTTTGGCAAGCTGCGCAGATCAGAATGACGGGTTTTGAAGCGGCGCAGGATATCTTGCAACGCAGCCGAGGTCAGGAAAAACTCTTGTTTCAGGCGCAATTCCTTGCCTTGATATGTGGTGTCATCGGGGTAAAGCACCCGGCTGAGCGTGCGCGCCAAAGCCTCTGGCTCGGCCGCTGCGGCGTAGTCGCCGCGATTGAAACGCTCCAGATCGAATTGCTTTGTTGGTTTTGCCGACCACAAGCGCAGCGTATTTGCCCATTTGCCCTGCCAGCCGATCACCGGCGTATCATAAGCCGACGCCAGCACCGTCTCGCCCGGAACCCAAAACTCTTTGCCGTCCCGCATCTCGACATTGCCCTTGAACGGGATGACATACGCGCTTTCTGGGCGGGCAAATTCCCATGGGTTGGTCTGCGACAGCCAGTCTTCGGGCATCTCAACCTGTTGACCACGCTCAAAACTTTGCCGGAACAGGCCGTGCTCATAGCGGATGCCATAGCCGTAGGCCGGGCAGCCTACCGTTGCCATGCTTTCCATGAAACACGCCGCCAAGCGGCCCAATCCGCCGTTGCCCAAAGCAGCATCAGGCTCGCCTTCGACAAGAGTGTGGAAATCCTGACCCAACTCGCGCATCACCTGCTCAGAGATGTCGCGCAGATCAAGGTTGACGGTGGCATCTTCCAGCAGACGCCCGATCAGAAACTCCATCGACAGGTAGTACACCCGCTTGCGATCCTCGGCCCAGGTCCGGCGGGTCGAGGCAAACCACGGCTCCATAATCCGGTCGCGAATGGCAAACGACAGCGCCATGCGCCAATCATAGCCGCTGGCGTTTGCAGCATCCTTGCCCAGCGTAAAGGTCAGATGCCGCAGCACGTCGGATTTCAGCAGGGCGGGCGTAAAGTTCGTCTCTGTCAAAATGTGTTCCACATCGTATGGTTACTGTTGGCACAAAGCCTATCTCTATCCAAAGTCGGGTCAAGCAAGCACCGCGCCCGTCTCTCAGCACGCCGTCGCAATCCCATTACCCAGTCCGAGTATAAATCTTTCAAACCGCTTTCTTGTTACCGCAAACAATTTCAGAATTCACCATTTTTTTCTAACAACAAGAAAGGCTTTTGCGATCAAACCGCTTTGAGTACAACCAAGTCGCGTGTCAGAAACGCCTCGTACGCTTTGCCAACCGTATTCGGCAGTTGATCTCAATTGCAGCAAAAGCTCTATTTCTGCACAAAACTGCATCACGTTTTGCAAAACCCATCGCACACCGGCCGGTTGCACGGCTCGGTTTTTGCCCAGCACAACCTTGGTCGCTTAAATTTTTGCGCGACAGCAAGAAAACGATGTGCTGACGCTAAAGCTCAGCCAACTGCAGGTTTTGCAAGCCCTGCCAGAATCGGGCAATCTGGGCGCTGATCGCCGTGACAGGCTTGGATCAATTTGGACAAAGTCGCATCCATCGCCCGCAGTTCGTCGATTTTGCTGCGAATCTGCGCCACATGAGTCATCGCAAGTGCCTTGACGTCGCCGCTGGCTCGGCCTTGATCTTCGTAGAGCCCCAGCAATGCCCGACACTCGACAATCGAAAAGCCCAAGGACCGCGCGCGCCCCACAAAAGCCAGCTTGTGCAGATCACTTGCCGAAAAATCGCGGTAGCCGTTTTCGCCCCGCTTGGGATGGATCAAGCCGATGTCCTCGTAATAGCGGATGGTCTTGGCGGGCAGACCGGCGGCCTTTGCAACTTCGGCGATATTCATAGTCTGGCCCAATTCATGGTTTCACTCCGGTAAAACGGCGCAATCTCAGCGCGTTGAACACCACAAACACCGATGACAATGCCATCGCGGCCGCAGCCAGCATCGGGGACAGTTGCGGGCCGCCAAAAGGCACCAACACCCCCGCCGCCACCGGGATTAGGGCGGCGTTGTAGCCGAAGGCCCAAAGCAGATTTTGCCTGATATTTTGCATGGTTGCGCGTGACAGCTGCAAAGCGGTTGCAACGCAGCGCGGGTCTGATGTGATCAGCACTACATCGCCCGCTTCAATCGCCACATCGGTGCCCGAACCCATCGCAAAACCAACCTCTGCCGCGGCCAAAGCAGGCGCGTCATTGATACCATCGCCAACAAACGCAACCCCACTGCCAAAGCGCGCAACCACCGCCGCCTTGCCATCCGGCAGCACGCCTGCGTGAACCTTTGTGATCCCCAACGCCCGCGCCACTGCTTGCGCTGTCGCCTCGGCATCGCCAGTGATCATCGCAACATCTACCCCCGCCGATCGCAGCGCCATGACAGCCGCCGCGGCCTGCGGCTTGATCGGATCCGCCACTGTGATCAGCCCAATCGCGACGTCGCCACGCCCCACAAACAATACACCTTGACCAAGCGCCTGCGCCGCTGCTGCCCGAGCCGAAAGATCACCGTCAATCTGGGCAAACATGCGGGCCGAGCCGACGCTGATCTGCGCGCCCGCCAAACTGGCACGCGCACCCTGCCCCGGCACCGCCTTGAAATCGCTGACGGGTGCCACAAAAACACCCAACCGGGCGGCTTCTGCCACAACAGCCGCGGCAAGTGGATGCTCGGATGCGGCCTCGACTGCGGCGGCCAAGGCCAGCACCTCGGGCCCACCGATCACGGCTTGCACCACAGGTCGCCCAACCGTGAGCGTGCCGGTTTTGTCGAATGCGATCAGCTTGACGCTTTCAAGCCGTTGCAAAGCCTCACCTTTGCGAAACAACACCCCAAGTTCCGCCGCCCGGCCGGTGCCCACAAGGATAGAGACAGGCACCGCCAATCCCATTGCACAGGGGCAGGCGATGATCAGAACCGACACACCTGCCACCAACGCTTGCGCCACGCCCGGCCCAAACGCCAGCCAGAGCAACACCGTCAGCGTGGCCAGCAGCATCACCAGCGGCACGAACCACAATGTGATCTTGTCCACCAGCGCCTGCACAGGCAGCTTGCCGCCCTGCGCCGCTTCCACCATTGCAATGATCCGCGCAAGGACCGTCGCCGCCCCAACCTCGGTAATCTGCATCACCAGCGCGCCAGTGCCATTCACTGTGCCACCCGTCAACCGCGCGCCGGTCTGCTTTTCCTGCCCAATCGCCTCTCCAGTCAGCATGGCTTCATCCACGCTGGAATGGCCCGAAACCACCGTGCCATCGGCCGGGATCCTCTCACCGGGCCGGATTTGCACAAGATCACCGGGCAGCAAGGCAGCAACCTCGACCTCTTGCACACCGCCTTCCATCACCCGGCGCGCGGTCTTTGGCGTCAGCTTGACCAGCCGCGCAATCGCAGCACCAGCCCGACCGCGCGCACGCGCTTCCAACGCCCGGCCCAGCAAGATCAGCACCACAATCACCGCCGCCGCTTCAAAATAAACCGAGCGGGCCGCCTGCGGAAACAGTTCTGGCGCGACAGTCACAAGGCTGGAATAGGCCCAAGCCGCTCCTGCCCCAACGGCCACAAGGCTGTTCATATCTGGCGCGCGGTGCAGCAAGGCAGGCAAGCCTTTAGCAAAAAAGCCATGCCCGGGCCCCAGCAGCACCAGACTGACCAAGACAAACTCGGCCCACCAAAGGGTTTGCAAATCAACCAGCCCGTGCAAGGCCGCATGGAAACCGGGGATGAAATGGCCACCCATTTCCACGATAAAAACCGGCAAGGTCAGGGCGGCGGCCACCCAAACCGCCCGCCACAGCTGGCGCTGTTCGACCAACGGATCATGCGTGGCGGCCTGCGAAAGCGGCTTCGCAGCATAACCCGCCTTGCGCACCGCTGCGGCTAGCGCCTCGACATCCACCATTTCCGATACGGTGATCTCGGCGCGGCGCGTCACAAGATTGGCCACAGCTTGCGTCACTCCCGGTTGCGCTTTCAGCACCCGCTCGACCCGCCCAGTGCAGGCGGCACAAGTCATTCCTTCAACGCTCAGGCTCAGCATATTCATCGCAATCTCCTTCGCCTGATGATATGGGGCTTCCAGCTGCTGGAAGGTCAAGCCCCCGGATAGATTTTCGCCGCGTCTCAATTCTCACACATAAATTTACACCGCCCCCTTGACCTTCCCCTCACCGCAACCCCCATCTTACAGCACAGCAATGGAGCTTAGGATGACACTGATTTCTGTTCCCGATATGAGCTGCGGCCACTGCAAAGCCTCGGTCACCGAGGCACTCACCGCCTTGCCCGGTGCAACTTCCGTCAGCGTCGATCTGACGCTGCGGCGGGTCGAGGTGAAGGGTGCCGCTGATCCCGAATCAATGTTGATTGCCCTGTTGGAAATCGGCTTTCCCGCGCAGATTATCGCGAAAACGTGAGAGCATATCCCTGCCAATCAAGGCAATTTCGCCCAACTTGTATTGCAGGGTACGGCCGACAGGTATAACTGGCCGCAATCCCTCCTTGTTCGGGCCCTATAGTGGTCGCAGGGCGGGTGCAGTCTATCAAACGGCAGAAAGCCAAACCAGCGACCGGAGCAGTCCAATGTCTACCCAAAAGCCCGCCCAACAAAGTGGCGCGCAAACCCCGGCCCCGCAGCAGCAGGGCCAACAAGGCAGCACCACCCAACAGCAAAGCGGCGTTGTGTTCCGCGACTGGGCCTCGATCTAAGCCAACAGCTGAAATCGGATTTTGCAAGACCTGCCGCCAGCCGCTAGGCTTGCTCAAGTGATTTGCAGGACACCATGCCCAAACCGATCTCCAGCATCCCTAACCTTGGCCCCGCATCTGAAGCAGCCTTCGCCAAGGCAGGCATCCTCACCGCAGAACAGCTGCGCGACATCGGCGCAGATGAAGGCTATCGCCGCCTGCTCGATGCCGGCACCACCCCGCATTTCATCGGTTATTACGTGCTGCATATGGCCCTTCAGGGGCGGCCTTGGAATGACTGTAAAGGTGCTGAAAAGCAATCTTTGCGCGCGCGCTTTGACGCCATCAAGGCCGAACGGGTCGGCTCAATAGCACAGGGCCGCTCCGAGTTGGAAGCGGCCCTGCAATTCTTTGGCGTAATCGAGAAACCCCGCGCCTGACCGATGTCTGCCTTTAGAAACGCGGCCCGGAACTTCTCAAACTCCGTTTAGCCAACCAGTTCAAGGCCCGAGAAGAAGAACGAGATCTCGCGTGCAGCCGAAGCTTCGCTGTCCGAACCATGCACCGAATTTTCGCCCATCGACAAAGCGAACTCCTTGCGGATGGTGCCAGCCTCGGCGTTTGCCGGGTTGGTCGCGCCCATCACTTCTCGGTTTTTCGCAATCGCGGATTCGCCTTCCAGCACCTGAACCACAACCGGCTCAGACGCCATGAATTCGCACAGCTCGCCATAGAAACCGCGTGCGGAATGTTCTGCATAGAACGCACCAGCTTGTGCGGGCGACAGATGGATGCGCTTGGATGCGACAACGCGCAGTCCAGCATCTTCAAATTTGGCAACGATTTTGCCGGTCAGGTTGCGCTTGGTTGCATCGGGTTTGATGATCGACAGGGTGCGTTCAACGGCCATTTGGCTCTCCATCAGTAGGGGCGAGATCGCCCGGGAATTCGTCTGCGCGCCTGCTATCACGGGTCCCGCCGCTTGAAAAGCCGTCAAGCGCGCGCCGATCAGCGCCAAATCTACGCAAATCTTGTGCAAACCACGCGACAAGCAGGCTTCCCCGGTTGACGCCGCACCCCCCTTAGGGCAATCCCCGCCGCATGCTTAAAATCGAAGACATCACCTATTCCGTCGAAGGCCGCCCGCTGTTTGAGGGCGCTTCAGCCACGATACCCACCGGCCATAAGGTTGGTCTTGTCGGCCGCAATGGCGTGGGCAAAACCACCTTGTTCCGGCTCATCAAAAAAGAGCTGGCGCTGGAAAGCGGCGATATTTCGATGCCATCGCGCGCTCGTATCGGTGGTGTGGCGCAAGAGGTGCCGTCTTCCTCGACCAGCCTGCTGGATACGGTGCTTGCCGCCGATACCGAGCGTGCGGCTTTGCTGATTGAGGCAGAAACCGCCCACGATCCGCACCGCATTGCAGAAATTCAGCACCGCCTGAACGACATTGACGCATGGTCCGCGGAGGGTCGCGCCTCTAACATCCTGAAAGGCTTAGGCTTTGATGCCGAGGCGCAACTGCGCCCCTGCTCGGATTTCTCGGGCGGCTGGCGGATGCGGGTGGCCCTCGCCGGTGTTCTGTTCGCGCAACCTGACTATCTGTTGCTGGACGAACCCACCAACTATCTCGACCTTGAAGGCGCTTTGTGGCTGGAAAGCTATCTGCAAAAGTACCCCCACACTGTGCTGATCATCAGCCACGACCGCGGCCTGCTGAACCGCGCCGTCACCGGCATTCTGCATCTGGACAACAAAAAGCTGACCTATTGGTCCGGCCCCTATGATCAATTCGCCCGCCAAGTCGCCGAACGACGCGCCGTGCTGCAAGCCGAGGCGCGCAAACAAGCCGACAAGCGCGCGCATCTGCAAGCCTTCGTTGACCGTTTCAAAGCCAAAGCCTCCAAGGCCGCGCAAGCTCAATCCCGCGTGAAAATGCTGGAAAAGATGGAGACGATCACCGCGCCCGAGGATGCGAAAAAGGTCGTGTTCACCTTCCCCGCACCCGAGGAACTTTCGCCGCCGATCATCAATCTGGAAGGTGTGGCCGTCGGCTATGGCGGTCCGCCGATCCTGAAAAAGCTGTCCTTGCGCATTGATCAAGATGACCGCATCGCGCTTTTGGGCCGCAACGGCGAAGGCAAATCGACGCTGTCCAAGTTGCTTGCAGGTAAGCTTCAGCCCGCCGAAGGCAAAATGGTGCAATCCTCCAAGCTGCGCATCGGCTATTTCGCGCAGCATCAGGTGGATGAGTTGATCATTGACGAAACACCGCTGCAACACGTCATGCGCCTGCGCCCAGCCGAGGGCCAACCGCGTCTGCGCGCGCGTCTTGCGGGCTTTGGCCTGATGGCTGACCAAGCCGAAACCGCCGTTGGTCGTTTGTCGGGTGGTCAAAAGGCTCGCCTTTCGCTGCTGCTCGCCACGATCGACGCGCCGCATTTGTTGATCTTGGATGAACCGACCAACCACCTCGACATGGAAAGCCGCGAGGCTTTGGTCGAGGCTTTGACCGAATACTCCGGCGCGGTGGTTCTGGTCAGCCACGATATGCACCTGTTGGGTCTGGTCGCGGATCGCCTGTGGCTGGTCAAAGGCGGCGCAGTCGCCCCCTACACCGAAGATCTTGAGGCTTACCGCCGCCAGCTTTTGGCGGGGGATGAAGAGGCCAAGCCTGTAAAGCCAGTCGAAAAGGTCAAAAAGGTCAGTCAGGATGAAATCAAGGCCCTGCGCTCCGAGGTCAAGAAATCAGAAGAACGGCTTGAAAAGCTGAACGAGATGCGCGACCGACTGGCCAAGAAACTCGCCGATCCCGCGCTTTATGAGGATGCCCGCAAGGGCGAGCTTGACACTTGGAATAAGAAATACGCCGAGGTGATGGAGGCTTTGGACCGCGCCGAAGCGATGTGGGTTTCAGCGCAGGAAAAGCTGGAGGCTGCCAAGGGTTGAGCGCCGGTTCGCAAAACCCCTTGCCCTGACCACGCGGCTGCCCGTAACCTTTGGCATGGACAGCGCTTTTCTGATCACCGCTTTCGCCACTTTGTTCGTGGTGATCGACCCGCCGGGGCTGGTGCCTTTGTTTATCGCTCTTACTCAAGGCATGGAGGCTGGCCACCGTCGCCGGATGGCGCGCAGGGCTTGTGTTATCGCGGCGATTTTGCTGACCCTGTTCGGGTTGATGGGCGAGGCTTTGCTGGGCTTCATCGGTATCTCGATGCCCGCGTTCCGCATTGCGGGCGGGATTTTGCTGTTTCTGACTGCCCTCGATATGCTGTTTGAACGCCGCACTCAGCGGCGTGAGGGGCAGCAGGCGGACCCGGATCACGATCCGTCAGTGTTTCCGCTTTCAACACCTTTGATTGCCGGGCCGGGGGCGATTGCGACGATGATCTTGCTCGTCGGACAATCTGGTCCGGGTTGGGCGGGCACCTTTGCGGTGCTGGCGCTGTTGCTGGTGATGATGGTTGCCACCTATCTGTTCCTGCTCGCCTCGCCGCCGTTGGAGCGGTTGTTGGGGCGGACGGGAACCATTGTGATCACCCGGTTGCTGGGGATGCTGCTGGCTGCGCTTTCGGTGCAGTTTGTGATTGATGGCGTGCGTGGCACTGGGTTGATTGGATGAATGGCGAGGATTTCGGGCGGCTGGCTTATCTGGGGCTGATGCTGGCTGCGGTGGCGGGCTGGATCATGGTCGAGTATCGCCAGCGTTTGGGTCAGGCGATGCGGGTGGCGCTGGCTTGGGGGTTGATCTTTCAGGGCGTGATGGCGGGCTATGGATTATGGAGCGACATCCGCCGCGATATTCTGCCCGAGCAGGTGGTTTCGCCGGGGCGGGTCGAGATTCCGCGGCATCAGGACGGGCATTATTATCTGCGCCTGAAAGTGGACGGGCATGAGATGGAGTTCATGGCCGATACGGGCGCGACCGGGATTGTTTTGTCGGCCGAGGATGCGGCTTCGGTGGGGATTGATCTGGCGGGCCTTGAATATCTGGGTCAGGCCGAGACCGCGAATGGGGTGGTTCGGACGGCGCGGGTATCTTTGGAGAGCGTGGTTTTGGGACCGTTCGAGGATCAGGGCGTCACGGCTTTTGTGAATGAGGCCGCGATGCAGGGTTCGTTGTTGGGGATGGATTATCTGGGACGGTTCTCGATTCAGATCACGGGCGACAGGATGATTTTGACGCGGTGATTTCGGCTGATCTGAATGTGTCCACGCGTGGACACAGGGCCGATTTACAAGAAATCAATGGGTTAGCGGGGGCCCGTTAAGGATTTGTTAAGCTTTTGGCGCTGACAGTGGCGGCTGTCGCCCATCCTAGCGTGCGGCTTTCTCGGTCTTTTTCTCCCACCGTCCCGATTCCTCTGACCAGTATTGCGCCGCAAGTCCTGCAGTGGTCAGCGCCGTCCACAGGCGGCGCGCGCCTGCCAGTGCGACATCATCGGCACCGTCAAACAGCACCCAGACGCGCTGCAGATTGGCAGCCTCGGCTGGTGTTGTCTCGGCCCCGTCCACCAGCATCAAGCCTTCTGCGGCGTTGCCGATGGCACCCTGCCCCAGCAAGATCGGCTGCATCGCGTCATGCGGCCCGCCTGCAAGCCCGTGCGGCAGGAAGCTGTCGTCGCGGTCGGTCCAAAGTGCGGTATCCAAGTTTTGCAGCGCCTCCAGATCGGTGCCGCGCAGCATGACTTTCCAGCCAGCAGACAAAGCCCGCGGCAGAATTGTTGCCATCGTGGCTTGCGGGGTGGAACGGGTCAGATGGTAGAACATCGCCACGCTCATGGCTTTGCCCGCCGCTTTGAAGATGAGTATTTAGAAAAGAGCAACTGGAAGGGCTGGGTCTGGAAGGGTCGCGTCATTTCTCCTCGTACCGATCCCGGATCAAGCGGTTCAGCGCCATCACGCCCCAGCCTGTCGCACCCTTTGGTGCAAGCGTGCTGTCGGTTTTCAGCAACGCCGTGCCTGCGATGTCGAGATGGCACCACGGGGTTTCATCTTTGACGAAGCGGCGCAGGAATTGGGCTGCCGTGATCGAGCCCGCATCGCGGCCGCAAGAATTGACGATATCAGCGACGCGGGATTTCAACTTGTCATCATAGCCTTGGCCCATCGGCATCCGCCATGCGCCTTCGCCTTCTGCGCCTGCGGCTTTCAGGAAAGCGTTGCAGAGCGCGTCATCGTTCGAGAATACGCCGGTATTTTCATGGCCCAAGGCGACGATGACCGCCCCGGTCAGGGTGGCGAGGTTGATCATACCCGTCGGTTTGAAGCGTTCCTGCGCATACCAAAGCACATCAGCCAGCACGAGGCGGCCCTCGGCGTCGGTGTTGATAACCTCGATGGTGACACCTTTCATCGATCGCACCACATCGCCGGGACGTTGGGCGCGACCGTCGGGCATGTTTTCCACGATGCCGACAAGGCCCACGACATTGGCCTTTGCACCGCGCAAGGCAAGTGTGCGCATCACACCCGCGACGGTGCCCGCGCCGCCCATATCCATCGTCATATCCTCCATCCCGCCCGCAGGCTTGATCGAGATACCACCGGTGTCAAACACCACACCTTTGCCCACCAGTGCAAACGGCGGCTGATCTTTCGGACCACCATTCCACTGCATGACGACGACTTTCGACGGGCTTTCCGAGCCTTGACCCACACCCAGCAAAGCGTTCATGCCAAGTTTGGCAAGCTGGTCTTCTTCAAGGATTTCAACCTCTAGCCCCAGTTCCTGCATTGCGGCAAGGCGGGCGGCGAAATCATCTGTGGTCAGGATATTGGCAGGCTCGTTGACCAGATCGCGGGTGAAGAACACGCCCTCGGCAACGGCCGCCATCGGGGCCGCGGCTGCGGCGACGGCTTCGGGGTTTGTCACAGCGATGGTGACGGGACCGGGGGCCTTCGGTTGGCTGGATTTATGCGGGCTGAAATCATAGGCGCGCAGGGCAAGGCCGAACGAGATTTCGGCGGCTTGCGGGTGGTTTTCGGCAATCAGCACAGCGCCTGCCGGGGTCAGCGCGCGGGCCACAGTTGCACCTGCCTTGCGTGCCTCGGCAATCGTTGCGCGGCGTGGCAACTGAATCAGTTGGACCGCGTCGGCGGCAAGCCCGGTGGGAAACGCCAGATCAAGACTTTCGCCGGGTTTCAGCTTGGCTGCCGCCTCGGACGCCATCGCACGCGCCACTGCGCCTTTGGTCAGGGCGTTCAGCTTGCGCGCCGCCGGGCTGGTGGGCTTTTCGGCATCAAACAGCAAGGCGATGCGCCCGGTCTGGGTGGCCAATGCATCAAGGGCGACGGCTTGGAACTGGATGGCGATGGGGTGGGACACCGGGCGTTCTCCGAAATGGGCGCTGTTTCGCGGCAGGCTAGCGAAGCGGGGTTGGGATTGCCAGATACCAGTTTTCCCCGCCGGGGTTTTCCGCTAGGTTCGGGCGCAGTGATTTGGGGCAAGGATGTTCGGTGTCGAGATTCGACCGCTATTTATTATCGCAACTGCTAGCACTTTTCGGGTTTTTCTCGCTAGTGCTGGTGGCGGTCTATTGGGTGAACCGCGCGGTGGGGCTGTTTGACCAGTTGATTGGCGATGGCCAGTCGGCGGTGGTTTTCCTGCAGTTTTCGCTGCTGACCTTGCCGAATGTGATCCGGTTGGTGTTGCCGATTTCGGCCTTTGTCGGGGCGGTTTACGTTGCCAACCGGCTGATGTCGGAATCCGAATTGGTGGTGATGCAGGCGACCGGGTTTTCGGCGTTCCGGCTGGCGCGGCCGGTGTGGTATTTCGGGCTGATCGCCACGGGTATGATGTTGGTGCTGATGCATGTGCTGGTGCCAGCCAGCCGCAGCGCCTTGGCCGAGCGGTCTGAAGCGATCTCGCAAAACGTCTCGGCGCGGTTTTTGAAGGATGGGCAGTTCATTCATCCGTCAGACGGCATCACCTTGTATATCCGCGAGATTGCACCCTCGGGCGAGTTGCTGGACCTGTTTCTGGCAGATGACCGTGATCCTGCGGCGCGCGCGCTATATACCTCGCGCAAGGCGTTGTTCGCGCGCACGGACGACGGGCCAAAGCTGCTGATGGTTGATGGTATGGTGCAACTGCTGGGCACGAAGCGGCAGTTGTCGGTGACGCGGTTTGCGGATTTCACCTATGATATGGCGGGTTTGATCGAGGCTCCGGGTGCGCGCAACCGCAATATGGCAGAGCTTTCGACGCTTGAATTGCTGCAGCCGACGCCCGCGCTGGAGACGGAAGTGAACGAGACCGCGGCCAGTCTGCTGTTTGAGGGCCATAGCCGGATCGGGCAGCCGTTCATGGCGCTGGCTTCGGCGCTGATCGGGTTTTCGTCGTTGCTGCTGGGGGCGTTCAGCCGGTTTGGCTTGTGGCGTCAGGTGGGGGTCGCGGTGGCGTTGCTGCTGGTGGTGCAGGGGATTGCAACCGTGGCGACCAGTGTTGGCGAAAGTGCGCCTCGTGGCTGGATGCTGGCCTATGCTGCACCGCTGATCGGTGTGGCGATTGGCATGTTTGAGTTGTGGTTGACCCAGCGCCCGCGCCGGGTTGGGCCTGCCCAAGCGGCCCCGGATGCGGTATTACCCGAGGGGGCGGCATGACGCTGACGTTTTATATCGCGCGGCGGTTTTTGCAGATGTATCTGCTGGTGTTCAGCGTGTTTGCGGCGATTTTGCTGCTGATCGACGTGATTGATCAGCTGCGCAAGTCTGGGGTGAGCTTGGGCGGCGCGATGTATCTTTCGCTGCTGAATGTGCCGGAAAGCCTGTATCAAATCCTGCCATTGATCATGATTTTGTCAGCGATTGCGCTGTTTTTGGGTCTGGCGCGGTCGTCTGAACTGGTGGTTGTGCGCGCGGCGGGGCGGTCGGGGTTGCAGTTTTTGCTGGCCCCTGTGGTGATGGCCTTGTTGATCGGGGCTGTTGCGGTGGCGGTGTTCAATCCTTTGGTCGCGGCGACCTCGAAAGCCTATGATCGGTTGGCGGCGCAGCGCGGGCAGAATGGCTCGGTCTTGTCGATCTCGGAAGACGGGCTGTGGATGCGGCAGGGCAATGAGGCCGGACAATCGGTGATCAAGGCCGAGCGGAGCAATCCCGCAGCCACCACGTTGCAAGTTGTCACCGTGATCAGCTTTGCCCCCGACGGCACGCCTGTTGAGCGGATTGAGGCCGCGTCTGCAGAGTTGTTGCCCGGAGAATGGCTGCTGAAGGGTGCGAAACGCTGGTCTTTGACCGATCAAAACCCCGAGCTTTCCGCGCAGGCGGCGGCTGCAGACATTCGTCTTCCGACCGATTTGACACAAGACCGCTTACGCGCGGGGTTTGCAGAACCGTCAGCTGTGGCGTTTTGGGCGCTGCCCTCGTATATCAAGGCGTTAGAGCGGGCTGGCTTTTCGGCGCGCAATTATCAGGTGTGGATGCAGATGGAGCTGGCCTTGCCAGTCTTGCTTGCGGCGATGGTGCTGATTGCAGCGGGCTTCACCATGCGCCACGCCCGCTTTGGCAAAACCGGACAGATGGTGCTGCTGGCATTGCTGGGCGGCTTTCTGATCTTCTTTTTGCGCAATTTCGCGCAGGTTCTGGGCCAGAATGGCCAGATCCCGGTGCTGCTAGCCGCGTGGAGCCCACCCATCGCTGCAACCTTTCTGGCGCTTGGTCTGCTGCTACATCTGGAGGATGGCTGATGTTTCGCCTCCTGAGTTTGCTTGTCGCCTTGGGTTTTGCCCTGCCCGCTTTGGCGCAGGATAAGGCCACTTTGGTGGCGGATGCCTTGCAGATCAAAGACAATTCAACCCTGATTGCCAGCGGCCATGTCGAGATTTTCTATCAAGGCCAAAAGCTGACCGCGCAAAGCGTCACCTATGATCAGGCGGCGGATCGTTTGCTGATCGCAGGCCCGATTGTGCTGACCGATGGCAAAGGGGCGGTGATCTTGGCCAATCAGGCCGAGATGGACGCCGATCTGACCCAAGGTGTGCTGACATCGGCGCGGTTGGTTTTGCAGCAACAGTTGCAGATGGCCGCCGCCGAAATCCGGCGCGTGGATGGCCGCTATACGTCGCTGCAGCGGGTGGTGGCCTCGTCTTGCAAGGTCTGCGCGGGCAGTTCTGTGCCGCTGTGGGAAATTCGCGCCCGCCGCGTGGTGCATGATCAGGCCGAGCAACAGCTGTATTTCGATCACGCGCAGTTCCGTCTGGGCCGGCTGCCGGTGATGTATATTCCGCGGCTGCGGATTCCTGACCCAAGCCTGAAACGCGCCTCGGGCTTTTTGCTGCCGGTGTTGAAAAACAACTCTAACTTCGGCACCGGGCTGTTGCTGCCGTATTTCATCAAAATGGGTGATAGCCGCGATCTGACGGTCACGCCGTTCTTTACCACGGATGGCTCTCGCACGGTCAATCTGCGCTACCGTGAAGCCTTTACCACCGGTTTTCTTGAGGTTTCGGGCGGCGTCTCACGCGATCAGCTGATGCCGGGCGAGACGCGCGGCTACGTTCTGGGCACCGGCGCATTTGTGCTACCGCGCGGCTTCAAGCTGGATCTTCGCGTCGAGGCGGTCAGCGATCCGGCTTATATTCTGGATTACGACTACCCAACCGCTGACCGTCTGGAAAGCCGGGTTGAGGTCAGCCGCACCCGCCGCAACGAATATATCTCGGGCCGGCTGATCGCGTTTCACTCGATCCGTGACGGCGAAGACAATGCCACCCTGCCATCGCGCATCGGCGATCTGACCTATCATCGCCGCTTTACCTTGGGCAGCTTGGGCGGTGAAGGCGGGTTCGAGTTTCAGTTGCATGGCCACGAGCGCACCTCGAATGATGCGTTGAACGACGTCAATATGGATGGCATCGCCGATGGCCGCGACATGCAGCGCCTGTCGCTGCGGGCGGATTGGCGCAAGAATATCCTGCTGGACAATGGCATGGAAGCCGCCGTGCTGGGTGAGGCCGCCGCAGATTTCTACCTGATCGGGCAAGATGCAGAATACGATGGCAGCAAGACGCGTCTGCATGGGGCACTGGGCGCTGAATTGCGCTGGCCTTGGGTGAAGTCGCAGGCCAATGGCGTTTCCCAAGTGATTGAACCTGTGGTGCAATTGGTGTTGGCCTCGCGCTCTGGCACCTCGATCCCGAACGAGGACTCGGCGCTGGTTGAATTTGACGAAACCAACCTTTTCGACCTGAGCCGTTTTCCGGGCGCGGATGCTGTTGAAAATGGCACGCGGGCGAATTTGGGCGTCAGCTATCTGCGGCTGGACCCCAATGGCTGGACCTTGGGGGTGACGGTGGGCCGGGTGCTGCGAACCGAAGATCTGGGCCAGTTCAGCACCGCATCGGGTCTGAGCGGCGTCAGCTCTGACTGGATGGCGGCTTGGCAGCTGGAAATGGCCGGGCTTAATCTGACCAACCGGCTGGTGTTCGACGATCAGTTCAACATGACCAAGGCCGAGGTGCAGTTGGCCTATACCGGCGATCGGTTCAACGTGGTGACAGGCTATGTGCATACCGAGGCAGATCGGTTTGAAGACAGTGCGACGCTGATCTCGGACCCAATTTCCGAGCTTACCTTGGCCACTGGCGTCAAGCTGACCGACAATTGGAGCGGGCGCGTCGCCAGCCGTTATGATTTTGAGGCCGAGCGTGCCGCCAAGGCAGGCTTGGGGCTGACCTATCGCAACGAATGTTTGCTGGTCGATCTTTCTCTCTCGCGTCGGTTCACGTCCTCGACTAGTGTGAAGCCGACCACGGATTTCGGGCTTTCGGTGGAACTTCTGGGCTTTGGCGGCAGTTCTGCGCCGGGGCCCGCGCGCCAGTGTCGGCGCTAGACTGCAGAACTGAGCATAATAAACGGACGGCGGCGGGTGATCATGGTGCGACCGGTAAATAGACTGATGGCTTTGGCGGTAGTGGCGCTGGTTGGCTTTGGTGCCCCCGTGGCGGCCGGGCCGTTTTCGCCGATAAAGATCGTCAATGATCAGGCGATCACGCAATTCGAATTTGATCAGCGCGTGTTGTTCATGACGCTGTTGCGCCAACCCGGCGATCTGCAAAAAGCCGCGATGGATACGTTGATCGACGACCGCTTGCGGATGTCGGCGGCCAAGCAGTTCGGCGTCAAGATGAGCCCCGAGCAGTTGAAAGCCGGGATGGACGAATTCGCCTCGCGCGCCAATCTGACCGCCGAGAAATTCGTCGAGATCATTGGCCAGAATGGGGTGCAGCCGGAAACCTTCCGCGATTTCGTGGAATCCGGGCTGGTGTGGCGCGAGATTGTGCGCGGCAAATTCGCAGCCGGGGTGTCGATCTCGGAGACTCAGATCGACCGGGCCCTGGCGAATGGCCGGCCCATGGCGGCGTTGCAGGTCAAACTGTCTGAAATCGTGATCTCTGCAAAGGGTGCGGGCCGGGATGCGGCGTTGCAGCGGGCCGACAAGCTGCGGCTGCAACTGCGCGGTGGCGTGGATTTCGCAACTTTGGCGCGGCAGAATTCCAGTGCAGCCTCGGCTGGGCGCGGTGGCGCGCTGGATTGGATGCTGCTGACCGAGCTGAAACCGGATGCGGCGAAGGCCGTGCGCGCCCTTGCGCCGGGTCAGGTCTCGGCCCCGGTTGTGCTGGATGATCAGGTGGTGATCTATCAGTTGCAGGAGCAAAAACAGGAGATGGTGCAGCCTTCCGGTGCCATCGTTGTGGACTACGCGACGTTTCTGGTGCCGGACGATGGCGTATCGGCTGCCAAGGTGCGTGGGCAAGTGGACAGCTGCAATGATCTTTATGCGGTCGCAAAGGGGCTTCCGGCGGAGCGTTTGACGCGGCAGACAGTGGCGCAAAACCAACTGCCGAAAGATGTCGCGGGCGCCTTGTCGCTGCTGGATGCGGGCGAATCCTCAACCGCGATCACCCGGGGCGGTTGGCGGGTGTTTCTGATGCTGTGCCGTCGTGGCCCGCCGGAAACCGAACAACCGAGCCGGGATGAGGTCAGGCTGCAGCTGACCAACCAGATTTTGGGTGCTCAGGCCGATATCTATCTGGAAGAGCTCCGCACCGAAGCGATGATCCGCACGCCATGAGCCTGCCCGCATGACCTTACCTGTCGCGCTGACCTGCGGAGATCCATCAGGGGTTGGCCCAGAACTGGCGCTGGCGGCCCGCAAGGTTCTGGGCGACGCCGTGCCGTTTTTCTGGATCGGCGATCCGCTGCACTTGGGCGCTGCCGCGTATCAGGAAATCGCCACGCCCGCAGAGGTAGCCACTGTCGCGTGGGATCTGTTGCCCGTGTTGCCGCACCGCTTTGCTGGCCCCGCCCTGCCCGGCCAACCCGCACCTGAAAATGCCGCTGGGGTGATTGCGGTGATCGAGCGCGCGGTGGCCTTGGTGCAATCGGGCCAAGCCTCGGCAGTGTGCACCGCACCGATCCATAAAAAGGTGCTGAAAGACGGCGCGGGCTTTGCCTTTCCCGGCCATACCGAATTTCTGGCGCATCTTGCAGGGGTTGACCGGGTGGTGATGATGCTCGCCTCACCGATGTTGCGGGTGGTGCCGGTGACGATCCATATTGCGGTCGCTGATGTGCCGACCGCATTGACCGATCAGCTGTTGGAAGCCACCATCCGCATCACCGACGCAGGGCTGCGGCAGGACTTTGGCGTCGCACAACCCCGCTTGGCCGTCGCGGGCCTGAACCCGCATGCAGGCGAAGGCGGCGCGATGGGGATGGAAGAAATCACCCTGATCACCCCACTGCTGGAGAGGTTACGGGCCGAGGGCTTTGATCTGCGCGGGCCAGCCTCTGCCGATACGATGTTTCATCCCCGCGCGCGCGAAAGCTATGATGCGGCGATCTGCATGTATCACGACCAAGCCCTGATCCCGATCAAGACGCTGGATTTCGACGGCGGGGTGAATGTGACGTTGGGGCTGCCGTTTGTGCGCACCTCGCCAGATCATGGCACGGCCTATGACATCGCGGGCAAGGGTTTGGCGCGGCCAGACAGTTTGATCGCCGCGCTGCGGATGGCGCATGAGATGGCAGCCGCCCGCTTGCGGTAGACCGCTGGGGCCAGCCCCAGACCCCGGGATATTTAAGAACAGATGAAAGGGCTTTTTGTGAGCACGATTGACGGATTGCCACCTTTGCGAGAGGTGATCAAGGCGCATGATCTGGTGGCGAAAAAGCAGTTGGGGCAGAATTTTCTGCTCGATCTGAACCTGACGGCGAAGATTGCACGGCTGGCGGGCGATCTGTCAGCGTGCGACGTGTTGGAGGTTGGCCCCGGCCCCGGTGGCCTGACGCGCGGGCTGCTGGTCGAGGGCGCACGACGGGTTTTGGCGGTGGAGAAAGACCCGCGCTGCGTGCCTGCGTTGGAAGAGATTGGCGCGGTTTATCCCGGGCGGTTGCAGGTTATCAACGCCGATGCGATGGAAGTGGATGTACTGGGGCATCTGAATGCACCGGTGCGGGTGGTGGCGAACCTTCCGTATAATGTCGGCACCGAGCTGTTGATCCGGTGGCTGACGCCGAAAATCTGGCCGCCATTCTGGCAGAGCCTGACCTTGATGTTTCAGAAAGAAGTGGCCGAGCGGATCGTGGCGAAGCCGCGCAGCGATCACTATGGGCGGCTGGCCTTGTTGGTGGGCTGGCGGTGTGATGCAAAGATCGTGATGCATCTGCCGCCAGAGGCGTTCACGCCCGCGCCCAAGGTCCATTCGGCGGTGGTGCATCTGACCAGGCTGGAGGCCCCGCGATTTGCCGCCGATGAGACGGTGCTGAACCGCATCACCACGATGGCCTTTGGGCAGCGCCGCAAGATGCTACGCTCCAGCCTGAAGGGCATGGGGCCGGCAATAGAGGCGCAGTTGGAGGCGGCGGGGATACCGCCAACCGCGCGCGCCGAAGAGATAGAGTTGGAGCGGTTTTGTGCTTTGGCGCGGATTGTCGCCGCGGGATAAACGGTTGTGTTGCAGCATCTGACAGCAAAAAGCCCGCGTGATGCGGGCTTTTTGTTTGGCTTGATCTGGCTACGGAGCCAGGCTTATTCGGCGGCTTCGGTTTTATCCGAAGGTCCATCCGCTGCGCCATCCGTGCTTTGTGCCGCGGGCTTTTTGCGCGGGGCACGCGTGGTTTTCGGGGCGGCTTCAAAGCCCGGCAAAACCTCGGCAACCGGCTTTGGCGCGCGCGGGGCACGGGTTTTCACCGGGGCAGCGGCGGCGGCTTCGACTTGGGCAACCAAAGCTGCGGGCGATTCAAAGCGGGGTGCTTCTGCGCGGGGGGGTGCAGCAACCGGAGGCTCAGCGCGTGGGGCTTCAGAGCGTGGTGCTTCGGTGCGTGGTGCTTCGGCCGCCGGTTCTTCGCGGCTGGTCACAAAACGAGGCGCTTCACTGCGTGGTTGTTCGTGGCGAGGCTGTTCGTTTCGTGGTTGTTCAGTGCGTGGCTGATCATTGCGCGGCTGATCGCTTGGCGCAGCGTCATTGCGGGGCTGAGACTGGCGCTGTTGATCGTGGCGGGGCTGGCGCTGCTCACGGTTTTTATCATCGCGCGGGCGATTTTCCTGACGATTGTTGTCTTGGCGGCGCGGCTGGTTGTTGTCGCGCGGCTGATTGTTGTCGCGCTGCTGGTTGTTGTCGCGCTGTTGGTTGTTGTCACGCTGCTGATTGTTGTCGCGCTGCTGATTGTTGTCGCGCTGTTGGTTGTTGTCGCGACGATA
This sequence comes from Cypionkella aquatica, assembly GCF_030161095.1. Taxonomy (GTDB): domain Bacteria; phylum Pseudomonadota; class Alphaproteobacteria; order Rhodobacterales; family Rhodobacteraceae; genus Cypionkella; species Cypionkella aquatica. The sequence continues at coordinate 38,282 of NZ_BSPP01000010.1, forward strand.
ATTGTCCTGCCGCGGCTGTTGGCGGTTGGCCTCTGGCAGATCGACGAGGGTATGCTCGTCTTCGTCGACCACATTGAAACCGCTGGTATAAGGCTGATCCGCGTCAGAGGCGTCGTTACGCTCGGGGCGGTAATCGCCGCGCTCATTGCGGTACTCTGGCCGATCACGGTTGGCGTTTTGGCCGCCGTTCTGAGCGTTGTTGTTCTGGCCGTTGTTGCCATTCTGGCCGTTGCCACCATTTTGACTGGTGTTGCCAGACTGAGTGGTGTTGCCGGACTGGCCGTTTTGGCCGCCCTGATACTGCTGACGGCTTTCCTGTTCGGCAGCCATCTCGCGCGTGGCTTCGGCCAGCATGCGGGTGTAATGTTCAGCGTGTTGGCTGAAATTCTCGGCAGCCACACGGTCGTTCGAGCGCTGTGCGTCGCCCGCCAGCATCTGATATTTCTCGATGATCTGTTGCGGCGTGCCGCGCACTTTGCCTTCGGGGCCAGAGCTGTCGAAGACGCGGTTGATGATATTGCCGAGGGTGCGCGGGCGATTCGTCTTTGAACGCGAACGGGACTTGGAAGAGCGCATCTTGTCCTTTGATCCAGATAGTCCGGTGGTATGCGCCTGATCCTGTCAGGATCGTCTGCCCTATCGGGGCATGGCAGCAATGACCGGGTTTGCGCGGGTCAGTGCCGAATTGCACCGAATGTCGCGTGGAATTGAATAATCACAGGGGGGGGCTTCTGACAAGGAGATTCTTGTGAGAATCCTCCAAATCAGCCGCAATCAGCGCCACCTTGCGGCTTTTCGCCGCAAACAACGCGGTCGCGGCCGTCAAGGTCTTGGAGGGTGCGGATGTTGATCAACCCCTGTGCGGCCAAGAGCGTGGTGACCGCATGGGCTTGGGTCGGGCCGATCTCGAGGATCAGGCGCCCCCCTGCCAGCAGCCGCGCCGGGGCTTGGGCAGCGATGGCGCGATAGGCATCAAGGCCGTCGCCGCCGGGGGTGAGGGCCGCGTGAGGCTCCCACTGCAGAACGTCGGGGGAAAGGTTTGGCATCTCGGATGCGGCGATGTAGGGCGGGTTTGAGGTGATCAGATCAAAGCGGCCCGAGATGCCTTTCAGCCAATCCGATTGCAGGAATTTCGCGCGGGTGGCGAGGTTCAACGCAGTGGCATTTTCTTGCGCGACGGCAAGCGCTTTGGCGGAGAGGTCACTGCCAACGCCGCTTGCCATCGGCATATCGCCAAGGCAGGACAGCAGGATACAGCCAGTGCCGGTGCCAAGATCCAGCAGTTTGAGGAACGGGCGCGACAGGGCTTCAGCCACCAGAATTTCGGTCTCGGGGCGGGGGTCGAGGGTGTCTTTGGTGACTTTGAAGCTGCGGCCCCAGAACTGCCGCTGCCCGGTGATTTGCGACACCGGCTGATGATTGCTGCGGGCGGTGATGGCTGCATCAAAGGCGGCTTGCGCGGCAATGCTCAAGCCATCGGGGAGATGCAGGGTCAGGCGGTCTGGCGCGATGCCCATTGCGTGCGCCAGCAAAAGGCGCGCGTCGCGGGGGGCGTTTTCGATGCCTGCGGCGGTCAAGCGCGGGATCGCCAAGCGCAGGGCATTTTGCGCCGTCATGCCTCCATCTCGGCCAGTTTGCTGGCTTGATCGTGGGCGACCAGCGCATCGACGACTTCGATCAGATCGCCCTGCATGATCTGGCCCAAGGAATACAGCGTCAGGTTGATGCGGTGGTCGGTCATCCGGCCTTGCGGGAAGTTATAGGTGCGGATGCGTTCTGAGCGATCCCCCGAGCCGACCTGAGATTTGCGTTCCGCCGCGCGGGCGTCATCGACGCGGGCGCGTTCCAGATCGAACAGGCGGGCGCGCAGCACCTGCATGGCAATTTCCTTGTTGCGGTGCTGCGATTTCTGCGCGGAGACCACTATCATCCCGGTGGGAATATGGGTGATCCGCACGGCGCTGTCGGTGGTGTTCACGTGCTGACCACCAGCCCCGGAGGCGCGCATGGTGTCGATGCGGATATCAGAGGCTGGGATCACCAGATCGACCTCTTCGGCCTCGGGCAACACGGCGACAGTGGCGGCAGAGGTATGCACCCTGCCCTGCGCCTCGGTTTCCGGCACACGCTGGACGCGGTGCACGCCGGATTCAAACTTCAGTTTGGCGAACACACCTTCGCCCGCGATATGCACCTGCACATCCTTGATGCCGCCAAGTTCCGAGTCCTGCTGTTCCAGCACTTCAAAGGTCCAGCCCATTTTCTCGGCAAAGCGCTGATACATCCGCAGAAGGTCGGCAGCGAAAAGCGCGGCCTCATCCCCCCCGGTGCCGGGGCGTATTTCAAGGATGGCGGGGCGGGCGTCGGCAGCATCTTTTGGCAAAAGTGCGATTTGCAGCCGCGATTCCATCTCGGGGATACGGGCTTTCAGCGCGGGCATCTCATCCTCCGCCAAAGCCTTCATTTCGGGATCGGCAAGCATGATCTCGGCCTCGGCCAGATCGTCCAAAGCGCGGCGATAGGCCACGATCTCATCCGCGACGGGCTTTAGATCGGAATATTCGCGCGACAAGGTGGCGATTTCAGCCGGCGATGCGCCTGCGTTCAGCTTTGCTTCGAGAAACTCGAAACGCTGGGTGATCTGGGCGAGTTTTTCTAACGGAACCATGCCAGCGGTTTGGCCAATCGCGCGGCTGCGGTCAAGAGGCTGCCGTCACGAGGATGCGGCCAAGAGGCATGGGCGCCTTACGGCGTGGTGGCCAGCAGCGTGGCTTGGGTCGGCGCGTTCCAGATGAAGCCATCAATCGGATAGGCACGGCCCAAGGTATCGCCGACGCTGGCAACCTTGACCACAGACCAATCGTTCTTGGGCGAGACATCCACAACGGTCATGCCCAAGGAAATCTGGCTGGGCTTCCAATTGGCATGGTCGATCAGAATTTCGCGGTCAGATACCACTTCAGAGACAACCGCAACATGGCCCTTTGGCAGCTTGCGGGTTGAGGAAAACGCCATCACAGCGCCCTCAACTGGCGCATGGCCGCGTTGGAACTTGCCTTTTGCCTGATCCCACCAAGTGCCCGCATTGCCCTTGATCTCGACCCCACTGGCATCGCGCGCAAACGGCACGCACCAGACCTTTTGGCCCTTTGCGCGCTTGGCTTTTGCGTTGCCGATGGCTTTTGAGACGAAATTCGGGTTCAGGCCGGGTTCAAGCAGATCAGGGCGGGATGAAAGCATGGTGACTTCCGAGTTGGTCGGCACGCAGGCGGCTGTCAGGGCCAGGATGCCACACAAAGCGGCAAAGCGTGGCACTGCGGCCAAATCGAGGAAGTTTACAGCCATGTTCTGTCCCAAGTCTTTTTGTTTTGCTTTGCCGCGGCGCGTCTTGGTTGATCCAAGCTCACGCTGCACTGCGGCGGACATTCACCGATCCGTGTCAAAGATCAACAAACTGAAATATGGCTTGGCGGTAATCCGCCGCTCAATTCAGCAGATCTGGCAAGAAATGGTCAAAAACGGCCAGTTTTGGCGGCTTTGCGGCTGATATGGGCTGTGCGATGAGCGCTTTTTTTGGGCGGTGGAGGGAACCAGTGCGCGCTAGCGCGGGCCAAGCGCCGCGATCCAGCCCGAGATTCGCGCCGCGTTGACGCCGAAATCGCCTTTGCCAAAGCGCTGGCGGCCATAGAGGGTGATGCCGTCTGGCGTGGCTTCGGCGGTGGTGTAATCGGGAAAGCCCCAGAACAAAGAGCGGGTTTGCCAAGTGATCCGCCCCGTCTCTGCGCTGCCCGCGATGCGGACGGTGCGCGGGGTGGCGAGCGCGGCGCTGTCAAGGGCGGCCAGCATGGCTTGGGTCTGATCGGGGGCTGCAATCAGATCGGTGTAAGCTCCGTTTGGCACTGGGCTGATCTTGTCGGGACTGGGGGTGGCAAGGGCCGCCGGGCGCGGAGCAAGCGCTACGTGCCACTGCGCCGGATCGCTGGGAGACAACCGGATGAAGGCCATGACCCCCGCCAAAGCAACCAAGACTATGATGGCGAAGGTCATGATTTTCCTCATCTTTGTGTTTTGGCCCAGTGGTAAAGGCAGATCAGCTCATACCCCACATGCGCGCCCGCGATGGCGGTGGCGCCTGTGGTATCATAGGGGGGCGAGACTTCGACAATATCGCCGCCGACCATGTTGATGCCCGCCAGATCGCGCAGGATGGCTGCGGCTTGCCAGCTGTGCAGGCCGCCCCACACTGGGGTGCCTGTGCCCGGGGCGACAGATGGGTCAAGCGCGTCGATGTCGAAGGTGAGGTAGGTCTGATGATCGGCCACAATGTCTTTGATGCGGGCGACCGTGGCCGATGTGCCGCTTTCATGCACCCAGCGCGCGTCGATGACGTTGAAGCCAAGGTAGTCTTCGGTGGTGGTGCGGATGCCGATTTGCACCGAGCGCGCGGGGTCGACATAGCCCTGTTTGACCGCCTTATACATCATCGTGCCGTGGTCGATCCTGCTCATGTCGTCATCGGGCCACAGGTCTGAATGGGCGTCGAAATGGATCACTGAAAGCGGCCCGAATTTCTCCGCATAGGCGCGCAGGATCGGCAAAGTGATATAGTGATCGCCACCCAAAGTGATGCTGCCCGCACCTGCGGCGAGGATTTTGGCGATATGCGCGGTCAGCGTGTCCGGGAAAGCGCTGGTCTTGGCATAATCAAACGCGCAATCGCCGTAGTCGATAATATTCATATCTTCCAGCGGGTTGGTTGGCCAACCATAGGGCGGGTCATAGGGCTGCAAACTGCTGGCCTCGCGGATCGCACGGGGCCCGAAGCGGGTGCCTGTGCGGTGGGTCACCGCCTGATCAAAGGCGACGCCGGTGATGGCAAGATCCACCCCGGTGAGGTCTTTGGTATAAGTGCGGCGCAGGAAGCTGGTTGCCCCCGAGAACGCATTCTCAAAGGCATAGCCGCGCTGGGTGGTGCGGGTGAAAGCAGTGTCGATTTCGGATTTGGCGTCTTCTAGGGCCATGATAAACTCGCGGATAAACGCGCTTGCGTCTTTCCCCCGAAGGGCCGGAGACGCGCGGATCCGGGGGTGCAGAGGAAGCCAGCCGCAGGATGTTGTCAAGTCTGATACGGCGGCTTTGGCGGGGCTGTCGAACCCTCCGGGGGGAGTATTTCAAAAAGAGCAAATCGGGGCGCGGGGCGGTGTTGTGCCAAAACGCGGCGAATCAACGGTTAATCGGCTGATTTTCCAGCGGAATCGCTGTCTGGAAAACGGCCATAAACCGTATGGAAAGCGGCCATACTTTTTGCGGGCTTTGGCGGGATTAAGCGGGCGGGCGGTGGGTGTGGGTCTAACCCGCCAGGCGGAGTATTCAGATTGCCCTGAATACTCTGCGCGACGTTGTGCTGCCGTTTCGGTCAGCCCAGACGATGCCCTTCGCGCACCAGATCGTCGCTGACGCGGCGGATGGCGGTTTCGAGCGTATCTACGACAAAATCAACTTCTGCTTCGGTGATGATCAAGGGCGGCGACATCACATTCAGATGGCCGATCGGGCGCACCAGCAGGCCGAGGGATTCGCAGACATCCGAGATGCGTTTGCTTTCATTCACCTCATCGGGCAGCAGCTCTTTGGTGGCTTTATTGGCGACGTTTTCCACGCAAAGCATAAGGCCCTGCCCGCGCACATTGCCAACCAGCGGCAGATCGGCGAGCGTTTGCAGACGGGTGTTGAAATAGGCGCCGACGCGGGCTGCATTGGCCAGCAGGCCCTCGCGGTCGAGAATCTCGATGTTTTTGAGCGCGCAGGCGCAGGAAACCGGATGGCCGGAATAGGTCAGGCCGGTGGTGAACCAGCGATGACCGCCGCTGGCCATCGCGTCCCAGATGCGGTCAGACAAGATCAAAGCGCCCAACGGCAGGTAGCCCGAGGTCAGGCCTTTGGCGCAGGTGATCATATCGGGCTGCACGCCGAACGCATCTTCCGAGGCGAACCAATGGCCGATCCGGCCAAAGGCGGTCACCACCTCGTCCGCAATGAACAGGATGTCGTGGCGCTGGCAGACCTCCCACATCCGGCGCAGATAACCTTGGGGGGGCACGATGATGCCGCCCGAGGCCTGAATCGGTTCTGCGATAAAGCCGCCGATGCGGTCGGCACCGACTTTGGCGATCAGGGCTTCAAATTCCGCGATCAGGTCATCGCAGAATTGCGCTTCGGTCATATGGTCGGGGCGGCGGTAGGGGTTGGGGCAAGACAGATGGTGGATGCCTTCGGTCTTGTAGCGGAATTCCTCGATCCGGTCGCCGTTGCGCTTGCCGACCGATTGGGTCAGGTAGGTCGAGCCGTGGTAAGAGTTTTCCCGCGCCACGATGTCGGTTTTATCAGGGTTGCCGCGCGCGTGGTGGTAATAGCTGACCACACGCACCGCCGTATCGACCGCCGTAGAGCCGCCGGTGGTGAAATGCACGCGGTTCAGATCACCGGGGGCCAGTTCAGCCAGTTTGGCGGCAAGGCGGGCGGCGGGATCATTGGTCATGTCAACAAAGTGGTTGGCGAAGGCCAGACGTTCGGCCTGTTCGGCAATCGCATCGGCCATTTCCCGACGACCCAAGCCGATATTGGTGCACCACATGCCGCCTACGGCGTCGAAATACTCGCGCCCCTGTTCATCCCAGAGTTTCGCCCCCTGCCCGCGTGCGATCACCAAAGAGCCGGCTTTCTCGAACGGCCCGAAGTTTGCCCAAGGGTGCAGGACATGGGCGCGGTCCATCTCAAACGCAGAGGTGTTCGGCAGGCTTGCGGGGGCATTCATTTTGAATCTCCAGTCAATATGATTTGGCCAACATAGCCAAAGCCCATAAAAATGCCAGAGGGTATTTGATCAAAAGTTTAGAACAGGCTTTGCTTTGCTTTCGACAGCTTGAAGCCATGCCCGCCGGGGTTCGTACATTCCATGCCGGATTTTTCAGAGGTGCAGGTGAACGGGCCAAGCGTGATCGACTTGCCATACCCCAACTCGACGCCGCCGGGATCGGCAACGGCATCCGAGACGCATGCCAGATAGCCTTTGCCGCCCGCGTCGACGGCAAAGCTGCTGCCCCAGTCAAATTCGCAATCCGCCGGGGCTTTGCGGTAGGTGGGGGTCAGTGACGCCATATCGCAGCGCACTTGCGCGTAATCGCCGGTCGAGATCGCGCATTGGATATTGCCCGAGGGCGAATGAAAGGCGAGGTAATCGTCGGCACAGGCCGGGGCTGCGATAAACGGGGCTGCGAGCAAAGTGAGGGCAAAGGTGAGGCGGTTCATAATGGCTCCTGTCATATCAATGGCAGCAGCTTAGCGCAGCCGGGGGCGGCTGCGCTAGAAAGTTATGCGGCGATCAGGCCAAGGGTTGCGCGCGTTCAACCAGACGCGCGAAGAACGACGCACCGATTGGGGCGGCTTCGTCGTTGAAATCATAGGCTGCGTGGTGCAGGCCAGCGCCCGGCCCGGTGCCCATGAACAGATAGGCGCCTTTGCGGGCTTCGAGCATGTAAGAGAAATCTTCCGAGCCCATTTCACGCACGGAATTGCCGTTCACCGAGGTTTCGCCAACGACTTCGGCGGCGACTTCGGTGGCGAAAGCGGCTTGCTCTGCGTGGTTGATGGTGGCGGGATAGCCCCAGTCATAGTCGATGCGGGCCTGCACACCGTAAGCGGCCGCATGACCTTCGACGATCTCATAGAAGCGCTTTTTCAGCAGGGCGCGGACTTCGGGTTTGAAGCAGCGGATGGTGGCGGCGAACATCGCCTCTTCGGGGATGATGTTGGAAGCGGTGCCAGAGTTCACCATCGTCACCGACAAAACCGCCTCGTCCAAAGCATAGATGTTGCGCGGGATGATGGTCTGGATTGCCGAGATCATGCCGACCAAAGCCACAATCGGATCAATGGTTTCATGCGGGGTGGCGCCATGGCCGCCCTTGCCGGTGAGATAGACATAGGCGGTATCGACGCTTGCCATCAGCGCGCCGGGGGTCGTCAGGAAATGCCCAAAGGGCACGTTCGGCGCGTTGTGGATGCCGTAGACCTGTTCGACAGCAAAGCGGTCCATCACGCCCTCGTTCACCATCACCATGCCGCCCGCGCCGTCTTCCTCGGCGGGTTGGAACATCAGCGCCACGCGGCCCTTGAAGCGGCGGGTTTCGGCCAGATATTTCGCCGCCCCCAGCAGCATGGTCACATGGCCATCATGGCCGCAGGCGTGCATCTTGCCGGGGATGGTCGAGGCGTATTCGGCCCCGGTGATTTCCTGAATAGGCAACGCATCCATATCGGCGCGCAGGCCGATGGTCGGGCCATCTCCCTGTCCGTTGATGATGGCGACGATGCCGGTCTTGGCGATGCCGGGGTGAATCTCATCAACGCCGATTTCGCGCAAACGCTCGACGATATAAGCAGCGGTGTTGTGGCAATCGAAAGACAGCTCTGGATTCGCGTGCAAATGCCTGCGCCAGCCCTTCATTTCCTCGGCATAAGCGGCGATACGGTTGAGGACGGGCATGCGGGACTCCTGATTTGCTAGCCTTTGATCAAATCTTATCTGGAAGGGATCGGCAATGCCCCTGCCCCATTCTGACGACCGCTCCGATCAACTTGTGCGTGATCCTGATGGCGGCATCGCGCGGCTTTTGGAGATCATGCGGCGGCTGCGCGATCCGGTTTCGGGCTGCCCGTGGGATATCGAGCAGGATTTCGCCAGCATCGTGCCCTATACGATCGAGGAAGCCCATGAGGTAGCGGACGCAGTCGCGCGGCAGGCTTGGGATGAATTGCCGGGCGAATTGGGCGACCTTTTGTTGCAGGTGGTGTTTCATGCCCAGATGGCGACCGATCAGGGGATCTTTGGATTTCAGGACGTGGTTCGGGCGATTTCTGACAAGATGATCGCGCGGCATCCGCATGTGTTTGGCACCGAATCCCGCGACAAATCGTCCGAACAGCAGACGCTGGATTGGGAGAAGATCAAGGCCGCTGAACGCGGTGGCCAGACAGCCCGCGTGCTGGACGGTGTGGCTTTGGGTCTGCCGGGGCTGACCCGCGCGGTGAAACTGCAAAAGCGCGCGGCGCGGGTGGGGTTTGACTGGCCTTCCACCGATGAGGTGGTTGCCAAAATCGCCGAAGAAGCCGCCGAACTGGTCGAGGCGCGCGATCAGTTGACCCAAGCGGAAGTCACTGAAGAATTTGGCGATTTGCTGTTTGTGATGGCCAATCTAGCGCGGCATCTTAAGGTTGACCCAGAAGCTGCCTTGCGTGCGGCCAATGCCAAATTCAGCCGCCGCTTTGCTCGGATTGAGGATTGGCTGGCAGAGGCGGGACGCAGCCCTGCTGACAGCGATCTGGCGGAAATGGATGCGTTGTGGAATCGCGCCAAGGCCGAGGAAAAATCGCGCTAGGCGGCGGGTGGCGCAGCGGTCAAAGCTATTTACTCAGGTATTGACGCATCAGGCCGCATCGGCTTTAAGCGCGCCTAGATACCTGACAAAAGGACTCAACCATGAAGCTGCGTTTCAGCCTTTTTGCGCTTGCACTGGCCAGCACTGCCCTGCCCGCACTGGCCGAGGAAGTGAACATTTATTCGCACCGCCAACCCGAGCTGATCCAGCCGCTGATCGACGCGTTCAGCAAGGAAACCGGCATCACGGTGAATATCGCCTTTGTTGACAAGGGCATGGCGGAACGTCTGGTGGCCGAGGGCGACCGCTCACCCGCCGATCTGATCCTGACGGTGGACATCGCGCGACTGATGGAAGTGGTGAACGCAGGCGTCACCCAGCCCGTCGACTCGGCAGTGCTGGAGAAAAACATCCCCGCCGAATACCGCGATCCGGGCAAGCAATGGTTCGGCCTGACCGCACGGGCGCGGATTGTCTATGCCTCGAAAGAGCGCGTGGCTGATGGCGAAATCACCACCTATGAAGATCTGGTCAACCCGAAGTGGAAGGGCCGGATCTGCACGCGCTCGGGCACCAATGACTATAATGTGGCGCTGACCGGGGCCATTCTTGCGCATCACGACGCGGCCTATACCAAGACCTGGCTTGAAGGTCTGAAGGCCAATCTGGCGCGCAAACCCAATGGCGGCGACCGCGATCAGGTCAAGGCGATCTGGGCTGGGGAATGTGATATTGCTATCGGCAACACCTATTATCTGGGTCAGATGCTGAACGATCCCGAGCAGAAAGAATGGGCAGACTCGGTGCGCCCGGTGTTTGCGGTGTTTGAAGGCGGCGGCACCCATATGAACATCTCGGGGGTGGCGATGACCAAATCGGCGCCGAACCATGATGCCGCGCTGAAGCTGATGGAATGGCTGTCGTCAGACGAAGCCCAGCATATCTATGCCGAAACCAACTACGAATTCCCGATCGAGGCTGGGGTCGAACGCTCGGCCTTGGTGCAAAGCTGGGGCAGCTTTACGCCAGACAGTCTGACGCTGGCCGAGGTCGCCGCCGCGCGCCCCGAAGCGTTGAAGCTGATCGAAGAAGTCGATTTCGACAACTGATCCGCTGATCACCGATAGAAGTTTGCGAAGGTCGCCGTGGCTTTCGCAAACTTCCAACACTTTTCTGTCAAATTCTTCACCTAGAGCAAGCAGTGCGACCTGTTGCTTGTTTTGAGTGTGCCGAAATGAAATTCGGCTTGGTGGAGTGTGTGATGGCTGTATTTAGCTTCAGTGTGATTTCAAACGATGACATCGGCCTGTCCCCGAACAACTTTTCGGAGGGGACTTTTACCGTCGGCGGTGCGCCGCGCATGATGACGGTGGCGGATGATGACGGCATCCTCGACGATGAAAGCAGCGAAGACGGGCTGAGTCATTCTGACTATCAGACCAACGCTGAAACGTTTGACCCGAGCGGGCAATTGTTGGGGCAGGATATCGATGGCTTGGGCGCATCCGGGCATATCGTGCAATCGGTCTATAAATTCACCATCTATAACGCCAGCACCGGACAGACTGGCACCGCCTATATGCTGCGGATCTACAACGGATCTGATCCCGCGACCTTTATGGATGATTGGGGCGGCGGGCAGCTGGGCCCCTATTACTACGCCTTTGATATTCCCGTTGCTGCAGGTGACAGCATCACGCTGAGCAACGGCGATTGGCGTGGGCAGGCGCAATATGATGCGCTGGTCAATGGCGTGCCGTGTTTTGTCGCAGGAACGCTGATTGCGACGCCCGATGGCGAAAGGGCCGTTGAAACGCTGGGCGTGGGTGATCTGGTTTTCACACAAGATGCGGGCGCACAGCCGATTGCATGGTGCAGCGCGCGCTATCTGGATGCGCGCGACTTGGGCTTGCATCCGGGATTGCGGCCTGTGCGGATCGCGGCGGGTGCCTTGGGCGCCGGGGTGCCGCAGCGCGATCTGTTGGTCTCGCCGCAGCACCGCATTCTTGTTGCCTCGGACACCACGCACCGCGTCAGTGGCGCGCGCGAGGTGCTTGTCGCGGCCAAGCATTTGCTGGGCCTGCCGGGCATCAGCGTCGATCTGCAGGCGCAGGATGTGACCTATGTGCATTTCTTGTGTCCGGCGCATCAGGTGGTTTTCGCCCAAGGTGCTGCCACTGAATCGATGCTGCCCGGCGCGCAGGCTTTGCGCAGCCTGTCGCCGCAAGCGCGCGCCGAGGTGTTGGCGCTGTTCCCCGAATTGGGCTTTGGCGCAGATGCCACCCCGCAGGGCCCGGTGCCAGCCCGGCCCTGTCTGAATGGTCGCCACAGTCGCAATCTGGCCGCCCGGCACCACCGCAGCGGGAAGTCGCTGGTGCAAAGCGCCGGATAGTCGGACGCGGGCCATGGTCGCGTCCGCTTGAAGTGTCGAGATTGATCGAAAAGCTCAATTTCGATGACTGATCGGATACGGCGATTGAAATAGACATGGATTTGGTCGCGCGCGCGGCCTTTTCTTTTTTGACCATATGGACAAGGCGCGGGGAATACAGTTGTGTATCTGCAAAAATGGAGCAGAATATGGCAAACTCGGCGCGCAAAATCATCATCGACACGGATCCGGGCCAAGATGATGCGTTCGCCATCATGCTGGCTCTGGGCAGCCCCGAAGATATCGAGGTGCTGGGTCTGGTGGCTGTGGCGGGCAACGTGCCGCTGGCTTTGACGCAGAAAAACACCCGGATGATCTGCGAACTGGCGGGGCGGCCGGATCTGAAGGTTTTCGCTGGCTGTGATCGCCCGTTGAAACGCAAGCTGGTCACGGCCGAGCATGTGCATGGCAAAAGCGGTCTTGATGGTCCGGTGTTGGCGGATCCGGTGATGCCGCTGCAAGAACAGCATGGCGTGGATTTCATCATCGAAACCCTGCGGCGCGAGCCTGCGGGGACGGTGACCCTGTGTCCTTTAGGTCCGCTGACCAATATTGCGCAGGCATTTTTGCAGGCGCCGGATGTGGTGGCGCGGGTGCAGGAAATCGTGCTGATGGGCGGCGGTTATTTTGAGGGCGGCAACATCACTCCGGCGGCGGAGTTCAATATCTATGTGGACCCCGAAGCCGCCGAGATCGTGTTCCGCGCGGGCGTGCCTTTGGTGGTGATGCCGCTGGATGTGACCCATAAGGTGCTGACAACCAAGGCGCGGGTCGATGGGTTTCGGGCGATGGGCACCGAGGTGGGCCGGGTTGCGGCGGAATGGGCGGATTTCTTCGAGCGGTTTGATGTGGCGAAATATGGCTCTGAGGGCGGGCCTTTGCATGATCCGACCGTGGTGGCCTATTTGATCAAGCCCGAGCTGTTCAAGGGGCGGCTGATCAATGTCGAGATTGAGACCGGCTCTGAGCTGACCTTGGGGATGACCGTTGCGGATTGGTGGGGCGTGACTGAGCGCGCGAAAAACGCGTTTTTCGTCGGCGATGTCGATGCGCAGGGCTTCTTTGATCTGCTGACCGAGCGGCTGGCGCGGCTTTGATTTCGGCGGTCCCAACTCGGGACCGTTTTGAGGCGTGCGAAATCAATGACTTATCAGGCAGCGTTTAGAGATTTTTAACGTTTCTGCGGATTGATGGTCAGGGACCGGGGGCCAGCCCCCGGACCCCCGGAATATTTATGCCATTGTGAAAGCGCCAGAGGCGGCAGCGCTTGGATCAGCCGAGTGCGTAGCCTGCACCGCGCACGGTGCGCAGCGGGTCTTCGCCGCCGAAGGTGCAGAGCGATTTGCGCAGGCGGCCGATGTGGACATCGACGGTGCGGGTATCAACGTAGATGTCGCGGCCCCAGACCCGGTCGAGCAGGCTTTCGCGCGAGAATACGCGGCCCGGTTTTTCCATGAAGGTCGCAAGCAAGCGAAATTCGGTGGGGCCGAGCTTCAGCACCTTGTCGCCGCGATAGACGCGGTGGGTTTCGGTATCAAGGCGGATGTCGCCCCATTCCAGCAGCAGGCCAGCGGTGGCGGGACGCACGCGGCGCAGTTGCGCGCGCAAGCGGGCCATCAACTCGACCACCGAATAAGGTTTGATCACGTAATCATCCGCGCCCGTTTCCAGACCGCGCACCTTATCGACCTCTTCCGAGCGGGCCGACAGCATGATGATCGGGATGCCACGAGTTTCGGGACGGGCTTTCAGGCGGCGGCAGACCTCGATGCCAGAGACATGCGGCATCATCCAATCCAGCAGGATCAGATCAGGGGCCTCTTCGGTGATCAACGCAAGCGCGTCTTCACCATTGTCGGCGGTGCGCACCTCGAAGCCTTCGGCCTCGAGGTTATAGGACAGGACGGCGCGCTGGGCGGGCTCGTCCTCGACCAGCAGCACCGAAGGACGCGGTGCCATCAGGCATCCCCCCCGGCGAGTTCGGCTTTTGGGCGGGCCTCATCCGGCAACGCACCAGTGGTGAGGTAGATCACCTGTTCGGCAATCGTCGTGGCATGATCGCCGACACGCTCGATATTCTTGGCGATGAAATGCAGGTGCATGCAGGCCGAGATGTTGCGGGTGTCTTCCATCATATGGGTGAGGAATTCCCGGAACAAAGCGTTATACATCTGATCGACTTCTTCATCGCGCAGACGCACTTCGGCGGCAAGGCCCGCATCGCGCGACACGAAAGCATCCAAAGCATCTTTGAGCAGCAAGCCAACCTGCCGCGCCATGCGGCGGATGGAACCTGCGGCACCGGGGATCGGGGTCATCGCGTTCAAAACCAGCGCGCGTTTGGCAAGGTTTTTGGCGTAATCACCGCAACGCTCTAGGCTGGAGGCGATTTTCATCACCGTCAGCACCGTGCGCAGGTCGGTGGCGATAGGCGCCCGCATGGCGATCAGGCGGGCACATTCGGTGTTGATCATCTCTTCCAGGGCGTCGATGGCCTTATCGCCTTGGCGGACCTGTTCGGCCAAAGATTCATCTTGGGTGTCCAAAGCCTTGGCGGCATCGGACAGGGCGGCTTCGACAAGCCCGCCCATCTTCATGATCATGGCTTGCACCGCTTCAAGATCACGGTCGAAGGCGCGGGCGATATGTTCGTTCAGCATGATTGTTCCTCAGCGGATTGCGTTAAATTGCATCGAAATTCGCCCAAAGACCGGGCGTATTTCGATCAGATTTGAGCGTATGCAACGCATTCCGCTTAACCAATCCGGCCAGAGATATAGGATTCCGTGCGGGGATCTTTCGGATTGGTGAAGATCTGCCCGGTCTCGCCGAATTCCACCAGATTGCCGAGGTGGAAGAAGGCAGTGCGTTGGCTGACACGCGCGGCTTGCTGCATCGAGTGGGTGACGATCACCACCGAGAATTGGCTGCGCAACTCGTCGATCAACTCTTCGACTTGCGCGGTGGCGATCGGGTCGAGCGCCGAGCAAGGCTCGTCCATCAGCAAAACCTCGGGCGAGGTGGCGATGGCGCGGGCGATGCACAGACGCTGCTGTTGGCCGCCGGAAAGACCGGTGCCGGGGGCGTTGAGGCGGTCTTGCACCTCGTTCCACAAAGCGGCTTTGCGCAGGCAGGATTCAACGATTGCGTCGAGTTCGGCCTTGTTGCGGGTCAGGCCGTGGATTTTCGGACCGTAAGCCACGTTGTCGTAGATCGACTTCGGGAACGGGTTCGGTTTCTGGAACACCATGCCGATGCGGGCGCGTAGTTGCACCGGATCGACGCGGGGATCGTAGATGCTTTCGCCTTCCAGCGTGATCGAGCCTTCGACGCGGCACGACGGGATGGTGTCGTTCATCCGGTTCAAGCAGCGCAGGAAAGTGGATTTGCCACAACCCGATGGGCCGATGAAGGCGGTCACGGTTTTGTCCATGATATCAACATCAACGTCTTTGATGGCATGGTTCGTGCCGTAGTAAACTTGCGCCTTGCGGGCCTCAATCTTGATGGTCTGGGTGTCCACGCGGGTCTCCAATCTTTGGTCTTTCATTGTGGCCTCCTTACCAGCGGCGTTCAAATTTACGGCGGAAGTAGATCGCCACGGCGTTCATCGCGATCAGGAAGACCAGAAGCACGATGATGGCACCCGATGCGCGTTCGACAAAGCCGGGGTCGCCGCGTTGAGTCCAGTTGTAGATTTGCACAGGCAGGGCCGAGGCCGGGTCGAACAGCCCCTCGGGCGGGGCGCCGGGGAAGTCGCGCACGAAGGCGACCATGCCGATCAGCAAGAGCGGGGCGGTTTCACCAAGCGCCTGTGCAAGGCCGATGATGGTGCCGGTGAGGATACCGGGCATCGCCAGCGGCAGCACATGGTGGGTGATGGTTTGCAGGCGGGACGCACCAACGCCCAAGGCGGCGTCACGGATGCTGGGGGGCACGGCTTTGAGCGCTGCGCGGGTGGGGATGATGATGCGCGGCAGGGTCATCAGGGTCAGCACGAGGCCGCCGACGATGGGGGCTGATTGCGGCAGGCCTGCGAAGTTGATGAAGATCGACAGGCCGAGGATGCCGTAAACAATCGAGGGAACGGCGGCGAGGTTGGCGATGTTCACCTCGATCAGATCGGTGATTTTGTTCTTCGGCGCAAATTCCTCAAGATAAACCGAGGCTGCGACGCCGATGGGGAGGGCCAGCACCAGAACCACGAGCATCATGTAGATCGAGCCCATGATGGCGACGCCAAGGCCTGCGGCCTCGGGGCGTTTGTCAGAGGCATCGGGCATGGTCAGAAAGCCGGGGTTGACCTGCATAGACAGCACGCCTGCCGTCTTCAGCTTGTCGGCCAGGGCCAGTTGTTCGGGCGAGGTGTTCTTGTCCAGCGCCGCAGATTCCATCGTCACCCGGCCCTTGTAATAGCCGTCGATGCGGCCCGAGGCGAGGACGGTCACCTGAACGGTGGTGCCGATCAGCGCGGGGTCTGCCAGCACGCGGTTGCGCAGGGTGGCGGGCGATTCCTCGGAGATCATCTTGGCAAGGTCTTTTGGCTTGATCGCACCGATATCAATGCCTTTGGCGGCGATTTCGGCCTGCAAGGCAGAGGCCAGCAGCTTGCCATAGGCAATGGTGGTGGCTTTCGCCAGATCGGCGGGATCGCGTTTGCCGCCCTTGTCAAGCAGGGCCGCATCCAGCGTCACCGGCATGGTGATGAAACTTTGCTTGAACGCAGGCAGGCCGTTGCCGAAAATCGAGATCAGCAGCCAGACCAGTGCCAGCAGCGCCAGCACGATGGCCGAAAGACCGTATGCACGGAAGCGTTTTTCGGTGGCGTTGCGGGCTTTGGTGCGTGGGTCTTGCACCAGCAGTGACGCGCGGGTGTCATGATGCGCGCGCGGGTTCAGCGGGGCTGAGGCGGTCATTCGTATTGCTCCCGGTATTTACGCACAATCACCAGGGCGACGATGTTCAACGCCAAGGTCAGGCAGAACAATGTCAGACCCAAAGCGAAGGCGACCAAGGTTTCAGGGCTGGCGAATTCGGTATCGCCGGTAAGCTGGCTGACGATTTTCACGGTTACGGTCGTCATCGCTTCAAACGGGTTCAACGACAGTTGGGCGGCGGCCCCTGCCCCCATCACCACGATCATCGTCTCGCCAATCGCGCGGGAGGCTGCCAGCAGCACGGCACCGACGATGCCCGGAAGAGCTGCAGGCACCACGACTTGCTTGATGGTTTCGGAAGGTGTGGCGCCAAGGCCAAGCGAGCCATCGCGCAACGATTGCGGCACGGCGTTGATGATGTCGTCGGACAAAGAGGACACGAAGGGGATCACCATGATGCCCATGACCAAGCCAGCCGTCATCACCGAGGAAGAAGAATTGCCGAGGCCCAGAGGCTGCGCGAAGTAGTCACGCAACAACGGGCCCACGGTGACAAGCGCGAACAGGCCGTAAACGATGGTCGGAATACCGGCAAGGATCTCAATTGCGGGCTTGACCCAGGCGCGGGTCGCCTTGCTGGCATATTCGGCCAGATAGATCGCCGACATCAGGCCGATTGGCACCGCCACCACCAAGGCGATGGCCGAGACATAAAGTGTGCCCCAGAGCAGCGGCAGGATGCCCAAGGACGAGCCGCCGCCGAATTTTGGCGTCCATGTCGCCGAGAACAGGAAATCCGAAATCGGGTAAAGCTGAAAGAAGTGGATCGATTCAAACAGCAAGGATGCCACGATGCCTACGGTTGTCAGCACGGCGACCAGCGACGAGCCAATCAGCAGCCACATCGCGAATTGCTCGGTGGCGTTGCGGGCGCGGTATTCGGGGTTGATCCGGCTAAGACCAAAGGCCAGACCCGCAACCGCCAGCACCAAGGCGGCAATGGTCATCGCCAGCCGCGAGGTTTTGCCCGCATCGCGCAAAGCGGCAGTGGCGGCAAGGGTGGACGGCGTAGGTTCAGTTTCCAGCACCACACCTGCGCCGTTCAGCGCAGTTTTCAAAGCGCTCGGGCTGGCCAGCAGCGGCGTTACATCCTCGCCGCGCGCGGCCAGCATGTTCAGACCAGCGGCCACGCGGCGGACATCGGCCATCACCAGTTGGGCCGATTTGCCTGCAGGAAGCTCTGCCGGATTGATCAGGCTGATGGCTTTGTTTTCCAGAAACAGCGGTTGCGCCAACAGCCATGCGGCGATCAGAAAGAACGCGGGCACTGCGGTCAGCAAAGCGGTGATACGGCCATAGAACGGCGGCAGCGAATGAAGCTTGCGAATGTCGCCTTCGACTTGTGAGACGGCCTTGCGGCGGCCCAGCACATAGCCCGCGACGGCGAGGACAAGGAGGATAATCGAGAGGAGGCCGAGGCTCATGGGGTTCCTGCCAATGAGAGGGGTCGCCGGGAAGAGGAAGCGAGGGCGGAGAAGAACGGCGCGGGGTGCCCCGCGCCGTTCTGATCGGATGCTTAGTTCAGCGGAGCCATGACGGTTTCAGCCTCGACAGCCGCTTGGGTCGCTGCCAGTTCAGGATCGGGAACCAGACCGTAATCTGCCAACACGCCGCCCGGGCCAGCCATATCGTCCGACACGAAGAACGAGACGTATTCTTTCAGGCCGGGGATCACGCCGATATGGGCTTTCTTGACGTAGAAGTAGAGCGGACGCGACACCGGGTATTCGCCTTTCGAGATCGTCTCGACCGACGGCACGATGCCGTTGACGGTAGCAACTTTCAGCTTGTCGGTGTTGTTTTCGTAGAACGACAGACCAAACACGCCGATGGCGTTCTTGTTGGCCGCGATACGGCTAAGCGTTTCGGTATAGTCACCGTCGATGTCCACCGAAGCGCCATCGGTACGGGTGGTGAAGCAAGCGGCCTCGGCCTCTTTCTTTTTGGCAGCATCGTCAGCACCGGTCGAAGCGGCCAGCAGCAGATCGTAAGCGCCGTTGGTTTTGCAACCTTCCAGCAGAACCTTAGTGTCGAACACTTCACGGGTGCCGTGCTTGGTGCCCGGAATGAAGGTCAGGATGTCTTGCGCCGGCAGAGCCGCGTTGGCGTCAGCCCAGGTCTTGGCGGTGTTATCGACCAGCGCGCCGTCTTTAGCGACTTTGGCACCAATGGCGTTGAACACGTCAACCGGGGTCAGCACGAAATCCGGGCCGTTGATGTCCGAGGCAAATACGATGCCATCGTAACCGATGCGCACTTCCATGATGTCGGTGACGCCATTGGTTTTGCACAGATCAACGTCAGACTGGGTGATATGCGAAGAAGAGTTCGCGATGTCGATGGTGCTTTCGCCCACGCCTTCGCAAAGCTTCTTACGGCCAGCGCCCGAACCACCGCCTTCAACAACCGGGGTTTTGAAATCGCCGTTTTCGCCGAAAGCCTCGGCCACGATGGTGGCGTAGGGCAGCACGGTGGACGAGCCTGCGATTTGCAGCTGGTCACGCGCCGAAGCGATCACGGTGGAAGCTGCGAGGATGGCCACAGCCGAAGGGATCAGTTTGATCAGAGACATTATGCTCTCCAGTTAATTCCCGAGGGCGGCCCGGATGGCTTGCCCTTCGCCGCTCCGTCTAGGCGGGTTATTCTATGGTTTTGCGACAGTTTTGTAACAGTAATATGACAGCAGAGGTCAGAGCAGGGCGATTGGCCTGAAACGGCAGGTTTGTGGCAGTCGCGGAGCCTCCGGCGGGGATATTTGGGCCAGTCTGAACGCCGTTGTCGTGCAAAGATGCCTAACGTGGCTCGTAGGGCAGCAGCACCGAGAATCGGCTGCCTTTGCCTTTTTTGCTTTCAATGATCAGGCGGCCGCGGTGGCGGTTGACGATATGTTTGACGATCGCCAGACCCAGACCCGTGCCGCCTTTCTCACGCGAGCGGTGGCCGTCGACGCGGTAAAACCGCTCGGTCAGACGCGGAATGTGGAACGGGTCGATGCCCTCACCCTGATCGGTGACGCTGATGCGCAGCTGTTGGCCACGCGGGCCTTGCTCGGGCGCAAGCGCCAGTTGCACCTCGGCCCCCGCCGGACTGCCGTATTTCACCGCATTCTCGACCAGATTGGTCAGCACTTGGGTCATCTGGTCATGGTCGGCGCGGATCAGCAGCGGCTGATCGGCACCTTGCAGCTTTATCGTCACCCGCGCCGCCTCGGCGACCGGGCGCAGGCTGACGGTGACAGAGCGCAAAAGCCCCGCGATATCAATATCTTCGGACGGCAGCACCCGCTCTTCGGATTCGACCCGGCTGAGGTGCAGCAAATCGCGCACCAGACGGTTCATCCGCTCGGCCTCTGACGCCATGATGACCAAAAACCGCTCTCGTGCCGGGGCGTCATTGCGGGCCGGGCCGCGCAGGGTTTCGATAAATCCCAGCAAAGCCGTCAGCGGCGTGCGCAGTTCATGGCTGACATTGGCAACAAAGTCGCGGCGCATCTGGTCCATCTGCTCCCACGCCGAGCGATCCTCAAAGGCGCAAAGCACGCCCTGCGGCACCGGGCTGACAGAGACTTCGTAGATGCTGTCTTGCGCGGCGGCAGGCAACGTCAAGCGCACGCGGCCCGGCTTTGCCTGCTGCGCGGCCGCTGAAATTGCCTGCAAAAGCTCGGGGTTGCGGAAGCTGAGCGCGTGGTGGCGATCCAGCATGGCCGTGCCAAACAGCGCGATTGCCGGGGCATTGGCTTGGCTGATCCTCTCATCCGGGGCGATCAGCAGCACCGGCAGCGGCAGCCCGTTCAACAATGCCTGCGTTGCTGCATGGTCCATCGCGGCACTCCTATCCTGTTGCATCTTTCTAGCGTAAGTCATCTTATCAGACCAGTTCGTGCTTGCTCACCAAGACGTGAATAAACTATTGTAGCGGGAGTTTAACGAGAAACATTCGCGCAAAGAGTGTGACAGCAGCGCATCCTGAGGGTGTGGAGTCTTGCCGTGTGTGTAGGAGGCAGCGATGCAGCCCAATTCAGCGCCCAGCGACGGGACTGTGCCGCCGCGGCACCGGATTCTCTACCTTGCAAACGGGGGTAATCTGCCGATTTCGCAAGACGGCTTGATCTTTACCCTGCCCTTCGTGCAACTGACCGAGGATGAATTGGCCCGCATCGCCCCTGATTTGGTGGTGTTTCCGCTTTTCACAGCCACGCTGGATGCCACGATTGTTCTGACAAAGCTGAACGCGCTGGGCTATCGCGGCCGCTGCTTGATTCTGACGCCGCGCCTGCCAAAGCCGAAACTGATCGAGACAGAGTTGCGCGCCTATAGCGGAGCAATCCAGCTGGAGTTGCTGCCGATCGACACGCCGCTGGAATAGCCGCCTGCCCCGCGATTTCAGAGGGTCACAGGTTTGGCCAGCGCCACTCTTAGGCACCCACCGTGTCGCGCTGATAGATCCAGTCATGGGCGGGATCATTCTGAAAACGCCAATAGCGGCGCGGCCCTGCCATCACGTTCAGATAATACATCTCGTAGCCATAGGGCGCACCGCAGGGATGGTGGCCCTTTGGCACCAAGGTCACGTCGTGATTCTGCACAGCCATGGTTTCATCCAAGGAGCCATCTTCGGTATAGACGCGCTGGATGCCAAAGCCTTGGGCGGGGTTCAGACGCATGTAATAGGTTTCTTCCAGATAGGTCATCCGGGGGAAGTCATCTTCATCATGGCGGTGGCTGGGATAGGACGACCAATTGCCCTGCGGGGTGAACACTTCGGTCACCAGCAGGCTGTCGGCGACATCCAATCCTTCCATCGCTATGTTGTTGACAAAGCGGGTGTTTGCCCCGGTGCCGCGCTGCGTCAGCGCAATACCAGCCGGGCCGATCTGCGCCGCCTTATAGCCGGATTTCCCCGGTGCAGTGCAAATCGCCAAGGTACAAGCGGTGGTGGCTGTCGCAGACCATGCGCTGTCATTCGGCAGGTACAGACAATGCGGCGGCGTCTTTTCAAACACATCCATCCGGTCGCCCAGGATGCCCCAATCCTGCCCGGCGGCGGTGATGGCAGCTTTGCCTTCCACCACGACCAAGATCACTTCTGTGCTGCCGGTGACTTCGGCGGCAGTCTCGCCGGGTTGCAACCGATAGAGGCCAAAGCCGACATAGCCCCAGCCCGCGCTTTGCGGCGTGATGTCATGCACCTTGCCAGAAGTGCCAGTCGGCTTGCGCAAAAGATCGGGCATATCGTCCTCGTGTTTGACTTCGGTGCGGGCTTGGGCGGCTTGGGCTTAGTTGACAAGCCGTTGCAGCTTTAGCTTTTGCTCGTAATGCGCGCGGGCGTCGTTGACCTCGGTGCGCGTGGAAACCGCTGGCACGCCGACATCCCACCAAGTGCCACCCGCTTCGGTGCCGGGCCAAGGATCGGTGTCAATGACGATCACTTGCGGGATTTTCGCACCTTTGGCGGCTGTCAGCGCGTCCTCAAGTTCAGCAATCGTCGTCACTTTCACCGCATGGGCCCCCATCGCGGCGGCATGGGCGGTAAAGTCGATGTGGCTGGGGTTTACGTGATAGCTTTGGTCGAGCAGATTGTTAAATCCTGCCCCGCCAGTGCCCTTTTGCAGCCGGTTGATGCAGCCATAGCCACGGTTGTCGGTGATCACCACGGTAAACGCCACGCCCATCATCACGGCGGTCGCAAGTTCCGAGTTCGCCATCATGTAGCTGCCATCGCCGAGCATGCAGATCACATCGGCGTCGGGCCGCGCCATTTTGATGCCCATGGCGCCTGCGATCTCATAACCCATGCAGGAAAAGCCGTATTCCATGTGATAGCCGCCCGAGGGCGCATCCCAAATCTTGTGCAACTCGCCCGGCATTGTGCCTGCAGCTGACATCACCACGGTCGATTTCAGCGCCCTGCGCTGCACGGCACCAATCACCTGCATATCGGTCGGAAGCGCGTTAGTGGTGGGCGCGGCTTTCACCGCAGCCGTGGCGGCGGCCCAATCAGCTTGCAGGCCGGGGATGGCGGGCCATTTCTGCGATCCCAAAGCACGGCCAAGGGCTTGCAGCGCGATCTTCGCATCTGAGGTTAGGTTCAGCGCGCCATGTTTGTAGGAATCATAGGCCGCGACGTTGATCGACAGAATCCGACGGTTCGGGTTCTTGAACAGCGACCAGCTTCCTGTGGTGAAATCCTGAAACCGGGTGCCAAGCCCGATCACCAGATCAGCATTTTCGCAAACGGTGTTGGCGCTGGCAGCCCCCGTCACGCCGACCGGGCCAAAATTCAGCGCGTGGTCGAAATCGAGGCTGGATTTGCCCGCTTGGGTTTCGACAACGGGGATGTTGTGTGCGGTGGCAAATGCCGCCAAAGCGGCCTCAGCCCCCGAATAAATCACACCGCCCCCGGCGACGATCACCGGAGATTTCGCGGATTGAATGGCGGTGATGGCCTCGGCCAATTCATCGGCATCAGCTTCGGGACGGCGGATTTTCCAGACCTTCGGGGTGAAGAAAGATTCGGGATAATCAAAGGCTTCGGCCTGCACATCCTGACAGAAGGCCAGACATACAGGGCCGCAATCGGCCGGATCGGTCATCACCCTGAAGGCGCGCGGCAGGGCTGTCAACAGATGTTCCGGGCGGCTGATGCGGTCGAAATAGCGGCTGACCGGGCGGAAGCAATCATTGGCAGAGATGGTGCCATCGTTGAAATCTTCCAACTGTTGCAGCACCGGATCGGGCGCGCGGTTGGCGAAGACATCGCCCGGAATGATCAACAAAGGCAAGCGGTTGGCGAAAGCCACGCCTGCCGCCGTCACCACATTCAACGCCCCCGGCCCGATCGAGGTGGTCACAGCCATCGCACGGCGGCGCTTTTGGGCCTTGGCATAGGCGATGGCGGCATGCGCCATGGTCTGTTCGTTATGGCCGCGCCAAGTCGGGAACGTGTCCTTGGCGCCATGCAAAGCCTCGCCAATCCCGGCCACGTTGCCATGGCCAAAGATCGCCCAGATGCCTTCGATAAACCGCTCGCCATCTTCGGTCATCTGCACGGAAAGCCAGCGGACCATGGCTTGGGCGGCGGTGAGACGAATTGTGTTCATGCTTTTGCTCCTGCGCGGGCCCCAGTGCGGGCGGCGTCCCAGATGCCGCAGAGGCGGCGGAAATTTTCGGCCATTGTGGCGACTGCGGTGGCATCGTCAATCTTACCTGCGATCCATTGGCGGCCAACATCGGCGTGAATGGTACGCCCGACCGCAAAGCCTTTGACCAGCGGGAAATCGGCGGCAAGCTTGAAGGACGAGGCCAGCTCAGCCTCGGATTGCCCCAAGCCCAAGATCA
The DNA here is from genome assembly GCF_030161095.1 of Cypionkella aquatica. GTDB lineage: Bacteria > Pseudomonadota > Alphaproteobacteria > Rhodobacterales > Rhodobacteraceae > Cypionkella > Cypionkella aquatica. The sequence continues at coordinate 62,424 of NZ_BSPP01000010.1, forward strand.
CGATGCCTTGGGTATGCGCGTCGCGGCTGGTGATGGCGTCACAGGTGGCTTGCCATGCCTCAACGGTCTGCATCGGCTCTAGCTTCCACCAATCGGGGTAAATGCCAATGTCATAAAAGCGGCTGATCAGCTTGGCGTTGGTGTGATCGTCGACTGGACCAACCTTGGAGGGAATGATTTCCAGCAGCATTTCCAGGCGGTTACGACGGCAAGCGTGGAACAGACGGGTGATCACGGCTTCCTGTTCGGCCTGCATTTCGGGCTGGTCATCGGGGTGGCAGAAGCACAGCACCTTGACCACATCTTCCAAAGCCCATTCCGACAGACCGCCGAAATCGGGGCCGATTTCAGGTTCCAATGTCAGCGGGCGCGAGCCGGGCCATTCCACCGGGCGCCCAATCCACAGACCCTGACCCGAAGCTTTGTGCAGCGCGGATTTGCCAAGGCGGTTGTCGCAGAGCAGGCCGTAGCCCTCACGGCCTTGGGAAACCGCCACTGTAGCTTCCAGACACAACTCTTTGAAACGACCAATATTTTCGGGATTGGCCCCGGGAATTTCTTCCAATTGCGAGCGGTGATCATAGGCAAAGGCCCGCACTTCGGTCCATTGCTTGCGGCGGTTGGTGGACCAGTGAATTTGCTCGAGCTCGGCATCCTTGCGCAGGGCCGGGGTTTTGACACCGCGACTCAAGAAGAAATTCAGCTCTGCCAAGCTGGGATAGGCCGGGGTGCAGCCGTGGCGCGACACCGCAAAAGCCCCGCAGGCATTGGCGTATTTCAGCGCAACCGGCCAGGATTCGTCATCCAGCCACCCCTTGGTCAGCCCCGACATGAAACCATCGCCCGCGCCAAGCACGTTGAACACCTCAATCGGGAAACCGGGGCCGGTCTGGCCTTGATCAAGGCTATCGGGGATCGCACCTTCAAAGGCGGCGGCACCGGCGGCACCGCGCTTGCAAACCAAAGTGGCGTTGGACACTGCGCGCACGGCCTTTAGGGCGGTGATGGTGTCAGTGCTGCCGCCTGCGATGTGAAATTCTTCTTCGGTGCCGACGATCAGATCGAAATAATGCAAGTGGGATTGCAGTTTAGCGGTGACAGCGGCGGATTCGATGAAGCGGCTTTCCCCATCGCCATGGCCGGCAAGACCCCAGAGGTTCGGGCGATAGTCGATGTCCAAAGCGGTTTTGGCACCGTGCTTGCGGGCGAGTTTCAGCGCCTTCAACACCGCAGCTTCGGTATTGGCATGCGACAAATGCGTGCCAGTGACAATCAGCGAGCGGGTTTCGGCGATGAAACTCTCGTCAATGTCATCCTCGCAAAGCGCCATATCAGCACAGTTTTCGCGGTAGAAAATCAGCGGAAATTGCGTCTCATCGCGGATGCCAAGGATCACCAAAGCGGTCAGACGGCTGGGGTCGGTCTTCACGCCGCGCACATCGACGCCTTCGCGGGCCAGTTCCTCGCGGATGAATCGCCCCATATGTTCGTCGCCAACGCGGGTGATCAGCGACGATTTCAGCCCCAGACGCGCGGTGCCCGCGGCGATATTGGTGGGCGATCCGCCGATATATTTCTGGAAACTGGCCATATCTTCCAGCCGCCCGCCAATCTGCGCGCCGTAAAGATCGACCGAGGACCGGCCAATGGTGATGGTGTCGAGCGTTTTCATGGCAGGCTCCTCCGAGGGTGGACGGCGCGTCGAGACTCAGCCGCGCTGGCGTTTTGGAATAATTATTCCATTTTTACGCCAAGCAAAAGGCTTTTCTTTGCCAAAGGCGTTTTCTTTGATAGCGCTAACCGCGCGCGGATCCGACAGCAACCGCCAAGGCAATTGCCAAAGCTAAAGTAGCAGAAAGTGAGCGGAACGCGCCGAAATCGACCTCTGGCACCGTCAAAATCGCATCGCCAACGCGGGCCAGCGGGCTGGTGATGCGGTCGGTCAGCGCAACCACCTTGAGCCCGCGCGCGCGCGCGTCTTGGGCAAGAGAGATGGTTTCCTCGGAATAGGGTGCGAAGGTGATCGCCAGAACGGCATCACCGGGGCGCAGGGCGTGGCGATGATCCAGCTTGCCAGTGCCTTCATGCAACATGGCTGGAACCGCCATTTTATCAAACACATAGGCAAGATAGCTGGCCACTGGAAACGCCCGGCGCAGACCGATGATATGCACGGTGTCAGCGGCCGACAGCAAAGCCACCGCCTGCGCCAAGGCGACCTCATCCGCCGATTTGGCCAAAGCCTCCAGCGACAAACGGCCCGCCTCGATGAATTCGCCCAGCAGCGCCGAGGGGGTGCCCGCGCCGCCCTGTTTCAGATTTTCCAATCGGGTGGAATAATCCGGGAAGCCGGGGGAATAGGCGTCGCGGAACAGCTTTTGCATTTCCGAAAAGCCGGAATATCCCAGAATCTGGCAAAACCGCATCAACGCCGAGGGCGGCACATCGGCCCCGGCAGCAAGTTCGGCGACGGTTGAGACCGCAATACGGTCGAGATTAGCGGCGATATGATCCGCACATTGACGCAAGCGCCGCGGCAGCCCGTCGGTTATCGCGGCGAGACGCTCACGGAATTCTTCAATCGTGGCGGGCGCGGTCAGAGTGGCGGTATCAACGGCGGTCATATATCTGCGATCATTCTGGACTTTTGCGGCGGTTGTCGCAGCCTAGCCATGTGGAACAAACATTCCAACCCTTATTTCACGGGCTTGGGGTAGCGGCGGGCCAAAGCCTCGGCCACCGGGGGGGTGACGAATTTCGAGATATCGCCCCCCAGCCGCGCGATTTCTTTCACCAGCTTTGAGGCAATCGCCTGCCTGCGGGCGTCGGCCATCAGGAACACGGTTTCCACCGAAGCATCCATCGCGCGGTTCATGCCAACCATCTGAAATTCGTACTCAAAATCGGCAACGGCGCGCAGGCCGCGCACAATTACCGAAGCGCCCACATCCCGCGCGCAGTCGATCAGCAGATTTTCAAACGGATGCACGACGATCTCGCCACCCGTCTTGGCAAGGATGCCCGCACATTCCTCTTTCACCATCGCAACGCGCTCTTCCAGCGTGAAGGCCGGGCCTTTGCCATCATTGATCGCCACGCCAATCACCAGCCGATCCACCAGCGCCATCGCGCGCTGGATGATATCGACATGGCCCAAAGTGATGGGATCGAACGTGCCGGGGTAAAGGCCGATGCGCATGGAATTTCCTCGCCTAAGTCCCCGACACGCAACAATATTGCATGTCGGGATGCAAGCGGATTTCTGGCACGCAACAATATTGCATATCGGGATCCAAGCGGATTTCTGGCACGCAACAATATTGCATGTGGGGGTGCAAGCGGAGTCCTAGAACCCCTTGATCATGCCTTCAAGCGCGTCTTTCTCCATATGCAGCTCGGCCAAGCGGGCTTTGACCACGTCGCCGATGGAAATCAAACCGATCAATTCGTCGGCCTCAAGCACCGGAATATGGCGAAAACGGCCATCCGTCATCTTTTGCAGCACGTCATTGGCGTTTTCAGAACGGCCACAGGCGATGACTTTGGCGGTCATGATGGTGTCCACGCTGTCGTTCAGGCAAGTTGCGCCGCGACGGCCAATTTCGCGCACGATGTCACGCTCTGAGACGATTCCGGCAAGTTTTTTGCCATCGGGCGAGATCACCACGGCCCCGATGCGGCGCGCAGACAGCACCTCGGCCACGCGGCTGATGCTGGTGCCTGCGGGCAAGGTCACAACGCCGTCGTCGGATTTCGATTTCAGGATTTGGCTGACAAGCATGAAGATTCCTCCTTATCTGTCAGGGCTAGCGTTGGGCCTTGGTAAGATTCTGTCAAGGAAATGCTTCAAGTCTTTGCATTTCTTTCTTCACCTCTAGCATAAGTTGTGTGGCGAAGCGGTTCAGCCGCTCTACCCGGCCATCATCGGCGTGGCGGATCAGCCAGAAGGCGCGGGTCAGATGAATTTGATCGGGGATGATGCGGGCCAGTTCGGGGGCGGCGGGCAGTGCGAAGTCGTGGACCACGCCAATCCCTGCCCCGTGACGCAGGAAGTTCAGTTGCACCGAGACAGAGTTCGAGGCCAGAGGCGGTGCCGAAGCGCCGATTTCGGTGAGATAATCCAGTTCCTTGTCGAAGATCATGTCGGGGATATAGCCGACGAGGCGGTGCGATTTCAGGTCTTGCGGGGTTTGGATGGGTGGGTGTGCGGCAAGGTAATCACGGCTGGCGGCGAGGTGCAGGTGGTAATCGGTCAGCTTTTGCACGGTCAGGCGGCCTGCCTCGGGGCGCGAGACTGCGATGGCCATATCGGCCTCGCGTTTTGACAGGTTGAAGACGCGCGGCAGGGCTACGATCTGCACCTCGAGCCCCGGATTGGCGTCGCAAATGCGCGCGATGACTTGCGGCAGCAGGTAGTTGGCGCAGCCATCGGGGGCACCGATGCGGATTTGCCCGGTCAGGCCTTCGGGGCCAGAAAGCGCCTCGGATGCGCCGTCGATGGCGGCTTCGGTGCGGATGGCATGGGTTAAAAGCCGGGTGCCTTGCTCGGTCAGGCTGTAGCCGTGTTGGGTTTTGGCGAACAGGCGGGCGTCGATTGCGTCCTCTAGCCGGGCGATGCGGCGGCCAACGGTGGCGGGGTCGATCTTGAGCCTGCGCCCTGCCCCGGACAGGCTTTCGCTGCGCGCGACGGCCAAGAATACCCGCAAATCGTCCCAATCCATCGCCTTGACCTCTCTGCGCTGTTTGTCCCCGCTGGGACACACTTGTATGTTTCGCCGCTTTTTTCCGGGTATTTCCACATCATCTTGTGGTTTTTCGCAAAAGCCCTGAAAATCGACCTTTGCAAAAACGCAAAACATGTTTGAAATATTGCCTATATATTCCGCAATTTCGCAAGGCTATTGTGGTGGCAACTTATGGGAGAGCTATGATGAAAGAGATCGGTCACTGGATCAACGGCAAGCTGGTTGCGGGCACTTCGGGCAAGTTTGCCGATGTGTTCAACCCGGCAACGGGCGAAGTGCAGGCGCGGGTGGCTTTGGCCTCCAAGGCGGAACTGGATGCTGCCACCGCTGACGCCGCAAAAGCGCAGGTCAAATGGGGTGCCACCAACCCGCAGCGCCGCGCGCGGGTGATGATGGCGATGGTTGGCCTGCTGAACCGCGATATGGACAAGCTGGCGGAAGCGCTGTCGTCCGAGCATGGCAAGACCATCCCGGACGCCAAGGGTGACATTCAGCGCGGTCTGGAAGTGATCGAGTTTTGCATTGGTGCGCCGCATCTGTTGAAGGGCGAGTTCACCGATTCTGCTGGCCCCGGCATTGACATGTATTCGATGCGCCAGCCGATTGGCGTGGCGGCGGGGATCACCCCGTTCAACTTTCCGGCGATGATCCCGATGTGGAAAATGGGCCCGGCGCTGGCATGTGGTAACGCGTTCATCCTGAAGCCGTCCGAGCGTGCGCCGACGGTGCCGTTGATGCTGGCGGCGCTGATGAAAGAGGCTGGTCTGCCCGATGGCGTGATGCAGGTGATCAACGGCGACAAGGAATCGGTCGACGCGATCTTGGATAATGAGACGATTTCGGGCGTGGGCTTTGTCGGCTCCACCCCGATCGCGCAGTATATCTATGCGCGCGGCACCGCGAACGGCAAGCGCGTGCAGTGCTTTGGCGGTGCCAAGAACCACATGATCATCATGCCGGATGCCGACCTTGATCAGGCGGCTGATGCGCTGGTGGGTGCTGGCTATGGCGCGGCTGGCGAGCGTTGCATGGCGATTTCGGTGGCGGTTCCGGTGGGCGAGAAAACCGCCGATGCGCTGGTGGCCAAGCTGATCCCGCGGATCGAAAAGCTGAAAGTCGGCCCCTATACTGCTGGCAATGATGTCGACTACGGCCCGGTTGTGACCGGGGCTGCCAAGGCCAACATCATGAAGCTGATTGAATCCGGTGTCGCATCGGGGGCTGAACTGGTGGTCGATGGCCGCGATTTCAAATTGCAGGGCTATGAAGATGGCTTCTTCGTCGGGCCGCATCTGTTCGACAAAGTGACGACCGATATGGAGATTTACCGCAAGGAAATCTTTGGCCCCGTGCTGTCGGTAGTGCGGGCTACGACTTATGAAGAAGCGCTTGGCATGGCGATGGACCATGAATACGGCAACGGCACCGCGATCTATACCCGCGACGGCGACACCGCGCGCGACTTTGCGGCGCGGATTAATGTGGGGATGATCGGCATCAACGTACCGATCCCGGTGCCTTTGGCGTATCATACCTTCGGCGGCTGGAAGAAATCCTCGTTTGGCGATTTGAACCAGCACGGGCCGGACAGCTTCCGCTTTTACACCCGCACCAAGACGATCACGGCGCGCTGGCCGTCGGGGATCAAAGAAGGCGGCGAGTTCAACTTCAAGCAGATGGAGTGATCTGCGTCTGGTGGAACCGGGGGCACTTTGCCCCCCGGACCCCCAGAGGATATTTTTACAGAGAGGATGGGGAGGCGCGTTGGTGCCTCCCCATTTTCATTACTTCGCGCCCATCCGCAGGACGTAATAGACCGCCCCGCCGATGCCGACACCGAAGAACCAGCCGTATGTGCCCCACCATGCGGGCAGGATGGTGGTGAAGGTCGGCAGGATCGACGAGAACACCATGCCGATGGCAAGGGCCACGAAGGCCTTGATGTGCCAGCCGCCCTCAAACCGGAACTCGCCGTTCTCTTGGTAGAGCGCGTTGACGTCCAGCTTGCCGTGGCGGATCAGGTAGTAATCGACCATCATGATGCCGAAAATCGGACCCATGGTAGAGCCGATGAAGTTGACGAAATGCGCGGCACCTGTCTCCCACGGGGCCCAAGGGTAGAGGATCAGCGCGATGCCCGCCGCGATATAGCCGCCGCGTTTGAAGCTGATGTGGCGGGGGAAGACGTTGGCGAAATCGAACGCAGGCGAGACGAAGTTCGCCACCACGTTGATGCCCAAGGTGGCGACGGCGAAGGTCAGCGCGGCCAAGGCGGCAAGGAACCAGCTGTCGAATTTGGCGCTGATTTGCTCGGGGTGCAGCAGCACTTCGCCATAGACGGTGAAGGCGGCGGTGGTTGTGATGCCTGCGACGAGGCAGAAGGCCAGCAGGTTGATCGGCAGGCCCCATAGGTTGCCTTTGCGCAGGGCGGACTCGCTGGTGGCGTAGCGCGAGAAGTCACAGAAGTTCAGATAAAGCGCTGCGAAATAGGTGATCCAAGTTGCCGCGACCGCGGCAAGGGCTGCGGGTGATCCTGGCACGCCGGGGACGCCCGCATCAGCGGTGGCTTTCAGCAGAACGTCTTGCGGGATTTCTGCGCCGAACGAGAAGGTTCCGGCTTTGATCACCAGATAGATCGCCAGCATCAGCATCGCGATCCAGACCGCCGGGCCTGCCCAATCCTGAAACTTGCGCACGGTTTCCATGCCGCTTTGGATGATCAGCAGTTGCAGGCACCAGACGACAAAGAAGCAGATCACCTCTAGTGTCGAATGGCCAAGCATCTGGCTGGTCTGGTGAAACTCCAACATGCCGGGGCTACGGATCAGCAGGGCGACGATCGCACCCGAGGCCGCCGAAGTTTGCGCGCCATACCAAAAACAGGCGACGATGGCCCGCACCAGCGCGGGTGCATTGGCGCCAAAAGTGCCGAAGCTGGCCCGCGCCAGCACCGGGAACGGCACGCCGGTGCGCACGCCTGCGTTGCCGACCATGCTCATCAGCACAAAGATCACCAGTGACCCTGCCCCGATGGCGATGACGAAATTCAGGAAACTGCCGCAGAGCAGAAACAGGCTGGCGGCAAGGTAATAGCCCCAAAGGCTGTGAACGTCCGAGGTCCAGACGTTGAAAATCGAAAAAGCGCCCCATTTTCGCTCGGTAGCGGGCGCCAGATCCTCGTTGTGAAGCGAGGGTGACGGGTTGGTCAATTGCATCGTGCTGTCCCTATCCTATGGCGCAGATACGCTTTATCGGACGCGAAAGCGCCCGGCGTTGCTTGCGAAACCGTGATGGCCCTGTGTGGGCCTGTTTTGGTTTACCGCCTTGCGCGGTGGCAGGCGGTCGCGGGCCCGGTCTTTTGCCGGTTCAATCCCGCGCACAACCTGCGCCTGATGCGCTTGCCGCACAATCACGTTAATCTCAAATGCACCTTTCGGGAAAAATTGAAAATGTTTCGGGCAAGCCGGATGAATTGCCGCGATTTTGGGCGAAAATGAAAGTGCTGCGCAAAGCGGCCCCGCAGGTATTTTCGGCCTTACGTCGGAAGTTCACCCAAAGATTGTGTGCTGGTCACGCGTCAGGCTATGGCACCTGTGCCTGTGCCAAGGGAACCGGACGGCCGAAGCGACGTTAAACCTTTGCCGTCATCCGATGTGTCATCGGAGACTTATACAGGATTCCGCCGATGAACATGATCAAAGCGCTCTGCATTCCTCTGACCATTCTGGCGCTGGCTTCCAGCCCTGCTTTGGCAGATGGCAAAGGCAACGGAAACAAAAAGCATAAAAAGCATCACACAACGCAGTCTTGCCCGCCCGGTCTGGCGAAGAAATCACCTGCTTGCATCCCACCCGGTCAGGCCAAGAAAATGGGCCACGATCACGACGACGGCGACCATGTGATCTACTACCGCGTCGGAGATGTGGTGCGCGATGACTGCCGCATCGTGCCGTACACCGGGTACAAATCTTTGCCGGACGGCACCTATTGCCGCTATGAAGACCGTTTGCTGCGGATTGACCCAGAATCCCGCGCGGTTCTGACGATCCTACAGGTTCTGGCAAACAATTAAGGTTGGTTCACTGAAATCCGCCTGCTTACTCTGCCGCCGCCCGGCGTGGGGTAAGCAGGTCTTTGAGATAATGCCCGGTATGGCTGGCCTCGGTCTTGGCGATGGTTTCCGGCGTGCCGACTGCAACGATCTGGCCGCCACCGTCGCCACCCTCTGGGCCGATGTCGATCACCCAATCGGCGGTTTTCACCACATCAAGGTTGTGTTCGATCACCACCACAGTGTTGCCCTGCTCGACCAACTCATGCAGCACTTCAAGCAGCTTGCGCACGTCTTCAAAGTGCAGGCCGGTGGTGGGTTCATCAAGGATATACAGCGTGCGGCCGGTGGCGCGGCGGGAGAGTTCCTTTGACAGCTTGACGCGCTGCGCCTCGCCCCCCGAAAGCGTCGTCGCCTGCTGGCCGACCTTGATATAGCCCAGACCGACCTGACACAAAGCGTCCATCTTTTCGCGGATGCTTGGCACGGCTTGGAAAAAGCCTTGTGCATCTTCACATGTCATATCAAGAACATCGGCTATGCTCTTGTTTTTGAATTTAACTTCCAAAGTCTCGCGGTTATAGCGCGCGCCTTTGCAGGTTTCACAGGTGACGTAAACATCGGGCAGGAAGTTCATCTCAATCTTCAAAACGCCATCGCCCTGGCACGCCTCGCACCGCCCGCCCTTGACGTTGAAACTGAAACGACCGGGCAGATAGCCGCGCGCCTTGGCTTCTGGCAGGCCCGCAAACCAATCGCGGATCGGGGTAAACGCGCCAGTATAGGTGGCGGGGTTCGAGCGCGGGGTGCGGCCAATCGCGCGCTGGTCGATGTCGATCACCTTATCAAGATGCTCAAAACCCTTGATCGTCTCGCAGGGTGCAGGCGTTTCATGCGCGCCGTTCAACCGGGTGGCGGCGGTTTTGAACAGGGTTTCGATGGTCAGCGTCGATTTGCCCCCCCCGGAAACGCCGGTCACGCAAACGAACATGCCCAGCGGAAATTCGGCGGTGACATTCTTCAGGTTATTGCCAGTCGCGTTCACAACGGTCAATTTCTTGCCGCTGCCTTTGCGCCGGGTTTTCGGCACTTTGATCTCGCGTGCGCCAGAAAGATACTGTCCCGTCAAGCTGTTAGGGTCAGCGGCCACTTCTGCCGGGGTGCCGTGGCTGACCACGGCACCGCCATGCACACCGGCACCCGGCCCCATGTCAAAGACGTAATCAGCCTCGCGGATGGCGTCTTCGTCGTGCTCGACCACCAGCACGGTATTGCCCGCATCGCGCAGGTTTTTCAGCGTTGTCAGCAAGCGGTCATTGTCGCGCTGATGCAGGCCGATGCTGGGCTCATCCAGCACATAAAGCACCCCGGTCAGGCCGGAACCGATTTGGCTCGCAAGCCTGATCCGCTGCGACTCGCCGCCCGAAAGCGTGCCTGCGTTGCGGCTGAGGGTCAGGTAGTTCAGCCCGACGTTTACCAAGAACCCAAGCCGCTCCCGGATTTCCTTCAGGATCGCTTTGGCAATTTCGTTCTTTTGCTTGGTCAGATGTTCGGGGGCCGCAGAAATCCACGCATGCGCTTCGGAAATCGACATCTGCACCACTTGGCCCGCGTGCAGGCCACCGATTTTCACCGCCAGAGCCTCGGGCTTCAGACGATAACCGCCGCAAGCGCCGCAGGGGCGGTTGTTCTGGAAACGCTCCATCTCCTCGCGGCTCCACGAGCTGTCAGTCTCGCGGTAACGGCGTTCCATATTGGGGATCACGCCTTCAAACACGCGGGAAACCTGGTAAATCCGGCCACCTTCGTCGTAGCGGAACGGGATCTCTTCGCCGCCAGAGCCGCGCAGAAACACCTGCTTCACATTCTCGGGCAGGTCTTTCCATTTCGCTTTCTTATCAAAAGCATAGTGCTTGGAAATCGCGTCGATGGTCTGGGTGAAATACGGGCTTTTCGATTTCGACCACGGGGCAATCGCCCCCCCAAGCAAGGTTAACGACTGATCCGGCACCACAAGGCGTTCGTCGAAAAACAACTCCATCCCCAAGCCATCACAGACCGGGCAAGCGCCGTAAGGGGCGTTGAACGAGAACAAGCGCGGCTCAATTTCGGCGATGGTGAAACCGCTGACCGGGCAGGCGAATTTCTCGGAATAGGTGATGCGGGCGGGCTCGCCTTCGCCCTCGGCTGGGGCGGTTTCGATCACGGCGATGCCGTCGGCAAGGTTCAACGCGGTGCGGAAGCTGTCGGCCAGCCGGGTTTCCAAGCCTTCGCGCACGACGATACGGTCCACCACAACGTCGATGTTGTGGCGGAATTTCTTGTCCAGAACGGGCGGCTCTTCCAGTTCATAGAATTCGCCGTTTACCTTGACGCGCTGGAAGCCCTGCTTGCGCAGTTCGATAAATTCTTTCTTATATTCGCCCTTGCGATCCCGGATGATTGGGGCCAGCAGATAGGCGCGGCTGCCCTCGGGCATCGCCATCACCGCATCAACCATATCCTGCACCTGCATCGCGGTGATCGGAAGACCCGTGGCCGGGCTGAACGGCGTGCCGACGCGGGCGAACAGCAAGCGCAGGTAGTCGTAAATTTCCGTCACCGTGCCGACGGTCGAGCGCGGGTTTTTCGAGGTGGTCTTCTGCTCGATCGAGATCGCAGGCGACAGGCCGCTGATGTGATCAACGTCAGGTTTGCCAGCCATATCAAGGAATTGCCGCGCATAGGCCGACAGGCTTTCGACATACCGCCGCTGGCCTTCGGCATAGATCGTGTCGAAGGCGAGGCTGGATTTGCCCGACCCCGACAGCCCGGTGATCACCACGAACTGATCGCGCGGAATATCCACATCGACGTTCTTCAGGTTATGCTCGCGCGCGCCGCGCACCTCGATGAACTTTTGCTCAGCCATGACCCACTCCATGCGACGCCGTATAGATAGGGCGAATGGCGCGCGACGCCAACCGGAAAATGTGAACGAAGTGTGAACGTAGGCGAAATGCGTTAAGCTTGGGTGGCGCGACGGCGCGCGGCCCAGGCATGCAGCGCGATTCCCAAGCTCGAAAACGCGATCAGGAACAAAGTCAGGCCTGAAACTCCGGTCTGCGCCAAGATCAGCGCCAGCATCGGCGTGCCAGTGGTGGTGCCCAGATTGCCCAGTTGCGCAATCGCCCCGGCCGCACGGGCGCGGTCCGGCACAGCGGCGTTCAACTGCGGGATTGCGGCAAAACTCGCGCCCTGCACGGTGCCCATGGCTGCGGCGACCGCGCAGGCAAAAACCGCCTGCCACATGCCCTGCCCCCAGACCAGCCAAAGGCCCAGACTTGCCACGATCACGCAGGCAAAACCGGCTTGCACCAGACGCACCGCCGACATCCGCCCCAACAACCAAACGCCCAGAGTCAGAGAGATCATGATAGAAACCAGTGGCATAGCAACTGCGGCGACCTGCCCCCATTGCGCACCGATCGCGCCGGGCAGCAGCGTCAACATCGCCACATAGGTCACGGTATAGCAGACAAAACCCAAAGCCGGGGCGGCGATGCGGGGAGAGCGGTAGGTTTCAATATGCTGGGCGATGATGCCGGTAAAGGCAGAGCCGGGTGCGCGCGCAGCGTCAGTTGGCATCAGCACCACCAGCAGGCACAAGCAGAACACCAGCCAAGCCGAATGCGCCTGAAACAGCGCGCCGATGCCGTGGCTTGCCACCAAATCCGGGCCAAACAGCGCCAGCACCGTGAAAGTCACGCCAAAAAAGCTGCCCCACAACGTCATCACCAAGGGCTGAAAGCGCAGATTGGCGGTGGCAGCGATGGCGGTCGGGCCGACGACGACGATGGCCAAATGCGACAGACCTTCGGGCACCCTGCTGGCCAGCATCCAGCCAAATGGCGGCAAAGTCGATTGCAACAGGCTGACCACAGCGCCCAAAGCCAGTGCCGCCAACATCACCCGCTTTGGCCCCAGCCGCGACACCAACATCCCCGCCGTTGTGCCAAAGATCAGTCCAATGATGCCGATAATCGACACCATAAAGCCGATGCCCACCCCACCATGGCCAGCATATTGCACGCCAAGCTGTTGATAAATAACCGACATCTTGCCAAATTGTGCAGCAGCACCAAGCCCGGCCGCCCAAATGGCCAAAGCCGTCAGCACATTGCGCATCCGGTCATCCTCTCTGCACAAATATCCTCGGGGGGTGAGGCCGCAGGCCGAGGGGGCGTGAGCGCCCCCTGATTTTTCTCAAAAATCGCCTTACATATGCAGGACGCGACCGTAGGCATCCAGCACCGATTCGTGCATCATTTCCGACAGGGTGGGATGCGGGAAGACGGTGTTCATCAGGTCTTCTTCGGTGGTTTCAAGCCCGCGCGCGATCACATAACCTTGGATCAGCTCGGTCACTTCGGCGCCAATCATATGCGCGCCCAGCATCTCGCCGGTTTTGGCGTCGAAGATGGTCTTGATGAAGCCCTCGGCCTCGCCCAAAGCAATCGCCTTGCCGTTGCCGATGAAGGGGAAACGGCCGACTTTCACCGTGAACCCAGCCTCTTTCGCCTTTGCTTCGGTCAGACCGACGCTGGCCACTTGTGGATGGCAATAGGTGCAGCCGGCTATGGAGTTTGGCTTGATCGGGTGCGGATGACCGCCCGCGATCAGCTCTGCCACCATGACGCCTTCATGGCTGGCCTTGTGCGCCAGCCACGGTGCGCCCGCGATGTCGCCGATGGCATAAAGCCCCTCAATCCCGGTGCGGCAGAATTCATCGGTGACAACATGGGTACGGTCAATTTTGACGCCCAAAGCTTCCAGCCCAAGATTTTCGATATTGCCGACAATGCCCACGGCGGAAATCACGGTGTCAAATTCTTGCGTGGTGGTTTTGCCATCGGCTTCCAGATGCGCCACCACTTTGCCGGGGCTGCGATCGAGTTTTTTTACCGTGGTTTTTTCGAGGATCTTCATGCCTTGCTTGACGAAGGCTTTCTTGGCAAAGGCCGAGACTTCGGCATCTTCCACTGGCAGCACGCGGTCCATCACTTCGACCACGGTGGTATCCGCGCCCAGAGTGTTGAAAAAGCTGGCAAATTCGATGCCAATTGCGCCAGACCCAATCACCAGCAGCTTTTTCGGCATGCGTTTGGGTTGCAAGGCGTGGCGGTATGTCCAGACCAGATCGCCGTCGGCCTCAAGCCCCGGCAATTCGCGGGCGCGCGCGCCGGTGGCAAGAATGATAGATTTCGCGGTCAGATCCTCGGTCGTCTTCTCGGACTTGACCGAGACTTTGCCTTTGGCAGGCAGCGTCGCCGTGCCCATGAACACGGTGATCTTGTTCTTTTTCATCAGATGGCCAATGCCACCCGAAAGCTGTTTTGCCACCCCGCGCGAACGCGCCACAACCGCGTTCAGGTCGAAATCCGCACCGGTGACCGACAGGCCAAATTCTTTGGCGCGGTGCATCAGGTGGAACACTTCAGCCGAGCGCAGCAGCGCTTTGGTCGGGATACAGCCCCAGTTCAGGCAGATGCCGCCAAGGTTTTCACGCTCTACAATGGCGACTTTTTGCCCCAGCTGCGCCGCACGGATGGCGGCGACATAGCCCCCCGGTCCCGAGCCGATTACGATCACGTCAAAATTCTGAGCAGCCATCTTTCCCTCCCTCGAAAAAGTAGTTTGCCATTAAACTATTTCCAAAATTGCAGCAACCGTAGCCACGCCGGGGGCCTATGCGCTGGGTGCATGGCTGTCACGTAGGGCGTTGACGATGGTGCCATAGCCGCCGGCTGCCAGATATTCGGCCTCGGCTGCGGTGGATTCGCGCCCCAAAGCTGCGTTGCGGGTCGGAAAGCGGCCATAGCGGGCGATGATTTCCCGATGCGCCCGCGCGTGCAGCGCCATGTCGGGGTCAGAGGCCAGACGTTCGGTCAGCAAAGCCACGGCGGTGTCCTGATCGGCGGGATTTTCCGAATGTTCAAATGGCATGTAGAAAAATTGCCGCTCGGGTTCGGGGGCATCCATATCCCAACCCTCGGCCACGGCTTTCTTTGCGGCGGCAAGGGCTTGGGCATCGGTGGCAAAGGCTTTTGCAGTGTCGCGGTGCATGTTGCGTGACAGCTGATCGCACAGGATCAGATAGGCCAAAGTGCCGACGGTGCCTTCGACCCAATGCTCCAGCCCGCCATCGGCGGCGGCGGCCCAGATTTCGCTGAAACGGTCGCGGATGGTTGCGTCAAGTTCGGCTTCGCCGGAATACCAGCCATCGGGGCCAACTTCGCCCAGCCAGAAATCAAGAATCTCAATCGGGTCGGACATCGGCACCTCCTATTGGCAGCGTGGCAGGTTCATCAGGCCACCGCAACCGCTTTGGGCGGCGTCAGCGGCGCGTTTCTTCCTGCAAGACCGCATCTATGGTCAGTGCCGAAGCAGTGGGCGTCAGGCCCGCATAGGTGTTGGTCTGCACCGGGGCGACGCGTTTGGTCATCCGATAAGCCGCATAGCCCGCAAGCGCCGCGAAAAAGCCGCCGATGATCAGGAAATAGCCTTTCGGGCCGATTACCCCCATCAGCCAACCCGCAAGCAAGGGGCCAAAAATCGCGCCAAAGCCGTTCAGAAAGATCAGACCGGCGGAAGCACCTGGCATTTCCTCTTTGCTGAGATAGTCGTTGGTATGGGCAATCAGCAGCGAATACAAAGGGTTGATGATACCGCCCAGCAGGGCTGCCACGACGACCTCTAGCACGAAGGGCAATGGCGCGGCAGCGGCTACGGCCATCACCACGGCCCCGGCGGTGGACATCCACAAGATCAGCACGCGGCGGTCGGCGCGGTCGGACAGCCAGCCGACAGGATATTGCAGCACAAGCCCGCCGACATACATCGCGGCGACAAAGATTGCGATTTCACCAATGCTCATCCCCGCCATGGCACCGTAGACGGCGGCCATGCCGAACATCGCGGCAAACACGCCACCGGTCAGCAGCATGCCTGCGCAACCCAAGGGCGAGGTGCGGAACAATTGCTTGAAGCTCATCGCTTTGATGGTGTCGAAGGTCGGCGCGGGCGTGTCGGCCAAAAGGATCGGCATGAAGGCCAGCGACACCAGCACGGATGGAATGATGAACAGGCCAAAGCCGCTGGGATCGCCCATCGCAAGCAGGCCCTGCGATGCGATGATGCCAAGCATCTGCACGATCATATAGGCCGACAGGGCTTGGCCACGGGTTTCATTGCTGGCGGTGTTGTTCAGCCAGCTTTCGGCGGTGACATATATCCCCGAGAAACAAAAGCCGATCAGCACCCGCATCACCGCCCAAGCCTGCCAATCCAACATCAGCGGATACAGCACCAGCACTGCGGAAATCATCGACCCCATCGCCGAGAACACCCGCACATGGCCGACGCGGCGGATCATCTCGGGTGCCAAGCGTGACCCACCCAAGAAGCCCAGAAAATAGGCCGACATCACCACAGAAAGCTCGAACGTGCCAAAGCCTTCCAACTGGCCCCGGATGCCCAGAAGCGAGCCCTGCACGCCGTTGCCGACCATCAGCAGCATGACGCCCAGCAGCAAGGGCCAGGATTGGGCGAGGACTTTTAACATTCAGGGCTCCGGTTCAGGCGGCAAGCTAGCATGATATAGCTTGCTGGATCATTTATTTGCGACAGGTTTATGCGGTTTAGGCTGGAGTTTGACCTGCCGCTACGGGATCAGCAGCGACGCGTCGCCATAGGAAAAGAACCGATAGCGCTCTGTCACCGCATGGGCATAGATCCGGTCCATCCGCGCCTTGCCCATCAGGGCGGACACCAGCATCAGCAGGGTGGATTTCGGCAGATGAAAGTTGGTCATCAAGGCGTCGGTCACGCGGAATTTGTAGCCGGGATAGATGAAGATATCGGTGGTGCCTTCCCAAGCCGCGAGTTGACCCGACACCGCCGCAGATTCGATCAGCCGCAATGCGGTGGTGCCCACCGGGATCACCCTGCCCCCGGCGGCTTTGGTGGCATTGATCTCGGCAGCAGCGATGGCGCTGACATGGCCCCATTCTGCGTGCATCTTGTGGGTGGTGACATCCTCGACCTTGACTGGCAGGAAGGTGCCAGCGCCGACATGCAGGGTGACTTCGGTGAAATCGACACCCTTGGCGGCTAGCGCTGCCAGCAGTTCCGCGTCGAAATGCAAAGACGCGGTGGGTGCTGCGACTGCGCCGGCATGGCGGGCGAACACGGTCTGGTAATCGGTGTTGTCCTGCGCGTCGGCTGCGCGTTTGGCGGCAATGTAAGGCGGCAGTGGCATCGCGCCAGCGGCGTTCAAAGCGGCGTCAAAATCATCGCCGGTCAGGTTAAATTCCAGCCGCAGATCGGTTTCGGATTTGGCGGAAACGGTGGCCGAAAGCTGATCGGAGAACCGGATCACCTCGCCGACGTGAACCTTGCGCAGCGGTTTGGCCAAAGCCCGCCAGCCTTGGGCCTGCGGTTCCAGCAGGGTGATTTCGACCTTGGCCACAGCCTCGCCACGCGTGCGCGTGCCAAACAGCCGCGCCGGGATCACGCGGGTGTTGTTCAGCACCAGCCGATCACCGCGGCGAAAAATCCCGATCAGATCAGAGACATGCAGATCGCGGATGCTGTCGCCTTCGGCCAGCAGCAGCCGGGCTGCGGTGCGCGGACGCGCGGGCCTTGTGGCGATCAGCGCCTCGGGCAGGTCAAAGTCGAAATCCGACAGATTCATCCGCCATTTCCTTTCTTGCTGGTTCCGATCACCGGCGGCGGGCTGCGGAAAATCTCGCGGAACATGCCGGGGGTCAGGATCGACAGCGGGTTGACGCTGACCTGTGGATTGGCGCCAGTGCCCTTTAATTCGTAATTGAAGCCGAACACGCCCTCGCCCTGCCGGGTCAGCAGCGAGCCTATGCCATTGAGCATATAGATCGGTGAAATCGTGCCCTGCATGAACAACTCGGCGGTGGAGCTTTTATAGACCCCCGCCATCGACACGCCCAAAGATGCGCCAATGGCAGACCCCTGATGCACCTGCACCGCGTTGGGGGTCAAAAGGAAATTGGCCTCGACATCGCTGAACAACAGCCCCTCGCCGTTCAGTTGCTCGAGAATCCCGATGACGGAAATCGCGTTCAACAGCTCGGCCAGAACATTGGTGTTCAGCACCCGCAGCGTGGTCATCTTGACGATGCCATCATAGCTGCCAGCCTCGGGACGCGGTTGCAAGGTGACATCCAGCGCCCCGCCGCGCCCCGAGGCAAAGATGCCCGCAGCCGCCATCACCGCGCCCGCATCATCGGACAACAGCCGCACGGCGGTGCCATTGCGCGCGGGCACCACGGTGCCTTTGATCTGCGCCTTGCCGTTGATGCCCGCGATGAAATTGCCGTTCAAGCCGCCCGAAAGCGAGAAGTCGCCGCGGAAATTCGTCAGATTGATGGATTGCGCCACCCGCAGGCTGTTCAGCCGCAGATCCAGCGGGCTGCCCGCAGATTTGCCGCTGGATTTGCGTTTCGAGGCCGCTGGCATCCGCCGCATATCGACAGAGCCGCCAGTGACCGCCAGACCCACCGCCTTGCCGTTGCCCCTGCCGCGAATTTCGACCGGCGCATCCAGCCACTCGCCCAAGCGGACCCGGTCAAACCGCGCCACATCCAGACCACCGCCCGGCTTCATAGTGACCGAACCCGTCGTATCAAGACCGCTGGCCTTGAGGGTGATGCTTTCGACCAGTGGCGGCTTGCCAAGGCGCACTTCGGCGCTGAGCTGGCCTGTGGCGCCCGGCGGTTTTGCCCAACCCACTTCGGGGATCGCTAGGCCGATATTGGCCAGATCAGACACCAAGGACAAATGCCCCGGCTGTCCGCGCACAAGGTCAATCTTGACCTGCCCGCGCCCCTGCCCCGACACCATGCCATCGGGCAGACCAAGGCCGAACTCTGAGGCGGTTTTCTGTGACAGCGTGACAGAGCCTTCGATCCGCGCTTTGCCTTTTTGATCCAGCGCGAAGCCTTGGCTGTAGGTGACATTGAACGGCACCGCACCGATTTGACCTGCCCCCGCGATGACAAGGCCCGTGGTATCAGCCGAGACGGCAAGGCTGTCGGCGGTGATCTTGCGCCCCGGCACCACGGTCTCTGACGAAAACGCCGTAACCGTGCCCGCGACCTTATAGGTCACATCCTTGAGCGCGATTTTCTTTTGCAGCGGCAGGGTCAGACGGGTTTCAATCGCCGCAATGCCCTGCCCCAAAGTCACCGGCTGATCGGCCTTTGACATGAAGTGAAACGGTGGCTGATCCAGCAGCGACAAGGCGGCGGTGAGGCTGGAGCGGGTTTTCAGCGTGATCTCTGCCTTGGCGGGTTTTTGCGTCACATCCGGGATCGCGAAAACCGAGCCTGCAACATTGATCTGCCCGCCTTCGGGCGGCGTCACCGTGCCGTTTGACAACACCATCGTATAGGTTTGCCCATCCACCGAAGCATAGCCATCGCCCGATTTGATCGGCGGCAGGGTTGCCACAAACACCACATCGGCATCTTTGAAATTATAGCCCAGATGCAAGCGCGGTGCTGCCCCCGGCTCGATCCGCAGGGCGGCGCGCACATCGGTCAACGAACCGCTGAGCACGTTTTTCGCCACCCAAAGCCGGGTGTTGGGCAAGAGTTTGATCGGCCATAAAGCAACAAGGCGATCATGCTGGATCTCATTCAGCACCAGATCAATCGCCGCGCGCCAGCCGTTCTGATCGGCCCCAACCTTGCCCGAGGCAGTCAGCCGACGCCCTGCTTCGCTTAGCGCCAACTGGCCAAGCTCCAGCGTGAACGGCTTTAGCCGCATCCGCATATCCATCGCGCCGTGGCTGAATTCGACGGGCTCTTGAAACAGGCCGTCGGGGTCGAACATGACTTGGTTGAAATCCAGCTGGATCAGATAGGCGTCTGGCAATTCGCTGCTGAGCGGGCCGATGATGCGGCTGCCATCAGCGCGGGTCAGATAGCTGTGACCGCTGGCTTTCATCCGCAGGGTGGAGCTTTGCACCGAAAGATCTGTCAGATCCATCCGGCCCTGTTTGGGATCGAAATGCAGCGCCATATTGGCACTGTCAAAATCGACCGGCTGCGCCTCGGGGCTGGGCTGCAAAGCACCTGCGCCAAAGCCAAGCGAGGCGTCAAGGGCAGCGATGCCATCGCCGCGCAGGGTGGTGTGAATCTCGCCCGAAATCGGCGCATCGACCAGCCCGGCCCAAGCGAAAGGGGCCGCCATCAGCGCCACATCCTTGGCGGCGACGCCCTCGATCTGTGCCGAAATCCGCGCCTGATCGTCATTTTTCTGCGACACAATCGTCAGCACCGCCCGCGCCGGGGTCGAGCCGCCGATCAGCGACAGGCTGACCTCGGCGGCAACTTCAGCGGCGCGGTTTTCCAGCCGCAAACGGCCATCGCCAAGATCAAACTGCCGCCCCGAGGCGTTGTCTTGCAAGGTCAGGGTCAGCGCCTCGGCTTCCAGCGTCAGCAGGCTGGCGGCAGCGGGGCTGGCAAAGGCCGCGTCGATGCGGTCAAACAACTCTGGCAGGCTGCGGATTTTGGGTTGCAGACCACCGCCGCCCAGGGACAGATCAAAATTGCCGTCGCGGTCACGGATCACTTGCAGATGCGCGCCGACGATCTTCAGGCTGCGGGCGCGGAACTGGCCGCGCAGCAAAGCGCCGGGATCAAGCGTCAGGCGCAAATCTGGCAGCGTCAGCAGCGCCTGATTGTTGGCTTTCAGCAGCCGCAGATCATCCAGCCGCAGCCGTGGCACCCAATCGCCGTCCACAGTGATCTCGACCCCGCCAATCGCAATCGCGGCGTCTGGCATGGCTTTAGAAATCGCGGCATTGGCGCGTTGTTCGATCTCGGCCACCACCCAGACCGGCATCGGGATCGGTTTGCCCGACAAAGCAAAGATGCCCAAGATCGCGCCGAACACGAAAATCAGGCAGAACAGTCGCCCTCCAAGGCCGGTGCGGTGGCGCTTGCGGGTTTTGGCTGTGATGGATTCGGCGTCAGCCTTTGGCGTCAGCGGTGATGCAGATTCTGGCCGAGCTTCTGGGCCAGCAACTGGCGAAGCATCAGGCGAAATGCCTCTCGCCTCGTTCTCCACATCGCTCGCCATATCTGCCGTAGCCTTTCCAAATGCCCGGCGTATTCCGCCGTTGTCGTCCGTTGCCCAAAGGCCCGCCCGACACTCTGCGCGGGCTTGCCTTTATCTTTGCCCAAAGGCAACTAGATCGCAAAGGGTTGATCCCCAAAAGGCAAGGAGCCGCGCATGATCGAAATTGGCCAAATCGCCCCAGATTTCACCCTGCCGCGCGATGGCGGTGGCAGTGTCACGCTTTCCAAGTTGCGCCCCAGCCGGGTGGTTCTGCTGACCTATGGCGGCGATGGCACGCCCACCTGCACCAATGAAGTGATGGATTTCAACGGCTTGGCCGATGAGTTTGCCAAGGCGGGCTGCGTTTTGCTGGGGCTGTCCAAAGACAGTGCGGCGAAACACGATAAATTCATCGCAAAAATGGGCATTACCTTTCCGCTGGCCTCGGATGCGGGCGGACATGTGATGGAAGATTGGGGCGCTTTTGGCGAGAAATTGTTTTTCGGCAAGCTGGTGCAAGGGGTGCTGCGCACAACTTTTCTGATTGATGGGGCGGGCAAGGTCGAACATCTCTGGAAGGTTGATAAGGTCAAAGGCCATGCGGCGGCGGTGCTTGCGCATGTGCAGGGGCTGTGATGCTGTCATTGGCTGAAATGGCGGTGGCAGTGCTGACCACGGCGGATGGCCGTGCCAAGGCCGCCTTGTCGCACCAACACGCCGCAAGCTGGCGGGCGGCACGGGCGGCGGGTGCGCCTTTGGCGATCGGGCAAGCCGCACCACCCTTGCGCCCTGCCCGCCCTGACAAGCCCGACCTTTTGGACCCGCGCGAAGTGCCGCGACGCCGCCCCGGATCTGCGCAAGGGCGCGTCGCCTTGCTGCATGCGGTGGCACATATCGAGTTGAACGCGGTCGATCTGCATTGGGACATCATCGCGCGCTTTACAGACACACCGATGCCCTTGGGTTTTTACGACGACTGGGTGCAGGCGGCGGATGACGAATCCAAGCATTTCAACCTGCTGTGCGATTGTCTGGAGGCGATGGGCAGCCATTATGGCGCTTTGCCCGCACATGCCTTCATGTGGCAAGCCGCCGAAGATACCGCCGCTGATTTGCTGGGCCGATTGGCCGTGGTGCCGATGGTGCTGGAGGCGCGGGGTTTGGATGTTACCCCCGGCATGATCGCGCTGTTTCAGCAGGCCAAGGAAACTCAGGCTTTGGCCGCGCTGAACACGATTTATGCCGAGGAAGTCGCGCATGTGGCTTACGGTTCCAAATGGTTCAACTGGCTGTGCGGGCGCGCGGGCGACGATCCGAAAGAGGTGTTTCACCATTTGGTGCGCAAGTATTTCCACGGCAATCTGAAGCCGCCGTTCAATGCAGAAAAGCGCGCCGAGGCCGGGCTTCCGCCCGATTTCTACTGGCCCTTGGTGGAACAGGCCTGAAACCTTTCGGCGGAATCTTGCCGATACTGGCAGGTTTCCGCCCCGGTTTGCGCGGCACTGGTCAAATTTGTTGCGACCGCCCCGACCGCTGGCTAATCAGTCACAGGCCCGAAACTTGGGCAATCCCGCGCGCCTGCGCCTGATGAACCGGAATATGCCCCCGTGCTGACACGCCTTTCTTATCGGATTCACACCACGCTAGAGCGGCACTTGCCCGAACAGCGGCTGTTTTTGAAATCTGATACTGAAACGCGCTTTATCCGGCTGCGGTCCAGCACGCAGGCGATTGCCTTGGTGTTTGGCGCGCTGGCGCTGGCCTGGACGATTCTGGCGACGGCAATTTTGCTGCTCGATTCGATTTCGGCAGGCACATCGCGCCAGCAAGTCGCGCGCCAGCAAGCACTGTATGAACAGCGGCTGAATGATCTGTCCGCCGACCGCGATCTGCGCGCGGATGAAGCGGCCTCGTCGCAGGGGCGGTTCAACCTAGCTCTTGCACAAGTGTCCCAGATGCAGGCGCGGCTGCTCGCCTCGGAAGATCGGCGGCGCGAGCTGGAAACCGGCATCGACGTGATCCAGAACACCCTGCGCGGCGTGATCAAGGAACGCGATTCTGTGCGCGCGCAGCTGGCGTCCTTGTCCGATGCCCCCGCCGCAGGCCGCACCGAAGAAGAAAAACTGGCAGATGCCGATGCCACGCTGGAAATGATGACCGCCAGCTTGGGTGCAACCGCGCAACAGCGCGATGTGATGCAGACCCAAGCGGTGAAAGCGGATGAGCGGACGGCGAAAGTCACCCAAGAAAAACAACAGCTTGAAGCCCGCAATGATGCGATTTTTGAACAGCTTGAACAGGCGCTGACCGTATCGGTTGAACCTTTGGACAAGATGTTCCGCGAGGCGGGCCAGTCGCCCGAAAAACTGTTGTCCGAGGTGCGCAAGGGCTATAGCGGCCAAGGCGGACCGCTGACGCCGATCTCGCTTTCAACTTCGGGGATGGCGCCTTCGGCAGACGAGCAGCGCGCCAATGCTATCCTAAAAAGCCTTGATAACATGAACATGTACCGCATCGCCGCGTTCAAAGCGCCGTTCGGGATGCCGGTAAAAACAGCCGTGCGCTATACGTCGGGCTTTGGCGGGCGCAATGATCCTTTGGGCCGTGGGTTTCGCCGCCACGAGGGACAGGATATGGCCGGCGATTACGGCACGCCGATCTATAGCACCGCTGACGGGGTTGTGACCTATGCTGGCTGGGAAAACGGCTATGGTCGTCTGGTCAAGATCCAACATGCGTTTGGTATCGAAACCCGCTATGGGCATATGTCACAGATCCGTGCCGAAGTCGGTCAAAAGGTATCGCGCGGCGACCAGATCGGTGATATGGGCAACTCGGGCCGCTCGACTGGCACACATCTTCACTACGAGATCCGTATCGGCGGATCCGCGATAAATCCGATGACTTTTATAAAGGCAGCGAAAAATGTTTTCTAAGAGCCGCATCAACGAACCGGGCCCCAAGGCTGGCGAGACCGATAAACCAAAAGCCCCGGAGGCCCCTGTGAGCAAACCCTCGATGGAATTTACCCCCTCGGCCCCGAAGGGCAAAGTGGCGGCTTCGGTGCTGTCGGCCGATCTGACCGTGGTGGGCAATCTGCGCACGACTGGCGATATTCAGGTTGAAGGCACGGTTGAGGGCGACATCCGCGCGCATCTGCTGACCGTGGGCGAAACCGCGACCATCCGTGGCGAGATCGTCGCCGATGATATCGTGGTCAATGGCCGGGTGATTGGCCGGGTGCGCGGTCTGAAAGTGCGCCTGACCTCGACCGCCAAGGTTGAGGGTGACATCATCCACAAAACCATCGCAATTGAATCGGGCGCGCATTTTGAAGGCTCGGTGCAGCGGCAGGATGATCCGCTGTCAACGGGGCGCACGGCGGCTCCGGCCAGCCGGATCGTGCAGGCTCCGGCCTCCAGCGAAGAGTCCTAAGTCTCGCACAAATGTCCGAGATGGAAATGACAGCGCGGGCATCGGGGGAAACCTTGGTGCCCGTTGCTATTTGCGCCCCCGAACACCGCCGCGCCATCCTTTGGGCGGCGATATTGGCATCATCCATGGGGTTTATCGACTCGTCGGTGACCGCCAATGCACTGCCAGCGATGCGGGCGTCTTTGGGTGCGTCACTGCATGAGGCGCAATGGTTCAGCGGCATTTATCTGCTGGCGCTGACCGCGCTGATCCTTGTGGGCGGGGCGTTGGGGGATCGCTTTGGCACTGCGCGCGGCTTTGGGCTTGGGATCGTGCTGTTTGTGATCAGCTCGCTGGGGTGCGCTTTGGCGTTCAGCCCCGAGGCCATGATCATCGCGCGCGGCCTGCAAGGCGTGGCTGCGGCGTTGATGGTGCCCGGATCAATGGCAATCATTGGCCGCGCCTTTCCGCGCGAGGAACGCGGCGCTGCTTTGGGGCTGTGGGCAGCGGCATCCATCGCCACGGCATCCGCAGGGCCGATCTTGGCGGGCCTTTGTTTGATGGTTGATCCTGTGGCGGGATGGCGTTGGATTTTCGTGCTGAACTTGCCGCTGGGGGGCGTGTCGTTGTGGTTGCTGGTGCGGTTTGCGCTGGCCGACACCGGCCGCCCCGGAGTGCCGATTGACTACATCGGGGCTGGGCTGGCGACGGTGGGCTTTGGGCTGGTGGCCTACGGACTCAGCGCTGAAACTGGCGAATCTTTGCTGCTGATGGCGGTGGGTTTCGCCGTGCTTGCTGGTTTCTTCGCGTGGGAGGCCCGCTGCCCTGCCCCGATGATACGGTTGAGCATGTTCCGGGTGCGCCGGTTTTCGACGATCAACCTTGCGACCTTTCTTTTGTATTTTGCGGTGACCGGGATCGGGTTTTACCTGCCGATGACCGCCGTTTCCGCTTGGGGTGCTGATGCACTAGAGATGGCGGCGGCGTTTCTGCCCGGCGCGGTGATGATCGCAACCCTGTCAACGCGGATGGGCAAGCTGGCGGATCGGTTTGGCCCGGCGCGGTTTCTGGTCAGCGGTGCAGTGCTGGTGGCGATTGCGCAAGTAGGCTTGGCTGTCACTGCGCATGAGGCGTTGTATTGGACCCGCGCGGTGCCTTTGATGTGGCTGTCAGGCTTTGGCATGGCGCTGCTGGTCGCCCCTTTGACGACGGTGGTGATGACCTCGGCCAGCGATGCCGACCAAGGCGCGGCCTCTGGGATCAACAATGCGGTGGCGCGGGCGGCAAGCCTTTTGGCGGTGGCGCTGATGGGGCGGATGGCGGCGGCGGGTTATGGCCAAATCACCACAGATGCGCCGGGGTTTGGCGTGATCGCCAGTGGCGCTGCGCATGTGGCGGCCACCGGGGTGGGATTTGCCCATATCGCGGCGCTGGCGGCGGTGGCCGCACTGGCATCGGCATTGGTGTCGGCTTGGGGGCTTAGGCAGCCACGCTGACGATCAATCCTCGGCGTTGGCCTCGGCACGGGATTTCCCCGCCACATCCATCGCCAATGTCGCCGCCATGAATTTATCCAGATCGCCGTCGAGCACGCCACCAGTGTCGCTGGTTTCATGCCCGGTGCGCAGGTCTTTCACCATCTGATAAGGCTGCAAAACATAGGACCGGATCTGGTTGCCCCAGCCCGCATCGCCCTTGGCATCGTGCTGCGCGTTGATGCTTGCATTGCGGCGGTCCAGTTCCACCTGATACAGCCGCGAGCGCAACGCGTTCATACAGGCTTCGCGGTTCTGGTGTTGCGATTTCATCGAAGATGTCACCACGATATTGGTCGGCAAGTGGGTGATCCGCACTGCCGAGTCGGTGGTGTTGACGTGCTGGCCACCTGCCCCGGACGAACGGTAAGTGTCGATGCGGATATCGCGGTCGGGGATGTCGATCTCGATATTGTCGTCGACCACAGGGTAAACCCACACGGAGGCAAAAGAGGTCTGGCGTTTGTCTGCCGAGCCATAGGGGCTGATCCGCACCAGACGATGCACGCCGGATTCCGATTTCAGCCAGCCATAGGCGTTCAGGCCAGAAATCTTGTATCCCGCTGATTTGATACCGGTTTCATCGCCCGCGGATTCCGCCTGCAATTCAACCTTGTAGCCCTTTTTCTCGGCCCACCGCACATACATCCGGGCCAGCATCGACGCCCAATCGCAAGATTCCGTGCCGCCCGCGCCTGCGTTGATCTCAAGGAACGTGTCATTGCCATCAGCCTCGCCGTTCAGCAAAGCCTCCAGTTCCTTGGCGCCCGACAATTCCACCAGCGCTTTGAGCGCCTCTTCGGCCTCGGTGATGATTTCTTCGTCATTTTCGGATTCGCCCAACTCGATCAATTCGACATTGTCGCGCAACCCGCTTTCGATCAGCTTGTAGGTCGAGATCTGCTCGATCAGACCCTGCCGTTCGCGCATCAGCTTTTGCGCCTTGGCCGGATCGTTCCACAGATCGGGTGCCTCGATCATCGCGTCGAATTCTTCCAACCGATGCGCAGCCGTCTCCCAATCCATGCGCTGGCCCAAAAGCCGCAAGGATTTGGTGATGGCATCGACATTGTATTGCGTCTCGGTGCGCATGGGCGAAGTCCTTAACAGATCGGTATGTGGCGGCGGTGATAGCGTGCTGGGCGCGGCGCGGCAAGCGTCGCTAATACAGCCCGCCCGAGGAAAGCGTGCCGAAATTCGCCTTCTTCGGCACCGATTTCTGCTGGCCGTCCGATGTGGTGACGGTATCGCTGCCGCCGCCATCGCTTTCCCCATTGGCAAAAAGCGGCAGGTTCGAGCCCATCGCAAAGCCGCCGTCGATCACCTCGCCCAAGGCGAACAGAGGCAATTCACCCTCGCGGAAATATTCGGCGACCACGTTCGATCCGCTGGCTTCTGGCCCAAGCAGCGCACCGGTAAAGCGGTCGATGTTCTGGAAATAGCCCCCCGGCGGCACTTTGAACTTGGTACCGCCCCGGCGCTTGACCACCTCTTTCATGAATTCCTGAAAGATCGGCACGCATAAGGTGCCGCCAAATGCCCCCGGCCCCAGACTGCGTGGCTGATCAAAGCCCATGTAGCAGCCCGCGACGGTGTTCGAGGTGTAGCCTACGAACCAGACATCCTTGGCGTCATTGGTCGTACCGGTCTTGCCCGCCACCGGAACCGGCAGCTTGACCCCGGTGCCCGAGCCGCGCTGAATAACCCCCTCCATCATCGAGGTCAGCTGATAGGCGGTGATCGCATCCATCACCCGCTCGCGGTTGCTGTCGATGGTGACGCCTTCGCCCTTCGGCAAGCGCGGCGCATTGCAATCTTCGCATTTGCGCTGATCGTGGCGATAGATCGTCTTGCCATAGCGGTCTTGCACGCGGTCAACCAAGGTCGGCTCGACCCGCTCGCCACCATTGGCGAACATCGCATAGGCGGCGACCATCTTGTAAAGCGTGGTTTCCTGCGCGCCCAAAGCGTTGGCAAGGAACGGCTGCATCGGTTTGTAGACGCCGAATTTCTCGGCATAGCTGGCGACCAGCGGCATGCCGATTTCCTGCGCGATCCGAATGGTCATCAGGTTCCGCGATTGCTCGATCCCGGTCCGCATCGGGGTCGGGCCGTAGAATTTGTTGGTCGAGTTTTTCGGCGTCCACAGACCTTGCGGGGTTTCCACCTCGATTGGCGCATCGACGATGATAGTGGCGGGAGTGAACCCTGAATCGAGCGCCGCAGCATAGACAAACGGCTTGAAGCTAGAGCCGGGTTGCCGCGTCGCTTGTGTGGCGCGGTTGAACACCGAGGCCTGATAGCTGAAACCGCCCTGCATCGCCATCACACGGCCAGTGTTCACGTCCATCGCCATGAAGCCGCCCTGCACTTCCGGCACCTGCCGCAGCGACCAGCGCAGAAATTCTCCGGTTTTGTCGTCGGTGACTTGCCGCACCATCACCACATCGCCAACATCGACCAGATCGGCAGGCACCCGCGCCTTCTTGCCCAGCTTGCCGCCCTCAAGACGCTTGCGCGCCCACGTCACATCATTGGCAGGGATTTCTTGCGTGCCATCAATGCCCTCAATCCCGATTTCGGCGGTGGTTTCGCCCAAAGACAGCACCACAGCAACATGCCAGCCCGTCACGTCGCGCGGCATGTCCTTGACCTCGGACAGCGCCTTGCGCCACGCAGCCTCATCGCTCAAAGCTTCGGTCGCTATGGTCTTGCCAGTGCCGCGCCAGACGCCTTGGTTGCGATCATATTTCTCTAGGCCACGACGCAAAGCGGTGGCGGCGATTTCCTGCAATTCGGGGTCTGCGGTGGCGCGGATCGACAGCCCGCCGCCGAAAAACTCTTCCTCGCCAAAGGTGCCCGACAACTGACGGCGAATTTCGTCGGTGAAGTAATCACGCGGAGGCAGGGCCTCGCGGAAGGCCGGATAATCGCCGTTCTGCACAGATTTCAGCGGTTCGGCGCGCGCCTCGGTATAGGTGGGCTCGTCGATATAGCCGTTCTGGAACATCTCATTCAGCACGTAGTTGCGCCGCGCTGTCAGCCGTTCCTTCTGCGTCACCGGGTTGTAATCGCTGGGCGCTTTCGGCATCGAGGCCAAAGTGGCAGCCTCGGCGGGCGACAACTGATCCAGTGATTTGTTGAAATAGGTCTGCGCGGCGGCGGCCACGCCATAAGAGTTCTGCCCGAGAAAAATCTCGTTCATATACAGCTCAAGGATCTTGTCCTTCGACAAGGTCTGCTCCAACCGCGAAGCCAGAATCAACTCCTTGACCTTGCGTTCGACTGAGCGCGAGCCATCCAACAAAAAGTTCTTCATCACCTGCTGGGTGATGGTCGATGCGCCACGGGTGTTCTTGCCGCGCGATTTGATCGCATCCCATGCCGCCGAGATCATGCCCTGCACGTCATAGCCCTTGTGGGTATAGAAATGCTTGTCCTCGGCAGAGATGAACGCATCGCGCACCAGCACCGGAATGTCCTCTATCGGCACGAACAGGCGGCGTTCTTTGGCGAATTCATCGACGATCTTGCCCTCGCCGGAATAAATCCGGCTGATCGTCGGCGGAGAGTATTGCGCAAGACTGTCATGGCTGGGCAGGTCCGCCGAATACATCCAGAACACCGCACCCAGCGTTAAAGCGCCGAACAACAGCCCGAGCGTGACCGTCGTGAAAATGCCCCCGAAGAAAGAGCCGATAAACCTGAGCACGCTTGTCATTCCCGCCATCGCGCCAGACCCGTTGCCCGCGCACGCGCGCTTATACACGCGGGCGCGGGCAAAGGTCAAAACACTAGGCTGCGATTTTTGGCCTTGCGCGAACTGCCGCCCGCTATTTCAACGGCAGGGCCTGCAATCCGGCATCCTGCTTTGCCCAAGCCTTCAAGGCCCCGGTGATGGCTTCGGCCATTTTCGCCCGCCACCCGGCATCGTTCAGCCGTTTCAGATCACGCTCTGACGACAAAAACCCCAATTCCAGCAAGATCGAAGGAATATCCGCCGATTTCAACACCGAGAAACTGGCCTGCTGGCGTGGATGACGGTGCATTTTCAACCCCTGCGCCTTGATCGAGGTTTCCAGCGCCATGGCCAGCCGCTCGGTGCGCGGGCTGGTATCGGTGCGCGCCATATCCAGCAGAACCTCGGCCACCAAATCATCGGCCTGCGCCAGATCAACGCCGGCCAGCAGATCATCGCGGTCGTGGCGTTCGGCCAAAGCGGCCGACGCCGCATCGCTGGCATCCGCCGCCAGCGTATAGACCGTCGCCCCCACCGCGTCGCCTTCGGCAATCGCATCGGCATGCAGCGAGATGAACACATCCGCCCCAGCCTGATGCGCAATCGAGATCCGGGTTTCCAGCGGCACGAACACATCTTCTTCGCGGGTCATCACCACGGCGAAACCACCGTCGCGCAGCAACACCTCTTTCAACTCACGCGCAAATTTAAGCACCAGCGATTTCTCGTTCTGCCCATCGCTTTCGGCACCCGGATCAATGCCGCCATGGCCGGGGTCCAACACAACCACCAGCTTGCCTGATTTTTTAGGCATGGCTGGCAGTTGAACTGCTTGCGGCGAGGTCCAATCGGCAGGCTCTGGCAAAGCGGCAAGGGCGGCAAACTGCTGCGGCTCAACAGGCTGCAGCCGCAGATGCACGCCTACACCCGCCTCGGTGCGCATCTCGGCAGAGGCCACCGCCATCGGCTCTGCCAGTTCCAACACCAGCCTCGACCAGCCTGGGCGAAACACCCCTGCCCGCATGGCAACCAGCTTGTCGCTTGCAACAGCGACATCGCTCAGACCCGTCCAATCGACCTCGCGAAAATCCACCAGCAGCCGGGCAGGATCATCCAACACCCGCACCCGCCACGGCACCGCTTGCGACAGACCCAGATCAATCTGCAAATCCGCACCCGCATCCGTGATGGACGAGGCCCCGGCATCCAGCCGCGCCAGACCCGACAATTCCTGCGCCCGCAGCGGCACAGCGACCAGCAGGCAGATCGCTAAAACAAGATTAAAAAGCGCTTTCATACTGGCCAAAATATTCCCGCCGGAGGCAAAACCCAACTCACCTTTGCGCCATATAGTCATGCAACCGCGCCAGACCTTCCACAATATCCGCCGTCGCGCGCGCATAAGAAAATCGCAAAGTCTGCCCGCCGCGCACCGGGTCGAAATCCAACCCCGGCGTCACCGCCACCCCGGCCTTGTGCAGAATATCCCGTGCAAAGGCCAAACTGTCGGTGGTGAAATCGCTGACATCGGCGTAGATATAAAACGCCCCATCGGGTGGCGCGATCTTGTCAAATCCCGCCAACGGCAGCCCTGCCAGCATCAGCCGCCGGTTCTCGGCATAAACTGCGCGATTGGCCTCCATCTCGTCTATGCAATCCAGTGCCGCGAGCGCCGCCACTTGGCTTGCATGCGGCGGGCAGATGAACATGTTCTGCGCCAGACGCTCCACCGTGCGCACATGGTCCTGCGGCACCACCATCCAGCCAACCCGCCAGCCGGTCATGCTGAAGTACTTGGAAAAGCTATTGATCACATAGACATCGTCGCTGATCTCCAGCGCCGAATGGGCGGGATCGCCATAGTGCAGGCCGTGGTAAATCTCGTCCGAGACAAAGCTGATCCTGTTCTGATGCGCATATTCGATCAGATCCGTCAAAGCCTGCTTTGACAGCATGGTGCCCGACGGATTGCCGGGCGATGCGACGATCAGCCCCTGCATGTCAACGCCCGCGAGATCCGCAGGCACCGGCTGCAAGCGGTTGCGGGCTTGGGTGGCGATGCCCACCGGCTGCAACGACAAGGCCTTCAAGATCTGGCGATAAGACGGATAGCCGGGCTCGCCCAGTGCCACACGATCCCCCGCCTCAAACAATGCCGTAAAGGCCAACAGGAAGGCCCCCGACGATCCGGCGGTGACAATCACCCGCGAAGGGTCAAGGCTCACCCCATACCAACGCTGATACAAAGCCGCGATCCCGGCGCGCAGTTCGGGCAGCCCCAGCGCCACCGTATAGCCCAAAGCCTCGGTCTGCAGCCGCGCCGACAGTGCCGCAATCGCGCATGTCGGCGCTGGTGTTGAGGGCTGGCCAACCTCCATGTGGATGATCCGGCGCCCGGTCGCCTCAAGCGCCGCCGCGTCGCGCACCATATCCATCACAATGAAGGGATCAACCTGACCCCGGCTTGATCTATCCATCGCCCTGCCCCTATTGTTGCGGCCAAT
This sequence comes from Cypionkella aquatica, assembly GCF_030161095.1. Classification (GTDB taxonomy): domain Bacteria; phylum Pseudomonadota; class Alphaproteobacteria; order Rhodobacterales; family Rhodobacteraceae; genus Cypionkella; species Cypionkella aquatica. The sequence goes on from NZ_BSPP01000010.1 coordinate 94,553, forward strand.
AGTCCCGCCTAAAAGGCGTTCGTCAACCCCGGCCGAATTTCGGCCCAGACCGAGGTTCCCCGATGCGCCTGCCCGTTCTCGCTGCCCTGCTGACCTGCGCCTTAGCCCTGCCCGCCACCGCCGCTGGTTTGGAAGACATGACCCCAGCCGAGCGTCTGGCCTTCCGCGCCGAGGTGAAAGCCTTTCTGCTGGAAAATCCCGAAGTGCTGGTCGAGGCGATGGATGTGCTGCAAGACCGTCAGGCGAAAGCCGAAGTCGCCAATGACAAACAGCTGGTGATCGACCACAAGGCTGATCTGTTCGCTGACAAAGCATCGTGGGTCGGCGGCAACCCGGATGGCGACATCACTGTGGTCGAATTTATGGATTACCGCTGCGGCTATTGCCGCAAAGCCTATCAAGAGGTCGAGGATCTGGTGAAAGCCGACGGCAATATCCGCCTCGTGCTGAAGGAATATCCGATCCTGGGCGAAGATTCGGTCACCTCTGCCCGCTTTGCCATCGCTGTGCTGCAACTGCATGGCAATGACGCCTACAAGAAAGCCCATGACGCGCTGATCACCCTGCGCGGCACGCCGGATGCCGAAACTCTGGGCCGCCTTGCCACCGATCTGGGCCTTGAGTCGCAGCCCGTGCTGGCCAAGATGGGCTCGGATGAGGTCACTGCCGTGATCGCGCAGAACCAACAGCTGGGCGATAAAATGGCGATCAGCGGCACCCCGACCTTCGTGATCGACGGCCAGATTCTGCGCGGCTATGTGCCATTGGAAGGCATGCAGCAGATCGTGGCGTCTGAGCGTAAAAGCTAAGCCCTTAAAACTTATCTGAAATTGTTATCCTCTGTGGGAAAATATCCCACAGAGCAGCCGCCTTGAACATGCAGCGCAGGGAGTGAAACCTTGGCGCGCCAGCGGCCACCAGTGCAGCCTTAAACAGCTAGAGCCGCTTCTGCCCCAGCAGCCTCAATTTCAGCCGCCTCAATCTCGGCGGCTTTTTTCTCGACCAACTCGACAATATGATCGACCATGCCTTCGTTGCCCAGCTTGTGATGCTGCTTGCCTGCCAGATACACCATCCCCGACCCTGCCCCACCGCCGGTAAAGCCAATATCGGTCATCAGCGCCTCACCCGGCCCGTTCACCACGCAGCCGATGATCGACAGGCTGAGCGACGTGGTGATATGCGCCAAACGGTCCTCCAGTGCCGACACCGTCTTGATCACGTCAAAGCCCTGCCGTGCGCAAGACGGGCAAGAGATGATCGTGACACCGCGATGGCGCAGGCCAAGCGATTTCAAAATCTCGAAACCAACTTTGACCTCCTCGACCGGATCGGCAGACAGGCTGACCCGGATGGTATCGCCAATGCCAAACCACAACAGACTGCCCAGCCCAATCGCCGATTTCACCGTGCCAGACACCAGCCCCCCGGCCTCGGTGATGCCCAGATGGATCGGGGCATCGGTGGCCAGCGCCAATTGCTGATACGCCGCCGCCGCCATGAACACATCCGAGGCTTTGACCGAGATTTTGTATTCGTGAAAATCGTTATCCTGCAACAGCTTGATATGATCCAAACCGCTTTCCACCATCGCATCCGGGCAAGGCTCGCCATATTTCTCCAGCAGATGCCGCTCAAGCGAGCCTGCATTGACGCCAATACGGATCGAACAGCCGTGATCCTTGGCGGCGCGCACCACTTCGGCCACGCGCTTGGCATCACCGATATTGCCGGGATTGATGCGCAGACAGGCGGCGCCCGCCTCGGCGGCCTCAATCGCGCGTTTGTAGTGGAAATGAATGTCAGCGACGATCGGCACCGGGCTTTCACGCACGATTTCGCGCAAAGCAAAGGTGCTTTCCTGATCGGGGGTCGAGACCCGGACAATATCGGCACCCGCCACCGCACAGCGCTGAATTTGCTCAAGTGTTGCCGCCACATCGGTGGTCAATGTGTTGGTCATGGTCTGCACCGAAATCGGCGCATCCCCCCCCACCAAGACCTTGCCGACCCGGATTTGCCGCGACACCCGCCGCTCGATATTGCGCCAAGGGCGGATCGGATTATGGGACATCACAGCTTCCTCTCAGTTGCGCACAAGATAGACGTGCAAAAGCCCCGGAGCAACCGTCCGGGGCCATCTGCCGCATCAACTTTTCACATAGCGCTTATTCGGACGGCACCGCAGGCGCAGCCGGCAGGCCCGCATCGGCGACATTGATAAACTGCGCCAAATCGGCATCGCCGGTCAGATCAGCGGTTTGATAGCCGGTGGTCAGTGCATCGGCAGACAAAGCGACATTCTTGATGACCTGCGCACCGGGGGCCGCCGGGCCGTAAGTGGTGCCGTTGACCACGAAATAGATCGACCCAGAATTGCCCGAGCGCAGCACAGCTGCCTGTTGCAACGGCGGCACCGCGTAACGCTCGCCCGCATCAAGGATTTTCTCGAACAGCACCGTGCCATCAGCCGCCGACACCCGCACCCAGGACGGGCGCACGGCCAGAACTTCGACACCGGGCTTCGCCGCCGCAACAACTTGCACCGTGTCGTCAATCGCTTGTTGCATCGGATCCGCAGGCACAGCCGCAGCCCCTGCATCTGCCGTCAACACGCCACCCGCGCTGCGCGGATTGATGGTGCCAATCGGGCCATCACGCGCCGTCAACACCGGAGCGTCCAGCGCCTCGCGCTGATACAAACGATCCAGCTGATCGCTGCCGCCGCTTATATCTGCTTCTGCATCCGCCATCTGATCAGGCTCGGGTGCTGCTTTCACCCCGGCCAGCGGGTCAAGCTCTGCCACAACCACCGGGGCTTGTTCCACCGGCGCAAGCTGCACGCGCTGCACTTCCTGCAAAACCGACCAGCCACCATAGCCAAGCGCGCCAATCAGCGCGACCAACACCGCCAGCGAACCAATCGCACCGGGTTCAACCCGCGCAAACAGGCTTTCACTGCGCGGCATGAACGCCGAGTTGATCTCACCAAATCCTTCGCGGCCCTCTTGCGCCACCTGACGCGCCCGCAGAGCCGTCATCGACACCGAAGAGGCCGCAGCCGACATGCCGTGCGCCACTTCAAAACCCGCCTCGCGGCAGAATTTCGCAAAGGCCCAATCCGGGTCCATGCCCAGATAGCGCGCGTAAGACCGCACATTGCCCGCAATGAAACCGGGGGTTTCAAACGCCGTCACATCAGCGTTTTCAATGGCAGCGATATAGGTGGCCTTGATCTTCAACTCGCGCTGAATATCCAGCAGCGACTTGCCCAGCGTGGCGCGCTCGCCCCGCATCAGGTCGCCCAAGCGCAGTTCAAAATCGTCAAAGCCCTTCGGCTTGTCCAATTCAGCTGCCGGAGTTTTCACTCTCCGCCCGATCATGCGCTGAGCCCCATTTCTGCCCCGATATTCCTGCCACCCTTCAGGGCGACTCATGTTTTGTCTATTGGGCAAAACCTAGCACGCGGCAAGCGATTCTGCATGTGCAGAAAGACATTTACGCCACAGCTTCGGCACGATTCAGCGCACACTGCCCCCAAAGCGCGTCCATTGCCTTCACAACTGCGTCAATTGCCTGCGAATCATGCACCGGTGAAGGCGTAAACCGCAGCCGTTCAGTGCCGCGCGGCACGGTGGGGAAGTTGATCGGCTGCACATAAATGCCAAATTGCTCTAGCAGCATGTCGGACAGCATCTTGCAATGGATGGGGTTGCCGACATGCACAGGCACAATATGCGTGCCATTGTCGATGATCGGCAGGCCCAAACCGCGCAGCCGCAGCTTCAGGACACGGGCTGCATCTTGCTGGGCATCGCGCAGGTGTTGCGCCCCCTTCAGATACCGCACCGAGGCCGCAGCACCCGCCGCCACAGCAGGCGGCAGCGAGGTGGTAAAGATGAACCCCGGCGCATAGGAACGCACCGCATCGACCATCTTCGCACTTGCAGCAATATAGCCGCCAAACACGCCGTAAGCCTTGGCCAAAGTGCCGTTGATAATGTCGATCCGACCCATCAAGCCATCACGCTCCGCCACCCCTGCACCGCGCGGACCATACATGCCCACGGCATGCACCTCGTCAATGTAAGTCAGCGCGCCAAACTCTTCTGCCAGATCGCAGATCGCCTTGATCGGGCCGAAATCGCCATCCATCGAATAGATCGACTCGAACGCAATCAGCTTCGGGATGCTGGGGTCATCCGCCGCCAGCAATTCGCGCAAATGCGCCACGTCATTATGCCGGAAAATCCGCTTGGCCCCACCATTGCGCCGCACGCCTTCAATCATCGAGGCATGGTTCAACGCATCCGAATAGATGATCAGGCCGGGGAACAGTTTCGGCAACGTCGACAGCGTCGCATCATTGGCAATATAGGCGCTGGTGAACACCAAGGCCGCCTCTTTACCGTGCAGATCGGCCAATTCGGCCTCTAGCTGATTGTGATACACCGTAGTGCCCGAGATATTGCGCGTGCCACCAGACCCGGCACCCGTCGCATCCAGCGCCTCGTGCATAGCTGCCAAAACCACCGGGTGCTGGCCCATGCCAAGGTAGTCATTGCCGCACCAGACGGTGATATCGGCCTCGGACCCATCGGCTTTGCGCCAGACCGCATGCGGATAAGCCCCCTTGCGGCGCTCGATGTCGATGAAGGTGCGGTAGCGGCCTTCGTCATGCAAACGGCCAATCGCGGTATCAAGGGCGGCATCATAATTCATCATCTTCTCCATCACCTCGCCGCCCTGCTTAAACAAGTGGCGACAAGATGCCTTGATGTGCGTCAAATCGGCATGCCGCGAAAGACGGCATTTTGCCGCTGCATAAGCTGATCAGGCCTTTGGCGCAATCTCTAGCACCAGCACGCAAGCGGCCTCGCCCTTGCGCAGCTTATCGCAAGCCGCCAGCGCATCCTTGGCTGCGGTTTCGGCATCAACCAACCCGCCCAAAGCCTGCGCCGAAGCCGCAGGTGCGCCTTCTGGCAAAAAGCCATCATCCGGCGATACCGCCAAAGCGGCAAAACCCTTGCTGGCATCGGGGACAAACAGGCCGAGCGCATCGGTATTGGTCATCACCACCCGCAAGGTCGCAAGCTCGGTTTCCGTCAGGAACGGTTGCAGATGCAGCGTGATGCTGGACCCGCCCAGCTGCGCCACTTCGGTTTTCACCGCATCCGCCTGCGCCAGCGTGGCCAGCCCCAAAGCCAGCACCCCGCCCATGATAGATTTGCCCAAAATCGCCGTCATCCTGCATCTCCGTCCATCAGACCGCTGCCTGTTTAGCCCAAGCCGCCGCCTCTGGACAGTCCCCCCGGTCCTGTTAGGCTTGCCCCCGCCGATAAAATTAAGGAGAGCCCGATGACACTGGACGCCGTCTTGTCCCGCATCGACACCGATCTGCCAGAGGCGCTGGATCGCCTGCTGGAGCTTTTGCGCATCCCGTCGATTTCCACCGACCCCGCCTACAAGGCAGATTGCGCCCGCGCCGCCGACTGGCTGGTCGAGGATCTGAAATCCTTGGGGTTTGAGGCCGCATCCCGCCCCACTCCCGGCCATCCGATGGTGGTGGCCCATGGCGGATCAGGCGACAAACATCTGCTGTTCTACGGCCACTACGACGTGCAGCCGGTCGATCCGCTGACCCTGTGGGACCGCGACCCGTTTGACCCGCAGGTGCAAGACACCGCCAAGGGAAAGGTGATCCGCGGCCGGGGCTCGTCCGATGACAAAGGCCAACTGATGACCTTTCTTGAGGCCTGCCGCGCTTGGAAAGCCGTGCATGGCACCCTGCCCTGCAAGCTGACAATTTTCCTTGAGGGCGAAGAGGAATCCGGCTCGCCATCGCTGATCCCCTTCATGCAAGCCAATGCGGCCGAGTTGAAAGCCGACATCGCGCTGATCTGCGACACTGGCCTGTTCGACGACAGCACCCCTGCCATCACCACCATGCTGCGGGGGCTGCTGGGCGAAGAGATGACCATTCACGCCGCATCCAAAGACCTGCACTCGGGCTCTTACGGTGGGGCTGCCGCGAACCCGATCAAGATCCTTGCCAAGATCCTCGGCAATCTCAGCGATGCGCAGGGCCATATCACCATTCCGCATTTCTACGATGGCGTGGCCGAACTGCCCGACACCATCCGCGCGCAGTGGCAAAGCCTGTCGTTTGATCACGCGAAATTCTTGGGCGATGTCGGCCTGTCCATCCCGATTGGCGAGCAAGACCGCACACCCTTGGAAATGCTGTGGTCACGCCCGACGGCGGAAATCAACGGCATCTGGGGCGGCTATACCGGCGACGGCTTCAAAACCGTGTTGCCGGCGCAGGCGCATGCCAAAGTGTCGTTCCGTCTGGTGGGCGATCAAGATGCCGACGCCATCCGCGACAACTTCCGCGCTTGGGTCGAAGCACAATTGCCCGCCGATTGCCGGGTGGAATGGAAAAGCCACGGCGGTGGCGGTGCCAGTGTGATGGCGATTGACGATCCGGCGTTCGAGGCTGCCCGGCTGGCCTTGGGCGCGGAATGGGGCAAACCCGCCGCCTATATCGGCTGCGGTGGCTCGATCCCGATTGCGGGTTATTTCAAAACCTATCTGGATATGGATGCCATGCTGATCGGCTTTGGCCGCGACGATGATCAGATCCACTCGCCGAACGAGAAATACGATCTCGAATGTTTCCACAAAGGCACGCGGTCTTGGGCGCGCATCCTTGCCAAACTGGCCTGAAAGCCGAAGCCACACAAGGAAACGGGGGCCAGCAGGCCCCCGAACCCCCGCCTTGCGGCGAATCCCGACGGGTCAGCTTTTCAAAAGGCTCACGCCCGAAGCCTCATGGATCTGGCCTTTCAGATCCCAAACAACCGCCACCTTCGATCCGACCTTCAGCCCAGGATCCGTGAACCCCTTTGGCAGCCTATAGGCGGTGCCATCCGCCAAGGTTATGGTATGGGTCTTCATGTCCAACGATTTGATCACCCCATCCGTGGTGGTGGGCGCCGCCATCGCCAGCGTGGCCGAGCCGATGGACAAAACAATAGCTGCCGGAAGCATGTAAGCACGCATCTGCGTCACTCCGAATTTTGGACCGGGGGCGCACCCCATCGGCCAAGCGTTGAAACCGTCTTGGTCTGTCGCGTCGGCAGAGCATCTCCACCCGGCAGATCCCGGCTTCACGGGCTTTATACACCCGCAAAAACAAAAGGAAATCCGGGGCCACCGCCTTGTGAACAGCCGTGAAAACTGCGAGATTCCCCGGCAATCCCCCTCAGTTCCCTGCACCGGAAGGCCCTGAAATGTCGCTTCAAATCCGCAACGCCACCGCTCAGGACGAAACCGCATGGCGCAAGCTGTGGGCGCAGTATCTGGAATTCTACAATGTCGATCTGGCGCCCGAGATCACGACAAACACCTGGGCGCGCGCGCATGACCCGGCCAGCCCGATGCGAATCCGCATTGCCATTGAAGCCGACACCGTTCTGGGATTCGCCGTGCACCTGCATCACCCGTCCACTTGGGTGATGGGCGAAGATTGCTACCTTGAAGATCTGTTCGTAAGCTCCGATGCGCGCGGCAAAGGCGTCGGTCGTGCGCTGATCGAAGACCTTCAAACCCTCGCCAAAGCCAACGGCTGGCACCGCCTCTATTGGCACACCGACGAGGGCAACAAGACCGCCCGCAGCCTTTACGACAGCTTCACCCCCAGCGATGGCCATGTACGCTACCGCCTGAAACTGTAAGCAAACCCGCTAAAATTTAGCTAAAATTTGCTTTCACATTGGCGCAAATATTCTGGGGTATGGGGCAAAGCCCCATGCACGCTGATACCGCGTGCCATCGCCACCAAATCGCAATGTTAGGGAAAATCAGTGAAATGGCGCGGTGGACGGGGCTCGAACCCGCGACCCCCGGCGTGACAGGCCGGTACTCTAACCAACTGAGCTACCACCGCGCATTTTCACATCCAGACAACCCGAGGCAAGTGGCGCGGTGGACGGGGCTCGAACCCGCGACCCCCGGCGTGACAGGCCGGTACTCTAACCAACTGAGCTACCACCGCCGCCTTGCCCCCGGTTCCCCGAGGCACCCAATCTCTTGGGTGTGCCGGGGTATTACGCAAGGGGCCAAGCGGCGTCAAGCAGGTTCCTACAGCTTTTTCAATGATCTGGTGCCGGGATGAATTCATCATGGTCCGCAGGTGGCAGTTTGAAGCGCCCATGCGCCCAATCGCCCGACCGCCACGCCTCTTTTGCGGCCTCGATCCGCTCTTTCGACGAGGCGACAAAGTTCCACCAGATATGGCGCGGCCCGTCCATCGTGGCCCCGCCCAAAAGCATGATCCGCGCGCCCTGCGGCCCTGCTTTGACCGAGATGCCGTCGCCGGGGCGGAACACCAGCATCGCCCCCACGCCATGCACCTGCCCGCCCTGTGAAACCTCGCCCGCCAGCACGTAAACACCGCGATCTTCATGCTCATCCGGCAGCGGCAAAGACGCCCCCGGCGCAAGCGTCGCATCGGCATAGAACGTCTCGGACGACAGCGACAGCGGCACTTTCGCCCCCCAGGCCGTGCCCAGAATCAGCCGCACCACCTTGCCCTCGGCCTCCAGCACCGGCAGCGCATCAGCGCCCAAGTTGTGAAACGTCGCGGGCGCATCCTCTTGCGCCTTCGACAAGGCAAGCCAAGTTTGCAGGCCAAACAAAGTCTGCGGCAAAGCCCCGTCCGAGCGTTCAGAATGGGTAATCCCATGCCCTGCCTGCATCAGATTGACCTCTCCCGGCGTGATCCAGGCGTCGGTGCCCAGAGAATCACGGTGATGCATGCGGCCCTTCAGCAGGTAAGTGACCGTCGAGAGTCCTATATGCGGATGCGGGCGCACATCGACCCCCTTGCCGGTGATGAACTCGGCAGGTCCCATCTGATCAAAGAAAATGAATGGCCCCACCATCTGCCGCTGCGCCGAAGGCAATGCGCGGCGCACCTCAAAGCCGCCCAGATCGCGGGCACGCGGAATGATCACCGCTTCAATCGCATCCACCTGATCGCCAATCGGGATCTGTGCATCCAGTAGGGGATTCCAGCTCATCTTCGCCTCCATCTTTGTTGGGATTAAGATAGGGACAAAATTGACCTACGCAAACAGGCACAACCGCGCGCCCGCTGTGCATGATCACACAACAGCCCCCTGCCCGCGCTGAATCTGCGCGTATGACGGCGTCAAGCCGACCTAAGGTTTATTGGTGTCAAGGTAGTAGATACGCGCCCTGTGTGCGTCTGCGTTGCCAGATGACATAGCCAATGCAAGCCGCGTAACGCCTTGATCACGCATCCAAAACAAACCCTCTGGCTCGTTCTTCTTCCCCGTGCCATCCTCAAGCGAAACGGTATTGCCAACCGTGAAATCCAGCTTCGCCGAAACCAAGTCACCCAGCATGCTGTATTTTGCGATCCGGTTATCGATGCCGTTTTTACCAAAACCCGTCACCACATAGATATAGCTTCCGTCGCTGGCGAGCGCTTGCACCGGTTGATCGGCGTCAAGAATTTCGCTGCCAATGGTGAACTCGCTCAGATGAAACCCCGTCGCATAATCCCCCGCCCCCCCGTTCACGAGCGCTTCAAGATCAAACACGCGGATAATGCTTGTGTCTGATTTGGACCCAGTTTGTTTTACGACCAGATAGCGCCCGTCAAGCGACACCGCAGGGGTTGATGACCCGTCGCCAGCCGCGCGATCAAACAGTTTGAACCGTTGATAATCGCCGATCAGCAATCCGCGCGCGCCATCCTCGGTCACCGAAAAACGCACCGCATAGTCTGCCGCCGACTTCACATCAGCATTTGCAGAGGTCCAAAACCTTGGCGACCCGCTGATGTAATCAACGGTAAGCCCCTGATGCCCAAGCAGGTCTGACGGTTCACTGAACCGACTTGCCGTTTGTTTTTTATCCCCGCTCAAGTCGAACTTGTTGATGACCATAGACTTGCCAGCAGTGTTTTGCTGCATCGTGTAGAGGGCATTGGTTTCTTCAATCGCCACGGCCCCCTGCAACACCCGCCCGGCACCATCACCTGCCCGCGTCAAGTCAAAGCGATTGCGCGCAGCGCTTTCCTCAGTCGCTTTGGCGAAGTTGATTGCCGGTTCCCCGGCCGCAGAGGCCTGCAAGGATAAATCAACGTCTTTCTTTTGCTGATCGCCAGCTCCGTTCACGGTATCCGTCGCCGGATCGGCAACCTGCCCCCCGCCCAGACCAGTGCTGTCAGAGGTTGCAAGCGATTTGCCCGGGATCGACCACCCAGAAAGCACTCCCACGCCGACAACTGCGCCTAAGCAAACTATCACAATCAAAGATGCCTTAATCATGATCAATCCGTTTTATGATGTCGTGAGCCGATCAGGAGACGCCCTGCAAGGCCAAACAGTCACGGTTTAACTCAGATGCGCGGCACATGGTTCCGAGTGCGATCCAGACCATCGGCAGCGGTGAGATGGACAAGCCATCTCGCCAACCCAGCAAAATTCCCAAAATTTTCGGCAAAAGAAATCAACACCCTCGGTCCATAGAACCGCGGAGTGTTTTGTAAATCTGCGCCAAATTCGTTAAAAATGGTGGGTCGTGACGGGCTCGAACCGCCGACATTCTCGGTGTAAACGAGACAGAAGCACCCTTAAATGATTGTGCTTTAAGGAAATGCCGTTCCCACTTCTGGTCGAAAATCGGGCCATTATACCGTGAACAAAAAGAGAATTTGGGAACAGCTTAAATGCTAGTGGGCTTTCCAAACGCGGGCCGAATATCTGCGGGAAGAATGATCGTGCCTTGCGGCCTGCCCCTTCGCCCGCAGGCGCGACAGACCATGCGATCAAACACCCAATTGTGAATGTTGAGGCCAGAAGCATCGAGCCAGCGCTCAGGGATATCCTTCGCGTCAAGCAAAGAATAGTGGCCGCAGATACAAGTGACGTAAAGGTGGTGACGCGATTCCATGATGAGAACATAGGCGGAACATATCGCCTTGCAAAATCACAATGCCCACCGAAAGTCATTTCCCGCCCGGCAAAAATCTGTGGAACCGTTCGCCCTTGATCCTGCTTGACCAATGTAGACTGTCATCTGGAGGAGAAAAAAGATGGACACTGCCTTCATTGTGCCACTGCTAGCGCTGTTCACGCTTCTGGCCGTTTGTGTTTTTGCAATGATCAGTAAGGCCAGTATAGAGCGGCGTCGGCATGATCCCAGTGCGCCAAAGTCGTCTCTTGCCAAAGACGGGCCAACTGGCGACCCGGTCGCATATGATGAATGAACTGCTTTTGTTGTAACCGCTTCGTCACGCGCCAGTCTCGGCGCGTGCGGCGATCTTGGCAGCTGGTTAAGTAAACCAATGCGCATGAAGCAGAGTGTTGACGTTGGTGAATCTGTTACCGTGAAAAAAGCTTGCCAAAATCCTGCAAGGTAGTCTCTCCTATCACCCACAACAGGAGATCATCATGGGCCGCCAAATCACACTCACGCAAGGCAACGACACCTTCAACCAGTCTGCCGTGAGCGATAATAGTGCGTTACAAATCTTCGGGCTGGGGGGCAATGATACCATCGTCCTAGACCGCACAGATGACCTCGGCGGCAGCAACCGCGTCGATGCCGGCGCTGGCAATGATGGTGTGGTCAATCGGAAAGAATTCGGCAACGTGATCCTTCTGGGCGAAGGCAACGATACCTACGTTGGGCTCGGCTTTGGTTCGTTTGACACAGACCGGCTTGATCAAGTCTTTGGCGGCATCGGCGCAGATACGTTCGCGGTGCAAACCTTCAAAAGCCAGTATTTTGGCGAGACGGGCAATGATCTGTTCCATTCAGTTGGCCGGTCAAATACGTTTCACGGTGGCACCGGGCAAGACACTATCAGCTACCTTCCGCGCAGTGATGAGACAACCAGCGGCGTAACCGTGGACCTTTTGGCGGGCCTTACTCAGACCAGCGCCACTCGGCAAGAGCGGTTGATCTCGATCGAGCACGTCATAGGCTCGAGCAACAACGACGAAATCTTCGGCAGCAACGTCGCCAACCGGCTTACAGGTGGCTTCGGCTTTGATCTGCTGACTGGGCGCGGTGGGGCGGACCAGTTTATCTTCAAATCCGCTGCGGATTGCCGGATTTCGGCAACTCAGGCGGATATCATCATAGATTTCAGCCGCGCCGACAACGACAAAGTCAACTTACTCACCATCGACGCCAACGTGCATGTTGCTGGCAATCAAGCGTTTAACTTCGTTACGACAGGATTCACCCGCAATGCTGGCGAGTTGCGCTTTGATGGCGACTTTGTGCTGGGCGATCTGAATGGCGACGGTCGGGCCGATTTCCGCATTTTGATGAACGAGATCAGCACCATGCAGGCGAGCGATTTTGTTCTGTAGAACAATGCTGCGCATTTTATAGCTCCAGCGGAATTGATAGGAGCGTGACCAACGCCCGCAATTGGTTGCCGCAGGCGCGATGCGCTGCGCGATCTTCGCCCTATTTCAGCTCGATCCGCTGATCATCCATCGCACCTGACAGCGGCACCGGGGCCGCGAATGGAACCAGCAGCGAGGGCGGCGTTGCGGGGCTTGGCAAATCAGAACTTGTTGAGCCGCAAGACGCGAGAAGCAAGCAGACAGTAGGTATGAGTAGCAGATTGAGCACGAGCCAAGCACTCGCTCAGCGAAAAGGAGTGACATCGACGCCACTAATCGAGAAGCTAGCTGGAATGGGAATCGATAAAAGGAGGTGAACGCCCGCAATGAGCTCACTTGTGGAGAAATCACTGCGGCGTTCTTATTGCTATGCCTAAAATCGACTGGATTGTTGCAATGGCAGCTACTGTACTTCTCTTGGGTTTCTTGGCGTGGAGCTTACCGAAATTAGCTGAATATCACAATAACAACGATCAACAGTATCAGACAGTTGCCAATCAGAAAGGCAGCGAGCCACCCAGTTACAACTGCAATATCCTCAGCGCCCCTCTTAGCATTAACTGCAGCCCTGTGCCCCCCGACGGCACAGACAATACTGACTATACCGCACAATATGATCTGAACGCACAACAAGATATGGCGCTGGCGGCGTTTGGGGTCATCATCGCAACTGTCATAGGATCGGGAATCTCTGGAGTTACGATTTTCTTTGTCTTTCGAACACTTCTGGAAACCCGAACGACTAATGAAATCACTCGAAAATTCTACGAATTGGAATCTAGACCCTTCCTGTCTATTGAACTTGTAGACGGCGAACAATTCCGAATTATAAACGGGCAGCTGGGCAAAGATCGCGACGGAGAGTTCCAAGAGCAGGAACTGCTTTGCAGACTTGTAAATGGCGGAAGAACTGTAGCCATTGCCAAAAAGTTCCTCCGCCGGTGGGAGGTGAAACGCGCAGGAAACGACCCGAGCGAGTTGAGCAATTCCTTTATCGCAGACAATGAACTCGTCGCCAAAGAGATCAATGTCCCGGTCGGGCCCAACGCACCTTCTGCCCCTATCATTACCGGTAGTACTAGAGGCGAAATGAGTTCTAAAGTTACGACAGGCGATTGGCTCTACTTCTACGGCTTCCTTGAATTCAGCGACCCCGGTGAACAGTTCAGAGGGCGTATCGGATTTTGTTTCGTCTATGATATCCGCGACCCAACTCGAGGCATTTACGTGGCTTTGCCAACAGAAAACGCCAAATACTGGTACTACGAAGAACTTCAGGATTGAGCTTAATATTTTGTTCACTTCATACATCCAATCCGCTTGTTGTAATTGTTGTGTGCGACCGGACTGACCAATCGGCCAACGCCCGCATCTGATTCCCACAGGCCCGCAGCGCAGCGCGATCCTGGCCCCATTTCAGTTCGATCTGCTGATCATCCATCGCCCCTGACAGCGGCACCGGATCCGCACATGGAACCAGCAGCGAGGGCGGCGGCGCCGGGCTTGGCGCATCAGAACTTATTGAGCCGCAAGACGCGAGAAGCAGGCAGACAAGCAGGGCTTTGCACGGGTTCAGCACGGGCCAGATCCTCCAGTTCGCGATTTTGCACCCGCACCGCCTGTTCGGCGGCCAGGCGCTTGGCTTCGGCGGCATTGGCTTTGGTGATGGCTACCAGCGTCTCGGCCTGTGCCTCGGCAAGCGCGGCGACGTGGCGAGCCTCACAGGCCGAGACCCCCATGCGATAGCCCTGCACCCCTGCCACAGCTGCGAGGGCTAGAGCCGCGATGATCAGCCAGGGTTTCACGGCGACACGCCGTGCATGCACAGCGCCCACTCATCGGCGCGGCGCAGCACCAGCCCGCGCACCACGCGCTTGCCTGCCTTATCAAACCAGGTCAGCGCATCGCAGGCCCCCGCAACCTGCCCCGCATTGAGACGCCGCACCGCGGTGCTTTTCCCCGCCGCGCCGATGCCGATGTTATAGGTCAGCGATGTGAAGGCAGCATCGCGCCGAGGCGGCAGCCGGTGATCAATCGTGGCCACCGTGAAGTACCGATGCAACGCGCGCCGATACTCGGCCACCTCGGCGCGCAGCAGCGCGTTGCACTCGGCCAGCGTTTTCCGCATCCCCATCACCACGCCCCGCGTGGATCCTGCGCAGATCGTCGGCACCCCAACGATGTCGAGATAGGCCACCAGCACCATCCCTTCGCGCGCGCCGATGAATGGCAGGGCGATAGCCATGGTCTCGGCCTCGGTCGCGGGCTTGGCCTGCGCGGCGACAATCGACAGCAACACGATCAGAACAGTCACACCGGCAATGCGCAGCGCGTTGACCAGACCTGATCCCTTTTGCACGGTCATCCGACCGATGATGCCAAACAGCAGCAGTCCGACGCCGATCCACCACATCACGTAAGGGTCCGCCTCATAGCCCCAAATCCCAAACGCCAGCTCGGGCAAGATCAGGGCGGCGAGTCCCAGCACCTGCGCCCAAAAGCTATAGGCCAAAATCATGACGCGACCCGCGCCGTCGATCATCCGCATGACGTTCTCCATGTAAAAAAGCCCGCCAGAAGCGGGGTGTGTTGATTGCGAAAAGTGGAAAGAAGTCAGATCAGCGCATCACTTGCGCGGCTGCATTTTGTCCAGCTGCGCCTCGATCCGGTTGATCCCGTTCTGAATGGATCGCAGATCGCTGGACTGTGTGGCCTGCGCGATTTCCACCGCGCGCAACCGCGCTTCTTGTTGCGTCATCTGCTGGTCGCGGTTGAAGGTCTTTGCCGCGATCGAGGTTTCAATCACTGCAATTTTCTCGGCCAGAATGGCCTGCTGGCTCACAACCGTATTCCAGGCTGTAAGCGCAGCGGCAGCAATCAGACCAATCGTGATCAGGTTGCCCAGCGTGATGCGGGGGTCATATTCTAGGCGCATCAGATCACCGCCAGCAGCGCCGCGATGATCGCCATCAAGATCGGGCCCAGCAGTAACCCCACCCAGTCCTTAACTACCACGATTGCCAAGCCCTTCATTTTGCGTCCCTCACAGCTGATTTTGTTTGTTTGGTTTTGATTGTAGGCGCGCGGATCAGCCGCTGATGCGCCAATCTGTTCCGTTGCTACGGACCCAAAGGATGTTGGAGCCACCACCAGCAACGACGCTGTTGAACGTGGTGGCGTTTGCATCTAAAACTAGCAAGAACCGCCCCCGATTGGTCGAGGCAGCCGGCAGGTTTGCAACAGTCAAGATGCTGGATACCGATTGTCGAACCGAGCCTCTGTCATCATGCTGCACCCAAGTCGCCTCGGTATAGCTTCCCGCCCCCTGCGCATATGCTGGCGTAGGCAAGACCGCACCAGCCACCTGCGTCACCTCATAGTTAACCGATACCGCATCCGTATCGGCATACATCATCCGCATGGTGCCGCCCGTTGATGTGTGGCCCAGATCAAGCTTAAACGACCCGACCACACGGACGCCGCCCAGCACGTTAGCAAACCGCCAACCTGCGCCGCCCACAATACTGCGCGTGATGAAGTGGGGCTCATTGATGAACTCAACTCGCCCTCCAATAAGCTGTGCAAAGCGGCGGTTATCACCCTCGATCCAGCTTTCGTAGCGCCCGCCGTCGATGCGAACTTTCTGATTGCACGTACTGAACGCCAACGCATTGGCGTAGCCGATGTTAGGTCCGCAGCGTACATCGACCCCGATCAGGTCAAGATCGGCGCGAAGTGTTGCATCCTCGGCATCTGGTTTAT
This sequence comes from Cypionkella aquatica, assembly GCF_030161095.1. Lineage (GTDB taxonomy): Bacteria > Pseudomonadota > Alphaproteobacteria > Rhodobacterales > Rhodobacteraceae > Cypionkella > Cypionkella aquatica. The sequence continues at coordinate 110,773 of NZ_BSPP01000010.1, forward strand.
GCAAGGGAGATCGGGTTTCCCCTCCCCGGACAATATTGCAACCCTTTGCCCATGGCGTAGTAACAAGGGCGGCATCGTAACCAGCACCAACCAGCATATCTTGTACCACGGTATCGCGGCCTCGGAACTGGTATGCCTTGGTCTGCCCGCCGCTGCCCAGGGTGGTTTGCTGCGACGAGCAACGCACAAAGCGGGTGCGCCTAGCACCTTCATGGTCATCCCAATCCGCGTTGGCACAGTCGGTAGCAAAGCCGTCGATTACCAGCGCATCGCGCGTTGGGCCAAACTCATAAATATCAGTGCTGCCTGCAGTGACGGTATTGTACCCAGTTGTGAACGCGTGTCTTGCGCGGCGAGCCTTTATTTTCCAAGTGTTGCGCGCACCATTTCGATCAAGCCCGCCATACAAAAGATCGTTGTAATCCCCGGTAAGGACGAAATCACCATCGACGCTAAATTTACCCTCGATACAGCCATATGCCGTAAATGGCCCAGAAGCGGCACCATTGTACTCGATCTCAACATCTGGCCTATAGTGCGGCCCGACATAGAGCAGCCCACCGTTGGTGCGCCCGCCTTTTACCTTCAGACCTTTGACGCTGACCTTATATTTTGGAAGCCGCGCAACCCGAATATTCGTGACATAGTTCGAGAAGAACTCAAGGCGGCCAGTTGCATAGATAGTGTTGCCTGAAATGTGCGAGATTACGAAATCCTCGCCGAAGCGGGCCGAATATCCAACCCGACAGTCAGGGTCCACGTCATCCGAAACAATCCGCATCACGTCGCCCACCGCATAGGCTGCACCATTTGCGACAGCCATCGCAGTGGCCCGAGAGGTCACGCCTTGAATGGCGATGTTCACGGTGGTTAGAGCCGAGACGGCTTGAATGTTGTCGTAGGCGTTGCCAATGGTCCAAAGACCCGTGGTGGTGCTGTCTCGCCGCCCCGGCCCAACAAACTCCACATCCACATGCTGTGATGTCGTGGTCATGGATGCGCAAAGCCAATCGACCGGAACATCAATAATAACCTTGCGGCCAGCGGCATAGGTGATTGCAGCAGTCAAAGCTGCGGCGTTGCTGGCTGCAGTACCAAACGTGGCGCTGAAACCAAACATCGCAGCGTTAACTTCGCGGGTCAAATACGGTACAAAAGCCGCCCCGAACTCTGTCACGATTGCCGTCACCCGACGCGCACTTTCGGCGGTGATGGCATCGCGGATTTGCTGCGGCACGGGCGTTGTGCCGGTGAAAGTCATATAGGTGAGCGTGCTGGGAATATCCTGCGCCTCAAACCGATCGAACGTCACCAGCGGAGATCCGTTGATCCGATAGGTTTTCAGCCCCCGGTTTGCGACGACCGGGTTATTCGGGTCCGGGCGCGGCCAGCTTTTCGGCTCGACCGAATGCCGCAGTTGCTCATGGCCCGCCAAAAACACCTGGCTCAAGCCGCCCAAAGGGTTGTTCCAAAGAGAGGTGATCCTGCCCAGCCCCGCGCCCATGTTGCACGAAAACTGATAGCCTTGGTCGCGCGCATGATCGGCAGGCGCGAAGATCCTGACATTGGCAGGGGTGGCTTGGCTGAGATTCAGGACCGCCGCCATACCGCCCGCTGAGACAACTTCGGTGCGCACGCCGTCAACCTCGAACACCACCGGCACGCCCGCGATGGTGGTGCCAATCGTCAAGGGCTGGGCGCTGGTATCGCTGGGGTCTACCGTCAGATCACAGACATGGCCAAACAACCGGCCCTTCCACACCAGCGCGCCGATGGCATCAGCTGCCACATCGACTGCCGCAGACGTGACCCCAGCCGACGCGTTGAGATACATGTCAGCGCCGCGATAGCCGCGCTCGACCAGATCAGCCCCGCCGAAATGCACCTGCTGACCAACATCCGCACCAGTCAGCTTGAGGCCCGCCGCCGTGGACAGGTAGACGCCGGGGTAAAGGCCCGAGTCGACAATCTTGGCCTTTTCGGCATTGGCGCGAAACGCCGTGCCGCCATCCGCTTGCGTGACGTCCTCGCAAAAGATGATCTGCCCGCCGCGCTTAAACCACGGTGCGGCCTTTACCGCGCCGATGAATTGCGGATAGCGCACCTGCGACAGCGTCGAGATCGGGGCCAGATCATATTCATTGGCGCCCTGCCCCATGAATACAACGTCAGCGCCTGTCACCTCTGGCCAGATTGCCTGTATTTGCGCCAGTGCGGCATTGGCTTTGGCGTTGGCCGCGATCCAGTTTGCCCCCAGCGATGGCTCAGCGTCGGTTGGCGGCACCCAAGTGCCGATCCCAGACCCTGGCACTGCATGCAGGATGCCAACCACCGGGCGCTGCCGCTCTTTGGCCAGTTTGTGGCAGGCATGAAACAGCGAGTTGTTGACCAACCCCGGCGCGGTGTTGAACGGCAGTGCGCCCAATGCGGCCTGCACCAAAGTTGTACCGTTGTAGGCCAGCACGTTGCCGGGGCTGATACCCGTCTTGACGCCAGTGGTGGCCGCATCATTGCCAAGGCCGTTGGATTGATCCAGCCAGACCACCAGCAGCGGCGGCGGCGAATACCACAACCCATCACGTTGCACCTTGAAATCCGCATGCGGCGGCTCGGATGCGCGCAGGGCGTAGCCTGCCAGATCACTCAAGGCTCCCGTTGATGCTTCCGCCAGCCCAATGATGCTGTTCAACGCATCGCGCATGTCCTTTTTGCGCGGATTGTGGATGCCAGACGCCGGATCACCAATCGGCGCGGGATGCCCGACAGGCTCATTCGGCAAGCCGTCACCCGTATAGCGGACAAAATCGCGCAATGCGCGGTCAACGACCTCGGCCATTTATTTCTCCAAGTTTCAGATTGTTAGATGGTCTGGCTGACAGGCCCGGTGGGCGTGATCTGCTCGATGCCAGAAGCGTTGATCGTGACGGCCCAATAATACCAAGTGCCCGCGCCGGGGGTGTCCACCAGCGCCTGCGGCTGGCCTGCGATACCAGCCACCGTTCCAAGGATCGATGCTGCGCCAAACGACGCCGAAGACCCGCGATAGATCCGCGTGCGGTAATAGCCGGAAACGCCGTTGACCCAATCTAGCGTGATGTCAGGGGCAGAGTACGACAGCGTCAGACTTGCGGCAGCGCTCGGCGGCGTCGGGTTGGAAATCACCGTGATCGTCTCAATCGCAGTATAGATATCCTCGCCCACCCAAGATGCCCGCACCTGATAGGTCAGGCCGCTGGACACCACCGCCGAGGCCCCGCGCAGATTGCCAACCCCGACAACCATTGGCTCCCATTCGGTTACGCCCACCCGGCGATACTCAAGGTATAGCTGGACACCCTCATAATCCGGCTCATCGACCACGGCCTCAATGCGCGCGGCGTTCTGCCCCGATGCCAGCGCCACGACATCTTGCGTCAGCACCAATCCGGTCGGCGCAAATGTCGCCGCACCGGGCACTGCCAGCGCCGACAGCGGCGGGGGCGGCGTGCCCTCTTGGGCGGCAGGATTCCAAGGATAAGCGTTGACGATGCTGGCGATGCTGATTTCACAAACCCGGTCGGCAACGGAATAGCTGTGCGACAGCACCTCAAACACCGCATCGCCAATCCCCGGCAAGGCTGGGTTGACGATCCTGATGACGTGCTTGCCCTTGCCTTTGGGGTAGCGCGCCTTCAGGCCGACCAGATTGGTGCGGATCGTCCCGGTCCAATCGCGGATGCTTGACGCCCGGTACAGATACATCAGGCGGCGCATTTGCGATGGCGAAGGGCAAAGATCAACGGCCAGAGTTTCAACGCGCTCTGGCTGCGTCAGCAGCGCGGTTTCGTCCAGCAGTTCTTCGGCCTCGGCCTCCTGAAACCGATGCAGGGGCGAAGTGTATTTGCCCTTCAGAACATTGAAATCGGTGAATTCGTCAAAGCCATCGGCCAGCTGCATCGCCAGAATGTCAGCCGCCCCGATAGTCACGTCCGGGTCTTCCCAGCTGCCGCCAAGGATGCCGCACTTGCCCTCAGCTGTCATATAAAGCTGCGCGTCTGCGGTGGCCAAGATGCGCTGCATCACCTCTTTCGGCGCATCTTCCAGCGTGTAGTAGCCGCCCAGCCGATACCGCTTCTCAGAGCCACCCGCCTTCAAAGGCACGTCCTGATCGCAGACAGCGGTGAACTGCGCAAAACTTGCCAGATCAACAGACTCCATCGGGATGCGGTAGCCATCTGGATGCGTCAGAAAATCCAGCGCCGCAGGCCCGGTCAGATCGCTGTAAGCCGTAACGCCCGTGCGCGGGTCCATCACCTGCGAAAGCTTGGCCACCATCTGCACCGAAGTCTCTGCTTGGCGCGGAAACCGCTTCGACAGCTTGGCGATCTTCGGTGCCTTCATCACCACGAAATAGCTGGCCTGCCCGGTCAGCTTGTGCGCTGTCGTCCACATCGACGGAAACGCCGCCCGCGCCTCGGCGTAGTCGCCGCCATCGCCAGACAGAATGGCATAGATCCACATGTAGCCATCAGCGCTGCCCGAGGTGACAGCGCCGCCCGACAGCGTGACAACCTCGCCATCCACCTCAAACCGCACCACCTCAGAAATCGCGCCGTGGTGCGCCGAGGTGATCTGATACAGCCGCTTGCTTTTCGCCTCGCGCAGCACCTTGACGCCGCCCAGCATGTATTCGCCATAACCACGCACGCGCGGCGCTGTGGCCTGCGCAATGCTGGCCTGCACCTGGATCGTGGGTGCCTTTGGGCCAAGCGCCTTTGACACCTCACTCCACAGTAGCGATTTGCCAACCGAGATCAGGGCGGCAGAAAGCGCTGGCGACAGGCCGAAGATCGTGATCGCGCCAGTAAACCCTGCCGAGGCGAGGCCTGCTGTGATCAGCGTAAAAATAGCCATCAGTCCCTCACCCACGCCATTTCAACCGCCCGATACCCCAGCCGCGACAGATCCGGCCCAGCCACGCCGGTGGACAGCCGCACCCGCGCCTCATGCGACTTGGCCCACGCCTCAAAAGCGCGCAGAAGACGCAGCCCGCTGCGATCCGTCGCAAACCAACCATGTTCACAGGCAATCGGCTCGGGGTTGATCACGCTGCGCTCGATCGACGCCGCAAGAAATCCGCCCTCAGTCACCAGCACAAGCGCATCCGGCCGCAGGATGAGCGACATCAGCACAGCCTGCGCATGCGCGCGATCCACCGCCTGCGGGATGCCGGATGCCTCGATCAATCGCTCCACCAGATCGGTGATACGGGGGATGTCGCAAGCTGTTGCAGGCCTCATATCCAGCGGGTCTCATAGTTGGTGTACAGCGCCACCCGCTCATAACCCTTGTCGCCGGGGTGCCGTGCCTGTTGATCGCGATCAGTCCAAAGCCCACGCGGCGGTGCGTTGCGCCGGGCCCATAGGCCTTCGCATTGCAGACTGACCATGCTGCTTTTCGTTCCCTCGGCGCTGAATGACATTGGCCCCATCGTGCCGGTGAACAACGCCATCGGCGATGCAAGCGGTTGCCACGGCTGCCCGCCATCCTGCGGCACAACGGCGAACAGCTGCGAATAGACAATCACCTGCCTGCCACGCACCGCAGCCCTTGCATTCAGCAACAGTTCGATCATCTCTGTGGTTGCCGCCATGCTGAACGTCACCGGATCAGCGCTCATCTGATAGTCAGATGTCAGATCGCTGATACCGATCACATCGCCGGTCCCCTGCCACAGATGCCCCGCATGCTGCAGATCGCCAAAGCCTGCCCACCAGCGTTTCGCGCCGGTCGTAAAATCCATCCAGCACAGCACCGCTTCGGCAATGTCGCCATTGCGCAGCAGCTCATCAGGGATGGCCAGCAGATCGTCACGCGCGCCCATCAGATTGCTTCGCGAAAATTGAGCGTGACAGATTGAAGTCGCGTCATGCGTTCGTCATAGCCGCCATCGCCCTCATCAGACCGCTGCATCAGGCAGGCCGGATGATCCAACACCAACGCCGCGCCCGATGCCGCCGCTTTGCGCAAAGGTGGCTGAAATTGCACCCAACAATCCGAGCCATCGATCCAGACCAGTTGGGCCTCATAAAGCCCCTCGCCTATCGAAAAGCGCTGACCGGGACGCAATCCGGTGGTGTTGGAATTCACAACCTTGATCTGTGTCGCCCGAAGGGCAGCAGCTGCGCCCAGCACCATCATCGGCACGGGGGCATTCTCAAATCCGAAGTGCTCAAACGTCTCTGCGCCGCTTAAATGCGCAATGCCACCGCGGGCAATGCCATGCCCATCCCGATCAACTGGGCGGTAACGCCCAACCGCTGGAACAAGCGTACGGCCGAGATTGCCCTCCATCCCCGCCATGAAAGCCTGAAACGCCAAATGCGACGCCTCGCCCTTCAACGCAAAGGTGATCTGTGCGGTCCAGTGCGCGGAAAGCGAAGCGACGGTCGTAACAGCGCCAGACAAACCCTCTTGCGACTCGCGCGACTGGCCAGACAGGCGGAATCGCCCCGCTTGATCTAGAAGAAGGTGCGGAAATGTGACGCGCATCAGCGCTTCCTCTTGCTGTGATTGTCCATGATATCCGGCACGGATTTAAGACCCTGCTGGACCGCACCACCCGCGATCACCTTGACCCGCGCCATAATATGGCCGTCATCTGTCAACATCAGATCGCCGCCGATCACCCTCACCGCGCCACCGCCCTGCCCTTTGGTGTGGTCAACGACAGTCTCGCGCGGGTGCAGGATCGCCGGGAAACCGCCCTTACCGTCAACGCCACCCGAGCGAGCGCCGTTTCCGGTATACCCGCCACCATCATACGATGCAGCGGTACTGCCACCCAGCACCCCAGCGTTCAGTCCGCCCAAGCCACCAACCGCACCGCCATTTGCACCGTTAAGTAATGCCATCAGGCCCTGTTTAATGCCTGACTTTGCAAGGTCCAACGCGATCCCCTTGAAAACAGAGGCCAGCCCTTCGCGCAGTTTTTTTCCGTTGACCAGCGCCTGCGACATGGCATCTGAAATGCCGTCGATCCCCTGCTCAAACCGCTGCTGCGAAATCTTTTGCGTTTCCAACTGCAGCGTCAGATCAGCGACATCCTGCGCCTGCGCCTTGATCTCCTCGCGCAAGGTTTTTGACGATCCGGCTTGCTTCTTATCAAGATCAACACCCGCCTTTTTGGCGGCATCCAGCATCGCCCACTCGGCGCGCAGCGCGGCAACCTCTTGCGTGCTGCGACCCAGCAAGTCGATTTCGCGCTGGATGCGCTGAAGGTCGGCCTCACCCTTGTCCATCGCGGAAACGGGCGCTTTCTTGCTACCACCACCACCTTTTTTACTGGTGTCCCTATGTACGACAGGTGTGTCAGGGGCGGCTGCGCGGGTGTCAGCGTACAGTCCGTAAGCGCCCGCGAGCTTGAAATCAGCAGCTTGCTTGGCGTTGCTGACGGTTGCCGCTGGCCCGCCAAGTGCGTTTTTCAATCCAACAGCTTGTGCCAGCCAATCAACCAACGACTTCACACTGGAGATTGCCCCATCCATCCAAGAGCCGCCCGGCGCACTAGATGCGAGCGAGGCCGCTGTGGTAGCTGCATCCGCCATCGACACTTTAAGGTCATCAGCGGCGTCGGCAGCTTCGTATAGCGCAAGCTGTGCCGCGTTGACCTGCTGGGCATATTCTGACGTGGCCAGCGATGTGCCCTGTATGGCTGCTGTAACCCCTCCGAGAGCATCAGCTTGAGCCCGGATTCCATCAGCTTCACTGAATTCCTTAACTGCATCTCCCAATTGCACGAGTTTGTCTCTTGAAAGCCCTACACTCGCTTCAAACGCAGCAATAGCTTCCTGCGTTTTCTGGATTTGATCAGCGACATCAAAGCCAGCGATTTGCGGATCTAGGGCTTCATACTTGGCCAGCTTATCCATCAGGATCTGGACTTGCTCGCCAACTTGAACATATTCCGAGCCAAGGGCAGTGACAGCGGTTTTAGCGGTTGCATCGGCACTGCTCAAGGCCAGCTTCTGCTGCGCAACCAGTGCCTCCAACACCGATGCTGTCAATTCGCCATACTGGGCGCGCAGATCTGCAATCGATACGCCCGTGACATCCCGCAGCGTCTGCGTCGAATCTCCGAGATCTGAAAGTGCGTCCTGCACCTCTTTGGCGCTGCCGCCAACACCGTCAAAAGCTGAAACCAGCATGGGCAGCGCCACCCCAGCCAACAGACCCGCCGCAGCGCCCGCAGCGCCAAACGCCAAGCCAAGGTCTGGCAACTGGATAGCCAGTGCCTGCACAAAGTTGCCAGATGCCATAGTCTGCTGACCAACCTGCGACAACTGCATCATCGCCATGCGCATGTGATTGCCGCCCGTCAGGGCTTTATCGCCAACATCCACAAGCTGTTTTCCTGTGGACATGTACTGTTTGTTCAGCCGATCGACGGCCGCACCATGCTGACCTGCTGTGATCGCCCCGACTTTCCAAGCCCTGTTGATCTGGTTCAGCTCATCTTCATAGCGCTTCGAAGCCGCAAACAGTGGGTCATATTTGGCGCGCAGCGCATCCATTTCCCTGCCGATGGCGTTGGCAGACGCTTCCGCGCTGCCAGTCACCTTTTTATTCATGCCACCTAGTCGGCCTTCGATCTGATTGGAAAACTTGTCGGCTGCCGCATAGCCTGCCTTCATCTGGTTTTCGAATTTGGCAAGCGACGCCTCCATCCGAACCAGCAAAGTTTGTTCATCAGATTTAGCCATTCAGGGCCTCGGGTTCGTATTTGGCGAGGATTTCGTTAAACTCTTCCTCGCTCAGGAATTCCGCCTTGCGGCTGGACGCGGCATTGAAACCCCGGATCAGGTTGACGAAATCGGCAAACGGCAAGGCCCGCAGATCCTGCGGCGACATGTGGAAAGTCTGGCAAATCTGCACAACCTCCGAGAATTTGAACGGTGCAGGCTCGGGGTCAGGCTCAGATGCAGCCTCCGGCTCAATGCCCACCATCACAGCTGATAGGATATCCACCGCCAAGGTCGCATGGCGCAGATAGGGGCTGGCATCAAACTGATCATGCAGCAGCTTATTGGCCTCCGCCAACCCCATCCCACCCCCGATCAAGGCAAGCCGGATCGTGTGACGAATATCGGCAGCAGCAAATAGCCCCCGCGTCAGCCGCTGAAACAACAAGCCCACAGCGACGGGCGTTTTGCCATCGCCGCAAGCCTGCTCCAGATCCATCACGCCGCCGAAGTTCAGCGCAAACTCACGCTCGCGTCCCGCCCATTCCCGAACGATCCGCATCAGGTGGCATCCGTCCAAACGCGCTGCCCAGCCCCGGTGATCGAGGCGGTAAACTGGACCTTGCCCGAACCTTCTTTGACCAGTTCCAGTTCGCTCAGGATCGCAGGAACAACCCAGAAACCACCGCTGTTCGCAGCGGATTCGTCAAGCAGAACCTTGATGTTCTTCTCAGAACCATCATCCGCCCAGCCCCGCCAAGTCGGCCAAGCTTGGGTGGTCACCATGCCGGAAATCGACACGGCGGTGTCCTGCGATTCCAGATGCCGGGTGATCACCGCGGGCAAATCCAGCGGGTCATCGCAATCCAACACCGTGGCTTCACCCAGATTGTTGGTGAGCTTGATGTTGTAGTTGTTCGCGCCGCAGGTGTGCGCAAAGGCTTCGGTCGGGGTCGCCCCGTTGCCGAGTTGCACAATCAGCCGCGTGGTCTGCTTACCGGTTCCCATCTATCACTCTCCTTGTAGCCGCTTTTGGCGCACCGATCCGTTCGGCGACCTTCTTCTCGAGCAGCGCCTCGCCAATCTTGGCGGGCACTGAAACTTCGCTGCCTGCCGTAAAATGCAGACTCAACGCGCTCGACACTCGGTGCGGCGCATCAATCAAAATTCGCAATTTCATCGGCTTACCCTTCGCGGATTGCCTTGTTCATGGCGCGGGTGATGGCGGTTTTCACACCCCTGCGTTTTGCCCGCCATGATGGGTAAAAGAATGGGTTTGCAGCCATATCCTTGGTTCCAAACTCTTGGAACAAAGCGTGGAAGCTTTCCTTAGTCCCGCCCGCATAAATCGTGATGCGAAGCGTCCCGTAGTCATTGTTGCCCACCCTGCCGACAGCCAGTGAGCCTTTGGGCGCATCGCCCCAGGTCCAGCCGATACTGCGGAGCAAGTCGCCTTTATCCTTCGGCACCAGACGCCGCATCATTTCGCAAACCTGTTCGGCGCTCTTTTCCATCTGCGCCATGGTCGCTTCGCGGACCCGCTTCGGGATTGCATCAAACCGAGATTTGAGCCGAGCCAGACCTTGAACCATCAGGCTTCCTCCGCCTCGATCTCAAGCGCCACGACACCATGGGTCACGCCGGTGGCCGGGTCTGGCAAAACGCGGGCAATGATTACCCGCATCACCAGGACGGCGCCAGCGCCGAGGTCGATGGGATAGAGATGAAGCGCCTTGCGCACCGCATCTACGATTAACTTGGCCTCGCGCTGGCCATCCGTGGCTTTGGACCATGCGTCAATCTGCAGCGAATGGGTCTGACCTTCTATGCAAAGAATGTCGTCTGGCACCTGATCGGAGGGGCCGAAGCTGATGTATGGCCAGACGGAATCCTTATCAGGCGCATCATAGACCCGCTGACCCACGAGTGCAGTCACACTGATAGCTGAGGTCAACCGTTCAAAGATTGCTGTCTGAATATCGGTGGAAATGCTCACACTGGCACCCCACCTTCGACCGTCACCTCGAAAAATGCGCGATCATCCGTCGGTATAATGGCACGCACCACGTAGGATTTACCCGTTTCAATGTCCCGCGCGACCCAATCGGTATCCAAAAGCGCCGAGTCTTGCGACTGACCAATCACGAAGACGGCAGGCTGCCGTCCAGCCAAACGCGCAGAAATCACCGTCTCGCCGCCCCGCAACCAGATCACCTTCGCCCACGCCTGAAACTGCTCCGCCCAAGAGGTTTGCGACCCCCCCATGCCATTAGGAGCGCGAACTGGCGCATCAAAGGCCACCAGAGTGTTCAGATCGCCCGTATGATGGCGCGTCATACCGAAAACACATGTGGCAAAAGCGAACCCTGCACCGAAACCGGCAGGCCGAATGCATCCTCACCCCCACCGCCATTGCGATTGAGATAGAGGTGATCCAGAGTCCGCAGGATCGCGCTGATTGCCCATGCCGGCACATCTGCCGCAGCACCATAGCCGACAACAATGTCAATTTTCACACTGTCGAAGTGACTCTGGGTAGATGGCCAACTCAGACCGTAGGCGGGCGTGATCAGATTGGGTTGGCGGGATTTAACCAAGCTGTAAGTGTCGGATGCCAATTCCTTTTCCGAACCAGCAGTATCGATATAAGCAATCTTGGCAATTTCCAGCACGGGTCCGATCGGAATTTCAACGATGCCGCAGAACCGATCCAGCGTCATCTGCACGCTCTGCTCAACCAGACGGCGGCGTAAAAAGGCTTCAACCAGAGCCGTTGCAGATTGGATCATGTCGCCGATAGTGGCATTCTCGTAGGCGTGCCGGATGCGCAGATGTGCTTTGCCTTTATCCAAGGTCACCGGATATTCAGCTGGGGGCGTGATCGTCTGTAAAGTCATCGGCCTCATCCACCCACAACAGAAAAAGGCACCGCCATCACAGCGATGCCTCAAAGTTCACAAATCAGGCGACGATGACGATTTCGTCGACGCTGGCAGCATCATAGGCAGAGGCGGGGCCATAGCGGCAGTCAAAGCCCAGCACCAACGCACTGGCACCAGAGGTCGCCGTCGCAATCGTCATCGACAACCGCACATGGGTGAAGTTGTTGTTGGCATCCAGATCTTCGGCATACAGCGAGACCAGCGCCTGTTTGCTGTCATCAGAACCCGCCTTGGTCAGTTGGGTGATGGCGCTGCCCACCACATCCTTGGCCCCAGCGCCGGCCGCATCTGTTGCCTGTTCAAATTTGGCATCTAGCGTGGCGGATGCACCCAAGGTGCCCGCCATGATGATGGCCATCACCTGCTGGAAATTCGCCATCGCGATCCAGCCGCTGGTATAGGTGGCGGCGGCTTTTGCGGCTGGGTCGATGACCCCAACCACGGCGGCGCGATGCGGCGCCGGAACGGTTTTCTGTACCATGGTTTCAGTCTCCACATTTGGGAAAGGAAAAACCCCGCAGCCAAGGCTACGGAGTCAGGATCAGGCGCGGTCGGCCAATGCCACGAAATGCGACTTCGTGGCCGAGCCATTGGCTGGGGTGACTGGGGCGGACAGGTGCGGTTGACCGCCGTATCGGAAAATCCACCGGAACGCTTGGGTGTTGTAGTCAAAGTACAGGTGGATCGACGATGCAAACTGCACCCCAGCAGACCGGCGGGCAGCGTAATACCCCTTCGGCGAGATGAACTGCAGATCGCCCAAGTCGCCCAACGTCTTGGCGTGTTCGGTCAGCATGACAGGCGCACCAAGCAGGAAGCCACCGGGGGCATCAACAAGGCCATTCGGCGGCAGCCAGACGGGCTTATCACCAATCACCAAGCCCATCAGCTCTGGCAGGCAATCGCTGTTTGCCAACCAGATCGGCTTGTCACCGGGGATACGCTGCAACCGCGAAAACATCTTCATGACGTTCTTGGCCACGATCGTATCTGCTGCCTGCGACCCTTCCTTCGGGACAGTGACCAGAGCCCCGGACTTCATCCAGCCCAGTGGTTGGCCGGCACCGCTGCCGTAGATGATGGCGTCGTTCTTTTTCCACGAAATAGCCTGAGCAGCCTTGGTGGTCAGGCGATTGGCCAGCCGAGGCGCATCTTCCAACAGCTCCTCGGTGACGTTAGCCATCACATAAAGTTCCTCCAACGGAACTGAACGCGGCTGGGTGGCAAGCTTGCTGGGCGTCATCGGATCGCCTTCAGCACGCCAGAACGCCCGGATGCCCGTGCCGCCCCAAGGTGTGGTTTCATCGGCGGTCAGTTTGACCTCACGGGCCGAAGTCGGCTCTTCGTCGATCAGCGGGCCAAATTCGTCCATCGTCGTGACGATTTCCCAGATCGCATCACGATATTGCGGGGGCAGTTCATAACCTTCGCCCGTTGCCGCGCCGCCCTGGTGGGGGCTGGCGGGGGCAGCCATAAGTCGCGCATCAACTGCTCCGCCCCGGCCCATCGCAGCGGCAACATTGCCGTGAACGGCCTTTGCAAACTCGGCCATGTCCTTGAATCCGCCAGTCGCTGCCGGGTCCAGATCGTTGACCGTGTTCGCGCCATAGGTGCCAGTGGGCAGCGCCTCGATATGGCGACGACGCTCAGCCATCTTCTCGGCGGCAGTGATTTCGGCGTTCTTGGCCTCAATCTGCGCCTCGATGGCGGAATAGCGGGTTTCTTCCTCGGCGGTCAGATCCCGATTGGCGGCACTGGCCGCATCGAGGATTTTGGTGGCGTCCCCTTTCAGGGCCGCGAGATGCTTGCGCAGCTCGGCCAGTTTATTCATCGCAAACTCCTATGATACCCGGTTGGATGACATGCCTCGACAGCGCGCCGGGTGCGCGCCGCATCGGTGACCAAAGGTCGTGGTTCAGATCAGCGCCAAACGGCGGCGCTCGATGTCTGCGCGGCGGCGGCGCTGACCCGTGGCGCTGCCCGAGAGCCGCGCTAAGGTTTCGTCAAAGGTGGCAACGCGGTCTGCCATCCCGAGGCGCACGGCCTCATGCGCGGGATAGGTCCGCCCACCGCCAAAATGCTGTTCAGCAGATACCGGATCAGCCCGCACAACCGAGACCGGAACACCCCGCGCCACAGCGACATCAGAGGTGAACATCTCATAGAAGTACCGCACCTCGGCTTGCAGGGCAGCCCGTGCATCTGCGCCCAAAGGCTCAAACGGATTGCCTTCGACCTTGCGCGGCCCTTCCGAAATAAAGGTGCGCACGATGCCTTCGGCCTTCAACATTTCGCTGACATCATCGTGCATCATGTAAACACCGATCGAACCGACACTGCCCGAAGGCGTGACCACGATCTCATCAGCAGCGCTGGCAAGCCAGTAGGCTGCCGAAGCCGCCATTGTGTTGACATGGGCGATGATCGGACGATCTGCGCGCTTGGCCGCGCGGATCAGCGCGGCAGTTTCGGGCACCAGATCAACCATGCCGCCGCCGCTGTCCACTTCGATCAGGATGGCCGAAGCCTCTAGATCGCCAGCAGCCTCGCGGAATGCCGCCTGAAACTGCTCCATCGACGTGCCGCCAGACATCTCCATCATCATATTGGCGCGCGGCATGATCGTTCCATGCAAGCGCAGCACATGCAGGTTTTTGCTGCCCACCCGCAAAGCCTGCCCCAGGCTGCGGGCGGCGATTGCCCCTTCAAACTCCGCACGCGGCTGGCCAGCGGCCCGGAGTTCCAGAACTGCGAGTATCTGTTCAGCTTTGCGTGGCTCGATAAACCAGGCGGACTGCGAAACACCGCGCAGGATGCGGGCGATTTTATGCGGCATTTTGGATCACCTTCAAATGCGGGCGTCCGCCATTCTCGGCAACGCTTTGGCGCAGGAATTCGATGGCCTTTTGCGTGCCATCCCGGTTGCTGGCGGGTGCGCCAACAGCCGTCATATTCATCGGCTCGATATAGCGATCGCCAGCTGGGCCAATCCCGTTCATCCGCTCAAGCCGACAAATCGCATTGACGCTCAGCCAGCCCCACTGGCGACCAATGGCATAGGCCTCATACCGCGCCTTCAGATCGCCGCGCAGCAAGCTGGCGACGTTGAATTCGAAGATGTAGGCGGGATCTGCGATGAAGGTCTTGTGAAACGAGGTTTCGATCAGCTTCAGCCAAGGCAACAGCGTGTCAGTGACAAATTCCAAGCCCTGATGCTCGATGTTTGAATGCGTGGCGCGGTCGAGGATACCCACCTTATGCGGCGGAATCCGCCACAACCGGGTGATATCCAGCCACAATTCCTTGCGGGTTTCCAGAAACTGCGCCTGTTCGTTGTTATGGGCCAGCTGGTGCGGCTCCATCCCATATTCGATCACCGCTGGTTTATGTCGGTTCTTCCCGCCCGCCCATTTTGCCCATGCCCCAAGGAAGTTCTTCTTCGATGCCTCATCAGCAAAGTTGCCCTTGTGCTTGAAGATCAGCGGCGGGGTCGCATCATTGGCGAAAAAGCTGTTGGCGTAGCGCAAAAGCCCCAAGGCCGCGCCAATGGTCTCAGTGCCATCATCAAGGATCGGGGACCGACCATGCACATAGTCCTGCACGGGCGGCAGTGGAATGTACCAAACCTCTTCATCCAGCAGAATGCGCTCTGCCCGCCCAGGTTCGCGCACCTTAAACCGCGTGCCGCGATCTGGCAGCGCCTCAACCGAGAAATGCTGCGGTTCAATCCGCCACAGCTGCTCGCCGCGGGATGTGAGAACGCGCTCAGCCAGAAACCGCCCTTCCGATGCCAGATCATCGACCATGTTGTTGATGAAATCATAGGACGTGTCGCGCGGATTCGGATTGTTCAGCAGCAGCCCAGCCGGGTGATTGTCCACCCAGTCGCGCTTGTCCGCATCGACACGGCGGAAAATGCCGTGCGACAAGCCGCCAATGCTTGTCGCGAGAACCTGAAGGCAGTCGCGCACCACCGGCACCTTTCGGGCGCGGTCGACGGTCACCTCGACACCCGCGATCGACATGCGACCACCCACCGAAAACCAGCGGTCCTCGGCAGGATCGCGCGAGATTGGGGCCCCAGTATCTGCACGATTGCGGTTCATCGAAAACGGCCAGACCATCAGGCAACCTCATAATCGGATGGGATACTGATGCTGCCCTGTTGTGCGACAGGGTTCAGAAACATCAGCATTGCCGCGTTGAAAACCGCCATCAGCGGGTCGATCTTGGCCGAACCTGCCGCCTGTTTGGTGACCAAATAGTTAGAACCTTTCAGTTCCTGCTTGGCGTTGCCCACCGCCCAGCCCATGATCCCCTGCCCCGCATGCAGCAGTTTCTTGGCTTCCAGCTTCAGCGGCAGGGTCGAAATCGCGCTTTGCAGCCGCCAGCCTTGCCCCACTGCCTGCACCAATGGGTCACACATGTTCTGTGCGGCCAGTGCATCGATCAGCAAAGCAACCCCGGCGCTGTCGAGGCCGATGCCTGATTGTTCTGGCAGCAATCCGCTATCCAGCACCTGGGCACAGATCTCAGCAGCCTGCGCGGCCTGATCCTCGCCCGTCTGGACAATTACGAGATCGCCTTCGTTCACGAAATCCTGCAGCCGTTCAGCGATCTCCTTGCGCTGCGTCAAAACGGTAGGGCGGGCCCAGCTCTTCGTCCACAGCAGCCACACCTTATCGCCTTTGCGCCGCCCAATCACCGCCAGCGAGGCCAAGTCATCCGCGCCACCCCAGTCGATGCCAATGGTTGCCACTTCGCAATCGCGCAGCAGCTTTGCCAGCGACAATTCCGGCAACGCACAGGCCAGCCAATGCCGTGCGCCAGACCAGCCATCGAGGTTCAAACCAAGGCCGATCTGGATATTCAGATGCTGCGATGCCCAGCGGGCCTCTTCTTCCGGGCCTTTCTGTTGTGCCTGCTCATAGTCCGGGATCAAACGCGCCAAGGTGATCGATCGCTCAAGGTTTGGCAGAACTTGCGGCCACAACTTCACATCGCGCCACGGTTTGTCAGGGTGGCCCTGCACCTCCACCGGAAATTCGTAAAGCACCGGCAGCATCCGACCGCCCGGCGGGATCTTCCCGTCACGAATGCCGCGCGCAACCTCCAACTCCGCCTTGAACACGCCCGAAGGGACGGTTTCAGACTGCGTGGTGATGATGACCAACAAACTTTCGTCATTGGTGATCATGCCGCCCCGGATCTGGCCGATAACACGGCTCGCATGGTGCGATTCCGCCATCACATGCAGCTCATCGAGGATCGCAAAAGCCGGAATTGACCCGGTCACCACTTTCGGATCAAAGGATTTGATCTTCAGTTTGGCGTTCATCGCCACACCAGTTTGCTCATCGACGTGCAGATCGATGATCGTTTTCTTGTGTTCGATGACCTTGAAGCGGCGGTTCAGATACTCATCCGCCTCGATCATCGCCACGGCCTGCGAAAAACACTTGTCCGCGACCTCTTGCGTGGGCCCGATGATCACCCCGTCGATGTTCGGACGGCGGTTCATCAGCAGCGCCACGATGCCGAGGGCGGCGGAATTCGTGGTTTTCGAGTTCTTCTTCGGCACCAACACGAAGACTTCGCCAATGCGCCGCACCATCATCTTTTGGCCTGGCTGGCGGGGGTCATCGACAAACTCGACCGTCCCGAAGGCCGCGCGGATGATGTCACGGAACCATTCTCCCGAGACTTCCCCCATCGTGGGCTGACCAGGGATATCCGGCACCACCAACTTGTTGAAAAACCCAACCGCGACTTCGGCTTCCACGCTATCGATCGGCAAGCTTGCGATAGGGGTCTCGCCACGCTTCAGCTTTTCGCGCCAATCAAGGCACGCAAGGTTCAGCGGGTCGGCCATCAGTTGTCCCTTACCTGCCGGCGGTTCATCAGGTCGCCCCAATCATCCGGCACTTTTTGCGCTGCATCCAAGGCAGCCTGTTTCTTCCCGACTGGCGCGGCCTTGGGTTCGACAGCTTTTGCCTCGCCTGCCCCAGGTTCTTTTGCCCGAGGGGCCTTTGGCGCGCGGGCGACGATACGGGATTGCAGTTCGCGCACCGAGGGAATGTGGCCTTCCCGCGCCCGCTGCTGCAAAACGTCCAGCAACATGCCTTCTAGTTTCAGAGCCCCGTTTTTCAGCTCACCCGAAAAATGTTTGCGCAACGTGTCCGGGTCGATACCCATATCCGCCGCAATGGCCTCATGCGACCAACCGGCAGCGGCGCGAACCTCCACAAACCGCTGATTTTCCTCACTTTTGGCATAAGAGGGACGCCCGCGACGTTCGCGCAAAGGCTTAACCGCCTCGCCGAACAGATCAAAATCGCCCCCGTCGCCAGATTTCGATGCTTCCACCAGAAAAAAATCTCTCACTGAGGGGGACGCGGGTCTAGCCGGGAGAGGGGGTGCAGCTTTTGCACCCCCCCCCACCCTCCGACTTCCCTCATCCCGTCAACGGTTAGCCCGTTCCTGCCGCTGCTTGTGCATGTCGTGGCAGGGCTTGCAGAGGCACTGCAGGTTTTTCTCATCCCAGAACATCTGTTCATCACCGTGGTGCTGCAGCTTGTGGTCAACGACCATGGCATACTTCGCATCACTTATCAGACCACATCCCGGCCATTGGCAGGTGTAGTTGTCCCGCTCTTTGATCCGCTTGGCCACCGCCTGCCAGCGCGCGGTCTTATACCACTTGCGCCATTCTTGCGTCGCATCGCGCAAGCGATCCCTGCCCTGCTCACCCACAGTGATGAGGGGAGCAAGGCGTCGAGGTGCAGGCTGCAATCGGCTGGGCATCTGGCGGAGCCTTGCCATGTGCCACCCCCCAAATGCAAACGACCGGAGGGTTTCCCATCCGGTCGGTATTCGTCTCGCTGGCAATCTGACAAGGGGGGCTCTTTTTGTCAAGCGGCCTTCTCAGGGTCGATCAGCCAAGGTGATGGTTCGGGCAGGCTTTGGGTGAGTAGGATATGGCGCAGCACACCTGGCAAGGACAATTCATTGCGCAGATGACGCAAGGCCAGCCGCCAATCCCAATAGCGCCGCTGCACCATGGCGATCTGTTGAGCGGTGGGCACATAGGTGACGGGGCAGGCCCGGACTTCGAACAGCGCCTGCCTGCCGCGCTTGCCTGCCACCTCAACCTTCTCCACCACCACCGTGCCAGCATAGCGACCATGCTGGTTTTCGTAGGACCAGGAGCACGGCACACAGCGCGGCGTCATGTCGATATCCCAATCAGGCTCCATCCCGGCCCTCGCCAGCGCCGCTATAGCAGCTGCCATCGGCTTGCCACCCAAGGCGGCAGGCAGGGTTGACAGTACGATGGCGATTGTCTCGGCATCACTCGCGGGCCGACTGGACCCACCGCCGTCGATCTGACAGCCCAAGGCCCCGCGCAGCATCATCAGCCAGATCGTCGACATGCCGGGGCGTGCACCTTGAGGTGATAGTTCATCGAAGTCGAGTTGGGCATGTTCGGTGCCGAAAGCCCATTCCAGCGCTGACTTGATCGACATCTCACGTTTTGCCGCCCGTGGCTTTTTCATTCTACTGCCCCTTATCTAGATTTAGTGCTTTTCAATTTCGAATTATCTACTCGTTGATTTCTCAACTTCTTCAGGGAGGGGATGGAGGGGATAAAGAGAAAATGGGAGAGGATAACTGAGAGGATGCAGAAATAGAAAATATTGCATAATCAACGACATAAAGGCAGCGCGGCGGGGATGGAGGGGATGGAGGGGATATTTTCCAGTCACACATAGAGGCCAGACACCAACCCCCATACCCCCTATTCGCGCGCACACATGCGAGCGGGCCACAATTATCGTCTCCATCCCCTCCATCCCCGCCCAACGTCGCATAACCCACTGATCCGGCGTCATATACCCCCGACCCTGACGCCCCAAAACATCCTCCCCCGATGCGGGCTATCCCCTCCATCCCCTCCGATTTCTTCCCAAATGGGGTACGGGGCGGCGTCATATGTCGTCACCGTAGCGAGAGCCGCTGCCGTCAGGGTCAGATGCCTTCGTGACGTTGATGGCGTGGCCTTGAGCGTTTTTCGGCGCGTTCTCCCATTCCCGCCTGAACAGGTCAGTCAGGCGCAAACCATCATAGCCATTGAATCGCCCTGTCTCACGTGCGGTGAACTGCTTACCGGTCTTGCGGGATCGCCATCGCCGCGAATGATCCTTCATCGCCAGCGAGATCGTGCGCTCTTTGTAAGGCGTCTCGCCCATCTGCATCTGCCAATAGGTGAAGCACTGCATCAGCTCGCGCGACGATATGCTGTCGCTGCCATCGCCGGTGACGATGCAGTTGGTGTCAAGGAATTTGCCATAAGGATCAGCATCGGCGCGTAGGGTATCTGTGGCATTGACCACTTGGTCCGGCGGGGCCAAACCACCCTCGAGGTAATATCGCGCACCTTCGACCATCCAATTCAGGATACCCGGGCCTTCGTCCAACAAGCTTTTAACAAGCGTGTCGTAAGGTATCTTCTCGGCCTTCGGAATTTGCACATCAAACGGCACGATCATCAGTCGCCGCCATATCCCGTCATCCATGCCGCGAATGTCGGGGGCATGGTTGCCCGCGATCGTAAGCTTGAATATCGGGGTAACTTCGAAGAACTTCTCATTGAGATCGCGCACCAGGATGGGTTCGCCGCCCGTCAACTGCTTGATCAGGCCTTCCTGCCACTGCACCCCCTTTTCAGGCTCTGAGGTGCGCACCATGCGCGCACCGACAATGTTGATCAGGTCGGGGGTGGCATCGCCCCCTGACCGCCTGTTTTGCCCGGTCAAACTCTCAATTTTCGCGGTGGCCGCATAGCTGCCCAGAAGCCGCGCCATAACTTCCATCAGGACCGACTTGCCGTTGGCACCCATACCGTAGAAGAACGCCAAGGCCTGCTCATTGGTTATGCCCAGCATGGAATAGCCGAACCAACGTTGCAGGAAACGCTGCATATCGGGATCCGGCATGATCCTGTCTAGAAAAGCGGTGAAGATCGGGCAAAGCGCCGTGGTGTCGTAGGCGACCGTCATGATCTTCGTCATGCGCAACGCGCGATCTGGCGGCAGATCCTGGACATCGACCAAGGGAAACGTTCCCGATCGAGGCGTGACAACAAATCGCAGCACCCCACTTTGGGTGTTAATATCCAGCGGCCGGGTATCGAGATCTTCGACCCTTACCGCTAACGGCACCTCAGCTTCGGTCAGGGCTGCTTTGATTTTTGCGGTGTTGCCCGAGGATCGCGCGAAGGTGCGATGGGCCGTGCGCATTTTCGACAGCGACTCTTTCAACCGTTTGATCGCAGCGATCTGCATGTCGATTTGAAATATCTGCTCGGCGACATCAGCAGGCAACTTTCCGTCTTCGTCGCGCTGCGCCTCAAGCGTTTTGATCTGTTGCCGCAGGTCACGTTCACGAGCCAGTTGCTCCATATCCCGTTCCGGCAAAACTAGATATGGCACCTCGCCCAGCACCAGCTCCGAAAGGTTCTGCGCCTTGGTTCGGGTGGCGATCATATCAGGATCGACACCCCAGACACGATCATCCCAAACATGCCAACCGACGCGCGGCACTGACATGAGATTCTCACCATAGTGCAACACCAGGCGACGGCTGTTACCCAAATCGTTGATGGCGAAGGTCGACGCGAGCTTGAGCTTTTCGGGGTCAAACTCATCGGTTTGTTCCGGCGTCAGATCGGGCTCCATGCCCTCATAGGGGTCGCCATCCTCGCCATGCCATGCCTCTGCCTCGGGGTGCGGGGTCATGCCTTCGGGCAGATCGACGTCTTGCACGTCTTCCAACACGCGGCGCACGGATTCAAGGTTTGGCTCGCTCATCTCACATCTCTTGTGCTTGGCGGACGGCGGCTTCGAGCGCGCGCACATCCGCATCGTAAAAACGCGCCCAAGGGCCGGGTTTGCCCGGCACGGGCTTTTTGCCATCAGGAAGCCGCGACCAGAGCCTGCGATACAGCGCCAACCAATTCGGCAGATCGGCCAGCGGCACAGTTTGCGACCAGGTGCCACCCGCCATGGAGGCGGTGCGGGTGGTGGCATCGAGGGTGATGGTCATGGCTGGCATGCGCCGGCCGGCTTCATGAAGACGATCCAATGGGATTTGGCCGTCTTACCGCAGCGGTTGCCGAAAAGCGGCTTTTCCGGGGTCAGCGCCAACAGTTCAGCAACCCTGACATCCTCCTCATTCCACTTAAAAATCAGGGTGCCATTGGGTTTCAGAACCCGGAAACACTGTGCGAATCCGGCCTGAATATCACCCCGCCAATCAGCCCCGAGGCGTCCATATTTCTTTGCCAACCACCCTGACTTTCCGGCTTTGATCAGGTGCGGCGGATCAAAAACCACGAGGTGAAAGGTGTCGTCGGCAAACGGCAGACGCCTGAAATCCATCTCCAAATCTGGGGAAATCACCAAATCGCGGCGGCCGCCTTTGCTGGAACTGTCCGTCAGCGAATGGGTTTCAGACCGAATATCGCCAAAGACAGCACGTTGATCTGATCGGTCAAACCAGAACATTTTGCTACCGCAGCAGGGATCGAGGACTGAGCCGAAATCACTCATCGCCATCCCCATCCAACAAAACGTCATTCAGATCCTTGCCATCCGGGCAGGCGACAATCTGGCCGCGCAGGCCGGGGCGATTGACCATCGCGCGGCGGATGCCTGCCTCAAGCTTGGCTTGCGTGTCGCGCGGGTCGGAATCGCCGTCTTTCACGAAGATCAGCCGATCCACCCAGGGCGGCGGCAGAAAGGCTTCGGCATCTTCCAGATCGGGGATGCCGGCGTATTTAAGCCCTCTGCCGGTGATGCGCTGGCCCGACATGTTGCCCAGATCGACCCCCGCCCAATAATGCGCACCGGGATAGGCATCAGCTATCAGGGCCGAAAGTGTGGTCTCGATACCCTCGGCCATCACCAGCGTGCGGTTGTTGGCAGCGCCATTGTGCAAGCGGATGGCGCCGCCCTTCTTGGCACCATAGCCTTTCTTGCGCTTCAGGGGCTCACCCGTCACCGGATCGGGGATGCGGGCTTTGCCCTGCGGTTGATCCAGATCGAACCAAGTGCGGTGGACAGCGCAGAACCGGTCATTCATGCCTTGCACCGCCGCCAGCATCGCTGGGCCACGGTAAATCTCAATCCACTGGTTTCGGCTGCCCCGATCAGGGTTTGGCAGCATGTAGGGCAAAGCCGGGTGAAACCGCAGACACACGGGCAACTTAGGGAACAGATCGCGAGTGATCCCGCGCAGGGCGAGATAATCCCGCACCGGGCTATCCTCGGCAGGCCTGCCCGCTTCCCAGATCTCGCGCCCCTCGCGGACAGCTTTGTCGTGATAGGCCTTCGCCTCACGCTCTTTGCGCGCCTTGTTCTCTGCATCACGCGCCGCGCGCTTGGCAATCTCGGCCTCGGACAGCTGCTGTTTCGGCCCGCAGATCCATTCCAATGCACCGATGAAATCCAGACCCATGATGAACTGCACCAAGCCGATCTCATCTCCCTTGCCGCCACACTGCCGGCAGAGGAACTGTGACTTGCGGGTGTTGATCGAAAACCGATCGGTGCCGCCGCAATTCGGGCAAGGCCCGGTCCATTCGACACCGCCCCGTTTTAGCCCGGTGATATCCAGCTGCTGCATGATCGCAGCCATGCCCTTGCGCTTGGCGTCAGCTATCCGGTGGTCATCCATAAATGTCCCGCCGATCCAGACCCACCGGAGCGGGCCGCAGCACCGTCGCAATCGCCGCCCGCAAGGCACGGGCAAGGCTGACCATGTGTTCATCATCCCGGCGCCGAGTTGGCAAATCGCGTAGAATGGCGCGGGCGCAGGCCAGCACATCGGCATATTCCGCACCCGCCGCTTCTAACCGTTGCACCAACTTTCGTGCGCGATCGCCTGACAGCGCATCGGTGATGGTCTCTTGTGCAACGGCAGTCGCCTCGAACAGCACGCCGATTTCACCGCGAGATTTCATGCGGCCACCTGCGCCGGCTGCGCGGACCCTTGCCCAGTAAGCCCAAGCTGCATCAGATATCGCGATACACTGGCTTTCCGCAGCCCGGTTGCCGCCATGATCTCGGCATAGGTTTTGCCAGCAGTGCGCAAAGCCGCAATCTGCGCCATCATATCTTTGACCCGATCGGTCGTGCCGGGCAGATCGCGACCCGCCCAAGGGTTGACATAGCCACGCGGCAAATCCAGCCCGAGCGCCTTCAGGTGCCGCGAAACAGCATTCCGGTGAAGCCCGGTCGCGCGCCCAATCTCGGCGCGGTCAGCACCTTCTGCATGCAGCTTTGCAATCGCGGCGCGGTGGGTGTCGAAAGCATCCTTAATCACACCATGTAAGCCGCGCGCGGGGATCATGGTGCATCTGCCCAGTACGAACAAATCGCGCGATATGGTCTCTTTGCTGACCTCAAACCGCTGCACCAGCTGGGCGACCGTAACTTGTGTGAGATCCATCGCCGCGATGTCAGCCCGCCGCTTATCCCGCACCGCCAGCCGCGCGACGGGTGACAGGCGCACGCCGGCCATCTGTTTCCAGTTCGGTGGGCGCGGCCACGCCAGACCCAGCACTTCGATATCGCGGCGCAATTGGGTAATCGTGCGCCCAATGCGCAGACTGTAGGCGTCTAGATCAGCCCGCGTCAGATCACGCCCCAAGCCGTCAATCATCGCCTGCAGCGCAGCCAACCGCAGCTTCGCAGCTGAGGGCGCGCGGATGGTTTCGACCTTGACCTTGCGGACACGTGGCGGCTTGATTACCGGCAACACCGCCCTTGCCACAGCTTTGCGCGGCACCGCGGCTTTAGGCGCGGGTTTGACTTTTCTCGCATGGCCAAACGGCATCTGCAATTCAGTGCGCGCGATCAAACGCACCTGCCCAATGCTCAAACCCATCTCGGCAGCAACGCCATCTGCACCATAGCCCTGCGCGATCAAGGCTCGCATCCGGCTATTGCGCTGTTCATTGCTGATGGCATGTAGAAGGCAGGGGTTCGCGATCAGCTTCAGCGCGGTGCGATCCTGATGGATAATCGAGGACTCGACCTCCAAAGCCTCAGCAATCGCGGCATCATGCAGACCTTCAGCATGCAGGCGTGCCACTTGCAGCCGCCGTTCAACGACCTTGGGGCTGGTGATGTAGTTCCGTTTCGACGCCGCACGCTGCTTGCGCCACGAGTCCCGAGATTCCTCGCGGTAAACCAGTTGCGACCCATCCCACACCGGATGGGCTACACTCGACATACCGCGTGGGATGATCTGCACCGCGTCTTGCGCCACGGGCATGCCATAGCGCGCCGCCACATCCGCCGCGACCTGCGCGGCATAAGATTGATCCGTCATAACTGCCCCCGTCATTTGCGTTTGAACTGCGATCTTCCGCCGCGTGATCAGGCGGCTTTTGCGCCAGCCCGCAGGATTTTCACCCGCTCGCGCAGGATCCGCACCAGCTTCTCTTGTCCGTCGATCTGCATATGTCCGCGATCGTTGCGGATGCAGGCGGTCAGGGCGGCATAGCGGTCCTTGATCAGCTTCGAGTCGACATCGAGGTCGAGCGCCAGCTGATCCACCTTCACGCCGCGCGCAAAAGCTTCGACCATCTCAAGATCGAGTTCGGCATCCCAGCCCTTTGGAAAACCGAGCGCCTTGACGTGATCCCAGATCGGCGAGCGGATCATGGGCAGATTTTCAGCGGCTTGTTCTGGGGCTGTGGCAGGCGATTGCCCACTCACCGCCCCAGACTGCACAGGGTCATGCTCCGCAGGGTGAAGCTGCTGCAGTCCTCCCTGATCTCCGCCCGGCTTCTGAATTTTTGAGGTGGTGGCGCGCTGATCTGCAGCCTGCCCTGCGAGGGCGACCACCGCCTTGCGCGCTTCGGTAGGCTGCGCACTGGCCACGGAAGATTTCACGGGCGCAGCTTCAACCTGCCGCTTTTTGAAATAGTAAATGTGCGACCCTATAATGCTCGGATGGCGACGGAGGCTGGCCGAGATTTCGGCGTTGCTCGCACCCTTCAGGAACATATCTTCGATCTGGCGCTTTTCAGCTTCAGTCACCGGGCCAGATACCAGATCAAGTTCGGAGGATTGCTGCTTGACCTGCAGCGCTTCAACGGTCGCACATGCTTCTGGAAGGCCGACCCGCGTTTCAAGTGCATCCACTAACGCGTTGTGCGCGGCATCTTCGACAGTCTCGCTTGGGTGCAGGATCACCGGAAAATCCGTCACCGCCTCAAACAACACCACCTCCGCCACCGGGCCCATCGACAGGATCGGCTCCACCGTAATCACTGACGCATCCCCGGTCAGGCAGATCAGCGGTTCAAACCCACCCTCGGCGAGCGCGTCACTGGCGTTGCCAATCACCCGCAACTTGCCCTGCAATGCCTTCAGATCATCGCGGTTCATCTTTGTCAGATCCATCTTAACCCCCTGAAACATCAACCTGCGCAGCGGGCAGGCACCGCAGGCGCTATGCCCAGAAAATCCACAGCGGCGTGCCAACAAACAGCAGCAGCGAGAGAGACAAGGTCAGAAGCGCGCGACGATTATGGCGCCGCGCCCTGTCCAACACGCCGTGGCATTGGGTCACCCACGCCTCACGCTCAACTTTCAGCAGGCGGGCAACCTCTTCACGCGCATCGATAAACCCGCCGCCATCGAGGTGGTGCGCAAGGCGTCGCGCGAGCAGCGGAGAGATATGAAGGATGATCGGATCATCTGTCGAATGCACAGCTGCAGCGGTCCGCAACGAGCGCGCGACCTGCCCCATGTCCGGGTCTTGTCCCGTCGAGAAGTGCAACACTCCATCTTCAATCATGCTGCCCGGCCTGAATTTGACGCTGCGCTGCTGCGCGGGAGGAGGTGCGCAGCAGCGCAGCTGGCCGCGTGGTGGGAGGAGGCCCCCATGCGGATGCAATAAAATGCGGCGCGGGCTGGCAGGCCCGCACCAGTCTTCTGATCGCCCGAGACAGGTCGGTTGATCAGGCGCGAAACGGCTCCCCGAGCCGCCCGCTTAAACTTGTTCTGAAAAGACGCGGGCAACCGACTAAAGCCAGCCGCCCGCAGGTCCAACAGGGAAACACGGGAGGCACACTTGACGGGCCGCCCCGCCTCCCCGGTGAGACGCCGATCAGTGGCAGGGTAAATCACTGTGCCCAGTGTGCTTTGGGGATCACGCATCGCGTCCCCCATCCAAATCAAACTCTTCCGGCCACCATTGCTGGGCCCGGAACACCGCCCAGCCTTCCGGGCAGGTATCGCCGTTCAGCCAGTTCAGCCCGGTCATGTCGGTGACCTGAAACTGCCGGGCCACCGCGTTGGCCGACCCGCACTTGCGCATCACCAATGCCGACCACCAGACCTGAAAGTTCGGGCGCTGCGCCATCGCCGGATGCACCGAAACCCGCCGATGCGCAGCATGACCCCGCCCACGACCGCCGACTGGGGCCAGCTGGCCGCGACCAAATCCATTTGCCAAAGACATTTGGGGCCGAACCTCGGCAGATGGAGCAGACGAAAACACAAGGAAAGGGCGGCGCAATGGCATCAGATCACCACAACAGAAGGGATATAGTTGAGCGGAGGCAGGTTCCCTGCCCCGCCGACAGGCGCAGGCTGCAAGGCCGAGGCGGGCGAGATCTGCGCGCGGCTTGCAGGCCGAGATTGCAAAACCCCGGCCTGCGCTTCACCATGGCAGTCACCACAACAACCCATGGAGAATAAGATGGAAGTCACTCGCATCGGGCCGATCAGCCTGACCCGCTTTGATGAATCACCTGAGCCGTTCGATCCAGATGCCGCGATGCGCCCGGGCTTCGTGCTGGCGCACATCGACGTTGAGGCGACGGATGACATCGACGATGGGTCATTGACGTTTGAGTTCAAAACGCGGTTGCCCATCACGAACGCCTCCGAGCTTGCTGTTGCAGTTCTTGAACGGCAAGCCTTGCTGCATCTCGCACAAGAGCTGCGCGTGATCGTTGCCGCGCTTGACGCAGCCACAGCAGAGGCTTGAACGGCAGGCGAAGCAGCATGATTGCCAGCGATTTGATGGTGCCGATCATGCTGCGGCATC
Organism: Cypionkella aquatica; assembly: GCF_030161095.1. Classification (GTDB taxonomy): domain Bacteria; phylum Pseudomonadota; class Alphaproteobacteria; order Rhodobacterales; family Rhodobacteraceae; genus Cypionkella; species Cypionkella aquatica. The sequence goes on from NZ_BSPP01000010.1 coordinate 138,563, forward strand.
CTTGTTTTCGAGCGTCGAAGCTTCAGCAGCCTCTGGCACCCATGAGGTGGCTGGAACGGCACCCTGAGTGAGCCGCTCAATGCGAACTGCAACATCCAGACCAGGTTGCCGATTTCCGTTCAGCAAATCCGACAGATAGGATTTGCTCACGCCAATCCGCTTTGCCCAGATCGTGCGGGTTTCCCCTGAATTTATGATGATTTGTGCCAACATAAGGACGTTCTCTCACAGCGAACATTGCGCCGTCAAGCGCAAAGTTCGCACATGGCGAAATGTTCGCTTACCGCTGATCGACAGGGCGAAGGGTTCGCTAGGATAATGCACCTATGAAGCTCTCCCTTACTGCCGCGTTAAAACGGAACAAAATGTCCCAAACTGCCCTCGCTGACGCTGTTGGCGTGGGCAAAGGCTTTATGTCAGAAATCATATCGGGCAAGAAAAACCCGTCGATGGAGACGCTATCCAAAATCATGGAGGTGCTTAATGCGACCCCATCGGAGATCATGCCGGGGCAAGCAGGGCTAACCGCAACGATCAGTTTAGAAGTGCCTTCAGACCACAGTGAGCCTGCATCACGCGGTTTCTCCGAAAATCAGGCCAAGCCATGGCAGGGAAATGGCACTGAGGGGCAACTCAACCTCGACGGACTTACCCTTAGTATTAGACATCCCGTCCACTACGAGCTTGTCAGGCCATCGCCGTCACTTAGCCTGCTGGCAGGTGATGTGCTTTTGGTGGATCTCGGCACACCGCCAGAAGCTGGCGATCTTATCCTTATTGGACTCATTGACCAGACAGGCACCAATGCGGCGACATTGGTGCGGCGATATATCCCACCCTTTGCTGTCACAGCCGATCCAAACGAACCGCAGCCATATGTTGAGTTGGAGAAAGACGGCCTTGCATCATGGCGCGGCACGATAAAGTCGATGTTTCGCCCCAAAATGTAGAGGAATGATTGCATGGATAAGAACATGAAGAGCGGCTTAGCGATCGCCGTAGGGGTCGCCCTGATCGGCGGTGGCTATTGGTTGGTTCGGTCGCAGCAGGCCGCGGCCGCCTATGCGGATGCGGTTGGTCTATGTAAAATTGATGCTGGCGCAGGGTCAGCCAAGATCAAAGCGTTGGATGCCATCTATGGAGACAGCGCCCAACCGAGGGCGCTGCGCTTTGATTTATCGATGTGCAACCTCGACAGTTCGGTAAACGACCTGAACAAGCTCAATGCACAGATCAAAGCACTTAATTAAGCTAATCCACGATCAGAACTGTTGCTTAAATCAAGGAAATCGAAAATGCCCAACAGCGAAAATACAGCCCGCCCTATTCCCGCACAACAATCTACAAAGAACTACACCCCGTCAGCGCCACCTCAAAGCAACCACACGCCTTCCACTGGCAGTGGCGAACAACGTCCCAGCCCACCGCCACCCGGCAACAAGTGATCAACTCAGGACGCGCCTATATTTGATCCGAAGTATTTGTTCTTTCGGAACATAGGTTATTTGTGCACCCCAGAAAGCATCGGCTTGGCTCTCTACCGGCTCCCATATGGTGGCACCTGTAGGGCCATCTCTGCCAGTATGGGTGGCGTAAATCAATAAATCACCAGCCGCGCCGAACACGCACGGGCCATTTGGCAGCCCCACAAACTTAGACAGATCATCACAGAACAATGCGGTTCCATCCGCCAATGTCACCATAATCTGCCTGCCGTGAACTCTTTCCCCCACGGCACTGATAGCACCCCAAGCAGACGGGAGATCATCCGAAAGACTCGCCCGGCTACCGCGCAGAACTCTGGTCAACCATGGACCGCCTACCCTGCGCCAAGCCACACCAAGCAGTGCCGACACCAAAAAACCCAGCGCCGAGGCACTTAGTATTTCCACCCCACCGTAGATGCGCGCCGCTAGGTAGGTAAATAGGCCCCAGAAGCCATAAAGCATAACCCGAAATAGCTGATCCAATGCCTGATGATGCTCGCGCAATCCTACATGGGCAATAAAATAGCCTGCGTAGCCCGCCGCAAAGGTCAGCACGGTAGTCCAAGGCGCTGAGCTTAAGGATAGAAATTCTTCCGTCATTTGCTCCACTCCGATTTGCGTGCCGATTAGGGCACTATGACTAATATATTCCGCATGGAATAGCCGAACTGAGATGACGGCTCGTTAAGACAGCGCTCGCTGCCAACGCAACACCGATGATTCCTCGCCCGTATGTTCGCACCGATTCGTACACGACATTACGTATGTTCGCTAGTGGTGAACTTTTGGCTTGACTTCAATGTTCGCCACATGCGAACTGTTCTCCATCGACAACCCGATGGAGGCCCCCTTGTCCGCGAACATCCCCACTGAACCGCTCTCACCCCTTGCAGCCCGCTGCGCCCGCCATATCGTCAGCCATCCCGAGCGCCACCTGCACCTGCCCGCCCGCGCCCGCGAAGCGCTCTACGCCCGCCAGTGGCAAGTACTCCACCAAGCCCGCCGCCAACCCACCTTCCGCCTGATCACCGGCGGCGAAGGCGGTGCGGCATGAGCACGGGTTTCAAAGTTGGCAAAACCTACGACATCGACCACAGCCGCAAGGGCTGTCTTACCGTCAAAATCCTCAGCCTCAACGATGAATGGGCAAACTCTGAACTCATCTCCGGCAGAGCCAAGATGATGACTCAAGGTGCCCCGCAAGCTGGCGAAACGCTGACATTCAGGATCGAGCTGGTGCGCATCATCCGAGAAGTCACGGCAGAAGGCGGTGACGCATGATCGACCTCAAGCCACCGCAAGCCCTGATCAACCGGGCCAACCGCCGCGCCGAACTGCGCGCCCGCTTCCAGATCGCCCGCAGCTTCACTGCCGCCGCCATCCTCGTGGCCCTCGCCATCAGCGGCTACGGCATGCTGCTGCACGTCACCGCCGCGCTGCCCGCCCTGCTGGCCGAAGCCGCCGCCCAGAGCGCAGGATGATGAGGCTCCGATGGTCGATCACACGCTCTGCGGCAACTGCGAACCTTGCGACGCCTGCGCCCTGCGGCGCGAAAGCTTGGCCCCGCAAAGCAACGGCTACGGCCAGATCACCGACCATCGCCACATCTATGTCGAATGCAATCACTGTGGCGGTCACGGCCTAAAGCCAATCCCGCCTGCCGAAATCATCCGCCGCACCTGCGAAGAAGCCCGCCGCCTCTACTGGCCCGCCTTAGATCGCAGGTCGCAGGCATAACCCACCCCGCGCGCTGTCGGGTCTCGCAGCGCAACCCTCAACCGATAGGAAAACCTATGTTCGGAAAACTCAAAGAAAAGCTGACAGGCGGCGCTGCCCGCATGAACGGCAAGACAGACCTGCTTGAAGGCATCTGCGCGGCCTGCGTCATGGTCGGCGCTGCCGATGGCGATTTCTCCGACGATGAAGCGCAGGTCGCGCTGGACCGTCTACTGAACCACGAAACCATCTCGGTTGCGTTCTCCACCGCACAGATCGAGCAGGCGTTCGACAAGCAGGCCAAGCGCGCGAAATCCGGCATGTCGGGCCGCATCGCCCTGACCCGCGAAGTCGAGGATGTGAAAAAGAAATCCACCAATGAAGACATGGAAATGCTCTTCATGATCGCCATCGATGTGGCCGGTGCAGATGGCAGCATTGGCGACAAGGAAGCGGCGGCGCTGAACAAGATCGGCACCATCATCGGCCTGTCCCTCGCGCGGTATCTCGAATGAAGCCGCTGACCATCTGGGCCATTGGCCTGCTGGTTACGTTCGGCGTGATCGTGGCGCAGATGGTCCTGCCCTTCGCCTTCGATTTCGTCAGCACCCTCGGCGTCTTCGGTGCCGGCGTCTACGTCGGCGGGCAGAGCAAAGCCGCCTGACCATTTTCTGCCAGCCCCCGATTGGGCTGGCATCACAATGGCCAAGGAGACCCTGCCAATGAAAGAACCTCCCAGAAACCCGTCGATGATGATCCCGCTTTCGGATCTCTATGTGCATGCGCTCAATGCCCGCACCGAGCCACCGCCCGAGGATATCGCGGCACTGGCCGATAGCATTGCCGAACTTGGCCTTCTGCAAAACCTCGCAGGCTTTGCAGATACGCTCAACCCAGAGCAAACTTCGGGCAAAGTCGGCATCGTCGCGGGTGGCCGTCGCTTGCGCGCGATCCTGCTGCTGGCAGCGCGCGAAGGCCGCGACCCGGCCACCACAACTGTTCCGGTCCGCGTGACCCTGCAGAAAGACGAAGCCCGCCTATGGGCCAGCGCCGAGAACACCGCGCGTCAAGCCCTCCACCCAGCAGATGAAGTTCGCGCCTACGCCCGCATGGAAGCGGCCGGTGCCGACATAACCAAGATCGCCCGCGCCTTCGCCGTGCGCGATCAGCATGTGCGCCAACGCCTGCGCCTGGCACAACTGCCTGAACGGGCGCTGATGGCCATGCGGCTGGGCGAGATCAGCCTTGATCAGGCCGCAGCCCTGACCAGCGCCCGCAGCGATGAAGCGCTGATGGCGGAACTGAATCGCATCACCACGTCAAACTGGTCGACCAGCGCCGCTGACATCCGAAACAAACTCGCCGCCGACAGCATCCGGGCAGATGACCGCCGGGCGATATATGTCGGGCTGCAGGCCTACCGTGACGCGGGCGGTCAGATGCTCGAAGATCTGTTCACTGATCGCGTTCGGCTGCTGGATGAACCGCTGCTCGAAAGCCTCTTCACCACCAAACTTGCCGAGGCCGCAGCGGGCGAACAATCCACCGGCTGGAAATGGGTGCAACATTGGACCAGCGCCCACCCGGATTGGAACGCCGGCCGCGACATGCAGCCCATCAAACGCGTGCCCGGCGAACTGCCCGACGGTGATATCGAAGATCTCGATCGACTGTCTGACATGGCAGAGCAAGGCGATCTGTCCGACGATGATCAGGCCCGGTTCGAATATCTGTCTGCACGAGCCGAAGGTGACTACAGCGACGAAGACATCGCCACCTCTGGCCTCTGGCTCTACGTCGATCACCACGGCGCCCTGTGCACCTATGGCCCCTACCGTCGCGCCCAGGATGACCCCAACCGCGAATCTGCAGGCGATGATGAAGCCGAAGGCGGCACCGCAACCAGCGCCAAGCCCGAAAGCCGCGCCCTGTCCGCCAGCTTGCTCGAAGACCTGAAGCGCATCCGCTTGGCCGACCTACAACTGCACGCCGGTGAACGGGCCGAGCTGATGCTGGATCTGCTGGCCTACAAGCTGTCAGGCGAACTGATGCCCTATTCGTCGCCGATCCACTTTACGGCTAACCCTCAGACGATTGAGCCCGAAAAGTCTGAAGGTTTCGCACCTCCTCATCACCTGCTGGCACTCGACAATGCCCAACACGCTACCATAAGCCGCATGTCACCCGATGGCTTCACTGCCTTCCGCGCCTTGGGCAAAAAGCACCGCAACGATGTTCTGGCCCGCGGCCTCGCACGGCTGATCGGTGACAACGATCTTGGCCCGATGCTGGCAGACATCACCGGCAGCGCAGTGCGCGAGATCTGGACACCCACAGCCAGCGCTTATTTCGGCCGGCTGCCGGTTTCGGTGATGGATGAAATCTGGTGCACCCTTGTGCCAGATGAACGTACCCCAGATCACGCCACCTTCCGCGCCCAAAAGAAGGCCGAAAAGGCCCAGATGCTGCACAAGCTGTTCAACAACGCCGACTTCCGCGAAGCCATCGGCTTCTCGCGCGAACAAAACACCCGCATCGACCAGTGGCTGCCGGCTGAACTGCAATGGCCCGCCGTCGAGATCGCCACCCCCGAGGAGCAAGCAGCATGACCGGAATCCATCACATCGTTGGGCCAACCATCCTGCTGCGCTCTGGCCGCTATTTCGACTTCGAAGCGCCCGAGGAAACCCCAGTCACGATCGAGGATGTCGCCCACGGTCTGTCGCACATCTGTCGCTTCACAGGGCAGTGCCACACCTTCTATTCGGTTGCCGAGCATTCCATCCTGTGCAGCTACCGCGTGCCGGCCGAGCATGCCTTTGCGGCCCTGATGCACGATGCGGCAGAGGCGGTGATGGGCGATGTCTCGCGCCCTCTGAAAAGCCTGCTGCCAGATTACAAGAAGATCGAGCGCCGGGTCGAGCGCGCCGTTCTCGCCCAGTTCGGCCTATCCGCCGACTGCAATGATCATGTCAAAGCAGCGGATATGGAGATGCTGGCGCATGAACAGCGCCTCTGCATGCTGAATGATCACCCTTGGCCCGGCATCGCCGCGACGGGTGAACCACCAAATATCCAATACCTAAGCCCGCCAGAGGCTTACGCGAATTTCCTCATCCGGTTTCACATCCTCTCAGGGAAGGTTTGATCATGGCTGAGCCAAACGATCTGATCATCTTCACCGACGAAGAGGGCTACCCATGGGCGGCATTTGTTTGGGGTGCGGCCATCTCGCAAGAGGTGGCCGCGCTGATCACGATCGAGGCCGTCGAAGACGCAACCGGCTATACCGAAGCCGGGCTCGCTGAGCTGGGCTGTTCGTGGCCGCCCAATGTCCAGCCTTACTGGCTCAAAGCGCTTGACGATGAAACCTATCAGATCTGCGCTGAGTCGGACGATGGCGCGCAGCGCATCACCGGCCACCGCTTCTATCCGCAGGGCTGAAGATCATGGGAACAAGGTTCAATCCATCGTTCGCTACCTGGGCAGCGGCGATCTTGGCTTCAGGGCGAATTTATGACCCACGGCCCAAACCCGGACGCCCCCTGACGGCTGCGATAGCCAGCCCAAAACGAGCGACCAAAGATCGCACCAAGATCAAAGCGGCCCGTAAACAGAATACTTCCCGCAAGACAGGGGGCCGTTAAATGACCGACAGACCCATTCTGTTCTCAGCCCCGATGGTGCGCGCCCTGCTGGCCGGGAGAAAAACCCAGACACGACGGATCGTCAAAGGTGTTGGCAACGATAACTGCTTACCCCTCAAGTCTCCGACCAAAACGAAAATGGGCATCAGCACCCATGTTATTGACGCGCCGGAACACCCCCACCTCTTGCCAGTCCGCGCTGCGGTGGGCGACCGCCTTTGGGTTCGAGAGGCCCACGCCATGCTGCCCCGCTTGGCTTATCGCATGAGCATAGGCACAGGCACGATTGACCAGCGCGAACACCCGACAGATGGGTATAGCGCGGCAGTTTTCCGCGAGGGTTTCGACAGATCGGGCCGTCTACAATGGCGGCCGTCAATCCACATGCCCCGCTGGGCCAGCCGCTGCACCCTGACCGTTACCGATGTGCGGGTGCAGCAGTTGCAAGACATCAGTGCTGGCGATTCCATAGAGGAAGGCGTGGAGTGTGCAACATGTGTGGTGATGGGCAAAAGCGCCTGCAATCGCAAAGGCTGCTTTGCAAGCATCGCGGCATATCGCGAGCTTTGGAACGCGATCAACGGCGAATCCGCATGGGATAAAAACCCTTGGGTCGCCGCCTACAGTTTCACCGTCCATCAGGGCAACATTGATCAGTTGGTGGCAGCATAATGGGCCAGCACCCCCGCGCCACGATCGTTAACTTGCCGCAGCAAAGCGATGCCGTGCCGCGCCTGATCGGCTATGTCTCAATTAGCACACTGTGTGAGCTGCTGGATGCCAGCGAGGCGACAATCCGCGATTGGGTCAAACTCGGATACATCCCCAAACCCAAGCGCATCCCGAGTGGCACGCTGCGCTGGAAATGGGCCGAGATCGAGAAATCACTGGACGGAATCAGATCAGGCACCGCAGATGATGACGATCCGATCTTGAGGGCAAGCCGTGGCGGCTGATTTACGGCTAGAAGATTACGTCATCCGAAAGCAGCGCGGCGGCTATCGGGAGTATTTTTATTTCCGCGTCGTGCGCGATGGCAAAGAGACCCGCATGCCACTCCCGCATCCATTCTCGGCCGAGTATCGCGCCGCCTATGACGCTGCCTATCAGTCGGTGTTCGGCATGGCCCCCAATGCTCTCGACAGCCCTACCGGCGTGGCCGAGCTGGTGCGCCAACATCGCCTGAGCGAAAAATATAAACGCCTGCCCGCGGCCTCTAAATCCGGCCGCAATCTGGCGCTGGATCTGATGTCCGATCGCTGGGGCAAATTCGAAGCCTCAGCCATTCGCCCAATCCATGTGCAAGCGCTGTACGACAGCCTGTCAGATCGCCCCGCCACCGCAAACCGCCGCCTCGATGACATCAGCAGCGTGTTTGGCTGGGGCCGCACGCGCGGCTTTGCCGATGTGAACCCGTGCCGCAAGATCGAGCGCGTCGAAAGCGAAGGATCCTACGAACCGTGGCCAGAGGCAGATCTCGCCACGCTGATCGAGAACGGCAAGCCTGAGATCGTCAAGGTGGTGCTGGCTGCCGTCTACACCAGCCAGCGCCGCGGCGACGTGCTGCTGCGCCTACAGGATCACACCGTCGATGGTGGCGTGTGGTATCTGTCGCAAGGCAAGACAGGCACAGCGGTGCCAGTGCCGCTGCATCCGGTGGTGCTGGCCATCATCGACATCGAGCGCGCCGCGCGCCGCAAAGCTGCCATTGTGGACCCCAAGCGCCCGCTGCTGACAAATTCGCGCGGCAAGCCTTGGACACCGTCAGGATTCGGCGCGTCCTGGACCAAAGAGCTGATCCGACTGAAGCTGCGCCCCGCGACAGTGGCGGAATATGCTGAAGGTGCTTTTCAGCCCACCTTCCACGGCCTGCGCCATACAAACGCGACGATGATCGCCAATGCTGTAGCGCGAAACCCCGACATATTTGGCGGCATTGACCGGGTGAAATCTATGCTCGGCCACCTCTCCGAGAGGATGGCAAAACATTACACACGGCGAGCAAAAGGCGAACACATGAACGCCGCTACCATGCTTCTGATTCCAGAAATTGGGAACACGCCAGCTTGGATTGGGAACACAGAGCCCGATTGATCCGCTAAGTCATTGAAAATGGTGGGTCGTGACGGGCTCGAACCGCCGACATTCTCGGTGTAAACGAGACGCTCTACCAACTGAGCTAACAACCCACGCCGTCGCTATAGACAATGGTTTGGCGCAGCACAAGTCCCCAATGCCAAGGGTTTACCCAAATTACGACGCCCCGCACCGATAGGCTACTTCACCACAAAACCATGCGCGAAAGGGTCGCGGTCGTCGATGAAGATGGTGTTATAGCCGGTCATCCGCGCCCAGCCAGCAACAGATGGAATGATCGCCGCGCGGCCCGCGACCGAGGTTGCAGCCTCGACCCGGCCGTTGAACAGACTGCCAATGATCGATTCGTGGACAAATTCATCGCCGACCGACAGCCGCCCCTTCGCGGCCAATTGTGCCATCCGCGCAGAAGTGCCCGTGCCACAGGGGCTGCGATCAATCGCTTTGTCGCCATAAAACACTGCGTTGCGGGCATGCGCGCCCGCCACCGTCGCGGCCCCGGTCCACAGGATGTGGCTTAGCCCAGTGATTGCCGCATGTTCGGGATGCACAAACTGATATTTCTCATTCAAAGCCGCCCGCAGTTTTGGCGACCAGCCAATCAACTGCCCCGCGGTATGATCTGCAATGTCGCGGAAATTCTTTTGCGGATCGACGATGGCATAGAAATTGCCGCCATAAGCCACATCCACCACGATCTCACCCAGACCCTCAACCTCGGCCGTCAGACCTTCGGCAAAAAGGAAGCCCGGCACATTGGTCAGCCGCACCTCCTCAACAAAGCGGCCCTCTTGACGATAGCTGATATCCACCTTGCCCGCAGGCGCGTCGATCGACAGCTGACCGGGGCTGCGAGGCGTGATCAACCCGTTTTCAATCCCCATGGTGATGGTGCCAATCGTGCCATGACCGCACATCGGCAAACACCCCGAGGTTTCAATGAACAACACCGCCACATCGCAATCGGGCCGTGTCGGCGGATACAGGATGCTGCCCGACATCATGTCATGCCCGCGCGGCTCGAACATCAGCCCGGTGCGGATCCAGTCAAATTCACGCAGAAAATGCGCGCGCTTTTCCAGCATATTGGCCCCGTGCAGCACGGGTGCGCCGCCCGAAACCAAGCGCACCGGATTGCCGCAGGTGTGCCCGTCAATGCAGGAAAATGTGTGGCTGGCCATGGCGTAACCTTTCTTTGGCGCGTATTGTGGGGCGTGAATTTATGGGCGCAGGCCCAGACAAAAGCGGCCCCAGACTAAAATCGTTGCGGGTTGAACGGGGCAAGATTGATCGCAGCAGCCTGCCCAGTCAGCAGATCAGCCACCAGACGCGCAGTGCCCACACTTTGCGTCAGCCCCAAATGGCCATGCCCAAACGCATAAACCACCCGCGCCGTCGCCCGAGCGCGGCCAATCGCAGGCAGGCTGTCGGGCAAAGATGGCCGAAACCCCATCCACTGCACCCCGCCCTCGGGCTTTAGCCCCGGCAGGAAGGCTTTGGCCTTTTGCAGCATCGCATCCGCGCGTTTGTAATTCGGCGGCAGCTTCAGCCCGCCCAACTCTACCGCGCCACCAACCCGCAGCCCGGTCGAGAGGCGGCTGATCACAAAACCATGGCCGCCAAAGGTCAACTGGCAGCGCAGATCAAACGCATCAGCTGGCAGCGTGGTGTTATAGCCGCGCTCGGTTTCCAGCGGAATCCTCTCGCCCAGACTGCGGGCGATCAGATGCGAAAACGCCCCCGCCGCCAGCACCACCTGCCCCGCGCGGATCGGATCGGCCCCGGCACAGATCACGCTGACACCATCGGAATCGTGTTGAAGGGCGACGACATCGGCCTGCAAAATCGTCCCACCGTTGGCGCGAAACCGCTCGGCCAAGGCAGTCGTGTACAGCTTTGGATCGGCAATCGAATACCAGCCGGGGGTAAAGGTGCCATGGGTAAAGCGCGGCGCCAGCCCCGGCTGCAACGCCGCCATCTCGGTCGCGTTCATATGCTGAAACGCGATACCATGCGCAGCCCGCGCAGCCCACCCTGGCAGAGCGGCCCGCATCTCAGCCTCGCCCTCATACACCTGCAAATTGCCGCGCTTTTCCAGCATCGAACGCGTGCCAGTGGCGGCCAGAAACGGCTCCAACTCGGCCTTGGACAGATCCATCAACGCAGTCTGCGCGGCGGTCGAGGCCGCAACCGCCCCCGGTGCGCAAGCCCGCCAGAACCGATACATCCACGGCGCAATCTGCAGCGCATAAGCCGGAGGCACCGATAACGGCCCCAGTGGGTCCAGCAGCCATTTCGGGGCCTTGCGCAATATGCCGGGCGAGGCGAGCGGCAGAATATCCGTGAAGGCAAACGCCCCGGCATTGCCCGCCGAGGCCCCCGCCGCCGGGCCAATCCGGTCGATCACCGTCACCTGCATCCCGCGCGCCTGCGCCGCAAGCGCCGCCGAAAGCCCGATCACGCCCGCGCCGATGACGACCACGCTCATGCGCTTAGGCCGCGTATTTCAGCGCCTGTGGTTGCTTGGCCCAATCGGCATACCAAGCGTCGAACAACGCCAGCTGCGCTTCGATAAAGCCAGCCTGCGCCGGGGTCAAAGCATCGCCTTCGTTGAAATGCACCTTGTAGGTGGCGTCACCCTTAATCACCAGCATGTGCTTGAAGAACAACACCAAATCTGGCCCCGCATCAACTTTCGACAGCACCTGCATCGCGGTATCCAACTCGAACGCCAAGCGCCGCGCTTCGGCATCGCCCGCCACCGCCGCTTTGCACAACGCCGTCAGATGCAACACTTCACGCGGCAAGACATTGCCGATCCCGGTGATCGCGCCATCGGCATTGCAGTTGACATAGCCATGATAGACGGCCGTATCGACGCCGATCATCAGCTTGATATCGGGGTTGCCGCTGGTGATCATCTCGCCCGCATAGGACAGATCATCATAGCCGCCAAATTCCTTAAAGCCGACCAGATTGGGATGCTCGGCCCGGATCTGGAAGAACAGATCGGCCTTGGTCGAATAGCCGTAATAGGGGCTGTTGTAGATCACGGCAGGCAGCTTTGGCGCCGCCGCCAGCACCGTCTTGAAATGCAGCTTTTGCGCCGCAGGCACCGTGCCGCGCGACAACAGGCGCGGAATGACCATCAGCCCATGCGCGCCGACCTTCTGCGCATGTGCCGCCAATGCCGCCGCCGTCGCCGTGTTCACAGCCCCGGTGCCGACAACAACCTTGATGCCCGCCTGCACCAGACGCTCCACACCTTCCATCCGCTGCTCGGTGGTCAGCAACGGCCAATCCCCCATCGAGCCGCAATAAACCACCGCCGACATGCCAAGCCCGACCAGCTCGCGGGCCTTCTCGACCAGCTTGTCGAAATCGGGGCTACGGTCGGCTTTGCATGGGGTCATCAAGGCGGGAATGGTGCCCGAGAAAATGCTGGGATTCATCGAAGTCTCCATAAGACAAGGGGGGCCAACTTGGGGGCGAATCTGGATCTGATACCCCAAGCATATCTCTTGTATTTTATTTGTCGACAAATATTTTCAGCGCGAAAAGCCGCGACACACCCCTGCCCCGCAAGCCCTAAAGCTCAATATCTTGCCGCTGATCCCGCGCGATCATATCGCGGATTTGCTGCACGATCTGATCGGCGTGATGCTTGGCCAAACGATCACAAAGCCCAATGTCCCGCGCCGCCACCGCCGCGATGATCGCTTCATGCTCTGTGATATAGGGATGCGGCAGACGGCTCTCGAAGGTCGGATAATAATACACCCGGAGGATCCGCCGCCCCTCATCCAGCAGGCGCGAGAACAGCTGCAGATAGTAACCGTTGCGCCCGGCCTCGGCGATCGCCACATGGAAATCGCGGTTGCAAGCGATCATCGCCAGCGCATCGCCCGACTGCACAGCACCAGCAAACACCGCCTGCGCCGCGCGGATCCGTGCCAGATCGCCCGCATCGTGAAATTCGGCCGCAAGCCGCGTCGTCACCCTGTACATCAGCGTCAGCGCGTCGAAAAACCCGTTCAGATTGGCAAAGTCGATGTTTGCCACCACCGTCGAGCGGTTTGGCAGCGTGGTCACCAGCCCTTCACCCTCCAGTCGCACCAAAGCCTCGCGGATCGGCGTGCGCGACATCGCAAAGCGATCCGCCAAAGCCACCTCATCGACCGGGCTACCGGGGGGCAGCGTCAGATCCAGTATCTCATCGCGCAGCGTCTCGTATACCAGCCGGACGCCAGAGCCGCGCTTGCGTTCGGGCGCAGGCGTTTCAGCCGTATCACTCATTGCTGCGTCCTTTTTCTGCATGGGCCAAAGTTGGGCCCCGCCCATCCAAACACGCAAAAACCCCTCGGTTACAAGGGGTTCTTACGTATTTGCGGCAATGATGGTGGGAGATAAGGGATTTGAACCCCTGACATCGTCGATGTGAACGACGCGCTCTACCACTGAGCTAATCTCCCGTAGGCGGCGTATTAGCTGGCTTCGCTGGCCTCTGCAAGGGCTTCGCTTGCATTTTTACCGGGCTTCTTTTCGCCACCGCGACGTAGTTTCAGCGTCATCATCTGGCCCGAAGCATCGGCCTTCTGATTGGCAATGCGGATCTTGCCGAACGGCGGCAGGTTCATCACCTCGCCTGCCTCAAGCGCGCGGCCAAGCGCGGCCAAAGTCGCTTCGACAATCGCGCGCACGTCTTTTTTATTGTGATCCGAGGCCGCAGCCACCCGATCGATCAGGTCTTTCACCTTCATTTGCGCGACGATTTTCACCGCATCACCAGCCTCGGCACCCGCGATCTCAACGACCTTGTTCATAACGACTTCTTTCGGTTCGGCGCTTTCGGGCGCGACTTTGGTGGCGGTTTTCGCAACATAAGCCTTGCGTGGCGCGGGGCTTTTCGCGGCAGGCTTTGCCGCCGCTTTCGGGGTGGTTTTTGGCGCAGCGCTGCTGGACTTTGCCGCTGCGGGTTTCGTGGCCATTCAAGTCTCCCATTGGTTCTTGGCATTGGTTCTTATTTGGAAACGAGCTTAGAAGATAATTTCTTAACAGAAAACAAATACCTGCGCCTTGCCCTTAAAACCATGGCGCATGGGGTGAAAAATGCACAAAGGCGCGAGGTTCCCCCCGCGCCTTTGCCCAAATTTCAAACGCCTTAATGTGCCAGCGATGCCGCGGGGTTGCCCGCCGCCAAAGCCCGCGCAGCGGCTGCGGCTTCTTCGGCGGCTTCGTCCCATTCCACCGCTTCGGGTTGCCGCACCAAAGCCTGCTTCAGCACGTCGCGCACATTGGTCACCGGGATAATCTGCAGGCCCGCTTTGACGTTATCGGGAATCTCGATCAGGTCTTTTTCATTCTCAGCCGGAATGAACACTGTCTTGATCCCGCCCCGCAAAGCCGCGAGCAGTTTTTCCTTCAAGCCGCCAATCGGCAAGGCATTGCCGCGCAGGGTGACTTCGCCCGTCATCGCAATATCCTTGCGCACCGGGATGCCGGTGATCACCGACACGATCGAGGTCACCATTGCCAGACCCGCCGACGGCCCGTCTTTCGGCGTAGCCCCCTCTGGGACGTGGACGTGAATATCCATCGTCTCAAACTTCGGCGGCTTCACACCCAATTCAGGGCTGATCGAGCGCACGAACGACGCCGCTGCTTCGATGGACTCCTTCATCACATCGCCCAGCTTGCCGGTGGTCTTCATCCGACCCTTACCGGGCAGGCGCAACGCTTCGATCTGCAACAGATCGCCGCCCACGGATGTCCAGGCCAGACCCGTCACCACGCCGACCTGATCGGTTTGTTCCGCCAGACCATAGTGATAGCGTTTGACGCCCAGATAGCCTTCCAGCTTGTCTTCCGTCACCTCAACCACCTTGGCGGTTTTCTTGACGATCTCGGTCACAGCTTTCCGCGCCAGTTTGGCGATCTCGCGTTCCAGATTCCGCACGCCCGCTTCACGGGTATAGGTGCGGATCATCTCGGTCAGCGCCCCATCCGTCACGCTGAACTCGCCCTTTTTCAAGGCATGGCCCGCGATCTGCTTCGGCACCAAATGGCCCTTGGCGATCTCACGCTTTTCGTCTTCGGTGTAACCCGACAGCGGGATGATCTCCATCCGGTCCAACAGCGGCCCCGGCATGTTGTAGCTGTTGGCCGTGGTGATGAACATCACGTTGGACAGGTCGTATTCGACCTCCATGTAGTGATCGACGAAGGTAGCATTTTGTTCCGGGTCCAGCACCTCCAACATTGCAGACGCCGGATCACCCCGGAAATCCTGCCCCATCTTGTCGATCTCATCCAGCAAGATCAGCGGGTTGGTGGTTTTCGCCTTCTTCAGCGCCTGAATGATCTTACCGGGCATCGAACCGATATAGGTCCGACGGTGACCGCGAATTTCAGACTCGTCGCGCACGCCACCCAGAGAAATGCGGATGAACTCACGCCCCGTCGCCTTGGCC
Source organism: Cypionkella aquatica (assembly GCF_030161095.1). GTDB lineage: Bacteria > Pseudomonadota > Alphaproteobacteria > Rhodobacterales > Rhodobacteraceae > Cypionkella > Cypionkella aquatica. The sequence continues at coordinate 153,980 of NZ_BSPP01000010.1, forward strand.
ACAGACCGCCCCAGCGAGGTCTTACCAACCCCCGGAGGACCAACAAGGCACAGGATCGGCCCCTTCAGCTTGGTCGAGCGCGCCTGCACCGCCAGATATTCAACGATGCGTTCCTTGACCTTTTCCAGCCCGTAGTGATCGGCGTCCAGCACCTTTTGCGCTGCACCCAGATCTTTCTTGACGCGGGAAGACACCCCCCACGGCACCGACAACAGCCAGTCCAGATAGTTGCGCACCACGGTCGCTTCCGCAGACATCGGCGACATGTTCTTCAGCTTTTTCAGCTCGGCCTCGGCCTTGTCCCGCGCCTCTTTCGAGAATTTGGTGGCCTTCACCCGCGCTTCCAACTCGGCCAATTCGTTCTGGCCGTCTTCTCCATCGCCAAGTTCCTTCTGAATGGCCTTCATCTGCTCATTCAGATAATACTCGCGCTGGGTGCGCTCCATCTGAGACTTCACCCGGGTCTTGATCTTTTTCTCAACCTGCAGAACCGACATCTCGCCCTGCATCTGGCCGTAGACCTTCTCCAGCCGCTCGGCCACGTCGAGGGTTTCCAGCAGATCCTGCTTCAGCCCCACATCAACGCCCAAATGTCCCGCCACAAGGTCGGCCAAACGCGCAGGCTCGCGGGTTTCCGAAACGGCTGACAAAGCCTCTTCGGGGATGTTTTTCTTGATCTTGGCATAGCGCTCGAATTCTTCGGCCACCATCCGCACCATCGCATCGGCGGCTTCGGTGTCACCCGGCAGCTCTGCCAAACGCTCTGCCCGCGCTTCAAAGAAGCTGGGGTTCTCGATGAATTCGGTGATCTTGACCCGCGCCTTGCCCTCAACCAGCACCTTCACGGTGCCATCGGGCAGCTTCAACAGCTGCAGCACATTGGCCAAAACGCCAATCTGGTAAATCCCATCGGTCGCCGGATCATCGACAGAAGGGTCAATCTGCGATGACAGCAAAATCTGCTTGTCATCCGCCATCACTTCTTCCAACGCCCGCACCGATTTTTCGCGGCCAACAAACAGTGGCACGATCATATGCGGGAACACCACGATGTCGCGCAGCGGCAATACCGGGTAGCTCGTGGCGAAAGTATCAGTCATATCGCGTTCCTTATCTGGCAGGAAAGCCGTGGCCCCGGTGATCGGCAGCGCGTTGGGCTTTCCCCTCGGAGTTTGTATTTGGGAGTGGTCAAGCCGCCTGTCAACCACCGCATCTGGTGTAATCATGAACCCGTGTTCAGGCCGGGGCAAGGGCAGATTGGCTAAGATTGAGCCTGCGATTTTAACTTCTGCACCCGATGGCGGGCCCGGCGTGGCAGGCCCGGCTCAGATCGGCTCTATATCGCCCATCGCGCGCTGCGCATGAAACTGCGCCACAAACGCCGCCAGTCGCCCCTGCGCAATCGCATCGCGCAGACCCTGCATCAGCACCTGATAATAATGCAGGTTGTGCCAGGTCAGCAGCATGCTTGCGATAATCTCTTGCGCGCGGAACACATGGTGCAGATAGGCGCGGCTGTAATTGGCACAGCAGGGGCAAGTGCAGCCTTCTTCCAAAGGCCGCGGGTCATCCATATGCCGCGCATTCTTAATATTGACCTGACCGCGCGCGGTCCAGCCCTGCCCCGTCCGCCCCGAGCGTGACGGCAACACGCAATCCATCATATCAATGCCACGCTCTACCGCCCCGACAATATCATCCGGCTTGCCAACCCCCATCAGATAACGCGGTTTATCGGCAGGCAAAAACCCCGGCGCATAATCCAGCACGCCAAACATCGCCTCTTGGCCCTCACCCACCGCAAGCCCACCCACCGCATAGCCGTCAAAGCCAATCGCCGTCAGTGCCTTGGCAGATTCCTCGCGCAGATCGCGGGTCACGCCGCCCTGCATGATGCCAAACAACGCATGTCCGGGCCGATCGCCAAAGGCATCACGCGACCGCTGCGCCCACCGCATCGACAGCGCCATCGACTTTGCCACCTCGGCATCCGTCGCAGGCAATGCTGGACATTCATCGAAACACATCACGATGTCCGACCCCAGCAGCTTCTGAATCTCCATGCTGCGCTCTGGCGAAAGCATGTGCTTAGAGCCGTCAATATGGCTGGAAAACCGCACGCCCTCTTCGGTCAGCTTGCGCAAAGCCGAAAGGCTCATCACCTGAAAACCGCCCGAATCCGTCAGAATCGGCCGCTGCCAATTCATGAACTTGTGCAGGCCACCCAGATTGGCGATGCGCTCGGCGGTCGGGCGCAGCATCAGATGATAGGTGTTGCCCAGCAGAATATCCGCCCCCGTCGCGCGCACCGACTCCGGCAGCATCGCCTTCACCGTGGCCGCGGTGCCGACCGGCATGAAGGCAGGCGTGCGAATATCGCCGCGCGGCGTGCGGATCACCCCGGTGCGGGAAAGCCCATCGGTCGCCTGCACATCAAAGCCGAATTTTGTCATCACTGTTCCCTCTAAGCGTTGCCCTTCTGCGGGAATAAAGGCAGAAAGTGAAGGGGGAAGCGCGCTGCGTTGCTCTGTGCCCGTGGAAAGAACATATGTCCGACAAGCCGGTTGCCACCAAATCCATCACCCGCCTCAGCGCCGAAACCCGCCGCAAACATATTGCCGAAGCCGCGCTGCGTGCCTTGCAAGCCAATGGCCACGCTGGCCTGACCGCCCGCAAAGTGGCCGCCGAAGCTGGCCTGTCGCTGGGTCATCTGACCTACCACTACAAAGACATGGCACAGGTGCTGGCCGCCGCCTTCCGCCTCGCCGCCGATCAGGTGCAAGAGGCGGGCCGCATCGCCCTGATCCAACCCGGCGGCACCCCGTCAGAACGCCTCGACCGCTTCCTGCGCGCAGGCTTCACCACCGATCTGATGACGCCCGCGCATTTGCGCCTGAAGGTCGATCTGTGGTCCGCAGCCCTGACCCATTCTGAACTCGCCTCGATTGAACGCGCTTTATACGACAGCCACCGCGATGCCTTGGAGCGTCTGCTTGACCGCATGGCCGCAGGCTACGCCTTCGAGCGTATCCCCGCCGTCGCCGATCTGATCATGGCGACGCTGGATGGCCTCTGGCTCGACTGGCTGCGCCGGGGGGATGAGCTGGCGGTGAAAAACGGCCTCGACGGCTGCGTATTGTTCGCAAGACTGCGCCTTGGCGGCAACTGAACCAAAACGAATTTCAAGCGCGAAATTCAGCGCGCACCCCACCCAAATCCCGCTAAAAATTATCTAAAATTTGCTTTCAGACTGGTAAAAATACTCCCGCCGGAGGCATCCGACATCAAAGCCAGACCGACGGCCCGAAATCTTAACAAATCATGAACAACCCACCGATAATCCATTGATTTTCCGTAACAGCTCCCCCTGTCCACGCGTGGACACACATCACGCCACCTTGCTCGGGAACCGGCTTTCAAACCATTTGAACAGCAAAACAATCACCCCGGTGATGATCATATAGGTCAGCGCCAGCAGCAAAAGCGGCTCATAAATCACCAAAGTATCGCGCCGCACCCGCCCCGCCACGTCATAAATCTCCATGATCGTGATGGTCGAAATCAGCGGCGTCGCCTTCAGCTGCAAAATCGTCTCGCCGCCAATCGTCGGCAAGACCCTCTGGATCGCCTGCGGCAACCAGATCCGCCGGAAAATCGTGAAGCGCGGCATCCCCATCGCCCGCGCAGCCTCCAGCTGACCATGCGCCACCGATTTGAACGCGCCGCGCAAAACCTCGCCCTCATAGCCCGCCACCGACAATGACAGCGCCAGCACCGCATAGGGCCAGGCTTGCCGCAAGATCGGCCACATCGCAGAATCCCTGATCCACGGGATCGACGGAAACAACGACCCGATGCCGTAATACAGCAGCCAGATCTGCATCAAAAGCGGCGTGCCCCGGATCACCGAGCAAAACACCCGCGCGGGCCAAGCAAGCCACCGCGGCCCCGCCGCCTGCGCAAACCCAATCGGGATCGCCAGCGCAAAGCCGATCACCATCGTCACCACCAGCATCCAGATCGTCTGCCACAAACCGCGCAGCATCATCCACTGGTACTTCGGATTGGCCAGCCAATCCCACTGCAAACTATAGGCACACCAAGCCACGAACCCCGCCGCAATCAGGATCATCACCACCCGGCGCAATTTAAGAAACTCGCGCATCAGCCCCTCTGCTCGCGTTGGCCACGGCGGGCGGTTTTCTCAAGCCGCCCGAACAGCAGGATCGAAATCAGCGAGATCAGCAGATACAGCGCCATCGCCGCACCATAAAACGTAAAGAACGCCTTTGTGGTGGCCGAGGCCTGAAACGTCGCCTTGGTCAGCTCGGTAAAACCGATCACCGCCAGCAAAGCCGTGTCCTTGGTGGCATTCAGCCACAGATTCCCCAAACCCGGGATCGCATTCGCGGTCATAAGCGGCAAGGTGATCCGCCGCGCCAGCAGCACCGGCGACATCCCCATCGCCCGCGCAGCCTCGATCTGCCCCTGCGGCACCGCAAGGATAGAGCCGCGCAAAACCTCGATCTGATAAGCGCCCTGCACCACCGCCAGCACGATCACGCCCGTGATGAACTGCGGCAGGTTGATCCGCTCGTATCCCATGCCGATCAGCACTTGGTTCAGCAGCGCGGGGACCGCGTAATACAGGATCAGGATCAACACCAATTCGGGCACAGCGCGCACGATTGTCGTGTAGACGGCGAGCAGGTCTTTCGTGACCGGCCCACCGTAAAGCTTGCCGAACGCACCCGCAACGCCGATGCAAAAGCCAAGAAAATAAGCACCAAGGGCGATCAGCAACGAATTGCCAAAGCCCCAAAGCAAGGTTGCCCCCCAACCGCAATCGCCAAAGCCAAGCAGGGTCAGGCTGGAAAGTTCGGCAGGAGGGGGGCAGGTCATCAGTTTGCAGGGCCGTAGATGTCGATGCTGAAGTATTTCTTGGTGATGGCATCATATTCGCCATCCGCCCGCACGTCTGCGATTGCTTTGTTCAGCGTCTCTTTCAGCGGATCACCCTTGCGCAGACCAAAGCCTACGCCACGGCCCAAAATCGCCGGATCATCGGCGACATTGCCGACATTCTCGCAGCAGGCACCGGGTGCAGTGGCCAGAAAATCGGCGACAACGATCGAATCCGCGACAACCGCATCAATCCGGCCCGCCGCGAGATCCTGATAGGATTCGTCCGAAGTCTGATAGCTTTTCAGCTCGGAATCCGGGAAATGCGCCTGAACATAGGCCTCTTGAATGGTCGAGACCTGCACGCCGATGATCTTGCCGTTCAGCCCCTCGGCGGTCGGCAGGATGCCCGCACCCTTGGTCGCCATCACAGCCGTCGGGGTGTTGTAATATTTGTCGGTGAAATCAATCGCCTTCTCGCGCTCTTCATTGATCGACATCGACGACATGATCACGTCAATCTGGCCAGCGTTCAGCGCAGGAATGATGCCATCCCAAGCGGTCGGCGTGATCACGCAATCCAGCGCCGCTTTCTTGCAAACCGCCCCAAGGAAATCAATTTCCCAGCCAACCCAGTTGCCCGAAGCATCGGGCGAGGTGAACGGAGGATAGGGTTCAGCCGCAACGCCGATCTTCAGCGGTGCGGCAAGGGCTGCGGTTCCAAACAGAATGGAAGCGGTTGCAGCAATGATAATTTTCTTCATGGCATCCTCACAGGTTGGTTTAAGGAACCGGGTTAACCCACGGTTTTCAGGAACTGTTTCAGGCGATCAGATTTCGGAGCCCCAAACACTTCAGACGGCGGGCCTTGCTCTTCGATCAGCCCGTTGTGCAAATAGATCACATGGCTTGCGACCTCGCGCGCGAATTTCATCTCATGCGTGACCAGCACCATGGTGCGGCCTTCGTCTGCCAGCCCGCGGATCACCTGCAACACCTCGCCCACCAGTTCGGGGTCCAAAGCCGAGGTCGGCTCGTCAAACAGCATCGCGCGGGGTTCCATGCACAAAGCCCGCGCAATCGCCGCGCGTTGTTGCTGGCCGCCTGACATAAAGGCCGGATAGGCCCCGGCTTTCTCGGCCAAGCCCACCCGAGCCAGCAATTTGTGCGCCCGCGCCTCGGCCTCGGCCCGCGACAGTTTCAGCACATGCACCGGCACTTCGATCAGGTTTTCCAGCACAGTCTTGTGGGTCCACAGATTGAAGTTCTGAAACACCATCCCCAGACTTTGCCGCAGCCGTTCCAGCTGCCGGCGATCCGACGGGGTGCCATCGGGGCGCATCGCCACGGCCTCTCCGCCAATTTCAATCGTGCCAGCACTGGGAGTTTCCAGAAAATTCACGCAGCGCAGCATGGTCGATTTGCCCGACCCCGAGCCGCCGATAATTGCCACCACATCGCCTTCGCGCGCAGTCAATGAAACACCCTTCAACACCTCATGGGTGCCAAAGGATTTGTGCAGACCCGCAACGCGGATGGCAATTGGCTTTTCGGCCATAGTTCCCTTTATCGGCATGTGCTTCCTGCCGTTATGATTTCAGCCATCAAAAGCGCCACACCCGAATTGTGCAAGCGAATAATTCAAACGCGCTGCAGCGCAACTGCGCAAATTCCGCCGCATCTGCCACAAAATCGGGCGAACGGGCATAGATTCATCGCACAACAGCTTAGCGCCGCACAGCCAGCGCATCCGCCAGCACCGCGCGCACCAGATCGGGCGGCACATCTTCGGCGACAAACGCCTCACCAATGCCGCGCGCCAGAATGAAGCGCAGCTTGCCGTCGATGACCTTTTTATCTTGCCCCATCAGCGCCAGCAGCGCATCCGGCCCCGGCAGATCACCCGAGATATCGGCCAGATCGGTTTTCATCCCCATGGCTTTCAGATGCGCCCGCACCCGGCTGGGGGCTTCTTGCGCGCACAGCCCAAGCCGCTGCGAAAGTTCAAACGCCAAAGCGCAGCCGATGGCGACGCCTTCGCCATGCAGCAGGCGATCCGAATAGCCTGTCGCCTTCTCTAGGGCATGGCAGAAGGTATGGCCCAAATTCAACAAGGCGCGCTCGCCTTCCTCGGTCTCATCACGGCTGACGATCCCGGCTTTCATCTCGACCGCGCGCGTCACCGCATATTGCCGCAAAGCTGCATCGCCACGCGCCATCGCCGGGGCATTGACCTCCAGCCAGTCGTAGAACGCAGCGTCACCCAGCAGCCCGTATTTCACCACCTCGCCATAGCCCGCAAGGAAATCACGCGGCGCAAGCGTGCTCAACACATCAATATCGGCCAACACCAGACTGGGCTGATGAAACGCGCCAACCAGATTTTTGCCCTGCGGCGTGTTGATCCCGGTCTTGCCACCAACCGAGCTGTCAACCTGCGCCAGCAGCGTCGTCGGGATCTGCACAAACCGCACCCCGCGCCGCAGCACAGCCGAGGCAAAACCCACCAGATCGCCGACCACACCGCCGCCAAACGCCACCACGACATCGCGGCGCTCAATTTTCTGCTCCAGCAGCCATTCGACAGAACGCGCAAACTGTTCCCACGCTTTCGAGCTTTCGCCCGGCGGGATCGTCAGCGCCGTCATTGTGATGCCTTCGGTTTCAAACGCCTTGGCCAGATCCATCAAATGCCGGGCGGCGACGGTATCATCGGTGATCACCGCGACTTTCTTGCGGTGCAGCAACGGCGCGATCTGACGGCCCGCCTGCGCAATCAGACCTTGACCGATGCGCACATCATAGCTGCGCGATCCAAGATCGACATTGACCACATTCAGGCTCATTCTTCAGGTCCTTTCCAGCACATCGGCACGGGTCGCCAAGGCGTCAACCACCCGCTGCGCCATATCCTCGACCGACAAATCCGCCGAGGAATCGACCAACAGATCGGCCATCTGGTAGAAGGGAAGCCGGGCGTCGTAAAGCCCGCGCAGGGTTTCGCGCGGGTTAGAGGTGCGCAGCAATGGCCGCGTCGTCTTGTGCCGCACCCGCTGCCAGAGCAATTCCAGATCAGCACGCAACCAGACCGAGATCCCCGCCTCGTGGATCAGTTTGCGATTGGCCTCGGCCAGATACGCACCGCCCCCGGTAGACAGGATACAGGGCGCGCCGCGCAACAGCCGCGCAATCACCTCGGTTTCGCGGGCACGAAAGAACGCCTCGCCGTCGCGCGCAAAGATTTCGGCGATGCTGCGATCGGCGGCCCGGACGATTTCTTCATCCGAATCAACAAAGGGCACCGCCAGCGCGCGCGCCAGTGCGGTTCCCACGGCGGTCTTGCCCGCCCCCATCATTCCCACCATCACCACAGTTTTTTTCAGCGTCACTGTCTTCTTCCCCGAGGCTGGCTGGATGCTGTCAGCCTTGACATTCAACCTTAAGGTGGCGCATCGCCGCCCAAGGCAAATCTTTCTTCCCTGAATGGCGTGAACTCGGCGCAAATGCCATATATAATCTGCAGGGTGCTGGTTCGCGAACCGGCACGGGCACAATCAACATAACCCTCGGGCAAACCGGGGGCAGCAGTAAAGGCGAAGCGGGCATGGGGCGTCTGATCAAGGTTTTGGTGGTTTTGGCGGTGCTTGGCTTTGTGGGTCTGACGGGCTACGCTTATCTGGTGGATCTGTCTCCGATCCAGTCAGAAGTGAAATTGCCGGTGACCCTGAATGTTGACTAGATCTGCCGCAGGCTGTGTGCTTGCGGGCCTGATGATGTCACTGCCACAGTTGGCCTTGGCCGAGCGTAAGCCGCTGTCCGCGATCAACTGGCTGTCGCAATCGGTGAAAACCCCGACGCCAAAGGGCGGGCTGGCACCACTGCAACCATCCGAACCCCTGTCGGACCAAACACGCGCACCTGCTATCCTGAACGGCTCGCAGGCCAACCTGCCCCCCGTCGCGAACGAGCCCAAAGTCACCACCGACGCGCTGCCCGATGCAGTGGCGACCACGGTGCTGGGTGGCACCTCGCTGGATGCGGTGGGTTTGCTTCCGCCCGTTGTGACCGGATTTCCGCATGATCTTTGGGGCATCGGCCACAGCGCTGAAATTGCGGCAGCCATTGCGCAGGCGGGTCAGGGCGATGTGCCCGCGCTGCAATCCCTGCTGCGCACCCTGCTGCTGGCCGAGGCCGAGGCACCAGCCGATTCGCAAGGTTCGGGCGAGTTGCTGATCGCACGGATCGACAAATTGCTGGTGATGGGCGCGCTGGATCAGGCCGCAGCGCTGATCGAGGCCGCTGGCCCTGACAGCTCTCCCGAATTGTTCCGCCGCAGCTTTGATGTGGCTTTGCTGACAGGGGCCGAGGATCACGCCTGCGAGGTGTTGAAATCCGCGCCCGGTCTGGCACCAACCTTGACGACGCGGGTGTTTTGTCTGGCCCGCGCCGGGGATTGGAACGCCGCCGCTTTGACTTTGCGCACCGCACAGGCCTTGGGAAACATCAGCGCCGATGAAGACGCTTTGCTGTCGCGCTTCCTTGATCCTGAAGAGTTCGACGGCACCCCGATACCCCCCGCGCCCAAGCCGATCACGCCATTGGTCTGGCGCATCTATGATGCCTTGGGCGAACCTCTGCCCACCGCCACCCTGCCCCCGGCCTTTGCCCATGTGGATCTGTCCGACCACGCGGGATGGAAAGCTCAGATCGAGGCTGCCGAGCGGTTGTCGCGTGCGGGCGCGATCACCCCGAACCTGCTGCTGGGTTTTTACACCGACCGCGCCCCCGCAGCCTCGGGCGGGGTGTGGGACCGCGCTGATGCGTTTCAACGCTTTGATGCAGCGCTCAGCAAAGGGGACGTGGCCGCGGTCGAGCAGCGCCTGCCGCTGGCCTATGCCCGCATGAAGGATGTCGAGGTCGAGGTGCCATTCGCCACCCTGTTCGCGGTGCCACTGTCAAAGCTGCATCTGACAGGCGATGCCGCCCGGATCAGCTATGAGATCGGTCTGCTGTCGCCCGAATACGAACGCCTTGCCAAATCCCCCGACGCAGGGTCCGATGCACGCAGCCTGTTCATGGCGGGGCTTGCGGCGGGTTCAGTCAAAGGCCTGCTTGCCCCCGACAGCATGGCCCGCGCCATTGCCCCTGCCTTCACCGATCCACAGCTGCCCGCCGACATTGCCGAGCTGATCGCACAAAAACGGGTGGGCGAGGCGATGCTGGCCGCGATCATCCGCATCGAAAGTGGTCTGACCGGTGAATTGGTCAAAGTCACCGAGGGCCTGTCGGTCCTGCGCAAACTTGGGCTTGAAGATGTCGCCCGCCGCACCGCTCTGCAACTGATGCTGCTGGAGCGGCGCGGATAAATGCCTGCCCCTGCCAGTTCAGCCGCGCCAAGCCATCCCGACAGTTGGATCTCCAGCTATCTCGCCGCCGCTGCCGCTGATCTGGGGGCTGCGCGCAACACGCAGCTGGCCTATGGCCGGGATCTGAAAGATTTCGCCGAATGGCTTTCACGCCATGGCAGCAACTTTGCAACAGCCAGCCGCGCGCAAGTCGAAGATTATCTGATCTTTTGCGACGCGCAGGGTCTGTCGAAAGCCACGCGCGCACGGCGGTTGTCGGCGATCCGTCAGCTGTACCGCTTTGCTCTTGAAGAAGGCTGGCGTGAAGATCACCCGGCCCTGCGCATCAAAGGCCCCGGTGCCAGCCAACGCCTGCCCGGCACGCTGTCCCTGCCCGAGGTCGAGCGTCTGCTGGACGCCGCGCGCCGCAAGGGCCGCTCGGAACCGGAACGCTTGCGCAATTGCGCGCTGATCGAGCTGTTGTATGCCACCGGCATGCGTGTGTCCGAACTGGTCGGCCTGCCGGTGGCAGCCGTGCGCGGCGACCCCAAGATGATCCTTGTCAAAGGCAAGGGCGACAAGGAACGCATGGTGCCTTTGTCGCCGCCCGCGCGTGCCGCTGTCAAAGACTGGCTGCACGAACGTGATGCCCAGGACGATGCCGCCCGCAAGCTGGGCAAGCCGCCCTCAAAGCAGCTTTTCCCCGGCCCCGGCGCTGACGGCCATCTGACCCGGCAGCATTTCTATCTGCTGATCAAGGACATCGCGGTGCAGGGCGGCGTTGATCCCAGCACGGTTACACCGCACACCCTGCGCCACGCTTTCGCCACCCATCTGCTGGCAGGTGGCGCCGATCTGCGGGTGATCCAGACGCTTTTGGGCCATGCCGATGTCGCCACGACCGAGATTTACACCCATGTATTGGATGAAGATCTGCGACGTCTGGTGCTGACGCATCACCCGCTGGCCAGCCCCCCAAAGACAAAGTCATGATGCATCACCTGTGGATATACGCGCTGATCCTTGCCCTGCTGGTCCTTGCGGCTTTGCTGGCCTGCGTGATCGCAGCGCTCCAACATCTGCCACATGGCCGCACCGCACCGATGCTTGCCCCAGCCCTGAAACTTGCGGCGCGCGGCGATCTGGGTCTTACCGCGCTGCGGCTCGGCCATAGCCTGACAGCGCTTGCCGCCCTTGCTGGCCTGATGTGGCAGGCACGCGGCTGGAGCGGCTTTGACTTCGCCTGCCTCAGCTTTGCGGCCGGTATCGCGCTTGCGCTGCTCGGTCGTATCATCCCCGCCGCAATCGGCACCGCCGCCGCCGAAGCCAGCCTGATGCGGTTGGGCCTGCTTGGCCTGATCGCGGCTTGGCTGTTCACCCCGCTTGCCAGCCTGATGCAGCTTTTGAAACGCGCCGCCCTGCGCGGCTTTGGGCTGACCTTCGATCTGGCCGATCAACGTGATGCCTTGCGTGACGACATTGCAGGGGCCATCGCCTTGGGCCATTCCGGCGGTGCGATGCAAAAAGAGGCCCGCGACCGCTTGCTAGGCGCGCTGGATCTGTCTGACCGCGCGGTTGAAGAAATCATGCGTCACCGCCGCCAGATCGAAATGATAAACGCCGATGATCCGCCCGATGCCATCATCACCAAAATGCTGGCCTCGCCACATTCACGCTTGCCAGTCTATCGCGACGAGACCGAAAACATTCTGGGCGTTGTCCACACAAAAGACCTGCTGCGCGAATTTGACCGCCTGCTGCGCGGCGAAGCCCCAGAAGGCGTCGAGGCGCTGGATATTCTCAAAGTCGCCAAGAAGCCCTATTTCATCCCCAACACCACCAGCCTTGATGAACAAATGCGCGAGTTTCTCAAGCGCCGCACGCATTTTGCCTTGGTCGTCGATGAATATGGCGCGCTGCTGGGCCTGATCACGCTCGAAGATATTCTGGAAGAAATCGTTGGCGACATCACCGATGAATTCGATGTCGTCGCCCGTGATTCCGGGCTGAAACGCGATGCCAATGGCGATTATGTGATCGACGGTGCCATGACGATCCGCGATTTGAACCGTGCCACCGACTGGGGCCTGCCCGATGCCGAGGCCAACACCGTCGCAGGTCTGGTGATTCACGAGGCCCAGATGATCCCACTAGAAGGTCAGGTCTTCCACTTCCACGGCTTTCGCATCGAAATCGCCGCCCGCCGCGAAAACCGCATCACGCAGGTCAAACTGCGCCCCGTGCGGTAACCTTGCGGGCGGGATCTGCCTTAACGGCTGCGGAACAGTGACCCCAAGACCCCGCGAATAACCGCCTGCCCGGATTTTGACCCCAAACTTCTGGCAAAACTTTTGGCAAACGCCTCGCCAATGGAATCAGACCGCGAACCGCTGGTTTTCTTTGGGGCTGCCGCCTCGCGCGCGGTGCCGCCGTCATAGCGGCGGGCGTTGCGGAACTCTCGGTTCTCTTCAGCCTCGGGGGCCGCTTGCCGCGACGGGGCCTCGGCGGCCTCTGCCTCTTTGGCCGCATGATCAGCGCGGGCGCGCAGCCGCTCATAGGCGCTGTCACGGTCCACCACCTTGTCATATTTCGCCCCCATCCCCGAGGCCGCAATAAGGTGCGCGCGCAAGGCAGGCTCGATCGGCCCAAGCTGTGATGCAGGCGGGCGCACCAAAGTCCGCTCTGCCACGCCGGGAATACCCTTGGCCTCTAGAAACGACGTCACCGCTTCGCCAGTGCCGACATCGCGGATCGCATCTTCAATCGCAAATCGCGGGTTCGGGCGATAGGTTTCGGCGGCAAGCTTCAGATCTTTCTGATCTTTCGCCGTGAAAGCCCGCAACGCATGCTGCACCCGGTTGCCCAGCTGGCCCAGAATCATATCAGGCACATCGGCCGGATTTTGCGTGATGAAATACACCCCGACACCCTTAGAGCGGATCAGCCGCGCCACCTGTTCCACCTTGGACACCAACGCCTTGGGCGCATCAGTGAACAAAAGATGCGCCTCGTCAAAGAAGAACACCAGCTTGGGCTTATCCTGATCGCCGACCTCGGGCAGGTTCTCAAACAGCTCGGACAGCAGCCACAGCAGGAACGTCGCATACAGCCGCGGCGCATTCATCAGCTTTTCTGCCGCAAGAATGTTGATCATGCCTTGGCCATTGGCATCGCAACGCATCAGATCGGCCAGCTCTAGCGCAGGCTCGCCAAACATCTGCGCAGCACCCTGGTTCTCCAACACCAGCAACCGGCGCTGAATAGCTCCAACCGAGGTCGGCGACACCAAGCCAAACCGCCCCGAAATCTCGGACGCATGTTCCGCCACGAAAGCCAGCAGCGCCTGCAAGTCCTTCAGATCCAGCAGCGGCAGCTGTTCTTCATCCGCCAACCGGAAGGCGACGTTCAAAACGCCCTCTTGCGGCTCGGTCAGCTCCAGCAGGCGCGACAGCAGCAGCGGGCCCATCTCGGCAACCGTGGCCCGGATCGGATGGCCCTTTTCGGCGAACATATCCCAGAACGTCACCGGAAAGGCGCGGTATTGCACATCATAGCCGATGGTGGCGGCACGCTTCAGAAAGCCGTCATGCATCTTGCTGCTGGCCGATCCCGCAGCCCCCAGCCCAGACAGATCACCCTTCACATCGGCCATGAACACCGGCACGCCTTCGGCAGAAAAGCCTTCTGCCAGCACCTGCAAGGTCACGGTCTTGCCGGTGCCCGTAGCGCCTGCGATCAGGCCGTGACGATTGCCGTATTTCAAAAGCATGTTCTGCGGCACACCATAAGCTTCACCGCCGCCGCCCACGAAAATCGTCTCGCTCATACCGCAAACCCTTTGCCTGTTGCCGCGCGCCGCTGCGGCGTTCAGGGTCAAAATACATTGTTAACCTGTCTGTGCCAGTGTTGTTGTTGCCGAACCTGCACAGATGCGCGTGGTCCGGGCTTCCTCCCTGTCTGACTGCCGCGCCGCAAACCGGCGCGGTTTTTTTTGGCGCAAGGCTGGTCAAGGTGGCGGGCGTTACAATTCCTGTTGACGCGGATTTGAAAGCGCCGTAGCGTCTGCAACACAAGTCGGCCAGTCCGACAGGGAGAATAAAAAGACGTTGAAAAAGGGTCGGCTGTCCGGCCCTTTTTCCTTTTCAGCCATAGGCTTGCGCTGCAAAGCTGATAGGCCTGCGCAACTTTGGCAGCTTTAGACCACACGCGAAGACGTGATGTTTTTACCGCTGACTTCCCAAGCGCGCCATGCTATTTGCCAGCCAAATATCACCCCCGGCCACCGCTTTGGCCTCAGGCAGACCCCAAAAGACCCCATGCGCGCCAGTTCAGGCGCTCAGATCACAAAACCTGTCCGGCGTTTGTCGGGCACTTCATGAAGAAAGAGACAGTGATGTCGATGACTGCCCTGCACCGCACCCTTGCACTTTCGCTTGGTCTGGCTTTTGCCGCCTCGACTTTGCCGGTTTTCGCCCAAGAAGCTGCCCCGGCCGAGGGCACCACCGTCGATACCACGGCTCCTGCAGCAGATACGCTGAACATGGGCACCGAAACGAACACCCCGCCCCCACCGCTGACCCAAGCTGACGCGGCCGAGGGTCAGATCTATCAGCTGGCGACCTTCGACGATTGGTCGCAGCGCTGCACCAAGATGAAAGACGGCTCTGACCCGTGCGAGCTTTATCAGCTGCTGAAAGACGGCGAAGGCACCAATGTGGCCGAAATCAGCATGTTCGCCCTGCCGGCTGGTGGCAAAGCGGCGGCTGGCGCGACGATCATCGCCCCGCTAGAGACTCTGCTGACCGCCAATCTGGTGGTGGGCATTGATGCGGCCAAGCCGAAAGTCTACCCGTTCACCTTCTGCGCCCAACTGGGTTGCGTCGCGCGGATCGGCTTTACCGCTGACGAAGTGGCTCAGTTCAAAAAGGGCACCAAGGCGACCATCACCATCGTGCCCGCCGCAGCCCCTGATCAAAAGGTTGAACTGGCCGTGACGCTGAAAGGCTTCACCGCAGGCTATGACGCCGTTGCAGCCACGATGCCGAAGAAGTAAGTTTTCCACAGAATAACGACAAAAGCCCGCCCTGATCCGGCGGGCTTTTTCATGGGCAACAGTCGCCCCTCAAGCCGCCTTGCGCAGCACCAGCACCGCGTTCAAGCCGCCAAAAGCAAAGGCGTTCGACATCACCACATCAACCGCCGCCTGCCGGGCCTGATTGGGCACCACATCCAGCGGACACTCCGGGTCTGCGACCTCGTAGCCGATCGTCGGCGCGATCACCCCCTGCTGCAATGCCATCAGGCAGGCCAGCAATTCCACCGCTCCGGTGCCGCCAATCAAATGGCCATGCATGGATTTGGTGGACGAGATCATCACCCGTTCTGCCGCAGCGCCGAACACCTGCGCAATCGCCGCACATTCGGTCTTGTCATTCGCCGCAGTGCCAGTGCCATGCGCATTGATATAGCCCACCGCATCCGGCGCGACTTTCGCATCGCGCAGCGCCAGCCTGATCGCGCGGGCAGCACCCTCTTGCGATGGCATCACAATGTCAGACGCATCCGATGTCATCGCAAAACCAATCACTTCTGCCAGAATTTCGGCCCCGCGTGCGCGCGCATGGTCCAATTCCTCAAACACAAACACCGCCGCCCCCTCGCCCTGCACCATGCCGCTGCGGTTCAGACTGAACGGACGGCAGGCGGTCTGCGACATCACGCGCAACCCCTCCCACGCCTTGATACCGCCAAAGCACAGCATCGATTCTGATCCGCCGGTGACCATCACCTTAGCCCCACCACCGCGGATCGCCTGAAACGCCAGGCCCATCGCATGGTTAGAGCTTGCACAGGCGGTGGAGACGCTGAAACTCGGCCCCCGCAGCCCGAACTGCATCGCCACATGGCTTGCCGCCGCCGAATTCATCAGGCGCGGCACCACAAACGGATGCACCCGGTTTTTATCCTCGGCATAAACCGCGCGGTAGCTGTCATCCCAAGTGTTGACGCCACCCGCCGCCGTGCCAAGCACCACGCCGCTGTCATCGCCCAGATCACCGTCAAACTGCAGTCCCGATTGCGAAATCGCCTGCGTTGCCGCCGTCAGCGTGAACTGCGTGAACCGATCATAAAGCGTGATCTGCTGGCGTGAGAACCGCGCCTCGGCATCCCAATCGCGCACCTGCCCGCCAATCTGCACGCCCAGCCGATCAAGGTCGCGCACATCCAAAGCGCCAATGCCACAGCGCCCTTCGGCAAAAGCCGCATAGGTCGCCGCCACATCGCAGGCCAGCGCGTTGACTGTGCCCGCCCCGGTGATAACAACCCGCCTCATGCAGCTTTCTGGGCAATCAGCCCTTCCACCGCCGCCACGATCGACGCCACCGATCCCAGATCGAACGGGCTTTCCGACGGCTCGTTGGCGTTGAATGGCACCGAGATATCAAACGCCTCTTCAATGGCAAAGATCGTCTCGACCAGCCCAAGGCTATCAATGCCCAGACTGTCCAGCGATTGCCCGGGCGTCACATCGGCCACATCCAGCACCGCTTGTTCGGCGATAATCGCGATAACCTGGGCCTCAACACTGATCACTTGGCTTTGCATGTTCATCGGATGGTTTCCTTGCGCATCATGTCCGCACCACTTACTCCGCGTCAGGTAACAAAGATGTGGCCTTCTCCAACGCCGCCACCCGTCCCGCCAGCCGAGGCAAACGTCGCAGCGCCTTTTGCATCTCGACATGGGTTTCCATCTTGACCGCAGGATAGCCCAAAAGCACGCGGCCCGCAGGGGCATTGGTGAAAATTTTCGTAGCCCCCCCGGCGATCACATCATCGCCGACAAAGATGTTGTCATTCACCCCGCATTGTCCGCCCAACACCACCCGATCGCCAATCTTGGCCGAGCCCGCAATCCCAACCTGCCCGCACAGCAAGCAATCGCGCCCGACCTGCACGTTATGCCCTATATGCACAAGGTTATCGAGCTTTGTGCCCGCGCCAATCACAGTGTCGCGGATGGTGCCGCGATCAATCGCAACATTCGCGCCCAACTCGACATCATCGCCCAAGGTGACAGCCCCCAGCGAATGTATCCGCGTCCAGCTTTGCGCGCGAATTTCATCACGTTTTCCAAGGCTTGCGCGGATTTCTTCAACCCCGGATTTCTCGGGCGTCACAAAGGAAAACCCATCCGCCCCAACCACAGCGCCCGGCTGGCAGATAAACCGATGCCCAATCTTGACGCGAGCGCCGATCCGCGCGCCCTGCAAGATCAATGCATCGTCACCGATCACAGCGCCCTCGGCAATCGAGACATGGCTGGCAATCCGCGCCTTTGCCCCAATCCGCACATCCGCGCCGATAACCACAAACGGCCCAATCGCAGCACCGTCCCCGATCACGGCTGACGCGTCAACCAAAGCCATAGGATGCACACCCGGCGCAATCGCAGGCCCCGGATCCAACAGCACCGACAGCCCCGCCATCGCAAGCCGCCCCCGCGGTGCAAAAATCACCGCTTTCAGCCCCAAGGCCCGCCAATCCGCCCCCGGCCACAGCATCGCCGCCTGCGCGCGCCCCTCTGCAAGGCCGCCCGCATAGCGCGGATCCATCGCCAAAGCCAAATCCTGCGGCCCCGCCGTTGCAGGCTCGGATGCGCGGGCCACGATCAGGTCAAGATCGCCCTCGGCCTCGGCGCCAAGCGCCTGCGCTATGTCACGGATCGAATGGGCCATTTTATCCTCCGGCGGTTTGCGGAAGGTGTAACGTGGATAAGTGGTAGCGTGAACCACCAATATCACTACCGATAGAGACTTGTCCCAGCGGGGACAGATTCCACGATCACAACCAACGGGCATTTGTCCCCGCGGGGACAGAAATTGCTGTGAACGACGCTTGCGCGGGCCGTCAGATCAGCCCTGCACTTGCGGCAATTCTACCCCTGCGTCGCGCAATGCCTCGAACAATTCCGCATCGCGCCCGTAGATATCGCGGCGATACGACATGCCCGTTTTGGTTGGCCAAGCGGTGTAATACACCAGATGCACTGGCACCGGCACATCCAGCGAGACCGCGCTTTCATTGCTGCTGTCCAGATGCTCTTGGAACAGCCCTTTGGGATCCGCGCTTTGTTTGCCCAGCAGCGTATAGGCAAAATCAAACGGATCGCCCAACCGGATGCAGCCATGGCTGAAGGCGCGCACTTCATTGGCAAACAGCGCCTTGGCGGGCGTGTCGTGCAGATAGATATTGTATTGGTTGGGGAACATGAATTTCACCTTGCCCAACGCATTGCCATCCGAAGGCGGCTGACGCAGCCCGAACGGGAAACTGGACGCGCTATAGGCCGCGAAATTCACCGATCCGCGCGGCACCACCCGGCCCTTGCCGTCAATCACCTGCAAATGCCCGACGGCATTGCGGTTGCGCTGCAGCATCGGCAAATATTCCCGCACGATGATCGAGCGCGGCACCCCCCAACTGGGGTTGATCACCATATATTCCATCTCATCCGAAAATTCCGGCGTGCGCATATCTGGGCTGCTTTTGCCCACCACAGCACGGGTCTGGAAAGTCACCGCGCCATCATCAATGATCTTGGCGGTGAAATCGGCCTGATTGACCCAGATATGCCGCTTGCCCAGATCGGTATGCGCCATCCAGCGCATCCGCTCCAACGCGACGGTCACCGATTGCAAGCGCGCAGCAGGCGGCGTGTTCAGCGCCTCGATTGTCGAATCTCCGGCCACGCCATCAGCGGCCAATCCTTGATCCAGCTGATAGCGCTGCACCGCCCGCTGCATCTGCCCGTCATAGCTGGCGGTGGCCGAGCGGCCCATATAGCCAAGCTCGATCAGCCGATTGCGCAGCGCAACCACAGCATCGCCGCTGTCACCGGGGGCAAGTTTGCTGGCCGAAATCCCGATCATCGATGGTGCTTCGCGCTCCAGACGCAGCTTTTCCTTCATCAGCCGCGCATATTCCGGGCTTTCGGGCAGCAGTGACGCCAGATAGGCCTCTGGCGACGCGCTTGCCAGCAAGCCTGCCAGCAACACCGCCGGATCAGGGCGCAAAATCTCGCGCACAATGGTGGGATCAATCTTTTTAGGCGTCAGCGCACCGGAACTGACATCGCGCGCATAAGACAGATAGGCCAGCGTCATCGCCACTTCCAGCCGACCCCGGTCGCCTTCCGTCACCGCCGCTTTCGCAAGCCCGATCAACGCCGCCGGATCATAGCGGGTGACAGGCAAGCCCTGCGCCGCCGCCGTTGACAGCGCCATGATCAACGCATGCCGCCGCGCCTGATCCTGCGGGCCAGTCCAGATCGGCTGGAACCCATGCTCGCGGTAAAACGTCGCCACAGCCTCATTCTGCGCCGAGGCTTCGGCCAAAGACCGCGTGAAGGCATCGGTTTGCGCCATAACCGGCGCGGACCACGTCAAAGCCAATGTCAGCGCCGTGGTGGCTGTCAGGTTGCGGATAACTCCGCAGGCGCGCGCGGAAAGACTGATATGCACGATGATTCCCATTGCTAGGGCGCGTCCTGCTGCGCAAGACTGACCCAGTCGCGTCTGATAGTGTTTTACTTAGAAAAGCTTGGGTGAAATCTGCGGAACTGTAAACTCGCCTTAACCCTTCGGCCTGCATCTGGGTCGCTACTTCCTGCGCGATTGTCGCATATTCGCCACGAATATGGCAGTTGCGGAAATCCCCACTTGGTTCCCTCAAATTCAGCAATTTTTTGCCTATTGCCGTCAGACTGGGATTCGGCGGCCAATCTGTTCTTTGGCTTCACCGCAAGCTGTGTCATAACGACTGGGCACTTGGGGATGAAGTGACGAACAGAACCGCAACTTCAGGCGGTCAAAGACCAGCGATCGGGACAGGCGCAAAGAATGGCGAATATGAACTTGAACGGGATCACGCGGCGCGGGCTGCTTGGCGTTTTCGCGGCAACTGCCGTGGTTGCAGCCCCGACATACTCCAATGCTTTCGGCCTTTTGAAGGGCGCAGGCGACATACGACGGATCCGGATGTATTCCGGCCGCACCGGGGAAAGCATCGACACGATCTACTGGGTCGAGGGCGAATACATTCCCGAAGTGACCAAAGAAATCAATCACTTCATGCGCGACTGGCGCTCTGACGAAGTTGTGGGTATGGACCCGCGCAATTATGACATCATCGCAGCCGCCCACCGTCTGCTGGATGTCCGCGAGCCTTACATGTTGCTGTCAGGCTATCGCAGCCCTTCCACCAATGCGATGTTGCGCTCGCACTCGCGCGGTGTTGCAAAACACTCGCTGCACATGAAGGGCATGGCCGCAGATCTGCGGTTGAAGTCGCGCTCGGTGGGCCAGATGGCAAAAGCCGCAGAGGCATGTTCGGCGGGCGGCGTGGGCCATTATTACGGCTCCAACTTCGTGCACATGGATTGCGGCCCCGTGCGCAGCTGGGGTGGCTAAGGCGGCTTTTCGCCAAGGTTACAGCCAAGTTTAAGCAAAAAGGCGCCCATCGCGGCGCCTTTTGTTTTTAGCAGATGTGCAAAAGCGGCAGCAGCGTTTCCAAACCGCGGACAATCCTATCCGCGCTTAATCCTGATCATCAGACATCGGCGCAAACGATCCGGTCAGCGTCGATTTGCCCCGGAAGCCTTGCGCCACCACGAATTTCTCGGAACTATCCGCCCTGCTGGCGGGCGGCTTGACGTTGGCGACTTTGTTGAACGACTTTTTCAGCTGCGTTTGCATCTCGGCTTCCGCGCCACCGGCCAGCACCTTGGCAACAAAAGTGCCACCCTCTTCCAGCACGTCAAAGGCAAATGCCAAAGCCGCCTCGATCAGCGCAATGATCCGCAGGTGGTCGGTGCCCTTATGCCCCGAGGCCGAGGCCGCCATATCCGACATCACCACATCAGCCTTGCCGCCCAGCCAGCCCTTGACCAGCGCATCTGCTTCCTCTGACAGAAAATCCAACTGATGGATCTGCGCGCCTGCAATGCCTTCAATTTCCTGCAAATCGACGCCCAAAACGGTGCCGATCGGCTTTTTCGGATTATCGCCTTGGGCGTTGACCCGCTTGACCGCCACCTGACACCAACCGCCCGGCGCGCAGCCAAGGTCAACCACACGCGCCCCCGGCACGAGGAAATTGTATTTATCGTCCAGCTCTAGGATCTTGTAAGCCGCACGCCCGCGATAGCCCTCTTTCTTGGCCCGGATCACGTAAGGATCGTTCAACTGCCGCTCAAGCCACAGCGTCGAGGACAGCTTGCGCCCCTTGGCGGTTTTGACGCGCACGCGCAGATCGCGCTGACCCCGGCCTGATGTATTCTTTTCAGTCATTCAAAAGGCCCGTCCTCTAACACGCCATCGGCGCTCATCTGTGCATATAGAAGCCCTTCGCGCAAACCACGGTCTGCGACAGAAAGGCGATCTGTTGGCCATATCCGCATCAGCGCCTGAAGGATAGCCGCGCCGGACATGATCAGCGTATGTCTGTCACGCCCGATCCGCGGATCAGTGCGCCGCCCTTCCGGGCCAAGCGTCAGATACTCCCGAATAACGCTGTCGATTTGATCCGAGGTCATCTGCAGCCCATCAACCTTGGTGCGATCATAGCGCCGCAATCCCAGATAGCTGGCCGCCACCGTGGTCACCGTTCCCGAAGTGCCGATGATCTGAAAGCCTTCGCGCTTTTGCGCCGCAGCATAAGGGCTGAAAGAGGCCAGATTCTCTTCAAAAAACCAACTCATCAGTGCAAAGCGCGCGGCATCATCCTCGACATCCTGAAACTGATCCTTCAGGGTCGCCACCCCCAGCGGCACCGAGATCCAATCCACCACCTTTGCCCCGGCAGGGTCAGCCTGAAAGCCGCGGTGCAGCCGCATGATCGAACGCGGCCGATCTTCCGGCGTCACCCCCGACAAATCAATCCACACCAGTTCGGTCGATCCCCCGCCGATATCAACCACCAACAACTGCTCGGTCGAGCGGTTCACCAAAGGCGCGCAAGAGATCACCGCAAGCCGCGCTTCTTCCTCGGCCGGAATGATCTCAACAATCAGCCCGGTTTCCCGCCGCACCTGCCGCATGAATTCCTTTGAATTGCGGGCCCGGCGACACGCTTCGGTCGCCACAAACCGCATGCGTGTGACGCCATGCTGTTCGATCTTTTTCTGACAGATCCGCAACGCCTGCATCGTGCGCCCCATCGAGGCACGACCAAGCCTGCCCGAGGCTTCCAGCCCCGCGCCCAGTTGGACAGTCTTAGAAAAGCTGTCCACAACCACAAACTGACTGCCCCGTGGTTGGGCAATCAACATGCGGCACGCATTTGTGCCCAAGTCCACGGCAGCATAAAGCCCCTTGGAACCCAGGCCGGGGGGGGCCGACGGGTCAGTTTCACGGAAAGCAGCCTGTGCCTCAACCGCTGTTTGCATCGCGTCCGCCCCCAAGGGACGCTCGGGCGCCATAATCGCCCTCCATAGGTGGTTGCGCTAAAGGTAGACCCGTTGGCGGCAAGTGGCAAGCGCCCTCCCCCAAGCCTGTGCAGACGGCGGGCCTTGGGTTCATAGAGATGATGAAAACTTCTCCATTTACGAGCACTGGCCGCATGATTGGTTTGCAGCTAGCTACGGGCATGGTCGCTGCCAGCATGCGCCATGTCGAAAACCGACCCTGACTGTCGCATGGGCGCGCTTAGAACGGGTGAGAATTGGGTGGAAGGAATCAACAATGCCAGACGTAATCGTGGTGTTTTGGCGCGACATTCCGGCTCAGGTGATTGTGGGCAAGGGACGCGCTGCGTCGAAGGTGCAATTGCCCGAGCGCTTTGAGCAGGCAATTGACCGTTGTGCGATGAAAATTGGTGCCAAGGACGCGGATGCCTATTTGGGGGAATGGCGCAAGGCCGCACCCTATGCGGTGGACGGCGAGGCCGCCGACGTCGCAGCGTCCGAGGCCGCAAAACTGGATGCCACCTATGACACAGAGCGCCTGAAAGCGCTGATCAACGCCGAGGGCTGGGCGCAAGCCTGACCGCATCTAAGGGGAGGCCCGCGTGGCACTTAGTTTTTTCCGCAAAGACACCAAACCAGCCGCCAACACCGACGCGAATGAGGCCTTTCTGAAAGGCTATTCGATTGAAGTGATGCCGCGCACCGCTGAAAAGGTCGAAGACTTCCGCGCTTTGCTGCCAAAAGGCACGCGCGTCTATATCGCCCATATTGAGGGCACCCCGATTGAAGACATGGTCGCCACCGCCAAGCGGATCGCGGGCGAAGGCTTTGACGTGATGCCGCATTTCCCGGCGCGGATCATCCACGACAAGGCGACCTTGGCCGACTGGATCAAGCGCTATCAGACCGAAGCGGGCGTCAAGCAGGCTCTGCTGCTGGGCGGCGGTGTGAATACTCCGGCAGGGGATTTCGACAGCTCGATGCAGTTGATCGAAACCGGGTTGTTTGACGGGTTTGATCGTCTGCATGTCGCTGGCCACCCCGAGGGCAACAAGGACATCGACAAGGACGGCGGCGATGCCATCGTCTTGGCTGCGTTGAAGTGGAAGCAGGCGTTTTCCGAGCGGTCTGATGCCAAGATGGCGATTGCGACGCAGTTCTGCTTTGAAGCCGATCCGGTGATCGCCTGGGCCAATCGGCTGGCCGATGCTGGCGTGCATCTGCCGATCCACATTGGCGTCGCAGGCCCTGCCAAGCTGCAAACCCTGATCAAATTCGCAATCTCTTGCGGTGTTGGCGCATCGCTGCGCGTGCTGCAAAAACGTGCTATGGATGTGACGAAACTGCTTTTGCCTTACGAGCCGACAGAATTTATCGCGGGCCTTGCCGCGCACAAAGCGGCAAATCCGGCTTTTGGCATCGAGCAAGTTCACTTTTTCCCGCTGGGCGGCATTAAGACCAATGCGGCTTGGGTTACCGAAAATGGCGGCGCCGCTGGCGTGCCTGCAAATGCTTAAAGAGAAGGTTTAAGAATGACCCGTACTGTTATAGAATCCAAAACGAAAACTGTAATTATCGGCTTTGACGAGCCGTTCTGCGTGATCGGTGAACGTATCAACCCGACGGGCCGCAAAAAGCTGGCGGCCGAGTTGGAAGCTGGCAATTTTGAAACCGTTCTCAGGGATGCACTGGAACAGGTCGCTTGCGGTGCAACCGTGCTGGACGTGAACTCGGGTGCCGTGTTCACCAACAAAATGGCTGAAGATCCGCGCTATGCCGACAACAACTTTGTCGAACCGCCGCTGATGCGAGAATTGATCCTGCAAATCCAAGCGATTGTGGATGTGCCTTTGTGCATCGACAGCTCGGTTCCCGGCGCATTGGAAGCGGGTCTGAAGGCCTGCGAAGGTCGCCCGTTGTTGAACTCGGTGACGGGTGAGGAAGATCGTCTGGAACTGGTTTTGCCGCTGGTCAAGAAATACAACGTGCCGGTTGTGGCTATTTCCAACGACGACACCGGCATCAGCCAAGACCCCGATGTGCGTTTTGCGGTTGCCAAAAAGATCGTCGAGCGCGCTGCCGATTTCGGTATTCCCGCGCATGACATCGTGGTTGATCCCTTGGTGATGCCAGTGGGCGCAATGGGCTCGGCTGGCCAACAAGTGTTCGCTTTGGTGCGCCGTCTGCGCGAAGAATTGGGCGTCAACACCACTTGCGGCGCGTCAAACATCTCGTTCGGTCTGCCGCATCGTCACGGCATCAACGCCGCCTTCTTGCCGATGGCGATTGGCGCGGGCATGACCAGCGCCATCATGAACCCAGTGCGTCTGCCCGAGATGGAGGCGATCCGCGCCGCCAACTTCCTGATGAACCACGACGCAAATGGCGGCGAATGGATCCGTTTCGCCAAGGTGCTGGAGGCTGTCGAGGCTGGGGCGACCTTTGCCGAGGCATCTGCTGCGGCCACGGCTGCGACCTCGGGGCGTCGTGGCGGGCGTCGCGCGCGCTAAACCTTTGCTATAGATCCAAAAGGCCCGCCAAACCGGCGGGCCTTTTGTTTTAGCGGATGCGCCGCATCAGTTTCGCGGCTTGCCTTGCGCGCTTGCTCATATCTTTGCCAGCGCGCGCTTGTTCGCGCTCTGCCGGGGTCATCTGGTCAGGGGATTTGCCGCGCCCCGCCGCATAATCTATACCCTTATTCACGCCAATATTGACCAAACGGCCCAGAAACCTGTTCAAAATCATCTGAATGATACGGTCCATCGGCCTAATCCTCAAAAAGTTCGCTTTGCCCGGTGCTGGGCTGTTGGTCTTCATCTTCAGATGGGATTGAAAGTGCGCCCGGCAAGGGGCGGCTGTCCAGCAAACCAGCGGCACGCAGCTCTTTCAGCCCCGGCAGATCCCGGGCTGATTCCAGCCCGAAATGGTCAAGGAAGTGATCGGTCACCACAAAAGTCACTGGCCTGCCCGGCGTCATCCGCCGCCGCCCCAGCCTGATCCAATCGAGTTCCAACAGCTGATCCACCGTGCCCCGGCTGACCGCAACACCGCGGATTTCCTCGATCTCTGCCCGGGTGACCGGCTGATGATAGGCGACGATTGCCAGCGTCTCAATCGCCGCGCGCGACAGTTTGCGCTGCTCGGCGCTTTCCTTTTGCATCAGATGCCCCAAATCGGCGGCTGTGCGAAAGGCGTAGGCATCCCCGACTTTCACCAAATTCACCCCCCGCCCCTCATAGCGGCGACGCAAGGTCAACAGGGCTTCAGCCGGATCGCAACCATGCGGCATGCGCTTGATCAACTCGGCAAGTGTGACGGTTTCGGTGGCCGCGAACAGGATGGCTTCCACCATCCGCTCTTGCTCGCCCATCGGCGGCGCTTCAAAGAGGCTTTTTTCGATCGGATCGCTCATGACTCAAGCCTGCGGATCATCAACGGGGCGAATACCTCGCCCTGCTTGATTTGCACCTGACCGCGTTTGGCCATCTCCAAAATCGCGGCAAAATGCGCCGCAGTGGCAGATCTGCGGCGGGCGGGAGATACCTCCCAGCCTTCGGGCATGAAGCTGTTCAGATCAGACCATTCCCCGGCGTAGCCCAGCAAACCACGCATGCGTTCCAGCGCATCTTCCATCGTGTAGACATCTTTGCGATCAAAGGCATAGGGGCGAAAATCATCGCGGGTGCGGATGCGGGCATAGGCGCGCATAAGATCCAGAAGATTGGCGGTATAGCTGACGCTGACGTGACGCGTGACAGTCTCGGGGGCCCCGCGGGCGAAAAAATCGCGGCCCAGTTGGTCGCGCGCCATCAACCGGGCCGCGGATTCGCGCATCGCGGCCAGACGTTCAAGCTGAAACGCCAGATGCGCGGCAAGATCCTCGGCGGATGGCCCCGCTTCGCCCGGTTCTGGCGGAAGCAACAGGCGTGATTTCAGAAACGCCAGCCAAGCCGCCATCACCAGATAATCGGCGGCAAGTTCGATCCGCAAAGCAGCCGCGCGCTCCACAAAGACCAGATATTGCTCGGCGAGTTGCAGCACGGAAATCTTGCGCAGATCGACCTTTTGGGTGCGCGAGAGCATCAGCAAAAGATCCAAAGGCCCTTCAAAGCCATCGACATCAATGATCAGTGCTTCCGAGGCCAGCCGTTCCGCTGCGGGCACCCGTTCGGGCGCTGTCCAATCATCGCTTTCCGGATTAGCCATCAACACCCTCGCCCAGCAGAGCCGAGAATTCGGCCTTCAGCGCGGCGATGTCAACGGATTTTGCCGGGCGACGCTGCGCAAGTGCAGCTTTCGCGCGCGCGCGGGCGGCGTCGGTCATGCTGCCTGCGGCTGCGGCAACCTCAAGCATTTCGGCCATTTCACCTTTGCAATGCAAGGCAATGTCACAGCCCGCCGCCATGGAACGGGCGGTGCGTTCGCCCAGCGTGCCTTTGAGCGCCTGCATGTTCAGATCGTCGGTCATCAAAAGCCCGCCAAATCCGATCTCATTGCGGATCACCTCGATCATTTTCGGCGATTGCGTCGCAGGCAAATGATCATATGCGGCAAAGATGATATGCGCAGTCATCGCCATCGGCAGATCAGCCAGCGCCCGAAACGGCGCGAAATCTGTCGCGGCCAGAGTGGCGCGGTCGGTGGTGACGGTCGGCAGATCAAGATGGGTATCGCTGACAGATCGACCATGCCCCGGCATGTGCTTGACCACCGGCAGCACACCGATTTCAAGATGGGCGTCGGCCACGGCACGAGCTATTTTCGTTACAGTTTCAACGTCTTGACCATAGCAGCGGTTGCGCAGGAACGGGTGGGTTTCAGGGCCACCAATATCGGCCACAGGGGCGCAATTGGCATCAATGCCCACTGCGCGCAATTCGGCTGCAATCACCATAGAACGCAGCGCCATAGCTTGCGTGGCATGTGCACCCGCCTTATCGACGGTGTCGAGTGGTGGTGCCCATTCGGCCCAATGCGGCGCGCGCAGACGTTGGACGCGCCCGCCTTCTTGATCAACCAGCACCGGCGCATCGCGGCCAACGCTGTCGCGCAGATCGGCGGTCAGCCGGGTGATTTGCGCAGGGGTGTCGATATTGCGCGCAAACACGATGAAGCCAAGCGGATCATAATCGCGGAAGAAATCACGCTCGCGCGCGGTCAGGCTCAGGCCTGCGCAGCCGAAAATCGCCGCCCCAGCGCCGATCATTTTTGTGCAACCGGGATGCACGAGGCATTTTGTGCCAGCAGCGTCGCGCAGAATTGACGCGCAACGTCTTCATCTGCAAAACCATGCGCACGCAGGCGATAAAAGGTGCGACCGCCGCTTTGCGCCGATTGCACGACCATGGCCTTGCCGGCCAAAAGGTCGGTAAAATTGGCCTGGAGCTTAGCCCATTCGGCCCGCGCGCTGGCCTCGTCATCAAACGCGCCAAGCTGCACAAGCCGGGTGCCAGCCGCGATGGTGCTCGGGTCAATTTCGGCAACGCCAGCAGTTGCGGCGGGCACCTGTTCGGTTTCAACAGCGGCAGGTTCGTCCGTTACGGCAACCGTATCGGCGGGTGCAGCATCTGCAACGGCGGTCTGTTTTGCAGGGCGTGATTTCGGACGGATCGAGGTTGCGGTATCTGCAGCAGCCGTTTCAACCGGCGCGGAATCCGCTTCGCTGCCTTCAGCCAAAGCCGCCGCAAGGGCCGCTGCAACAGCATCCTCTTGCGTTGCGGGTAAGGGTTGCTCCACCGCGAGATCGCTTGCCGCCGCCATCGGATCGGACGGTATGGTTTCTGCCGTGACCACAACCGGGGCAATTTCCACCGGGGCAAGGCGAGGTTCAGCGGTCAGGCTATCTGCCGGGGCCACGATGCCACCAAGCGCCGCGCTGGCTTCTGGCAAGGGCGCAAGCTCTGCGGTGCCCGCCTGATCTTCAGCGGTCAAAACTGCCTCACGCGGGGCGAGAAGCAGTTTTTCGGGCAGCGGCAACGCGGTTCCGGCCGCGGCGACGGCATTGACTGACAGCCCCTGATGCATCGCCACATCACCGCCGGGATTGTCTGGTGCGATCCGCAACGGGCCTTCAAGTGCGCGCACCACAGGGATGCCAGAGACATCGCGCACCGCCAGTTTATAGCCCCAGACACCCAGCCCGACCACCAATGCAAGAGAGCAAACCGCCCCCGCGATGTTGACGATTGTCAGCGCACGACCCGTCAGCGGGCCCGCACTATGCCCAGCATAACCGCCGTCGAAGTCATCGAAATCCACGTCCGCCATGTTTTGCCTCGCGTGCAAGGGCGATACATGCCACCCCTGCTTGTTATTTTGCCCGTTCCGGTTGGGCAGGTAAGAATTTGGCACTTACCGCATTTCCTCTACCGGAGTGACGCCAAGGATACCAAGGCCCGCTGAAATCACAACGCCTGTGGCACGCGCGAGGGCGATTTTTGCCGCAGATGTTGCCGCATTGCCGTCTTGGACAAAGCGCAAGCTCGGATCATCGTTGCCCTTGTTCCACAACGCATGGAATTCCGAGGCCAACTCATACAGGTAAAACGCGATGCGGTGCGGCTCGTTGCCCTTTGCGGCGATCTCGACCAGGCGCGGCCATTCGGCGAGTTTTTGCGCCATTTGAATCTCGGCCGGGTGACTAAGGATTGCCAGATCAGCCTTTGCCAGCGCTGCATCACCGCAGTCAATGCCAGCCTCGCGCGATTTGCGCAGCACCGAGTTGATCCGGGCATTGGCGTATTGCACATAGAACACCGGGTTGTCTTTCGACTGCTCCAGCACCTTTGCGAAATCGAAATCAAGGGTCACATCGTTCTTGCGCGTCAACATCATAAAACGGGTCACATCGGCGCCCGCCTGTTCGACCACATCGCGCAAGGTCACAAACGTCCCTGCCCGCTTTGACATCTTGAACGGCTCGCCGTTTTTATACAGCTTGACCAGTTGCACCAGCTTGATATCCAACGGAACTTTGCCACCCGACAGGGCCGAGACCGCAGCCTTCATCCGCTTGACATAGCCGCCGTGATCAGCACCGAAAATGTCGATCAGCTCGTCAAAGCCGCGCTGCACCTTGTTGTAATGATAGGCGATATCGGGGGCGAAATAGGTCCAGGCGCCGTCCGATTTCATCACCGGGCGATCTACGTCATCGCCATGCGCGGTGGAGCGGAACAGGGTCTGCACCCGAGGCTCCCAATCATCCAGCGTTTTTCCCTTTGGCGGCTCCAGCGTGCCTTCATAGATCAGGCCCATATCGCGCAGAGCTTGAATGGCAGCCTCAATCTGCCCGGTGCCATAGAGCGCCTTTTCCGAGGAATACACATCCATCTTAACGTTCAACGCCGCCAGATCGCCGCGAATTTCGTCCATCATCAACTCGGATGCGATTTCGCGGATGTCGGCCAGCCAAACCTCTTCGCCCTTATCCAGCAAAGACGCGCCATATTTCGCCTTCAAAGCCTCGCCGACCGGTATCAGATAATCGCCGGGATAAAGACCTTCGCGGATTTCAGGCTCCAGCCCGTTGGCCTCGCGGTACCGCTCATAGGCCGAGCGCGCCAGCACATCGACCTGCGCGCCGCCGTCGTTGATGTAATATTCGCGGGTGACGTTCCAACCGGCAAAGTCCAGCAGCCGCGCCAAGGCATCGCCTACCACCGCACCGCGCACATGGCCGACATGCATCGGCCCGGTGGGGTTGGCCGAGACGAATTCGACGTTGACCTTGCGGCCCCCGCCCATCATCGAGCGCCCAAATTCTAGTCCCTCGGTCAGCGCCGCTTTCACCACGCCCTGCCACACATTCGCCGCCAGACGCAGGTTTAAAAAACCCGGTCCTGCCACTTCAACACCCGTCACACGCGCATCCAGTGACAGCTTGGCTGCAAGCGCTTCGGCAATCGCGCGGGGCTGCATGCCCGCCGGTTTGGCCAGCACCATCGCCGCATTGGTCGCCATATCACCGTGCGACGGATCGCGCGGCGGCTCGACCGCAACTGCTGCAAAGTCCAACCCGGACGGCAACGCCCCCTCGGCCACCAAAGCCGTCAGGCTATCGGTCACAAGAGTGCGGATTTCGGCAAAGAGGTTCATTTGATCAATTCCTGTCTCGTTGCTGTGGGCATGCCAGAGCCAGCAAGACAGGTCAAGGACGGCCCCGGTTTTGGGCCGTCCTAGCGGTCAGTTTTGGCCAGATCGCCAGTCATCCAAGGCAGAATTGGCCTCCGATGCCGCAGCCAAAGCCGTGGGCGCCGCGGTCAGACCCGGCGGCATGCTGACCGGGCGGTTGCGAAAGTAATGCGTCTCGCGCGCGCCAAAGTAGAATGCCACCACCGCCCCCAGCAGCCACCAAAGCGGCTCTGGCACGGCGTTCAAGCCGACCATGCGCAGGGCAAAATCCGGCGGATCAACCATCGCATAGACGAACAATCCGATCGTGCCAAAGGCCAGCAGCGGGCGCGGCAGGCGGTTCAAACCATTAACCAGCCGATCAAACCAACTGCCCGAGGCATTGACGAATTCATCGCCAAATTGCTCTAGCGCTGCTGCTTGCGCCTGCGCGGACAACTCCATCCGCTTGGTGGCCGATGCCACAAACACCTCGGCCACGCCCTAGGCGGCATCGCCCAAAGCCGTGACTGCCCCCGGCGCGTTCAAAATATTGCCAATCAGCCCCATGCTGCCACCCTCGCCTGATGTTGCGCTTCGGTCAGTCGATATTTCGCCGCCATGAATTCTTCTGCCCGCGTGATCCACCCCCCCTTTCCGCCATCCCGCCTGCGGGCATATTTGCGGCTGGCGGGGCGGGCATCCGCCAAGCCGTAATAGTAGTTCCTGCGCGCGATCGCATAGGCATCAGCGATATGGCTGGGGGCAGCCTCGGCGGCCATTTGGGCGGCACGAATGGTCTGCGGACCGATCTGACCATCGGCGTCGCAGGGGAAGCCCATGCTGGTCAGTAAACGCTGCAACACCTTGACCGCATTGGCTCCGGCATTGACATACATATCAAAGACAGAAGGCTGCAATGCTTCTGGCAAAGCGCCGATCCCGGTTCGGTGGTGGTAATGTTCGACATAGATATCAACGGCTTGTGCAGGGGTCAGCGCACGCACATCAGCCACATCAATACGGGTATCGCGCGTCACATCAATGCCCAAGCGGCGCAGAGTGTTCAGGATAACACCATATTTGGTGGCTCCGCCCGGATCATCGGGGTCGTTTACAAAACCACCCTCACGCGCGACAATTTCCACCGCCAGATCTTGCACCGATTTCATCGCATCTCCCCTTGGCTAGACAGGGGCAATGGTGGCGCGAACGGGTTAATCTGTTGAAACTGCGGCGCGCGCTAGTCCTTTGGTGCGACGTAAACGCCCTGAGCTTTTAGCGCGTCGACGACCTCTTTCGGCATGTAATTCTCATCATGCTTGGCAAGGATTTCCGATGCAACAAAGGTATCGCCCTGCATCGAGCCTGTGCCCACCATGCCCGCATCTTCCTCAAACAAATCAGGCAAAACTCCGGTGTATTTCACCGGAACCGAATGGTTGGTATCGGTGACGCTAAAGCTGATCGTCTCACCCTGCCCACGCTGCAAGGTGCCCTTTTCGACCAAGCCGCCGATGCGGAAAACTTCGCCCGCGCGCGGCGGATCGCTTAGAACCTGACTGGGCGAGCGGAAAAAGTTAATCCCATCACGCATCGCATAGCCGATCAGCGCGGTTGAGGCCGCAAGCAACACAAACGCAAACAGGATCAACTGCACACGACGGCGTTTCTTCAAGCTTTTCAACCCAGCCATATCAGCCCCTTACGGGAACATCGGTGCCAAGGTCAGCCCCGCTGTTTCCTCTATCCCCAGCATCAGATTGGCGTTCTGTATCGCCTGCCCCGACGAGCCTTTGGTCAGGTTGTCCAAAACCGCAACCACGACGGCGCGGCCCGCAATCCGGTCTGCAATCACGCCGATATGACAGTAGTTAGAACCGGCAATGTCGCGCGTCGAGGGGAGTGCGCCAAAGGGTAGCACCTGCAGGAACGGCTCGGTCGCGTAGGCATCGGTCAAAGTCTGGTGGATCACGCGCGCGTCGCCCTGCACATAGGTTGTCGCCAGAATCCCGCGGTTCATCGGCAGCAAGTGCGGCGAGAATTGGATATGGACCGGGCGGCCCGCGAGTTTGCTGAACTCTTGATCAAACTCACCCAGATGGCGATGCTTGCCGCCCATCGAATAGGTATGGGTTCCGCCGGAAAGCTCGGCGTGCAGCAGGTTTTCCTTCAGACTGCGCCCTGCCCCCGACACCCCCGCCTTGAGATCAATCAGGATGTTATCCAGATCAATCACCCCCGCTGAAATCAGCGGACGTAAGGCATATTGCCCGGTGGCCGCATTGCAGCCGGTGCCAGCCACCAGCCTCGCGTCGCGGATGTCATCGCGGTAGAACTCGGTCAAACCATAGACCGCTTCTTTTTGCAGATCGGTCGCGGTGTGGGGTTGGCCGTACCATTTTTCATATTCGGCCGGATCGCGCAGCCGGAAATCTGCCGACAAATCGACGATCTTCAGATCGCGCGGCAGGGCTGAAACCACAACCTGCGTGGTGGCATGCGGCAGCGCGCAGAAGCAAAGATCAATGCCGGAAAAGTCGATCTCGTCGATCTTTTGCAGGCGCGGCAGATCGAGGTGGCGCAGGAAAGGGAACACCTCGGCCATCGCCATGCCCGCTTTGCGGTCAGCCGAAAGCGCCACGATTTTCATATCGGGATGGGTGGCGATCAGGCGGACAAGCTCTGCGCCCGTGTAGCCAGATGCTCCGAGAATGGCGATGCGATGGGTCATGGCGGCCTCTGATTTTGGTGGCGCAGATGTGGCGGCTGAGGGGGGCAGATGCAAGTGAAATTATGGTGTCAGGCGCTCGCCCGCCTCGATGCGAAACGGCAGGATATTTTCGCGCGGCGGCAGCGGGCAGATCGCGAAATCGGTGAAGCCGCAGGGGGGCGTGAAGGCGCGGTTGAAATCGAGGGTGATCTCTGTGTCGGTGGCATCCTCGCCGATCAGGAAGCGTGAGGCGGGGTAGGTTTCGCGTCCGCTCGTCTGGTCACGGATCACGAACATCGGCTTGCCGTCTTTCCAGTGTGTGGCCAGCAGGGTGATGGCGTGGCCGTCATGGGTGAAATGGGCGGTGTGGGTCAGGCTGACGGTTGTGGTGGCACCGCCCTTCTGGTCGATGGATTGGGCGACGGGGGTGGGTAGGGCATGCCAGCGGGCGCGGATGATCAGGGTTTCGTTGGTGGGGAAGTAAAGGAGGGTGGCTTTCCGTGGCAAGGTCAGGTCGCGGACGCGCAGGGCTGGGGTGCCGTCAACGGTGTGGAGTTCGAGGAGGAGGGTTCCGGCGCGCAGTTGGGGGAAGCCGCCGGGGGCGGGTTGGAACGGGAGCGGGGCGGCGTTGGGGGGGGTCAGGGTTTGGGCGGTGGGGTCGATCAGACCAAGATGGGCGGGGCCGGTGGAGAGTTGGATTTGGTTGTCGGGGGCGGTGCCTACCGTTTGGGGGCCGGGATTAAGGTCTACCCGGTCGGTGAGGTTCAGCCAGCCGTCCTCGGCTTGCAGGGCTTCAAGACGGGCGGCGCGGTGTTGGTCTAGGGGGAGCATTTTTTGGGGCCTTTTGGGGTGGTCCCAACTCGGGACCTATTTTTGTTGTTTGTATTCAAGGGGGTGGGGCAGTGGATTTAAGGGTTTGTTAAGGTTTGCGCCGCTTGTGGAAGGTGCGTGAGATCACGCACCCTACAGACCTGCGGCTTTGCGCAGGGCGTCGTTCATACGGCTTTGCCAGCCGGGGCCGCTGGATTTGAAGGCTTCCAGCACCTCGGGGTCAAGGCGCAGGGTGGTGGAGATTTTGGGCGTGGCGGATTTTGGGCGGCCACGCTGGACGCGGGCTGCGGCGAATTTGGCAGCCCAGTAGGGGGTGGTCATATCAGGCAGATCGTCATCCGGCTCTGAGGCAGGATCAATCACCAAAACCTTGCTCGATGCTGAACTTGGCAATTTCACGGTCATTTGCTTTCCTCATACTAATGATGCGCCTCACGCCGCCCCTTGGTGTCCATGCCACAAACATCATCCGGCCGTTCATATATCCAACTGTTACAAACCGAACTTCGCCGTAGTCCATGCGATCATCTTTAACGGTGAGAATCTCAGTTTCAAAGATTGCGCTTGCTGCGGCCATGTCCAAACCCCGTTTGAGCAGGGTCGCGTCGCGTTTGGCGGGGTCGTATTCTATCTGCATTTAATGTAGCTACATAAATTCGGAAGTGCAAGGGCGACACTTGGTCTCTGTAGCAACCGGCAGGATGGTTAAGACGGGGTAAATTTTCAGGCAGGATGATGAATTTTGCAGAACCGCGAAATTGATCTGAACGCTTTTGGGAGGACTGCCACCGTCGCGTGATACCGCCAATCCGATCCGAGGATTGATCGTTCGGAACGCTCCGCGGGGAGTATTTGGGCCAATGTGAAATTGGAGATTTGTGAGGTGGTTGGGTGGAGCCCCACCCTACCGGGGCGGGAATTTGGGGCCGAGGGGTCACGCCGCCTCGAACACCACCTTCTTGCGCAGGAATTGCGTGGCTTTGTTGGAGACGGAGGCCGCGTCGCCGGTGGTGATGAATTTGCTTTGCGTGCCCTGCCCCAGCATTTCCGGGCGGCGGGTGAGGTAGTCGGCGAGGGATTCGGCGACGAGGTTGGCTTGGGAATAGACTTTGACTTCCGGCCCCAAGGCTTCGGCGAAGGTTTTTTCCATCAGCGGGTAGTGGGTGCAGCCCAGAACGGCGGCTTGTGGGTGGGGCATGCGGCGTTTCAGGGCCTCGACATGGCTGCGCACAAGGGCTTCGGCGAGGATTTCGTCGCCTTGCTCGATGGCATCAACAACGCCGCCGCAGGGTTGGGCTTCGACATCGACACCGATGGCGCGGAACGCGAGTTCGCGTTGGAAGGCGCGGGAGGCGACTGTGGCGGGGGTGGCGAACAGGGCGACGTGTTTGACGCTGACTTCGCGCGGCGGGGAGTTGTCGCCCCATTGGCGTTCGGTGAGGGCCTCGATCAGCGGCACGAACACACCAAGGACGCGCTTTTCGGGCGGCAGCCAAGTTTCCTGCATGCGTTTCAGGGCGGCTGCCGAGGCGGTATTGCAGGCGAGGATCACCAGATCGCAACCCTCGGCCCAGAGGCGTTCGACCGCCGCACAGGTCAGATTGAAGATGTCGTCATGGGTGCGCACACCGTAGGGGGCATGGGCGTTGTCGCCGAAATAGACAAAAGGGGTGGTGGGGAGGCGCTTTTGCAGCGCGTCCAGCACTGTCAGCCCGCCGATGCCGGAATCAAAAACGCCTACTGCCATGTTGCCCCCCTGCCCGTTTTCGCAGTCTTGAGGCTGCGGTTTAGCGGGATTTGTATTTCGCCTCGAACTCGTAGCCCAAAGCATAGGAGGGAATGTTCTGCTGCGAAAGGGCGTAGGTGGCTTGACGCAGGGTTTCCATCATCGCGGTGGGGTCGGATTTCAGCGATTGGAGGGTGGCGGTGGGAATGGGCTGACCAATGGCCAGACGGACAGGGGTGTCGGTGCGGGATTTGAACTCTTTCAGCAACATGGCGAGACGCAGGTTGGAATGGACGCGCGAGGCGAGTTGGAACAGGCGTGAATTGTGACCCTCGAAATAGATCGGCACCACGGTTGCGTTGGATTTGGCGATCATTTTGGCGGTAAAATTGCGCCAAGAGGGGTCCATCGGGCGGGAAAATGGTTTGCGTGAGGTCGAGACGGTGCCACCGGGAAAAATGCCAATGGCACCGCCCTCGGAAAGGTATTCAAGGGCTGTGGCGCGGGTTTGCAGGTTGATGCGGGTGGCTTCCTTGGTCTCATCGAACGAAATCGGCAGCAGGACTTTGTTCAAAGCCTCGGCCCGGCGGAACACGGCGTTGGAGAGTATACGGAAATCGCCGCGGGTTGCGTCAAGGATATGGCCCAGCATCAGGCCATCAAGGATGCCATAGGGGTGGTTGGCGATCAGCACCAACGGGCCACTGCGCGGGATATTGGCAAGCGCGCCTGCGATCAGATCCAGCGACAGGCCATAGCGATCGGGCATCACTTGCCAGAATGAGCGGCCTTGCGCGATGTCATCCTCGTACCCCGAGGCGCGGGCGATCAGGCTGCGGCGGCCCGAGACGTTTTCCAGCACACGGATCAGCGCGCGGCCGGGTTTGGTGCGGGCCGATGTGGCGTAAGAGATGTCGCGGCTGATGTTGGTTTGCATCTGGGGGCCTCGGGTGTTGCGCGGGCGGAATGGCAGCTTTGATGCAGGGTAATGGCTGTGCGTGACGCTTAAATGACGGGCGCGCGGGATAATCTTGTCAAGAAGTGGGAAAAATTACCGAAATGCCCCGTTTACAGGGCGGATTTTGTGCATAGATAAGCAGGCTTATGGTATCATACGCGAAATAATTCTGAGGGACCGATGGACTGGGACAAGCTGCGCATTTTTCATGCGGTTGCCGAAAAGGGCAGCCTCACTCATGCGGGTGATGTTCTGCATCTGTCGCAATCGGCGGTCAGTCGGCAGATCCGGGCGCTGGAGGAGAGCCTTTCGGTGACGCTGTTCCACCGCCATGCGCGGGGGTTGATCCTGACGGAACAGGGCGAGTTGCTGTATGATGCGACGCAAGCGATGGTCAAACGGCTGGATG
Organism: Cypionkella aquatica; assembly: GCF_030161095.1. Taxonomy (GTDB): domain Bacteria; phylum Pseudomonadota; class Alphaproteobacteria; order Rhodobacterales; family Rhodobacteraceae; genus Cypionkella; species Cypionkella aquatica. The sequence goes on from NZ_BSPP01000010.1 coordinate 191,441, forward strand.
CGACGGCGGCGCGGATCCGCGATTCCGAGGATGAGGTGTTTGGCGAGTTGCGGGTGACGACGACGACAGGGTTTGGGACGTTGTGGTTGGCGCCGCGGTTGCCCGCGCTGTACAAGAAATACCCCAGTCTGAAGATTGATCTGATGCTGGAAGAGCGTGTGCTTGATCTGCCGATGCGCGAGGCGGATGTGGCCATTCGGATGAAGGAGCCGTCGCAGGCCGATCTGATCCGCAAGCGGTTGATGAACATTCGGATGCGGCTTTATGCGACGCCGGAGTATCTGGCCGAGCATGGCACGCCTGCGACGATTGATGATTTCACCCAGCATCGCTTGATTTGTCAGCATGCGGGCACGGCGCAGGTGGCGGCGGGGGCCAATCTGGTGGCGGATCTGATGGCGCATGATATTCCGTCCACCCTGACGGTGAACAACTATTTCGGGGTGCTGCAGGGGGTCTTGAACCATCTGGGCATCGGGGTGCTGCCGGATTATCTGACCGAGGATTTCCCGCATCTGGTGCGGGTGCTGCCCGAGACGGAATCGACAGAAGTGCCGGTGTTTCTGGCCTACCCCGAGGAGTTGCGACATTCCAAGCGAGTCTCGGCCTTCCGGGATTTCGTGCAGGAAGAGATTTTCGCGTTTCGTAAACGGCAGCAGTTGTAGGCTGGGGTGTGTCCACGCGTGGACAGGCTTGCCGTTTTATAGAAATCAAGGGGTTATCGCTCGTCATTCACACGCTGTTAATCATTGCGACATGCCGCCGCACGGCGTTCAGGGCGCTGCGCGTGCTGGTTTTCGCCAGACGATGCCAGAGCGTTGCGCTGGATCGGAGCGACGCAGTTCACGGATAAGGTCGTTTCGCGCAATACGATTTGTGAATCGGAAGACTCCATCCACCTCAAGCATCTCAGCAACGTATGGGGCGCTAAGATCAATCTCGATCTTGTGGGTTTCTTGCGCCATGCCGCCAATAAGGGCGATGGCGACTGAAAACAGCGCGGCCTCACCCCGGCTTGTTTCGCGCTGTCGAAGCGCCGAGATCTGTTGCTGCATCTTGCTCATTGCAACCGAAAGCGCCTGATCGAGGCTGTCCGTAGTGATTGGCGCGACGTTCGTCTGCCCTGAGGTGAGATCGCGCGATCTCAGTTGTGGATGGCGCAAGGAGTCCGCCAGCGCTTTAAGTTCCGCTGGCTGCCAGATTTGAGCAAGCGTTGCAGAAGTGTTCCTTTCAAGGCGTTTGAAGGGTGGCTCGCCTGTGGACTCCATAACCAACGCGGTAAACCGCTTTTGATCGACCACAGTCACAGCCCGCGCGGCCAACACGGCAGAGAGTTTGCTGGCGTAGGCATCCGCCCACATTTTGCTTAGGGTAGTCTTGAAATCGGCATCGTTGACATAATGCGCGACGATCTCATTCGCATCAGTCTGAGGCGAGGCCAAAGCTGGCTGTGCCGCCACGATCCAAAGTCCGCAGCACATCAAAGCTACAAAAAATCGCACCGTCTCACCTAACCATCCATTCTTTGCCCCTTTAAGCAGGAGAGTGTGGTGGAAATATGAGTAAGTGTTCTGTGACACGTCTTGCGCCCAAATCACCGCCAAAAACTGACCATCCGGTCAAAGCTATGCGCCGCGTGCATGACGGCATTGCTGCATTTGCAGTCTGATCATTATTGAGGCAAAGCGCGCATAGGTATACACACCGCCATGAAGCAGCGGTTGAGTTCGCTCTTGCTGCTTCATACCTCCCTGTTGGACTTGGCCGAGCGAAAGCTCGGCCTTTTTTTTCATTCTGGCTGGATTTTTGTTAACTGCCCGTTAGCGCGGCAGTTTTTTCTGGCGGGCGCGCAAGAAGGTGGCGTTGGCGGGATGGCGGGCCAGAGCTATGGCGCGGGCATCGGCAAGGTTCGGTTCCGGTGATTCCCGGGCGCGGGGTGCAGCTTTGTGCAGATGCCGCGGTGAGGTTGGTTGCAGGTGAAGATCAACCGCAAGGTGGTTTGGGGTCGCTTGTGCCTTGTGCGGCGCGGGCGCAGCATCCGCATGCAGCACCAGATCGCCACACGCGCGGGTGCTGTGGTTTTGCGGGGCACGTTTTTTTTTCCAAAGGGTCGAAATTCTCAGGGAATTTGTGGCGCGGATGCCTTTGCGCTTCCCCTTGGCGGGGGTTTGGCTTATGTCGCGCGCAAGGAAATCCGCTGCCAAAACCGATGAGGATGCGATCATGACCGACCCCGTAATCACCCCCGATCTGATCGCTAAACATGGCATGAAGCCGGATGAGTATGCGCGGCTGCTGGAGATCATCGGGCGGGAGCCCACGTTCACCGAGCTGGGGATTTTCAGCGCGATGTGGAATGAGCACTGTTCGTATAAATCCTCGAAACGCTGGTTGCGCACTTTGCCGACGACGGGGCCGCAGGTGATCTGTGGGCCGGGGGAAAATGCGGGCGTGGTCGATATTGGCGACGGGCAGGCGGTGATCTTCAAGATGGAGTCGCATAACCACCCGTCTTACATCGAGCCGCATCAGGGCGCTGCCACGGGGGTCGGTGGGATCTTGCGCGACGTGTTCACCATGGGCGCGCGCCCGATTGCGGCGATGAACTCGCTGTCGTTCGGGGTGCCGTCGCATCCGAAAACCGCCTATCTGGTCAAGGGCGTGGTCGAGGGCGTGGGGTCTTATGGCAATGCGTTTGGTGTGCCGACCGTGGGCGGCGAGGTGCGCTTTCACAAATCGTATAACGGCAACTGTCTGGTGAATGCGTTTGCCGCAGGGTTGGCGGATGCGGATAAGATTTTCTACTCGGTGGCTTCTGGTGTGGGGATGCCGGTGGTTTACTTGGGGGCCAAGACCGGGCGCGATGGCGTGGGCGGTGCGACGATGGCGAGCGCCGAGTTTGACGATACGATCGAGGAAAAACGCCCGACCGTGCAGGTTGGCGACCCCTTCACCGAAAAGCGGCTGTTGGAGGCGTGTCTGGAGCTGATGGCCTCGGGTGCGGTGATTTCCATTCAGGATATGGGGGCGGCGGGGCTGACTTGCTCGGCTGTGGAAATGGGCGACAAGGGCGGTTTGGGGATAAAGCTGCAATTGGATGACGTGCCGCAGCGCGAAACCAACATGACGGCCTATGAGATGATGCTGTCTGAGAGCCAAGAGCGGATGCTGATGGTTCTGAAGCCGGAACTTGAGGATGTGGCGCGGGCGATTTTCGTGAAATGGGATCTGGATTTTGCGATTGTCGGTGAGACGATCCCGGAAGATCGTTTTCTGATCCTGCATGGCAATGAGGTGAAGGCCGATCTGCCCTTGTCGAAACTGTCGTCGAGCGCGCCGGAATATGATCGGCCCTGGGTGGAAACGCCGGCGGCTTTGCCGTTGGGGGATGTGCCGAGCATTGGCGCGATTGCGGGGCTGCGGGCGCTGATCGGCTCGCCGAACTATGCGCAAAAGGCTTGGGTTTACGAGCAGTATGACAGCATGGTTGGGGCGGATACGGTGGTGGCTCCGGGGGCTGGTGCGGGTGTGGTGCGGGTGCATGGCACGGGCAAGGCGCTGGCGTTCACGTCCGATGTGACGCCGCGCTATGTCAAGGCGAACCCGTTTGAGGGCGGCAAGCAGGCGGTGGCGGAAGCTTATCGCAACCTGATCGCTGTGGGGGCCAAGCCTTTGGCCACGACGGATAACCTGAACTTTGGCAACCCGGAAAAGCCCGAAATCATGGGGCAGATGGTGGGGGCGATCAAGGGCATTGGGGCTGCGGTTGCGGCGCTGGATATGCCGATCGTGTCGGGCAACGTGTCTTTGTATAATGAGACGGATGGCTCGGGCATTTTGCCGACGCCGACGATTGGCGCGGTGGGGATTTTGGCCTCGCTGGACGCGTTGATCGCGGGGCGCCCTGTGGCGGGTGACTTGGCGCTGGTGGTGGGTGAGACGTTTGGGCATCTGGGCCAGTCTGCACTGTTGGCCGAGGCATTTGGGATTGAGGCGGGCGATGCGCCTGCGGTTGATCTGGATGCCGAGAAGCGCAGTGGTGATTTCATTCTGGCCAACCGCAAGGCGCTGCGGGCTTGCACCGATTTGGCCGATGGGGGCCTTGCCTTGGCGGCGTTTGAGATGGCAGAGGGCGCAGGTTTGGGGCTGTCGCTGATCGCGGGCGATGTGGCCACCCTGTTTGGCGAGGATCAGGCGCGCTATCTGGTGGCGGTGGATGAAGCCGGGGCTGCAACGCTGGAAGCGGCGGCGTTGCTGGGCGGTGTCGAGGTTGTGCGCGTTGGCCGCTTTGGTGGCGATGTGGTGGATTTCGGCGGCGACAAGGCCAGCTTGGCCGAGCTGTCGGCGCTGTATCGTGGCGCGTTTGAGAAAGCCGTCGGCTGATGCTGCAGGCCGCCACGGCGCAAGACATTGCCGTGATCGAGGCACTTTGGCTGGCCGAGGAGCGCTACATTGATCCGCCCGAACCGCTTCAGATTGCAGCGGCGGCCAATGAGGGGCTGCTCTTTGTGTGGCAGTTCGAAGGTCGAGTTGCGGGATTTGCCGCGCTGAAACGCTGGCATCCGGGCGTGTTCAGTTTGGCTGCGGTCGTCTCGACAGTGCCCGGACAAGGGCGCGCCTTGGTGCGGGCAGTGCAGGCGCAGGTGTTTACAGCGCTGGACGGCCATCGGCTTGGGTTGGATACGACCTATGACAATGCGAGGGCGCTGCATCTGTTCGAAATCTGCGGGTTCATCCGCGAAGGCGTGATGCGGGAGTGCTGGCAGCGACCGGATGGAGAATGGGCAGATTGCATCTTTATGGCCATCCTTGCACGGGACTGGCAGCTGTGAAACTGCGCCCTGCCCTGCCCACCGATTTCGGCTTTATCCGCAGCCTCGCGGGGCGCGCCGAATATGCGCCTTTCATCACCGATGATGATGAAACCAAACTTGCAAGCTATCTCAGCGACCCCGCAGCGCTACTGCTGATCTGGCACGACGATCACGGCCCGCGCGGCTTTGCGTTATACGGCGTGCCGCAGGATGGTTCGGGTGTGGTCGAATTGCGCAGGCTGGCGCTGGACTTGGCTGGGCGCGGCGAGGGGCAGGCGTTTTTGCGCGCCATGATCAGCTATGCTTTTGCCGATCTGGCGGCGCAACGGCTGTGGCTGGATGCCTCGGGTGAAAATTTGCGGGCGCAGGCGGCTTATGTGCGGGCGGGGTTTGTGCTGGAGGGGCGGTTGCGCGGCCATTGGTATCGGCCTGCGTTGGGGCGGGTGGTTGATCTGATGCTCTATGGCATGCTGCGGAGTGAGTGGCAGCGGGGCTGATTGGCCCCTTGCAGCGCCCCTGCCCCAAGCTTACATTTGGCGCAAGATATTCAGGAGTGCAGAATGGCCATCGAAGCCCATGAAATTGAAGCCTTGATCCGCGCGGCGTTTCCGCAGGCGAAGATTACCGTGCAGGGCGACGACGGCGCGCATTTCTCGGCCGAGGTGATTGATGCCAGCTTTAAGGGCATGAACCGCGTGCAACAACAGCGCGCGGTCTATGCCAGTTTGAAGGGCAAGATGGATGGGCCGTCAGGGGCGCTGCATGCATTGGCGCTGACGACGAAGGCGTTGGAATAAGAATGAAGTAGGCTTGCTTTCGGGCAATCCGGGCCGTTGAAATCGGCAAACCGCAATAAGGATGGCGCATATGACCGCTTTGGATACGATCAAAGACACTGTGACGAAGAACGACGTGGTGCTGTTCATGAAGGGCAGCAAGATGATGCCGCAATGCGGGTTCTCGTCGAAGGTGGCGGGAATTTTGAATTACCTTGGTGTTGATTATACCGATGTGAACGTGCTGGCGGATGCAGAAGTGCGGCAAGGCATCAAGGAATTTTCGGATTGGCCAACGATTCCGCAGCTTTACGTCAAGGGCGAGTTTGTCGGCGGCTGCGATATTGCCATCGAGATGACTTTGTCGGGCGAGTTGGATGCGTTGTTTGAGGCCAATGGCGTGGCCTATGACAAGGCGGCGGCGGATAAAATCCGCGAGGCCAACGCTGGTTGAAGGGGTTGAGCGGGGGCCAGCCCCCGCGCCCCCGGGATATTTAGGAACAGATGAAAGCAAATTTTAATCAAATGCCGTAGACTTCGGCGTTTGATTATTGCTGTTTGCACTTGGCGTGCAGGATGGATTCTGCGCCGCCTTTGGTGCCGTCTTTCCAGAACAACGTGCCCTCGTCGCCCTTGGTCCACCAGACATAGTTGGAGCCATCTGACGGCCAGCCGTAGCGATTGCCCGAGGCGGATTGCTCCGCGATCAGATTGAAGTTTTCGCCCTTGAGGGTCAGCTTCAGATTTCCGTCGGTGCCCAGCAGGGTCGCAATTTTGGTGCCATCGGCGCAGAGATATTGCACGGCATTCGGATCACTTGCGTCAGAAGCGGCGGGCGGCGGGGTTTCGGGCGTGCAAGCCGCAAGCAAACCCAGCAGCAGGACGCATGTGCGGATCATTGCAGACGTTCCTCGACCGAAGCGGCCATAGCCTCGGCGCGGGCGGCGATTTCTTCCAGCGTTTCGCGCAGACCGGGTGGGACGACGGCGACTTCAAGCTTTTCACGCTCGGGCTGCGGGCGGGATTCGATCTCGGCCAATTTCAATTTGAGCTGGCGGTTTTCATCCTCGACCGCAGCGGCTTTGTCAGCGAGCATCAGCCCGGCCATCAACAGTATGCGGGTTTCGGGCAAGCGGCCCATTTGGGCGACCAGAGGGGCTGCCTCGGCATCAAGCATGGCGGCGGCGCCGCGCAGAAAATGTTCTTCGCCGGGTTGGCAAGACACGGTGAAGCTGCGGCCACCGATGGCAATTTCCAGATCAGGCATTGGCGGCGGCCTCTTCTATCAGCGGGTTCAGGGCGGCGATGATCTCTGAAAGCTCTTCAGCTTCGGACGCGCGGGCGGCGCGCAGGGCGTCGAGTTCGGATTGCAGGGATTGATTGATGTATTCGGGTTCGATCACGCTGTTTTCGGCAAGATCGCGCAACTCGGAAAGCTCTGCGGTGAGGGCTGCGATTTGGGCGGTGAGGGCGGCTTTCTCGGCCTCGTCCTTCAGGTGCACGGCGCGCAGGCGTTCTTGCAGCTGCGCGTTGAGCATGCGTTCTTCATCGAGTTTTTCGCTCAGCGCCGCGAAATCGCTTTCGGGCAGCATGGCTGTCGGGTTGTCGGAGGGCATCGGCACGGCAGCGCTGAGGCTTTCGACGCCGCGCCCGATGCGCTCAAGCGCGGCGGTGATGCGCCGTTCCAGTTCGGTGATGTCCTGCATGGGTCTTACGCCCTTTCTGTATCTTAGGTGCTGGCCCTGCCCCATCGCTGCGCGCGAATCAGCAAAGTCTGCGTCAAGCCTGATCTTAGCCGCTTGGTGCGGGGCCGTCTTGTCTTTTGCGTCCAAGGCCTTGCGGGGCGCGCTTGATCTTGCCGCAAGGGCTGTTATGCAGCTTTCAGCCCACCCAATCTTATGAACAGGACATCAGCCTTGGATATCCAGACGCTTCGCACCGCCCACCCTGACCACTGGATGCGCGCGGCCGCCATCCGCACTTTAACGTTGGACGCCGTCGCCGCCGCCAATTCCGGCCATTCTGGTATGCCGATGGGCATGGCGGATGTTGCAACCGTGCTGTTCGAGCGGCACCTGAAGTTCGATCCGAAAGCGCCGCGTTGGGCGGACCGCGATCGGTTCATTCTGTCGGCGGGCCATGGCTCGATGCTGATCTACTCGCTGCTGTATCTCACGGGCTATGCCGATGTGACGATCGAGCAGATCAAGAATTTCCGGCAATGGGGCGCGATTACGGCGGGCCATCCGGAATATGGCCATGTCTCGGGCGTGGAGACCACCACCGGGCCGCTGGGTCAGGGTATTGCCAATTCGGTTGGCTTTGCGATTGCCGAGGAGAATCTGCGGGCGCGTTGGGGATCCAAGGTGCAGGATCACTACACTTATGTGATCGCGGGCGATGGCTGCTTGATGGAAGGCGTTTCGCAGGAAGCCATTGCACTGGCGGGCAAGCAGCAGCTGAGCCGCCTGATCGTGATGTGGGACAACAACGGCATCACCATTGATGGCAAAGTGTCGATGTCGGATGTGACGGATCAGCGGGCGCGGTTTGCGGCAAGCGGCTGGAACGTGCTGCATTGCGACGGGCATGATCCGGTGGATATTGACCGGGCTTTGACGGCCGCGAAGAAATCGGACAAACCCACCTTGATTGATTGCAAGACCCATATCGCGTTGGGTCACGCGGCGCAGGATACCTCGAAGGGCCATGGCGCTTTGACCGATCCGGCCCAGATGAAAGCCGTCAAAGAGCTTTACGGCTGGACTTCGGAGCCTTTCGTGATCCCGGCGGCGATCAAGGCGCAGTGGGAGGCGTTTGGCGTGCGCGGTGGTGAGGCGCGTGCGGCTTGGGAGGCGCGGATGGCGGCTTTGTCGCCCGCCAAGCAGGCTGAATTCGCGCGGATTTTTGCGGGCGATGTGCCAGCAAAGCTGCCTGCGATCATTCGCGGTGTGAAGAAGGCGGCGACTGAGGCTGGCGCGAAACTGGCGACTCGTTCGGCGTCCGAAAAGGTGTTGCAAGCGGTCAACCCGGTGTTGCCGGAAACCATCGGCGGCTCGGCCGATTTGACCGGATCGAACAACACCAAAACTGCCGATCTGGGCGTGTTCGGGGTTGAGGATCGCAAGGGCCGTTATGTCTATTACGGCATCCGTGAGCATGGCATGGCCTCGGCTATGAACGGCATGGCGCTGCATGGTGGTGTGCGGCCCTATTCCGGCACATTTATGTGCTTCACCGATTATGCGCGGCCTGCGATGCGTCTGTCTGCGCTGATGGGTGTGCCGGTGGTTTATGTGATGACGCATGATTCCATCGGTTTGGGCGAAGATGGCCCGACGCACCAGCCGGTGGAGCATCTGGCGATTTCGCGGGCTACTCCCAACACTTACGTCTTCCGCCCTGCCGATCTGGTTGAGACTGCTGAGGCTTGGGAGATTGCGTTTACCTCGAAGAAAACCCCTTCGGTGCTGGCGCTGAGCCGTCAGAATCTGCCGACGGTGCGCAAGACCCATACCAACACCAACATGACCGCCAAAGGCGCTTATGTGCTGGAAGAAGCTGTCGGCAAGCGTCAGGTCATTCTGATGGCGACGGGTTCGGAAGTGGAAATCGCGCTGAAGGCGCGTGATCTGCTGCAAGCCGAAGGTATTGGCACGCGGGTTGTGTCGATGCCGTCGATGGAGCTGTTTGCAGCGCAGGACGAGGCCTATCGCCGCAAGGTGCTGCCGCCCGGACCGGTGCGGGTGGCGATTGAAGCCGGTGTGCGTCAGGGCTGGGATCGCTGGTTGCTGGGCGAGCGTGGCCGCGATGGCAAAGCCGATTTCGTCGGCATGTCGAGCTTTGGCGCCTCTGCCCCGATGGAGCGTTTGTACAAAGAGTTCGGGATCACGGCGGAAAATGCTGTGGCGAAGGTTAAAGCGATGCTTTGATCCGATGGCGGGCGGTGGGGGAAAAATCCCCACCCTACCCTGCTTGATTTTGGTTCGATTGGGCCGCGCTTAATGCGCGGCCTTTTTCGTTCCAGTGATCGCGGCATAGACGGGGATGATGATGCGGGTGGCAATCGGGATCAAAAGCAGGCCCAACGCCAATCCGATCACACCGTCACAGGCTGCCGTCACTGCCCATTCGACCAGACCTGAAGCTTGTGGAATTGCCTGCCCCGCTGCAACCGCCCAATGGTGGATGGTGCCATAGGGTTCATGCACACCCAACACATCCAGCCCGTGCGTGATGATATTGCCGCCAACCCACAGCATGGCGAGGGTGCCGACGGTGGAGAGAAAGCTCATCAGTTTTGGCATCGCGGTGACAAGACCGCGACCAAAGGCGCGTGCGGCGGCGGTTTTGCGGTTTGCCGCCATATGCAGGCCGATATCATCCATCTTCACGATCAGCGCCACAGCGCCATAAACCGCAACGGTGATCATTGCGCCGACGATGGCGAGGGTGATCGCATCCATCCAGAAGCCGCTATCCGGGATTGCGGCGAGCGAGATCGTCATGATCTCGGCCGACAGGATGAAATCGGTCTTGATCGCACCTGCGACCTTTTCCTCCTCCAGCCGGGCCGGGTCTTTGGTGTCGAAATCGGCCTCGACCGCGTGATCCTTATGCGGCACCAGAGCGTGATAGACCTTTTCTGCGCCCTCGAAGCACAAATAGGCGCCGCCGAACATCAGCAGGGGCGTGATCACCTGCGGCAGAAAGCTGTCCAGCGCCAGAAGCGCGGGCAGCAGGATGATCAGCTTGTTTTTCAACGAGCCTTTGGCAATGCGGTAGATGATCGGCAACTCGCGCTTGGCCTCAAAGCCGTGGACATATTTCGGCGTCACGGCGGCATCGTCGATCACCACGCCGGCGGCTTTCGCCCCCGCCTTGGCCGCAGCCCCCGCGATATCGTCGATGGAAGCCGCAGCTACCTTGGCGATGGCCGCCACGTCATCCAGAAGTGCCAGTAGTCCGCTCATGCCTGCCTCATCGCTGTTTAGACATCTTATGTAGTTGCTGCACATGCAAAAGGCAAAGGTGCAGGCCTGTTAGCGCGAACAGGTCATGTTTGCGATAACATGTTGAATTTACGTCGTTTTTAAGCTTTTCGTCAGCTTGCAGCTTGCCTATAGAGATCGGCACGACGGATCGAACCAAGGGGCGCTGCGCATGATTACCATTGGCATCAACGGATTTGGCCGTATTGGCCGTTGCACTTTGGCGCATATCGCGGAATCGGCGCGCAATGATGTGCAGGTGGTGGCGATCAATGCGACCGGGCCGATTGAGACCAACGCGCATCTGCTGAAATACGATTCGGTGCATGGACGTTTTCCGGGCGTGGTCAAAGTATCCGGCAATGAGTTGGACTTGGGGCGCGGGCCGATACGGGTGATGAGCACCTATAATCCGGCAGAGCTGGATTGGGATGGCGTTGATGTGGTGCTGGAATGTACCGGGCAATTCAACGAGCGCGAGAAAGCGGCGGTGCATTTGGGGCGTGGGGCCAAGCGTGTGCTGGTCTCGGCTCCGGCCAAGCGGGCGGATATGACGGTGGTTTACGGCGTCAACCATCGCGCCCTTACGGCGGATCATCATGTGGTCTCGAACGCATCTTGCACGACGAATTGTCTGGCCCCGTTGGCCAAGGTTCTGAACGATAGCATTGGCATTGAAAGCGGGATCATGACGACGATCCACAGCTATACCGGCGATCAGCCGACGCTGGATCGCCGCCATAAGGATCTGTACCGCGCACGGGCTGCGTCAATGGCGATGATCCCGACCTCGACCGGGGCGGGTAAGGCGATTGGCGAGGTGCTGCCGGAATTGGCCGGGCTGTTGGATGGCAGTTCGATCCGGGTGCCAACGCCAAATGTTTCTGCGGTGGATCTGACGTTTATCGCCAAGAAATCGGTGACGGTGGCAGAGGTCAATGAGATCGTGCGCGAGGCGGCGGCGGGCTATATGGGTATGGTGATGGCCTATGATCCCGAACCCAAGGTATCAATCGACTTCAATCATACCCCACATTCGTCTATCTTCGCCCCAGACCAGACCAAAGTGGTGGGGCGCTCTGTCCGCGTTCTAGCCTGGTATGACAATGAATGGGGCTTTTCCTGCCGTATGGCCGATGTGGCCGGGGTGATGGGACGGCTGCTGCAGTAAAGCGGAGATGCCGTGACCGACCGTATTGCTTTGGTGCTTGCCCTGTTGATTGCGGCTGCGATCGGGGTGGATGTGGTGTTCAACGGCGGCGTGGCCTGTCTGTTTTTGCTGCGCAAGTTGCTTGATCTGGTTCAATATGTGATGATCTGGCGCTAAGCTTCGCCTTTGTCGTTGATTGTCACGCCAGTTTCGTGATGTTAGCGCTAGCATCCAGCGCGTGAGTCGCGCCGTTTCCATCGCGCGCCTGTCGCGCAGCTTTCAGGAGGGTATCTCATGGCCGTAAAAGTCGCCATCAACGGATTTGGCCGGATTGGCCGTAACGTGCTGCGCGCGATTGTCGAATCGGGGCGCACCGATATCGAAGTCATCGCGATCAATGATCTGGGCCCGGTGGAAACCAACGCGCATTTGCTGCGCTTTGATTCGGTGCATGGCCGCTTTCCGCAAGTTGTGACCACCACGGCAGACACGATTGACGTGGGCCGCGGCCCGATCCGCGTCACCGCTTTGCGCAACCCGGCAGAACTGCCTTGGGGCGATGTGGATGTTGTTCTGGAATGCACCGGGATTTTCACCAGCAAAGAGAAGTGCAAGGCGCATCTTGAAAACGGTGCCAAGCGCGTGTTGATCTCGGCCCCCGGCGAAGATGCCGACAAGACCATCGTTTATGGTGTGAACCATGACACGCTGACCTCGGCCGATCTGGTGGTGTCGAACGCATCCTGCACGACGAATTGCTTGTCGCCCGTTGCTTTTGTGCTGAACAAGCTGATTGGCATTGAAAAAGGCATGATGACGACGATCCACAGCTATACCGGCGATCAGCCGACGCTGGATACGATGCACAAGGATCTGTATCGCGGTCGCGCAGCGGCTTTGAGCATGATCCCGACCTCGACCGGGGCTGCCAAGGCGGTGGGTCTGGTGCTGCCCGAGTTGAAGGGCCGTCTGGACGGCTTTGCGATCCGTGTGCCGACGCCGAACGTTTCCGTGGTGGATCTGAAATTCATCGCCAAGCGCACGACTTCGGTGGATGAGATCAACGCGGCGATCAAGGAGGCTGCGACTTCGGGGCCGCTTAAGGGCATCTTGGGCTATACCGAGTTCAAGAATGTTTCATCCGATTTCAACCATGATCCACATTCGTCGGTGTTCCACATGGATCAGACCAAGGTGATGGATGGCACATTCTGCTCGATCCTGTCTTGGTATGACAATGAATGGGGCTTCTCTAACCGCATGGCGGATACCGCTGTCGCAATGGGTAAGCTGATCTGAGGCTGGTGTAGGGCGGAATTCGCGCGAATTCCGTGCACGATTTCTGAGAGAAATCGGTTTGGGGGTGCCTTTGGGCGCCCCTTTTTCATTCAAGTCCGGTTTAGCTACGGCAGAATTGCGGCAGCTATGCACTGCGCGCAATGCCGCACCGCAGCATTGGCAGTTGTTGGCGCTAACGGTTTTCCTATATCTTGATCATGCGAGAGGGACAAAGCCATCCGGGCCTAGTCATCGCAGAGGAAAAGGAAACACGATGAAATCGCTTATTGCTCAACTGCGCACCGCTGCCGAGAAACACGCCCTGTATCGTCGCACCCGTGACGAAATTGCCGGGATGCCGCGCCGTGTCGCACTCGACCTGGGCATTTTCCCCGAGGATGCAGAACGCATCGCCCGCAAGGCTGTCTGGGGTTAAGCCTGCTGGTTGTCGCACGCCAAAATCTACGACGTCGCGGGGGCCAGTTGGCCCCCTTTTTATTTGAGCAATGTCAAACCCTTGGCAAAGCGTCGCGCGTTGGCTTGGTAGCTTTCGGCAGATTTGATCAGCCGGGCCTGCGCCTCGGCATCCAACTGGCGGATCACTTTGCCGGGTGCCCCCATCACCAAGGATCCGTCGGGGATTTCCTTGCCTTCGGTGATCAATGCCCCTGCCCCAATCAGGCAACCTCTGCCGATCTTGGCACCGTTCAGGATGGTGGCACCCATGCCGATCAGGCTGCCCTCGCCGATGGTACAGCCGTGCAGCATGGCTTTGTGGCCAATGGTGCAATTGGGCCCTATCACCAGCGGATAGCCCATATCGGTGTGCAGAACCGCGTTTTCCTGAATGTTAGAGCCCCGACCAACAAGGATTTCTTCATTGTCGCCGCGCAAGACCGCGCCGAACCAGACGTTGGCATCGGCGTTCAGGGTGATCTTGCCGATCAGCACGGCGGTATCGGCCACCCAAGCCGAAGGGTCGATCTGCGGGGCGATACCGTCCAGAGCATAGATCATCGGGCTTCAAACTCGCGGTTCAGGTTACGGACAAAATCAGACAGGTCTGGTTGGCGGTCACGCTTCAGGCGTTCTGCTTGAAGAATAGCCGTCAACTCGTTGAAAGAATGATCAATATCGTGATTTATGATGACGTAGTCATATTCCGCCCAATGGCTGATCTCGTCGCGGGATTTTGCCATCCTGCCAGCGATGATCTCGTCACTGTCTTGCGCGCGGCCCCGCAGGCGCGATTCCAGTTCGGCGATTGAGGGCGGCAGGATGAAGATCGACACCACATCGCGGCCCAGTGAAGAGTTGCGGATCTGTTGACCGCCCTGCCAATCGATGTCGAACAACGTGTCGCGGCCTGCCAGCATTGCGGCCTCGACCGGGGCTTTGGGCGAGCCGTAGAAATTGCCGAACACCTCGGCATGTTCCAGCATGTCGCCGGTGCGGATCAGGGTTTTGAAATCGTCATGGCTGCGGAAATAATATTCGCGGCCATCTTCTTCGCCGGGGCGGGGTTTGCGGGTGGTGGCAGAGACCGAAAAGCGGATGCTCGGGTCCCACGCCATCAGCTTGCGCGCAAGGGTGGATTTACCTGCGCCCGAGGGCGAGGACAAGATCAGCAAAAGGCCGCGTCGGCTAAGGGTTTGGGCCATGATTATTCCACGTTTTGAACCTGTTCGCGCATTTGGTCTATCACGGTCTTCAGGTCAAGCCCGATGCGGGTCAGGCCAAGGCTTTGCGATTTGGAACAGAGTGTATTCGCCTCGCGCATGAATTCCTGCATCAGGAAATCGAATTTGCGACCAACTTGGCCGGTATCGGTCAGCAGGGAGCGGGCGGCGTCGATATGGGCGCGCAGGCGGTCGAGTTCTTCGGTGACATCATTTTTCACCGCGATCAGGGCCAGCTCCTGCGCAAGGCGGGTCTCATCGACGGCTTCGGCATTGGCCAGAACCTTGGCCAAAGCGTCGCGCAAGCTGGTGGCGGCGCCATCGCGACGGGCGGCGGCCTCGGTCGCGGCGGCGGCGGTGAGGTCAGTGATGCGGGCGAGTTGCGCGGCTATCACGGCGTTCAGCGCGGCACCTTCGGCGGCGCGCATGGCGTGGAAATCCTGCAGAAGCGCGGGCAGATCGGCCAACAGAGCACTGCGGATCGGCGCAGGGTCGGTATCGGCGGCGGCGGTATCGAGCACACCACGCACCGATAGAACATCGGCAGAGGTGGGTTGCGCCAGTGTGACACCCGCAGCCATCGCGGCGTCCTCGATTTGGCCAAGGGCGCGCAGCACGGCGGCAAGGCTCGCGGCGTTCAGGTGCAGTGGCTCTGACGCATCCGTGGCACCGTCGCGGCTGAGTTTCAGCGTCAGGCTGACATTTCCGCGCTGCAGGCTTTGTGACAGCGCTGTGCGCACGGCGGCCTCCAGCCCTTCGACCCAATCGGGCAGTCGCAAGCGCAGATCGAGCCCCTTGCCGTTGACCGAGCGGATGTCCCAGGCCCAATTGTGGCCCGCCCCCTGCCCCTTGCGCGCAGCAAAACCTGTCATCGAAACCGTCATCGCTTCTCCTGTCTTGCGGCCCGCTGGCGGCGCGCGGCATTTACCATTTGTTCAGATTCTGCGCGAAAACTGCGGCGACTGGTGTATATTAACTTATCAGTAAGCAATCTTGAGTTGTGCAGCCGCGCAAGTCTGGGTTGTTGTGCAGCCAAGGTTGGTGGAGGGCCTACGATGTTAACTTTCTTTGGTAAACGCCCGCAAGGCAAGGGTGGCGATAGCGCTTTGGAGGCGACTGCCGCTTTGCAGGTGGTGCGCGGCTATTGGGAGGCTTTGCGCAGCTCTGGCGGCTTGCCAAGCCGTGCGCAGCTGGATCCGCGAGGCATGGCGGATTGTCTGGACAAGGTGTTTCTGATCGAGCAGATCGCGCCGGGGCTGGCGCGGTTTCGGTTGGCGGGGATGCTGCTGAATGATCTGATGGGGATGGATCTGCGCGGCATGCCGCTGTCGGCCTTGTTTGAACCGGTGGCGCGGACACGGATGGCACAAGAGTTGGATCAGGTGTTTCAGGCGCAGGCTATTCTGCAGATTGGCTTGGAAGCCGAGCGGTCGATTGGCCGCCCGGCGTTATCGGGGCAGATGTTGCTGTTGCCGCTGGCTGGCGTGGCCGACGCTCCGAAAGTGGCATTGGGATGCTTGACGACAGAGGGGACAATCGGGCGGCAGCCGCGACGGTTTGCACTTTCTGGCGTGGTGCGGGAAGCACTGGCGGGGGCCGGGTTGCGGGTGGTGACTGAGGTTGCGGCGACAGCGCTGGATGAGCCTGCGCCGCCGCGCACCTTTGGGCGGGCCGACTTGCGGTTGGTGAGTTCGCGGACATGACAGGAAGGGGGCTGTCTGCCCCCTCGGCCTTTGGCCTCACCCCCGAGGATATTTTGGCCAATGTGAAATGTTAAGCGGGGATAAGCTGTTAAGGCTTGGTGATATGCAAAACGGGCGGGGAATGGTGTCCCCGCCCGTTTGAATCGCTGTGGCGGTCGCGGCTTAGAGGGCGACGCGGCGGGCGGCTTCGCGTTGTGCCGAAAGTTCTTCCGATACAAGGAACGCCAGTTCCAGCGATTGGCTGGCATTCAGGCGCGGATCGCACGCGGTGTGGTAGCGGTCGGCCAGGTTTTCATCCGACACGGCGCGCAAGCCACCGGTACATTCGGTGACGTCTTGACCGGTCATCTCGAAATGCACGCCGCCGGGCACGGTGCCTTCGGCTTTGTGGATCTGGAAGAATTCACGGACTTCGCGCAGCACCGATTCAAAGGGACGGGTCTTGTAGCCCGAGGCCGCTTTGATGGTGTTGCCATGCATCGGATCGCAAGACCAGACGACGTTGGCGCCTTCTTCCTGCACTGCTTTGATCAGGCGCGGCAGGTTTTCACCGACTTTGCCCGCGCCAAAGCGCGCGATCAGGGTCAGACGGCCTGCCTCATTCGCCGGGTTCAGCTTGGCCATCAGCACCTTGAGGTCATCCGCCGTGGTGGTCGGGCCGCATTTCAACCCGATTGGGTTCAGCACGCCGCGCGCAAATTCGACATGCGCGCCGTCGGGTTGACGGGTGCGGTCGCCGATCCAGATCATGTGACCCGAGCCTGCCACGTTCTGGCCAGTGATGCTGTCGACGCGGCAAAGCGCTTCTTCGTATTCCAAGAGCAGCGACTCGTGGCTGGTGTAGAAATCGACCGAGGCCAGTGACGGCGCAGTTTCCGAGGTGATGCCAGCCGCATTCATGAAATCGAGCGCATCAGAAATGCGGTTCGACAGCTCGCGGTAACGCTCGGCCTTGTCATGCTCGGCAAAGCCAAGGGTCCAGGAGTGGACGCGGTGTATGTCAGCAAAACCGCCCGTCGAGAAGGCGCGCAGCAGGTTCAGGCTGGCAGCCGCTTGGGTATAGGCTTGCAGCATCCGCGCGGGATCCGGGCGACGTGCCTCAACTGTGGCTTCAAAGCCGTTGATGATGTCACCCCGGTAGGACGGGTATTCCACGCCGCCAATCATCTCGGTATTGGCCGAGCGCGGCTTGGCGAATTGCCCTGCCATGCGGCCCACCTTGATCACCGGCACTTTCGCGCCATAGGTCAGCACCACCGCCATTTGCAGCATGACGCGGAAGGTGTCGCGAATGTTGTCGGCCGAGAATTCGGCGAAGCTTTCGGCGCAATCGCCACCCTGCAGCAAGAAGGCCTTACCCTCACCTGCCAAAGCCAGTTGCTTCTTCAGCTTGCGCGCCTCGCCTGCGAAAACCAGCGGGGGATATGCGGCCAGTTGCGCCTCAACCGAATTGAGAGCTGCGGTGTCTGGATAATCGGGCATTTGCACGCGCGGTTTTGCGCGCCAATCCGACTTTTTCCAACCCTTGGTCATGGGAGTTCCCCCTCCGTTAGCGATACCGGGGCTGATATAGAAAAAATATGGAGGAATGCAAAGAGCGAAAGCCTGTGAATGTGCTGTGATCGCCCTTGCGGAAGGCGGTTTTTCCTGTTTCCTTGCACCGAAACCGACACAAACAGGTCGCAACATGCCCGCCCCTTCGCGCAAAGCCACCCAAGTTGAAAAAGAAGACGCGCCACGGCGGTTTGTTTTTCTACTGCTGGACAAGTTCACCATGATCAATTTCGCGGGGGCGATTGAGCCTTTGCGACTGGCCAATCATGTGATGGGCTTTCCGATTTACACTTGGGCGTTGGCGGGTGAAGGCGGGATTGAGAAGACCTGCTCGAACGGGGCGACGTTCAAGTTGGACTTCGGGCTGGACGAGGTCGACCGCGAAGATACCATTCTGGTTTGTGGCGGGATCGAGATTCAAAAGACCACCTCAAAGCCCGTGATCGGCTGGCTGCGGCGCGAAGCGCGGCGTGGCGTGGCGATTGGCGGGCTTTGCACCGGGGCCTATGCTTTGGCAAAGGCGGGTCTGCTGGATGGCAAGAAAGCGACAATCCACTGGGAGAACCAAGACGGGTTCGCCGAGGAGTTTGAAGAGGTCAAGCTGACCAAATCGGTGTTCGTGATGGATGGCAACCGCTGGTCCACGGCGGGGGGAATTTCGTCGATTGATCTGATGCTGCGGATCATCGCGTCGGATCATGGCGAGGATCTGGCGAATAACGTGGCCGATCTGATGATCTATTCCACCATCCGCACCGATCAGGACACGCAACGGCTGTCGATCCCGACGCGGATCGGGGTGCGGCATCCGAAGCTGAGCCAGGTTATCCAGATGATGGAAAACGCCATCGAAGATCCGCGGAGCCCGGCCGATCTGGCGGAAGATGTCGGCATGTCGACCCGGCAGTTAGAGCGGTTGTTCCGCCGCTATCTGAACCGCTCACCGAAGCGGTATTACATGGAATTGCGGCTGCAAAAGGCGCGCAATCTGCTGATGCAGACCGATATGAGCGTGATCAATGTGGCCTTGGCCTGCGGCTTTGCCAGCCCGTCGCATTTCTCAAAATGCTACCGCAGCCATTACAACACAACGCCCTACCGCGAGCGCGGCACCCAAGGGATGCCCAGCCCCGGCATTGGGGTGCGTTTGTCGATTTGAGCTTTGGTCAGCCAGACGCGGCAAGCCCGATTTAAGGGCAAACGCTGGGATATTCAGCACAGGCATTACTTTAAGCTTGAAATGATGCTTGGCTGTAATTAGCCTGCTTGCAACCTGCCGCACCTAAAGCTGATGTGTCGGAAGAAAATCTTGTCTTTTAAGACGCTTTTCTTTTGAAGAACGCCGCTCTAGGCTCGACCGCAGGATTACGATCCAACATGGGAGATAACAATGAAAAAACTGCTTTTGGCCACGGCGGCAACCGCCCTTATGGCTGGTGCTGCTTCGGCGGAAGATGTGAAGATCGGCGTGCTGATCGGCTTTACCGGGCCAATCGAATCGTTGACCGGCCATATGGCCAATGCGGCTGAACTGGCGATGTCGGAAGCAAACGCTTCGGGCAAAGCGCTGAACGGCTGGAACTTTGTTTCGGTGCGTGCAGATGACACTTGCGGCGACTCGGCCGCCGGCACTGCTGCGGCAGAGCGCATCGTGACCGCGGACGGCGTTAAAGGCATCATGGGCGGCGATTGCTCAGGTGTGACCGGCGCTATCTTGCAGAACGTCGCACGTCCGAACGGCATCGTGATGGTTTCGCCTTCGGCAACCTCGCCTGCTTTGTCGACCGCTGAAGATGATGGTCTGTTCTTCCGCACTGCACCTTCGGATGCGCGCGAAGGCGAAGTCATGGCGGAAATTCTGGGCGAGCATGGCGTGAAATCCATCGCCTTGACCTATTCCAACACCGACTACGGCAAGGGTCTGGCTGAGGCAATCTCGGCATCCTTCATCGCCAAGGGCGGCACCGTGACGATCAACATCCCGCATGAAGACGGCAAGGCTGATTACTCGGCTGAAGTGGCGTCTTTGGCAGCGGCTGGTGGTGATCTGCTGGTGGTTGCGGGCTACCTTGACCAAGGCGGCAAGGGCATCATCCAGGGTTCGCTGGATGCAGGCGCTTTCACCAAGTTCGGTCTGCCGGGCGGTATGGTCGGCGATAACCTTCCGAAAAACATCGGCCCTGCACTCGATGGCTCCTACGGCCAAGTTGCACAGTCTGACAGCCCCGGTGCTGCGATCCTGATCGAAATGGGCAAAACCAATTCGGCCCCGTTCGATGCGACCTCGCCCTACGCGCCAGAATCGTATGACGCAGCGGCGCTGATCATGTTGGCGATGCAGGCGGCAAATTCCACCGACTCCAAAGTCTACAAAGACAAGATGATGGAGATCGCCAACGCTCCGGGTGAGAAGATCCTGCCCGGCGAAATCGGCAAGGCGTTGGAGCTGATCGCGGCTGGCAAAGACATCGACTATGAAGGTGCGTCTGGCGTCGAGCTGATTGGTAACGGCGAAAGCGCTGGCCGTTACAAAGAGTTTGAGATCAAGGACGGCAAATACGAAACCATCAAGTTCCGTTGAGTTGAACTGAACGATCAGGCACGGCCCGGGGTTTACGCCTCGGGCCGTTGCTGTAAAAGGCACAGCCGCATGGGGCCCGTGCAAAAGTGAATGACAGCATGGCTTGCCTTGCAAAGCAAAACGACCGCATGGACAGCCATGCAAACTAAGCCCGCATGGGAAGCCATGCAAACCAAGCACGCCCGCATGGGGTTCCATGACAAGAGGCGGGGACAGGGGAAAATATGATCGTTGTCGAAGACCTTCACAGGCATTTCGGTGGCTTTAGGGCCGTTGACGGGGCCTCGCTTGAGATCAAGGCCGGATCGATCACCGGGTTGATCGGTCCGAATGGCGCGGGCAAAACCACATTGTTCAACGTGATCGCGGGTCGGTTGTCGCCAACCAGCGGACGGGTGAAGATGGCGGGTGAAGATATTACCGGCCTGCCGCCGCATGAATTGTTCGGCAAGGGTCTGCTGCGCACGTTTCAGATTGCGCATGAATTCGGCAGCATGACGGTGCGGGAAAACCTGATGATGGTGCCTGCGAACCAAACAGGCGAGTCGCTGTGGAACGCCTGCTTCCGCCGGGGCGCTGTTGCCGCCGAAGAACGCCGCATCCGCGAGAAAGCCGATGAGGTGCTGGAGTTTCTGACCATCACGCATCTGGCTGATCAGCGGGCGGCCAATATCTCGGGCGGGCAGAAAAAGCTGCTGGAGCTGGGCCGCACGATGATGGTCGATGCCAAGATGGTCTTTCTGGATGAGGTCGGCGCGGGTGTGAACCGCACGCTGTTGAACACCATCGGCGATGCGATCGTGCGGCTGAATAAGGAGCGCGGCTATACGTTCTGCGTCATTGAACATGACATGGATTTCATCGCCCGCATCTGCAACCCGGTGATCTGTATGGCCGAGGGCAAGGTGCTGGCGCAGGGGACGGTTGACGAAGTGAAGAACAACGAAAAGGTCATCGAGGCCTATCTCGGCACCGGGTTGAAAAACAAGGTGAAGGAGGCCGCGCATGGCTGAACCCTTCCTGATTGGCGAGAATATGACCGGCGGTTACGGCGCGGTCGATATTCTGCACAACTGTACGATTGCCGTTGAGCGCGGCCAGATTGCGGTGATCGTCGGCCCGAATGGTGCGGGCAAATCGACTGCGATGAAGGCGGTGTTTGGCATGCTCAACCTGCGCGGTGGCCGGGTGATGTTGGACGGTGAGGATATCAGCAAGCTTTCCCCGCAGGCCCGTGTGCACAGGGGCATGGGGTTTGTGCCGCAGACCAGCAACATTTTCACCAGCATGACGGTGGAGGAAAACCTTGAAATGGGGGCGTTCATCCGCACCGATGACATCAAGGGCACTATGGCGCAGATTTACGATCTGTTCCCGATCCTGAAGCAAAAACGCTATCAGGCGGCGGGAGAGCTTTCGGGCGGGCAGCGCCAGCAGGTCGCCGTGGGGCGCGCGCTGATGACGCAGCCCAAGGTTCTGATGCTGGACGAGCCGACTGCTGGTGTGTCGCCGATTGTGATGGACGAATTGTTCGACCGTATTATTGAGGTCGCCCGCACCGGGATTTCTATTCTGATGGTCGAACAGAACGCCCGCCAAGCGCTTGATATTGCCGACAAAGGCTATGTTCTGGTGCAGGGTGCCAACCGCTTTACCGACACGGGGCAGGCTTTGCTTGCGGATCCCGAAGTCCGTCGTTCGTTCCTGGGGGGCTGAGAGATGCGCATGATTTTAACCTTGATCGCGGCGCTGTTGCCCGCGCCGGCTATGGCTGCTGAATTGTGGTGTATGCCCGATACTTTGTGCAATGCCAAAGGCAAGTGCCATGCAACGACAGATGAGGAATCTTCGATCCGGCTGCACAATCTGGCAGCCAAGAAAACCACGATGCGCAGCCATGCCGAGACGATCCCGATGAAGCGGCAAAAGGCTGGCAGCGCTTTGGAGTGGCGCGGCACCAATGAGAGCGGCGGGCGCGAGTATGTGATCTGGTCGAAGACCAGCAACGCCTTCACTTACACAGTCAGCGCAACCGATGGCGCGGTGTGGAAATCCTCTGGCGTGTGTGAGGTGCAGTGATGGATATTCTTAACGCGCTTGTGGCTTTTTTGAACTTTGTCGTGGTGCCGGGCTTTTCCTATGGCAGCCAGCTTGCGCTGGGGGCCTTGGGGCTGACTTTGGTGTTCGGCATTCTGCGGTTTTCCAACTTTGCCCATGGCGATACCATGGCTTTCGGCACGATGTGGGTGATCCTGATCACTTGGTGGCTGCAAGGCATGGGCATCGCTGCGGGGCCCTTGCCGACGGCGCTGCTGGCCCTGCCCTTTGGCATCGCTATCACTTGCGCCTTTGTGCTGGGGACCGACCGGGTGGTGTATCGGTTCTATCGCAAGAAAAAGGCGGCTTCGATCATTCTGGTGATTGTGTCTACCGGCGTCATGTTCATCACCAACGGCCTGACGCGCATGATCATCGGGCCAGAGGAGCAAAGCTTTGCCGATGGCGCGCGGTTTGTGATGACGGCGCAGCAATTCAAGGACATGACCGGGCTGCAAGAGGGCTTGGCAATCAAATCAACAACCGCGATCACGGTGGTGATGGCAGGCGTCTGCGTGGCTCTGCTGTTCTGGTTCCTGCAGAAAACCCGCACCGGCAAGTCGATGCGGGCGTTTTCGGATAACGAGGATCTGGCGCTGCTGTCGGGGATCAACCCTGAGCGCGTGGTGATGGTGACGTGGCTGATCGCCACGGCTTTGGCGGTGATCGCGGGCACGCTTTACGGCATCGACAAGTCGTTCCGCCCGTTCATCTATTTCCAACTGTTGCTGCCGATTGCGGCGGCAGCGGTGGTTGGCGGCCTTGGCAACCCGCTGGGCGCGATTGCGGGCGGGTTCATCATCGCGTTTTCCGAAGTGTTTGTAACATATGCCTGGAAAAAAGTGGTGCTGTATCTGGTGTCGGTCGATCTGGCACCGACGCAACTTTTGCAACTTTTGTCCACTGATTACAAATTCGCGGTCAGCTTCTCGATCCTGATCATCGTGCTGCTGTTCATGCCGACCGGCATCTTTAAGGGGAAATGACATGGTGGGACATCTGAAGAACCGCAATGTGCTGATGTTTGCCGGGGTCGGTTTGCTGTTCGTGCTGACGGGCGTGTTGCAAAGTTGGAACCTGAGCCTGCAAATTCTGAATATTGGCATCCTCTCGGCGATCATGGCGTTGGGTGTGAACATGCAATGGGGCTATGCCGGGCTGTTTTCGACCGGGATCATGGGCTCGGTCGCCTTGGGTGGTCTGGCGGTGGTGGTGGTTTCTGCCCAGCCAGTGCCAGAGGCTTGGGCGGCGGGTGGCCCCCGCTTGTTGCTAAGCCTTGCGTTTGGGCTGGCGGTGATTGCAGCGGCGGTGACGGCCTATCGGCGGATGTCGGGACGGGTGCGCAACTGGACGGTGGCTGCGATTTTGGTTGCTGGCTTTTTCGCCTATCGCGCGATCTATGATCCGGCGGTGACGGCGATTGAGGCGTTCAATCCGGCAATTTACGGCAATATTGGCGGCTTTGGTCTGCCGTCGCTGCTGTCTTGGCCAGTTGGGGCTTTGTTTGCAGGCGTTGCGGCTTGGGCAATTGGCAAGGTCGCTTTGGGTTTGCGCAGCGATTACCTTGCAATTGCGACGCTGGGGATTGCTGAAATCGTCCTCGCCGTGATGAAGAATGAGGATTGGCTGTCGCGCGGAGTGAAAAACCTGATTGGCCTGCCACGGCCTTGGCCGGTGCCTTACGAGGTAGATTTGCAAAAATCACCAGAGTTCATCGGCTGGGCGCAGAATTGGGGATTTGATCTGATCACCTCTTCCACCATCTTCGTCAAGCTGTTGTATATGCTGATCTTTGGCATCGTGCTGTTGGCACTGATCTGGATTTCCGAGCGGATGTTGAACAGCCCTTGGGGCCGTATGATGCGGGCGATCCGTGACAATGAAGTCTCGGCATCGGCGATGGGCAAGAATGTCACCGCACGGCATTTGCAAATTTTCATCATCGGCTCGGCTGTTGTCGGGATGGCGGGTGCGATGCTGACCTCGATGGAGGGGCAGCTGACGCCGGGCAACTACTCGCCGTTGCGGTTCACGTTTTTGATCTGGGTTATGGTGATTGTCGGCGGGTCGGGCAACAACTGGGGTGCGGTGCTGGGCGGCTTGCTGCTGGGCTGGCTGTGGTTGATTGTCGAAAACGCAGGGCCGGTGTTCATGGGTTATGTGACCATGCCGCTGCCCGCAGGTGCGCTGAAGGCGCATCTGATTGACGCAGCCCCGCATTTGCGCTTGGTGACGTTGGGCGCGGTGTTGCTGCTGGTTCTCAGATTTAGCCCGAAGGGCCTGATCCCCGAAAAATAGCGGTTAGTTCACAAGGCTGGCGGGCCAAATCCCCCAATCTTGCGCAAAGAAATGGAAAACCTGCTGCGGCTTGGCCGTTAGCGGGTTTTCTTTTACCCGGCCGAAGATCATGCCATTCGGGTGGGCTGCGACCCAAGTTTGCAGGCTGGGGAGGTCTGGAGTCAGCGCGACCGGGGTTGTCAGGCGGGCGAGGAAGTTGATCTCGGCGTTGTATTCATTGTTGATCACGGCAAGGCCATCCGCTTCGTGCGGGGCGAGGGTGTTGGCAAGGCTTTGGCCGTCATAGGCAGCGTAAAGCCCGGTGGTTGCAATGATCGCATGGATGCCAAGGGCCACACCTGCGCCCGCCAGCAGATGGCCGGGGATGCGCGGCAAGCGCCAGATTGCCAGCGCAAGCATGACACAAAGCGCGGCAAAGGCAGTCAGTGGCCAGAATGGTGCCAGTTGCGCCAGATCGCCCTTGGCCGGGATCAGACCCAGACCAAGCGCCCCTGCCCCGGCGGCGATCAGCAGCAGTGGTGCCCATGCGAGGCTGCCAGATTTCGCGCGGATCGAGGCTTGGGCGAACAGCAGCGCCACGGCCGGGTAGGCGGGCAGCAAGTAATGCGCTTGCTTGCCGGAAATCAACGAGAACAGGATCAGGGTCGATGCGGCCCAGATCGTGCAAAGCCTGATGGCCGGGTCGCTCCAAGTGCCTTTAAAGCCGGACCAGAGCCGGATCGACCAACCCCACGGGAACAGCTGCAGCGGCAGCAGGGCCGCAAGAAACCAAATCGGGCGATCGTGCGCCATACCGCCTGCGACGCGGGCGGCGGATTGGCTCCACAAAAGTTCGGTGCGGAATTCTGGCGTAGCGGTGACCAGCGTGGGCACCAACCACAGCGCGATCAGGGCGAACGCAATCAGCAAAGCGCCCGCGAAGCCTTTGGCGATTTGGGTGGGTTTGGGCGGGTTTGGCGCCCAGTAGGGCATGGTCAGCAACGCCGGCATCAGATGCACAAGGATCACCGGGCCCTTGGCATAGACCCCAAAGGCGAGCGCGAGACCGAACAACGGCCAGCCGCCCCTGCCCTGCCCAATGCGCCACAAAGCCGCGATACCGCCAAGCACGCCGAGGGCCAGAAGCGCGTCGAACATGGTGGCAGAGCCGTAGATCAGGAAAATCGGAAAGCCTGACAGGATCAGGGCCGCGCGAAGCCCCAAATTTTCAGCGGGCCAAAGGCGGCGGCCGATCATCGCGGTGCCTGCAACCATGCCGACAGCACAGGCGGGGCCGACGAGGCGGGCGGCGAATTCGCTGACCCCGGTGACCAGCCAGACTAGGTTAATCATTGCGAACAACAGCGGGGTTTTATGGCTATACATCGCGCCGTTCTTGGTCAGATGCACCGGATCGCCGGACAGATACATCTCATAGGCCACGGACAGATAGCGGGTCTCGTCAATCGGCAGCAACGGGCGCATCGCCACAAGGGTTATCAAAACCACCGCCACGCCAATCAGGATTGGCCAAAGTTTACCCAGCATCTGCGCCTCCGTTGCCTCGCCCCTTGCTACTATGATCGGCGCTTGCGGTCCATCGCAGCGGATGTGCGTTTTGCGACCTATTTTGTCGCACGCGGGGCGGTGATTTGTGCCGGAGATCCTATTTTGGCGCAAAAGGGGCCGCGGCCCTGCGCTTGCAAAAGGATTCCCCCTATGAAAACCCATACCCGCGTTGTTGTGATTGGCGGCGGCGTTGTTGGCTGTTCGGTGCTGTATCATTTGACCAAACTCGGCTGGTCGGATGTGATGCTGATCGAGCGGTCTGAACTGACAAGCGGTTCGACCTGGCACGCGGCGGGCGGCTTTCACACCCTGAACGGCGACACCAATATGGCGGCGCTGCAGGGCTATACCATCCGGCTTTACAAAGAGCTTGAGGCGATCACCGGGATGTCGTGTGGCTTGCACCATGTCGGCGGGATTACCTTGGCCGACAATCAAGAACGGTTTGATCAGCTGGTCGCCGAGCGTGCAAAGCACCGATACATGGGGCTGGATACGGAAATCCTCGGGCCAGAAGAGATCAAGAAATTCACTTCGGGCATGGTCAATCTGGAAGGCATCGTCGGGGCTTTGTATGATCCGCTGGACGGGCATTTGGACCCGTCGGGCACCACTCACGCCTATGCCAAAGCGGCGCGGATGGGCGGGGCGGAAATCGTCTTGCACAACCGCGTGCTGGAAACCAACCCGACCGCCGAGGGCTGGGAAGTTGTGACCGAAAAGGGCACGGTTTACTGCGAGCATCTGGTGAACGCGGGCGGGCTTTGGGCGCGGGAAATTGGCGCGATGGCGGGGGTTTATCTGCCGCTGCTTCCGATGGCACACCAATATCTGGTGACGGATGATATCCCCGAGATCATGGAGATCCTGAAATCCGGCAATGAATTCCCGCATGTGATGGATCCGGGTGGCGAGTCGTATCTGCGGCAGGAAGGTCGCGGCCTGTGCATCGGGTTCTATGAAAAGCCGTGTGAGCCGTGGTCACTGGATGGCACCCCGTGGAATTTCGGCCATGAGTTGCTGAACGAACAATTTGATAAGATTGAAGATTCGGTGAACTTCGCTTACCGGCGCTTCCCGGTGCTCGAGCGCACGGGCGTCAAGCGCGTGATCCACGGCCCGTTCACCTTTGCCCCCGATGGCAACCCGCTGATCGGGCCAGTGCAGGGTTTGAAGAACTACTGGTCGGCCTGCGCGGTGATGGCGGGCTTTAGCCAAGGCGGCGGCATGGGTCTGGCGCTGGCGCAATGGATGATCGAGGGCGAGGTCGAGCGTGACCCCCGCGGCTTTGATGTATCGCGTTTCGGCACTTGGACCACGCCGGGTTATACCGTGCCGAAGGTGATCGAGAACTATCAGATGCGCTTCTCGGTCGGCTATCCGAACGAGGAACGCCCGGCAGCGCGCCCGTTCCGCACCACACCGATGTATGACACCAACAATGCTTTGCGCGCGGTTTGGGGCCAGCAGTATGGGTTGGAAGTTGTCAACTATTACGCCTTGCCCGGTGAGCCTGTGTATGAGACCCCGACCTTCAAACGCTCGAACGCGTGGGAAGCGACCCGTCAGGAAGTGATGGCGGTGCGCGAGGGTGTCGGCATCAACGAGTTGCAGAACTTCGGCAAGTATATCGTCAAGGGCAAGAACGCCCGCGCCTGGCTGGACAGGATCATGGCGGGGTCGATCCCGAAAGTGGGCCGCCTGAGCCTGACGCCGATGCTGGCCAATTCTGGCAAGATCATCGGCGATTTCACGGTCTCTTGCCTGTCGGAAACCGAGTTCCAATTGACCGCCAGCTATGGCGCGCAGGGCTGGCATTACCGCTGGTTCGAGCAGAACGCGATGGACGGTGTGACGGTGGAGAATGTCTCGGATGCGTGCACGGGCTTCCAGATTGCCGGGCCGAATGCGCGAGAATTGCTGAGCCGTGTGACGCGGACGGATGTTTCGGGTGCTGCGTTCAAGTTCATGGATGTAAAGCGGATGACGGTGGGAATGGCGAATTGCATCGTGCAACGCGTCAGCTACACCGCCGATCTGGGCTATGAGATTTTCTGCGACCATATGTCGGTGCGGCACTTGTGGGATACTTTGAACGCAGCGGGCGCTGATCTGGGGCTGCGGGCGTTCGGGATGCGGGCAATGATGAGCCTGCGTCTGGACAAGTGGTTTGGCTCGTGGGGGCGTGAGTTCAGCCCTGATTACACACCGTGCGAGACCGGCTTGGATCGGTTTATCCGCTGGAACAAGGACGCGGATTGGATCGGCAAGGCGGCAGCCTCCGCCGAAAAAGCTTCGGGGCCAAAGCGCAAGCTGGTCTCGTTCATCGTCGATGCCAAGGACGCCGATGTGGTGGCATGGGAGCCGATCTGGCTAGACGGTGCGGTGGTTGGTTTCTGTACCAGTGGCGGGTTCAGCCATTTTACCGGGAAATCGGTGGCACAGGGCTTCTTGCCTGCTGACAAAGTGACCGACGGCTTGGAATGTGAAATCGAAATCCTGGGCGAGCGTCGGCGGGCTGTAGTGCATCTTGCACCGCTGTTCGACGGTGATGGCGCGCGGATGCGGGGCTGAACACCGCTGAGCCTATGAAAAACGCCGGCCCCCAAAGGCCGGCGTTTTTCAGTGCTGCGGCAGCTGCGACCGGAATGACGGCGACACAAAGCCTTGCCGCCCTCGAAACGCGGCATTGATCAAACGACAGCTAAGCCGCCATCAATATCCGGGCTTCTTTCGCCTTCAGCGTCATCCGCGCCGCCGGGTATCTGCCGCCATCGGTCAGTTCGGGGAACAGTGCCAACACTTCGTCGCGTTGTGCCGCGTGCAAACCCGCCAGACTATGCGCGCCTGGTTGGAAACTTTCGCTCCACGCGCCATCCGCGCAGATCACCTGATGTATGTCGAACATGAAATGGATGTAGCTGACCTGCCCCGGTTTTACTCGAGTGATCCCGGGGGTGCCAACCAGATTGGTTGCCGCCACCAGCACTTCATGCTCGCCAAAGAACAACTCTGCGCGGGCATTGCTGATCAGCATGCGGTGCTGCGGGCTGACGCGCATATCCCGCT
The DNA here is from genome assembly GCF_030161095.1 of Cypionkella aquatica. Taxonomy (GTDB): domain Bacteria; phylum Pseudomonadota; class Alphaproteobacteria; order Rhodobacterales; family Rhodobacteraceae; genus Cypionkella; species Cypionkella aquatica. The sequence continues at coordinate 220,979 of NZ_BSPP01000010.1, forward strand.
CTGGCAGACCAGCGCCAAGCGCGCCCGCTGCAATCTGCACCGGGTTGAACTGCGGAGACACCGCCAATTCGGCCGCCGAAAGATCACGCCGCCCGACCCAACGGATTGGCTGAAAGCTGTTGTCACGGGTCAAAATTCGATCACCGATCCGCAGATCCTCGACCGCGATTTTGCCGTGATCGGTCAGCACCATGGTTCCGGGGGTAAAGCAGGCAATCACCTTTTCGATATTGCTGAAGTTCATCGATCCGGTAACTGCGCCAGTGCCATCAAGGAACTGCACCGTGCCGCTTTGCGGGTTCATCGGATCGTAGATGATATTGGTGTTGCGGAAGCCGTAACCGCTCAGGTCGATCACGTCATAGTCGGCGCCGCCATCCACGACATCGCCCGCGGTGACAAAGAATGTGTCCTGACCGTCGCCACCGTACAGGCTGTCCGCCCCCACACCGCCGTCGAGCGTGTCATTGCCCGCGCCGCCGAACAGCTGATCGGTGCCGATACCGCCGAACAAGGCGTCGGTGCCCAAGCCGCCCGCCAGAGTGTCATTGCCCGCACCACCCGACATCGAGTCGTTGCCCGCCCCGCCATCGACGGAATCATTGCCCGCACCGCCGGTGACAGTGTCGTTGCCCGAGCCAAGCTGGAACCGCTCCACCTCGGTAAAGCTGGTGGTCGAGGTGCCGTCGGTGATCGTGCCAGCCTCGGCACCGGTCAGGTTCAGCGTGGTATTGGCGGTGATCGCCGAAGCGTCAAGGATATCGCCGTTGGTCTCTCCGGCCTCGCCGCCGGTGATGGTGTCATTGCCGAAAGTGCCGGTCAGCTGGAAAGTGTCGTCGCCGTCCCCACCCTGCAAAACGTCATTGCCCACACCGCCGTCAAGCGTATCGTTGCCCGCGCCGCCGAACAGCTGATCATTGCCGATACCGCCGAACAAGGCGTCGGTGCCCAAGCCGCCCGCCAGAGTGTCATTGCCCGCACCACCCGACATCGAGTCGTTGCCCGCCCCGCCATCGACGGAATCATTGCCCGCACCGCCGGTGACAGTGTCGTTGCCCGAGCCAAGCTGGAACCGCTCCACCTCGGTAAAGCTGGTGGTCGAGGTGCCGTCGGTGATCGTGCCAGCCTCGGCACCGGTCAGGTTCAGCGTGGTATTGGCGGTGATCGCCGAAGCGTCAAGGATATCGCCGTTGGTCTCTCCGGCCTCGCCGCCGGTGATGGTGTCATTGCCGAAAGTGCCGGTCAGCTGGAAAGTGTCGTCGCCGTCCCCACCCTGCAAAACGTCATTGCCCACACCGCCGTCAAGCGTATCGTTGCCCGCGCCGCCGAACAGCTGATCATTGCCGATACCGCCGAACAAGGCGTCGGTGCCCAAGCCGCCCGCCAGAGTGTCATTGCCCGCACCACCCGACATCGAGTCGTTGCCCGCCCCGCCATCGACGGAATCATTGCCCGCACCGCCGGTGACAGTGTCGTTGCCCGAGCCAAGTTGGAACCGCTCTACCTCGGTAAAGCTGGTGGTCGAGGTGCCGTCGGTGATCGTTCCAGCCTCGGCTCCGGTCAGGTTCAGCGTGGTGTTGGCGGTGATCGCCGAAGCGTCAAGGATATCGCCGTTGGTCTCTCCGGCCTCGCCACCGGTGATGGTGTCATTGCCGAAGGTGCCGGTCAGCTGGAAAGTGTCGTCGCCGTCCCCACCCTGCAAAACGTCATTGCCCACACCGCCGTCAAGCGTATCGTTGCCCGCGCCGCCCAGCAGTTGGTCATTATCGGCGCCACCAAACAAGCTGTCATTGCCTGCATCGCCTGAGACGTAGTCGTTGCCCGCGCTGCCATAGATCGTGTCGTTGTCATTGCCGCCATACAGGCTGTCACCGCCGGCCCGACCGTCGATAAGGTCGTTGCCTGCCCCCCCGAAGATGACCGAGGTGTAAGCATCGCCTACAACAGTTGATTCGCCATCCGCACCGGTCAGCGTGTCGTTGAAAGCAGACCCTATAATGCCGTCGACACCGCCCGCCAGACTGTCGCCACCGGCGTCACCGCCACTGACAATGTTGGTGGCTAAGTTGACATTGACCCCTGCGCCAGAGGCGCTGTAATCGACGTAATCTTGCCCAGCACCACCGTCGATGGTGTCATTGCCAAGACCACCGATAAACGTGTCGCTGCCATTACCGCCAAACAGCAGGTTGCTGTCCGCACCGCCCGACAGGACGTCGTTGCCATCGCCACCATACAGTTGATCATTGCCAGCGTCGCCTGCCAGCACGTCGTTGTCCGCGCCGCCATAAAGGGAATCGTTGCCAATGCCGCCAAACAGCGAATCATTGCCTGCATCGCCGCCCAGAGAATCGTTGCCATCTTCGCCATAAAGCGTGTCGTCACCCGCGTCGCCTTGCAGAGTGTCATCGCCAACGCCGCCGTAAAGCTGGTCATTGCCGTCACCGCCAGACACGGTGTCATTGCCCAATGCCGCAAAGACCGTGTCATTGCCCGCGCCTGCACGGATGTTATCGCCATTGGTGTTGGCGGCCGACGTGCCATCGCTGTTATCAACCCGGTCGGAGCCATTGGCGACCTGCTCGGTGTAGCTGCCATTAATCAGATCATTGCCAGCGGTGCCATCGACAAAGCCGTCATCAAAGGCTGTCACCGTACGATCAGAGCCGAAGTTCACGTTGTTGAATGTGGTTGCTGTCCCGAATACGATCGAAGTGATCGGCTTGGCTTCATATCTCGCGGTGTCACCATCGCTGACGGCCAAACTTTCGGGCATCAGGAACAGACGGCCATCGGTGGTTTGCACCAAAACGGCCGTTACGGTTGCGGTGGTGCCATCCGCGTAATTCAGTGTTGCGTTGTAAATCGCGGTGCCGTCGTAGGTCAGCGTATAGGCAGTGCCACCAATGTTGGTCGACAGCGTTGCGTTTTCGACGTTGTTGTTGGTTTCCAGAGAAGCGGCATCCGCGCCCCCGGTAAAGTTTCCAGCGGTGATCGATACCTTGTTGGCAGACAGCGGCGCGGTCGAAGAGCCCCAAGTGGTGTTCTGAAAAGCGGCATAGCCTTCGTTGTTGCTGTTGCCTTCAGTTGGGTCCAGCTGACTGGTCGAAGTCCCCAGATAAATGCCATAATACGTCGTTGCCATTCGTTACGCCTCCACACAAAAGCACAGATGCAGGCGCACCGTCGCAATCAGCACATAATCTTTTATCAACTGCTCACACATTTTGTTCCGTTTGCCCCGCGTCGTGCACGAGTCTATGCCCGGCGATCTGTCCAAAAATATGGAGGAACTGCGGTTTCGTGCCGCAAGACTGTGGCAAATCATGGCGATACAGCCAAAGGCGGACACAATTCGGGCACGATCCTCAGCATGGATTCCTGCCCCGATTGTCGGTGACGCCAACTAATCAGAGGTAAATTTTTTGCGGCAAAGACGCGGCTTGCGCGTCAAAAATCGCGAAAAATCGACGGAACATCAAATCAAAAAAGGGGAGCTTGCGCCCCCCTTTCCCGGTCATCGGAGCCAAAGAGGCACCAATGCGCTGCATAACTTTTTACTTCACCAGAAGCATGGCCTCGTGGCGCTTCAATGTGCGGCGGGCTGCCGAGTAACCTTCACGTCCTGCTTCGGTTTTCAGTTCGGGGAACAGATCGAAAATCTCGCCACGCTGTGCGTTGCCCATGCCTTTCAGCGTGTAATCCCCGGGCTGGAAGCTTTCGGTCCACGCGCCATTCGACAGCACAACTTCGTGGCGGTCAAACATGAAGTGGATGTAGCTTGCGCCCACCGCATTCACGGCATCAATGCCCTTGCCCGCGACCAGATGCTTGGCCGAGACCAGCACCTCGTGTTCGTCGAAATAGAGCGCGGTGCGGTCATTGGCGACCAGAACGCGGTGGTTCGGCGATACCATCATGTCACGCTCGGGCAGACCATTGCCAAGGCTGCCCTGACGGATCAGCACCGGCTTCAGATGCGGATTTGCCGCCAGATCGTGCCACCCCATATCCTTGCGACCAGTCCAGCGGATCTCTTGAATACCGTTGTCACGGGTGATGACGCGATCACCGGCTTTCAGCAGTTCTACCGGAATTTCACCACGCGGCGTCGCGATCAGAGTGCCGGGCGTAAAGCAGGGAATGACATTCTCGATATTCTGGAAGGTCAGGGTGTTGACGACATTACCATCGGCATCGAAGAAATCGACGGTGCCATTTTCGGCATTGTTCGGGTCGTAATTGATATGGAGCGGGCCCGAGCCTGTCAGATCCAGCGTATCGTAGTCATCGCCTTGCTCATTTCCGTCGATGACATCGCCGTAGCCTTCGCCGTTCGCGCCGACGATGAACAAATCGCGATCCGCACCGCCTGAAAGCGTGTCGGCACCTTGGCCGCCGATCAAGGTGTCATTGCCCAGACCGCCCGTGATCACATCATTATCAATGCCGCCGTCGAGGTAATCACTGCCTTGGCCGCCGTCGATGGTGTCGTCATCGTCCATGCCATAGATGGTGTCATTACCCAGACCGCCCTCGATGTAATCATTGCCGTTGAGCGGCAGCAGATCACCGTCGACATCGGGAATGTTCACCGCATCCGGCACGCCGGGGCCATAGCCGCCGTAGATCAGATCATCGCCCTGACCGCCGTAGATTTCATCAGCACCCTCGGCACCAATGATGGTGTCGTTGCCCTGATTGCCCTCGATGGTGTCATTGTCGATACCAGCGTCGATGTAATCGTTGCCGCCACCACCATGGATCGAGTCCGCATCGTCGCCGGTGTAGATCGTGTCATCGCCTGCACCGCCGTAAACGGTATCAAGATCGTTAAGCGGCGTGGCATCCGACGGATACAGCCCCGGGTAACCTTGATCCGGCAAAGCTGCCGCACCACCGCCACGGGTGTCGATGACATCATTGCCGCCGCCGCCATAGGCCAGATCGCTGCCGTCGCCGCCATAAAGCGTGTCAGTGCCAGAGCCGCCAAGCAAGGTATCGTCACCGACGCCGCCGTAAACCAGATCATCGCCGCGGCTGGCTTCGACGCTGTCATCACCCAGACCGGCGTAAACGGTGTCATTGCCATCGCCTGCACGCACACGGTCGTCATTCGGGCCATCATTGCTCAGAATAGCGTCGTTGTTATCAATGCGGTCGCCATCGGGATCGCCCGTGTAGCTGGTGTCGATCAGATCGCCGCCGATTGTGCCATCGACGTAGCCATCACGCTCGGGAGTGTAATTGTCCACAGAGTCAGACAGTTGGAACGTATCCACCGAACCTGCAAAGTGCTGGTCAATATTGTCTAACGAGCTTGCATCCGACAGCGATTGGCCCGCGCCGACGATCCATGGCTGGTTCTCTGCGCCCATATCCATCGTCAGAGTGTTGGGCACGCTGTCGTTGAACGTTGCGGTACTGGTCAGGTTGTTGATCTGCAACGCGCCACCTGCGCCGCCTTCATCCCAGGAATAGGACAGGCTGACAGTATCGCCGGGGTTCGCAAAGCCCGCCGCAGTGCCAAAGGTTTCCGTTCCGGTGCCGGTTTCGTGGCTGATCACGACTGAACCATCGGCTTGAATTTCAATCCGGTAGCTGCCTTCGTTGTCGCCAGCGCTGTCACGCGACAGCACGGTTTGGGTAGCGGTCAGCGGCTGATCTGCCAACGTGAACTGAATGTCCAGCGTGCCGCGATCCATCTGATAGCTTGGGTCCTGGTAGATCTTCACCAGATCATCCTGCCCGTCGAGCACTGCTTGCCCACCCGTGGATGTCGCACCATTGCGGTAGGTGCCAAGCTGATCACCAAACGCCGGCGCACTGTCCAAGGCGTCGGTGCCAACGTCATTGAAATTAAAAAGCGCAAAAACCGGCATGTCATATCCCTCATTTCACCTGAGAGCCGGATCCCCGTCTCTCTCCGACCCAAGCTCAGATCGCGGTTAAGCGACCCCGAATAGGCGCGATCCCGGAGTGATCCGAGGTCGACGCCGTTGCCTGCCGTCTGAGGTGAAGCAAAAGCAATGCTGTTCAGGGGCCGAAGGCTCCTGGTCAAAACGTTACGGTTTTCATGACAAGCCTCTGGTCGCAGAACCCAAGGCTAAGGCAGCAAATCTTTCACAACACATGCGCCTTTCGACGCAACACCATTCAACGACCGCCCCCACGGCCTTTCGTCTTTCCCAGTAAGACTTGCTCTGGATAGCGCCAGTTAAGGATGGCGCAAAGTAAAAAAAGACCGAATTGGGGCCGAACGGCGGCAGGGCATGTCGCTTGGCATTGTTCTGAGAATGGCGATAAACACGCTATGGTTGTATTGATCTTGTGAGGGTTTCTGAACTGAAAACAGTGACTAAATTTGAAAAACCCAGCCATATCAGGCGTTAGACCAAGGTGGTCGCCACATGGTCAGCACCAGTCTGCCACGCGACTGTTTCCATACGAGAAACCTCTAAAAAACGTGATACTACCTTAACCATAACTAAGATTCTTTGCCATTCTTTCACCACAATCTCAAAATGCTGTTGCTTGGGTGGGATCAATCGAGTGGGTTAAGCGAAACTGTGCAGATTTACGCAAGGTAAGCCAGGCACAGCACGCGAATCGGGCAGAGTTCTCATCGGCTAAGCGGCTCAGAATTAACTATAAATGGACGAACGGGACCGGCGATTCTTGGTGTTAACCATGAATCGCCGCAGCTTTGCCACAATCTGCGCGTGCAGGCGCGAAAGCCTTTGCACGGGCTCCCGTCGTAAGCAGTCAGCTTCAGAACCGAATGAAGGTTACGCTAGGATCACGACTGGCTCGGGTATCAGGATTTGGTACGGGCGGCCGGACTCGAACCGGCACTTCTTGCGAAAGCAGATTTTGAGTCTGCCGCGTCTACCATTCCGCCACGCCCGCACAACAAACACTTCTTGGTAGTGACGGCCCGACACACAAACATCGGGCGATCAGAAGTGTCATGGCCAGCAGCTGGCCCATGTAAAGCGCGGTTTAGCCGTGCCTCGCCGCGGCGTCAACTGCCATTGCAACAGTATTTCGAGGCTTTTCGTCGCTTACAGAGAGGCAGCGCTGAAGGTGTCGCAGGTTTTCAGCTGACCCGAGTTCAAGCCCTTGATAAACCACTCTGAACGCTGTGCCGACGTGCCATGGGTAAAGCTTTCCGGCATCGGCACCTGCCCCGCGTTGCGCTGCAAAGTGTCATCGCCGATTTTCTTGGCCGCGTTGACCGCTTCCTCAAAATCGCCCTTTTCGATATTGCCGTAGTTCTGCACTTCACGCGCCCAGATGCCGGCAAGGCAATCTGCCTGCAACTCAATCCGCACCGAGATTTCATTGCTATCGGCTTCGGACGAGCGCGCCCGGATGTCGTTGGCTCTGGCCAGAATCCCCAACTCGTCCTGCACATGATGGCCGATCTCATGCGCGACGACATAAGCCATGGCGAAATCCCCGCCTGCGCCGAGTTGCCGGGACAAGGTGGTGAAGAAGTCGGTGTCGAGGTAGACTTTCTTGTCCCCGGGGCAATAGAACGGCCCGGTCGCCCCCGATGCATCGCCGCAGGGCGAGCGTGTCACTCCCTTATACAGCACCAGCGTCGCGGGCGTGTAAGTCTCGCCCAATTGCTGCTTGAAAATAGTTGCCCAGATGTCTTCGGTATCGGCCAAAACGACCGATACAAACTGCCCGGCTTGCTTGTCGGCCTCGGTAATCTCGACAGGTGCGCCGGATTGCTGGCTTTGACCTTGGCCATCGTTCAGCAAGGGCGTCAGATCGACACCAAGGAAATAGCCGATCACCACCACAGCAATTACGCCGATCCCCCCAACACCGCCAACGCTGGCACCACGAGAGCCACCACCGCGAACGCTGCGCCGATCTTCAATATTGCCGCTGCCTCTGCGCCCACGCCATTCCATCAACCGTCCCCCTCAAGTTCTTATCGGTAACTTAACCGTCAACGCCTGAAGTGCAATGCGGTTGCGTGTGATCTGGGCTTGACCGCAGCGCCCCCGCATGGCCATTGAGCCAAAACGGCGGAGGCTCGGGATGTTTCGCAAGCTTTATGACTGGACGTTGCGTTGGGCGGGTTCGCGCTATGCCGAGCCTGCGATGGGCGCTGTATCCTTTGTTGAAAGCTCGTTCTTTCCGATCCCTGCGGATGTATTGTTCATTCCGATGTGTCTGTCGCGGCCAGATCGGGTCTGGCGCTATGCGCTGATCGCCACGATCACTTCGGTTCTGGGTGGCATCTTTGGCTGGATGATCGGGCATTACGCCTTTGATCTGCTCGCCCGTCCCGCGTTGGAGTTTTACGGCAAGCTTGCCGCGTTCGAGACGTTGAAGGCGCAGACAGGCGATACCGCTGTTCTGGTGATGTTGGTCACTTCGGGCCTGACGCATCTGCCGCCAATGAAGGTTGTCACGATCTTGTCAGGGGTGGTGTCATTCGATCTGAAATGGTTCATCCTGTCGGCGATCGTGGCGCGCGGCGGGCGGTTCTATCTGCTGGCCTTTCTTTTGCAGCGCTATGGTGCCGCGATGGCGGGCTTTATCGAGCGGCGGCTGGCGCTGATCATTGGCGGTCTGGTGGTGGTGGTTGGCCTGATCTGGCTGGCAACCCGGATGATATGAGGCATTTATGACGCGGAATGGTTTGATCTGGATTGCGATGCTGGGCTCCGTCGCGCTGCTGGGCGGGGCGCTGGCGTTTCAATATGTTGGCGGGTTGATCCCTTGCGTGCTGTGTCTTTATCAGCGCTGGCCGCATGGCGTGGCCATTCTGATCGGCCTGCTGGCGCTGCGCAGCCGGGGGGCTGGCCTGCCTCTGTTGGGAATGCTGGCGCTCGCGATCACCGCCGGGATTGGATTTTATCACGCGGGGGTCGAGTTGGGCTGGTTTGCGGGTCTTGCCACCTGCACCGTTGATACTTTGAAAGGCATCAGCGGCGGCGATCTTTTGAACATGGATGTAAGCGTCGGCAAACCGGTGCGCTGCGATGCGGTGCCATGGGCGCTGCTGGGGGTTTCGATGGCGGGATGGAATGCAATCCTGTCGGCTGGGCTTGCGGTGATCTGGGGCATGGCCGCGCGGAAATCGTGACTGTCCACGCGTGGACACACTTCCCAGCCACGCCAAATCAATGGCTTAGAAGGTTTGTTTAAGCATTTGTTAAGCTTTGCCGGGCGTGGCATGATCGCGCAATGACCAGAACTCCACCGCCAACCACCCCAAGGCGCCCCCTGCCGCATCGGTTGCGCGATCTGCGCGCACGCGCGGCATTTTTCGCGCGGCTGATCTGGCGCATCGGTGGCCGGGCGGTGGCGCAGATTGATCGGCCATCCGCTGTAACCAAGCCTGCCGCCACATCCACCACAGATTTCGACGCCATTATCGAGGCGCTGCAATCGGGCGAGCTTGCAGTTTTCGCCCAATTGGGCCCCGATTTCGCCAGCAGCGATGATCCGCAAAGCGGCCAGCCTTGGTTGTTCTATGCGGTTGATCTGGGCAATCTTGCCAGCCTGAAGTGGTTTACCGCGCAAAACGTGGCGCTGGATGGTCTTGATAAAGACGGCCGATCTGTGCTGCAGGCGGCCGTGGAGCGCGCGGCAGCGGTGGATGAATTTGATGACACGCCCGAAGATCCGCTGCCGCTGATCACAGCATTGTTGGATGCGGGGGCTGCGATCAATGCAGCCTCTGGTCAAGGCCTGACCCCCTTGCATATCGCTGCGGCCTTGGGTCTGGCAGATGTGGTCCAGCTGCTGCTGGCGCGCGGCGCAGACCCTAGCCTGCGCGACGAGGGCTTCGCGCAATCAACCCCGCGCGATTTTGCCCTGCAGGCCGGGCATCAGGCAGTTGCCGCCCTGTTGGAACGTCCATAAAGCAGCGCTTTTGTAATTCACATTGGCTTAAATATTCCCGCCGGAGGCTTGGGTGGCTGATGTAGCAGGCCGGCGGGGATTTTTAGGCACAGAGGATGACCAAGAACCTAAGCGCAGCAGTGCAGGTGTATAGTCGAATTTCGAGTCGAAACTCGCCTCTCTAACCCAGCAACCTTTGGCCCTCTTGCAATGCAAAGCGGTCGGTCATGCCTGCGACATAATCCGCCACCAGCCGGGCGAGTTCGATTTGCGATTGCGCGGCGGCGATGTCGCTGTGCCATTCTTCCGGCAGCATTTCGGGCTGGGCGAGATACAACGGGAACAGACCGTTGACCACTTCGGTCACCTGTTTGCGCATCACGATCACCGTTGGGGCGCGATACATGCGGTGGAACAGAAAGCTGCGGATGGCTTTCAGTTCCTGATACAGCGGCTTGGAAAACCGGATGATCGTCATGCCCATCGCGCGGATTTCTTCCACCGATTGCGGTTGGGCTGCATCAAGACGGTTTTTCGCCACCGCAATCACGTCTTCGACCATACGGCCAAACACCCGGCGCAAAGCTTCGTGTCTGCGGCGCATTTTATCAAGGCCGGGGTATAAGGCATCGACTTCGGCAAAAGCCGGGCCAGTGACGGGCAGCTCCATCAGATCATTTTCGTCAAACAGGCCCGAGCGTAACCCGTCGTGCAGATCGTGGTGCGAATAGGCCACGTCATCGGCGATGGCAGCGACTTGGGCTTCGGCGGAGGCATGGGTGTGCAGTTCCAGATCCCACTCGGCGTTCACCTCGGCCAAGGCATAGGGCAAGGGGCCGCTGTGTTTCTCATCGGCATTGGGGCCAGTGACGGGGCCGTTGTGCTTGGCGATGCCCTCCAGGCTTTCCCATGTCAGGTTGAGGCCATCAAAATCGGCGTAGTGACGTTCCAGCCGGGTGACGATGCGCAGCGCTTGAGCATTGTGATCAAAGCCGCCGTAGGGCGCCATCAGCAGCGCCAAGGCATCCTCGCCGGTATGGCCAAACGGGGTGTGGCCCAGATCATGCGCAAGCGCGATGGCCTCGGCCAGATCGGTGTTCAACCCCAAGACGCCCGAGATGGTGCGGGCGACCTGTGCGACCTCGATCGAATGGGTCAGCCGGGTGCGGTAATAATCGCCTTCGTGTTCGACAAAGACTTGGGTTTTGTGTTTCAGGCGGCGGAAGGCGCTGGAATGAATGATGCGGTCACGGTCGCGTTGGAACGGCGAGCGGAAGGACGACATGCGTTCGGGGTGCAGACGGCCACGCGATTGGTCGGGTTGGCAGGCGAAAGGGGCAAGCATAGCGGGACCAATCTTGTTAGGGCCGTTCTTGTTCAATAGGTTCGCATCCCCTATATTCGGATTCAGCCGCCAATGGATAGAGAAATGCCATGGAATTGAACTTGCCCCCGCGTGTGACCCCCCGTGCATTTGCCCGGCTGGCCGAAATTGCCGAAATGACCGGCGAAAAGAAAGCCTTGCGGGTCGCGGTTGAGGGCGGCGGCTGCTCGGGCTTTCAATATGATATCAAGCTGGATGAGCCCGCGGCTGACGATCTGGTGCTTGAGGGCGACGGCCAATCGGTGCTGGTCGATCAGGTGTCTTTGCCGTTTCTGGCGAATGCGGTGATTGATTTCAGCGACGAGCTGATCGGCGCGCGGTTTGTGATTGAAAACCCCAATGTCGCCAGTGCTTGTGGCTGCGGCACCAGTTTCTCGATTTAGGGCTGGACGTCGGGCAGCTGTGATCTAGCTTTGGCCTCTGATTTGGGGGCGCTATGACGACTGTTTTGATGCTGGGCTCGGCACCGATGGCGGTGCAGGCGGCGGGGTGGCCGCGCTGTTTTGATACGGTTTTGGCGATCAACAATGCGTGGCGTGTACGACCCGATTGGGATTACTCGATCTATCCTTGGGATTTCGATGCAGCGCGGGTGCCGGTGGCGGGTGCTGGTCAGGTCTTGGTGACAGAAGCTGATTTTGTGCCCGCGCAAAACGCCTATGGCGGATTCGTCTATGCCGGAGCGACGATGGCCTACACGGCGGCCTACTGGGCGCTAGCGACGCTGAAGCCGCGCGTGTTGGCGGTGTTTGGCTGCGATATGCACTATCCCGCCGGGCAGACGCATTTTTATGGCACTGGCACGCCGGACCCTTTGCGCGCCGATATCACCCTGCGCAGTCTTGAGGCGAAATCGGTGAGGCTGATGGTTCTTGCGGCGGCGCAGGGCTGTGCGGTGGTGAACCTGTCGCAGGGCGTGTCGCGGTTGCTTTGCCCGCGGGCCGCGCTGGCAGAGTTTGGCGATGCGCAGCCTTTGACGTTTGATCCGGGCCGCGTGCAGGCCGCACAGGCGCGCGAGGCAGAGTTGGGTTACTTTGCGCCATCGGGGCGGTATTGGGAGGATCTGTCGGCCTATGACGTGGCAGAGATTGACGCACTCGATGCGCTTTGGCTGGCTTGTTTGCCGTAACGGCTCGGCCTAAGACTGCGGTGTAACCCCGGAGGCCCGCATGAAAATCGCCACATTCAACATCAACGGCATCAAGGCGCGGATCGAGGCATTGCCGCGCTGGTTGGAAGCGGCGGCACCCGATGTGGTCTGTTTGCAGGAAATCAAGTCGGTGGATGAGAATTTCCCGCGTGAGATCTTTGAGGCGATCGGCTACCGAGTGGAAACCCATGGCCAGAAATCGTTCAACGGGGTGGCGATCCTGTCGAAACTGCCGCTTGAAGATGTGACTCGCGGTCTGCCGGGCGATGCGGAGGATGAGCAGGCGCGCTGGATCGAGGCCACCGTGATCGGGCAAAAAGCGGTGCGGGTCTGTGGGCTGTATCTGCCGAACGGAAACCCGACTCCGGGCCCGAAATATGACTACAAGCTGGCATGGATGGCGCGGATGCAGGCGCGGATTGAGGCGCTTTTGCCGCTGGAAGAACCGCTGGTCTTCTGTGGCGATTACAACGTGATCCCGCAAGCCCAAGATGCCGCCCGCCCCGAGTTGTGGCTGGAAGACGCGCTGTATCTGCCGCAGACCCGCGCCGCCTTCCGCCGCCTGCTTAACCTTGGCCTGACTGAAGCGTTCCGGGCGCGCAACCAAGCCCCCGGCCAATATTCGTTCTGGGATTATCAGGCCGGCGCGTGGGAGCGCAACAATGGCATCCGCATCGACCACCATCTGCTGTCACCGCAGGCCGCCGATCTGCTGCGCGATTGCCAGATCGACAAGCAAGTGCGCGCGGGCGACAAACCCTCAGATCATGTGCCGGTCTGGATCGAATTGGACGCATGATGCCCCTCCCCTATCCCGCCACCTATTATGCGCAAAGCCTGAACGATAGCGCCGCGCGCCCTGCCCTGCGTGGCATCGAGCAAGCCGATGCCATCGTGGTGGGCGGCGGTCTTGCGGGGCTGATCACCGCGCTTGAACTGGCGAAGGGCGGCTTGAAGCCAATCGTGCTGGAGCAGCACGTCGTGGGCTGGGGGGCATCGGGACGCAATGGCGGCATCGTCTCGCCTGCTTTTGCCTGTGGCGCGGATGCGATTGCGGCGCGGGTGGGGGTGCCTGCGGCGCGGGCTCTGCACAAGCTGACAATTGAAGGTGTGGCGCGGGTGCGCGGCTATATCGACGATCTGGGCATCAGCGGGGCCGATCCGATCCCGGGGCTTTTGAACCTGCGGCGGTTTGACCGCAGTGACGATCTGCATGCCTATGCGGCGCAATTCGCGGATGATTTCGGCTATGAGCTGACTTATCTGAACCGCGCCGCCATCCGCGAGCGACTGGTCAGCAACCGTTATTATCACGGGCTGGTGGATGCCCAAGCGTTCCATATCCATCCGCTGAACTATCTGCGCGGGCTGGCGGCCGAGTTGGAACGCCTTGGCGGGCGGATTTATGAAGGCTCGGCGGCGGGGCAAGTGCGCTTCAGCGGTGCGGAAAAGTCGGTCAAGACCGCGCAGGGTGAGGCGCGCGCGCCGCGCGTGGTGTTTGCGACTGGCGGCTATACTGGCGGGTTGGTGCCGCGATTAAGGCGCGCCGTCCTGCCGATTGCCACCTATATGATGGTGTCAGAAGTCGCCCCCGATCTGATCGCCAGTGCCATCCGCACGCGCGAGGCGGTGCTGGATGACCGGCGCGCGTCGGATTACTACAGGGTGATCGAGGGCGGGAACCGCTTGCTTTGGGGCGGGCGGATCACCACCCGCGCCGCCGATGCGGCGGGTGTCGCACAAGAGTTGCGGCGCGAGATGATCGGGGCGTTTCCGCAGCTGGCGGGGCTGAAAACCGAACTCAGCTGGTCGGGCCAGATGGGCTATGCCCGGCATCTGATGCCGCAGGTTGGCATGATGGAACCCGGAGCCTGGCATATCACCGCATTTGGCGGTCATGGGCTGAACACCACGGCGGTGGCGGGCAAGGTCTTGGCCGAGGCGATCCTGGGAGAAAGCGACCGGCTGGCGATGTTCGCGGGTTTTGGCCTTGATTGGGCGGGCGGCCCACTTGGCTTGGCAGCAGCACAAGCGACTTACTGGAAATTGCAGCTGCAGGATTGGTGGCGCGAGCGCTGAACGATTTCTACTGGTCTAAATATCCCCGCCGGAGGCATCCGCGGCCCACCGAAGGTGCCTCCGGCGGGAGTATTTTGAAAAGAGCAATTCCTTGCGGCCCTGCCATGGGTTACGCCCAGCTTTACATCTGGCCCCCGCCTTACGTCTGGCCCCCGCCCTGCGTCACATCGTAATCGTAAAGCCAATCAAAGCGTTTCAGCGCGAGGTTGGGGGCAAGCATGCCGCCAAGGCGCAAGCCGGTATGGGCGATTTTCTGGCTGAGCCCGGACAGATGATAGATCCGGGCATTGCTATTTGCGGCGGCGACGGTGCGGCTGGTGCGGGGGTGGCGGGCGGTCTGATAGTCGGCCAGCGCCTCGGGCAGCGGCAGGTTTGCCAATCGGTCGGCCAAAAGCCAGGCATCCTCAAGCGCCATCGCGGCCCCTTGGGCGAGGAAGGGCAGCGTCGGGTGTGCGGCGTCGCCCAAGATCACGGCGGCACCTTTGGGCAGGGCTTTGCCCCAGATCTTGGCAACGTCGTGGCGGAAAAGGCCCCACAGATTGACCTCTTGCACCTGCGCCAACCAGCCTTGCACGCGGGGCGAGAAGTCACCAAAGGCCCGTTGCAGGGTTGCGGGGTCATCCGGTTGCGCCCAGCTTTCGGCGGTCCAAGCGCTGCGCTCCTGCACTGCGACGATGTTGCGAACCTGGCCCCCACGCAGCGGATAGCTGACCAGATGGCTGCCCGACCCCATATGAATTTCGGCGATCGGGCTGGGGTTTGGCTCGGCTGCGATCAGGCTGCGCCATGCGACATGGCGGGTAAAAAACGGCGCTGACCGGCCATTGAGGGCGGCGCGGGTTTTAGAATGCAGTCCATCCGCCCCGATCAAAATGTCGGGGTGGTGTGTTTCGGCCAAAGTGGTGACAAGGCGCGGACGCACGCCCGTCAGATCGACGGTTTCGATCTGTTGTGACAGCGTGATCTGCACTCCCGCAGCGCGTGCGGCCTCTGCCAGCAGATCAATCAGATCGGCGCGGTGCAGGAAAAGATAGCTTTGCTGAGGCCGCAACCGGGCAAGATCCAACCGCAGCACCCGGCGGCCCGAACGGCCATCCAGCAGATCAACCGCCTGTGCGCGCATTGCGGTCGCATCCACGGCCGCGCCCAGACCCAAAGCGCGCAGCACGCAGGCCGCGTTGGGCGAGATTTGCAGCCCCGCGCCAACCTCGCGGATCGCATCCGCCTGTTCCAACACGGTAACTTGAGCACCCTGCCGCGCCAGCGCAAGGCTGACGGCAAGCCCCGCCACACCCGCCCCCAGCACTGTGATCTGTTGCCCTGTGATGCCCATCCGAGCCCCCAAATGAAAACGCCGGACCCAAAGGCCCGGCGCTATCTGTTTCGCATCCACGTCTTGGCTGCAAGCGGCTCAATCGTCGCGGTGAACCTTCTCGCGACGCTCGTGCTTTTCTTGCGCTTCCAGCGTCATGGTTGCAATCGGGCGCGCATCAAGGCGACGCAGGCTGATCGGCTCGCCGGACATCTCGCAATAGCCGAACTCGTTGCTGTCAATGCGGCGCAGGGCGGCGTCGATCTTGGACACCAGCTTGCGTTGACGGTCGCGGGTGCGCAACTCCAACGCGCGGTCGGTCTCTTCCGAGGCGCGATCGGCGATGTCGGGCACGTTGCGGCCAGAGTCTTGCAGATTGTCGATGGTTTCGGCGGATTGACCTTGCAGCTCTTGCTTCCAGGTCAGCAGCTTGCGGCGGAAATACTCCAGCTGCCGGTCGTTCATGAAAGGCTCATCCTCGGCAGGACGATAATCGTCTGGCAAGAAGGTTTCGGCTTTCATTGCAGCACTCTCCTTTTTCCCAGGATGCGCTGCCAGGTGGGCTAATGTCATGGCGCGCTCCTGCATGGGCGTGCATCTAACGGAATCATTAGGGATTGTCACTAGTGGTTGCGACAAATTTGCGTGGGCGGTAGTCTTTCACTGAACTTCGCGCATTACCTTGGAAAGCCAATGAAATTTGACTCGACTGACCGCTACATCGTGGCCGACGATCTGGGCATTGCTGTCAATGCAGCGGTGACGTTGCAGCGGCCCCTGCTGGTCAAAGGAGAGCCGGGAACCGGCAAGACCGAACTGGCGCGGCAGGTTGCCAGCGCATTGGATATGCCGCTGATTGAGTGGCATGTGAAATCCACAACCAAGGCGCAGCAGGGTCTGTATGAATACGATGCCGTCAGCCGGTTGCGCGACAGCCAGCTGGGCGATGCGCGGGTACATGACGTCGCCAATTACATCAAGCGCGGCAAGTTGTGGCAAGCTTTCACCGCCCCTGCCCGCGTGGTGCTGCTGATTGACGAGATCGACAAGGCCGATATCGAGTTTCCGAACGATCTGCTGCAAGAATTGGATCGGATGGAGTTTCATGTCTACGAGACCGGCGAGACGGTGCGCGCGTTGCACCGACCGGTGGTGATCATCACCTCGAACAATGAAAAGGAATTGCCGGATGCATTTTTGCGCCGCTGTTTCTTTCACTACATCCGCTTCCCGGACGCGGATGTTTTGGCAGCCATCGTGCGGGTGCATTTTCCCGACATAAAGCCCGCCCTGTTGACGACGGCGCTGACGCAGTTTTTTGAAATCAGGGAAACGCCGGGGCTGAAGAAAAGGCCATCGACCAGCGAGGTGCTGGATTGGCTGAAGCTGCTGCTGGCAGAGGATCTTTCGCCAGAGGATTTGCGGCGCGATGGCAAGCAGGCTTTGCCCAAGCTGCACGGCGCTTTGTTGAAGAACGAGCAAGACGTGCATCTGTTCGAGCGGCTGGCGTTCATGGCACGCGGCCAGCGCTAAGAGGCGCTGATGCAGATTCGATACTCCGCGCCGGACTTGAGTCCGAGCCTTATTGCTGGGTGACGAACCGAGGCCCCGGATCAGGTCCGGGGCGGCGGGGTGAGAGTAGTCCCAATTGCGCCTTTCCAGAAACAATCGCGGATGGATCGCGGAATTGTGCGGGAAGAATCGAGAATCGGGCGATTCTGCCGTGGTTTAGCCTTAGTCTTGCCACAATGTGCTCACGAAAATCATCATTTTTGCAATATATTGCAACATTTAGCGATCAGTGAATGGATAATCTGGCGTTTCCACCCCGGCGACCATCCATAGGTAGACTCTGTCATTTTGTTAAGATTTCTAAAGATTGACATGATCATGCCCGAAAACCGACACTGCAAGCCTGTTGTCTCGCCTTTAGAGTGAGCTTCCTAACTGCAATGAGTTCCAATGACTTACGACCTGCCTTTGTCACCTTGCCAAGCCGCCCTGCCGGGCTGGCTTCAGGGGCACAAAGGTGCTGTGCCGCTGGTGATCTGCCACCAGAGGACTGCAGCAGGGTCTGAGGGTCTGGCCCCTGCGCCGCTGCGGCGCGGTCGGGCGATCAGTGCAGGCAGGAGGCCCATGACAGGAGGCAGGGGCGCTACGGGACGCGCGTTTTGCTTGCCAAACCGGGCCCTTCATCCCTCCACAAGCGTCGGTCTGCTCCGGCGTGCGTGGTTTGGGGTGAAGGGTGACGGCGCCGGGGATATGCGGGCGAAGGACCGGTTGGGCAAGGCTTTGGTGCGGGATGCGGGGGCATCTTTCATCAAAGGTCTGACCGGGGTTTTGCGCGCGTCCCGCCACGCTTCACCAACTCAGAACGGGCCGCTGCGGTCCGTTAAACCCTGTATGAATGGTCTGCCAGCCCATGCGCCTTGTATCCATGATCGCCCTTCTGGGGCTCACCGCCTGCAACCCTGTCCAAAACGCGCAGGTCTCCAAGAATTACACTGAAGCGGGCACGAATGGCATGGGCTTTGCTGCGATGCAAAGCTTTGGCCCGGTGGTGACAACCCGCACCCAGCGTGCCAACGCTGAAACCGCACACGACTTTCTGGATCTGGAGTTCCGCATGGAAAGCGGGCGGGCAAACCCCAGCTTTTCACGCTTTGAAGGTCCGATCACTGTGGCCCTGAAAGGCGACGTGCCGCCGACCGCAACTGCCGAAATGACGCGCCTTATCAGTCGCTTCCGCAGTGAAGCTGGCCTGCCGATCAGCTTTGCCAAGCCCGGCGACAACCCGTCGATCACCGTTGAATTCCAGCCCCGCGCCCAAATGGCCCGCGTGGTGCCGATGGCCGCCTGTTTCGTGGTGCCGCGCGTGCAATCCTGGGCCGAATACAAAGCCGAGCGTGACGGCCCCAAGGTCAACTGGACAACGATGACCTCGCGCGAGCATGTCTCGATTTTCGTGCCGTCAGATGCCGCCCCGCAAGAGGTGCGCGATTGTCTGAACGAAGAAACCGCGCAGGCGATGGGGCCGCTGAACGACCTGTATCGCCTGACGGACTCGGTGTTCAACGATGACAATTTCAACTCGGTGCTGACCGGGTTCGACATGATGATACTGCGCCTGCACTACGCCCCCGAGCTGCGCAATGGCATGAACGAGGCCGAGGTGGCCAAGCGGGTGCCAGCGATTCTTGCGCGGATCAACCCGCAAGGCGAAGGCGGCTCGGCCAATTTCAAGCGAATCGCACCGCGTTCGTGGGTCGCACAGGTTGAAGGCGCGTTTGGCCCGCGTGGCAGCAATGCGCAGCGCCTGCAGGCCGCCAACATGATGCTGTCGATCGCTTTGGCCCAAGGCTGGCAAGATGCGCGGCTGGGCTTCAGCTATTACGCCAAAGGCCGTTCGCTGGCCAATTCCGACCCGGTACAGGCTGTGGCTGCGTTGCAGGAAGCTGCGCGAATTTACCGCGCCATTCCCGGAGCAGGGCTGCATGTGGCGCATGTCGATATGCAGCTCGCGGCGGTTGCGCTGGCGGCAGGCCAATCAGAGCAGGCGATTGCCTTTGCGGACCGCGCCATTCCGGCGGTGAAACGTGCGGAAAACGCCTCACTACTGGCGACTCTGATGTTGATCAAGGCCGAGGCTCTGCAGAATGAGGGTCAGGTTGCCGAGGCGCGGGCCTTGCGGCTCGACAGTCTGGGTTGGGCGCGTTATGGCTTCGGATCAGAGCGGCAAGTGCGCGCAAGGATGGGTGAAATCGCCAATCTGGGCGCGCGCGGCCATCGGGGATAATTTCAGGGTATCGGTCTTTGGCGGCCTGCCCTTGCAAAGGGGCGGGCCGTGATCGTTTTGGCAGGTTTGGTGATCGGGGCGGCATTGGGTGCGTTCAATGCGCGCAGACGTGGTGGGCGCAAGTTGGATATGCTGCAGTATGGTGCGGCTTACGCGATCTGTTTCGCGTTGGTCGGGCTGTTCCTGACGATTTTCTTGTCGCGGACCTTGGCGGGCTAAGGCAATGTTCCTGCCCTTCTTCCAAGCGTTGCGGAAAGAAGGCGTGCCGGTCAGCTTGCGCGAATATCTCGCATTTCTGGAAGGGCTTGCGGCGGGTCTGGTGACCTATGACGCACAGGGTTTCTATCACTTGGGCCGTCTGACCATGGTGAAAGATGAACGTCATATCGACCGCTATGACCGGGCATTTTCACAGTCTTTCAATGGCTTAGAGGGCATTTCCGAGGCAGAAGTGCTGGATGCGCTTGACTTGCCTGCCGAATGGCTGGAAAAGCTGGCCGAAAAGCACCTAAGCCCGGAAGAACGTGCGGCCATCACGGCTTTGGGCGGGTTTGACGCGCTGATGGACACCCTGAAACAGCGGCTTGCCGAACAGAAAGGCCGCCATCAGGGTGGCAACAAATGGGTGGGCACGGCGGGAACCTCGCCCTTCGGGGCTTATGGCTATAATCCCGAAGGCGTGCGGATCGGTCAGGATCAAAGCCGCCACCAGCGCGCGGTCAAGGTCTGGGACAAGCGCGAGTTTCGCAATCTGGATGATCAGGTTGAACTGGGCACCCGCAACATCAAAGTGGCGCTGCGGCGTTTGCGCAAATGGGCGCGCACGGGTGCGGCGGAGGAATTGGATCTTGATGGCACCATCCGCGCCACCGCCGAGCATGGCTGGCTGGATGTGCAGGTGCGGGCCGAGCGCAGAAATGCCGTCAAGGTGCTGATTTTCTTTGATATTGGTGGCTCAATGGACCCCTATGTCAAGGTGATGGAGGAATTGTTCTCTGCCGCGCGGGCCGAGTTCAAGCATCTGGTGCCGTTCTATTTCCACAACTGCCTGTATGAAGGTGTGTGGCGCGACAACGCCCGCCGCTGGAACGCGCAGACCCGCACAGATGAGGTGCTGCGCACCTACGGCGCTGATTACAAATGCATTTTCGTGGGCGATGCTTCGATGAGCCCCTACGAGATTTTGCAACCGGGCGGCGCGAATGAACATTGGAACCCAGAAAGCGGCCAAATCTGGCTTCAGCGCGCCTGTGATCGCTGGCCGAACCATCTGTGGATCAACCCGGTGCCCGAGGCGCATTGGGGGTACACCGCCTCGATCCGCCTGATCTCGCAGATCTTCGCGGGCCGGATGGTGCCGATGACGCTTGAAGGCATTTCCAAAGGGATAAAGGAGTTACGCTGATGTTAACGCTCTGGCGCGCGCGGCCTTATCTGTTTGGCTGCTTTGTTCTGGCCTGTGCCGTGACGCTGTTTTTCGCCGGGCGCTTTGCCTATTCGGTTGTCTATTGGGCCAACCCTGCGCATCAGAACCAAGCGGTGGAGCCTTGGATGACGGCGGGATATATCGCCAAATCATGGTCTGTGCCGGGGCCAAAACTTGATCTGTTGGCGGGTCTGCCGGGTCCAGCGGTCAAGGGCCATCCGCAACCGATGGCCGAGATTGCCCGTGATCGCGGTGTGCCGGTGGCAGAGGTAATCGCGCGTGTTGAAAAAGCCATCAAGGTCTTGCAGTTGTTGGAGCCCGCCAAATGACCGATTGGTTGCTGGCCTTAGTGCCGCAATACGGGCTGTGGCTGTTGGCGGCGACGACGTTTTGTTCCTGTCTGGCGCTGCCGTTTCCAGCCTCGATCTTGATGCTGACTGCGGGTGGATTTGTTGCTGCGGGTGATCTGGATCTGATTCCGACATTTGCTGCGGCGGCACTGGGCGGCATTGCGGGTGATCAGCTGGGCTTTTGGGCCGGGCGCTTGATTGGGGTGCCATTGCTGGCCCGCCTGCGGCAAGACCCGATGCGCGACAAGTTGCTGGGCCGCGCGGTGACGATGCTGCAAAGCAAAGGCGTTCTGGCAGTGTTTCTTTCGCGCTGGTTGTTCAGCCCGCTCGGGCCTTGGGTCAATGTGATCACCGGCAGCACAGGCTATGGCTGGCACCGCTTCAGCCTTGCCAGCGTTGCGGGCGAAGCGGTCTGGGCGGGGCTTTATGTCGGCATGGGCTACAGCTTTGGCGGCAATATCTCGGCGGCAAGCGATATGCTCGGCTCGGGGTTGGGGATGCTGGCCGGCGGCGCTGTCGTGGTGGTGCTGGGAATGTGGTTGCGCAACGCCGTCAAGACCCAACCCGATTAGCGCAGAGCAAACGCCAGGCCAATCTGACCCATTGCGCAGACAGCGCCTTGCACCATATTGGCAGCATGCTGAAACTCCTCCCCCTGCTGCTGATGATTGGCTATGGCCTGCTGATGATGCGCTTTTCGGTGTGGCGCACCAAAAAGCAACTGGCCGAATACAGCCAACCGTTGCGCGACCCTGCCCTGCTGGCCTTGACGCAAAAGCTGGCGGTGGCACTGGAGCTGCCGCAGATCAAGGTCAATGTCTATCAGATTGCTGCGGTGAATGGTCTGGCAGCACCGGATGGGCAGATTTACCTTACGCAAGGCTTTCTGGACCGCAAAGCCGCGGGCGCAGTTTCGGATGCCGAGCTGGCGAGCGTGATCGCGCATGAACTCGGCCATGTCGCTTTGGGCCACACACGGCGGCGGATGATTGATTTCACCGGGCAAAATGCGGTGGTCGTGATGCTGTCGGCGCTGCTCAACCGGATGTTGCCGGGGCTTGGCATGTGGATTGCCAATATGATCTCGGGTCTGCTGATGGCGCATCTGTCGCGGCGCGATGAATTCGAGGCCGATGCCTATGCGGCGGCTTTGCTGGTGAAAGCCGGGATCGGCGTCGCTCCGCAGGTCTCGCTGTTTCGCAAGCTTTCGGCGCTGACCGGAAGTGCGGGTGCAGGCACGCCGGCATGGCTGCTCAGCCATCCCAAAACCGATGACCGCATCGCCGCAATCGAGGCTTTGGCGACGCGCTGGGACGCTTGATCTGCGGCTTGCACCGCGGTGGGGAATTTGCCAAGCTGGCAGCAATCGAAAGGATGCCAGCATGTCGCTAGACACTCCGCCGAACAATGTTGCGCCCAAGGCTATTGCGTCGCAAACCGAGGCCCCTGCGCAATATCTTAACCTCGATCCGCAGCTTTACGTCCGCGAGGATATATTCCAGCAAGAGCGGCGCGAGATTTTCGCGCGCTCGTGGCAGTTCATCGGGCCTGCGCAATCGGTGGCCGAGGTTGGCCAATATCTTGCCATCGACATCGCAGGCACCCCTGTTTTCGCAATACGGGGCCGCGACGGTGCGCTGCGTGGCTTCAAAAATGTCTGCCGCCACCGTGGTGCCAAGCTGCTGGCGGATGGAACGGGCAGCTGCGGGCTTATCGTTTGCCCCTATCACAAATGGAGCTTTGCCGACACCGGACGGCTGGTGCAGGCGCCATGGTATGGCAAAGATCCCGCGATCATCCCTGAAGATTGGCCGTTGGAGCCCGTTGCGGTCGACATATGGCGCGGCTTGCTGTTCGCAAGGCTTGATCCGGCGCAAAGCCTGCTGGAGCAATTGGGCGATCTTCCCGACGAACTCGCAGCCGAACCGATGGAAAGCTATGCGGCCACCGACACCGCGACCGTCAGCTTCGACGCCAATTGGAAAATCTACACCGATAATTTCGTCGAGGGCTATCATATCCCAGGCACGCATCCCAGCTTTTACGCCGCGATCGAGTTTGAGGCCTTTGAGACCACCGCGCACAACGGCTTTGTCAAGATGACCGCGCCGCCGAAACAGGGGCTGTTCTATCGCGGCAAATGGCTGTGGATGTGGCCGAACTGGACGTTGAGCCTGTTTGACGGCGGCATGAATGTCAGCCGGATCAACCCGGCCTCGACCCATCACACCGACCAGCACTACCATTTCTTTTTCGCCGATACCTCTGCCAGCGGAGCCGTGGCGCGGGCGAAATCAGTGGATGGCACTTTGGCGGTGGTGAAAGAAGATTACACCGTCTGCGCCGAAACCCATCGCAACTATGCCTCAGGCGCATACACCGCCGGACCGCTCAGCGGGCGGCATGAAAAAGGCGTGCAGTATTTCCAGACCCGGGTGGCGCAGGCTTTGGGGCGTTAACCTCAAACCCGGCGGCACGAAAACCCTTCCTGCGGCCGAGACCCGGAGGGGCGAGGCTGCGGGGCGGGACGCAAATTTTCAAATTGTTTTACGCAAAGCCCGCGCTGGCGTCAGGCTGCGGCCGCGATGGCTTTGGCCAAGCGTGGCAGGCCTGCGCGTTTCAGCAGTGATTTAAGCACCACCGGCGCGCCGTTCATGGCTTCGGCCGTCGCGTGGACATTTGCGACCACGGCACCAACTTCGAGCGGGTGAAATGAATAGAGTTGCCACAGCAGGCCATCGGGGTCGCGGCGTTCAAGGCCCTCTTCTGCCAGCAGGTGGCGGGGAAAGTCTTTGGCGTTGAAGGTCACGATACAATCGGCATTGCCCGCGATAGCAATGGCCAGCACATGCACGTCGTTTTCATCCGGCAGCATCAGCCGGGCTTCGATGTTGGGCTGCTCGCGCACGAAACCGCGCGCGAAGCTGGCGCGCATCAGGGCGGCTTCGGTTTCGGCCTGCGCCTGGGCTTGGACGCCCAGTTTCGCGGTGGCGCGGGTCCATTCGGCGAGGATCCGATCGGACCACAGGGCCTGATATAGCCCCTTGGCCGCCACGCCGAGCAGAATCTCGCGCAGCACGGGCGGATAGAGCACGCAAGCGTCCAAGACGGCTTTCATCACCAATGCTCAATCCAACCGGAAGAAAAGCGCCTTGAGATAGCCGCTTTCGGCCAGTTGCGGCAGCATCGGATGGTCCGGCCCGGCAAATCCGGTGTGCAACAACTGCCCACGTCGCCCACCACGTCCGATGCCGCGTGCGCTTGCGTTGCGGAACGACGCAAGATCGGCGGCATGGCTGCACGAACACAGCACCAGATAACCACCCGGAGCAACCAAGGGTGCGGCCAGCCGGGCGATGCGCTCGTAAGCACGCAAGCCTGCCTCCAGCGCCGGTTTGGCGGGGGCGAAGGCGGGCGGGTCGCAGATCACCAGATCGAACTGCGCGGCCTCTGCGCCCAGCGCTTCCAGCACTTCAAAGGCATCTCCCTGCCGGGTGGTGAAGCGATCCGCAAAGCCCGAAGCCGCCGCCCCCTGCCCGGCCAAGGCCAAAGCTGGGGCCGAGGCATCCACCGCAAGGGTCGAGGCCGCACCGCCCGCCAAAGCCGCCAGCCCAAAGCCGCCGACATGCGCAAACACATCCAGCACCCGCGCATCGCGGGCCAAACCGGCAGCAAACGCATGGTTGGGGCGCTGGTCAAAGAACAAACCGGTTTTCTGCCCGCCAGTGACATCGGCGAGATAGGTCGCGCCGTTCATCGGCACTTGGATCGGGGCAGACACGCCACCCACCAGCACCAGATTTTCTTCGTTCAGCCCTTCCAGCCCGCGCGAACGGCCGGTGGCGTTTTTCACCACGGTTTGCACCCCGGTGACCGCCTGCAAAGCCGCGACCAAAATCGGCAGATGCGCCTCGGCCCAAGCGGCGTTGGGTTGGATCACTGCGGTATCGCCAAAGCGGTCAATCACGATGCCCGGCAAGCCATCGGCTTCGGCATGCACCAACCGGTAGAAGGGTTTGTCGTAGATCCGGGCGCGCAGGCCCAGCGCGCGGGTCAGTTTGGCCTCAAACCATGCCTGATCCAGCGTGGCCTCGGGGTTGCGATCCAGCATCCGGGCGATGATCTTGGAATTGGTGTTGACCGTGACCAGCCCCAGATCGCGGCGCTCGCCATCAACCAGAATCGCCAAAGCGCCGGGGGCGAGGTTGTTGGTGCGCCGGTCGGTGACCAGCTCATCCGCATAGACCCAAGGAAAGCCGTGGCGAATAGCCCGGGCTTCGGCCTTGGGGCGCAGACGCACGACCGGATAGCGGCGCTGCGTGGTTTCCGGGGAAACCAAGTCGGCGGCATCATCGGCAGAGTTCGGGGCGGGTTCATGTGAAATGGGGAGGCTCATACCCCCCCATACTAAGATATCGCGTCTGTGAAAAGGCCCCGTTGGATCTGGGCCGGGGTTCGATTGCTGTGGCAATCAGCGCGTTGGATAGGCCGAGGCAAGTTGCACCGGGCTGCCATCGAAGCGCGTCACCACGGCATCATCGGGCAGCACTTTCACAGGTGCCGACAATTCCCGGCGGATCACTTCGGCAAGACGATCTGTCACCACGACCTTCTGCGTGCGGCCAGCCTGATCTTCGGCGACAGCGCGATTGCCGCCCGCCGCTTTGACATCGGCCACAATGCGGCGCGGGCCTTGCAGGACCGCACCCGTGGTCGCATCACGCACCGTCATCATGAAGTGCATGGAATGAACGCCGCCCACGGTATAGCGGGTCTTTTCGGTCAGGCAATGAAAGCGCACGACTTCAAGATCGACCACCACGGGCGCGCCGCTGTGCATGGTTGCGGTGCTGCGTGCGGCTGCGGTCTCAAAGATCGCCTTGACTTGCGCATGACGCTCTCCCGGTTGATCGCCGCGCCAGACGATATCGGCGCTGGGATGGAATGTGTTGGCTTCTGACACCCGCAGGCTTTGCGGCACCGAGATGTTGACCGCTTTCACGTCATATTCCGACTGCATCATCATGGCTGTCTGCCCCGAAGCGGTCTGCGGCAACAACGGTGCCTGCGAGACATCGGACGAGACCTGATTTTGCGTGGACATCGAGGTGGTCTGCGCACAGGCCGAAAGACCCAAGGCCAGTACCAGAATGGAAAGAGACGTGATCTTCATGGCTTCACCCTTTGGTTTGCCCCCGGCGTTAAGCAATAAAGCCCGGTAAATGTGGCAGGTTTTGGGTGAACATGGCGCGAAACCAAGGTATGATGGCGGTGGTTTCACGACGCTTTGCCTTTCGTATCGACGTGCCCCCCCTGCCATCAACAGCTTTCGCAGAATTTCGCGGCGCTGATGCGCAATCGTGTTGTTAGCGCTAACAGTTTCTGCTATCCTATGATGAATGCAGCTTTGACCCAGCCTGTTTGTCCTAACCTGCCGATCCGCCAAGCCCGAGGTGCCCCCATGTCGCTGAACTCGACCATTGACCGCGTGACCGACCGCATCCGCGAACGCTCGCAGCAGACGCGGGGCGATTATCTGGCGCGGCTGGCGGCGGCGGTGGCGCAGGGGCCGGCGCGCGGGCATCTGGCTTGTGGCAATCAGGCGCATGCCTATGCGGCGATGGGGGGCGATAAGGATGCGCTGGCGACGGGGCGCAGCCCCAATATCGGCATCATCACCGCCTATAACGATATGCTGTCGGCGCATCAGCCCTATGAGGATTACCCCAAGCTGATCCGTGACACCGCGCGCCGCGCCGGGGCCACGGCTCAGGTCGCGGGTGGGGTGCCTGCGATGTGTGACGGTGTCACCCAAGGTCAGGCGGGGATGGAGCTGTCGTTGTTCTCTCGCGATGTGATTGCTTTGGCCGCTGGGGTTGGGCTGTCGCACAATACGTTTGATGCGGCGGTGTTCCTTGGGGTGTGCGACAAGATCGTGCCGGGTCTGGTGATGGCGGCGGCGGCGTTTGGCCATATCCCGGCGGTGTTCGTGCCTGCGGGGCCGATGACCAGCGGGTTGCCGAATGACGAGAAAGCCCGCGTCCGCAATGCTTTTGCCACCGGCGAAGTTGGCCGCGAAGAATTGATGGCAGCCGAGATGGCCAGCTACCACGGCCCCGGCACCTGCACGTTTTATGGCACCGCCAACACCAACCAGATGCTGATGGAGTTTATGGGCCTGCACCTGCCCGGTGCCTCGTTCGTCAATCCCAACACCCCCCTGCGTGAGGCTTTGACCACCCATGCTATCGAGCGTGCCGTGGCGATCACCGCTTTGGGCAACGACTTCCGCCCGGCGGGTGAGATTCTGGATGAACGCGCCTATGTCAACGGCCTTGTCGGTCTTATGGCGACGGGGGGCTCCACCAACCTTGTGCTGCACCTGCCTGCGATGGCGCGGGCTTCGGGCGTTTTGCTGGATCTGGCGGATTTCGACGAGATCAGCCAAGCGGTGCCGTTGATGGCCAAGGTCTATCCCAATGGTCTGGCCGATGTGAACCATTTCCATGCCGCAGGTGGGCTTGGTTATATGATCGGGCAGTTGCTGGATCACGGCCTGCTGCATGGCGATGCCAAGACCGTGGCGGGCGACGGCTTGCGGCACTACCGCTCAGAGCCGACCTTGCGCGACGGCAAGCTGACGTGGGCGGCTGGGGCCAACCACACGCTGAACGACAAGATCCTGCGCCCGGCCTCTGATCCGTTCCAGCCGACTGGGGGCTTGCGGCAGTTGTCGGGCAACCTGGGGCGCGGCGTGATCAAAGTGTCGGCGGTGGCGCCCGAGCGGCATATCATCGAGGCGCCTTGCCGGATTTTCCACGATCAGCACGACGTGAAAGCCGCATTCAAGGCGGGGGAGTTCACCTCTGACACCATCGTCGTGGTGCGTTTCCAAGGGCCGCAAGCCAATGGCATGCCGGAATTGCACAGCCTGACGCCGATGTTGTCGGTGTGTCAGGATCGCGGGCTGAAAATGGCGCTTGTCACCGATGGCCGGATGTCAGGCGCATCGGGCAAAGTGCCAGCGGCGATCCATGTCTCACCCGAGGCTGCCAAGGGTGGCCCGCTTGCCCGGCTGCGCGATGGCGATATCGTGCGGCTGGATGCGGTGGCGGGCACGTTGTCGGTGCTGTCCGATGATTTCGAGACCCGCGAGCCCGTCACAGCCGATCTGTCCGCCAACCGCTTTGGCATGGGCCGCGAATTGTTTGAGGCGTTCCGCCAGTCGGTCGGCACCTCTGAAACCGGCGCGGCTGTGGTAATCTGATTTTGCCTCCGGCGGGGATATTTAGACAGAGAGGATGACCAGAAGCCTTCGGTTTATCCTCTCTGTCTAAATATCCCCGCCGGAGGCTTCGACCTTTCAAACTGCCCCGCGATCGGGGATGGAGATACAAATGACCCCCACCGAACAATCCCGCTTGGCTTCCGAAATCTGCCGCCTTGCCCCGGTCGTCCCCGTCTTGGTGCTGGACGATCTGGCACATGCCAAGCCTTTGGCCGAGGCTTTGGTCAAGGGCGGCTTGCCTGCTTTGGAAGTCACCTTGCGCACCGCTTGCGCGCTGGATGCGATCCGCGCCATGGCGGAGGTGCCGGGGGGTATGGTTGGGGCTGGCACGTTGTTGACGCCTGCGGATGTGAAGGCGGCCAAGGCGGCGGGGGCGAAGTTTGGCGTCTCGCCGGGGGCGACCGAGCGGTTGCTGGACGCTTGTGCCGAATATGAATTGCCGCTGTTGCCGGGGGCTGCCACCGCATCCGAGATCATGGCGCTGCTGGAAAAGGGCTATACCGTGCAGAAGTTCTTTCCGGCAGAGCAGGCGGGCGGTGCGCCTTATCTGAAATCCATCGGCTCGCCTATTCCGCAAGTGTCGTTTTGCCCGACGGGTGGCATCAGCCTGAAGAACGCGCGGGATTATCTGGGGCTGAAGAATATCCTGTGCGTTGGCGGGTCTTGGGTCGCGCCGAAAGACGCGATGGCCAAGGGCGATTGGGCGGCGATCACCGCTTTGGCTGCCGAGGCCGCCGCACTGCGCTAAGGCGCGATTTTCGCGGGCGCGTTGCGGATAAAGCCAGAGGCGCTTTGGGTCGGCTTGCAACCGGGTGTTGCTGCGGGGGAAAGTGGTGATTTGTCCCCGCGGGGACAGATCACTTGCCCCACCCACTGGCCCCGTCGTTGGCCGCGTTACTGTCCCCGCGGGGACAAATTGCGACAAGATCGCGGGCTGCGTCTCTGTCCCCGCGGGGACAGAATGTTAGAAATCACTGTCCCCGCTGGGACAAATCTCTTTAGCTTGCGGTTTTTGGACTTGTCACCGCATCATGTTGATGCGCGCGGCATAGAGCCTGCTACGGCCTGAAGAGGTTGTTAACCAGTTTCGTCAGCGGCTGTTTTCCGCAAAGGCCGGTTTCCTCAGGGGCCGGTTTGTTCAGGGGCGGTCGGCAAACCGGGCGGCGCGACCACCACGGCGTTTGGGCTCGGTGGGGGCGGTCAGCGCCTCGGTCAGCACGCGGCTCATGGGGTGATTGGGGTTTGGCAGCGCGTAATGCACGATCAGGGCGCGGATATAGTCGGGCGTGTCGACCACTGCGGGCAGGCTGAGCACCCAATCAATGAAGATCTGGCCACATTCGCCGTAGCTGATGCCCTCGATGTTGTAGCTTTCGCGCACCAGCCCTTTCGGGTCTGCCTGAGATAAATCCACTGCGCGTCTCCCCATAGATCACCCGTTCAGATGGGCCAGAATGGCCCGTTCCGCAAGGGCCGCCGCCTGCGCCAGCCGATCTGTCAACGTCTGGGTGCTGGCTTCGGTTTCCGCAGCCCCAACCTCGCGCAGCAAGAACGCCTGACCGCCCAGCCCCACAGTCGCAGGGTCGAGCGGTTTATCGGACAGCAGCTTGCTTGCCGCCTGCATTTGCCAGCATAACCTGTAGGCATCCAGCAGCGCCGTCTGATCCGAATACGACAGTTTAGCCTTGGTTTCACCGCTGATCTGGCTGCCTGCCGCGATCTGGCGTTCAACGCTGCGCGCGGGGCTTGCGGCTTGCAGGGCAAGGGTTTGCGCCAGCAGTTCAATATCCATCAGCCGACCGGGGCCGAATTTCGCATCCCAGCCGCCTGTCCCCGGTTTGGCTTCGGCCAAGCGCGCGCGCATATCGGCCACGTCTTTAAGCACCGAGGCACCCTGCCCCTTTTCGGCGATGATGGCGCGGCGAAAGGCTTCGACCTCGGCGGCAAGCGTCGGCTCGCCTGCCAGCACGCGGGCGCGGGTCAGGGCAAGGTGTTCCCATGTCCATGCCTCGGAGCTTTGGTAGTTGCGGAACGAGTCGATCGAGGTGGCAACCGGGCCTTGCCGCCCCGAGGGACGCAGGCGGACATCGACTTCGTAAAGGCGGCCCTCGGCCATTTGCGCCGACAGCGCTGTGACCATGGCTTGGGTCAGGCGGGCGTAATAGGGGCGCGCGGCCAGCGGGCGGTTGCCGTCAGAGCTTTCCACCCCGGCGGCGTCGTAGATCATGATCAGATCAAGGTCTGATCCGGCGTTCAAGCGCCCAGCGCCCATGCTGCCCATGCCCAGCACGATGGCACCGCGCCCCGGAGCCGCGCCGTGTTTGGCGGCGAAATCGGTGCAGACCACAGGCCACAGGGCGGCGATCACGGCCTCGGCCAGATCGGCGTATTGCTTGCCAGCCTCAAAGCCATCAATCAGACCGCGCAAATGATGCACGCCGATGCGAAAGTGCCATTCCTTCATCCAGCGGCGGGCGGCGTCGAGTTTACGCTCGTAATCGGGGATGTCGTTCAGACGTTTGCTCAGCTCGGCGGTCAGGGCCGGGGTGCCGGGCCAAGCGTCAAAGAACGACCCGCCGATCACCGCATCCAGCACCGAGGCATTGCGCGAAAGGTAGCGGGCAAGGTTTGGCGAAGTGGCGGCGATGTCGATGATCAGATCGACCAGTTGCGGATTGGCCTCGAACAGCGAGAAGATCTGCACGCCCGAGGGCAGGCCAGCCAGGAAGCCATCAAGGGCCACAAGCGCCTCGTCGGGGTTGGCAGCACGGGTCAGGCGTTTCAAGAGCACCGGGCGCAGGCGTTGGAAGATCGCAGCCGCGCGGTCCGAGCGCAGGGCGGGATAATTGGCCCAGCCTTTGACGATTTGCGCCGCGTGATCGGACAGCTCGGGCCCGGATTCCACCGCCGTTGGGGCAAAGAAGCCTTCGGTGAGGCGGTCGGTGCGGGCGATGCGGTCAAGCAGATCTGTGCGGAAAGCGGCCTCGGTCTGACCGCAGAGAGCCGCGATGCGGGCGATGCCTTCGGGCGTGGTCGGCAGGGTATGGGTCTGCTCGTCGTTCACCATCTGGATGCGGTGTTCAAGGTCGCGGTGCTGGGTGTACAGGCTTGAGAGGTCAGCGGCGACTTCGGACGGCAGCCAGTCCTTTGCCGCAAGCGCGCGCAGGCCGCCCAAGGTGGTGCGGTCGCGCAGGGTCACATCACGACCCCCGGCGATCAGCTGCCGGGTCTGGGTGAAGAATTCGATCTCGCGGATGCCGCCCTGACCGAGTTTCATATTGTGGCCTTCGACAGTGACGGCGCCATTCAGGCCGCGATGCTCGCGGATGCGCAGGCGCATGTCATGGGCATCTTGGATGGCGGCGAAATCGAGGTGTTTGCGCCAGACAAACGGCGTCAGCGCTTTCAGAAAGCGCTCCCCCGCCGCGATGTCGCCTGCGCAGGGACGGGCTTTGATATAGGCGGCGCGTTCCCATGTGCGGCCATGCGCCTCGTAATAGGCTTCCGCGGCGGCCATCGACAGGCACACTGGCGTCACCGAGGCATCGGGGCGCAGGCGCAGATCGGTGCGAAACACATAGCCTTCGGCGGTGTTATCCGACAGCATCGCGGCCATTTTGCGGGTGACACGGATGAAAGCGGCGCGGGCGTCTTGCCAATCGGTGCCGTAGCGATCCTGATCGAACAAGCAGATCAGGTCGATGTCAGAGGAGTAATTCAACTCTGCGGCGCCCATCTTGCCCATCGCAAGGCTGACCATGCCGCCCGCTGTGGCCGCATCATCGGCGGTGGCACCGGGCAGTTTGCCGCGGCGGATTTCATCGGCAACCAAGCGCTGCATCGCAAGGTCAACGGCGCGGTCGGCAAGATCGGTCAAGGCACCCGTCACCTGCATCAAGGACCACACTCCCCCCAGATCGGCCAAAGCCGTCAGCAAGGCCGCGCGGCGTTTGGCTTGGCGCAGCGCATTGGGTAGCTGATCAAGGGGGATTTCATTCAGCGCCACCATCACCGCGTTAAAGGCAGTTTCGGGCGACAGGGTCAGGGCGACGCGCAGCCAATCGGCCTCTCGCCGCATCAGCGCTTTCAGATAGGGGCTACAGCCTGCCGTATTGGCCAGCAGGCCGCGCAGGTCGGGGGCGAGATCGGCGAAATGGCTCGCAATATCGCTGGCCTGATCGCGGTCATAGGCGATGGGTTGTCGGGTGAGGCGGGCTGCAAAATTCTGGCTCATCCTTGCAATTTGCGCAGGCTTGCGGGCGCGGTCAATCCGGCAGACTTGTCGAGGGGCTTAGGTTTGTCGATAAAGCGATGAAGCGGAGGATAGGATGAGCAAAAGTCTGGCGCGGGTGCTGGCGGCCATGCAGGCGCATGGCGTGGCGGGGGTGCCGCTGGAGATGCCGGGTGAGACACGGACGGCGGTGCAGGCGGCGGATGCGGCGGGGTGCGTGTTGGATCAGATCGTGAAGTCGATCATTTTTGGCGGCGCAAGTGGCATGTATCTGTTTCTGACGGCGGGCGGCAATCAGGTCGATCCGGCCCGCGCCAGCGCTTTGGCAGGCGAGACTTTGGGCCGCGCCGATGCCACCCAAGTGCGGGCCGTGACCGGGTTTGCGATTGGCGGCGTGTCGCCTTTGGGGCATCTGAACCCTCTGCCCTTGTGGATCGACCCTACCCTGCTGCGCTACGAGGTGGTCTGGGCGGCGGCGGGCACCCCGCGCCATATCTTTGCGATCCCGCCCTTGCAGTTGCAGCAGATCACCGGGGCGGTGGTGGCGGATTTCACCGCGTGATGGCACTGGCGCGGCTGTGCTGCCACTTGAGCAAGGTGCCCCGGAGTTGATCTCGCGGACTTGATCTTGGGCCTTTGGGGATGAGGCGAGGCCCCGGATCAGGTCCGGGGCGGCGCGGCGTGGGGATGGGGCGGCGCAAGGAGGGGATGGCGCGGCGCGGGATGGCGCGGTGCGGGATGGCGCGGCGCGGGATGGCGCGGTGCGGGATGGCGCGGCGCGGGGATTGGGGCAGTTTGGCGATTAGGCGGGTTTTCGCTTGGGGTTTGGCTTCAGAGCGGCTCAGATGTAAATATCTTTTACATAGCCCTTGAAAGCGAGGGCAAGGCAGCGCATCTTGGCTCATGTGAAAGACATTCACATACGATCAAACCTGTAGTTTCAACCGGGAGTCCGCCGATGCCTATGAATTCGACCACCGCCCCTGCCTCCGGCGGAGTCTTCTCTTTTCTGCGCCGTGCCGAGGCCTGGCTTGACGATCGTGGCAGAACTGCCTGGATCGCGGCCATGGTGCTTGGGTTCATCTTCGTCTGGCCCGTGGGCCTGGGCCTGCTGGCCTATATGATCTGGAGCAAACGTATGTTCAGCCGTTCTTCCTGCGCCGACCGCCGCGCGCGTCACTTTGAAAAATGGGCTCACAAGTCGCAGCACTGGGGTGCTTCCGCGATGCGGCCTTCGGGCAATGCGGCGTTTGACGCCTATAAATCTGACATGCTGCGCCGCCTTGAGGACGAGCAGACCGCTTTCGAGTCGTTCTTGCAGCGTCTGCGCGAAGCCAAGGACAAGTCAGAGTTCGACAATTTCATGGAAGAGCGGGCGCGGGCAGCCTCGGCACCGCCAGCGACCACGCCGTCCAGCGCTGATGTGGCGCGCCCCGGCGAATACTGACTTTGCGGTAAGCGGCTGCCAGCGTGACGGATACCAGTCGCTGACCTGTTGACATTGAAAGCCCCCGGTTTCGCGCCGGGGGCTTTTTGCTGTGGTGGGTTGCTGCGGGAAGTTGCGGGCGGGGCCGCGCAAAGGCAGTTGGCGATTGCTCTTGGCGAGGGGGCTTGGCCTTGCTAGGGTAGCGCATCCCGAACTTTGCAGCCCGAGATGATGCGCCACACCCTTCCGATTGCGCCCCAGTTTTATGTGACGGCTCCGCAGCCCTGCCCCTATCTTGAGGGCCGGATGGAGCGCAAATTGTTCACGGCCTTGCAGGGCGATCAGGCGCAGCGCTTGAACGACTCGCTGTCGAAACAGGGATTCCGGCGCAGCCAGAACGTGCTTTATCGGCCGTCTTGTGCGGAATGTTCGGCCTGTTTGTCGGCCCGCATCCGGGTTGCGGATTTCAAACCAAGCCGCACCCAGCGCCGGATCATGAAGAACGCGGCGCATCTGCGGCGCAACGCCACCAGCCCTTGGGCGACCGAAGATCAGTTCGGGCTGTTCCGCCGTTATCTGGATGCGCGGCATGCCGATGGCGGCATGGCGGATATGGATGTGTTTGAATTCGCGGCGATGATCGAGGAAACCCCGATCAAAAGCCGGGTGATCGAATATACCCGCGCGGCAGGGCCGGGGGAACGCGGGCGGCCCTTGGCTTGCGTTGCGCTGACGGACGTTTTCGACGACGGGTTGTCGATGGTTTACAGCTTTTATGACCCCGACATGATTGATCTGTCTTTGGGCACCTTTGCCATTCTGGATCATATCGACATCGCGCAGGAAGCCGGGCTGCCTTACGTCTATCTGGGCTATTGGGTGCCGGGCAGCCGCAAGATGGGCTACAAGGCCGGGTTCAATGCGCTGGAGATTTTCAAGCATGGCGCGTGGCAGGATATTGGCGACCCTGCCGACCACCGGGCCGAGTTGCATCCGCTATCGGTCGATCCGATTGCCGAGCAGGTGGCGCGGATTTCGCTGCCCGAGGCGCGGTCTGTGCCGCGCGAATGAAAGCGGTCGATAAATGATCGGAGCATTTGCGCTGGTGGTGCCGGATTATGACAGCGCGATCCGGTTTTTCTGTGACGGTTTGGGCTTTCGGCTGACGGCAGACCTGGATCAAGGCAACAAGCGCTGGGTGACGGTGCAGCCTGCGGGCGGCGGGGTGCAGATCGTGCTGGCGCAGGCAGTGGGGGCGCGGCAACAGGCGGCGGTCGGGGATCAGGCGGGCGGGCGGGTCTGGCTGTTCTTGCACTCGGACGATTTTGCCCGCGATGCCGCACGGATCACGGCGGCGGGCGGGGTGTTCGAGGAAGCGCCCCGACATGAGGATTACGGCATCGTCGCAGTTTGGCGCGACCCTTGGGGCAACCGCTGGGATTTGCTGCAACCCATTTGAGCGCGCAAGCTGCGGTCTGACGGTTTGTCCCCGCGGGGACGGACTTGTGGCAGGCATCGCAAATTTTACAACATATGGTGGGTGACGAGATCCACGCGCGCAGGTGGTTTTACGGCGGCAGCGCGGATCGCTGGTGCAGTTGGAGATCGAATCAGCCTTGTGCGCGGCTCTATCCCGCAAATAATTGCTAAAATTACTTATGGATGGCCAATTTCGTAATTTAAGTTCAAAAAATCACCGCCCAGCGACACTTTCCGTGTCGATTTGCTGTTGACGCCCCTGCCCTGCCGCCATAGTTTCCCCCTCGAAGCAAATGGAGGTAGGGATGCGCCGCATTCTAGTCGTCGTAAGGAAGAAGCGCATGGGCCGGTAACGGTTTGACCATAAGGTTTCCCATGCGCCCCCGAGTAACCTCCGGGGGCTTTTTGTTGAACAAAGGCCAGTGGGCCGAACTTAGGATAAGATCATGACGCGTCAGATGACCGGAGCACGAATGGTGGTTCAAGCCCTGAAGGATCAGGGTGTTGAAGTTGTCTTTGGCTATCCGGGTGGCGCGGTGCTACCGATCTATGACGAGATTTTCCAGCAAAACGACATTCGGCACATTCTGGTGCGCCACGAACAGGGCGCGATCCATATGGCCGAAGGCTATGCGCGATCAACAGGCAAGGTCGGCGTGGCTTTGGTGACATCGGGTCCGGGGGCGACCAATGCCGTGACCGGGTTGACCGATGCGCTGCTGGACAGCATCCCGATTGTGGTGCTTTCGGGTCAGGTGCCGACCTTCATGATCGGCACGGATGCGTTCCAAGAGGCCGATACCATTGGCATCACCCGGCCCTGCACCAAGCACAATTGGCTGGTGAAGGACACCGACAAGCTGGCGGAAACCATCCATCAGGCGTTTCATGTGGCGTCGCATGGCCGCCCCGGCCCGGTGCTGATTGATATTCCGAAAGATGTGCAGTTTGCGACTGGCACCTATATGGAGCCTGCCACCGCCCGGGTGTCGCATTATCAGCCGCGCATGAAAGGCGACCCCGAGGCCATCGCGGCCATGGTCGAGATGATGGAAACCGCCGAGCGCCCGGTGTTCTACACCGGCGGCGGCGTGATCAACTCAGGTCTCAAGGCCAGTGCGTTGCTGCGTGAATTTGTGGCGGCGACGGGCTTTCCGATCACCTCGACCCTGATGGGTCTGGGGGCTTATCCGGCATCGGGCAAGAACTGGCTGGGCATGTTGGGGATGCATGGTCTTTATGAGGCCAATCTGGCCATGCATGGCTGCGATCTGATGATCAACATCGGCGCGCGGTTTGATGACCGGATCACCGGGCGCATCCCGGATTTCTCGCCGAAGTCGAAGAAGGTGCATGTCGATATTGACCCGTCCTCGATCAACAAGGTGATCCGGGTGGATGTGGGGATCGTGGGCGATATTGCGCATGTGCTGGAAGAGGCTTTGGCCCTGTGGAAATCGCGCGGCAGTAAGGTCAACAAGGACGGCCTTGCGAAGTGGTGGAAGCAGATTGCCGAATGGCAGGCTGTGAAGTGCTTGGGCTACAAAGGCTCGGCCAAGGTGATCAAGCCGCAATATGCGCTCGAGCGGCTGGAAGCGCTGACCAAGGGCATGGATCGCTATATCACCACCGAGGTCGGCCAGCATCAGATGTGGGCGGCGCAATATCTGGGCTTTGAAGACCCGAACCGTTGGATGACGAGCGGCGGTTTGGGGACGATGGGCTATGGTTTGCCTGCGAGCATTGGCGTGCAGGTGGCGCATCCTGACAGTCTGGTGATCAACGTGGCTGGTGAGGCGTCGTGGCTGATGAACATGCAGGAAATGGGCACGGCGATGCAGTTCCGCGCGCCCGTCAAGCAATTCATCCTGAACAACGAGCGTTTGGGTATGGTGCGGCAGTGGCAGGAATTGCTGCACGGCCAGCGCTATTCGCAAAGCTGGTCGGAAAGCCTGCCTGATTTCGTGAAATTGGCAGAAGCCTTTGGGTGCAAGGGGATACAGGTGACCGACCCCGCCGATCTGGATGATGCGATCATGGAGATGATCCGCTATGACGGGCCGTTCATCTTTGATTGCCGGGTGGAGAAGCACGAAAACTGCTTCCCGATGATCCCGTCGGGCAAGCCGCATAACGAGATGCTGTTGGGCGATGCGGACACGCAGGGCGTGATCGGTGCCAAGGGCGCGGTTTTGGTTTGATCTGTTGAGTCGGGGGGGCTCGCCCCCCCGGACCCCCGAGGATATTTATACAGAGAGGATGACCAAAGATGTCTCCGCTAAACATCAAGAAATCGGCTTCCAGCCATTCGGCTTATGAGTTGCGCGACCCCAACGCCCCGGTGATTGAGACGCATACTCTGGCGGTGATCGTCGAGAACGAGCCGGGGGTTCTGGCCCGGGTGATCGGGCTGTTTACGGCGCGCGGCTATAACATCGACAGTCTGACGGTGGCCGAGGTGGATCATTCCAGCCATCGCAGCCGGATCACTGTGGTCACAACAGGCACGCCTGAGGTGATCGTGCAGATCAAGGCGCAACTGGCGCGGATGGTGCCGGTTTACGAGGTGCATGATCTGACCGTTGAGGGGCCTTCGGTGCAGCGCGAACTTGCGTTGATGAAGGTGGCGGGTCGCGGTGAGGCGCGGATCGAGGCTTTGCGTTTGGCCGAGATTTTCCGCGCGCATGTGGTTGATTCTACGCTGGAATCTTTCGTGTTCGAGATGACCGGGACGCCCGAGAAGATCGACAGCTTTGCCGAGTTGATGCGGCCTTTGGGCCTGCGTGAGATGGCGCGCACCGGTGTGGCGGCGCTGTCGCGCGGGCTGTGAGGGTAACGGCTGCGCGACATGGACGCGCAGCCCATTTCCGCGCCTTGGGTTGTCGTCTATACAGGGGATAATCGGGAGGCCGCGATGATCATTGAATTTGGACATTTCTGCTTGGTGCTGGCCTTTGTGGTGGCCGTGGTGCAGACGAGCTTGCCGCTGTGGGGGGCGCATCGTGGTGATGCGCGGCTGATGGCGGTGGGTGATCCGGCGGCGGTGATCCAGTTTTTGCTGATCGCCGCCAGCTTTGCGGCGCTGACCTATGGCTTTGTCACCTCGGATTTCTCGCTGAAACTGGTGGTGGAAAACTCGCATACCGACAAGCCGATGCTGTATAAGGTGGCGGGCGTCTGGGGCAACCATGAGGGCAGTTTGCTGCTGTGGGTGCTGATCTTGGCCGGGTTCGGTGCTTGTGCCACTTGGTTTGGCGGCAATTTGCCAGCGCGGTTGAAGGCGCGGGTTTTGGCGGTGCAGGGTTCGATCGGCGTGGCCTTTATGGCGTTCATGCTGTGGACATCGAACCCGTTCCTGCGGCTGGAAAACCCGCCGATGAATGGCCATGATCTGAACCCGCTGCTGCAAGACCCCGGTTTGGCGTTTCATCCGCCGTTTCTGTATCTGGGCTATGTCGGGCTTTCGATGAGCTTTTCCTTCGCC
Organism: Cypionkella aquatica; assembly: GCF_030161095.1. Lineage (GTDB taxonomy): Bacteria > Pseudomonadota > Alphaproteobacteria > Rhodobacterales > Rhodobacteraceae > Cypionkella > Cypionkella aquatica. Next base: position 260,257 of record NZ_BSPP01000010.1, read on the forward strand.
ATCGCGGCGCTGCTGGAGGGGCGCGTTGATGCGGCATGGGGGCGCTGGGTGCGGCCCTGGACGCTGGCTGCGTGGATTTTTCTGACCATCGGCATCGCGATGGGGTCGTGGTGGGCGTATTACGAGCTCGGCTGGGGCGGGTTCTGGTTCTGGGACCCGGTCGAGAACGCAAGCTTCATGCCGTGGCTTATCTCGGCGGCCCTGCTGCACTCGGCCATCGTGGTGGAAAAGCGCGAGAGTTTGAAGGCATGGACGATCCTGCTGGCCATCCTCGCGTTTGGCTTTTCGCTGACGGGGACGTTCATTGTGCGGTCCGGGGTGATCACATCGGTGCATGCCTTTGCCAATGATCCGGCGCGGGGCGTGGTGATACTGGGGATTCTGGGCGTGTTCATGGGTGGCGCGCTGACGCTGTTTGCGTTTCGCGCCAGTGTGTTAGAGGCCAAGGGCGTGTTTGCGGTGATCAGCCGGGAAACCGCATTGGTCGCCAATAACCTGCTGCTGGCAGTCGCGGCGTTTGTGGTCTTTACCGGCACAATCTGGCCGCTGATCGCGGAATTGGTGTTCGCGCGCAAACTGTCGGTCGGCCCGCCGTTCTTTGATGCGGCCTTTACGCCCTTTATGGTGGGGCTGGCGGTGATCCTGCCGGTGGGCGCGATGCTGCCGTGGAAACGCGCCGAGATTGGCCGGGCGATGCGGCCGTTGCGCGGGGCTTTGGTGCTGGCTTTGGCGGTGGGTTTGCTGGTCTATGCGGTGCAAACCGGGCGCAGTGCTTTGGGTCCAGTGGGGGCGGCTTTGGGCGCTTGGGTGGTCAGCGGAGCGCTGGTTGATCTGTGGCAACGGTTGGGGCGCGGTGCGATCTCGGCCCGTTTGGGGCGTCTGACCCGCCTGCCCCGCGCCGATCTGGGCAAGATGCTGGCACATTCCGGCATGGGTGTGACGATTTTCGCGGTGGCCGCGATGACGGCTTGGGTGACGGAAGACATCCGCACCGTGAAGATTGGCGAAAGCTTTGCCTTGGGCCGTTATGATGTGACGCTGCTGGCGGTCAACTCTGTGCAGGGGCCGAATTACAGCTCGGTGATGGCGGATATGCGGGTCAGTGCGGGCGGCGCGCAAGTGGCGCTGCTGCATCCTGAAAAGCGGATTTATCCGGTGGCGGGGATGCCGACGACCGAAGCTGCGATTGATCTGGGGGTGTTTCGGGATCTGTATCTGGTGATCGGCGATGCGCAGGACGATGGCGGCTTTGCGGTGCGCAGCTATATCAAGCCGTTTGCGAACTGGATCTGGGGCGGGGCTTTGCTGATGGCTTTGGGCGGCTTGGTCAGCCTGTCGGATCGCCGGTTTCGGGTGGCAGCGGGGGCGCGCAAAGCCGCCGCTTTGCCGTTGGCTGCGGAATGATGCGCGGGGCTTTGCTGGCGCTGCTGCTGTCAGCCTCGCCTGCCTTTGCGGTGCAACCGGATGAGATTTTGTCCGATCCGGGGCTAGAGGCGCGGGCGCGGGCGATTTCGCAAAACCTGCGCTGCCCGGTGTGTCAGGGCGAGGATATTGACGATTCCAACGCGCCGATCAGCCGGGATTTGCGGCTGGCGGTGCGGGCGCGGCTGGTCGCGGGCGACAGCGATGCACAGGTGGTGGATTACGTCGTGGCACGCTATGGCGAATTTGTGCTGTTCAAGCCGCGGGTTGACGGATCGAGCCTGATCCTGTGGCTGGCCGGACCTGCGATGCTGCTGGCGGGGGCCGCGATTGCCCTCGCGATGACACGCAGACGGGCTGGGGCTGCCGAGGCGGAAAGCCTGAGCGCTGCCGACAAGGCGCGGCTAGAGGCCCTGATGAAAAAGTGACGCGGGGTTTCGCTGGCCCAAGCCCCCTGCCCTGATAATCTGGCCGCAATCGGGGGGCTTTGATGTATCAGACAATTTCCTATCAACTTGCGGATGGCGTGGCGGTGATCACCTTGAACCGCCCCGAGGTGATGAACGCCCTCTCGCGGGCGTTGCGGGCCGAGATGCTGGCGGCGGTGCTGCGCGCGGGCTCAGAGGCGCGGGTGTTGGTGATCACCGGGGCGGGTCGGGCGTTCTGCTCGGGTCAGGATCTGGGTGATGCGTCTGGCAAATCGGGGGCGCCGCTTGATCTCGAAAAGGTGCTGAACGAAGAATATGTGCCGCTGCTAAAGGCGATCACGGATTGCCCGATCCCGACGCTTGCCGCCGTGCAGGGCGCAGCCGCCGGGGCTGGTGCGAATTTGGCGCTGGCGGCGGATGTGGTGATCGCTGCAGAGAGCGCCAGTTTTATTCAGGCCTTCACCCGGATTGGCTTGGTGCCAGATGCGGGCGGCAGCTACTGGCTGCCGCGCCAGATCGGCCTGGCCCGCGCGATGGGCTCGGTTTTATTCGCCGACAAGATCACCGCACGGCAGGCGGCTGAGTGGGGCATGATCTATGAAGCGGTCGCAGATCAGGGCTTTGACGCCCATTGGCAGGCGCGGGCCTTGTCGCTGGCCCATGGGCCGACGCTGGCCTATCGCGGCGTGAAAACCGCGCTTCGGGCGTCATTTGGCAATGATCTTGACCAACAATTGGCGTTGGAGGCGCGCTTGCAGGGCGCTTGTGGCGCGACGATGGATTTCCGCGAAGGGGTTGCGGCCTTTCTGGAAAAGCGCGCTGCAAAGTTTCGCGGCGCTTGAAAGCCTAAGAATTGCGTGCCGTTTCAGCCGTTCTTAAATATCCCCGCCGGAGGCTTCCGACATTGGCCGCAGAAGCCTCCGGCGGGAATATTTAGACCAGTATGAAATCCCTTGCCGCGGCCAAGATCCGCAGGAGCGAGGCCGCGGGGGCGGGACGCAAATTTTAGTCTTATTTGAATTAACCAGCGGTTTGATCCGTTAGCGCCGGCCCGCCTTGCGGGTGGACAGCAGCAGGTTGGTTTCCGAGGTCAGCACGCCGTCGATGTTGCGGATGCGGTTGATCACCTCATCCAACTCGATCAGGGTCTGGGTGGCAATCTCGGCAATCACGCTCCATTTGCCATTCGTCGAATGCACCGCCATCACTGCAGGGATACCGGCCAAACGCGCCATGATTTTCTCGCCGCCCTTGCCTTCGATGATAATCATCATCAGACCGCGCACCGGGGCTTCGGCGACATCAGAGCGGGTCAGCACTGTAAAGCCCGCGATCTCGCCCTTGGCGGTCAGACGCTCCATCCGGGCGCGGACCGTGGCGCGTGACAGGCCAAGGCGCTCGGACAGATCGGACAAAGCCGCACGGCCATCACGGCGCAATTCGGCAATCAAGCGGGTGTCGGTTTCGTCCAACATGGGCAAATTTCCTGCCGTTATGAGAAAGCTCTTGTACGAAGCGTCGTAAATATCTGTATGATTCGGCGCAAGATGCAAAGAGTATCACGCAAAAGGAGATGACCATGCCCAACACTGTTCTGATCGGCGCGCCGATTGATGAAGGCCAACGTCGACCCGGATGCGTGATGGGGCCGACAGCGTATCGCGTGGCGGGTTTGGCGCAGGCGATTGGCGACTTGGGCCATGGCGTCGAGGATTGGGGCGATATGGTGCTGCCCGCCGTGCAGGCGGTCAGTTGCCCGAACCCGGCGGTGCATCATTTGGCAGAGCTGTTGGCTTGGACAGAGATTCTGGCCGATAAGGTCGATGACGCGCTGAGCCAAGGCGGTTTGCCGATTGTTTTGGGCGGCGATCATGCGTTGGCTTTGGGCTCGGTTTCGGGGGCTGCGCGGTTTGCGGCGCGGCAGGATCGGCCGTTGTTCCTGCTGTGGCTGGATGCTCATTCTGATTTCCACACTCCGCTGACCACGCAAAGCGGCAATCTGCATGGCACACCTGTGGCTTATATCGCCGGGCGCGCCGGGTTTGAGGCGTTTCCGCCCTTTCCCAAACCGATCCCGGCAGAGCGGATTTGCTTGTATGGCATCCGCTCGGTCGATCCGGCTGAACATGCAGCCTTGCTGAAACATGACATTGCGATCAATGACATGCGGGTGCTGGATGAGCGCGGCATCGTGGCCCCCCTGCGCGAGTTTCTGGATATGGTGCGCGCGGCGGGCGGCATGTTGCATGTGTCGCTTGACGTCGATTTCCTCGACCCGTCGATTGCCCCCGCCGTCGGCACCACCGTTCCGGGCGGCACCACTTTCCGTGAGGCGCATCTGGTGATGGAATTGCTGCACGAATCCGCGCTGGTGACCTCGCTCGATCTGGTCGAGTTGAATCCGTTTCTGGACGAACGCGGCCGCACCGCCAAGCTGATGGTCGAACTGGTGGGCAGCCTGATGGGCCGCAAAGTGTTCGACCGCCCCACCCGTAGTTTTTAAGGAAACCCGATGAACACGCCGTCGCATCAGGCCTATGTGCCCTTCGTCTCGGTCGACAATATGCTGAAACTGGTGCTGCATCTGGGGGTGGAGCGGGTTTTGGCCGATCTTGCCGCTGAGATCGAGGCTGATTTCAAGCGCTGGCCGCTGTTTGACAAGACCCCGCGCGTCGCCAGCCATTCGGATGTGGGTGTGATCGAGTTGATGCCGACCTCTGACGGGGAAACCTATGGTTTCAAATACGTTAACGGCCACCCGTCCAACATGAAGCAGGGATTGCAGACCGTAACGGCGTTTGGGCTGTTGGCCGAAGTGGCGACGGGCTACCCGGTTTTGTTGTCGGAAATGACCATCCTGACCGCATTGCGCACGGCGGCAACCAGCGCCATGGCGGCAAAGTGGCTGGCACCTGCGGGATCCACCACGATGGCGCTGATCGGCAATGGCGCGCAGTCAGAGTTTCAGGCGCTTGGCTTCAAGGCGATCTGCGGGATCTCCGAGGTGCGCTTGTATGACATTGACCCTGCCGCCACCGCGAAATGCGCAGCTAATCTGGCAGGGCGTGGGCTGAAGGTGGTGTCCTGTGCTACGCCCGAGGATGCGATTTTGGGCGCGCAGATCATCACAACGGTGACGGCAGACAAGCAATATGCCACGATCCTGACCGATAACATGGTGGGCGCGGGCGTGCATATCAACGCGGTCGGCGGCGATTGCCCCGGCAAGACCGAGCTGCACAAGGATATTCTGCTGCGTTCCTCGATCTTTGTCGAATACCCCGAGCAGACCCGGATCGAGGGAGAGATTCAGCAACTTGCGCCGGATCATCCGGTGATCGAGTTGTGGCAGGTGATCAATGGGCAGGCGACCGGGCGGAGTGATGCGCGCGAGATCACCTTGTTTGATTCTGTCGGCTTTGCGGTCGAGGATTTCAGTGCGCTGCGCTATGTGCGCAGCAAGCTGGACGAAACCGGGTTGTTCACCCAGCTTGACATGATCGCCGACCCTGATGATCCGCGCGATTTGTTCGGGATGATCTTGCGCGCTTCCTAGGCGGGGTCGCGGTAAGCGTGGCGCCTGCCCTGCCAATCGGTGATTGTGTAGGCGTCGCCTTCGGCGTCGACATAGCCCGGACCGATGGGGACTTTGCCAAAGCCGCCCGGGATATCAAGCACATAGGTTGGCAGGCCAATGCCCGAAAGCCGCCCGCGCAGCTGCGCCATGATCGCTTGGCCCGCGGCAATCGTGGTGCGGAAATGGCTGGTGCCGCGCGCCAGATCACAGTGATGCAGGTAATAGGGTGTCACGCGATTGCGCAGCAATGTGCGGAACAGGGTTTCCAGCGTCTCGGCCTTGTCGTTGATGCCGCGCAGCAGCACGGTTTGCGACAGCAGCGGAATCCCGGCATCGGCGAGCGTGGCCAAAGCGATCTGCGCAGCAGGGGTGATTTCCTGCGCGTGGTTGGTGTGCAGCACCAGGTAAGTGGTGGGCCGGGCCTTCAGCGCCTTGATCAAGGCAGGCGTGATCCGCGTCGGGTTCACAGCGGGAACGCGGGTGTGAAAGCGGATGATCTCGACATGCGGGATCGCTGACAGCCGCTGCATCAGCGCGGTCAGGCGGCGCGGGGACAGCACCAGAGGGTCGCCACCGGTCAGGATCACCTCCCATATCTGCGGGTTTGCGGCGATATAGGTGAGGGCGGCGTCCAAATCGGCCTCGGGCAGAGCACCCTCTTCACCGACCGCCTCGCGCCGGAAGCAAAAGCGGCAATAGACCTCGCAGGTATGGGTGGCGGCAAGGATCACCCGGTCGGGGTAGCGATGGGTCAGGCCGGGGGTCGGGCTGTAGGTGGTATCGCCGATCGGGTCGTGAAGTTCCTCGGGGCGGATGGTCAGCTCGGCGGTGTCGGGCAGGAATTGGCGGGCGATGGGATCATCACTATCGGTCAGGGCACCGTGCATCTCGGGCGACAGGCGGATGCGGAAGGCTTCGGCCACCGGGGCCAAGGCGCGGGCCTGCGCCGCGGGCACTAGGCCCGCGGCGACAAGCTCGGGTATCTGGGTCAGCGCGTTTTTCATCATCGTCCAAGGCTGCGGCGGGCTGGCTTATCTGCCGAAGGCGCGCAAAGCACAAGCGCGATTGGTGCGGTTTTGCCCCATCGTCTTGCACACCACGGCTAGAATGGTGTAGAGTTGCGGCAGCAATATATAGACCTCGGCAGCAAGGCGGCTTTACGTGAACGATACCCCGGAAACCCCTGAAAACGCAGACGAAAAGCCGACACGCATGGCCCATGATGGCCCGCAGATCGACATCGCCGCCGAGATGAAGACCGCCTATCTCGATTACGCGATGAGCGTGATCGTCAGCCGCGCGATTCCTGACCTGCGCGACGGGCTGAAACCTGTGCATCGGCGCATCCTGTTTGCCATGCACGAGACCAACAACGCGCATGACAAACCCTACCGCAAATCGGCCCGCCCGGTCGGCGATACGATGGGGAAATACCACCCGCATGGCGACAGCGCGATCTATGATGCGCTGGTGCGGATGGCGCAGCCGTTCTCGATGAGCCTGCCTTTGCTGGATGGGCAGGGCAATTTCGGCTCGATGGATGGCGATACAGCTGCGGCGATGCGCTATACCGAAGTGCGGATGGACAAGCCTGCGGCGTTTTTGCTGGCCGATATCGACAAAGAAACCGTTGATTTCCAAGACAATTATGACGGAAAAGACCGCGAGCCTACTGTGTTGCCCGCGCGTTTCCCGAACATGCTGGTCAATGGCGCGGGCGGTATTGCTGTGGGCATGGCCACCAACATTCCGCCGCATAACCTTGGCGAAGTGATTGACGGCACTTTGGCGATGATCGAAAATCCCGACATCAGCATTGAACAGCTGATGGAGATTATCCCTGCCCCGGATTTCCCCACCGGGGCGACGATTCTGGGCCGGGCTGGCGCGCGCAAGGCTTATCTTGAAGGGCGCGGCTCGGTCATTATCCGCGCCAAAACCCGGATTGAGGAAATCCGCGCGGGCCGTTGGGCCATTATCATCGACGAGGTGCCGTATCAGGTCAACAAGGCCCGGATGATCGAGATTATCGCCGAACAAGTGCGCGAAAAGAAGATCGAAGGCATCGCCCATGTGCAGGACGAATCCGACCGGATCGGCGTGCGCGTGGTGATCGAGTTGAAGCGCGACGCGACGGCGGATGTGGTGTTGAACCAATTGTATCGCTTTACCCCGATGCAAACCTCGTTCGGCTGCAACATGCTGGCACTGAATGGCGGGCGGCCGGAACAACTGACCTTGGCCGATTTCCTGAGACATTTCATCACCTTCCGCGAGGAAGTTGTGGCGCGCCGCACCGCCTATGAATTACGCCGCGCCCGCGAGCGCAGCCATATCCTGTGCGGTCTGGCGGTTGCGGTATCGAATGTCGATGAGGTGGTGGCCACCATCCGGTCGTCAGCCGATCCTGCCGAGGCGCGCGAACGGTTGATGACGCGGCGCTGGCCTGCGGGGGAAATCATCCCCTATATCAAGCTGATTGATGACCCAAGCCACCCGATCAACGACGATGGCACCTATAATCTGTCGGAAATTCAGGCCCGCGCGATCCTTGATCTGCGTCTGCAACGCCTGACCGCGATGGGCGTCAAAGAGATCACCGACGAGTTGCAAGAGCTGGCTGGCAAGATCAAGGATTACCTTGAAATTCTGGGCTCTCGTGAGCGGATCATGGCGATCATTTCCAGCGAATTGAGCGAAGTGAAGCAGATGTTCGCGGTGCCGCGCCGCACCGAAATCGTCGATTGGGCCGGCGATATGGAAGACGAAGACCTGATCGAGCGCGAGGATATGGTCGTCACCATCACCTCTGGCGGCTATATCAAACGCACGCCGCTGATCGAATTCCGTTCGCAAAACCGTGGCGGCAAGGGTCTGGCCTCGATGGCGACCAAGGAAGACGATGTCGTCACCACGCTTTTCGTCGCCAATACCCACACAAACCTTTTGTTTTTCACCACCGATGGCATGGTCTACAAGCTGAAAACCTGGCGCCTGCCCTTGGCGGGGCGGACGGCGAAGGGCAAGGCGATGGTGAATATTTTGCCGATTGCACAAGGGGTTAGCATCGCGGCCTTGATGCCGGTGGACGCACCCGAGGCCGAATGGCAAGACCTGCAAATCGTGTTTGCCACCAGCGACGGCGACGTGCGCCAAAACGATCTGTCGGATTTCACCAATGTGATGCGCAACGGCAAGATCGCGATGAAACTGCCGGACGGCGTGTTCTTGGTGAACGCTGCGATTGCCGATGAGAATGACGATATCATGCTGGTGACGGCGGGCGGGCGGGCGATCCGGTTCTCGACCCAGGAAATTCGCGTGTTCAAATCGCGCGGCTCGACTGGCGTTCGGGGCGTGCGGCTGGGCAAGGATGACAAAGTGGTGTCGATGTCGATCATCCGGCATTTTGAGGCCGAGCCTGACGAGCGTGCCGCCTATCTGAAACAGCGTCGCCTGATGGCAGGCGCGGTTGAAGATGAAGCGGAAGCCGATGACGATGAAGAAGCCGTCAATGCGGGCCAGCTTTCGACCGAACGCTATGCAGAGATGTCGGCCGCCGAGGATCTGATCCTGACGATTACCACCTCGGGTTCGGGTAAGCTGAGTTCCAGCCATGATTATCCGGTGCGTGGCCGTGGCGGCATGGGCGTCAAGGCGATGGATGGCGCGATGCGTGGCGGGCCGCTGGTGGCATCCTTCCCGGTGGAACTGTCAGATCAAATCATGCTTGCGACCTCTACAGGGCAGTCCATTCGGGTGCCGGTTGACCAAATTTCGTTCCGTTCGCGCTCGGCTGGTGGCGTGAAAGTATTCAACACCGGAAAAGGTGAAGAAGTCGTTAGCGTCGCCCGCGTGGCTGAACAGGGCGATGAATGAGCTTGAGGCGCGGCTGGCAACGCTGGCCGCGCAACAGCAGACCACGACCTATGGGGCATTGGTGCGCGATTTGGCGATCCCCGGCCCCGGCGCGATCGCCAAGCTGACGGCGGCGCTAGAGCTGCTGATGGAGCACGACGCCGCGCATGGCCTGCCGCTGCGCGCGGTATTATGCGCGGGGCGGCTGGCGCAAGGGATGCCCGCACAGGGGTTTTTCGACAAGGCGCGGGCGTTGGGGCGGTTTGAAAGCGTTGATGCGCAGGGCTTCGTTACGACAGAACGGCAACGGCTTTTCGCGCTATTTGCTGCCAGCTAAATGGTCGTCCTGCGTATTTTCGCACAGTCACCGCGCCGCTGCAGGTATTTTCTGCAAATTCTGTCTGGGCTATGCCTAACTGACGCAAGATCGCAAAGACGGTCTGGCGCAGGGAAACGGATGGACAGGTTAAATCATGGATAAACTTACGCAATACGCGCCGCTGATCGCGCGCATCATCATCGGCGGCTTTTTCCTTCTGGCCGGCATCGGCAAGTTGGGCGACGTGGCTGGCACTGCGGGCTATATGCAAATGGTGGGTCTGCCGGGCTTTCTGGTCTGGCCCGCGATCATTTTTGAAATCGTGCTTGGGCTGTGCATGATCGTGGGTTTCAAAACCCGGATCGTCGCACTGGCTGGGGCCGCTTTTTGCGTGGTGACAGCAGTGCTGTTCCACAACAACTTTGCCGATCAGACCCAAATGATCATGTTTCTCAAGAACTTCTCGATCGCTGGTGGCTTCCTGATGTTCTTTGCCCATGGCGCGGGTGCCGTGGCTTTGGACAAAGCCTGACGCATTTTTCCTTGCCAAGTTAAGCGCTTGGCAAGGAATTTCTGCTGTTCTGTGTGAAACAGGAGGCAGCATGAACATCTACCATTGCATGATCGAATTGCGCGATGGCGCGCGGGCCTTGGCCTTTGCCGCCGCGGTCGAAGCTTGGATGAGCTATCTGAAAGCCCAGGGCCTTATCCTGGATTGGCGGCTGATGCGGCGGAAATTTCGCCTTGCCTCGGGCCCGCATACCGATTTCCTGCTGGAAATTGATGTCGGCGGGCTTGCCGATCTTGATGCGGCCTTTGCCGCACTTTCCACCCCTGATGAAGCCGCCGAGCGACGATATGATCACATGCACCAGATGATCGCCGAGATCGAGGTTGGCTTGTATCGCCCCTTCCCCGACCCGGCCCAACGCGAACGCATCGCCTTGATCTAGCGGCCGCGCAGGGCTACATCGGCGGCATGACACAAGAATTGCACATCATCGGCGGCGGCATGGCCGGATCAGAAGCGGCTTGGCAAGCGGCAGAACAAGGCGTGCGCGTGGTGATCCACGAAATGCGCCCCCAAGTCGCAACCTTCGCGCATCGTACCGGCAATTTTGCCGAAATGGTGTGTTCGAACTCTTTCCGCTCGGATGACGATGAACGCAACGCGGTGGGTCTGCTGCATTGGGAAATGCGCGCCGCGAATGGGCTGATCATGCAGATGGCCGAGGCGCATCGTTTGCCCGCTGGTGGGGCGCTGGCGGTGGACCGTGACCCGTTCGCCGAGGCTGTCACCGCGCGGCTGAACGCGCATCCGCTGATTTCGTCGTCGTTCGAGGAAGTGACAGAGCTGCCAGACCAAGGCCATTGGATCGTGGCCACAGGGCCGTTGACCTCGGGGGCGCTGGCGGAAAGCATACGCGCAGCCACAGGCGCCGATGCTTTGGCGTTTTTTGACGCCATCGCCCCGATTGTCTATGCAGAATCGGTGGATATGTCGAAAGCATGGATGCAAAGCCGCTACGACAAGGGCGAGACGGTCGAAGAACAGACCGCCTATATGAACTGCCCGATGACGAAAGACGAATACTACGCCTTCATCGACGCTCTGCTGGCCGCTGACAAAACCGAGTTCCATGAAGGTGAAACCGCTGGCTATTTCGACGGCTGCCTGCCGATCGAAGTGATGGCAGAGCGCGGCCGCGAGACGTTGCGCTTTGGTCCGATGAAACCGGTGGGCCTGACAAATCCGCATGAAACCATCAAACCCTATGCCGTGGTGCAACTGCGCCGCGACAACAAACTGGGCACGCTCTATAATATCGTAGGCTTTCAGACCAAGATGAAGTACGGCGCGCAAACTGCTGTTTTCAAGATGATTCCAGCGTTGCACGATGCCAGCTTCGCGCGGCTTGGCGGCATCCACCGCAATACATTCATCAACTCTCCGACCTTGCTGGACGATCAGATGCGGCTGAAATCGCGGCCCAATATCCGCTTTGCGGGCCAGATCACTGGGGTGGAAGGCTATGTCGAATCTTCGGCGATGGGCCTGCTTGCGGGCCGGATGGCAGCCGCCGAGTTGCAGGGGCGCGTCTTGCCGCCACCGCCCGCCGATACTGCAATGGGCGCGTTGATCACGCATATCACCGGCGGCGCCGAGGCGAAAACGTTCCAGCCGATGAACGTCAATTTCGGTCTGTTCCCGCCCATTGACGCGCGCGGTGGCCGCAAAGGGCGCAAGGATCGCTATAAGGCCTATACGGACCGGGCGAAGGAATCGTTCACGGCATGGCTTTCGTAACGCGCTTTGCGCCGTCGCCCACCGGCCCTTTGCATCTGGGCCATGCCTATTCTGCGCTGCTGGCGCATGACATGGCGCGGGCTGCGGGCGGCGTGTGTTTGCTGCGGATCGAAGATATCGACCAAAGCCGCTGCCGCCCTCAATGGGAAGCTCAGATTTATGATGATCTGCAATGGCTTGGGCTAAACTGGCCCGAGCCTGTTCTGCGGCAATCCGACAATCTTGCAGCCTATGATCGGGCATTGTCCAAACTGGACCAATTTTGCTACCCCTGTCGTTGCAATCGCGCTGATATCCGCGCCGCGCTGTCTGCGCCGCAGGAGGGCGTGTTGCACGCCGGCCCGGATGGCCTGATTTATCCCGGCACATGTCGGCATCGGTCGCTGGCCGAGACAACTGAGGCTGATGCAATCCGGCTGGATATCACCAAGGCGATGCAAGATCAGAGTGTAAGCTATTGCGAAGGCAGCACAATTATTCAGGCTGATCGTGCTGCAATGCTGCATTCTGTCGGCGATATCATCCTGTCTCGGCGCGATATTTCCACCTCTTACCATCTTTCAGTCGTGGTCGATGATGCGGCGCAGGGCGTCACGGATGTGGTCAGGGGCATGGATTTGCAAGAGGCGACCAAGATCCATGCGCTGTTGCAACGCGCGCTTTGTCTCCCCACACCCATCTATCACCATCACCGCCTGATCCGCGACGAGCAGGGCAAGCGGTTGGCGAAACGTGATGATGCGCGCGCCTTGTCGAAATACCGGGCCGAGGGCGCGACACCTGCCGATATTCGCCGCATGGTCGGGTTATAGCGGGTCGGAAATCACCACTTCGACGCCATCGCGCAGCGCCGTATAGAAACAGCTGCGCCGATTGGTGTGGCAGGCAGGCCCCTCTTGCGTGACCAAAGCCAGCAGGCAATCGCGGTCGCAATCCAGCCGCAACTCGACCAATCGCTGCACATGACCCGAGGTTTCGCCTTTGGCCCAAAAACTGCGACGCGACCGCGACCAATAGGTCATCGCACCTGTTTCCAGCGTGCGCGCAAGCGATGCGGCGTTCATCCATGCCATCATCAGCACCTCACCCGACACATGATCCTGCGCGATGCAGGGGATCAGGCCATTGGCATCAAAACTCAGCGTGGTTGGATCAAATTGCATCGGCTTCTCCTTGGCGAAGGCGTGGCTTGGGCTTATCTTGCGGAATAGAAAAGGGGAAGCCATGAGCGACAGCGATCTTGTCAAACTCTACTCGGGCCGGATTTTGGCGCTGGCGGCGGATATTCCGCATCTGGGGCGGCTTTCCGCACCGGGTGGCACGTCGCGCAAACGTGCGCCGCTGTGTGGTTCGACGGTGACCGTGGATCTGGTGCTGAAAGACGGCCGGATTGCCGAATTTGCGCAGGATGTGAAGGCCTGCGCCTTGGGGCAAGCCTCGGCTGCGCTGATGGGGCAGGTGATTCTGGGGCGCAATCAAGCCGAACTGACCGCCGCGCGGGAAGCGTTGCGCGCCATGTTGCAAGACAACGGCCCTGCCCCCGCCGCGCCCTTTGACGGCTACGAAGTGCTGATCCCGGCGCGCGACTATAGAAATCGCCATGCCTCTATCTTGCTGGCGCTGGATGCTGCGATTGAGGCGGCTTCGGTATAAAAAAACCGCCGCACATCCAAAGGGATGGCGGCGGAAAGTGGCGTTCTTGAACCAAAGCGTGTGGCCGGGCAGCCACGAGGCGCATCACTTGGGGACAGATGCGCGGCAAGGTTCATCAAGACCGCAGGCAGAAACTTAAATCAGGCAGGATTTGGCCAATCAGACCCTAAAGGGTTCCAGACATGCCCAATCCGGCAAAAAGCAAAGCGAACAACGACACAACACCGATTGCCTCGGGCAGAAGGCTGGTTTTGGACCGTTTCAGGATTTCGGTAATCTCGGTGAGCATGTCGACCTCCGTTGTTGTTGCTGTATTGTTCTCATATTCTCAACGCTCTGTAAAGAACTTTATGAGAACATTTGCGAACCGATGAGAACATAACCCAGCAGGGCCCAATAGGTTCCCCGCCGCAGCACACAAGATTGTGAGGTTTTATCCGACAGAGATCAGTTTTATCGCACGATCTTGATTTAGCAGCCACAGCAAGACCCGGGCTGCGCGGCCGCGTGGGCTGGTCAAATCAGGATCAACCACCAACAAGGCCCGCGCGTCGGATTGCGCAACGGCCATCAGCCCGGCCTGCCGTTCAAGATCGGCAACCCGGAACCGCGGCAATCCAGATTGCGCGGTGCCAATCAGATCGCCCGCGCCCCGCATTGACAGATCTTCCTCAGAGATGCGAAAGCCGTCTTCGGTATCGCGGATCACCTTGAGCCTGCGCGCCCCAGTTTGCGACAGCGGTGCTTGATAGACCAAGAGGCAGGTCGACTCGACATGGCCGCGCCCAACCCTGCCGCGCAGCTGATGCAGCTGCGCCAGTCCAAAGATTTCGGCCCGCTCGATCACCATGATAGAGGCATTTGGCACGTTCACGCCGACCTCGATCACCGTTGTTGCGACCAGAATCTTAGTCTGCCCGCTGGCAAAACCTGCCATCGCGGCGTCTTTTTCGGCGGCGGGCATCTGGCCATGCACCAGCCCCACCACATCCCCCAAAGCCGCGCGCAGGCTGGCAAAACGCTCTTCCGCGCTGGCGTAATCGACCAGCTCGGATTCCTCGACCAAGGGACAGACCCAATAGGCCTGACGGCCTTCGGCGACGGCACGGGCAAGGTGGCCAACCACCTCATCCATCCGCGCGCCCGAGATCATCACCGTCTTGATCGGCTTGCGCCCAGCCGGTTTTTCATCCAGCACCGAGACATCCATATCGCCGTAACTGGCCAGCGCAAGGCTGCGCGGGATCGGCGTTGCGGTCATCACCAGCACATCGACGCCCTGCCCTTTGGCGCCCAGTTCCATGCGTTGTGCGACGCCAAAGCGATGCTGTTCATCGACCACCGCCAAGCGAAGATCTTGAAAATGCACATCCTTTTGAAACACCGCATGGGTGCCCAGCAGAATGTGGATGCGCCCCTCGGCCAGATCGGCAAGCTTGGCCGCGCGCTCGCTGCCCTTGTCGCGCCCGGTCAAAAGCGCAATCCTGATGCCCGCAGCTTCAGCCAAAGGCAGCAAGCCTTCGCGGTGCTGACGCGCCAAAATCTCGGTCGGGGCCATCATCACGCCCTGCCCGCCGGATTCCACTGCGATCAGCAAGGCAAGCAAAGCCACCAGCGTTTTGCCCGAGCCGACATCGCCTTGCAGCAGCCGGTTCATCCGCACAGGCTGCGCCATATCTGCGGCGATCTCGGCCACAGCCCGGTTTTGCGCCGACGTGGGGCGGTAAGGCAGCGCTGCAAGCACAGGCTTTTGCAAGCGGCCATCCCCGATGCTGACGCGGCCCTGCCCCCGCCGCATGCTGGCGCGGGCCAAGGAAAGCGTCAGCTGATGGGCAAAAAGTTCATCATAAGCAAGACGTTGGCGGGCGGGGTCGGTGAAAGCCAGCGCCGCCTGATCGGGGGGCGCGTGCACGGTTTGCAGCGCCGCGTGCCAATCCGGCCACGCCTCGCGCGCCTTCAGGCCGGGATCAATCCACTCTGGCACCAGCGGCGCGCGGGCCAAAGCAGAGGCCACCGCTTTCGCCACCACCCGCTGCGTGATGCCGGCGGCAAGCGGGTAAATCGGTTCAAACTGCGGCAGCTCGCCCGCCTCTTCGGGGCGCAAAACATGGTCGGGATGCACCATTTGTGCAATGTTATCAAAGAGCTCGACCTTACCTGACACAAGGCGGCGCTGCCCGGTGGGAAGCAGGCCCTGCAGATAATCACTGCGCGCGTGAAAGTAGACCAACTGAAATTCAAGCGCCGCATCGCGCACCATGATGCGGTAGGGACGGCCCTTTTGGCGTGGCGGCAGATGCAGACCAACCTCGACCTCGACCGTCACGGTGCAGGGCGGCACCACATCGCGCAACGAGGCCTTGCGGCTGCGATCCACAGCGGAATGGGGCAGCAAAAACAACAGGTCTTTGGGCTTTTCAACGCCAAGTGCCTCAAAGGCTTTGGCGGTCTTTGGGCCGACCCCTTCAAGGGTTTCCAAGCCTGCAAACAGTGGAAACAAAATTTCCGGACGGCTCATGCCTGACCTATCAAGGCAAGCCAGCCGTCTTCGTCAATCACCGTAACCCCATGTTTTTCAGCATCTTTCGCCTTAGAGCCTGCCCCCGGCCCAGCCACCAGCAGATCGGTTTTGGCCGAAACAGAGCCCGCAACCTTGGCCCCCAATGCCTCGGCCCGGGCCTTGGCTTCGGCGCGGGTCATCTTTTCAAGCGAGCCGGTGAACACCACGATCTTGCCTGCAACCGGGCTATCCACGGGCGCACGGGCCTGCACCGATTGCACCGAAAGTTCGGCCACAAGCGAATCAATCGCCGCGCGCTCGGGGCCATTTTGAAACGCCGCGACCAAAGATCCAGCCAAAACCGCGCCGACACCATCAATCGACGTCAGTTCGGCCCAATCAGGGCTGTCTGGCAAGGCATGGGTGATCGCGGCCTCAAAATGTTCCCAACTGGAATAATGCCGCGCCAACAGGCCTGCTGCGGCCTCGCCAACATGACGGATGCCAAGTCCGAAAATCAGCCGGTCGAGCGGAATGTTGCGCTTGGCTTCAATCGCCGCGAACAGCTTTTTGACCGAGGTTTCCCCAAAACCATCGCGGTTCTTCAGCTTTTTCAGGCCGTTGGCTGCATCCCGCGCGGCAAGGGTGAAAATATCGGCGGGCGTTTTCACCGGAAGGTCGGCATCGTGGAAAAACATCTCTACCTGCTTGGCGCCCAAACCTTCGATGTCAAACGCGCCGCGCGAGACGAAATGCTTCAAACGCTCCACTGCTTGCGCGGGGCAAATCAGCCCGCCCGTGCAGCGACGCACGGCATCACCGGGCTCTCGATGCGCGACGGAACCACACTCGGGACAAATATCTGGGAAAACATAAGGTTGCGCGTCATCCGGGCGCCGCGTCAAATCCACATCGGCGATCTTTGGGATCACGTCGCCCGCCCGGTACACCTGCACAAAATCGCCGATGCGGATGTCGCGGCCGTCGCGGATGGCGGTGCCTTTGGCATCGCGGCCAGCAATGTAGTCTTCATTGTGCAACGTGGCGTTTGAGACCACGACCCCGCCCACCGTCACCGGGGTAAGCCGCGCCACGGGCGACAAGGCGCCGGTGCGGCCAACCTGAATGTCGATCGCCTCAAGCCGGGTCCAAGCCAGTTCGGCCGCGAATTTATGCGCAATCGCCCAGCGTGGCGTGGCAGAGCGAAACCCAAGCCGCGCTTGCAGCGCGAGATCATTCACTTTGTACACAACGCCGTCGATGTCATAGCCCAAAGTCGCGCGCAGGGTTTCAATCTGGCGGTAATGCGCCAACATCTCGGCGGGGCCAGTGCACAGGGTGGTCAGAGGATTTGTCTGAAATCCCAAAGCGTTAAGCCGCGCGATTGCTTCAAACTGAGCCGGTGCCAGCGGGGCCGATAGTGCCCCCCAAGCATAGGCAAAGAATCGCAAAGGCCGGGCCGCCGTGATGCTGGCATCCAGTTGGCGCAGACTGCCAGCGGCGGCATTGCGCGGATTGGCAAACAGCTTTTCCGCCTTGGCCGCCTGCCTTAGGTTCAGCGCGGCAAAATCCGCATGGCTCATATAGACCTCGCCGCGCACCTCCAGCAAGTCGGGCGCATCGGTCAGCTTTTGCGGAATGTCGGCAATGGTGCGGGCATTTTCGGTGACATTCTCGCCGATCTCGCCATCGCCACGGGTGGCTGCTTGCACCAGCACGCCGTTTTCATAGCGCAGCGACAATGACAGGCCGTCAATTTTCGGCTCTGCCGTGTAGGCGATGCCGGTGCTGGTGCCGAGATATTTGCGCACGCGTTCATCGAAATCGCTGATATCGGCATCCGCAAAGCCATTCTCCAGCGACAGCATACGGATGGCATGTGCCACTTTGCCAAAGCCGTCCGACACCGCAGCGCCCACCTGATCGGATGGGCTATCAGCGCGTTTCAACGCCGGAAACGCTGCTTCTATGGCCAGATTTCGGCGCTTCAGCGCGTCAAATTCTGCGTCGGACAATTCTGGCGCATCCAGCGTGTGATAGGCACGGTTGGCCGCGGCAATGGCCTTGGCCAGCCGCGCAAGCTCGGCGCGGGCCTCAGCCTCGGTCAAATGCTCTGTCTCCGCCGCCATTGCCGCCCCCATTCCAGTTTGCCACAAGTTATGCGGCGCACCGGGAATGGGCAAGCGCGGCCAAACCGCTGATCAAGCGCTGGCGGCGAGGCGCGGCGTCGCCAAAACCGGGCCCGGATCGCGCAACACATAGCCGCGCCCCCAGACGGTTTCGATGTAATTCTGCCCGCCGGTTGCCTCTGCCAGCTTTTTGCGCAGCTTGCAGATGAACACGTCGATAATTTTCAACTCTGGCTCGTCCATGCCGCCGTAAAGATGGTTCAGAAACATCTCTTTCGTCAAAGTGGTGCCCTTGCGCAGAGAAAGCAGTTCCAGCATCTGATATTCTTTGCCAGTCAGATGCACCGTGCCCCCGCCGACATCAACGGTCTTGGCGTCAAGGTTCACATTGACGCTGCCCGTCTTGATCACCGACTGGCTGTGCCCCTTGGAGCGGCGGATGATGGCATGGATGCGGGCGACCAGTTCTTCGCGGTGGAACGGTTTGGTCAGGTAGTCATCCGCACCAAAGCCAAAGCCCTTGATCTTGTTTTCGGTGTCGTCCGAGCCGGAAAGAATCAGAATCGGTGTTTCAATCCGCGCGAGTCGCAGTTGCCGCAGCACCTCGTGCCCCGACATATCTGGCAGATTGAGATCCAAAAGAATCAAATCGTAATCATAAAGCTTTGCCAAATCGATGCCGTCTTCACCCAGATCGGTGCAATAGACATTCAAATTCGCGTGGGTCAGCATCAGTTCTATACTACGGGATGTGGTGGGATCGTCTTCAACCAGCAAGATTCTCATTCTGAGGGCTCCGTCACAGGTTCTTGTTCGTTAATGACTTTGGCGGGCAATGGTTAACCACACGTTACTGTGACGAAATGAATCTGACAAACAACTTAAAGTTGTCGGTATTTTTGAATTGTGGTCACCCGCAAAGCCTTTTCGCCATGCGTTTCAACCGCTTGCCGCCAAAGAATGAACTCTTCCTCGGATAAAGCGTAGCGTTCCAAGGCCTCTGCCTCGGAAATCAGGCCGTAAATCACCGCCTTGACCACCACGGCCTTGCGGCTGGCCACCCAACGGTCGGTTTCAACCGGGGGCAAATCGGCGCGCGACAGGGTGCTGCCATCGGGTAAAGTGACCTGCCTTGGGCCATCAACTTTCTTGAGATACATGGTGATTTCCTCGCTTGCATCCCGGCAGCTTGGGCGAACGGGCTTAAACAACCGTAAAGCCGGGGGTTGAGACTATGTGGCATTTTCTTATATTGTGATGCATTGGCCATAATGTTGCCCCCATCCCCCGGAACATAAGATGTTTGATCACCCGCTGAATTCGCTTGGTTTTGCCAAGCCCCCCTCCGAGACCCGCGTGGTCGTTGCCATGTCGGGCGGCGTTGACAGCTCGGTTGTGGCGGCACAGCTGGCCGAAGAAGGCTATGACGTGGTGGGCGTCACCCTGCAGCTGTACGATCATGGTGCTGCGCTGGCGAAAAAGGGCGCGTGCTGTGCGGGGCGCGATATTCACGATGCGGCGCGGGTGGCCGAGGTGATGGGCTTTCCGCATTATGTGCTGGATTACGAGAACACCTTCCGCGAGGCGGTGATCGAGGAATTTGCCGACGCTTATCTGGCGGGGGCGACGCCGGTGCCCTGTATTCGCTGCAATGAGCGGGTGAAGTTCAAGGATCTGCTGGCCACCGCCCGCGATCTGAACGCCGATTGCATGGCGACGGGGCATTATATTCAGCGCAAGGTCGGCGATGGGCCAGAGCTGCACATGGCGACGGATGCGAACCGAGATCAAAGCTATTTCCTGTTCTCGACCACGCCTGAGCAGTTGGCTTATCTGCGGTTTCCTTTGGGGCATTTGGCATCAAAGGCGGAAACGCGGGCTTTGGCGGCTAAATATGGGCTGTCGGTGGCGGATAAGCCGGACAGTCAGGATATTTGCTTCGTCCCGAACGGCAATTATGCGGCGGTGATTGAGAAATTGCGGCCAGGGTCTGCGGATCCGGGCGATATCGTTGATCAGTCGGGGCGCGTGCTGGGGCAGCACCGCGGCGTCATTCACTACACGATCGGGCAGCGCAAGGGGCTGGGGATCGGCGGGCTTGGCGATCCTTTGTATGTGGTCAAGCTGGACCCGGCGTTGCGGCAAGTGATTGTCGGGCCGAAGGAGGCGCTTTCAACCAGAGTGATCCCGCTGCGTGAGATCAATTGGCTGGGCGAGGCTCCGTTTGAAAGCCGCGAAGAGTGGCATTTGAATGTGAAGGTCCGCTCGACCCGGCCGCCACGGACAGCGGTGGTGCGTCCTATATCGGCGACCGAGGCTACGGTAGAACTGCTTGATCCTGAAGATGGCATCTCGCCGGGGCAGGCTTGCGTGTTTTACGCGCCCGAAGGCAGCCGGGTGTTTGGCGGCGGCTGGATCTGGCGCGGGCGGTGAGTGTGTGTCCACGCGTGGACAGCTTTGGCGTTTGTGTGAATTCAAAGGGTTAGAAGGGCTGCTTCACTCTTTGTAAACCTTTGCACTCCTGCAATCTGCCGTTTCATCTGTTCATAAATATCCCCGCCGGAGGCTTCTGTGGTTGATGCAGGAAGCCTCCGGCGGGAATATTTAAGCCAGTCTGAACGTAAATTTTAGCTAAATTTTAGCGGGATTTGAGCGCGGACAGGACGGATTTTGCCGCCCGCAGGCCGGGGGCTTCGCCGCCTTGGCCAAGGCGTTGCATGGTCAGCTGCATCGCGGCATCCTGGGCGTGAGGATGCGCCAGCAGGTTCAGCAAAGCCGGGGCGATCAGGGTGGGCTTGCAGCTTTCGCCGATGAATTCGGGAACCACCCGGGTTTCCGAGACGAGGTTGACCAAAGTAGCCGTATCAACAAGGGCGGCGCGGCGCATCAGCCAGAGCGTCAGCTTGTGCATGTCATAGGCGATCAGCATCGGGCAGTTATTGGCGGCAAGTTCCAGCGAGACGGTGCCAGAGGCGGCGATAGCTGCATCGGCAGCGGCAAAGGCTGCGCGCTTAAGCGCGGGGTCGGTGATGATCTGCGGTTTAATCGGCCATGTGGCGGTAAGCTCGCGCACAAGCGCCTCTACCCCGCGCACGGTTGGCAGCACGACGCGGGCTTGGGGGTATTCGACCTTGATCAGCGCGAGGGTTTCACCGATCACCGGGGCAAGACGGCTGACTTCGCCTTTGCGCGATCCGGGCAGGGTCAGGATCAGCGGGCCGCACTCGGCGCCTTGCGGGGCATTGAGCAGGGCGATCTCGGCGGCGGTGGCGAGGGGTTCTGCCACCACCGGATGGCCGACGAAATCGCAGCTCATGCCGGCCGCTTGCATCAAGGGCGGCTCGAACGGCAGCAGGGCCAAGACATGGTCGATCACGCCGGCCATTTTGGCGGCGCGGCCGGGGCGCCATGCCCAGACCGACGGCGCGACGTAGTGGATGGTGCGCAGGTTTGGCGCTGCGGCTTTGACGATTTTCGCCACGCGCAGACAGAAATCGGGGCTGTCGATGCTGATCAGGGCGGCCGGATGGGCGGCCAGTGCTGCGGCAGCGGTTTCGCGGATGCGGCGTTTCAGATGCAGGTATTTCGGCAGCACCTCGACCAGCCCCATGATCGACAGTTCTTCCATTGGGAACAGGCTGTTAAGCCCCTCGGCCTGCATCAATGGGCCGCCTACGCCTTGGAATGTCACCTCTGGCTGCAGGAGCTTCAGGCCCGCCATCAAAGCCGCGCCCAGACGATCACCAGAGGGTTCCCCGGCGATCAGGAACAGCGTTAGCGCGCCCATAGCAGCAAATTCTGCGCTTGGGCGAAGGCGGTCATCGCGGGCAGATCGAGGCAGATCACCGATCCGGCCTGAAATGCCACGCCCGACAGGCCAGCCTCAGCGACAAGGCGCAGCGTCTCAAGGCCCATGGTGGGCAGATCAATGCGGCGGTCTTGGTCGGGTTTGGCGGCCTTGTAGTAAAGCCCACCTTTCGGGCGCAGGTTCGGCGCGATTTGGCCAAGGCTTTTCAGCATGGCATCGGTGCCGGGAAGCGCTTCGACCGCGAGGCACAGGCCCTGCGCGACAACACAGCCCTGACCGACATCGACGGCACCGAGGGCTTGGGTGATCAAGGCGGCGCGGGTGGCGTCGGATTCGTCGCGCGGGGTGATTTCGCCTGCCAGAACAGCGGCTTGCGGCAACAGAGCTGGGGCGATGGCTTCAACCCCGACCACCTCGAACCCGGCTTCTTCAAAGATCGCAATGACTGCGCGCAGGGTAGCATCATCGCCCTGCCCCATCGCGGACAACAGGCGCGGCACCATTTGCGCGGTTTGCGGATCGAACAGGGACGGATCAAGCCGGGGGCGTTGCACAGCACCCGCAAAGGCGATCTGGCTGATGCCTTGATCTTCCAGATGGCGCAGGAACAAGGCCAGACGCTCAATCCGAAAAATTTGATCCACTTTCAGGTTTTCCGGGGTGAACCCATCCAAAGCGCAGATCATCGGCGGGGTGGCACAGGCGGCGGCCAAGGCGGCGGGCAGGCCACCCTGCCCCGCGATGATGGCAAGGCGGCTCATTTTGGCGTCAGGAAAGAGCGGTCACTGGCCGAGAGGATGAAGTCGGTCATCTCTCGCACATATTGGCTTTCGGTCTGCTCGGCCAAACTGCGGGCGCGGTCAAGAAAGCTGCCCTCGCCCTGCGACAGAGCCTGAAAGGCGGCGCGCATGGCGGAAATGTCGCTGCGATCAACGCCTTTGCGTTTCAGGCCGACGAGGTTCAGGCCATCCAAGACGCCGCGCGGGCCCTGCACAAGGCCATAGGGGAGAACGTCATTCGTCACCATCGTCACCGCGCCGATGATCGCCCCACGGCCAATGCGCACCCACTGGTGGATGCCGGACAGACCGCCAATGATCACATCATCGCCGATCTGGCAGTGGCCAGCGATGGCGACCTGATTGGCCAGCACGATGCGATTGCCCAAGGTGGCATCATGGCCGATATGCGCGCCGGTCATCAGCAGGCAATCGTCGCCAATGCGGGTGATGCCGCCGCCGCCCGCTGTGCCGGTGTTCAGGGTCGCACCTTCGCGGATTTTGCAGCGTGCGCCCACGATCAGGCGGGTGCGTTCGCCGTTGAATTTCAGATCTTGCGGCACTTCCCCGACGCAGGCGAAGGGGAAAATCGTGGTGTCGTCGCCGATCTCGGTCCAGCCTGTCACCACGGCATGCGATTTCACCGTGACGCCTTTGTGCAGCGTGACTTCGGCCCCGATCAGCGCGAAGGGGCCGATGAAGCAATCGGGGCCAATCGTGGCGCCTTCCTCGACAAAGGCCGAGGGGTGGACTAGGGCTGTGCCGTGAATAGCCATGCTCAGGCCTTTTTCGGGACGTCGAACATCGCCATGAATTCGGCCTCGCACGCGAGTTCGCCATCGACCATGGCGCGACCGGCGAATTTCCAGACCCGACCGCCGCCGCGCAATGCCGTGACATGAAGTTCCAGCACATCACCCGGCACGACTTTGCGGCGGAATTTCACGCCATCGACGCCCATGAAAAACACGGTGGCGTTTTTATCGACCAGATCCATCGACAGGCCAACAAGGATGCCAGACGTTTGCGCCATAGCTTCGATGATCATCACGCCCGGAAAGATCGGCATGCCGGGGAAATGGCCCTGAAACTGCGGCTCGTTGAAGGTGACGTTCTTGATGCCGACACAGGATTTGTTGATGTAGATGTCGCGGACTTTATCGACCAGCAGGAATGGGTAGCGGTGCGGGATGATGCGTTGGATCAGCGCGAGATCGGCTGACAGCGGGGCGTCTGCGGGTGCGGCGGTCTGGTCGGTCATGCGGGATCTCCGAGGGTGCAGCCCTCTTGCCGGGGCGTGGTATTTGACTAGCGAAAAGCGCCGGGTGAAACAAGAGACTGGCCGGATTTGTCCAGAAATCAGCGCGGGGCTTTAGGGTGTGGGGGTGGGCTGAGGTTGGGGCTGCAGTGGCGGATCTGTGGGTTTGCTGCCATCACCCAAACGCGCGTCGATGCGGGCGACCACTTCGGCGGTGATGTCTATGGCGCCGAGGCTGACCACGATGGCGGATTTATCAAGGATGGCGACGGCACCGCGCTCGACCATGTAATCACCCAACAAGGGGGCTACGGCCTGAAAAAACCTCTGGCGGTCTTCATCGCGGCGTTTGGCAAGATCTCGGGCCTTGACCTCTTGCGTGCTGCGCAGGCCGTTGGCCTTCAGATCAAACGCCTCGGCGAGCGGGCGGAAGTCCTGCGCGGTCATCACGGCACGTTTGTCGGTCAAAGCCCGCTCTTCTGTTTCAAGCTCGGCGTCGATTTTGCGGTTCTCGGCAAGAAGTGCGGCGGAAGACGTTTCAAACTCCGCCTGCAACGCCTTGCCGTATTGGGTGGCGAGGAACAATTGTTCCTGATCCAGCGTCACAACCACCGACTTCTGCACCACACTGGGGGCCACAGTCTGCGCCTGCCCGATCAGAGGAAGCATAGGCAGCAGCGCCGCAATCAGCCCTGCTGCCGCCCGGTTCATCAGAACTTGGTCGCGATCGTCAGATCGAAGCTTTGCTCTTCGTCATAGCTTTCTTTCTTGATCGCATTCGAGAAGTTGAAGCGCAGCGGGCCAATCGGCGTGGTCCACAGCACCGAAACCCCGATGGCAGAGCGCAGATGTGCGCCGGAATCGACACCATCCGGGTTCGCATCCAAGCCCCAGACCGAGCCCATGTCATAGAACACGCCGCCTGTGATGCCATATTCTTCTGGCAGACCAAGCGGAAACTCGGCCTCAAGCTTGACGGTCGCGTAGAAATTGCCGCCCAAGGCATCGCCATCCGCTGTGCGCGGGCCGATGCCGTTGGTGTCAAAGCCACGCATCTTGCCATTGCCAAAGTAACGGTCGGTGACGCGGGTATCATAGCCGCCAAAACTTTTGACAGCCCCGCCTTCAAACACCGCGCGCAGGGTCACGTCTTCGTTGAACACCTTGGTTTCAGCCACCGCCAAAGCCGTGGTTTCAAAGAACTTCGCATCGCCACCCAGACCGATGTAGTCTTGGCCAAAGCGGAACAGCAGACTGCTTTTCGGGTTCAGGCCGGTGACGCGGTTGTCGAATGTATAGATATAGCCGATACCCGAGCCAAATTCCGAGCCACGGTCGCCTTCATCAAGCAACAGCAGCGAGGTCGAGGTGACATCTTTGACTGTATCCTGGAAAGCTTTGTAACGCAGTTCCAGCCGCGACTGTTCGGCAATCGGGAATTCCAACCCGGTGCTGAAGGCAATTTTGCGGGTGTCGTAAAGCGCGTTGGCGTTGTTGGCCTCATCATAAGACAGGCCAAGTTTCAGCTTGAGATCACGGCCCAGAAGGGCTGGTTCAACAAAGGAAATCCCGCTGCTTTTGGTATCAGAAGCAGAGCCGATATTCACCGCGAACGACTGACCACGGCCAAGGAAATTGGTTTCCGAGAAGCCAAGGTTCAGACCCAGACCCGACGCCGTGCCAAAGCTGGCACCAAAGCTGATCGAGCCGGTGGGCTGTTCTTCGACATCGACGTTAACGACCACGCCATCGGCGCTGCTGCCGGGTTTGGCATCGACTTTGGCATCGGTGAAGAAGCCCAAGGCGCGGATGCGTTCAGCGGCCTGACGGATTTCGCGCGGGTTGAAGGGGTCGCCTTCCACCGTGCGGAACTGGCGGCGCACCACCTGATCCAGGGTCGTGGTATTGCCTTCAATATCAATGCGTTCGACGAAGACCTTATCACCGCGCTTTATGACATATTCGACATCCAGCACCTGCCCGCGATCATTGCGGACCAGACGCGGTTCGATGCGCACAAAGTTCAAACCCTTGCGCAGCGCCAGATTTTCCATCCGGGCGATGTTGTTTTCAATGATCGACGGCGAATAGGTGACGCCCGAGCGCATCTTCTGCACGGCGGCAAATTCTGCGGCATCGACGCCTTCAACTTCGGAGACGGTGTTGACGCGGCCGATCTTCCAGCTTTGACCTTCCTTGACGGTGTAGGTCACGAAGGTCGCATCACGCTCGCGCGACAATTGGCCAGTGGCATCAACCACTTGCACGTCAATATACCCACGCGACAGATAGAAGTCGCGCAACATCTGCTTGTCGACCTCAAGCCGTTCCGGCACGAAAGTATCGGATTTGATCAGCTGGCGCAGGAAGCCCGCCTGTTTGGTTTGCAGCACTTGCTTCAGGCGACGGTCGCTGAAATGGCGGTTGCCGACAAAGGAAATACCTTCGTTTTCAACTACTTTGCCTTCGGTGATCTCAAACACCAGATCCACCCGATCATCCGAGCGACGGATGATCTTGGGATCAACCGTGGCGGCCAGACGGCTCTGCACGCGGTAGACTTCTGCGATCTGGGCGGCATCGGCTTCGGCCTGCGCCGGATTATAGACCAGACGCGATCTGGATTTCACCAGCTCTGTCAGTTTTTCGTCTTTGACCAGTTTGTTACCTTGGAAATCGACAACATTCAGCGTCGGCAATTCTTTGACCCGGATCACCAATGTGCCGCCCTGCGGCACCAGATCAACGGTTTCAAACAAGCCAGAGGCAAAAATGCGCTGATACGCGTCGTTCAGCTGGCCAGCGGCCAAGGATTGACCGCGCGCGATTCCCGCATAGCTTAGAATGGTTTTCGCATCGACGCGTTTGTTGCCTTCAACCGTCACGCTGTTGAAGCTGAAAGTTTGTGCAATTGCTTGCGTCAGGAACGGTTCGGAAACCATTGCACTGGAAAGCAGAATTGCGATCAGGCTTGGTCGCAGGGCGCGTCGGAACACACCCTTGCGCGTGGTGTTTGCGCGTGCTGTTTCCCGCATGGCTGCTCCTGAATACACTAAATCCTGTGCATCTGACTACCTGCAACCGCAAGCAATGTCAAAAGGATGGCCGAAAAAATCGTAAACAATATGGTGGAATTATGCAGCCTGTGTCGGGCTGCAACACGGGGTTTCGATCAGGGAGCGATCAGCGCCGTGCCAAGGAAGGCCCCGGCCAACAGCCCGACCACCACGGTGCCTGCGGTGAACAGGCGATCCCAGTTCAGCCACACCAAAAGCGACAGGCTTTTGTAGCTTTTCATGACAGCTTGCATGGTGGCACCTTTCCCGCATCGGACGATACTTCGCCATACGCGGGGATTGTGGCAGCAGTATGGCCGTTATTTACAAGTGAAATCATTGCCCAAGGCGAAGAACATAAAGCTGAGCACGCAGCCAAGCCCGATCAGCATAAGGACATTCAGAACCGCCGGATTGGGCGGGCGGCGGAACACCGCCTCATAGGCAAAGAACACCAGATGGCCGCCATCCAGCACCGGGATCGGGAACAGGTTCAACAGGCCGATGCCCAAGGACAACATGCCAAGATAGCCAAGAAATTCCTGCAGCCCCTGCCGGGCCGCATCGCCCATCACCTGCGCCATGCCGACCGGGCCAGACAGATTGCAGCTGCTGATCTGGCCAGTGACGACATGCCACAGCCCGGAAAGCGAAGATTTGGCGGTGAAATAGGCCTGATCAACCGCAAGAGTCACGGTTTCCCAAGCGCCGGGCTGACGGGTTTGCGGCTCGAACAGCATGCCGCCTGACAGACCGAGCATCCAGCGGGTCTCAAAACTGCCATCGGCTTTCGGCAGATCGCGGCGGTTGGGCGACAGGGTCAGGTCTATGATGCTGCCATCGCGCCAGATTTTCAGCGCAATCGGCTGGCCGTTGCTGGCCTCGACAATGGCGGGAAGCTGGCTGAAGGCGGTGACATCCTGACCTGCGGCTTGCACGATGACATCGCCGGTCTGGATGCCGGCATCGACGCCCGCGTTGCGCGGCATCACCGCCCCGACCAAGGGCAGGAAAGGCAGCGGGCCTTGCACGTCAAGCGATTGGCCATTGCGATCAACGGTGTAGGTGACGGCGGCGGCGGGTGGCAGATCAACGGCGACTTTCACGAAATCGATCATATCGGCGGTTGCGGTGCCGTTCAGCGCCAGAATCTGATCGCCCGGTTGCAGGGTTTGACCGGTAAACGGCGTCGGATTGACCCGGCCCACAACCGGAGTATCGGTGGCCACGCCCGTGTAAAGGATCATGCCGATGAACACGGCCAGCGCGAGGATAAAGTTGAAGATCGGCCCTGCCGCCACGGTGGCCGCCCGCGCCCACAACGGGGCACCCAGCATGGTGTGGCGCCGCTCTGCTGCCGAAAGCCCGCTGACTGCGGTGTGATCCGGGCTGGAGGCCGCATCCTTGTCGCCCATGAATTTCACAAAGCCACCAATCGGCAGCGCCGCAAGCTGCCATTTGGTGCCGCGCTTATCCACCCGCGAATAGACCACAGGGCCGAAGCCAAGTGAAAACACCTCGGCATGGATGCCAGACCAGCGACCGACGATGTAATGGCCGTATTCATGCACAGCAACGATGATGGCGATGGCCACAATAAAGAACAGTGCCGACCAAACCGTGCCGCCGACCGATGCCAATACGCTGCTGAAATCCACGCTACCTGCCCTTTACCATTGTCACCGCTTCGGCGGCTTTGATCCGTGCCAGATGATCCATTTGCAGCACATCCTCAAGGGTCAGCACGGCATTTCCAAGGCTGCAATCGGACGAAACACGGTTAAGTGTAGCCTCAACCACAGCAGCCATCTGCATGAAGCCAAGCTCGCCCGCGATGAAATGATCCAAGGCCACCTCTTTGGCAGCGTTGAAGGCAGCGCCTGCAAGGCCGCGCACAGCCATCACCTCACGCGCAAGGCGCAGGGCGGGAAAGCGGATCTCATCCGGGGCGCGAAAGCTCAGGCCGCCCAAGGCTGCAAGGTCCAGTCGGGCGACAGGCAGGGTTTGGCGTTTCGGCCAATTCAGCGCATAGCCGATCGGATGGCGCATATCGGGCGCACCCAGATGCGCCATCACCGCGCCATCGCGGAAACCAACCAGCGAGTGGATGATGGATTCGGGGTGAATGATCACCTCGATCTGCGCGGGGTCAACGCCGAAAAACTCGCGGGTTTCAATGACTTCCAAGGCTTTGTTAAACATCGAGGCCGAGTCGATGGTGATGCGGGCGCCCATAGACCAGTTCGGATGCGCCAGCGCTTCGGCGACGGTGGCGCTTGCCAACCGCTCTAACGGCCAATCGCGCAAGGCACCGCCAGACGCGGTCAGGATGATACGCTCGACCGCCGCGATATCTTCGCCGACCAAGGCCTGAAAGATCGCGGAATGTTCAGAGTCCACCGGCAGAACTGTGGCCTCGTTCGCCGCCGCCGTGGCCATCAGCAACTGGCCTGCGGTCACCAAGCTTTCCTTGTTGGCCAAGGCGAGCTTGCCGCCGTGCCGCAGAGCGCGCATCCCCGGCACAAGGCCAGCTGCGCCGACAATCGCGCTCATCACCCAATCGGCGGGGCGGTCGGCGGCGTCATGCACGGCTGCGCTGCCTGCGGCAACTTCGATGTCGGTGCCTGCCAGCGCGTCGCGCAGCGCGGGCAGGCAATCGTCAAACGCCGTCACCGCGATTTCGGCGCGCAGAGCACGGGCCATCTCGGCCAGCCGCGCCACATTGCGCCCGCCCGTCAACGCCACGGTGCGATAGGCGGATGCCCCACCTTCGCGCATCAAAAGATCGAATGTGTTTTCCCCAACCGATCCGGTGGCCCCAAAAACCGAAACCGAGCGCATCTAGCCCCCAATCGGCAAGGGGAAAAACCGGGTCAGCACCATCACCAAAACCATCGCGCCGACCAAAGCATCAAAGCGGTCCAGCACGCCACCATGGCCGGGGATCAGGTTAGAGCTGTCTTTCGCCTGCAACTTGCGCTTCAGCCAGCTTTCGCCGATGTCACCCATCTGCCCGGCAAAGGCCACCAAAGGCGACAGCGGGATCAGCCAAAAGCTGCCGTGCCCGGCGGCGACAAAGCAGGCCCCCAGCACAGCGGCACCAATCCAGCCCGCAATCGTTCCGGACCAAGTTTTCTTCGGGCTGATCGCGGGCCAGAATTTTGGCCCCCCCAAAGTGCGCCCGGCAAAATAGCCCATCACATCCGAGACGATGACCACGCCCAGCAGCCACAGAAAGGCGATGGTGCCCTGCTCGTCGCGCAGCACGAACAACCCGTGCCCGGCAATGAGAATAGCCACCGAAATCGCCGCAACTGCGCTTTGCTGTTTGCGCGGCGTGGCCATGAAGGCCAAAGGCACCAGCGGGAACACAATCCACGCGGAAAGCGATGGCCAGCCTTCATCTGCAATCAGGCACAGCGCAGCAAGGCCTGCAATCGTCAGCGCCTGCCGGGGGGCAAGGCGCTGCGACAGTTGCGCAAGTTCCCATATCATCACGGCGGTCAGAAGCGTGATCAGGATTAAAAACCACCAGCCGCCCAGCCAGATCTCTACCGCGCCAACCGCCAGCATCACCGCAGCCGAGAGAACGCGCGGTTTCAGATCGCTCCATTGTTGCGAGGGCGCGGTCATGCTGTGGCCACGCCGCCGAAACGGCGGTCCCGGTGGCCAAAGCGGCCAAGGATTTCGCTTAGCTCGTCGATGGTGAAATCGGGCCACAGCGTCGGGGTGAATTCATATTCGGCATAGGCCGCCTGCCACGGCAGAAAGTTCGAGGTGCGGGTTTCGCCAGAGGTGCGGATCACCAGATCAGGGTCTGGGATGCCAGCACTATCAAGGTGTTGGCTGATCATTGCATCATTGATCTGGGCGGGGTCAATGCGGCCAACTGCAGCTTCAGAGGCCAGATGGCGGATGGTGCGGGTGATTTCATCGCGGCCACCGTAGTTGATCGCGACGGTCAGGTTCAGCCGGGTGAGGCCCGCCGTGCGCGTCTCAATCCCCACCATCAGGCGCTGCAACTTGGCGTCAAGCTTGGAGCGGTCGCCGATGAAGCGCATCCGCACACCGTCGGCGGCAAGACGGTCGGCCTCGCGTTCGATGTAGCGGGCGAAAATCGACATAAGCCCGAGGACTTCTTCGGTGGAGCGTTTCCAGTTTTCGGTCGAAAACGCGTAGATCGTCAGCCACTGGATGCCGATTTCGGGGGCCGCGCGGACGATCTGTTTGACACGCTCGGCCCCTTTGCGGTGGCCGACCAGCCGGGGCCAGCCGCGGTTGGTCGCCCAGCGGCCATTGCCATCCATGATGATGGCAACATGCGAAGCCTCGCGCGGCGCTTTTGCGTCAGATTTATCGCCCAAGGCCACGCCCTACCCGGTTAAATTGCCCGTCATGTCTGGGCAGGGGAAAAATTCGCGAAAATGACTGGCGCGCGACAGCAGGCCGCGCGCCAAGATCTTAGACCTGCATGATCTCGGCTTGTTTGGCTTCCAGCGCGCGATCAACGGCGGCGATGGCTTTGTCGGTCAGGTCTTGCACCTCATCCGACCACATCTTTTGATCATCTTCGCCCATGCCTGCGGCCTTGGCCTTCTTGATTTGATCCATCCCGTCACGGCGCACGTTGCGGATCGCGACCTTTGAATTCTCGGCATAGCCAGCCGCCACTTTGGTCAGCTGCTTGCGGCGTTCTTCGTTCAACTCGGGGATCGGCAGGCGGATCAAGGGGCCATCGGAAATCGGGTTGATGCCGATACCGCTTTCGCGGATGGCCTTTTCGACCTTGGCGATCATCGCCTTGTCCCAGACGTTGATCACCACCATGCGGGGTTCCGGCACGTTGACGGTGCCCAACTGGTTGATCGGCGTCATCTGGCCGTAAGCATCGACCATGATCGGCTCGACAATCGAGGCCGAAGCGCGGCCGGTGCGCAGCGAGGCGAATTCCACCTTGAGCGCATTCATCGCGCCGTCCATCCGGCGCTGGATCGCGTCGAGGTCAATTTCGAGATCGTCGGACATCGGGTCTTCCTTCGTGTCTTCTTGCCCAAAACGCGAGGGGCTTTCGGCGTTCTATAGCAGCAAGTGGTTTGGCAGGTATAGGGGTTAGGCTTTGGTGCGGTGGGTTTGACCCAGCCTGCACCATTGAGACAGCATTCTGTCAGCCGTGCACGCGGGTATAGGTGCCTTGGCCTGCAAGGATGGTTTTGAAGCCGCCGGGTTCGTCCAGCGAAAACACAATGATCGGAAGATCGTTATCGCGCGCCAAGGCGATGGCCGAGGCATCCATCACGCCGAGGTGTTTTTGCAGCACTTCGTCGTAGCTTACATTTTCGTAGCGCTTGGCGTCAGCATGCTTTTTCGGGTCTTTGTCATAGACGCCGTCAACTTTGGTGCCTTTGAAAATCGCCTCGCAGGCCATTTCATTGGCGCGCAGGGTGGCGGCGGTGTCGGTGGTGAAATAGGGGTTGCCGGTGCCTGCGGCAAAGATGCAGACGCGCTTTTTCTCAAGATGGCGGACGGCGCGGCGGCGGATATAGGGCTCGCAGACCTGATCCATCGGGATGGCGGAAATCACACGGGTGAAGACGCCGATGGATTCGAGCGCCGATTGCATCGCAAGCGCGTTCATCACCGTGGCGAGCATGCCCATGTAATCGGCAGTGGTCCGTTCCATCCCTTGGGCAGAGCCGGCAAGGCCGCGGAAGATATTGCCGCCGCCGATCACCATGCAGATTTCAACCCCCAGATCGCGGACAGATTTCACCTCTTCTGCGATGCGCTGCACGGTCGGCGGGTGCAGGCCAAAACCTTGGTCGCCCATCAGCGCCTCACCCGATATTTTCAGCATGACCCGGTTGTAGGTCACTTTTGGCTCGCCGGGGTGAGACATGGGGTATCCTTAGGTTTATGGCTTGGATTGACTGCGGCGTAAAATGTCGCAAAACGGGGGCGGGTTCAACGGGGGAAGCGACATGCGGCGTCGGTTTGCCGTGAAATCAGCGGGGGCCAGCCCCCACACCCCCGGGATATTTGAGAACAGATGAAAGGGCAGACGTGGCGTTTGATTTGAAGCCGATCTCGCGCGAGGCTCCGGTGTTGCTGGCGGGGCCTACGGCGAGTGGCAAATCGGCTTTGGCGTTGGAACTCGCGGCGCGGGATGGGCGGGTGGTCGTCAATGCCGATGCGTTGCAGGTTTATGGCTGTTGGCGGGTGTTGTCGGCGCGGCCATCTGAGGCGGATGAGGCGCAGGCGACGCATCTGCTTTATGGCCATGTGGCGCGCGATCAGACCTATTCGGTGGGACATTGGCTGCGCGAGGTGCGGGCGGTGCTGGACCGCCCTGTCGTGATTGTCGGCGGCACCGGGCTTTATTTCTCGGCCCTGACCGAGGGGTTGAGCGAGATTCCGGCGACCTCGGCTGAAGTGCGGGCAGTGGCGGATCAGCGGATGGCGTCCGAGGGGATTGCGGCACTGCTGGCAGAGTTGGACACCGCGACTTTGGCGCGGATTGACCCGTTGAACCCGGCGCGCGTGCAAAGGGCTTGGGAGGTGCACGCGACAACCGGGCGCGGTTTGGCCAGTTGGCAGGATGCGACTGGGCCCGCGGTTCTGCCACGCGCGGGTGTCGAGGCCATGGTGATGCGGCCCGATGTGGCGTGGCTGGATGCGCGAATCGCGCGGCGGTTTGCAGCGATGCTGCGCGAGGGTGCTTTGGACGAGGTGCGCGCCGCCCTGCCACATTGGCAGCCCAACCAGCCTTGGGCGAAAGCCATCGGTGCGCCGGAATTGGTGGCGCATCTGCGCGGGGAAATCGGGCTGGATGCGGCCAGCGCGGCCGCGACCTTGGCCAGCCGCCAATATGCCAAGCGACAGCGCACTTGGTTCAGATCGCGGATGAAAGACTGGCGGGAGATCACGCTGCCGTAAGCTTCCACAGGGTTGTCCACAGCTTTCCGCTGCTTCTGTGGACAACTCCACGCCACTGCCATTATTTCGCTTGGGTTGTGCCGCATGCCTCGTTTACATGTTGGAAAAATACAAAAGCAGGCAGAGCATCATGAAGACTTCAGCGCCCAAATCCGGCCCCGATACCGATCAAATGCGGCTTGTCGCCATCCCGCGTCTGGCCGCAGGTGGCCGTTGGCGGGTTGAGGCGATGCGCTCGCTTTCAGAGGGCTGCTTTTTGTGGTTCACCAAGGGCCAAGGCCGCATCACTGTGGCAGGGCAAACCCGTGGCTATACCGCCAACAACGCGATCTACATTCCGCCCGGCGTAATGCATGGCTTTGAGGTCGGCCCGCAAGTGTTTGGCACAGCGGTGTTTTTCGGAAAATCGTCCACCGTGACCTTGCCTGCCGAACCCTTGCATCTGCGCATCCGCGAAGTCCACGCGCAGCAAGAGGTCAACGTGACGCTGGATATGATTCAGCGCGAGATGGACAGCGATACCCCGGCGCATGACCGCGCCACCCGGCATTATCTGGGGCTGCTTGGGGTCTGGCTGGAGCGTCAGGCCAGCAAAGCCAGCGCCGACGCGCCGCGCCCGGATGCGGCCAAGCGGTTGGTGGCGCGATTCACCGACCTTCTGGAGAAAGAATTCCGGCGCGGCAAAGGTGTGGGTGAATTGGCCTGCGATCTGGGCGTGACCGCCACGCATCTGACGCGCTGCTGCCGCGAGACTTGCGGGCGCTCGGCGATTGATTTGCTGCAGGACCGGCGGATATTTGAGGCGCGCAAGCTGCTGCTGGAAACCAACACGCCGGTCGGGCAGATCGGGTCGAGCCTTGGCTTTGCCTCGGCTGCCTATTTCACCCGCGCCTTTCAGCATCTGACCGGGGTTTCGCCGACAGCGTTCCGCCGCACGATCTGAGACCTTTGCGTCGGGATTGCCGCAGGTTTGCAGCCGGCAAATTTAGCTAACATTTGATCGAATCGTCAATCCATTGGCAGGACGTGCGATTCGTCCGCGATTTCGGATGATCTTCCGTGTCTGGCGGAATTATTCGCACACCACGGTATGCCGAAATTTGCAGCGGTTTGAGCATGGAATCCGTCACCCCAATGTCGCTAACGTGTCATGCAAGGGCGAATCCAGCCGTTGACGGATCGGCGGAAAAGGTGCCGAATAGACGCGTGAGACGCATCACTGCCGCTGCGGCATTTACGCGAACCCTTCGTGGGGACGGGGACGTAGAAATCCGCATCGGTTCAAGCGCATCGCCAGATTAGAAACGGCCAAAAAAACGTCAAGGCTTCAGCCTTACAGGGAGATACCGATGACCGATACCCGCACCACCGAGCGCGATCTGCACCCGGCTGCTTACATGCATGCGCAAGAAGTTCAGGATGGCAAACTCAGCCGTCGTGAGTTTTTGTCGCGCACCACCGCTTTGGGCGTTTCTGCCGTGGCGGCCTATGGTCTGCTGGGGCTGTCTGCTCCTGCGAAAGCGCAAGACGCCAAGGTTGGCGGGATCTTGCGCTGTGCGATGGAAGTCAAAGCGCAAAAAGACCCGCGCACCGCTGACTGGCCGCAGATCGCCAACATCTATCGTGGCTGGCTGGAATATCTGATCCAGTACAACGCCGATGGCACCTTTGAAGGCCGCCTGCTGGAAAGCTGGGAAGCCAATGCGGACGCCACAGAATACACGCTGAAAGTCCGTCAGGGCGTGACCTGGAACAACGGCGATGCCTTCACCGCCGACGACGTGGTGCGGATGTTCACCCGTTGGACCGATGGTTCGGTCGACGGCAACGCAATGGCTTCGCGCTTTGCCGGTCTGGTCGAGTCGGTTGCCGCGAAAAACGCCGATGGCACCGACAAGATGGATGAAGCCGGCGCTGCCGTGATGGTCAACAAGCTGCGCGATGGCGCGGTGACCAAGGTCGATGAAGCCACCGTCAAGCTGGCGATGTCGCAATCGGATATCGCCGTTGTGGCCAACCTTGCCGACTACCCGGCTGCGGTTGTGCACAGCTCTTACGTTGACGGCAGCGATCCTGCGACCAACGCCATCGGCACCGGGCCTTACATCCCGCAAGAAGTCTCGGTCGGCCAAAAGGTCGTGCTGGTGCGCGCACCGAACCACACTTGGTGGGGCGGCACCGCACCGCTGGACGAAGTGCACTACATCGACTTCGGCACCGACCCGTCTGCCATGGTGCAGCTGGCCGGTTCGGATGAGATCGACACCAACTACGAGACCACCGGCGATTTCATCGAGCAGATGGATGGTCTGGGCTGGAAGAAGATCGAAGCGGTCACTGCCTCGACCATCGTGATGCGGATGAACTCGGCCAACGGCGATCTCTACAAGGATAAAGCCGTCCGTCAGGCGATCCAGAAAGCGGTTGACCCGAAAGTTGTGCTGGAACTGGGCTATAACGGCCTTGGCACCACCGCAGAAAACCACCACGCCTGCCCGATTCACCCGGAATATGCCAAGATCGCACCGCAAGTGATTGATCCGGCTGGCCTGATGCCTGCGCTGAAAGCGGCTGGTCTGGATACCACTGAATTCGAGATCATCTCGCTGGACGACGGCTTTGAAGCCGCCACCACCGACGCCGTTGCAGCGCAGCTGCGCGACGCAGGGGCGACTGTGAAGCGCACCGTGATGCCGGGTTCGACCTTCTGGAACGATTGGCAGAAATACCCGTTCTCTTCGACCACCTGGAACCACCGACCGCTGGCCGTGCAGAACATGTCGCTGGCCTATACCTCGACCGGGTCGTGGAACGAGACCGGCATGGCGAACGCTGATTTCGACGCCGCGATGACCAAAGCCTTGGCCTTGGACAACGCCGATGCCCGCCGTGAAGTCATGGTGACGCTGGAGACGATCCTGCAAGACGAAGGCTACATCATCCAGCCTTACTGGCGCTCGCTGTTCCGGCACGCCAAGGAAGGTGTCAACGTCGAGATGCACCCGTCGTTCGAGCATCACCACTACAAATGGTCGCTGTCCTAAGCTGATCATCGGTCCGGGCGCGGCAGCGTGCCCGGACCATTTCAATTGCCTCCCGAACCAAAAATGACTGAACGCAGGCAACAACGCACAGTCCGCCGCCGAGTGTTTGGCGCATAGGGGAACCATTCATGTTGAATTTCGTGGCAAGGCGCTTGGGCGTCATGGTCTTGACTGCGCTGGCGCTGACCTTCGTGGTGTTTTACCTGACCAATTTGCCCCCGAACCTTGAGAAACTGGCGCGCACCGAAGGCTCGGTCCGTATGACGGATCAGGCGGTTGCGTCTTGGATCGAAAACAACGGCCATGGTGGTTCGGTGTTTGGTCGCTATGCGCAATGGCTGGGGATTGCCCCCGGTTGGGTGCTGACGGATGCCAAGGGGGTGACGCGCGGGCGCTGTATCCAAGGCAATGCCGATGCTGCCACCGCCGCCACCTATTGCGGCGTGCTGCAAGGAGAATGGGGCTTTTCCACCGTTTTCAAAAAGCCGGTGCTGGATTCGGTGCTGCAAAAGCTCGGATCGACCGGTTGGCTGATGATGTGGGTGATGATCGTGATGGTGCCCTGCTCGTTGATCATGGGGGTGTTGTCGGGGATGCGCGAAGGCTCGCGTCTGGACCGCAGCCTGTCGATCGTGGCCATCGCCACCACGGCGACCCCGGAATATGTCTCGGGGGTTATTCTGGTGGCGATCTTTGCCTCGGCCACCGCTGGCATCTCGCCGATTTTGAATGAATGGGGCTGGATCAGTAGCAAGACGCTGTTTCTGGGCACCGCAACCAGCGCTATGGACAAGATCACTTTCTGGAACTTCGCGCTGCCGGTGATGACCATTGCGCTGTACGGCATCGGCTATATCGCCCGGATGACCCGCGCGAGCATGACCGAAGTGATGACCCAGCAATATATCCGCACTGCCCGGCTGAAAGGCGTGCGGTTCCGCGATGTGGTGATGAAACATGCTTTGCGC
The DNA here is from genome assembly GCF_030161095.1 of Cypionkella aquatica. Taxonomy (GTDB): domain Bacteria; phylum Pseudomonadota; class Alphaproteobacteria; order Rhodobacterales; family Rhodobacteraceae; genus Cypionkella; species Cypionkella aquatica. The sequence goes on from NZ_BSPP01000010.1 coordinate 298,297, forward strand.
AACGCTTTGATCGCGCCCTTTACCGTGATCATGCTGCAATTTCCCTGGCTGCTGAATGGCGTCGTGATCACCGAAGCTTTGTTCAACTACAAAGGCTTTGGCTGGACGCTGGTGCAAGCCGCTGGCAACAATGACATCGACCTGCTTTTGGGCTGTTCGGTGGTCGCGGTCCTCGTCGTTCTGGTCACGCAACTGATCTCCGACATCGGCTATGTGTTCCTGAACCCCCGTATCCGGCTGGCATGAGGCAATAATGGACGAAACAACCCTTCTTTCATGGGGCCAGATCATTGCCCGCATCGCCACGCAGTTCCTGCCGGTGTGGATCGCGCTGATTTTGACCTTCGCCATCTCAATCCGCTACAAACGCCGCCTCGGGCTATACGGCAAGCTGTTTGACAGCCCGGTGGGCATGGTCGGCTTTTTGCTGGTGATGTTCTGGGTCTACACCGCGATCTTCGCCGATATGATCATCACCATGGACCCGATCGCACAATTTGGCCGGGTGAAGAACCCGCCGCCCGGCACGCCGTTGAAAGACGTGGTCGAGGGTCAATATGCCTATTTCCTGCTTGGCGCCGATCACCTCGCCCGCGATGTGTTCAGCCGGGTGGTGATGGGCGCGCGCCGGGTGCTGACGATTGCACCTGCGGCAACCACTTTCGCCTTTATCATGGGGGTGACGCTCGGGCTGCCTGCAGGCTATTTCGGCGGCAAGCTGGATACGGTGCTGTCGTTCCTTGCGAACCTCGTGCTGGCCTTCCCGGTGATCTTGCTGTTCTACCTGCTGGTCACCCCGGAAATCCGCAACACAGGCATCCCGGTGGTGCTGGCCGCCGTGCTGTTCATCTTCCCGGTGATCTTCTTCTGCACGCTGTTCAACGCGCGGTTCTTCACCAACCCGCCCAAGCGCAACCTCTATGTCGGCATCACTTTGGCGATCGGGCTTTGGGCCTATGCCGGGCTTGCGTTCAACGCCGATCCTTTGGGCGTGTGGTCGATGGACCCGAACCTTTTGAACGTGTTCGTGTCGGTGGTGTTTGTGAACTCGCCCACCGTGTTCCGCATCGTGCGCGGCATCGTGCTGGATCTGAAAGCCCGCGATTACGTCGCAGCCGGTCAGACTCGGGGCGAAGGCCCCTGGTACATCATGCTGTGGGAGATTTTGCCCAACGCGCGCGGCCCGCTGATCGTCGATTTCTGCCTGCGCATCGGCTATACCACGATCCTGCTTGGCACCTTGGGCTTCTTTGGCTTGGGCGTCAGCCCGGAATCCCCGGATTGGGGGTCCACCATCGACGATGGCCGCAAACTCTTGTCGCTTTACCTGCACCCGGCGATCACCCCTGCCCTTGCGCTGATGAGCCTTGTGCTGGGTCTGAACCTGCTGGCCGATGGTCTGCGCGAAGAAAGCCTGAAGGACTGACCGTTTTGGTCATCCTCTCTGCCTAAATATCCTGGGGGTCCGGGGGCTAGCCCCCGGTCCTGCCCCTTCCGACAAAGCGAGGCGAGCCATGTCTGACACCACCTGGGATCCATCCAAACCCATCCTCGAAATCGAGAACCTGTCGATCAGCTTCTTCACCCGGATGCGCGAAATTCCTGCCGTGATGGATTTCTCCTGCTCGGTGATGGCAGGAGAATCCATGGGGCTCGTGGGCGAGTCCGGTTGCGGCAAATCGACCGTCGCCTTGGCGGTGATGCGCGATCTGGGCAAGAACGGGCGGATTGTGGGCGGCAGCATCAAGTTCAAGGGCCGCGATCTGACCCATATGACCGAAGAAGAGCTGCGCCACATTCGCGGTTCGGAAATCGCGATGATCTATCAGGAACCGATGGCCTCGCTGAACCCGGCGATGAAGATCGGCGCGCAGTTGGCCGAAGTGCCAATGATCCACCAAGGCATGGCCAAGGAACAGGCGTGGGCGCTTGCACGTCAAATCGTGGCCGACGTGCGCCTGCCCGACCCCGACCGCATGCTGCAAAGCTATCCACACCAGCTGTCGGGCGGCCAACAACAGCGCATCGTCATCGCTATGGCCCTCATGTCGAAACCCGCGCTGCTGATCCTGGATGAGCCGACCACCGCTTTGGATGTGACGGTTGAGGCTGGGATCGTCGATCTGGTCAAAGCTTTGGGTGAGAAATACGGCACGTCCATGCTGTTCATCAGCCACAACCTTGGCCTGATTCTGGATGTCTGCGACCGCCTTTGCGTGATGTATTCCGGCGAAGCGGTGGAAACCGGCAATGTCGTCGAAGTGTTCGACAAGATGCGCCATCCCTACACGCAGGCCCTGTTCCGCTCGATCCCGCTGCCCGGGGCTGACAAGAACTCGCATCCGCTGGTGGCGATCCCCGGCAACTTCCCCTTGCCGCATGAGAGGCCCAAGGGCTGCAATTTCGGGCCGCGCTGCGATTACTTTCAGGATGGCCGCTGCAACGCCGCAGATGTGCCGATGTTCACGGTGCCGGGCGACGACCGCCATGCCTCGCGCTGCATCAAATGGACCGAGATCGACTGGAACGCGCCGATGGCTGTGCGTGCCAGCAAGCCGAAAACCCCGATCGGCGAGGTGGTTTTGAAGATGGAGGATCTGCGCAAGTATTACTCCGTCTCTTCTGGCGCCTTCGGTGGCGGCACTGCCAAAGTGGTGAAGGCCAATGAAACCCTCAGCTTTGAGGCGCGCGAAGGCGAAACTTTGGCCATCGTCGGCGAAAGCGGTTGTGGTAAATCCACCTTCGCCAAGGTGCTGATGGGGCTGGAAACCGCGACCTCTGGCAGCATCCTGCTGTTTGATGAAAACGTGCAATCGACGCCGATCCAGCAACGCAACACCGATACGGTATCCTCGGTGCAAATGGTGTTCCAGAACCCGTTTGACACGTTGAACCCGTCGATGAACGTCGGGCGCCAAATCATCCGTGCGCTTGAGATTTTCAAGCAGGGCAAGTCGGATGAAGAGCGGCAGGCCCGCATGCTGGAACTCTTGGACCTAGTAAAGCTGCCGCGCGCCTTCGCCGAACGCATGCCGCGCCAGCTGTCAGGCGGGCAAAAGCAGCGTGTGGGTATTGCGCGGGCTTTTGCGGGCGGTGCCAAGGTTGTGGTCGCCGATGAACCGGTCAGCGCTTTGGATGTGTCGGTGCAGGCGGCGGTGACTGACCTGTTGATGGACATTCAGCGCGAGAACAAAACCACGCTTTTGTTCATCAGCCACGATCTTTCCATCGTCCGCTACCTGTCTGACCGGGTGATGGTGATGTATCTGGGCCATGTGGTGGAAATGGGCACCACCGATCAGGTGTTCCAGCCGCCCTACCACCCGTACACCGAGGCTTTGCTGTCCGCCGTGCCGATTGCCGACACCAAGGTGATCCGCAAACGCATCGTGCTGGACGGCGACATTCCCTCGGCGATGAACCCGCCCCCGGGCTGCCCGTTCCAGACCCGCTGCCGCTGGAAGTCTCAGGTGCCGGGCGGCTTGTGCGACCGCGAAATGCCGCCGGTGCAGATGCTGGAGGACGGCCATCAGGTGAAATGCCACTTGTCGGCAGATGTGCTGGCCTCGATGGAGCCAGTGATCAAGATAGCGGCGGAGTAATTTTCGGTGAGGGTGCGTGAGATCACGCTGCCTTGCCCTTGTCAGATGTCGAAGCCTCCGGCGGGGATATTTAAGCAGAGAGGATGACCTTAAGTCATTGCTCTTTCTGAAATACTCCCCGCGGAGCGTGCGACGCCTCAGCCCTTGCCGACCCTACAAACTTGGCCCCGGTGCGATCCTGCTGCCATCGCTAAAGCGTGACAGCCGGAAGCGGGTCAGATCATGGGTTTCGGTATTGCCCGCGACCAGATCGGCCACCACCCGCCCCATGCCGGGGCCGATGCCAAAGCCGTGGCCGCTCATGCCCGTCGCAATCACAAGGCCGGGGATGGCCGCAACGCGGTCTATCACCGGCACCACATCGGGCATTGTGTCGATCATGCCCGCCCAAGCGGCTTTCAGTTTGGGACGGCCTAGTTCCGGCAGGGCATTGGCGAAACTGTCCTGCACATCCGACAAGGCCTTCATATTCGGGCTTGGGTTCAGCACGCGGATTTGCTCGAAGGGCGAGACTAGATCGGCCTGCCATTTGCGCGGCGTACCCCAAGCGTCGGGATAATGTTTCGGCGCGGCAGGGCGGAACACTGTTGATCTGAAATCTTTTTTCAGCACAGGAATGTAGCTGAGCATATGGCGGAACGCATCGGGGCCGATGAAGAAATCATGGCTTGCCCCGGGCGCGATGGTGTAGCCGCCATCCAGACGGCGGCGGAAGGCGAAGCGGTCATCGGCGGCATTGCCTGCATAGACCTCTGGCAGACTTTCGGTGGCAGCCACCGATGCCAGCACCGCCAGTTGCGGGATCACCACGCCCTCGGCGCGCAGGAACAACGACGACCACGCGCCGCCTGCCACCACCACCTGATCGCAGGCAATGCGGCCTTTTTCGGTATAGACCCCGGTGATGCGCCCGCCTGCCCGGTCAAGGCGACGCACGGCGCAATCTTCGATCAGGGTAGCACCGCGGGCGACGGCACCCTCCGCCAACATCGGCACGGCAGACCATGGCTCGGCCCGCGCATCTGATGGCGTCAACAGACCGCCGATCCACGGCGCTTCCGCCCCCGTGATGGTGGCCTTCACCTGCCCCGGCGATTGCATCACCGTATCAAGGCCATGCGCGCGTGCATGCACCAGCCAATCGGCAAAGCCCTGCATTTCTGCGTCGGTGCGGGCGAGATACATCACGCCTTCCTGACGAAACCCCAGGCCTGCGCCAAATTCCTGCGCCAAAGATTTCCAGATCCGCAAACTCTCGACCATAATCGGCAATTCGTCCAGATCGCGGCCTTGCTGGCGGATCCAGCCCCAGTTGCGACTGCTTTGCTCGCCCGCGATACGGCCCTTTTCGCAGAGCACCACTTTCATGCCACGCTCGGCCAGATGCCAAGCAGTCATCACACCAATCACCCCGCCACCCAGCACCACCACATCGCATGCGGCTGGCAAGGCAGAGGTAAATCGCGGTTTAGAGGCTTCCGAGATCGGGAATTGCATCACCGCAGACTCTCCAGCAGATTTTCCATGAAGCGCAGGCCGGCGTTCCATTCCGACAGTTCCAGATATTCATCGACTTGATGCGCCTGCGCGATATCGCCCGGCCCGCAGACCACGGCGGAATAGCCCGCCTCTTGGAATTGGCCCGCTTCGGTGCCGTAGGACACAACGCCCGTGCTGTTATCGCCCGTCAGCTGCCGCGCGAGGTGTTCGGCTGCACCATCCACTTCGGGGCGCAGGCCGGGCACGCCGAAAAACCGCTCCAGCGTCACACCCGCCTCGGAGCGCACGGCTTTCAGCGCGGCATCCAGACGCGCGGCCTCGGCCTCAAATTCAGCGGCCAAAGCCTCGGCATCCTCGCCCGGGACCACCCGCATTTCGACCGCGAATTTGCAATCGGCGGCAGTGATGTTATGCGCGGTGCCGCCTTGGATCATGCCCACATGCAGGGTGGTGAAGGGCGGGTAGAACGTGGCGGCGATATCCGTGATCGGGCGCGCCTGAATCTCGGTATTCTTGGCATTGACCCAACCAATCAGCCGCGCGCCTTCCATGATCGCCGATACGCCATAGGGCAGCAGCGAGGAATGGACCTCAAAGCCCTTCACATGCACATGATAGCCGGTGCCGCCCTTGTGGCCGTGGATCAGCTTCATGCGCGAAGGCTCGCCGATCACCGCAGCCGAGGCTTGCGGCAGCACAGCTTGCATCGCTGCGATCATTGGCGGGGCGCCGGTGCAGCCCAATTCCTCATCATAGGACAAAGCCAGTTGCAGCGGGCGGGTCACCCCCTGATGCTTGGCCCGCACCAAAGCCCAGACCGCTTGCGCCACATAGCCCTTCATGTCGCAGGTGCCGCGGCCATAAAGCCGCCCGTCGCGTTCGGTCACCACCCAAGGGTCAGAGGACCACGCCTGCCCGTCCACCGGGACCACATCGGAATGGCCCGACAGCACCACGCCCCCCGCCTCCCACGGGCCGACATGCGCGAACAGGGCGGCTTTGCTGCGGTCTTCGTTCCAGTGCCGATGCGCCTCAATCCCGTGGCTGGCAAGATAGCTTTCCAGCCAATCAATCAGATCCAGATTGCTGCGGCGACTCACTGTCGGGAAGCCTACGAGGTGGTCCAGCACTTGACGCGGCGTCAGTTCGTTCATCTTAGCCCCCATATGTTGTGGGCGAACGTGGCCCCGAGCACCGAAACTGTCAATCCCGGCGAAATGCCGCTGTTGTGCTACAGAATGTCGGAAAAACAATCTGGATCGCGGCCCAATTTCAGGATTGATAGCTACGAAGAAATGGTCAAGACTTGGGTGATACAACCGGGGCGGCAACGACCGACCTTGGATAAAACTAAAGAAAACAACGAACTGGGGAGTTCCATATGCCCGATAGGGCCGCGCCCGTCCTTGATGTAAGGGGGCTGAAAACCGTATTCCGCACCCGTGGCGGTGAGATTCACGCTGTCAACGATGTCAGCTTCCATTTGGAACGCGGTGAACTTTTGGGCGTTGTGGGCGAAAGTGGTTCTGGCAAGTCAGTGACGATGATGTCGTTGATTGGATTGCTGCCCAGCCCGCCTGCCGAAATCCGCGCAGGATCGGTGATGTTGGGCGAACTTGACCTGCTGAAAATCTCGCCCGAGGCATTGCGCCGTGTGCGGGGGGCCAAGGTGGGGTTCATTTTTCAAGACCCGATGACCAGCCTGAACCCGGTGTTCAACATCGGCTTTCAGATTGCCGAACCTTTGCGTCGCCACATGGGCATGACCAAAGCGCAGGCGGCGGCGCGCGCGGTCGAACTGTTAGAGCTGGTCGGTATTCCCGATGCGGCCAAGCGATTGGGCGATTATCCGCATCAGTTTTCGGGTGGCATGCGCCAACGGGTGATGATCGCGATTGCTTTGGCCTGCGACCCGGATGTGTTGATCGCCGACGAGCCGACCACCGCGCTGGATGTGACGATTCAGGCGCAAATTCTGGAATTGGTCAAAGAATTGCGGGTCAAGCTGGGCATGGCGATCATCTGGATCACGCATGATCTGGGGGTAATTGCCGCCATCGCCGACCGGGTGATGGTGATGTATGGCGGCCAGATTGTCGAGCAAGCCCCGGTGCGAGAGCTGTTTGCTAATCCGCAGCACCCCTACACGCGGGCGCTTCTGAAAACCATTCCCTCACTGACGGGCGCGCGTGAGGCACGCTTGCAAGTGATCGAAGGCCAGCCACCCATTATGACCGCCGCCCCCACCGCCTGCGCCTTTCGTGCCCGCTGCACCCATGCTTTCGCGCGCTGCGAGGTTGAAAACCCGCAACGCGCGCGGATTGATACGATGGGTCTCAGCTTTGGCCACGATGTCGCCTGCCACTGGGCCACAGCACCCAAAACTTCCGAGGTGAGCAATGCTTGACGCCAAAGCTGCCCCCTTGGTGCAGGTTGACGGTCTGAAGATGTATTTCCCGATCTATTCCGGCATCCTGCGCCGCCATACTGGCAATGTGAAAGCGGTTGATGGGGTGTCGTTCGACATTCAGGCCGGCGAAACTCTGGGCCTTGTTGGCGAATCTGGCTGTGGCAAGTCCACGGTGGGGCGGGCGCTTTTGCGGCTGTACGAGCCAACCGCAGGGGCTGTGATCATCGACGGCGAGAATATCGCCAGCCTTGCGCCCGAGGCGTTGCGCAAAAAACGTCCCACGATGCAGATGGTGTTTCAAGACCCGCAAGCCAGCCTGAACCCAAGGATGACCTTGGCGGCGATCATCTCGGAACCTTTGGTGGAACATACCAGCTGGAACGCCGAGCGCCGCTTGGAGCGGGTTTATGAATTGATGGATGCGGTGGGGCTGAACCGTCGCTTTGCCAACCGCTTTCCGCATGAGTTTTCCGGCGGCCAGCGTCAACGCATTGGCATCGCGCGGGCTTTGGCACTGAATCCCAAGTTCATCGTCTGCGACGAGCCGATTGCGGCGCTGGATGTGTCGATTCAGGCGCAGGTGGTCAACCTGCTGGAAGATTTGCAGGAAAAGCTGGGCCTGACCTATTTATTCATCAGCCATGACCTTTCGATGGTCCGCCATATCGCCGACCGGGTCGCGGTGATGTATCTGGGCCGGATCGCGGAGCTTTCCCCCCGCGATGCGTTGTTTGAACGCCCGCTGCATCCCTATGCCGAGGCTTTGCTGTCGGCTGTCAATGAACCTGACCCGTCGCTGGCCCGCCGCCCCCGGATCATTCTGAAGGGCGATGTGCCCTCGCCTGCGCGGCCACCTAAAGGCTGCAATTTCAGCACGCGCTGCCCGAAAGCCTTCGCGCGCTGTCATGCCGAGAAACCCGAATTGCAAGAGGTAGAGCCGGGCCGTCAAGTCGCCTGCTTCCTCTACGACGCCAAACCCGGATCAACCGGGACGACTGAGGCCCCAGCCAATCTGAGGCAAGAGCACAATCAACAAGGAGAGTATCAATGAAGCTGAAAACAGCCCTTCTCGGGGCGGCCTGCGCGCTGACCTTCGCGCCCGCCGCCTTCGCCGAGCGCGGCACGGATGGCGAGGTGAAATTCACCTTCCCACAGGCCGTCTCGATCATGAACCCGTTCCTGTCGTCTGGCACCAAGGATGTCTATGCGGCCTCGCTGGTGTTGGAACCGCTCGCGGGTTTTGATGCCGATGGCAATATCATCCCAAAGCTGGTCACTGAAATCCCGACCATCGAGAATGGTGGCATCTCGGCCGATCTGACCACGATCACCTGGAAGCTGCTGCCCGATCTGAAATGGTCGGATGGCTCGCCCGTCACCGCCGATGACGCGGTGTTCACCGCTGCCTATTGCATGGACCCTGCAGGCGGTTGCGCGCAGTTGTCCAAGTTTGATGGCGTGGCGAAGGTAGAGGCCGTCGATGCCTCGACCGTGAAAGTCACCTTCAGCGGGCCAAAGCCGAACCCCTATACCGCTTTTGTCGGCGCGCTGTCGCCCTTGTTGCAAAAGGCGCAGTTCACGCCTTGCCTTGGCGCCGCCGCCCCGACCTGCACCGATCCGAACAACATGCCGATCGGCACCGGTCCGTTCAAAGTCACCGGCTTTACCGTCAATGACACCGTGACTTTGGCGATGAACGACCAATACCGCGACCCGGCGAAACCTGCGTTTGCCTCGGCTGTGATCAAAGGCGGCGGAGATGCCGAAGGTTCGGCCCGTGCTGTGATGGAGACGGGCGAGTTCGACTATGCCTGGAACACCCAAATTCCGCCCGACAGCCAAGCCTCGATGACGGCGGCTGGCAAGGGCGAGTTCGTGGTGGCCTTCGGCACGCTGGTAGAGCGTATCGAGATGAACATGACCGACCCCGACCCGGCGCTGCCGGAAGGTGAGCGGTCTACCGCCAAGCATCCGCATCCGGTTCTGTCGGATATCAAGGTGCGCACCGCTTTGTCGAAAGCTATTGATCGTCAGATTCTGTCGGATGTGGGCTATGGTGCGGGCGGCAAGCCGACGTGCAACGTGGTACCAGCCCCCGATGCTTGGGCGTCTGACAACACCGGCTGCATCGCGCAAGATATGGAAGGCGCGAAAAAATTGCTGGACGAAGCTGGCTGGGTTCCCGGCGCAGATGGCATCCGCGAAAAAGACGGCAAGAAGCTGCACATCCTCTATCAATCCACCGTCAACCCGATCCGTCAGGATTTCCAAGCCTTGGTCAAGGATTGGTGGACCGAGTTGGGTGTGGATGTCGAACTGAAAGCCATCGACCCGTCGGTGTTCTTCGGCGGCGATGCGGGTTCGCCCGACACGTTCCAGAAGTTCTATGCCGATGTCGAGATGTATGCCAACAACTCGGACGGCACCGACCCGGAAACCTATCTGTCGCAATACCAATGCGTGAATGCACCTTCGCCCGACAATCAGTGGCAGGGTGAGAACATGAACCGCTACTGCGATCCGGCTTATGATGCCAAGGTCAAGGTTCTGTCGGGCACGGTCGATGTGGCCGAGCGTCAGAAAATCGCCAAGGAACTCAATGACATGGTGACGAAAGACAGCATGACCGTGATCCCGCTGGTTCACCGCGGCACGCTGTCAGCCCATTCCAACACCTTGGGCGGCGTCCAGATCAACGCTTGGGATTCCGAGATGTGGAACGTGGCCGATTGGTTCCGCGTGAAGTGATCTGATGCGGCGGGGCCAGCGATGGCCCCGCCGTTTCCTGCCTCGCGCAGCTGCCCTCTCCCTACCCTCACCACTCCCCCTCTCCCGCCACCCTCACCGCATCCCCTCTCTCGCCACCCTCACCCCTTCCCCTCTCCCGCCACCCTCACCCGTCTCTCTCCCGCCACGCTGACCCGTCCCTCTCCCGCGCTCTGACCAAAGGCACAGCCGCCATGCTAACCTTCACGCTCCGCAGGCTGTTATTGGCCATCCCGACGTTGCTGGTGATTTCGCTGGTGATTTTTTTGCTGGTTGATCTGGCCCCCGGCTCGCCAATGTCGGAAATTCCGCTGACCGTGCCGCCGGAAGTGCGCAAGAAAATGATCGAGGCTTTGGGCGCCGATCAGCCGGTTATGGTGCGGTATGTGTTGTGGCTGCGGCAGTTTTTCTGGGTCGAGCCTGCGACCCTGATCGACGGCTGGTTTGGCACCAATTGGGCGGGCGGCGAGCAGCGCATCCTGTCGTGGCAATCGCGCGCGCCGGTGTTTACCGTGATCGGCCAGCGCATCCCGCAAACCCTGACAGTGATCGGCACCGCCTATCTGGTGGGTATCCTGATTGCCTTGCCGATCGGCATCTACTCGGCCTATCGGCAATATTCGCTGTTCGATCAGCTTGGCACATTGTTTGCGATGATCGGGTTTTCAGTGCCGACCTTCTTTTCGGGCACCCTGATCATCATCATTTTCGCGGTAACTTTGGGCTGGTTTCCAACCAAATATGACACCAATCTTTCGGTCACAGACTGGCCGTCCTTCGTCAAACAACTGCAGCAAATGGCGATGCCGGTGATGACCTTGGGGCTGGCCAATGCCGCTGTGATCAGCCGCTACATGCGGTCGTCGATGCTGGACAATATGGGCATGGATTACGTCCGCACCGCCCGCGCCAAGGGGCTGACCGAGCGTGTTGTGGTGCTGAAACATGTGCTGCGCAACTCGATGATCCCGGTGGTGACGGTGATTGCACTGGGCATCCCATCAATCTTTGGCGGGGCGATCATCACCGAAAATCTGTTTGGGGTGAATGGCATAGGGGCGGCGCTGATCGGTGCGATCCATGCCAGCGATTTGCCGATGGTGCAGACGCTGGCTTTCATTTTCGCGGTGCTGATCGTCACCTTTAACCTGATTGCCGACGTGCTTTATGGCCTGCTTGACCCGAGGATCCGCTATGACTGAGGCCCCTATCCTTCCGACAACGGCCATCGCCAAACCCGAAAGCGCGCTGAGGGCGATTTGGCAGCAATTCCGCAGCCACAAAGGCGCGGTGTTCGGCCTTGTCGTGTTGTCACTGCTGATCATCGCCGTGGTGATCGGCCCCTACCTGTGGCACCCCGAGAAGCTGACGGTGGTAGAGGCGATCAAATCCAAAAACAAAGGCCCAAGCCTGAAATTCCCTTTGGGCACCGATCAGTTGGGCCGCGACATGCTGCAACGGATGATTGCAGCGGGCAAAGTGTCCTTGGCGGTCGGCTTTGTCGCAATGATCATCGCCATCGTGTTCGGCACGCTGATCGGGGTGCTGGCGGGGTATTACCGCCGCTTGGATGGGCCGCTGATGCGGCTGACGGATATGTTTCTGGCGCTGCCGCTGATCCCGTTGCTGCTGGTGATCATGATGCTGTTCCGCGACCGCACCGCAAGCATTCTGGGCCCGGAATTGGGCGCGTTCACCCTGATCGTGTTTGCCATTGGAATCACCTCGTGGATGCAAGCGGCCCGGATTGTGCGCGGCGAAGTCTTGGCGCTGAAAGAGCGCGAATATGTCCTCGCGGCGCGCTCGATTGGCTCGGCTTCGCGCCGCATCATCACCCGGCACATTCTGCCCAACGTGGTCTCGCCCGTGATGGTGGCGGCTACCTTGGGCATTGCCGAGGCGATCATCACCGAATCCGTGCTGTCGTTCCTTGGCCTTGGCTTTCCGCCCGATTTCCCCACTTGGGGACGGCTGCTGTATGATGGGCTGTCCTATATGCAGGTCTACCCCGAGCGGGTGATCTGGCCCGGCCTTGCGATCTCGTTGACGGTGCTGTCGGTCAACTATATCGGAGACGGATTGCGCGACGCTTTGGACCCGCGCATCCGGGGGCGCTGATATTCTATGAAGCTATTGTTGATCCACACCGGCGGCACCATTGGCATGGTGGCAACCGAAGCAGGCTTTGCACCGGCCGAGGGCGTGATCGAGGCGGCCTTGGCCGATCTGGGCGCGCGCGATGTCACCCTGCTGCCGTTGTTGCCGCTGATTGATTCCGCCCAAGCCACCCCTGCCGACTGGAACCGCATCGCGCAGGCCATCGTCGACAATCACAACGATTACAATGGCTTCATCGTTACCCATGGCACCGATACGCTCGCCTTCACGGCCAGTGCCTTGTGCTTTGCGCTGGCGGGGCTGCAGCGCCCGGTGGTGCTGACCGGATCAATGCGACCGTTGACCGTGGCAAAGTCGGATGGCTTGCAAAACCTGTCCGACGCCCTGCACGCCGCGAAAACTGCGCCGCCCGGCGTCTGGGTGCAATTCGCGGGTCAGCTTTTGCATGGGGCGCGGGTCCGCAAGGCGCATAGCTCGGCGCTGGATGCGTTTACCGCCAGCCGCAGCGCCAAGCCGCCGTTGCAACCCGGCAAGATCGCCAGTTTCACCGCCTACAAGCCCGCTGAAATCGGCATCCTCAGCATGGCCCCCGGCCAATCCGAGGCTTATCTCTCGCATGCGCTGTCCAGCTTGGACGCCGTGGTGCTGCGGGTTTTCGGTGCGGGCACCCTGCCAGAAACCGCCGCCCTGCGCGCGGGCCTGCTGGCGGCGCAATCCCGGCAAACCCCCGTCATCGCCATCAGCCAATCGCCCAAAGGCGGCGTGGCGCTTGGCACCTATGCCGCGGGCGATCTGATGCTGCAAGCGGGCGTGATCGACGGTCGCGACATGACGCCAGAGGCTGCCTATACCAAGCTTTACCATGTGTTGAGCCTGCCCGAAGATCAGCGCCAAACTACGCTTGCCCGCAATATCGTGGGCGAGTGCAGCTAGACTGCAATCCTCGCCGCAAGGCGTGGAGCGGTGATATCCTCGCAGCGCCGCCCCGGACTTGATCCGGGGCCTCACCTCACAGCAACACGCCCCGGATCAAGCCCGGGGCGGCGGCGGGAACGGGGCCAAGACCGCCAAAGGTCACTGCATCCCGGCCTTGATCCGTCGCAAGGCCCCCCAAACACCCAGCACCACCAAGGGCGTCAGCACCGCCATCGCCACGCCCTTAGAGACGCCAAATTCTTCGATCAGCGGATAGGCGACATAGCCCGCCAGCGAGACCGCATAATAGCTGATCGCCACCACAGACAAGCCTTCAACCGTGTGCTGCAAGCGCAGGGCAAGATCGGCGCGGCGGTCCATGCTTTCCAGCAGTTTCTGGTTCTGGGCGGATCGTTCGACATCCACCCGCGTGCGCAGCAACTCCGCCGCGCGCTGCGCCCGTTCCGCCATCGAGACCAACCGCGCCTCGGCTGATTTCACCGTCCGCATCGCCGGATCATAGCGCCGCATCATGAATTCGCCAAAGGTCTGCCGCCCCTGCACACGCTCTTCGCGCAGGGCCGCAATGCGCTGGTTCACAATCGCCTCATAGGCCCCGGTTGCACCAAAGCGAAACGAGTGCTGCACCGCCAAGGATTCCAACTCCGCCGAAATCGCCAGCAATTCATGCAAAGCTGATTCCGCAGGGCGCGCCACGCCGTCAAGCCCCGACACCAAATCCGACAATCTTGGATCAAGCGTATTCAACCGCCCCGTCAGCCCACGCGCCCGCATCAGGCCCAGCATCGACATGGCGCGGTAAGTCTCAACCTCGCACAACCGCTGCACAATCCGGCCAATACGGCGCGCGCCAGTATCGGGGCGCACGAACACCGCAAACCGCATGTTGCCCGCCGGATCAATGCGGAAATCACCAGCGATCAGCGCAGCCCCTTCCACCACCCGCGCCACCGCAAGGCTTTCGGGCACGAACCATTCTTCCAGCTTGGCCAGCATCGCGGCCTCGTCTTCCATCATCTCGACCCGGATCAGCACCGCTGCCACACGTTTGCCGGGGGCCTGCTCGACCCAATCTTCGGGGAAAACCTCCATCTCGGCGGGATCAAAGGCGCGGCTTGAAAGCCCCGGGGTGAAGGCAGAATAGGTCACAAACTCGGTATGGCTTTCCCATTTGACATCCGCCCGTCCCAGCGGCCCCGAGAAATGCGTGGCATCGGGCTGCGGATGCGCCGAGGCATGCCTGTCCAGCAGCGCCAGCAGATGCGCGCGGTCCAAACGGCGGTCGCGGTTATGCGCCTCTTGTGGTTCCTTGATGGCGATATAGGCGGCAACGCAGGGGGCGCTCAGCGCTGGAAACGGGCGGGCGTGCAATTCGTTGACAAGAGCGTAACGCAGCGGGTGGTCGGTGTTCATCAAGCGCCTCGGGTCAGGACATTCGCGCGATCTGGCAAAGTTTTCAGCAAAACTGCCAGCGCTTTCAAAGCATACCGGGGTATGCACACAGGTTGTTGCAAGAAAAGCAAAACCCCGGCGTCTCCACCGGGGTCTGGCCATAGGCTGGGTGATCTCACGCAGCTTGCCTCAGTCAATCATCGGCAACAAAGCATCCAGAGATTTCTTGGCATCGCCATAGAACATCCGGGTGTTTTCCTTGTAGAACAGCGGGTTCTCGATGCCCGAATACCCGGTGCCCTGCCCGCGCTTGGAGACAAACACCTGCTTGGCTTTCCAACATTCCAGCACCGGCATGCCCGCGATGGGCGAGTTCGGATCTTCCTGTGCTGCCGGATTGACGATGTCGTTAGAGCCGATCACGATCGCCACATCCGTTGTCGGGAAGTCGTCGTTGATCTCGTCCATCTCCATCACGATGTCATAGGGCACCTTGGCCTCGGCCAGCAGCACGTTCATATGCCCCGGCAAACGGCCAGCCACCGGGTGAATGGCAAAGCGCACGGTTTTACCGGCCGCCCGCAGCTTGCGGGTAAGCTCGCTGACCGATTGCTGCGCCTGCGCCACCGCCATGCCGTAACCCGGAATGATGATGATGCTGTCGGCTTCGTTCAGCGCAGCCGCCACCCCTTCGGCGTCAATCGCAATCTGCTCACCCGTCACCTCCATCGCAGGGCCGGTGGTGCCACCAAAGCCGCCAAGGATCACGCTGACAAACGAGCGGTTCATCGCCTTGCACATGATATAGCTCAGGATAGCACCCGAAGAGCCCACAAGCGCGCCCACCACGATCAAAAGGTCATTCGACAACGAAAAGCCGATCGCCGCTGCCGCCCAGCCGGAATAGCTGTTCAGCATCGACACCACCACCGGCATATCCGCGCCGCCGATGCCCATGATCAGGTGATAGCCGATGAACAGCGCCGCCACCGTCATGCCCAGCAGCGCCAAAGTGCTGCCCGATTGCAGATAAACCACCAGCAAAACCAGCGACACAATCGCCGCCGTGGCGTTCAGCAGATGCCCGCCTGGCAGCTTTTTCGCTTTGCCATCAACTTTGCCCGCCAGCTTGCCAAACGCAATCACCGAGCCGGTAAAGGTCACAGCCCCGATGAACACGCCAAGGAACGTCTCCACCCGCAGGATCGACAACTCTACCGGTGCTTTATGCGCGATAACAGCCGCGAAACCCTCCAAAGCCGCGCGTGCGGCCTCATCAAGGCCCGCCACCCGCACCATCTCGATATGGGTGTTATAGCCGATGAACACCGCCGCCAAACCGACAAGACTGTGCATCGCCGCTACCAGCTGCGGCATTTCCGTCATTTGCACCTTTTGCGCGACATACCAGCCAATCGCGCCACCGGCTGCGATCATAACCAGCGAAATCAACCAGTTGCTTGATCCCGGCCCGTACAGCGTGGCCGCAATCGCCAGCGCCATGCCAAAGATGCCATACCAGACCGCGCGCTTAGCGCTTTCCTGCCCGGACAACCCGCCCAAAGATTGAATGAACAAAACGGCTGCAACCACATAGGCTGCCGTGGTGAATCCATATTCCATATGCCCGCTCCCTTACGACTTCTGGAACATGGCAAGCATCCGCCGTGTCACCATGAAGCCGCCGAAAATATTGATCCCCGCCATGAACACCGACAAAGCGCCCAAGATCACCACCAGCCAGTTGCCCGAGCCGATCTGCATCAAGGCCCCCAGAATGATGATCGAGGAAATCGCGTTGGTCACCGCCATCAGCGGCGTGTGCAGGCTGTGACTGACGTTCCAGATCACCTGAACGCCGACGTAGACCGAAAGCACGAACACGATCAGATGCGACATGAACGCTGCTGGTGCATAAAGCCCCGCCAACATGATCAAACCGCCGCCAATCACCAGCATGCCGACCTGATTGCGGGTGGCCAGTTTGAACGCTGCGACCTCTGCCGCGCGCTTTTCTTCCGGCGTCAGCTCCTTGACCTTTTCCTTCGGCTTTTGCACCGCAATTGCCGCGATCTTCGGCGGCGGAGGCGGGAAGGTGATCTCATGCGCCTTGGCAACCGTCGCCCCCCGGATCACATCATCGCCCATATTGTGATCAATCACACCGTCTTTCTTTGGTGTAAGATCGGTCAGCATGTGCCTGATATTGGTAGAATAAAGCGTAGACGCCTGCGCCGCCATCCGGCTGGGGAAATCGGTATAGCCGACAATCGTGACGCCGTTGTCAGAAACGATTTTCTGATCCATCACCGTCAGATCGCAGTTACCGCCACGCTCCGCCGCAAGGTCAACCACCACCGATCCGGGCTTCATCGCAGCCACCATATCGGCGGTCCACAGCTTTGGCGCAGGCCGTCCGGGGATCAGCGCGGTGGTGATCACGATGTCCATCTCTGGTGCCAACTCGCGGAACTTCGCCAGCTGCTTGGCCGCGAAGGCCGGGCTGGAAGGTGCCGCATAGCCGCCCGTCGCAGCTCCATCCGGCAACTCGCTGGCATCAAACTCCAGATAGACGAAACTCGCACCCATCGATTCAATCTGCTCGGCCACTTCGGGGCGCACGTCAAACGCATGCACAATCGCGCCCAACGAAACGCTGGTGCCAATCGCCGCCAGCCCCGCAACGCCCGCACCCACGACCAGCACTTTCGCCGGAGGCACCTTGCCAGCCGCCGTCACCTGCCCCGTGAAGAACCGCCCGAAATTGCTGCCCGCCTCGATCACGGCGCGGTAGCCCGCAATATTCGCCATCGACGACAAAGCGTCCATCTTTTGCGCGCGCGAAATCCGCGGCACCATGTCCATCGCCACCACGGTAGCGCCACGCTCCTTGACGATCTCTAAAAGCTCGGGGTTCTGCGCCGGCCAGAACATCGAGATCAGCGTCTGCCCGTCGCGCAACGCCTGCGCCTCGGCCACTTCCGGTCCGCGCACCTTCACCAAAACATCAGCGGCCGCGACCACATCGGCAGCTGTGGCCAGAACCTCAACCCCGGCGGCTGCATATAAAGCGTCGGAAAACCCCGCCTTTGCCCCCGCTCCGGCCTGAATGACACAAGTATGTCCCAGTTTCACCAGTTGCAGCGCCGAATCCGGGGTCATCGCCACCCGGTTCTCGCCCACAAAAATCTCGCTCAAAGCACCTATTTTCACTGTGTTCCCCCGTCGTTTGCGCGGTTCAAGGAGCAACCGTGACCGCCAAATCCCCCAGAGGCTTACCATCGCAGCCCGATAGTTCAACGCCTGATTGCCGCTTCTGGTCAAAAACCTGTCGGCTTCGATGGGTAAGGCAGGCTTGCCCCACCAAACACTTGGCTTTCCAAGGCAAAAGTTCCGGGCGAAACCCCTGTATCGGACGATTATTTTGATCAAACTTTTGGCTCAATATCAAACACATAGGGCCTCTCGCGATGATAGCGCAAACATCGGGCGGCCAAAGATCACCCCTCGAATCGAAACAATTTCAAGCTTGAAATTTCAAGCCAATCCGCCTAATGCTGACCACATCCCACCCCACTGACGCCAAGGACCCGCCCATGACCGATTTCGCCGCCACCAAAGCTCAGTTTCACCTGCCCGAAGGCATGATCTATCTGGACGGCAATTCGCTGGGCCCACTGCCGCGCGCGACGGCGGCGCGGGTGGCACAGACGGTGACGGCAGAATGGGGCGACATGCTGATCACGGCCTGGAACAAGGCGCAGTGGATGGACAAACCAATGCGCGTAGGCGACCGCATCGCGCGGCTGATCGGGGCCGAGGCGGGCCATGTGGTGATGGGCGACACGCTGTCGATCAAGGTCTATCAGGCGCTGGCATCTTGTCTTGAGATGAACCCGACGCGGAAGGTGATCCTGTCTGACACCGGCAACTTCCCGTCCGATCTCTACATGGCAGAGGGCCTCTGCCGCACCTTGGGCAACGGCTACACCCTGAAAACCGTCGCCCCCGAAGATGTTCTGGACGCGATAGACGATACAATCGCCGTCACCATGATCACCGAAGTCGATTACCGCACCGGGCGGCGGCATGACATGGCCGCCATTACCGCCCGCGCCCACCAGCACGGAGCACTCACGATCTGGGATCTGGCCCACAGCGCGGGCGCGTTTCAGGTGGAACTCGCCAAATGCAACGTCGATTTCGCGGTCGGCTGCACCTACAAATACCTCAATTCCGGCCCTGGCGGCCCGGCCTTCATCTACGTCGCCCCCCGCCATGCCGAAGTCGCCCGCCCGGCGCTGTCGGGTTGGCAAGGCCACGCCGCCCCCTTCGCCTTCGATCTCGACTACCGCCCCGCGACAGGGGCCGAGCGGATGCGCGTCGGCACCCCGCCGATCCTGCAACTGGCCGCCTTGGAAGCCTCGCTCGACATCTGGGACAGCGTCGATATGGGCGCGCTGCGCAAAACCGCGCTGGCACTGCAAGACCAATTCATCGCAGGCATCGAGGCCGCCTGCCCGACCCTGACCCTCGCCACCCCCCGCGCGCATCAAGAACGCGGCAGCCAAGTCAGCTTCCGCCACCCCGAAGGCTACGCCATCATGCAAGCCATGATCGCGCGCGGCGTGATCGGCGATTTCCGCGCCCCCGATATCATCCGCTGCGGCTTCATTCCTCTGTTCATCGACGCCAGCGATGTTGCAAAAGCCGTCGAAATCATCGCAGATATCATGCAAAACAACCTCTGGGACCGTCCCGAATACAAAACCCGCGCGAAAGTCACCTGATGCCGCTTCGGTCATCCTCTCTGCTTAAATATCCCCGCCGGAGGCTCTTGCCGCCAGCCGCGGATGCCTCCGGCGGGGATATTTTGACCAGTGCGAAAGCCACAAGTGCAGCCCTCTGCCGCCCTGCCGGATGGATCGCCCTGTGGCGCACCATCGGCACACTTTCCGTGCTGAACCGCCAATCTCATTCCATCGCCTGACGCCCCATATGGGGAAACCGCAAGTGACAGGAGAGAATGACATGACCAACGATCCCAAACCCGGCTGCCCGATGCACGCGGCACCTTACAATCCCGCAACCGAAGGCGCGCAAATGTCCTTCGATGGCCGGATGTCCTACGGCGATTATCTGCACATCGACCAGATCCTTTCAGCCCAACGGCAACTGACTCCGGCGCATGACGAGATGCTGTTCATCATCCAGCATCAAACATCTGAACTGTGGATGAAGCTGGCCCTGCACGAGTTGAACGCCGCCCGCCAAGCCATCGCCGCGTCGCGCACGCCGGAAGCGTTCAAGATGCTCGCCCGGATCAGTCGCATATTCGAGCAGTTGAACAATGCCTGGGATGTTTTGCGCACCATGACCCCGTCGGACTACACCACCTTCCGCGAAGGCTTGGGGCAATCTTCGGGGTTTCAGTCCTGGCAATACCGCCTGATCGAATATGCCGTCGGCAACCGCAATCTGGCCATGCTGAAACCCCACGCTCATCGCGCTGATCTGACCGCGCTGCTGGAAGCCGAACTCGCCCGCCCCAGCCTTTATGACGAGGCGTTGCGCCATCTTGCCCGCGCGGGCTTGCCAGTGCCCGATGACGTGCTGAACCGCGACCTCCGGCAGCCGTGGGTGGTGCATGAGGGGGTGCAGCGGGTCTGGGAAACCGTCTACCGTGATCCCGCCCAGCATTGGCAGGCTTATGAGTTGGCCGAGAAACTGGTGGATTTCGAGGATTACTTCCGCCGCTGGCGCTTTAACCATGTCACCACGGTCGAGCGCGTCATTGGCCTTAAGCGCGGCACTGGCGGCACCGGCGGCGTCAGCTATCTGCGTCGGATGCTGGATGTGGAGTTGTTCCCCGAACTCTGGCATCTGCGCACGACTTTGTAGCAGCGCGCATTGCACGACTTTGTAGCAGCGCGCATTGCACGACTTTGTAGCTGCGCGCATTGCACGACCTTGTGATTATTCGCGCATTGGAAACATCGGGCTTTGACCTTGCTTTTCGCCTGATCTAGCGTCTTTACAAGAGAATCTGGGTGGCACGCTACGCCACCCCCCTTTTGTGATGGGCTGACGGATGCGTTTTTTGACGGTTAAACTTTTGGCAGCGACAGCTTTGTCGCTGACACTCGCGGCCTGCGTGCCCGGTGCAGTGCCTTTGGACGGGGCCACCCCCGGCGTGGCACAGGCTCCGGTGCCGACCGATAACGTGGCGCATTACATGGGCGTCACCGACGATGGCTTTACCGTGCCGACGGTTCCGGTGGAAAAGGTGCCTGCCGCCTATCAGGTGCAGCAGGTTGAGTTTGCCAGCGCCGAAGCGGTGGGCACCATCATCATCCACCCCGCTGAAAAGCATCTCTACTATATCAACGGCAAAAACACCGCGTTGCGCTATGGCATTTCGGTTGGCAAAGCTGGCTTCCAATGGGCAGGTGTCGCCGATATCACAAGCCGCACGCATTGGCCGAAATGGACTCCGCCGCCAGAAATGATCGAGCGCAAGCCCGAACTGGCCAAATGGGCCAAGGGCCAACCGGGCGGTCCGACCAATCCTTTGGGCGCGCGCGCGTTGTATCTGACCACCAATGGCGTCGATTATGGCTACCGCATCCACGGCACGCCGGAATGGTCGTCGATCGGCAAGAACGCCTCTTCGGGCTGTATCCGCATGATCAACCAAGACGTGATGGATCTGTACAACCGGGTGCAAGATGGCGCCAAAGTCGTGGTTCTGAACGCCGATGGCACATACCCCGACAAGCTGAAACTGCCGCCACCCGCGCCGAAAAAGAAAAAACCCGCAGTCGCGCCGGTTGAAGCTGTGGCACCTGTGCTAACCGCAACCCCAACCATGTTGCCGGGGGCCGCGACCCTGCCAACAGCACCAACTGCGGCAACGGCACCAGCCGCAACTGGCACGATGTCCCCCGCCGAGACGATGGCACCAGATGCAACCATGGCCCCTGCAGAGACGATGGCCCCTGCAACCACGGTCCCCGCTGCAACCGTAGCGCCCGCAGCCCCTGCCCCAGTGGCGACGGCACCCGCAGCCACGGCACCCGCCGCAGCGCCCGCCACGACCACTCCCAGCACCTGCACGCAGCCCCTGGTCAATGGCCTGTGCCCGCAGCCTTAAGGCCGCAACCGTAAACCACTAACAATGCCAATAGAAAAACCCGCCTCAATCCGAGGCGGGTTTTTTGCTTTTGCAAGCGCTGCTAAGTTACAGCCACTTGTCGTAATCGCTGACCAGCAGATGGGTCGGGGCCACATCCTCGTCAATATCGGCAAAACGGCCAATGGGCTCGCGGAACACATTGTCGGTCACATCGTCATTGACGGTCGATACCTCGCCAATCAGCACATCGCCACCCTCGCCCCAAAACGCGTGCCAATCCCCCGGCATCAGCGTCACGGACTCACCCGGAGCCAGCCGCAGCTTGTCGCCCGGTTTATAGGCCCGTTCGATCCCGTCACACCGCACCACGCCGCCGCGATCCTCTGCCCAGTTGCCCGCGTCGTCCGAGCCATAAAGCTCCACGATCAAAGTCGCCCCGCCGCGGTTGATGATATCCTCGGCCTTGATGACATGGGTATGCATCGGCGACAGCTGATCCTGCCGCGAAATCAAGAGCTTCTCGGCATAGCACATGCCACCGCCACGTTGCAGATCGTCCAAAGAGCCATTGCGCAAGGTGAACAGAAACAGCCCCATCTGATCAAACCGACCCTGACCGTAATCGGTGATATCCCAGCCACAACGGCCCTCGATCACGCGGCCTGCGATCGGTTTATGCGCCTTAAATTCCTCTGGCGACCAGTTGGCAAACGGCGGCAACACAAAGCCATATTGGCGCACCATCTCTTCTGCGCCAGCCATAATCTCATTGATACGCGACCGCTTCATCTTCATCCTCCCAAGAATCTCGCCGCAGTATACCGTCAATGTTTGCGCCAACAACGCCAATCAGGATCGGAATTCGCGCGAATTCCGGCACGATTTTCGCGCGAAAATCGGCTATGACAACCGCCTGATCGGTTCATTGTTGCAAAAAATCACAAACTGCCCGGCGTTTTCCACCACGGGAAATCCCCGCCGCTTGGCTTCCGTCAGAAACGCATCACGCCCGATGTAGTGCTCCACATCCCGAACCTTGCGCCTGACGATGGCACCACGCGCCGCCGCCTGCGAGCCAAAAAGCTCCAAGAAAAATTGCTGCGGGCTGATCGGAGGCAAAGCGGACATGCAGATATCTTGCCGCACTTTGGTTAAAAAACCCTAAACGCGCGCCGCCCAAGCCCGCACGGCATCGCCAAAGGCGGTGAACAACGGCCGCGACACCGGGTCATTGGCGGCGTTCCACTCAGGGTGCCATTGCACCGACAGCGTAAACCCCGGCGCATCCTGCACATATAGCGCTTCGGGGGTGCCATCGGGGGCTGTGCCATCAATCACAATCCGGCTGCCCACCCGCGCCACACCCTGACCATGCAGGGTATTTGTCATCACCTCGGCAGCACCCATCATCCGGGCGAACACCCCGCCGGGGTTAAAGCTGACCACATGGCGATGCGCGAACACCTCTTCCATCGTGCCCTCGGGCGGCATGCGGTGGTTCAAGCGCCCCGGCAGATCCCGGATCTCGGGGTAAAGCGAGCCGCCCATCGCCACATTGACCTCTTGAAACCCCCGGCAAACCCCCAAAAACGGCTGCCCGCTGTCGACACAAGCCCGGATCAGCGGCAAAGTGATCGCATCACGCCCCCGGTCAAACGCGCCATGCGCCGGGGTTTCCGGCTCGCCATATTCATCGGGATGCACATTCGGGCGCCCCCCGGTCAGCAAGAACCCATCACAGGCCGCCATCAGATCGGCCACCGAGACGAAACGTGGATCAGCTGGCACGATCAGCGGCACGCAGCCCGCCACTTCTGCCACCGCTTCCGAGTTGATGTGACCCGCCGCATGCACCTCGTAGCGATCATTCATCATATGCGCATTGCCGATGATCCCAACCACCGGGCGGCGCTGCGGTGCCGCCCTGCCCAAGCTGGGTGCCGTCAGTTTGGGCAAGGGAGTGTCGGGTTTCGCAAGATCGGGCTTAACAAGATCGTGTTCCGCAAGATCGGGCATCGCAAGATGGGGCATGACGGGCCTGCTTTGATAATCTGCCCCCAACATAGCAAACCACATGGCAAGATGAAGGGCCAAAGCCACACTCTGCCCGCCATCTTGTCACATCTGCCTGATTTTGCGCCACTGCAGCGGCCCAATCGCAGGCCCCGCCCCCGCAATGCGCCGAATATTATCGCAAACCCGGTGGACCAACCTTGCCGCATTGCCTAAACAAGCGCCAATCCAGCAGGAATTTCGATGCCAAGCGTCCGTCCCCCACCCGCATCGCCGCTGATCGGCGTCGCTTTCATGCTTGGGGCGATGGCAAGCCTGCCCCTGATCGACGTTTTCGCCAAGCTCCTTGGCCAACAAGGCGTGCCTGTGCTGCAAATCGTCTGGGCCAGACTGGCGGTCGGAGCGGTGGTGGCGCTGCCCTTCGCGCTTGGCCATCGCAGCCCGAAAGGCCTGATCCCGGATCGCCCGCTCTATCATTGCTTTCGCTCGGGCTTCCTGATCCTCGCCACCTTCTGCTTTTTTCTGGCGCTGAAATTCCTGCCCATCGCCGATGCCTTGGCGATCTTCTTCGTGCAGCCATTGGTCGTCACCGTGCTGTCAGTGCTGGTGCTGAAAGAGGCGGTGCCGCGCAACCGCTGGGCCGCAGTCGCCGTGGGATTTATCGGCACGCTGATCATCATTCGCCCCGGCTTTGTCGCGCTGAACCCCGGCAGCCTGCTGGCCTTGGCCGCAGGCAGCTTCCTTGCGATCTATTTCGTGATGACCCGGCATATCGCTGGCCGCGCCCCGGCGATGGTGACAACCTTTCAAACCAATGCTGTTGGCGGCTTGATGCTCAGCCTTGCGATGCCCTTCATCTGGCATCCCCCCACCGCAACCCAATGGCTGATGTGCGCGGGCCTTGGCGCGATTGCCACCTTCGGCCACTACCTGATCGTGCGCGCCTATGACTACTCCGAAGCCTCGCTGCTGGCCCCGCTCGCCTATACCGAGATGATCGTCGCCACTGCCGCAGGCTGGTATTTCTTTAAGGACTTCCCCGATGCGATGACCTTCCTTGGCGTCGCGGTGCTGATCGCCTGCGCGCTTTACATCACCCTGACTGAACGCAGCCGCCCCACGCCAGAGGCGATCGAGCAGCCCTGACGCAAAGTGCTTCAAAGCAACCGCCCGCCGCCTGCCACCGCGCAAGGTGAGTATTTGGAAAAGAGCAACTCGAAAGCAGCTTGCTCTTTGCGAAATACTCCCCGCGGAGCGTTCCACACCGCCCCCAAGCCCAATGCCAAACAACGATGCCCCGGCAGAGCGGTTTTGGCGGCCTCGATGGCGGCCAAAACCGCACCACCTGCCAGCTGCTCAGGCGCGCGAGAACCGCAATACCCCGGCAATCCCCGAAGCGCCGCCGTTATCTGCGCTGTGATTAACCCCATCCACCACCACAACTTCGGCAAAATCAAACGGAGATACCCCCGCCAGACAAGCCACATTGATGCCCAACTGCTCTGGGTTCGAGCGCCGCTGATGATGCGTGTAGATGCCGCAGGTCTTGCAGAAGTAATGCCGCGCGGTCTTGCTGTTGAATTGATAAAGGCTCAGATGATCCGCGCCCTGCACAAAACGGATGTCGCCAACCTGCGCCGAGACCGCAATCGCCCCGCGCATCCGGCAATAGGAACACGAACACCGCCGCGCCGTGTTGAACCCATCGCTCAGCCGCACATGAAACTGCACAGCGCCACAATGACATTGGCCAAAATGCGCGGTGTCACTGGTCTCCATAGCATCCCCCTTTCGCTCTGCCCAAACTCAGGCTCACAGCCTGCATTTAAAACGACGGATCACGTCCAAAACCCCTGATCGCCGATCCCGATCCTGGCAATGCGGCACCGGCAGGACAATTGCATCCCCGGCAGCGCGATCCTGGCCGCCTCGATGGCGGGCAGGATCGCCCCTCCTACAGGGTCACCCCCCCGCGCCAGCCGCAACCACAGCCGCCGCCGCAGCCAGTGCCCCCGGACCATGCGGAATATCCAGCGCGATCATCCCCGCCTCCATCACCGCCACAGCCCCCAAAGTCATATGCGCGTTGACATGCCCCATATGCGCCACCCGCAAAAAGCCATGGTAAGCCGGGTCCGAACTCGGCGCCATGCCAAGCCCGATCCCCAAAGTCACCCCAGCCTTATGCTCGCACCATTGCCGCAACCGCGTCGCATGCGGAGCGCCAAACCGCGCCGCCGTCACCGAGCGTCCACGATGGGCCGCATCCGCCACGTTCATCCCAATGGCAGGATTGCCCGAAGACCAGCAGTCAAACGCTGCCCAGACCGTGCGCGCCAGACACTCATGCCGCGCCCAGACCGCAGGCAAACCCTCGTCCAAAATCATGGTAAGCGCCTCGCGCAACCCATAAAGATGATGCGTGGGCGCAGTGCCATTCCACAGCTGCCAGAACTCTGCCCCATCGGCGCGCGGCGTCCAATCCCAATAGGGTGAGCGTAGATCCGCCGCCGCTGTCGCCGCCCGCGCCTTGTCGGAAAACCACACGAACCCCATGCCCGGCGGTGTCATCAAGCCCTTCTGGCTGGCGGCCACCGTGATATCGACCCCCCAGTCATCCATGCGGTATTCATCGCAGCCCATACTGGCAATGCAATCCACCGCCAGTAAAGCCGGATGCCCGACCAGATCCATCACCGCCCGCAGCGCCGCCACATCGGTGCGGATGGTCGAGGCCGTGTCCACCTGCGTCGTCAGCACCGCCTTGATCCGGTGCGCGGGATCCGCCCGCAGCGCGGCCTCAACCAAGCCCATATCCATCGGTGCGGATTTCCCGAAATCCAGCACCTCGACCTCGATGCCCACCGCCCGCGCCGAATTGGCCCAACCAATGCCAAACTGCCCGGTCGCCAGCACCAAAGCCTTGTCCCCGCGTGAGAACATATTGGCGTTCGCCGCCTCCCAGACCGCATGGCCGTTGCCAATGTAGGCCGCAACCGATCCCTTGGTCCCGGCCACCGCCTTTAGATCCGGCCACAGCGAGTCGACCAGCGCATAAAGATCGCCCTCATAGATATTGGGGGCTGCGCGGTGCATCGCCGCAAGCACCCTGTCGGGCATCACAGAAGGGCCGGGAATGGCAAGGTAAGCGCGGCCGTTGGCAAGGGTCATGTCAGGCTCCAGATATAGACGTCACATGGCTATCGGGGCACTGATGCCGCGTCAATCGCCAGCCGCCACACCGCCGTTGCTGCCCCACCACGCTTGCCCTTGGCCGACGCGCAAGCTAGACCAAAGCAACGCCAGCCCCCAACCGACGCGCAACCGAAAGCCTCGCCTTTGTCCGCAGCCTCCGCCAACCCCAGCCTGTTCCGGCGCTTTTGGGCGAATTATATCCATCGGCACAGCTGGGGCATCCTGTTGTGCCTGCTGTTGATGATCGTCGAAGGCAGCGCGCTTGGCGGCCTGTCCTACCTGCTGAAGCCTTTGTTCGACGTCGTCTTCACCCCCGGCGGCGAAACCGCGCTCTATGGTGTGGGGTTCGCCATCTTCGGTCTGTTCGCCGCACGCGCCTTCACGGTGGTGGTGTCGCGGACCTTGATCTGGTCGATCTCGCAAAAAGTCTCGGCCGCGATGCAATCTGATCTTTTGCGCCATATCCTGACGCTGGACGCGCCATTTTTTCAAACCAACCCGCCCGGCGTGCTGATCGAGCGCGTGCAAGGCGACACCGCCGCCGTGCAAGGCATCTGGAGCGCTTTGGTCACCGGCATCGGCCGCGATCTGTTGGGGCTGGTGGCGCTGATGGCGGTCGCGGTCTCGATTGATCTGCGCTGGACGCTGGCGGCGCTGATCGGCGCACCCTTGCTGATCCTGCCCGCCGCCCTCCTGCAACGCTATGTGCGGCGCAAATCGCGCGAACTGCGCGAGCAAGCCGGCCAACGCGCCACCCGGCTCGATGAGATTTTTCACGGCATCAACGCAGTTAAGTTGAACCGGATGGAAGATTACCAGACCACCCGCTTTCGCAACGTGCTGAAAACCATCCGCCGCGCCGAAGTGCGTTCGGTGTTTGGCCGCAGCCTGATGCCGGGGATGATTGATCTGGTGACGGGCCTTGGCTTTTTCGCCGTGCTGCTGATGGCAGGGGATGAGATTTCCTCGGGCCAGCGCACCACCGGCGATTTCATGTCGTTTTTCACCGCAATGTCGCTGACCTTCCAGCCTTTGCGCCGTCTGGGGGAAATGTCTGGCACTTGGCAAGTCGCCTCCGCCAGTCTGGAGCGGATCTATGCCCTGCTCGACTCCCGCCCCGCCTATCCGCGCCCGCAGATCAGCGGCACCGTGCCCGCCGCAGGTCCACCCGAAATCCGCTTTGACAATGTGACCTTCGCGCATGGCGACCAAGCGGTGCTGCACGGGCTGTCCTTTGTTGCCGAGGCTGGCAAAACCACCGCCCTTGTCGGCGCGTCAGGCGCGGGCAAAAGCACGGTGTTTCATCTGCTGACCGGGCTGCTGGAACCCGCTTCGGGTGCTATACTGATCGGCGGTGCCACAACCACGCAGATGTCGCTGGCCGATCAGCGCGCGCTCTTTGCCACCGTGACCCAGGATTCCGCGCTGTTTGATGAGACGTTGGCTGAGAATATCGCCCTTGGCCGCGCGGTTGATCCCGATGCGCTGGAACGCGCGCTGCAAGCCGCCCATGTGGTGGACTTTCTGCCAGCCCTGTCGCGCGGAGTGCAAACCCCGGTCGGGCCGCGCGGCTCGGCCTTGTCGGGCGGTCAGCGGCAGCGGGTCGCGATTGCGCGCGCGCTGGTGCAGGACGCCCCGGTGCTGCTGTTGGATGAAGCCACCTCGGCGCTGGATGCCCAATCTGAATCGGTGGTCGCGGGGGCCTTGGCTTTGGGCAGCTTGGGCCGCACCACATTGGTGATCGCCCACCGCTTGGCCACAGTGCGCGATGCCGACAAAATCGTGGTGATGGATCACGGCAGGGTTGCGGAAACCGGCACGCATGACCAACTTCTGGCACAGGGCGGGCTTTATGCCGGGCTCTACCGCCTGCAATTCAAGGACTAGATCATGCTGGGTGAAACCGCCGCCGACCGCCGCGTCTACACCGTCACCGGGGCCGATCGGCTGACATTCCTGCAAGGCATGGTCAGCAATGATGTGCTGCCCTTGGGGCGCGGCGATGGCGCGGTTTGGGCAGCGCTGCTGACCCCACAAGGCAAATATCTCGCCGATTTTCTGCTGATCGCCCAAGGCGACCGCCTGCTTTTGGACATCAAAGACAGCATTGCCGAACCCACCATCCGCCGCCTCTCAATGTATCGCCTGCGCGCCGATGTGCAATTTGCCGCCAGCGATCTGAAGGTCGCGCGCGGCTTGGGCGCGACCCCGCCCGGCGCGATCGCCGACCCGCGCCACCCGGCGCTTGGTTGGCGCGGCTACGGCGCCGCTGGTGGCGCACCCGAGATCGACTGGGACGCCATCCGCGTCGCCCATTGCATCCCCGAGTCCGGCATCGAGCTGATCCCCGATGACAGCTACCTGCTGGAATCCGGCTTTGAACGCCTGCACGGCGTCGATTTCCGCAAGGGCTGCTATGTCGGCCAAGAAGTCACCGCCCGGATGAAGCACAAGACCGAGCTGAAAAAGGGCCTGATCACCGTCAGCATCGACGGCGCAGCCCCCCCCGGCACCCCAATCTTGCAAGGCGAGAAACCCGCAGGCACCCTGTTCACCCAATCTGGCAACAAAGCCATCGCCTATTTGCGCTTTGACCGCAGCGATAACCTCACCGCAGGCAGCGCGAAAATCACGCTGTAATCCCTGCGCAATACCTCATCCTCTCTGCTTAAATATCCCCGCCGGAGGCATCCGACCTTTCAACCTATGCCCAAACCTCAAACCGCAAGCGCCGCATAATCCCGCGCCACCCGCGCCCAAGTTGCCTCGGAATTGGCCACCACCAACACCCCGAACCGCCGCGCCAGATCATAGGCACCGCCATCCAGAAACCGCGCCACGCCGCCCGCCGCCTGCACCGCAAGCACCCCCGCCGCATGGTCCCACGGATGCGGCTCTGGCCCCGAGATCACAAATTCCACATGCCCCTGCGCCATCAGCCGATATTCATGGCACGAACAGCGCAAGGATGTGACCCGGCCATACGCCAGCCCCGCCAACACCGCCGCCCGCTTCTGCGTGGCCTCAAACAGCCCCACCGGAATAAAGCCACACATCTGCGCCGGGTCCGCAACATCAGACACCCGCAACTGGGCTGCGCGCCCATCCGCCTGCACAAACCGCGCAGGCCCGCCCGCCACCACCTCGACCCAATCATCGCACAGCGGATCATACAGCAGGCCATAGCGCGCCACACCGTCCTGCACCGCCACCGCGATCATGCCAAAGCTCGCCAGCCCCTTGGCAAAGTTCCAGGTGCCATCGACGGGGTCCACGATCACCTGCCACCTTGGTCCCGCCATCGCCCCGCGCAGGCCCGGATCCGCCGCGACAGCCTCTTCGCCCAGCACCCGCGCCTCGGGCCAGCTTTGCGCCAGCAATGCGCCGATCATCGCCTCGGCCTCGGTATCAGC
Organism: Cypionkella aquatica; assembly: GCF_030161095.1. GTDB lineage: Bacteria > Pseudomonadota > Alphaproteobacteria > Rhodobacterales > Rhodobacteraceae > Cypionkella > Cypionkella aquatica. The sequence continues at coordinate 328,777 of NZ_BSPP01000010.1, forward strand.
CACCGTCACCAGATCGGCAAAATCGCGTTTCTGGCTGACCTCGCCCACCTCAAGGGCGCGAAACCGGGGCAACACCACCGCTTTGCCCGCCGCCCGCATCGCCTGCAACACCTGATCCATCGCATCCGCCCCCTGCCAAACAAAAGGCCGCCCAAAAGGACGGCCCTGAATTTATCTATACCAAACCCGGCACTTATGCCCGCTCGGAATATTCCATCAGCTCGGTATGCACGATGATATCTTCATCCGGCCCGATGAACGGCGGGATCATGATGCGCACGCCATTGTCCAAAATCGCCGGCTTAAAGCTGCTGGTGGCCGTCTGGCCCTTTTGCACAGGCTCGGTTTCAACAACCTTGCATTTTACCTTTTGCGGCAGGCTGACGTTAAGCGGCTCTTCACCGAAATAGTTCACGGTCGCCGTCATGCCATCTTGCAGGAACGGCCGACGGTCGCCCAGCAGGTCAGCATCAATTTCAACTTGCTCGTAGGTTTCCGCATCCATGAACACCAAGCGCCCGTCGGTCTCATACAGGAATTGCTGGTCCTTATTCTCCAGCTCGACCTTTTCGACCTTGTCTTCCGACCGGAACCGCTCGTTCAACTTGCGCCCGTCGCGCAGGTTTTTCAGCTCTACCTGAGCGAAAGCCCCACCCTTGCCCGGTTTGACATGGTTGACCTTGACCGAGGCCCAAAGCCCCCCATCGTGTTCAATGATGGTGCCCGGCTTGATTTCGTTTCCGTTTATCTTCGGCATTGTGGCAAAACCTTGTCAAAAGGTTGAAATGAGTTAAGCGCCCCCTATATATCGGGTTCGACCGCCAAGCAAGACGACTAGATACAGTAGGATGTTTTCCAAGCTATGCGCGCACCGCAACTTAGGTATGCAAAACTTAGCCCCCCGAATCGTTATCAAAACGTTACAAGCGCGGAAGTTACGGAAAGACAAGAGCAAGAAAAAGGACGATGTGATGTTCGATACGGTTGACAGCACAGCCTTCAACTTTGAGCAAGGCCAGCGGGCGCGCAAGCTTTTTGCGGCGGTGGTTTTGGCTGCTTTGGATGATGCCATTGCAGACGACAAGAAATACGGCAACGGCCCTGATCAGATTGCGCGTTGGGCGCGGTCGCGCGATGGGCGTGAAGTTTTGTCCTGTTCGGGCATCGACCCGAACGAGCGTGTGGTCAAGGGCCTGATGGAATTCGTCTCCAAAGGCGTGCGCACTTCGGTGGCATTGTCGCGCGAAGAATCCGAGCGCCGTCACGCGCTGGAGTTGGAGCATGCCGAGGCTGCATAAGCCCGCGCTGTGACAGTTTAAGCTGCGCCAGACCAAGCAGTGAATTGATAAAAAGACGCGCCCTAGGGCGCGTTTTTTATGTGGTATCTTGGCTGCGGCGCGTCCGAACTGGCACTGTCAAAGGCACATAAGCCGTTCAAAAAGCGCTATTCAAACTCTTGCGCCGCCAAGGCCCGCGCGATTTCTGCCCGCACCAGTTTGCGGATGTTGCGGGTGATGCGTTCGCCCATCTTGCCCGCCAATTCTTCGCGCAGCATGTCACGCACCAATTCGCGCAGCACATCCTCGTCAAACCGCATGCCAAGATTGAACTCATCTTCCTCAGACGCCATCGCATCGTCGCTGCGGGGGTCAGGTTCAGCCAATTCGGCGATCACGCTGGCTTCGGCTTCATCTGCCCAGATCGGATCAGGTTCGACCGTGCCATGCAGCGCCACAGCGGGTGCGTCACTCTCATCCGAGCCATCCTGCTGCGCCCAACCCGGCATATCCAAAGCGGCAGTCTCGGCCTCATATTCAAAATGGTCATGGCGCTGTGCTGCGTCTTCGGCCAAAGCCTCGCCAAAATCGCCTGCATCCTCTTGTGGCATCGACCACGGATTGCCGAGCACATCTTGCGTCTGCGGCGCGGTGTCGCCGATCTCGGCCTCCCAATCATCGGGGGCGGCATCGACCGCCGCACCGACGCTGGCCACCACACCGCCCAGATCACGACCACCGCCATGCTGCGCGCCACCCACAGCCAACGGCTCTTCTTCGCCCAAATGCACGCGCGGCACGGCCACGAACATCGGCATCGCATCCGGCGCGGGCATCAGCACCGTCGTCTGTGCCAACGGCGGCACCATTTCAGCCATCGGCGCTTCCGCGACTGGGGTCTGCGCAACGGCCGCTTCCGCTGGCCGCGTCACCGCACCTTCTGCCCCAACCTCAGCCTGCACCACGCGCAGCGCGGGCGTCAGGATCAGCTTGTCACCCACCGCCACCGCACGCGGGCTTGGCCGCATGTCATCGGACACCAGCCTGCGAATAGACGACAACACATCCTCAATCTCGGTCGAACTCAACGGCTCTGACATCAAACGCTGCCCTACGCATTTCAAACTTTGTTATTCGTCTCCAGTGTAGCGACAGAACCCGGCCATGACAAGGAATTGGCGCAATACCCAGAACGATCAAGCGGATAGAGTGCCAAGCAGTTTAACGAAAACGGCCCCCGCACCGCATCCGGGCAGGGGCCGCTTGAAAATCAGACCGATCAGAACCGACTTAATTGCCGATCTTCTTCAAAATCTTGTCCAGCTTCTTGCCGCGGGTCGAGGTCAGCGGCGCCGATTTGACCGCGTTGTAATAGGCAGTCGGATCGAAGGTCGGGATGCCAAGGTTCAGCTGTTCAGCGGTCAACTGGCCCATGCTGGACAGCAATTGATAGACACCAACATAGCGGCTGGCCTCGGATTGCAGCTTGTCGGCGCGGGCCGACAGCAACTCCTGCTCGGCGTTCAGCACATCAAGCGTGGTGCGCGCGCCCAAGGTGGCCTCTTCGCGCACGCCGTCAAACGCCTTTTGCGCCGCCGTCACCTGCAAACCGCCAGCCTGGATCGAGGCTTGCTGCACCATCAGGTTGGACCAAGCCTGCCCCACCGCTTCGGACACATTCACCACCGATTGCAACTGCGCGGCCGCCGTGGCCTCTTTGCCCGCCAAGGCTTGCCGATACAAAGCCGAGCGTTCGCCACCCTGATAGATCGTGTCGCTGAACGTCACCGATCCCACCGTGTTGCCCGAGCCGCTCAGCCAGTCTTCCGTCACCGACAACTGGCTGCTGACCGTTGGCAAAAACGCCGCTTCCGCGATCTTGACGCGGATATCCGAGATTTTCACCTCGTGCCCCGCCTGAATGATCACGGGATGGTTGCGCACAGCAATCGCCCGCGCGGCTTCTTCCGATTTCGCCGCGAAAGGCAGCTTTGGCAGACCGGAAAGGTTGCTTGGGTAATGGCCGATTGCCGCCTTATACCGCTCGCGCGCCACTTCCAACGCGCCTTGCGCCGCAGCCAGACCCGATTGCGCCGCCGCACGGCGGGCTTCGGCCAAAGACACATCGGTCAGCGTCACTTCGCCGACATCAAAGCGGTCGCGCGCCGCCTGCAATTCCTGACTGATCAGCCGCACGTTGGATTCGCGCAACGACACGATCTCGGCCTGCAAACGCACATTGACATAAGCCGACACAGCATCCAGCAACACCTGTTGCTCGATATTGACCAGCGACGCCCGCGTGGCCAGCACGCTTTCTTTTGCCGCCTCAACCGCCAACTTGCCGCGCCCGCCCGCATAGATCACAAATTGAGCGGTCACGCCGACGGTGGCATCCTTGGTTTCCGTGTAAAACGGCCCGCTCACACCGCCAAAAGCGCTGGTTCTGAATGCGTTATCCAGCTTGGTCCAGCTGGCCTGCGTCACAAAGCTGACCACCGGCCGCAACTGCGCCAAGGCAATCGCCGCATCTTCATCCGATGCCCGCAGCACCGCCTGATTTTGATCCAGCAAATGCGAGGTTTTGTAAGCCGAGATCAGCGCATCCGCCAAAGTCTCTGACCGCGCGGCGGGGGCCGCCACCATTGCTGCCGTCACCGCCACTGCTGCCCAGAACTTCTGCATCACGACCTCATATATCTGCTCGCGCATTTTGCGCTTGTTGTCAGTGGCCAGATCACGCCCGGCCACCCCGTCCATCTTTTACAGCGCGAAAGCCGGCGCCTTGGCAAAGCCCGCCAACACCGGTGCCGTCGCATTGAACGCAAAGCGCCAGCTGACCCGACCATCGGCCTTATGCCCGATCTTGACCGAGCCCAGCGGCCCCTGCATGTAAATCGCCGCGATCCGGCCACCTTCGGCCAGTTGCGACAGCAAAGCTTCGGGCACGTCATGCACGCCGCCTTCGATCAGGATGATGTCATAGCTGCCAGCCGACCCGGCCTCCAGCGCGCCCGTCACCACCGACACATTGCCCACGCCCTGCCCGCCCAAAGAGCCTTGCGCAGCCCCCGCCAGCCCGGCATCAGCCTCAACCATCACGACCGAGGCCACCATGCGCGCCAAGACAGCCGCGCCATAGCCCAAACCGCCCGCAATATACAAAGCCCGATCCGTGGGCTGCACATCCAGCGCATCCAGCATCTTCGCCAAAGTGCGGGCCTCGACCATCACACGGCCAGCGCCGATCTCAATGTTCTCACCAACATAGGCGGCTTCGATTTTGGAATGGGGCACATAGGCCTCACGCTGCACCGACAGCATCGCCGCGATAATCGGAAATTTTGTGACATCCGAAGGCCGAACCTGAGTATCGACCATTGTCACGCGGCGGGCAGAAAAATCGCTCATCGTCTAAACTCACCAGTCTAGTTTGCGTCTCTTTCCTCTTGCCACATCTGATCGGACAGAGCAACGCCCCATCGCAACCGCGCGGCGATTGTGATGCGGCATTGGCCGCCAGTCAGCTTGCGCTGCCGCTAAATCTGGCACCAACCCAGCCCGAAGCCCGCCTGCCCAACTCTTTGAACTTGTCAGTGGCTCCGTCCAGTTTCGCGCGCCACACCGGATCGGGCTGCTGGCCTTCGGTGACTTTGAAAAACACCTGCAACAGACAGGCAATCGCAAACGGCTCGATCAGCGCGGCCTTCACCGCCCAAGCGAACAGAATGGCGAACACAAAGCCCCCCGCCGACCACGATCCCGGCAAAAGGTAAACCACCAATGCCGCCGGGGCCAACATCACCAGAAACACCACGAACGACAGCGCATAGCTGAACAAGGTCAACCAAGCCGCGTTGATCATCAAAGGCCTGGCATTTTGCGCATAAAGCACCAGCCCATCCTGCGCCGAGGCCCAAGGATTTTCCGCCTTTGTCTTGATGCCATGCGCCAAAATCACCTCATCGACCAACCCGACCGAGACTTTCAGATACGCCCGCACCACCCCCATCAACTGATCCACGCCCGGAATCGGCAGAAAATTCAGGATGCCTTGGATCAATCCCGTGACCACGCCCACCACCCCCTTGATCAACCGATCCAGCGCAAACAGGGCCGAGGCTTCGCCAAACCGCGCCTTCACCACCGCCGTCGCATGTTCAATCTGCCCACGCCCGCCCGGCACCGCGCCGCCCTGCATGATCTCGACCATCACCGCGATATGGCCGGCCTTCACGATATACAGGATATAATCACGCACGAAAAACAGCACACCCGCCGTCGCCGCAAAGCCAAACAGCCCACCGTAAAAGGTCGAGCTGACCTGAAAATCACCATCGCCAAACGCGCCGACACCCCAGCCAATCCCCGCCCCGGTGCCCGTCGCCAGAATAAACGCCGCCGAGATGCCAAAATAGACGATCACCCGAAACAGCACAAAAGGCGCTGTGCGCCGCATCAGGCCAAGAGCCTGCGACATCGAAAAGTCCCACATGAAAATCTCCAAATAAATTGCCGCTCAACAGGCTCAGAATTCGCCCGCACCGCGCGCAAAGCAAGAAGATTTATCAACGGCAGTTCGAGATAAATTTTCAGCAGGCGTTGGATGGAAACCCAAGATTAACCCAAACAGCCGCAAACTCAGGCAGCAGATCCCCTACAGGAGCCTTCAATGCCAAGCCTTAGCCCGACCGACGAGCTGTCAGAAATCCGCGCCACTCTGGCCCGCTTGAAAACCCGCGAGGCCAGTCTGTGCGCTGCATTGCACCTGGCGGCACAACATCCCACAGCCCCCGCGCCGCGTCCGGGCTGGCCGATCCAACGCGCAGGCACAGAGTTGCACTGAAACCCTTGCGAAAATCGCGGTGCCAAATCCAAATCGCAAAACAGCCATTGGGCGCAAAAACCACAACATGTTGTGGAAAATGCCCCAATAATCCGCCCAAATACACAAGTCTGTCCCCGCTGGGACAGAATCCGTCGCAAGATACCGCCGCAAAGCCACCCATGACACCGTCACGCGACGCGAAACCCTAGGCCCCGTCGCGCAGCCGGAATCGCTGGATTTTCCCGGTCTGGGTTTTCGGCAAAGCCTGCACAAACAGCACGCTGCGCGGATACTTATAAGGCGCGATCACCCGCTTTACATGATCTTGCAGCGCCTTGATCATCACCGCATCGCCCTCCCGCCCCGGCGCCAGCACCACATGCGCCTCGACAATCTGGCCGCGCTCTTCATCCGCCCGCCCAATCACCGCACATTCCAGCACATCCGCATGGCCAAGCAGCGCCGCCTCGACCTCTGGCCCCGCAATGTTATAGCCCGCCGAGATGATCATATCGTCCGAGCGCGCGGCAAAATGGAACCGCCCCTCGTCATCCTGCCAGAAACTGTCCCCGGTCAGGTTCCAGCCATCTTTGACATATTTATCCTGCCGCACATCTGCCAGATACCGACACCCGGTCGGCCCCCGCACCGCCAAACGCCCCACCTCGCCGCGCGGCAATTCCGCCATATCCGCACCTACAATCCGCGCCTGATACCCGGTCACTGGCCGCCCCGTGCAGCCGGGGCGATGATCCTCAAACCGGTTGGTCAGAAAGATATGCAGCATCTCGGTCGCGCCAATGCCATCCAGCATCGGCTTGCCGGTTTTCGCCATCCACTCCTCATAAACCGGGGCAGGCAAAGTTTCCCCCGCCGAAACCGCAGCCCGCAAGCTGGACAAATCCGCCCCCTCAGCCATCGCCTTCAGCATCACCCGATAGGCCGTGGGCGCGGTGAAACACACCGTCGCCTTATGGGTCTGGATCAGCTCGATCATATTGCCCGGCGTCGCCTGCTCCAACAACGCCGCCGCCGCGCCAAAGCGCAACGGAAACACCGCCAAACCGCCCAATCCAAAGGTAAACGCCAAAGGCGGCGAGCCTACGAACACATCCTCTGGCACAACATTCAGCACTTCTTTCGCATAGCCATCCGCGATGATCAGAATATCGCGGTGAAACGCCATGGCCCCCTTCGGCTCTCCGGTGGTGCCGCTGGTGAACCCGATCAGCGCCACATCATCGCGCCCGACTTTCGGCGCCACAAACCGCACCGGCTTCGACAAAGCCGCCCGATCCAGTTCCGCATCGTGGTTCGCGGTGCCGTCAAACCCGACCACCGTTTTCAAAAACCCCGAGGTTTTGGCGCAAGCTACCAATTCCTCCATCAGCCGCGTATCGCACAAAGCCAAAGCGATCTCGGCCTTATCGACAATCTGGCCCAATTCGCCCGCCCGCAGCATCGGCATGGTGTTGACCACCACCGCCCCCGCCTTGGTCGCACCCAACCAACAGGCCACCATCGCCGGATTGTTGGCCGACCGAATAAGCACACGATTGCCGGGCTTTATGCCGTAATCTTCAACCAACACATGCGCGATGCGGTTCGACCAATCGGTGAGTTCTTTATACGTCCGCTGCCGACCGTTGCCGATCAGCGCCGTATGGTCGCCAAAGCCCTTTTCCACCATGCGATCCGTCAATTCGACCGCAGCATTGATGTAATCGGGGTAGTCAAACCCATCCAGCAAATATTCAGGCTGCTGATCCGCAGGCGGCAAACGGTCACGGGTGAAGGTGTCGCTATGTCCAGTTGGTCCCAACATCACATCGCCTCCGGTATAACGGCCGTCGCCTCAATCTCGACCTTGGCGCGGTCCTCGACCAAAGCCACCACTTGCACCAGCGCCATCGCTGGATAATGCCGCCCGATCACCGCTTTATAGACAGCGCCCAAGCCCTTCAGGTTGCTCAGGTATTCCTGCTTGTCGGTCACATACCAAGTAAGCCGCACAAGATGCTCTGGCCCCGCCCCGGCACAGGCCAACACTTCGACAATACCGCGCAAAGCGGCCTCGACCTGGCCCACGAAATCATCAGTTTCAAACTCCTGATCCGCGTTCCAGCCGATCAATCCGCCCGTAAACACCATCCGCCCCGAGGCCGCGACGCCATTGGCATAGCCGCGCGCGGCTTTCCAGTTTTTCGGGTGCAAAATCTCATGGCTCATGCCGCGTCCTCCATATAAGCCTGCAGGCGCTCCCGCATCGCATCCGGCCAAGCGGCCGATTTCATCCCATCAATCCACACCAGCACCAGCGCCACCCGCAGCCGCACCTCCGCGCCCATGTGGCCTTCGATGCGAAGGCTGACCGACGATCGCCCCAGCTTTTCGACCTTCAGCGAAAACAGCACCTTATCGCCCAGCCGCGAGGGCGCGACAAATTCCGCAGTCAGCGAAACCGTCGGCACCCCGTTGCTTGCATTTTGGTGCATCGACGCAAAACTGCGCCCCACCACATCGTTGAAAAAGTTCTCAACGACCGAGTTTGTCATCTCGAAATAGCGTGGATAAAACACGATCCCCGCCGGGTCGCAGTGGTTGAACTCAATCTGGGTGAGGCGCTGATAAACCATGGCTCAGTCGTTGGCTTCGGGCGGCAGGAAATCCACATCATGCGCCGCCGAGGTCGCAACCACTTCGGGAATATCGGTCATGTTGTGCAGTTTTTCGAACAAAGCCTCCAGCTTGCCCGCAGGCGAGACCCAGAACAGCGCACGGCACGGCTTGTCGGATTTGTTGAAATAGCCATGCGGAATTCCGCGCGGCATCCGCACCAGATCACCGGCGCGGGCGGTCTGCCATTTGCCATCAAGCTTCAGCTCCAACTGGCCTTCCTGCACCAGAATGAACTCGTCCTGCGTGTGATGGATATGCACAGGCACAAACTGCCCGGCCTCGCTGTTGGTCTCAAAGCTGTAGGTGCTGTCGCACGAGGCTTTGGGGAAATACCGCTGACCAAGGATGTTCAGCATCCGGCCATGATAGGCCGCGCCATTTGCGGTGATACCGCCGTCAAGATCTGCCATTTTAGTCCTCCTTGAGTGAACACAAAATTATCAAATTATCCCAGAATACTGCGCGCAATCACCACCCGCTGCACGTCCGATGCACCTTCATAGATGCGCAAAGCCCTGATTTCGCGGTAAAGCGCCTCAACCACCACGCCATGCCGCACGCCGTCGCCGCCATGCAGTTGCACCGCCATGTCGATCACTTTCTGCGCGGCCTCGGTGGCGTATAGCTTGGCCATCGCGGCCTCTCGGCTGACCCGAGCAGCCCCCTGATCCTTGACCCATGCCGCGCGGTAAATCAGCAGGGCCGCTGCATCAATCTGCAACGCCATATCGGCAATATGCCCCTGCACCATCTGCAATTCAGACAGCGCCGCCCCCTGAATCCGCCGCGATTTCACCCGCGCCAAAGCCTCATCCAATGCCCTGCGCGCAAAGCCCAAAGCCGCCGCGCCCACGGTGGATCGAAACACATCCAACACCGACATCGCGATCTTGAAACCATCCCCGGCCTTCCCGATCAGCGCGGATTCGGGCAAAATCACATCCTGCAACGCCAGATGCGCCAAAGGATGCGGTGCGATCACCTCGATCCGCTCCACCACCCGCAGCCCCGGCGTATCGGCAGGCAGCAAAAACGCCGACAGCCCCTTGGCACCCGGCGCTTCCCCGGTGCGCGCAATGATCACATAAACATCGGCAATGCCACCATTCGAGATATAGGTCTTCTCGCCGTTCAGCACCCAACCACCCTGCCCGCGTAAGGCCGTGGTGCTGGTCGCCGCCACATCCGACCCCGAGGCAGGTTCCGTCAGTGCAAACCCCGCAATCGCCGTCCCCGCCCGCGTCCGCACCAGCCATTCCCGCTGACTATCCGAGCCGAACAGCGACACCGCCCCCATGCCAAGCCCCTGCATCGCAAAGGCAAAGTCCGCCAGCCCATCATGCCGCGCCAAAGTCTCGCGGATCAGACACAAGCTGCGCACATCCAGCTTTTCGCCCGCAGCGGCGGCCGAGTGCTGCAACCACCCCCCGGCACCCAAACCAGCCACCAAACCCCGGCAGGCCGCATCAACATCGCCGTGATCGACCGGCAGATTTGCCCCAGCCCAAGCCTCCAACGCCGCCGCCAAAGCCCGATGACGGTCCTCAAAAAACGGCCAACTCAGAAAACTCTCATCCGCCATGTTTCATCCGTTCCTAAATATCCCGGGGTCCGGGGCAGCGCCCCGGGGCTTGCCGAAAGCGCCTTAATCCCCCGCAAACACCGGCTTTTCCTTGGCCACGAACGCCCGATAAGCCCGCTCAAAATCCTTGGTCTGCATACAGATCGCCTGCGCCTGCGCTTCGGCCTCAATCGCCGCCAGCAGCCCCATATCCCATTCCTGCAAAAGCTGAGTTTTGGTCACACCATGCGCAAACGTCGGCCCCGCCGCCAACCGCCGCGCCAGAACCATCGCCTCGGCTTCCAGATCGGCGCTGTCATGCAAAGCGTTCCAGAACCCCCAGCGCTCGCCCTCCGCCGCCGTCATCACCCGGCCCGTGTAAAGCAATTCCGCCGCCCGGCCCTGCCCGATGATGCGCGGCAGCATCGCACAAGCGCCCATATCGCAGCCCGCAAGCCCCACCCGCGTGAACAGAAACGCGCATTTCGCTTCCGGGGTCGCCAGCCGCATATCGGCGGCCATCGCCAAAATCGCGCCCGCCCCGACCGCCACACCGTCCACTGCCGCAATCACGGGTTTCCCGCAGGAAATCATCGCCTTGACCAGATCGCCGGTCATCCGGGTGAACGCCAGCAAGTCCTTCATCGGCAGCCCGATCAGCGGCCCGATAATATCATGCACATCGCCGCCCGAGCAGAAATTGCCGCCATTTGAGGCCAGCACCACCACATCCACATCATCCGCATAGACCAGATCGCGGAACAGATCGCGCATCTCGGCATAGGACTCGAACGTCAGCGGGTTCTTGCGCTCGGGCCGGTTCAGCCGCAGCACGGCGACGCGATCAGAGACCTCCCACAGAAAATGCACAGGGCTGATATCTGCCAGTTTCATTTGCCCATCCTTTTCAAAATCTCGGTCAGCGCGTCCAGATCAGCCTCGGACAAACCGCCAAACAACCGGTCCACCGCGCGTTCATGATCAGCCGCCAGCCCCTCAAACTGCGCCAGCCCTTCCGGCGTCAGCGCCACAAAAACCGTGCGGCGGTCCTGCTCGGATTGCGTGCGCCGCACCAAACCGTCTTTTTCCAACCGGTCCACCACCGCCGTCGCATTGCCGTTGGACACCAGCAGCATCCGGCTCAACTCAGACATCGTGACGCCATCCCGCCGCCGATACAGCGCCGCCAGCACGTCAAAGCGCGGCAAGGTGGTGTCGTGCTTCACCCGCAAAAACTCGCGCAGATGGCTTTCCGAGCCGCGCGTCACCCCCAGCATCCGTATCCACATCTTCAGCCGACGCTTGGAAAGCTCGCTCACACCTCGCCCCCCGCAATCGTCACGGCCTGCCCGTTCACGCCTTCCGACCCCGGCCCGCACAAAAACAACGCCATCGCGGTGACTTCCGAAGGCGCAATCAGCCGTCCCTGCGGGTTCATCGCCGCCAGCACTGCCCGCGCCTCGGCCAGCGATTTCCCGGTTTTCTCGGCAATCACCTCGACCGAGTGATCGGTCATCGGCGTGTCCAGAAACCCCGGACATATCGCGTTCACCGTCACCGGACGCCGCGCGATTTCCAACGCCAGCGACCGGGTCAGCCCCACCACGCCATGCTTCGCCGCCGCATAGGGTGCCACCTTGGCATAGCCCTTCAGCCCCGCCGTCGACGCGACCGAGATCAACCGCCCCCAGCCCGGCATCTGGTTCAGCCCGTCGCGCAGGGTCAAGAAAACCCCGGTCAGATTGACTGCGATCATCACATGCCACTGCGCAAGACTGGTCTTCGCCATCACCGTCGAATCCGCAGCCCCCGCATTGGCGATCACCACATCGCATAGCCCCGCCTGCTGAAACATCGCCCGAACCGAGGCTTCATCCGTCACATCCGCCTGCACCGCCCGTATCCCCGGCGCGGCAGCCGCAACCGCCTGCAGCGCGTCCAGCCTGCGCCCGGCGATCACCACCTCGGCCCCGGCTTGCGCAAAGCCAATCGCAAGGTTCTCGCCTGCGCCCGAGCCACCGCCAGTAATCAGAACCCGTTTGCCAGACAGCGTCATACCCGGATCACGCCTTCCGATTTTTGGGCCAATCGCTGCGCCTGATCGCGGCCCGCATAATAGGGCTTCGGCCACGCTGTCGCAGTGTCGCCCAGCGCCACCGATTGATGCAAAGTCCAGTACGGGTCAGCCAGATGCGCCCGCGCCAAGCAGACCAGATCGGCCCGACCTGCCAGCAAGATCTGGTTCACCTGATCGGCCTCGGTGATATTGCCCACCGCCATTGTCGCCAGACCAGCCTCATTCTTGATCCGGTCGCTGAATGGCGTCTGGAACATCCGACCATAGACAGGCTTTGCCTCGGTCGAGGTCTGGCCCGCCGATACATCAATGATATCCGCGCCTTCCGCCGCGAACATCTGAGCGATCAGCACAGCCTCGGCTGGCGTCACGCCACCTTCAGCCCAATCGTTGGCCGAGATACGCACTGCCATCGGCTTTTGTCCCGGCCAATAGCGCCGCATCTCGCGGAACACTTCCAGCGGATAACGCATCCGGTTTTCCAAGCTGCCGCCGTATTCATCGTCCCGCACATTCGACAGCGGCGAGATGAAGGACGAGATCAGATAGCCATGCGCCGCGTGCAATTCGATCATATCGAACCCTGCCGCTTCGGCCATTTCGGTGGCTTTGATGAAATGGCGCAGCACCGTGTCCATATCATCGCGGTCCATCGCTTTCGGCACCTGATTGCCTGTCTGCCATGGGATGGCGCTTGCACTCAGCAGCGGCCAGTTGCCCGACACCAGCGGCGCATCGGCATCCGCCCAGCCCACTTGCGTCGAGCCCTTCCGCCCCGCATGCCCGATCTGGCAGCAAACCTTGGCCTGCGTTTCGGCATGGATGAAATCGACAATGCGCTTCCAACCCAGCATGTGCTTTTCAGAATAAAGCCCCGGACAGCCGGGCGTGATCCGCGCATTGGCGGTCACACAGGTCATTTCGGTATAAACCAGCCCAGCGCCGCCTTTGGCGCGTTCGGCGTAATGCACGAAATGCCAATCGGTCGGCGTGCCTTCCACCGCGCGATACTGCGCCATGGGCGAGACGACGATGCGGTTGTCCAAAGTCATGCCACGCAACTGAAACGGAGTGAACATCGGCGCGCGCCCCGGTTTGCCGCCATGTTGCGCCGCAAACCAATCTTCCGCGCTGCGCAGCCAAGCCGGATCGCGCATCCGCAAGTTTTCATGACTGATCCGCTGCGAACGCGTCAGCAGCGAATAGGCAAACTGTGGTGCTGGCATATCGAGATAGCGCTCGACCTCCTCAAACCACTCCAGCGAGTTGCGCGCCGCCGATTGCAGCCGCAAAACTTCCACCCGCCGCTCTGACTGATAGCGCTCAAACGCCGCCTGCATGCTCGGTTCGGAATGAAGATACTCAGCCAAAGCAATCGCGCTATCAAACGCCAGCCTTGTGCCAGAGCCGATCGAGAAATGGCTGGTCGCCGTCGCATCGCCCATCAGCACGACATTCTCGTGATACCATTGCGCGCAAATCACCCGCGGAAACTGCATCCACACCGCCGAGCCGCGCAAATGCGCCGCGTTCGACATCAGATCATGGCCGCCAAGGTGACGCTCAAAGATCTTGCGGCAGGTTTCCACGGTTTCTTCCTTGGACATCGCCTCAAAGCCCCACAACTCCCAAGTGTCGGCGCTGCATTCGACGATGAAGGTCGCGGTGTCTTTGTCGAACTGATAGACATGCGCCCAGACCCAGCCATATTCGGTTTTCTCGAAGATGAAGGTGAAGGCGTCGTCGAACTTGGCATGCGTGCCCAGCCAGACGAATTTGCACTTGCGCAGATCAATATCGGGCTGGAACACATCGGCATATTCGCGCCGCACAAGGCTGTTCAAGCCATCGGTCGCCACCACCAGATCAAACTCGCGGCGATATTCCTCGGCCGATTTGAACTCGGTCTCAAACCGCAGATCCACACCCAATTCGCGCGCCCGCGCTTGCAGTAAGATCAGCAGCGCCTTACGGCCAATGCCCGCAAACCCATGCCCGCCCGACACCGTGCGCAAGCCGTTGTGCACCACCGCAATATCGTCCCAATAGGCAAACTGGCTGCGAATGGCATCGGTGCTGACCGGATCGTTCTTTGCCATCCGCCCCAAGGCATCATCCGACAGCACCACGCCCCAGCCAAAGGTATCATTGGCCTTGTTGCGCTCCATCACCACGACCTCATGGGCCGCATCGCGCAGCTTCATCGAGATCGCAAAATACAGACCCGCCGGACCACCGCCCAAACACAGAACCTTCATGGCAATCCCTCCAATGCGTTTAGGACAGCCTGCCATCCCCTCAAAACAATTTCAAGCTTGAAATTTCTCGCTTGAAATTTTCCCGCCCTGCCGCATAGTGCAGCGATGGAAAACCTGATCCTCACCCATCACGGCGCTTGGCTGCAAATCACCCTGAACAGGCCTGCGGTCAAGAACGCATTGAACACCGCCACTTTAGCCGCCTTGGCGCAAGTGCTCGGCGATGCCGCAACTGATCCCAACATCCGCGCCGCTTTGATCCACGGCGCCGATGGCAATTTCGCCGCAGGCGCCGACATCAGCGAAATCGAGCATAAAACCAGCGCAGAGGCCGCCACCGATCCCCGCAAAGCCCATTGGGCCAGCATCCGCGCCTTCCCGAAACCGCTGATCGCCGCCGTCGACGGTTTTGCCCTGGGCGGTGGCCTCGAACTGGCCCTGATGGCCGACCTGATGGTGCTAGGCGAGACCGCCAAACTCGGCCTGCCCGAAACCAACCTTGGTCTGATCCCCGGCGCAGGCGGCACGCAGCGCCTGCTTGCCCTGATCGGCCGCGCCCGCGCCAGCCGGATGGTGCTGACAGGCGAAATCATCGACGCTGCAACCGCCCACGCCTGGGGCCTCGCCGCCTATCTCAGCACAGGCTCCGCCCTCACCGAAGCCATGACCCTCACCGCAAAAATCGCCAACCGCGCGCCCCTTGCGCTGCAAGCCGCCAAAGCCGCGCTGGTGACGGGCGACGAAGCCCAACGCGCCTTCCCGCAAGAACGCGCCGCCTTTGAATCGCTGATGGACACTGCCGACAAAGCCGAAGGCATCGCCGCCTTCCGCGCCAAACGCAAACCCGATTTCAAGGGCGCGTAATGCACAGCATCGGCATCATAGGGCTCGGCACCATGGGCCTCGGCATCGCGCAGGTTTTTGCACAAGCGGGCTTTCCCACCATCGCCACCGACGCCCACGCGCCTGCCCGCGAAACCGCGCGGCACCGCATGGCAGATGCGCTGCAATCCCGCATCACTGCCGGAAAACTCACCACCGAGGCCCGTGACGCCACTCTTGCCAACCTGCAGATCGCCGATACGCTCGCCGATTTCGCCGCTTGCACCCTGATCATCGAAGCCATTGTCGAGCGCGCAGACGCCAAACAATCGCTGTTCGCCAGCCTCGAAGCGGTCGTCCCCGCCACCACGATCCTCGCCACCAACACCTCGTCTATCCCGGTGGCAACCATCGCCGCCACGGCAAAACACCCCGAGCGCATCCTCGCCCTGCACTTCTTCAACCCGCCCACAGCGATGAAGCTGGTCGAACTCGCCCCCCATGCAGGCACCTCGGCGCAAGCGCTGACGCTCGCCCGCCAAATCACCGAAGCTGCGGGCAAAACCGTCATCCAATGCCCCGACCGCCCCGGCTTCATCGTCAACCGCTGTGCGCGCCCCTATTACGGCGAGGCCCTCGCCCTCCTGGAAGAGGGCCACCCCGCCGCCGAGATCGACGCCGCGATGATGGCCGCCGGATACCGCCTTGGCCCCTTCGCTTTGATCGACCTGATCGGTGCCGACATCAATCTTGCCGCGACCGAAGGCTTGTCCGCCGCGATGCAAAACCACCCGCGCTACCGGGTTTTCCCAGCCCTCAAAGCCCAAGTCGCCTCTGGCCATCTGGGCCGCAAATCCGGCCAAGGCTTCATCCACCCCGCGAAAACCGAACCCAAAGCCAACGCGGAAATCGCCCTGCGCATCGACTCCACCCTGATCAACGAAGCCGCTTGGCTGCTGGCCGAAGGCGGCACCACGCCCGAAGGCATTGATACGGCGATGAAACTGGGCCTGAACTTCCCGCGCGGCCCGTTTGAGGCGCTTGAGCTTCACACCGCGCCCAAAGTCCTCGCCACCCTGCAAACCCTTGCCGTCAAAGCACCCGCCCCGCTGCAACCCCGCTATGCCCCTGCTCCCTTTCTCATCCGGTGAATCCTATGTCTGAAGTCTATTTCCTCTACCATTCCATCGGCATGTATCCCGGCAAAACCGAAGATCTCGCTTCCGCCATGACCGAATTTGCAGGCGTCTGGGGCAAACCAGATGACAGCCAATGGGCCTATGCGCTGGGAAAACGCCAGAATTTCATCGACCGCTGGCGCGCCATCCTGAACGCCGCCCCGCAAAGCATCACCGCCACCGAAAACGTCACCGCCGCCTTCCACGCCCTGCTGACCTCGCTGCCCGAAAGCCATCTGAAAGGCCGCAAAGTGCTGGTCGGGGCCGATTGCTTCCCGTCCAACCACTTTCTGCTGAACGGTATGGCCGAGAAATACGGCTTCACCCTGCACACCGTGCCGCTGCGGCAAGGCATGGGCTATGTCGAGGATGACGACTTTATCGAGGCTTGGACGCCAGATGTTGGCCTTGCTTTGCTGACATGGGTATCCTCGCTGACCTCGCACCGCATTGATCTCAAACGCATGGTCGCACATGGCCGCCGTATGGGCAGCCTGATCGGCACCGACATCACCCAAGCGGCAGGGCTGATCCCCTATGACGTGCTGGCCCCCGAGGTTGATTTCACCGTCTCCACCAGCCTGAAATGGATGTGCGGCACCCCCGGCGCAGGGATTCTTTATGTCAGCCCGCGCCTGACCCCGCATCTGACCCCCGAATTGCGCGGCTGGTTTTCGCAAGCCAACCCGTTCAACTGGGACATCACCGCTTTCCAATACGCCCCCGACATTCGCCGCTTTGACAATGGCACCCCCGGCACGATGGCGGCGCTGGCAAGCCTGCCCGCCTTGGATTGGCATGCAACCCAAGACCAAGCCGCGCTGTTGGCCCACAACCGCCGCCTGACCGCACGCATCATCGAGGCCGCTGACGCGCTGAACCTGACCCTGCTGACACCGCGCGCGCCAGACAAACGCGGCGGCTCAATCATGCTGCGCCTGCCCGACACCCACCCCGCCGCCGAGGTGGTCACCGCCCTGCGCGCCCAAAGCATCACCACCGACGCGCGCAGCCAAACCCTGCGGCTGTCGCCCGGCAATCTCACGACGATGGCAGGCACCGAGACTTTGATCGCCGCCCTGACCAAACTTTTGCGCGCCTGAAACCATAGCGCGGCGGCACGGTCGAAGCCTCCGGTCGGGATATTTGACCCAATGTGAAATGAGAGGGCTTGCGCTGTCGGCGATGCAGCACGCACGGCACTTCCTGCTTTCGCACTGGGTCAAATATCCCCGCCGGAGGCTTCAAGTTCGGCCCAGAGCAAACCGGGTCGCAATAAAATTCCCCACCAAAGCATTAAGAAAGCATGAACACCCCCCTGCTAACCCCTTGAAAAGGCATAAACCGCTCATCTGTCCACGCGTGGACACCACGCCGTGTTTGCCATTGCCCAACGCTCGCCCCGCGCCTACCCTGTGCCCATTCCATCAGGGAGGATACCATGAGCAACCCCTTAGGCTTCGATACCCTTGCCATCCACGCAGGCACCGCACCAGACCCCGCAACGGGCGCGCGCCAAGTCCCCATTTATCAAACCACAGCCTACGTTTTCCGCGACGCCGACCACGCCGCCAAACTCTTCAATCTGCAAGAAGTCGGCTACATCTACTCCCGCCTGACCAACCCCACCGTGTCAGCCCTCGCCAACCGGGTCTGCGCGCTTGAAGGCGGCGCGGGGGCGATTTGCTGCTCTAGTGGCCATGCGGCGCAAATCATGGCGTTGTTTCCGCTGATGGGGCCGGGCCTGAACATCGTCGCGTCGTCGCGGCTATACGGCGGCACGATCACCCAGTTCAGCCAGACCATCAAACGCTTCGGCTGGTCAGCGAAATTCGTCGATACCGAGGACCTGCTGGCGGTCGAGCACGCCATCGACGAAAACACCCGCGCGATCTTTTGCGAGACCATCGCCAACCCCGGCGGCTATGTCAGCGATCTTGATGCGCTCGCCCGCATCGCGGATCAGGCGGGCATCCCCCTGATCGTCGACAACACCACCGCCACACCTTACCTGTGCAAACCCATCGAGCATGGTGCGACGCTGGTGGTCCATTCCGCCACCAAATACCTGACTGGCAACGGCACGGTGACGGGTGGCGTGGTGGTGGATAGCGGCAAGTTCGACTGGTCGGCTTCGGCTAAATTCCCCAGCCTCAGCCAGCCCGAACCTGCTTACCACGGCCTTGCCTTCCATCCAGCCTTGGGCGCGATGGCCTTCACCTTCCACTCCATCGCCGTCGGCCTGCGCGATCTGGGCATGACGATGAATCCGCAGGGCGCGCATTACACCTTGATGGGGATTGAGACCCTGTCGCTTCGCATGCAGCGCCATGTTGAAAACGCCAAGATCGTAGCCGACTGGCTGGATCAAGACCCGCGCGTGGAAACCGTCACCTATGCCGGTCTGCACTCTTCGCCCTACCGCAAGCGGGCAGAGAAGATCACGCCGAAAGGGGCTGGGGCATTGTTCACCATCGCGGTGAAGGGCGGCTATGATGCCTGCGTCAAGCTCGTCGATAACCTGAAACTGTTCAGCCATGTTGCCAATTTGGGCGACACCCGCAGCCTGATCATCCATCCGGCCTCGACCACCCACCGTCAGCTGGAGGAAGACGCTCAGATCCGCGCGGGGGCTGCGCCGAATGTGGTCCGGCTGTCGATTGGCATTGAAGATGTAAAAGACATCATTGCGGATTTGGATCAGGCGCTGACGGCTGCCACCGCGTGACGCCAGAAAACCCGGGCTTAGATCGCGCCCGGGTTTGCTCTTTTTGAAATACTCCCGCCGGAGGCATCCGGGAGGGGCCACAGAAGCCTCCGGCGGGGATATTTAAGAACGGATGAAATGCTAGGTCAGTCAACGATCTCGTAGGTGACGGTGACAGCCGCGCTCATTCCGATCTGGCCCGAAGCGACCGGCACCGCAGATGCCGCCTTGGCCTCGTCGCGGAACATCGGCATTGGCGCGCCGTAACCTGCGTTTTCAGAGATCGCTTCGACCTTGCCAAGCTTTACCCCAGCGGCCGCGGCGAACAATTCAGCGCGGGTTTTGGCATCGGCCACGGCGGCTTTGCGGGCCTCGTCCTGCGCCGGGCGGGGGCTTGCAAGATCAAAGGTGATGCCGTTCAGCGTATTCGCGCCATCGGTGATGCTGGCATCAAGCACGCTGCCCAAGCTTTCCAACGCCCGCACCCGCACGCTGAGCATGTTGGACGCCACATAGCCCGCAATCTTCGGCGTCGAGCCGGATTCGTAGCCGACCCAGTTCGGATTCAGCGACAGGTTCGAGGTTTGCAGATCACGGTCCTCGATCCCCGCCGATTTCAGCCGATCAATCACCGCTTGCAGGGCTTTCGAGTTGGCGGCCATCGCCTCGGCAGCTGACGCGCCATCGGTGGTGACCCCGAGCGAGATCGTCGCCATGTCGGGGGTGACCTGAACGGTGGCTTCCCCCGTCACGGTAATCACATTATCGGCAAGTGCCGGGGCCGCAATTGGCAGGACAAGGGCGGCGGACAGCAACAGGGTCTTCAGAACACGCATGGGAACCTCCAAAAGTTATGCGTCTTAGGTGTAGTGCTATGACGCGCGCCGCAAGCCAATCCTTGGACCCGGCTTGCGTTTTTCTTTCCTTCGGCAAAAAGCTGCTATAGGAAGGGCCCAACCTTGCAGCGCGCGTTTCCTGCGGTGCCCTCCATGTGCTAGACCCGTGATATGAAACCAGCTTTTGCACTCGATTTCCGCGATGACACGATCAGTTTGCTGCACCGCTCGGGAAGTGGTTGGCAACTTGTTGGTGCCGTACCACTTGACACACCCGATCTGACCGAGGCTTTGGGCTATTTGCGCGCCACAGCGCTTGGCCTATCGCCGCGCGGGATGGCCACCAAACTGGTGATCCCGAACGAACAGATCCTGTATCTGACTTTGCATGCGCCCGGCCCCGATCCAGACAGCCGCGCCGCGCAGGTGGCCGCAGCGCTTGAGGGGCGCACCCCCTATGATGTTGCCGATCTGGCCTATGATGTCAGTGGTGATGGCGCGGATGTGCAGGTTGCGGTGATCGCCAAGGAAACTTTGGCCGAGGCCGAGGCCTTTGCGACCGAGCACCGGCTGAACCCGATTGCCTTCGTCGCGGCGCCTGATGGGGGCGTCTTTGCAGGCGAGCCGTGGTTTGGGCTGTCGTCGCTTGCGCCCTCGCTGATGGCGGCGGGGGGCGAGGTTGAACGCGATGCGGCACCTGTGATGATGGTGGCGCGCGGGTTTGCGGCAACTGCGCCGGTTGAGACCGAAGCTGTGGTTGAACCAGAAGCTGTGGCAGAGGTTACTGCGGACGCCGAGGCTTTGGTTGAGTCTGAATATGTCGCAGAACCTGAGTTTGTCGCAGAAGCCGAATTTAGAGCAGAACCTGTCGCGGAAATCGTGGCAGAGCCTGTGCCTGAAGTCACCGCTCAGCCCGAGTTGGCGCTGGAACCTGCACCAAAGCCAACACCTGCTTCCGCGCCAGAGCCGTTTCCCGAGGCATACCCGGACGCAGAGGCCAGCCAATATGTGCCTTTTGAAAGCAAAGCCTCTGAAGCCGAAGCCGTTGGGCGTGAAGCCCAGTCGCGCGATCTGCAACCGCGGCCGCTGCGCGCGTCGGAGCCGGTTTTTATCGAGCCGCGCCGACCATCGGCTGATGGCGGCGACGATGATCGCACGCTGATTGCGGCTTTGGCCGATACGCTGTCTGCGCCCATCGCGCAGCCTGCGCCGCCGCCACCCGTGAAACCGGCACCACCGAAGCCGCTGCCCGAGGTTGAAGAAGCCCCGATGGCGCTGGATGTCGCCGATGACGAGGCCGACAATGACACCGCGCAAGACGCAGAGCCGCAAGGGGCCGATGTCATCCGTGCGGCGCTTTCGGCGCAATCTGCATCGGGGCAACCCAATTCTGGGCAAACTGTCTCGCCGCAGTCGGCGCGGGTGATTGATCCGGCAATTGACGATGATTTGCCGCCAATGCATCCGGCATCGGCCTTGGGCGCGTTTTCAAGCCGCCGTCAGGCCAATGACCCTCTGCCCAGCAAGGCTCCGGCTTTGGGTGGGGCGAAGGATGGCGGGCAGCGTTCGGTTGGGGCAAAGCCGCTGGCCGGGCCACCGCCGTCAGCACAGCGTCCGGGCATCCAGAAGCCTGAGGCCCTTGCCAAGGCAACAAAGCCCGCAAAGTCCGGGCTGCGCGGCTTGTCGTCTTTCGTGTCTTCTGCAAGCACAGCGACAGCGTCAGGGACAGCCAAGCCGCGCAGCAAGGTTGCGATCCCCTCCGCCTTGCCGCCGCTGAAATCCACCAATGCGGCGTCGGCCAGTGCCACGTCACAAGCCACCACCCCACCACGCCCTGCTGCGGCGCGCGCGCCCGGCGGGTTTGCCGCGCGCGAGCCGGTGCGGGGCAAGCCGCGCTATCTGGGGCTGGTGCTGACGGTTGTGCTGCTGTTCTTGTTGGCGATGGTTGCGGCATGGTCGTCTTACACGATGGGCGCTTGGAATGCCTCAAGCGAGCAGCCAGTGCAGGTTGGCGATGCGGGGGGCGATGGCTCTGACGGGGTAAGCAGTGACGCGGGGACCGACTTCCCGGATGCCAATGACGAGATGTTGGCCGATATGCAGGACCCGGCTGCGCTGTCGGATACCGCTTCGGTCAGTGATCCCGGGGCAGCGCCTGTCGAAGAGGTGGTCAATCCGCCTGCCGAATTCGAGGATGCTGCACAGGCTGGCGATCAGCAAGCGGGCGATCTGGCCGCTGGGACGGCCACTGAACCTGCGCCGACCTTGCAGGTTGCCGCCGAAACTCCTGCCCCGGTCAATCCGACAGCGGGCACCGATGATGAGATCTTTCTGGCCTCGATGGATGCAGCGCCTGCTGCTTCTGACCCGTTGACGCTGAACCAGCCGCTGCCGCAGGGCGACAGCCTGCCCTCTGCACAGCCCGCTCCTCCGCCGTTTGGCACGGTGTATCAGTTTGAACCGAATGGCACGATTGTGCCAACGCCCGAGGGTGTGATCACGCCGGAAGGTGTGGTTTTGCGCGCAGGCAAGCCCGAGGTGGTGCCGGGTGTGCGCACCGCTGCCGTTATCGCTGCCGCCGCTGCGTTGAAACCAGCACCTGCGGATGCTGCGGCTTTGGTCGATCCTGCCGCCGTTGCCGCAGCGGTCGCAGACGCACAAGCCGAAGCGCCGGTCTATGCCGACCCCGCGCTTGCCGGCAAAAAACCAAAGCTTCGCCCTGCCGGATTGGCCGCCCCAACTGCCGATCAAGGCGCGCTGGCCCCTGCGGTTGACACCCGGCTGGCTGGTCTGCGCCCCGCGGCACGCCCCGGCGCTATTCTCGCCGCTGGGCGTCAGGCGCAACAAGCCTCTGCTGCGGCCTCTTTGACCGCACAGGCCGAGGCGATCACCCAAGCGTCGGCGGTGAGCGGTGGCTCGAAGCTTGCCATCGCGATCAGCCGCAAACCTGCCGCCCGCCCGCGCGATCTAAGCCGTGCGGTCGAGGCCGCCGTCGCAGCCGTCGCCCGGGAGCCGCAACCAGAGCCCGAAGCCGAGGTTGCCGCCGTGGCACCGTCGCGCAAAGCCCAGCCAGAGCCGGAAAAGAACGGAGCCGCAGAGGCTGACAATGAGCCCGAGATCGCCTCTGCCGCGCCGAAGATCCCAACCAAGGCGACAGTGGCAAAGCAGGCGACCTTCAAGAACGCGATCAACCTGTCAAAGCTTAACCTGATCGGCGTTTATGGCACTCAGTCCAAACGCTATGCTTTGGTGCGCACCGCCAATGGCCGCTACAAAAAAGTGCGGGTTGGCGATACGATTGACGGCGGTGGCCGCGTCGCAGCCATCACCGCGACCGAGGTGCGCTATCAAAAGGGTGGCCGTCTGGTCGCCTTGGCGATGCCGAAAAGCTGAGAGCCGCGCCTGCGCGCCTTGCGTGCGCGGCTATGCCAGCTGTGACCGGATCGTAGCCAACCCTGCCCTATTTCGTCACCTATTGCTTGAGCAGCCGCAGCAGCCGCCAGAATTTTCTGGCATTTGCGATAGGATACTTTGGGGTCTGGCGCTGTGCCGCTATCAGCTTGCATGAGGCAGCGCGCCCCCGACCCTGCCAACCGCTTCGTCTGCAAATTTGAAATCCAAACAAATCTTGAACCCCGCCAAATCTTAAACCCAGCCAAATCTGCCCCACCCCAGACTGAAAGTGCATGATGGAAAGCTTTCTGCTGCAAGCCTCAATCTACCTTGGTGCCGCCGTTTGCGTGGTGCCTTTGGCGGTGCGCCTGGGGTTGGGCTCGGTGCTGGGATATCTGGCGGCGGGGATTTTGATGGGGCCGATCTTTGGCCTTGCCGGTGCCGAAACCGCCGATCTGCAGCATTTTGCCGAGTTTGGCGTCGTGCTGATGCTGTTCCTGATCGGGCTGGAACTGGAGCCGAAATCGCTGTGGGAGATGCGCCACAAGCTGCTGGGCATGGGTGGCGCGCAGGTGGTGCTGACCACGGCGGCGGTGGCGGGCGCGCTGATCTGGTTCGGGCAGTCGCCTGCGGTGGCTTTGGTTTTGGGGATGATGGCCTCGCTTTCGTCGACCGCTATCGTGCTGCAAACCCTGTCGGAAAAGAACCTGATGCGCAGCATGGGCGGGCGATCGGCGTTTTCGGTGTTGCTGACGCAGGATATGGCGGTGATCCCGATGCTCGCGGTGATTCCGCTGCTGGCGCTGCCTGATCTGATTGGGCCAAACGCGGCGATTTATGGCGTCAGCAATCCACTGGATGTGGTGGACACCCATGATGCAGCCTCGCCCTTGATCACCACGATGCAGGCGCTGCCCGGTTGGGCGGCGGGGCTGTTGACGCTGGCCATTGTCGCCGGGATCGTGCTGGCCGGGCATTACCTGAGCCGCCCGATTTTCCGCTTTGTCCATGCCGCGAAACTGCCCGAAATGGGCACGTTCATCAGCCTGCTTATGGTGCTTGGCACTGCGTTCTTGATGACTCTGGTCGGCCTGTCGCCAGCTTTGGGCACATTTGTGGCGGGCGTGGTGCTGGCGAACTCGGAATTCCGGCATCAGCTTGAGGCCGATCTGAAACCGTTCAAGGGTCTGCTGCTGGGGTTGTTTTTCATGACCGTCGGCGTCGGCATCAACTTTGCCATGCTGGCCCGCGAGCCTTTCACCGTGCTGGGGCTGACGCTGGGCTTGATGCTGCTGAAAGGTGTGATCCTGTTGGGCATCGCTTGGGTGTTCAAACTGAAGCGGCAGGACCGTTGGCTGTTCTCGCTTAGCCTTGCGCAGGGGGGCGAGTTTGGCTTTCTGATCGTCAGCATTGCGCGGGCCGAAAGTGCTTTGCCGCTGGCGGCGGGGCAGATGGGGCTGCTGGTGATCAGCTTGTCGATGCTGCTGACACCGCTGCTGTTCATCGGCTATGATTGGCTAAGCGCGCGCTTTGCGCAGCGGGTGCCGGATCAGGCCCCGGATGAGATCAACGAAAAGGGTCGGGTGATCATCGCGGGCATCGGGCGGTTTGGGCAGGTGGTCAATCGGCTGATCCGCACCTCTGGCATCCCGACGGTGGTTTTGGACAATGACATGACCACGATTGAAACCATGCGCCGCTTTGGCATCAAGGGGTTTTTCGGCGACCCTGCCCGCCCCGAACTGCTGGAGGCCGCAGGTCTGGCCGAGGCGCAGGTGATCGTGATTGCAGTAGATGACCGCGACACCGCCAGCCGGATCGTGCGTTATGCCAGATCGCGTCGCCCCGATATTCACATCGTGGCACGGGCGCGTGACCGGGTGCATGTCTACGAGCTGTATCAGGCTGGGGCGGATGACATCGTGCGCGAGACCTTTGACAGCTCGATCCGGGCGGGGCGGTATGTTCTGGAGAATATGGGCTTCTCTGAATACGAAGCGGCCAAGGTCAGCCAAGCCTATTTCCGGGTGGACCGCGGGGCGATGCGCGATTTGGCAGAGGTCTGGGTGCCGGGCCAGCCCACCCATCTGAACGAGGCCTATATCGCGCGCGCCAAGCAGTTGGACCGGGATCTTGAAACCGCGCTGATGGAGGAGTTGCACGAGGTCAAACCGATGGCCGCCGAAGAGCCGCCAGAAGTTTTGCAAGCCATGTTGTTCCCCGATATGGAAGACATCGCAGAGCGTCCTACAGACCGATAAATGGCGCTGATTTTATCCCCGCTGGGACAGATTTACATATGTGGTAGTTTACGGAAATTTAACCACACAATCGAGTGGTATGCAGGAATAAGCGCCATCCAGATCAACCAAAAACGGCGGCCCGATGGACCGCCGTTTTTTGGAAACTTGACGCAGATCAGATAGGCTTGATCAAGCGGCGCGGCCGATCAGCACATCGCCAACCTTCTTCTGCGCGCCTGCCTCATCCACGCCCGACACAGCCGCGACTTCGCGGGTCAGACGCTCTAGCGCTGCTTCATAAAGCTGACGCTCGGAATAAGATTGCTCGCGCTGATCATCGCTGCGGTGCAGGTCGCGCACCACTTCGGCAATTGCCATCAGATCGCCCGAGTTGATCTTTTGTTCATATTCCTGCGCCCGACGCGACCACATCGCGCGCTTGACGCGGGCCTTGCCCTTCAGCGTGTCCAAAGCCTTGGTCACCAGATCCGGCGACGACAACGAGCGCATGCCAACATCGGTGGCCTTATGGGTCGGCACCCGCAGGGTCATCTTGTCTTTTTCAAACGAAATCACGAACAGTTCCAGCACGAAACCGGCGACTTCCTGTTCTTCGATAGAGACAATACGGCCAACGCCATGCGCAGGATAAACAACAAACTCGTTAGGACGAAAATCAGGCTTCTTCGATTTGGTCATTCAGTCGCTTCCTCGGCAAGAGCCTGTTCCGCAAAAAACATCACCGCCCCAGGAATTCATCCCGAGCAAACGGCTTATCTTTTCGACTAGATTTTCACCCCAAGCTGGCAGCTTTGAGGTTTGTGCAGGCATCCGTGTTTATTTGTAAACAACGTATAACACAGAATCGCCCCGATTCCAACCGCCGCGAAACAGGGCGTTGGGCACACTAAGGCTTGGAATCATTAGGCTTTTACGGTTCTGCCCGATTCGTGAACCGGATTGGTGCGAATCAGTGCAAGGGTGCGCGGCTCAGTTGCCCTGCCCTGCCGCTTCCGAGAAATACTTTTCGCGCTTGCCGGTTTCGCCGTCACGCTCCTCATAGCCCGGCAGCGGATCTTTTTTGGTCACGATCACTGGCCACATTTCGGAATATTTGCGGTTGAAGGTGACCCAAGCATCCATGTCCGGCTCGGTATCCGGGCGGATCGCATCGGCGGGACATTCGGGTTCGCAAACACCACAGTCGATGCATTCATCCGGGTGGATGACGAGCATGTTTTCGCCCTCGTAGAAGCAGTCCACCGGGCAGACTTCGACGCAATCGGTGTATTTGCAGGCAATGCAGTTGTCGATCACAACGTAGGTCATGGATGGGCTCCTATCTCAGCGTCGTCTGACTACTAAAGCCAGACGGATCATTCAAGCGGTGCATCGGCGGTTGGCGCAAGATCGTGATAAAGCTGCTGCGCTTCTTCCGCCGGGCCACGACGATCTGACAGCGCCAGCACCCGGATCACCCGGATCGCGCGGCCCTGCGGAAAGGTCAGCGTATCGCCTGCCATCACCGCATGGCCCGGCTTTTTGCAGCGCTGGCCGTTCAGGCGCAAATGGCCGCTTTCGATAACTTCGGATGCAAGCTCGCGGTTCTTGAAAAACCGCGCCGCGAACAGCCATTTGTCCAGCCGCAACTTCGGCTGGACATCTTTTGCGGGTTTGGCACCGGGACCAGCCAAACCTAACCGCCCGTCAGAGCTTGCTTTTCAGCGCCATCAGGGCCGCGAAGGGATTGTCTGGGTCAATCGGCTTTTCGGCGCGCGGTGGGCGTTGTTCGTAGGTTTTCGGCTTGTTATCGCGGTCGCCCGGCTTGCCACCATACGGTTTGTTGCCCTTGTAGCCTTCGCGCTTTTCACCATCACGGCGCGGGCCGCGATCGGATTTGTCGCCTTCGGGGCGCGGGCCACGATCAGGCCGTGGACCACGATCTGCGGCTGGCGCATCGCCTTCCTTCTTGGGGCCGCGATCAGGCCGTGGGCCACGATCCGGGCGTGGGCCACGGTCTGCGGCTGCCGGAGCATCAGCGCGCGGCGCACGTTCCGGGCGCGCGGGGCGTTCTGGACGTGGGCGCGGTTTGGGTGCCCAAGTGAAGGTGTAGAACGACTCCATCTCGGGGGCCGCTTCCGGGTCAGGCTGCACGAAGGCCGATTCGCCTTCGGGGATCGGCTGGATCGGGGCATCGGGATCGACGGCAACCGGGATCGGTGCGGCTTTGACCTTTGGACGCTCGGCCTTCTCGCCCTTATAGCCCAAACCGCCCATCAGGTCGCTGAACTGCTCCAGCGTCATGCCGGTGATCGACAGCATGTCGGGCGTGGCTTCAAAACCTGCGCGGCTGTCTTTGGTGCGCAGGATGTCGGCCAGACGTTCCAGCATATCAATGCGGATCGCGCGCGCGCCTGCCGGGTGGTAGCCCGCCAGAGTGTAGTGCATTTTCGGCACGGCGGGGATGTTCGGGATCGTCACCAGACCCGGAGGCGGGCTTTCGGGGAATTCATCCAGACCATTCCACAGCGACCACAGCACCAAGCGCAGACGGGTCGGCGCGGGTTTCAGCAAAGCAGGCAGGAAGACGGTGAACTGACCAAAACGCACGCCATGCTTGCGCAACGCGCCGCGGGCTTCCTGATCCAGCTCTTTGACTTCATTGGCGATATTCTCGCGCGGGATCACGCCCAGACCTTCGGCCAAGCGGAACGCGAAACCGCGTGCAAGACCGGTGAGGGTTTCATCGCGGCCCATCGCCAGCAGGGGTTCAAAGTTGGCGGCCACCTTGCGGTCGATGAAATGCTGCAGACGGCGGCGCACTTTGTCTGCGACATCGGGGCCTGCTTCGTCATCGACGAAAGCCTCGACAGCGGGACGGGCAGGTTCAGCGCCTTTGACCAGCTTGCCCATCGCTTGGGTGCCCCACATCAGGCCGCCCTGCTCGGTAAAGTCCAATTCGGTATCGGGCGCGTTATAGAACCGATCCGCCCGCAGGTGGAATTCGGGCTTTAGCGCCGCAAATGCGGCTTGCCGCAGCGTGGCGGCTTCCTCATTCGATTCGGTCGTATCCTGACGGAAACGGAACCCCTCAAGACGGCCGACGAATTCGCCTGCTACCGTCACTTCGCCTTTGTCATTCACCTCGGCCACGAGGGTCTCCTTCTGCTTCAACCGCCGCAACAGCACGGACGTGCGCCGGTCAACAAATCGTTGAGTCAGGGCTGCATGCAGCGCATCTGACAGTCGGTCTTCTACTGCACGCGTCTCGGCGCGCCAATGGCTTTCGTTGTCGACCCAGCCCTTGCGTTGCGCAACATAGGTCCAGGTGCGGATATAGGCCAGCCGTTTCGAGATGGTATCAATGTCGCCGCCCGCTTTATCTATCCGGGCGATGGCCTTTTCCAGCCAATCCGACGGGATCCGGGTCTGCGCAAGGCCCCTGCCCGTCAGGAAATCGAAGATGCGGGCCAGCAGGGTGACATGCTCATTCCCCGCCGCATTGCGGAAATCGGGGATGCGGCAAACCTCCCACAGCAGTTTGATGCGCTGCGGGGTGTTCAGTTTTTCTTTAACCTCGGGCAATTCGGACAGGTATTTCAGCGCCAGCACATCATCGGCATCGCGCGCACGGGCGAGCCATTTGTTTTGGGTGGGGGCTTCAAGGCTGCGGATCAGGCGATCAACGCTGCCAAATTCCAGCGCGTGATTGCGCCATTCAAGTTTGCGCACCGGGTCAAAGCGATGCTCCTGAATCGCCTCGACGGTTTCATCCTCCAGCGGGCGCACCTCGCCTGTGACGCCAAAGGTGCCGTTTTCCTGATAGCGCCCGGCGCGACCTGCGATCTGTGCCAATTCCTGCGGATACAAAGCCCGCATCCGGCGGCCATCGAATTTAGAGGTCGCGGCAAAGGCGATGTGCTTGATGTCCAGATTGAGCCCCATGCCAATCGCATCGGTTGCCACCAGATAATCGACATCGCCGTTCTGATAGAGTGCCACCTGTGCGTTGCGGGTGCGGGGGCTTAAGGCGCCCATCACCACGGCACAACCGCCCTTGGTACGGCGGATCAGTTCGGCAATCGCATAGACGTTTTCCACCGAAAACCCAACGATAGCAGAGCGTTCGGGCATCCGGCTGATCTTTTTCTGGCCGGTGTAGGTCAGTTCGGAAAACCGCTCTCGTTTGACGAATTGCACATTCTTGACAAGGCCAGCAATTGCAGGCCGCATGGTTTCGGCGCCCATAAACAGGGTTTCGTGCAGGCCGCGCGCGCGCAAAAGCCGATCTGTAAAGACATGCCCCCGCTCGGGGTCGGCGCAAAGCTGGATTTCATCCACCGCCACAAAATCAGCGCCAAGGTCCAAAGGCATGGCTTCCACAGTGCAGACCCAATATTGCGCACGGTCGGGCACGATGCGCTCTTCACCCGTCACCAGCGCCACCACTGACGGGCCGCGAGAGGCCACGATACGGTCGTAGACCTCGCGCGCCAGCAGACGCAGCGGCAGGCCGATCACCCCCGTGCGGTGGCCCAGCATGCGCTCTATCGCGTAATGCGTTTTCCCGGTGTTGGTCGGCCCAAGCACCGCCGTCACCTGTCCGGCAGCCGTCATATCTGTGGCCCTGCCCTATAGGTCTTTGCCCTGAAGCTCGGTTTCAATCCGGCTTACGGCTTCTTCGACGCCCGGCGCATGCGGGTCTATTTTCAGTGTGGCTTTATATACTTCCAGCGCCTGCGCGGGCTCGCCGAGTTCTTCAAAGATTGAGCCCAGACCCGATAAAGCCCCGAAATGCCGCGGATTCAGCGTCAGCACATGGCCAATATCGGAAATCGAGGGGCCAAATTCGCCCAGTTGATAATAGGCGGTGGCGCGGGCGTTCCAGCCTTCGGCGAAATCTGGCGCATGGTCGACCAGCGCGGTCAGATGCTGCACGGCCACATCGGGCTGGCCGTTCGCCATCGCCTCTTTGCCGCGCTGCAACAACAAATCCATCGCCGGAGAGCCAGATTTCGACCATTCCATCCAGATATCGGATTCAATCTGCGTCGCATCTGCCGCATCGGCCTTTTGCAAACGGGCGAAAAGATCGTCGAGTTTGGCGGTTTGGGCGGTGGCTGGCAGGCATGACAGAAAAACCAGCACAAATGCCGCAACGATACGATTGTGTAACCCATGATGCGCTTTCATAAAGGTATAGGTAACGCAATGGGCGGGAAATTCCAGCCCTGCCCGCGCAGACAGGAGAATGTGATGAGCGATGTGATCTCTACCGCCGTGGAAGCCTTGGCGAAAAAGCTGCCGAATGGCTTTGATGGCGTGGCAAAGTTCGTGCTGGAAGGGGAAGGCGCGATCATGGTGGACCCTGACGGTGTGCGGGCGGGCGACGAGGCTTCGGATGTGACGCTGACTGCGACGCCAGAGGTGTTTCAGGCGATGCTGGCGGGCGATATGAACCCGACCACGGCGTTCATGACCGGCAAGCTGAGTGTTGAGGGCAGCATGGGCCTTGCGATGCAACTTGGCGCGGCGATGTCGTGACGGCTCCGCTGTTTCAGGGCGTGGCTGAGGGGCCAGAGGGCGGGTGCGCCTTTTGGCTGATGGCTGCGGATGGCGTGCGGATCAGGGTCGGATTGTGGACGCATCCGGGGGCAAAAGGCACTGTGCTTTTGCTGCCGGGGCGGACGGAATATGTCGAAAAATATGGGCGGGCAGCGGGCGATTTGCGCAAGCGTGGCTTTGCGACTTTGGTGATTGATTGGCGCGGTCAGGGCCTTGCCGACCGGGCTTTGGATGACCCGATGAGCGGCCATGTCACTGATTTTGCTGAATATCAGATGGATTTCGATGAGATGGTCGGCTTTGCACGCGCGCAAGGGTTGCCCGAGCCATATTTCATGATGGCCCATTCGATGGGTGGCTGTATTGGCCTGCGGGCGCTGATGCGGGGGGCACCTGTGAAGGCGGCTGCATTCTCGGCACCGATGTGGGGAATTTTGATTGCGGCATGGATGCGGCCGATGGCGGTGGCGCTGACCACGGCCTCGCGCTGGTTCAAGTTTGACGGGCGCTATGCGCCGGGGACAGGGGCAACATCGTATGTTTTGACCTCGGCTTTTACGGGTAATTCGCTGACCACTGATGCCGAGATGTGGGACTACATGCGCAGTCAAGCCTTGGCGCATCCCGAACTGGGATTGGGGGGGCCTAGTCTGGGATGGCTGAAGGCGGCTTTGAGCGAATGTCATGCGCTTACCTTGCTGAAATCGCCCGCCGTTCCTGCTTTGACGGCCTTGGGCACGCAGGAAAAGATCGTGGATGTGGCGCCTATTCATGCGCGGATGGCGGCGTGGCAGGATGGTCGTTTAGACCTGTATCCGGGGGCCGAGCATGAGGTGCTGATGGAGCGGGCGGCGTCAAGAACACGGTATTTTGATACCACAGCGGAACTGTTTTCAAGCCAGCGCTAAGCCTTGAGTTTGGGCTGGGTTAACAAAAGCTGAACGACCCATAAAACGGCCATATAGGGGCCAGATATGGCCCCTATGAATTCCGGCGGCTGATTACAGGGTGATCTGGGTAAATCCGTCGCGCAAAGCCTTTGACCAAGCTTCGGACATGGCGCGGAAACTTTCGTCGCCCGCCTCAATCCGGCGCTTGCGGCCCACGCGCAGCGCGTCCTTCTCGATCACGCAGAGATCCAGCGGCATGCCGACCGACAGGTTCGAGCGCAAGGTCGAATCCATCGACAGCAACACCGCTTTTTCGGCATCGGCCAAAGACGTGGCAGGCTTTACGACGCGGTCGAGAATCGGTTTGCCGTATTTATGTTCGCCGATTTGCAAAAACGGGGTGTCCTCGGTCGCCTCGATAAAGTTGCCTTCAGGATAGATCAGGAACAGCCGCATTGCGCCGCCCTTGCGCTGTGCCGCGACGATCATGCTGGCCGAAGCGCTTTGCTTCATCGTGGCCATTTTCTCGTCGATCTCTTGCCGGACGCGCGACAGCATATCACCGATGATCGACGCCACTTTCAGCATCGTCGGGGCTTTCAGGATCGAGGTGGATTCGGTCGAATCGGGGTCATCAATCGCCTCGCGCAGCCGCGCAAGGGTGGTTTGCGTCACCGAAAGCGAGCCTGCGGTGACGATGGAAATCACCCGCTCGCCCGGTTGTTCAAAATGAAACATCTTGCGGTAGATTGCGATGTTATCCAGACCCGCATTGGTGCGAGTATCCGACAGCAACACCATGCCAGCATTCAACAAAAGTCCGACGCAATAGGTCATGGCTGCTCCGATTTCAGTCGAGAGACCCTATTGCTCTTGGGTTTGGACCGCAACCGTCACGGACAAGATTTCCGCACCCGAACCGCGCGAAATACCACGAATGGGGGCTGCATCTTGTGCATCAAGGCCAGATCCGATCCGAATATAGCGCGCATCGGGGCAGCATTGGTTGGCGGGGTCAAAGCCGATCCAACCGATTCCCGCGACATATAACTCGCCCCAAGCGTGAGCGGCCTCGTGATCCATGCCATCCTGACCCGATTGCAGATAGCCCGAGACATAGCGCGCCGGGATGCCGCCGGCGCGGGCGGCTGAAATGAGCGCCTGCGCGTGGTCTTGGCAGACACCTTCGCCCTGCGCCAAGGCCTGCGCTGCGGTGGTTTGCGCGCGGGTGGTGCCGGGTTTGTAGGCGATTGCTGCGGAAATGGCCTCCATCAGCGCGTGACAGCCCGACAGCGGCGAGTCTGCAGCGGCGATCAACTGGCCAAGTTCGATCAGGGCGGCATCGGCAACCGTGGTGTCGGTGTCGCGCAGATAGGCTTCGGGCGGCACGATTTCCTTATGGCCGCGCAAGATGCCCGCCAGATCGGTGGTCAGCACCCGGCCAGAGACGCGCACTTCGATCTCATCGACAGGGCCTGCGACCGTCCAGCCCTGCACCCAATCGCCTGCACCATCGCGGAACGCGCTGCCCATGGTGCCGCCGGTCATCGTCACCGACCAATCGAGCACCTGTTGGCCATCGAATTTCGACGGCATCAAACGATGGCTTTGCACCACCCCGCGCACCGGGCGGTCATATCGGTAATGGGTGACATGGTCGACGCTGAGCAGCATTATTGCATATCCCCCGACAGGTAAGAGTTGTGGATGATCGCGCCCAGACCTGCGGCCTCGCCGATGAAGCGCGATAGAAACTCGTGCAGGCCTTCTTCAAAAATCTGCTCGGTGCTCTGATTTTCCAGATTGTGCAACAGGCTGGCAGCAACGCTTTGCGCCTCGGTCTCGCGGCCATAGAGTTTCGCAAGACGGGTGAGGTGGTTGTTCATCCCAGCCATGCAGGTGATCAGGCTGCGCGGACATTGTGGGTTCAGGATCAGGAAATGCGCGATTTTGGCCGAGGTGATCTCGCCGCCGTAAGCCCAATGAAAGGCGCGGCTGGCCGACATGGCGCGCAACAGCATCGACCATTGATCGTTATCAAGACCCGACCCGACATAATCGGCGCGCGGCAAAAGGACGTAGTATTTCACATCCATCAGACGAGCGGTGCTGTCGCCGCGCTCCAGATAATAGCCCATGTTCAGCATGTTATAGCCATCATTGCGCAGCTGGGTCGCATCAATTGCGCCGCGCACCATGGCGGTGTGACGGGTGACCCATTCGGTCAGGCGCGACAACTCGCGCATGCCGGTTTGCGCCTCAATCTGGCGGAGCTCTTGAAACGCGGTGTTCAGCGCATCCCAGACTTGCGTGGTCAAAGCGGTGCGGATGATGCGGGCGTTTTCGCGGGCATTGGTGATACAGGCGGCGACGGAATTGGGATTGTCGCGGTCGAAAAACAGATATTGCTCGATCTGCGCCTGCGCCGGTGCACCGTATTTGGCGGCATAGCCATTGGCGTTACCGCTGGCACGCAGCAGGCTGTCCCAATCGTTGCGATAGCCTTGCGCGGTGGGCAGCAGCGAAATCCGCGCGCCAACTTCCAGCAGGCGGGCAGCGGTCTCGGCACGCTCCATATTGCGGGCGATCCAGTAGAGATTGTCGGCGGTTCTTGAAAGCATGATTTACTCCGACAATACCCAAGTGTCTTTGACGCCGCCACCTTGGGATGAGTTCACCACCAAAGAGCCCTCGCGCAGCGCCACCCGCGTCAGGCCACCGGGGACAAGTTCGATGCGCTCGCCCACCAGACAATAAGGCCGCAGATCAACGTGGCGCGGGGCGATGCCTTCTTCGACAAAGGTGGGCGTGGTCGAGAGTGCCAAGGTCGGCTGCGCGATATAGTTGCTGGGATCGGCCTTGATCAGCAGGCGAAATTCTTCAATCTGCTGCTTGGTCGATTTCGGGCCAACCAACATGCCGTAACCGCCCGAGCCGTGGACCTCTTTCACAACCAATTCGTGCAGGTTTTCATCGACATATTTCAGATCAGACGCCTCGCCGCATTTCCACGTCGGCACGTTGTTCAAAAGCGGCTCTTCGCCCAAGTAAAACCGGATCATTTCCGGCACATAGGTGTAGACCGCCTTGTCATCGGCCACCCCTGCCCCCGGTGCCGAGCAGATCGACACCCCGCCAGAGCGATACACATCCATCAGCCCCGGCACGCCGAGCATGGAATCGGGGCGGAAGCACAAAGGATCAATGAACGCGTCATCAAGGCGGCGGTAGATCACATCAACGCGCTTTGGGCCTTCGGTGGTGCGCATGTAGACGAAAGCGCCATCGACGAACAAATCCTGACCCTCGACGAGTTCAACGCCCATCAGGTCCGCAAGGAAGGAATGTTCGTAGTAGGCCGAGTTGAAATGGCCCGGCGTCAGGATCACCACCGTCGGGGCGCGGTCGCATTTGGCGGGGGCGACCGAGGCGAGGGTGCGGCGGAGTTTGTCGGGGTAGCTGTCGATCGGCTCGATGCGGTTTTCGCGGAAGAGATCGGGGAACATCCGCATCATCATCTCGCGGGATTCCAGCATATAGGACACGCCCGAGGGGGTGCGGCAGTTGTCTTCCAAAACGTAGAACTCACCCGGCCCGGTGCGCACGATGTCGATGCCAACGATATGAGAATACACACCTTTTGGCGGCACAAATCCGCAGACTGATTTCTCGTAAGCGTCGTTCTGATAGACCAGCTTGCCGGGGATACGGCCCGCGCGCACGATCTCACCACGGCCATAGACATCGACCAGAAACGCATTCAAAGCGCGGGCGCGTTGTTTGATGCCACGTTCCAGTTTCGCCCATTCGCTGTGGGTGAAGACGCGCGGAAACATATCGAAGGGGATCAAACGGTCGGGGTCGCCGCCTTCGCCGTAAACCGCAAAGGTGATGCCGATGCGGCGGAACAACGCCTCGGCCTCGGCCTGTTTGGCCAGCCGGATGTCGGCGGGCATATCCGCACTCCACCCTTCCAGACCGGCATAAGGCGGGCGCACCGCGTTATTCTGGAACATTTCGTTAAAATAAGGGGTCATGCCGTGCCGCCTTTTCGTGCTGATTGAAACAAGTAAATGCTGCGGGCAAAGCGCCGTAAAGGGCAGAAGATTGAAAGCGCTTCGATTTTCACTGATCCGCCCGAAATAGCCGCAAAACGACGCTTAATTTTTAGGCAAACCGCTTTGAACACCTTTCTGCGCGCGACCTTGCACTGGGGGGCCATTGCCCCCTAGATACGTTCAACAATGAATGAGGTTCTGATGTCGTATACCCTGCCCCGCCCGATGGCACGTCCCGGCCAGCAACGCCCGGTTTTCGATGCCCGTATTGGCTCGAACTCGTTTGGAGATCTGCCGGATTGGGATCTGAGCGACCTGTATCCAGCCCCCGATGCGCCGGAATTGCTGCGTGATATGGCGTGGCTTGAGACGGCTTGTGCTGATTTCGCCGCGAAATATGAGGGCAAACTGGCAGGGCTGTCAGCCGCTGAGATGTTGGACTGTGTTGCCGCCTATGAGGCGATTGATGTGACGGCAGGGCGGATCGGGTCTTACGCGGGCCTGCGCTATTACCAGAACACGATGGATTCCGAGCGCGCCAAATTCATGGCGGATGTGCAGGACAACATCACCAATTTCACCACGCCTTTGGTGTTTTTCAGCCTTGAGTTCAATCGGTTGGATGATGGGGTTTTGGCGGGTCTGACGGCTGCAAACGCGGATCTTGCCCGCTACACTCCGGTATTTGAACGGATGCGCGCGATGCGGCCGCATCAGTTGTCGGATGAGATGGAAAAGTATCTGCACGACGCGTCGGTGGTCGGCGCATCTGCGTGGAACAAGCTGTTTGACGAGACAATGGCGGGGCTGATGTTTTCGGTCGCGGGCGAAGAAGAAGAGCTGAACCTTGAGGCGACGCTGAACCTGCTGACCGACAGTGATCGTGCCAAGCGCGAAGCGGCAAGCCATGCGCTTGCGGCGGTTTTTGACAAACATATCAAGCTGTTCGCGCGGGTTCATAACACTTTGGCGAAGGAAAAGGAAATTGAGGATCGCTGGCGCAAGATGCCCAGCCCGCAATATTCGCGCCATTTGGCGAACCATGTCGAACCCGAAGTGGTCGAGGCTTTGCGCAACGCGGTTGTGGCGGCCTATCCCAAGCTGAGCCACCGTTATTACAAGCTGAAAGCCAAATGGATGGGGCTTGACCGCTTGCAAACATGGGACCGCAACGCGCCTTTGCTGACCGAGGCACCGCGACTTGTGAACTGGGCGGAAGCCACTGAAACCGTGCTGTCGGCCTATGCCGCTTTTGACCCGCGGATGGCCGAGATAGCCAAGCCGTTCTTCACCGATGGCTGGATTGATGCGGGCGTCAAACCCGGCAAGGCTCCGGGGGCGTTTGCGCATCCGACGGTGACGACGGTGCATCCCTATGTGATGCTCAATTATTTGGGCAAGCCGCGCGATGTGATGACCTTGGCGCATGAATTGGGCCACGGCGTGCATCAGGTTCTGGCGGCGGGTCAGGGTGAACTTTTGTCCTCTACCCCGCTGACTTTGGCGGAAACTGCCTCGGTGTTTGGCGAGATGCTGACCTTCCGCAAGCTGCTGGACGGCGCGAAGACCCCGGCCGAGCGAAAGACCCTGCTGGCGGGCAAGGTCGAGGATATGATCAACACCGTGGTGCGCCAGATCGCGTTCTATGATTTTGAATGTAAGCTGCATGCGGCACGGGCAGAAGGTGAGCTTACGCCGGATGACATCAACATCCTGTGGATGAGCGTTCAGGCGCAATCCTTGGGCGAAGCCTTTGATTTCGCAGATGGATATGAGACCTTCTGGGCCTATATCCCACATTTCGTCCACTCGCCGTTCTACGTCTACGCCTATGCGTTTGGCGACGGTTTGGTGAACGCGCTTTATGCCGCCTATGCCGATGGGCTGCCGGATTTCCAAGAGAAGTACTTTGATATGCTGAAAGCGGGCGGATCGAAGCACCACAAGGAATTGCTGGCCCCGTTTGGGCTGGATGCCAGCGATCCGAAGTTCTGGGACAAGGGCCTGTCGATGATCGCAGGCTTTATCGACGAGTTGGAAGCGATGGAAGACTGAAGCCGCGCCGCCCCGGGCTTGATCCGGGGCCTTGTGGCATAAAAACGCCGCCCCGGATCAGGTCCGGGGCGGCGTCTTTTTATCAGTCAACTCAAGTGCTTACAGGCTGATGTTCACGCCGACTTTGTAAACGGTATCCATCATCGCTTGCGTGCCTTTGACAAATTCCAGCGGGCACGGATAAGCGACACCCTCGCGGATCGAACGGCCAAAAGCCTCAACCTGCAGCACATAATGGCTGGAGGTCGGGAAACGCTCGGTGGTGACTTTGTTGCCGTTCTGGTGCAGTTCAATCTCGGCAATGTCGTTGTAGTTGGCGTTGAACGGGCCGCCGTCAAGGCGGATCATGCCCTTGTCACCTTGGAACACCACGGTTTGGCGATTATAGGCGCGCATCGAAGTCATCGAGCCATAGGTGAAGCGGCCATGCGGACCGTCCATGATGCCTGCAACTTGGGCGAAAGTATCGACGCCGTTTTCAAGGATCAATCGCGCAGAAATATCAACGGGTTCGGACCCGGTGGTGAAGCGCGCACAGCCAAAGGTATAGACGCCGATATCGCGCAAGGAACCGCCGCCTGCGTCAGGGCGGTTGCGGATATTGGTGAGGTCTTCCAGACAGAAGGTGAAGGCGGCATCGACGTGGCGCAACTGGCCGATCTCACCCGCCTCAAGCCATTTTTTCGCCAGCTGCCACTGTGGGTGATGCACGATCATATAGGCTTCGGCCGCCAGCAAACCGCTGGCATCGCGGGCGGCGATGATCTGATCAATCTCGGAGGCTTGCAGCGCGATTGGCTTTTCAGTCAGCACATGCTTGCCCGCGGCAAGGGCTTTCAGCGTCCATTCGACATGCAGATGGTTCGGCAGTGGAATATAGACCGCGTCAATCGACGGGTCAGCCAGCAAAGCCTCGTAGGTGGAGTGGATTTTCAGGCTGGGGCAAAACGCCTGAAAACCAGCGGCTTTTTCCGGGCTGGAGGTCGCCAAAGCCGCAAGCTCTGCGCCCTTCGCTGCGTGAATCGCCGGAGCCATTTGCTCTTTCGCGAAATTCGCAGCCCCCAAAACACCCCAACGCACTGGCTTCATGATCTTCCCCCTGATGTGATGGCGCAAGCCTAGCGGGATGGCCATGTTAGCGCAACCAGCTTAGGCCTCGTTCTGGGGATCTTCACTGATTTTGCGCGGTTTTTTGATGAACGTATAGGCCAAGGCCACCAGATAAGCGCAATCGACCAAGGCCAGAGTGATCCAAGGATAGGTCAACAGGGCCGCCACAACGCCGACAAAGGCCAAGAGCACAAAGCTGACATTTTCGGCATAGATCGTGGCGCGTTTGAACGACGGGGTGCGAAACCGCCCCACCATCAGCGCGCCAACGCAGGCCATCCAAAGCGCGACCAGCCAGGTTGCATGCGGCTGACCATCGCCCAGCGCAAAGGCCAGAAACATCGGCAGCATCACCAGCAGCGCGCCCGCAGGCGAAGGCACACCTTGGAAGCTGTTGGAATCATTGTCAGGTTGGCGGTTGCCAATGTTAAAGCGGGCAAGGCGCAACAGGCAGGCGACGGCATAGATCAGGCAGGCGATCCAACCTTCGGCCCGCATGCCTTGCAGCGCCCAAAGGTAGGTGATCAGCGCAGGCGCGACACCGAAGTTGACGAGATCGCACAGGCTGTCAAGTTCAGCGCCCATGTCGGATTCGCTTTTCAGAAAGCGCGCAAGGCGACCATCAAGGCCATCCATCACCGCCGCCGCAATGATCAGCGCCACGGCCAGACCAAAACGGCCCTCAATCGCAAACCGCACCCCGGTCAGGCCCGCACATAGGGCCGCGACGGTCATGAAATTCGGGATCAACTGCACGATATGCAGCTTTTTGCGCGGACGTCGGCCAGATTGGGGGGATGGCAAATCGCTCATTCGCGGCTGGCCGCGCGGCGCAGCATATCGCGGTCCAGCTCGGCCAGAACGGTTTCGCCGCCAACCATGGTTTGACCGACAGCCACCAGCGGCTCTACCCCGTCTGGCAAATAGACATCAAGGCGCGAGCCGAAGCGGATCAGACCAAAGCGTTCGCCGGTGCGCAGGGATTGGCCCTCGGACACAAACGGCACGATGCGGCGGGCGACAAGCCCCGCAATCTGCACCACGATCAGGTGGCGCCCATCGGGAAGTTCCAGCAGCAGGCTGTTGCGCTCGTTATCTTCAGACGCTTTATCGAGCGAGGCGTTAAAGAATTTACCCGGACGATAGGCCATTTTGGCGATGCGTGCGGCAATCGGCGCGCGGTTAACATGGCAGTTGAACACCGACATGAACACCGAAACCCGGGTGAGCGCATCATTGCCCGCGCCCAGTTCCGGCGGCGGCACCGCGCGTTCGATCAGGCTTACCACGCCATCGGCGGGCGAGACGATCAGGCCGCGCCCCTGCGGGACCGAGCGTTTCGGATCACGGAAAAAGTAGTAGCACCAGACGGTTGCACCGACGCCCAGCCAACCCAGCGGATCCCATATCCAGAACAGCACCAAGGTGATCGCGGCAAAGATCGCCACGAATTTATAGCCCTCTCGGTGCATTGGTTTCAGGAAGGTTTCCAGCATGGTCATTCGGAGCGCCCTTTTATGGCCCGGCAGTTTGATCCGGCTGTTTAGCCGCTGTGCCGGGCTGACGCAACCTTTGGGCGCTGTTTTACGCCCAAAGGAGTTTGCATTTACGCAGGCACAACCATGCCTTTGCCCAGCGCCAGCGAACGCATCCGCTCTTGCAGCTTTTCAAAGGCGCGCACTTCGATCTGGCGAATACGCTCACGGCTGACGCCGTAGCTTTCCGACAGCTCTTCCAAAGTGATCGGGGTTTCCGACAGACGGCGCTTCATCAGCACGTCTTTTTCCCGATCATTCAGCGCCGACATAGCCTGATGCAACAGGTTCA
The DNA here is from genome assembly GCF_030161095.1 of Cypionkella aquatica. Classification (GTDB taxonomy): domain Bacteria; phylum Pseudomonadota; class Alphaproteobacteria; order Rhodobacterales; family Rhodobacteraceae; genus Cypionkella; species Cypionkella aquatica. The sequence continues at coordinate 370,141 of NZ_BSPP01000010.1, forward strand.
TCCGCGTATCGAATTCGTCGCGTGCCTCGTAATCGCCGGCTTGGTCGCTGTCTTCATCTTCCAGCCAATCCTGCCATTGCGTGGTGCCTTCGCCGTCCGAGCCGACGGTGGCATTCAGCGAGGCATCGCCGCCGGACAGACGCCGGTTCATATCGACGACTTCATGCTCAGACACGTTCAGATCGGTGGCGATGCGGGTCACATTTTCGGGCCGCAGATCGCCCTCTTCCAACGCGCCGACCTTGGCTTTGGCCTTGCGCAGATTGAAGAACAGTTTTTTCTGCGCCGAAGTGGTGCCAAGTTTCACCAACGACCACGAGCGCAGGATGTATTCCTGAATCGAAGCCCGGATCCACCACATCGCATAGGTCGCCAACCGGAAGCCTTTTTCGGGGTCAAAGCGCTTGACCGCTTGCATCAGGCCGACATTGGCTTCGGAAATCACCTCGGCTTGCGGCAGACCATAGCCGCGATAGCCCATCGCGATTTTGGCGGCCAGACGCAGGTGGCTGGTGACCATCTTATGCGCCGCCGGGCTGTCTTGGTGATCAACCCAGCGCTTGGCCAGCATATATTCTTCTTCGGGTTCCAGCAGCGGGAATTTGCGGATTTCCTGCATGTAACGGTTCAGCCCCTGTTCCGGGCTTGGTGCTGGCAGATTGGCATAGGTGCTCATGTTTGACGCTCCCTCGTTAGCCCGGTGCAGTTTCGCCCCCGGGGCATCGCAACTTATGTATGCCGGACGCAGGGTTCAAGCATCCTGCACACAACTTGTTTAACGAAAGATGGTTCCGTTTCCGTCGCAGCGAAAGGTTTGTAACATTCCGGTCACGGGAATGTCAGGGCAAGCCGCGTTTTGGTCATCCTCTGTGCCTGATTATTTCCACCGGAGGTATCCTACATGGGCCATAGGAGCCTCCGGTGGAGATTTTAGACCATTGTGAATGGCCACGGTGGCAATTCAGGTCTTGCCGAGCGCGGCAAGAAGGCCTTGCAGGTCGGCGGGCAAGGGTGAGGTGAATTCGAGCATCTCGCCCGTCACCGGATGCGCGAAGCCAAGGCTGGCGGCGTGCAGGGCTTGGCGCGGGAAGCTGTTTCCAAGCTCGGCCACTTCGGGGCCAAACAGTTTTGGTGAGACCTTTTTCTTGCCGCCATAGGTCTGATCGCCGATCAGGCCGTGGCCCGCATAGGCCATATGCACGCGGATCTGGTGGGTGCGGCCGGTTTCCAGCCAACATTCGACCAAGGCAGCACCCCCACGGAAATCCTCGACCACGCGGGCGCGGGTGACGGCGTGACGGCCCGAGTGCCAGACGACGGCTTGGCGTTGGCGGTCGGTTTTGTGCCGCTCCAGATGGGTGGCGATTTTCAGGATGCCACCAGCCTCAAAGCTGATGCCTTGCAGGCCACGGATGCGCGGATCATAGGCCGAGGGCACGCCGTTCACCACTGCCATGTAGTGACGGTTGACGGTGTGGGCCTCGAACTGCGCAGCGAGGCCGTGATGGGCGCGGTCGGATTTGGCGACCACCAGCAGGCCGGTGGTGTCTTTGTCGATGCGGTGGACAATGCCGGGGCGACGTTCGCCGCCGATGCCCGACAGCGTATCACCGCAGTGGTGCAAAAGCGCGTTCACCAGCGTGCCCGAGGGCGTGCCGGGGGCGGGATGCACCACCATGCCTGCGGGTTTGTCGATCACGATCAGATCGCCATCTTCCCAGATCACCGACAACGGGATATCTTCCGGCAAAGTCGCTACATCAACGGCGGGAGCGAGGATAAGGGTGTAAACCTCGCCCTCTTTCACCTTGGTTTTTGGATCGGTCACAGCCTGCCCGCCGCGCAACACATCGCCCTCGTCGATCATCTTCATCAAACGCGAGCGCGATAGCGCTGCATGCTCTGGCACTGCGGCGGCAAGCGCCTTATCAAGGCGTTGCGGGGCGTCTTCACCGATCGTGATGATCAGCTGACCGCCCGCGCCTGCGTCTTCGTCTTCAAAAGGGCTCGCCATGACTGACACTCCGATCGAGCCGGGCTTGCCGCCCTCGCTCCGCTTGCTGAAAGGGTTGGTGATCGTGCTGATGATCACCATGATTGTCGGTGTCATAACCGTGGTCGCGCTGCTTGTCACCCGCATGCCGGATATGCGCGCCCGCGCGCCGGAGTTGCCCACAAGTTTGCAGATGCCCAGCGGCGCTGTGGCGCAGGCAGTGACGATGGGCACGGGCTGGATTGGCGTGGTCACCACTGATCAGCGGATTTTGATTTTTACGCCGCAGGGGCAGTTGCAGCAGGAAATTGCCATCGCTCCAAACCCCGTGCCCTAGTGGTTTTGCTTGACCACTGGCCGCGCGTGATCTTTGCTATCTGCGACGGTTGCGGGGTGCAAAGATGAGGATGTTGCGATTTATCCTGCCCCAAGGCGACACCGCCCGCGCAGAAATTGAGCAACAAGTTCAGCTGTTGCTGCGGGTAGAGCCGACGCGGCTGCTGACCACCTCGGTGGCCTTTTTACTGACGGCGGTGTTTTTGCCGATCTGGCTGGCGCTGGGCGCGATGGGGCTGGATTTGCTGTTGGAAAGCCTTGGCCTGAGGCTGATGCGCAATCTTGATCCGGCGCGGCATCGGCTGCGCTATCTGGCGGCACTGGGCACGGTCATTCTGAGCGAGGTCAGCTTTGCACTGCCCTGTCTGCTGATCTGGCAACAGGAGGGCGACTTTGCCAAGGCGACAGCGGTGGGTTTGCTGAGCATGACGCTGTTTCAGCTGAGCACGGTGCGCGCAATCCATCTGCCGTTTGGGATGGCGGGGGCGATTGGGGCCGGATTGGTCGCGGCGATTGGCAATGGCTATTACTGGTGGCATCAGCAATCTTTACTGGGGTTTGCGATCTCGAGCATGGGGTTGTTGGCAGCACTGGCTTACGCGTTTGGTGCGATGTTTTCCAACCATGCGCTGCATGTCGAACTGATGCAGCGCGGCGTCAAAGCCGATGCGGCGAACCGCGCCAAGGGGCGGTTTCTGGCACAGATGAGCCATGAGTTGCGCACGCCCTTGAATGCAATCGTTGGCATGGGCGAGGCCGAATTGGCGCAAAGCCCCGATCCGGCTGCGCGGGCGCGGATGGGCACTTTGGTCGGCTCGGCCATGGATCTGGCGGCGATCCTTGATGACATTTTGCAAATGGCGGCGGTGGAAGAACAGCAACTGCCGATCCGCCCGGTGGTGGCGCAGCCTCGGGCGGTGATCGAGGCCACGGTGGCTTTGTTTCAGCCGGTGTTTGATCGGGCCGGGCTGTGGCTGCGGCTGGATTTTGTCGATCTGCGCCAAGCGGGCGGCGCAGCTGCGTTGCAGGTGCCAGAGCATGCGGAATTTGATCCGCAACGGCTGCGGCAATGCCTGTCGAACCTGTTGTCCAATGCGCAGAAATTTACCCAGACGGGGGGCGCATCGGTCCGGGTCAGCTATCGACCGCAAAGCCTGCGCGCCCCTGGCAAACCAGCGTTCGGGGTGTTGCAGATTGATGTCTTGGACACTGGCAGGGGCATCTCGGCCATCGAGCGCGCGACGCTGTTTCGCCCGTTTCAGCGCGGAGACAGCACGCATGCCGGGTCAGGCTTGGGGCTGGCAATCAGCCGGGGCATTGCACAACAGATGCAGGGCGATCTGGAGTGTCTGCCCAGCCCGACCGGGGCTTTGTTCCGGCTCACCCTGCCGATCCGTCCTGCGGAGATCACCCAGAGCACGCCGGCTGTGGCAATGGATTTGACCGGTAGGCATATTCTGGTTGTCGATGATATTGCCACCAATCGGCTGGTGGCTGCGACCTATCTGCGCGGCATGCAGGCGCGGGTCGAAGAAGCCGCGAGCGGCGCTGCGGCTTTGAGCAAGATTGCAGCCGCCCGCCCCGATCTTGTGCTGCTTGATCTGCATATGCCGGGATTGTCGGGGGCCGAGACTTTGGCCGCGATCCGTGCTCTGCCCGGGCCACATCTGACTGTGGTTGCGATGACGGCAGACACTTCGGTTGCAGAGCGTGCGCAGTATTTGGCGGCAGGGCTGGACGGCTGCGTGACCAAACCATTGACGCTACAGGCGTTGCAGCTGGGTCTTGCGCCGCATCTGGCAAAGGCAGTGCGGCGCTGATCGCAGTTTTGGTCTGGGGGCGTTGTTCTGCTGGCACAGATCAGGGCGCGCTGGACATTGGCAGGATCGCAAGCGTCAACTGCCGTCAAATCAAGCAGGAGAATCGGCATGATGGGTGATCTGGGCGCGCGGGATGCGACAGAGCTTGCGGGGATGGTGGCATCGGGTCAGGTGACGGCGAGCGAGTTGCTGGACGCTGCCTTGGCGGCGGTTGCGGCGCATAATCCGGCGATCAATGCGGTGGTGCTGGTGCAGGAAGATGCCGCACGGCGCGCAATTGCCGAAGGGCTGCCGCACGGGCCGTTCCGGGGTGTTCCGTTTTTGCTGAAGGATCTTGGCTGTGAGGCGGTGGATTTTCCGGGCCACAATGGCTCGCGTTTGCTGATGAACACCCAATACGCGCGGGACTCCGCGATATGGGAGCGTATTCGCGCCACAGGTGTGGTGAATTTTGGTCGCACCACCAGCCCGGAAGGCGGCGTTGGCGCGGTGACCGAGGCTGCGGTTTATGGCGGGCCTACCCGCAATCCGTGGAATTTGGATCACACCTCGGGCGGCTCATCCGGCGGCGCTGGGGCGGCGGTTGCGGCAGGGATCGTGGCGTTTGCGCATGGTTCGGATGGCGGCGGCTCGGTGCGCATCCCTGCATCTAGCTGCGGCTTGTTCGGGTTCAAATCGACGCGGGCGCGGTTGCCGGATGGGCCATACAGCGGCGAGGGCTGGGCGGGCATGGCGATTGACGGCTTTCTGACGCGATCGGTGCGCGACACAGCTTTGATGCTGGATGCTTGCGAGGGGCCTGATCTGGGCGCACCTTATGTCGCCCCGCCCTTGGCTCATGGCCATGCAGCAGCGATCAGCCGTCCGCCGCGCCGCCTGCGGGTGGCTTTGTGCGATACGACCTTTACGGGTGAGGCGATTGACCCCGAGGTGGCGCAAGCCGTGCGCGATGCCGGGGCGCTGCTGGAAAGCCTTGGCCATCATGTCGAACCGGGGCGGCCCCGTGCCGATGTCGATATGATGATGCGGGCCTGGACCGATATTGTCGGCGTGGGCACGGCCTTGTCGATCCAGAAGGCATTGGGCGGGCGGGCTTTGACGCCCGATCTTGTCGAGGGCATTGGCCGCTCGGCTTGCGCCTATGCCGCCACCCTGCCCCCGACCCGCTATCTGGAGGCGGTGGGCGAGATTCATGCCTTTGGTCGTCAGATGGCCGGGTATTTCGCGGGCGGCCCGGATCATGCGGGGCCGGATATTCTGCTGTCGGCGACTTTGGCCGAGCCGCCGGCAAAGGTTGGGCGCTATCACCATGACCGCGATGATTATGTGAATTACCGCGTCGGGCCGGGCGGGATCTTTTCATATTCGCCGTTCTGCGCGGTGTTCAATGCCAGCGGCCAGCCAGCGGCATCGCTGCCGCTGGGGCAATCCGCCAGCGGTTTGCCGATTGGCGTGCATCTGGCGGCGGCTTATGGGCGCGATGAAGAGCTGATCGCACTTTGTGCTGAAATCGAATCTGCGGCACCTTGGGCAGGTCGACGGGCCAAGATGGCTTAACGCCTGCCTAAGCGCTGCTAAACCTACGGCTTTGTCGCGGTTCATCGGCTGCCGCAGCTTTAGGCATTTGCACAACCTAAGCGGCAACTGCCTAGTCTTTCGGCACATCAGGGCAAGTTTCTGTTGCGCCATGGCGTTGCGGCTGCACAATATGATCAAAATTAAACGGGAGCGAGTCACCTTGAGCCAACAAAACGCCGTTGAGGCCCGCAATGCGGTGAAAGCCTTCGGGCAAGGCGACAATGCGGTGCGCGCGCTGAATGACGTATCCATTGAAATCCGCAAGGGCGAGTTTTTTACGCTGCTCGGCCCCTCCGGCTGCGGCAAGACCACGCTGCTGCGGCTGATCGCGGGGTTTGAGATGCCGACCTCTGGCACAATCCTGCTGGAAGGCGCTGACATCACCTACCTGCCGCCGAACCAGCGTCCGGTGAATACGGTGTTTCAAAGCTATGCACTGTTTCCGCATCTGACGGTGGCGCAGAATATCGGCTTTGGACTGCAAATGCAGGGCCGCCCGAAGGCCGAGGTCAAGGCCACGGTGGACCGGATGCTGGCCTTGGTGAAGTTGGAGGCGATGGCCAGCCGCAAGACCAGCCAGCTTTCGGGCGGCCAACAACAGCGGGTGGCTTTGGCGCGGGCTTTGGCTCCGTCGCCGAAAGTGCTGCTGCTGGACGAGCCATTGTCGGCGCTGGATCTGAAGCTGCGCCGCGAAATGCAGGGCGAGTTGAAGCGCTTGCAGACGGAAACCGGGATCACGTTTATTTTCGTGACCCACGATCAGGAAGAAGCGCTGACGATGTCGGACCGCATCGGCGTGATGTCGGCGGGCAAACTGCAACAGGTCGGCACCCCGCGCGAGATTTACACACGGCCGCACAATCGCTTTGTCGCAAGCTTTATCGGCGAGACGAATTTCCTGCCCGCCACCTCGGATGGCAGCACCCTGACCCTGCCCGGCGGCTATCAGATTGAAGCCCCCGCTGGCACCAAAGCCGGTCAAGTCACCGTCACCGTGCGCCCCGAACAGGTCAAGCTAAGCCCAACCCCCGAGGCTGGCACCCTGCCCGCCACCGTGCGCGGCGTGGTCTATATGGGCACCGACATGAACTATCAGCTGCATCTGGCCGATGGCACCGAGATTGAGGCTTGTGTGGTGTCAGACGTGACGGGCGAGGCGGCATTGGCTGCGGGCCAGACCGTTGGCGTGCGCTTTACCCCCGGTGCTGCCCAAGTGTTGGAGGATTGAATGAGCGCTGCTGAAAAAGCCCAAGCCGCGCAATCCACCCGCAACGGCTGGCTGCTATCGACCCCGGCATTGGTGATCCTGACGCTGTTTGCCGTCGGGCCCCTGATGATCGTGGTGGTGTATTCCTTCCTTGCCCCCGGCCAATACGGCAATATCGAATGGGCGTTCTCGCTGGATGGATGGCGCGGCATCCTGTGGACCAAGGACATTTTCGACGACACTTACGGTCTGGCCGACGCCAATGTGACGATCTTTTGGCGCTCTATCAAACTGTCGGTGCTGACCACGCTGCTGACCTTTGCTGTGGGCTTTCCGACCGCTTGGTTCATCGCCACCCGTCCGGCAAAATCGCGGGCTTTGTGGTTGTTTCTGATCACTATTCCGTTCTGGACCAACCTGCTGATCCGCACCTATGCGATCAACGAAGTGATCCGCAACGAGGGTTTGCTGAACACCGTGCTGATCAAGCTGGGCCTGATCTCGGAACCTTTGCGCATCATTTACACCGATACCGCGGTCTTCATCGGCATGGCTTATGTCTATCTGCCACTGATGGTGTTGCCGCTGTTTGCCGCCATCGACCGCTTTGATATGCGGCTGCTGGAGGCCGCTTATGATCTTTACGCCAGCCGCTGGCAGGTGTTGCGCCGCGTCATCCTGCCGATTGTAAAGCCGGGGATCATTGCTGGCTCTATTCTGGTGTTTGTGCCCTCTTTGGGCGCTTATGTGACGCCGCGCGTGCTGGGGGGCGGCAAGCAGATGATGATCGGCAACTTTATTGATCTGCAGTTCGGTCAAGGGCGCAACTGGCCCTTGGGGGCGGCTTTGTCGCTGACGCTGCTGATCATCGTGACGGTAGCGCTGCTGATTTATGTGAAATATGCAAATCGGGATACTGCTCATGGCCACTAAATCATTCTCGGTCGCCAAGCTGCCCGGCTTTACCGCCACGGCGGTGATCGTGTTCGTGACGCTTTACCTGCCGATCCTGACGCTGGTGGCCTATTCGTTCAACGCCAGCCAATCGGTGGCGATCTGGGGCGGCTTTTCGTGGGATTGGTATGTGAAGGCGTGGAACAATGACGCCGTCAAAGATGCCACGGTCCGGTCGTTGCTGATCGCAGTCTGTGCTGCGCTGATTTCCACGGCCGTCGCCACCATGGCGGCACTGGGCACCACACGGCGCAAGGCATTCAAGGGCCAGACCTTTATCTACGTGATGATCAACCAGCCGCTGATGGTGCCCGAGATTGTCACCGCGGTATCCCTGCTGATCCTGTTTGGCATGATCAAGCAGGCGACGGGAATCCAAGGCATCGGCTATGTGATCTTTGCCCATGCCGCCTTCTGCATCCCCTTTGCCTATCTGCCGATCCGCGCCCGGCTAGAGGGCATGGATATGACGCTGGAAACCGCCGCAGCTGATCTTTACGCAAGCCCGTGGCAGACCTTCCGCCATGTGACCTTGCCAATCCTGCTGCCCGGTGTGATCGCCGGCGCGATGCTGGCTTTTGTGATCAGCCTTGATGATGTGGTGATCACCGAATTCGTCAAATCTGGCGGGCAAGATACCTTGCCAACCTACATGCTGGGGCAAATGCGCCGTCAGCTGACACCCGAGATTAACGCGATCTCGTCGATGCTGCTGGCGCTGACCATTGTGCTGTTGACCGCATTCTTCCTGCTGACCCGCAAAAACGACTGACCCTGCAACCATCTGTGCCACGATAAAAAAGCTTAACGATAAAAAACGTCCCTCCTCACCGTCCAACACCGGAGCCTGCCTGATGAAAAAGCCTCTGCTCGCCCTTTCCTTGCTGTTATCCACCACCTCGATTGCTGCGGCCGAAGGCCAGTTGAACCTGTTCAACTGGGGCGATTACACCTCGCCGGAGCTGCTGGAAAAGTTTGAAAAGGAAACCGGCATCAAGGTGACGGTCACCGATTACGACAGCAATGACACCGCACTTGCCAAAGTGTCGGCGGGCGGTGGCGGTTATGATCTGGTGGTGCCCTCGGCGCATTTCGTGCAGATTTATGTCGAAAAGGGTCTGATCCAGAAACTGGACCTCAGCAAGCTGCCGCACCACAGCAACATCGCGCCGGAATGGATGGATGTGGAATGGGACAAGGGCCGCAACTACACGATCCCGTGGCAATGGGGCACGACTGGGATTTCGGTCGACACCTCGATCTACAAGGGCGATCCGAACACCTCTGAAATTTTCCTGAACCCACCAGAAGAGTTGAAGGGCAAGATCAACGTCGTGCCCGAAATGAACGAAGTCGTCGGCCTTGCGGTGATGTGGGCGGGTGGCAAACCCTGCACCGAGGATGTCGCGGTACTGAAAAAGGCGCATGATGCGCTGATCAATGCGCGGCAATACTGGATTTCGATGGATTATGGCACCACCGAGCGCATGGCGAACGGCGATTGGGCGGCCTCGGTGAACTGGTCGGGCGAAACCTTCCGCTCGCGGTTGAAAAACCCCAATGTGGTCTATGGCTATCCGAAAGAGGGCTATCCTTTGTGGATGGATTCGGTGGCGTTGCTGAGCGATGCGAAAAACGTCGATGAGGCATATAAATTCCTCGATTTCATCAGCCTGCCAGAAAATGCGGCACTGATCTCGGCCTTCGCGCGTTACCCCAACGGCATCAGCGGCTCGACCGAATTCATGCCCGCCGATATGGCGACCGCACCCGAGGTCAATATCCCGGCGGAATTCAAAGCGGCTGGCCATTTCTTGCCCGCCTGTTCGGGCAAGGCACTGGACTACATGACCGCAATCTGGACCGATCTGCAAAAATAACAACGAGACGAAACCTAGGGAGACGACAATGAAAAAACTATTCTCAGCCACACTTCTGTTGCTGGCGAGCACTTCGCTGGCATCGGCGGAAGGCACGCTGCAGCTGTTCAACTGGGGCAACTACACCAGCCCTGAACTGCTGGCAAAGTTTGAAAAAGAGACCGGCATCAAGGTGACGGTGACCGATTACGACAGCAACGACGCGGCTTTGGCCAAGGTCGAGGCGGGCGGGTCGGGGTTTGATCTGGTGGTGCCTTCGGCCAACTATGTGCCGATCTGGGTGGCAAAAGACCTGATCGTGCCGCTGGATGACAGCAAGTTGCCGCACAAAGGCAATATCGCGCCGGAATGGATTGATGTGGCTTGGGACAAGGGCCGCACCCATACGATTCCGTGGCAGTGGGGCTCGACCGGGATCGCGGTGAACACCAAGGTTTATGGCGGCGACATCAACACCTCGGCGGTGTTTCTGAATGTGCCGGACGAGTTGAAGGGCAAAATCAACGTCGTGCCCGAGATGAACGACGTGGTGAACCTTGCACTCTGGTATGTCGGCGGCGAGCCTTGCACCGAAGATACCGAAGTGCTGAAGAAAGCCCGAGATGCGCTGGTGGCCGCCAAGCCCGATTGGTTGTCGATGGATTACGGCGCCACTGAAAAGCTGTCGAACAACGATTGGGCGGCAAGCGTCAACTGGAACGGCTCGACCATGCGTGTGCGTCTGGCGAACCCGGATGTGAAATACGGCTATCCGAAAGAAGGATTCCCGTTGTTTATGGATTCGGTGGCGCTGCTGAAAGACGCGCAGAATGTCGAGGAAGCCTACAAGTTCCTTGATTTCATCATGATCCCGGAAAACGCCGCGATGATTTCGTCGTTCGCGCGCTATGCCAACGGCATTGCCGGGTCGGATGCGTTCATGCCGGAAGACATGAAAACCGCGCCGGAAGTGGTGGTCCCAGAAGAGTTCAAAGCCTCGGGCCATTTCCTGCCGACCTGCTCGCCGAAAGCGCAGGAATACATGACCGCGATCTGGACGGAACTGCAAAAGTAAGCAGGCTGCGGTGACAGCGGGGGTGCGGGGGGTGCTGAGCCCCCCGCTTCTTTGCAAGCCGCACAAATTTGGAGAGGGCATCCGCCCCCTCCAACCCTCCCCACATTCCCCCCCTAAAATTTGCACACAGGATGGCCAAGATGGCTTTGCACAAGAGGTCGGCCTCTGATCTGGCGCGGATGATTGCGGCGCGCAAAGTCGCCCCCTCCGAAGTGATGGCCGATCATCTTGCGCAGATTGCAGCGACCAATGGCGTGGTCAATGCGGTGATTTCCCTGCGCAACGATGATGATCTGATGGCCGAAGCGCGGGCGATGGATGATGCGAAGCCCTTGGGTTGGCTGCATGGGTTGCCGCTGGCGGTGAAGGATCTTTGTGCGACCAAGGGGTTGCGCACCACCTATGGCTCGCCGTTGTTTGCGGATTTTGTGCCGATGACGGATGATTTGTTGGCGGCCCGGATGCGGGCGGCTGGGGCGATTTTCATTGGCAAGTCCAACACGCCCGAATGGGGCCATGGCAGCCATTCATTCAACCCGGTGCATGGCGTCACCCGCAACCCCTATGATCTGACCGTCACCGCAGGCGGATCTTCAGGGGGCGCTGCGGCGGCACTGGCCGCCCGGATGGTGCCGGTGGCGGATGGCTCTGATATGATGGGCTCTTTGCGCAATCCGGCGGCATTTTGCAACGTCTACGGCTTTCGGCCCAGTTGGGGCTTGGTGCCCGCCGATGCCGAAGGAGACACCTTTCTGCGGACCTTGGCGACAGAAGGGCCGATGGCGCGCGATGTGGAAGATCTGGCCAACCTGTTGTCGGTGCAGGCCGGGGTAAACCCCGAGGTGCCCTTTGGCCGCGATGGACGCGATTTTGCAGCGCAGCTTTCCATGGATATGAGGGGCAGGCGGATTGCATGGCTGGGCGATTGGGGCGGTGCCTATCCGTGCGAGCCGGGGATCTTGCAATTGTGCGAGGCCGGTTTGCAGGTGTTTGCCGATCAGGGCGCGCAGATCGAGGCCATCGCCCCCCCCTTCCCGGCTGCAAAGCTGTGGCAGGCTTGGACCACCCTGCGCGCGATGTTGAATGCGGGTGGCATGAAGGCGCTTTACGACGATACCAGCAAACGTGCGCAGCTGAAACCTGAGACGATCTGGGAGATCGAGCAGGGTCGCGGCATGTCTGCGCAGGCTGTTTATGAAGCAAGCGTGATCCGCAGCCGCTATTATGCCCACATGGCCAAGCTGTTCCAGAAATTCGACGCGGTGGTGTTGCCGACGGCGCAGGTCTGGCCGTTCCCCGTCGAGTGGCGCTGGCCGCAGAGCATCAATGGCCAAGCGATGGACACCTATCACCGCTGGATGGAGGTGGTCATTCCGATCAGCCTGATCGGTTTGCCCGCGCTGAACGTCCCGGTGGGCTTTGGCAGCAATGGTCTGCCGATGGGCATGCAGATCGCGGGCCCGGTGGGGGCGGATGCCGCCGTGCTGGCGATGGGGCAAGCCTATCATCTGGCGACAGATTGGCCAGGCAAGCAGCCGCCAAAGCTGAGCGAAAGGCCTGCCTAGCGCGTGTCTGGTGGCGAAGCTGTTGTTTTCGCCAAAATCAGACAGGCTTTAGGGCTGCAGAATGGTGCGGTGCAAATAGGCCAGAATATCGCCCTGCACCTCGGCGCTGGCCTGATCCAGACTGTTTACGCAGATGAACAGCACATCCGCGCGGGCCTCAGCCTCGGCAATTTTCTCGCGGATGCGCTGGGGTTTGTCGACATCGGCGCGGAAGTATACCGTGTTGTCTGCCGGCGCGATTGTGGCACTGCCTGCAGCAAGTTCTAGATGGCAGGCGAGGCTGGTGGGGTTGAACTGCGCACCATGCCGGAAACGCCGCGCCATATTCGCCTCGATCACCCCAGGATGCGCCGCCTGAAACCGCTGAAAGGTGGAGCGGCGTAGCGGATGCGGGATATGGCCAAAGCTGAAAAACCGCAGCCCCGGTGCTGCCAATCGCGCCGCGTTCAACTGGCCTGCCTTGAAGCCGCTGGGCCGCCAATCCTTGCCGCGCCCTTTCAACCTTCCGACGATCCGTTGCAACAGCACCGCCAGCCCATAAGCGCGGCTCATCCAGCGACCGCGCAGCACTGGCCCGCGATCCGTATAGAAATCAGCGACTTGCACCGGGCGGATCAGAAAGAAATCATCGTTCAGATACAAGAAACGCTCTGCCAGATCGGGGATGCGGTAAAGTGCTGTCTCGATCGAGCGGCTGGAAAACACCGGCAGCATCGCGTCATGCCCCGCATAGATCACTTTGTGATCGACGATCTTCACCCGCGTGCGGTTTGCCGGATCGGCGGCCCAAAGTTCGGACACGACCGCCGGGGTTTGGCCATCGGTGACAATGTGGATGCAGCGCAGCCATGGTGCAAATTTCAGCAGCGCCATCAGACTGAAGCGGATTTCGTCGCGGCTGGCAAAGCGGGTGGCCTCGACGCCTGCCGCGCCAAAGCCCGGATCATAGGCCCGACGTTTGGCGGCATGGGCGGGGTCTTCGCCGTCTACCCATGTCAGCACCGCATCAATCGGCTCGCTCACAGCACCGACCGCAGGCCTTGGGGGATCAGCACCACCGGCGGGCCGGGCAGCGGCGCAGGCTTGTTCCAGGCCAGCAGGCGACGTTTCCACGTCAAGCGGCTGCGAAAGTCATCCAGCAGGGGTTCGGCGGGAGTCGGGGTGGCAGCTTCGACCATGCGGAACAGGCTTTCGCGGCGCTGCATATGCGGGCCCCAGCCTGCCGCGATCAGGTTGGGATCATTGGCGCGGCCCATCGCCGTCTCGTAATCAATCATGCCGAAATGGAACATGTAAAGATCAGGATGGATGTGGAAATTGCGCCGCTTGACCCGGTGCAGCCCCGCGCCCCAAGTGATCGGTTTGAAGGCCAACACCGGCTTGGTATAGGCGTTGGACACCACCGCCACCCGGCGTTGCGCCAGAAACGGCTGCGACGGATCAATCGCGGGTTCCGATTTAAGATCCTGCACCACATCAAGGCCCATACCCGACAGAGTTGCCGTGCGCGGCTTGTGGCTTTGGATGAACGCATCAAGGCTGGCGTGGCGGGCGGGGTCTGCCACCAGAAACTCATCCACATCGGTGGCGATCACCGCATCGTAGTCATAGCGCCACAGCGTCCGCGCCAGATCGGAAATCGCGCGGCTGCGATTATGTTCCATCACGACCCGGCGCAGCGGCACATTGCTGACCTCTGCCGCCCAGTCACGGTGGCGCAGATGCAGAAAGTTGACGCCCTCGAACCCGGCCGGAATGGTTTCATCCAAGCCGTCGATGATCACAAACAGCGATTGCCGCCCGAAATTGCCGCCGTAATAGTCGATCCATTTGCGCAGAAAAATCCGGTCATTGCGCACCGTGGTGATGCAGGCGACTTTTACGGCGGGGCTGGTCGTCAGCGGATCGGGTGCGAGATGTGCGGGCACTTTGGTCTCCGGTTGCGGCAGGCCAGCTTTACCGCAAGACGCCCAGCGCCGCAATTCCTTGCGCGGGCAGCCGATATGACGGGTTTTGCGCAAAATCTGGGCGAATGTAACAGTTTTGTAACTGGATTTGACCCACAAATCGCGGCCAATCCTATGCAAAGCTTAAGCAATATGCCATATAGAGCCTAAGCGCGGCTCTGAAGAACCGCAGCGTATAATACGAGTGAGGCCGATCAGATGACCCAGACCCTAGCCGCAGTGCCGCCACCACAGGCCGAAGCATGCCCTGTGCAATATGGCGCTTTGTGCTGGCGGATGCACCGTGGCAAGGTCGAAGTGCTGCTGATCACCAGCCGCGACACCGGGCGCTGGGTGATCCCCAAGGGCTGGCCGATGGACAAACGCTCGCCCTCCGAGGCTGCGATGCAAGAGGCGTGGGAAGAGGCTGGGGTGCGCGGTGAGATTGCGCAGACATCGCTTGGCCAGTTCAACTATGTCAAACTGCTGACACCGAAGCGCAGCTGCGAATGTGCGGTTGAGGTGTTTGCCTTGCGGGTGTCAGAGCTCGCCGACAAATTCCCCGAGCGGAAAGAGCGTCGCCGCAAGTGGTTTGCCGCCGACAAAGCCGCGCGCAAGGTGAACGAGCCGCAGCTGCGGATGGTGCTGGCCGGGCTGAGCGCCGATATGGCGGCACAGCCCGCGCTGCTTGTCGCCCAATAAGCCTTTCCCCATTAGGCACTGCGTTTCTAAGCCCCTGCGCTTCTAATCCCCAGCACTGGCAAACCCCTGCACTCGCAAGCCCTTGCCAGTGCTTGAAAAGCGGCGCACCTTGCTTAGATAAGATGCGTCCTTTCGGTTTGGCCAAAGCATGATCCACTATGCGCTGCGTTGCAGCAAATCTCATGATTTCGACAGCTGGTTCCAGTCTGCGGCGGGCTATGACAGCCTGCGCGCGGCGGGTCAGATCGTTTGTCCGCTTTGTGGTGATACCGCAATTGAAAAAACTCTGATGGCCCCGGCAGTGCGCCCTGCCCGCAAAGCAGGTGAGGTCGCGGCGCGGCCAAAGCTCAGCGAACCTGCCTCAGAATTGGAAGCGGCCTTGGCCGAGATGCGCCGGCAGGTCGAGGCGAACTCGGAATATGTCGGGCTGAATTTCGCAGCCGAGGCGCGGCGGATGCACGACGGCGATATCGACAGCCGCGCGATTTACGGCGAGGCCAAGGCCGACGAGGCCCGCGCTTTGATCGAGGATGGCGTGCAGGTCATGCCCCTGCCGTTCATGCCCCCCAGAAAGGCCAATTGATGACCACTTTGATCACCGGGGCCAATCGCGGCATTGGCCGGGCGTTGTTTGAGCATTACCGCGCGTCGGGGGAAACGGTGATCGGCACCAGCCGCAGCGCGTCGCAAGGCCTGATCCGACTGGATGTGACCGATGCCGCAGGTCAGCAGGCGTTGGGGCAAAGCGTTGAAACGCTTGATCTGTTGATCTGCAATGCCGGGGTTTACCCGGATCGCGGCCAGCGTCTGGACGATGGCTATGCGCCAGCGTTATGGGCCGAAGGCTTTGCCACCAATGTGACGGGGGTGTTTCTCAGTGTACAAGCACTGTTGCCCGCACTGGCCCGGGCGGGCGGCAAGATCGCAATCATCTCATCGCAGATGGCATCGGATACTCTGGCCCCCGGTGGCAGCTATATCTACCGCGCCTCAAAGGCTGCGGCCCTGAATTTGGGGCGCAATCTGGCCAGCGATCTTAAAGGGCGCGGCATTGCGGTGGGGATATATCATCCGGGCTGGGCCCAGACCGATATGGGTGGCGCGGGCGCGGATATTACCGAAGCGCAATCAGCGCTTGGGCTTGCCGCGCGCTTTGCTGCGCTGTCGCTGGCAACCACGGGCTGCTTTGAAACCTGGGATGGCCGCGCGCATCCATTTTAAGGCCACGCGCGGGTTGAATTGGCTTTGGTGGCCAAGGGTTTCCCCAGACACCCTTGCCGGATCTGCGATCACCAAGCGTTTGTTGCCACCGCATAACCCCCACAATCAGGGCAGCCGGCGCATACGCCCTACATCCTAGCTTAGTTTGATGCAGAAATGCTTTTTGACCGGCTGTTCGATCTTCCACACGCCTTTGAAGCCCGGCTCGACCACAAAGCCATCGCCCGGGCGAAGCGTAACAGGGCTGCCGCCATCGGGGGTGATGGTGATTTGCCCCTCGATCAGATGCACGAATTCGTAGAATTTATACACCGTGTGCCAGCTGCCCAAGGTCGCCGCCCAAGTGCCACTGATCACGCTGCCGTCGATCGAGGTGTGCTGCACCCAGGTTTTCATCGTCGGGTTGCCTTCGATCTTGGTCCAGCCCTCCAGATCGGTCAGCATTGGCTCGGGGCCGGGGGCGGGAAAGCGGAAAACCATATCAGCCATGTCAGTCCTTCCAGAATAATGTCGGGTTTGGCTGTTTTGGTAAGACCTTAGCACCAGACTGACAAGAGCCTGCGATTGCGGGCCCGCAGTGGAGGCCAGAGGGGGGTGCGGGGGGAGGTTGCCTCCCACCGCCCTATCCCCAAGCTGAAGGCTTGGATCAAGCCTGCGGATCGGGCATAACGTCGCCACGGCGCGCAGGGTGACGCGGGCCCCAAGCAGATTTAGCGAAAGATGAGGGTGCCATGGGCGTGTCGATCCGCGAAGCAAAAGCAGCCATCCGTGCAGCCATGCCGGGCGATGCTGAACATCTTGCGCGCTTCATCAATATGGCGGCCGATGATCTGCCGCTGCATTTCTGGCAAAAATCCGTCGGCGCGTCGGGGGACCCTTGGGCTTATGGCAAAGAGCGCGCCGCCCGCGAAACCGGCAGCTTTTCTTATCGCAACGCTTGGTTGGCCGAAGTTGACGGCGCGGTGGCGGCTTGTCTGCTGGGCTATCCCGCCGAGGCCGAGCCCAGCCCGATCGCCCCCGATACCCCGGCAATCTTCGTGCCGCTGATGCAGCTAGAGGCTTTGGCCCCCGGATCGTGGTATCTGAACGTGCTGGCCACCTACGAGCCGTTTCGCGGCAGGGGCACGGGCAGCGCGCTGCTGGCCCATGCCGAACAAATCGCCCGCGCGTCGGGTCATGATACCATTAGCCTGATCGCCGCTGACAGCCACGCGGAGGCGCGCCGCCTTTACACCGGCAAGGGTTTTCGCGAACTGGCCCGCCGCGCGGTGGTCAAGGACGACTGGCAGGTCGATGCGGCAGAATGGATTTTATACACAAAATCCGTGGCTTGAACTCCCCCCCCGAACAGCAAAAAGCGCGCAAGCCGACAGGGCTGCGCGCTGAATGTAGTGCAGACCCTGAATGGATCAGATCTGCTTTTCCGGCATCTGAACCCGCAGGCCATCCAACGCATCGGTGACTTTGATCTGGCAGGTCAAGCGCGAGGTCGCGGGATTGGGGTTCCATGCGAAATCCAACATGTCTTCTTCCATCGCATCTTTGGCAGGCAGACGGTCGACCCAAGCCGGGTCGATATAGACATGGCAGGTCGAACAAGCGCAGGCGCCACCGCAATCGGCCTCGATGCCCGGAATACCGTTGTCACGCGCGCCCTCCATCACGGTCAAGCCGTTTGCGACATTGACCACATGTTCCTTGCCGCCGAATTCAACGTAGATGATCTTGGCCATTCTGCTATCCTAACCTTGCCTGCCCATGCGATTGGCCCAAGCTGTCACAGCAAGGGGCGCTTTGCTGTGACATAGGCCAAATCCACAGCATTTGCCAGAGGCCGTCCCCGCAAAACAACCCCTGCGTCAGACCACATTCTGTCACCACAGCAGGCCCGCAAAAAGGCATGCCAGAACGCCGCTTTGCACAGGCATGATTTGCGGGTATTATGCGGCCAACCACGTCTGGACGAACCGGGCGGCAATACGGGCATGGCATGAGATTTCACATCTGTTTGATCTGCGCTTGGGCGCTTGCAGCCTGTGCGCAGCAGGTGGCCGTCAGCGCGCCTGTGGTCGGCGATCTTGGCGTTGAACTGATGCGCCTGAGTGAGGGCGCGCAGCCGCCACATGCTGATGGCAAATGCTGGGCGAAAGACACCACCCCGGCGGTGATCGAAACCACCACCGAACAGATCGTGGTCACGGATGAGAAGCGCGATGCGACGGGCAAGGTGACGACGCCTGCAACCTATCAGACCAAAACGCATCAGCGGCTGGTGCAGGATCACGAAGAAGTCTGGTTCCGCGCGCCCTGCCCGCAGGACATGACCGTCAATTTTGTCGCCACCCTGCAACGCGCGCTGAAAGCGCGTGGGCTTTATATGGCGGCCGTGACTGGGGTGATGGATGCCACCACTTCCGAGGCCGTGCGGCGGTTTCAGGCCGATCGCGGCCTTGACAGCCCGGCGCTGTCACTGGCGGCGGCGAAAGAACTTGGCATCATTGCAACGGATGTATCAACGCTATGACCCTGCCCACGATGAACCTTGCCGCCGCACAAACCCGATACGAGGCCGAAGTCACCCGGCAATGGGCGGCACATCCTGCCGATGGCGCGCATGATCTGGGCCACTTGCGCAGGGTCTGGGGCCGCGCCAAGCTGATCGCGATGGACGAGCCTTGCGATATGGCGGTGCTGCTGGCGGCCTGCATGTTCCACGATCTGGTCAATCTGCCGAAATCGCATCCCGAGCGTGCCCGCGCCTCGACCCTGTCCGCCGAGGCCGCCTGCCATTTTCTGCGCGCCGATGGCTTTGCCGAAGAAAAGCTGTCCGCCGTCGGCCATGCCATTGCCGCACATAGCTTTTCTGCTGGCATCACCCCAATGACCCCCGAGGCCCGCGTGTTGCAAGATGCCGACCGGCTAGAGGCTTTGGGTGCCATCGGCATCGCGCGGATGTTCCATGTTGCGGGTCAGATGGGTGGCGGGCTGTTTGATGCCGATGATCCGATGGCGCTGCACCGCGCGCGCGACGACCGCGCTTTCGCGCTGGATCATATTGACACCAAGCTGATGAAATTGGTCGATACCATGCAAACCGCCCCCGGGCGCGCGATGGCATCAGAGCGTGCCGAATGGATGCTGTCTTTCCGCACCCGGTTGCTGGCCGAGATCGGCTAAGCAATGCTGACCCGGCTTGGCCTGCGATTTCTGGCGATGTTGCTGCTAACCGCGGTGGCGATTGTCAGTCTGGTGACGATGTTTGAGACGATGATCCGCGCACAACTCAGCTTTGGCACGGCTTTGGTGGTGGTGCTGCCGCTGCTGGTCGCGGCCCGGTCAAGCGGTGCGCTGCTAGTGGCGCACACCCAGTGCGCAGCCACGCTGCGGCAGATCATCGGCTATGGTTTGTGGTGCGCGGTGCTGGGCTTGATTGGGCTTTCCTGCATCACCCTGCTGCTGCAACTGGTGGCCAAGGCCGATCCGCGCGATCTGCTGCGGCTGTTTGCCAGCCGCCCCGCCACCGCCCTTGCCGTGCTGGCGCTGGCCTTTGGCACCTGCGCTGTGATCACCTGCACCGGATTTGCTTTGGGCACGCGGGCGCAAGCCCGGTTGTTGCCTACGGTGTCGGCGAAAAGCTGAACGGCGGCAGGTTTCCCCGCCGCCGTTTCAATATCACCCGTTTGCGCTTACTCGACCGAAAGCGCCACGAACCGCGGATCGCCTTCGCGGCGCACCAACAGCAGGATCGACTTGCGACCCGCCGCTTTGGCTTCAGACAGCCGGTCTTGCAGATCGCTGATCTTCATCACCTTTTGCTGGCCGGCCTCGACGATCACATCGCCCGGCATCACGCCCTTTTCCGCCGCTTGCGAGCTGCCATCGACATGCGTTACCGCAAGCCCGGTCGCGCCATTGGACAGCTTCAGATCCTTGGCTACCTGATCATCCACCGGCACCAAAGTCAGCCCCAGCACTTCGGTCTTTTGTGGCTCTACCGGAGTGTCCTTTTGCGCTGCGGGCACCGGCTTGCCTTCTTCATCGGTCTCACGACGGCCAAGCTTGATTTGCAGCGTCTGCTGCTTGCCATCGCGCAGCACCACGGCGGGAACTTCCTCGCCAATCGGGCTGTCAGCGACGGTGCGGGTCAAGCTGCGCACATCGGTGATTTCCTTGCCGTTGAAGGTCAGGATCACATCGCCCGCCAGCATGCCGCTGGCCTTGGCCGGGCCGTCCGGCACATCGGTGATCAAGGCACCCTTGGCCTCGGTCAGCCCCATCGCTTCGGCGACATCCGGCGTCACATCCTGAATCCGCACGCCCAGCCAGCCGCGCCGGGTTTCGCCGAATTCCTTCAGCTGATCCACAACATGCGACACCACGTTGGAACCCATTGAGAAGCCAATGCCAATCGAGCCACCTGTGGGCGACAGAATGGCGGTGTTCACGCCCACCACCTGCCCGTCCATGTTGAACAAAGGCCCGCCCGAGTTGCCCTTGTTGATCGCAGCATCGGTCTGGATGAAATCGTCATACGCCCCGCTCAACTCGCGCCCGCGCGCCGACACGATCCCGGCCGACACCGAGAAGCCCTGCCCCAGCGGGTTGCCCATCGCCATCACCCAATCGCCGACCCGCATCTTGTCGGAATTGCCAAAGCCGACAAACGGCAGCGGCTCTGGGCTTTCGACTTTCAACAAGGCGATGTCGGTTTTGAGGTCAGTGCCGACCAGTTTCGCCTTCAGCTTTTTGCCCGAGAAGAATTCAATCTCGATATCATCCGCGCCCTCAATGACGTGGTTGTTGGTCACGATATAGCCGTCAGCACTGATCACAAAGCCCGAGCCCAAAGCCTCGGAGCGTTGCGGCTCGTTGTTGCCCTGGCCGTTCTGGTCCATGAAATCCTTGAAGAAATCTTCAAATGGGCTGCCGGGCGGCACCATCGGATTGCCGTCCGTCGCCTGCGCCACCATCGACGATGTGGTGATGTTGACGACCGAAGGGCTGATCTGTTGCGCAAGATCAGCAAAGCTTTCGGGTGCGCCGAACGCCATGGCCTGATGCGCGGGGCCAGTTGCCAGCGCCATCGTCAGGCCAAGACCAAGCGCCAGCAGCAGCCGGGGCCGCTTTGGCGTGGTCAAAGTCGGAACTGTCAGCGCACGCGCGGATTTGGAAACTGGCGCGGGGGAAGTATGAAGCACGTCCGAACTCCTTTTCGTATAGCAGGTCCGGGTGTCACACCTTCGGCCCCGTCGGATCACTGTCCGCATATTCATTTATGGGCCAAAATCTGCAATGCAAACCAGATCGCGCCATCTCAAGCCTGCGTGAATGAATTTGTCACCGACGTGAGCCTTGGCGCAAGCGCTATTGCAACCTTGCGCCAAACAGCGCCGGAATTTGCACGATCCGCACGCAAAAGGGCCAGCGCGATCGCTGGCCCTTTTGGTTCATCCTGACCAACTTGGACTACGGAGCAGGCACCGCAGCCGGCGCCTTTTCGGTGCGCAGATAGTCGAAGAATTCGCTGTCTGGCTGCATCACCATCGACGAATTGCCCGCCTGCAATGCGCGTTCATACGAGGTCAACGACCGGGTAAAGGCAAAGAACTCGGGATCTTTGCCAAACGCATCGGCATAGATCGCGTTGCGGGTGGCGTCTGCCTCACCGCGCACGATTTCGGCTTGCTTGCGCGCCTCGGACACCACTTCAACGACAGAGCGATCTGCAGTTGCCCGCACCCGCTGCGCAGCCTCGTTGCCGCGACCGATTTCGTCGGCGGCTTCACGATCCCGCTCGGCCCGCATCCGTGCGAAGGTGGCTTCAAGGTTCTGCTCGGGCAGATCGGTGCGGGTCAGCCGCACGTCGATCACATCCACGCCGAGGCCCTTTGCCTTGGCACGCGCATTGTCGCGGATCTGGTTCATCAGGGTTGTCCGGTCTTCTGACAACACCTTCTGGCTGTTCACCCCACCCAAAACCTCGCGGATCTCGGCATTGATGATCTTGTCGAGGTTGCTGCGCGCAGCGTCAACGCCGCCAGAACCAACAGCCCGACGGAAGGCTTCCAGATCAACGATCCGCCAGCGCGCGAAGGCATCGACCACCAAGCGGCGGTCGTCCAGAGGCGTCACTTCCAACGGCTGCGTTGGCAGCCCAAGGATGCGGTCGTCATAGCGGAACACATCTTGCACGAAGGGGATTTTGAACCCCAGACCGGGCTGGTCCACCACTTGCTTCACTTCACCGAACTGCAAGACCAAAGCCTTTTCACGCTCGTCCACGATGAAAACCGAAGACAGCAGCAGCGCTCCGGCCAGGATCAGGCCGGGAAGAATATAGATCGCGCGCATCAGTTTGACCCTCCGGTTGTCGCAGCAGGTTTCGGCAAAGCATCCAGCGGCAGATAGGGCAGCACGCCCTGCCCGTCTTTGCCCGCCACGCCGTCAAGGATCACCTTGTTCATGCCGCCTAAGACTTTCTCCATCGTTTCCAGATACATCCGCTTGCGGGTGACCTCTGGCGCCTTGATATATTCGGCATAGATCGACAGGAAGCGGCTGGCCTCACCCTGCGCGTTGTTCACCACTTGCGCCCGGTAGCCTTCGGCCTCTTGTTGCAGCTGAGCGGCTTGACCACGCGCGCCTGCGGTCGCGGTGTTGGCATAGGCATCGGCCTGCTTTTCGAGCTGATCGCGCTGCTGCTGGGCGGCTTGCACCTTGCGGAAGCTGTCGATGACCTCGCGCGGCGGATCGGCCTTGTCAAAGTTCACCCGGATGACGCTGATGCCCGCATCATAGCTGTTCAGCGTGTTCTGGATCGCCAAAGTCACTTCGGATGCAATCACACCCCGGTCACGGTTCAGCACTGGCGCCAGTTCCGAACGCGCAATGATGTCGCGCATTGCAGATTCGGACACCGCCCGGATGGTGTCTTCCGGGTCGGCAAGGTTGAACAGGAATTTCGACGGATCACTGATGTTCCAGACCACCTGAAACTCGATATCCACGATGTTCTGATCGCGGGTCAGCATCAGGCCGTTGTCCAACTCGCCCGCAGCCCCGTTGCCGATATCGGTGGTGCGCTGCTTGCGAGATTCCACGATTTCCGCCGTCATCACCGGCCAAGGCGCGAAATGCAGACCCTCTTCCGACACGCCGCTGAACTTGCCCAGCATCAGCGTCACCGCTTGCTCTTCCGGCTTCACGGTGTAAGCCGAGGTCCAGCCCCAAGCCACCAGCACGGCCAAAACGCCCAGCGCAATGCCCTGCTTGCTGAACATCGGCCCGGCACCGCCGCCGCCCACAGGCCCACGGCCATTGCCGCCACCGCGCCCGCCCATCAGCACGCGCAGATGTTCCTGGCCTTTTTTCATCAGCTCATCAATCTCGGGCATCTGCGGGCCTTCGCCCGGCTTACGGCCACCCGGACGCGGGCCATTCCGGTCGCCCGGTCGCTCGCCCTCTGGCCGCTGGCCATTCCGGTCATCCCCACCAGAACCGCCATTTCCGCCCCAAGGGCCGCCGCTACCCGCCATTGATCAACCTTTCGTCCTGTTATGCTTTTGCCTGAATTGGGCACTCGGCGCGGAAAATCAAGCAGATACCCTGCGCAAATTGCCGCATCACACCACTCTGCTTGGCTTGCGCATGGTGACAAGCTCTTCCGACACCGTCGGATGCACCGCCACCGTGCGGTCAAAATCGGCCTTGGTCGCCCCCATCTTCACCGCAATCGCTGCAAGCTGGATCATTTCCCCAGCACCGGGCCCGACGATATGGCAACCAAGCACCTTCTGGCTGGCCTGATCGACCACCAGCTTCATCAACACCCGGTCTTCTGTGCGCCCCGCAAACAGGCTGCGCATCGGCCGGAAACTGGCGCTGAAAATCTCAATCGGCCCATTACCTTTAGCCGCCTCTTCCGACAGCCCAACCGAGCCCAACTCCGGCTGGGTGAACACCGCCGACGCCACCAGTTCATGATCGGCTTTGGTGGGCACGCCCCTGAATACCGTATCGGCAAACGCATGGCCCTCGCGGATCGCAACCGGAGTTAAGTTGATCCGATCCGTCACATCGCCCACGGCATAGATCGACGGCACCGCCGTCTGCGACCATTCATCGACCAGTATCTGGCCGCGCGCACCGATGCCAACGCCCAAAGCCTCAAGCCCCAAACCGCCCGAGTTAGGTTTGCGCCCGGTGGCATACATCACCAGATCGAATTCCTGCGCCGAACCATCGGTGCCTTGCACCGCAATGCCACCCGCCGCCTGCTCCAGCCGCGCCACATCAACGCCGCATTGAACAGCAATGCCGCGTTTGGTCATCGCCGCCACCACCGTAGCGCGGGCCTCGTCGTCAAAGCCGCGCAAAATCGCAGCGCCCCGATACATCATCGTCACCTGCACGCCCAAACCATGCAGGATGCAGGCGAATTCGCTGGCGATGTAGCCGCCGCCCACCACCAAAGCCCGCTTCGGCAAAGCCTCAAGGTGGAACATCTCGTTCGAGGTCACCGCCAGCTCCGCCCCCGGCACGTCCGGCACAAAGGGCCGCCCGCCCGTGGCAATCAGGATATGCTTGACGCTGAATTCTTGCCCATCTGCCAAGCGCACCCGGTGCGGGTCCACCACCACGGCGCGGGCATCATAGATCACCACCCCCGCCGATTTCAGCGTGTTGCGATAGGCCGCCTCGAGCCGATCCAGTTCCCGATCCAGCGATCCGCGAAAGCGCCCCCAGTCAAACGCGCCCACGGTCGCATCCCAGCCATAAGCCCGCGCATCCGCCACCGCCTCAGGCATCTCCGACGCGAACACCATCAGCTTTTTCGGCACACAGCCCCGGATCACGCAAGTGCCACCCATCCGGCTTTCTTCGGCCAGCGCCACTTTGGCACCGCCCTCAGCGCTGGCAATCCGCGCCGCCCGCACCCCGCCCGAGCCACCGCCGATGACGAAAAGATCGTAGTCGAACACGCTATTCCCCCAGATCAGCGAAGATATTATCCGTCGGCGCAAACAAAATCTGATCGTCGGTTTCAGACCCCGAGTTGATATCACGCACCGTCACCCTGCCGTCGCCATGGCCGATGATCACAATGTCACAGATATCTATGAACAGCCCGTTTTCAACCACCCCCGGGATCTGGTTCAACACCAACGCCAACTGGCGCGGATTGCTGATGCGCTTCAGATGCAAGTCCAGAATGTAATTGCTCTCATCCGTCACCAAGGGCCGCTCGCCATTCATCCGCAAGGTGACATCGCGCGCCAGCACATCCATCGACACCAGCATTTCTTCAACCAATGCTTTCGAGGTCTGCCAGCCAAACGGAATGATCTCAATCGGCAACGGAAACGCGCCCAGCTGCTGCACTTCTTTGGCGGCATCGGCAATCACGATCATCTGATCGCTGGCGGTCGCCACAATCTTTTCCTGCAACAAAGCCGCGCCGCCACCTTTGATCAGCGCAAGATTCTGGTCAAACTCATCCGCGCCATCAATGGTTATATCCAGCCATTTCGCCTCATCCAGTGATGTCACATGGATACCGCATTGCCGCGCAAGCTCGGCTGTGCGGGTGCTGGTCGGAACGCCAACAATCTTCAACCCCTCTTGACGCACCCGCTCTCCCAGACAGCGCACCATCCATGCGGCGGTTGATCCGGTGCCAAGCCCGACCTTCATGCCGCTTTCAATGAAATCCACCGCGCGCTTGGCGGCGACGAATTTGGCTTTGTCGATGGGGGAAAGTTCGGCTGGCATGGGCGGCTCCTGACACTGTTGCGCCCTTATAGGCAAAGCAGGCGCATCGGGCGAGAGGGGAATCGCCTTTTGCATCAAGCGAGGGCTTGACAGGTTTCACGCCAAGTCTACATTGCGAATAATTCTCAATATCTAGAAAGTCGCCATGAAATCGCCGTTTGATCTGACCGCAGACTGGAAACAACCCCGGGGCGATGCCCCCCTTGCCGATGTCCACCGCTCGGTGACCCTGCCGAAAGGCGCGTGGCGCCGCTTTGCTGCCTTTCTTGGGCCGGGCTATATGGTTGCGGTCGGCTATATGGACCCCGGCAACTGGGCGACCTCGCTCGCCGGTGGCTCGAAGTTTGGCTATACGTTGCTGGTGGTGGCGCTGATTTCCAACCTGATGGCAATTGTGCTGCAATCGCTGTGCGCCCGGCTTGCCATCGCCTCGGGGCGCGATCTGGCGCAAGCCTGCCGCGACGCCTACCCGCGCTATATCTCGATCCCGTTGTGGCTGGCCGCTGAAATCGCCATCATCGCCACCGACATTGCCGAGGTGATCGGCACCGCCATCGGCCTGAACTTGTTGTTCGGCATCCCGCTGGAGCTGGGTGTGCTGATCACAGCATTGGATGTGTTCCTGATCTTGTGGTTGCAAACCAAAGGCTTCCGCTGGCTAGAGGCCTTTATCATCGTGCTGTTGGGCGTGATTGCGTTGTGCTTCGGCATCCAGATTGCCCTTGCCGATCCGGTCTGGGCCGATGTGATCAAAGGCTTTGCCCCCACCACCGAAATCCTGCGCAACCCCGAGATGCTGTATCTTGCCCTTGGCATCCTTGGGGCGACGGTGATGCCGCACAACCTCTATCTGCACTCTGCCATCGTGCAAACCCGTGACTACGGCGACAGGATCCCCGAAAAGCGCGAGGCGCTGAAATTCGCCACCATCGACAGCACGGTAGCGCTGTGCTTTGCGCTGCTGATCAACGCCTCGATCCTGATCCTTGCAGCGGCTTCGTTCAACACTTCGGGCCGCACCGAGGTCGCCGAACTGGGCGACGCGCATCAGTTGCTGGGCCCGCTGCTTGGCTCGGGCATTGCCCCCACCCTCTTCGCCATCGCTTTGCTCGCCTGCGGGCTGAACTCCACCGTCACCGCCACCCTTGCAGGTCAAGCGGTGATGGAAGGCTTTTTGCAAATCCGCCTTGCGCCATGGCTGCGCCGCCTGATCACCCGCGCCATCGCCATCGTCCCCGCCGCTGGCGTCACCCTTTATTACGGCAGCGCTGGCACGGGGCGCTTGTTGATCCTGACCCAAGTGGTTCTCTCGCTGCAGCTGTCCTTCGCGGTGGTGCCCTTGGTGATGTTCACCGCCGACCGCGCCAAGATGGGGGCATTGGCAGCGCCCCGCTGGCTGGTCGCGCTGGCCATATTGATCGCCGTGGTGATCATCGCGCTGAACGCCAAACTGCTGTGGGATTTCATCGGCTGATCCCGCAGGCCCGCGCGCAATCGGCTAGAACGTCTAAATAGACTAAAACAAGATTAACATTTGCGTCCCGCGACCGGCGGCCTCGTCCCTACGGGACTTGGCCGCCGCAGAATTTTTGACGTAAGTTATTCATCTGTTTTCTAAATATCCCCGCCGGAGGCTTCCGATACTGGCCGCAGGAGCCTCCGGCGGGGATATTTAGAAAACAGATGAAATGGCACAACCACCTCCTTGCCGCCGCTGCGCACCGTAATGTGTCGCTTTCTGCATGCTAACCGGTGGGCCTTGCGCCATATTGGCGCGAAAGGAGCCAGCCCGCATGTATATCCTGCATCATACCCCCGACTCGGCAGCCCTGATCGTACGACTGGTGCTGGAAGAGCTTGGCCTGCCCTATCAGATCGCGCCCATTGATCGCGATGGCGGTGCGCTTGACACTGCGGCCTACCGCAAGCTGCAGCCTTTGGGCAAAATCCCTGCGCTGCAGACCCCGGACGCCACAATGTTTGAGACCGCCGCGATCCTGCTGCATCTGGCGGAAATTGCGGGCAAACTGGCCCCTGCGCCAAACACGCCGCAGCGCGGGCCGTTTCTAAGCTGGCTGTTCTTCACCTCGAACAACCTGCATCCGGTGGCGATGCAGTATTACTACCCGCACCGCGTCGCAGGTGTTGAAAATGCCGATGCGGTCAAGGCACAGGCCGCGGCGACCCTGCAAGAGTTGATGGCGACGCTGGAGAATATGGTGGCGCTTGACGCCCCCGACTGGTTGTCCACCACGCCTTCGGTCTTGGGATATTACATCGCGGTGCTGATGCGCTGGCTGTCAGAGCCCTGCCCAAGCGCCAGTTACCCAAGCCTGCACAAGATCCTTGCAGCGCTTGAAGTCACGCCCGCCGCCCGCGCCTGCGCCCAGGCCGAGGCTTTGGGCGACGCCATCTTCACCCATCCTTATTGATCGGACCGCCCGCATGTTTCTTTCGGTTTTCGACATGTTCAAAGTCGGCGTCGGCCCGTCTTCCTCTCACACCATGGGGCCAATGGTCGCCGCCGCGCGGTTTCTGGATCTGATGCGGGCCTCGCCGTTTCAGTTTGCCGGCGTCAAAGCCTCGTTGCACGGCAGCCTTGCCTTCACCGGCATAGGCCATGCCACCGACCGCGCCACCATTCTTGGCCTCGCAGGGTTTCACCCGGCAACCTATGATGCTGAAAAGGCCGAGAAAGCGCTTGCCGCAATCGCGGAGACCCACACGATCCACGCCGAGGGGCTGCCGCCGCTGCGCTTTGACCCCAAAGCCGATCTCAACTTTGATTACGGCCCCGCCTTGCCCGGCCATGCCAATGGCATGATGCTGAAAGCCACCGATGCGCAGGGCGACGTGATCTTGCAAGAGATCTATTATTCCATCGGTGGCGGCTTTGTGCTGAGCGCGGCAGAACTTGCCGACGCAGGTGCGGGCAAATCCAAAGCCAAGGCCGACGTGCCCTACCCATTCGAGACCGCCGACGAGATGTTGGCGATGGCGAA
Source organism: Cypionkella aquatica (assembly GCF_030161095.1). GTDB lineage: Bacteria > Pseudomonadota > Alphaproteobacteria > Rhodobacterales > Rhodobacteraceae > Cypionkella > Cypionkella aquatica. The sequence goes on from NZ_BSPP01000010.1 coordinate 399,170, forward strand.
GGCATCGGGTCTGTCGATTGCGCAAATGAAGTTGGCGAACGAGTTGAAATTCCGCTCCAAGGCCGAGATCGACCGTGGCATCGCCCGGCTGTGGGAGGTGATGAATTCCTGCATCTCGCGCGGGATGGAGGGCACGGGCATCTTGCCCGGTGGCCTGAAAGTGCGCAGGCGGGCCAAGGGCATCCATGATGCGCTGCTGGCAGAGCGCGGGCTGAACATGACAGCGCCGCATACGATCAACGACTGGATGTCGCTTTACGCGATGGCGGTGAACGAGGAAAACGCGGCGGGGGGTCAGGTGGTGACGGCACCAACCAATGGCGCGGCGGGCGTGTTGCCTGCGGTGCTGCGCTATTATCTGGATCATGTACCGGGGGCGAGCACGCAGAAGATCGGGGAGTTTCTGCTGACCGCTTCGGCCATCGGTGGGCTTTGCAAGCACAATGCCAGCATTTCAGGGGCGGAATGTGGCTGTCAGGCCGAAGTCGGCTCTGCCGCCGCAATGGCCTCGGCGGCACTTGCCGCAGTGTTGGGCGGCACGGTGATGCAGGTAGAAAACGCCGCCGAAATCGCGCTGGAGCATCACCTTGGCATGACCTGCGATCCGGTCGCCGGGCTGGTGCAGGTGCCCTGCATCGAGCGTAACGGTTTGGGCGCGATCAAGGCGGTGTCTGCCGCAAGCCTCGCCTTGCGCGGCGATGGCGAGCATCTGGTGTCACTTGATGTCTGCATCGAGACGATGCGGCAGACGGGGCATGACATGCATGAGAAGTATAAAGAGACCTCGCTTGGGGGCCTTGCTGTCAACGTGCCAAATTGTTGAAACGCTGATCCAGCGGTGCCGCTTGCGCGGCAGATGTTTTCCCCTCCCCCGGCCTTCGCCGGGATGAGGGGGCTGCCGCCGCGACAGGATTGCGGCGGGATGCTGCGGGCAGCGGTGCAGATTGAGTATTTTTAAAAGAGCAAATCCTGCCGGCGCAGGGTCGGTTTCAGGCAGGACAGCGCACGCAGCCCCAGCTAGCCATGCTGCATGAACAATGATCGTATCATTCCCGGCATCCTGCTGATGCTTGCGTTTTGTGTCTTGGCGCCGTTGCTGGACACCGCATCGAAACTCGCCACCGCCGCTATTCCGGTGGGCCAGATCACCACGGCGCGGTTCTTGGTGCAGGGCGCTTTGATGCTGCCGATTGCCCTGCTGATGCGATTGCCGCTGCGGATTGATCGCAAGACGTCGATGTTGATCACCCTGCGCTCGGCGCTGCTGATCATTTCAACCTATGGATTCATTGCTGCGGTTCAGGTGATGCCGATTGCCGATGCGCTGGCGATTGTGTTTATCGAGCCGTTCATTCTGCTGCTGCTTGGGCATTTGCTGTTTGGCAACCCGATTGGCCCGCGCCGCATTGCGGCCTCGATCGTCGGCTTTGCCGGGGCGATGTTGGTGATCCAGCCGTCGATCACCCAATACGGCACCACCGCGCTTTATCCGTTGATGACGGCATTCAGCTTTGCGCTTTACATGTTGATCACCCAAGCCATCGCCACCGGTATGCATCCTGTCACCCAACAGCTGCATACCTCGATTGCCGGTGGGGTGATCTGTTTGCCGGTGATGCTATGGGCCAATGGCACTGGCATCGCCGAGTTGGACCCGGTGATGCCCGAAGGGCTGAACTGGCTTTGGCTGTTTGGCGTGGGGTTTTGGGCGGCGGCTTCGCATTTGTGCATGACGATGGCGCTGAAATCTGCGCCTGCCTCGACGCTTGCCCCGCTGCATTACCTTGAAATCGTCTCAGCCGTGATCCTGGGCTATCTGGTGTTCGGCGATTTCCCAAATGCGCTGACTTGGCTGGGCATCGCCATCATCGTGGCCTCGGGGTTGTATATCATCCACCGCGAGCGTCAGACCCTACGCCAAGCCCGATCAGTGCTGCCTGCAGAGATCTGATCGGCAGGATCACCAGCATCTTGCGGGCCGAGAACCGCAACTGCACCGGCCCCGAAACCTCGTTCGAGGTGCCGATCATCGCATCTGGCGCAAAGTGCAGGTCCTGCAACGGCCAGCGCAGCCCTTCGCTTTCCCCGGTCACCGGGGCCATCGGGAACAGCGAAAACCGACTGCCCAGCGGCAGGTCCATCTGCAGCTGCAAAGGTGCCAGAAAGATCACGTCCTGTGGCGAGATCACCAGACAGCGCTGATCCGGGTGGCGCAGCAAAGTGTTCAGCACCGCCAGACCATGATCCAGCCGCGCCCCCGCAAAGCCGATTCCCAGCACGAATGGCGCGCGGATCGAGCGCAAGGCCTTGTCAAAATCGGTGGTGACTTGTTCTGCAATCGGAAACAACCGCCCCGCCATCTGCGCTTTGGCCTGATCCGAGATCGAATCCATGTCGCCAATCACCGCCTCGGGCTTCGCCCCCAAGGCCAAAAGCCGGTCGGCCCCACCATCAGCCCCAACAATTCTTGGTGCAAACCGCAAGGCACGGGCAAGCTGAGCTTTGCCGAACGGCCCGCCGCCCGCCAAAGTTACCCCCTGCAAAGAGTCGACAATCACCTGCATAATCCCGATACTGTTCCTCGAATTGCGGCACAAACCCCATGCCGTGAACACAATCAATCCTTCAAATTACCCTGTTCTGTCCACGGAATTGAACAAAGCGCAGTGCAGGTTGACGACGTGAACTTTGTAAAGGCGGCATCCCGATGATCGGTGCAAGTAAAATTCTTACGGTATCTTACGGAACTTTCAGCTGCACGCTGGAAGGTTTCGACGAACCCTTCAACACCATGAAGGCCATCGCCGAGTATTTCCGTGATCTTGCCGCCGAGGACCGCTACTTTGGCGCAGAGCCGCCTACGCCTGACGCCGCCATGCTGCACCGGATTGCCGAGCGCGAAATTCAGCGCCGGGTCGAGGCTAAAATTCAAGACAATGGCGTGATCTTGCGGGCCGGCGATGCTGACACCCCCACGATTGCTGCGCCTGCGATTGCAGCGCCTGTTGCCGCTCCGGCTGTGATGCCTGCGGTGGCGGCGGCGGCTGGCCTTGACAGCAATGGCGAAAGCGTTGCCGCCCGCTTGTCGCGGTTGCGGGCGGCCCAAACGCCTGTCGCAGCACCGGATGTCGCCGCAGCCGTGGCCGAGCCGTCGGTGCAGCACATCGCCGAAGCTGCGGCCTTGGCGGATGAGACCTATAGTGAAGATCAACATTCCGAAGATATTCTGGCCAGCGTCACCGCTTTGGCCGCCGCAGAACCTGCGGGAATCGCAGAACAAGCGCCCGCTGATCTGATCGAAACTGTGGCAGCCGCTGATCAGCCAGATGCATCAGTCCTTGCCTTTGAGGACGCGACAGAGGTCGAGCCACAAGATCTGGCCGATCTGGCGGCACTTGATCTGGCGTCAGCGGACAGCGTCACGCCGCAAAGCACTGACGAAATCTACACCGAAGATTTGGTCTATGATGCGGATCTGGGTCTTGAGGATAACTTCGCCCAGCCCGAAGCATCGGCTCTGATCGCCTCCGATGCCCTGTTGATCGAAGAAACCGTGATCGAAGATGCCGCAGCGGAAGACGCCCCGGCCTTGGACCAAGCGCAGCCTGTTGCAGAGTTTGACATCGAAAGCTTTGCCGCCGCAGATTTCTCGGACGCGCAAGATGAAGCCACAAGCGCGGACACCACAGCGCATGATCCGTTGGCCGAGGCCGCGGCCTATGCTGACGACGATATGCTGGCCTCGCTGGGCGCATTGATCGCAGAAGATGATCAGGCACAGCCCGGTGAAGCCGTCGCAGAGCCCGTTGCCGCGCAGCCTGCCGAGACCCTGATCGACTCAGGCGATTACGATGATGCCGAGGATGACGTTCTGCTGGCCAACTTGGTCGCAGACCTTGAACCCACCAACACGCCTGCCGTCGCGCCTATTACTCCCGAAGCCGAAGCAAACGAAGAAGTGGCTGCGCCGGAAGCCACCATCGCCCGCGATGCAGAGCCAGCGCTGCCGACCGAAGCAGGTGAGAAAATCCAGCGCGCCCGCGCACGCGTTATCAAGATCCGCCGCGCCGATGCAACTCCGGTTCAGCCCCAAACCTCGCTGCTGTCGCCCGAAGCCGAGGCCGCTTTGCAGGCCGAACTCGCCGCACTCGAGGCAGAAATTGCCCCCGACACAGCAGCCCCACAGCCGGTTGCGGTGCGGCCAAACCGCCCGGTGCGCAACCTTGCTGTCCGCCCGGCGGCGGTTGAACCCTCCAACGAAGCCGAAGACGATGCCCGCCTCTCCGCCGCCTTGGCCGACGATATTGCGCCCGCAGCCGACGCCGTCGCTGCCTTGATGGCGGATACTCATGCTGTTGAAAGCAAAGCAGAACCTGCTGTCGACCCCCATGCCGCAGCGCAGGCCGAGGCCCGCAAACTGCTGGAAACCGAATCGGGGGACGATGCGGTGAACCGCCTGATTGCGGCCACCAATTCCGCGATGGATGATGAGGACAGCCGCCGCCGCCATTCCGCGATCTCGCATCTGAAAGCCGCCGTTGCCGCCACCGAAGCCGAGCGTCAGATCAAAGCCGCCAACCCCGGCAGACCCGCGCCGGATCGTCAGGACATCTACCGTCACGATCTGGAAAGCGTCGTGCGCGCCATGCCTGCCGATACCAATGTCGAAAGCCGCGCCGCCGCCAATGCCGAACGCCTGAGCCCGCTGGTTCTGGTCTCCGAACAGCGCATCGACCGTGCGAAACCCGCAACAGCCGCCCCACCCCCAGCCCCCGCCGCCGCGACCGCGACCGCGCGCGTGGTGATGCCGGTGCGTCCGCGCCGGATCGGTGGTGCTGCGGGTATGGCCGCGATGCAGGCCATGCCGCAGGAAGACAGCTTGATCGGCGACGACGATCAAGACGATCTTGATGCAACCGCCGAGGATGCTGGCAACTTCTTTGCCGACGGTCAAAGCTTTGCCGATTTCGCCGAAAAGCTGGGGGCAAACTCGCTTGCCGATCTGCTGGAAGCGTCAGCGGTCTATTGCGCGCACGTTCTGGGCCGCCCGGAATTCAGCCGCCCCTTCGTGATGCAGCAGGTCGAAAACATGATCGAGCAACCCGATCACGGCCGCGAAGACAGCCTGCGCGCCTTTGGCAACCTGCTGCGTCAGGGCCGCATTGCCAAGATCAAGCGCGGCCAATTTGCGATCACCGATCGCTCGCCCTTGCTGGCCGAGGCCAAGCGCATCGCGCTGTAAACCATAGAACAGGGCCGAGGCTGCCACTCGCGCCCATAAAACAGCCGGAACGTTGGGGAACGTTCCGGCTGTTTTCATTTTCAACCATCTTTTCCGATCATGTGACGGGCTAAGTTCGATCAGTGTCGTGCGTAGCCTCTGGGTCTGGTTGCCCGACACCCAGAAACACCCGCTTGAACGGCAAAATCCAGCCAAAACCCAGCAGAATATAGGCCGGAACCTCGGCCCAGATCGGCAACCTTGCGATGCTGTCGATCAGACTGACCGCCACCACCACATAGATCGGCATCCCGACCAGCAGGATCAGCAAGGCCCAGCGTTTGCGGGCTTTATAGCTCAGCGCCATCTGTTCAATCCGCGAACGGGTCGGTGACCAGAATCGTATCGTCACGCTCGGGCGAGGTCGACAGCATCGCCACCGGGCACTGGATCAACTCCTCAATCCGGCGCACATATTTGATCGCAGCCCCCGGCAGATCGGCCCAAGACCGCGCGCCTGCGGTATTCTCGGACCAGCCTTCCATTTCCTCGTAGATCGGCGTGCAGCGGGCCTGTTGATCGGCTGCGGTCGGCAGATAATCCAGCCGAACCCCATCCAGATCATACCCGACGCAGATTTTCAGAACCGGAAATCCGTCCAGCACATCCAACTTGGTCAAGGCAATGCCCGACACGCCGCTGGTGGCGCAGGTTTGCCGCACCAAAACCGCGTCAAACCAGCCACAACGCCGCTTACGGCCCGTTACAGTGCCAAACTCATGGCCGCGCTCGCCCAGACGGTCGCCATCGGCGTCGAACAACTCTGCCGGGAACGGGCCTTCGCCGACCCGCGTGGTATAGGCTTTCACGATCCCCAACACGAAATCAATCGCCGTCGGCCCAAGGCCGGTGCCCGTCGCCGCCTGCCCCGCGATCACGTTGGAAGAGGTCACATAGGGATAGGTGCCGAAATCAACGTCCAGCAAAGCCCCCTGCGCGCCTTCAAACAAAATCCGCTTGCCGGCCTTGCGGGCCTCGGTCAGCACTTTCCACACTGGTTTGGCATAGGGCAGCACCTGCGGCGCAATCGCAGCCAGAGCTTCCAGCAGCGCGGCGCGGTCGATAGGTTCAATGCCCAAGCCCCGGCGCAAGGCGTCATGATGGCCCATCAGACGGTCCACCCGCGTCTCCAGCGTCGCCGCATCGGCCAGATCGGCGACCCGAATGGCACGACGCCCGACTTTATCTTCATAGGCCGGGCCGATGCCGCGCCCGGTGGTGCCAATCTTCGCCACCCCAGTCTGGCCTTCGCGCGCGCGATCCAACTCGCCATGCACGGGCAGGATCAGACTGGCGTTTTCGGCGATCATCAGGTTTTCCGGCGTGATATCAACGCCCTGCCCGCGCAGCTTTTCGATCTCGGTGATCAGGTGCCACGGATCAAGCACCACGCCATTGCCGATCACCGACAGCTTGCCGCCGCGCACGATGCCCGAAGGCAGCAGCGACAGTTTATAAACCTTGCCATCAATCACCAAGGTATGCCCGGCGTTATGCCCGCCCTGAAAGCGCGCAATCACATCGGCCCGCTCTGAGAGCCAGTCGACGATTTTCCCCTTACCTTCGTCACCCCACTGGGCTCCGACGACAACAACATTGGCCACGGCATATCCTTCGCGTTTTGGAAAAACCGCGCGACCTATAGCGAGACATGCGCAGGTATGAAACCGCTAAATCACGCGCAACCGCATTGGGCCGCTGGACAGGCTGTCGCAGATGCGCCACCAAAGGCCAGATCAAGGGGGAAACCATGGGCATTATCCTGCGCTGGCTTGGGGCATTTTTGCTGCTATCGGCCACCTATAATCCGACGCAACTCAACTTCACCCGCTGGGCTGAGGCGAATTGGCAGACCCAAATGCCGCTGACCCTGCTGCTTGGCCTGCTTCTGGGTGTCGGGTACATGATCTATATTGGTGCCACGTTGCGCTCGATCGGCGCGTTCGGCATCATCCTAGTGGCAGCAATCGTCGCCGCCATGGTCTGGGTGCTGATCGACTACCAAATCCTCACCCTGCAAAACCCATCCCTGAACCTCTGGCTCGGTATCTTCGCTTTGTCGGTGGTATTGGGAATCGGTCTGTCGTGGAGCATCATCCGCCAGCGCCTGTCCGGTCAGGCCACCGTGGACGAGGTGCAGGAATAATGTTGCTGTATATCACCCTTGGCACCAATGACCTGATCGCGGCAAAGCGCTTTTACGATGCCACCTTGCCCCCCCCTCGATCTGCATTTCATCGGCGCGTTTGACGGCGAAATCGGCTACGGCCCCAAGGGCGCTGAAAACCCCCTCATCTGGATCAACCAGCCCTTCGATGGCAAACCCGCGACTGTCGGCAACGGCTCGATGCCCGCCTTCCACGCCACAACCCGCGCCGCCGTCGATGCGTTTCACGCCGCAGCCCTCGCAAGCGGCGGCCGCGACGAAGGTGCCCCCGGGCTGCGCTACAGCCCCAATTTCTACGCCTGCTACGTGCGCGATCCAGACGGCAACAAGCTCTCCGCCGTCTGCACCGCCGCAGAATAGTCAATGTCCTTGCCATTCATCTGTTCCCAAATATCCCCGCCGGAGGCATCCGCAGCTGGCAAAAGGAGCCTCCGGCGGGGATATTTAGGCAGAGAGGATGACCAAGACCCTCCCGAAGGGCTTGCACGCCTGACTGCATCCGCCTAGATAGGCCGCGACCTCTTAGAAAGCCCGTCCCGCATGGAAAACGTTATCCTCACCATCCACCTTATCCTCGCCCTGCTGTTGATCGGCGTGGTGCTGCTGCAACGGTCGGAAGGTGGCGGGCTTGGCATCGGGGCTTCGGGCGGGGCGATTTCGGGCCGTGCCGCCGCGACCGCCTTGGGCAAAGTCACCTGGATTTTGGCCATCGGCTTTATCATCACCTCGATCAGCATGACCCTGCTGGCCTCGCGCACGGCCTCGACGGCTTCGGTGATTGATCAGTTGGGCGCAGAACAGCCTGCAGCGCCTGCTCCGGTATCGAACCTGCCTGCCGGGGGCGATCTGCTGCCGCCGTCCAGCACCGACGCCCCGGCACCGCCGCCTGCGGCCACGCAAGCGCCAGATGCCACCGCTCCGGCAGCGCCTGCAGATGCGCCAGCCGCGCCAGCAACACCTCCGGCTTCAAACTAACACCAACTGTTGCAGCGCCACACGCTGCTGCAACTGCATCTTGCGGTCGGGTTGCGCAATGGGCCACTCTAGGCTATTGCTCGACTCCCGTGGTGCTGTGATTCTTTTCGCGTTTTCACAGCCGTTTTAACCAATGCACGGGGGCCCAAATGGCACGCTATATCTTCATCACAGGCGGCGTTGTGTCCAGCTTGGGCAAGGGTCTGGCCTCGGCCGCGTTGGGCGCGTTGTTGCAAGCCCGTGGTTACACCGTGCGTCTGCGCAAACTTGACCCCTATCTCAACGTCGATCCCGGCACGATGTCGCCGTTTGAACATGGTGAGGTTTTCGTCACCGATGATGGTGCCGAGACCGATCTCGACCTCGGCCATTACGAGCGTTTCACCGGCGTCTCCGCCCGCCAGACCGACAGCATCTCATCGGGCCGCATCTATTCCAACGTGTTGGAGAAAGAGCGTCGCGGCGACTACCTGGGCAAGACCATTCAAGTCATCCCGCATGTCACCAATGAAATCAAAGACTTCCTGCGCATCGGCGACGATGAGGTAGATTTCATGCTTTGCGAAATCGGCGGCACCGTCGGCGATATCGAGGGCCTGCCGTTCTTTGAATCCATCCGCCAGTTCATCCACGAACGCCCGCGCGGCCAATCCATCCTGATGCACCTGACCCTGCTGCCCTACTTGGCCGCCAGTGGCGAGCTGAAAACCAAGCCCACCCAGCACTCGGTCAAGGAACTACAATCCATCGGCCTCGCCCCTGATGTGCTGGTCTGCCGCAGCGAACATCCGATCCCGGATCGTGAACTCGAAAAGATCGCGCTGTTCTGCAACGTCCGCAAAGAGCATGTCATCCCCGCCTATGATCTGAAAACCATCTACGAGGCCCCGCTCGCCTATCACCGCGCGGGCCTTGACCAAGCCGTGCTGGATGCGTTCGGCATCACGCCTGCGCCGAAACCAAACCTGACCCGCTGGGTCGATGTGATGGATCGCCTGACCCATGCCGAGGGCGAAGTGCGCGTTGCCATCGTCGGCAAATACACCCAGCTGGAAGACGCCTATAAGTCGATCGCCGAGGCTTTGACCCATGGCGGCATGGCCAACCGCACCAAGGTCCGCGCCGAATGGATCGACGCCGAGATCTTTGAACGCGAAGACCCCGCAGCACATCTGCAAGACTTCCACGCCATCCTTGTCCCCGGCGGTTTTGGCGAGCGCGGCACCGAGGGCAAGATCAAAGCCGCGCAATTCGCGCGTGAGAAAAAGATCCCCTACCTTGGCATTTGCCTTGGCATGCAGATGGCGGTGATCGAATCCGCCCGCAACCTTGCCGGCGTCGCCAATGCGGGGTCCGAGGAGTTCGACCACGAGGCCGGCGCCAAGCGCTTCACCCCCGTGGTCTATCACTTGAAAGAATGGATCCAAGGCAACCACGTCGTCGCCCGCAAGGTCGGCGACGACAAAGGCGGCACCATGCGTCTGGGCGCCTATACCGCCGCACTGACCCCCGGCAGCCATGTGGCGCAAATCTACGGCAGCACCACGATTGAAGAACGCCACCGCCATCGCTACGAAGTCGACGCCAAATATATCAAACAGTTGGAAACCTGCGGCCTGATTTTCAGCGGCATGAGCCCGGATGGCCGCCTGCCCGAGATCGTCGAAGTCAAAGACCACCCGTGGTTCATCGGCGTGCAATTCCACCCGGAATTGAAAAGCAAACCGTTTGCACCGCACCCGCTATTCGCGGATTTCGTGCGGGCTGCTAAGGATGTGGAGCGGTTGGTGTAGGCAGGAAGGAAGTTTGAAATGGGTTTTTCTCAGAAGACCCTCAAAATGCTATGGGGCCGGGCGGCTGGGCGATGCTCTATGCCTGATTGCAGAACCGCCTTGGTCATGGACGCAACAGAAACGGACGACCAAGCACTAGTAGGCGAAAATTGTCATATCGTTGCTGAAGAAGATGCGGGACCGCGGGGTGACAAATTATTTCCAGTTTCATCTAGAAACGTTTATGGCAATTTGATACTTCTCTGCGCAAACCATCATACGCAAATTGACAAACAAGCTGATTACTATACGCGTGAGTTTCTCCATAAAACCAAATTAGAGCATGAAGAGTGGGTAGCCGGAAGCTTAGGTTTGGACAAAGAAAAGCAGGCCGATGACGAGTATTATTCTGGTTTAATTGATAATTGGGAACAAAAGGCCGAACTTGAATATTGGGATTCTTGGTCGAGTTGGCTCGTGAGTGAGCAGCCTAAAATGAGCGAGGAAAGATATGATGAACTGGTGCAACTCGCACGATGGATTTCAAGTCGTGTATGGCCTGCTCGCTATCCGCAAATAGAAAAAGCATTTGAAAATTTTAGATTAGTTCTGCGAGACTTTCTCCGCACATTTTCCTCAAAATCTGAGGCACGTATGGATGACAAGGTTCTACAGACTCGTCGTTTCTATAAGATTGATGTTTGGGATGAAGAACAGCACAGTTACCTCGTAAAAAAATATACCTATCACAATACTCTGCTTGCAGATTTGATTCTGGAGCTTACGAGAAGCGCAAACTTTATATGTGATCAAGTCCGCAAGAGCTTGACGCGTTCATATAGGCTGAAAGAAGGGGCTTTGACTATCGGACATGATCCACTTTTGGAGCATTCTTTGGATGAGATTCAGCCAAAATACTTGCAGATTGAAATTGGTCAGTTTGCACATCCGTATCCAGGTCTCGAAGACTTTATAACGGTGCGTGGTAGTCGATCTTTTCACTATGGAAATGGGCCGCTAATTGATTCTGAAAGGACAAAAACATAGCAAAGCAGTATTACTTCATAGCATCCCTGCCACAACTCACCCCTTCCCCAACACCCGCCGCACAATCCCCGGCTCCTTGGCGATCAACGCCAGCAACACCCGCGCCGGGCCATCTGGCTTCCGCCGCCCTTGCTCCCAGTTCAACAGCGTCGCTTTCTTCACCCCGATGGATCGCGCAAACTCCGCCTGCGACAGCCCCGTGCGGGCACGGATGGCGGGAACCTCGGGGTCTGGCACTTCCACCTCATGCACCACATAGCCTTCGCGCGCGCCCTGCGCATAGGCAAGCGCCTCTTTCAGCCCCTGTTCGATGCGATTGAACGCTTCCCTGCTCATTGCCGCTCCCCACATTCCGCGGCGAGAATTTCGCCCAGTTGGATCAGATATTCCATTTCCTTGGCGGAAAGATTGGACTTCTCATTCTTGGCAAACATCGTCACCAAAAATACTGGGCCGACTTCGGGCTTGTAATAATGGATGGTCCGAAACCCGCCACTTTTGCCACCACCCGTCCGCGCAAACCGAACCTTGCGCAGCCCACCACCCAGTAACACACCCGCCAAGGGATTGGCCGCCAGAAAATCGATCAACGCCAAACGCTCCGCCTCGGTCATCGCCGCCTTCGCACGGCGTTGGAAATCCGGCATCTCAATAACAGTTTCCAGCTTCATCTTCCTACGCGCCACTGGCGTATATGTCAATGGCGTATAAGGCCCGATCTTGCATCATCCCAACCCATTGTCAGCTTCAACGAAGAATCGCCGCCAAACCTTAACAAACCCTTAACTCCACCACCCTAACCCTCTGAAATCCCTTACCTAAAAAAGGTCCCGAGTTGGGACCGTCCTCGCACCCCCTTCCCCCCCGCAAAATCCCGCCCTATAAACCCCCATGCTGTCCTATCAACACCTGTTCCACGCCGGAAATCTCGCCGATGTCCAGAAGCACGCGCTGCTGGCTGTGATGCTCGATTACCTCACCCAAAAAGACAAACCGCTGACCTATATCGAGACCCATGCAGGCCGCGGCCTCTATGATCTGGGCTCTGAAGAGGCGTTGAAAACCGGCGAGGCCGAGGCAGGCATCGCCATCGCGGAAAGCTGGTTTCCCGCCCAGCACCCCTACCGCAACCGACTGAATGAGATCCGCGCCAGCTACGGCCCGCTGGCCTACCCCGGCTCGCCAATGATCGCCGCCCTATCTTTGCGCGACCAAGACACCCTCCATCTGGCCGAGCTGCACCCACAAGAACACCAACACCTGCGCCACGCCCTGAACCCGTGGAGCGCGCATATCTACCAGAAAGACGGCTTCGATCTTGCCCTCGCCATCACCCCGCCCACTCCGCGGCGCGGCCTGATGCTGATTGATCCCAGCTACGAGGTGAAGGCCGATTACGACGCCATCCCCAAGCATATCGCCAACATCAACCGCAAATGGAATGTCGGGATCATCGCGCTGTGGTATCCCCTGCTGACCGGCGGCCCGCATGGCCCGATGCTGAAAGCCTTGGCTGCGCAATTCCCCGAGGCTTTGCGATCCGAAGTCCGCTTCCCGCCTGCGCGTGAGGGCCACCGCATGGAAGGCTCGGGCATGTTCATCGTCAACGCGCCCTATGGTTTGGCCGACGAAGCCGCGAAAATCGAAGCGCAGTTTAAGGCGCTATAGCCCAAAAGGTTTCAAATGCTTGAATTTCACACGCTGGATGTGTTCACAGAAACCGCATTTAGCGGCAATCCGCTGGCGGTGGTGCTGGGCGCGGATGATCTGAGCGTGGCGCAAATGCAAACCATTGCGCGCGAATTCAACCTGTCGGAGACCATCTTCGTGCAGCGGCCGCAAAATCCGGCCCACACTGCCCGCGTGCGGATCTTCTTTCCCACCGATGAGATCCCCTTTGCCGGCCATCCCACCGTCGGCTGCGCCATCCACCTGGCCTGCGCGCATCATACTGGCGACTTTACCACCCTGATCACGCTGGAAGAACAAGCCGGGCTGGTGCCGGTCACCGTCATCCGTCAGGGCCAGAAAATCACCGCTGAGTTTGTCGCCCCCTTGCTGCCGTTCGCGGTGAAAACCGATCTGCCGCGTGATCTGATCGCAGCCGCGCTCGGCCTGAGCCCGGCGCAAATCGGCCTGCCCAATCATCACCCCGCCACGCACCAAGGCGGCCCGCGCTTTCTGTATGTGCCGGTTGGCGACCTGCAAACCCTCGGCCAAGCCAAACCGCACGAGCCGCACTGGTCCGCGCTGATGGCCCTTGCCGAAGTTGACAGCGCCTATCTCTACACCTGCGGTGAGGGTTGCGACTATCAGGCCCGGATGTTCTCGCCCACCGCTGGCATCGCTGAAGACCCAGCGACCGGATCGGCCAGTGCGCTGTTGGCCTCGCAACTGTGGGCCTCTGGCGCGATCTCGGCAGGAACCACGCAACTTTCCTTGCACCAAGGCTATGAGATGGGCCGCCCCAGTCAGATCGGCCTGACGATCGACGCAACCCCGCAGGGCCTGGCCGAAGTGCGGATCAAAGGCAGTGCTGTGCCGATCTGCGCGGGGCAAATCCGCGTCCCGTAACCGCTTGGCAAGCGCCAAAGCCCGGCCTATCCTGCGTCCATGTTCGCAGAAATTCTCCGCAGCCTTATGGCTCCCGCCCCGCCCCGCATGGCCGAACCCGATGCCCAGTTGGCGCTTGCCGCCCTGCTGGTCAGGGTCGCGCGCACCGATGGGCTTTACGCCGCCGAAGAGGTTGAACGGATTGAGAAAATCCTGATGACCCGCAACGGGCTTGACCCGTTTCAAGCCGCCGAGTTGCGCGCGCAAGCCGAGGATTTGGAAACCCAAGCCCCCGACACCGTCCGCTTTACCCGGGCGTTGAAAGCCGCAATCCCGCTGGAAGACCGCGCCGCCTTGCTCGAGTCGCTGTGGTCGGTTGCGCTTGCCGATGGCCAGCGCGATGCTTCCGAAGATCAGCAAATGCGGCTTTTGGCCAATCTATTGGGCCTTACTGATGTCGAATCTGCGCAGGCCCGGCAGAAGGCGGATCGTCCGTGATCGCCTCGCTTGGCATGTATGATCGCGCCGAAACCGCGGCGGCCAATGATCGACTTTGGGCAAATATCCGCGACGGCCTGCGCGCTGCGGGCGAGCCTGCCCCCGATGCGCTGACCCGTGGCGCCCAGGCCTATTGGGATGCCTGGCAATCGCCCGATCTGGTGTTTTCGCAGACCTGCGGCTTTCCGTTTCGCGCCCGCCTGCACGACAAAGTCACCCTGATCGGCACCCCCGATTACGGCCTGCCCGGCTGCCCGCCCGGCCATTACAATTCGGTTTTCGTGGCACGCAAAGACGACCCACGCAGCACTTTGGCCGCGTTTTCCGGCGCAGCCTTTGCCTATAACGAAGAGCTCAGCCAATCCGGCTGGGCCGCGCCGCAAAACCATGCAGGCGCACATGGTTTGCACTTTCCGCCCAGCCTGCAAAGCGGTGGCCATCGGCTTTCTGCCCTTGCGGTTGCCGAATCGCGCGCCGATCTGGCTGCGATTGATGCCCTGACATGGCAGCTTTTGTGCGAATACGACGACTTCGCTGCCGATCTGCGCGAAATTGCCCGCACCGAACCGCCAACTCCGGTACTGCCCTATATCACCGCCAAGGGCCGCGATGCCGCGCTGTATTTCCGCGTCACCAAAGCTGCGATCGCCGCACTTGTCCCAGCAGACAAGACCACGCTGCACCTGAAAGACCTGATCGCAATTCCGGCCAGCGCCTATCTTGCGGTGCCTACCCCGCCCGCGCCTTCGCAGAATGTGCATGGTTCTTAGGCAGATCGCTCAAAGCCTTGTCAAAATGCACTCTAAAACCCGTTGCAATGCCACCATTTCTGCGGCCTATTTGATCACCTGCCCCAATCCAAGGCCCAACAGTGACCGAATCTGCCGAGACACCCGTTATTGCGATCCATGATCTGCACAAAAGCTATGGCTCGCTTGAGGTCTTGAAAGGCGTCGATCTGCTGGCGCCGCGCGGCCATGTGGTGTCGCTGATCGGATCATCCGGGTCGGGCAAATCGACACTTCTGCGCTGCTGTAACCTGTTGGAGGACAGCCAGCAGGGCGAGATCCGCTTTGAGGGCGAACCCGTGCGCTGGAAAGGCCAGGGCCTTGGCCGACATCCCGCCGACCGCGCGCAAGTCACCCGGATGCGCACCAATCTTTCGATGGTGTTTCAACAGTTTAACCTGTGGTCGCACCTGACCATCCTGCAAAACGTTATGGAAGCCCCGGTCACGGTGATGAAGCGCGACCCCAAAGAGGTTGAAATCAAAGCCCGCGAATATCTGGCGAAAGTTGGTATTGCCGACAAGGCCGATGCCTGGCCCGCGATGCTCTCGGGCGGCCAACAACAGCGCGCCGCGATTGCCCGGGCCTTGTGCATGGAACCGCGCGCTTTGCTGTTTGACGAGCCAACCTCGGCCCTTGATCCAGAGCTGGAGCAAGAGGTGATCAAGGTGATCAAGGCATTGGCCGATGAAGGCCGCACCATGATTTTGGTGACGCATGATATGAAGCTGGCGGCGGATGTATCCGATCACGTTATCTTCCTGCATCTGGGCAAAATCGAAGAGCAAGGCCCGCCTGCCGCCCTGTTCGGCGCGCCAAAAACTGACCGTCTGCGCGGGTTCCTGTCCGCAGGCAGCCACTAGGTCTGGGATAAACCCAAACCATTAAGAAACCACCAATAACCAACTGGGAGACGACCATGAAAAAACTACTGCTTGCCACCACCCTGCTGGCGCTGACCGCAGGCTTTGCCGCCGCTGATGTGGTGCGTCTGGCGACCGAGGGCGCATACCCTCCCTTCAACTTCATCGACGACAAGGGTGAAGTCGCTGGTTTTGAGCGTGAATTCGGCGATGAGATCTGCAAGCGCGCAGCACTGGAATGTACCTGGACCACCAACGAATGGGACAGCATCATCCCCAACCTGCAATCGGGCAACTACGATGTGATCATCGCTGGCATGTCGATCACCGATGAACGCTCCAAAGTCATCACCTTTTCCGACAACTACTACCCGCCAGCCGCCTCGGCCTACCTTGCCGCCGCTGCGGATGCCGATGTGAAAACCGGCGTGGTTTCGGCACAAGTCGGCACCATTCAGGCGGCTTATGTCGCAGAATCGGGCGCAACTTTGCTGGAATTCCCCACCCCCGATGAAACCGTCGCCGCAGTGCGCAATGGTGAAGCCGCTGCCGTCTTCGCCGACAAAGACTACCTGCGCCCCTTCGCAGACGAATCCAACGGCGCTTTGATGTTCGTGGGCGAAGATGTTGCCATTGGCGGCGGTGTGGGTCTGGGCATGCGCCAGTCCGATACCGAGCTGAAAGGCAAGATGGACACCGCGATCAAGGCGATGAAAGCCGACGGCAGCCTGAACGCGCTGATTGAGAAGTATTTCGGCGCCGAAGGCCTGAAATTCTAATCCCCTTGGCCCCCGCTGCAAATCGGGGGCCGCTTTCATTCGGGCAGATCAGATGTTCGCAGCTTGCGCCGACCCCAAAGCGATTGAGGGCCTGACTTGGGCCACCTGCTACCTGACATCGGGCAAGCACCTTGATTTCTATGGCTCTTTTATCACCGTCCTGCTGCTGCTGGCGATCACCGCCCCGGTGGCGATGGCGCTTGGCTTTGGCGGTGCGATGGCCGCGCGCAGCCAGATCACGCCGCTGCGCTGGTTCGGCAAAGCCTATAGCGCGATGGTGCGCGGCGTGCCCGATATCGTTTATTTCCTGTTTTTCGTCATCGCGCTGGATCAGGGCATCGAATATCTGAACTTCCTGCGCGTCTGCCCCGACACCAGCCTTCCGGTGTTTCGCGGCATGGAATTCCACGTCTGCCCCGAGGCGAAAGTCCCCCTCTCCACCGCCGCTCCCTTCGTGTTTCAGGCCTACAATTTTGGCATTGCGGTGATCACCTTCGCCATCGTGTTCGGCGCATTCGTCGCCAATGTGATCTATGGCGCGATGCAAGCCGTTCCCCGCGCGCAACTGGAAACAGCCGAGGCTTATGGCATGTCGCAAGGCCAGGTCTTCCGCCGGGTGCTGGTGCCGCAAATGTGGACCTATGCCTTGCCCGGCCTGACCAACCTGTGGATGATCCTGATCAAAGCCACGCCCTTGCTTTTCTTGCTGTCGGTCAAGGATATCGTCTATTACGCCCGCGAATTGGGCGGCACTAAGACCCAAGCCTATGATTACCCACACCCCGATTGGCGGCTTTATTACTTCCTTGGCCTTCTGGTGTTCTACCTGTTGATGACGAAACTGTCCGAAATCGTGCTGTCCCGCATCGCCAACCGCCTGTCAAAAGGTCAAGCTACCGCCGCAGGCGAAGCGATGCGAAAGGCCACGATATGAGCTGCTGGGAAACCTTCACCGATTACGCCCTGCGCTCGATCGGCATCGGCGCGAAACTTCTGCCGAAGGCCGATTTCACCCTTTGCCAACAGTTCACCCTGATCGGCTCGGGCCTGATCTGGAACGTGTATTTCGGGGCTATGGCGCTGCTGTTCGGATTCTTTCTGGCCAATGCGCTGGCCTTGGCGCGTATCGCCCATAGCCCTTGGGTACGCAAACCTGCCGAATGGTTCGTCTTTGTGTTTCGCGGCTCGCCCCTGTTCATCCAGTTCTTCCTCGCCTATGAAATGCTGGTGATGCTGCCCCGGACAGGTATCGAGATTTTCGGCATGACCCTGACCTCCTCTTGGCTGACCAAGGCATGGGCTGGGGCGCTGATCGTGTTGTTCCTGAACACCGCCGCCTATTCTGCCGAGATTTTCTATGGTGCTTTGCGCTCAATCCCGAAAGGCGATCTTGAGGCTGCCGAGGCTTACGGCATCACCGGATGGAACAAATTCCGTCGCATCCAATGGCCAACCATGCTGCGTCTCGCTTGGCCCAGCTATACCAACGAGGCGATTTTTCTGTTTCAATCGACGACCTTGGTGTTTTTCTCGGGCTTCCCGGCGCTGAGCCAACGGGGCGATGCGCTATATTACGCCAACTATTTCGCCGACAAGACCTTCAACCCGTTCATCCCCTATCCCATCGTGGCGATGTACTTCGTCTTGCTGACTTTGGGGGTCATCTGGCTGTTTGGCCGCCTGAACCGCCACCTCAACCGCCACTTGCCGCAAAACATCCGCAGCAGAATTCGCTTGCGTCCTCAGCTTATCCGATAGTAAACTGAATTTGATCAAATTGCGGGACTGCTATCGTGGCAGCCGCCGGGATCACAAAAAAGGATAGGATCAAGGGCATGATCCAATCTGTCCGCTGGCCTTTGGCAAGTGTGGGCGGCGTCATGCCTTCCTGATGTGAAATGATGAAAGACTGGCTGAGAAAGCATCCCGACGTGCGCACCATTCGGGTGGCCGCGGCGGATTTGAACGGGCAAGCCCGTGGCAAACGCGTGCCTGCGCGCTTTGCGGATAATGTGGTGAAAAGCGGCACGCGGTTTCCGTTTTCTGTGCTGAACCTCGACATCTGGGGCGAAGATATTGACGACAGCCCGCTGGTATTTGAGCAAGGCGACCAAGACGGCATCCTGAAGCCGACCGAGCGCGGCTTTATGCCGATGCCGTGGCTGGAGGCGCCGACAGCACTGCTGCCGATCTGGATGTTCCGTGAAAACGGCACGCCCTATGAAGGCGATCCGCGCCACGCGCTGGCGACGGTGGTGAACCGCTTCAAGGCCAAAGGGCTGACCCCGGTTTGCGCGATGGAGCTGGAATTTTTCCTGATCGACGATAGCGGCAAGAACCTGCAAGCCCCCGCCTCGCCCCGTTCCGGCAAAGTGCGTAAGGCGGCAGAAACCCTGTCGATCCGGGCACTTGACGCCTTCGACACGTTCTTCACCGACCTCTACGACGCCTGCGAAGCGATGGACATTCCCGCCGACACCACCACCTCGGAAACCGGTTTGGGGCAGTTTGAGGTCAATCTGATGCACTGCGACGACGCCTTGCGCGCCGCCGATGATGCGTGGTTGTTCAAGATGCTCGTCAAGGGTCTGGCCCGTCGCCACGGCTTTGCCGCCAGCTTCATGGCCAAGCCATACCCGGAATATTCCGGCTCGGGTCTGCATACCCATTTCAGCGTGATTGACGAAAAAGGCGACAACGTGTTCGACTCGGGCGGCCCGAAAGGCACCGCGATGATGAAGAACGCCGTCGCGGGTTGCCTGAATGCGATGCACGATTCCGCGCTGATTTTCGCGCCACACCAGAACTCTTACGAACGGCTGGTGCCCGGCAAACACGCCCCCACCGCCATCGCTTGGGGCTATGAAAACCGCACCGCTGCCATCCGCATCCCCGCAGGCAACCCCGCCGCGCGCCGCATTGAACACCGCGTCGCGGGTGGCGATGTGAACCCCTATCTGATGCTGGCAGCCATCTTGGGCGCTGCGCTGGACGGCATCGAGAATCAGATGGAGGCCCCCAGCCCCATCGTCGGAAACGCCTATGCCGTCGAAGGTCTGGGGCAGATTCCAACCAGCTGGGAAGCCGCGATTGACGCGATGGAGCAATCCGAAATCGTATCGCGTTTCATCCACCCCGAGCTGATCAAGAACCTCGTCTCGACCAAACGGCAAGAGCTGCACTATATCGGCGAACTCACCGCGGCCGAGCGGATCGAACTCTACCTCGATACCGTGTAAGCGAAATTCGCGCGAATTTCGGCACGATTTCCGCGCGGAAATCGCCCTGCTTGCCGCGTTCGCAACCTCATTCAGCATCCCCTCTTGACCAACCGGGGGGGTGCTGCGCTACCCTGATCCACAGTCAAACCGGACACATCATGCGCATCGGAATCCTACAAACCGGCCTCGCCCCCGACGTGCTCGTGGAAACCTCGGGCGATTACCCCGACATGTTCGCACGCTTGCTTGCCGGCCACGGCTTCACCTTTCAGACCTTTCGTGTGGTCGAAGGCGAATTTCCGGCCTCGGTCGCCGACTGTGATGGCTGGCTTATCACCGGATCCCGCCACGGCGCCTATGAAGACCATGCGTGGATTCCGCCGTTGGAAAACTTCATCCGTGACGCCTATGCCGCCCATGTTCCGATGGTCGGCATCTGCTTTGGGCATCAAATCATCGCGCAAGCCATGGGTGGCCGTGTGGAGCGTTTTGCCAAAGGCTGGGCCATCGGTGCCACCGACTACGATTTCGACGGTCAGCACATCACGCTGAACGCCTGGCACCGCGATCAGGTCACCGAAAAACCTGCCAATGCCAAGGTCTTGGCCTCAAATGATTTCTGCACCAACGCCGCGCTGATCTACGATGATCGCATGCTGACCGTGCAGGCCCATCCAGAATTTCGTCCCGAATTCATTGATGGCTTGATGCACACTCGGGGCAAAGGTCTGGTCCCCGACGAGGTCATGGCGGCAGCCGCAGACCGGCTGTCAGACCCGATCCAGGACCAGACGATGGCGGATAAAATCGCCGCGTTCTTCAAGGCCAAAAGACACAACGTCCCCGCCTAGACCGACGGGGTTAACCCGAACCAACAGTGTGATAAAATGTCCAAATGGACCGACCAACTGCCAGAGGCAGCCCGCAACTACATCGGCGATCGCCGGGTGGACGAAGTCGAATGTGTGATCGGTGACATCGCTGGCGTCGCGCGCGGCAAAGCCATGCCCGCAGGCAAATTTGCCCATCAGGCCAACTACTTCCTGCCAAACTCGATCTTTCTGCAGACCATCACCGGCGAATGGGCCGACAATCCCTTCGATGCTTTCACCGAGCCGGACATGATTCTGGAGCCTGATTTCACCACCGCCACCGCCGCCCCTTGGACCGCAGATGTGACGCTGCAAGTCATCCACGACGCCAAGGATCAGCAGGGCAACCTTGTGCCGTTCGCGCCCCGCAACGTGCTGCGCCGCATCGTTGATCTCTATGCCGCCCAAGGCTGGACGCCCGTGGTCGCGCCTGAGATGGAATTTTTCCTGACCGCCCGCAACATTGACCCCAACCAGCCGGTGATCCCGCCGATGGGCAGATCAGGCCGCCGCGCTGCCGGCAAGCAGGCCTATAGCCTGTCGGCGATTGACGAATACGGCAAGGTCATCGACGACATCTACGACTTTGCCGAGGCGCAAGGTCTTGAAATTGATGGCATCCTGCAAGAAGGCGGCGCGGGCCAGATCGAGCTGAACCTCGCCCACGGCGATCCCATTCGTCTGGCGGACGATGTGTTTTTCTTCAAACGCCTGATCCGTGAAGCCGCCCTGCGCCACGATTGCTTTGCCACGTTCATGGCGAAACCAATCGCCGGAGAGCCCGGCTCTGCCATGCATATCCACACCTCGGTGGTCGATAGCAAAACTGGCAAGAACATCTTCTCGGATAAAAAGGGTGGCGAGACCGAAGCCTTCCTGCACTTCATCGCCGGGATGCAGAACCATCTGACCGGGGCCATCGCCCTGATTGCGCCCTATGTGAACTCTTATCGCCGCTATGTGCCGGATTTTGCAGCGCCGATTAACCTTGAATGGGGCCGCGACAACCGCACCACCGGCCTGCGCATCCCGATCAGCAGCCCGGCGGGTCGTCGGGTGGAAAACCGCCTGCCGGGGATGGATTGCAACCCCTATCTGGGGATCGCGGCGACCCTTGCTTGCGGCTATCTGGGCTTGATGGCGAAAAAACACCCGCGCCCGGAATTCAGCGGTTCCGCCTATATCGACAGCGACGATATCCCGGTCAACCTGGGCGACGCGCTTGATCTTCTCGAAGAGGATAAAGCCCTGTGCGAGGTGATGGGCCCTGAATTCGTAGCGGTCTACGATTCAGTAAAACGCAATGAATACAAAGAGTTCCTGCAAGTCATCAGCCCGTGGGAACGCGAACATTTGTTGTTGAACGTATAAGATGAACCTGCTGCATGCCAATGATCAGGCGGGGGCCTATCCCCCGTCTTACTACGCCGCCACCCGCACGCCGCTGGCCGAGTTTCCCGCGCTGCAAGGCCAGATCCAAGCCGATGTCTGCATCGTCGGCGGCGGCTATACAGGGCTGTCCGCCGCCTTGCATCTTGCCGAAAAGGGCTATGATGTCGTGCTGCTAGAGGCCCACAAGCTGGCCTTCGGCGCATCGGGGCGCAACGGAGGGCAGGTAGGCTCGGGCCAGCGTCAGGATCAGGACTGGATCGAGAAAGCCCTTGGCCGGGAAGTCGCCCACAAGCTGTGGGATTTGGCCGAAGAATCAAAGGCTTTGGTAAAGAACCTCATCCAAAATCATCAAATTCCCGTCACATTCCACCCCGGCATTGCCCACGCCTGTTGGACGGATGTGCAGGTGCGCGATAGCCATGTCTACGCCGAAAAACTGCACCGCGACTATGGCTACACCCATCTGGAAACCCTTGATCGGGTGGCGATCCAAAATCTGATCGGCTCCAAAGTCTATAAAGGCGGCGAGATTGACCGCGACGCAGGCCATCTGCATCCGTTGAACTATGCGCTGGGTCTGGCTGCGGCGGCAGCCAAAGCGGGCACGCGGCTGCATGAGCGTTCGGAAGTCATCCGGATCGACCATGGCGCAACCCCGGTTGTGCATACCGCGACGGGGAAGGTCGTGGCCAAGCAGTTGATCCTCGCCTGCAACGGCTATCTCGGCAATCTTGCGCCAAATGTTGCGGCAAAAGTCATGCCGATCAACAACTTCATCCTCGCAACTGAACCTTTGGGGGATCGTGCCAAGGACATCCTCAGCCAGCCCATTGCTGTGGCTGATACCAAATTCGTGGTGAATTACTGGCGGCTGTCCGAGGACAATCGCCTGTTGTTTGGCGGCGGCGAATCCTACGGCTATCGCTTTCCCGACATCATCAAGACCACTTCGAAACCGATGCTGGAAGTCTATCCGCAGCTGAAAGGCACCAAGATCGACTATGCTTGGGGTGGGACTTTGGCGATCACGATGAACCGGATGCCGTGCTTTACCCGGCCCTATCCCAACACGCTGTCGGCTTCGGGCTATTCGGGGCATGGCGTTGCCATGGCGACTTTGGCAGGCAAGATCCTTGCCGAAGCAACCGCCGCGCAGTCTGAACGGTTTGATCTGATGGCCAGCTTGCCGCAGCAGCGGTTTCCGGGTGGGGCGGCGCTGCGCTGGCCGCTGCTGGTGCTGGCGATGACATGGTATGGCATGCGCGACCGACTGGGGATCTAGGGTAAATTGCGCTGAAAACCTGTGGCAAACCACGCGGCCAGCCTGCAAAGCCGCGTGGAAACAGGCAAAACTCACCGCGTCGTCGGCGGATTTCACCACAAGGCCGCGATTGTCACTAGCCTGTCACCAATCCAGAGTCTAAAGCTTTCCTGAAGAAGAGTTTAAGGAAAGCTGTGATCATGGCTGCTGCGCAAAGTCTCTCTGCCCAAACCGCCCCGCAAACCCACGATGCCGAACCCATCCCCGAAGCCTGCCGCGCCGAGATTGACCGCTTGCTCAGCTCTGGCGATCTGTTCCGCTACACCGCTGCCGAGGGTGCGCCGGTAGCTTTGCTGGAAGAAGAATTTGCCGCCCTGCTGGGCGCGAAATATGCGCTGGCAGTCGCCTCATGTTCCGCCGCGCTGTTTTTGGCGATCAAGGCGCTGGATCTGCCGCGCGGCGCCACCATCCTGATCCCCGCCTTTACCTTTGCCGCCGTGCCTTCCGCTGTGGTGCACGCCGATTGCACGCCGGTGCTGGTCGAGGTTGGTGAGAATTACCGCGTCAATATGGTGGATTTCGCCGCCAAACTGGATGGCGCTGCCGCCGTGCTGATCAGCCATATGCGCGGCCACACCTCTGATATGGACGCGATCATGGCGCTGTGCGACGCGAAGCGCATCCCGGTGATCGAAGACGCCGCCCATAGCCTTGGCACCACTTGGCATGGCAAGAATATCGGCACCATTGGCAAGGTCGGCTGTTTCAGCTTCCAGTCCTACAAGCTCGTCAATGCGGGCGAAGGTGGCATCCTGATCACCGATGATCCTGAAATCGCCGCCCGCTGCGTGATCATGTCGGGCGCTTATGAGCAGAACTGGAAGAAACACCCCGGCATGCAGAACAGCTATATGCTGTGGCAAAACAAGCTGCCGCTCTACAATATGCGGATGCAGAACCTGTCCGCCGCCGTGATCCGCCCGCAGTTGCCGATGGTCGCGGAGCGCGTTGCCAAGGGCCGCGCTGGCCATGACCGCGTCGCAGCCGTGCTGAACGCCAACCCTTTCCTGACCGTACCGCCCGCCCTGCCCGCCGAGAATCGCGCCCCCGATTCCATCCAGTTCAACCTGACCGGGGCTTGGTCGGATGCGCAGGCCTTTGCCTTTCAGGCCCATGCCAAACAGCACGGCGTCACTGTGCAGATTTTCGGTCTGACCGAAGGCAACGCGCGCGCCTTCTGGAACTGGGAATTCCTTGGCCCCGCCCCCGATCTGCCGCAGACCCGTGCGATGCTGATGCGGGCCTGCGATGTGCGCCTGCCCACCCGCCTGACCGAGGCCGAGCTGGATTACATCGCAAACGCCCTGATTGCCGCCGCCAATGCCGTGAAAGCTCCGGTGAAATCGGCTGCGATGGCCTCTGCCTGAAGCCAAAAGAAATCAGCGAGATAAATCGCACCGCAGACTGCATTTCCCTCTTGCAGCCGCGATGTGCCTCGCTTATTTCACCGCCATCCGACGGTTGCGGGCGTAGCTCAGGGGTAGAGCATAACCTTGCCAAGGTTAGGGTCGTGAGTTCGAATCTCATCGCCCGCTCCATCGGAAATCAAAAAGGGCGTCCCTGTTGGGGCGCCCTTTTGCTTTGGAGCAGGCTGCAAAAATGCCGCAAAATTCCTTGGAATTACCCCTTGCACCGCCCGACGCACCTCGCTAAACACCGCCCTACGGAGTGCGGGCGTAGCTCAGGGGTAGAGCATAACCTTGCCAAGGTTAGGGTCGTGAGTTCGAATCTCATCGCCCGCTCCAGTTTCAAAACGGCCGCTCAATCGAGCGGCCGTTTTGTATTTCAGCCCCAATCTTGGTAACTCAGTCTTGGTAACTCACGCAGCCTCTTGATTGGAAAAACCTAATCCTGCCAATTCATTGCGCTAAAGCCTTCCCGAAACGCAAAGCGCTCCAGATGCTTATCAATCACCATCTTGGCATCGGCGCGCTTGTCATCGGCCACATCGGCAAAGCGCACCGACAAGGCTTCAGCCGTGGCGCTGACCTCGGCCACCCCCAAGCTGAAAGGGATCTGCCCCGCGTTTTCATCAAAACTGACCTCGATCTTATGGGCAAAATGCTTGCACAGCTGTTGCAAGTATTTTGAGGCTTTGGCGGTCTGAAATTCACCAACGAGTTGCATTGCTTATTTTCCCTTACTATTTCTATCAGGTTATATAACCGCGCTGCCGCCAAGTTCAAGCCAAACCCAAATCCCCCTTGCACCCTGCGCCGCTTTCCCCTATCTCACCCAAACCTTGAGGCGGGTGGGCAGGCAGGCTATGCGCTGGATTGCAAATCCATGTAGATCGGTTCGATTCCGATACCCGCCTCCAGGGATTTCCCAAAACATCTGATTTCCCAAAAGATCTAATGCGGTGGCCGCTCTGGCCTTGGGCGAAACACTGGCAGCGCCCAGTCAAAGCGGATCGCCAGAATACGGATCAGGCAGGCTGCAGCCAGACCAACCCCCATCGCCACCTCGGTTGGCAAATCAACCGCCATCGCCCCGATGAACAACACCGCCCCCGCCGCCGAAGCCGAGACATAAATCTCGCGCCGCAACAGAATCGACGGCTCTTGCCCCAGCAGATCACGGATAATCCCGCCCACCGCGGCCGTGATCACCCCCATCACCACGGCCACCAGCGGCCCCGCCCCGGCATCCAGCCCCTTGCTGGTGCCCGCAATCGTCACCAGCGCCATGCCAAACGCATCCAGATACAGCACCATCCGATAGCGCGAGCCGACCAGATGCGCGCCAAAATGGATCAGCGCGGCCATCACAAGACAGACTGCAACCGGCCTTGGGTCTGAAACCCAGAACACCGGCACCCCCAGCAAAAGATCGCGCAAGGTGCCACCACCTACGCCCGTCACCACGCCCAGCCACAAGAACCCCAATATATCCATCTGCTTGCGCGATGCGACCAAGGCGCCAGTCACTGCAAAAACCGCAGCCGCCGCCAGATCAAGAACCTGTAGGATCGGGGTCTGCAGCAGCGGCACGATTTCGGACATAGCGGCGCGTTCCTGATTTCTGGGGCGCGACAGCAGCGCCTGCATTGGTTTAGGCCAGCTTGGGCGGAAAAGCCAATGCGGGGTCTGGCGGCGACAAGATGCCAAGTAAAAGAATCAGGTTTACAATCTTTAGTATTTTGCTAGGTTTGAATAGCTGACAGAAAGCCTTTCGACACCCTCCCCGCCCTACGCCGATCCCGCCTTCTGTCCATCCCGCCTAAAGTCTTGGTGCCAAAGTGATCGTCTGCCATTGCCAAACCATCTCGGATCACGACATCCGCGCCGCCGTTGACTGGATGCGCGCCGCCGACCCCGACACCATCATCACGCCGGGCAAGATCTATCATGCTTTGGGCAAGCGCGCCGATTGCGGCGGCTGCATGCCCTTGTTCCTTGACACGATGCGTCAATCTGCGAATTTCGGTGTGGGTGCGGCAGACCAGCCGGGCCAACAGATCCCGAATCTCCGCAGCGTGAAAGGAATGTCCTATGAAGGGCGACCCAAAAGTTATCGAGTATCTCAACGCAGCTCTGCGCTCTGAACTCACTGCCGTCAGCCAGTATTGGCTGCACTACCGCCTGCAGGATGATTGGGGTCTGGGCCATCTGGCGGCGAAAAGCCGTGCAGAAAGCATTGAAGAGATGAACCACGCCGACAAGCTGATCACCCGGATCATCTTTCTGGAAGGCCATCCGAACCTGCAAAAGCTGGACCCGTTGCAGATCGGCCAAACCGTCCGCGAAACGCTGGAATGTGATCTGGCCGCCGAACATGGCGCGCGCACCCTCTATATCGAAGCGCGCCGTTACTGCGATCAGGTCGGCGATTTCGTCACCCGTGGGCTGTTTGACGAGCTGACCGCCGACGAGGAAGGCCATATCGACTTTCTGGAAACCCAGCTTGGCCTGCTGGACCGGATCGGCGACGAAAACTACGCGCAGTTGAACGCCAAGCCCGCCAATCAGGCAGAGTAAAGCGGCGCGTTTCACGCCTCGAACATATCAAAACGGCGGAGGATGTCCTCCGCCGTTTTCTTTGCAAAAGCAGCCGTCAATTGCACGATCTGGGCTAGCAAGCCCGCGATTTTTGGGGTGGCACTTTGTGGGCAAAAGTTAAGAAAGTCTGAACGATCGCCCACAAGCCTTTGATTCTGCGTAAACGGACCCCTTGTCCACGCGTGGACACTACGCCCAATCCAGCACAACCTTACCCGATTGCCCTGACCGCATGACCTCAAACCCGGTCTGGAATTCATCCACCCCAAAGCGGTGCGTGATGACTTTCCGAACGTCGAGACCATTCTCCAGCATCGCGATCATCTTGTACCAGGTCTCAAAAATCTCACGCCCATAAACGCCTTTTATTGTGATGGCCTTGAACACGATCCGGCTCCAATCCACGGGGGATTTCCCCGGCGGAATCCCCAGCATCGCGATCTTGCCCCCCATCACCATCGCCTCAATCATCTGATCAAGCCCGCGCTGATTGCCCGACATCTCCATCCCGACATCAAAGCCCTGCACGATCTTCAGCCGCGCCATCACCTCGCGCAGATCCTCGGTGGCCACATTCACCGGCGTCACATCCGCCACCTCAGCCGCCAATTTCAACCGCGCCGGGTTCACATCCGTGATCACCACATGCCGCGCCCCGACATGCCGCGCCACCGCCGCCGCCATGATCCCGATCGGCCCCGCCCCGGTGATCAAAACATCCTCACCCACCAGATCGAAACTCAGCGCCGTATGCACCGCATTGCCCAAAGGATCGAGGATCGCACCAATCTCATCATCAATGGAATCCGGCAACGGCACCACATTGAACGCAGGCAGCCGCAGATATTCCGCAAACGCGCCGGGTTCATTCACCCCAATGCCGCGCGTGGCCGGATCGAGATGGAACTTCCCAGCCCGAGACTGCCGCGACAACTTGCCGATCAAATGCCCCTCACCCGAGCAACGCTGGCCAATCGCCAACCCCTCGACCAAAGCGCCCTTGGCGACAATCTCACCGGCAAACTCATGCCCGGTGACCAGCCCCACCGGCACCGTCCGCGCAGCCCATTCATCCCAATTCCAGATATGAATATCAGTGCCGCAAATCCCGGTCTTCTTCACCTTGATCAGCACATCCTCGGGCCCAATCTCGGGCACACCGCGGTCTTGCATCCACAGCCCAACCTCAGCCTTCGCCTTGACCAAAGATTTCATCGGATCGCCCTCACTTCCTTGCCCGCCGCCTCAAACGCAGCCAGCGCAAAATCCAGATCATCGGTGCTCAGCGCCGCATTCATCTGCGTCCTGATCCGCGCCCCACCGTGAGGAACAACAGGATAGAAAAACGCCGAGACCATCACTCCGCGCGCGTCCAAAGCCCGCGCAAACGCCTGAGCCAAGGGCGCATCACCCAGCATCACCGGCACAATCGGATGCTCACCGGGCAGCAATCGGAACCCGATCGCCTCCAGCCCCGCGCGCCAGTAGGCCGCATTGTGGAATAGTTTTTCCCGCAGATCATCAGCTGCCTCGACAATATCCAACGCCGCCAGCGCCGCTCCCACCACCGCAGGCGGCAGGGCGTTTGAAAACAAATACGGCCGCGCCCGCTGGCGCAGCAAATCAATCATCGGCTGCGGCCCGGCGATATAACCGCCCAAAGCGCCACCCAAGGCCTTGCCCAAAGTGCCGGTCAATACATCGACCTTCACCCCGGCATGAAACGGCGCCCCCCGCCCCTGTGGCCCCATGAAGCCTGTAGCGTGGCAATCATCTACCATGGTCAGCGCGCCATATTTCTCGGCCAAAGCCGAAATCGCGCCAAGATTGGCAAGCGTGCCATCCATCGAGAACACGCCATCCGTCGCAATCATGATAAACCGCGCGCCATCAGCCACGGCTTTCAGCAACTGAACCTCAAGATCGACCATATCATTATTGGCAAAACGGTAACGCTTGGCCTTGCAGAGCCGCACCCCGTCAATGATCGAGGCGTGATTCAGACTGTCAGAGACAATCGCATCGGCCTCACCCAACAAAGGCTCAAACAGCCCGCCATTGGCATCAAAACAGGCAGCGAACAGGATCGAATCCTCCATGCCCAGAAAACCCGCGATCCGCTGTTCCAACTGACGGTGCAAGTCCTGTGTGCCGCAAATGAACCGCACCGAGGCCATGCCGTAGCCGTGGCTGTCCATCGCCGCCTTGGCAGCCATGACCAGTCGGGGATCATCCGCGAGACCCAGATAATTATTGGCGCAAAGATTAAGCATCTCACGCCCAGCCACCCGCACCCTTGCGCTCTGTGCCGCCTCAATCAACCGCTCCCGCTTCATCAGGCCATCGGCCTCGATCCCGGCAAGCGTATCTCGCAAATGGTTTAGAAATCTTGAATCTGTCATGGCAGAACTTCCTCCAGTTTAACGGAATTAATCGCAACTGCGCGCGAAAGTCAACATAGCGGAATAAAATCCGCTAAAACGGACCTCCGTTCACATTGGTCGAAATATCCTCGGGGTCCGGGGGCGAGCCCGCGGCGATGTCAACTGTCCTGAACGATCAGCAAGGCCCGTGCAGCGCCCGACTCGGCGGCAATCGCATGATCACGGTCGGCGGGATACCGCGCCGTATCCCCCGGCCCCAGCACCTGCTCATCCTCACCCGAGCGGACACGGATCTGCCCCTCGATCACCGTCAGATGCTCGCGGCAGCCAGCACTGTGCGGCTCGGACTCCAACAACCCATTGATTGCAAATCGCAAATCATAAACCTCATGCTCGCCCACAGCATCGGCAGGCGACAGGATACGGATTGAAACGCCAAGACCGCGACCGCCGATCACTGGGGCTGCCCCGGCGCGCACGACCTCGATTCCCGGCTCGGGACGGCCCTCCAGCAGCCCCGCAAAATCAACCTGCAACGCCTGCGTCAGATTCCACAAAGTCGCCACGGTGGGCGAGGATTCACCACGTTCAATCTGGCTGACCATAGAGCGGCTGACGCCCGATAGTTTGGCAACAGCATCGAGGCTTAGCCCACGCGCCTTGCGCGCCTCACGCAACGAGGCTGCCAATCTGTCGTGGATATCAGACCTTGGATTCATGCGCATACCCTGCATAGACAGAAGCAATCCGTCAACGCCCCGCCCGCAACCGCGCCGATTTCCGCGCGGAAATCGTGTACGGAATTCGCGCGAATTCCGCCCCGGTCAAGCTGTCGCGCTCAGGTGCCGCAATAGGTCACATAGCGCCCAAAGCCGATTGGCGCAGGCAACGTGAATGCCTCGCGCCCCAATTCCGGGGCGAACGGGTGTTGAACCTGGGTCAAAAGTGCCTGAAACGGTGCGATATCGCCCGCGTTTGCCGCCTCTAGTGCAGCTTCCACCAGATGATTGCGCGGGATCACCGCCGGATTTGCTGCAAGCATCGCAGCCTTTGCATCTGTCGCCACGCGCGCGCGCCAGCGCGGCAACCATGCGATGATCGCCGCCCTATCCTCGAACAGCGCCAGAAAGGCGCCCTCATCGCTGAAAACCCCAGCCAAGCGCCGAAACGCCAATGTCCAATCAACCCCTTGGATTGCCGACAGAAAATCATCCGCCAACGCACCGTCGCCCGGATCCACCCCGTGCAGTCCCAATTTATTACGCATCACTGCAAGCCATTCCGTGCGATAGATTGCGGCGATTGCCTCCAAGCGCGCATTGGCCAGATCGACCGCCTTGCTTTCATCCGAATCGAAAAACGGCAGCAAAGCTTCGGCAAGGCGCGCCAGATTCCAGCCCAAAATCAGCGGCTGATTGGCAAAGGCATAGCGGCCCTGCCGGTCGATCGAGGAAAACACCGTCCCCGGCGCGTAATGCTCCATAAACGCGCAGGGGCCGTAGTCAATCGTCTCACCCGAAAGCGCCATATTGTCGGTGTTCATCACGCCATGAATGAATCCCACGCCCATCCACTGCGCGATCAGCCGCGCTTGCGCGGCCACCACCGCATCAAACAAACCCAGTGCCCCAATCGCCCCCGGATAATGTCGCGCGATGGTATAATCCAGCAATCGCTTGAGCTTATCCATCTCGCCGCGCTTGGCGAAATATTGAAACGTGCCGACCCGGATGTGGCTGGCAGCGATCCGCGCCACCACCGCGCCCGGCAAAGCGCCCGCCTCACGCCGCACTTTCTCGCCGGTCATCACTACAGCCAAAGACCGCGTCGTCGGGATGCCAAAAGCCGCCATCGCCTCAGAGATCAGATATTCGCGCAGCATCGGCCCCAACGCCGCCTTGCCATCGCCGCCGCGCGAAAACGCCGTGCGGCCCGAGCCTTTCAGCTGCAAATCCCAGCGCCGCCCATCCGGCCCCAGAAACTCGCCCAGCAAATGCGCCCGCCCATCGC
Organism: Cypionkella aquatica; assembly: GCF_030161095.1. Taxonomy (GTDB): domain Bacteria; phylum Pseudomonadota; class Alphaproteobacteria; order Rhodobacterales; family Rhodobacteraceae; genus Cypionkella; species Cypionkella aquatica. Next base: position 431,094 of record NZ_BSPP01000010.1, read on the forward strand.
CCAAAGTCGGCGAATAGCCGCCAAACTGATGCCCGGCATAGGCCAAAGCCGCAGGATCCGCGCCCGGCGGCACCACAGCGCCAGAAAACCAACCTGCGGCATCGTCGATCTGCAGCCCCAGATCCGCTGCCAGCGCCGTATTCAGCACCACCACTTCGGGCGCGGGTGCGACATCAGGCGCTTGCCGCAGATAGCTTCCCGGCAGATCGCGCAGATAGCTGTTGTCGAACTGGATCATCGCGACTCTCCTGGATCAGAGATTGGGCCCTTGCCAAGGATATGGCCGTCGCATCCAAGCCAAGCAAGCGTGCAAGCTGCAAAAGCACCATACATTGGCCTGAAACATCAATAGATTGAGATTTTGGGAAATTGGTCGGGGCGAGAGGATTTGAACCCCCGGCCCTCTGGTCCCAAACCAGATGCGCTACCAGACTGCGCTACGCCCCGACTGCTTGCCTCTTAGCTGGCTTTATCAGGATTGAAAAGCCGCTATCCGCCAGAACATGGCCAAACTGCAAGAGATTGATCCAAAGCCGCACTGCGCAACTGCGATCCGGGCGCAATTCCCATCCGAGCAGCCAAGCCGCCGTTGATTTCCAACACCACAGCGACACCCTCGCCGCCATCAATCGGGGTTTCATCCTGCGGAACAGCATTGCTGTGCACCGCCGTCACCAGCCCGGTCTCATCGGCAAACACCATGTCAAGCGGCAACAGCGTGTTCTTCATCCAGAAATAGGCATGTTTCGGCTGATCATACACAAAAAGCATCCCCGCCGAGGCGGGCATCTTTTCGACAAACATCAAGCCTTTGCTGCGCTTCGCCTCGGTATCGGCAACCTCAACCGAGAATCGCTGCACTCCCGAAGGTCCGCGCAGTTCAACAGCATCAGGCGCGCAGCCCGCATAGGCGGCGCCTCCCCATAGCAAAGTCATTGCAATCAGCTGTGAACCGAAGCTTCCCATGACAACACCTGTACCGCCATCCGTCCCCGTTTGCCCTCGACGATGCGCAGGCACACAGCCTCGCCCGCCGCAAGATCCGCGAAACCGGAGTGGCGCAGCACTTCGACATGCACGAAGACATCTTCGTTGCGGCCAAAGACATTGGCAAAGCCAAAACCCTTGCCCTTGTCGAACCACTTCACCCGTGCCGGTTCCATCGGCAGGATCGCGATTTCTTCTGGCGTTGTACGCTCGGTATCTTCGCCCAGCGGAAATACAGATCCGGCCGGAGGCTCGATTTTAACGACCTCTACCGCCTGCACCCCGCGTTGGGTTTGCTGCACTTTCACCGTGATCCCGGCGCCATCGGCAACCGAGCTTTGCCCGTAATTTCGCAACACATTGGCGTGCAGCAATATATCCCCAGAGTGTCCCTCTGCGACTATAAAGCCAAAACCCTTGGCTGGATCGAACCACTTCACGAGGCCGTGCAGAATTTGCACGTCCAAATCTTCATCATTCATAGAAGGACCGTTTCCCCAGATAAAGCCCCTAGGGTTTAGTCATGCAGGCATTATTGGGGCGGTTGCAAGCGCTATCTTTTCTGCATTTTCGCACAGATCATTTCGCGCTTCGTGAAATTTACGGATTAAGTCGCAAAATTTCCCACGGCTTATCAATGGCTTGGCGTGACCAGCGAAACCGATCATGCAACCTAAAGGTGCCATCAGCCCAGAACTCCATCTCTAAAGGAACAATCCGAAAGCCGCCCCAGAACGCCGGGCGTGTGGGATTCGCACCCTGCGCGGCGGTGACCTTTGCCACCTCGGCCATCAGGGCCAAACGCGACGAAAGCGGCTGCGACTGGTCGCTGGCCCAGGCCCCCAAACGCGACTTCAGACTGCGGCTGGCATAGTACGCATCCGCAGGCGCGCCCTCTTCCCGGCTGACCAAACCGCGCACCCGGATCTGACGGCGCAGGCTTTTCCAATGCAGCACAAACGCCGCCTTCCCCGAAGCATCCAACTCGCGCCCCTTGGCCGAGCCATAATTGGTGTAGAACACAAAGGCTGCAGGCTCGATATCCTTCAGCAGCACCATCCGCACATTCGGCATACCCTCCGCATCCACCGTCGCAAGCGCAATCGCATTGGGATCGTTCGGCTCGACCGGCTCCGCCTCTGCCAACCAGCTTTTCGCAATGGCAAACGGGTCATCGCCCGCAAAAATTCCGCTTCTGTCCATGATCTTCCTCTTTTGACGAGATGGCGCACCCTTGATGCAGAGCGGCCTTTCGCCTACACAACTTCTTCAGGAAATAGGGTGGACGGGGAAGACCGAATGTCAACTGGACAAGTAAGCAACGGATTGATGGCAGGCAAGCGTGGCCTGATCATGGGGCTCGCCAATGACAAATCCATCGCCTGGGGCATCGCCCAAGCCATCGCGGCACAGGGCGCAGAGATTGCGTTTTCCTATCAGGGCGAGGCGCTGAAAAAGCGCGTTGAACCGCTTGCGGCGTCGATCGGCATGAATACCTTTGTGGAATGTGATGTCTCGAACGAAGAGTCGATCGACGCACTGTTCGCACATCTGTCCAAGCTTTGGGGCAAGATTGATTTCGTCGTCCATGCCATCGGCTTTTCCGACAAGAACGAACTCCGCGGCCGCTATGTCGACACGTCGCGCGCCAACTTCCTGATGACAATGGATATTTCGGTTTATTCCTTTACCGCCGTCTGCCAACGCGCGGCGGCGATGATGAACCACGGCGGCAGCCTTCTGACCCTCACCTATTATGGCGCGGAAAAAGTCATGCCACATTACAATGTGATGGGCGTCGCCAAAGCCGGGCTTGAGGCATCGGTGAAATACCTTGCCGAAGACCTTGGCAAAGACGGCATCCGGGTCAACGCGATCTCGGCAGGGCCGATCAAGACGCTGGCGGCTTCGGGCATCGGCGACTTCCGCTATATCATGAAGTGGAACGAGCTGAACTCGCCGCTGCGGCGCAATGTCACGCAGGAAGAGGTCGGCAAGGCTGCGCTTTATCTGTTGTCCGATCTCGGTTCCGGCACCACGGGTGAGAATTTGCATGTTGACGCAGGCTATCACGTCGTCGGCATGAAAGCCGTCGATGCGCCCGATATCGATGTCGTCACCGGTCGCAAAGACTGACCAACCGTTCAAGTTTCGCAAGGACCAGTGCCATGACCGTTGCCGCCTTTCTCGCCGTTGCTTTTCTGCATCTGATGGCCGCAATCAGCCCCGGCCCTGCCGTGCTGATGTCGGCGCGCACCGGCGTGACCGAAGGTCTGCGCACAGGGTTTTTCCTCGCCTGCGGTATTGGCGTCGGGGGTGTGATCTGGGCGATGGCGGCGCTGTTCGGGCTGAACCTTGTGTTCCAAGCCGCGCCTGCGCTGCTTTACACGCTGAAAATTGCGGGCGGCATCTACCTGATCTACATGGCCTATGGCATGTGGAAGACCGCCGATCAGCCGCTTGATATGGCTGAAACCGGCCGCCCACCGCGCAGCGCGCTGTCGGCGTTCCGGCTTGGCCTGATCACCCAGCTTGCCAACCCGAAACCCGCCGTGCTGTTCTCGGCGATTTTCGTCGGCACCGTGCCGCCCCATACCCCGGCTTGGGTTTACGGCGCTTTGCTTGCCGTGGTGTTCCTGAATGAGACGATCTGGAACACCCTCGTCGCCCGGATTTTTTCGTTCGAGCGTTCAAAAGCCACCTATATCAGCCTGAAATCCATCATCGATCGCTGCTTCGGCGGCATGCTTGCCGTGCTCGGGCTGAAGATCGCCGCGACCTGAGTTTCATCTGTTCATAAATATCCCGGGGGTGCGGGGGCTGGCCCCCGTGTCTTGCCAGCCAAAGGAGCCACGCCATGAATGACCGCTTGCCGCATGAAAAAGGCTTCCATGTCTCGTGGGACCAAATGCACCGCGACAGCCGCGCGCTGGCATGGCGGCTGGATGGCAAAGGCCCCGACAATGGTGCGTGGAAGGCCGTGGTCGGCATCACCCGTGGCGGCCTTGTGCCTGCGATGATCGTAGCGCGCGAGCTTGATATCCGCGTCGTCGACTCGATCTCGGTGAAATCCTACCACTCGGGCGGCGGCAAAGCCGATCAACGCCGCGAAGCGCAGGTGATCAAGGCCCCGCAGCCCGAGGTGATGGGCGACGGTGCCGGCATCCTGATCGTGGACGACCTTGTCGATTCCGGCAAAACGCTGGAACTCATCCGCGGCCTTTACCCAAAGGCGCATTTCGCCTGCGTCTATGCCAAACCCGAGGGCGAAAAGCAGGCTGACACCTATATCACCTCCGTCAGCCAAGACACTTGGATCTTCTTCCCATGGGACATGGCGCTGCAATATGTCCAACCCTTCCGCGGCGCGGATTAAGCCCAAGCAGGCGCACCACGGCCCTTGCTTGGGCACCCTGCGTCTAATCGTTGACGCAGCGCGACACCCCGTTATGGTGCTCAAATCCTCGGGTTTGCTTTGCTGGAGAAGACAATGCGGCTTGCCTATTTTCTGTTGCTGTCGCCGCTGCTGATGGCAGGCTGCCCGATCCCAAACACCAGCACAACCGCTCCCCCCGCCGACCTGAATATCACAATGCCAAAGTCAGAGGATGATATCGGCGTCAGAGGTCTCGACTTGAGCGATGCCAAACCCTGATTGTGCGGGGCCAACACACCCCGAGCAATGCAACAGCCCGGCCTGCAAGGACATCTCCCCACGCATCACTCTTGCGGCACAAAAGCGCGCCCGCTGCCCAAGGGCTTGCAAATGCGGCCCTTGTTGCGCCATATCGCGCAGGAACTGAAAGGCCGCCCGATGATCTGCGCCACCGCCTGCCTGAGGCACCTTCCGGCATGAAGCCGCCTGCCCACCCCAGCCGCGCGCACGTTCTGCATTGGTTGTTCGAGACCAGCCTTGCGATCAAGGGCCTGCTGTGCTCGTCAGAGTTTCTCTGTGGTCTTGCGCTGCTTTTGACCCCCAACGCCCCGGCTGCACGCCTGTTGTACTGGCTGACGCATTTCCAGATTGCCGAAAGTCCCACCGACACCCTCGCCACCTGGACACAGCGCGCGATGGAGGGCTTTCCCGTCGCCACCCAAGACTTTTACGGCTGGTATCTTCTGCTGCATGGTGGGCTGAAGCTGGCAATGGTGGTGATGCTTTGGGCGCGCATCCTGTGGGCCTATCCTGCGGCGATGGCAGTGCTGGCTGGCTTTGTGATCTATCAAATTTTCGAGTTTCAGCACTCCGGTTCGCCATTCCTGCTGTTGCTGGCATTTTTCGATCTGCTGATGATTGCCCTGATTTGGCAGGAATACAAAGCCCTGCAAGCCAAACGCACCGCCAAGACGGCGGCGCCTTAACCCAGCGTCCCGCCGCCCCGGACTTGATCCGGGGCCTCATCCATTCCACGAGGCCCCGGATCAAGTCCGGGGCGGCGGGGTGATTGATGTTACGCCACAGCACGCAATCCGGGGCTTCGCGCTTGAACTTGGCCGCGCATATGTGAACACTGCCGTAAAATCAAAGCGCCCCTCTGGGCCGCTCAGGAGGCCCGATGATCCATCCCCATGACCCCGCCCCGCTCAATCCTGCGATGGCCGCCACCGACCCGCCCCCGGTGATGGAGGCGCGGCGTTGGCTGGCTGGTGTGATCTTCCCGCCAGAGCGCCCCTTGATCAACATCTCCCAAGCAGCCCCGGTCGAAAGCCCGCCGTTGGGCCTGCGTCAGGCGCTGGCCGATGCCGCCCTGAACAACCCCGACGCCCACCTTTACGGCCCGGTTCTGGGCCTGCCCGCCCTGCGGGCCGAGGTGGCAAAACAATGGTCCGCAGCTTACGGCGGCACCGTGCTGGAAAGCCAAACCGCGATAACCCAAGGCTGCAACCAAGCCTTCTGCGCCGTGATGTCCACGCTTGCGGGAAAGGGCGATGAAGTGATCCTGCCGACGCCGTGGTATTTCAACCATAAAATGTGGCTGGATATGCAAGGGGTTAAGACCGTGCCCCTCGCCGCAGGGCCGGGCCTGATCCCCGAGCCCGAAGCAGCAGGCGCGCTGATCACCGACCGCACCCGCGCCATCGTCCTCGTCAGCCCCAACAACCCCGGCGGCGTCGAATACCCGTCCGAGACGTTGACCGCCTTCCGTGACCTCTGCCGCGCCCGTGGCATCGCACTGATCGTCGATGAGACTTACCGCGATTTCGATAGCCGCAGCACCCGCGCGCATGATCTGTTCACCGATCCCGATTGGCACGACACACTGATCCAGCTTTACAGCTTTTCCAAAGCATACCGTCTGACCGGCCACCGCGTCGGTGCCGTCACCGCCTCGGCCGCCCGCCTGTTCCAGATTGAGAAATTCCTCGACACCGTTGCCATCTGCCCCAGCCAGTTGGGCCAGATCGGCGCACTTTGGGGCATGCAAAACCTAAGCCAATGGCTCGCAGGCGAACGCGCCGAAATCCTGTCGCGCCGTGCCGCGATGGTCGCAGGCTTCACCGCCCTGCCCGACTGGAAACTGCTCGGCTGCGGCGCTTATTTCGCCTATGTCGAGCACCCCTACCCCATCGCCTCCGACGCGCTTTGCAAACGCCTTGTGTCTGAGGCTGGCCTCCTGATGCTCCCCGGCACGATGTTCCAACCCGCAGGCTCCGAAGCCGGAAAACGCCAAATCCGCATCGCCTTCGCCAATGTCGATCAAACAGGCATTGCCGAGACGTTCCGACGGCTGGCGGCGTTCAAGGGTTAAATCAAGTTGCCAATCTGAGGCCAAAAACAAAATGCGCACGAAGATCAGTTTGGCTGGCGCTCTCCTCGCATGTGGTGTGGTCGTCTTTTGGGTCACCAACCGCCCACACCTGATCATCGCGCTCGAAACTGAAGACGGCAAAGGCAGCCTGATCTATCACTGCCCGATCACCACCGATGTCATGGAAGCCAAAACCCGAGCGGCCGCCGCGCACACCGCGTTTCAGTCGCGCTTGTCGGCAATCACAAATGGCGCTGGTGCTCAGGCACAAGCCGCGATGCAAGCGGCGAATATCTCGGGCAATATTCCAAACCTCGATATGATTGGGTCGGACCTGCAGGCACAGGCGCGTGCGCTTCAGACCGATATAGAAGCCGAATTCAACTGCAAGGTCGAATTGTAAGCCGCAGGCCCATGCTTCGCCCCACATCCCCCAACCCACCCTTGCTCCCATCGGCTCAACCGCTTAGACAGCTAGCCAAACCTTTTTAAGACAGGCAGACCCATGGCCAAGGCATCCGAGACGTCCGACGACACCCCGAAGAAAAAGCGCCGGGGCGCCTCTGTCATGGTATGGGTGCTGATGGCCATGCTGATCGGCGGCCTGGGTGGCTTTGGTGTCACGAATTTTGGCGGCAACCTGACCTCGATCGGCACCGTCGGCGATCGCAGCATTGATGTCGGCGACTATGCCCGGTCCTTGCGGCAGGCGATGGATCAATTCTCCAAACAGATCGGCCAGCCCGTCACGCTGCAACAGGCGCAGGCCATCGGCCTTGACCGTCAGGTGCTGCAACAAGTCATGGACCGCGCCGCTTTGGACAACGAGGCCGACCGCATCGGTCTTTCGGTCGGCGATGCCACCGTCGCCAGCAAAGTCTCGGCGATCCCCAGCTTTCAGGGCCTTGATGGCTTTGACCGCACCGCCTACCGCGACGTTCTGCGCCAAAACAACCTGACCGAATCCAGCTTCGAGTCTGGCCTGCGCGCCGACACCGCGCGTGAGCTGTTGCAAACTGCGATTACCAGCGGCCTGACCACGCCGCAGACCCTGACCGACACCATCGCCGATTGGGCGGGCGAGACGCGCGGTTTTTCGATGCTGCGCTTGACCGAAAAATCGCTGACCACGCCGATGCCGCCACTCAGCGACGCCGATCTGCAAGCCTATTACCAAAGCCATATCGAAACCTACACCCGCCCCGAGGCCAAACGGATTTCCTATATCGCGCTGCTGCCGGAAACCCTTGCCAAAGACATGCCGCTGGACGAGGCCGCGCTGAAAGCCGATTACGACTCGAAATTGTCGACCTATATGGTGCCAGAAAAACGTCTGGTCGAACGCCTTGCCTTTGCCACCGATGCCGATGCCGCCGCCGCGAAAGCCCGCATTGACGCAGGCAGCGTCAGCTTCGATGATCTGGTGAAAGAGCGTAATCTCAGCCTCGATGACGTTGATCTTGGCGATGTGTCGAAAACCGAACTCGCCGCCGCAGGCGAAGCGGTGTTCGCGCTGAAAGACCCCGGCGTGGTCGGCCCGTTTGCCTCCCCTATCGGCCCTGCCTTGTTTCGGATGAACGCGATCCTCTCGGCACAAGAAACCAGCTTTGAGCAAGCCAAGCCCGAACTTGCGACCGAGCAGCAAATGGAAACCGCCCGCAAAGCCATCGCCGATAAGGTCGAAGCGGTCGATGACGCGCTTGCAGGCGGGGCCACCCTCGCTGATGTCGCCAAGGAACAAGGGCTAAGCGTTGCCACCACTGATTTCGCTCCCGGCGCCGATGATAACGACGCCATCACCGGCTATAAAGGCTTCCGCGACGCTGCCGCCAAAATGGCCGAAGGCGATTTCGCCGAAGCCGTGGTGCTGGATGATGGCGGCCTTGTGGTGATGCAACTCGACAGCACCGTGCCCCCCACCGCCGTAGCTTTCGACAAGGTGAAAGAAAAAGTCACCGCCTCCGCGCGTGACGAAGCGCTTGCCAAAGCGCTGTCAGATGAAGCCACCCGCATCAAAGCCGGGGTAGAGGCCGGGGCCAGCCTTGGCAGCTTTGGTATCGTGTCGCGCACCACCCGGATCGAGCGGAACGGTGCCGTCAACGACGCCCCCCCCGCGCTGGTCGAAGCGGTGTTCCAGATGCAGCCAGATGATCTACGCGTGATCGAGGCCCCCGGCTTTGCCGCCGTGGTGCAACTGAACAGCATCACCGCCGCCGATACCACTAGTGCCGACGCCACTGCCCTGCGCGAAGCCATCGACGTGAACGCAGGTCGGGCAATTTCCGAAGACGTGATGGCGCTTTACACCGCCGCCTTGACCAGTGCCGCTGGCATCACACTGGATCAGAACGCCATCAACGCGGTCAACGCGCAGATCAGCAACTGAGGCAGCCATGAACCTCTTGCCGTCTTTTGAAGCGTTTGAACAGGCGTGGCTGCAGGGCAAAAACCAATTGGTTTATGTCCGCCTTGCCGCTGATCTCGATACGCCCGTCAGCCTGATGCTGAAACTGGCCGAAGCCCGCACCGACACGTTCATGCTGGAATCGGTGACGGGTGGCGAGGTGCGTGGCCGCTATTCGGTGGTCGGCATGAAGCCCGATCTGATCTGGAAATGCCACGGCACCACCGCGTCGATCAACCGCGATGCGCGCTTTGATCCGCAAGCATTCACCCCGCTGCCCGATGCGCCGCTGGTGTCGATGCGCGCGCTGATCGCGGAATCCCGCGTAGATCTGCCCGAAGGACTGCCCGCGATTGCCTCGGGCCTGTTCGGCTACTTGGGCTATGACATGATCCGGCTGGTGGAGCATCTGCCGAACATCAACCCCGATCCCTTGGGCCTGCCCGATGCCGTCCTGATGCGCCCCTCGGTTGTCGCTGTGCTGGATGGCGTGAAAGGCGAAGTGACGCTTGTGGCACCGGCTTGGGCCGCGTCGGGCCTGTCCGCCCGCGCCGCCTACGCCCAAGCAGCCGAGCGGGTGATGGACGCCTTGCGTGACCTTGACCGTGCCCCTGCCGCCGCACGCGATCTGGGCGAAGCCGCAACCGTGGGCGAGATGAGATCGAACTTCACCCATGACGGCTATAAACAAGCCGTTGAAAAAGCGAAAGATTACATCCGCGCGGGTGACATATTCCAAGTCGTGCCAAGCCAACGCTGGGCGCAAAGCTTCAGTTTGCCGCCCTTCGCCCTCTATCGGAGCCTGCGCCGCACCAACCCGTCGCCGTTCATGTTCTTCTTCAACTTCGGCGGCTTTCAGGTGATCGGGGCCAGCCCCGAAATCCTCGTCCGCCTGCGCGATGGCGAAGTCACCGTGCGCCCGATCGCAGGCACCCGCATGCGCGGGGCCACACCGGAAGAAGACAAGGCGCTGGAGCTTGATCTGCTGGCGGATAAGAAAGAGCTCGCCGAGCATCTGATGCTGCTCGATCTGGGGCGCAATGATGTGGGCCGGGTGGCAAAAGTCGGCACCGTGCGCCCGACCGAGCAATTCATTATCGAGCGGTATTCCCACGTCATGCACATCGTCTCAAACGTGGTGGGCCAGATTGCTGAGGGCGAAGACGCGCTGTCGGCGCTGCTGGCTGGTCTGCCCGCAGGCACGGTATCCGGCGCGCCAAAGGTCCGCGCCATGGAAATCATTGACGAGTTGGAACCGGAAAAGCGCGGCGTCTATGGTGGCGGCGTCGGCTATTTTGCAGGCAACGGCGAGATGGATTTCTGCATCGCCCTGCGCACTGCCGTGCTGAAGGATGAAACCCTGTATATCCAAGCGGGTGGCGGCGTCGTCTACGACAGCGACCCCGAGTCGGAATATCAGGAAACCGTCAACAAATCCCGCGCGCTGCGCCGCGCCGCCGAAGATGCGGGTCTGTTTGTGCGCAAAGGCAACCTTTAGCCTCTGATCCAAACGGTAGTGCCGTCTTGGTGGCCATCGAGGCCACACGCGACGGCGCTGCCGGGGAAGTGCCTGCTTGTGTTGCGCGCGGCGCAAACCTCGGTTGCCTCCGGCGGGAGTATTTCAAAAAGAGCAAATCTGACCTCTGCTCTGTGATTTCACATTGTGATAAACATCCCCGCCGGAGGCATCCGACAGCGATGCCGCGCTATAGGTTTATGGTTAAGAAAGCCTGAAGCGAAAATCTTAATGCCCTGAATTTATAAGATAATCATGAGGGTCCCGATGCGGGACCACCCTATTGCACAGCCAAAACCGCCGAAATTGGGGCCAAGGCGACCGAAGCGCCGCGCCCCTCCAGTGACCATTCCATCAGCGCGGCAATCGTCTCGGGCCGGGTGGTGCCGACCACGGCAACCCGTCCCTCTTGCGCCGCCTTGAACGCCGCGCGGTCGAGATAGCGGCGGATCAGTGGCGAGTCTTCCCCGCCAGCATCCAGATCGCGGAAGATCACCGCGGCGGGCACGCCTTCACGCCGGGCCACCTGATCGGCCGCGTTCAGCCCGGCATCAAAGGTCACCAGCCCACGTCCCTGATCCTTGACCAGCGGCACCACCATTGTCGCCAGCGGCCGGTTATCCTGAAAGCCCGCCGCCCCGATATCCATCACCGCCACCGCTTCGGGCAGGCTTGCGGCATTGGCCTGAAAGGTCTGTTCAAGATCGCTTGCCGTGGCACCCGCAGGGATCCCGGATGCCAACATCACCACCTCTTTGCCAGCCGCCCGGTAGATCGCCTCGGCAGCCGCCGCATTGGGGTCCAGCGGATCAATCACAAAACTGACCGCAAATGGCAGCGCAGCCAACTTGGCCCGATCCAGATCGCTTGCGCCAGTGTCGACCAGCAAGACCGCGAACAGCGGCTTGCCGAGATCATTGGTGAAGGGCGCCGCGAATTGCGCAAGCGGGGTGGTATCGGTGGGAACCACCGGGGCGGCAGTGGCCGGGTCTGTGCCTGCGTCGGGAGCATCATCTGCCGCGATGCTGGGCAGACGCCCGACGGTTACGCCATCGACAGATTTTGTCAGGCCAGCGCTGGGGGCCAAAGTCTCGGGTTGGCTGCTGTTCAGCACTTTCGGCAGCGGTTGCGGTTCAGCGGTCGCTTCCGCCAATGGGGCCTGTTCAGGTATCGCACCTTCGGGGGACATCGGTTCGACGGCGATCTCGGTCTCGGGTTGCGGATCCAATTCCATCAGCGCGGGCGCATCCGGCTGATCGGTGGGCGCGGGTGTCAGCAAGGTTTCGGTCGTCTCGGCGGGCGCGGGTGGTGGCAGATCGGCCTGACCGGGCACTGCATCCGTCCCGGCGGCTGACGGCAACATCGCAGGAGATGCCGCGCGCGGGGCGGTGTCCATGCCAGCCTCAACCTGTGGCGCATCCGCGTCAGTCGCGCCGGGCGTGTTCAACCCTGCCGGAGCCTCGGCGCTCGCAGCGGGTGCCAGCGTCTTTGCGTCAGCTTTAGGAACGGCGTTCTCAGGTACAACCGCTGTTGGCACAGCCGTCGACGCATCAGAGGCAGCGCCTGCCGATGCCAAAGGCGCGACGGGTTCGGGCAAAGGTGCGGCGGGCTCGGGCAAAGCCGTTGCTACCGTTTCGGGTGCTTTTGGCGCGGACGGCTCCGTGGCAGACGGGGCATCGGTGGTGGCTTCCATTCCAGGATCTGCCGCAGGCTGCGCAGGTGTGGTGGCTGGTGTGGAACTTGCCTCAGGCTCGATTTCAACTGCGGGTGCGATCGGCGTTGGCGCGACCACCACCACCTCAGCCACGGTTGCGGTCTCCGAGTCAGCGCCTGCGCCAGCGGGCGGCATCGGTGCCAATTGCGACACAACCGCAAGCCCCAAGCCCGCGACCACGCCGCCCACGACGATACCTGTTACGAAATTCCGGATCACAACCGCCTCCACCTGCTATTAGACGCCACTTGCCCTTGACGCCCCTTCACCGCTAAGCCCATCTATACCGATCTGTCCAACCGGGGGCCTTCGCTTGCTTTGGCTCTCTATAAACCAAAACCGCCGCCGCCTTCATCCCTTTTCCGTCCGGACCTTGCAAGATGCTCCTGCTTATCGACAACTACGACAGCTTTACCTACAACCTCGTGCATTACTTGGGCGAATTGGGCGCGGATGTGCGCGTGGTGCGCAATGATGCGATGTCGGTGCAGGAAGCGCTGTCGCTGCGGCCCGAATTGATCGTGTTGTCGCCCGGCCCCTGTGATCCCGCCAGCGCCGGGATCTGTATTCCACTGACCAAAGCCGCCGCAATGGCCGATGTGCCGCTTTTGGGCGTTTGCCTTGGCCATCAGACGATTGGTGAGGCGTTTGGCGGTCGCGTGATCCGCTGCCATGAAATCGTGCATGGCAAAATGGGGGCGATGCATCATCACGGCGGCGGCATGTTCCGCGACCTGCCCTCACCCTTTGCAGCCACCCGCTATCATTCTTTGGTGGTCGAGAAAGATACCCTGCCCGACTGCCTGGAAGTCACCGCATGGCTGGAGGATGGCACCATCATGGGTCTGCGCCACAAAGAAAAACTGATCGAGGGCGTGCAATTTCACCCTGAATCCATCGCATCCGAGCATGGCCATCAGCTGCTGCGCAATTTCCTTGATGCCGCCCGCGCGCGTGTTCCGGCATGAGCGATATTCTCAAACCGCTGATCGGCATTGCCGCCAGCCGCCCGCTGACCCGCCCCGAAGCCGAAGCCGCCTTCGGCGCGTTGTTTGACGGGGCAGCCACTCCGGCGCAAGTCGGCGGCTTTTTGATGGCGCTGCGGGTGCGCGGCGAAACTGTCGATGAATATGCCGCCGCCGCAAGCGTGATGCGCAGCAAATGCAACGCCGTGCGCGCGCCCAGTGGGTCCATCGACATCGTCGGCACCGGTGGCGATGGCAAAGGCACGTTGAATATCTCGACCGCTACGGCTTTTGTGGTCGCGGGCGCGGGGGTTGTGGTGGCCAAGCACGGCAACCGCAATCTGTCGTCGAAATCCGGGGCCGCCGATGCGCTGACAGAGATGGGTCTGAACGTCATGGTCGGCCCGGAAGTGGTGGAAAACTGCCTGAATGAGGCCGGCATTGGCTTTATGATGGCGCCGATGCACCACCCGGCCACCCGCCATGTCATGCCGGTGCGCGCCGAACTTGGCACCCGCACGATTTTCAACATCCTTGGCCCACTGACCAATCCGGCTGGCGTCAAACGCCAACTGACCGGCGCGTTTTCGCCCGCGTTGATCCGCCCGATGGCCGAAACCCTGCTGGCTTTGGGGTCGGAAAAGGCATGGCTGGTGCATGGCGGCGATGGCTCGGATGAAATCTCAATCGCCGCCCCTACCGCCGTCGCTGCGCTGGAAAACGGGGCTGTGCGCGAATTCACCCTGCACCCCGAGGATGCCGGCCTACAGGTCTATCCGTTCGAGGCGATCCAGGGCGGCACGCCCGCGGAAAACGCCGTCGCCTTTCGCGCCCTGTTGGATGGTGCCAAGGGCGGGTTTCGGGACGCTGTGCTGCTGAATGCTGCAGCCGCCCTGGTTGTCGCCGACAAAGCGGCATCCTTGCGCGAAGGCGTTGAAATGGCACAGGTTTCCATCGACTCGGGCGCTGCACGCAGCAAAATTGAGGCGCTGAAGCGTCTGACCAACCTCTAACGCGCGGCCCCCGCCGCAATGGGGGGCTCGCATCAGCGCGGTGGTCTGATCGGGCCCGAACGCGATCCAGACAGACAAGAAGGGCCTGCCATGACCACGATCCTAGACCGCATCAAAGCCTATAAACTGGAAGAAATCGCAGCCCGCAAAGCCAGCCGCCCGCTGGCTGATCTTGAACAAGCCGCCCGTGCTGCGCCTGCCCCGCGTGGCTTTGCCAAAGCGCTGTCGGATGCCGCGATCTCGGGCTATGGCCTGATTGCCGAGATCAAAAAAGCCAGCCCTTCCAAGGGCTTGATCCGCGCCGATTTCCATCCTGCCGAGCTGGCGCAAGCCTACGAGGCCGGTGGCGCCACCTGCCTGTCGGTGCTGACCGACACCCCCAGCTTTCAGGGCGACGACGCGTTTCTGACCGCGGCTTCCGGGGCCACCCGCCTGCCCTGTCTGCGCAAGGATTTCATCTACGACACATATCAGATCGTCGAAGCCCGCGCTTTGCACGCCGATTGCATCCTGATCATCATGGCATCGCTGTCAGACGCCCAAGCGGCCGAGTTGGAAGCCGCCGCGTTTGAGCAAGGCATGGACGTGCTGCTCGAAGTCCACGACCGCGCCGAATTGGACCGTGCCTGCCTGCTAAAATCGCCTCTGATGGGCATCAACAACCGCAATCTGCACACGTTTGATGTGACTCTGGACACCACCCGTCAGCTTGCCCGCTATGTGCCGGAAGATCGTCTGATCATCTCGGAATCGGGGCTATTCACCCCCGCCGATCTGTCGGATGTGGCCGCCTATGGTGCGCGCTGCTTCCTGATTGGCGAGGCCCTGATGCGTCAGGCCGATGTCACCGCCGCCACCAAAGCCATCCTCGCGCAGCCCTTGTCCTCCGAGGCGGGCGCATGACCCAAGCCAAAACTGGCCTGTCGCATTTCGACGACCAAGGCCGCGCCCATATGGTTGATGTCTCGGACAAGCCCGTGACGGCGCGGATCGCCGTTGCGCGCGGGGCGGTGCGGATGTCGGCGGAAACCTTGGCGCTGATCAGCGAAGGCCGTGCCAAAAAGGGCGATGTTCTGGGCGTGGCCCGGCTTGCAGGCATTATGGCTGCAAAGAAAACCGCCGATCTGATCCCGCTCTGCCATCCTCTGCCGATCACCAAAGTCTCGCTCGATCTGACCACCGACACCAGCCTGCCCGGCATCGTGGTCGAGGCGACCGTCAAGACCGGCGGCCAGACCGGCGTCGAGATGGAGGCGCTGACCGCCGTCACCATAGCCTGCCTGACAATTTACGATATGGTCAAGGCGGTTGAGAAATCCATGTCGATCGAAAGCATCCAGCTGATCCTGAAAGATGGCGGAAAATCAGGTCGTTACGAGGCAAAGCTATGATATCGGTTGCAGATGCCCTTGCCCGCTGCCTTGCCCTCGTCCAGCAGACGACGACCGAAACTGTGCCGCTGCGCCGCGCCAATAACCGTGTCATGGCCAGCGCGGCCGTGTCGCAAATGACCCAGCCGCCGTTCGCGGCCTCGGCGATGGACGGCTACGCTTTGGGCCGCAGCGCTGGCCCCGGTGAGACTTTCACCGTGATCGGCGAAGCAGGCGCAGGCCACGGCTTTGCGGGCGCGATCCAAGCCGATCAGGCCATCCGTATCTTCACTGGCGCGCCGCTACCCGAAGGTGCCGCCAGCATTGCCATTCAAGAAGACATCCGCCGTGACGGCGACCAGATCACCCTGACCACCACTGCCAAGCCCGGCGACAACATTCGCCCGCGCGGTCAGGATTTCACCTTTGGTCAAGCGCTGTCGCCACGTCTGCTGCGTCCGAACGACCTTGCCTTACTGGCTGCGATGAACGTGCCCGAAATCAGCGTCCGCCGCCGTCCCATCGTCGCCCTGATGGCCTCGGGTGACGAGTTGGTGATGCCCGGCGAGACGGCCGCCCCGGATCAGATCATCGCCTCGAACACTTTCGCGCTTGCCGCCATGGTCGAAGCTGCGGGTGGCGAGGCCCGGATGCTGCCGATCGCGCGCGACTCAGAGGCCTCTTTGCGCACAGTTTTCGCGCTGACCGAAGGCTGCGATCTGATCGTCACCGTGGGCGGTGCCAGCGTCGGCGACCATGATCTGGTCGGTAAAGTCGCCGCGGATCTGGGGCTGGAACGTGCGTTCTGGCAAATCGCCATGCGGCCCGGAAAGCCGCTGATGGCCGGGAAAGTGTTGGGAATCCCGATGCTTGGCCTGCCCGGAAACCCGGTTTCCGCCATAGTCTGCGGCCATCTGTTCATGGTGCCAATGCTCAAAGCCATGCTCGGCCTTGCGCCGGAGCCGCAGGTTCTGACTGCGCGCTTGGGCAGCGATCAGCCCGCCAACGGCCCGCGCGATCACTACATGCGCGCGCGGCTTTCGATTGAGGCGGGCCAGCCCACAATCACCGCCTTTGCGCGACAGGATTCCGCCCTGTTAACCATTCTGACCGAAGCCAACGCCCTTCTGATCCGCCCTTTGGGCGACGGTCCGCGCAGTGCTGGTGAGGTGGTAAACTACATCCCAATTTAACTTGCCGCGCCAAAGCGCTTGACACAAAGCAAGAACACGGGCAGAACATAGCAACAACATCTGCATAAGGGCTGGGGCATGCTGACGCGTAAGCAACTGGAACTCTTGGATTTCATCAAAACCCGTATGGATAAGGACGGTGTTCCGCCGTCTTTCGATGAAATGAAAGATGCGCTGGATTTACGCTCCAAATCCGGCATCCATCGCTTGATCACCGCCTTGGAAGAACGTGGTTTCATCCGCCGCCTCGCGCACCGCGCCCGCGCGTTGGAAATTCTGAAGCTGCCCGACGCTATGGAAAAACCGGGCTTCTCGCCCAAGTTGATCAAGGGCGACAAAGTAGACCCGCCGCGCAACGCGATGCCGATTGCGGCCGTCTACGCGATGGAACTGCCTGTGATGGGCCGCATCGCCGCAGGTGTCCCGATTGAGGCTATTTCCCATATTTCCCATCACGTTGCAGTGCCGGGCTCGATGCTTTCGGGCAATGGCTCGCATTACGCGCTCGAGGTGAAGGGCGATTCGATGATCGAGGCGGGCATCAACGATGGCGACATCGTGGTGATCCGCGAACAGATCACTGCAGAGAATGGCGATATCATCGTCGCTTTGGTCGAAGATGCTGAAGCCACGCTGAAGCGGTTCCGCCGTCGTGGCAATATGATCGCGCTGGAAGCAGCCAACCCCGCCTATGAAACCCGTGTCTTTCCAGATCACATGGTGAAGGTGCAGGGTCGTCTTGTCGGGCTGATCCGCAGCTACTGATCCTAAGTTATTGATGCGCAAGCTTTGCGTTTGGTTTGGCAAAGCTGCGGTCTTGCCAGATCGGCTTTTGTGCCATCCAGATCCGTTGGGTGTCGCGTGTGGGTGTAAGGGTAAGTCGCCCCTGTTGAACCGACACAGCCAATGACCCGGTTTGATCCAGCATTTTCCGCCCGATCACGATACAACCGGCAGCACCCGACTCGACCGGGGCTATCGCCGCAGGCATAATCACCAGATCAGCCTGCGCGCAGGCCGCGGAAAATGCCTGTGCACCCACTTTTCCGCCTAGCGCAATGCCGCGCCAGCCGTCTATCGCAAACACCCGTGCGCCCTTTGGGCCGCTAAATCCTGTGCGTTGGTAAGCCTCTGTTTGCAAAGATAAATCACCATCGCCCTGCAACCAGCTCTCCGCCGAAAACCCAGCACCCTGTGCCGCCGACAGCGCCCGGCCTTCAGTACCCAGCAGCCCCACCAGCACGCCATCGCTGGAAATCAACAAAGGCGCGCGCATCGCAAACACCCAAAGGCCAACCGCAAGCATGATCGGCGCAAGCCCCGCCCAACGCGCAGGCCCGCGCCAAAGCACCACCCAAATGCTTGCCAAAGTGATCAGCGGCATCACCCAAGGCCCCGGCCGGATGATCGGGGTCACAGCACCCTCAAGCCCGGCAACCCAGTGCGCGACAAACAAGATCCAAGCCCCCGCTTGCTCCATCACCCAAAGCGCGGGGGCGGCCAGCCCGATCGGTGCCAAAAGGGCGGCCACCGCACCCGCCGCCATCAGCACCGACATCATTGGCACCGTCAGCAGGTTGGCGAGCAGCCCGTAATCGGTAAAGCGGTTGAAGGTCGCGGCGGCAAACGGCGCCGTCGCCACCCCCGCCAGCAGCGAAGTCAGCACCAAAGTGAACACCGGCATCAGCCAGCGCGGCAGTCTCTCGCGCAGGATCTGCCGGTCCAGCGCCGAAAACCCCGCGATCAGTGCCACTGTTGCCGCAAAAGACAGCTGAAACCCCGGCTCAAGCAAGCTTTCGGGTTGCGCCAACAGCAAGATCATCGCCGACAAGGCCACCGAGCGCATCGAAAGCCCGCGGCGGTCAAACAGCACGGCCCCCAACATGACGCAAACCATCAAAAAGGCCCGCACCGTCGCCACATTGGCGCCCGAGAGCATCAGATAGAACAACGCCACCGCAAAGGCCGCCAGCGCCGCCACTTTTTTCGAATTGACCCGCAATGCCACCGGCGGCACCAGCGCCAGACCATAGCGCACCAAAGCGAAGACAAAAGCAGTGATGAACGCCATATTCATCCCCGAAATCGCCAGCAAATGCGCAAGGTTCGAATCGCGCAAAGCCTGCACGGTATCCAGCGAAATCGCCGAGCGGTCGCCGGTCATCGCTCCGGTCGCAAATGCCCCCGCCTCGGACGGCACTGCCGCGATCATCGCGCGGGTCAGATCGCTGCGCAAACGGTTGATCACCTGCGTGCCCGGCGCAGGCGCTTCCCACAACAACACCGGGCTGCGGCTGTAGCCAACCGCACCCAACTGCTGGAAATAGGCCATCCGCCGAAAATCGAAGCCACCCGGCTCGGTAGGCCCGTCAGGGGCTGCCAGCGAGGCAGTCAGCAGAATCACCTGCCCCGGATCAAGGCTAACCTCTTGTCCTCGCAGTGATATTCTGACTAAACGCGGTGTCTTGGCCGGGTCCAGATCCTGCAGCACCACCCGATCCAGCGTGACGCGCAACGCATCAGAGCGTGATCGGTCCACAGTGATCAACCGGCCTTGCACAGCTCCATAATAGCGATGCTCTAGCATGGGTGCCGCCACCAGATGCGCGCGCAAGCCCGCCGCGACAATGCCAACCAGCACACAGCCCAGCACCACCAGCACCGGATGCGCAAGCTCGGGCCCCACGCGATGCAGCACAATCATCGCGGCGATCCCCGTCAGACAGCCGCCATAGAACGGCAGCGCAGGCTCGAACGGCAAGCCAAACCAGATCGCGATGCCACAGCCCAAAAACACCGGCACCCAGGCAAAGAGCCGCCCACGCGCCTCTTGCAGCGCCAACAGCGGCCTAAGCAGGATGCCCGTCAGCGCCGCCACCTTGTTTTGCCCCCCGCATTTGCCTAAAGCTGCCGCGATCCTATTGCCGATAAGGTTTCCGAAAGGTTAACGCCGATGCCCCGCTCCTCCGAATCAAGCCACTCTGAAGCCCGCCCAATTGTCACCCGCTTTGCGCCCTCGCCCACCGGCTATCTGCATATCGGCGGCGGGCGCACCGCGCTGTTCAACTGGCTCTATGCGCGCGGCCGTGGTGGCAAATTCCTGCTGCGGATCGAGGATACCGACCGCGAGCGTTCCACCCCCGAGGCCACCGCTGCCATCCTGCGCGGCCTGACTTGGCTGGGGCTTGATTGGGATGGCGAACCCGTCAGCCAGTTCGCCCGCAAAGACCGTCACGCCGAGGTTGCGCGCGAAATGATGGCGCGCGGAACCGCCTATAAGTGCTTCAGCACGCAAGAAGAAATCGCAATCTTTCGGGCCGAGGCCGAAGCGCGCGGCTCTTACGCCCTGTTCCAAAGCCCGTGGCGCGACGCCGATCCTGCCACCTTCCCCGATGCGCCCTTCGTGATCCGAATGAAAGCCCCGCGCACCGGTGAGACGATCATCAACGACACCGTGCAAGGCCGCGTCGTGATCCAGAATTCCAGCCTCGATGATATGATTTGTTTACGTTCTGATGCGACACCTACCTATATGTTGGCCGTGGTGGTCGATGATCATGATATGGGCGTCACCCATGTTATCCGGGGGGACGACCATCTGAACAACGCCGCGCGCCAGCAGATGATTTACGATGCGATGGGGTGGGAGATTCCAACCTGGGCGCATATCCCGCTGATTCATGGCCCTGATGGCAAAAAGCTGTCGAAACGCCACGGCGCCACCGGGGTCGAGGAATATCAGGCGATGGGCTATCCGGCGGCGGGGATGCGCAACTATCTCACCCGCCTTGGCTGGGCGCATGGCGATGCCGAGATTTTCACCACCGAGCAGGCGCTAGAGATGTTCGATCTGGGCGGCATTGGCCGCGCGCCGGCCCGTTTGGATTTCAAGAAACTGGAAAATACCTGCGGCCATCATATCGCAATGGCGGATGATGCTGCGCTGCTGCATGAATTGACCGCCTATCTGGTTGCTGCGGGCAAGCCAGCCTTGACAGAAACGCAGAGCGCGCTGTTGAAATCTGCACTATACTGCGTGAAAGATCGCGCTAAGACATTCCCAGAATTGCTTGAAAAGGCTCATTTTTCATTGATTTCACGCCCGGTTCAACCCGATGAGGCTTCGGCCAAGTCGCTGGATACGGTATCCCGTGGTATACTGAAAACATTGACGCCGCAGCTGCGAAATGTTAGCTGGACAAAGGACGCGTTGGAGCCGATCCTTAACCATGCAGCCGCAGAAAACGGGATCGGGTTTGGCAAACTTGCCGCCCCCCTGCGCGCGGCTTTGGCGGGGCGCACTGCGACGCCAAGTGTGTATGACATGATGCTTGTCATCGGTCAGGACGAAACGATTGCCCGGCTAGAGGATGCGGCGGCCTGATCCGCCCTCCCCCTGCCACACCGGAACGCAAGGCCGCCCACTGCCGTTGGGCTGGCTTATATTGGGGGACGAAAGATGGCTGAACAGACCAAGACCGCTACGCTTAATCTTGACGGAAAATCCTACGACCTTCCGGTATATTCGCCGACTTTGGGCCCGGATGTTGTTGATATCCGTAAGCTTTATGACCAAGCCGATGTCTTTACCTTCGATCCCGGCTTCACCTCGACGGCGGCCTGCGAAAGTGCGATCACCTTTATCGACGGCGATAAGGGCGAGCTTTTGCACCGTGGCTACCCGATCGAGCAGTTGGCCAACAAATCCACCTATCTCGAAATGTGCTACCTGCTTTTGTATGGTGAGCTGCCAAATGCCGCGCAATTGGCTGATTTTGAGCATCGCGTGACGAATCACACCATGGTGCATGAACAGATGCACAACTTCTTCCGTGGTTTCCGGCGTGACGCGCATCCGATGGCGACCATGGTGGGCGTGGTGGGGGCAATGTCGGCCTTTTATCACGACAGCTTGGATATCAACGATGAATGGCAGCGCGAGGTTGCCGCCATCCGTATGATTGCCAAACTGCCCACGATTGCCGCGATGGCTTACAAATACTCTGTCGGCCAACCCTTTGTTTATCCGAAGAATTCCTTGTCCTACTCGGGCAACTTCCTGAACATGTGCTTTGCGGTTCCGGCGGAAGATTACGTGGTGAACCCGATCCTCGCCAAAGCGATGGACCGGATCATGATGCTGCACGCCGATCACGAACAGAACGCCTCCACCTCGACCGTGCGTCTGGCCGGATCTTCGGGCGCCAATCCGTTCGCGTGTATCGCCGCTGGCATTGCTTGCCTTTGGGGGCCGGCGCATGGCGGTGCAAATCAGGCTTGTCTGGAAATGCTGCGCGAAATTGGCACGGTTGACCGCATCCCGGAATATATCGCCAAGGCAAAGGACAAGAATTCGGGCTTCCGCCTGATGGGCTTTGGCCACCGCGTCTATAAAAACTTCGATCCGCGCGCGACGGTGATGAAGGAATCGGCGGATGAGGTGTTGGAGCTTTTGGGCATCCACAACAACCCGACGCTGCAAGTCGCCAAGGAACTGGAACGCATCGCCTTGTCGGATGATTATTTCATCTCGAAAAAGCTGTATCCGAACGTCGATTTCTATTCCGGCATCATCCTTGATGCGATGGGCTTCCCGACCTCGATGTTCACGCCGATCTTTGCGATTTCGCGCACCGTCGGCTGGATCGCGCAATGGAAAGAGATGATCGCCGAGAAAAACCAGAAAATCGGCCGCCCACGTCAGCTTTATGTCGGCGAAAAGCAGCGCGATTACATTGATGTAAAGCATCGCTGATCTGTGAAAAGGGCGGCTTCGGCCGCCCTTGCACCTTTGCGACCAAACTGCGACCTTCGCCCGAAATCTGAGAGGGCACATGCCGCAAACCCGTATTCCGCTGCTCGACCTTGCTCGCAGCCTTGCCCTCCTGGGCATGATCGCATTTCATGTCAGCTATGATCTGCTGATGTTCGGGCTGATCCCCTACGAATATGCGCAAACCCCGACCTTCTATTATCATGCCCGCATTGTGGCGGGCAGCTTCCTTTTGCTGTCTGGCATTGGCCTCTGGCTTGCGCATGGCCAAGGCATCCGCTGGCCCGCGTTCTGGCGCAGGTTTGCCAAAATCGCCGGGGCAGCCCTGCTGGTCAGCCTCGCCACCCGCGCAGCCATGCCAGATTTCTACATATATTTCGGAATCTTACACGCCATAGCGCTTTACAGCTTGCTTGGCCTGATCACCCTGCGCCTGCCCGCAGTCGTCACTGCCGCCCTTGCCGCCGTGTTCGTCTACGGCAGCTACGCATGGCACAGCCAAGCCCTGAACGCACCGCTGTTGCGCTTCATCGGCCTCGCCCTCGACCCTGCCACGACGATGGATTTTGAACCGATTTTCCCGTGGTTCGGCGCAGTTCTGGCTGGCATCGCACTCGGCAAAATCGGCAGCCAAACCGGGCTTTGGGCGGCACTTGCGGGCAAGCCTTCCGGCGCATGGGTGAAAATCGCCAGCTGGCCCGGGCAACACAGCTTGGTAATCTACCTTGTCCACCAGCCCATTCTGATGGGCCTTGTCTGGCTTTACGCTCAGCTAGGCTGATCCATCCAATGTTGCGACGGCGGCGTAGGTTTCGGGTCGCCGATCGCGGAACAGCCCCCAGCTGCTGCGCAAATCCGCAATCGCATCCAGATCAAACGTCGCCGTCAGCACTTCCTCGGCCGCGCGTCCTGCCTTGGCCACCAGCTGCCCGGTGTGATCGGCGATGAAACTGCTGCCGTAAAACGTGACCTCGCGCCCGCCTGGAGCCACTTCGCGCCCGATCCGGTTAGAGGCAATCACCGGCATGATATTGCTGCCCGCATGACCGCGCATACACATCTCCCAATGCGGCTGGCTGTCATAGCCGGGGCTGGGCGGTTCTGACCCGATCGCGGTCGGATACAGTAGCAGTTCCGCCCCCATCAGTGCCATCGCGCGCGCACATTCCGGGAACCACTGATCCCAGCAAATCCCGACGCCAATCTTGCCCGCCGCCGTTTCCCACACCCGATAACCGGTATCGCCGGGCGAGAAATAGAACTTCTCCTCATAGCCCGGCCCCTGCGGAATATGGGTTTTGCGGTAGTTCCCCAGCACACGGCCCCCCGCATCAATCATCGCCACCGAATTGAAATAGGCCTGCCCGGCTTTCTCAAAATACGAACAGGGCAGCACCACACCCAACTCGCGCGCCAGATCCGCAAACCGCGCGATCAGCGGATGCCCCTGCATCGGAGCCGCCAAAGAGAAATACTGCGGCAATTGTTCGATGCAAAAATAAGGTGCTGCAAAAAGCTCTTGAATCAGAACCACTTGCGCGCCTTGCGCTGCGGCATCCCGGATCATCGCCTCGGCCCGGTCCAGATTGTCGGGCAGATCCCAGCTGCAGGCAAATTGCGTGGCAGCGACCGTCACATTGCGCATCAAACTCTCCTTGATTTGCGGCAAAGCTAGGAGATCACGGCGTCAGACGCAAAGTCAAACCCCTTAACGCCCGCGCGCCAGCGGCCATGGCAGCCAGCCAGCCCGCGCCGCTTGCTGCGCCGAAGGATGCACGGATTCGGAAGGATCCCGCCCGACCACCCGCTTGCGGCGCAGCAAAAACCACATCCCCCAGCCGCGCAACGTGCCCACCATCGGCGCGTTGGCATCACAGGGAAACCGCGCCCGCCAATCGTCAGGCAGGGTCAATCCGGTCAATTCGGCCTGCTCCAGCATCCAAACCAGCGGGATATTCGCCAAGGGCCGCGCCGCCTTGTCGTTGCCAATCATGCCACCAACATCGCCATGCGCGCCGCGAAACCACATCTGCTGCACATCACGCTCCCAGCCGGGCGGACAGTCCCACAGCACAGGTTCGAACACGGCGCGGGTCTCGTGCAGCGCCAATGCGTGAAATCCATGTCGGATCGAGCTGCCAAGCGTGTGGTTGTGAAACTGATGCTGCTGTTCGGTCAGCATCCACAACAGCGGCAGACGCAAGCCCAAAGCCTTTACCGTGTCAAACACCCCAACCATCTGGATCGGCGCTTCGATATGGCAAAATCTGTGCGAAAACGCCCGACTGCTGCGCGAATCGCCATCATTCTGATAATGCCGATAGGCCAAAGTCACGCCGCGCTCTGTCGCATGTTCGCGTTTCAGCAGCCCCACCCGGTCAATCACCCCCGCCAAAGACCGCACCGCAAACGCCCCGCGCGAATAGCCGATCAGGTAAATCCGGTCGCCCTCGCGGTAGTGACTGGCAAGCCAACCATAGGCGCGGCGGATCTGACGGTTGATGCCCCGCCCCTGCACAAGGTTCATCCCGTGCCGCCAGCCTTCCCATTGCAGCCCTTGCTCGTAATACACCCGACGGTGCGCTGATCGTCCGGCGCTGGTCAACAGCTTGTAAATCAAACCACAATTGCCCTCTTGCCCCTCTGACAAAGTCGACAGAGTGCCGTCCAGAATGATCACATGATCAACCACGCCGCGCTTGCGGCCCGGCGGCGGCGGCGCTGCGGGCTCTGTCTCAACCTGCGGCTGACCCTGCCACCAATTCTTGATCCGACTGAACAGCGACAGCGTCCGCCTCCTGTGACCCGAAAAAACAAAAGCTCTCGGCAAGTTTCCCTGCCGAGAGCCTAGGTTAGCGGGATTGCGGCGAAGTTAAAGCTTTTGTGACAGCACCGTCACCATGCCCAACTCACCAAAGCCATTGAAACGGCTGTTGGTCACCGTCGAATAAGCCCCCATGCCATGCACGATGACAAAATCGCCCTCGGCAATATCCGCTGGGAACGGCACATCGCCGGGCAGACGGTCAACCGAATCGCAGGTCGGGCCAAAGCAGATCCGCGGCAGGATAGCCCCGGTGCGGCGCACACCCTCTGGCGAGATCACCGCGATACGGTCGATGATCCCGATCTGCCCCAACTCAAACAGCGAGCCATAAACCCCGTCGTTCAGGAACACATGCATATCATCGCGCACGGCCTTGACGCGGGCCGCCAGCGTGAAAGCATCGCCGCACATCGCGCGGCCCGGCTCGCAGATCAGCAGTGGGCGCTCTGCCCCAAAAGCCTCGGTCGCAACGCGGTCAATGGTGGCAAAAGTAGCCTCCAATTGCGGCTCCACGCCCACAGCACGGTGGTTCGGAAAGCCGCCGCCGACATTCAGCCGCGCAATCTTCACGCCCGCGCGCTGCGCAATCACCGCAGCTTCGCGGATATACGAAGCCCAAGCCGCCGGATCGGTGCATTGCGTGCCGGGATGGAAGGTGATCGAGGCAATATAGCCCGCCGCCGCCACGGTTTTCAGCAACTCCACCGCAACATCTTCGGTCGCGCCAAACTTTGCCCCGAAGTTATAGGCAGCCCCTGCCACCGGCAGCTTGAAGCGCACCGAGATCTCGCAGTTCTCAACCGGAACCATTTCGATCAGCTTGGCCAATTCGCTATGCGAATCAACCGAATAGGACTTCACGTTTCTGGCCACCGCATGCGCGATCTCGCTGCGCGAGCGCACCGGGTTGTTGTAATGGATGGCCGCATCCGGGGCCAGGCGCCGGATCAGGTCGATCTCAAACGGCGAGGCGCAGTCAAAGCCTTTGACGCCAGCGGCGATCAAATTCTCGATGACTTCTTCCCCGGGGTTCGACTTGACCGCATAGGTCACAAGGCCCGGAAAACCATCGAGAAATTTACGGGCAACCGCTTGCACAGCCTGCGGAGCAAAAAACAGAACCGGATTTTCCGGCTGCTGATTGCGCAGATATTCGGTCGGATTGGTCCAGATTGTCTTGGACAGTCCCATCGGCGTATTCCTTTCTGCCAACAAGATGCGAGTCCCCTTCGCTGCCTTTCAAGGGCGGCGGTTGCTCAGGGCACCAGCAAGGTTTTCCAACCAGGCCAGGTGCGTATGAGCCGCCCTTTTCCTGCAACGTAGGATGTCGCATATGAGGTACAACTTCATCGAACAAAACTATATAACTGCCGGATTTCTTCGTTATTATGACGAAAAAAGGATACAGATTGCATGGATGAACTGGATCGCAACATTCTGACCCTGCTGGGGGCGGATGCACGCATGTCGGTGGCCACTTTGGCGCGGCGGTTGAAGGTTGCACGCTCGACCATTCAGGCGCGGCTGGAGCGGTTAGAGACCTCTGGCGTGATCGCCGGTTACACGCTGAAACTGGGCGAGGCCGCGCGGCAAGGGCGGTTGCGCGCCTCTGTGCTGCTGACCATCGAGCCGCGCTCGCAGGCGGGCATCCTGACCCGGCTGAAAAGCATTGGCGAGGTCGAGCGGGTGTTCACCACCTCGGGGCGCTTTGATCTTTTGCTGCAAGTGGCGGCCTCTAACACGCAATTGCTGGATCAGGTGTTGGACCAGATCGGCGCGCTGACCGGGGTGAAATCCAGCGAAAGCCTGATTCATCTGTCAACACGGCTGGATCGCGCCGTCTGATCAGCCGCCCCCCGATCTGCCCTGTTATCAGCCGCCCTTATCAGCCAAGGCCCGCTTGTTCAGCGAATTTTCGTTGCGCCGAAGGCAGTCGTGGAATTACATTGATATCAAACAATCAATGGAGGTTCCCATGTCAACCCACGGCCTGCCCTGCTGGTATGAACTTGCCAGCAACGACATCGACTCCGCAAAAGCCTTTTACGCAAAAATTCTGGGCTGGAATTGGGCAGATAGCGGCATGCCCGGCATGACCTATCTGTTGGCTTCGGTCGATGGCGCCATGGTCGCGGGCTTGTTTGCCCCAGATCCCGGCATGCCCGTGGCTTGGACCAGCTACACCGCCGTCGATGACGCCGATGCCACTGCCGAGAAAGCCAAAGCCTTGGGGGCAACTGTTGTTGTGCCGCCCACCGATATTCCCGGCACGGGTCGGTTCTCGGTGCTGATTGATCCACAGGGCGCGGTGTTTGGCATCCTGCAACCGCAGCCGATGGCAGATGGCACCGCGGGCGATGCGTTCAATCAGCAGAAATCCGGTCATGGCAATTGGCACGATCTGGCAACACCCGACACCGCCGCAGCGCTTGCGTTTTACGGCGCGCTGTTCGGTTGGGCGCAGACTCGCGCGATGCCGATGGGCCCTGACATGGTCTACACCGTGATCAACCGCGACGGCCAAGACATCGGCGGCATTTTCAACGAGGCTGGCAGTGGAGGCCCCGCCGCCTGGACGGTCTATTTTGGCACAGCCTCGGTCAATGCGGCGGTCGAGGCGGTGAAAGCCGCCGGTGGCCAAGTGTTGCACGACCCCGCAGAAGTCCCCGGCGGCGCGCTGATCATCCATTGCACGGACCCAACCGGGGCAAGTTTTGCGCTGGTTGGCCCCTCCTGATCTGAAGACTGCGTGATCTGAAACAGGGGCGGCCTCGGGGGGCATCGAGCCCCCTCTCGGCCGCGCTGCCGCCGCAGACCGGGTCTGTGTGGGCTTTGGGCAGCCGTGACGCCTCCGGCGGGAGTATTTTCAAAAGAGCAATCCATCTGGCGCTTGGCCTTGTTGATTAGTTTGGGTAGGACAGGCCAACGCTGTAAGGATGCCTGATATGCCGATGGAAAAGACCTTCACCCCGACCGAAGCCGAGGCCCGGATTTCCAAGCTTTGGCTTGAGCAGAAGGTTGGGGCCGCCGGGGCCAATGCCAAGCCCGGTCCAAATGGCGAGAATCCTGAGGCGTTTTCCATCATGATCCCGCCGCCGAATGTGACGGGCTCTCTGCACATGGGCCATGCGTTCAACAACACTTTGCAGGATATCCTGATCCGCTGGCACCGCATGCAGGGCCACGACACCCTTTGGCAGGTTGGCACCGATCATGCCGGGATTGCGACGCAAATGGTGACCGAGCGCGATATGGCGCAGCATCAGGAACCCAACCGCCGCACCATGGGGCGCGAGAAGTTCCTCGCCCGCGTCTGGCAGCAAAAGGTCAAATCGCGCGGCACCATCATTGGCCAGTTGCAGCGGCTTGGTGCGTCCTGTGATTGGGACCGTGAGGCCTTCACCATGTCCGGCGCCCCCGGTGCCCCTGCGGGTGAGGACGGCAATTTCCACGACGCCGTGATCAAGGTGTTCGTGGATATGTACAACAAAGGCCTGATCTATCGCGGCAAGCGTCTGGTCAACTGGGACCCGCATTTTGAAACCGCGATTTCCGACCTCGAAGTCGAGAATATCGAGGTCGCAGGCCATATGTGGCATTTCAAATATATTCTGGCCGACAAGCAAACCTATGAATATATTGAGAAAGATGCCGAAGGCAACGTGACCCTGCGCGAGACGCGCAACTACATCTCTATCGCCACCACCCGGCCTGAAACCATGCTGGGCGATGGGGCCGTGGCCGTGCATCCCTCGGACGCGCGCTACCAGTCGATCATCGGCAAGATGGTGCATCTGCCGCTCTGTGACCGTCTGATCCCGATCATCGCCGACGAATACCCCGACCCGACTTTTGGCTCGGGTGCGGTGAAGATCACCGGCGCGCATGATTTCAACGACTATCAGGTCGCCAAGCGCAACAACCTGCCGATGTATCGCCTGATGGACACCCGGGGCGCGATGCGCGCCGATGGTGCCCCCTATGCCGATGCCGTGAAACGCGCCCGCGAGATCGCCGCAGGCTCGCCCACGGATGAGAACGAAGTCGACGCCCTCAACCTTGTGCCCGAAAAATACCGCGGCCTTGATCGCTTTGACGCCCGCAAAGCGGTGATCGCCGACATCAACGCGCTTGGCCTGTGCGTGTCGACCCTGCATTCCGAAATCGACCCCGAAACCGGATCGGAACACCTGACGCGAGAGCCGTTTGTCGAGGCGAAAAAGATCATGCAGCCCTTCGGCGACCGCTCCAAGGTCGTGATCGAGCCGATGCTGACCGACCAATGGTTCGTCGCAACAGACAAAATCGTCGGCCCTGCGCTGGATGCGGTGCGCTCCGGTGCGACCAAGATCATCCCGGAATCTGGCGAGAAAACCTATTTCCACTGGCTGGAGAATATCGAGCCGTGGTGCATCTCGCGCCAGTTGTGGTGGGGCCATCAAATTCCGGTTTGGTATGGGCCGGATGTAAACTACGATGAGAAATTCGATTTTTGCACATACGACTTCGAAAAGTTCTCGAAGGCAGTTTGCGCGTCGACGCATGAAGAGGCTATCGCTCAGTTTCAATCTTACTATAAAGAAAAGAATGCAGAGTTCTGGCCAAATCTTTTTGTCGCCGAAAGCAAAGAGTCCGCCGAGAAGCATAACTTCGGAGGAGTGGCAAACCACTCTGGGTCTATAGCAATCTACCGCGACCCCGACGTCCTCGACACATGGTTCTCCTCCGGCCTCTGGCCGATCGGCACCCTCGGCTGGCCCGAGCAAACCCCTGAACTGCAAAAGTATTTCCCCACCTCGACCCTGATCACCGGGGCCGATATCATCTTCTTCTGGGTCGCCCGCATGATGATGATGCAGCTGGCGGTGGTCGATGAAGTGCCGTTCAAAACCGTCTACCTGCATGGCCTTGTCCGCGACGCCAAGGGCAAGAAGATGTCGAAATCCCTCGGCAACGTCATCGACCCATTGGAGATCATCGACGAATTCGGCGCCGATGCCCTGCGCTTTTCCAATGCCGCAATGGCCAGCCTTGGTGGCGTGTTGAAACTCGACACCGCCCGCATCGCAGGCTACCGCAACTTCGGCACCAAACTGTGGAACGCCTGCCGCTTTGCGGAAATGAACGGCGTGTGGGAGGGTCACGCGACCCAAGCGCAGGCCCCGAAAGCCACCGCCACCGCGAACGCCTGGATCATCGGGGAAACCGCCAAAGCGCTGTCGGAAGTCAACGCCGCCCTGAAAGACTACCGTTTTGATAACGCCGCCGACGCGCTTTACAAATTCGTCTGGGGCAAGGTCTGCGACTGGTATGTCGAATTCGCCAAACCTTTGTTTGACGGCCCCGACGCTGCTGAGACCCGCGCCGTGATGGCATGGGTGCTGGATCAGTCGATGATCCTGCTGCACCCGATGATGCCTTTCATCACCGAAGACCTTTGGGGCACCACCGGCACCCGCGCCAAGCTGCTGGTCCATACCGATTGGCCGACCTATGGCAGCGATCTGATCAACGCCGATGCCGCGTCTGAAATGAGCTTCGTCACCACCCTGATCGAAGACATCCGCTCGGCCCGCGCGCAGGTCCACGTCCCCGTCGGCCTGAAATGCGATCTGGTGGCGACCGAACTGTCCCCCGCCGCCCGCACCGCGTGGGAGCGGAATGAGACGCTGATCAAACGCATGGCCCGCATTGACGGCTTCTCCGAAGGCGCGGCCCCCAAAGGCTCGATCATCGTCGCACTGGATGGGGCAGCCTTCGCCATCCCGCTGGCGGGCCTGATCGACATTGCCGAAGAAAAAGCCCGTCTGACCAAGACCATGGACAAGCTGGCGAAAGAAATCGGTGGGCTGAAAGGGCGGCTCAACAACCCCAACTTCGCAGCCTCTGCCCCCGAAGACGTGGTGGAAGAGGCCAAAGCCAACCTCGCTTTGCGCGAAGATGAGGCCACCAAACTGCAAGCGGCGCTGAAACGTCTGGCCGAGATTGGCTAAACCCAGAACTCCAAGCGCCCGCCTTTGCCATATCACATTGGCCTAAATATTCTCGGGGGGCAGCCCGGCACGGGCGAAGGGGGGCAGACAGCCCCCCTTTCCACATCCCCACCCGAGGCCGGGGTGGGGTTCCGCCCATCAGCCCCAAATCATTAAAAATTCGTTAAGATCGCCACCCTATCTCATTGATCATACATAACATTTTTTGGTCCCGAGTTGGGACCACCCCGCAGCACAGCCAAATCCCCCTTGCCAGCACGCCGAAAATCCGCCCAAATCCAAGCCATGAAAGCCCCCATCCTTACCCCGCTTGCAGCCTCCCTGCCCTCCACCGTCCCTTTCACCGGACCGGAAACCCAAGAGCGCCGCCAAGGCCACCACTTCATCGCCCGCCTCGGGGCCAACGAGTCGATTTTCGGCCCCTCTCCCGCCGCCATTCAGGCCATGCAAAGCGCCGCGGGGCAGGCATGGATGTATGGCGACCCCGAGTTGCATGATCTGAAAACCGCCCTCGCCCAGCATCACGGCTGTCAGCCCGAAAACATCGTGGTCGGCGAAGGCATCGACGGGCTTCTGGGCTATCTCGCCCGCCTGATGGTCCAACCCGGAACCCCGGTCGTGACCTCACTCGGCGCCTACCCGACCTTCAACTTTCACGTCGCAGGCTACGGCGGCACCCTGCACCGCGCGCCCTACAAGGGCGATCACGAAGACCCGCAGGCACTGCTGGATCTGGCCCGGCAAACCGGGGCGCGGCTGCTGTATCTTGCCAACCCCGACAACCCGATGGGCAGCCATCATCCCGGCCAAGCGATCCAAGACCTTGTGGCCCAACTGCCGCCAGAAACGCTGCTGGTGCTGGACGAGGCTTATATCGACCTCGCCCCCGATGGCACCGCCCCAGAAATCCCCGCCGACACCCCGAACCTGATCCGTTTCCGTACCTTTTCCAAAGCCCACGGCCTTGCGGGTCTGCGGGTCGGCTATGCGATCACCTCCGCCCCGCTTGCCACCGCCTTTGACAAGGTGCGCAACCATTTCGGGGTCGGGCGCATCGCGCAGGCAGGGGCGCTGGCGGCGCTTGCAGATCAAGCTTACCTCGCCGAGGTCCGCGGGAAAGTCGCAACCGCCCGCAACCGCCTTGCAGGCATCGCCAAAACAAACGGGCTGATCCCGCTGCCGTCAGCCACAAATTTCATCACGATGGATTGCACCCGTGACGGCGACTACGCCCGCCGGGTTCTGCAGCACCTGACCGCCCAAGGCATCTTTGTGCGCATGCCCGGCGTCGCGCCGCTGGATCGCTGCATCCGTGTCAGCCTTGGCGACGAGCCGAGCCTCGCAGCTTTCGAGACTGCCTTGCCACACGCCCTGAAGGCCGCGCTTTAACTATTCAGCGGCCAGTCCCGGAGTGGCGACCACAGGCACCGTCGGCGCCGCTGCCAAAGCCGAGCCCAAAGCCGGCGCGGTCCCGGTAGGCACTTCGGCCGGGCCCAAGCGCGGCAAAGCCGGGGCTTGGGCGACCGCAAGCGGTTGCGCGGCGATGTTTGCCTCAGCCTCAATCACCCGACGAAACACCAGCATGTTCTGAAACGTGGTCTTGGTGCCGCCGGTGAAACCCGCGCGCTCATCCACTGGCAGCGTATCGGCGCGGACGTAATCCCAGCCATCGCGTCCCAGTTCATTCATCACCGATGTCAGCGCCAGCGCAAAGCGATCTTCGACAGTCTTGAGACCGCGCGATTTCTCGCCCTTGCGCGGGGCCGGAATCACCTTGAATTCGTAACGCTGCATCGGGTCGCTCCTGAAGATCTGGCGCGCATATTACGAAGATCGCGCGCTAAGGCCAAGTCAACAAAGCCTGATTCAAAATCGACAGGCGTAGCTTCGCCACACCGCTAGCTTTAGCGATGGCCCCCAACCCGTCCACCAACTCTAGTCCTACTCCCGGGGATGCGGGTTTCCACAACTATTGCGTGGGCTTGGTTTGCGGCATCACAAAACCATCCCGCCAAAAGCGCGGCGATTCTCAGGGAGGGAACCACATGCAGATCGACACCGCAGTCAGCGGCGGACCAAAGCCGCTTTACGCCCAACTTTACGTCCAAGTCTTGGTCGCCATCTCTTGTGGCATCCTACTGGGCCACTTCTACCCAAGCGTTGGCGAAAGCCTGAAACCCTTGGGCGATGCCTTCGTCAAACTGGTGAAAATGATCATCGCACCCGTGATTTTCCTCACCGTTGCGACTGGCATCGCGGGGATGTCCGATATGAAAAAGGTTGGCCGCGTTGCGGGCAAGGCGATGCTGTATTTCCTGACCTTTTCAACCTTGGCGCTGGTGATCGGGCTTGTGGTTGGCAATCTGCTGCAACCCGGCTCGGGCATGAACATCGACCCGGCCTCGCTCGACCCTGCCGCTGTCGCGAAATACACGGATCAGGCGCACGACTCGACCATCGTCGGCTTTCTGATGGCGATTATCCCCGATACCGTCGTCAGCGCCTTCGCCGATGGCAACATCCTGCAAGTGCTGTTCTTTTCGGTGCTGTTCGGCTTGGCCTTGGCACTGAGCGGGGATCACGGCAAACCGGTCTACACCTTCCTGCAAACCCTGACCTTTCCGATCTTCAAACTGGTCGCGATCCTGATGAAAGCCGCCCCGATCGGCGCGTTTGGGGCTATGGCCTTCACCATCGGCAAATACGGCATCGCTTCGGTGATCAACCTCGCGTTTCTGGTGTTCTGCTTTTATCTGACCGCGTTTCTGTTCGTGGTGATCGTGCTGGGGGCCGTGGCCAAATACAACGGCTTCTCGATTTTCGCGCTGATCCGCTATCTGAAAGAAGAGCTGCTGCTGGTGCTTGGCACCTCGTCCTCCGAAGCCGCCCTGCCCTCGCTGATCCAGAAGATGGAACGCGCCGGAGCCTCGCGCTCGGTGGTGGGGCTGGTGGTGCCGACGGGATACAGCTTTAACCTTGATGGCACCAATATCTACATGACGATGGCGGCTTTGTTCATCGCACAAGCCACCAACACCGACCTGACCTTGGGCCAAGAGATTTTGCTGCTGGCCGTCGCGATGCTGTCGTCGAAAGGCGCGGCGGGCATCACGGGTGCGGGCTTTATCACCCTTGCGGCCACTTTGTCGGTGGTGCCAACCATTCCGGTGGCGGGCATGGCGCTGATCCTGGGCGTAGATCGCTTCATGTCCGAAGTGCGCGCCCTGACCAACTTTATCGGCAATGCTGTGGCAACCTTGGTGGTTGCGCGCTGGGAAGGCGAATTGGACGTCGCTGCCCTGAACGAAGCACTGGCTGGCAAACCGCGCGATCTGGTGCCGCATGGCGCAGACCAACTGCCGCCCGCCTTCAGCGATGACGTGCTGGCCGCTGACTAGGGGCTCGCACTGCAACGAAAACGGCGCCCGATTCGGGCGCCGTTCTTTTTTGAAACCTATCTGAAACACTCCTGGCCAAGCCGCCCCGGACTTGATCCGGGGCCTCGTGGTCTGAGCAGAGGCCCCGGATCAAGTCCGGGGCGGCGGGGTGTAAAATGGCCCTTAAAGCCCCAATTTTTGCGCCACCATCGCACCCACCACCGCAGGATTGGCCTTGCCGCCGGTCGATTTCAGCACTTGGCCGGTGAACCAGCCCGCGAGCTTGGCGTTGACGCGGGCCTTTTCGACCTGATCGGGGTTGGCCGCAATCAGCGCGTCCAAAGCCGCCTCAATCGCACCGGTATCGGTGACCTGCTGCATGCCGCGCGCCGCCGCCACCTCAGCCGGATCGCCGCCCTCGGTCCAGATGATCTCGAACAGATCCTTGGCCATCTTGCCGGTGATCGTGCCTTTGGCGATCAGATCCAGCACGCCCCCCAACTGGCCCGCCGAAACCGGGCTTTCGGTGATCGCGCGGCTTTCTTTGTTCAGCCGCCCGAACAGCTCGTTGATCACCCAGTTCGCCGCCTGCTTGCCGTCGCGCCCCTGCGCCACAGCCTCAAAAAAGCCCGCAGATTCCAGATCAGCCGTCAGCACATTCGCATCGTAATCGGTCAGGCCGAAATCGCCCATGAACCGCGCCTTTTTGGCATCGGGCAGTTCCGGCATCGAGGCCGCAATGTCATCGACCCAAGCCTGCTCGATCTCCAGCGGCAGCAGATCCGGGCACGGGAAATAGCGGTAATCATGCGCTTCTTCCTTGCTGCGCATGCTGCGGGTTTCGTTCTTGTCCGGGTCATACAACCGGGTTTCTTGCGTGACAGAACCGCCATCTTCCAGAATGGCAATCTGCCGCCGCGCCTCGACATCAATCGCCAACTGAATGAACTTCATCGAGTTCATGTTCTTGATCTCGCACCTTGTGCCCAGATGGCTAAAGTCTTGCGTGGCTTGGTATTTTTCATACTGCCCCACCCGGCAGACCGAGACGTTCACATCGGCGCGCAGATTGCCGTTCTGCATGTTGCCATCGCAAGTGCCCAAGTAACGCAGGATCTGGCGCAGCTTGACGACATAGGCCGCAGCCTCTTCCGGCCCGCGAATATCGGGGCGGCTGACAATCTCCATCAGCGCCACACCGGTGCGGTTAAAATCGACAAATGACATCGTCGGGTCCATGTCGTGGATCGACTTGCCCGCGTCTTGTTCCAGATGAATCCGCTCGACCCGCACCAGACGTGCCACGCCCGGCGCCAGTTCCACCAGCACCTCGCCCTCGCCCACAATGGGGTGATAAAGTTGCGAAATCTGATAGCCCTGCGGCAAATCCGGGTAGAAATAATTCTTGCGGTCAAAGGCCGAACGCAAATTGATCTGCGCCTTCAACCCTAGCCCCGAGCGCACCGCTTGCTCTACGCAATATTCGTTGATCACCGGCAGCATCCCCGGCATCGCGGCATCCACAAACGCCACGTTCGAGTTCGGCTCGGCCCCCACCTGCGTCGACGCGCCCGAGAACAGCTTGGAATTCGACGACACCTGCGCATGGATTTCCATGCCGATCACCAGCTCCCAATCATGCTTGACCCCGGCGATTACCTTCGGTTTCGGCGCTTCATAGGTCAGATCGAGCATGATAATCTCCGTGGTTTTCGCCCCCTGTTTAGGCAGGCGGGGCGATTGCTGCAAGGGTGACGCGGGCGGAAACCTGCCGATATTGGCCAAAGCGCACCCGTCAAACTTGCCGGAGGCCGATTTTGCCCTGATACGCGGCGGGTCGCCATGCTGGTGCGGCGCTACTTGCGATGGACCAATGCGGATCACTTCCCTCTTCGGCGCGGCTTTCACCCTGCTGTTTCTTGGCTTCACCCCGGCGCTCCATGCCGAGGCTTTGCCGAAAATGCGCTGGGATCACGTCCCCGATGCGGCCAAGTGGACCAATGCGGCGCTTGTCTCGGTTGAGAAATACGACAGCAAACTGGCCGAACAAGTTCCCGACGACATCGCAACATGGTGCCCTGGGTATGAGACCGCCTCGATGGACGACCGCCGCGCGTTTTGGGTGGGCGTCATGTCGGCGGTGGCAAAATACGAAAGCGGCTATAATGCCCGTGCCGCTGGGGCCGGGCGCTATTTCGGCCTGATGCAGATTTCCACCCAGACCGCCCGCGCTTATGCCTGCGAGGCCAACACCGGGGCCGAGCTGAAAAGCGGTGCCGCCAACCTTGAATGTGCGGTCAAGATCATCGCCCGCCAAGTTGGCCGCGATGGCATGGTGTCTGGCAAAGGCAATCGCGGCGTCGCCCGCGACTGGGGCCCGATGAGCAAATCCCGCGTCCGCGCCGACATTGCGGCATGGACGGCCAAGCAGGCCTATTGCGCGGTGCCGGTCAAGCGAGCATCCGTCCGACCATCTCAGAAAGATCGCGGCTAAGTCCCGGCGTGGCCATGATCCGCTGCAGCGCGCCCCGCATCATCGCCTGACGGTCGACGTCATAGCGCGGCCAGCTTTCAAACGCCGTTGACATCCGCGACGCGGTTTGCGGGTTCTTGGCATCCAGTTTGATCAGCCAATCAGCCAGCAAAGCATAGCTTTCACCGCTCGCGTGGTGGAAACCGGCGTGATTGCCCGAAAGCGCCCCGATCACCGCTCGGAAGCGATTGGGGTTCTTCCAGTCGAAATCGGCGCGCTGGGTCAGATCGCGCACCACATCCGCCACCCGCTCGGGGGTCGCCGTGCCGACCTGCACCGCGAACCATTTGTCCAAAACCAGCCGATCGCCTTGCCATTTCGCTGCAAAATCAGCCAGTTCAGCGCGGCCTTCGCCAATGTCCAACAGGATCGCCAGACTGCCAAAACTTTCGGTCATGTTATCCGCAGCCCGGTAAGCCGCCCGCGCCTGCGCGCCGCCATCCAGCCGCGCCAAAAAGCCCAAAGCCACCAGCCGGAGCGCGCGCAAACCCGCCGCCTTGGCATCCGGCGAGAATGACCCCGGCACCCGGCACGCCAATTCCAACCCCGGCAAGCCCGCGGCCAGATGGTGCGCCAAAGCCAGATGCAACGCCCGGCGTGCGCGATAAATTGCAGCCGGATCAGGCACATGCCCCGCCGCATACAGGGTGGCCGCCATGTCATCCTCACCCGGCAGCCGCAATGCCAGTGCCCGGAATGCAGGCTCCAGCGCATCGTCAAACGCCACACGGGCCAACCCATCCAGCAGATCGGCGCTTGGTGCCGCCCCGTCAACGATCATCCGCGCCAGCACGTCCTTGGCCAGCGCCCGCCCCGCCTCCCACCGATTGAAACTATCGGTATCATGCGCCAACAGAAACGCCCGCTCTGACGCAGGCACAGTGCGCTCCAAAATCACAGGGGCCGAGAATCCCCGCAAAATCGACGCCACAGGTCGGGAAGCCAAACCCTTGAACTCAAAGCTTTGCTTGGCCTCTGTCAATTCTAGCACCGTGGTCGGCACCACCTCGTCACCATTCGGGTTCAGCAAGCCGACCGCCACCGGGATCACCTTGGCCCCCTTCACCGCCTGCCCCGGCGTGGCGGGGTTCGTCTGTGCCAAGGTCAGCGTGTAAACCCCATCCGCCCAATCCTCTGTCACCGAGACCACAGGTGTCCCAGCTTCGGTATACCAGCGCTTGAACTGGCTCAGATCGCGGCCCGTGGTGTCTTCAAACACCCTAAGCCAATCCTCAATCGTCGCCGCCTGCCCATCGTGGCGGTCAAAATACAAATCCAGCGCGCGAGCATAATCGGCATCGCCGACCAGCCGCTTTAGCATCCCGATCACCTCCGCCCCTTTTTCATAGACAGTGGCGGTGTAGAAATTGTTGATCTCGACAAAGCTGTCAGGCCGCACCGCATGCGCCAAGGGGCCCCCATCCTCGCGGAACTGCCGCGCCCGTAGCATCAGCACGTCTTCAATCCGCTTCACCGCATGGCTGCGCAGATCGCCCGAGAATTGCTGATCGCGGAACACCGTCAGCCCTTCCTTCAGGCACAACTGAAACCAATCGCGGCAGGTGATCCGGTTGCCGGTCCAATTGTGAAAATACTCATGCGCAATGATCGCCTCGACGCGGGCAAAGTCATCATCCGTCGCCGTGTCAGAACTGGCCAAAACGGCTTTGGAGTTGAAAATGTTCAACCCCTTGTTCTCCATAGCGCCCATATTGAAGTCATCGACGGCCACAATGTTGAAAATGTCCAAGTCATAGGCGCGCCCATACACCCGTTCATCCCATGCCATCGAGGCTTTCAGCGCCGTCATCCCCCAAGCACACCGCCCCTCATCGCCCGGTCGCACCCAGATGTTCAGGCCAACATCACGCCCCTCCATCGTGGTGAATTGCCCCGGATGGGCGCGCAGATCGCCCGCCACCAACGCGAACAAATAGCTGGGCTTCGGCCAAGGATCATCCCACTCCGCCCAGCCAGCGCCCTGCCCGACAGGATTGCCGTTTGACAAAAGCACCGGAAGATCGCTTTCAATCCGCACCCGGAACCGCGCCATCACATCGGGGCGGTCGGGGTAATAGGTGATCTTGCGAAAGCCCTGCGCTTCGCATTGCGTGCAATACATGCCGTTCGACATGTAAAGCCCTTCCAGCGCGAAATTGCCCTCGGGTGCGATCTCCACCTCGGTTTCCAGCACAAACGCAGCCTGTGGCAGGTGAGCCGCAGCAAGCGTCAGCCCCGTTGCATCCACCGCCGCCGCCACCGCTTGCCCATCAATAGCGCAAGAGATCAGCCGCAGATCCTCGCCATCCAAGCGCAGATCCTGCCCGGCCCGCGCCGCCGGATTGGGGGCCAGATGCAAGCGCGCCTGCACCCGCGTCGCAGTGGGATGCAAGTGGAACGTCAATTCCACCCTGTCCAGCAGATGGCTGTAAGGCTGGTAATCGGCCAAACGAACGGTGCGCGGATCATCTGCGGTCATAATGGTCTCCTTTCAGCCCAAGGTTTCCCAATCGCTCCACCTGTGCAAGCCCCAAGCAGTGATTCCCGCCGATTGCAGTAAAATCTGGCAAGGATAGGCAAAGCGGCTCATAATAAACTGATATATTTCAGTATATTATACTGTATTCCGCCGCCAAAACCGCATCCTCTCTTTACAGCGCCAAATCCGCTGTTATGCCTATGTTCCATGAATGTTCTCATTTGGTTCAAACGCGATCTGCGCGCCCATGACCATCCGGCGCTGACCCTCGCGGCAGGCCTCGGCGCAGTGCTGCCGCTGTATATTGTAGAGCCTGACTATTGGGCGCTGCCCGATACCTCTGCGCGGCAATGGGCCTTCACCGCTGAATGTCTTGAGGATTTGCGCACCCAATTGGCGGGCATCGGGGCGCCGTTGCTGGTGCGGGTGGGCGAGGCGCAAGCGGTGCTGCAGCGCCTGTGTCAGCAGCACAACATCACCCGCATCGTCAGCCATCAGGAAACCGGCAATGCCTTCAGCTATGCCCGCGACCGCCGCATTGCCGCTTGGGCCAATGCCAGCGGGATCATGTGGGACGAGGTGCCGCAGTCGAACGTGGTGCGCGGGCCATCGCGCCGCAACCCGCCCGATCCTTTCAATGCCGCACCTCAACTTGATCCGCCCGCTTTGAACGCCCTGCCGGGGCTTGCGCCGGGGCTGATCCCCACCGCCCGCGCCTTGCGCTTGTCCGAGGATAAATGCGCGCATCGCCAGCACGGGGGCCGCGCCCAAGGCGTCGCGCTGCTGCAGTCTTTTCTAACCCAACGCGGTGCGCCATATCGGTTGGCCAATGCCTCGCCCCTGACGGCCGAGCGTGCCTGTTCCCGGCTTTCCCCCCATCTGGCCAACGGCAGCCTGTCGCTGCGCGAGGTGACACAGGCCACACAAAGCCGCGCGGCCGAGCATCCGGGTGGGCTTTGGCCGGGGGCGATTGCCAGCTTTCAGACCCGCCTGACCGCTCGCGACGCAGCGCTGCAAAGCCTTGAGGATACGCCAAGTTACGAGACCCGCTGCCTGCATCCCGCAGCCGAGTTGCTGCGCCGCAACAGTGATGCAGCCCGGCTTTCGGCTTGGGCACAGGGCGAGACTGGGCTGCCCTTCATCGACGCCTGTCTGCGGTATCTGGCTGCCACGGGCTGGCTGAATTTCCGCGCCCGCGCCGCTGTGATCGCCTGCGCGTCCTATCATTTGTGGCTGGATTGGCGGGTGACGGGCGCGCTGCTGGCCCGCCGCTTGACCGATTATGAACCCGGCATCCATTGGCCGCAGGTGCAACTACAGTCTGGCACCACCGGCCTCAACACCCCGCGCATCTACAACCCGGTGAAACAGGGGCTTGATCAAGACCCGACAGGCGCGTTCACCCGGCGCTGGCTTCCCGAATTGTCAAATGTACCAGATGCTTACCTGCAAGCGCCGTGGCGGTGGTCTGGCGCAGGCAGCGTGCTTGGCCGCCGCTACCCCGAACCGATTGTCGATATCACAACAGCCCAGCGTGAGGCCCGCGAGGCGGTTTGCAGGATCAGTCGCAAGCCCACCCCACGCCCGGCACGGCCCGAGCGCGTCGAGATGATCGAGCGTGCTTCGGCACATGCGCCAAAGCGGTCGCAACCCAAGCATGGCCAACTGAGCCTTGACCTGCCATGACGTTCA
The DNA here is from genome assembly GCF_030161095.1 of Cypionkella aquatica. GTDB lineage: Bacteria > Pseudomonadota > Alphaproteobacteria > Rhodobacterales > Rhodobacteraceae > Cypionkella > Cypionkella aquatica. Next base: position 472,680 of record NZ_BSPP01000010.1, read on the forward strand.
GATGACAAAAATGCGCCGCAAGGCAGATCTTCCTGTCAAAATCTGTGCAAGCTGCGGTCGGCCGATGGTCTGGCGCAAAGCTTGGGAAAAGGTGTGGGACGAGGTGAAGTACTGCTCTGATCGCTGCCGCAAAACCAAGGTCAAGGCGGCGGGCAAGATCAAGGCGGCGGCAGATCACGCGCAGCCCTGACCTTGGCCGATCATAAACTACAAAGCCTGCGCTGCCGCGTCCAGTTTCGCCATTGTAGTCTGGCCCAGTTTGTCCGCACCGTAAGCCAGTGCACCTTGCCGCATTTCCGCGGTCGGAAAGGTCATGGTCTGGGTGATCCGCGTGCCGCCCGCCTCGGGCTCCAGCACCACCACAACCTGCATCGGCACATCCGCATCGTCGCCATCATCCATCAAAAACTCAATCCGTTTTGGCGGATCATACAGGGTATAGCGGTGCCGGTTGGCCCAGACCGTGCCATCCGGCCCGATCATGTCAAAAATCCACTGCCCACCTTGGCGCAGATCAATGTCTTTGGTGGTGCAGGAATAGCCCTCCGGCCCAAACCAACGCGGCAGAACATCGGGGTCGGTCCAGCACTGCCAGACCTTCGCCGCAGGTGCCGCGATCAGCCGGGTCAGAACGATCTGGCGATCGGCGCTCATTTCAGACCCTGCGCGTATTCCTCCAGTTGCGTCACAACCGTGCCCCAACCGTCATAAAACCCCATCTGCTTATGGCTTTCCGCCGTCTCTTTGCTGCGATGCCGCGCCACCGCAGTATAGCGTGTGCGGCCGTTGCCAATATCTTCAAAGGTCAGGATCGCAGTCATGAAGGGTTCGGGATTGGGCTTCCAACCCTCGGTATAAGTATCTGTGAACACAAGTTTTTCATTCGGGATCACCTCAAGATACACCCCGTTGTTCGCCATCTCGGTGCCGTCCACCTCAAACGTGGTGTTGCACTTGCCACCCGGGCGCACATCCAGCTCGCAGGCGGTGACTTTATGCGGCTTTGGCACGAACCAATGCACCAGATGCTCGGGCGTGGTCCAGCAGGTGTACAAGATTTCACGCGGAGCGTTGATCTCGCGCACCAGCACCAGATCGGTTTCAGGGTTCAAATCAACGGTCATGTTCAGACCTCCTTCATCAGTTTTGCGACATAAGCTTCCAAACGGTCAGTGCGCGCCTCCCAAATCGCGCGCTGCTCGGCCAACCAATCAGCGGTGGCGGCCAAAGTTTCAGGCCGCGCGCGGCACATCCGCGTGCGGCCGGTTTTCTCGGTGCTGATCAGGGCAGCGGCCTCCAGCACACCCAGATGCCGCATCACTGTCGGCAGCGCCAAGCCTGTCGGGCGCGCAAGCTCTGACACCGGCACCGCGCCCTGCCCCAGACGCGCCAGAAAGCCCCGGCGCGTCGGGTCGGACAAAGCCTGAAAGATCAACGAAAGGTCGGGGTCATGTTTAGCCATATCGCTAACTATCACGACGCAAATTTTGCGCAAGCCAAAACTTAGCCAGATCACTAAGTTTACATTCACAAACTTGCCCGAAAAGTGTTTTCGCGTTTTCCGAGAAAATCCAGCGCCGCAAAACTTCCCCAGCGGTTGCATTTCTGCTATCGGCTTGAGAAATCCAAATCAGCGAGGCTTCCATGGTTACGCGCGTCACCCGGCACGGTTTGCAAGTGGATCAGATTCTCGCGGATTTTCTTGAAAGCCAAGCCCTGCCCGGCACTGGCGTTGACGCCGATCGGTTTTGGGCGGGCATGGCGGATCTGGCGCAGACCGAAGGCGCGCAGAACCGCGCCCTGCTCGCCAAGCGCGACGCCCTGCAAACCCAGATCGACCAATGGCACATTAGCCACCGCGACGCCGCGCATGATCCGGTCGCATATCAGGATTTCCTGAAAGAAATCGGCTACTTGCTGCCCGAAGGTCCGGATTTCCAGATCGACACCACCAATGTTGATGCCGAAATCGCCCGCATCGCAGGCCCGCAACTTGTGGTGCCGATCACCAATGCCCGCTACGCGCTGAACGCCGCCAACGCCCGCTGGGGCAGTCTGTATGATGCGCTTTACGGCACCGATGCGATGGGCAGCCCCGCCCCCTCGGGCGGCTATGAGCGTGGTCGCGGGGCCCGCGTCGTCGCCCGCGCGCGGGTGTTTCTGGACGAGGCATTTCCGATCCAAGGCACGTCTCATGCCGATGTGCGGCGCTATTATGTCGCCAATGGCGCACTGCTGGTTGATGATTTGCCGCTGGTGAACCCGGCCAAATTCGCAGGTTACAAGGGCAATCCAAAGGCACCGGATTCGGTGCTGCTGGTCAACAACGGCTTGCATGTTGAGCTGGTGTTCGACCGCGCCCACCCGATTGGCAGCCGCGATCAGGCGCAACTGGCCGATGTCGTGCTGGAATCGGCGCTGTCAGCCATCATGGATTGCGAGGATTCTGTGGCCTGCGTCGATGGCGCGGACAAGACCCTTGCCTATGCCAACTGGCTGGGCCTGATGCAGGGCAATCTGACCGCCGATCTCAGCAAGGGCGGGCGTCAAATCACCCGCGCCTTGAACCCCGACCGCGCCTTCACCGCCCCCGATGGCAGCACGCTGACCGTCAAGGGCCGCGCGCTGTTGTGGATCCGCAATGTCGGCCATCTTATGACCAATCCGGCGATCCTGCTGCCCGATGGCTCGGAAATCTTTGAAGGGCTGATGGACGGGCTGATCACCAGCCTGATCGCCATGCATGATCTGAAAAAGACCGAAGGCCTGCGCAATTCGCAAACCGGATCAGTCTATATCGTCAAACCCAAGATGCACGGGCCCGAAGAAGTCGGCTTTACCGATCACTGCTTTGGCAAGATTGAAACCATTCTCGGCCTGCCCGCCAACACGCTGAAAATCGGTGTGATGGATGAAGAACGCCGCACCAGCGTCAATCTGAAAGCCTGCATCCGCGCCGCCCAACACCGGTTGGCCTTCATCAACACCGGCTTTCTTGACCGCACCGGCGATGAAATTCACACCTCGATGGAAGCAGGCCCGTTCAGCCGCAAGGATTTCATCAAGCGCAAATCCTGGATTGGCGCTTACGAGAATCAGAATGTCGACATTGGCCTCGAATGTGGCCTGCAGGGCCGCGCCCAGATCGGCAAGGGCATGTGGGCGGCCCCAGACCTGATGGCGGCAATGCTGGAGCAGAAAATCGAACACCCGAAGGCCGGCGCCAGTTGCGCTTGGGTGCCCTCGCCGACCGCGGCAACCCTGCATGTGCTGCATTATCACAAGGTCGATGTCGCCGCGGTGCAGGCCAAACTCAAGGCAGGCGGGCGGCGCGGCTATGTTGAAACCGTGCTGGAAATTCCGCTTGCGACCTATCAGAAATGGACCGAAGCGCAGATGCTGCACGAGGTGGAAAATAACGCCCAAGGCATCCTTGGCTATGTGGTGCGCTGGATTGATCAGGGGGTTGGCTGCTCAAAAGTGCCTGATATCAATGACGTGGGCCTGATGGAAGATCGCGCAACCTGCCGGATTTCTGCGCAGCACATCGCCAACTGGCTGCATCACGGCATCGTCTCGCAAGCGCAGGTCGAGGCCGCCATGCAGAAAATGGCCGCCGTGGTGGATCGCCAAAACGCCGCCGATCCGGCCTATCGCCCCATGGCCCCCGGCTTTGACGGCATCGCCTATCAAGCCGCCTGCGATCTGGTCATGCAAGGGCGCGCGCAACCCTCTGGCTATACCGAACCTGTGCTGCACGCGCGGCGGTTGCAACTGAAAGCACGCGGCTGACAGCAGGCCGATTTCCCCTCGGAAATCGTGCCCCGCCTGTGCGGTTCAGCCAATATCCAAAGCGATCGCATGCACCCGCGTGTTCAGATCGCCTAATGCCTTATGCACCGCGCGGTGCCGCGCCACCCGTCCCATCGCCGCCAAAGCATCGGCGCGGATCAGCACGGCAAAATGGCTCGCCCCCGAGCCATCATCGCCGCTATGACCTGCGTGTTTGTGGCTTTCATTCACCACCTCCAGCCGTGTCGGCGAAAAAGTGATCGTCAGACGCGCAATCAACTCATTCTCAATGCTCATTTTTCGCCTTTACCCCTTCAATCTGCCGCTCAAATCTATAAAGTCTCGCCTTCAGTTCGGAAAGGCCCTGCCATGACCACACGCCCCCCCTTTGAGTTTGATATCCGCGTCTCGTCAGACAAAGCCAAGCGCAAAACCACGCGCCGCGGCATGTCTGGGGCGTTTGAAACCTCGAACAAGGCCTGTGATTTCCCCGGCTGCAAAGACAAAGGTGCCTATCGCGCGCCGAAATCCCCGGATCATCTGGACGAATTCTTCTGGTTCTGCCGGGACCATATCCGCGAATACAACTTGAAGTGGAATTTCTTCGGCAACGCCACCGATGAAGAATTTCAGAAGCTTCTGGAAAAAGATCGTCTGTGGGAGCGGGAAACCAAACCCTTCAGCAAGAAAGACGATGGCAACGCCTGGCACCGCTTGGGCGTCGATGATCCGATGTCTTTGCTGGGCGACAACGCCACTCGCAACCCCGGCAAGCCCACCTCAAACGCCACCCGCAAACTGCCCGCAACCGAGCGTAAGGCGGTCGAGATTCTGGATGCCCGCGACACTTGGACCAAGACAGAGATTCGCAAGCAATACAAAGGCTTGGTGAAAGACCTTCATCCAGATATGAACGGCGGCGACCGCTCGGATGAAGACCGTCTGCAAGAGGTGGTCTGGGCTTGGGATCAGATCAAAGACAGCCGTTACTTCAAAGAATAACGCAGCTTTGGCATGGCAGAATGGCAGCGCTCAAAGTCCGCTGCGCGCTGATGTCTTCCGCCGCCTCAGCCCACGTCTGCGGCATGGCTGCCATCGCCAAATTATGATGGTCGCTTAAAGCGCCCGCCCAATCCGGCGGGTCGGAATCATCCAGCCGCCGCCCGGTCAAGGCTGACGCAAGATCGGCCAAGACCGGCCCCGCAAACCGCGCAGACAACCGCGCGCTTGGCCCCACCGCGAACACGCAAGCCTTGCCCGCCCTAACCCGCCCCGCTCAGGCCGCCACAAATTTCATCGCCACCCCGTTCATACAATAGCGCAATCCGGTCGGCTGTGGTCCGTCATTGAACACATGGCCAAGATGGCCTCCGCACCGGCGGCAATGGACTTCGGTGCGCGTGGAAAACAGGCTGTTATCCTCTTTCGTGCCAACAGCACCCGCAATCGGCTGGTAAAACGACGGCCAGCCGGTGCCAGAATCAAACTTGGTCTCAGAGGCAAAAACCGGCAGATCGCAGCCCGCGCACAGGAACGTGCCGCGGCGATGCTCGTCGTTCAGCGGGCTGGACCCTGCACGCTCGGTGTCCTCTTCGCGCAGCACCCGAAAGGCTGCATCACTCAGCTTGGCCTTCCATTCGGCCTCGCTCAGCGTGACTTCAAAGGTTTCGGCCCGCAGCGGCGTGCCAAAAGCAAGCACAGCGACAGAGGCTAGAAAACTGCGACGGCGCATGGCATTTCTCCTGTCAGGTGGGGTGATTGTATCCTAACAACGCGCCCGCACGTCCAGAAGTTTCAACTTCTCGCGCAGATGAGAAACTGCGTGATCCCGGCCTCTTGCAGCCCTGCGCGTAATGTTCCACAAACGATCAGGATCGCGGGCCTAAAGCCCGCCAGTTTTGATATGGGCGACGGGCAATGGCAGATCAGATTATGAAACCCACCGAAGAAATCTCGGTCCGCGAGGTCTTCGGCATCGACACCGATATGAAGGTGAAGGGGTTTGTCGACGGCACAGACCGGGTTCCCGCGATTGATCCGACCTATAAATTCGACCCCGACACCACCTTGGCGATCCTTGCAGGCTATGCCTACAACCGCCGCGTGATGATCCAAGGCTATCACGGCACGGGCAAATCGACGCATATCGAACAAGTCGGCGCGCGGCTGAACTGGCCCACCGTTCGCGTGAACCTCGATTCACACATCAGCCGGATCGACCTGATCGGCAAAGACGCGATCAAGCTGCGCGACGGCAAGCAAGTCACCGAATTCCACGAAGGCATCCTGCCTTGGGCACTGCGCAACCCCGTCGCCATCGTGTTCGATGAATACGACGCAGGCCGCGCCGATGTGATGTTCGTGATCCAGCGCGTGCTGGAGCATGACGGCAAACTGACCCTGCTCGACCAAAACGAAATCATCACCCCGCACCCGTCGTTCCGCCTGTTCGCCACCGCCAACACCGTGGGCTTGGGCGACACCACCGGCCTCTACCACGGCACCCAGCAGATCAACCAAGCCCAGATGGACCGTTGGTCGTTGGTTGCCACGCTGAACTACCTCAGCCACGACGCCGAAGCCGCCATCGTTCTGGCCAAGCGCCCGCATTACAACACCGCCGAGGGCCGCAAGAAAATCAGCCAGATGGTCACCGTCGCCGATCTGACCCGCACCGCCTTCATGAACGGCGATCTGTCCACCGTGATGTCGCCCCGCACCGTGCTGAATTGGGCCGAAAACGCCGAGATTTTCCGCAACGTCGGCTACGCCTTCCGCCTGTCCTTCCTGAACAAATGCGACGAGTTGGAGCGTCAGACCGTCGCCGAATTCTACCAGCGCTGCTTTGCCGAGGAACTTCCGGAATCAGCGGCAAGCATGGCGATGAAATAGGTAGGGTGCGTGATTTCACGCACCTGTCCCTGTCCCGGCGCGGTGCGTAACGTCACGCACCCTCCTCCAGAACGAGACGGATCATGACCAAACCCACCGACAACCCCGCCGATCCGTTCAAAAAGGCCCTCGCCGAGGCCACCAAGACCATGGCCAACGATCCCGAAATGACCGTGACCTATTCGGTCGATCCGGCGGGGATGAACAAGGAAGGCATCCGCCTGCCGCAGGTCAGCCGCCGCATGACTCGGGATGAGGTGTTGCTGGCGCGTGGCACCGCCGACGCCTTTGCTCTGCGCCGCAAGTTTCACAATGAACAAACCGCCAGCAAATACGCCCCCACCGGTCCACTTGCGCGCGAAATCTACGACGCGATGGAAACCGCCCGCTGCGAAGCCGTGGGTGCCCGCGCCATGCCCGGCACGGCTGGCAATATCGACGCCAAGATCGCCTATGAGGCGGATCGCAAAGGTTATTCCAGCATCACCAAGCGCGAGGATGCGCCGCTTTCCGTCGCCGCAGGCTACCTTGTCCGCCATCTGGCAACGGGGCGCGAGATGCCGAAAGGGGCCGCCAATGTCATGGAGATGTGGCGCGATTTCATCGAAGGCCAAGCCGCAGGCAGCCTCGACACCCTCGACGATGCGCTCGACAACCAAGCCGCCTTCGCCCGCCTGACCCGCAAAGTCATCGCCGATCTGGGCTATGGCGATCAGTTGGGCGACGACCCCGATCTGCCCGATGAAGACGACTCTGGCGACGAAGCGCAAGAAGACCAAGACGCGCCCGACAGCGAAGGCTCGGAAGAGCAGGATTCTGAGGATTCGGAAGCCTCCCCCGAACAATCCCAAGAAGACCAACAAGACCAATCCCAAGCGCAAGTCACCATGGAAGACAGCGCCGATATGGAGCAAGGCGACGAGGCGGAACTGCCCGAAGGCGAGGCCCCGCTGGACCCGCCACCGCCCGCGCCCTATTCCGACGCTGATCCGAACTACACCGTCTACACCACGGATTTTGATGAAGAAATCAAAGCCGAAGACCTTGCCGAACCCGCCGAGTTGGAACGCCTGCGCGCTTACTTGGATCAGCAGTTGGAACCGTTGAAAGGCGCAGTCTCCCGCCTCGCCAACAAACTGCAACGCCGCCTGCAAGCCCAACAAAACCGCTCTTGGCTGTTCGATCTCGAAGAAGGCACGCTCGATGCAGGCCGCCTCGCCCGCGTCATCGCCAACCCCACCACGCCGCTCTCGTTCAAACAGGAAAAAGACACCGAATTCCGCGATACCTGTGTGACGCTGTTGATCGACAACTCCGGCTCGATGCGCGGTCGCCCGATCTCTATTGCCGCGATCTGCGCTGATGTCTTGGCCCGCACGCTGGAACGCTGCTCGGTCAAGGTCGAAATCCTTGGCTTTACCACCCGCGCGTGGAAGGGCGGCCAGTCGCGCGAGCGGTGGCTCGCCGAAGGCCGCGTCCAGCAACCGGGCCGCCTGAACGATCTGCGCCACATCATTTACAAATCCGCCGATGCGCCGTGGCGTCGCGTGCGCCCCAATCTGGGCCTGATGATGAAAGAGGGCCTCTTGAAAGAAAACATCGACGGTGAGGCGCTGGAATGGGCGCACCGCCGCATGATGGCCCGCCCCGAAGCCCGCCGCATCCTGATGGTGATTTCCGATGGCGCGCCCGTCGATGACAGCACCCTGTCGGTCAACCCCGCGAATTTCCTTGAAAAACACCTGCGCGACGTGATCGCCATGGTCGAACGTAAGAAGGCTGTCGAGTTGATCGCCATCGGCATCGGCCATGACGTGACCCGCTATTATCAGCGCGCGGTGACGATCACCGATGTTGAACAATTGGCAGGGGCGATGACCGAACAGCTCGCCGGGCTGTTCGACACCGATCCGCGCAAACGGGCCAAGGCACTGCTTCGGAAAGCCGGTTAAGGGGGCTCGCCCCCTCGCTTCGCTCACCCCGAGGATATTTGTCCAGAGAGGATGACCATGTTTCAAAGCTTTGACACCCATGCCAATCCTGCCCAAGGCCCGGCGCGACTGGCCGCCTTGCGACAGGTTCTGGCCGCCGAAGGGCTGTCAGGCTTTCTGGTGCCGCGTGCCGATGTGCATCAGGGCGAATATGTCGCCGCACGGGACGAGCGGTTGCAATGGCTGACCGGCTTTACCGGCTCGGCCGGGTTTTGCATCGTGTTGCCGCAGATCGCAGGCGTGTTCATCGACGGACGCTACCGCACGCAAGTCAAAGGTCAGGTCGATCTGGCGCATTTCACCCCGGTGCCGTGGCCAGAGATCAGCGCGGGCGCTTGGCTGAAAGAGCATATCACCGATGGCGTGGTTGGCTTTGACCCGTGGCTGCACACCGCCGATGAAATCGCAAAGCTTGAAGCCGCCCTCGCCGATACCGGGGTGATCCTGCAAGCCTGCGCCAATCAGATCGACCGCATTTGGCCCGATCAGCCCGCAGCGCCTTTGGGCCGCGCCTTCGCCCATCCCGACAGCCTTGCGGGTGAGACCAGCGCCGAAAAGCGCGCGCGTCTGGCCGAAAGCTTGCGCGCGCAGGGCCAAACGGCGGCGGTGATCACGCTGCCGGACAGCCTTTGTTGGCTGTTGAACATCCGTGGCGCTGATGTGCCACGCAACCCGGTGCTGCACGGCTTTGCCATCCTGCACGAAAACGCCCATGTCACCCTGTTCGCCGATGCCGCGAAATTCGACGACGCCACCCGCGCGCATCTGGGCGCGCATGTGCTGCTGCGCCCGGTTTCCGCGTTTGTGCCCGCCTTGCACACCCTGCCCGGCCCGGTGCGGGTGGATCGCGCCAGCGCCCCGATTGCGGTGGCAAACGAGCTGACCGAGGCCGGTATCGCGGTTGCTTGGGGCGATGATCCGTGTCGTCTGCCAAAAGCCCGCAAAACTGCCGCCGAAATCGCGGGCATGCGAGAGGCGCATCTGCGCGACGGCGCGGCTGTGGTCGAGTTCCTGTGCTGGCTGGACTCGCAGACCCCAAAGGGTGGCTTGACCGAAATCGACGTGGTGCGGGCGCTGGAAGGCTTCCGCCGTGCCACCAATGTGCTGCATGACATCTCTTTCGACACGATCTGCGGATCAGGCCCGAATGGCGCGATCATGCATTACCGCGTCACCGAAGAGTCCAACCGCGCGATCTCCCGCAATGAATTGTTGTTGGTGGATTCGGGCGCGCAATATCTGGATGGCACCACCGACATCACCCGCACCATGGCGGTTGGCGATCCCGGCGACTATGCCCGCGCCTGCTTCACCCGCGTCTTGGCTGGCACCATTGCCATCAGTCGCGCCCGCTGGCCCGCGGGCTATGCAGGCCGCGATCTTGACCCCCTCGCCCGTTATGCGCTTTGGCTGGCAGGCCAAGACTTCAACCACGGCACCGGCCACGGCGTCGGTGCGTTCCTGTCCGTCCACGAAGGCCCGCAGCGCCTGTCCCGCATCTCGGAAGTCCCGTTAGAACCCGGCATGATCCTGTCGAACGAGCCCGGCTATTACCGCGAGGGCGAATTCGGCATCCGGCTGGAAAACCTGATCGTGGTGCAGCCCGCGCCCAAGCTGCCCGGTGGCGATGACGAGCGTAACCAGCTCTGCTTTGAAACCCTGACATTTGTGCCGTTTGATCGGCGCCTGATTCTGACGGCCGACCTGTCCCCCGGTGATCGCAATTGGCTCAACGCCTATCATGCCGAGGTCTTGGCGAAACTGACCCCGCGCCTGTCAGCCGAGGCTCTGACATGGTGCCAAGCCGCCTGCGCCCCATTGTAAACCCCGCCGCCTGCGCTACCTTTGCCTGAACGCAGGAGGCAAAGCATGGCCCATATCACCATTACCCCGAACAAAACCCGGCTGACCATCACCGCAGGCGGCATGCAGTTGGGCATGACCGAAGCCGCCCTCACTCTGGCAGAGGGCAGCTATCCCGCCGTCACCTACATCCCGCGCGCCGATGTCGATATGCAAAAGCTGGTGAAAACCAGCCGCCAAACCACCTGCCCGCATAAGGGCGTCGCCAGCTATTATACCATTCAGACCCCTCAGGGGCCGCTGGAAAACGCGGTTTGGTCCTATGAGACCCCGATTGACAGCGTCGCAGCCATCGCGGGTTATCTGGCGTTCTACCCCGATAAGGTCAGTCTAGGCTGAGGCCGCTGCCGCCACGGTCCTGATCCGCTCCACCATCGCGCGCACGCCGTTAGAGCGTTGCGCAGACAGATGCTCGTTCAGCCCCAACCGCCCCAATTCCGCATGCGCGTCGATCAAACCAACCTCGGCCACCGGCACCCCGGCATATAACGCATGCAGCACGGCGATCAGCCCGCGCACGATCATCGCATCCGACTCGCCCTGAAACGCAAACCGCCCGTCAGCGATCATCGGCCGCAGCCAAACCTGTGACGCACAGCCATCGACCTTCAACGCCGGAACCTTGAAACTGTCCTCCAGCGGCGGCATCGCGCGCCCCAGATCAATCACATGGCGGTAGCGCTCCTCCCAATCGTCAAGGAACTCAAACGTCTCGGCAAGGTCTTCAAAGGCGGGCGTGGCCATGGTCATCTCCATCTCTGCCCCCGAGGTAGTGCGTGCCACCTCAAAGGTCCAGCCCAAGCGGGCTTTTCAAACCGCCCTCAATCGGCTACCGATCTATCAACGCCAAAGGGATGCCCATATGCGCTTTCGCCTGCCCATCGCCGTGCTTGCTTTGACCGCCATGACCGCCTGCGGTGGCTTTTCCAGCAGGCTCAATCCGTTCAAATGGTTCAAACGCTCGGCCCCCGCTCCGGTGGTCAGCGTCGAGACGCCCGCCGACCCGCGCCCGCTGGTGGCCAATGTGCTGTCGATGCAGATCGAATCCTATCCCGGCGGTGCCATCGTGCGCGCCACCGGCCTGCCGCCCACCCAAGGGTATTGGAGTGCGGAACTGATTCCGCAACCCGTCGATGAAAACGGCACTCTGGTGCTGGAGTTTCACGTTTTCCCGCCCGCAGGTGCCACCGCTGTGGTCAATCAACAATCGCGCGAGATCACCGTGGCCTACAACCTCTCGGATATCCGCCTGCAAGAGATCAATCAGATCGTGGTGCAAGGCGCAAGCAACGCCCGCGCAAGCCGCCGCTAAGCGTCATAATCTGGCGCGCCTCGCCAGATTATGTGGCCTGAAACCGCAAAACCACTACAGCTATAACTTTGTCCCCGCTGGGACAGTTGCGCAGCCATAACCTGTCCCCGCGGGGACAGCGGCGCGCGTGTCACTCTGTCCCCGCGGGGACAGACCCACGCGCGAAACCCCGGCCTAAAGCCGCACCACTTTCACATCATTGCCCTTGGCCGAAAGCGCAATCTCGCCCCGGCAAAGCCGCAGCGCATCATCGCCAAACGCCTCGGCACGCCAGCCCTTCAACGTCTCCAGATTACGCTCTCCGGCAGCAATCGCATCCAGATCGGAAGCCGAGGCGATCAAACGCGGCGCCACCCCCAGACTTTCCGATTTCGCCTTCAACAGCACCCGCAGCAAATCCGCCAGTGCCGGATTGACCTGCATCTGATCCTTCGACAGGTCGGGCTTTGGCAAATCTTCCTGCCGCATCTCCATCCCCGCCTTCACGGCCGCCAGAATCCCCTCGGCAATCTCGGCCTTGCGCCCCTCGCGCAACAGCAAACGTGACCGCCCCAGTTCTTCAACATTCGTGGGCCGGGTCGAGGCCAGCTCCAACAAGGCGTCATCCTTCATCACCCGGCTGCGCGGCACATTGTTGCCCTGCGCATATTCCTCACGAAACCGCGCCAATTCCTTGACCACGCCCAAAAACCGCCCCGAGGTGGTCCGCGTCTTCACCCGCAGCCAAGCCTCATCAGGATGCACGGTATAGGTGGCAGGATCGGTCAGCACCGCCAACTCCTCTTCAACCCAGGCCTTGCGCCCGTTCTTCGCCAGCTGCGCCGCCAAAAACTCATAGATCACCCGCAGATGCGTCACATCCGCCAAAGCATATTCGCTTTGTGCGCTCGTCAAAGGTCTGCGCGACCAATCGGTAAACCGCGAGGTCTTGTCGAGGTTTTCCTTGGCGATCTTCTTCACCAAAGTCTCATAGCCAACCTGCTCGCCAAAGCCGCAGACCATCGCCGCCACTTGAGTATCAAAGAGTGGCACCGGAAACACATTGCCCTCAACGAAGAAAATCTCCAGATCCTGCCGCGCGGCATGGAACACCTTGACCGTCGCCTGATGGCGAAACAGATCATACAAAGGCTCCATCGACATCGCTTCGCCGACAATCGGGTCGATCAACACCGCATCGCCGTCTTTCCCCGGCAAAGCCATCTGGATCAGACACAGCTTCGACCAATAGGTCCGCTCGCGCAGAAACTCGGTATCAATGGTGACGAAGGGCTTTGACTTGGCGACTTCACAAAAAGCGGCAAGGTCTTCGGTGGTGGTAATCGTGCGCATGGGCGTCTTTCGCAAAGGCTCACGGGGGCATCCCGCCTCACCGCTATAGGCAGCATTGCCGCCCAAGAAAAGCCCAAGCGGCACATAACGCCCGCCGCGCAAGGTGAAATCCCGCAGCCCGCGGCCCCCAAGCCACAACGTGCAAACGCCACCAAAGCCCAAGGCGACCCGGATTTGCTCTTTTCAAAATACTCCCGCCGGAGGCTTCATCAGCGCAGCCCGCCTGCACGCCACAAACCCCGCTGACCTTCGCCAGCCCGCGCCAAAGCCTTTGAGCGGTGGCTCGATGCCACCCGAAAAGGCCCCGCGTTACAGGTCCAACCGCGTGCGATCCCCTGAAGCAAACCGCCGCAACACCGCCGGATACAGCCGATGCTCCTGCACCAACACCCGCGCCGACAGATCGGCCTCGGTGTCGCCCGCCAATATCGGCACCCGCGCCTGCCCAAGGATCGGCCCGGCATCCAACTCCGCCGTCACCTCATGCACCGTGCAGCCCGCCTCGGCATCGCCCGCAGCCAATGCCCGCGCATGGGTATGCAACCCCGGATATTTCGGCAAAAGCGACGGGTGAATGTTCAACATCCGGCCCTCAAACCGCCGCACGAACTCCGGCGTCAACACCCGCATGAAACCTGCAAGGCATAAGATATCGGGCTCGGATGCCAAAATCGGTTCCAGCAACGCCGTCTCAAACGCGGCCCGGTCCCGACCGTAAGCGCGATGATCCACCGCCGCCACCGCGACACCCATCTGGGCCGCCCGCACCAGCCCCGGCGCGCTTGGGTCATTGGACCCCACAAACACCGCGCGGCCCGAATGATCCCCGACCATATCGCGCAGCAAGGCCAGCATGTTCGACCCGCCGCCCGAAATCAGGACGGCAACGCGCTTCACAACAGACGGCCTTTGTAGATCACACCCTCGCCCGCGACCACGCGGCCCATCTCAACGACCGTCTCACCCTCTGCTCGCAGCAATGCCGCCAAAGCCTCGGCCCGATCCGCCGCCACCACCGCAATCATGCCGATGCCGCAGTTGAAGGTCTTCAGCAACTCCGGCTGGCTCATGTTTGCGGTCGTCGCCAACCAGCGGAACACGCCGGGCAACTCCCAAGCCGAAAGATCAATCTCGCACGCCAATCCCTCAGGGATCACCCGCGGCGGATTTTCCGTCAACCCGCCCCCCGTGATATGCGCCAAAGCATGCACGCCGCCCGCCCGCACCGCAGCCAGTGCCTGCTTCACATAAAGCCGCGTCGGGGTCAGCAAAGCCGCGCCCAACGTCCCCTCCGAGAACGGGCAATCCGCATCCCAGCCCAGACCCGACAACTCCACCACCTTGCGCACAAAGGAATAGCCATTGGAGTGAACCCCGTTCGAGGCCAACCCCAACAACACATCGCCCTCAACCACACCACTCGGCAAATCCGCCCCGCGTTCCATCGCGCCCACCGCAAAGCCGGCGAGGTCAAAATCACCCTTGTGATACATCCCCGGCATTTCTGCCGTCTCGCCACCGATCAAAGCACAGCCCGAGGCCTCACAGCCCGCCGCAATGCCATTGATGATCCGCGTGGCCTCCTCGACATCCAGCTTGCCGGTGGCGAAATAATCCAGAAACAGCAAAGGCTCTGCCCCTTGGCAGACCAGATCATTGACGCACATCGCCACCAGATCGACACCGATCGTATCGACATTGCCCGTATCAATCGCAATGCGCAGCTTGGTGCCCACACCGTCCGTCGCGGCCACCAGAATGGGATCGGTGTAGCCCGCCGCCTTCAGATCAAACAGCGCCCCAAAGCCGCCCAAGCCCGACATCGTGCCCGAGCGTTGCGTGCGCTTGGCCGCAGGCTTGATCCGTTCAACCAAAGCATTGCCCGCATCAATATCCACGCCCGCATCGGCATAGGTCAGGCCATTGTGCCCCGTGGCATCTTGTCCGGTGGTCATGCGCAGATTCCCCAAGCTGAAATGCAGATGCCGCCCCCATAAGCCATCCCGCGCCCCCGCGCAACGCAAGCACCGCTTGCAATGGCAGTTTTGTCACCCCAAAGCTTGACCCCGCCCGCGCATCTGATAGGCAAAGCCAGAATGGGTCTGTAGCTCAATGGTTAGAGCCGGGCGCTCATAACGCCTTGGTTGGGGGTTCGAGTCCCTCCGGACCTACCATTCTCCAAAACGACCCAACAATATCACCGCAAATCTCCATCAGGACAACGGCGGTGGACACTTTGGCCTTTCGCACCCAATCCCAAGACACAAAAAGCCCCGGCGTGAACCCAAGGCAAGTCAGCGGATAGCAGTCGAGTTTACTGGAGGCAGATCCGATAAAGGTCATTGCACCCGCGACACGCCGTCCCTCGTAGCGCAGCGGCTGCTCTTTCCTGCAGAGCTAGACCGGAACCCCACTTAACGCGGTGCATGCTTGCAACGCCGCCTGTGACACAGATCAGCCAACTGCGGCGATATGCCGAGAATTGATGTATCTGTTGATTTCCATGCAGCAGTGACCCGGGTTTTTCATCGAGAATTGACGCGCCTGAAGGTTATGTTCTGCGGGTTATGCTTGGGTCAAGACATACGAGGTCTCCCTTTTGGTTTTGGCTACCGCTGAGCTTGCCTTGAAGCGGAAGCTGGTGGAGTGACGCCCTCGCCGGGATGGCCCCGCCGATCCACGATGCTTTGCCCGAGGCTGGCTTTTACAAGACCAAGTTGGTTCGTGGCGGGCCGTGGGCCGCTGTCGAAATAAAGATCGAGCGCGATGTCGATCTTGAAACAGGCGAGCTGACTGCCCCGGAACGCCTGTTTGCGATCTGCGACGGCGAGCGCCGTAACGCCGCACGCCTCTGGACATACCTCACCCCGATTTCGCGCGAAGAACACCGCGCGCTTCTCCAACGCCGGGAGTTCATTCCGGCGATGGCCGCCACCCGAGCAACGATTGACCTAAGCGAGGCGCCAGTATGTCCTTAACAATTTCGGCTGATTTGTTTCAGCAGCTATTGGAATACAGCCCGGATTCAGGCTGCCTGCTTTGGAAACCAAGGCCAGCACATCTTTTCAAAACTGCTTGGAATAGATCGGCTGATGGCAATGCCGCGGGATGGAACAAAAGGTGTGCCGGAAAGCCAGCGTTAACGGCAGTCGGGGCCGAAGGATACCTCTGAATAGCCCCTAGTTTGCTAGACGCCTCGCAGTTTCTGTTTCTGCTGCTGTTCGAAGGCA
>NZ_BSPP01000011.1 GCF_030161095.1 Cypionkella aquatica
AGTAGGCGTAAATGACCACCGGGCTCCGGTCGTGGCTGGATGAAAGACCAGTGGCAGGTCAAGTGCGATGCAGGGATTTTTTTTGAGTATTTGAAAAAGAGCAATGCAAAGGGATTTGCTTGGCTTGAAAGGCTCAGGTGCTGACCGCGACGTTCCGCGCAACCGGAGGCTTCGGCAATTATCCGGCCGGCTTAATCAAAGATTTGCAAAGCCTGTGCAGCAGGATGCTGCTGTCGGCGTCGCGGCGAGACAGGCCGGTGGGCGTGAAGCCTTCGCGCTGCCAAAAGCTGCGGCCACGCGGGTTGGTGTCGAGCACCGCAAGATACAGGTTTGGCGATCCGGCGGCGCGGGCGCGCTGTTCGACCTCAGTCAGCAACAGCGCGCCCGCGCCTTGACCGCGCAGGCGGGGGGCGAGCAGCATCAGGCCAAGATAGGCGTCTTGGCGCGTGGGAAAACCGAAGGAGAGTTCGGCGATGCCGGACAGAACAGGCTGGCCAGCGTAGTTCTGAAACAGGCCAAGATGGTGGCTGTCGGCGGGGTCGCAGTTTGGCGGGCAATCGGTGAAGAACGCGGCGGCCTTTTCGACGGGATTGCAGCCCCCTTCGGCCAGATGCCAGTAATCTTGCGCCTCGGTTTGCAGGGCGATCAGGGCGGCGCGGTCTTGGTCGGGATCAAGGTTACGGATCAGCATGGGCAATCTTGACAATCGTCAGCGGGCTTGCGCCCGAGGGTTTGCGCCAGATCACTTCGTCACCGATTTGCGCCCCCAGCAGGGCGCGGGCCAGTGGGGATTGTGGCGTTATGCGGTTCAGCCGCGCATCGGCTTCGTCTTCGCCCGTGATCTCGTAGCGGGTTTCGGTGCCATCTTCATCGGCAACGGTGATGCAGAGGCCGAAGGCTGCTTCGGTCAGCGGCAGGGTTGCGGGATTGCGAAGGATGGCTGTGCGCAGGCGGGCTTCGATGTAGCGGATGTCACGCTCGGCTGCCGCTTCGGGCAGTTTGTCGAGGCGGTCTGTGCGGGATTTAAGCGCTGCAAGTGTGGTTTGCAGCGCATGCAGGCGGCTTTGCAGGGCGGCAAGGCCGCGTGGGGTGACGTGGTTTGGATGCGGCGATTGCGGCAGATCGGGCAAAGGGTCGAGCGCGCCATCGCCTTCTTTGACGAAGGCCCTGCTCATCGCGGGTGGGGCATCACGGCTGGGTCATCGCACGATGACTTCCAGCGGATCATACAGAATGCCGGTGCCCCAGGCGGTGGCCAGAAGGCTGTCGGGCTTGAAACGGATGCGGCCGGATTCCAGATCGGCACGGCTGAAAAACCGGCGTTGGGTGACGACGCCTTCGGGGTCGCGCCAGCTTGCGTTGATCGCCCCCGCCGTGATGGTGCAGCGAAAGAAGATATCCACCTGATGAAAGCCCGACACCGGATCGTGGAACTCGTTGATCAGGGCGGGGGGGCCGACATGGACGGAAAGCCCGGTTTCTTCATGCACTTCGCGGGCAAGGTTGGTGGGCAGGGATGTGCCGGATTCCACACCGCCACCCGGCGCGCACCACAGATCAGAGCGCCCACCGGGATAGGCGTTGACCAGCAGCAACCGATCTTCATGCAAGATCAGCGCACGGGTGGCGAGGCGGGTCGGGCGTTTTGACATGGCCCTTAAGCTGAAGGCCATGTCGGGCAAGGTCAAGGGCTTATCCTGCCGCAGGGGAAGTTTGCAGCTGCCGCTCTGACCACAGCAGATACAGCGAGCCTGCAAGGATCAGCGCCACACCCAGCCAATAGGCCCCCTCGGGGGCGAAGCCCAGCACCAGCCAGCTGACCGCGATGTTGGAGAATAGTTTCAGATCATCAAAGGGTTGAACAAAGCCTGCATCGGCTGCGGCATAGGCAAGCGTCAGGAAATGCTGGGCTGCAAACATGATCGCACCGCCGAGGATCAGCAGGCCAAGCACCGCCCCGGTGGGCATTTCAAACCCTGCCTGCAGCGAGAACAGCCCGTTGATCGGGGTCAGCAGCAGCAGCAGCCACAAGGTGATGGCGGCTTGCGGCTCGGATCGGGTGAGGCGTTTGGTGATCAGCGAGGCGCCACCCCAGCAGATCGCGGCGGCGATCGGGTAGAGGCTGGCAGCACTCAGCCCGCCTTCCCAAGGGCGCAGCAGGATCATTGCGCCCGAAAAGCCGATCACCGCCGCAAGCCAGCGGTTCGCGCCGACATGCTCGCGCAAAAACACCGCAGCCCCGATCAGCACGAAGAACGGCGAGGTCATCACCAATGCCACGACATGCCAAGGTGCCATGCCTGCGGCGAAGGCCTGGGTGAAGGCCTGCACCCCCAGCACCGACAGCAGGATGCGCAAACCGTGCAGCAGCGGATGACGGGTCTTCAGGCTGGCAGCGCCCTGACGCCAGATCAAGGGCAGCGAAAACACCGTCGCAATCGCATATTGCCAGAATGCATCCGACTGCGGCTTGAAGCCCATCTTATAAGTCACGGTCCAGGTGATCGCATTGGCGCTTGCAAAGGCGATGCCCGCCAGCACCATGAACACGGCACCTTTCAGCGGTGCATTGGTCGTCTGATCCATGTCTGTCCTCCTTCAAGACCAACATCAATCAGGGGGATATGCTGCGCCAAAACCCATGCCGCGACGCGGACAGGCTGCGCAGATTCTCTTGCATCCGGACTATACCGTCGGCCCCGGAGTTACACCGGATCTGCTGTCCCACTGACCAAAGGCCAGTGGCGCTCGCGGGCTATACCGCCGGTGGGGAATTGCGCCCCGCCCTGAGAATGTCCGAAACAGCGCTCGGACGCCCGATGTCTAACACCACACTGTGCAGCCACAAGTCAGAAACCTTGCTTGCCCTGCACAACAGATGCGCTTTAATGCGGCGATGAAATGCACGTTAGTTTTCTTCTGTTTGACCGCGATTGCGCAGAGTTTTCCCGCACAGGCCGATTGCGTTGTGCTGTTGCACGGGCTGGCGCGCACCGAAACCTCGTTGATTGCGATGCAGGCAGCACTCGAAGCCAAGGGCCACAGGGTGATCAACGAAAGCTATCCCTCGACCCAAGCGCCGATTGCAGAATTGGCGGCAGGGGTGGGGTGGCGGGTGGCACAATGCCCCAAAGGCGCAAAGGTTGATTTCGTCACCCATTCGATGGGCGGGATTTTGGCGCGCTATTGGCTGGCCAATCATAAACCCGGCGTGATGGGCCGGGTGGTGATGCTGGCGCCGCCCAACCACGGATCGGAACTGGTCGATGCCTTTGGCGAGATCGCGGCGTTCGAGTGGATGAACGGCCCGGCGGGATTGCAACTGGGCACCGATGCGGCGGCAGTGCCGCACGCCTTGCCCGCGCCGGATTATCAGGTTGGCATCATCGCCGGAGATCAGTCGCTGAACCCGATCACCTCGGTGGTGATTCCGGGGCCGGACGATGGCAAAGTCTCGGTCGAAAGCACCTATCTGGCGGGGATGGCCGACCAGATCACCTTGCCGGTGACGCATACATTCATGATGCTGAACCCGGTTGTGATCGCGCAGACCGGGATTTTCCTCGACACCGGGCGCTTTGACCATGACTTAAGCTATACCGATGCGGTGGGCATCGCTTTGGGCAAGGAGTAACGCCATGGCCGCTTTGGGATATACGGAATTGGCCAAGGTGGTGGCGCGCTATTGCGGCCGTCCCAGCACCTTCATGCTGGCGGTGGGGGTGGTGGTGGTCTGGATCGTCACTGGCCCTTTGTTCAACTTTTCAGACACTTGGCAGTTGGTGATCAACACTGGCACCACGATTGTGACGTTTCTTATGGTGTTTCTGATCCAGAACACCCAAAACCGCGACACGCAGGCGATCCAGCTGAAACTGGATGAATTGATCCGCGCCACGGCGGGGGCGCATAACGCCCTGCTTGATCTGGAAGAGCTGGACGAGCGCGCGCTGGAAGGCTTTCGCAAGCGGTATGAGGCTTTGGCCACGCAGGCCCGCGCGCAAAAACAGGCGGGCGGCGTCGATACGGATTCGCCCGAAGCCTAAGCTGTCGCCGGGCTGGCAACAGAACGCTTTGCCGAAACCGGGTTTTCTGCTAAACTCTGCAGATATTTCACGGATAGGTTCAGGCTGATGTTTGATCGCGTTGCGCAATTTCTGCGGTTGTGCCTGTTTGGCGTGCTTTCGCTGGCGATGTTGCCTGCGGTGGCAGATGCTGCGGGCCGCAAGCTGGCTTTGGTGGTCGGCAATCAGGCATACACGCAGCTTCCGGGCCTGAACACGCCAGTGGATGATGCGCAAGCGGTGTCCAACGCGCTGCGCGATCTGGGCTTTGAAGTGACGTTGCTGACCGATGTGGGGCCAGCGGTGTTTCAGGCGGTTTTGGGCACCTTTACCAGTCAGGTGGATCAGGCCGACACGGTTTTGTTCTATTACGCGGGCCATGCGTTTCAGAAAGATGGCGTCAACCATCTGGTGCCTGTGAATGCGCGATTGGCCGATGCCAAGGCGCTCGATTCCGAAACATGGCGCTTGGATGATATTGCCAAGGCTTTGAAAGGGAAGACCAATCAGCTGTTGCTGTTCATCGACGCCTGCCGCGACAATCCCTTGCCAGAGGCGGTGCGATCGGTCGCAAGCGATGGTGGGTTGGCGCAGTTTGACGGCGGTGCTGGCACGTTTGTGGCCTTTGCGACCGCTCCCGGTCAGGTGGCGTGGGACAAGACCGATGGCGCGCTGAACAGCCCGTTCACCGCCGCTCTGCTCGCGCATATTACCAAGCCGGGGCAGAACATCTCTGATCTGATGATCAAAGTCCGCAATGATGTCGAGACTGCGACCAGCGGCAAGCAGACCCCGTGGGAGCAATCGTCGCTGCGCGAGCAGTTCTATTTCGTGCCGGGTGCAGAGCCTGCCGTGGAAGAGGCCCTGCCAGAGTTTGAGGTGGTGGCAGATCAGAACACAGCGCTTGTGCCACCGCCGGGAATTACCGTGATCGGTCAAACGGTTGCGGATACGCAACTGGCTTCTCTGGACAGTGACACCCGCAGCTTGAACGCAGCCCTGCCCGAAAATCTGGCGCTTGGCGTGCAGACAGAGCTTGACCGCATCGGCTGCTATGGCATGCGGGTTGATGGCGATTGGGGCAATGGATCGCGCCGCGCGATGGCAGCCTACTATGATGCCAAAAAGGTCGAACCGGGCGAGATGGAGCCGACCGAGGCGGTCTATCGCGCCTTGTTGGCCGAGCCGGAAAACACCTGCGAAAAGGCCGCAGTGGCGGTGAAAGCCCCGACCAAATCGCAACCGAAAGCCAGCACCAAGAAAGCGGCCACGACCACCAAAAAGGCCACCACGACCAAGAAAGCCGCAGCCCCCGTTGCCGCAGCCCCGGTGAAGAAAAAGCCGACCTGCAAATTCATGGTGATCGCCGTGGTCTGCTCGTAAAACCCGTTTGACTGGGCCAGCCCGACCTCTCAATGCGCTGGGCCCCGGTCATCCTCTCTGCAAAAATATCCCCGCCGGAGGCTTGCGCCCTCGCCACAGGCCAAACCTTAACAAATCGTTAAGCACCCCAGCCTAACCCGTTGATTTTGCACAAGTGCCAAGCCTGTCCACGCGTGGACATCAGCCTTTGCGGATCACCCGGTTGACATGGCCCATCTTGCGCCCAGCCCGCGCCTCGGCCTTGCCATACAGATGCACCGCGCAGTCATTCTCGCGCAAAATCTGCGGCAAACGCGCGATATCATCGCCGATCAGGTTTTCCATCACCACATCAGAATGTCGCGCGCCATCACCCAACGGCAGCCCCGCCACCGCGCGGATATGCTGCTCAAACTGATCGACAGCGCAGCCATTCTGGGTCCAATGCCCCGAATTATGCACCCGAGGCGCGATTTCATTGACGATCAGACCCTGCGGCGTCACGAACAACTCCACCCCCATCACGCCAACATAATCCAGCGCGTTCAGGATGCGGGCGGCGAGCAAAATCGCGTCGGACCGCAGCGAAG
Organism: Cypionkella aquatica; assembly: GCF_030161095.1. Classification (GTDB taxonomy): domain Bacteria; phylum Pseudomonadota; class Alphaproteobacteria; order Rhodobacterales; family Rhodobacteraceae; genus Cypionkella; species Cypionkella aquatica. The sequence continues at coordinate 6,017 of NZ_BSPP01000011.1, forward strand.
GCGACAATTTCGCGGGCAGGGTGGTGGTGTGCAGGATGCCGTCTTTATGCACGTTCTCGCCCGGATCATAGCACGCGACTGACCCATCAAGCCCCCGCGCCGCGATCACCGAAACCTCGTGGCTGAAGCTGATAAAGCCCTCCAACACCGAAGCCGCCCCCTTCATGCTGGCATGGGCCTCTGCCGCATCCTCCGCCGTCTTGATCCGCGCCTGCCCCTTGCCGTCATAGCCGAGCCGCGTGGTTTTCAGGATCGCAGGCGTGCCGATTGTCGCAATTGCGGCCTCTAGGTCGGGCAGGCTTTGCACCGCCGCATAGGGCGCGCAGGTCAGACCGAGGCTGGTGAGGAAGTCTTTCTCAAGGATACGATCCTGCGAGATCGCCAAAGCGCGACGGTTGGGGCGAATGGGGCGCAGCGCCTCCAAAGCATCCAGCGCGGCGGTGGGGATATTCTCGAATTCATAGGTGATCACATCGACCGAAGCCGCAAAGGCTTGCAGAGCCGCGATGTCATCATAACCGGCGGTGGTGACGGCATGGGCCACCTCTGCCGCGGGCGGGTGCGCGCTTGGCTCAAAAATATGGGTCTTGTAGCCCAGACGTGCCGCTGCAACCGACAGCATCCGGCCCAACTGGCCGCCGCCAAGGATGCCGATTGAAGACCCGAGGGGAAGGCTATTCATCTTTCGGCTCCTCTGGGATCGAGGCTGAGAGCGCATCGCGCCATGCATCCAGCCGTGCGGCAAGTGCTGCGTCCTGCAGCGCAAGGATACCTGCGGCCAGCAGGCCAGCATTGGCAGCCCCGGCAGCCCCGATCGCCATAGTGGCAACCGGATAGCCCTTTGGCATCTGCACGATGGAATACAGGCTGTCGACGCCCGACAAAGCCTTGGTTTGCACCGGCACCCCGATCACTGGCACGCGGGTTTTGCTGGCCATCATGCCGGGCAAATGCGCCGCCCCACCTGCGCCCGCGATGATCACCTGCACCCGGCCCGCCGCTGCTTTGCCATAGGCCCAAAGTCGGTCGGGGGTGCGATGCGCCGAGACGATCTTGGTCTCATAGCTGATCCCAAGTTGATCCAGCACAAGGGCCGCTTCTTTCATCGTCGGCCAGTCTGACTGGCTTCCCATGATGATCCCGACATCAACGGTCATTGGCACCTCCGGCATTTGCTGCGGACTTCATCGCAATGCGGACTTCTTACCGAAGCAGGCGGGGGAGGCAAGGAAAAGCCTTCGCTTCAAGCACAGGATGCGCTTTTCACGCACCAATCAGGCAGCGTTCAGGCCAGCAGATTGGGGATCAGCAAATCTTCGATCCGCACGATCTGGTCTTTCATCTGCAATTTCTGCTTTTTCAGCCGCCGCAGCGTCAGAATATCCGGGCGACCGCTGGTTTCCAGTGCATGCACAGCCTCATCCAGATCACGATGCTCGCGCCGCAGCACTTCCAGCTTTACGCGGAGCATGTCTTCAAAGTTCATCTCGGAGGAGGCATTCATGGCAGGACCGTATCCAGTCTTTTTGGCTTTCGCAAAGGATACAGTGATTCGGATGATTCCGGTGCGAAATTTCTGCATCAGGCTTTAAGTTTTCTTGAAACTGGCCCTACTTGCGGGCCATGCCGACTGCCCCCATATTGATCTTGTCGGGTGCCGCTGTCTGGGCCTGACACTTCAGTGTCGCTTGTTGCAAAGGGCATCGGTCATGACGAAACTTACTTTTGGCGCGCATCCCTTTCTTTTGGGATTTGAACAGCTGGAGCGTTTGGTAGAACGCACCGCGAAAACCGCGTCCGAGGGCTATCCGCCTTTTAACATCGAGGCGACCTCGGAGAACACCTACCGCATCACCCTCGCGGTGGCCGGATTTCGTGATGAAGATTTGGCGATTACGGTGGAAGATCGCCAGCTCGTGGTGCGCGGTCGGCAAAGTGATGATCTGGGCGAGCGGGTTTTCCTGCATCGCGGCATCGCAGCGCGGGCGTTCCAGCGCTCATTCGTGTTGGCGGATGGGGTAGAGGTTGCAGGTGCCGATCTGGATCACGGGCTGTTGCATATCGACCTGCGCCGGATGGTGCCAGACACGATTGTGCAGACCATTCGTATTGGCCGTAAATAAGGAGAGAATGTCATGGATGTGAAATTTGATGGCCTTGATGAGGCTGCGGACCGGATCGTTTACGTGCGTCCCATCGCGGTAGAAACCCTCCCGGAAAAGGTTCGCGCACAGATCAACGGCATGAAAACCGTCTATGCGGTGCATGGCGAGGATGGCGAGCAGCTGGCTTTAGTCGCCGACCGCGATCTGGCGTTCTCATTGGCGCGGCAGCACGATATGGCGCCGGTCAACGCGCATTGATGCATCTGCTGTGATGCGTCGTTTTGATCCGTTGCGCGGGTTGATGGCATGGAAAACCTGCCACAACCACTATATGTTGTGGATTTAAGCGCAAAACCGGCCAATAGACACAAGTGTGTCCCAGCGGGGACAGATCTTGAAGCCGCAGGGCCGTTGAAACCCGGCCAATAAAACCCCGCAGGATATGCGTGAAAAAGCAAAAGGCCGCGCAAATAGCGCGGCCTTTTGTTGGATAAACGTGGCGGCGCTATTCTGCCAGACCTTGGTTCTCGGCTTGCTCTTGCAGCCAGCGTTCCGCGTCCAGTGCCGCCATACAGCCCATGCCCGCCGAGGTGACGGCTTGGCGGTAAATGTGGTCGGTCAGATCGCCTGCGGCAAACACGCCGGGGATGGCGGTGCGGGTCGAACCTGCCTCAACCTTGACATAGCCGCCCTCAAACAACGGCAATTGGTCTTTCACCAGCTCTGAGGCGGGCGAGTGGCCGATGGCGACGAAAAAGCCATGGCAGGGCACGTCTTTGACTTCCCCAGTTTTCAGATTGCGGGTGCGGACGCCGGTGACCGAAGCCGGAGCGTCGCTGCCCAGCACTTCGGTGACTTCGCTGTCCCACAGCATTTCGATCTTGGGGTGTTTGAACAGCCGGTCTTGCATGATCTTTTCGGCGCGCAGCGTATCGCGGCGATGGATCAGCGTGACTTTGGTGGCAAAATTGGTCAGGAACAGCGCTTCTTCCACGGCGGTGTTGCCGCCGCCAATCACCACGACCTCTTTGCCGCGATAAAAGAAACCGTCGCAGGTGGCACAGGCCGACACACCAAAGCCTTTGTATTTCTCTTCCGAGGGCAGACCGAGCCATTTCGCCTGCGCGCCCGTGGCAAGGATGACCGCATCGGCGGTATAGGTGGTGCCGCTGTCAGCTTTTGCGGTGAAGGGGCGGTTTTGCAGATCAAGGCTGGTGATGTAATCGCTGATCACCTCGGCCCCCATCGCCTCGGCATGGGCCTGCATGTTGATCATCAGATCCGGGCCTTGGATGTGCTTTTCGCCGGGCCAGTTTTCAACCTCGGTGGTGATGGTCAACTGGCCGCCGGGTTGCAGACCCTGCACAAGGATCGGTTCCAGCATCGCACGGGCGGCATAAACGGCGGCGGTGTAGCCTGCCGGGCCGGAGCCTATGATCAGAACTTTGCTGTGGCGCGTGGTGGTCATGGTGCATCCCCGGTGAGTGTGGGGCTTGATATATGCGCTGGCGACGCGCGGGGGAAGGGCTGGCAAACGCATGGCGGGCTTGTGCGGCGCAGCGATGGGGCGGTGGTGCTGGTGGCGGAATTGTGCGGGCTGCCGGGGTTTGGCGAAAACATCTTGCGCGGTTGTGAAAGAATGTTGCGCAAAGCAGGCCATCGGCCTAGATACTGACAAAAAAGGAGGCCCGCATGGCCGGTAGCAAACTCGATCCGATCGACCGCCACATTTTGGCAGAGTTGCAGGCGGATGGTCGGATGACCAATGTGGAACTGGCCAGCCGGGTGGGGATTTCCGCGCCGCCGTGCCTGCGCCGGGTGCGCACGTTGGAAGAGGCGGGCTATATCAAGGGCTATCACGCCGATATTGACGCGCGCGAGATGGGGTTTGAGGTGCAGGTGTTCGCGATGGTGCGGCTGCAAAGTCAGGCCGAGGCGGATCTGTCAACCTTTGAAGGCCGGTGTCGGGCGTGGCCCCTGGTGCGCGAGTGCCATATGCTGAACGGCGAGATTGATTTCATCCTGAAATGCGTCGCGCCCGATCTGTCCAGCTTTCAGTCGTTTCTGACCGAGCAATTGTTGAAGGCCGAGAATGTGGCGAATGTGAAAACCTCGCTGGTGATCCGCTGCGCCAAAGACGAGCCGGGTCTGCCGTTTGACGTGCTGGAAGCGCGGCTGGCGAAACACGCCTGAGGCTGGCAAGTGGGGGGCGTTTTCTGAAGCCAGAAAACGTGCACGAATTCTGCTTTCAGAATTCGGCTTGGTGCCACGGCTCTGCACAGTGCCACGGCTCTGCACAGTGCCACGGCTCTGCACAGTGCCACGGGTCTGCACAAATGTTTAGGCGGCCCCTTGATGGTGTCAGAGAACACCGGGGCCGCCTTAACTGAGCATCATCCTCAATCCGGCTGTGGCCGAACTGGTGCGCTGAGGGGGGAGCCTGCTTTTGCAAGAGGTCTTACCACGCCCGCCACCGCCTGTTTTCACAGAGGGACATCTGTGAAGCAAAGATGGCGGAAACGCGACTGCGTGTCAAAGTTTATTCTTAATTGGCGCGCAGTTGCGCGTCGATCTTCATGCTATTGCCGCTATTGTTGCGGGATGCGGTGAAATCTTGTGGTTGTATGTTGGAAAATGAAAAAACGCCGGGGGTTGTTCCCTCGGCGTGTCTGCGAATCGGGCCTTTGTGGGCCAATGGTTTTGGGTCGATGTTCTTGGGTCGGTGTATTAGCGGGCGGCGAGTGCGCGCGGTTTGACCTCTGCCTTCACCGCTTCGGGGCGGCGGCGTTGGCCGCGGGCCCAAGGCAGCGCCACTTGCGGCTCGGTGCTGGCGGCGATTGCGGATTTCATCCAGCGCGGTTGTTTTTTCATCAGAGGCATCCTTTGCAGGTTTGTTCATGCGTTGGAGACAATCTGACCGGAATTTGCGGCAAGGATTGGACTGGAAGCAGGGGGGATTAAGGAAAGTTTGTGGTGAATTGCGGCAACCAGTGGCTAGCTTTCGCAGAGGCTTACAGCCGGATCACCGACAGCAGACGACCATAGTCGGCCTCGCCTGCATGGGTGGTGCGGCGGTATGAAAAGAACCGCGACGCATCGGAAAACGTGCAATGCCGGGTCCATTCGGCATGGCCGACACCCGCGGCGCGCAACCGCCATAGCCCATAGCCGGGCAGGTCGAACAACATGCGGTCCGCTTTGCCTTGGGCGAAGAAGCGGCGCGTTTCGGGGGTATCGTCGGTAAAGCTTTCAAAAAACTCTGGTCCGACCTCGTAGGCGGATTGGCTGATGCAGGGGCCGATCACAGCAGCGATATTGGCGCGGGTGGCACCAAGGGCTTCCATCGCGTCAATGGTGGCTTCCAGCACGCCCTCTTTTGCGCCGCGCCACCCCGCATGCGCGGCCCCGATCACGCCTGCTTTGGCATCGGCGAACAGCACGGGTTGGCAATCGGCGGTCAGGATCGCAAGGCCAAGGCCGGGGGTGGCGGTGACCATCGCATCGGCTTGTGGCCGCAATTTCAGCGGCGCTGTCACGGCCAAGGCGTCTGGTGAATGGACCTGATGCACAGAGACCAGATGATCGGGCGCCAAATCCAGCGCCTCGGCGACGCGGGTACGGTTGATCGCCACCGCTTCGGCCTGATCGGTCGATCCGGTGCCGCAGTTCAGCCCGGCAAAGATGCCAGAGGACGCACCGCCTTTGCGGGTGAAAAACCCGTGGCGGGGGCTCAGGGCGTCAGAGGTGATGATTTCGAGCATCAGGAAAATCCGGGGGGCTTGGCGGCATAGGATGGAAACAGCGCAAGGGCTTTGAACAGCTTTCCCATTTCCTCGGGCGCGGTCAAGCGGCGCGTGGCGGCATTATGCTGGGCAAGGGCCTCGCCCTGCAGCTTTGCGGCCAGTTGGGCGGCGCGGTGCTCGATGCCAAGTGCAGTGAGAAACTGCGCTTGGGTGGTGTAGGCGTAGGATTTGGCAGCGCTGGCAAGGGCCGCGAAATCGACATGGGCGGTCAGGTCTGCATTGCCGGGATCGGCGAGCGGATCGGTGAAGCGGTGAGCTTGCAGGGCCTGAAACGTATCCCCGCGTGAGATCCAATCGCCATAGTCAAGGATCAACGCCGCGCCACCGTGGCTTTCGATCTGGGCGGCGATGGTTTGCGCGATGGCGGGGGCTGCGGGGCAGATCTCAATCACATCGCCGGGGGCGGTATCGGCAAGGCGATGATCCAGCAAGGCAATCGGCGCAGGCGCTGATTTGCCCATGCAGAGCTGGTGGTTCGCAAGGCCGATCAGGGTTTCCGACCAGCCTTCTGGCGTCCGGGTGAATTGGCGAATTGGCAGGGCGTCGAAGAATTCGTTCGCGATGAAGTAAAGCGGGGTGTCGCCCGAGGGCAACTGGTCGGTCCACCGCACCGGATGTTCGCCCAAAGTGCTGCGCTGGCGGGCGCGTAGGGTGGCCGAGGCCTCGACCAGCAGCACTTCGGCTGCGGCATGAAAGCCGGGCACACGTTGGGTCGCGCGCAAAACGTCGGCCATCAGGGTGCCGCGACCGGGGCCAAGCTCGGCCAAAGTGAAGCGGGCGGGTGCGCCTTGGTCAAGCCAGCTTTGCGCAAGGCAAAGGCCCAACAACTCGCCAAACATTTGGCTGATCTCGGGCGCGGTGGTGAAATCACCCGATGCGCCGAACGGATCGCGGGTGGCATAGTAGCCGTGCTGCGGGTGCAGCAGGCAGTCAGCCATATATTCGGCCAGCGTGATCGGGCCGCTGGCCCTTATGCGTTGGATCAGCAGGGCGGCGAGCGGGGTCATGCGGCAGTGGTCGCCGGGGGCGGGAGGGCCACGGGTTTGGCGCGGGCGATGAACCAGATGCCTGCCGCGATCATCGGCAGGGTCAGGATCTGGCCCATGGTCAGCCCGTAACCTGCAACGTGAAAGGCAAGGCCCAGCGGGTTGCCCTCCGAGACGAATTGCGCGTCGGGTTGGCGGACGAATTCGACCAAAAAGCGCGACACTCCATAGCCCGCGAAAAACAGACCCGCGATTTTCCCCGGGGTTTTCAGCCAATCATAGCGCCAGACCAACAGGCTAAGGAGGATCAGCAGGATCAGACCTTCCAGCGCTGCTTCGTAAAGCTGGCTGGGATGACGGGCGCAGATCGTCAGCAGACCGGGGCAGGTTTGCGCGGCCTCGCCGGGAAAAGCCACGCCCCACGGCAGATCGGTGGGCCTGCCCCAGAGTTCAGCATTCACAAAATTGGCAAGGCGGCCCAGCAAAAGGCCAATCGGCACCACGGCAGCCATCAGATCGGCGGCGGGCAGCATCGGGATTTTCTCGCGCTTGCAAAACCAGATGCCCGCAACCATCACGCCAAGGAAGCCACCGTGGAAGGACATGCCGCCTTCCCAGACCCGCAGGATTTCGCTGGGGTTTTGCAGAAAATGGCCGGGCTGGTAGAAGATCACATAGCCCAAGCGCCCGCCTGCGATGACGCCAAAGATCACCCATGTCAGCAGACGCTCGACCTGCTCGGCGGTCATCGGGGCCGGGCCGGACCACAGCCGCGGCGTGTTGATCATGTGAACGATCAGCTTCCAGCCCAGCAGCAGGCCCGCGATATAGGCCAAGGCATACCAGCGCAAAGTCAGGCTCATCGGCCCCAAGGGGATCGAGAAAATATCCGGCGAGAGCCATGACGGGAACGGAATATAGGACATGCGGTTTCCTGCAGTTGCTTGCGCGTTGTCGGCAAGCCGGGCGGCTATGTCAACGCGGCAATGCGTCAGATCGCCTTCTTGTGTGACGTGCCTTGTGCGTGGGGGCGGGGCGGCTCATATAGAAGGCTAGCGAAAGGAGGCCCCTGATGACGGCCGGAAACAAATTCTTCGACGATATGTCCAAGTTGATGACCAATGCGATGGGCGTGGCGCAGGGTGCCAAGTCTGAGGCGGAGACCGCGATGAAGGGCTTCGTTGATCGCTGGATGGCGGATCGTGATTTCGTAACCCGCGAGGAATTCGACGCGGTGCGGCTGATGGCGCAGAAGGCTCGCGAAGAGAATATGGCGCTTGCGGCGCGTTTGGCGGCGCTTGAGGCCAAGGGTTAAGCGCGGGCCTGTCAGCCTGTTGTGGGCGGCTCTGGCGGGTGGCGGTGCTTGGGCGCGCCCGTCAGCCGCGCCTTCAGCATTGCTGCACCTTGCGGGCTGATCAACGCCCTGCACCTGCGGCGCGGTCAGGGTGTGTCTTCGCCCAAGGTTCTGCGGGCAATCTCTGGCAGTTCTGGCGCGTTTTCCTTGCGGTCGCGGTGGAGTGCGGCGCGGCCCAGCATCATCATGGTGACAGGCGTGGTGATCATCACGAACACCGCGATCACGGCCTCGTGCAGCGAGGGGCGACCTTCCAGCCACGAGAACAGCAAGATCGAGGCCAGCACGATTGCCGCCATGCCCCAGCCCGTGCCCAAGGTCGGCGCATGCAGGCGGTCGTAAAAGCTTTTAAGTTGCACAAGGCCGATGGTGCCGAGCAGGGTCAGCCCGCTGCCCAGAACCAACAGCAGCCCCACCGGGATCGCAAGCCAGAGCGGGACGGTTTCAAGATGGCTCATTCGATCACCTCGCCACGCAGCAGGAATTTCGCCATAGCCACGGTCGCAACAAAGCCGAGCACGCCGATCACCATCGCGGCCTCGAAGAAAAAGCTGCTGTTGGTGCGCATGCCGGTGACAAGGAACAGCAGCATCGCCGTGACGTACAGCGTATCAACGCCAATCACCCGGTCTTGGGCGCGCGGGCCACGGATGATACGATAGCACGCGCAGCCCGCCGCCAGTGCGAGACTGATCTGCGCAAAGCTGAGGGCTGCGAACAAGATGGCGGCGCTCATCCGAAAATCTCCAGAAGGGGGGCTTCGTAGCGGTTGCGGATCAGTCCCGACCAATCATCGCCATCGCGCAGATCGAACACATGCAGCAGCAAAAGCCCGCTGTCCTGATCATGCTCTAGCCATGCGGTGCCGGGCGTGGCGGTCAGGATGATGGCAAGCAGCGCCAAGCCATTGATGCTGCGCAACTCCAGCGGGATGCAGACAAAACCAGAGCGGCGCTTGCCGCCACGGCCATTGGTCAGGATTGCCCAAGCGACAGTGGCGTTGGATTTCAATATGTCCCAAGTCACGATGCAAAGCAGTTTTGCCAGCAGATCCCAGCGCCGCAAGCGCACCCGTCGTGGATGCAACGCCCCCATGGCCCAGCCTGCGATCAGGGCAATGGCCGCACCAAGCAGCAGATTTCCCAGCGAAAACCGGGTCAGCAGCAGCCACATGGCGGTCAGTGCCAAGGACAAGAGCGGATGCGGGAAAAATCGGCTCATGGTGTGTCGTCTTTCGGCTGATCGACGACGCGGGGGGCGGACATCACGCCCTCGGTGTAGATCGCAGGGGTCAGCAGGGCGCGGGCGGTGTCCTCCATATAGCGGATCGAGTGCTGGGCTTTGATGGTCAGCAACAAAATCATGCCGATCAGCACAATCACCGGAGCAATCTCTAGCGCCAGAACCTTTGGCGCGGCACCATCAGTCACCCAGAAGGTGCGGATGCCAATGCGGATCATGCCGATCAGGGTGGCAAGGCCCGACAGCAACAACAACGCCATGAAGCCCCAGATCAGCGGGGCGGCCACGCTGGATTGATCCAAGCCAGCGGAGAGCATGGCAAACTTGCCAAGAAAGCCGGAGAGAGGCGGCAGACCCGCCAGCACCAAAAGGCAGGCGCCAAAGCACAGGCCAAGAATGGTCAAAGTGCCGGGGATGGCAAAGCCGACCTCGGGTGCGCCGTCATCCTCGACATCATCCAGACCGTAAGCATCGGCGGTCAACGCCAGCATGGCGGCAATGCCGCCTTCTTCGCGGCTCATCGGTTCGATCAACAAAAATAACGCGCTGGTGGCAAGGGTAGAGCTGACCAGATAATAAAGCGCGCCTGCCAGCAGCGCGCTGCCAGCACCCATCAGGGCAAATCCGGTGACGGCCAAAGCGGTGCCAGAGGATATCAGCACCAGATGCGCTGCCATCCGACCCACGCCTTGCGAGGCCAGAACACCCAGAAAACCGAAGGTCACCGTGGCCATACCGCCTGCGATCAGCACCTCGGCACCGAAGCCCGCCGACGCTCCGGCCCCTGCGCCAAACAACAGCAGGGAGAGCCGCATCACCACATAGACGCCCACTTTGGTCATGATGGCGAACATGGCGGCGACGGGGGCGGCACCCGCCATGTAGGCGGTGGAGAGCCAGAACGACAGCGGCCACATCCCGGATTTGATCAGAAAGGCAATGCCCATCAGGGCGGCTGCTGCGTGCAGCAGGGGGCGGTCTGCGGCGGGCAGGTTGGGGATCACCAAGGAAAGCTGCGCCATGTTCAGCGTGCCTGTGACGCCATAGATCAGGCTGACCCCCAGCAGAAACAGCAAAGATGCGGTCAGGTTCACGGCGATGTAATGCAACCCGGCGCGCACCCGCAACTGGCCGCTGCCATGCAGCAACAGGCCATAAGACGCGGCCAGCAGCACTTCAAAGAACACGAAGAGATTGAACAGATCGCCGGTCAAAAACGCGCCGTTCAACCCCATCAGCAGGAACTGGAACAGAGACTGAAAGTGCTGGCCCTGCTTGTGCCAGCCCGCCGCCGAATAGATCAGCGCAGGCACCGCCAGCAATGCCGTCAGCATCAGCATCATGGCCGACAGCCTGTCCAGCACCAGCACGATGCCGAACGGCACCGCCCAATCGCCCAGCAGATAAAAGCCGATGCCGGTATCGCCCGGCAGATGGCTGCCCTTGGCGCGGTTCAACAGCTCAATGGAAACCAGCAGCAGTGCGAGGGCCGAGCCGATGCTGATGCCCAGCTTGGCGCGGCGCTGGCGTTCATCGTAAAGCAGCATCAAGGCCCCGGCGATGAACGGGATCAGGATGGGCGCGATCATCAGATGTTCGGGCGCGAAAAGATCGGGCGCAAAAAGATCGGAGGCGGGGTTCATTGCTCGCGCTCCTGCCCGTCAACGTGGTCGGTGCCGGTCATCCCGCGCGAGGCGATCATCACCACCAGAAACAGGGCTGTGGTGGCAAAGCTGATCACGATGGCGGTCAGCACCAAAGCCTGCGGCAAAGGATCGGCATAAGCGGTTGGATTGACGAAACCGCCCTTCGCCATGATCGGCGGTGCGCCAACGGTCAGCCGCCCCATCGAGAAAATGAACAGATTGACAGCATAGGACAGCAGGCACAGCCCAACGATCACCTGAAATGTGCGCGGGCGCAGCAAAAGCCAGATGCCGGAGGCTGCAAGGATGCCGATGGCTGTGGACAAAACAATCTCCATCACTCGGCCTCCGTCTCGGGTAGGGCTTCGTCTTGGGCGCGCAGACGGGCCGAGCGCAAGGACTGGTGGGCAATCGCAATCAGCATCAGCACGGTCGCGCCGACCACCAGCGCATAGACGCCGATATCGAACAAAAGCGCGGTGGCGGCGGGCACTTTGCCGATCAGCGGCAGGTTGAGATATTGCGCATGTGCGGTCAGGAACGGATAGCCGAACAGCCATGCGCCGATGCCAGTGCCGCCGGAAATCAACAGGCCCAGCCCCATCCAGCGGATGGGCAGGATGACGATATGGCTTTCGACCCAGCGCACATTCGCCGCGAGATATTGCAGCAGCAGCGCGATTGCCAAAGTGACGCCAGCGGAAAAGCCGCCTCCGGGCAGGTCATGGCCGCGGAAGAACAGATAGGCCGACATGACGATCATCGCGGGAAACATCCATTGCATGATCACCGAAGGCACGACGAGATAATCCTTCAACGCCTCTGCCGCTTCGCCAAGCTGCTCGGCGGGCATGCCTGCGCTTTCGGCGCCGGGGCGGAAGCGGCGCAGCAGGGCATAGACGGTTATCGCCACGACGGCCAGAACGCTGATCTCGCCAAAGGTGTCAAAGGCGCGGAAATCCACCAGAATGACATTCACAACGTTGGTGCCGCCGCCTTCGTAATAGGCATTGCGCAAGAACCAATCGCCGATGTTCGGGATCAGCGGGCGGGTCATCACCACATAGGCAATGCTGGCGATGCCAAAGCCAGAGATGCTTGCGATCACCAGATCAGCAATGCGCCGGGTGCGGGCGGGGCTAAGTTTATCGGCGGCGATTTCCTCGCGGCGTTTGGGCAGCCAGCGCAGACCCAACAGCAGCAGCACGGTTGTCACCACCTCGACCAGCAGTTGCGTCACGGCGAGATCGGGGGCGGAAAACCATGCAAAGGTCAGGCAGGTGACAACGCCCGCGCCGCCCAAAAGCGCGAGAGAGGCAAAACGGTGATATTTCGCCTGCCATGCCGCCCCAATCGCACAGGCGCATCCGATCGCCCACATGATCGCAAAAGCCAGATCAAAACTGGGCAGGTCGGGTTTTTGAAGCAGGGTCAGCCCGCGCCACAGCGTCAGCGATACGGCGGCGAAAGACAGCACTACGATCAGACGCAGCTGCGGTTGCAACCGTTCAGTCCCGAACAGGCGGTGCAGATCGCGCGGCCATTTCCAGCTGAAGGCCAACAGAAGCCGTTCAAAGATGCGCTGGGCCCGGATGCGGTGCAGGAAGGGCGGGCCCTCTGGTCCGGCGGCGATCTGTTTGGCCAGCAGGAAATAAAGCCCGCTGCCAAGCACAATGGCGATCAGGCTCATGATCATCGGAGTGTTAAAGCCGTGCCAGACCGCGATGCTGAAATAGGGCGTATCCGGCCCCAGCACCGAGCGTGCCGCCATGTTCAAAACCGGGCCAAGCGTCACTCCGGGCAGGATCCCCACCACAAGGCAGGTCAGCACCAACAGCTCAACCGGGCGGCGCATCCACGGGGTAGGCTCGTGCGGGGTTTTGGGCAGGTCGGTCGGGGCGGGGCCAAAGAACACCGTCATGATGAAGCGCAGCGAATAGGCGACCGCGAAGATGCTGGCGAAAGTTGCGAGGTAGGGCAGGGCATCATCAAGCCATGATCCATTGTGCCAGCTTGCCGCTTCGGCAAAAAACATCTCTTTCGACAGGAAGCCATTCAGCAATGGCACACCCGCCATCGCTGCCGCAGCCACGATGGCCAAGGTTCCGGTGACGGGCATCAATCGGATCAAACCACTCAGCCGGCGCATGTCGCGGGTACCGCTTTCGTGGTCGATGATCCCAGCGGCCATGAACAAAGAGGCTTTGAATACCGCGTGATTGGCGATGTGGAAGATTGCGGCGACGATCGCCCCGGTGCTGCCGATGCCCGCAAGGGCGGTGATAAGGCCAAGATGGCTGATGGTGGAATAGGCAAGCAAGCCCTTCAGATCATGGCGGAACAGCGCGATCACAGCCCCAATGATCAGGGTGGCCATGCCAGTGCCGGTGACGGCGAAAAACCATGCTTCGGTGCCACCCAGCGCAGGCGAGAAGCGCACAAGCAGGAACACGCCAGCCTTGACCATCGTGGCAGAATGAAGAAAGGCCGAGACCGGAGTGGGGGCGGCCATGGCGTTTGGCAGCCAGAAATGGAACGGAAACTGCGCGGATTTGGTAAAGGCTCCGATCAGGAACAGGGCGAGGACCGGCAGATACAGCGGATGTGCGCGGATCATCTCACCCGACGATAGCACGCGGTCCAGATCGTAACTGCCGACGATTTGCCCCAGCAACAGCATCGAAGCCAACAGACAGATGCCGCCCGTTGCGGTGACAATCAGCGCCATGCGGGCGCCGTCGCGGGCGGCCGGATTGTGGTTCCAATAGCCGATCAGCATGAAGGAGATCACGCTCGTCAGCTCCCAGAACACCACCAGCATGATGATGTTGCCTGACACCAGCATGCCGACCATCGCGCCGGTGAAGGCCAGCAAAAAGCAGTAAAACCGTGGCACCGGATCATTTTTCGACAGGTAATAGCGGGCGTAAATCACCACAAGCACGCCGATGCCCAGTACCAGCGTCACAAAAAGCCAAGCAAATCCGTCGATGCGGAAGTTCAGGTTCAAGCGCAGCGATGGCACCCATGTCACAACGCTGCGCAGCACGCGACCTTGCTCGATCTCGGGGTAGAGCACGGCCAGGATCATCAGGCCTGCGATCAGCACCGCGCCGGACAGCCAAGCGGCAGCATTATGGGCATGAACAGAGAGGGTTGCGGCAGCAATTGCCCCAGCAAAAGGCAGAAAAATAAGAAACAAGATCAGGTTTTGCTGTAACATGCCGGGCGTGCGTCTCTCTCTTTATGAGGCCGTGGTCCGCAGTCGCAAAACATCATACCCCGGTCACCCTGCGATTGGGGCGGCGATGGCATGTTGGTTTGGTATGGGAACCGATGCGTTAAATGAAGCGGAAACGTGGGGGGGTTCAACCCTATCTGCAAAGAAATCCGCGATTTGGGCACGATTTTCGTCAATTTGACGAGTGGTGCGACGCCACGACCTACCCGGCGCTTTTGCGGGGCGCTGTGGATGGTCGGCGATTGCGGGCTGGGCAGAGTTGCAGAAGGGGTGGTTGGGGCAGGCTTTGGCCGGGTGCTGCCAGCTTAGGCCCCAAAACCTGCGCCCCTTACATCTAAATCAGCGCGCCTTTTGGCGGATTTGCCGCGCGGCGTGTTGCAAGGCTTGGAAGGCCGCATATCTGTCCGCATGGGTTTCGGAATGGGATGCCGTTGCGGGGAGGAAGCTGCGGCTTGGGCGGGACATCGCGGCCATCGCCCGCGCGATGTCGGGGTATTGCGCCGCTGCAACAGCCGCGAGGATTGCAGAGCCAAGCAGCACAGGCTCTTCGGCTTCGGTCGTGATCACCGGCACGCCCGTTGCATCGGCCAGAATTTGCCGGACAAGATCGTGCTGCCCGGCGCCGCCGCTGATCGCAAGGCGTTGGATCGGCGCGCCGTTGGCGGCTTGGGTGTCGATGATCTGGCGAAGTCCATAGCCGATGCCACTGAGGCCCGCGATGTAGAGGGCAAGCAGGCTGGCAAGATCAGTCTCCATCCCCAAGCCTGCGATGAGCGCGCGGGCGTGGGGGTCGGCGAAGGGCGCACGGTTGCCGAGGAATTCGGGCACGACATGCAGGCCTTCCGCAAGATCTATGGCATCAGAAACGTCGGGCGATTTATCTGCGGCAAGATTGGCCAGCCATACTGGCAGCGGCAGGCCCGCGGCGTCGGCGGCGGCTTTGGCCTCGTGATGCGCGGGGTGCAGTTTCAGCAGATGGTCGATGGCAGCTCCTGCGGCGGATTGGCCGCCCTCGTTCAACCACATGTTCGGCAGCATCGCCGAGAAATACGGCCCCCAGACGCCGGGCACGAATTGCGGCTGCGCGGTGGTGGTCATGGTGCAGGATGAGGTGCCAAAGACATAGGCCATATTCTGGGTCGCATCATCGCCCATCGCGCCGACGGTGCCGATGCCGCCTGCATGGGCGTCGATCAGACCTGCGGCTACGGGCGTGCCGGGGCGCAGGCCAAGGTCGGCGGCTGCGGCGGCGGTCAGGCCATTCGCCAAGGCCGTGCCGGGTTCGACCATGTCAGTGCCGATGCGGGAGAAGCCTTGATCTGCCAGAATGCCAAGGCCGATTTGATGGAAATAGCTGGCATCCCAGCGTGCCTCATGCGCGAGGTAGGTCCATTTGCAAGTGACGGTGCAGGTGGAGCGCGCAAGACTGCCCGAGGCACGCCATGTCAGATAATCGGCCAGATCAAAGAACGCCTCGGCTTGATCGAACACTTGAGGGCGGTTTTCGCGCAGCCATAACAGCTTGGGCGTCTCCATCTCGGGTGAGATCACGCCGCCGACGTATTTCAGCACGTCGTGGCCCGTCGCGTTGATCCGCTCGGCCTGGTCCACCGCGCGGTGATCCATCCAGACGATGATGTTGCGTGCAGGGTCTTCCGATGGCCCAACTGCCAGCGGTTTGCCCCCTGCACCCAGAACCACCAGCGAGCAAGTGGCGTCAAAACCGATGCCAGCTACATCGGCAGGATCAACGCCCGCGGCCAGCACTGCCGCGCGGACTGATTGACAGACGGCCTGCCAGATCTGATCTGAAGATTGCTCGACAATCGCGCCTGCCTCGCGCCACATCGTTACATCGGCTTTGGCCGAGGCCAGCATCACGCCCGCGCCGTCGAATACTCCGGCGCGTGCGCTGCCCGTGCCTACGTCAATGCCGATCAGATACATGCTACAGGTCCACCGAATTGGGCAGGATCACCAGATCCCGGATCGTCACATTGCGCGGTCGCGTCAGCATGAACAAGACCGCATCGGCGACTTCTTTCGGCATCATCAGGCTTCCGTTGGCGAGGGCCTCATCCATTTTCGCCTTCGGCCAATCATCCAGCAAGGCGGTAACAACCGGGCCGGGGCAAACCGCGCCGATGCGGATGCCGTGCTTGGCGATTTGCCGCCGCACGGTATGCACAAAGGCTTGAACCGCGAATTTTGACGCGGTGTAGATCGGCTCCCACACCACCGGGACGATGCCCGCGATGGATGAGGTCATGATGATATCGCCCGTCTGACGTTCGACCATATGCGGCAACACGGCTTGAATGGCACGGAACGAGGCGTTGATATTCAGGTTCAGCATGCGGTCCCAGACATCAGGATCGCCCGTCACCACATCGCCGCCGACATAAGACCCGGCATTGGCGTGGAAGATGTCCAACTGCCCGGCTTTGCTCAGGATTTGCGGCATCATCTTGGCCACACTGGCTGGGCTGGTCAGATCAATCACCAAAGGGATGGCGTTGGGGCCAAGCTCGGCACACAGGGCGGCCAGCTTATCCTCGGCCCGGTCGATCAGAACCACTTTTGCGCCGGCGATCAGCATCGATTTGGCACATTCCAACCCGATCCCCGAAGCGGCCCCGGTAACGGCTGCGACTTTTCCGTTCAATTCACTGGACATCATTCTATTCCTTGAGGATGTCGGGCCGGACAAATGCCCGGCCCAATTTTCTGCGCCTTGACTGCTGCGCGACAGGCTTGGCCCTAGATTTAGCCGCGACCATGCGAAGCGCGGCTTTGGCGGGCAAGGCTGTCAACGATCACGGCGATGGCCAGAACCGCCCCGGTGATCATGTAGCGCAAGCTGGAGTTCAGGTTCAAAAGCGTCAGCCCGTTGGCAATCGACTGGATGACGATGATGCCCAGCAGTGCCGAGAACGCGGTGCCACGGCCCCCGAACAGGCTGGTGCCACCGATCACTGCCGCCGCGATGGCGTTCAGGTTGACGTCCCCGGTGCCAGCTTGTTGGCTGGATGAGGCAAGCCGTGCGGCGGACAAAACCCCGCCCAACGCGGCCAGAGCCGAGCATAGCATGAACGCGCTGATATAAATGCCGCGCACATTGATGCCCGCGCGCCGTGCCGCTTCGGCATTGCCGCCCACGGCTTTCATTGATCGGCCCCATTGGGTGCGGGTCAATGCGTAATTCATCGCCAGAACCAGCGCGACGAACAACGCAAACATCCACGGCACGCCGCGACCAAGCGACAGGTAGAACACGATGGCCAGCAAAGCGATGGTGGTAAAAACGGCCTTCAGGATCAACCCCGTGGACGAACCTGCCGATAGGTTTGCGGCACGGCGGCGCGCATTGGTCGAACGCCCCACCACCAGCATCACAATACCGGGGATCAATGCCAAAGTGTAAGACATCCAAGCGGGCAGGATCATCAACTGACCGAACTCGACCATTTTCGAGCCATAGGGCAGGTTGATCGACCCTGTCGCACCCAGCATGTAAAGCTGCAAGCCAAGCAGGGCGAGCAGGCCCGACAGGGTGGACACGAAACTCGGCATGCCAAGGCGGTTGCGCAATGTGGCATAGACGGCGCCAATCAGTGCGCCCAAAGCCACGGCGGTGCCGATGGCGACTGGCAAAGGCACGCCTTGGTTGACCCAGAGCACCCCGATCATGGCCGAGCCTACGCCGCTCATCGAGCCGACCGACAGGTCAATCTCGCCCAGCATCAGCACGCAAACGATGCCAAGGGCGATGACTCCGGTGGTCGAGCAATCAAACAGCAGGTTCACGAGGTTGTTTGGCGACAGAAAGATCGGGTTCAGCACGGTGAAGACTGTCCAGATGATCGCCAAACCTACGACCACGGGCAACGACCCCAGATCTCCGGATTTCACGCGATCAAGAAAGGCTTTGATGGTGCCGGACAGCCCGGTGGCATGGCTTACGCGCGCGTCGGCGCGATCTAATTGCTGGCTCATATCGCTTCTCCTGCGGCTTCACGCAAGCGATCAGCCCGGCGCGAGACGGCGTTATCGGTGGCCCCGGTAATGGCGCCCACAAGTTCTTGATTGCTGGCATCCGGCGTGAACACGCCATTGTTGCGGCCCAGACGCAGCACCACGATGCGGTCAGCGACAGCGCGCACGTCTTCCATATTGTGGCTGATCATGATGACGCCCAGACCCTTGTCGCGCACCCGTTCGACAAGGTTCAGCACCTCGGCCGTCTGCGCCACGCCCAAGGCGGCGGTGGGTTCGTCCAGCATGATGATCTTGGGGTTCAACAGCAAAGACCGCGCAATCGCCACGGTCTGCCGCTGACCGCCAGACAATGAGGCAATCGGTTCGCGCACCGAAGGGATGCGCGCGGCGAGTTCGTTGAGCAGGGTCCAGGCCCGCACTTCCATCGCCACTTCGTCCAAGCGAAGCGGGTTCAATTCCTGCCCTAAGAAGATGTTCGCCACCACGTCCAGATTTTCGCACAAAGCCAAATCTTGGAACACAGTGGCAATGCCCAGTTGCAGCGCCGCCGCAGGGCTGGCCATTGTCACAGGCTTGCCCTGAAATTCAATGCTGCCAGAGGACGCCTGATGCACCCCGGCCAGCACCTTGACCAAGGTTGATTTGCCCGCGCCGTTATCGCCAACCAAGGCCACGACCTCGCCCGCGTGAATGTCTAAATCAATATCCGTCAGCGCTGAAACCGCGCCGAAGTTCTTGGAAATGCCACGCAGGGAAAGCAACAACTCTCCGGGGGCTTTGCGGGTTTGGGATCGGTCCGACATGGCGGCTCCTGTAAGTTCGAGAAAAACCGTCTGGGCCGGGGAGGGCGGCCCAGACGGCAGGGCGCGTTACTTGATGCCAAGCTCCGCGCAACCAGCGGCATAGCGATCAACGCACAGCTCGGCTGCGGTGTTGATGCCCTTGTCGATGATTTCAGCCTTCAGGTTTTCGCGGGTGACAACCGCCGGGACGAACAGTTGCGACGGAGTGTCATACAGGCTCATCTCGGCCTTCGGGGTCTCGCCATTCAGGAACTGCACCGCGATTTGCGCCGCAGCCGCTGCGACGATTTCAGAGGGTTTCGAGATGGTGTTGTATTGATCCCCCGCGATGATCAGCTGCAACGCCGCGATGGTCGCATCGTTGCCGGTCACCGGCGGCACCGGATCAACGCCCGCTGCTTTGAACGCCGCAACTGCACCGCCACCCGTGCCGTCATTGGCCGCGACGACGCCGATGATATCTGTGCCAAAACGGGTGACTTGTCCCGCTGCCCATTCCTGCGCTTTCGGCGGCGCCCATTCCGGTGTGTCGAACTCGGCCAAAGTCTTGTAGCCCGAAGCCGCAATACCCTCATGAATGCCGTCCTTGATCAGCCCGGCTGCCGCATCGGTGGGCGAGCCGTTGATCTGCAACACGCCGCCCTTGTCGGTGGGCAGGCCAAGATCTTTCAGATGCGTCATCAACGATTCTGCAATCGCCTTGCCGATGCCCTTGTTATCAAACGACACATAGTAATCTGCGGGCTTGTCCGGGATCGGACGGTCATATGCGATCACTTTGATACCTTGGCTTTGCGCAAGGCTGACCATTGAGGCCGCTGCACTGCTGTCCACCGGATCCAGCACGATGACTTTCGCGCCTTGGGTGATCACCGAGTTGAACTGCTGCTGTTGCAGGTTCGCGTCGCCCGTTGCGTTTTGGTAGATCACGGTGCAATCGGCGCACAGCTTGGTCATCTCGGCCTGAAAGCCGGGGAAGTCGTGCTGTTCATAGCGGGTCGAGGCTTGGTCGGGCATCAGAAATGCCACGGTGCCCGCGGTTTGCGCGAAAGCTGCGCCTGAAATCAAGGCGGTAGACAGCGCCAAAGCGCCCATTACGCGCGATGCAGAAAGTGTCATTGGTCGTCCTCCATGTTGACCGTTTATCAAAAATCGCGACGGCACTGGTCAGAGCCGCCGGAGTTGGTCGGTTTGAAATCAGGCAAAGAAAGATCATGCGAGGGCAGTAGGATCTGCCGCCGTTGTGCTTTGCTGATCAAGCCGGGTCTTCGCCAAAAACCGTTCCCTTGGGGTTCCTCCTGCCCGTGGGTTTGATCTGTGGCCGAATGGTCTAGGCCGCGAGGGCCGTTTGTTGGTTCTGCGCCAGCAGATCGCGGAAGCGCGAGGGCGTCATGCCCTTTTGCGCCTGAAACTGGCGGTTAAAGTTTGATATGTTGTTGAAACCAGACGAAAAGCACACATCGGTGATCTTCATCTCGTCCTTGCCCATCAGCAACTGACAGGCCAGATTGATCCGCAGGCGGTTGACGTATTTCACCAAGACCTGCCCGGTATGCCGCCTGAAGCTGCGCGAGAAAGCCGAGGCGCTGAGGCCCGCGATTTCTGCCAGATCTGCCTCGGTGAAAGGCTCGGTCAGGTTGGCATTGATATAGGCCAAAGCCTCGTTGATGCCAGTGGACATAAAGCCGGAAGGGTCGGGCAGGTAGTTGGTCGATGTCAAAGTGGTGACTTCGGCGCGCGACAGCACGCCCAGCAAGCCAAGGAAAACCTCGATCCGGCGGATGCCTTGGGCTGTCACCAATTCGGCGAGCAGGGGGGCTGCCAGCTCTGCGGTGGCGGGGCTGAACAACGCGCCGCGACGGCTGGATTCTAGCAGATCGGCACAGGCAGACAGTTCGGGCAGCAATGCCATCGCATCGCTGATAAACTCGGCGCTGAATTGCAGGATACGGCAGCGCAGTGGAATGGTCACGCCGGGTTCAACATTGCTGACCCAATTGTGCGGCAGGTTCGGCCCGGTCAGCACCAGATTGCCGGGTTCAAAATTGCCAATGAAATCGCCGACAAAGTAATGGCCCGAGGTCGCCACCACATGATGGATCTCGTATTCCGGGTGAAAATGCCAGCGCACCGTGTGATACGGATAGCCATGCGCCCAAGCCTTGAAAGATTCCGAGCGCCCAATCTGGACGACCTCTAGATCCGGTTTCATCCGCGTCTCCTCCCTGCGCAAATCCAAAACTCTGGGCCTTGGTGGTTGCGTCGCATCGCCATGGGTTATTTTCCCGAGGCTATAGCTGAAGGTAGCGCTGGGGATGCGTGCAGGCTACTACAGCCTCGCCAATGCGATGATACTTTTTTGCCGTTTCTGGATCAAATAGCGCGGATTTTGGGGCTTTGATCAAGATTGCATCGGCGCGGTTTGTGCAGAATCAGCTGCAATCCTGTGTGGTTTGCCGCTGATCCCTAGCGTCAGCGATAGCCTGCGGCTTGCAGTTCAAACAGCTCGGCATAGCGGCCCGACAGCGCCAGCAGTTCATCATGGGTGCCAGAGGATTCCACCCGCCCCTCGGCCAGCACCAGAATCCGGTCAGCCATCCGCACCGAGCTGAACCGGTGCGAAATCAGCACGGCGGTTTTCCCGGCGCTGAGTTCCTTGAAACGCTGAAACACTTCAAACTCGGATCGCGCATCAAGCGCTGCTGTCGGCTCGTCTAGGATCAGCACCTCTGCGCCGCGCATATAGGCGCGGGCTATCGCCAGCTTTTGCCACTCACCGCCTGACAATTCGACACCATTGCGAAAGCGCTTGCCGATCATCTGATCATAGCGATCTGGCAGATGCTCGATCACCTGATCGGCCATACTGCGCTGGGCGGCGACGATAATGCGGGGGCGGTTGTTGCGTTCCTCAATGCGCCCCACCGCGATATTGTCGGCGGCACTTAGATTGTAGCGCATGAAGTCCTGAAAGATCACGCCCATCTCGCCACGCAAGGCGTCCAGATCATAGCTGCGCAGGTCGTGGCCATCCAAGGTGATACGGCCCTCATCCGGGTCGTAAAGCCGTGCCAGCAGTTTGACCAAGGTGGTCTTGCCCGCACCGTTTTCGCCGACAAGCGCCAAAGTCTCGCCAGCATGCAGGCTGAAATTCATGCCGCGCACTGCCCAGCGTTCAGCGCCCGGATAGCGAAAGCCTACATTCTCGAACACAAAGCCCGTTCGGATCGGTTTGGGAAACGGCAGGGCGTTGGCTTGGGTCAGAATTTCCGGCTTTACCTGAAAAAAGCTGAACAGATCGTCGAGATACAGCGCCTGCGCTGCAGTCGAGGAAAAAGTGGTCAGCAGACCTTCAAGCAAGCTGCGCAACCGCAGGAAAGACCCCGACAGAAATGTCAGATCTCCAAGGCTGAGATCCCCTGCCAAGGTGCTGGCAATGATCCAGCCATAGGCGGCATAATATCCCAGCGTGCCAAGCGCTGTCAGCACCCCGCCCCAGATCGCACGGCGCTGCGCGATCGCCCGGCTGGCGGTGTAAAAGCTTTCGGAAAGTTCACGGTAGCGGTTGGTCAGGAAGCTGTTCAGCCCAAAGATCTTGACCTCTTTCGCGGATTCGACGCTGGCGGCGGTTTGGCGCACATAGTCAAGTTCCCGGCGCTGTGGCGTGCGACCGAAATCCAGCGAATAGCTTTGGGCGTTGAAATGCGCTTCGCCAATAAACGCTGGGATCAGGGCCAAGGCCAGCAATAGGATCAGCCACGGATTGAACAATACAAGACCCGCCGCGAAGGTCGAGACCGTAACAAGGTTCTGCATCTGGGTGAACAAAAGCCCCATCAGCGACATCCGTCCGCTGGCTTGCACACGCGCGCGCTCCAGCTTGTCCTGAAAGTCGGCGTTCTCGAAATCTTCAAGGTCAAGCGTCGCTGCGTGCTCCATCAGCCGGATCGAGGAAGACATCGTCAAACGATCCGATAACAGCGTGTCCACCAATCCAACCACGCGCCCCAGAACATCAGACAGGATTGCCAGCGCAAATTCGGCCACAACATATCCGATCAGCAGGCCCAACAGGTCACTTTGCCACCAGCCGGGTAAATCAACGGGGCGGTCGGGCAGGGCAGACAGCCGCACCACCTCGTCGATGATCAACTTGCCGATCCAAAGGGCGGTGACAGGCAGCACCGCTCGGATCAGACGCAGCGCCATTGAGATCAGGAGCAGCATTGGGCTGGCCTGCCAGACCAGCAGCAGGAACGGCCAGATGTTGCGCAGGGCGGAGAATCGTGCGCGGAATGTGGCGGGCACAACAGGCGGGGTAAGGCGGGCAGAACTCACAGGGTTTGGGTCTCCTTTGCCCCGATGTCATTGTGGCAGAAGGCGCTGGCAGGGAAAAGCGCCAAGCGGTAGTGGCGCAAAAGCGGTTCATCGTCGCGACAAATACTTCGCGCCGATACTTTACATACATCCATGAATGTTTGTAAAAGGCGTTTGAAACAGACGGAGACTCGGGTGCGTAGAAGTAAAGAGGATGCCGAGCAGACCCGCTGTGCCATCCTTGACGCAGCAGAGCAAATGTTCTGTGAACAGGGCGTGTCTAACTCGGCTTTGGAGAAAATATCGCGCAAGGCCGGGGTGACCCGAGGGGCACTTTATTGGCATTTCAAGGATAAGATCGACCTGCTGCGCGCGCTGCACAGCCGCTGCGAGCCGCCGCAGAAACTGTTGATCCGCAAGGTGGCGGAAGAAGGCCATGACGATCCGCTGGGATTTCTGCAGCAGACTGCCGCAGAAGTTCTGATAGGGTTCGAACAGGACGAGCGCCAACAGCGTATCTTTATCATCATGAACTCGTATTCTTGTGATCCGGAAAGTATTGCCTGGATGAACGAGACCAACGCCGAGATGTTCATGACCATTGCCGCGCTGACCAATCAGGCCCAAGCGCAAGGCAGCCTTTCACCGGATTTCTCGCCAGAAGAAACGGCGGGGATTTTGATGGCCACGATGAACGGTCTGCTGAGTGAATGGTTGCGCTCGGGAAAATGTTTTTCGGTTTCTGATCTGGGAACCCGATTTTTAAATAAGCAAATGGCGATCTTCCGCAGGCCCGCCACCTGCACACAGGCCACCTGACCAATATCGATACCTCCTCAACCGCGAACGGGCTAAATTCATGCAAAATCATATCCGACATGCACCTTTGCGTGCATCTTTATTGGCACTTACGCTGGGGCTGGTGCCGGTTGCATCGCTTGCACAGCAGGCTCCGCCGCCGCCCGCAGTGGCGGTGATGGCGGCAAAAGTTGGCGAATATACCCTGACCACCCGGCTGCCGGGGCGGATCAAAGCCTCGACCGTGGCCGAGGTGCGTCCGCAGGTATCTGGCCTGATCCGCGAGCAATTGTTTGAAGAGGGTGCTTGGATCGAAGCAGGCACGCCGCTTTACAAGATCGACGATGCAATCTACGCGGCCACCGTTGCCGCAGCGAAAGCCGCAGTCGCGCAGGCGCAGGCCAATTACAATCTCGCACTGTCGGACGGAAACCGCGCCGAAGAACTGCTGTCGTCCAATGCGGGCTCGGCTGCCAACCGTGACAAGGCGATTGCGGCGCGGGATGCCGCCGCGGCAGCCCTGCAAGCCGCGAAAGCGCAAGAGCTGAGCGCCGAAATTGATCTGGATCACACCACCATTCGCGCGCCGGTCACGGGTGTAATCGGTCTGTCGCAGGTCAATACCGGATCGCTTGTGGCGGCACAGCAGGCCGGGGCGATGGCCACGATCCGCACGCTGGACCCGATTTATGTCGATGTGACGCAATCGGCCAGCGATCTGCTGCGGTGGACCAGCCCCGGCGAGATGCGCGATTTCATCAAAAGCGCCGAAGCGACGCTGTACATGCCGAACGGTGCGCCGTTTGGTCACAAAGGCAAGCTGAAGGCAGCAGAGCCGCAAGTAGAGCCGACCACCGGGATGATCACCCTGCGCATCAGCTTTGCCAACCCGGATTTCATTTTGCTGCCGGGGCTTTATGTCGAAGTAGAGCTGCCACAAACCACTGAAAAGAATGCAATTCTTGTCTCTCAAAGCGCTGTGATGCGCGATCAAAACGGCAGTGCCAATGTTTGGGTCGTGGAAGGCACTGCTGAGGGCGGCAAGATTGCGGTGCGCCCGGTGACGATCCTGGGTGCGTCGGGCGGCGATTGGGTGGTGACCTCTGGGCTCAAAGACGGCGATCAGATCGTAACCGCTGGCTTTCAGAAGGCAGGACCGGGTGCGGATGTGACCATTTTGCCGCCAGAACCAGTGGCGAGTGCGGCACCTGCGGCTGGTGCAGCGCCTGCGGCAGCGCCCGCAGCTGCGACCGAGGGGAACTGATCCATGTCACGCTTTTTTATCAATAGACCCATCTTTGCATGGGTTTTGGCGATCATCGTGATGGCGGTGGGCGTGCTTTCAGTGATGCGACTGCCGATCTCGCAATATCCTGCGATTGCCGGACCTTCGATCGTGATCAGCGCAAGCTATCCGGGGGCCTCGGCTGAAACGGCGGCCGATACGGTGGTGCAGATCATCGAGAAAGAGATGACCGGTCTGGACGGGCTGCGCTACATCAATTCGTCCACCACCTCGACCGGACAAATCTCGATCACGTTGACTTTCCTGATCGGCACCGATCCAGACATCGCGCAGGTGCAGGTGCAGAACAAGCTGGCGCAGGCGCAGGCGGGGTTGCCGGAGACGGTGACACGCCAGGGCGTTGTGGTTGAGAAATCTGCGACAGGCTTTCTGATGATCGTCGGCCTTGTCTCGGAGGGAGGGACCAAGAACGCGATCGACCTTGCGGATTATCTGGCCTCGAACATTGTCGAGCCGGTGTCTCGCGTTGAGGGCGTGGGTAAAGTGCAGGTGTTCGGTTCGGAATATGCGATGCGGATCTGGTTGGACCCGCTGAAGCTGAAGTATTACGATCTGTCGCCAGCCACGATCATCGCGGCCATCGGTGCGCAGAATGCGCAGATTTCAGCAGGCAGCTTTGGCTCGATGCCAGCCCCTGAAGGCCAGATGCTGAATGCCACGATCACCGCACAGTCCTTGCTGAAAACCCCCGAGGATTTTGAGCGTATCGTGCTGCGTGCCGATACGGATGGCGGTTTGGTGTTGCTGCGCGACGTCGCGCGGGCCGAACTTGGCGCCGAAACTTACGAAATCTCGGGCTTTTATGACGGCAAGCCTGCGGCGGCTATGGCGATCCAGCTGGCCTCGGGTGCCAATGCGATCGAGACTGCCGATCTGGTGAAAGCCAAGATTGAAGAACTGTCGAAAAGTTTCCCTGCCGACACGACCTATGTGGTTCCCTATGAGACCACGCCCTTTGTGTTGCTGTCCATCGAAGCGGTGATTGAGACACTGATCGAAGCCATGGTTTTGGTGGTTTTGGTGATCTTGGTGTTCTTGCACAACTTCCGCGCCACGCTGATCCCGACCCTGGCGGTTCCCGTCGTTCTGCTTGGCACATTCGGCATCATGGCAAGTCTGGGCTTCACCATCAACACGCTGACCATGTTGGCGATGGTGCTTGCGATTGGCCTTCTGGTTGATGACGCGATTGTTGTCGTGGAAAACGTCGAGCGGGTGATGCAGGAAGAGGGCTTG
The DNA here is from genome assembly GCF_030161095.1 of Cypionkella aquatica. Taxonomy (GTDB): domain Bacteria; phylum Pseudomonadota; class Alphaproteobacteria; order Rhodobacterales; family Rhodobacteraceae; genus Cypionkella; species Cypionkella aquatica. The sequence continues at coordinate 32,853 of NZ_BSPP01000011.1, forward strand.
GGGCCAAAAGAGGCCACCGAGAAGTCGATGGATGAAATCCAAGGCGCGCTCGTCGGCATTGCGATGGTGGTGTCTGCCGTGTTCGTGCCGATGGCGTTCTTTGGCGGAGCTACTGGCGAGATGTACAAGCAATTCGCCGTCACGATTGTCTCGGCGATGGGGCTTTCGGTGGTGGTGGCGTTGATCTTCACGCCAGCGCTGTGTGCGACGATGCTGAAACCGCATGCGCATGGCGAAAAGCGGCAAGGCGTGTTGTCAAAACTGGGCAGCAGCTTTTCAAACTGGTTTGAGCGAAACTTTGGCCGCCTGACCAATGGCTATACCGGGCTTGTGCGTCTTGCCACCGGGTGGCCTCTGATGATGATGGTGATTTATGCGGCCATCGTTGTGGCTATGGGCGCGCTGTATCTACGCACACCAACTTCCTTCCTGCCCGACGAGGATCAGGGCGCGTTGATCACCATTGTCCAGTTGCCGTCGGGCGCAACCGCTGGTGCTACCGAGAAGGTGCTGCGCAAGGTTGAGAACTACTACATGAACGGTGAAGCTGCGAATACTGATGCCGTGTTCTCGGTGCGTGGCTTCTCGTTTGGTGGGCAAGGTCAGAACATGGGACTATTGTTCACCAAGCTGAAGGATTGGAGCGAACGCACCACTGCTGACTCGTCGATCTCGGCGATTGCCGGGCGCGCGTTTGGTCCGCTGTTCTTTGGCATCAACGAGGCGATGGTGGTGCCGTTTGCGCCCCCCGCTGTGCCAGAGCTTGGCACCTCAAACGGCTTCAGCGCATATCTGCAAGCAACCAGCGGCAAAACTCACCAAGAACTGCTGGATGCCCGCAACATGCTGCTTGGCATGGCGGCGCAAAGCCCAGTGCTGACGGGCGTTCGACCCAGCGGTGTGGAAGATGCGCCGCAGTTTCGGCTGAACATCGACTGGGCCAAAGCGGGCGCGGTCGGGGTTACGGCGGCGGATGTGGGCACTTTTCTGAATACGATCTGGTCAAGCGCCTATGTCAACGACTTCCTCTATCAAGGTCGCGTCAAGCGGGTGTTCGTGCAGGGGGAACCGGCAGCGCGATCAACCCCCGAGGATCTGTCCTTGTGGCGCGTGCAGAACGTGAACGGCGATTTCGTTGATTTCTCGACCTTTGCAACGCAGGAATGGGTTTACGGACCACAACAGGTGACGCGCTACAACGCGCTGCCGTCGATGGGGATTGATGGCACGGCCGCACCGGGCTTTACCTCGGGTGCAGCGATTGCTGAGATGGAGCAGCTGGCGACCAAACTGCCACCGGGGTTCAATCTGGAATGGACAGGCATGTCGCTGGAGGAAAAAGAAGCCGGTGCAGGGGCGATGGCGCTGTATGGTCTGGCGCTTGCGGCGGTGTTCTTGTGCCTTGCGGCGCTTTATGAAAGCTGGTCGATCCCGATTGTGGTGCTGCTTGCGATGCCTGTCGGTGTGCTTGGCGCGCTGCTGGGGGCGTTGATTGGTGGGCAGTCGAACGGGGTTTACTTCCAGGTTGGGCTGCTGACGGTGGTGGGTCTGACCGGTAAAAACGGCATTATGATCGTGGAATTCGCGCGTGAACGCATGGCAAGCATGGGCGAGACTGCGGTGCAGGCGGTGATCGAGGCCAGCCGGCTGCGCTTCCGCCCGATCCTGATGACCTCGCTGGCGTTTGGTTTGGGGGTGGTGCCGCTGGTGCTCTCTTCGGGCGCGGGCGCGGGCGCGCGGACGGCCATTGGCTATGCGACGCTGTTTGGCACCATCACAGGCACGGCACTGACGATCCTGTTCGTGCCAGTGTTCTTCGTACTGATTGACCGGCTGTTCTCGCGCCGCGGCGCCACGCGGCAATCCGTTACGGTCTAAGGCGAACCCAAGCGCCATGGACCCGCCCCGGCTGGAAACGGCCGGGGCATTTTTTTGCCGCGATGGGGCGGAATGTTTTCAGATGCGCAGGCGGCATTTCTCTGCAAGATGCTCTGGCTATATGTATTTTTGCTGGGATAGGGGAGATTGAGGTGGATTGGATCGCCGGGCATGTGATGAACCTGATCCACCACTTTGGCGCTGTGGCGCTGTTCGTCTCATTGACACTGGAAACGTTGGGCCTGCCTTTGCCCGGCGAAAGCGCATTGATTGTGGCATCAACCCTTGCCGGAGCAGGCAAGATCAGCATTTGGACGGTGGTGATTGCGGCATTGTGTGGCGCTGTGCTTGGCGACAACATTGCTTACTTCATTGGCCGTCGGTATGGCCGGGCGGTGGTGACGCGCTACGGTGCACGGTTTGGCATCAGCGACAGCCGCTATGCGCGGGTCGAGGCAATCTTCGCGCGCTATGGTCCGCTGATGGTGATTGCCGCGCGATTCGTGGTTTTGCTGCGCCAGATGAATGGCTTGGTTGCGGGCACTGCCAATATGCATTGGCTGGTGTTTCTGCTGTCAAATCTGATCGGCGCGGCGCTGTGGGTGGGGTTCTGGACCACGATTGCCTATCACTTTGGCCATTCGGTTGACATACTGCCGTTCTTTGGCCGCCACATTGGTTTGCTTGCGACCGTCTTGGTGGCAGTGGCTCTATCGGCTCTGTTGTTGGGATATCAGCGGTTGCGGCGCACGCGTAAAAGGTGACGCGCCGCCACGGCTGCGGCTCGCCCGTGCAAGGCAGCTTTGCTGAACTGTCGAATTGTCTATGCGTCAACGCCTTTCGGGAAGAACAACTTCTTCGCCCGCCTGTTCCTGAACGCGCGCGTCGGTGACGGCATCCACCGCAGTGTTGTTTCAGGTAAGCCGATCCCACGCCTCGCACCCCGCCTTGCGCTTCTCAACCCACTGGCCCTTATTGAAAGACGGCTGGATATGCTCGCGGTGGATCGGATAATCGAACGGAACGCCCAAAGTGCAGCCCACTTTGTTCCCGTTCAGCACAAATCGCTTATGTGACAGGGCTTTGGCGCAAACTATGCAACTCAGCGGGGTGTCTGCGCGTCTAAACGTGCCGATCATCAATGGTGCAAGACTGTTGCAAACCTCTCAGAAACGCGAAAGCCGCCCTAAAGGACGGCCTGCTAAACGCGATCTAATCACCTTTGAAGATTGATGGAGCCAGGGTCCACATTTTACCTGCCTCACCTTGTCTCACTTTGTCTATTTTTATCTTGTATCCCCAATGGGTTACAGTTTCATGTTGCCTCACCATGTCTCATTTCGTATAGCTGTTGCGCAATCCCTATGATGGGAACGGTGATGGGATAGCCCTTGCCGGTTTGTTCACGCACCCGGTTCGCTGGACCTTGGGAAAATGTTGGGAAGCATGATGGCAAGTGGAGAGTCGGGTATCGAACCCCCTACAGACCGGGCGAAAAAGCGGTCTGGCACGAACTTCCTTGATGCCAGAAAAGTTAAGGCGGCGAAAGAGGCGGGCATGTATGCGGACGGCGGCGGGCTGTATCTGCATGTCAGTCCGACCGGGGCAAAGTCATGGATTCTGCGCACAGTCATTCATGGCAAGCGCCGAGACTTGGGGTGTGGGTCCGCTGATCTGGTGACGTTGGCAGAGGCCAGAGAGGCGGCGCGCAAGTTGCGCAAGGTTGCGCGGGAAGGTGGCGACCCCGCCCGTGAACGCAAGCGGCAGACCCTCACCTTTGAAGTCGCTGCCCGGCGGGTTCACACGAACCTGTTGCCGACTTGGACAAATGCCCACTTTGGCAAGACGTGGCTTTCGTCGCTTGAGAATGACGTGTTCCCCCATATCGGTTCGCGGCAGTTGCAGAGCGTCACCACGGCGGACCTGTTGTCGGTGCTGCAACCGATTTGGACGGTGAAGGCTGACACGGCGAAAAAGATCAAACAGCGCATCGCGGCAGTTTTCGACTGGGCCAAGGGGGCAGGGCACTTCGCCGGGGAAAACCCTGTGCTGGGTCTGAAAAAGGCGCTTCCGACTATGAAGGCCACGGGTGCGCACTATGATGCTATGCCGTGGCCTGATCTACCCGCGTTCCTCAAGGTGCTGCATCAGCGCGACGGCATGTCGGCCCGCTGCCTTGAGTTCATCATTCTCACCTGTGTGCGGTCTGGTGAAGCGCGGGGCGCGCGGTGGTCAGAGATACAGGGCAATGTCTGGACTATCCCCGCCGAACGGATGAAGGCGCGGGAAGTGCATCGCGTCCCCCTGACCCCCGAAGCCTTGGCCGTGCTGGATCGGGTGCGGGGGCTGGATGATGAACTGATCTTTCCGAGTTCCCAGAAGGGCAAGGATGGCCGCGCCAAGGAACAGTCAGATATGGTGTTCATCGCCCTATACAAACGCATGGAGGTGGAGGGGTTCACCACGCACGGGTTCCGCAGCACGTTCCGCGATTGGTGCGGGGAAAGCGCACGGGCAGATAGGGAGGTTGCAGAGGCAGCACTTGCGCACAGTGTCGGCAATGCGGTGGAACGCGCCTATGCCCGATCTGATCTGTTTGACCGGCGGCGGGAACTCATGGTGCAATGGTCTACCTATGCAAAGGGCACAAAGAAAGAAGTTGCTTCCGATAACTGATTGCGTTCCCAGCCTAATCCAGCGCACCCCGGTTCGGTAAGTGGCTGAAAAGAAACACATATCAATCTCATGCTGAATCATCTATACACATGTTGCTTCAACTGAATGAGGGCGGCTTGATGGACAACAGCTTGAGACTGATACGCGATACAGAGGCGGCTGCGCTGTTGGGCTGTTCCCGTGCAACCTTCTGGCGGCGGGTGAAGGACGGCACGATAGCCAAGCCCTTGCGCATCGGTGGCCTGACAAGGTGGCGAGAGTCTGACCTTGCAAGAGTCATCGACAAGGCGGCGGCTCTGTCTGCGCCCGAAGTGAAGCTGCAACCCCGCGAACGCAAAAGGATCATGCAATGACCGAGAAAGCCACTACCGTTACAAAGCCGATGGGCGACCTGTTTATCGGCCTTCTCTACGGATTGGCCTGCGCCGAAGAACGCGCTGCTAAGAAGCCGAGAATCAAGCGCGATGGAAATGGACAGGTTGTCTGGACTGCTACTGATCTGGTTGGGGCGGACTACTTCCAGTATATGCTTGAGACGGGCTTCACCAAGGATATTGCTCTGTGCTTCCTGAACGATCTGACCGAATGGCCGCGCTACTACCAAGAGCGCTACCCCGTCGAGTATCTGGCGTTCAAGGCGGCGCTTGTGCGAACACTGCCCCCGCGTGAACGCCTGCGAGTGGTGAAGTGAACATCTTCCTATCCCTGATCAAAGCGTAATGTAGCATAAGCCAGCACCGCCTGCCTGCCTCACCCTGCACCTGATACCTTCCCCCATGACCATAGACCCTAAGGGAACCCTGCCGGGCAGCTATGGGAGAGGATACTTACGGGGCTGGTGTGGGCTAAGGAGTCTCTCGCTCGCCCCCTACAGGTGGCGGAATGGACGGCGGCGGACACGACATAGCGCACCCGGTGCGGCATCGGACCCGCCCCGCCGTGGAGGTGCGGTTTGCGCATTGGCTGCGGCATACCTTCAAAATCCCTTCTGGCATGGGTGCCGGTGAGCCGTTTGCGCTGCATCCGTTTCAAATGGCATTTTTGCGCCAGTATCTTGCTGTGGAGGTGGATGGCCCCCTCTGGCGGACCTGCATTTTCAGCACCCCCCGCAAACTGGGCAAGTCCACGCTTCTAGGCGCGCTGTTGCTGGGCCGCATGTGCGAAGATAGCCCGATCTATTTGCCCGGATTCACCGGGGATGTTGCGGCACCATCCGAAAAGCACGCGGGCTACATTGCTGCTGCCCTCAAATCGCTTCTGGAAACCGCCGGGCGCGAAAAGGAACTGCGCAGGCGGCATGACCCCAAGCCGGGGATTCTGTTCATCGGGGATGCCACACTCACGCTTTCCACCGGCACGCGGGCGCAGGGGCACGGGGCGGACCTTGACCTTGCCGTGATTGACGAGTGCGGCTTGATCACCTCCAACCAAGCGGACCTGATCACCGGATTCTTTGACGCCCTGTCAGCACGCAACGGGCAACTGATCTTGACCGGCACCCGTGGGGACAGCCCGGCCTACAACGAACTGATTGACCGCCCCGACAAGCGCACCCACGTCACGCTGTATGCAGCCGACAAGGGCGATGATGCGTCCGACCCTGAAATCTGGGCTAAGGCGAACCCCGGCCTAGGGTCCGGGCTTGGTGCGATCAAGCCGCTGCGCTTCCTAGAAGACGCCTATGAGAAGGCGCAGCAAAGCGGTTCGCTGGCAGAGTTTGAGGCTTGGCAGTTGAACAAGCCCCTCGCACCGGGCCGTGAATTGCTGATCGACTATGACACGCTGCGCAAGTCTTACCGCGATGACCCCCAGACCATCCCCGGCGAACCTGTTCATATCGGGATAGACCTTGGCGGTTCGGCGTCTATGACCGCTGCGACGGTTTCCTATGAACAGTCCGGCGTGGTGAAGGTGCTGGGGGCTTTCCCCGGCGCGGATTTGAACCTGTTGGAACGCGGCAAGCGCGATCTGGTGGGCGATCTGTGGGCGCGCTGTGCCGATGCTGGGGAGTTGATTGAAACCTCTGGCAGCGTGTCGGACTTGGCAGAGTTCCTGCCCGCGCTGATTGCCATGATCGGGCCGCACCCGGTGCGTTCGGTGTCTTGTGACAGATACCGCCAAGCCGAGTTTGAAACGGCGATGGCACGCGCCCGGCTTGCTTGGCCGGTGATCTATCGCGGCACCGGGCCAAAGGACGGCGATGCGGACATTCGCAGCACCCGCCGTCTGTTCATCGCCGGGGCAATCCAGATGCGGCGCAGCCTCTTGCTGGAAGGCAGCATGGCAGAGGCGGACGTGAAGGTGTCCACCACGGGCGCTTGCCAGCTTTCCAAATCGCACCCGCACGCCCGTATCGACGTGGCGCAGTCCCTTGTCTTAGCCTGTTCCGCGCTGTTGCGGGCGCGGGATGAAGTCCGCCCGACCTACGAAGTGGAGATTCTTTGATGCGCACCGATACCCGCCCGATCAATTCCCAGCACTGGCGCTACACCGTCCGGCCCTTCGTCGCGCATCGGGCAAGCCTGCGCTGCGAACATTGCTTTCAGTTCCTAGGGCTGTGCGGGCAGGTGGACCACATCGTGCCGCGTTCTGAAATCGGGATGCTGGGTATTAGCGTCTTTGACCCCAGCAACCTGCAATACCTTTGCATCTCTTGCCATTCCGCCAAGTCGAACCGGGAACGGGCGGCGGGGCGCGAGAAGAAACCACCCAAAGGCCACAACCGCTCACACGTCCCCGGACGCGACAAGTTCCTTGACGCAATCGGATTAACCCCAGCCCCCGAAAGGAACTGACTATGCTGAAATCCCAAACCGTAACCCTTGCGCAGTCCAAGCGCCGCGAACGCATGGCCGCAATCCAGAAGACCGAGACGCTTTCCGATGAAGGCCGCGCCGAACTGCGCAGCCTTGCCGATGCTTATGAAGCGGCAGAGGTGGAAATTCGCGCCGCGCTGCTGGTGGAAGGTGCCGAACGTGCCCAGATTGCCGAACCCGACAAGGCAGGCACCGACTTTGACCGCGAGTGCCGTTCGTTTGATCTGTCGGCTGTCTTGGCATCTCTGACCGAAAGCAAGCCGCTGACGGGCCGTGAGGCCGAAGTGAGCGCCGAACTCGAAACCCGCCACGGCGCAGGCCAGAAGGGCACCCGCTTTCCTTGGGAAGCCTTGGAACAGCGCGCGGACGTGGCAACGGACACGCAACCGGGCCTTGGTGGCAACCTTGCATCCCGTCCGACCATGAACGCGCTGGAACGCTTCTTTGAATCCTCTGCGGCGGAACGCTTCGGCGTGCGTGCGATGCAGGTTTCCGGTTCGCCGGTGTTCCCCGAAATCACGGCGGGCGGTGCCCTGTCGTGGGTGGCTGAAGGTGCGGGCGCGGATGCTTCGGCCATTGCCACCACCACCAAGACCCCGACCATCAAGACGGCAACCGGGCGTTACCTGATCACGCGCCAAGCCATCCGGCAAAACTCCGCCCTTGGGGCCATGCTGCGCCGTGATCTGTCGGAAGTGCTTCGGCAAGGTATCGACTTGGCTGTGTTCCAAGGCACTGGGGCGGATGAACAACCGGCGGGCCTGAATACCCTGCTGACCGCAGGCCGCACCGCTGCACTGACCGCCAAGGCGTCTTTCTCTGCGCTGCTGTTGCGGGCGGTGGAGATCATGGAGACGGCCAAGCTGTCGGACCCGTCGCAGGTTCGTATCGCCGGGGCACCGATCCTGATGCAAACGCTCATGGATTCCTTGCTGGCTGGCACGGCGGTTTCCGAGTTCGACCGCCTGAAATCGGCTGGCTTCGCCCCCATGTTTTCCTCGCAGGTGTCGGCACGGGCGGCGCGGGACGCTACGGGCAAGGGTGCATCTACGGTTTACTTCGGCGCGGGTGCCCGAACTTGCCAAGATCGGTGTCACGTCCCTGTCCACGGGTTCCATGATGAGTGCAGACGTGGCAGGCCGCGCGCGCGCCGTTGGAACGCTGGTGGGCGCTGGCATGACGCTGGAGAACGCCTTGCAACTGGTGGGCTGGGGTAAAGCGGATGGGCGGACCTATGAATAGCGATCAGATCAAGGCGGCGTTCCGCCGGGCCGCAAAGGTCAGCCCCCTGTATCGGCCTTTTCAGTTGTTCAAGCTGGCGACGGGCGGGCCGCACAACCGGCCCTTGGCCCACACGTTCGACTTCATGGAGTCCGCGCGCGGCACGCTGCATTGGCGCGAGTTGGCAGGCCCTGACTATCGGGAAGGCGTGGTGACGCTGCTTGGGCACTTCACGGTGTTGCCTGATCTGATCCTTGCCGATGATGGGCAATGGCTGGGGGTGGTGGAAGGCGCTGGGGCTGATGCCCTTGGGGCGTCCTACAAGATCATCGTTCGGCGCTGGGAAATGGGCGTGGACGACCACACCCCGGTCATCCGCAACGCGGCACCTTGATCATGGGAGGGTTCAGCCGGGCGGGGGAAGTGCCCATAGGCATCCAGCGACAAGGCGAAATGCGCGAGATGATGCTTGGGGCAGCGTCCGCCTTTGGCATCGGCCCGGAAGTCGCGGCGCTGATGGAAGACCGGCACGATAGCAGGTTACAGGATTGGCCGCTGTCGCGTCTTCTGTCCCGCTCAAGGGAAATCTCTGGTCTGTCCAAGACCGAGGTTGCGCGCCGGGGCGGGCCGAGCCGCACAGTCGTAAAGACGCTGGAGAATCCAACCGATGCAGACCGGCTGCGGAATCCACCTGTGAGCCTTTTGGTGAAGTTGTCAGAGGGCTACGGATTGCCTTTGGCCTTGGTTCTAAATGCGGCAATGGTGGAGGCTAAATTGCTTCCCGAACCGGGTTCGTTTGGTGGACAGCCTGTAAGAATCCGTAAACGCAAGATAAAACCAGCTTAAAATAGGCGGTGTCGCATAAACCGAACGCTAGTTTATTCAATTATGCCGGTATTGTTTTTCATGCTATTACTCCTTTGTCCCTAAAGGAGTTGAAGAAAAATGACCAATCAAAATACCACCTGCGAACAACCTTCTGATCAAGCGGGCTATCAAGTTCCCATTGATCGCGCGGCGGGGCTATTGCAGCGGCTTGCGCTCTATATGCCACGGCCAAATCTGGTAGTGCTGCTCTTCCTTATGCGGGAATCCTACCGCCAGAACACCGCAGAGGTGGCTATATCGACGTATGACGTTGCAGAGTTGACGGGGCTTTCCCGCCTAACCGTGTCAGCTTCGTTGAAGCAACTCACAGCACTGGGGTTGCTGAAATCCAAGCCCCACTATGGGCCAAGCCCTTGTGTTTACGAGGTTGATTTGGACAACGTGGAACTTCGTGCCGAGGATGAATACCTGAAGCTGCGCGAGATGTTTGCCGATTCAAGCAAGCCTTCGGTGCGCAAGCGGACACGCCAGAACTGATCGAAAAAAGAAGAACCCGCCCGGTGGCTGAATACCGAGCGGGGTAATGTTTCGATAAGGAGTTCATACCCAATGAACAACCCAACTATAGTGAAAACTGATTCGGATGGCAATAAAAAAGCCTCGAAAAAGAAATACACACGAAAATTAGATCTTTTTACAGAACACCTCTACATTCAATGGATAAACCATGAATGGGCAGCGGTCCTGACTTCCTCTGAATTTAAGATCGTGATGGCCGTAGCCGCGCGGTCTATTTGCTGGGGCAAGTGGCGAGAGATAATCACATTGACGCACTTCACTCATGGCGTCACTCCAAAAACCAGACCCGGTGCGGCAAAGCACTACAACGGCACCGGGCTTTCGCGGCCAACGGTGATCAGAGTCCTTAGGGTTCTTCTGCATGAGGGCTTCATCTACCGGGTGCCGATAGGTGACACATGGGCCTACGGGCTAAACGTCCGGGCGATGGCAACAGACCAAGACCCCTGCCGGGCACGGAAAGCAGAATCGACAGCCGCGCGGAAACTCAAGATCGCGGTATGTAAGGAGCGGCGGTCTACCCTGATCCGGGCGCAAGCCTTGTGGCAGGATACGGGAAGTGAAAAGGCGCGCGAAGCCTTCATGGCACTGTGTGGCGGTGACGTAAAAAACGTGTTTTCTCAAAACGGAAAGATATGCGAAAACAATGATTTGGAAGGTTTTGCTAGTAACATGGCGTTACCCTTTAATTTAGAACATACACCTTCTAAAAACCTTACAGGTTTATTAGAGGTTGCACCTGAAGGTGCGGGCGAGAAGCCAATTTTTCCAGAAGCAAGGGTAAGGCGTAGGTCTAAAGACCTTGGTTGCGGCACCGTTGCAGGCAGTATCTTTCCAGTGCGGCGCAGCCGTTACCCCGCAAGACCCAAGGGGCAACGCCCCGCCACGCAAAGGACTCCATAGGAGCGCCGCCAGAGGGCCGTCTCACCCTTCGCCGCTATTCATCCCTATCCCGCCAGCACGAAGGGCCTCTGCGGGCCGCGTTTGAGCCTGTGGCGAATCCTGCCCTTGTCTCGCCCCAAGCGCGTAGCGCCCCGCCGATCCAGCCTTGCGCCGTTGGCGCTTCCCCGCATGTGGTGCCTGTGTGGCGCGCGTGGGTGATCCTGCCCGCGCATGACGGGCGCGCTTGCGCTGTGTCTGGTGTCAATCTTGCGGGTTTGTGGGGGATGATCGGTTCGCCCGTGAAGCGGATTCGGGCGTGCAAATCCCGTTTCTTCTCAATCCCGACGATGGTATTTATGATGGGAACGCTTTTTGCGTTTCCCGTAAGTATCTGATTTTATTGTATAAAAATTAAGGTGGTGGTGGAGCCAGGGAGGATCGAACTCCCGACCTCTTGAATGCCATTCAAGCGCTCTCCCATCTGAGCTATGACCCCATCCTTATCACGACATTGGGCGTGTCGCGTCGTCTTCGTGGGCGCTGTTTAGGCGACAGGGCGAAGGGGTGCAAGAGGAAAAATGCAACCTTCGCGCCCATCGTAAACAGCCCGTCTGAACCACTTGTCCAGACGGCCAAATCAAGGCTTTAGACGTCTTCTTCGTCGCCAGCCACGTCGGTCAGATCATCCAGCGACACGGTGTCGTCGGCATCATCCTCCAGCAGTTCATCGTCCAGCTCGGCATCGTCAGCGACGCCCGCAACCAGCAGATCATCGTCGGCTTCCAGATCATCGACCAGAACCGCATCATCATCTTTTTCAGGCTGAACGCGCGCGATTACGGCTGCTGCCATTTTGCGGCGTGCCGATTCGATATCAACGATCTCGCCCGTGTAGGGGCTGACGATCGGCGTGCGGTTCAGGTCATAAAAGCGCTTGCCGGTGGTCGGGCAAACGCGCTTGGTGCCCCATTCAGCCAATGGCATGGTGTTCCCTTTATTCAGTCTGGCCCCAAGGGGCTGTCAATTCGGAATATAGCCGCTTGCCACAAGGTCGGCGGAGTGTCAAAGGCTTTTGTCGCGCCGGCAGCTTTTGCGGCAGTTGCGGCTGCTGTGCAGATAGGTATGCTGGCCGCCCCTGTCCAGATGCACAGCTCAAGACGCCGTGTCAGAGGTGCAATGTTTCAACTGCCCGGCCCACCACCAATCGAAATTTCCCTGCGCCGTAACGCCCGCGCGCGCCGGTTTTCCTTGCGGGTGTCGCAGGCGACCGGTGCCGTGACCCTCTCGCTGCCAACCCGCGCCCGCGAGGCCGAGGCGATGGCCTTTGCGCGCGCGCAAGAGGGCTGGATCAGGGCTGCTTTGGCGCGGATGCCAGTTGCGTCTCGCGTGGGTATTGGCTGTGATTTACCGTTTGAGGGCAAGATTTTGCGGCTGCAGGCCGGGCCCGGGCGTTCGGTCCGGGTTGAGGGGGATTTGATGGTGGTGCCGGGCGATCCTCAGCGGGCTGCGGCGCGGATCTCGGCGTTTTTGAAGGTGCAGGCGCGCAATCGGCTGGTTGCGGCCTCGGATCATTATGCTGGGCTGATCGGGCGCAAAGTGTCTCAGGTGACATTGCGCGACACACGGTCGCGCTGGGGGTCGTGCACCTCGGATGGGGCGCTGATGTATTCGTGGCGGCTGATCATGGCCCCGCCGCGCGTGCTGGATTATGTCGCCGCACACGAGGTCGCGCATATGCTTGAGATGAACCATTCAGATCGATTCTGGGCGGTTGTGCAGCGGCTGTTCCCCGGATGGCAGGCCGAGCGGTCTTGGCTGAAGCGCGAAGGTGGCAGTTTGCAGGCGATGAGGTTTGATCTTGATGATACCGTCGAATGAGGTCGCTGGGGATTGACGCCCTCTGCGTGCGGGTGCTTGGGTAGCGCCATGTCGATGCCGCCGCACCCCATCTCGCCCCGTTTGGCCGATCCCAATGCCGCAGCGCATGAACGGGTCTATCGCAGCCTGCGCTTGCAGGTGCTGCATGGCGAGCTTTCGCCGGGGCAGGCGCTGACTTTACGCGGGATTGCCGAGCAATTCGGGGTCTCAATGACCCCGGCCCGTGAAGCGGTGCGGCGTCTGATCGCAGAGGGGGCTTTTACCATGTCATCCTCGGGGCGGGTTTCAACGCCAGAGCTGACGCCCGAACGTATCGAGGAACTCGCCGCGATCCGCGCGATGTTAGAGCCTGAAATGGCCTCGCGTGCGCTGCCGAGGGCGCATTTCGCGCTGATTGATCGGTTGGCTGCTATAAATGCGCTGAACCAAGAGGCGGTGATGAATCAAGATGCGGTCGGCTATGTCCGCACCAATCTGGAGTTTCACCGCACCCTGTATCTGCGCGCGCAGACCCCCGCTATGCTGGCTTTATGTGAGACGGTTTGGCTACAGCTGGGGCCAACCATGCGCGCCCTATACCAGAAATTGCGCAGGCGCGACATGCCGCAGCACCACCGGATGATCCTTGCCGCCTTGAGGGCAGGCGACGAGCCGGGGTTGCGTCTGGCGGTGCGCACGGATGTGACGCAAGGGCTGCGGCATCTCGCAAGTTAAATAGCGAGACTTTGCGACGGAAATCTCTGGGCGGGGCGTTTGATGCTGGCAGATACAGGAGACACCATGCGCCCGCTTTCGACCCTTGATCGCCGCACTTTGCTGAAGGCACTGAGCCTCGCCCCAATCGCGGCCACTGTGCCCGCGCTGCTGCAAGCGCGGGTGGCGCAATCCGGGCTGATCTCGACCGATGTGTGTCTGCTGCAGGCCGAAGTGACCGAAGGCCCGTTCTATATCGAACCCCCATTGCTGCGCGCCGATATAACCGAAGGCAAATCCGGCCTGCCGATGCAACTGCGTTTGCAGGTGGTGACGGCGGATTGCACGCCGATTGCGGGTGCGCGGGTCGATGTCTGGCATTGCGATGCGTTGGGGGTATATTCGGGGGTGAAAAACCTTGGTGGCGGCGCTGATACCGAGGGGCAGACCTTTTTGCGCGGCACGCAACTGACTGATTTCGCAGGGGTAGTGCAGTTTGAAACCATTTTTCCCGGCTGGTATCCGGGGCGCACGACGCATCTGCATTACAAGGTGTTTCTGGATGTGAAAACGGTGCTGACCAGCCAGATTTTCTTTGATGAGACGCTCAATGACGAGATCTATGCCGAACATCCGGCCTATGCGCGTCCAACTGCGCGCAGCGTAAAGAATGTCGATGATGGCATTGCCGCAGATGCGGGCCAAGGTGCTTATGCGCGGGTGCGGATGACCGAACCGGATGGTGCGATGGAGGCAGCTTTGGTGGTGGGCGTCACCCCCGAGGGCGAGTCATCGGGGGTGCTGGATTGGCTTTGGAAGAAGGCCTAGGCCTTGGTTTGTCCGGGTCTTTCGTCTGCCAGGGGCAGCCCGCAAGGCCCGGAATATTGCTTTAGGCGTGAATCGCGCCGTCACCGCAAGCAAGGGCGGCTTCGCGCACAGCCTCGCTATAGGTGGGGTGTGCGTGGCAGGTGAGTGCCAGATCCTGTGCTGATGCGCCAAACTCCATGGCAACGCAAACCTCGTGGATCAGATCGCCCGCACCCGGCCCGATGATATGGCAGCCCAAAATCCGATCAGTGTTGGCATCGGCGAGCATTTTGACGAAACCCTCTGCCTGAAACACCGCTTTCGCCCGCGCGTTTCCCATGAACGGGAATTTTCCGACCTTGTAAGCGCGGCCTTGTTCTTTCAGCTGTTCTTCGGTTGCCCCCACGGATGCCACTTCTGGGCTGGTGTATACCACACCGGGGATTACCGAGTAGTTAACATGGCCCGCTTTGCCCGCCATGATCTCTGCCAAGGCCATGCCTTCGTCTTCGGCTTTGTGCGCCAGCATCGGGCCCACAATCGCATCGCCAATGGCATACAAGCCACTGATATTGGTTGCAAAATGGGCATCGGTTTTGACTTGACCACGGGGCAGCATCTCCACGCCCAAAGCCTCTAGCCCCAAACCTTTCACAAAGGGTTTGCGGCCGGTGGCGACAAGAACAACCTCTGCCTCAAGGCTGGCTTCGGTGTCGTTCTTGCGCAGCTTATAGCTGACTTTGGCGGCACCATCTTTGGTTTCAACCCCTTGCACAGCCGCGCCCAAGACAAACTTAAGGCCTTGTTTCGTCAGGATTCTTTGGAAGCTCTTCGCCACCTCGGCGTCCATGCCGGGGGTGATCGCGTCCAGATATTCAACCACGGTGACCTCGGTGCCAAGCCGGGCGTAGACCGAGCCCATTTCCAGCCCGATCACGCCTGCACCAATCACCACCATGGTTTTCGGGATCGAAGGCAGGGTCAAAGCGCCAGTCGATGTCACCACAATTGTCTCGTCGACCGTGACGCCGGGGAGGCTTGAAGGCTCGGAACCCGTTGCAATCACGATGTTTTTCGCCTCGTGCACCTCGTCACCGATCTGCACTTTGCCGGGGGCCGGGATTGTCGCCCAGCCTTTCAGCCAAGTGATTTTGTTCTTCTTGAACAGAAACTCGATGCCCTTGGTGTTGCCGTTCACCACATCTGTTTTATAGGCCTGCATCTTGACCCAATCAACCGTAGGCGCACCGCCCATCAGACCCATTTTCTCAAAGTTTTCATGGACTTCGTGCAAAGAGTGCGTGGCGTGCAGCAGGGCTTTCGACGGGATGCAACCGATGTTCAAACAGGTGCCGCCAAGGGTATCGCGCCCCTCAACCACGGCGACGTTCAGGCCGAGTTGGGCGGCGCGGATGGCGCAAACATAGCCGCCGGGGCCAGCACCGATGATGATTGCGTCAAAGCTTGCCATGGGTTTGATTTCCTTGGGTTTTTGGATGTCGATTAACAAGAGCTTAACAGTATGGAAACCGTATGGATTTGGCCCATATAGCGGCCATACGATTTCCGGGGGGCGGCGTTAGATCAAAGCGGCGACGATCATGGTCACTGTGGCGAAAAATCCGACCGCCCAGATCGCCGAGCGCCACGGGCGCAGGCCGAACGCATAGGCGGGGATGTAGAGCACGCGGGCGGCGAGATAGGCGTAGGCTGCGTATTGGGTCACGCTGCTGGATTGGTTGCCAAGAGTGACGACGACAACGGCGAGGGTGAACAGGATCAGCCCTTCAAAATGGTTGTTCAGCGCGCGCTGCATCCGGGCTGCCACCACCGACAATTGCCGCGATGGCGGCCGGTCGCGCGGGCTGGAGGTGTAGCCCGTGCCAAGCTGCAGATTGGCGGGGATGGCGAACAGCACGAATTGCACCGCTTGCAGCAGACCCACGAGGGCGAGGGTGGTGAGTTCAGGGGTCATTGCGGCCTCTTCAAGCGGTTTTCAGGAATTGCGCGGTGCCGCTGCGCCCGAAGCCTGCTTCGGTTTTCACCCAATCCTGCGCGCGCTTGCGGTCGTTGACCTCAAACAGCACGGCAATTTTGCTGGCGGAATCCGCATCGCGCCAGATTTGCAGAACGCTTAGGCCCGCAGCCCCACGATTTTCGCTATCGGCGTCAAAACCGGATTTCCAAGTCGCATAGTCGGAAGTGTCGATCTGGTAGATCATCTGCATCGTGCCGCTCCTGCGTTTTATATCGCGGTCATCTGGCAGACCGCCCCCACACGAAATGGGGGCGGCGCTGGGTGATTACAAATCCATCAACAAACGGCGGGGATCTTCCAGTGCTTCTTTGACGCGCACCAGGAAGGTCACAGCGCCTTTGCCATCCACAACGCGGTGATCGTAGGACAACGCCAGATACATCATCGGGCGGATGACGATTTGGCCGTTGACCACCACCGGGCGGTCTTGGATTTTGTGCATACCCAAGATGCCCGATTGTGGCGGGTTCAGGATCGGCGAGGACATCAGCGAGCCGTAGACGCCACCGTTCGAGATGGTGAAAGACCCGCCCTGCATTTCTGCCATCGACAGCTTGCCATCGCGGGCGCGCAGACCGAGTTCCGAGATTTTCTTCTCAATCGCGGCAAAGCCCATCTGATCGGCATCGCGCACCACGGGCACCACAAGACCCGAAGGCGTGCCGACGGCGACGCCCATATGAACGTAGTTTTTGTAAACCACGTCTTGACCGTCAATCTCGGCGTTCACTTCCGGGATTTCTTTCAAAGCATGGGTGCAGGCTTTGACGAAGAACGACATGAAGCCCAGTTTGACGCCGTGCTTTTTCTCGAAGATGTCTTTGTATTCATTGCGCAAAGACATGATGCCGGACATGTCCACCTCGTTGTAGGTGGTCAGCATGGCAGCGGTGTTCTGCGCGTCTTTCAAGCGGCGCGCGATGGTGGCGCGCAGGCGGGTCATCTTGACGCGCTCTTCGCGTGCGGCGTCATCGGCAGGCACCGGGGCGCGCGGGATGGCGGCGGGGGCGGGGGCTGCGGCAATCGGCGCGGCGGCGCTTGCGCGCGCCACGTCTTCCTTCATCACGCGGCCATCGCGGCCCGTGCCTTGGACTTGATCGGCGGACAAACCGGCCTCTGCCATGGCTTTTTTGGCAGCGGGCGCGTTTTCAACGTCTTTGGCAGCCACCGGAGCCGGGGCTGCGGCAGGTGCAGGTGCCGGGGCAGCGGCTTTGGGGGCCGCAACCGCGCCAGCCGCACCTTCGGTCACGATGGCAAGACGGGCGTTGGCGGCCACGGTCGTGCCTTCGGGGGCGAGGATTTCGGCCAGCACGCCGGACACCGGCGAGGGGACTTCGACCGAGACTTTATCGGTTTCAAGTTCACACAGCATCTCGTCTTGCTTGACGGTATCGCCGGGTTTCTTGAACCACGTAGAAACCGTGGCTTCCGAGACGCTTTCGCCCAAGCTGGGCACCATTACATCGGTCATATCATTCTCCTGCGCGGGCGGTTGGGGTCGGGGCAGGGCCACCGAGCGCTTCATTCACCAAGGTTTGCTGTTCGTATTTATGCTTAGAAGCCAGACCCGTCGCGGGCGATGCCGAGGCCGCGCGGCCTGCGTAACGCGCGCGGGTGTTGGTTGCGCCAATCGCGGTCAAAAGCGCTTCCAGTTCTGGTTCCATATGGAACCAAGCGCCCATGTTCTTGGGTTCTTCCTGACACCAGATCCATTCGGCCTGCTTGAAGCGCGACAATTCTGCGGTCAGCGATTGTTTCGGCACCGGGTAAAGCTGCTCGACCCGCAACAGATAGGTGTCGGTCAGACCACGGGCATCGCGTTCGGCCAGCAGGTCGTAATAGACCTTGCCGGAACACAGCACGACGCGCTTGATCTGATCATCGCTGTTCAGTTTGGTCTCCGAATGGCCCTTTTGTGCATCATCCCACAACACGCGATGGAAATAGCTGCCATCGGTGAAATCAGCCGCATCTGACACGGCCATCGGGTGGCGCAGCAGCGATTTCGGCGTCATCAGGATCAGCGGCTTGCGGTAATCGCGGTGCAGCTGGCGGCGCAGGATGTGGAAGTAGTTCGACGGCGTGGTGCAGTTGGCAACGATCCAGTTGTCATGCGCCGACATCTGCAAGAAGCGTTCCAGACGCGCCGAGGAGTGTTCCGGGCCTTGGCCTTCATAGCCATGCGGCAGCAGGCACACGAGGCCGGACATCCGCAGCCATTTCGACTCGCCCGAGTTGATGAACTGGTCAAACATGATCTGCGCGCCATTGGCGAAATCGCCAAACTGCGCTTCCCACATCGTCAAAGCGTTGGGTTCGGACAGCGAATAGCCGTATTCAAAGCCCAGCACCGCATATTCCGACAACATGGAGTCGATGACTTCATACCGCGCCTGACCCGGACGGATGTGGTTGAGCGGGTAGTGACGTTCCTCTGTCGTCTGATCGACAAAGGCCGAATGGCGTTGGCTGAAGGTGCCACGGGTGCAATCCTGCCCCGACAGACGCACCGGGAAGCCTTCGACTTGCAACGACCCAAAGGCCAAAGCCTCGGCCGTGGCCCAGTCGAAACCGGCACCGGTCTCGAACATCTTTTTCTTGGCTTCCAACTGACGTGCCACGGTTTTGTGGATGTCAAAGCCGTCGGGCACACGGGTCAGGGCGGCGCCGACTTCGGCCAGCGTTTCAGGTTTGATGAACGTGTCGCCGCGCTGGTAATTGTCGAGGTCTTTGGTTTTCATCGACTTCCAACGCCCATCAAGCCAATCGGCCTTGTTGGGTTTGTAGTCTTTGCCCACGTCAAATTCAGCATTCAGCGTGGCTTGGAACGTGGCCTTCATATCCTCGATCTCGCCTTCGGGGATCAGGCCGTCGGCAACCAAGCGATCGGTGTAAAGCTGCAAGGTGGTTTTTTGCTTGCGGATGGTGGTGTACATCGCCGGGTTGGTGAACATCGGCTCGTCGCCTTCGTTGTGACCAAAGCGGCGGTAGCAGAAGATGTCCAGAACCACGTCTTTGTGGAAGGTCTGGCGGAATTCGGTGGCGACTTTGGCAGCATGCACCACCGCTTCGGGATCGTCGCCGTTCACATGGAAAATCGGCGCTTCGACCATCAAGGCGATGTCGGTCGGATAGGGGCTGGAGCGCGAGTAGCTGGGCGCTGTGGTAAAGCCGATCTGGTTGTTCACCACCACATGGATGGTGCCGCCGGTGCGATGGCCCTTCAGGCCAGACAGCCCGAAACATTCGGCAACCACGCCTTGACCCGCGAAAGCCGCATCGCCGTGCAGCAACACGGGCAGGGCTTGGCTGCGCTCGGTATCGCCAAACTGATCCTGCTTGGCGCGCACTTTGCCCAGCACCACGGGGTTCACGGCCTCTAGGTGGCTGGGGTTGGCGGTGAGTGAGAGGTGGACGGTGTTGCCGTCAAAGGTGCGGTCCGACGACGCGCCAAGGTGATATTTCACATCGCCCGAGCCATCGACATCCTCGGGTTTGTAGCTGCCGCCCTGAAATTCGTTGAAAATCGCGCGGTAGGGTTTTTGCAGCACATTGGCCAGCACGTTCAGACGACCACGGTGCGGCATGCCGAAAATAACCTCGCGCACGCCCATCGCGCCGCCGCGTTTGATGATCGCTTCCAGCGCCGGGATCAGCGCCTCGGCACCGTCAAGACCGAAACGCTTGGTGCCCATGTATTTGACATGCAGGAATTTTTCGTAGCCCTCGGCCTCGACCAGTTTGTTCAGGATTGCCTTGCGGCCCTCGCGGGTGAAGGCGATTTCCTTGCCATAGCCCTCAATCCGCTCTTTCAGCCAAGCCGATTGGGCGGGATCAGAAATGTGCATGTATTGCAGCGCGAACGTGCCGCAATAGGTGCGTTTGACGATGTCGATGATCTGGCGCATCGAGGCCATTTCCAGACCCAGCACGTTGTCGATGAAGATCGGACGATCCATATCGGCTTCGGCAAAGCCATAGGATGCGGGATCGAGCTCGGGGTGGTTGCCGCGCTCTGTCATGCCCAAGGGGTCCAGATCGGCGGCCAGATGGCCACGGATGCGGTAGGCGCGGATGATCATGATGGCGCGGATAGAGTCCAGCACCGCCCGCTGCACTTGGGCATCGCTCAGCGAGACGCCTTTTTCGGCGGCCTTCTCAACGATCTTTTTGCCAGCGCCTTTGGGTTCGGCAGCCACTGGCCATTCGCCCGTCATCGCCCCGGTGATGTCATCCGCAGGGGTGGGTGGCCAATCGGCGCGGCCCCAAGACGGGCCAGTGGCCTGCCGCTTGGCATCAAGCTCTGGCTCGTTCAAAGAGCGGAAGAAATCCGCCCATTGTGCATCGACCGAGGCCGGATCGGCGGCATAGTTGGCCGCAAGCTGGTCAACATAATCCGCATTAGCACCCTGCAGAAAGCTGGAGGCGTGGAATTGCGCATTGGGGGATTGTTCGGTCATTTGGATGCCTCCGTGGGGTTGGGGCGGTGAGAGAATTTTACCTGCCGGGACGGCGCGGCCATTTGGGAAAACAGAGCAGAGCCTGTTATCAAACCTAAGAAGAATTGGTGAAGGAAGGCGGGGATAAGCACACAAACACCCGTAAGCCAGATGAGCAGAACGCCCAACATGCCGGGGCCATCGCGCAGGGGATCGAGCGCCCAATTTGTCAGACCAACAATCGCCCAAACCGAGGTAAGAGCAAAAACCAACGCCATCAGCGGTGTTTCAAACCAAAATGATGCCTCACCCGTGTCTGTCAGTCGACGCCTTGTAACAGCCATTAGCGGTGACAGCGTTAGAAAGAACACCAAACCACGCAAAAGTGTTGGAGAGTCAGGCATGGCTTGGTTCAGCATGGCCAAAGCTGCCATTGGGAGAATAAGTCCGACCGGCAGAAAGCACCAATACTCGGCGCGAGAGGCTCGCCCCGAGTATTGGAAAGACTTGCGCAAACAAGTCCCGATGGCCTGCGCCGGTCCCATGATCAGCCTTTGATCGCTTTCAGCACAGCTTCGCCCAAAGTCGCCGGGCTGTCGGCCACGATGATTCCGGCCATTTTCATCGCCTCGATCTTGCTTTCCGCGTCACCTTTGCCGCCTGCCACGATGGCGCCGGCATGACCCATGCGGCGGCCCGGAGGGGCGGTGCGGCCTGCGATGAAGCCTGCGGTAGGTTTCCAGCGGCCGCGTTTCTTTTCATCGGCCAGGAATTGTGCCGCTTCTTCTTCAGCGGAACCGCCGATTTCCCCAATCATGATGATCGAATGGGTGTCGGGGTCAGCCAGGAACATCTCAAGGATATCAATATGCTCGCTGCCCTTGATCGGATCGCCGCCGATGCCGACAGCCGAGGTTTGGCCCAAGCCCACGTCGGTGGTTTGCTTCACAGCCTCGTAGGTCAGCGTGCCGGAACGGCTGACCACGCCAACAGAGCCGCGCGAGAAAATGCTGCCCGGCATGATGCCGATTTTACATTCGCCGGGGGTCATCACGCCGGGGCAGTTTGGCCCGATCAGGCGCGACTTTGAATTGATCAGCGCGCGCTTGACCTTCATCATGTCCAGCACCGGGATGCCTTCGGTGATGCAGACGATCAGTTCCATCTCGGCGTCGATGGCTTCCAGAATGGAATCTGCAGCGAACGGCGGTGGCACATAGATCACCGACGCATTGGCACCGGTGACCGCGCGGGCCTCGTGGACGCTATCGAACACCGGCAGGTTCAGGTGGCTGGATCCGCCCTTGCCGGGGGTCACGCCGCCGACCATTTTGGTGCCGTAAGCGATGGCCTGCTCCGAGTGGAACGTGCCTTGGCTGCCAGTGAAGCCTTGGCAGATGACTTTGGTGTTTTGGTTTACAAGAACAGCCATGATATTATCCCTTCACCGCTTTAACGATCTTCTCGGCGCCGTCTTTCAGATCGTCAGCAGCGATCACGTTCAGGCCCGAGTTGCGGATGATTTCCTTGCCCAACTCAACGTTGGTGCCTTCCAACCGCACCACCAGCGGCACTTTCAGGCCGACCTCTTTCACCGCCGCGATCACGCCCTCGGCTATGATGTCGCAGCGCATGATGCCGCCGAAGATGTTGACGAGGATGCCTTTGACGTTGGGGTCAGAGGTGATGATCTTGAACGCCTCGGTGACCTTTTCCTTGGTGGCACCGCCGCCGACGTCAAGGAAGTTCGCAGGCTCGGCCCCGTACAGTTTGATGATGTCCATCGTGGCCATCGCCAGACCTGCGCCATTGACCATGCAGCCGATTTCGCCATCCAAAGCGATATAGTTCAGATCGAATTTCGACGCGGCAAGCTCTTTCGGGTCTTCTTCCGTCTCATCCCGAAGCGCGGCAATGTCGGGGTGGCGATACATCGCGTTGCCGTCAAAGCTCATCTTGGCGTCGAGCAGCTTCATGTTGCCGTCTTTCATCACCACAAGCGGGTTGATTTCCAGCATATCCATGTCTTTTTCGACGAAGAGTTTATACAGGTTCTTCACGATGCCGACGCATTGCTTGACCTGATTGCCGGTCAGACCCAGCGAGAAGGCGACGCGGCGGCCGTGGAAATCCGAATAGCCCGAGGCCGGATCGACGCTGAACGACAGGATCTTTTCCGGGGTGTCGTGGGCCACATCTTCAATCGACATGCCGCCTTCGGTGGAACACACGATCGAGATGCGGCTGGTTTGACGGTCGATCAGCAGGGCGAGGTAAAGTTCCCGCTCAATGTCGCTGCCGTCTTCGATGTAGATGCGGTTGACCTGCTTGCCCGCCGGACCGGTCTGCACGGTGACCAAGGTGCGGCCCAGCATTTGCCGTGCGAATTCAGCGGCCTCACCGACCGAGCGGGCCAGACGCACGCCGCCTTTTTCGCCGGCCTCAGCCTCAAGGAAATGGCCTTTGCCGCGACCACCGGCGTGGATTTGCGCTTTGACCACCCAAAGCGGGCCATCAAGTTCGCCCGCGGCGGTCTTGGCTTCTTCGGCCTTGGTGACGGCGCGGCCATCGGATACCGGTATGCCGTAGCTGCGCAGCAGGGCCTTGGCCTGGTATTCATGGATATTCATGGATGTGTCCCATCAGCTTGGATTTGCAGGCGGTGTGGCATAATTTTGGGCATTAGGAAAACCCGAATTTAGGGGTCTCGGCGGAAAACCGACATTTGTGATCACACGCAAAAAAATTGTGATCACATGAAGGGTTTCCTTAAGTTTATGGCTGCCGGGCTTCGGGCTTGCCGTTGGCGCTAACGCTGGGCATGGTTGCACAAGGTTCTAAAACGGGATGGCAACAGTTCGATGAAACCAAGTTGGGCGGTTGTAACAACGGTGGACGAGCCTGCCGCATTGGTGGCGACTTTCGCGACGCATCATCTGGCCCAAGGCGCGCGGGCGGTGCATGTTTTTCTGGATCAGCCCGATTTGGATGCGCAGGCGATGTTGGCGAAATTGCCGCGTTGCGTGGTGACGGTGTGCGATGATGCCTATTGGGCAGCCAGCGAAAAAGGCAAACGGCCCCTGATCCATACCGCGCGCCAATTGCATAATGCGCGGCAGGTTTACGCCCAGACCGATGCCGACTGGCTGCTGCATTGCGACGGTGATGAATATGTGCGCGACGGGGCGGCGATGGTCCAAGCTCTTGCCGAGGCCCCGGCAGAGGCGATGTATATGCGGCTTTTGGTGGCCGAGCGCGCCTATCCAAAGGGTGAGATCGGCGCGGATATTTTCGCAGGCATCTTCCGCCATGCCTTGCCGGATTACCCGCGCAACGGCCCGGATGTTTACGGCGAGATGGCCGAGTTTTTCCATTTTGGCCTGACCGGGCATAAGGCGGGCAAAGCGCTGTCGCGTGTGGGGGCGGGGCTGCAGATCGGGTTGCACGCGCCCAATCTCAAGCCGGTGCATCGGGTGATCCAGACCACGCGGCTGTTGCATTTCGACGGGCTGACCCGGCTGCATTTCACCTTGAAACTGCTGCGCCGCGCGGCCGAGCCGCCGCATGGTGGCAGCAATCGGCATGGCGAGGCGCGCAGTCTGCAATTTCAGTCACTGCGCGAGGCGGTGGCAGAGGTGGCGTTGCGCGAGGAATTGGTGTCTGTGCTGAAAAATCTGGACCGCCAGCAGCTGCGGCAGTTGCGGCGGCTGGGTTGTCTGGACGAGGTGGGGTTTGATCCGCACGCGGTGCTGGCCGCAGCCGGGCTTGCGCCGGATTTGTCGGTTGCGGCGTTTGATGCCAGCTTGCGGCAGCGCCACGCCGCGTTTTTGCGACAGCATGCACCCGATTTGGCCTGATCAGGTCTGCCCAATCATTTAAACCTGATCATTTCAGCCTGATCAGTTGAGGTAAAACGACAGCATCATCGCCTCACCCCCGACCATTTGTTCAAATGCGCTCCAGTTTTGGCCGCTGACAAGCGTGCCCTGTTCCAGATAGGGCGCGGCTGCCCAGCCTTGGATCCAGCCTGCCAGATCGGCGGGGCGCGGCTCGTTGAAGACTTTGGCGATATTGATGCCAGCGCCGCCTTCCTGCCGCCAATAGGGCGCGAGTTTGGTGCCGTTCAGCAGCGCCTCGGCATCCTGCAGCACGGCCATCCACGTCGCGCCAGTGCCGGGGGGCAGGGTGACGCCAAGCGCGGATTGTTGCTTATCGTTGGGCAACCATTCGGCGGCATTGTCGGTTTCCAGGGTTACGGCGGCCCAGAACCGGCGGTTGTCGGCAATCATCGCCAAAAGGTGCTGATGCGCCGCCGCCATGCGCGGTGCATCGGGGGTTTGTTGCAGCGCGGCGATGACAATGGCGATCACATCGACCTCATCCATGCCATCGCTGCCGCCAGAGAAGAAGCTTGGGGCGCTGCCACCAAGGCTTTCGATCTTGGCGCGGGCCTCGCGGATGCGGGTGATCGGTTCGGTCGGATCATAGGCCAGCACGATCTGGCTTAGGCCTTGCAGCAGGTGCGTATAGGCCGAAAGCCAAGCCGCGTCGGCTGCGTCAAATTTCACCACCGGGGCGGGCGTCGCAGGGTCGCGGCTGTCCCATTGCCAACCCAGCAGCATCGGGCCAAGCGTGGACAGCGCATCCTCGCCGGCATCGCGGCTCTGGTTGGCGTTGATGTCAAACCACAGGTCAGCAAAATTCACTTCCAGCGTGAAATCAGAGGTTTGCGGGATCTCGGCCAGTGGTGCGCGGGCTTGCTGCATCTTGGCATCCACCTGACGGAACAGATCCGCGATCATTGCAGGCTGAAACGCTGCGGGCGTGGGATTGTCGGGCAGCGGCAGGCGCAGGAAGGGCAGCATGCCGGTACGATCGGTCATTCCGGCGGCGTAGCGCAGCTGCAAAGCCGCCTCGACTGCGCCAAGAAAGCGGGTGCCTGCAAGCGCAAAGCGGTCGGCATCGGTCGGGGTCTCAAGGGCCGCAAGCCGGGCCTCGGTGGCGGCAAGGCCGCGGGTGCCGATTTCGGTGCTCAGGCTTTCGGCCTTGGCTATTTCGGCGTGCAAGGACGCGGCAAGGGCTGCAGTGCACAGCAGAGTGGGCAGGATGCGCATGGTCATCTCCAGTAAGCTTGGCTGCAGGGTGCGCCGCGCGAAGCTGTGATGCAACTGCGGGATTCCAGACCTTTACGCAGGAGTGGCGGTGAACAGCACCTGCCCACGCGGCAACCACATCTGATGCTGGGTGACAGCAAAGCCCGAGGCGCGGCTGAGATGCAGGATATCCTCGGCCAGCATGTGATAGGGCGCGCGGGTGTCATGCGTGACCACGCCATCAACTTGCCGGAACGGCTGCAGGCTTTGGGCGGCATCTGGGGCAAGAAAGCAGGTGAACAGGAATTTCTGCAAGCTGGGGAAGCGGGCGCGGGCTTGGATCAGCGCGCGGCGCAGATGGTTGGCGGGCAGATGGGTGAACACCGCAAAGCAGATCGCATGGGTGATTGTGTCGGGGATGCCGGGGAAGTTGAAATTGGCATCCTCGATCAGTTGTTTGGGGCTGAGATGTGATTTATCTGCGATTTCCGCCTGATAGCCGCGTTGCATCAGCGCGCCGGACAGATCGGTCGCCCAGTAGTGGCCGGGATCAAGATAAGGCGCGGCGAGGCAGCCCAGCCGCAGCGACCCCGCACCAATGTCGAGCAGATGGTGGCGCGGCATCAGCCCAGCCTCGATCAGCAGTTCCATCTGGAAATTGCCGGTTTCCTCCCACCGTCCGCCGACGATATCGCGGTGACGGCCCTTGGCGAGGGCATCGGTGAAGAAATCCGGGGCGTGATAGGGCGAGATATGCTGGGCCATGGCGGTCTATGGCACAAAGGCCGGGTATTTCACACCCCCCGCTCCGACGCTTCTTCGCTCCTTCGCACCCCGTGGGATATCTAGAAACAGGGAAACAACTGGCTCTTAGGGCTTGGCGGCGTGTTGGACGAGGGCGAGGCAGAATTCGGTCGCCTGCGCCATGTCCTGCACCGAGACCCATTCCAGCGGGCCGTGGATATTTTGCATCCCGGTGAAAAGGTTGGGGCAGGGGACACCCATCTCGGTCAGCCGTGATCCATCGGTGCCGCCGCGGATCGGCACGGACACTGGCTCGATCCCAAGGCTGCGGGCAGCTTGGCGGGCAAGCTCTACCGGGGTCATATCCTTTTCTAGCCAGTAGCGCATGTTGCGGTATTGCGGCGTAATGGTGCAGGTGATTTCGGCGCGGGGTTCGGTCGCGGCGACGGCGGCGCAGACCTGTTGCAGCAGCGCGCCTTTGGCGGCGAGGCCGTCGCGTTCAAAGTCGCGCAGGATGAATTTCAGGGTCATCTCGGATGCGCCGCCTGTCATGTCGGTGGCGTGGATGAAACCTTCGCGGTCGTCGGTGGTTTCGGGGGTGAGGGTGGCTTGCGGCAGGGTCTGGATGATTTTGGCGGCAAGGTGGATGGCGTTGACGAGTTTGTCTTTCGCAAGGCCGGGGTGGATCGAGACGCCTTTGATGGTGACAACCGCGCCATCGGCCGAGAAACTTTCGTATTCGATCTCGCCCACCGCTCCGCCGTCGAAGGTGTAGGCGAAATCGGTGTTCAGGTCTTTGGGCAGGCTGGAATGGACGCCGCGACCGATTTCCTCATCCGGGGTGAAGGCTACGCGCAAGGTCGGGTGGGCGATCTCGGGGTTTTGCAGCAGGTGGCGGGCGGTGGTCATCAGGATGGCGACGCCTGCTTTGTCATCCGCGCCCAGCAGGGTGAGTCCCGAGGCGGTGATGATGTCGTGGCCCTGTTTGGTGCCGAGGTAGGGGTTGTGCTCGGGGGTAAGCGAGAGGGCGGGGTTGTCGGGGAAAGAGATCGCGCCGCCATTGTAGCCTCGGATCACGCGGGGTTTGACGCCGGTTGCGTTGAATTGCGGGGCGGTGTCGACATGGGCGAGTAGGGCCACGGTGGGGCCCGCTGCGGTGCCGGGGATGGTGGCGATCACGGTGCCATAGGGGGTGAGTTGCACATCTGAGGCGCCGATGTCGCGCAGCTCGGCTTCCAGCAGGCGCAGGATGTTCAGTTGGATTTCGGTGGAGGGCGAGGAGGTCCCGTCGTCATTGGATTGGCTGTCGATGCTGGCGTAGCGGATCAGGCGGGATTCGAGTTCAGCGTGAAAATCAGACATTCTGGCCTCCGATGTTTTGCGGGAGTTGGGGCGCTGATCGGCGGGCTGTCAAGGGGGATTGGGCTGCGGTCCCAACGCGGGACCATTTAGATGTGTTTGAAATCAAGGGGTTGGGGTGGCAGATTTAAGGTCTTGTTAAGATTTGCGCGGTGGATGGGGGTTTCACACCCCCACGGGTTTGGCGTGCCAAACCCTGCCCCGTGGAATATCTGGGCCGATGTGAAAGCGTGGCGGACGGTTTATGCAGGGGCTGGTGTTATGCCGGGGTATCGCTGCGGCGTTCGGCCACGACTTGTTGTCAATCGTCATGAATGACGTCGCCGCAGCGGTTTGCGCGCAGAATTTCAGTCACATGGGCTTTTCGATCAGCAAGGTGGCGAGGACATGGGCGCGAGTAAGCTTCTTTGTCGCGGTTGGCTGGTGGGGCCGAGTTTTCCGGGGCGTATAAAGCGCAGATACATCGCGGACAAATTGTCAAATGAGGGTGTTTGCCGGTTTAGCCATCTGCGGGACCTGTGGCGTAGGTTTGCGAAGGTCTGGGTGCTGCGAAAAATGCGGCTGCGCGGGTGGCGTCGATGGCCAAAGCGTCTTGCGGAGTGGATTTCGGGGAAAGCGTTGGGTCGCAAACCCAATCAAGCTGTGAAAAATGCGCGCCGGGGTGCGGCGCGCATTATGCATCATGGGTGTAGGGCGGGGTTTCACCCCATGGCGCTTATGCCAGCGACGGATCAATCGCTTTGCAAGCGGCGACAAGGCCGTTCACGGCCTCGACCGATTTGGTGAACATCGCCTGCTCGTCCGCGTTCATCTTGATGTCGACGATACGCTCAATCCCGCCTGCACCGATGATGGTGGGGACGCCCACATACATGCCGTTCAGGCCAAGTGCGCCATCAACATAGGCCGCGCAGGGCAGCAGGCGCTTTTGGTCTTTGAGGAAAGCTTCGGCCATCTCGATCGCCGATTGTGCAGGCGCGTAGAAGGCCGAGCCGGTTTTCAGCAGGCCCACGATCTCGGCCCCGCCATCGCGGGTGCGCTGGATGATACCGTCGAGTTTTTCCTGTGTGGTCCAGCCCATCGCCACCAGATCGGGCAGCGGGATGCCGCCAACGGTCGAATAACGCGCCAAAGGCACCATGGTGTCGCCGTGGCCACCCAGCACGAAAGCCGTGACATCGCGCATCGAGACGTTGAATTCGACCGACAGGAAATGACGGAAGCGGGCAGAGTCCAAGACGCCAGCCATGCCGACAACCATGTGATGCGGCAGGCCAGAGAACTCGCGCAATGCCCAGACCATCGCATCCAGCGGGTTGGTGATGCAGATCACGAACGCATTCGGCGCGTGGGCTTTCAGGCCCTCACCCACGGCTTTCATCACTTTGAGGTTGATCCCGAGCAGGTCATCGCGGCTCATCCCCGGTTTGCGCGGCACACCTGCGGTGACGATGCACACATCGGCGCCCGCGATATCGGCGTAGGAATTGGCCCCCTTGAGGCTGGCATCAAAGCCCGCCGAAGGACCGGATTGCGCGATGTCGAGCGCTTTGCCCTGCGGCGTGCCCTCGGCAATATCAAACAGGATGATGTCGCCAAGTTCTTTGATGGCGGCAAGATGGGCGAGCGTGCCACCGATCTGACCTGCGCCGATCAGCGCGATTTTTGGGCGTGCCATGTGGGCCTCCGAGAGGGTTCTGGTAAGGTTTGTATACTGTGGTATGCTAAACCCACCCGGCTTTGGACGCAAGCCTGCTGCAGTGCGGCAAGGCAAGTCACTGGCCCGGCTACAGTGTTTGCGCTAAACGGGCGCAAGCAACTGGGGCTGGGCGATTCCGAAAGCCGGTCGGGTCGGCAACGCGGTGATCATGGGTGATTCCGCTGGCAGGGGAAAGAGCCATGATGGACGGATTTGCGTTTTGGGCGCTGGCCAGTTTTGCGGCGGTGCTGGTCGGCATGGGCAAAGGCGGCATGCCGGTGGTCGGGATGCTGTCGGTGCCGGTGCTGGCTTTGGTGCCGGGGATGCATCCTGTGACGGCGGCTGGGCTGTTGTTGCCGCTGTATGTGGTGTCGGATATGTTCGGGCTTTACGCCTATCGCCATGCGTTTGATCGTCGGGTGCTGGCGATCATCGTGCCTGCGGCGACGCTTGGGGTGATCTTGGGCTATGTCACCGCTGAGGCGGTGTCAGAGGCTTGGGTGACGGTGCTGATCGGGGTGATCGGCGTGGTGTTTGCGTTGAACCTGTTGATCCGCCGCAAGATTGTTGTGGCCCCCGCCGAGCCAAAGATCGCGCCCGGCGTGTTCTGGGGCGCGGTCACCGGATTTACCAGCTTTGTCAGCCATTCGGGTGGGCCGCCCTATCAGGTTTACACCATGCCCTTGGGGATGAACAAAGCGGTGTTTGCCGGCACTTCGACCATCGCCTTTGCCTATATCAACGCGATCAAGCTGATCCCGTATTACATGCTGGGGCAAGTCAATTTGTTAAGCCTTGAGAAGGTGTTGGTGTTGATGCCGATTGCGGCGGTGTCGGTTTTTGTCGGGGTCAGGCTGGTGAAGTGGCTGCCAGAGAAGCTGTTTTTCGAGCTGGTGACATGGGCCTTGCTGCTGGTGTCACTCAAGCTGATCTGGGACGGCTATCGCGGGTTTTAGGAAGGCTAGGGTGTTGTGGGGCGCGGCTTGCAAGGCATGCGCGGCAAGGATCAGCCCGGCAAAACCTAGCGACAGGGCGAACAGGGAGTTTTGCATCTTGGCCTCTGCGTTTGTGAGATGCAGCCAGCTTGGGCAGAAGATGCAAGCAAAGCGTTAACAGCTCGCGCGCGGGGGCTGTGCTTAGGCTGTGCGGCGGGGGATTTTTCTGCGATGCAGCAAAATTGAGCTTGCCGAAAGTGGCGAAATGCGGTCGTTTGGCGCAATATTGTTGCTGGAGAGAATCATGACCGCGCGCCCCTATCGTTCTGTGCTGTATATTCCGGGCTCTAATGCGCGGGCGTTGGACAAGGCGCGGGGCTTGGCGGCGGATGCGATCATCTTTGATCTGGAAGATGCGGTGGCACCGGATGAAAAGGCTGCGGCGCGCGATGTGCTGCGGGCGGCGCTGGCGGCGGGCGGTTATGGCAAGCGCGCACGTATCGTCAGGATCAACGGCTTGGATACCCCATGGGGGGCAGATGATCTGGCGGTGTTTGGATCAGACCCGGCAGTCGAGGCGGTGCTGATCCCCAAGGTCAACCGCGTGGCGGATCTGGATGCGGTGACGGTGCAGACGGCAAAGCCGTTGTGGGCGATGATGGAAACCGCGCTGGGCATGCTGAACGCGGGCGAGATTGCAGCGCATCCAAGCCTTGAGGGCCTTGTGGTGGGCACCAATGATCTGGCCAAAGAGCTTGGTAGCCGACATCGGGCGGATCGCTTGGCCTTGCAGGCGGGTTTGGGGCTGTGTGTGCTGGCGGCCAAGGCCCATGGCCGGGTCATCGTGGACGGCGTCTATAATGCGTTCAAGGATGCAGCCGGGCTAGAGGTCGAATGTGGGCAGGGGCGCGATATGGGCTTTGATGGCAAAACCCTGATCCATCCGAGCCAGCTTGAGATTGCCAATGCGGCCTTTGCGCCGTCAGAGGCCGAGATGGATTTGGCCAAGCGCCAGATCGCGGCGCATCGTGCGGCACTGGCGGCGGGGCAGGGCGTGGCGGTTGTGGATGGAAAGATCGTCGAAAACCTGCATATCGTCACCGCACAGGCGGTTCTAGGGAAGGCCCAGATGATAGCCGCGCTGTCACAGTAGGATTTGGCGATGAGCTGGCTGATTTTGGGACTGGCGCTTTGGAGTGGCGCGCATTTTTTCAAACGAGTGGCGCCGCAAGCGCGGGCGGCGATGGGCGCGCGTGGCAAGCTGCTGGTCACGGTGCTGTCGCTGTTGGCGGTGGTGTTGATGGTCATAGGCTACCGCGCCGCAGATTTCACGCCGCTTTACACGCCGCTGCCGGGGATGGGGCACGCCAATAACACCTTGATGTTGGTGTCTTTGTTCCTGTTTGGCGTCGGCGGCACCAAGGGCACGCTGTATCCCAAGATCCGGCATCCGATGCTGTGGGGCGTGGTGGTCTGGGCGGTCGCGCATCTGCTGGTGAATGGCGATCTGGCGTCTGTGGTGCTGTTTGGCGGCTTGGGGCTGTGGGCGCTGATCTCCATGCTGCTGATCAACCGGTCCGAGGTTTGGCTGGCGCCGCTGGGCGGGCGTGGGCTGAAGGGCGATATGATGAATCTGGTCGGCACCTTGGTGTTGCTGGGCGTGATTGCGATGATCCACCAATGGCTTGGGCATCCAGTGTTTATGGGGACGTATTCCTGATGCAGCTGTATCGGTTTTTATCGGACGACGACACCAGCGCGTTTTGCCACAAGGTCAGTTTGGCGCTGAGCAAAGGGTGGGTGCTGCATGGCGGGCCAACTTATGGCTTTGACGCTGCGCGCGGCGTCATGCGCTGCGGGCAGGCGGTCGTGAAGGAAGTGCCGGGGCAATATCACCCGGATATCAAACTGGGTGAGGCATAAGGCGGGGGTGGGATAGAACCCACCCTGCCGTTTCGGGGGAATAGCATGAGCGGGAAGAAAACCAACGCGGGGCGGTTTTTTGAGGATTACCGCTTGGGCGATGTGATCATCCATGCCAGCCCGCGCACGGTGAAAATGGGTGAGCGCGCGCTTTATCACGCACTCTATCCGGCGCGGCATGCCCTGTATTCCTCGGATATTTTTGCGCAAGACTGCGGGCTGCCGTTCAGCCCTTTGGATGATCTGGTGGCGTTTCATGTGGTGTTCGGCAAGACCGTGCCGGATGTGTCTTTGAACGCGGTGGCCAATCTGGGCTATGCCGAGGGGCGCTGGCTGTGTCCGGTCTGGCCGGGGGATACGTTGCGCGCGCAAAGCACGGTGATCGGGGTCAAAGAGAACTCGAATGGGCAATCGGGCGTGGTTTATGTGCGCACCGTGGGGCTGAACCAGCATGACGAGGCGGTGCTGGAATATGTGCGCTGGGTGATGGTGAAGAAGCGCGATTTTGGCGCGGCGGCCTCGGTGGCGGTGGTGCCAGCGCTGGCTAAGGTGGTGGAGCCCTCTGCACTGGTGATCCCGCAGGGGCTTGATTTCTCACGCTATAACTTCGCACTGGCGGGCGAGCCGCACCGGATGCGCGACTATGCTGTGGGCGAGGTGATCGACCATGTTGATGGCGTCACCATTGAGGAAGCCGAGCATATGCTGGCAACGCGCCTCTGGCAGAACACCGCGAAAGTGCATTTCGATGCGACGCAGCGGGCAGATGGCAAACGGCTGATCTATGGCGGGCATGTGATCAGTCTTGCGCGGGCTTTGTCGTTCAACGGGCTGGCCAATGCGCAGATGCTGGCGGCGCTGAACGCGGGCGCGCATGCCAATCCGTGCTTTGCGGACGATACGGTGCGGGCGTGGTCCGAGGTGTTGGAGATGGCAGAGCTGGATGCGCCGGGTGTCGGCGCGATCCGGCTGCGGCTGGTGGCCACGCGGGGGGCGGCGGGGGATTTGCGCGGGGCGGATGGCAAATATCTGCCCGAGGTGCTGCTCGATCTGGATTATTGGGCGTTTATACCAGTTTAACAATCGCGCGCTAAACGTTGCCTCGTTTGGTCTGGCGTGTCAGGCTGGCCCAAAGCGGGGGGTGTTGATGCGGCAATTTCTGTGGGCGGCGGCAGCTCTGGGTTTTGCGACGGCGGCCCCGGCGCAAACCGGCTTTGACTTTCCCGCGGACGAGGCGGCGGCGGCTTTTGTCGCCAATGAGGTGGTGGCCACCTTTTATCACGAACTGGGCCATGCGCTGATCGACGTGCTGCAATTGCCGGTTCTGGGCAAGCAAGAAGATGCGGCGGACCATCTGTCGGTGATCCTGATGAATGACATCTGGGAAGAGGAAGCGGCGGCGAACATCCTTGCCAGCGATGCCACGGCTTATGCACTGCTGGCCGAACAGCGTGATGCAGGCGGCGCGGAACCTGTCTATTCCGACGAGCATAGCCTTGATATGCAACGCTATTACACCGTGGTGTGCCTGTTTTACGGGGCCAATCCAGAGGCGCGTCAGGGCTTGGCCGATGATCTGGGCTTGCCGCCAGAACGCGCAGAGCGCTGTCCTTCCGAATGGGAAGAGGCGTCGCGCTCTTGGGCTCAGGTGCTGGAAGGGGCGACGCCGGGCGGGGATAATGTCGGCCTGGAAATGGTCGCCGGGCAGCAGGGGCAGCCGCTGGCCGATCTGATCGCGGAAGAGGTGCAGGCCATAAACGACCGCTTTGGCCTGCCTGTCCCGGTCACGGTTCTGGTGGCAGATTGCGGTGAGGCCAATGCCTTTTACAGCCGCAGCGCGCAGAAGATTACGATTTGTAACGAATACGCGCAGAATCTGAAGGAGATGTGGGAAGCCTCGCCAGATTGAGGATTATTGTGATCACATGGTTTTTTTGTGTGATCACAAATTCAAAAAACTGCAACTGATAGCGAGAACATTGCGCAGATGCAGCATGGTTTGGGGTGACATGCGCGAGATAAGCGCTATTGAGAAGTGAACGCCGCGCAGCCGCCAGGCAGGACTTCCTGGCCGGCCGCTATCGAAGACCCGGATCCAGAGGAAGGGATGTGTTATGGCCGAAGTGAAGCGGGTGGAGCGCCCTCTGTCGCCGCATTTGCAGATTTATCGCGTGCAGATGACCATGGTAAGCTCGATCCTGACCCGGATTACCGGCAATGCGCTGATCGTTGGCGTGATTTTGGCGGTGTGGTGGCTGCTGGCTGCGGCGACCTCGCCCGCGCATTTCGCCTTCGCCAATGCGGTTTGCACCAGCTGGTTTGGCGATCTGGTGTTCACAGGCTCGGCTTGGGCGATCTGGTATCACTATCTGGCAGGGCTGCGGCATCTGTATTTCGACGCGGGCCACGGGCTAGAGATTGCCACGGCGGAAAAGCTGGGCTGGGTCTGCGTGATAGGTTCGGTCGTGCTGACCATTCTCACCATTTTGATCGTGTAAGGGGCTGATCTCATGCGTTATCTTACGGCGCGCAAGCGCGCGATTGGCAAGGGCTCTGCTCATACCGGCACGGCGCATCACTGGTCGATGACGATGTCGGCGGTGGCGCTGGCCTTCATGGTGCCGACTTGGGTCTATATCTTTGGCCATGCGTTGGGCCAAGACTATGAGGTGGTGCGGGCGACTTTTGCGCATCCTTTCCCGGCGATCCTGACCGCGCTGATCCTTGTGATCGGCATGCGGCATTTCGCAATGGGGGCCACCATGATGATCGAGGATTATACCCATGGCACCATGCGTAAGGCTTTGATCATATTTGTAATTTCTCTGACCACCGTGATCGCTGCGACCGGGCTTTATGCCTTGATCCGCATCGCGCTTTAAGGGGCTGACATGACTGCTTATCCGTATGAAGTGCATGACTATGATGTGGTTGTGGTGGGGGCTGGCGGTGCTGGTTTGCGCGCGACCTTGGGCATGGCCGAACAGGGTTTGCGCACCGCGTGCGTGACCAAAGTGTTCCCGACGCGCAGCCACACGGTTGCCGCGCAGGGCGGTATTGCCGCGTCTTTGGGCAATATGGGCCCCGACAGCTGGCAGTGGCATATGTATGACACGGTGAAGGGCTCGGACTGGCTGGGCGACACCGATGCGATGGAATACCTTGCGCGCGAGGCCCCGAAAGCGGTCTACGAGCTGGAGCATTACGGTGTTCCCTTCAGCCGCACCGAAGAGGGCAAGATCTACCAGCGCCCGTTCGGTGGCCATACCACCGAATACGGAGAAGGTCCGCCAGTGCAGCGCACCTGTGCGGCAGCCGACCGCACCGGCCACGCGATTTTGCACACGCTTTACGGGCAATCCCTGAAGAATAATGCCGAATTCTTTATCGAATATTTCGCCATTGATCTGATCATGACCGATGGCAAATGCACCGGAGTAGTGGCGTGGAAGCTGGACGATGGCACCATCCATGTGTTCAACGCCAAGATGACGGTGCTGGCGACGGGCGGCTATGGTCGGGCGTATTTCAGCGCGACTTCGGCCCACACCTGCACCGGTGATGGCGGCGGCATGGTGGCCCGCGCTGGGCTGCCGTTGCAGGATATGGAGTTTGTGCAGTTTCACCCGACCGGGATCTACGGCTCTGGCTGTCTGATCACGGAAGGCGCGCGCGGCGAGGGCGGCTATCTGACCAACTCGGAAGGTGAGCGGTTTATGGAGCGTTATGCGCCCCATTACAAAGACTTGGCCCCGCGCGATTATGTCAGCCGCTGCATGACGATGGAAATTCGGGAAGGCCGTGGCGTGGGCGAGCATAAGGACCACATCCATTTGCACCTGAACCACCTGCCGCCCGAAACGCTGGCGCTGCGGCTGCCGGGGATTTCGGAAAGCGCACGGATTTTCGCGGGCGTTGATCTGCACAAAGAACCCATCCCGGTGCTGCCGACGGTGCATTACAACATGGGCGGGATTCCGACCAACTACTTTGGCGAAGTGCTGAATCCGACGCATGAAAACCCCGATGCCACCGTGCCGGGCCTGATGGCGGTGGGCGAGGCGGGCTGTGCCTCGGTGCATGGCGCGAACCGTCTTGGCTCCAACAGCCTGATTGATCTGGTGGTGTTTGGTCGCGCCGCCGCGATCCGCGCGGGCGAGATCGTGAACCCGAAAGACCGCGCAGCAGAGGTCAACAAGGCCGAAGTGGACCGCGCCTTGGATCGCTTTGACGCGACCCGCCACGCCAATGGATCGGTGCCGACGGCTGATCTGCGTCTGGAAATGCAAAAGACCATGCAGGCCGATGCAGCGGTGTTCCGCACCGACAAGACGCTGGGCGAGGGCGTGCAGAAGATGACGGCGATTGCGGGCAGGATGGGCGACGTGAAGGTCACGGACCGCTCGTTGATCTGGAACAGCGATTTGATGGAAACGCTGGAACTTCAGAACCTTATGCCGAACGCACTGGCGACGATCGTGGGCGCGCATGCCCGCACCGAAAGCCGGGGTGCGCATGCGCATGAAGATTACGCCACGCGCAATGACGCCGATTGGCGCAAGCACACTTTGGCTTGGGTTGACGGAAATCAGGTTCGGTTGGACTATCGCCCGGTGCATACAGCACCCCTGACGGCGGAAGCCGATGGTGGGATCTCGCTGAAGAAAATCGCACCGGCTGAAAGGAAGTTCTGATGCGGGTTTGGGCGGCATTGATGATCATGGCACTGGCGGCCTGCGATCCGCAGGTTTTGGCCGATAAGGCGATGCGGCGCACGGCGGAATCCGTGGTGCGCCCGGTTCTGGCACGCGAGTTGCCGGGATCGGTGGCCGAGGCCGCAACGCAATGCGTGCTGGATGCCGCCGACCCCGAAGAAACCCGGGCCTTGGCGCGCGATGTCGGCGTGGAAGCGGGCACGTTGACGGTGCAGAACATCCGCAATCTGGCGACACGTCCGGTTGCTTCTGACTGCTTTGCACGCAATGGCGTGCCGCCGTTGAAAGGCTAAGCGATGCGCCAAGCCATTGCCTTGCTTGCGCTTTTGCCGATGATCGCCTGCGGGCCGATCAGCCGCGAAGAGGCCGAGCGCGCTTGTTTTGAGCGCGCGCGTCTGGCGCAGCAGCCACGGGGCGAGCTGGGCGTTGGCATCGGATCGGATGGCCGCAGGCATGGCTTTGGCGAAATCACCATAAGCAGCGACTACATTCAGGGCAAAGACCCTGACCAAGTTTACCAGAATTGCGTCTATCACCGCTCGGGTGAGATGCCATCGCGTCCGTTTACCAGCATTCCCGCCAGATAGATGATGCGGAAGTTAAGGAAAGTCTGAGATATGGTTCAGTTCACCCTGCCGAAAAACTCGAAGATCCGCACTGGCAAGACTTGGCCAAAGCCGGATGGCAAAAACGTGCGCAAGTTCCACATCTATCGCTGGAGCCCAGATGACGGCGAAAATCCCCGCGTAGACACCTATTTCCTTGATATGGACAAATGCGGCCCGATGGTGCTGGACGCGCTGATCAAGATCAAGAATGAGATCGACCCGACGCTGACCTTTCGGCGGTCCTGCCGCGAGGGGATTTGCGGATCTTGCGCGATGAACATTGGCGGCATCAATACGCTCGCCTGTATTTACGGCTTGGACGAGGTGCGCGGCGATGTGAAAATCTACCCGCTGCCGCACATGCCGGTGGTGAAAGATCTGATCCCCGACCTCACGCATTTCTACGCCCAGCACGCCAGCATCATGCCGTGGCTGGAAACCAAGACCAACCGCCCCGCGAAAGAATGGCGGCAGTCGATCGAGGATCGCTCGAAACTCGACGGGCTTTATGAATGTGTGATGTGCGCAAGTTGCAGCACCTCTTGCCCAAGCTATTGGTGGAACAGCGATAAATATCTGGGGCCAGCGGCTTTGCTGCATGCTTATCGCTGGATCATCGACAGCCGCGATGAGGCGACGGGCGAGCGGTTGGATGATCTGGAAGACCCGTTCAAATTGTATCGTTGCCACACGATCATGAACTGCACCAAGACCTGCCCAAAGGGGCTGAACCCGGCCAAAGCGATTGCCGAGATCAAAAAGATGATGGTCGAGCGGGTGGTTTAACCGCCAAACCGCGCGGCTATGAAACCGCAGAGCTCTGAAAAAGCGCGTCGCTGTGGCGCGCTTTTTGCATGGGGCGCTGCCCTCAGTGCGCTGTCAGCGCCAGCAATGCCGCCTGCGTTTCGGGCGCAAAAGCTTCAAAGCCGTCTGTCAGCGCGTGCAACTCGTCTACGATCCTGATGATCTCGGCGCGCTGCGCTTCGGTGAAATCAGCGCCGGATTTGGTGACGCCTGCAATGGTGCGCGATGTCTGCGGCCCGACCGCATAGGTCCAGCCATTGTGCAGGCCATGCGCGATGGCGGCAGGCAGCACGCCTTGCTCGTCCTGATCACTCAATTCGGCCCATTTGATTCCGCCAACATGCGTCAGCCCCCAGTGCACAACCGGATCGCTAAGCATAAAGCCGCGCTCGCTGTAATGGTCAATCCAAGCCTGCTGGTAAGTCCTATACAGAATCGTCGGGCGCGTGTAGCGGATATGGATGGCCAGCGCAAAACCGCTGTCACAAATCTCTCTCAACTGGTTGAGTAAGCCAGTAACTGCAGCCACTTTCGTCAAATCCTGCACGTTAACTCACCCCTTGGATGCTATCTGTTGCGCAATACAATTTATCCGGGCAATAGTTACGCGATCAGGGTATGAGTTGGTAAAGCGTTCGGCAACTGTTTTGAGCATATGACACTTCTACAGGCAATGAGAGAGCAGATACAACATATCGCGCCAGCAGGCTCTTATGTGGCATTGCGGGTTGGCTTTTCTTTCCCCGAGGAAGAGTTGAACAACTTACCCGAAATCTGGGTGGAGTTTTACACAACCCAAGGTCTAGTTGTGCAAGACCCTGCAATGCGCTGGGTCTATGGAAATGTTGGCGGAATCCGCTTTTCAGAAATGACGATCAGCGACCCGCATCAGGTGCGGGCGCATGCTGCGGTGTTCGGCCTGGGCCACGGCGCCGCGGTGTCGGTGATGGCACCGCAAGACAAGGGCCGCCGCAGTTACGGGCTTTTCTTCCGCGATGACC
This sequence comes from Cypionkella aquatica, assembly GCF_030161095.1. Taxonomy (GTDB): domain Bacteria; phylum Pseudomonadota; class Alphaproteobacteria; order Rhodobacterales; family Rhodobacteraceae; genus Cypionkella; species Cypionkella aquatica. Next base: position 72,469 of record NZ_BSPP01000011.1, read on the forward strand.
GCGACTTTGAAGATGCCGAAATCGGCGGGCTGGTGCGAATCATGCAGCAGCTGCACACAGGCCCCGAGGACGAGAAAAGTCTGACAAATGCCGAAGTTGAGGCGCTCAAGCTGCAATCCGAGGGGCTGCGCCTGAAACAAATTGCCGCGCGGCTGGGAATTTCGGAAAGCGCCGTCAAGGCCCGCCTGAACAACGTAAAGCGTAAGCTGGGCGCGCGGACGCAATCCCAAGCGGCCTCGATCGCGGCGGCACGGCGGATTCTCTAGGCTGCTGTTGTTCTTTTCGACAATTTTAACATTAGATTTAGTCGCCTTGCGTTTGCGGGCCGTGATTAAATGCAACTTACAGGATATTGTCTCCATATCTGAAACAATTCAGCAAGATTTGGGGACTGCCATGGACAATATCCGCTTCGACTTTTCCGATTTTCACCGCTACGGCCCAGCTTTCTACGACTTTCTCGCGCTGCGAAAACAAGTCTTCGTCGATCAACTCGGTTGGGACGTGCCGCATAATTCCAAGGTTGAGATGGACCAGTATGATACGCCAGTGGCGCATTACTCATTGGTTCTGAAACACGGCCAGGTTGTGGGCGGCGCGCGGGCGATGCCGACAACCGCGACTTGGGGCAGCCATACCTACATGCTGCGCGATGCCTATTCCGGCAAGCTTCCGCATATTCCATCGCATGTGATGTCGGTTGAAATCGCGACGCCGCATGTCTGGGAATGTACGCGGCTGGTGGTTTCGGATGCGCTGACCACAGCGGCCGAGCGCAGCGAATGTCTGACGGCCATCGTGGATGGCTTGGTTGACATCACCCAAGCGCAGGGCGGCGAAGAGCTGATCTGCCTGTCGTCGCTGGCTCTGATGCGGGCGTTGCGTCAGATCGGCTACGAAGTCTCGCGGCTGGGCGAAACCTACCGCAACGACGAAGACGGCCGGCAATATGCGGTGTTGCGGATGCCTGCGGAATATTCGCGCGCGCGGCAAAACCGGGTGGCGCCGATCCCGTTCCCCAGCCATCGCATCCGGACCGAGCCGGCCTTGTTGCAGGGCGCGACGGCTTAGGCCATGCTGGGCAAGATGAAAGAATGGAGGCCGCATGCCTTTGCTTTTGCTGCTTCTGGGCGTGTCAGTGTTCGTCTACGGCTGGCTGGCACGCCGCAATTCAACCCTGACGCGCGCCTGCCGCTGGCGCTTGGATCGCCGCTTGGGTCCCAGCAGCTACAAATGCGCCGCCTGCGGTGCGCTGTGTGATCCGGGCGTGGGAAAGCTGCCCCGACAGTGCTTGCGCGTGACCTAAGGGTGGGCGGGATGTCGCTAACCCAAAGCCAAATCGCCCGCTGGATGATGCCCGGCACTGGCGCGTGGTTCTGATCGCAGCCGCCGATCCCAAGCGCGGGATCGGGGCCGCGCCCCCTAGCTGATGTGGCTTGGGTGCAGGGGCGGGCTTAACAATAACGCTCCACCGCCAGCAGTTGATGATCGCCGTAGCGGTCGCCCGCAGCAAAGCCCGGCGGCAGGATGCGGTCGATTTCGGCATGGTCTTCGGCGGTCAGGGTGATCTCGGTCGCCTGCGCCCAATGTGCAAGATTTTCCGCCTTGCGGGTGCCGGGGATTGGAATCAGATGCTCGCCCTTCGCCAAGATCCAAGCAAGCGCTGTGGCGGCGGTTCTCCAGCCCCGTGCGGCGCAAAAGGCACGGAAAGCGTTGATCGTCTTGGTGTTTTCGACAAAGTTCTCACCCGTAAAACGTGGGTTTTGCGCGCGAAAACCATCAGTCGGTTGCGCAAGTGGCGTATCGCCCAGCATGCCGCGCGCCAGCGGTGAAAACGGGATGAAGGCCACGCCCAAGGCTTTGCAGGCTTGGATCACCCCCAATTCTGGCTGACGGCTCCACAGCGAATATTCATTCTGCACCGCCATGCAGGGATGAATTTTATGGGCAGCGCGCAGGGTGTCGGGCGCGATTTCCGACATGCCATAGCCGCCGATCTTGCCTTCCTCGATCAGGCGCTGCAGCGTGCCGATCACCTCGGCCAAGGGGCGGGCGTGTTCGCGGCGGTGGATATAGAACAGTTCGACATGATCGCGGCCAAGCCGTTTCAGCGAGGCTTCCAGCGCGGTGCGCAGATGCGATTCCGAGTTGTCGATGTGGCGCTGCGGCACAGCCACAAAACTGGCCTTGGTGGCGATGGTGACGTTCGGTCGGCGCGTCGCCAGCCATTTGCCGATGATGGTCTCGGAAACGCCCATGCCGTAAATATTGGCAGTGTCGATAAAGTCGATGCCGTGATCCAGCATCGCATCCAGACATTGCAGGCTTTCTGCCTCAGTCGTGTCGCCAAAAATGCCGCCGAAAGACATGGCACCAAGGCCAATGGCCGAGACTTTGGGGCCATTTTGGCCAAGATTGCGGGTTTTCATGGGCGTCTCCTGCTTGGGGGATCGCAATAGACGCCCACGAATCGGTTAGGTCAAGGCCGCATATAGTGCAGTCCCTGGAATTGCGCGCGCAGGGCTTTGGTGCGCGCGGCAAGTGTTTCGGGCGCGTTGGATCGCAGGGCCTCGGCAATCAAGGCCGCAAGGGCGGGGGCGTCTTTGGGCGTGACGCCACGGCGCACCAACTCGGGCGTTCCAATGCGCAAGCCGTTCAGATCATTGGCAACTTCGGCAATCGGCAGGCCGATGCCACAGGCAAGAAAGCCCGCCTTGCGCAGGGTTTTCGATGCGGTCTGGCCGCCGCCAAAACCCGCCGCCTCGATGGCGAACTGATGGCTTTTGGTGCCGCCGTTGTTCAACGCAAAGATCGGCAAGCCAAGTTTGTTCAGTTCCTGCGCCAAGGCTTGCGCCAGATCGACCATGGCCCGCGCGTAATCTGCGCCAAAATCGCGCCAATCCAGCAGAGACAGTGCGAGGGCTGCGGATTTGGCGGCATCAAAATTCGCGGTCATGCCGGGATAGGCGATGTGATCCAGCCGCTCGGCAATCGTGGCGTCGTTGGTGACGATCAAGCCACCCGCCGGGCCGCCAAGCGATTTATAGGTGCTCATCGTCATCAGATGCGCGCCTTCATGCAGCGGGTTGGCCCAAAGCCCGCCCGCAATGATGCCACATTGATGCGCGGCATCAAACAGCACTTTCGCACCGACCTCGTCAGCGATGGCACGGATTTCAGCCACAGGATGCGGGAACAGATTAAGGCTGCCGCCGACGGTGATCAGCTTGGGCTTAACCCGATGCGCAAGGGTGCGAAGTTCAACCAGATCAATGGTATAGCCGTCAGCATTGACCGGGGCAGGGTGCGTGATCAGCCCGTAAAGTCCAGCACATCCGGCGGCGTGATGGGTGACATGGCCGCCGATGGTGGCAGGCGGTGCGATGATCACATCCCCCGGTTTGGTCAGCGCCATAAAGCCGTAGAGGTTGGCCAAAGCCCCCGAGCCGACGCGGATTTCTGCGTATTTCGCTTGGAAGATCTCCGCTGCAAGCTCTGCTGCGATGACCTCGATTTCTTCAATCGCCTCCAGCCCCATCTCATATTTATCACCCGGATAGCCCAAGGAAGGGCGGCTGCCGAGACCGCGCGCCAGCACCGCTTCGGCTTTGGGGTTCATGATGTTGGTGGCGGGGTTCAGGTTGAAGCAATCGCGGTCGTGGATCTGGGCATTGGCCTGCACCAGCGCTTCGATGCGGTCCGCAACCTGTGCAGAGGGCGCGTTCGCATCTTGGGCAAGGCGTTGAATCAAGGTCTCGCATTGCGCGGGAACCCAAGGACGGTGGGAAAGATGGGGCATGATGTTCTCCTTTTGGGACAACAGACCAGAGACAGGGGTTGCGGGCAAATCAGAATTGCGGAAAACTAGGGTTATAAAAAATAAGCGTAGAAATTATATGCCTAGAAAATCTGAGGTATTATGGCTGTTTCACCCCCCCGCCCGAAAGACCTTGCCCTGTCTGCGTTGCGCGCCTTTGAAGCAGCGGGTCGGTTGGGCAGCTTTGCTTTGGCCGCCGCTGAATTGGGGGTAACACCGGGGGCAGTGACGGCGCATGTACGCACACTTGAGGCCGCTCTGGGTGCTACTTTGTTTGAGCGCGACGGGCGCGGCGTGCGCCTGACCGCAGCAGCAGCGCGGGCGGTGCCAGAGTTCAGCACTGCCTTTGATGCGCTGGGGGCTGCGGTGCAAATCCTGCGCGCCGAGGCCGCCCCGCGCGTGGTTCATATCGCGACTTTGCCAGCTTTGGCGCAGCTTTGGCTGTCGCCCCGTCTGCCGGCTTTGCGCGCCGCTGCCCCCGAGATTGAAATTTCAATCACCGCGATGGAAGCGCCGCCAAACCTCAAGCGCACGCCCTATGATCTTAGCCTGTTCTACGGCGAAACCGGTCAGATGATCGCAACGGATGAGATTTTTCCTGTGTGTTCCCCGGCACTTGCTGCGAAACTGCACCGCCCCGAGGATCTGTCAGCGGTGACATGTCTGACCGATGCAAGCTGGGCGCAAGATTGGCAGATCTGGGCCGATGCCGCGATGCCGGGGGTGCATTTCAGCCCACGCGGGCCGGTGTTTTCGCTTTATGCGCTGGCGCTGGAAGAGGCCGCGGGTGGGGCGGGCGTGCTGATGGCGCATCGGGCTTTGGTCGCCACGCATCTTGCCGCCGGAGCGTTGGTCGCGCCGTTTCAGCAGCGCGTAACCCTGCCGCGCGGCTTGCGGTTGTGGTCGGCGCGGCCGATGCGGGCAGGCTCGGCGGTGCAGCGCGCCGCGCGCTTTCTTGAAATGGCGGCCGCGCGGATCTAAGCGAAAGCGGCCTCTAGCGCCACCTCGACCATCGCCCCGAAACTGGTTTCGCGTTGGTCTGCGGGCAGGGCTTCCTGCGTCAGGATGTGGTCGGAAATCGTCAGCACCGCCAGCGCGCGGCGGTTGTAGCGGGCGGCGAGCATGTAAAGTTCCGCGGCCTCCATCTCGACGCAAAGCGTCCCGTGGCGCTGCAGCTGCGCGTTCAGATCGGGGCGCTCGTCATAAAAGGTATCAGACGAGAAAATGCCGCCGACATGCACAGGCACGCCAATTTTCAGCGCGGCTTTATGGGCGGCGGTCAGCAGGCCAAAGTCGGCACAGGGGGCGAAATTCAGCTCGCGGAACAGGCTTTGCGACGGGCTGCCGCAGGTGCTGGCGGTCTGCGCCAAAACCACGTCGCGCACATTCACATCGGTCTGCAAGGCCCCCGCCGAGCCTATGCGGATCAGGGTTTGCGCCCCATAATCCTTTATCAATTCATTGGCATAGATCGAAAGCGATGGCATCCCCATGCCCGAGCCATGGATGGTCACACGGTGGCCGCGCCAAGTGCCAGTATAGCCCAGCATGCCACGCACCTCGTTCACCAACACCGGGTTTTCGAGATATTTCTGCGCAGCCCAGCGGGCGCGGTAGGGATCGCCCGGCAGCAGCACGGTTTCGGCAATCTCGCCGGGTTTGGCTCCGATATGATGGGTCATGGCATGCTCCGCTTTTGCGGCAGGCTATGCTGTTTTGGTGGCCATGGAAAGCCTTAGGCGGCGGTGGCGCGGGTGTCCACGAGGGTGACAATATCCATCATGATGCGATTGAGCTCGAAATCCTTCGGGGTATAGACGGCGGCGACCCCCATGGCACGCAGGGCCTGCGCATCGTCTTCGGGAATGATGCCGCCGACGATCAGCGGGGTCTGCGACAGCCCGGCTTCGCGCATCTGCGCCAGCGTGTCGCGGATCAGGGGCAGGTGGCTGCCGGACAAGATCGACAGGCCGATGACATGAGCATTTTGGGCGACGGCGGCGGTGACAATCTCAATCGGGGTCAGGCGGATGCCCTCGTAATGGATGTCCATACCGCAGTCGCGGGCGCGGGCGGCTATTTGCTCGGCACCGTTGGAATGGCCATCAAGCCCCGGTTTTCCAACAAGAAACTTCAAGGGGCGACCAAGTTTGGCGGATAGAGTTTGCACGGCTTCGCGGATCGGCTCCAACCCTTCAGTGCGGTTCGAGGGGTTGCGGGAAACGCCGGTTGGCGCGCGGTATTCGCCGAAAGCGCTGCGCAGCATCTGCCCCCATTCGCCGGTTGTGACCCCAGCTTTTGCCGCCGCAATCGACGCGGGCATGATGTTTTGGCCCGACTTTGCCGCCTCGCGCAGCGCGGTCAGCGCGGTTTGCACCGCCGCCTTGTCGCGGGCGGCGCGCCATGTGGTCAGACGGTCAATCTGATCAGCCTCGGCATGCGGGTCCGAGGTCATGATCGCGCCATCGCCCGAAGTCAGCGGGCTTTGCGTGGTTTCAACCCAAGCGTTGACGCCGACGACGGTGGTTTCTTTGCTTTCAATTTTGGCAATCCGCTCGGCATTGGCCTCAACCAGACGGCCCTTCATGTAGTCGATGGCCGCGACAGCACCGCCCATCGCGTCGATTTGCGCAAGCTCGGCCCGCGCGCCGTCTTTAAGCGCCGCCACCTTTCGATCAATCGCAGGATTTCCGTCGAACAGATCGTCATATTCCAAGAGGTCGGTTTCGTAGGCGAGGATTTGCTGCATGCGCAAAGACCATTGCTGATCCCAAGGTCGCGGCAGGCCCAAAGCCTCATTCCAGGCGGGCAGTTGCACGGCACGGGCGCGGGCCTTTTTCGACAAGGTCACAGCCAGCATCTCGATCAGGATGCGGTAGACGTTGTTTTCGGGCTGCTGCTCGGTCAGGCCCAAAGAGTTGACCTGAACGCCGTAGCGAAAGCGGCGATATTTGGCCTCGGTGATGCCATAGCGGGTCTCGCACAGCTCATCCCACAGATCGACAAAGGCGCGCATCTTGCACAGCTCGGTTACAAAGCGGATGCCGGCGTTGACAAAAAACGATATTCTGCCGACCATATTCGGGAAATCAGCCGCTGAAACTTTACCTTTTAGATCATCCAGCACGGCGCAGGCGGTGGCCAGTGCAAAGGCGAGTTCCTGCTCCGGCGTCGCCCCCGCCTCTTGCAGATGATAGGAACAGACGTTCATCGGGTTCCATTTCGGCAGGTGTTTTTGGGTGTAGGCCGCGACATCGGTGATCATCCGCAGGCTGGGCGCAGGTGGCGCGATATAGGTGCCACGCGACAAATATTCCTTGATGATGTCGTTCTGCACGGTGCCTTGCAGGGCGGCGACCTTGGCCCCCTGTTCCTCGGCCACGGCGATGTAAAGCGCCAGCAGCCAAGGCGCCGTGGCGTTGATCGTCATGGAAGTATTCATTTGTTCCAAGGGGATATCCCGGAACAGCGCCCGCATGTCGCCCAGATGGTTGACCGGAACGCCGACTTTGCCAACCTCGCCCCGCGCCAGTTCATGATCGGAATCATAGCCAGTTTGCGTGGGCAGATCGAAGGCGACCGACAGCCCGGTCTGCCCTTTGGCGAGATTGCTGCGATAGAGCGCGTTCGAGGCGGCAGCGGTCGAATGGCCTGCATAGGTGCGGAACAACCACGGGGTTTCTTTCGTCGCCATCTCGGCCTCCTGAATCGTGTCGGCAATATTATTGCGTCAGGCGCGAAGTAATCGTAATTTATCGCCAGTGTCAATTCGCTGCGTTGCGGCAAATTTTGCGCGAATTTCGCCCCAACCCAACATGACAGCCCTTGTCATTGGAATTGCAGCCGCCGTTCGGCGAATGTCAGGCCATGCCAACCCGGCCAACCCATGAAACGAGGATAACATGCTGAACTCTCCCCTGCGCCTGAGCCTTGCCGCCGTCGCTTTGGTTGCGACCACTTTGCAGGCCGCCGCCTATGACCGCACCGTGCGTATCCACAACGATACCGGTCTTACGTTGGTAAAGTTTCAATCCACCAATTCAGGCGCATCCCGGTGGGGCCGCGATGTGATGGGGGCATCGACGTTGGCGAGCGGTGGCGCGATGAAGCTGCATTTCGACAACGCTTACGGCTATTGTGTGTTTGATTTCAAGGCGGTGTTCGCCGATGGCACCGTGCTGCAAAAGGCAAATGTCAATGTCTGCGAAACCGGCGATTACTATTACACCGAATGACTTTGCCACGACCCCGGTGAATTTCGATCAAATCAAGGCTTTGAAACGGCGCGACGGGCTGCCAATATTGTGGCATGACAGACCCCGTCGCGGTGCCCTTTTGGTTATTGGTGTTGATCGTGGCCTTTGCGGCGATCACATTCGCCTCGCATTTCCTGTTCCCCTCGGTGCGCTGGTTTTTCCGCAAACGTGCGGAAAAGGCTTTGGCGCGGCTGAACCGCCGTCTTGATCGCCCGATAGAATTTTTCAAACTGGCACGGCGTCAGGATATGATCGTGCGATTATCCTACGATCCCCGCGTGTTAGAGGCAGTGGCCGATCACGCAGCGGAAACCGGCATACCCGGCTCGGTGGCGTTTGAAGAGGCCCGCCGCTACGCCCGCGAGATTGTGCCGGGCTTTTCGGCGACGCTGTATTTCGGCTTTGCGATCCGGCTGGCGCGCGGGCTGTCGCGTTTGGCCTACCGGGTGCGTATCGGCAAAGTTGATGCGGCCTTGGCGCATATCGACCCGAAAGCCACGGTGATTTTCGTGATGAATCATCGCTCTAACATGGATTACGTGCTGATCACCTGGCTTGTGGCGAACCGCTCGGCGATCTCTTATGCGGTGGGGGAATGGGCGCGGATCTGGCCGCTGAGTGCGCTGATCCGCTCGATGGGGGCCTATTTCATCCGGCGCGGCAGCCGCAACACGCTGTATCGGCGGGTGCTGGCGCGCTATGTGCAAATGGCGACGGCCGAGGGCACGACGCAGGCGATTTTCCCCGAGGGCGGGCTTTCCCTCGATGGCCGTGTCGGGCCAGCAAAGATGGGGCTTTTGTCCTACATCGTTTCGGCCTATCAGCCCGGCGGGCGCGATGTGGTGTTTGTGCCGGTGGGGCTGGCCTATGATCGGGTGCTGGAAGACCGGATCTTGACCGAAGCGGCCGCACAAGGCACGCGAAGATTTCGCGGCAAACCTTTGGCGATTATGGCTTTTCTACTGCGCAACCTGTGGCGCAAGCTGCGCGGTCGCTTCACCGGCTTTGGCACGACTGCGGCGGGTTTCGGCCCGCCGGTTTCGCTGCGTCGCTTTCTGGCAGAGGCTCCCGAAACCCCGACAGAGGAATTGGGCGCGCATCTGATGGCCGAAATCACCAAGGTTGTGCCTGTGCTGCCCGTGCCTTTGATCGCCGCCGCCTTGATGACAAATCCCGCAGATCGCGCGGCCCTGCATGCCGAAGTGCAAGCGCTGCAAGCGCGGTTGTCGGCGCAAGGTGCGGTGCAGAAATTGCCGCCGCAGGGCGCAGAGGTGACTTTGGATGAAGGGCTGAAACCGCTCCAAAAGCGCGGCTTGGTGAATGAAAACCTGCAGATCACGGCGGGCTCTGCGGCGCTTATCGCTTTCTACGCGGCCCCCGTGCTGCAACGACTTGAACCGTCTGGCGACGTCGCTGCGATGCGGCAGACATAAAATTACAATAATTAGCGGCAAGACTATTGCAAAGTTGCGCAATGCCTCGCTATCAATAGCGAAACCCGCATCGATTCTGCGGCGCGGCATTTGTTGGAGGCAAGTATGGCTTTGGATACAAGCTTGGCGATCACCCCTTACGAGGCTCCGGTAAAAGAGCTGTATGAGATTGGCGAAATGCCCCCGCTCGGCCATGTTCCGGCGAAAATGTATGCCTGGTCGATCCGGCGCGAACGCCATGGCGAACCCGATACCGCGATGCAGGTCGAGGTGGTCGATACCTGGGCGCTCGACAGCAATGAAGTGCTGGTCTTGGTGATGGCGGCGGGCGTGAACTACAATGGCGTATGGGCGGCGTTGGGCGTGCCGATCAGCCCGTTTGATGGCCATAAACAGCCGTTCCATATCGCAGGCTCGGATGCGTCGGGCATCGTCTGGGCGGTGGGCGATAAGGTCAAACGCTGGAAGGTCGGCGACGAGGTTGTCGTGCATTGCAACCAAGACGACGGCGACGACGAAGAATGTAACGGCGGCGATCCAATGTTCTCGCCCAGCCAGCGCATTTGGGGCTACGAGACTCCTGACGGCAGCTTTTCGCAATTCACCCGCGTGCAGGCCCAGCAGTTGATGCCACGCCCCAAGCATCTCACTTGGGAAGAATCCGCCTGCTACACCCTCACGCTCGCCACCGCCTACCGCATGCTGTTCGGTCACGAACCGCATGATCTGAAACCGGGGCAGAATGTGCTGGTCTGGGGCGCCTCGGGCGGGCTTGGCTCTTACGCGATCCAGTTGATCAACACCGCAGGCGCCAATGCGATCGGGGTGATTTCCGAAGAAGACAAGCGCGATTTCGTGATGGGCCTTGGCGCCAAAGGCGTGATCAACCGCAAGGATTTCAAATGCTGGGGCCAGTTGCCCACCGTGAACACGCCCGAATACAACGACTGGCTGAAAGAAGCGCGCCGTTTTGGCAAGGCAATCTGGGACATCACCGGCAAAGGCGTCAGCGTCGATATGGTGTTTGAACATCCGGGCGAGGCGACCTTCCCGGTCAGCTCGCTGGTGTGCAAAAAAGGCGGCATGGTGGTGATTTGTGCAGGCACGTCTGGCTTCAACTGCACCTTCGACGTGCGCTACATGTGGATGCACCAAAAGCGCCTGCAAGGCAGCCATTTCGCGCATCTGAAACAGGCGGCAGCTGCCAACAAGCTGATGGTCGAACGCCGCCTTGATCCTTGCATGTCCGAAGTCTTCCCATGGTCGGAAATCCCCGCCGCACATATGCTGATGCGCAGCAACAAGCACAAACCCGGCAATATGGCGGTGCTGGTGCAAGCCACACGCACCGGCCTGCGCACCTTTGAAGACACGCTGGATGCCAGTCTGAACCGCTGATTCAGTGCAGCGGATTTGGCGTGATGTGACAAAAACCACTATATCTTGTGGAAAATGACCCTATCTCTAGTCATTTTCCACAAGTCTGTCCCCGCTGGGACAGAATCTCACAGCGCATAATGCTGCCCTATAGCAATTCACATTGGCTCAAATACTCCGGGGGGCGCTCAGCGGGGGGCTGGCCCCCTCCCCAACCACCCACCAATATCATGCGCCCAATCCGATCCCCGGCAGCGCCGTTGCAAGGGGCTCGATGCCCCGCGCGACGGCACTTGGTTTGCGCGCAGGGCTTCGGGTCTGGCCCTTGGCGGCAACCTTGGATATGGTCGCGCCATGACCGAACTTGCCCCCGTAAAACTGACCTTTTCCGACGATCAGGCCGAAGCCTACGACCGCGTTTCGGCGGAATTGTTCAGCATGGGCGTCGATCTGGACAATGGCGGCCTAGAGCCACGCCCCGAGGATAAGTCAAGCGTGCTGGCGGTGGTCGGCAAGGCCGGTTCGGGCAAAACCATGCTGCTCGCCAGCCTCTACAAAGCTTTGCTGGCGGCAGGGGTTGATCTGGTCTCGGGCGATTACGAACCGAAAAAGCGCAAAGATCGTCGCTCATTGGCGATTTTGGCCCCGACCAACAAGGCGGCTTCCGTGCTGCGGATGCGCGGGGTGCCCGCGACGACGATCCACCGGATTCTGTATACTCCGGTTTATGATCCGCAATACGAAAAGATCGCCGAATGGCTGACCGGCCAAGGCCCGCGCCCTGTGGTTGAAGGGTTGACCGATCTCGCGCTGGACCGCGCGCATGCGTTTTATCAAACCGTGGCCTCAATCCCCGGTGCCTTGGCTGCGGCCGGGTTGCGCGGCAGTGATTTCATCAAGGGCTGGAAGCGGCGGGAAGAGCCGCTTGATATCGGCTTTGTCGACGAATCCTCGATGTTGGACGAACGCGCGCTGACCGATCTGCGCGAGATTTTCTCGACCCTCGTGCTGTTCGGCGATCCTGCCCAGTTGGCTCCGGTGGGGTTGTCGGGCGAGATGGTGTTTGACCGCTTGGGCGAGGGTCGCAAGCTGGTGCTGTCGCGCATCCACCGTCAGGCGCAAGACAATCCGATCTTGGACCTTGCGCATGCTTTGGGCGATCCTGACCTTGGCTTTGACGAGTTTGAGCGGATGGTCGAGGCGGCGTCCAAGAAAGATGAGCGCGTGGTCTGGGCCGAGCGGGTCGATGCTGATCTGATGGCGCGCAGCCCGGTGCTCGTGTGGCGCAACGCGACGCGGATCCGGTTGATCACCGCGTTCAGGGCGGCGCATGGAGCGCCAGATGATCAACTGTTGCCGGGCGAGCCTTTGATTTGCGACGGGATCGAGTTGCCCTTGAAACACCGCAAAAAGCGCATTGATCTAGAGGCGCGCGGGCTGATCAAGGGCGCGCAGGTGATCTACCTTGGCCCCGGCAATCGCGCGGGGTTTGCAAAGATTCATGTGGTGGGGGCCGAGGATCCGCAGGTTTCCGCAGCCGCCATCATCAAGATTGAACGCCCGGATGAGGATGAGCCGTTTATTGCCAGTGCGGCCACGATGGGGGCGGCGTTTCTGCACGGGGCCGCGGTGACGATCCACAAGGCGCAGGGCTCGCAATGGGAAACGGTGCAGGTTTTTGCGCCGGATCTTTATGCGGCGGCGGCGGCGGGGCGATCTGAGGCGGGCGTGCCGCTTTGGAAACGGCTGGCTTATGTGGCGATCACGCGGGCTGAAAAACGCTTGATGTGGGTGGTGCGAAACCGGCTGGCGCGGCCGTTGGAGGGGCTGACGGTCGAGGATTTGCGGCCTGCTTCGGTGCCACTGACGCTGTCTGTGCAGGGCGACGACTAGACTCTGCCGGGGCGTCGGTTAGGGTGAGGCAAACTTGATGAGGCTCACATGATCTGCGTTTTCGTTCAATTCCGCTGCACCCCCGGCAAGACTTACGAGGTCGCCACCGCGATCTATGACCGCGAGGTGGTGTCTGAACTGTACTCGACCAGCGGTGAATATGATCTGATGGGAAAAATCTACATCCCCGATGATGCCGATGTCGGGCATTACTTGTCGGAAAAGCTGTTCGATATTCCGGGCATCGTGCGGACTTTGACGACGATGACGTTTAAGGCGTTCTGATACCAACCTGTCGCCAAACCTGTTGACTGGGCAAGGGGCCATTGCGCCCCTTTCAAACCTGTTGCTCGTCCTCGCAGTACACCGCGATCTTGTTGCCGCTGGGGTCGCGCAGATAGGCCGCATACCACGTCGGGCTGTAGATTTCGCGGATCCCCGGCGCGCCTTCGTCTGTGGCCCCCATCGCCATGGCCGTGGCATGGAACGCATCGACCTCGGCACGGCTGCGGGCAGGCAGACCAAGCATGATGCCGTTACCGGTGCTCGCCGCTTCACCATCGAACGGCGGGCAGACCCAGAACTTGAAACCATCACTGCGCCCCGCTTCGGAATAGGCACGCCAACCGCCGGGAAAGTCGGATTGCACGGCCCAGCCGATGGTTTTCAGCACTGCGTCGTAGAACGCATGGGCGGCGGCGGGGTCATTGGTGCCAAGCGTGATGTAGGCGGGCATTGCGGAAGCCTCCGGCGGGAATATTTGAGCCAGTGTGAAATGATGCAGGGCAGCGAGCGGAGTGAGGTCGGAACGTGCTGCGCAGGTGTTTAGCGCAGGATGGGCGGGCCGTCCTGAGTGGCGGCTTCGACAAAGGCTTTGATTTTCGCCGGATCTTTGACGCCATGACTGGATTCGACGCCGGAAGAGACATCAACTTGCCGCGCGTTGGTCAGCCGGATCGCTTCTGCGACGTTGTGCGGGGTCAGACCGCCTGCAAGCATCCATGGCTTCAGCCAGCGGCGTTGAGCGACCAGACGCCAATCAAAGCTGAGGCCATTGCCACCGGGCAGGGCGGCGTTTTTCGGCGGCTTGGCATCGACCAGAATCTGATCGGCGACAAGCGAATATTCCATCAGGGCCGCGAGATCGCCTTCATCTGCAACGCCGATGGCTTTCATCACCGGCAGCCCGTAGCGGGCGCGGATTTCGGCGACACGCTCGGGCGTCTCATGGCCGTGAAGTTGCAGCATATCCAAGGGCATCGCGTCAACTATGGCATCCAGCAGCGCATCATCGGCATCAACCACAAGGGCGACTTTGGCAAGGCCAACTGGGGCGGCCAGCGTCAACTCGCGGGCCTGCGGGATCGTCAGATGGCGCGGCGATTTCGGGAAGAACACAAAGCCCGCATAGGCGGCTTTGGTTGCGGCGACGGTCGCCACGTCATCAAGGCTGCGCAGGCCGCAGATTTTTACGCGAATGTCAGGCATGGAAGCGTTTCGGCATTTTACTTGGCCTTCGGGCGGTCGAGCAGGGCGATGACGTCATCTTGCGGCACGGAAGTCGCATCGCGCATGGTGGCAAGTTCACGTTCCAGCCGGCTGACTTCGCGGGTTTTTGTCGAGGCCGTGGCGCGGTGCTTATGCTCGCGCGCCCATTCCCACAGAAAGCCCACCAGCACACCGATCACGATGCCGCTGAACAACAGCACGAACACCGGCAGTTCAATCTGCCATGAGACGCCAAGGAAGGCCGCGAAATCGTCGGGCATGGCTTTCAGCAGAACCGGCGTGCGGTTGGCCAAGGCCACGATCAGCAGGGCAAGGCCGACAGCGGCCAAAATCAGATAGCGCAGGTAACGAAACATCGGACCGCCTTTTTGCAGGTTCTGCCCCTATATTGGGCCAGACGCGCCGATGCGCAATGCGGCTTATTTGCTGTTGAGCCGGTCGCGCAGCAGTTTGCCGGTTTTGAAGAACGGAACTTTCTTGTCTTCAACCGAGACAGCTTCGCCAGTGCGCGGGTTGCGGCCCACACGCGCGTCGCGCGATTTCACCGAGAAGGCGCCGAAGCCACGCAATTCGACCCGATCGCCTTTGGCGAGGGCTTCGATGATTTCTTCAAACACGGTGTTGACGATGCGTTCAACGTGGCGCTGCGTCAGATGCGAATTTTCATCCGCAATTTTTTGGATCAGTTCAGACCGGATCATCCGCGATATCCCCCTAGTGGTGCCGCGCCCCTTGACGGGATTCTCGGCCGTGCCAACCTGTTACGCATTGGACTATAGGCATAATTTCCAAAGGCACAAACAAAATTGCAAGCTAAAGGTGCCAAAGCAAAGGGCCCCGCATTGCTGCGGGGCCCCTTTTGTCATTCGCTTGCGCAAAGATTAGCTGCGGTCGCCCTTCAGAGCGGCGCCGAGGATGTCGCCCAAGGATGCGCCCGAATCGGACGAACCATACTGCTCGACAGCTTCTTTCTCTTCAGCGATCTCACGCGCTTTGATCGACAGACCCATGCGGCGGGTCTTCGGATCAATGTTGGTGACGCGCACGTCGATCTTGTCGCCAACCGAGAAACGCTCGGGGCGCTGATCGTTCCGCTCACGCGAGAGGTCCGAACGGCGGATGAAAGATTTCGCGCCGTTGTATTCAACCTCAACGCCGCCTTCTTCAATCGCGGTCACCACGACGGTGATGATACCGCCACGTTTCACGCCATCAACCGCATCGGTGAAGGTGTCTTCGCCCAAGGCTTTGATCGAGAGCGAGATACGCTCTTTCTCGACGTCAACTTCGGTAACCGAAGCGGTGACGGTGTCGCCCTTGCGATAGTTCGCAATCGCGTCTTCGCCGCGCTGGTCCCACGACAGGTCAGAAAGGTGAACCATGCCGTCGATGTCGTTGTCGAGGCCAACGAACAGACCGAATTCGGTGATGTTCTTGACTTCGCCTTCGATGTTGGTGCCGATCGGATGGGTTTCGGCAAACACTTCCCACGGGTTGCGCTGGGTCTGCTTGAGGCCCAGAGAAACGCGGCGTTTGGTGCTGTCGATTTCCAGAACCATGACTTCCACTTCCTGGCTCGTCGAAACGATTTTGCCGGGGTGGACGTTTTTCTTGGTCCAGGACATTTCCGAGACGTGGACGAGGCCTTCAACACCGGCTTCCAGCTCAACAAATGCGCCGTAATCGGTGATGTTGGTGACACGGCCTTTGTGCACGGTGCCCAAGGCGTAGAGTTTTTCAACAGCATCCCACGGATCGGATTGCAGTTGCTTCATGCCCAGCGAAATGCGGTGAGTGTCTTTGTTGATCTTGATGACTTGCACCTTGATCGTCTCACCAATCGCGAGGATCTCGGACGGGTGGTTGACGCGACGCCACGCCATGTCGGTGACGTGCAGCAGGCCGTCAACGCCGCCCAAGTCCACGAACGCACCGTATTCGGTGATGTTTTTCACAACGCCGTCAATGGTCTGACCTTCGGTCAGGTTGCCGATGACTTCAGCACGCTGTTCTGCACGCGACTCTTCGAGGATGGCGCGACGCGACACCACGATATTGCCACGGCGGCGATCCATTTTCAGGATCTGGAACGGCTGCTTCATGCCCATCAACGGGCCGGCATCGCGCACGGGGCGCACATCGACTTGGCTGCCGGGAAGGAAGGCAACAGCGCCGCCCAGATCCACGGTGAAGCCGCCTTTGACACGGCCGAAGATCGCGCCATCGACGCGGGTTTCGGACGCATAGGCTTTTTCCAGACGATCCCATGCTTCTTCGCGGCGAGCTTTCTCGCGCGAGATCTGGGCTTCGCCACGCGCATTCTCAACGCGGTCCAGATACACTTCAACAGTGTCGCCGACGTTGATATTCGGGGCTTCGCCGGGGTTCGCGAATTCTTTCAGATCGATGCGGCCTTCCATCTTGTAGCCGACGTCGATGATGGCTTGGCCCGCTTCGATTGCGATAACCTTGCCTTTGACAACCGTTCCCTCTTCGGGGGTGTCAATTTCGAAGCTTTCTTTCAAAAGAGCTTCAAATTCGTCCATAGCTTTCGAGTTCATATAAGTTTGGTCCTTTTCACGTCTTTTCACTGGCCTTGCGGTTGGCTCCGCCGGTCTTGTGGCAATGAGGACAGGGCCGGGGTTTATGCCCGACCTTGCAATCGTTGGCGTCTGTAGTCGGAATGGCGGGATTCTGCAAGCGATAAGGCCGCGCAATCAGGGCGGATCGGCAAGAGTCGCGCCAATGATTGCTGGGGATTGCGGCTTTGGTGGCGCGTCTACTTTATGGTGGCAAGGTAGGCGGCCATATCTGCCGCACCGCTGGCCATTTTGAAGCTCATTTTTGCGGCAGCCGAGGGGTCTTGGGTTTGCTGTTTCACCCAAGCGGTCGGGTTGGTGATGTAATCGGCCAGCATCGCCTGATCCCAAATCTGGCCTTTGGCATTGAGGGCGGCGAGCCCGCTGCCATAGCTGAACTCCGCGTAGCTGCCGATCGGGCGACCGACGACGCCATAAAGGTTGGGGCCGGTCTTGCCGCCCATTTGTGTAACCGAGCCGTCCGGCGCGATGATCGCATGGCAGGCTTGGCAGCGTTTGAACAGCTTTTCACCCTTAGCGGCGTCGCCTTCTGCGCGGGCAGAGGTGCTGAGGGCGGGCGTGGCGAGGGCGAGCAGGGCGAGTAGAAGCAGCGGTTTCATCGCGGAATCTTTCCGGGCTGGCGGTTTATCTTGGCCCAGTTTGGCAGAGTTTGGTCGCGGCGGCATTGATTCATCGCAAGCTGCGGCATCTTGTCGGGTTTTTGCCTGCGAAGGGCGCCGCCTCGGGGTGCATCGAGCACCCGCTCGGCGGCATTGCCATCGCAGGTTCTGCGCGGTCGCGCGGTTGGTAGTGCGGTGCGCGGGGTTGGTTGGTGGAACGCCTCGCGCGGGAGTATTTGGAAAAGAGCAAATCGGCTTGGCGCAAATCTCAATGGGTTTGGCCGGTGGGGCAGAGGGCTTCAAACAGGCGGGCGACGGCTTCGGCACCGGGATCAATATGGCCGGTGAGATGATCTGCACTGACATAAGCCGCACGCCCAGCCTTGGCGGTGCTGAGGGTTGCGGTATGGTTGGCGCCTTTGCGGGCGGCGGCGGCGGCAGCTGGGAGGCCGTGATCCAGCGCGTCGAGCGCTGGCTGCAACGCATCAATCATCGTGCGGTCGCCGAGGTTGGCCCCGCCTATCTGTTGCATACGTTCAAGGCCTTGGCGGAGCGCATCGCGCATGGTCAGCCCCGAGGAGGCGGCATCCCCCGCCGCAGTGAAGAAGATCGCCAGCAGCACCCCAGACGAGCCGCCCATGGTCTGACTGAGCTCTAGCCCGATGGCGCGGTACAGTTGGGTGTGATCTGACAGCGGCAACTGATCGATGGCGTCAATCAGGGCATGGGCGGCACCTGCGAGGGTAGAGCCCGTGTCGCCATCTCCGGATTTGGCATCCAGCGCGTTCAGATCGGATTCCAAAGAAATCATGATCTGGCAGCAGTTGATTAGGAAATCTCTCGTAGCTTTGTGTTGCGATGGCAGCGGGCGAATGGGCTTGAGCCCGTCGGGGAGGGTCTGGGTTTTGATCGCAATATTGGGCTGGCAGCCGGGCCAAGCGGCGAGGGGGACGGCTGCGGTGAGCGCGGCCTCGTCAGCTGGCGTGAGCGGAAGAAGTGAGATCGAAACGCCGCGCATATCGAGTGATGTCATCATGGCGCTGGGGCCGATGATGTATTTGATTTGTTTTCCAAAAGCCGAATTCAAGAGGTCATGCGCAAGAACGGACATTTCCAGCACCGATGCGCCGCCAAGATTGTTGAGCAAGGCAACATACGCGCCGTCGCTGGGTTTCAGTTTGTCGATCATGGCAGCTATGGCATGGCTTGCATCGCTGAAGGCGATTTGCTCGACGCCGGGTTCGCCGTGGATACCGAGGCCGAGTTCGGCCATGCCGGGGCGGATGCGGCTTTCCTTGGCCGAACCGGGGACGGTGCAGGTATCCAGCGACATCCCGATGGAGGTCGCACCCGCAATGACACGCTCGGCGGCTTGGGTGACTTCGGCCAGATCGCCGCCATTTTCAGCGACATGGCCCGCGATCTTGTGCACGAACAGGGTGCCTGCCAGACCGCGCGATTGCGGCAGGTTGGGCAAAGCGATGTCATCATCGACGATCACCATGCTGACCTTCAGGCCAAAGGCGCGAGCGCGCTCGGCGGCGAGGCCGAAGTTGAGGCGATCTCCGGTGTAGTTTTTCACGATCAACAGGCAGCCTGCGGGGCCAGTGACGGCGAGGATCCCGGCGAGGACGGCATCGACGGAAGGGCTGGCGAACACATCGCCGCAGACCGCAGCGGTCAGCATGCCGGGGCCGACGAAACCGGCGTGGGCAGGCTCGTGCCCCGAGCCGCCGCCCGAGACGAGGGCGACACGGGATTTGTCCCAATCGGCGCGCAGCACAACGCGGATGTGGGGGTAGCCATCCAGCCGGATCAGCCGCCCGCCGGAGGCCATCAGCAATCCGTCAATCGCCTCGGTCACGATGTTTTCGCGTTTGTTCATGAATTGGGTCATCGCGGGTTCCTTAAATGCGGGTGCCGTTGGCGTCGAAATAGAACGGGCGTTGCGGCTGGATTCTCAAAATATCGCCTGCGCGCAAGGCTGTGTGGGCATCTGTCACGGTGGTCAGGTCGTGGTTTTTGAACGACAGATGCAGGCGAGTTTGATCGCCGAGATGTTCGATGCGTTTCACCAACGCGTCTTGACCCTCGCCTTGCTGAATGTGTTCTGGGCGCAGGCCGATGTGCGTGGCGTTGCTGGGGGCAGGGCCGAACAGATCGGCGGGCAGGATGTTGATATGTGGCTGACCAAGGCGACCGGCGGCATAGATGCTGACCGGTTGTTCATAGATCTCGCGCGGGGTGCCGAATTGTACCAGTTTGCCGTGATCCAGCACGCCGACATGGGTGGCCATGGTCATCGCCTCGATCTGGTCATGGGTGACATAGAGGAAGGTGGCGCCGAGATTGGACTGGATATTTTTCAGCTCGACCCGCAGGTCGGCGCGGAGCTTGGCGTCTAGGGACGACAGAGGTTCGTCCATCAGATAAACGGCGGGGTTTCTGACAAGCGCGCGACCGATCGAGACGCGCTGCATCTCGCCGCCGGAGAGGGCAGTCGCCTTGTTGTCGAGTTTGTGCGAGATTTGCAGGATTTCCGCGACTTCAGCGACCTTGCGGGTGATTTCAGCGCGCGGCGTGCGCAGAAGCGGCGATTTCAGCGGGAATTCCATGTTTTCGCGCACGGTGAGATGCGGGTACAGCGAGTATTGCTGGAACACCATCGCGACATTGCGCTGGGCGGGGGTGAGGCCCTTTGTGGACTGGCCGTTGATGCTGATATCGCCTTGGTCGGGGGTATCCAAGCCGGACACCATCCGCAGGGTAGTGGTTTTGCCGGCTCCGGTGGGGCCTAACAGAACCACGAACGCACCGTCTGCGATGGTCATGGAGACGCCCGAAAGGGCGGTTTGCGGGCCGTAGGATTTTGTGACGTTGTGTAAGATCACCTCAGCCATGGGACAGAACCTTTTGATTTGCCTCAGAGATCAACGCGTGTCCTGTGGAGTCGAACAGGGTGATGGATCGCGCGTCAAAGGCCAGACCCGTGGTATCGCCGATGGTTGCGGGCTGATCGGAAGCGATGCGGGCTTTGACCGGGCCGTGCGGGGTGTCGAGCGTGATGATCTGGGTCGTGCCCAGGTATTCGGCGGCTTTGATGCGGGCTTTCAGGGGGGCGGAGTCGTCCAGCCGGATGTGTTCGGGGCGCACGCCGAGGGTGAGGGGGCCGCTTGCGCCACTGATCATCGGCGGGATTTTTATCGGGGCGTCGGAAAGGGTGACTTCGGCGCTGCCGTTTCCGACCATGCCGTCGAAATTCAGCAGGTTCATTGCCGGCGAGCCGATGAAGCGGGCGACGAAGGTGGTCGCGGGCCAGTCGTAGATTTCCTGCGGGCGACCGAATTGCTCAACCACGCCGTGGTTCATCACCACAATTTTGTCGCCCATTTGCATGGCCTCTAGCTGGTCATGGGTGACATAGACGGTGGTGGCGCGCATGCGGTCGTGCAGGGCGCGCAGTTCAAGCGCCATATGCTCGCGGAATTCGGCATCTAAAGCGCCCAAAGGTTCGTCCATCAGGAAACAGGCGGGGTCGCGGACGATGGCGCGGCCCAGGGCTACACGCTGACGGTCGCCGCCGGAGAGGCCGCCGACGGGCTTTTCGAGGATCGACGTGATGCCAAGGATTTCGGCGACCTCGTTAACCTTGGCGCGGACTTGGTCGCGCTTCATGCCTTGGCTGACCAGCGGGTAGGAAATGTTTTTCCGAACATTCATATGCGGGTAAAGCGCGAACATCTGGAACACGAAGGCAATATCGCGCTGGCTGGCGGGCTTTTGGCTGACCTCGGCGCCGTCGATATAGATTTCGCCAGCGGTGGGCAGTTCTAATCCTGCGATCATCCGTAAGGTGGTGGTTTTGCCGCAGCCAGAGGGGCCGAGCAGCATGAAAAACTCACCGTCCTCAATGGTGAAGCTGGAGGATTGCACGGCGGTAAAGGCACCGAATTCTTTGCGCAGGTTTTTGATGACGATCTGGGCCATCGGTTACTCCGGGAAATGGCTGGTGATGATGAACATCACCGTGCCGATCAGCGTCACCACGAAGGAATAGGTGAACAATATCAAGGCGAAGGGTTGCATCAGCATGAACACGCCTAAGGCGATCAGGATGGTGGCGAGCATCTCCCACGGGCCACGGCGGAAGCGGAGGAGGCCGTTGATAAACTGGGTCATTTGCGCACCGCTCCGAAGGTGATGCCGCGCAGCAGGTGTTTGCGCAGAAGGATGGTGAAGACCATGATCGGCAGCAGGAACAGCGTGGCCCCTGCGGCGACGGCGGGCCAGTCTTTGCCGCCTGCGCCGATGATGGTGGGGATGAAGGGCGGGGCGGTTTGCGCGGTGCCGGAGGTGAGAAGGACGGCGAAGGCGTATTCGTTCCACGCGAAGATCAGGCAGAAGATCGCGGTGGAGGCGATGCCGGTGGCGGCTTGCGGCAACACAACTTTGTAGAAGGCCTGGAAGCGGGTGTAGCCGTCGATCAGGGCGGCTTCTTCGTATTCGATGGGGATTTCGTCGATGAAGCCTTTCAGCAGCCAGACGGATAGGGACAGGTTTACCGCCGTATACAGCAGGATCATGCCGAGGTGGGTGTCGGACAGGCCAAGTTGGCGATACATCAGGAAAATCGGGATGGCGACGGCAATGGGGGGCATCATCCGGGTGGAGAGGATGAAGAACAACAGGTCGTCTTTTAGCGGCACTTTGAAACGTGAAAACGCGTAAGCCGCGATGGTGCCAAGGAAAACTGACAGGAAGGTGGACCCGAAACCGATGATCACTGAGTTCAGGAAACGCTCGCCATAACGCGAGGCCCCGGTGATCACCATGCCATATTGGCGCACGATTTCGTCATACCAAGTGGTGGGTGGGCCGAGGGCGGCGAGGTCTTCTGGCGTGACGCGAGAGCGGCTGGTGAACAGGTTGACGTAGCCTTCGAGCGACGGGGTGAACAGCACTTTCGGCGGGTAGGCGATGGCGTCGGCGGGGGTTTTGAAGCCGGTTGCGATGATCCATGCGAGGGGCAGCAGGGTGAGGATGGCGTAGGCTATGACTAAGCCACCGGCTATCCATTTTTGACGGTTTGAGGGTTCGGTGATGGAATAGCTCATCTGTCTTTCACCTTGTTCAGGGCTTTGACGTAGATCGAGGCGAGGCCGAAGACGGTGACAAACAGGATCACCGCATAGGCGCTGGCGTATCCGGTGCGCCATTTCTCGAAGGCTTCGCGCTTGAGGTCGATCGAGGTCAGTTGCGTGGTGGCACCGGGGCCGCCGCCGGTCAGTTGCACGACAAGATCGAACATTTTGAAGTTTTCGATGCCCCGGAACAGCACGGCGAGCATCAGGAAGGGCAGGGCCATCGGCAGGGTGATGGTCCAGAATTGCCGCCATTTGGAGGCGCGGTCACATTCGGCAGCTTCGTAGATTGAGGGCGGGATAGAGCGGAGGCCCGCGAGGCAGATCAGCATGACGAAGGGCGTCCACATCCAGGTGTCGACGATGATGATGGCCCAGGGGGCGAGGGCGACTTCGCCGATCATGCTGAAGCTTGCAGGGTCAGCGCCGGTCAGGAAGGCGATGAAATAATTGAACAATCCGATTTGTGGCTGGTAGAGGAAGGTCCAGAAATTGCCGACCACGGCGGGCGACAGCATCATCGGCAGCACGATCAGGGTCGTCCACAGATCATTGCTGCGGAACTTTTTGTTGATCAGGTAAGCGAGGGTAAAGCCGATCAGCACCTGCAAGGTGATGGTCCAGATCAGGAAGTGGGCGGTGGCTTGCAAGGACGCCCATGTGTCGGGGTTGGTCAGGATCTTGCGGTAATTCTCGATGCCGACCCATTCCACTGCGTTGTTGGGGCGGTTGGTGCGGAAGTTGGTCAGTGACAGGCGGATCGTCCAGAGCAGCGGGAAGATGTTAACGGCGAGCAGCAGGAAAATCGTGGGGGCGACGAACAGCCACGCGATGGTGCGGTCGGACAGGCCGCGGATTTGGTGTGCAAGTTTGGGCGGCGTGGCGGCTGCGACGCGCTGGAAGGGATCGGGCATGGGATTGGCTTTCCTGAGGGCCGATTTGGGTATCATGCGCGAGGCTCTGTTGGCCCTCAAGAGCCTCGCGCGGAGCCGCCTATCGGCGGGGTTGGCTTAGTATTTGCCTTCTTCCTCAAAGGTCGCGTGCCAGTCGGCCACCAGACCATCCAGCGCTTCTTTCGCGGTGCCATTGCCTGCCACGACGTAATCGTGGAACCACTTTTGCGACGACTGCATCAGGGTGGCGTAGCTGGGTTCGGCCCAGAAATCCTTCACGATTGCCATAGAATCGAGAAAGGTCTGCGCATAGGGCTGGCTGGTGGCGAAACCGGGGTCTTCGACCACGGCGCGCAGGGCAGAATAGCCGCCGAGTTTCCACCATTTCGCTTGCACGTCGGGCTGCGCGAACCATTTGATATAGGTCAGCGCCGCATCCTGTTTGTCGGAAGCTGCCACCACCGAGATGCCTTGGCCGCCAAGCTGGGCGAATTTATCGCCATTCGGGCCAGCCGGGTTGGCGAAATAGCCGGTCTTGTCGCCGCCGACATTGGCGTCTGTGTTAAAGCCGGGCCAGGTGAAGGCGAAGTTCATTTGCAGGGCGACTTGGCCGGATTTATAGGCGTCGACGCCTTCGCCCATGTAGCCGTTGGATGACCCCGGCGGTACGCAACAATCGTAGAGCGATTTGTAGAATTCAAGGCCCTTCACGGCGCTTTCGGAATTCACAAAGCCTTCCATATCATAGGGTTTTTCGGGATTGTCGTACTTGAAGCCGAAGGAATACAAAACGTCCATCACGCCCATGGTGATGCCTTCCGAGCCACGCTCGGTATAGATTGAGGCACCGTAGACGGTTTTGCCGTCGATGTCGCGGTTCTGGAAGAATTCGGCGATTTGCTTCAACTCGTCAAAGGTCGCGGGCGGGGCGAGGTCGCGTGCGTATTTCTCTTTGAATTCAGCCTGAAGTTCAGGCCGCGCGAACCAATCCTTGCGGTAGGTCCAGCCCACCACGTCACCGAAAGCGGGCAAAGCCCAGTAGTTTGGCGTGCCTTTCGGCCATTCGGCATAGCCCGTCACGGTGGCGGGGATGAAATCATCCATCTTGATGCCATTGGCGTCGAAGAAATCGTTCAGCTTGATATATTGACCGTTCTCAGCCGCGCCCCCGATCCACTGGCTGTCGCCGATCATCAGATCACACAGTTTGCCCCCCGAGTTCAACTCGTTCAGCATGCGGTCGGCAAAGCTGGTCCATGGCACGAATTCAAAATGCATGGTGTTGCCGGATTGCGCTTCATACTCTTTCGACAATTCAATCAGGGCGTTGGCCGGATCCCATGCGGCCCAGCAGAGCGTGAGATCTTCGGCCTGCGCGGCCCCCGCCACAAGCGCCAGTGCTGCCGACGTTACCATCAGTCTTGCGTTCATTTTTAATCCTCCCGGTTGCAGGCCACGGCCTCCTCGCCACGACTCTTTGCTGTGGAAAGGCTAGTTGAGGTGCGTACCTCATGGCAAGTGATTTTTGAGGTGCGTACCTCAAATTGGTTGCAAGCTACGGGATTTCAGGGAAAACAAACGGAAGGTGGAGGAAGATCTAGCGATGCGACCGACAACAAAGGATCTGGCGATTGCCGCTGGGGTCAGTTTGGCCACGGTGGATCGTGTGCTGAACGACCGCACGGGCGTGCGCAAGGATACTGTGGATCGCGTCAATCAAGCCATTGAAAAGCTGGGATTTATCCGAAACATGGTGGCGGCCAATCTGGCGCGTGGCCGCGACTATCGGTTTTTGTTTCTGCTGCCACGCGGCGGCGATCAGTTTCTGGCCGAAGTGATGGCGCGAATCAATGAGGCCAATCTGGCCTTTGCGGCTGAGATGATGCGCGCCGAGGTGCGCCATATCCATGACAGTGACCCGCATCAGATTGCCAATCTGCTGGGGGGGCTGGACCCTGAAACTGTGGACGGAGTGGCAATCATGGCGCCCGAGTTTCCACAGGTGCGCGATGCGATGGCGCGGTTGGCGGAGCGGGGGATTGCAACCGTCAGTTTCATCTCGGGGCAGGTCAGCAGCGCTTCTGATGATTTCGTTGGCATCGACAACCGGGCGGCGGGGGCGACGGCGGGGCGGTTGATGGGGCGGTTTGCACCGCGTCAACCGGGCAAAATTCTGGTGATTGCCGAGACCATGCATGCCCGCGACAGTCTGGAGCGGCGCTTGGGGTTTGATGAGGTGATCCACGCCGATTATCCGCATCTGACGGTGCTGCCGTCGCTGGAAACCTATGGCGATGCGGAGCGGAGCGCGCGGATTATTCGGGCCAGTTTTGCCAGCCACAGCGGGATTGTCGGGGTTTATGTGCCGGGGTCTGAGGCGCGGGTGCCGTTGGAGATCGTGACGGGGCTGGCGACGGGCGCGACGATCATCGCGCATGAGAGGACGCCGTTCACTGAAGCCGCGCTTCAGGCGGGGGCGATTGATGCTTTGATCACGCAGGATCCGGGGCATCTGGTGCGCTCGGCGATGCGGATTTTGCGGGCGCGGTGTGATCGGCGCGAGATTCTGGCCTCGCAGGAGAAAATCAGGATTGAGATCTTCATCCGGGAGAATCTGTAGTGGTCCCAACTCGGGACCATTTTTTAGTGTTATATTTCAGTGGGTTAATTTTTGAAATTTAGGATTTGTTAAGCTTTGCGCTTCGGGCGTATCAAGGCTGCTCCGCAGGGAGTATTTCAAAAAGAGCAATGCGATAGCGGTTTCAGACGGACTTACCGCCAGATTTCGTCCAGCCAAGCGGTAAGGGTTTGCACCCCAAGCGGGGTGGTGGTGTCAACATCCATGCGCGGCGCGAGGCCCGTGGGTTTGGCCGTTTTGGCAAGCAGGATCAGTTCTGGCACGTAATCCGCGCCGGGATGGCCTGCGGGGCGTTGATCCAGCCGGGCGGCATAACGCGCGCCGATAACATCGGGCGGGGCGTGGCACCAGATTTCGGCAAGATCGCTCAGCCCGGCGCGTTGCAGATGGTCTTGCAAGCTCTCAATCGGTTGAAAGCCGAACCAAGCGTCGATGATCACGGTGGTGCCTGCGGGTGCTGCTGCGATCAGATCGAAAATGGCGGCGTAAGAGGCGCGGCCCAAGGTGCGGTTGAACAGCCGGTCACCGGGCGGCAGGATGGTGAGGAACGGGTTTTTCACCGTGTCGAGTGCCAGCACCGGCCAGCCGGTGGCGTCTGACAACGCCCGCGCGACGCCGGATTTGCCTGATGCGGGCACGCCATTGACGAACACCGCGCGTTTGCGCGGACGGTTTTTCAGCGCCGTGCTGGCGGCCCCGATCACGCCCGCATCATCGCCCAAAGTGGCGGCAAGGACGGGGGCTGTGAACCACGAAGGCGCGGCGGGGAACTGCGCAAGCGCTGCATGGGCTGCGGCCCCGGCTCCGCCGCCGATCAGCACGCAATCTGGGTTGAGCGTGGCAATCAAGCTGTCGATTGCCAGCCGCAGCGGGTTTGCCCAAGCGTGGATCACCGCGCGGGCATTGGGGTCTGCACTGGCAAGAAGGGTTTCGGCGCGGGTGTCGGCGGGCAGGCCAGCCTCGGCCAGATGCAGGCCAAAGGCGGTTCCGGAACTGGTGGTTTCCACGCAGCCGATCTTGCCGCAGACGCATTTGCGGCCTGCTGGGTCAATGCTGACATGGCCCAATTGGCCCGCAGCACCGCGCCCGCGCAGCACTTGGCCCTGATCCAAGATTGCGCCGCCAATGCCGGTGCCGATGGTCAGCATCACCACGTTTTTCTCGCCTTGCGCGGCACCATAGGCGGCCTCGCCCAGCAGAGCCATCGTGGCATCGTTTTCCAGCGTGACGGGCAAAGCGGTGGCGGATTCGATAGCACCTGCAAAGTCGAAACCCGACAAATTGACATAGCCCCCCGACAGCACTTGCCGGGTCGCGGCGTGGACTTGGCCGGGCACACCGATGCCAAGGGCGGTCACGGATGCGTTGCGCACCTGTGCCACCAGTTCCAGCACGCGGGCGGTGACTTCGGCAGGGTCGCGGGCGCTTGGGGCAAAGGCGCGGGCCTCGATCACGCCGTCCGTGATGCGGGCGGCGCGCAGGCGGGTGCCGCCAATGTCAATGCCAATGGCGGTGCCCGTTGTCATGATTAGCCTTTGAAATACTTGGAAATTACCGCCTGAATTTCGCGCAGGCGCGGGACGGCCACGGTTTGCAGTTTGGTCTTGGTGACGCTGCGATCAAGCGAGATACAGTCTTTCCACAGCGAGCGGCCCGCGATGACGCCGGACGCGCCATTGGCCATCGAAGTTTCAACCTGACCCAGGAAAGTGGCATGATCAACGCCTGCAGACAGCACCGCCCAAGGCACATCGCCGCACATCGCGGTGATATTGGCGCAGGCCTCGGGCGTGCCCGGATAGGGGATTTTCAGCACTTTTGAGCCAGCATCAAGGCAGAGTTTCGAGCCACCTTCGATCAGTTCGGGGATCTTGGCGGCATAAGCTTCGGGGGCCTCACCGGGCAGGGCGTAGGTTAGAAACTCGACCACCAGCAACAGATCCTCGGCGGCGAAATCGGCGATGGAGGCGCGCAGGGTTTCCATGTTTACGGTATTCGCGGCGGGGGTATCCGAGCGCAAGTAGATCATGATCTTGGCCCCGGTGCCGCCAAATTCGCGCACCCGGCGGGCGGTGATGCCTTCGCACATATTGGAAATCCGGTAGCCTTCGGGCGTGAGATCAAAGCCCGAGGCATCCAGCCCGATCAGCAACCCGGTGGAGCGGTGGATCGCGCCTTCATCGACCATCGCAGGCACAGCACAGAGCGGATCGACCAGCACGCAACCTGCTTCACGGGCCAGATAGGCGGTGATGTCCATTTTGGTTTCGCCCAAAGTGGCGTTGGAAATCGCGGCCTGTTCCTCGGCGGTTTTGGCCAGCAGCGTGCGCATGCCGCCGCGCTGATCGCAGGCAATCACCATCATCGCGCCGTTATCGCCGCAGATTTGCTGGTAGCCGCGGCGTTCGGCGGTTGTCATGCTAGACATCGAGGCAGCCATGGGAAATCTCCAGATAAATTGGCGCGTCGGGGCGGCGGTTTCAGATGCCAGTTGCCTGAACGCGGATATTGCGGGATAAGCTTGCTATGCGAAACGTGTAACACCTTGCAGAAAGGAATTGCAACCTGTCAATTTCCAGCGGAGCCGTCATCGGTGAAAACCGAGCCATGCTGCACACCGTCGCCAAGCTGCATTACGAATCTGACCTGAGCCAGGTGCAGATCGCCAAGCAGTTGGGCCTGTCGACGGCCACGATCTCGCGCCTGTTGCAACGGGCACGGGCCGAGGGAATCGTGCGAATCGAGGTGCGGGATATTTTTGCGCCGGATGCGTTGGGCGGATTGTTGGCGGAACGGTTGGGATTGCGCGCGGTGGTGGCGGTGGATGCGCCCGTTGCGGCGGGGGTGCAGGCGCTGGCAGCACCGCTTTCGCGGATGGTGGGGGCGCAGGGCCTGGGGCAGGGGTCGGTGCTGATGGTCGGCTGGGGGCGGACGGTCTCGGCGATCATCGACGGCGGTTTGCCGAGTTTGCCGGGGGTGAATGTGGTGCCCTCGACCGGCGGGATGAGCCAGCACGCCCAGCATTTCCAAAGCAACGAGTTTTCGCGGCGGGCGGCCGAGGTGACGGGCGGTGTGCCGCATTTCATCCACGCGCCCTATCTGCCCGCCCCCGAGGCGCTGGATTTCTTTCTCGCCGAG
This sequence comes from Cypionkella aquatica, assembly GCF_030161095.1. Taxonomy (GTDB): domain Bacteria; phylum Pseudomonadota; class Alphaproteobacteria; order Rhodobacterales; family Rhodobacteraceae; genus Cypionkella; species Cypionkella aquatica. The sequence continues at coordinate 101,763 of NZ_BSPP01000011.1, forward strand.
CCGTCGGTGCAGGAGTCGGTGGCGCTGTGGGATCGGATTGATCTGGCGGTGGTGGGGATCGGGCTGCCCTATGGGTTGGATCGTCCGGTGCAGGGGGCGATGGGGGCGGCGGACCCGGATCTGGCCGAGGCTGCGGGCGACGTGGTGCGGCATTACTTCGATGCGGCGGGGCAGATCGTGCAATGGCGCGGCGAGGGCGCGATGATCGCGGTGTCGGCGGCGCAGTTGCGGCGCGCGCCGCTGGTGATCGGCGTTGCTGTGGGCGAGGCGAAAGTGCCGTCGATCATCGGGGCTGCGAAGGCGGGGCTGGTGTCGGGCCTGCTGACGGATACGCGCACCGCCGAGGCTGTTCTGGATGAATTGGCGCGGCAGAGTTAGGGCGCGGCAGATGGCCGGGCGATTCGGCTGAATTTGCGCTGTTGCAAGCCAAAGAAAATACTTGCAGCAAAATATTTCTCTTGACGGGAGCCGCGCGGCGGCGTGTTATTCCTCTACTGGCAGCACCCGCGACGGGTGATCAAGCCAACTGCCCTGCCACTTGAGGAGGTGGTGCGGCGGGTATTCAGGGAGGAATATGAATGAAACGTCGTAGCTTTTTGGGCGCTGCTTCGGCATTGGCGCTGACATTTTCGGTCGCCACTGCGGCGGTTGCACAGGAAAAGAAATACACCATCGCGCTGGTCCCCGGTCTGACCACGGATGCGTTCTACATCACCATGCAAAAGGGCGCGCAGGCGGCGGCGGATGCTTTGGGCGTCGAGCTGGTGTTCCAGGGCGCACCCGATTTCAACCCGGTAACGCAGGTTCCGGTGCTGGACGCGGTGATTGCACGCGCGCCAGATGCCATCCTGATCGCGCCGACCGACACCACCCAGCTGATCGAGCCGTTGCGCAAAGCGCATGATGCGGGCATCGCGGTGATCACTGTCGATACGTTCATCGGCACTGGCGTTTACCAAACGGGTGCTGGCGATGCGGATTTCCCGCTGGCTTACATTGCTTCGGATAACGTCTTGGGTGGCCGGATGGCAGCGCGGGCTTTGGCCAATGCGATCGGCGGCGAAGGCAAGGTGTTTGTGTCGAACGTCAAGCCCGGCATTTCCACCACCGACCAGCGCGAAGCGGGCTTCAAGGCTGAAATGGCTGAGAATTTCCCGAAAGTCACCGTGCTGGAAACCCAGTTCAACGACAATGACGCCAACAAGGCGGCGTCACAGTTGCAGGGCGTCTTCGCGCGTGATGCCGATCTGAAAGGCGTGTTCGGGGCCAACCTGTTCTCGGCTTTGGGCGCGGGCACGGGCGTGCAGCAAGCGGGCCAGACCGGCAATATCAAGGTTGTGGCGTTTGATGCACCGGGCTCGATCGTGGACAACATCAGCACCGGATTGGTCGACGTGGCGATTGCGCAGCACCCGGCAGAGATCGGCTATTACGGCGTGGTGTCGGCCTATGCTCATCTGACTGGAAACTCGATCCCGGTCAGCATCGGCACCGGCTTTACCATCATGGACAAGTCGAACATCGCCGATCCTGAAATCGCAAAATACATCTACGCTGAGTGATTTATCTTGGGGGAGGGCGACGCCCTCCCCCAATCCCCCACCATCTCTCGATCTGCGACGGCCCCTCTGGTTGGGCCGCCAGTTGTTGCGCGGGCAGTTTACGCCTGCCCAAGTTTAGGAATTTCACATGACATCGCCTCCTGCCGCCCCTCCGGCCTACACGCCCCATGTGGCGCCACAAGCCGACCATGCCGACAAGGCGCGCACCTTTATGCAGCGTGTCGCCGATCTGCGGGCTTGGTTGTTTTTGGCCTTTCTGATCCTGGGGTTCGAGGTTTGGTCGCGGATCAGTTTTGGCGGCACTTTCCTGTTCAATCCGTTCAACATTCAGTCGATTGCGGTGTTTGCGGTGGCGCCACTGCTGCTGGCGACGGGGCAGACATTCGTGATCATCTCTGGCGGCATTGATCTGTCGCTGGGCTTTATCATGGGGCTGGCGGCGGTGGTGGCCGCGCATGTGATCAACTGGCTGACGCCGGGGATGGGGTTCCTGCCTGCGGTGTTGCTGGGGGCGGTGGTCGCGGTTGCGGTGGCGGCAATTCCCGGATTTATCAATGGTTTGCTGGTGGCCTTTCTGAAAGTGCCGCCGTTCATCGGCACGCTGGGCATGTTTGGCGTCGCGCGCGGCGTGGCGTTTCTGCTGGCGGGCGGCACCACGGTTCCGGTGAAGAACGAGGTTTTTGCGGCGCTGGGCAACGGCAAGTTTCACGGCGTGCCCTATATCATCATCGTCACAGCGGTGTTCGTGCTGCTGATGCATTACCTGCTGGGCCAGACGCGGTTCGGCCAACACAACTATGCCATCGGTGCCAATGCTCAAGCCGCACGGCGGGCCGGGATCAACCTGAAATGGCACCTTTTGCGGCTGTATATCTTGTCGGGGATGTGCGCAGGGCTGGCGGGTGTTTTGTATGCGGCGCGGTTCAGCGCTGGTGCTGCGCAGGCCGGAGAGCCGTTGCTTTTGGATGCGGTGGCTGCGGTGGTGATCGGCGGCGCAAGCCTGTTTGGCGGATCGGGCACTATTCTGGGCACGGTTGCGGGCGCTTTCGTGATTGCGGTTATTCAATACGGGCTGGTGTTTATCAATGTCGAGCCGTTCTGGCAGTTTATCTCTGTCGGCGTGGTGATCATCATTTCGGTGCTGATTGACCAAGCGCAACGGCGGTTTTCTGGAGGGCGGCAAAGTGAGTGATATGACCCCAATCGGCCAAACTCCGATCGGCGAGCCGCTGTTGGAGGTGCGCAACCTGTCGAAGAATTTCGGCCCGGTGCAGGCGCTGAATGATCTGACGATGATGGTGCGGGCGGGTGAAGTTGTGGCCCTTGCGGGCGACAATGGCGCGGGCAAGACCACGCTGATCAAGGCGATTTCGGGGGTTTATCAGCCATCCTCGGGTGAGATTTTGTTGAAAGGTCAGAAGGTTAGCTTCAACTCGCCACAAGAGGCGCGCGACATCGGGATTGAGACAATTTATCAGGATCTGGCCTTGGCCGATAACCTGACGATTGGCGCGAATATCTTTTTGGGGCGGGAACCGATGCGGAAGGCGTTTGGCTTTTTGCCAGTGCTGGACCGCGCCAAGATGGCCGAGGCCGCGAAATCGACGATGGCTTTGCTGGATTTCCATGTCAGTCGTCTGGACGCGCCGGTGTCGAATTTCTCGGGCGGGCAGCGGCAGGCGGTGGCGATTGGCCGTGCAGTGTATTGGAACGCGCAAATCCTGATCATGGATGAGCCGACGGCGGCCTTGGGTGTGCCAGAGCAGCGCAAGGTCATTCAGTTGATCCACCAGTTGAAGGCGCAGGGGCGCGGGGTGATTTTCATCAGCCACAACCTGCAGGATATTTTCGCAGTGGCGGATCGCATCGTGGTGCTGCGGCGCGGCGTGCAGGCCGGAGAGCGGCGGATTTCGGAGACCACGCATGATGAGGTCGTCAAGCTGATGGTTGGCGGCTGAATCATGGCGCCGATTTCTGAAACGCCCGTGGTGATCGGGTCGATCGGCGAGTTGCTGGTGGAGTTTGTCTGTGCCGAAAAGGGCGGGCGCAATCTGGTGGCCGCACCCTATATCGGGCCGTTTCCGTCAGGTGCACCGGGGATTTTCATTGATCAGGCGGCGCGGATTGCCGCCAGTTTTGGCGGTCGGGCGGTGTTTGCAGGCGCCGTGGGCGATGATGCCTTTGGCCGGGTGGTGCTGGATCGGCTGGTCGCGGATGGCGTTGATCCGGGGCTGATCAGGGTGGTGCCGGGGGTGCCGACTGGGTCGGCTTTCGTCAGCTATAACGACGATGGCAGCCGGGATTTCGTGTTCAACATCGGCCATTCGGCGGCGGCGCGGATGCCGGGGCTGGACGAGATTGCAGCGGGGTTTCTGGCGGCGGGGATTTCGGTGCTGCATATCTCGGGCTCGATGCTGGGCGATGTAGCGATGCGGGCGACGGGGCTGGCTTTGTGCGAAAGGCTGGTGGATCAAGGGGTTGCGATCTCGATTGATCCGAATATCCGGGCAGAGTTGATCTCGGATGCGGGATATATCGGGGCTTTGCAGCGGATCATTGCGATGGCCGGTTATGTGTTACCGTCCGATGCTGATGCGGATGTTTTGTGGCCGGAGCAGGCGTTTGACGCGTGGTCGGCGCGTTTGCTGGCAGGGGCTGCGCAAGTGGTCGTCTTGAAGCGCGGCGATCAGGGCTGTATCGGGCGCGATGCAGGCGGCATTGTCGATCTGGCTGCGCACCGGGTGTCGGTGTTGGACCCCACCGGGGCGGGCGATTGTTTTTGTGCGACTCTGGTGACTTTACTTGCCGCCGGGCAGGCTTTGCCGGATGCACTGGCGCGCGCCAATGCGGCGGGGGCGCTGGCGGTGCAAAAACTGGGGCCGATGGAGGGGAACTCTGGCCTTGCTGAAATTGATGCTTTGAAAGGATAAGTGATGCCCGCGAAAGAGAACCGATTGCTGCGGGTGGGCGTGCTGGGTTGCGGCCCGATTGCGCAGGCGGCGCATTTCGAGTCCTGCACCAAGGCGCGCAATGCCGAGCTATATGCGATTTGCGATGTGGCGGACGATCTGCGCGACCGTATGGCCGCCACTCATGCGCCGCGCCGCAGTTACAATGATTATTCCGCGATGCTGGCCGACCCTGACTTGGAAGCAGTGGTGATCGCCACCTCGGACGCGTTCCATGTGCCAGCGGCTTTGATGGCGTTGCAGGCGGGCAAGCATGTGTTGTGCGAAAAACCGCTGGCAGTCAGCATTGAAGAAGCAGAGTCATTGCGTTCTGTGGTGGCGGGGTCTGGGCTGACCCTGCAGGTTGGCCATATGAAGCGCTATGATGCCGGATTGCAGGCGGCGAAGTCGTTTATTGACGGCGAAATGGGGCAATTGGTGGCCCTGAAGGCTTGGTATTGCGACAACACGCACCGCTATGCGATGACCGATGCGGTGCAGCCGTTGATGGTGACATCAAAGAATGCGCGAAAGCCATCTGAGAACCCAAAGGCCGATCTGGACCGATATTACATGTTGGCGCATGGCAGCCATCTTGTTGATACGGCACGCTATTTCGCGGGGGAAATCGTGGCGGTGGATGCGCGGCTTTTGAATCGCGCTGGCATCCGCTGCTGGTTTGTGGATGTCGAATTTGCCAATGGGGTGCTGGGGCACCTTGATCTGACGGTGGCGGTGCGGATGGATTGGCACGAGGGCTTTCAGATTTACGGCGAACAAGGCTCGGTCTTGGGCAAGACCTATAACCCGTGGTATTACAAATCGTCCGAAGTCGATATCTTCAAGGAATCCGATGGCGCAACGCACCGGGTTCTGGGCGCGGATGGGCATTTCTATCGCCGCCAAATGGAGGGGTTCGCGGATACGATCTTGAACGGCACGCCGCAATCTGGGGCGGATATCGAGGACGGAATTGCGTCAGTGCGCGCGATGGTGGCGATTGCGCAATCGGCGCGGACGGGGCAGCCCGTGAACTTGGCGGATGTGTCGGGGGCGTTGTGATGCGGCTGGGGATTTTTGCCAAGACATTCGCGGGCAGTGATCCGGCAACAGTTTTGGCGGCGTCAAAGGCGGCGGGGTTTGCCTGCGTGCAGTATAATATGGCGTGCTCGGGGTTGGCCGCGATGCCGGACAGCCTGAGCGCGGGCGATGTGGCGGCAGTTACTGCGGCCAGTGCTGCGACGGGCGTGGCGATTGCTGCAGTGTCCGGCACCTATAACATGATCCATCCCGATCCGAAGGTGCGGGCCAAGGGATTGGCGCGGCTGGAGATTTTGCTGACCCATGCGAGGGCGATGGGGACGGGGATGGTGACGTTGTGCACAGGCACCCGCGATGCTGAGGATCAATGGCGGCATCATCCTGACAACGCATCGCCCGAGGCGTGGCGCGATTTGCTGGATGAGATGGCCAAGGCTTGCGCGCTGGCCGAGGCCCATGGCATCAAACTGGGGATCGAGCCAGAATTGGCCAATGTTGTCGATGCTGCGCCGCGCGCGCGTCTGTTGATCGACACGCTGCAAAGCTCCGCGCTGGCAATTGTGCTGGACCCGGCGAACCTTTTTGAGGTGGCGACGCTGCAAGAACAGCGCGATTTGCTGGCCCGCTCGGTGGATCTGCTGGCCGACCGGATTGCGATGGCGCATGCGAAAGACCGCGACGGCGCGGGAGGTTTTGCCACGGCGGGCAAGGGTGTGGTGGATTTTCCGCATTTTCTGGGGCGTTTGAAAGCGGCGGGGTTTGACGGCGATCTGGTGACGCATGGCTTGGCCGCAGATGAGGCGGCGGGTGTGGCGCGCTATCTGTCGGGCGTGTTGGGCGATTTGTGATGCGGATTGGCAGGTTGCAGCGCGATGGTTTGGAATTGGCGGTTTATGGCGCGGGTGACAGTGGCCCGGCCTTGGTGTTCCAGCACGGGCTTTGCGGCGGGGCGGGGCAGATTGCCGAGGCGATGCAAGGGCTTGGCAGTCAGCGCTGGCAAGGGTTGGAGTGCCGGGGCCATGGTGCGTCGCCGCTGGGGGATGCGGTTTCCATAGCCAAATTTGCCGATGACGTGGCGGCGATGATCGACGCGATGGGCGGTCCCGTTGTGCTGGGAGGCATTTCAATGGGGGCGGCGATTGCGATGCGGCTTGCCGTGACGCGCCCCGATCTGGTGCGGGCGCTGATCCTAGTGCGCCCGGCTTGGGTGGTGGATGCGGCACCCGAAAACATGGCGCCCAATGCCGAAGTCGGCGAGCTGCTTGCGACGCTGCCCTCCGATCAGGCGCAAGCGATTTTTGCGGGCGGAGAGACGGCGCGGTGGCTGCGGGATGCGGCACCTGATAATCTTGCCTCGCTTGTGGGCTTTTTCAGCCGTGCGCCGCAGCGGGAGACCGCGCGGTTGTTGACCACGATTTCTGCCGATGGGCCGGGGATTACGGCGGCGGATTTGCGGTCGTTGCAAGTTCCCACGCTGATCTGCGGCTGCGCCGAGGATGCGGTGCATCCTATGGCGCATGCGCAGGCTTTGACCGCGCTGATCCCGCATGCGCGGCTGGTGGAACTGCCCGCGAAAGCGCGGGATAAGGTCGCGCATCTTGCGGCGCTCGCCGCAGCTATGACATTGTTTTTGAAGGAGATCACCTATGCCCCGTCCACCGTCTGACTGGATCAACGCCTTGCCGCGCAGCCGCTTGCTGGCCGAATATTCCATGTGGTCGGCCAATCTGATCCGGCTTGCCGATGATCTGGAGCGCATCTCGCCGCATGCCGATATTTTGCATATAGATGTGGCGGATGGGCATTTTGCGCCTGCTTTGTTGTTTTTCCCCGATCTGGTGGCGGGGCTGCGCGGGCTGACCTCGATCCCGATCCATGTGCATCTGATGGTGGATGATGCGGTGCTGATTGCGCAGATTGATCAATTTGCCGAAGCGGGCGCGGATCTGATTTCGGTGCATGTTGAAAACGCCAATGCAGCCGAGGGCTTGCAGCGAATTGGTGCGCATGGGCTGAAGGCGGGCATGGTGCTGCGGGTGGAAACTCCGGTCGACAAAGCGGCCAAATGGGTGGCGCAGTTGGATATGCTGACACTGCTTGGCACGGCGATTGGGGTGAAAGGGCAGGGGCTGGACCCGACGGCGGGCGCACGTTTGGGCGAGGCGGGTGCGCTGATTGCGGCCAGCGGCAAGCGGGTGATCCTGGCGGCGGATGGCGGGATTCGTGACACCACGGTGCCGCTGTTGCGCGAGGCTGGGGCAGAGACGGTGGTGATGGGTTCGCTGGCCTTTGGCGCACCCGATCTGGCGGAACGGATGGCTTGGCTGCACGCTCTGTGAAGGCGACCTTTAACTGAGATGAAAATCAACGGGTTGCAGCGGCGGAGGTGAAGGCTGGCCCAGATGCGGGGCGAGGCTGATCTCGGCGGCACGACAGATTGCATCCAGCGGCAGCGCATTCAATGTGCTGCCGAACGGGTGACTGAGTTCCTCGGTCACTTCCGCCAGCCCAAGGAAAACGTAAGCCACGATGCCGACGAACAAAGGCGTCAGCCAGCCTGATGTGCCGACCAAAGCCATCGGCAGCAGCAGGCAAAACAGGTAAGTGGTGCGGTAAATCAGCAGCGAATAAACGAAGGGCAGCGGGGTGGCTGCGATCCGCTCGCACCCTGCTTGGGCCAGCGCGATGCTGCCAAAGCGGGCGGTCAGGGTGCGCGCACCAAAGCCATCCATCTGGCCCTTGGCATAGGCTTGCGCCAAATCCGCATGGATCAGATTGAGCGCTGAGCAGGGCGGATGCGGGTCTGCCAGCAGCTCTGGGGAACGGGTTTGGGTTTCCAGATCATGGCTTAACCTGCGCAGCTGGCGGCGATGTAGGTGCAAAAATGCCAGAGATTGCAGCAGGATACGGTGGCGCAGGCCTTGGTCCGGCAGAAATATCTCAACCTCGCGTGCAAGGCTGCGCAGATCGGCAAGCAAGCCGCCCCAAAGCTTGCGGGCCTCCCACCAGCGGTCATAGGCCGCGTTGTTACGAAAGCTGAGAAACAGCGACAAAGCGATGCCGAACACGGTAAAAGGGATGCCCTCGATATGCGGCAACAGGCCAAAATGGTGGTCGAGCAGCACCATCAGCGCCGAGAGCGCCACAACACCCGCCAAAGGAAAAGCGATATGTGGCAAGATGGACCCGCGCAAAGCGAAAGCCAGTTCCCATGCGCGGGGTTTGTCGCGGATGATCATAAGCGCCCCTTACCTTTTGCCGATATCTTTCTGCGCAACGGCAACGGATTTCACAATGGCAAAGATTGGATCTCCGGGTGCAAGCCGCAGCGCCGTGGCCGAGCGTTGGGTGATGCGGGCCAGCAGATGCTCGGCACCGATGGCCAACTGGACCAGCGCACCGTCATCGCTGAGGCGAATTTCTGTGATCTGGCCGTGCATGATGTTCAGGGCGGACAGACCTTCGGGGCGCTGGCGCGACAGGATCACATCCTGCGCGGCGATGCGGATGCGCAGGCGGGTGCCGGGGGGGCTTGCGATCTGCGGCAACCAGAGCGGGCCGCCCGCGCTGTGCAGTTCAGTCAGGCCATCGGGGCCTTGTGCGGTGATTTCGGCGCTGATCATCGCACCCGCATCACGCAACCCAAGGGCCGGGGCCAGATCGGGGTCGGCCAGCAAATCGGCGGCCGGGCCTGCATGCAGGCTGCGTCCTTGGTCGAGCACAACCAGCGTGGTGGCAAGGCGGGCGACCTCGGGCAACGCGTGGCTGACATAGAGGATCGGGATTTGAGTCTGATCGCGCAGGGTTTCGATATAGGGCAGAAGCTCGGCCTTGCGGGGATCGTCCAAGGCCGCGAAGGGCTCGTCCATCAGCAAAAGCGCGGGGTTCGAGAGCAGGGCGCGGCCGATGGCTACGCGGGATTTCTCACCGCCCGACAAAGCGCCGGGGCGGCGCTGCAGCAGCGCTTGCAGGCCCAACAAACCCACGATGTCATCGAAATTCGGGCCGTTGGAGGGCCGGGCAAACCAGCGGCCATAGCTCAGGTTTTGTTGCACGGTCAAATGCGGAAACAGTCGGGCGTCTTGAAACACATAGCCCAAGCGGCGGCGGTGGGGGGGCAGGTTTATGGCGCTAGAGGTGTCAAGCAGGATGGTGTCTGCGGTGCTGATGCGGCCTTGGTCGGGGCGCAGGATGCCCGCAACGGCATTGATAACGCTGGTTTTGCCAGAGCCAGAACGGCCAAATAGGGCGGTCAGTCCGGGCGGGGCCACGAAGTTCACATCCAGTGTAAAGCCGGGAAATTGGTGATTTAGCGCGACCGAAAGCGTCATCTGCCTGCAACCTTGCGCGCGACGCGGCTGGCGAGCAGTTCAGAGACTACCAGCGCGGCCATGGCGACGGCGATGGACACCAGCACCAGCCGGAAGGCTTGCGGATCACCACCCGGCACTTGCAGAAATGTGTAGATTGCCGAGGGCAGGGTTTGGGTTTGGCCGGGGATATTGGCAACAAAGGTAATCGTGGCGCCAAACTCGCCCATCGCTTTGGCAAAGGCCAAGACCGCGCCCGCAATGACGCCGGGCAGGATCAGCGGCAAGGTGACGGTCAGAAAAACCCAAGCGGGCGATGCACCCAGCGTGCCAGCGGCCTGTTCCAGTTTTGGATCGACCGCCTCGAATGAAAGGCGAATGGCGCGGACCATCAGGGGAAAGGCCATCACGGCGGCGGCAAGCACAGCTCCCGTCCATTTGAACGCAAGCACCAGCCCGAACCATTGGTCAAGGTATTGACCGATAAAGCCTTTGCGCCCGAAGGCCAGCAGCAAAAGGTAGCCCGTCACCACAGGCGGCAGGATCAGAGGCAGATGCACAAGGCCGTTCAGCGCCTGTTTGCCCCAGAAGTCGCGCCGCGCCAAAACATGCGCGACCGCGATCCCGAAAGGCAGGCTGAGCGCGGTCGCCCAAAGTGAGACACGCAGCGATAATGCCACGGCGCGCCATTCATCGGGGGAAAGCCAGTCGGACATGCAGCCTTACTTCAGAACGGTGAAGCCCTGGGCGACAAACACGGCGGCGCTGGCATCGCTGGACAAGGCATCCAGAAAGCTTTGCGCTTCGGGTTTGACGCTTTGGGCGGTTACCGCCGCAGGGTAGACGATTGGCGTGTGGCTGTCTGTGGGGAAGGTGGCGACCACCGAAACCTTATCGCCGCTTTCATCATCCGCGATAGCATCCGAGCCATAGACAATGCCGTAAGGGGCTTCACCCGCAGCAACCAAAGCGAGGGCGGCACGGACGTTATCGGATTGCGCGACATTGGCTTCGACGCTGGCCCAGAGCCCAAGGCTTTCGAGGGCCTCTTTGCCATATTGGCCAGCGGGGACGGAGTCGACGGTGCCCATCGACAGCTTGCCGTCACCAAGAAGCGCTTTCAAATCAAGGTCTTTGTTGATGTCTACCGGGTTTGCCTTGCCCGATGCGACCAGAACAAGAGTGTTGCCCAGCAAGTCTTTGCGGCCGTCTTTGTTGATCAAATTTTCATCTGAAAGCGTGTCCATCCACTTTTTCGACGCCGAGATGAACACATCGGCGGGCGCGCCTTGCTCGATCTGTTTCGCCAGTTTCGCAGTGCTGTCATAAGAGATCACCACGCTATTGCCAGTTTCTTTCTGCCAATCGGCGGCGATGCTATCCAGTGCGTTTTTCAGGCTGGCTGCGGCAAAGACGGTGATTTCTGCGGCAGGAGCAGCAACAGGAAAAGCAAGGCTCGCCAGCAAAGCGGCGGTCAGGGCGTGGCTGCGGGTTAGCATGGGGACTCCTGTGATATGTTTGGGTGAACATATCGACGGGACGCCTGCGTGCAAGCGTTATTTCTGCTCGGGAATATCGCGGAGCAGCGATTGCAGGGCGGCGATATGCGGGGCGGTGGCCTGCGCGCTGGCGGCTTCGGCGGCGCGATACTGCGCGATGATGGCAAGCCCCGTCGCGGTCAGCTGCGCGCCACCGCCCTTTGCTCCGCCGCGCGTGCTGTCCACCACGGGGGTTTTGAGGGCCGAATTCATTTCCTCAACCAGCATCCACGCGCGCTTGTAGCTCATTTCCATCGCGCGACCGGCTGCGGAGATCGAGCCAGTGTCGCGGATATGCTCCAGCAGCTGCACCTTGCCGGGGCCCAGTTTCAGCCCGCCGAAATAGAACCGCAGCAGGGTGTTTGTGCCGGGCTTCATCGCGCAAGGCTTTGGCGGTTGGTGTGGGCAAGCTGGGCGGTCAGTTGTGCGATTTCGGTGGCTGCGCGCTCGGGCGGCCAGGCTTTGGCCTCGGCTATGATAGCGGCGATCTGCGCCAGATCGGCGGCATTGATCGCGCCTGTCACCGCCAAAGTGATGCGGCGCAGCACCAGATCGGCAAGATGTTCTACGGCCTCGCTGCGGGCCAGCCAGTCGATCTCGGCCATGCTGTAGCTGTGCGCATGCGGCAGGCGGGTGGCGTCGCTTTGCTTTGATTTATGCGCGACAAAGCTGGCAAGGCTGGTGCCGTAGCGCGCGAACAGCTCGGTTGCGCGGGCGATGTTCAGGTTTCCCATCGCGGCAGCGGTGGCGATCAGCTTGGATTTAGCTGCATTGTCAACGGGGTAGGCTTTGCCGCCACCAATACCCAGATCGCGTGTGCTGATGCGGCGCGGATGGTTCAGGCGGGCAAGGCAGGTGTCGGCGACCTCTTCTGCAAAGCCGCGAAAGGTGGTCCATTTGCCGCCCACCAGCGAGATGATCGGATAGGGGCGGCTGGGTGTGGCTTCCAGCACCGGGGCGGAATGGTCGCGGCTGATCAGGCCGGGCATGGCGGCATCCGAGGCGGGCAGGGGCCGGATGCCGGAATAAGCATAGATGATATGGCTGTGCTCAAACGGCAGGCCAGGCAGCAAAGCCCGCAGGCTGGTCAGGAAATAGGCGATCTCGTCATCTTCGCAGCGCACGTTTTCGGGGTCCGCAGCCTTGATGTCGGTTGACCCCACCAGTGCGCGGCCAAGGTAGTCATAGACCAACAGGATGCGGCCATCGTCGGCCTCAAAGTAGATCATCTGACCGTTGAGCATTTTGATCAGCTCTGGGTGGTCAAGCAAAATGTGCGAGCCTTTGGTGCCGCCGATCAGCTTGGTCTCGACCCCCAACGCGGCGTTGACGCGGTCAATCCACGGGCCTGCGGCATTGATCACCAGCTTGGGTCTGGTGGTGAATGGGTGGCCATCCTCGCGGGTGAAGGTGATTTCCGCGCCGTTGTGTGCGGTGAGGGTGGTGTAATTCAGCGCCAAAGCATTGGGGCAGGCGGCCATGCCATCGGCCAGAAGCTCCCACACCAGCCGCTCGGGTCCGGCGATCTTGGCGTCGTAATACAGGCCCGAGGCGACGATGCGCGGGGTCATTTGGGGGAATTCGGCCAAGGTTTTGGCGCGGGATTTCATCTGGTGGCGCGGCATCACATTGGCGCGGCTGCCGTAGTGATCATAGATCGACAGCCCGACCTTTAGCAGCAAAGCTCCCCGGCTGCGCGCGGCGGTGGTTGATCCGAACAGCGTGCGCAAAGCCGCCCAAACCCCCTTGGTCCATGAGAAAATCGGGATCAGAGTCGGCAGCGGCGTCACCGCATGTGGCGCATTGCGCAACAGCAGATTGCGTTCCAGCGTTGATTGCGCGACCAAGCGAAACTCGCCGGTTTCCAGATATTTCAGCCCTCCGTGGATCATCCGTGACGGTGCCGCCGAGGTGCCGCCGCCAAAATCGCCCTTTTCAACCATCAGCACCCGCAAGCCCTGTTCGGCAAGGTCACGAAACAGGCCAGCCCCATTGATGCCAGCGCCAAGGATCAGCACGTCAATGCCATTGTCACACAGGTCTTGCAGGCGGGATTGGTCGGTCATTTTGGGTCCGTTTCGATCAGATGCAGTCGCACTCCGGCGGCTTTCAGGGCTTGGATTTCAGCATGGGGCAGCGTGGAGGCGGTCAGAACGGCGTCAAACGTACTTAGCGGGGCCAGCGCGTGCAAAGCGCTGCGGCCAAATTTCTCGTGGTTCAACAGGAGGATGCGGCGGTTTGCACTGGCCATCATCGCCTGTTTTGTGCGGGTCACTTGCGCATCCTGAATATAGGCGACACCGTTTTGCGCGGCGGAAGCCGAGCAGATCAGCACATTTGCGCGCAAGGCTGGCAAAGCGGTTTCGCACAGATGGCCGATGAACGCGTTGTAGGTGGGGTGAAACTGACCGCCAAGGCAAATCAGACTGATCTCATCCATGCCTGTCAAGGCCTGTAGACTGGCAAGGCTGTTGGTGATCACGGTCAGCGGGGCCAGTTGCGGCAGTAAACCCGCCACGGCATGGCTGGTGGAGGAATCGTCCAGCATCACCACTTGCCCCGGTTCGACAAAGCGTAAGGCGGCCCGGGCGAGGCTGGATTTCTCGGCTGTGGCCACGGTCTGGCGATAGCGGAACAGGCTTTCATACACGCCCGAGGGCAGGGCAGTGACCCCGCCATGCTGTTTGCGCAGCAGGCCAGAGGCCGCCAGCTGGTCAATATGGCGGTGAATGGTCATGCGTGAGACGCCGAAATGTTGCACCAGATCGTCGATCCGGGCCTCACCCTGCCGCAAGACATAGGCGGCGATTTCCTCGCGGCGGTTTTCTTTGGCGCGGGTATCTGGGGTGCGGGAGTCTGGGGCAGGGGGCGCGGGCGTCTCGGAGGTCATGGCACAAGGGCTTCGATCTCGGGCCACAGCGGTGCGAGACTGTCGGTGATTTTGTTGTAAAGCTGAAAGCGCGCCTCATAAGCCGCGGCGCGGGCAGGGTCGGGGCTGTAGGTCTGGCCCAAAAGCGACATATCGCGGGGGTCGTGCAGCGGGCTGTCATACAGCCCAACCGCAGCCCCGGCGCACAGGGCAGCCCCCCAAGCGGCTGCTTCTTCGGTCTGGCTGGTGGTGACGGGTATGCCCAGAATATCAGCAAACATCTGCGCAAAGGCGGGGTTGCGGGCGACGCCGCCGGTTAACCGCGCCTCGGTCACCGAGAAGCCCGCGCGCAAGGCATCAATATGCGTGCGGTGGTTGAACACGATGCCTTCCAGCACCGCACGCAGCATATCGCCGCGATTGTGCCAGCCGCGCAGGCCGGTAAAGCTGGCGCTGGCTTGCGGGCCATAGGGCGAGCCGTAAAGATAGGGATGGAAAATCAACGTCGTAGGCTTTGACAACGCAGCATCAATCTCAACCGCAAGGGCTGCGTGGATTGAGGCGCCCGCTTTGGTCGCGGCGCTCAGTTCGGCCTGACACAGGGTCTCGATAAACCAATCGTAATTGGCGGCCGAGGCGGGCGATAAAGCCATATTGTTCCACTGGCCCGGCAGGATCGCATTGCGGCACAGCCAGCGCTGATCGGTGTTGGGCGCATCTGAGACGACTTCGTTGATCGAATATGTGCCCGCGACGATAGCCACCACGCCCGTCGCATGGCCGCCGATTCCCAATGCCGAGGCGGTGACATCATGCAGGCCAGCGGCAACTGGCGTGCCCGCGACCAACCCGGTCAGGCGCGCGGCTTCGGGCGTGATATGACCGACAATCTTGGCTGATCCTGCGATGTCGGGCAGGGCGTGGGCGACGTTTTCCAGATCAAAAAGCTGAAGCGCATCAAGGGTATAGTCTTGGGTTTGCACATCGGTAAAGGCGGTCGAAGCCTCGGTTCGGTCGGTGCCGATACTGCCGGTCAGACAGAACCGCAACCAGTCTTTGCAGGCCAGAAAGGTGCCGATCTGGGCGAAGCGATCAGGCTCGTTGTCGCGCACCCACGCCAGCAATGCAGCGGGTGAACACGCAGGCGGGATCTGCCCGGTGAGTTTCAGCGCCGCATCGGCACGGTCGCGCCAGCCGTCGCAGATTGCCCCCGCGCGTCCATCCAGTGACAAGATGCCATTGCCCAAGGGGCGGTTTTCGTGATCGAGCAGATAAAGCCCGTCGCCATGCGCTGTGGCGGCAACGGCGACAATATCGCTGGCAGGGCGGCCCGAGGCTTGGATCGCTTCGGCAATCGCCTCGGCCGTGGCGCGCCATAGACCCTCCATATCACGCTCGACATGATGCGGGGCGGGCAAAAGCTGTGGGATGCGGCGGCGGGCAACGGCGATCTGCTGGCCCGAAACATCGAAAATTACCGCTTTGGTGACGGTAAGTCCATTATCAATGCCCAGAATGCTGGTCATGTTTTACCCTTGCGCTGCCGCTGCTCTGATAAAGTGAACATGACATAGTGAGATTGTAACAGCAATAGGCGCTACATTATGCATCTTCGCTGTCAAGCTCGACCCGTTGCGCGGCTTCGGATGCGATCACCACGTTAATCCCTTTGGCGCGCATCCGGGTGATATGGGCGGCATCTGTGGCATGATCGACGATCACCACATCGAATTCGGTCAGATCGCCAAAGGCATGCAAGGCGCGGCGGCTGAATTTGGTGTGATCGGCCAAAAGGATGCGGCGCTGCGCGGAATCAAACATCGCGCGTTTGGTTTCAACCATCTCGGGCGATTGGTGAAACACGATGTCATCGGTAATCGCAGGCATCGACAAGAACAGCGTATCCGCCCGCAAGCGTTTGATTTCGTTGGTGGTCATCCGGCCCATGAAGGCGTTGCACCAGTTATGCAATTGACCACCAAGCCCCAGGATCGACAGATCCCGGATGCCGTTCAACTCGTTCATCAGTATCAGAGAGTTGGTGATCGCGGTCAGCGGCACTTTGGCATGCAGGTGGGCTGCCATCTGCAAAACAGTGGTGGAATCGTCAAAGAAAATCGCCTGACCGGGTTCAACAAACTGCATCGCGGCGGCGGCAAGCGCCTTTTTCTCGGCAGATTGGCGCGAGAAACGGTAAACGTCAGAGGCCTCGATCAGGCTTGTCGGTGCGGCTGATACAATGCCGCGCGATTTACGCAAAAGCCCGCGCGCAACAAGCTCGTCCAGATCGCGGTGAGCGGTCATCAGCGAAATGCCAAAACGCTCGGTCAGATCTTCGATCCGCATAGAGCCTTCAGCCATCACGGATTCGGTGATCAGCTGGCGACGCGCGAGTTGGCGGGCGTGGCGGCTGTCAGATGGCAATTCCCCAGCGATAAGGCCAGAGGGCGGTTTCATATCGGTCATTTTGTCGCCCCTCGGGTTGTTCTAGCGATGCCTGCGCAGGGACCGAAAAGCAAGGGAGCGCTGGTGCCAGCGCTCCCCCGGGTTAGGTTATTGCGACAGGGTGAACGGGCCAGTGTAGTTGGCGACGTTGTCTTTGGTGATCAGCAGGCAATCAAACAGCTGCTTTTCGGTCGCAGCACCGGTGGCGCCGGTCTTGATAAAGCTGTCGGCCTGCTTCACAGCTTCGGCCGAGAACACGGCGACGGGCTGCAACACGGTGTATTGCATTTCGCCTGCGGTGATCGCAGCGACCGCATCCGGCGAGCCGTCAAAGCCGCCAACCTTGACGCCTTCCAGCTTGCCGGCCTCTTTCAGCGCGGCAATCGCGCCCAAAGCCATCTCGTCATTGCCAGCGATCACGCCGATGATGTCGGGGTTGGCTTGCAGGATCGACTGCATCTTGTCGTGGCCCTTGGTGCGGTCCCAATCGGCGACTTCTTTGGCGGCTTTCACCAGATCGGGGTATTGGGTCAGCACGGTTTCATAGCCGTTCGAGCGCGTGGCTGCGTTGTTGTCAGCCGGGTTGCCGAACAGTTCGGCGTAGTTGCCCGTTTCACCAACCGAAGCAACCCACTGCTGCGCGCCCAAAGCCGCACCTTGGGCGTTGTTCGACACCAGCTGCGCTTTCGCGAGGCCTTCTTTGTTGATCTCAGCGTTGACCAGGAACACCGGGATGCCCGCGTCAACTGCCTTTTGCACCGCACCGATAGAGCCATCCGCATTTGCCGGATCAAGGATGATCGCGACGGATTTGTTGGTGATTGCGGTGTCGATCATCGTCGATTCCGCGTTGGTGTCGCCCTTGTGTGCCGAAACGGCTGCGGTGTAGCCCAACGATTCAGCGGTAGCAGCGGCCACGTCGCCTTCGGTTTTCCAATAGGGGTTCGCCGGGTCATTGACGATAATGGTGATCAGGCCTTCGGCCATCGCAGTGCCTGCAAGCAGGGCGTTGATGGCGACAGCGGCAAGCAGCGCGCGCTTGGTCATGGTGAACATAGTCTCTCTCCCTTGGTTGAATTCGTCTTGGTTTGCCAATCACTTGGCCGGGTCTTTCCGGCACGGATAGGGACCGCGCCGGTGAAGTTCGGGGCCTCAGGCATTAGCCTTCGGCTTGTATTGAATAGAGTTCAGCAGCACGGCGAGCACGATCACAGCACCCGTGAAAACCGTCTGCCAGTAAGAAGACACGCCGATGATCACCAGACCATCCGACAGAAAGCCGATCACAAATGCGCCCAGCATTGTGCCGCGAATGGTGCCGCGCCCGCCCGTCAGGGCCGCGCCGCCAATCACCACAGCGGCGATCGCGGTCAACTCGTAAGAGTTGCCTGCGGTGGGGCCAGCCGAAGTCAGTTGCGACGACAAAACCAACCCAGCGATGGCGGCACAGATGCCCGACAGGACGTAGACCGTGATCTGCACCCGCTTGACCGGCACGCCCGACAGTTCCGCTGCCCGCTCATTGCCGCCCGAGGCATAAAGCCAGCGGCCAAATGCAGTACGCGACAGCGTCAGCCCCGCTAAAATCGCCAAAGTCGCCAGCACCAGCACCCCGATCGGCACGCCGCCCAGCCGGTTAAAGCCCAGCCAGTTGAAGCCCTGATTGCCCAACTCGGCTTTGCCGCTCAGGTTGTTGAAGGTCAGGCCGTTGGTCATCAACAGCGCAATGCCGCGCGCCACATACATCACCCCCAGCGAGGCGACAAAGGCCGGCACTTTGAACAAAGCCACCAGCGCGCCGTTCACAAAACCAACCAACGCGCCCATCGTGCAAGTCAGGATCACCACCGCCCAGACAGGCGGATACAGGATCACGCCCGCCGATTCGATCAGCACACCGTGCATCAGAAAACCCGCGATACAGCCCGACAGCCCAAGCGTAGAGCCGACCGAAAGATCAATGCCGCCGTTCAGGATCACCAGCAGCATCCCAATCGCAAGGATGCCGTAGATCGCGACATGGCTGGCCATCACCAGAAAGTTTGCCACCGACAGATAGTTCGGGCTTAGCAACGAGAACACCACGATAATGGCGATCAGCGCGAAAAAAGCACGGCCCTCCAGCAGCAGGGCAATCGGGTCAAACCCTTGTTTTGTATTCGGCTTTGGGGTCGATGACATGAGGTGCTCCAGTTGCGCTTAGTGAGCCACGGCTTCGCCAGAGGCGGCCATGATCTTTTCTTTGGCGACGGTGTGATCAAATTCAGCCGAGATCCGGCCGCGGTGCATAACGATGATACGGTGGGCAATCGAAAGGCACTCGCCGACTTCCGAAGTCGAATAGATCACCGCGAGGCCCTGTTTCGCGCCTTCTGCCAACAGGCGGAACACCTCGGCTTTCGCGCCAATGTCGATGCCGCGCGACGGCTCGTCCAGCACGATCACCTTTGGGTTGGTGGCCAGCATCTTGCCGATCACCACCTTTTGCTGATTGCCGCCCGACAAAGACCCAATCGGGGCTGCGCCAGAGGCATCGGTTTTCACTGTGACCTTGCGAATGGCCTCAGCAACCACCGCAGTTTCGGCTTTCCGAGACGTAAACAGGCCCTTGGTAAACGCGCCGATGCTGGCCAGTGACAAGTTTTGGCCAACCGACATGGTCTGCACAAGGCCATCACGCTGACGATCCTCTGGCACCAAAACCAGGCCGCGGGCGATGCGTTGTGCGATCGTCAGGCCCGCTACATCGCGGCCCTGCAACATCACCCGACCGCCCGAAGGCGCCAGCCGACCGGCGACACATTCCAACAACTCGGTGCGGCCTGCGCCCATAAGCCCATAGATACAAATGATTTCCCCGGCCTTCACCGAAAGGCTCAGGCGGTCCACGACAGAAAAGCCCACCCCCGCCGCGTCTGGCACAGACAGGTTTTCGATGCTTAAAGCGGTTTCGCCCATCGCATAGCCCTCAGGCGGGCTGCCCAGATCGAAATTCTCGCCGACCATGTTGCGCACGATCCATTCAAGGTCGATTTCGCTGCGCTTTGCATAGGCCGTCATCGCGCCGTCGCGCAGCACCACAGCATGATGGGTGATCTGCAAGGCCTCTTCCAGATGGTGAGAAATATACACAATCGACACGCCCCGCGCGGTCAGATCACGGATCACCTTAAACAACACTTCGACCTCGGTGGCCGACAGCGCGCTTGTCGGTTCGTCCATGATCAGGATGCGGCTGTTTACCGACAAAGCCCGTGCAATTTCAACGATTTGCTGCTGGCCAAGCCTAAGTTCTTCCACCGGGGTCAGCGGGTCGATGTCTTCCTCAAGCTCTGCCATCAGCAGGCGGGTCTGACGTTCTTCTTCCGCAAAATCGACGCCAGAGCGCCCAATGATTTCGCGGCCCATGAAGATATTGTCGCGCACGTTCATATTGCGGGCAAGGCTAAGTTCCTGGTGGATAATCGAAATTCCACGATTGCGCGCATCGGTTGAATTGGCGAATGTGACAGCTGCCCCATCCAGCACGATCTCGCCCGAGGTGGGTTTGACCACGCCCGACAGAATCTTCATCAGTGTCGACTTGCCAGCGCCATTTTCGCCGAACAGGGTCGTGACTTGCCCCGGATGAATGTCAAAATTCACCCCCTTCAAAGCGTGGATATTGCCATAAGCCTTGGCAATATTGCGTGCAGAAAGAACGGGTTGCGCGGTCATTTCACCACCAGTACAACCGGGGTGATCATCCAGCTTTTCGGGTTCACCAGCTTGAACGCGCCCGTAACTTCAACGGTTTTTCCGGTCAAAGCGCTGTTGTCGATGCCATCCAGCACGAGCTTTTTCATCTCTTTGTTCAGCGCAGAACCTGCGTCCTGATATTCGATCTGATTGGTGAATTGGCTAAAGCTGATCTCGCCGCTTGCATCGCGAAGTTCGGTGCCATTGATCGCGGGGCCGGTCTGCACCCGCAGCCGCAACGGTGCCGGAATCCCTGCAACATCGACGAAGTAGAGGCCAGACTTGCCCTCTGCAACGACACCTTCAAACTTTACCGGATAAACGCCACCGACAGAGTATTTCGCCTCTGCCGCCTTGGGGTCGGCGGCAATCGCGGTGGCCAGTTCAACCGCATCCACCGCGCGGCTGGTGATATTTTCCAGCACTTTCGGGAAGGTCGCGGCGCCGTAAGCTTCGGGTGAGAATTTTGCCGCGCGCACATCCTGATCAGAGCCGATCTGCACCACGGTGGTATCCAGCGCCATCGCGCCCAAAACCAGCACGACAGCGGCTGCGGTTATCAGCAGGCTGCGTTTGCGTTGCGGCGCGAAAGCGGTGTCTGGCTGTTGGCTCATCTGACGGTGACCTTGGATAGGGCTGAAAAGGGCAGTGAAGTGGCGGTGAGGCGCAGGGTGGATGCGAAAAATGCCCGATGTGGCAAGCACATACGGCGCGATCGGCCGCGATGCGGCTGCAAATTTGACATGACTCCCCCCTTTTCACCAAGCCAGCCAACGATTTCCTCCCGCTGGATGATTTGACCGTCTAAGCACCACAATCGTGATAGAGTTATGGTATCAACTGTTAAGATACTGTTATATGTTAATCCGTCTGTCAATCGGGTCTTTTGCAGGCGACACGCTCATCTTCTTAGCATTCCGCGGCTTATGTCATGCATTTGCAGCCGAGTCTCAGGGCTATTCTGCGCCTGCGAAAAGCGCTGCGTTGCGGCGAATAATCTTGCCACCATGCGGGTATTTATCACCTAATATATTGTATTTGCGTCATTTTAAGGCGGGTCTGGGCGGCAAGACTGCTGCAGTCCTCTCACAGCGATCCGCGCAAGCTAATCTCCGGCTACTGTGTCTCCAGCATCAGTTGACACAACTCAGTTTATCTGAAAGAAATTACGATGTCCGCAAAATAATTCATCACTTGTGTTATTGCTATGTGATAATACTTCGGTACCAATCGGAGGGGTTGGGAATTTGGCGGCGTCAGGGAGGCGGCATGGCAGAGCTTTTGATCGGCATTGATTCTGGTACTTCGGTGGTCAAGGCTGTGGCGTTTAGCCGCTCGGGCCTGCAGATCGCCGCCCACGCGGTGCCCAACAGCTATGTCTCCGGGGCGGATGGTGCCGCGACGCAATCGCTGACCCAAACCTGGGCCGATTGCGCGCAGGCTTTGCGCGGGCTGGGTGAAAAGGTGCCAAACCTTGCCACCCGCACCGCGGCTGTGTCTGTGACTGCGCAGGGCGACGGCACCTGGCTGGTGGGCGCGGGCAACAAGCCCGTCGGTGACGCTTGGCTTTGGCTGGATGCCCGCGCGGCCCCCACGGTGCAGCGCCTTGCCGCAAGCCCCGCCAATCGCGCGCGGTTTGAGGCAACTGGCACCGGGCTGAACACCTGCCAGCAAGGCACGCAGATGGCGCATATGGATCGCTTTCACGCCCAGCTGCTGGACGCAGCCGAGGTTGTATTGCATTGTAAAGACTGGATTTACCTTAATCTCACTGGCGTGCGTGCGACCGACCCTTCCGAGGCGAGCTTTACTTTCGGCAACTTCCGCACGCGCGCCTATGATGACAGCGTCATTGACGCCTTGGGGCTATCGCACCGACGCAAACTGCTGCCTGAAATCATCGATGGCAGCCAGATCACCCATCCTTTGACCGCCGAAGCCGCCGCACAAACCGGGCTGCTTGCTGGCACCCCGGTCAGTCTTGGCTTTGTCGATATGGTGATGACTGCGCTGGGGGCGGGGGTGCATACCGGGGCTGCGGGGGCGGCCTGTTCGACCGTCGGATCCACTGGCGTGCACATGCGCGCGACCCCGGTTGAGGGCGTGCATCTGAACGCCGAGGGCACCGGCTATGTGATCTGCCTGCCGGTGCCGGGAATGGTGACGCAAGTACAAACGAATATGTCGGCGACGCTGAACATCGACTGGATTTTGCGGATGGCAGCCGATCTGATGTCAGACTTCGGGCGGCCCACCAAACATGCCGACCTCGTGCCGCTAATCGAAAGCTGGCTTGCCGCCAGCAAACCCGGCGCGGTGCTCTATCACCCCTATATTTCCGAGGCCGGAGAGCGGGGGCCCTTCGTCAATGCCGATGCGCGTGCGGGCTTTGTCGGGTTGAATTTCAACCATCGTTTTGCCGATATGTTGCGCGCGGTGGTCGAAGGTCTGGGCATGGCTGCTCGCGATTGCTACGAGGCGATGGGCTCTAAGCCATTGGAATTGCGTCTAACGGGTGGGGCTGCCCGCTCTAAAGGTTTGCGCGGCGTTCTGGCCGCGGCCACGGGCGCCCCCGTGCGCGTCTCAGAGCGCGAAGAGGCTGGCGCAGCTGCGGCGGCAATGATGTCGGCGGTGGCGATTGGAGCTTATCCGTCGATGGATGCTTGCATTGCCGAATGGGTCACCCCGCTTTTGGGTGCGGCTGAACCCGCCGATCCGGCCCTGACTGCCCTCTATGCCCAAACCTATCCCGCTTACAAATCCGCTCGCGAAGGGCTTGCCACAGCTTGGGCGACCCTTGCCGAGACGCGCCACGCCAAAGACAGGACCGCACAATGAGCCTTAGTCATCCTAACGATAGATTTTCTAACGATAGAAATTCTGACCCTAATAAATCTGACTCTCATCTGGTTGATCTGTTTGTGATCGGGGGCGGTATCAATGGTGCAGGCATTGCGCGAGATGCAGCGGGGCGTGGGCTGTCGGTGGTTTTGTGCGAGAAAGACGATCTTGCGCAGGGCACCTCGTCGCGGTCAGGCAAGCTGGTGCATGGTGGCCTGCGCTATCTGGAATATTACGAATTTCGCCTTGTGCGCGAAGCGCTTATCGAGCGCGAAGTGCTTTTGAACGCCGCCCCACATATCATCTGGCCAATGCGATTTGTGCTGCCGCACTCGCCCACCGATCGCCCCGCATGGTTGGTGCGGCTGGGGCTGTTTTTGTATGATCACCTTGGCGGGCGCAAAAAACTACCGGGAACCCGCACGCTGGATCTGCGCCGCGATCCGCAGGGCGCGCCGATCATGGATCAGTATAAACGCGGCTTTGAATATTCGGATTGCTGGGTCGATGATGCGCGATTGGTGGTGCTGAACGCGTTGGATGCAGCAGAAAAGGGCGCGCAGGTGCTGACCCGCACGGCGTGCACCTCGGCCCGGCGCGAGAACGGCGCTTGGACGGTGGAAACCACCGATCACATCGGCGAAAAACGCAGCTTCCGCGCCAAATGTCTGGTGAATGCGGCGGGGCCGTGGGTCACCGATATCGTGACACGGGTGGCTGGATCGAACTCTGCCCGCAATGTGCGGCTGGTCAAGGGCAGCCATATCATTGTGCCGAAATTCTGGTCGGGTGATCACGCCTATCTGGTGCAAAACCATGACAAACGGGTCATCTTCATTAACCCTTACGAAGGCGACAAGGCACTGATCGGCACCACTGACGTCGCCTACGAAGGCCGCGCAGAAGAAGTCACGGCGTCAGAGCCCGAGATTGAGTATCTGATGGCCGCCGTTAACCGTTACTTCAAGCAAAAGCTGCGGCGTTCTGATGTGGTGCATCATTTCTCGGGGGTGCGTCCGTTGTTTGATGACGGCAAGGGCAACCCTTCAGCGGTCACCCGCGACTATGTTTTTGATCTGGATGAGACGGGCGGCGTGCCGCTCCTGAACGTATTTGGCGGCAAGATCACCACGTTCCGCGAGTTGGCAGAGCGCGGTTTGCACCGCTTGAAAGCGATCTTTCCGCAAATGGGTGCGGATTGGACTGCCCATGCGACACTACCGGGCGGCGAGATGCCAAGTGCCGATTATGAAAGCTTTGCCAATGACTTGCGTGTGGCCTACCCTTGGATGCCGCGCAGCCTGATCGCGCATTACGGCCGCCATTACGGCGCCCGCACCCGCGATCTGGTCGGCAGCGCAAGCGATCTCAGCGGCCTTGGTCAGCATTTCGGCGGTGATCTATACGAGGCAGAAGCCCGCTATCTGATCACCCGTGAATGGGCGCAGACGGCGGAAGATGTTCTGACCCGTCGCACCAAGCACAACCTGCATCTGTCCGCCGATCAGCAGGCGGCTTTCACCGCTTGGATGCGGCAGGGGGCGTGAAATGTTAACACTTTCGCTCAACACCAACCCGCTTGTGAACCGCTTTGCTGACCCGGACGATCTGATCGAAACCGTCGCCCGCGATCTGCGGATTCGCGATTTGCAGTTAACGCATGAGTTTATCAACCCGTCATGGCCTGCTCCGGTGATCCGTCGGCTGACCCGCCAGATGCAGGCGGCGCAGGCCCGCACCGGCGTCCGCATCACATCAGGCATGACCGGGCCCTATGGCCGTTTGAACCATTTCGGCCATCCGGACCGTGACGTGCGCCGCTATTATATCGACTGGTTCAAGACCTTTGCCGACATTACCGCCGATCTGGGCGGCACCAGCGTCGGCACCCAGTTTGCGATCTTCACTTACCGCGATTTTGATGATCAAAAGCGCCGCGAATACCTGATCCAGATTGCGATTGAGGCCTGGGGCGAGGTTGCAGAGCATGCGAAATCGGCGGGGCTCTCCTATGTTTTTTGGGAACCGATGAGTGTCGGGCGCGAATTTGGCGAAACCATTTCTGCCGCCCTTGCCCTGCAATCCCGCCTGACGGCTGCCAAAATGGCGGTGCCAATGTGGATGATGGCCGACATCGACCACGGCGATCTGACCAGCCCAAATCCAGATGATGTTGACCCCTATGCCTGGGCGCGCGCCGTGCCAAAAGTATCACCAATTATCCATATAAAGCAAAGCCTTATGGATAAGGGCGGTCACCGTCCCTTCACTGCTGCCTTCAATGCCGAGGGGCGGATTCAGCCCGAACCTTTGCTGGCGGCCTTCGCCGAAGGCGGTGCAAAAGACAACGAAATCTGCCTTGAGCTGTCGTTCAAAGAGCGTGATCCGAATGACCGCGAGGTTATCACGCAAATTGCCGAAAGCATTGCGTTTTGGGCGCCACATATTAACAGCGGTGTCGAAGATCTTCACATATGACGGGGGTTCCATGTCTTCATTCGCCTTCCTGACTGCCACGGAAATCCTGTTCGGGCGCGGCCAAGCAGCGCAATCGGCGGTGCGGGCCAAGGCTATGGGGACGCAGCTTTTCCTGCTGCATGGCACTCCGACCCGCGCCGATTGGCTCGCCGAGGCGCTGGCCGGGCAGGGCTGCAGCGTCACCCGCTTTGTCGTGAATGGCGAGCCTGACGTGGCGATGATCGAGGCCGCAACCAGCGCCGCCAAGGGCACGCAAGTTGTCATGGCGCTTGGTGGTGGTGCGGTGATTGATGCGGGCAAAGCGGTGGCTGCGATGATCCCGGCCACGCGTCCCCTGATGGATCATCTTGAAGTCATTGGCAAATCTTTGCCGCTGGATCACCCGCCGCTGCCATTCATTGCGATCCCCACCACCGCCGGCACTGGCGCTGAAGTCACCCGCAATGCGGTGATCGGCTCGCCTGCGCATCAGCGCAAAGTTAGCTTGCGCGACAAGCGGATGCTGCCCGCGCTGGCGATCATTGATCCAAGCCTGACCGATCATACACCAAAACACATCACCCTCGCCTCGGGCCTTGATGCCATCACGCAAGTGATCGAGCCCTATATCTGCACCCGCGCCAACCGTCTGACCGATGCGCTGTGCCGCGACGCGATCCCGCAGGGGTTGCGCGCATTGCGGCAGTTGATGCAGGCTGAAAACCCGCGAGCACGCGATGACATGGCATGGGTCAGCCTGTGCGGCGGGTTGGCTTTGGCCAATGCGGGGTTGGGGGTGATCCATGGTTTGGCCGGACCGTTGGGCGGCTTGATCGCGGCACCGCATGGTGCGATTTGCGGCACGCTGTTGCCGCATGGTCTTGCGATCAACGCCTCCCGCGCCGATGACCCTGCGCGGATCAATCAAGTGATTGGTTGGATCGCAGAAGCCTTTGAAACAAAACCGGAAAGCGCCCTGAATAACTTGGTGAAATGGTCGCGTGAACACGGTCTGCCCACGCTTGCGCAGATGGGATTCACGCCACAGCATTTGCGCCAAGCCGCCGAGGCCGCCGCGGCCTCTTCCTCAATGCAGGCCAATCCAGTGCGGTTGTCGGTGCAGGATCTGGCGATTTTGATGGCCACGGCATGAGCCGCGCCGTGGATCCAGAGCAATCGCTGGCGATCCGCGCGGCTTGGCTGCATTACATCGGCGGCTTGACGCAGGCGGCGGTGGCGAAACGGCTGGGCGTCACCTCGGTCAAGGCGCACCGTCTGATCGCGCGGGCGGTGGCGGATGGTGCTGTAAAGGTTTGCATTGACGGCGATATTGTCGAATGTGTCGCACTGGAGGCCCAGCTTGCTGCCCGTTACGGCCTGAATTTTTGCGAAGTCTCGCCAGATCTGGACGAGATCGGCCTGCCGATCCGCAGTTTGGGCATGGCAGGCGCGGGGTTTCTGCGCCGCCAGATAGAGCTGGGCCACGCCCCGGTGATCGGTCTGGGGCATGGCCGCACTTTGGCCGCGATGGTGCTGCATCTGCCGCGCCTTGATGCGCCAGATTTGAAATTTGTCTCGCTTCTGGGCGGGCTTACACGGAATTACTCTGCCAATCCGCATGATGTGATGCACCGCATTGCCGAGAAAACCGGCGCGCGCGCCTATGTGATGCCGGTGCCGTTTTTCGCCAACACTGCCGAGGATCGCGAGGTGCTTTTGGCTCAACGCGGCGTTGGCGAAGTGTTTGCGATGGCACAAGCCGCGAAACTAAAGCTGGTCGGTATCGGCACGGTTGAGGCGGATGCGCAACTGGTGGCCTCGGGGATGATAGAGCCTAAGGAAATCAAGGCGATACAATCAGCGGGCGGCATGGGAGAGTTGCTAGGCCATTTCTTTGACGCCAAAGGTCGTGTCCTGCAAACGCAGTTAACCGCGCGGACTTTGGCGGTCAGCTTTGCTGATACGGACGATCATATTTTCGCCGTCGCCGGGGGGCCGGATAAGGTTCAGGCGATCCGGGCGGTTCTGTCCAGCGGCAGGCTCAGCGGTCTGATCACGGACGAGGCAACCGCGCGGGCGCTGCTTGCCGAGAAATGAGGCCGGGCTGGCCCACCACGGTTAGCCCGGCCTATCGCGCGAAAGGATCATCTGGCCGCTGGCCGCCCGATCCTTGGCGAATCTAAGAATGTCGGTTTTGGTCAAGTATAGAGCGACCAAGCCTTTGATAACATGAGGGCAATATAAGCCCGATTTCTGCGCGGAACTGACGCTGCGGGCAGAACTTTTGCCTTTATGCTTGCGCTAAAACCTAAACGGCGATCAAAAATATAACAAGTAACAATAACAAAATCACATAAATAACTTTTCAATGAGCAGTCCGAATGTTAGAAGCGATCAAGGCAGGGGGGAATCTGGTGAAGCGCGAAGATCGCAAACAGGCGATTATGGATCTGCTGGTGGAACAGCATATGGTCGATCTTGATGATCTGGCCGAGCGGTTTGCCGTGTCTAAAATGACCATTCACCGCGATCTTGATGATCTGGAAGCCGAGGGGCTTTTGCGGAAAATTCGCGGTGGTGCGACGATTGACGCAGGCACACAGTTTGAATCCGACTTCCGCTTTCGCGCTCGGCAAGAGGGCAGTGCCAAGGCCCGCATGGCGCGTGCAGCGCTTGATTTGGTCGAGCCGGGCATGACTTTGATGATCAATGATGGCTCGATGGCAGCCGTTCTGGGTGCGCTGCTTCCTGAAAAGCGTCCGCTGACGGTGATCAGCAACAATGCCGCGGTGATTGATGCATTGCGGGCAGAACATGGGATCACCCTGATCGCGCTCGGCGGGGTTTATTCCTATAAGTTCAATGGCTTCTTTGGGGTTGTCACCGAAGAAAGCCTTGCCCGCCTGCGCGCCGACATAGCCTTCATTTCCGCGCCAGCCGTGCAGGGCTCCCGCGCGTTTCACATGGATGACAACGTCGTGCGTGCCAAACGCGCGATGATCGCCGCCGCCGCCAAGACCTGCCTTTTGGTCAATCATCAGCGCTTTGGCCGCCAAGCCTTGCACGTTCTGGCCGAGCTTGCCGATTTTGACATCATCATCACCGACGCCCCGCCCGAGCCCGAAGCCCGCGCCGCTTTGGATCGTGCCGAGCTTCACCTTTGCATCGCAGGAGACACCGCATGAGCAAACACGTCTGGGTCGGCACCAGCTTTAAAATGAACAAAACCTTGGCCGAGGCGCTTGCCTTTGCGCAGGCTTTGCCGCAGCAGGCCGATCCGCGCATCCAGCGTTTTGTGATCCCGCCGTTTACCGCGGTGCGCGAGGTCAAATCGGCGCTGGCGCACAGCTCTGTGAAGGTCGGCGCGCAGAACATGCACTGGGCGGATGACGGCGCTTGGACGGGCGAAATCTCTGCGCCAATGCTGAAAGATTGCAACCTTGATATCGTCGAGCTTGGCCATTCCGAACGCCGCGAGTTCTTCAACGAAACCGATGAAACCGTTGGCCTAAAGGTCGAGGCCGCTGTGCGTCACGGCCTTATCCCATTGATTTGCATAGGTGAAACCTTAGCGCAACGCGAAGCGGGCAAAGCCACGGAAACCCTTGCAGCACAGGTTGCAGGCGCGCTTGGCAAACTTGCGCCTTCGCAAAAATCCGCACAAATCCTGCTGGCCTACGAGCCGGTCTGGGCCATTGGAGCGAATGGGATCCCTGCCACCTCTGACTATGCTGATGCCCGTCAAGCCGAGATTGTCGCCACCGCCGAACGTCTGCTTGGCCGCCGCATCCCCTGCCTTTACGGCGGCTCGGTCAACCCCGGCAACGCTGCCGAACTTATCGCCTGCCCGCATATCGACGGGCTGTTCATTGGCCGCTCGGCCTGGAATGTCGCGGGTTATCTCGACATCCTCGCCCGCGTCGCCGCAACTTTGTGAAAGGAAATCCAATGAAACTTGCAATCGCTGGTGACAGCGCGGGCGAAGGCCTTGCTAAATTCCTCGCTGAACATCTGAAGGGCGCGCATGATGTCGCCGAGATTTCGCGTACCGAGGCCGGGCCGGATGCGTTCTACGCCAATCTGTCCGACCGCGTGGCGAATGACGTGCTGGCAGGCAAATACGACCGCGCCATTCTGGTCTGCGGCACTGGCATAGGTGTGTGCATTGCCGCCAACAAAGTGCCGGGCATCCGCGCAGCGCTGACCCATGACACCTATTCCGCCGAACGTGCGGCTTTGTCGAACAACGCGCAAATCATCACCATGGGCGCGCGGGTGATCGGGTCAGAGTTGGCGAAAGCCATCGCCGACGCTTTTCTGGCGCAAAACTTCGATGAAAATGGCCGCTCGGCCACCAATGTCGATGCAATCAACGCTTTGGATCAGAAATACTCGTAACCTCGCGGCTGCGCTCTCAACCGCGAGGCTGAACAAGCCCGGTCTCCTCCTCGGCCGGGCTTGTTTCCATTCCAAGCCCAAGGCATCTTTGCCGAAACCGGAGGCACCTATGGCACCCACGCAAAAGCTGATCAACGACGGCAACCACACGGTGGATGAAATGCTGGCGGGGGTTCTAGCCGCCCACCCGAACCATCTGGCACTTGCCGCCCCCCGCGCCGTGATCGCCAAAAGCGGGCCGCGTCCGGGTAAAGTGGCACTGATCATTGGTGGTGGATCGGGGCATGAGCCTACGTTTTTAGGCTTTGTTGGCAAAGGCTTGGCCGATGGTTGTGCAGTGGGCAATGTCTTTGCCTCGCCGCCGCCGCAGCCGGTGGTGGATGCAGCGCTTGCGACGCACGGCGGGGCAGGGGTGTTGTTGATGTATGGCAATTACGCCGGTGATGTGATGAATTTCGACATGGCGGCCGAGCTGTTGCAAATGGACAACGTCGAAGCCCGCACCGTGCTGACAACCGACGACATCGCCTCTTCGCCAAACCCTGCCAAACGTCGCGGCGTTGCGGGCAATGTTTTTATCTTCAAAGCCGCGGGCGCTGCCGCCGATCTGATGCTGCCGCTGGACGAGGTAGAGCGCATCGCGCGCCACGCGAACGCCCGCACCTACACGATGGGCGTGGCACTTTCCGCCTGTTCCCTGCCACAAACCCGCCGCCTTAACTTCGATTTACCGGCAGGCGAGATGGAAATCGGCATGGGCATCCACGGTGAACCCGGCATCCGGCGCGGTCCGTTAAAGCCCGCCGATGCGGTGGTGGATGAAATGATGGATGCGATCTTGGCCGAAATGGCCGCCCCCGCTGGTGCATCGGTTGCGGTGCTGGTGAACTCGCTCGGCTCCACCCCGTTGATGGAGCTTTACATCCTTTACGCCCGCGTCGCCGAACGCCTCAAGCTGGCTGGCCTCGGCATCCACAGCAGCCTTGTCGGCCCCTATTGCACCTCGATGGAGATGGCAGGTGCGTCGATTACCGTGATGCATCTGGATGATGAGCTTGCGAAAATGCTGGATCATCCCTGCGACTGCGCCATGTTCAGGGTGGGCTAAGCGATGGATTTCACAACGCAAAACTGCACCGATCTGTTCGCCGCCCTCGCTGCCCGCATGGCAGCCGAGCGGGATGCCCTCTGCGCGCTGGATGGTCTGATTGGGGACGCCGACCATGGCATTGCGATGGCGCAAGGCATGTCCGCCGCAGCCCTCGCCGTCGAAAATCTCGCGACGCTGCAAGATCAGTTCAACGCCGCAGCCAAGGCTTTTCTGAACGCCGTTGGCGCATCCTCCGGCCCGCTTTATGCCACTGCTTTGATGCGCGCCGCCAAAGCTGCAGGCCCCCGCGCCGCAATGCCGCGCGCCGAGACCCCCAGCCTGATCACCGCAATGGCCGAAGGCATCGCGCATCGTGGTAAAGCCGCGCCGGGGCAAAAAACCATGATCGACGCGTGGCATCCTGCATCCGAGGCCGCCAAATCCGGCGCTTCATGGCCCGAAATTCTGCAAGCCGCGCAGACCGGAGCCGATGCCACCGCACAGATGCAGGCCAGCTTGGGCCGCGCCGCAACCCTTGGCGCGCGCAGTTTGGGTCACAAAGACCCAGGCGCGGTTTCGGCCAGCATGATAATCGCAGAATTTGCCCGCGCCTTGGGCTGAACCGCTAAAATTTGCCTAAAATTGTCATCCTCTCTGTCTAAATATCCCCGCCGGAGGCTCCTTCGACCCATGTAGATGCCTCCGGCGGGGATATTTAGACAGAGAGGATGACCAAAGACCTTACCCGTGATGCCCGATTACATCCGCAGAGCGCGCAATATGCGCCTGCATCGCGCTCACAGCACCGGCACCATCCTTTGCCGCGATCCGCTCTAGAATTCGTGCGTGTTCCAGCAAAGTAACTTCTTCTTTGCCCGACCAGTGCAGCAATGCTGCGTGATATTGGAACAGCCATTTCAGCATGGCTTCCGACACTGCCAGCATGATCGGATTGCCAGTCATCGCGGCAATCCGGGTGTGAAAGGCCATATCGGCGGCGATAAAGGCGCGTGGATTGCCAAGACAGCGGCGTTGTTCGTCCAGAATATCCGACAGGGCCACCACATCGGCCTCGATGGATTTTTCGGCGGCGATGCGCACCATGCCTGCCTCAAACATCCGCCGCGCTTCTTTCAGATGCGCCAATGCCTCGGGTTCCGCCGACAGCAGCAGTTGTGCTACCGCATCGACCTGCCCCAAAACTGCGCCTGCATTCAAAGGCTTAACCCGGCTACGCTCGCCATGGGCAATGGTGATCAGCCCCATCGTATGCATCTGCTGCAAAGCCTCGCGCACCGCAGGGCGACCCACGCCAAAGCGTTCCATCAGGGCGCGCTCCGAGGGCACAATCGCCCCTGCGCCAAGCTCTCCTGTCAGGATCATCGCACGCAGACGCTCAAACACCTGATCGGAAAGCTTTTGCCGGGTGATCTTTTCCGTAACCATCACGCCCTCACTCTTGGCTGCAACGCCAAAGTCACCCATACGTCACCGGTCCATATGTTGCTAGATTAGCGCGCAGTTCGGTGTTCTGAAAGCTTAAACGTGCGAATTTGCTCGGTGTAAGCGCTGCGGTGACGGCTTGGCCGGCCTGTGCCGCCAATTCACGCAACACGGCGGCGACAGGGTAGGGGTTGCCTTCAACGTCCATCACCCCGCGTGGGCCATAAAGCCCGGCGGGTGTCCATACTTGCACGCCTGATCCCACCAAAGCCGCCGCCAATCCGACAGCATAGGCCGCGCCGAAATCACTGCGATGGCGGGGGTCGTCGTCAGTCATGCAGACCCGACCCTGATCGGGGTTTGGAGTCGTGCGCGCGCCATAAGGATTTTGCCGCATCGCAATCGTGCTTGGCCCAAGCCGATAGGGCGTGTCGTCGATGATCGCGCGGGCCGAGGCGGTGATCTGCGGCACCGCTTCCAAAGTCTGCATCACCGCACCATCGCCCGCATCATGCACAATCGGGCAAAGCCCGTGACTGACGAAATCCAGCAGGGCAACGGGGGGGCGCTTGCGGTTCAACTCTGGGAAAAAGCTGACCATGCCACCACCCAAAACCACATCCGGAAACGCCTGCCGCGCGGCGCGGTGAATATCTTCCAATGGTGGGCAATCGGGCCAAGGCGACCCCGGCGGAGTTGATTGCCGGTCCACGGCAGGGCAAACCATAATCGAAGCCACCTTCAAGCCAGAGACCGACAAGTCTTTGGCATAGCATGAAAATTCCAGATCAAGCGGGCCATCGCAGCGCGCAATCAGCTCCAGATCATAGGCGGCATCATACAGGGTCTGCAACGCGGCAAAGGCCTGCAATTCGGCCAGCCCATGCTGAGTCGCGTCGAAATGGCACAACAGCCGTTGCGGTTTCACCACGTTCAGATCGTGCGGGCGCAAGGCTGCACGCAGCGCTTCCTCTGCTGTGATCACAAGCGCAGTTTGCGGAAAATCACCGGTCACCAGCGCGGGCGGTGGGGCATGGCTGTCACGGGTTGCGGCCTGCCAGCTCAGCCGAACGGCTTGCGAAAAGCCGCTATCGGCGGCGATCCGATACGGCCAAGGCAGCGCCAAGGGCCGCACATAGGTCTTGTAACTTGCATCGCCCCATTGCCGCTGATCTTCCATCTCAAACGTATCGCCGTCCATCTGGCAGCGCACTTGCCAGCCGCCCAAACCATGCGTCAGCGCCCGCAGGTTTTGAAACGGCTGCCACGGCGCGATCAACAGCGGGAATTCTGCTTCGCGGACCACGCCGTCACAATGTTCAACTGTCACCGGTTGCCCCGCGACACCGATGATCGGATGGAGCACGGTAAAGCCAGCCCGATTGGTCTCAAACGCACCAATCGCCCGCGCATCTGCGGTAAATGTCAGCCCATCCGCAAAGTCGATCCGCATCGAAACCAGCAGACTGGCCCCTTGGTTGGCGTACCTCGCTTGAAAGGAAATATATTCAGAATCAATATGTTCTTCGCTGATAACGGGGCTCAGAGTCCCCCAATCGCGATCGCGCACCAGATAAGCTATGGCGCGGATGATCTCGACCCCATCCAGACTGATCTGGCGCAGCGCGCCCGAGTCATAGTCAAAACTCAACGCCCCCGCAGTAATTTTCATAGCGTTGCCAGATCGACCGTTCGTGCTTCGGCGGCGGAGAGATACGCCGCCTCGACCAGCGCCAGCGTCTGCAAATTGTCCCGACCCGAGGTTTCAGGCGCCGCCCCCGCAGCGATACATTCCAGAAAATGCCGCTGAATGATCAATACGCTTTCCTGAATATTGTGCCAGGGTCGGCTGGCCCAAGCCAACAGCGGCGGCGACAGATCTTCCACGCACCCCTGCATCACCAATTGATACCCTGCATCCAGCCGCAAACTGCCCAAAGTGCCGTCAATTTCAATCAAACTTTCCGGGAAAGTTTCCGGGATCCGCTTGGTCGCATAAGAACAATCCACCACCGAGGTCGCGCCCGAACGATGCGTCAGCAGCATTGTCGCGACATCCTCGCCATTGATCGACGGATTGATCCGCCGCGTTGTGGCCGCCGTCCGTATCACATCCCCGAACAAAGCCCGTGCAATATCAAGGGTATGGATGCCAAGATCCTCGATGATAAACCGCTTGCCCTCGGCCAGATAGGGTTGCCCCGAAAACACATCGAAGCCAGAACGAAAGCTGACCCGGCCAAAAAACACCTCGCCCAGTGTGCCTGCACGCACAATCTCGATTACCCGCCGCACGGCTGATTGCCAGCGAAAATTCTCATGCACCATCAATGTCTTACCTGCGGCCTCGACCGCAGCCACCATCGCCCGCGCATCCGTCATGTTGGCGGCGAACGGCTTTTGGCAGATCACATGCACGCCCGCTTGCGCCGCCATCTCGACCAAAGGCCGGTGCGAGGCAACGGTGGTTGCGATGTCGACGAAATCCAGACGCTCCGCTACGAACATCTCGGCTGCATCGGCATAGGTGCGCACAATGCCAAACCGCGACGCCGTTTCGGCCAGCCGCACCGGATCCCGGTCGCAAAGCGCAACAATTTGCGCGCCGGGCAGCGCCGCCCAAGCGTGCAGCTGGTTTTGCGCAAAAAATCCGCAGCCAATCACTGCACCGTTCAGAGGTTTGCTCACACCAAGGCTCCTTATCTTCCGCCAAATCTTGCCACGCGAGACGCTTGAATTCAACAGGTATGATGAGTATGCAAGAGACACAGTTAGGAAAGGCAGCCATATGTCCGAAGATATGATCCGCGTCACTTACCGACTGGAAACTCCAGGCGATCCGGCGGCACTGGCTGCGAAAATTGCTTCTGATCAATCGACGGGAACCTTCACCGTTTTGCCCGGGGAAACTGCCGAGGTCAAAGCCCGCTGCGCCGCACGCGTGCTGTCGGTCACGACCCTGGCCGATACCGAAACACCGTCTTTCCCCACCGAAGGCAACCGGTTTCACCGCGCCGATGTGGTGATTGGCTACCCGCTAGAAGCCGTTGGCACCGACATTGCCGCCTTGATGACGATCACCGTTGGCGGGGTTTATTCGGTGCGCGGGCTGTCTGGCGTGCGCGTGATGGACTTTGATTTGCCGCCCGCTTTTGCCCGCCATCCCGGCCCGCAATTTGGTATCGACGGCTCGCGTGCGTTAACCAATGTCTATGGCCGCCCGATCATCGGCTCTATCATCAAGCCCGCTTTGGGGTTGGCTCCGGCGGATACGGCGGTGATGGTGAAAGAGCTGTGCGAGGCCGGCGTGGACTTTATCAAAGATGATGAAAAACTGATGAGTCCCGGTTATTCGCCCTTGGCGGATCGCATCAACGCCGTGATGCCGGTGATCGACGCGCATGAGCAAAACACGGGCAAGCGGGTGATGTATGCTTGGGGAATTTCATCCGCCGACCCAGATCAGATGATGGAAAACCATGATCTTGTCGTCCGCGCTGGTGGCAACGCGGGAGTGATCAACATAAACTCGATCGGTTACGGCGGCATGACGTTTTTGCGCAAGCGGTCACAGCTTTGCCTGCACGCCCACCGCAATGGTTGGGACATTCTGACCCGGCATACGGGCCTAGGGATGGAGTTCGCAGCCTATGGTAAAATCTGGCGGCTTCTGGGGGTAGATCAGTTTCAAATCAATGGTATAGCTGCGAAGTATTGGGAGCCTGACGACAGTTTCGTACGTTCGTTCCAGAGTTGTGCAACACCGATTTTCTCGCTCAAAGACCGCCCTTTGCCGGTCGTCGGATCTGGTCAATGGGGCGGTCAGGCGGTGGAAACCTACGCTAGAACCGGCCAAACCACCGATCTGATGTATCTTGGCGGCGGCGGCATTCACGGCCATCCGGGTGGTGCTGCCAGTGGCGTTGCGGCCATTCGCCAAGCATGGGAGGCTGCGGTTCAAGGTGTGTCTTTGGTCGATTATGCTAAAGATCACAAAGCATTAGCGCAAGCATTGCAGAAATTTGGTGGCAAGTAAGCATCGCTTGCCACAGCACAGAAAAACGCCCTCCGAAACCAATCGGGGGGCGTTTTTACATAAGGTTCTTCAGGTAATCCGCTGAATAGACGCGGTAATTTCGTCCCACTCAAACACGCGCTTCCAATCATCCTTCATCAGTACCGGTTTGCCGAACTCGATCGCCTTGTTGCAAGCGTCCGAAAATACCCCCGGCTGTTCGTCAAAGATCACCGCAGCCAGGATATTCATATGGCCCAACAGGAAATCCCGCGCCGCTGCTTGCGGCACACCGCGTGCCACACATTCGTCCATCGCCTCGCGCATCACCACCAAAAGCGACGCCACAACGGTCTCGGACAAGCCCGGCTCAAGCATCGCCATCTGCTCAACCGTCACGCGATGCGAGCGCACAACTGGGGCAAAAATCGCCTGCGCGACGGCTTCGCCAACCGCGTAATGCTCTTCCGGCCCCTGCATCAAAGCGTTAACGACGCCCTGTTTTGCAGCCACGCCGCCGAAGAAATCGCGCTTTGCTTCCGGGTCAGTCTCATCGTTGAAAATCGGCGGATGACAGGGGTGGGTGACGAAATACGTGATGTCGGCGCGCGGTGGCAGGTGGCCCGCGAAGGGGGCGGCGGCATCCAGACAGATCACAATTGTCCCGGGGGCCACCATCGGCACCACCATCTGCGCGACCTTGCCAATCGCGGTATCCGGTACCGCCAGCACCACCACATCAGCGCCCTGCACAGCCGCCGCAGGGGCGACACAGTCCGCGCCGACCGCCTCTTTCAGCCGCGCCTGACCGGCTTCCGACACCTCCACATGGGCGACCGTGTAATCGGTTTTCGCCAGATTGCGCGACAGCCGCACGCCCATCTTCCCGCCCGCTCCAAACAGCGCAATCTTCGTCATGATGTCTCTCCTAAAGGCTCTTGCTCAACTGGTATGATAAGATAATATGACAACGTCAAGTCGAAGGAAGCACAATGCCGCGCACTGCGCCTGAAACCCTGCCGAAAGGCCTGCTGATGACGTGGTATGGCGACGATTTCACCGGATCCGCTGCGGTGATGGAGGCGTTAACCTTCGTGGGTCTGCCGTCTGTGCTGTTTTTCGACACACCAACGCGGGCGCAAATCGCCCGCTTTCCTGACATGCGCGGTTTGGGAATCGCCTCGACAGCCCGCAGTCATAGCCCGGCGTGGATGGCTGCGCATATGCCCGCGCCTTTGGCCTATCTTGCCACGCTGAACGCGCCGTTTTTGCACTATAAGATCTGCTCAACCCTCGATTCAGCCCCCGAGGTCGGCAACATCGGCACCGCCATCGACCTCGCCTTGGTGGCCTGCCCGTCGCAAGGCGTTCCGGTGTTGACCGCAGCGCCCCGGATGCGGCGATATCAAGCCTTCGGGCATCTGTTTGCGGGCACGCCGCAGGGGGTGTTTCGGCTGGATCGCCACCCGGTGATGGCACAACACCCGGTCACCCCGATGGCGGAATCTGACGTTTTGCGCCACCTTGCCGCGCAGTCTAGCCTTCCGTCCGCGCTGATAGATATCGAGGCTTTGGCAAGCCCAGATGGCGGTCAATCCGCGCTGAACAGCGCGCTGCAAACGGCGAAACTGCTTGGCTTCGATACGTTGAACGCAGAAAATGATGCTGCTGTTGGTCAACTACTTTGGCACAATCGCGATAAACTACGGCTTTTGGTGGGGTCGCAGGGCGTTGAATATGCACTTATCGAACATTGGCAAAGAAACGGGCTTATTCCTGTCGTACCTGCCGCCGTCTCGGTTGGGGCGGTGCCGCAGATCATCGCGGTGTCGGGCTCCGTCTCGCCGATCACCGCAGCACAGATTGCTTGGTCGGCGGAACATGGCTTTGGGCTGGTGCGTCTGGACGCTTCGACACTGCTGCACAGCCCGGCAGCCGCCGAGGCCGACGCCACTGCCAAAGCCCTGAACCTGATCGCCCAAGGTCAAAGCCCGCTGATCCTGACCGCCGCTGGCCCGGATGATCCTGCCGTCGCGGGCTTCCGTGCGGCCCTTGCGCATAGCGACATCAGCGCCGAGACCGCCAATCAGCGCATCGGCGAAAGCCTTGGCCGCGTTCTGGATGCCAGCCTGCGCGCCTCGCGCATCCGCCGCGCGGTGATCTCGGGCGGCGATACATCCGGCCACGGCGCGCGCCAGTTGGACCTGTTCGCGCTGACCGCCCTTGCCCCGACCATCCCGGGGGCAGCACTTTTTCAAGCGCATGGAAATGGTGTGCATGACGGGCTGCAACTGGCGTTGAAGGGTGGCCAAATGGGCAGCGCGGATTACTTCGGCTGGATCAGGGCGGGCGGCGGAGTGCGCTGAAGCCAGCGCTCGACAGCGCCGCGAAAATTGCTCAATCTGGCGGTGGATTTGCAAAGGAAACCCGATGTCCGACAGCACGCTGCGCCTTCCTGATGGTCTTTGGCTGGGCCGCGTTTGGCGTGCGGGCATTGGCCCCAGCCTTGTGACCCTGCGCGCAGGCATGCTTTACGACATCACGACCCGCAAAGCCCCGACCCTGCGCGATGCGTTGGAACTCTCTGATATTGCAGACCATATTGCCGCCACCTCAGGCGAAGCAATCGGCACCTTGGCAGAAATCGCCGCCGCTTCAATGCAAGCCGGGCCAGATCAGACCCGCCTGCTTGCGCCCAATGATCTTCAAGCTGTCAAGGCCTGCGGCGTGACCTTTGCGCGCTCGATGGTCGAGCGGGTGATCGAAGAACGTGCCGCCGGGAACCCGGATCGCGCCGCTGAAATTCGCGGCAGGGTGGCGGATGTGATCGGCAATTCCCTGCGCGATCTGATCCCCGGCTCTGCGCAGGCTGCCGAGGTTAAAGCCTTGCTGCAAAGGGAAAATTTATGGAGCCAATATCTTGAAGTTGGCATCGGCCCGGATGCCGAGGTGTTCACCAAAGCGCAACCGATGTCGGCCGTGGGCTACGGCGCTGCGGTTGGCCTGCACCCGATCAGCCGCTGGAACAACCCCGAGCCTGAGGTGGTTCTGGCGGTCAATGCCAAGGGCCAGATTGTCGGCGCAACTTTGGGAAATGATGTGAACCTGCGCGATGTCGAAGGCCGCTCGGCACTGCTGCTTGGCAAAGCGAAAGACAACAATGCGGCGGCTAGCATCGGCCCACTTGTGCGGATTTTCGATGACAATTTCACTTTGGACACGGTGCGCCACCTCGATCTGACCCTGACTGTCACCGGCACAGACGGATTTGCGCTGCAAGGCGCGTCGTCGATGCGCGAGATCAGCCGTGACCCTGCCGATCTGGTGGCGCAAACCTGCGGGCGGCATCACCAATATCCCGACGGTTTCATGCTGTATTGCGGCACGATGTTCTCACCGGTGCAAGACCGCGATGGCCCGGGGCAGGGCTTCACCCATCACATCGGTGATGTGGTGACGATCGCGGCGCCCGAGCTTGGTCAGCTGCAAAACACCGTCCAGCTGTCCACCGAGGCCCCGGAATGGAACTTCGGCATTGCCGCCCTGATGCGCAATCTTGCCGGGCGTAACTTTCTGTAAATCATTAAAATTTAAATCTTATTTTTCATCTGTTCCTAAATATCCTCAGGGGTCCGGGGGGCGGGCCCCCCGGCTTGCGCCATCAGTCTAGACCAAATCAGCTGGAAACAATTCCGCAGGCAGATTCTGGAACGCCACCGGACGCAACCAGCGCCGGATTGACAACGTGCCAACGCTCGTCGCGCCAAAGTTGGTCGAAGCCGGATAAGGCCCGCCATGCACCTGTGCATCGACAACCTCGACGCCGGTCGGGAAACCGTTGGCCAGCACCCGGCCCGCCTTGCGCTCCAACACCGGCAGCAACGCCCGGGCCTGCGGATAATCGCCCGGATCAATCTGCAAAGTGCAGGTCAACTGGCCCTGCAATGCGTTTGCCACCGCCTGCATTTCAGCAAAATCCGCGACCCGCACCACAAGCCCCAAAGGCCCGAACACTTCTTCGCCCAAAGCATGATTGGCGAGCCAATCCGCGCCCGATACCTCAAACAGATAGGGCGTGGCCTGGCGCATGTCGCAAACCGAGGTCAGCAGTTCTTGCACGCCTGTTGCCGCCGCCACCCGATCACGGCCCGCGCGGTAAGCCTGCGCAATACCATCGGTCAGCATGGTTTGCGGTCCAACTTTAGCAAGACCTGCCTTGGCCGCGTCGATAAACGCCTGCGTCTCGGCCCCGTCGATCACCACCGCGATGCCGGGATTGGTGCAGAACTGCCCCGCCCCCATAGTCAGCGACCCGGCCCAACCTGCGGCCAGCGCGTCACCGCGCGCCGCGACTGCGGCGGGCAGCAGGAACATCGGGTTGACCGAGCCGAGTTCGCCAAAGAACGGGATCGGCTCGGGACGGCGCGCGCAGAGGTCAAACAATGCCCGACCGCCACCCAAAGACCCGGTGAAGCCCACCGCCTTGATCAGCGGATGCTGCACCAAAGCCTCACCCACGTCGCGGTTGCCACCTTGCACCAAGGAAAACACACCGGGGTGCAGACCCAAGGCTTTGATCGCCGCATCAATGGCTTGCGCAACAATCTCGCCCGTGCCCGGATGCGCCGAATGGCCTTTGACAACGACAGGGCAGCCTGCGGCCAAAGCGCTGGCGGTATCGCCGCCCGCTGTTGAAAACGCCAAAGGAAAGTTAGACGCCCCAAACACCGCAACGGGGCCGACGGGCACCTGTATCATGCGGATCTCGGGGCGCGGCGCGGGCGCGCGATCCGGCTGGGCCGCGTCAAAACGGCGGTCGAGATACTCGCCCTTGCGGATATGATTGGCGAACAGCCGCAACTGCCCGGTGGTGCGGCCCCGCTCACCTTCCAGACGGGCGGCGGGCAGGCCGGTTTCCGAGGTGCCAATCGCGGTGATCTCCGGCCCCCGCGCGTCGATTTCCTCGGCGATCTTGTCCAGAAACGCGGCGCGCGCGTCACGGCTGAGAGCGGAATAGCTGGGATAAGCCGCTTCCGCGCCTTGCACCGCTGCATCGACCTGCGCCGGGGTGCCGACTGCAAAAGCCAACGCCGCACCCGTGGCAGGTGAGGACATGAACGTCGCGTCGCCGGCGACCCAAGTGCCCGCGATAAGGTGTTTGCCTGTTAGCATGATGGTCTCCTTGATCGAAGGCTGAGGGTTTCACACCCCCAGACCCCCGTGGGATATTTAAGCCAATGTGAAATTAGAAGTCGAAAGCCTCGGTTTCAATGCGTCGGCCCAAAGTCAACGCGTCGGCCACATGCACCATCGGCGCGAGATCAACCTCGGACGCTCCTCGCGCCACCAGTTCGGCCATGCGCGCGTAAAGCGCCGGGTATTCGCCCATGATGGTGTTTTCGCCGCCTGCGGGTTTACCGTTGATTTCCAGCACGTTGCCGCCCATCCGCAGCGCCATCGGGCCGTGGTCGGTTTCAACCTCGATGTCCCATGTCTGCGGCCCGGTCTGCCGCCAATCGAAATCGGCGGTGACATTGCCCGAGAACGTCAGCTTGGCCCCGATCGGCGTCTGGCGGTTCGACGGAAATTCAAGGCTGGCGGCGGTCAGATGCACCGGAGCGGGCAGGATTTCGGTCAGGATCGACAGGGCGTTGATGCCGGGATCAAACACGCCCATCCCACCCGGTTCAAACACCCAATCCTGCCCCGGATGCCATTTGCGCACATCCTCGCGCCAAGTGATATGGGCTTTGAGGATGCGCTTATCCGCCAGCCAAGCCTTCGCCGGAGCCACCGCAAGCGCCATCCGGCTGTGCCAAGTGGTATACAGCGTCAGGCCTTTTGCAGCGGCCAAGGCCTGCAGGGCATGAACCTCGGCCAAGGTCGCGCCGGGTGGCTTCTCCAACATCACATGCCGACCCGCCAGCAAAGCCGCTTCGGCATAGTCGAACCGAGGCACTGGCGGCAGGCACAAGGACACCACCGACACATCAGGACGTGCGCTCAGAAACGCCGCGAAATCGTCGAACGCCTCGACGCCTTCGACTGATCCCTTCCGCGACACCGTTGCGGCCAATTCCCAATCGGGGGAATTGGCAATCGCCGGAACATGCTGATCAATGGCGATCTTGCCGATGCCAACCAGAGCAACTTTCATCAATGCGAATCCTTGCCCACCGCATTGCCGCGCGCGCCTTTCAGGAAATCAAGGTCAGCCCCGGTATCTGCGCCCTCGACATGGCGCTGGTGCAGCCAGCCGTAGCCGCTTTCATACAAAGGATGGATCGGCTTCCACGCGGCCAAACGGGCCGCAAGGTCTTCATCCGAAATATCCAGATGCAGGCGGCGGTTCGGCACGTCCAACTCGATCATATCGCCGTTCTGCACCACCGCCAGCGGCCCCCCGGCAGCGGCTTCGGGCGAGGTGTGCAACACGACCGTGCCATAGGCGGTGCCCGACATCCGGGCGTCGGAAATCCGCACCATATCGGTGATGCCTTTGCGCAAAATCTTCGGTGGCAGACCCATATTGCCGACCTCTGCCATGCCCGGA
Organism: Cypionkella aquatica; assembly: GCF_030161095.1. Taxonomy (GTDB): domain Bacteria; phylum Pseudomonadota; class Alphaproteobacteria; order Rhodobacterales; family Rhodobacteraceae; genus Cypionkella; species Cypionkella aquatica. The sequence goes on from NZ_BSPP01000011.1 coordinate 145,011, forward strand.
TACCCCTTTGGCCCGCAGTTTTTCAAGACCATCACGCAGGTCTCGTCGATGTCGAGATCCTCGTCGTTGATCTTGGCCTTGTAGTCGTCGATATCCTCAAACACCACGGCGCGACCGCGATGGGTCAGCAGGGCAGCAGTTGCCGCCGAGGGTTTCAGTACCGCACCCTTGGGGGCCAGATTGCCCTTCACCACCACCACGCCGCCGGATTTGGCCAGCGCTTTGTCGGCAGGCAGGATCACGTCGTCATTGTGGTTGACGACATCCTTGACCTGATCCCAAGCAGACTCGCCCGAAACCGTCAGGGCATCTTTATGCAGCAGCCCAGCTTCGCCCAGCCGCTTGATCACGACGGGCAGGCCGCCTGCATAGAAGAATTCCTCCATCAGGTATTTGCCCGACGGCATCAGGTTCACAATCGTCGGCACGTCGCGCCCGCAACGGTCCCAGTCTTCCAGCGTCAGATCCACCCCAACCCGGCCCGCAATCGCCAGCAGGTGGATCACCGCGTTGGTAGAACCACCAATCGCAGCATTGGTGCGAATGGCGTTTTCAAATGCTTCTTTCTTCATCACGTCAGACGGCTTCAGATCATCCTTGACCATCTGCACAATCCGCCGACCCGTCAGTTGCGCCATCACACGACGCCGCGAATCCACCGCCGGAATAGCCGCATTGCCCGACAAAGCCATACCCAAAGCTTCCGCCATGCTTGCCATGGTCGATGCGGTGCCCATCGTATTGCACGAACCAGGCGAGCGGCTCATCGACGCTTCCGCATCGACAAACTCTTCGCGCGTCATCGTGCCAGCCTTCACCGCCTCGGAAAACTTCCAGAGGTGAGTCCCCGACCCGACCCGCTCATTCTTGTAATAGCCGTTCAGCATCGGCCCGCCCGTCACCACGATCGACGGAATATCCGTGCTGGCTGCCGCCATCAAAAGGCTTGGCGTGGTTTTGTCGCAGCCCACCATCAGCACGCAGCCATCCATCGGCTGGCCGCGCATCGCTTCTTCCACCGCCATCGCCGCAAGGTTACGGAACATCATCGCAGTGGGACGGAACGCGCTTTCCGAAGCCGAAAACACCGGAACCTCAACCGGAAAACCGCCCGCCTCATAGATGCCGTGCTTCACCCGCTCGGCCAGATCACGCAGATGGGCGTTGCAGGGGGTCAGTTCCGACCAAGTGTTCAGGATGCCAATGACGGGCCGCCCATCGAACAGATCCGGCGGGAAGCCTTGGTTTTTCATCCAGCCGCGGTGATAGATATTGTCCTTCGACGTGCCGCCAAACCATGTTTGCGAGCGTAATTTGCGGGGCCATGCGGCAGGTTTGAAGGTCATCATATCCTCAGAGTTGCTTGACAGTCACCGCACCCGGCAGGGCAGGGGCAACGGCCAAAGTATTGCGCAGCGGCAGACCAAAGGCGTCCACCTGAATTTCAAACGTATCGCCGGGCAGCACAGCCAGCCCATCGGCGAAACTCAAGGTCGCGGTGCCAAACATATGCACATGCAGATCGCCGGGTTGGCGGAACAGGGCATATTTGAAGTGGTGATGCTCGAGGTTCGCAAAGGTATGCGACATGTTGGCCTCTCCCGACAGGAACGGCTTGTCGAAAATCGCTTTGCCATCGCGCCAGATCCGGCTCGCCCCGCGCACATCCAAAGGCAGATCTCCCACCAGCAGTTCCGGCCCAAAAGAGGCCTCGCGCAGTTTGGAATGGGCGAGGAACAGGTAGTTGATCCGCTCGGTCACATGGTCGGAAAACTCATTCGCCAAGGCCCAGCCGACGCGGGCAGGGGTGCCATCGGTGTCGATCAGGTAAATCCCGGCGAGTTCAGGTTCTTCGCCGCCATCCAGCGCGAACCCCGGCGAAGTCAGCGCCGCACCCGGCGCCACCGCCGTATAGCCGTTGCCCTTGTAGAACCACTCGGGCTGCACGCCGACTTGCCCCGCAGCCGGGCGACCATCCGCCAGACCCATCTGGAACATCTTCATGCTGTCGGTCAAAACCGCCGCCTCACCCAGCTTGGCGTGCATCGCGTCCCGCGTCGCAGCCGAGCCAAGATGCGTCAGGCCAGTGCCGGTCAAGTGCATATGGGTCAGATCCGGGTGAGTGATCGGCAAAGCCAGCCGACCCGCAGCAGCCAAAGCCACCAGATCCACCGCATCGCCCAAGCCCCGCGCCGCGATCACTTCCGCCAGACCACGGCCCTGCGCCAAAGCTTCCATAGCCAGCGCATAGGTGCTGACAGCCCCGCGCACCACAGCCGCCTCAGAGCCTTCCCGCGCCACGACGCTGATCGACCCATCCACATTCAAAATCTGAGACAACAGCATGATATTTCTGCCTTATTTCGCTTTATTGTATACGTCGAAGATCACGGCGGCCAACAGCACAAGGCCCTTGATCATCTGCTGATAATCAATGCCGATGCCCATGATCGACATGCCCATATTCATCACGCCCATGATCAGTGCGCCGATCACCACACCGACGATCTTGCCCGAACCCCCGGTCATCGACGCACCGCCAATGAACACCGAAGCAATCGCATCCAACTCGAACCCGGTGCCCGCCTTGGGCGTCGCCGAATTCAGACGCGCCGTCACCATCATCCCCGCCAGCGATGCCAGCACGCCCATGTTGACAAAGCACGCAAACACCAGACGATCCGAGTTGATGCCCGACAGTTTCGCGGCCTTTTCATTGCCGCCCACCGCGTAAATCCGCCGTCCCATCGTGGTGTTTTCAGTGAAAAACGCATAGAGCACGGTCAGAACGATCAGCACCACCAGCACATTCGGCAGGCCCTTCAGAAACGCCAGTTGATAGCCGACAAAGCCCGTCGCCGCCGCGATCAACACGGTGCGGCCCATGAACAAAGCCATCGGCTCTGGCTCAATCCCGAACTCTGCATCCCGTGCGCGTGCACGGAACCCCAGCCAGAACTGCGCGCCAATCGCCAGCACCACCAGCAGAACCGTCAAGCCATGCGGTTGGCCGATCCCGGTCAGATCGGGCAGGAAACCACTTGAAATCGCTTGGAATTCTTTCGGAAACGGCCCGATGTTCTGCCCGCCCAGCATCCACATCGTGGCACCCCGGAACACCATCATCCCCGCCAGCGTGACGATGAACGACGGGATCCGCCAGAACGCCACCCAATAGCCTTGCACAGCACCAATGCAGCCGCCAACGATCAGCGTCGCGGGGATCACGATATAGAACGGCAGGCCGACTTTGACCGTGAGGTACGCCGCAACTGCCCCGGTGAACGCCGCAACCGACCCGACAGAAAGGTCGATATGCCCGGCGACAATCACCAGCAGCATGCCCAAGGCCAGAATGATCACATGGCCATTCTGCAAGAAGATGTTGGTGATGTTTTGCGGCTGCAAGAACGTCTTGCCTTGCAAGCCCAGCAGGATCGAGAACAGCGCCACAATCGCCACCAGCGCCAGCAACATGCCGTTTTCGCGCAGCCGCTCGCCCAATGCCGAGCCTGATTTCTTGTCTTGTGCCATTATGCAGCCTTCCCTTCGCCCTTCAGGATCAGCGCCATGATCTTCTCTTGGCTGGCTTCTGACCGATCCAATTCCCCCACGATACGCCCTTCATTCATCACATAAATCCGGTCACACATCCCCAGCAACTCGGGCATTTCCGAGCTGATCATCACAATCGACCGCCCCTGTTCGGCGAGTTCCTTCATGATGGTGTAAATCTCAAACTTGGCACCAACGTCGATGCCGCGCGTCGGCTCGTCGAGGATCAGCACCTCGGGCTCGGTGAACAGCCATTTCGACAAAACCACCTTTTGCTGGTTGCCGCCCGAAAGGTTCATCACCTTTTGCTGCACACCCGGCGTGCGGATCGCGAGTTGCTTGCGATAGCCCTCGGCCACACGGGTTTCGCGCCGTTTGTCCAGCACGCCCTTCATCGCCACGCCCGCCAGATTGGCCAGCGTAATATTCTTCACAATCGGCTCCTCAAGGATCAGGCCCAAGCCCTTGCGATCCTCGGTCACATAAGCAATCCCAGCCTTCACGGCCTTCGGCACAGTGGACACATCCACCTCAACCCCGTGCATCTTGATGCTGCCCTTGTGGCCCTGCCCATAAGACTTGCCGAAAATCGACATCGCAAGTTCGGTGCGCCCGGTGCCCATCAGCCCCGCGATGCCAACGATCTCGCCCTTTTTGACGTTGAACGCGGCGTTCTTGATGATCTGCCGATCCGCTTGTTCAGGATGCCAGACGTTCCAGTCCTTGACCTCCATCAACACCTCGCCCGGGTTGGAGGTCCGCTCAGGATAGCGATGCGCCATATCGCGGCCGACCATATCGCGGATGATGCGGTCTTCGGTGATCTCGTGCTTGTCCATCGTCGACACCGAAGCGCCATCGCGGATCACGGTGATCCTGTCAGCCACACGGGAAATCTCGTTCAGCTTGTGCGAAATGATGATCTGCGTGACGCCCTGCGCCTTCAACTCCAGCATCAGATCCAGCAGCTTCTGGCTGTCATTCTCCTGCAAAGCAGCGGTCGGCTCGTCGAGGATCAACAACCGCACATCCTTGGCCAAAGCCTTGGCGATCTCGATCAACTGCTGCTTGCCGACGCCCAGCTTTTCCACCTTGGTGGTCGGCAATTCGTTCAGACCGACTTTCTTCAGCAGCCCTTCCGTGCGCTGATAAGCCTCGCCCCAGTTGATCACCCCGTTCTTCGCCACCTCGTTGCCAAGAAACAGATTCTCGGCAATCGACAGTAGCGGAACCAGCGCAAGCTCTTGGTGAATAATGATAATCCCGCGATGTTCACTGTCGCGGATATTGCGGCAAGCCAAAGTCTCGCCGTCATAAATGATATCGCCCTCGTAAGAGCCAAACGGATACACCCCCGACAGCACCTTCATCAGCGTCGATTTGCCCGCGCCATTCTCGCCGCAGATCGCGTGGATCTCGCCCGGCTCGACGCTTAATGACACATTGTCCAACGCCCGAACGCCCGGAAAGACCTTGCTGATCCCCCGCATTTCCAACAGTGCTGTCATGACTTCCCCCGTAAAACCCCGTGCCCGCCCAACCAGACGGGCACGGGAAAAGCTTACTTCAGCTCTTCAGCAGTGTAATAGCCCGAAGTCACCAACACAGCTTCGTAGTTCGCTGCAGTGACAGGCTGGCTTTCCAGCAGATACGACGGCACAACCTTGACGCCGTTGTCATAGGTTTTCTCGTCGTTGATTTCCGGAGTGCCACCCGACAGGATCGCATCCACCATCTTCACGGTGACTTTTGCCAGCTCGCGGGTGTCTTTGAAGATCGACGAATACTGCTCGCCCGCGATCATCGACTTGACCGAAGGCACTTCGCAATCTTGCCCGGTGACGATCGGCATTTTCAGATCGCCCGAGCCATAGCCCACGCCCTTGACCGAAGACAGAATCCCGATCGACAGACCATCGTAAGGCGACAGTGCGCCATGCAGCACTTTGTCGCCGTAGTTCGACGACAGCAGGTTGTCCATGCGCGCCTGCGCCACAGCACCATCCCAACGCAGGGTGCCGACAACTTCCATGCCCATCTGGCCCGACGGGATCACGATCTCGCCCGAGTCGATCATCGGCTGCAACACCGACATCGCGCCATTGTAGAAGAAGAACGCGTTGTTGTCGTCCGGGCTGCCGCCGAACAGCTCGACATTCCACGGCTTGGTGTCGGCAAAACGCTCTTTCAGGCCGTCAACCAAAGTGGTCGCCTGCTGCACGCCAACCTTGAAGTTGTCAAAGGTCGCGTAATAATCGACCGAGCCGGAATCGCGGATCAGACGGTCATAGGCGATGACCTTGATGCCAGCCTTGTTGGCCGCATCCAAAGCGTTCGACAAAGTGGTGCCGTCGATGGCCGCAATCACCAGCGCTTTCACGCCATTGGTGATCATGTTTTCGATTTGTGCCAGCTGGTTCGGAATGTCGTCTTCTGCATATTGCAGATCAGCGGTGTAGCCAGCTGCGGTGAACTGATCCACCATCGACTTGCCGTCCGAAATCCAACGTGCCGAAGACTGCGTCGGCATGGCGATGCCGATGCTGCCCTTGTCCTGCGCGAAAGCCGGCAGACCGACGATGCTCGATGCAGCCGCAGCGCCGCCCAGCGCCAAAAGCGCCCTTCTTGAAACTTGCATTCTTTATCCTCCCAAACGGCAAAAGCCGTGAAAACCTGACGGATCGACAGAGCAAAACGGATGAAGGCCCTCCCGAGACCGTGCGGCACTCTTGCAACAGCGAAATATATCGGTCAAATGATGAAATAGCATAGATATATGTCGAGAATGATATGCCAAAATCAATCACCGCCGATATTATGGCACAACGCGGCCTGAAACTCAGCCATCTGCGGCTGCTGGCAGCTTTGGCCGAAATGGGTCAGATCAGCCTTGCCGCAGATCGCATCGGCACCACCCAGCCCGCCGCCTCGCGGCTTTTGGCCGAGGTTGAACGTATCGTCGGTGCCCCGGTGCATCATCGCACCGGGCGCGGCATGACGCTGACGGCAGTGGGGCAAGCCCTTGCCCTGCGCGCGCAACGCATCCAGATGGAGCTGCGCGACGCCGCCCGCGACATCACCGAGGTCGCCTCTGGCACGGTTGGCCATGTGCGGATCGGAAGCGTGACCGGCCCTGCCATCGACCGCGTGCTGCCAACCCTGCGCAACGCCCGCCTGACCGCGCCGCAAGTGACGGTCGAGGTCGTGGTCTCGCCTTCCGACCTTCTGTGCGAGCAAATGCTGGCTGGTCGCCTTGATTTCGTGATTGGTCGCCTGCCCGAAGGCCCAACCCGCGATCTGTTCAGCCTCACACCCATCGCGCCCGAACCGGTCAGCCTCGTGGTGCGCAAGGGCCACCCATTGGCCAATCACCCCAACCCGCGCCCCGAGGATCTGCTGGCTTATGATTGGGTGATGCCGCCGCCAGACTCGCTGCTGTCGCGCGCCGTCCATGCCCGCCTGCACGCCAGCGGCTTGCCCAGCCCGCCGCAACGGCTGTCCACCGCGTCGTTCCTGTTGATCTTTGCCCTGCTGCAACAATCCAACGCCATAGCGCCCCTTGCGCGCGCCGTGGTGACCAGCTTTTCAGCGCACCCGGACGCGCCCTATACCGAACTTGCGATCAATCTTGGCATCGAGGTCGAACCCTTCGGCCTCGTCACCCGCGCAGGCGCGATCCTGCCGCCGGTGGCCGCACGACTGGCACGCGAGATCCAAAGCATGACCCTGCTGTAACCGCGCCGCCCCTCACCAACCGCCGGGAGGGAGCCACGCTCCCCCCCGTCCGCCCAATGGAATACTTGGACCCATGTGAAATCATCAACTCGTGCGAGACGGGTCGCCCTTTAGGCAAAACCCCACCCCATCCCCTAAAATTTAACTTAAATTTGTTTTGAGACGGGCTCAAATATCCTCGGGGTCTGGGCGCGAGCCCCCAGCGGCCAGCCCCAATGCCCCCAGCTTGAAAACAATCTCCGCCACCACATCCACCAACGGTTGATCAATGTCGACGATCACCGCCCGCTCGCCCACCCCCGGAACCTCCAAAGTCGCAAACTGACTGTCCAGCAACGAACTTGGCATGAAATGTCCCACCCGTGCCGCCATCCGCGCCTCGATCACTGCGCGCGACCCCGACAGCAGCACAAACACCACCCCGCCGCCCGCCTGCGCATCAATCAGCGCGCGGTAGCTCTGCTTCAAGGCCGAGCATCCCACGATCCCCGGCCCGCCCAAAGCCTGCCCCACAAGCGCCAGCCACGGCCAGCGGTCGGCATCTGTCAAAGCCTCACCCCGGCGCATCTTGGCGATATTCTCTGCCGGGTGCAGGTCGTCGCCGTCGCGGTAGGGCAGGGCCAGCGCCGCACTCAGCGCCGCCCCGACCGAGGATTTCCCCGACCCCGCCACCCCCATCAGCACGATTTTCACAGGGATACCGTGATGCCGCCATCCACATGCAGGCACTGCCCATTGACGAAACTCGACGCAGCCGAGGCCAGGAACACCGCAGCCCCCACCAATTCCTCGACCCGTCCCCAGCGCCCCGCAGGCGTGCGCTTGATCAGCCAATCGTTGAACGCAGGGTCCGCGATCAAAGCTGCATTGAGCGGTGTTTCAAAATACCCCGGGGCAATCGCATTGCATTGCAGCCCATGCTTCGCCCAATCCGTCGCCATGCCCTTGGTCAGGTTCCCCACCGCCCCCTTGGTTGCGGTATAGGGTGCGATCCCCGGCCGCGCCAAGGCCGTCTGCACCGAGGCGATGTTGATGATCTTGCCCGCCCCGCGCTTGATCATATGCCGCGCGCAAGCCTGCCCCACGTTGAACACCGTGGTGATATTGGTCTGCAACAGCCGCTGAAACGCTTCCTCCGGGAATTCTTCCAGCGGCCCGCGATGCTGCATCCCGGCGTTGTTCACCAGAATATCAATCGCCCCCACCTCGGCCTCAAAGCCATCCACCGCCGCGCGCACCGCCTTATGATCGCTTGCATCAAATTCCAGCCCGCGCCCGCCCGGCACCTGCGCCACCGCCAACGCCAACCGCGCCGCATCGCGCCCGTTCAGCACCACCTCGGCCCCGGCTTCTGCCAGCCCCTTTGCCAAAGCCAAGCCGATGCCCTGCGACGATCCCGTGATCAACGCCCGCTTACCCGTCAAATCAAACAGCTTCATCCCATCCCCCGCTCGACACCAGCGCCGCCGCGCAGTTATGTTACCGGTAACGCCGCCCTGTCAATCCGAGGCCCCCCAATGCCGCACGCGATGCTGAAACCGCATATCCTGCAACTCTCCAGCTACCCCGATTGGGACCAAACCGCGCTTGACGCCACCTACACCTGCCACCACCTTCCCCTCAGCGCCCCCGACCTGATCGAGGCCATCGCCACCAGCGGCGGGGCAGGGGTACCATCCGAGATCATCAAAGCCTGTCCGAACCTGAAACTCATCGCGATCTACGGCGTCGGCTACGACAATATCGACCTCAGCCTCTGCGCCGAACGCCACATCCAGATCACCAACACCCCCGATGTGCTGACCGGCGATTGCGCCGATCTTGCGGTGGGCATGATGCTTGCCATCGCCCGCCAGATCCCAAGCGCCGACCATCACGCCCGATCAGGCGCGTGGACGCGAACCAGCTTCCCATTGCAACGCCGCGTCTGGGGCGCAAAAGCCGGCATCCTCGGTATGGGCCGCATCGGCCAAGAATTGGCCACCCGCCTGACGGGCTTTGGCATCGACATCGCCTATGCCGCCCGCAGCGAAAAACCTTTGCCCTACAAATACATCCCCGATCCCATTGCCCTCGCCGCCCACGCCGATTTTCTGTTCGTCACCGCCGCGGCCACGCCCGAAACCCGCCACATCGTCAACGCAGCCACGCTGAAAGCCCTCGGCCCCGACGGCTATCTGATCAACATCTCGCGCGCCGCCAATGTCGACGAATCCGCCCTGCTCGACGCCCTCGAAAGCCATCAAATCGCCGGAGCCGCCCTCGACGTGTTTGACGCCGAACCCCACATCAACCCGCGCTTCGCCCCGCTTCCCAACGCGCTGCTGCAACCGCACCACGCCTCGGCCACCCATGCCACCCGCCGCGCCATGGGCCAGCTGATGCGCGACAACCTGGCCGCCCATTTCGCAAATCGCCCCCTGCTGACCCCGGTTCTGTAGCAAAGCCCCCACCACCGCCCGCAACCGCCACGCCATCTTAACCAAACCACGCTCCAATTCCCCAAAGAACCGGAGCAGCCAATGACCCATCACATCCTTATCCCCATCGCTGACATCGACGCCGAAGCCCTGCCGCGCGACCGCACCCAACTTGACCCCGAGGCGATGGCCGAACTCACCACCTCGATCGCCACCTCGGGTCTGCGCCAACCGATCGAGGTCTGGCAATTGTCGCAACCGACCGAGATCCACCGCTACGGCCTGATCTCGGGCCTGCGCCGCCTCACCGCCCACCAGCGCCTCGCCGATCTGCGCCAGAACGGCACATTCACCGAAATCGCAGCCTTCATCCGCACTCCAGACAGCATCCCGCAAGCCATGGCCGATATGGTCGCCGAAAATGAAATCCGCGCGGAAATAAGCCCATGGGAGAAAGGCGCCACCCTTCTCGCCGCGACCCGCGAGGGCATTTTCGACACGCTGGACGCCGCCACCCAAACCCTGCACGCCAGTGCGTCGCGCCAAAAACGCGCCCGCTTGCGCGCCTTCGCCGAGGTCGTCGAAGACCTTGAAGACGCCATCGCCACCCCAGAACGCCTGACAGGCCGCCAAATGCACCGCCTGTCCGCCGCCCTGCGCGCAGGCCTGTCCGAGCTGATGCACCACACCTTACGCGACCACCGCCGCTCTGCCTTGCCCGCGCAATGGCAAGCCCTGCTGCCGATCCTGTCCGAGTCGCTGGACGAGCCCGCCGAGGACGCCACCGCAACCCAACCGGGCCGCCCCAGACGAATTCTGCATTTGAAACAAGGCTTAACGATCCGGCGCGAAAAATCCGGCGACAGTTGGATCATGCGCTTTTCCGGCCCAGAAACCCGCTCCGGCGCGCTGATGGACGACATCATGGATCACATAGAACGCTACTTCCAACCCAAGTGAGAAACGGTTCCGTTGGCCGTGGCGCTAGCAAGGCTCCAAATCTTGCTGCACAAAACCAAAGTCTTTCTGTGACATCGCTCTGCTAATCGTCCGGACAACGGCGCATTACAGTGAGCGAAGGCTTGACAACTTAAGCTTGTCTGCGCCATGCCGCGTGTAAGTAATTTCAAGACCGACAAAGTCCTCAAGATTGAAAAATGAGTTTGTTGCGGTGATAGATCACGATTTGATGTTCGGCATGCCGCGAGCGCCTTCGAATGTTCAGCCTTGGGAACAAGAAACCGTTCCTGTGTCGAAGGTGCTTTTAGATGCTGTAAGCGGGAAAGCACTGAAGGACTATCGCCAGATTTCTGCTACGGAGCTATTCCGGGCATCGGCGACGTGTTTTTTGTTTATTTGGGCGATGGACGTGGAGGGAAAGGTCTTTCTTGCTTTTGAGGAAGTCTTGCCACCGGATGACGCTTCTGACCCGACTTTACGATACGGCCATCCTCGCAGGCGTGGGTTTCCAACTCATCCTGCAAAAGAAAAAAAGCTAGGCCACCCTACCCTATTGAACTCTGGTCACGCGCGGATGGCAGGTGAGCTTTTGCTTGACGAACACGAAAATAATTTGTTGTGGTATCTTAATGCAGAGTCCGGTAGATACTGTCGGTCTTTGCCGCCGAGTCGTTCGCAATGCGAAGCCGTTCGAGATCTGTTTGAAAAGATGATCAAAGATACGGTAATTTGGGATGAAGACTGAGAGCGTTTGGAGCTAGAGTATGAATATGATTGCTCCTAGGTCATCTAGGCAAATGAGCAGCTTAGCGTTTCTGTTTGGTTCGTTCAGGCCTTCTGAGCGCGAAGTGCTTTTGAATGCTGCGAATTCTAGCCCTGACAAGTTTGCTTCTGCTTTGGAGGTTTTCTTGGATGGTTGGGCTGGGGCTGACTGGATTGAAGAGTACAACATCGAGCGAGTGGGGAAGTGGATCGCTAAACGTTGCCCCTACGATGTGGTTCAAAAGGCAAAATTACTTGCTGAAACCAAGCTGGGCGCAAATGGTCAGGTGGGCAGCACAGCGAAAACTGTATATGTGTTAACTTTTAACGCATTGCTGTCAGGGCTTGCACATAAGTCATAACAAGGGTGATCATGCGGTAAACTGGGAAGCTAGTTAATTACGAAGGTGGGATGGCTAAAGTTCAAAATCTTAAAATTCTGTTAACAACCCCCATCTAACCTCTTGATATCTCTAACTCCACCCCTCTGTCCACACGTGGACACTACTCCGCAGGCGAGCCGGCCTCCCGGTTTATCAGAGCCCGGGCGGCCCGCTGGAAGGCCCCGAAAACCTGCACCCTAACCGGCTCGGAAACCCCCGCATCCCGCAAAGCCTGCCCCATACAGGTCAGCCAATCCTCGGCATCCTCGGGCCTGATCGGAACGTGGGCGTGCTGGTCTTTCAAACTCTGCGCGCCCACCCGTTCCATATAATCTCGCCGCCCGCCCAGAAAGCCGCACAGAAACTCAAACTGCGCCGCCCTGACGTGGGAAATCCCGTGCCCCCGGAAATGCAGGTGCAGGATCTGCCGCCCCTCCGGCGCGGTTTCGACCAGATCATAGAACCGATCCACCAGAGCCTGCACCGCCGCCTCGCTACCGATCTTTTCGATCACCGAGGCCGTGCCGCCCCCTATGACTGCGGCCGGGTCTTCTTCGGATCATAAGCCGAAAGGCCCACAATCCGCGCCGGAAGCCGTTTTTGCTGTCTGTCCAGCTTGCCGACCTCCACCGCCGTCCCAATCTCGGAATGGGCCAGGTCAACGCGGGCAAGCGCGATATTCTTGCCCAGCAAAGGCGACCGAACCGCCGAGGTCACCACCCCCACCTGCGCCCGTCCCAGATAAATCCCGTCGCCGTGGCCCACATCCACGGCCGCCTCGATCTCAAGGCCGACAAACTTCTCACGCGGGTTTTCTTTGCGGCGGATCAAAGCCTCCCGCCCGATGAAATCATCGGTCTTCGATTTCAAAGGCACGGTAAAGCCAATCCCGGCCTCGAACGGATCGGTCTGATCGCTGAAATCATAGCCCGCAAAGATCAACCCGGCCTCAATCCGCACCATATCCAGCGCAGCCAGCCCCATCGGCCGCAGCCCCTGATCCGCGCCGTTTTCCCAGACCGCATCCCAAACCGCAGCACCGTCTTTCGGGTGGCAAAACACCTCAAACCCCAACTCGCCCGTATACCCCGTCCGCGACACAACCACCGGCGCCCCATTCGGCCCGCCCAAGCGCCCGACAGTCAGGCGGAACCAGCCCAACTCCTCAATCGTCGGCTGATGCGGCGCGGTCCAGATCATCCGCTTCATAATCTCGCGCGAGTTCGGCCCCTGCACCGCAAGGTTATGAAGCTGATCGGTGGACGAGCGCACCATCACCTTCAGCCCCAGCTTTTCAGCCTGCTCGCGCAGCCAGATGCCGGAATAATCATCGCCACCAATCCAGCGGAACTGATCTTTTCCCAACCGGAACAGGGTGCCATCATCAATCATCCCGCCATGCTCGTAGCACATCGCGGAATAGACCACCTGTCCCACCGACAGCTTCTTCACATCCCGCGTCAGGCAATACTGCAGCAAAGCCTCGGCATCCGGCCCGGTCACCTCAAACTTGCGCAGCGGCGACAGATCCAGAACCACCGCCTTTTCGCGGCAGGCCCAGTATTCCTCAATCGCGCCATTCGACGCATAGGTCTGCGGCAGCCAGTAGCCTTTGTATTCCACAAGGTTGCGGGTCTTCTCGGCGATGCGCGCGTGAAAAGCGGTTTCCTTGGTCATCACAGGCTCCGATGTGGGGGTGGGGCGGTAGGCGATGGACCGCTGGAAATTCTCGGCACCGTCATAGGTGCGCACATGAATATCGGACAGATACCAGCCGTTCGCGGGCGAAGTATCGTCGGGGCAGGCAGAGTTCACGCAGATCAGATCCGTCAGCGCGCGCAGCAAGACATAATCGCCGGGGCGCGACCAAGGCTCATCGGCGATCAGCACGCCATGCGCGTCAATCGCGGTGTTGAAGAACAGATTGACCGCCATCCAGCCGGGGCGGGCAGTGACGCCATGCGGGGCAAGAGCTGCGTTGAAATTGTCTGAACAATTGACGTGGCCGGGATAGCCGATCTCATCATAATATTTCGCAGCACAGGCCATCGCAAAAGCATCGTGACGCCCCACAGTGTCTTGGATCACCTCGACCAGCGGCAGCCAGTCCTGATCGTAGTATTTGGCGTGCAGGCCCGGCATCGAATAGGCATGCCCCATCAGCGTGCGCGAGGTGGTCACATCCAGCGGATGCTCGATGCCCTTATCCAATTTCCGCGCTGAAAAGCACTGAAAGTCCGTGCATTGGCGGCCATCCACGTCCAAAATCTGGATGTAGTCGCCAGCTTTGACGAAATAGCTTTCCGCCGTTGCCGACTTCACCCGCAGGTCCAGCACAGGATTGGCCAGCGGATCGGGCAGCTCATAGCGCTTGACCCCCAGCAGGGTTGCCCGCTGCACCCGCACCCCAATCGGCGTCGCGGTATCTTGTGCGTCGGGTGACATCGCCGCCGCAGGGGCCGCGATAATCAGCACGCCGTCGCGGGTGGCGGTAAAGCTTTGGCTGTCCCCGGCGGTCGATTGGCTGTCGAAACAGGCGACCGCCCGTGCCCCGGCGAGCTTGATCCCGCGCCGTTCAATCCCCAGCCGCAAGCCCGCAAGACCTGCCGCGCGGCCCTCGGCCAACAAGGCGATCAGCCCGGCCGCGTCGGCATTGCCGGCAACCCCCAAAATCCCCGGATCGACCCGGCCTTGATCATCGGCTGCGATCAATTCCACCCGCTGACCGCCTTCAAGGTTCACCACGCTCACCCGGTCGCCCGCGCCCAAGGCAATCAGCCAAGCGCCGCCACCCGGCACCTCAAAGCGTTCCAGCCCCGTGCGGGCGCCCAAAGGTTCGGGCGTCAGGATTTGGCTGGGGCGGGGTGGACCGGGGCGCACAACGGGGTAAGTGTCAAGCATTTCAGACCTCATTTTGCATGCATGGCAAAAATGTTTCTTTTTAAGAATATAGCGATCAGGGATTTCCGCAAGAGATTTGCGCGGTTAGTTTCTGATCAAATCACAAACCGCCACCCGAAACCGCATCTCAAACCCGGAGACTCCCTGTGCAATCGCTGATCCTTGGGCTCGTTGCGGCGCTACTTTGGGGCGTGCATGATTTCACCGTGCGCCGGATCGGTGCCAAAGCCGACGCGGCGGCGCTTTACCTGATTGTGCTGGCGATGGGGGCGTTGCTGCTGGCGCCATTCGCGGCCAGCGCCGAGGGCTGGCAGCGCCTGACCCCGGCCTTGACGCTGTTCTGCGTCGGCACAGGCTTGGTCTATGCGCTTGGAGTCTATGCCTTATATCGGGCTTTTGCCATTGGTCCGGTGCGCCTGGTGGCACCGATATGCGGCGCATATCCTTTGTTGTCAGTGGCAATTGCGGTGGCGCAGGGGCAGCATGCGGGGGCCTTGGTCTGGCTGGCAGTTCTGGCGGGAATTGCGGTTGTGGCGCAGGGAGAAAAGGGCGCGGCGCAAGGTGGGCAGGCTGCCGCCATTGCTTGGGCGGTTCTGGCGGCGGCTGGCTTTGCGATCAGCTTTGATCTGCTGCACAAAGCGGCGCAAAGCGTCGCCGATCTGCCCGTGGCGCTGATTGCGCGGCTGGCAGGCTTTGCGGGCATGTTGCTTTGGGTGGTGGCGCGGCGCATCCCCGTCCGGCCCGCGCTGGCGATCTGGCCGACGCTGTTGCTGATGGGGGCCTTGGATGTGGCGGGGATGTTTGCCGTCACCGCTGCCGGAGCCTTTGCGCGGCCCGAGTTTGCTTCGGTGACATCCTCTTGCTTTGGTCTGGTGACAATCCTGCTGGCATGGCGGTTTCTGGCCGAGCCTATGACCCGCGCGCAATGGCTGGGGGCCGCGATTGTGTTTGCTGGCGTGGCGGCCTTGGGCTTGGTCTAGGTGGTCGCGCTGAAATGCACAGGCGTGGCGGAAACGAAAGATCGCATGTCGAGAATGAAAGCACCCATCGCAGCGCTTCGCGCCATATTCAGCGCAAGCAGGCCATAGGAACACCAGATGCGCTATTCGGGTTTGAGAGTGATTGCCGAGGCTTTGACCGGGCATAAAGGCTGGAAACCGGCATGGCGCGATCCGGCACCGCAGGCGTCCTACGATTATATCATCGTCGGTGGCGGCGGGCATGGTCTGGCAACCGCCTACTATCTGGCAAAAGAGTTCAAACAGGCGCGGATTGCCGTGCTGGAAAAGGGCTGGATCGGCGGCGGTAACGTCGGGCGGAATACGACGATTGTGCGCTCCAACTATCTGCTCGATGGCAACGAGCCGTTCTACGAATTTTCAATGAAGCTGTGGGAGGGGTTGGAGCAAGACTTCAACTACAACGCCATGGTGTCGCAGCGCGGCATCATCAACCTGTTCCACACCGATGCGCAGCGTGATGCGGCGACCCGGCGCGGCAATGCGATGATCATGCACGGCGCAGATGCCGAGCTGTTGAACAAGGAACAGGTGCGCAGCCTGTATCCGTTCCTGAACTTTGAAAACGCCCGATTCCCGATCAAGGGCGCGCTGATGCAGCGGCGCGGTGGCACGGTGCGGCATGATGCGGTGGCTTGGGGCTATGCGCGCGGCGCGGACCAGCGCGGCGTCGACATCATCCAGAACTGTGAAGTCACCGGTATGCGGATTGAGAATGGCCGGATGTTGGGGGTGGAAACCTCACGCGGATTTATCGGGGCCAAAAAGGTTGGCGTGGCAGTCGCGGGGTCATCGTCCAAGGTGATGGCCCATGCGGGCATGCGCTTGCCGATGGAAAGCCATGTGCTGCAAGCCTTTGTGTCCGAAGGGCTAAAACCGCTGATCGACGGCGTGATCACCTATGGCGCGGGGCATTTCTATGTCAGCCAATCCGACAAGGGTGGTCTGGTGTTTGGCGGCGATATCGACGGCTACAACTCTTACGCCCAACGCGGCAACATGCCGGTGGTCGAGGATGTGGCCGAAGGCGGCATGTCCCTGATGCCGATGATCGGCCGCGCGCGGCTTTTGCGGATGTGGGGCGGCATCATGGATATGTCGATGGATGGCTCGCCCATTATCGACAAGACCGACACCGAGGGCCTCTATTTCAATGGCGGCTGGTGCTACGGCGGCTTCAAGGCGACGCCCGCCAGCGGTTGGGCCTTTGCGCATCTTTTGGCCACCGATCAGCCACATAAGACCGCCACCGCCTACCGGTTTGACCGTTTCGCCAAGGGCTTGATGATCGACGAAAAGGGCCAAGGCGCCCAGCCGAACCTGCATTGAGGCCGTGATGTATAACGCCGCCCTTCGTTTGTCTTGCCTAATTTGGCCCGTGCCAAATCAGGCCGCGCCTGCCTGCCCTATGGCAGGCGCGTTTCCGCGCCAGCCAAGTCAGGCGCGGCCTGATTTCCGAGCGCCGCGCTTGGGCCTACGCCCCTTGGCCAACAGCCTTCGGCCTTTTGGCCAACGCACCGGCAAACTTTGCCCCGCAGAGTTTGCTTTCGGTGCGGCTCCCTTCATCAGCCGCCCGCAAGGAGTCTGACATGATCATCAACCATCCCCTGCTGGGGCCTCGCGACTCTCAGGAGTTTATCTATCTTGGCGATGCAGCACTCATCCACCGCCCCGATGGCATGGCCGAGGGCGCGCTGGAGCGTTTCGTTGATTACACCTACCTGCGCGACAACCCCGCAGGCAGCCACCGCGAGCTTTGGTATCACGAGCAAGGCGACCGCAGCTGGCTGGTTGTCACCCGCGACACCACCACCCACGAAATCACCGCAGTCGAGATGGCCCGCGACGTGGCCCGAGCCGAGGGGCGCAGCAAATGAGCCGTATTTCCGGTGGTCAGATCGACCGCAGCCAAACCCTGCGCTTCAGCTTTGACGGCGTGTCATACACCGGCCATCCCGGCGACACCCTCGCCTCGGCCTTGCTGGCCAACAACGTCCGCCTGATGGGCCGCAGCTTCAAATACCACCGCCCGCGCGGTGCAATCAGCGCAGGCTCCGAAGAACCCAACGCCATTGTCGAGTTGCGCACCGGCGCGCGCCAAGAACCCAACACCCGCGCGACTGTCACCGAATTGTTCGATGGCCTAAGCGCGCAAAGCCAGAACCGCTGGCCCAGCCTGAAATTCGACGCCATGGCGATCAACGACCGCCTGTCACCGTTCTTCGCGGCTGGCTTTTACTACAAAACCTTCATGTGGCCCGCCGCGTTCTGGGAAAAGATCTACGAGCCGATCATCCGCCGCGCCGCAGGTCTGGGCAGACTGTCAAAACAAGACGACCCCGACGCTTACGACAAAGGCTTCCTGCACTGTGATCTCTTGATCATCGGCGCAGGCCCCGCTGGCCTGTCTGCTGCGCTGACGGCTGGCAGGGCAGGGGCCCGGGTCATCCTCGCCGACGAAGATTTCCGCATGGGCGGGCGCTTGAACGCCGAAACGCTGGAGGTCGGCGGCACCTCGGGTGCCGATTGGGCCGCACAATCGGTGCTGGAACTTGCCAGCCTACCCAACGTCCGCCTGCTGCCCCGCACCACAGTGATCGGCGCTTTCGACCACGGCATCTACAGCGCGGTTGAGCGTGTCTCCGACCACCTCGCCCAGCCCTTGCCCGGCAAACCCCGCCAAATCCTGTGGCGCATCTACACCAAGCGCACAATCCTCGCGGCAGGGGCCATCGAGCGCCCGATTGCGTTTGAAAACAACGATCGCCCCGGCATCATGCTGGCAGGCGCACTCCGCGCCTATGCCAACCGCTGGGGCGTGGCTGTGGGCGAGCAGGTCGCCGTGTTCACCAACAACGACGACGGCTTGCGCACCGTCAATGATCTGCAAGCCAAGGGCCTGAACGTCACCCTGATCGACGCACGCAAAGGCGACGAAGTCATCGACTCCGCAGGTCGACTTGGCCTGAAATCCATCACCATCCGCCGCGCCAATGGCAAAACCGAGACGATACACGTCAGCGCGCTGGGCGTCTCTGGCGGCTGGAACCCCAACCTCAACATCGCCTCAAACCACCGGGGCCGCCCGGTCTGGGATGACACCATCGCGGCCTTCCTGCCCGCCCCCGAAAGCATCGCGGGTCTGACCTGCGCAGGGGCCGCTGCGGGCGCTTTCTCAACCCATGCAGCCCTCACCATGGGGGTCGCCCACGCCATCGCGGCCCTCGCCGATCTTGGCGTCACAGCCACCGCCGACACCCCCAGTGCCGAAGACGCCCCCCTGAATCTGACCCCGCTCTGGTATGTCCATTCCGGCAAGGGCCGCGCTTGGGTCGATCCGCAAAACGATGTGACGGTGAAAGATGTAAAGCTTGCCAAACAGGAAGGCTTCGTCTCGGTCGAACACCTCAAACGCTACACCACCCTCGGCATGGCCACCGACCAAGGCAAGACCGGCAACGTGCTTGGCTTGGCCGTGATGGCCGAGTTGACCGGCAAGACCATCCCGCAAACCGGCACCACGATCTACCGCCCGCCCTATACGCCAGTGGCGATGGGCGCTTTGGCGGGCCGTGCGCGCGGGGCGGATTTCAAACCCACCCGCCAGACCCCCAGCCACAAATGGGCCGAAGAGCAAGGCGCGGTGTTTGTCGAGGTGGGCTACTGGCTGCGCACCCAATGGCTGCCGCGCAACGGTGAACCCACTTGGCGGCAATCGGTTGATCGTGAGGTGCTGCAAACCCGCAAATCGGCGGGCATCTGCGACGTGACGACGCTGGGCAAGATCGACATCCAAGGCACCGACGCCGGCGCCTTTCTGGATCGCGTCTATGCCAACAATTTCGCCAGCCTCGCTGTCGGCAAGGTCCGCTACGGGTTGATGCTGCGCGAGGACGGCATGGTGATGGACGATGGCACCACCGCGCGGATGGGGCAGAATGAATATGTGATGACCACCACCACCGCCAATGCCGTGCCAGTGTTCCGCCATCTGGAATACTGCCGCCAGGTTTTGTGGCCTGATCTCGACGTGCAACTGATCTCAACCACCGAGGCTTGGGCGCAATATTCCGTCGCTGGCCCCAATGCGCGGAAATTGCTGCAAAAACTGGTGGATCAGGATATCTCTGACGCCGCCTTCCCCTATATGGCTTGCGGTGCTGTCACCGTCCAAGGCTCCCGCGCGCGGCTGTTCCGCATCAGCTTCTCGGGCGAATTGGCCTATGAAATCGCCGTGCCCACCCGCTACGGCGATGCAATGATCCGCGCACTCGTCGAGGCTGGCCGCGAATTTGACGCCGTGGTTTACGGCACCGAAGCCTTGGGCGTGATGCGCGTCGAAAAGGGCCATGTCGCGGGCAATGAGTTGAACGGCCAATCCTCGGCCCTCAACATGGGCCTTGGAAAAATGGTGTCGCGCAAGAAAGACGCCATCGGCATGGTGCTGTCGCAGCGTGAAGGCATGACTGCCCCGAACGGCTACCGCCTTGTCGGCGTCAAGCCCGTCAATCCCGCCGAAAGCCTCACCGCAGGCGCGCATTTTCTGGTCAAAGGTGCCACCGCCACCGCCGACAATGACGGCGGCTGGCTGACCTCGGTGGTCTATTCGCCGCATCTGGGCCATTCCATCGGGCTTGGATATCTCAAATCCGGTGACAACCGCCGCGGCGAACGCCTGCGCAGCGTCAACCTGTTGGCGAAAACCGATATCGAGGTCGAAATCGTCAGCCCCCATTTCTTTGACCCGGAAGGAGAGCGCCTCCGTGGCTAATGCATTGAAACCCCTGACCCCGCTTGGCCATGACGCGCCGCAAAGCGACACCATCGGTGCAATCACCATCACTGAAAACCCCAACACCGCGCTCGCTTCCCTCGCCGCGCGCTTGGGGCGCGAGGCCGAAGTGGCCAGCCTTGCCGCCGCAGCGGGCATCCCATTGCCCGGCCCGGGCCAAAGCGAAGCCGCAGCGACTTACGGCGCGATCTGGCTCGGCCCGCAGCAATGGATGGTTGAGGCCGCCTTCGCCACCCACGAAGACATTTCCGCGATCCTGAAACCGATTTTCGGCGAAGCTGCCTCGATCACCGAACAAACCGACGCCTGGGTGCGCTTCGATGTGACCTCAACAACCCTGCCCGCGCTGTTTGAACGCCTGTGCAGCTTTGATCTGCACAAGGCCGGGGCAGGGGCCGCCACCCGCACCGTGATCGACCATCTCGGCTGTTACGTCATCCGCCGCACGGACACGCGCGTCACCATCCTCGGCCCCCGCTCCTCGGCCCACAGCCTGCACCACGCGCTGACCACCGCCGCAAAAGCGCTCTCTTAACCTTTCATCTGTTCCTAAATATCCCACCGGGGTCCGGGGGTGTGAAACCCCCGGCGGTTGCCGAAAAACAACACGCCTGTCGTCATATTCCGCAGAACATCCCGCAGAGGGTCCGGGGGATGCGAAATCCCCCGGGGCTGGCCCAAAGCCTAGTCATTCGGCGGCATCGCCCCGGCCAGCCCCCGCAACCCCACCAACCGACGGCGCTCGTCATTCGGATTGACCCCAAACGCCTCGGCGTAATGCTTGGTCATCGGGGTAGAACTGGCATAGCCCACCGATTGCGCAATCTCGCGGATGCTTTGCGTGGAATACAGCACCCGCTGGCGTGCCTTGCGCAGCCGCATCAGCCGGTAATATTTCAACGGGCTTTGCCCCGTCGCCTGCTTGAAACACCGCTCAAGATGCCGCTCTGACATGGCCAAGGCTTCCGCCACATCAGCGATCTGCAACGGATCCTCGATGTTCTCGCCGAAAATCGCAATCGCCGCCCGCACGGTATCCGGCAACAGATCATCGGTGCCGCCCTGCTTTTGCACCGGCACTTTCTGCGCCGCGTCTTCGGTGCGCACGAACGGATGCTGGAACCAACAGGCCACTTCCGTCATCGTATCGCGCCCCAGCCGCTCCTCGATCAGCCGCAGCATCAGATCAAACACCGCTCCGGCCCCCGAGGCCGTATAGCGCCGCCGATCCCGCAAGATCACCGCCTGCGACGCCTGCATCTCGGGAAACTCAGCCTTGAACGCCGCCTCATAGCACCAATGCACCGAGACCGCGTGCCGATCCATCACCCCGGATCGCACCAGCGGAAAGATCCCACCCGAGAACCCGCCCAATACCACGCCAGAGCGATCCAGCCAGCGCACCTGCGCATTGCCGCGCTTGGGGTTCTGGAATTGCGCCGTCGGTGCCGACAGGAAAAACAGATAATCCAACCCAGCCGCGTCACTCAACGTCACATCCGGGTCAAAGCGCACCTCGGCACTGGACCGCACCGGGCTTGCCTCTTCGCCGATCAGCTTCCAGGCAAATTCTTTCCGCCCGGTGATCTCATTGGCCGCCCGCAACGGCTCAATCGCCGAGGTCAGGCACGCCATCGGAAAGCCGGGGAACAGCAAAAACCCCAAGGTGGCAGCGGTATCGCGGTGCATATTCATGGCGGGGCATTTTCAGTTGAGTGGGGCCGTGTTTCACAGTAGTAAACAAGATAAGCGCAAAACCCAGACAGAGCCAGCCGCATGGATATTGAGACCGACGAACCAAACCTGCCACGCGCCAAACCCGCGTTCGACCAAGACCCGCACCGCGTCCGCGAATTGTCTGAACGCAATCTGGAAATGGCCATCGGCCGCTCGGTCCGCTCGTTCCGTCGCGCCCAAGGCATGACCGTGGCCGATCTGGCAGGCGTCACCGGCCTGTCGATCGGCATGCTGTCCAAGATTGAAAACGGCATCACCTCACCCTCGCTCACCACGCTGCAAATTCTGTCACACGCGTTTTCCACCCCGGTCACCTCGTTCTTTCGCGGCTTTGAAGAGCGCCGCGAAGTGCAGCATGTCAAAGCCGGCGATCACATTGAAATAGAGCGTCGCGGCACCCGCGCGGGCCACCAATATCACCTTCTGGGCCATATCGGATCGAACGATTCCGGCGTGCTGGTCGAACCCTATCTGATCACCCTGACCACCGAATCCGATGTATTCCCCGCCTTCCAGCACGACGGCATCGAGCTTTTGTATATGTTGGAAGGCGAAGTCGAATACCGTCATGGCGATCAGCTCTTCCATCTCAAACCCGGCGACAGCCTGTTCTTTGACGCCGACGCCCAGCATGGCCCCGAGGTTCTGGTGAAACTGCCCGCCCGCTATCTGTCGGTGATTTCCTACAAACAGGCGTGAGCGGGGCTATTCCACCCCAAACCCAGGGCTGGTTGCGGCCCCATCGTCAAACGGGGCCAGATAGTCCAGCATCAGCGGCTTGTTGCGGATAAAGCCCTTATAGGTCGCCAATTCGTCGGGAATATCGCGCACCACCCGATGCAACCGCCGCGCCCATTTCGGCACCGTCACCAGATCCTGAAAGCTGATCAGATAGCAGCGGATCGGGAATGCGATGGCATTGGATCTCGGCAAGCGGTGCAGGGTCTGCAACTCCACCCGCAAATGCTGGCGGCGGCCCACTGTCTCAGCCGTCATCGTGGTCTTGTCCGGCCCCCATTTCGGATAGTTCTCAGGGCTGGTGTCCAGCAAAGGGTCCACCGTCATCGTCCAGTTGAACCGCCGCACCGGTGCGCCATGCTGCAGCTTCAGCAAAAACTTCAACGCCCGGTCAAATATCTGCATCTGATGCGCCAAAGGCACCGGGGCGTGCCATTGCTTGAAGCTCATGCCGATGTCGAAATCCAAAGACCAATCGGCTTGGGTCGTCACCATCCCGGCCTCAATCCACAAATCATCATCGCGTTGATCTTGCAGGGTAAAATCGCCCTGCGTCTGCCTTGTGATATACTCCATCGGCCCATACGGCAGGGTCGAGGCATCCATGAAGGTGAACTTCTGATCAATCTGCAATGGGCGGTTGATCCAATGCCACTGGTTGCCGTCGCGGTGCAATTCAAACCAATGCGGATAGTCTCGCGCCTTGGAAACCATGATGAGTTCCAGCAGATCCCAGCCCGCCAATTCCATATGCGGCAAAGATTGGCAGCGCAAAGGATCGTCTGCCAGCACCTGCGCCCGGTCGCGCATTTCAGAGACATAATGCTCGTCGACATCAAACATATGCTCAAAGACCGAGCCCACCGCCCCCGGCACATGTGGCTCCATATTCACCGAATACATGTAGCTGTCTTCGGGGAACGGAAAAGGGAAACGCTTGATCGCCTTCGCCGAATTGCGGTAGGTGAAATCGCCCCGAAACGTCTCGTCGTTGAAATCCAGTGACATTGTATCCCCCTATCGGTCAAGGATCAGGGCAGCGCCCCGAAACCGCGACACGCATGGCATGATCTTGGTATTGCTGGCTTTTTGATCATCGGTCAGCCAGTGGTCGTTATGCTCGATGATCCCGTCACAACGCAAAACATCCGTCTCACACTGACCACAGGCGCCACCCCGGCACAAATAGGGTGCTTCGATCCCTGCCGCCTCAATCGCCTCAAGCAGCGACTGGTTCGGCTGCACGGTGATGCTTTTGCCCGAAGCTGCAAGCTGCACCTCAAACGCCTGCCCCACGGGGGGGGCCAGAAACTCCTCGGAATGAACCGCGCGATCCGGCCAGCCCATCGCGCGCGCCGTCGCATGCACCCAAGCAATCATCCCCTTTGGCCCGCAAACATAGACATGCGTGCCCAAGGGCTGCGATTTCAACAGCGTCGCAAGATCAATCTTCTCGCCAAATTCATCATGATACACATGCACGCGCGGCCCATAGTGATCCCGCAACCGATCAACATAAGCGCCCAAAGCTGGCGAGCGCACCGAATAATGCAGCTCAAACCGCCCACCCATCGCCTGCAACTGCGCCATCTGCGCGACAAATGGCGTGATGCCAATGCCGCCTGCGATCAGCAGATGCTTTTTCGCCCGCGCATCCAGCGGAAACAGGTTGACGGGCTGGCTCAGCACCATCTCCATCCCCACCCGCACATGATTGTGCATATAAAGCGAGCCACCGCGCCCCGCCTCATCGCGGCGCACCGAGATTTCAAAGCCAGCGCTGTCGGCAGGATGGCTCATCAGCGAATAGGGGTTCATCCGCCGCGTGCCGTGATCGTCCATTTCAACGACCACATGCGCGCCGCCTGAAAACACCGGCATGGCCCCGCCATCGCGGCGCACGAACCGAAAGCGCTTGATCAGATCATTGACCGCGACCACCTCGGCCACAACCACCGGGATTTTTGGCGCACCCACACTCATTTGAACCGCTCCACCGAGGCCGGAATCTGTCCGGGGTCTTCGGCATCAATACAGACGCCCTGAAACGCCGCCAATCTGCGCGAGAAGTGGTCGCGCACGAACAGGCTTAGCCCGCAATGGCTGCACTGGAACGGGTCCAGCGTGACATTTTCGGTGACGCCCTTGCAATGCACACATTGGACGCGGCGGGCGAGCGATCCGCGATGCTCCATCTGCACGGCCTCGTAGGGCAACCCCGCCGCCTGCGCAGCCGCCGCCACCTGCGCCATTAGCCCCTCAGTCCCCGCCGTATAAATCTGCAACCCCATATGGGCATCGGCCAACACCTTGGTCAGCCGGGGCAGGGCAGCGGCAAAACTGGGGCTTCGGTGAAACTGCGCCACGCCCAAAGCCTGCAATGCGGTGGATTTGTCGCAACCATTCGCGCCGGGCACATAGATGATATGGCTGGCGGCTTTCAGGCCATCAGCGGCACTCAATAGATCACAAACCGCATCCGCGCCCTCGCCATCCGCGACGAACAAATGCGCCGACCCGATGCCCGGCGACAACACGCCATAGCTCGGGCGGCTGGGAATAGCTGGCTCAAACTCCGTCTTGGTCATCGTCACGTCAATCCTTGGCTGTTGCGCCGATTTCATCTGTTTTCTAAATATCCCCGCCGGAGGCTCCTTGCGCCAATGACGGAAGCCTCCGGCGAGAATATTTTTACCAGTATGAAAGCCTTAGCCCTTCGCTGTCCGACGCTTTTTCTCGACATCAAAGAACGGCATCGCATGGGTGGTCGCCGCAATCTCGCCGTGGGTGGCGCAATTCACCACCAGTTTGGTGCCGTTGTTGGCGCAATCGACCGGCAGACGCGCAATGGCGATGGTCCAGTCGTTCAGCGGCGAATACATCGCCTGCGTCACCACACCGACCTTGTCCTTGCCTTTGAACACTGGCGCACCATTGCCCGGAACATTCTTGCCCTCCAGCTTCAGCCCCCAGATTTTGAAGCGCTCCTTACCCTTTAGGCGGTAATGCTCTTCCGCGCCGCGGAAGCCGACCTTGCCGGGCGAGACTGTGAAATCGAGGCCCAGCTCCCACAGGGTATCGCCGGGGCCTTCGTTTTCAAACGGATACATCTCGGAATTGTCGAATGGGAAGAACAAAAGGTAGGATTCCGTCCGCAGCATATCCAGCGTGGTAAAGCGGCAGGGGATGATCCCCATGTCTTTGCCTTCCTCCAGAATACGGTCCCAGATCATCGGCGCATCTTGGCCCCGGCAGAAAATCTCATAGCCCCGCTCGCCGGTATAACCCGTGCGCGAGATCATCACCGGCTTGCCGAACAGGCTGGTCTGCATCTGGCTGAAGTAGGCCAAGTCGCGGATACCCGGCACATGCTGCGCCAGATAATCCACCGCCAGCGGCCCTTGCAGCGACAGATCGTGCAGGTTGTCATCAAACCGCACCGAGACATCACGGCCAGCCGCCGCCATCGTCAGCTGCTCAAACCCCTGACCCGAGCCATGCACCACCATGAACGCATTCGGCCCGGTGCGGTAGATCACGCAATCATCAACGAACTTGCCCGCATCGTTCAGCATCGCCGCATAGACCGACCGCCCCGGCATCAGCTTTTCCATGTTCCGGGTCGTGGCGCGTTCAATCACATGCGACGCCGCATGGCCCACCACATGCACCTTCTTCAGCCCCGAGACATCCATCAGCCCGGCTTTGGTGCGGATCGCCATATATTCTGCATCCGGGTCGCCCTTGGTATAGGACCAGGCCGTGCCCATGCCCGACCAATCCTCCAGATCAGAACCCAATGCGCGATGGCGGTCGCCAAGCGTCGAGAATCGCCAGGAATTTGTCATGTTGTCCCCCTTGGGCAGAATTTGCTGTGGGCAGTCTGCGATCAGCCCACCGCAAAATCAACCTTGTTGTGCAAAATTATTTCCTGTCAGGGAATTTTTCTGCCCAAACCCGCACAAACACAAATGGGCGGCCCGAAGACCGCCCATTTGCCTAAAACATCAGCGACTTATGCTGGCAGCACGAAGAACCAGTTCGACCACAACACCACCGCAGCCCCGGCAAGCAGCGTCAGATAGGGCAGCATGCCCGCCTTGCGCGGCCCCAGATCGCCGTGATCAGACAGGCCCAGATCCTCCATCGCCTCTTTCGGGAAATGGCCTTTGTCCTGCACATAGTGGCGATAGCAGAACACCGGAATGATCAGCGCGGCAAACACCAGCCCAGACCACAGCGCGTTCTCATAGCCCCAGACCTTTGCCCCCGCGCCAAGGAACAGCGCGTTCACAAACGCCAGCACGGTGTTGACGCCAAGCAGCCATGTCGGCGCGCGCCAAGGCCGGTGCAGATGCGCGCTGTCAATCCGGTGGATCCAGCCTGCATTGAGGTTGAGAAAGTTGAACAGGATGTAGCCAACATTGGAAATCGCCAGCACATAGAAATAGCCGCCAGCATCCGAAGCCAAAGCCAGCAGGATGACGTTAAAGGCGAAATCCGTCCACATAGCCCCGGTCGGCGCACCATGCTCGTTGGTTTTGCTGAGATACTTCGGCAACCAGCCATCGCGCGAGCCTTGATAAAGCGTCCGCGAAGACCCCGCCATCGCCGTCATGATCGCCAGAAACAGCGCCATCACCATCAAGATCACAAAGATCTGGATGAAGATCGGATTGCTGCCAACCATCGCCCCCAAAGCCGCCGCAACCCCGGTGCCATCAACGATGCCCGTCTCCAGCATGCCGCTCAGCCCGTAAACGCCTTGGAACGAGAACGGGATCAGGAAGAAGAACACGATGCACAACAGGCCCGAGTAAAAGATCGCCCGGAACGTATCGCGCTTGGGGTCTTTCAGCTCTGCCGTGTAGCAGACCGCAGTTTCAAAGCCATAAGTCGACCAGGCGGCGATATACATGCCGCCCAGAAACAGCGTCCAGCCGCCAATGTTCCACTCACCATTCACGCCCGAATAGGCGGCGGTGGGCGGCACAATCCCGGTGACGTTCATCGTGTTGATCTCACCCGTCAGAATTGGGATCAGACCCACCAACAGCAGCGGCACCAGAACCACCACCGCCAGCACCTTTTGCGCGCTGGCCGTCGCTGCAATGCCACGATGCTGGATCGCCAGCATGATCAGCATCAGCACCACGCCAATCA
This sequence comes from Cypionkella aquatica, assembly GCF_030161095.1. Classification (GTDB taxonomy): domain Bacteria; phylum Pseudomonadota; class Alphaproteobacteria; order Rhodobacterales; family Rhodobacteraceae; genus Cypionkella; species Cypionkella aquatica. Next base: position 173,176 of record NZ_BSPP01000011.1, read on the forward strand.
CGAAGGTCGAGTTGAAATGCAACGTGCCCAAACCGGGGACGTTCAGCGCATAAGCCTCCCACACCCGGAACGCCGGGGTCAGGGCTGCCACGCCATCCGCCGAGGCTACGGCTTGGATCGCGGCCTCGGGTGTCGCACCCGCATTGGCGGCGATGTAATCGACCACCGATTGCGTGGTCGCGGTATAGTCTGCCAGATGCGCCGAAACCCAAGCCACCACCTGCGGCGCGGTTTCCAGAGGGATCGGGAACAGGGCGTTCAGAATATAGCCCGCCGCAATCGCGCAACCCAACGACAGCACTGGCGACCATGCAAACCAGTTGCACCAGACCGACAGCGGCGCGATCAGCTTGGAATAGCGCAGCCATGCCGTCGCCCCATAGACCGAGGTGCCGCCCGACTTATTGCCAAACATCCCCGCCATCTCGGCATAGGTAAAGCTTTGCGAGAACCCCAAGATCATCGACAGGATCCAGACGACGAACGCCGCTTGCCCCGCCACCCCGGCGATGCCGCCAATCGAGAACAACACCAGCGGCGGCACCCCGGCCGCCACCCAGAACGCGCCCTTCCAAGTCAGCGTGCGATGAAGCGCGCCCGCCTTGCTTTCATTAGACATGAAGTCTTCCTTTATCCCTGTTGCTGCCCGGCCTTCAGATGGCCCGATCGTTTGGTTTCGCCAGATCGTCTGGTTTCGATGTGCGTCACATTGAAGCGGGTCTGGCCCTGCGCAAAGCAATATTTCGCCTGAGGGGAATAATTTTTAACTTTCGGTTGTAAGCGGGTCTGAAATCTGCCGCTTAGGCCAGCCTGTTTGCCGCAAAATTCGGCGATCAGCCGCGCGCGCTGTGCCGCCAGACCTCGAATCGGATGCGCGCGGTTTTGTAGGCATCCATCATTGCCAGCGCCCAGACGAACAGACCGCCTGCAAGCTTGCCGACCAAAGACACCGCAGGGTCGGCGGTTTTCAAGGTGAACGCCCCCAGCAGGATGATGAAGAACAGGAACGTCAGCCCGCGCATCGGCTGGCGGTTCAGCACCTGACCCGATCCCGGCAGGATCGTCGCGGCCAGCAAGACCAGATAGGGGTTTGGCGGTGGTCTCATGGCAATTCCTTCAGATCATTGCGCAACGCCAGCAGCGCGGTCAGCAGCGGTTGCAGCAGGGCAGGGGAAAGCGGTGTGCGACCCATTTCGGCATCGCGGAACGCGAGATAGCGGGTGCGGTCGGCCTCTTCGGCCAGCCAGACCAGCCGCAGGCCCTTGGGTGCGATCACCATCTCCTTCAGCAGATCGGGGCTCAGGCGCCCCAGATGATCCAACACCAAGCTGGCGGGCGGCGCATCCCCCGGCGCATCGCTGCGGATGGCGCAATCCTCGGGGAAACCGGCAGGCGTCGCAATCTGATGCGGCAGATCGCGGAAATTGCTGAACGGCTCCACCCCGCGCGGGCGCAACATCACATCCAGCGTGGCGCGCGCGGGGGTAGGTTCCGCCAGTGTCACCAGCAGCCACAACGCGGGCAGTTTGCGATAGGTCAGCGTGTCAGGCACCACTTGCAGATCAAACAGCGCGCCCTGATGGCGGCCCGACAGGCGCGGAAATCCGGTGGGGGCAAGGGCTGTGATCGGAGCCTCAAACAGCGCCGCCACCTCTGCAAAATACTGCCCGCGCAGGGCGAGGCGTTTGGCGCTCTGCCCGCGCAGCCGCAGGGCAATGCCGCAGCCCATCGTGATCACCAAGGCCCAGATCAGAAATGTCATTCTACATCCCAAAATTGATCCGGCCCGCCGATCAAGGCGGGCCGGAAGCTGGCGTCAGTATCCGCGCGGACGCGGCCACGGCATGGTGAACTGATCGGCGCGTTTCACAAAGCGGTAGCGCCAGAAGTGGAACCACAACGACACCACGATATAAAACCCGATCATCGCAATCAGCTGCGTGCCATAACCAAGGAACACCGCAAAGTAGGTCACCGAACACAAAGCCATCAGCGAAATCGCAGGCAGCGGGTGCAACGGATGCTCATACCCGCGCTTGATCGTATCCAAAGGCCACTTCTTGCGGAACATGATCATGTTGATCGGCATGAAGGTGTAGCCCAGCAACCCCGACAGGATCGAGAAGGTAATCACCTGATCCAAAGGCGCGCCCAAGGCAAAGATCAGCGCGATCGGCACAAGAAAGATGATCGCGCGGTAGGGCGTGCGATACACCGGATGCACCGCGCCAAACCACGCGGGCAGATAATGGTCGCGCCCCATCGAGAACCAAGCCCGGCTCGCGTCATTGATACAGCCGTTGGCGCTTGCCAAAGTGGCAAACAGCGTCCCGATCCCCAGCAACCACACCAGCGCGTTCGATCCCGAAATCTGCGCCGCCGAGAACAACGGTGCCACCGCCCCATTCACCCCGTCGCCCAGATATTCCCACGGCAGCAAACCCGAGCAGACATACCACGTCAGCGTCGCGGCAATCAGCAGCGTCATGATCCCGGCCAGCGTGCCAAACGGCAGTGACCTTGCAGGCGAGCGCACTTCCTCTGCCGCCTGCGTGGTGCCCTCGATCCCCAGATAATACCAAAGACCAAAGTGCATCGCCGCCAGAATCCCCAACCAACCATAGGGCAGGGAGGCCTGACCGCTCATCAGATCCTTGTGCAGCATTTCCCCAGCCCCGAGCAAAGGCGAGGTGGCAAGGAACATCACGATGATCGCGCTGAAGGCAATCGCCGTGATCACCAGATTGAACGTCAGCGTCGCCAGCACGCCGCGATAGTTCAGCCATGCCAGAAACATGATCGCCAGAACGATGAACGGGCGCTGATCAAGTCCGCCCTCATGCCCCGTCATCCCCGCCACGGTATCGACCAGAAAGCCGAGCGTGATGGCGTTGCCCGCCTCGAGCATCGTATAGGCGAACACCAGATAAAGACCGACGTTGAACGCCATCAGCGGCCCGATGATATGCTTGGCCTGCGTATACTGCCCGCCCGCCGCCGCCACCGTCGATGTCACTTCGGAATCGATCATCGCCACGCAGGAATACAGCACCCCCGCGAACCAGCAGGCGATCAGCGCGGCATAGGCCCCGCCTTTGCCCACTGCAAAGTTCCACCCCATATATTCGCCGACCAGCACGATGCCGACGCCCAAAGCCCAGACATGCGCAGGCCCCAGCACCCGCAAAAGGCCCATCGACTGGCCGTGTGATGTGTGATCCACATCTTCAGAATGTGCCATGCTCAGCCCTCCAGCCGGTGTTTTTCGGTCATTGCTTCCAACTCGCCCTCACGCGACGAGGTCAGCGCTTCTTCCGAGTAGGTGGTGTCGATCTTGATCCAGTCGATCACGATCAACAGCCCGAACAGCGCAGACAAAGCCCAAGCGCCGTATTCGATGTAATTCCAGGTATCCATCATGCGCCCCTACTTCTCGCCAAACTTCTCGGCGATGACTTCGCGGTATTCCTTGTCGGAAAGCCGGATCATCATCACGAAATAGCCGATGATCACGATCACCATCACCGCCAGTGCCATCCAACTGAAACTGTAGTCATAGCGCGCGGTGATGATGTCATGCGCCGAAGCTGCATCGGCAAAGCCCAGCTTGTTCCACTGCGCCACCATGACCTCGTTTTGCCCCAGACTTTCCCATGTCGGGTTCTCGACCGGCACCGGCAGCTTGGCCGAACCCGCCAGCCCCAGCCACAACGGCACGAACAAGGCACCAACCGACAGCACCACCAGCACGATCACGTCGATGATCTGGCCCAGTTTGCTTTGAACGGGGGGGATATAGCGTGCCATCTATTTCCCCTTCGCCGCTTTGGCAGCATCCAGAAACTTGATGTCCAAGCCATACATAAAGTCGCGGTCCTCGCGGTAATGCCGCAACATCGCCATGATCGCCGCCGTGTTATAAATCAGCACCAACGCGCCGCCGATCAGCAGCATCACCCGCGCCCCACCCGAGGGCGCAAGATCCCAGGTGCCATAGGCGACAAAACCAATCGCCAGCCAAAGGCCGATCACAAACGCCCACGCAATCCGCGTGTCGCTTTTGTGCATCGCCTCGATCCGTGTGTTCAGATCAGACAAGATTTCCTCCCAAGTGGCCCCCTCCACCTGCGCGCGCTTAGGGCCATAGCGCGGCAGTCGCGGCGGATTGCCTCCGCCTGTATTCATTCATGTGAATTTTATTTTCTGACAGGAAACACAGCCTGCGACATTCTGTCAAAGCATTTGATGAGAAAATAGGCGAAATGATAACTTTGTAGATCTGCCCCCACGGGCTTTGCCTTGGCGGGTGCCATTGCACCGGCCATGCGCAACGCCGCAGTCCAAACCCCGGTGGCCAAAGCCGCCGGGCAGCGCCCGACCCGCCCACGGCGGGCGCTTCTCGCCCACCGGGTCGGGCGCTGCCCTCTGACATCGGTGCTTGAACCGCTCTTCCGATCCGTTCCCACATGACCGGGGCCGATCCTCCACCGGAGGATCGACTTTTCCCTGCCATCGGCACTGTTGCAGGAGTGACCTACCCCGCAACGCGCAGCATCGCCCACAAATCTGGCAAAATGAAAATCATTACCCACAGTGAAAAAAAGTTTCTTCACAGTTGACGAAATGTTTTGCCGTGATAGCCTTGCGCCATATCCAAACGACAAGGAGTCGCAGCCATGTGCGGAATCGTCGGGCTTTTCCTGAAAGACCCCAAGCTAGAGCCTCAGTTGGGCGCGATGCTCACCGATATGCTGATCACCATGACCGACCGTGGCCCCGACAGCGCCGGGATCGCGATCTATTCCAACAGCAAAGTCGGCCACGGCAAACTGACCGTGCAATCTGCCACGCCGGGCGTTGATTTCAAAAACCTTGACGCTGATCTGGGTGCGGCGCTGGGCAAGCCCGTGCTGATGCTGGTGAAATCCACCCATGCGGTGCTGGAAGTGCCGGCAGATCAGCTTGACGCCGCCCGCTCGGCCCTGCGCGAATTGCGCCCCGGCATCAAAGTGATGTCATCGGGTGAGGGCATTGAGATTTACAAAGAAGTCGGCCTGCCAAAAGACGTGGCCGCCCGCTTTGAAGTCGCCAAAATGCACGGCACCCACGGCATCGGCCACACCCGCATGGCCACCGAATCCGCCGTCACCACGATGGGCGCGCACCCGTTTTCAACCGGCGCGGATCAGTGCCTTGTGCACAATGGCTCGCTTTCCAACCACAACGGCGTCCGCCGCGTGCTGAAACAAGCTGGCATGACGTTTGAGACCGAAAACGACACCGAAGTCGGCGCAGCTTTCGTCAGCCACAAGCTGCAACAGGGCGAAACCCTCGGCAACGCTTTGGAAGCCACCCTCACCGATCTTGACGGCTTCTTCACCTTTGTTGTCGGCACCAAAGACGGCTTCGGCGTGGTGCGTGACCCTATCGCCTGCAAACCCGCCGTGATGGCCGAAACCGACCAATACGTTGCCTTCGGGTCAGAATACCGCGCCCTCGTCAACCTGCCGGGGATTGAGACCGCCCGCGTCTGGGAACCCGAGCCCGCAACCGTTTACTTCTGGGAACGCTGAACATGCAGACTTTCGACCTTGAAGCGCAGGGCCTGCGCGCGCTCAACCAAGCGCTCCACAATCTGAAAGACGCCAACACGAATGAGACCGCATGGGAAGTCGTCAACCCAAAAGGCAGCCATGCGATTGCCGTCGGCGTTGACGCCCCCATCGACATCACCGTGCGCGGCTCCACCGGCTACTACTGCGCGGGCATGAACAAACAAGCGACCATCCGCGTCAAAGGCTCCGCAGGCCCCGGCGTGGCCGAGAATATGATGAGCGGCACGGTGATCATCGACGGCGACGCCAGCCAATACGCAGGGGCGACTGGTCGCGGCGGCCTCTTGGTGATCAAAGGCAACGCTTCGTCCCGCTGCGGCATCTCGATGAAGGGCATCGACATCGTCGTGCATGGCAACATCGGCCACATGTCCTGCTTCATGGCGCAATCCGGCAATATCCTTGTGCTTGGCGATGCAGGCGATGCTTTGGGCGACTCGCTGTATGAGGCACATCTGTTCGTGCGCGGCACCGTCAAATCGCTGGGCACCGACTGCATCGAGAAAGAAATGCGCCCGGAACACCTCGCCATCATCGCCGATCTTCTGAAGCGCGGCGAAGCCGAACACCTTGCCAAGCCCTCAGACTTCAAACGCTACGGCTCCGCCCGCAAACTCTACACATTCAACATCGACAACGCGTCGTCCTACTGAGGCATATATGAGCGATTTTCCCCATACCCCGCCAAAGCAAAGCTGGACCTATTCCAACGACGTGAACGCCGAAATCCGCCGCGCCGCAGCCACCGGCATCTACGACATTCGCGGCGGTGGATCGAAACGCAAACTGCCGCATTTCGATGACCTGCTGTTCCTCGGGGCCTCGATCTCCCGCTATCCGCTGGAAGGCTACCGCGAGAAATGCGCCACCGACGTTTGGCTCGGCACCCGCTACGCCAAAAAACCGATCCACCTCGACATCCCCGTCACCATCGCAGGCATGTCCTTTGGCGCGCTGTCCGGCCCCGCTAAAGAAGCCCTCGGGCGTGGCGCATCCGCCGCAGGCACCTCGACCACCACAGGCGATGGCGGCATGACCGAGGAAGAACGCGGCCACTCAAAATCGCTGGTCTATCAGTACCTGCCCTCGCGCTACGGCATGAACCCCGACGATCTGCGCCGCGCCGACGCCATCGAAGTCGTGGTCGGCCAAGGCGCCAAACCCGGCGGCGGCGGCATGCTGCTGGGCCAGAAAATCTCTGACCGCGTTGCCAAAATGCGCAACCTTCCCAAAGGCATCGACCAACGCTCCGCCTGCCGCCACCCCGACTGGACCGGCCCCGATGATCTGGAAATCAAGATCATGGAGATCCGCGAGATCACCGATTGGGAAAAGCCGATCTACGTCAAGATCGGCGGTGCGCGCCCCTATTACGACACCGCCCTCGCCGTCAAAGCAGGCGCTGACGTGGTGGTGCTCGACGGCATGCAGGGCGGCACCGCAGCCACCCAAGACGTGTTCATCGAAAACGTCGGCATGCCGATCCTCGCCTGTATCCCCTTGGCGGTGAAAGCCCTGCAAGACCTCGGCATGCACCGCAAAGTGCAACTGATCGTCTCGGGCGGCATCCGCACCGGCGCGGACGTGGCAAAGGCGATGGCCTTGGGCGCTGACGCCGTCGCCATCGGCACCGCTGCCCTTATCGCCTTGGGCGACAACGATCCGAAATGGGAATCCGAATACAACAAACTCGGCACCACCGCGGGCGCTTACGATGATTGGCACGAAGGCAAAGATCCGGCAGGCATCACCACCCAAGACCCCGAGCTTTTCAACCGCTTCGACCCGATCCTCGGTGGCCGCCGCCTGAAAAACTATCTCAAAGTGATGACGCTCGAGGCCCAGACCATCGCCCGCGCCTGTGGCAAGAACCACCTGCACAATCTGGAACCCGAAGACCTGTGTGCGCTGACCATCGAAGGCGCTGCCATGGCAGGCGTGCCACTGGCAGGCACCAACTGGATCCCGGGCCGGAACGGCTTCTAAGCGAAACGATTGGCGGGCCTGAACAATCAGGCCCGCGTCAAAACATAAAGACGACAGGGAGTGACCGATATGGTCCAAGATCTAGCCGCCTACGCCAAGGAAAAAGGCGTTAAATACTTCATGATCAGCTACACTGACCTGTTCGGCGCACAGCGCGCCAAACTGGTGCCAGCGCAGGCGATCAACGATATGGCCGTCGATGGCGCGGGCTTTGCAGGCTTCGCCACTTGGCTTGATCTCACCGCCGCCCACCCCGACATGATGGCCGTCCCCGATGCCTCCTCGGTCATTCAACTGCCGTGGAAAAAAGAAGTCGCTTGGCTCGCTTCCAACTGCGTGATGGAGGGCAAACCCGTCGCCCAAGCCCCGCGCAACGTGCTGCGCCGTCTGGTGGATGAGGCCGCCAAAGAAGGCCTGCGTGTCAAAACCGGGGTCGAGCCCGAATTCTTCCTGCTGACCCCCGAGGGCGATAAAATCGCCGACCCCTACGACAATGCCGAAAAGCCCTGCTACGACCAGCAAGCGATGATGCGCCAATACGACGTGATCGCCGAGGTTTGCGATTACATGCTGGAACTCGGCTGGGAGGCCTACCAGAACGACCACGAAGACGCGACCGGCCAGTATGAGATGAACTGGAAATACGACGACGTCTTGCAGACCGCCGACAAGCACAGCTTCTTCAAATTCATGATGAAATCGGTGGCCGAAAAGCACGGGTTGCGCTGCACTTTCATGCCCAAACCGTTCAAGGGCCTGACCGGATCGGGCTGCCATGCCCATATCTCGGTCTGGGATCTGGATGGCAAAAAGAACGTATTTTCCGACGATACCAAAGAACTCGGCCTGTCCGACCGTGGCCGCACCTTCCTTGGCGGTATCATGAAACACGCCAGCGCCTTGGCCGCGATCACCAACCCGACGGTGAACAGCTACAAACGCATCAACGCGCCCCGCACCTCATCCGGTGCCACTTGGGCCCCCAACACCGTGACTTGGACGGGCAACAACCGCACCCACATGGTGCGCGTGCCGGGGCCGGGCCGGTTCGAGCTGCGCTTGCCCGATGGTGCGGCAAACCCCTACCTGATGCAGGCGGTGATCCTCGCCGCAGGCATCGACGGTGTGCGCACCAAAGCCGACCCCGGCCCGCGCTATGACATTGATATGTATACCCAAGGTCAGACCGTGACAGGTGCGCCAAAGCTGCCGCTGAACCTGCTGGATGCGCTGCGCGATTACGACAAAGACACCACGCTCAAGTCGATGATGGGCGAGGAATTCTCTGCCGCCTACCTCAAGCTCAAGGGCAAGGAATGGGACAGCTACGTCAGCCATTTCTCGAAATGGGAACACGAAAACACGCTAGATATCTGACCCGCTCGGGGGAGCGTCGCGCAATTCTGGCGCTCCCTATCCCTTCATCCGTTCCATAAATATCCCCGCCGGAGGCTCCGACGCCCGTATAGAAGGCAAAGGCTGGATGTGACGCCAAGCCACACCCACCCCACACCCCGCCGCCCCGGACTTGATCCGGGGCCTCCGGTCAACCCACGAGGCCCCGGATCAAGTCCGGGGCGGCGGAGTGTGGGTGGTTGAGTATGGCGTAAACCTGCAGGTGATAAAGCGATGAAAATCCTTATCTTCCAACATCTTGCTTGCGAAACTGCCGGGATATTCCTTGAACTCTGGCAGGCGGATGGCCACAGCCTCCATGTGATAGCCTTGGACGAGGGCGATCAAATCCCAGCCCTCGAAGACTACGACCTGCTCGCCGTGATGGGGGGGCCGATGGATGTCTGGCAGGAAGCCGAACACCCTTGGCTGGTCCCCGAAAAAGCCGCGATCAAGAATTGGGTGCAGGTGCTGGACCGCCCCTTTTTCGGGATCTGCTTGGGCCACCAACTGCTTGCAGTGGCTTTGGGGGGCGCGGCGCAACTGATGGCAGTTCCCGAGGTTGGCCTGAGCCAGATCACCCAAACCGGGGCAGGGCGCGCCGATCCGATCTTTGGCCAGTTGCCGCAAACCATGACCACCCTGCAATGGCATGGCGTCGAAGTCACCAAACTGCCGCCCGATAGCGCGATCTTGGCCTCCAATCCCGCCTGCAAAGTGCAAGCCATGCGGGTAGGTCAACGGGCCTATGGAGTGCAATATCACCTCGAAATCCTGCCCTCCACCGTCGCGGATTGGCAGGCAATTCCTGAATACCGCGCGGCCCTGCACGCGGCCATCGGTGCCGTGGCCGCCAGTCGGCTTCAGTCCGAAACCGCGCCGCATCTGGCCGCGTTCCGCCAGATTGCCGAGCAGATCAATGCCGGGCTGAACGCTTTGTAAGGCAATTTCAAGCCGTGCTTGTTGCTGAAACCAAGGGCCTCCGGCGGGGATATTTGGGCAGAGAGGATGACCAAGATGGCGCGCATGTGTTAATGATTGATGAAAGAGACCGTGTAAGTATTTGATTTATATATAAGCGCCCGCCTGTCCACGCGTGGACAAAAGGCCCCGGAAATCCCGAAGCCTTTTCCGTTTGATCAGTTGCGCAGGTAAGCTTCCAGACTATCTTCCAGCGCATCCTTCCAAGGCGTGTGATGCACCGGGGCCATCGTGCCCGTAATCACCGATTTATAGGCATGGTTGCGGAAGGTCATGATCCCGGCTTTCTTGTGCTCTTTCCACTCAAAGAACGCCTCGCAAGCGCCATCAACATCAAAGCTGGGATAGTCGGTCTCGGCGATCAATTCCTTGACGTAATCGCCCTGATAATGGATCGCATCATGCGCGTCCTGCCCCGCATCCTCGCGCGCCACCCGGTCCACCACATCGGCCAGCAAAACCGCCTTATCGGCTGGCACCGCAATCCGCCCCATGATTGCATCGCGCACCCACCAAGCCTGCGCGTCAAACATGTTGAAGGTGAACCACTGATCCTGCATTCCGACATAGAACAGCTTGGGATTGTTCACCCAAACCACGCCCTTATACAGATCTGCCGCCGCCAGCCGGTTCGCGGTTTTCAGCCGCAGATCATCGGGCAAATAGGGGAAGTGATGCTTATACCCGGTGCACAGAATGATCGCATCGACCCGTTTGCTGGTGCCATCCTTGAAATAAGCGGTCGTCTCGTCCACCCGCTCCAACGCCGGAACCTCAACGAAATTCTCGGGCCAATCATAGCCGAGGGGGGCGTTGCGGTAAGCCACCGTCACCGATTTCGCGCCATATTTCCAGCATTGCGAGCCGATATCCTCCGCCGAATAGCTGGAGCCCAGCAGCAGAATATCCTTGCCGTTGAACTCCATCGCATCCCGGAAATCATGCGCATGCAGCACCCGTCCGCCGAACCTGTCAAACCCCGGATATTCTGGCACATTCGGGGTCGAGAAATGACCCGAGGCGACGATGACGTTGTCGAACTCTTCCTCATACATCCGGTCGGCCTTCATATCATGCGCCGTCACCGTGAAATTGCCCTTGTCCTCGTTATACTTCACGAACCGCACCGGCGTTGAGAACCGGATCCAATCGCGCACCCCGGCCTTCACAACCCGACCCTGAATATAGTCAAACAGCACTGCGCGGGGCGGGTAGGAGGCGATCTGCTTGCCGAAATGTTCCTCAAAGGAATAATCCGCGAATTCAAGACCTTCCTTCGGCCCGTTAGACCACAGATAGCGGTACATCGAGCTGTGAACAGGCTCGCCATTTTCATCCAGACCGGTGCGCCAAGTGTAATTCCACAAGCCACCCCAATTGGATTGCTTTTCAAAACACACCACCTCGGGGATCTCGGCACCCGCCATTTTGGCTGACTGAAACGCTCGCAATTGCGCCAGACCTGACGGCCCTGCGCCGATCACTGCTACACGTTTTGCCATGAATACCTCCGTCGTATCGCGCCCGTTTTGGGCGATGTCCCTGTTAAACAGCAGGCTAGCGAGACTCGCGCGCTTCTGTCAAATTATATTCCTGATGGGAAAAAGCTGCGCCCGCCAATTCCACCGCCCTGCCTGAAAAAATGGCGAATCCCGGTGCGGAAGGGCCTTTCCACTTGGCCCGGCTTGCCGCTAAGCTGCCGGAAAATCCACGAAAGGCCGCACGAATGTCCAAATTCAATCAACCGCTTGGCGGCAATGACATGGCGCGGTTTGGCGGCCCTGCCACGATGATGCGGCTGCCAACGCAAGACACCGCCGCAGGGCTCGATGTCGCATTCATCGGCATCCCGATGGATATTGGCACCTCAAACCGTTCGGGCACCCGGCACGGCCCAAGGCAAATCCGCGACGAGTCCCGCATGCTGCGCCCGTTCAACATGGCAACGGGGGCGGCTCCGTTCGATCATCTGCAAGTGGCCGACATTGGCGATGTGCCGATCAACACCTTTGATCTGAAAAAGTCGGTCGACATCATCACTGACTATTACAACGGCGTGCTGGCCCATGGCGCTTTGCCGCTGACTTTGGGCGGCGATCACACCCTGACATGGCCGATTTTGCGCGCGATCAAGGCCAAACACGGCCCCGTTGCCCTGATCCACGTCGATGCCCATGCCGATATCAACGACACGATGTTTGGTGAGAAAGTCGCGCATGGCTGCCCGTTCCGCCGCGCCTTCGAGGACGGCTGTTTGCAGAATGACAAGGTGTTTCAGATCGGTCTGCGCGGCACCGGCTATAGCCTTGATGACTTCGATTGGGGGCGCAAAAACGGCTGGACCGTGGTGCAGGCTGAGGAGTGCTGGTATAAATCCCTAAAGCCGCTTATGGCCGAAATCCGCGCCAAGATCGGCGATGCGCCGGTGTATCTCAGCTATGACATCGACAGCCTTGATCCGGCCTTTGCACCCGGCACCGGCACGGTCGAGCCGGGCGGTCTGACCATCTGGCAAGGCCTTGAAATCGTGCGCGGATGTGCCGGTCTGAACATCGTCGGAGGCGATTTGGTCGAGGTGTCGCCACCCTATGATCCCTCGGGCAATACCGCGCTGATCGGGGCGAATTTGCTGTATGAAATGCTGTGCGTTTTGCCCGGCGTGCCACAGGGCAAACACATAGGCTAGACGCCCTCAACCATGGTGATCATCACCTCTGCGGCACCGGTGCGCGCGGCGCGTGCAGCCTGATATTCTGCCGAGGCGTAGCAGGCGCGCGCGGCCTGCAGATCTGGAAATTCGATCAGAACATGGCGCTCAAACCCAGCGCCTTCCGGGCTGTCTGACGCCCCACCGCGTGCCAGAAATTTCGCGCCGAATTTAGCAAATGCCAGCGGTGCCAGCGCCTGATAGCCGCTATATTGCGCGGGGTCGGTCACGGTGACATGGGCGATCCAATAAGCGGGCACTACGGGGTCTCTTTCAGCAAACGCTCGGCGATTTTGGCGGCCTCATCCAGATGATCACAGACCGCTTGTGCCGCCGCTTCGGCATCGTTGGCAAGGATAGCCGCGCAAATCCGCGCCATCCGCACCGGGCCGGAAACCCGGCGATCCGTGGTGGCCAGCGTCATTGCGCGCAGCCGACTGATCCGGCCATTCAGGCGTTGCACCACCTCCCAGGCGATGTGATGGCCTGCGGCTCTGAAAATCACCTCGTAAAACTGGGTTGTCGCGTCAATGCGGGCAGCGGTGGTCTGCGCCTGCTCGATCGCGGTCATCGTGGCATGCAGCGCCTGCTTGACCCCGGCATCGGCAACACTGGCGCAGGCGGCGGCAGCGCTTTGCTCTAAAAGCTGTCTGATTTCATAGATTTGCACGGCTTGCGGCCAATCCATCCGCGCCACCATCGGGCCTTTGTTCGGCATGGTCTCGACCAGACCTTCTGCCTCAAGATAGCGGATCGCCTCGCGCACCACAGATCTGCTGACGCCCAACTGTTCGCACAAATTGCGCTCAACCAGCCGCTCCCCCGAGGCGAAACGCCCAGACAAGATCGCGCCACGCATCCGCGCATGCACAATTTCGCGCAGGGTTTGCGGAGGGTTCTCAATTTTCAGATCGTCAAATGCGGTGTCCATAGGGGGCAGCCTAGCCAAATCGCGGGGAAATCGCAACTGGTTCTTGACATGCGGTCATATGGTATACCAACATACAGTCTAACAATCCCAGCGATTCTGAGGCCCCAATGCCCGCCATCATCCGCAAGACCCTGTTGCATGTAGAAACCACGCTGATCGAAGGCGGCAAGGCCGCGCCGATCCCTCTCAAGCTGATCGCTGCGGCGGCTGTGGTGAAAAACCCTTGGGCGGGGATGGGGTTTGTCGAAAACCTCAAGCCCGCGATCCATGATGTGGCCCCCGATCTCGGCGCGCTGCTGACCAGCATGATCATCGAGGCCGCAGGTGGTGGTGCCGCGGTTGAGGGCTATGGCAAGGCCGCCGTGGTCGGCTTGGATGGCGAGGTCGAGCATGCCTCGGCGCTGATCCACACGCTGCGGTTTGGCAATCATTACCGCACGGCAGTGGGGGCCAAGACCTATCTCGCGTTTACCAACATTCGTGGCGGCGCCAACACGCCCATCATGATCCCGCTGATGGACAAGAACGACGAAGGCCGCCGCTCGCACTACCTCACCATCCATTTCGCCATGCCAGACGCCCCCGCCGCGGATGAGATCGTGATCGCCCTCGGTGCTTCTATTGGTGGCCGCCCGCATCATCGGATTGGGGATCGTTATCAAGACCTTAAGGATCTGGGCCATGACCCTGCAAACCCTGCGGCTGTCTGACGGCCAGCGGATCAGCTATCTGGAATTCGGCCAGGGCGAGCCCTTGGTGCTGCTGCATGGCGTTGGCATGTGCGCTGAATCCTGGGGTCCGCAGATTGCGCATTTTGCCAAAACCAACCGGGTGATTGCACTGGATATGCCGGGGCATGGCCTGTCCGATTTGCTTCCGGGGCAGCCCGCATTAACCGATTATGTCGCTTGGGCTGCGAAAACCCTGCGGCAATTGGGCTGCAGCTTTGTCAATGTTGCTGGCCATTCGATGGGCGCTTTGATTGCCGCTGGCCTTGCGGTCGATCACCCCGATCTGGTGCTGCGGCTTGCGGTTTTAAACGGCGTCTATCGTCGCACGCCCGAGGCAAGTGCCGCCGTTCAGGCCCGCGCCGCCGCCTTGGCAGCAGGGGCCAATGATATCGAAGTGCCGTTGACCCGCTGGTTCAGCGACAGCGCGGCGGACCAAAAAATCCGCGCGCAGGTCGCAGGCTGGCTGCAGACCGTCAATCTGCAAGGCTACGCCGCCGCCTACCGCGCCTTTGCCACCGGCGATCAGACCTATGCTGCGGCTTGGCCGAAAATTCAAAGTCCAGCGCTGGTCTTGACGGCATCCGGCGATGCAAACTCCACCCCCGAGATGGCGAAAGCGATGGCGAAGGCGGCGCCGATGGGGCAGGTTGTGGTGATCGAGGGCCACCGCCACATGGTCAATCTGACGGCTCCGGCACTGGTCAATGCGGCCCTTGCTGACTGGCTGGCGGTGCCCCTTTTGGCCGCTAAAAAGGGATTGCGCGCATGACACTGGAAAACCGCCGCCTGCTTCGGGATGCTTTTGGCACCTTCATGACTGGCGTGACCATCGTGACCACGATGGACGATGCGGGCATGCCGATTGGCTTCACCGCCAATTCGTTTTCCTCGGTGTCGCTGGATCCGGCGCTGCTGCTGGTCTCTATCGCCAAAACCTCTAGCAATTACGCCCGGTTTCTTGCGGCAAAAGGCTTTGCGGTCAATATTTTGGCCGAAGATCAGAAAGAAGTCTCCAACACATTCGCGCGCCCCTCCGAGGATCGCTTTGCGGCTGTGAACTGGCAAGCTGGCCCGCATGGTGCGCCGATTTTGGCTGGCGTCGCGGCTTGGTTCGATTGCAGTACGCATCAGGTGATTGACGCAGGCGATCACGCCATTCTGATTGGCCGGGTCGAGGGTTTCGACGCCTCAGGTCAATCTGGTCTGGGCTATTATCGCGGCTCTTACTTCACGCCAGCGCAGGCTGGGGCGGCCTTGGCCAGCGGCCCTGCGGTGGTTGTCTCGGCGCTGATCGAGCAAGAAGGCCGCGTGCTGCTGCAAGACGATGGCCGGGGTGGCTTGACCCTTCCCACCGCACGGGTCGGGGCCAAAGGCGCGACCGCCACGCTTCAAGCGCTGATCGAGGCGGCGGGTGTCACCGCCGTGCCGGGCTTCATCTACTCGGTTTATGAAGATGTCGCCGCCAGCCAACAACATATAGCGTTTCTATGCCCAAGCACCTCGGGCACCCCCAGCAAGGGCGGCTTTGTAGAATTGGCCCCGAACGGCTTTGACGATGTCACCGATCCCGCCATGCGCATCATGCTGGAACGTCTCGCCGAAGAGGCCCGCGTCGGCGATTACGGCATCTATTTCGGAAATCAGAATGTCGGCCGGGTCGCTCCGGTCACAACCAAAACCTAAGGATCACGCCGATGAAATTCTCGCTGTTTGTGCATATGGAGCGCGTCAACGCCGACGAGCCGCAGCAGCGTCTCTATGACGAAATGCTGGAACTATGCCAAATCGCTGATGAAAACGGCATGCACGCGATCTGGACGGGCGAGCATCACGGCATGGATTTCACCATCGCCCCCAACCCGTTCCTGAACCTTGTCGATCTTGCGCGCCGCACCAAAAATGTCCGACTGGGCACAGGCAATGTGGTGGCCCCGTTCTGGCATCCGATCCGGCTGGCCGGAGAGGCCGCGATGGCCGATCTGATCATGCAAGGTCGATTGGATTTGGGCATCGCGCGCGGCGCCTACACCTTTGAATACGACAGGATGAGCCCCGGCCTTGACGCTTGGACCGCTGGCCAAAAGATGCGAGAGCTGATCCCCGCCATCAAGGGCCTGTGGGCAGGCGATTATGAACACAACGGCGAGCATTGGCAATTTCCGAAAACCACCTCGGCCCCAAAGCCCAGCCAACAGCCGTTTCCGCCGATCTGGGTCGCCGCGCGCGACCCCAATTCCCACGATTTCGCCGTGGCCAATGGCTGCAATGTGCAGGTGACGCCGCTGCATATGGGCGATGAAGAAGTCGTCAGCCTGATGGAGCGTTTCAACACCGCCTGCGCCGCCCATCCCGAGATACCGCGCCCGAAAATCATGGTGCTGCGGCACACCTATGTCGCCGACAGCGAAGCCGACGCCGATCTGGGGGCCGAGGAATTGAACTTGTTTTACAACTACTTCGGTGCGTGGTTCCTGAACAAACGCCCGATCTCGCAGGGTTTGATTGCCACCCTGACGCCCGAAGAGGTCGCCGCCCATCCGTTTTATTCACCCGCTGCAATGCGCAAAAACAACATCGTCGGCCAAGCCCCCGAGGTGATCGCGCGTCTGCAATCCTATCAGGATATGGGCTATGATGAATTCAGTTTCTGGATCGACTCTGGCATGAGTTTTGCGCGCAAAAAGGCCTCGCTTCTGCGCTTTGTGCAAGATGTGATGCCTGCTTTCGCCTAAGGAGGGTGGTTCATGCAACGGTTCCAGCAGTATATCGGCGGCGCATTTGAAGATGGTGCAGCCTGCTTTGAAAGCCTCGATCCGGCAACTGGCACCGCTTGGGCGTTGATGCCGAATGCCTCGGCCGCCGATGTGGGCCGGGCGGTTGATGCGGCTTGGGCTGCGTTTCATGCCCCGGCTTGGGCGGGTTTGACCGCCTCGGCACGCGGCAAATTGCTGTATAAATTGGCCGATCTGGTGCAGGCAGCAGCGCCGCAGCTGGCGGCGTTGGAAACCCGCGATACCGGCAAGATCATCCGCGAAACCTCTGCCCAGATCGCTTATGTGGCTGAATACTATCGCTATTATGCAGGCCTTGCCGACAAGATCGAAGGCGCGCATCTGCCAATCGACAAGCCCGATATGGAGGTCTGGCTGCGCCGCGAGCCGATTGGCGTCGTCGCGGCCATTGTGCCGTGGAACAGCCAGCTGTTCCTGTCGGCGGTAAAGCTAGGGCCAGCGCTTGCGGCGGGTTGCACAGTGGTCTTGAAAGCCTCCGAGGATGGCCCGGCCCCGATGCTGGAATTTGCGCGGCTGGTCGATCAGGCGGGCTTTCCGCCCGGCGTGGTCAATATCCTCACGGGCGGGCCTGCGGCGGGGGCGGCCCTGACCAGCCATCCGAAAGTGGCGCATATCGCCTTTACCGGCGGGCCGGAAACCGCGCGGCATGTGGTGCGCGGCTCGGCTGAAAACCTTGCCTCTACCTCGCTTGAACTGGGTGGCAAATCGCCGTTCATCGTGTTTGACGACGCCGATCTGGATTCGGCGGTAAACGCGCAAATCTCGGGGATATTCGCCGCCACCGGGCAAAGCTGCGTGGCGGGGTCGCGGCTGATCATTCAAGCCTCAGTGAAAGACGCTTTCCTGAACAAACTGAAGGCCAAAGCCGAAGCCATCCGCATCGCAGCCCCCGATCAGATGACGACCGAGGTCGGCCCGCTTTGCACCCTGCGCCAGCGCACGCGGATTGCCGATTTGGTGGCGCAAAGCTTGGGGCAGGGCGCACAATTGGTGACGGGCGGCGTGGTGCCTGATGGCCCCGGCTTTTACTATCCGCCCACCATCCTCGATTGTTCTGGCCTGCCCGATGCGGCGGGGCTGAAACAGGAATTTTTCGGCCCGGTGCTGTCGGTGATCAGTTTCGAGACAGAAGCACAGGCCTTGGCGCTGGCCAATGACACCGTCTACGGCCTCGCCTCGGGCGTGTTCACCCGCAGCTTGACCCGCGCCCATCGGATGATCCGCGGCATCCGCGCCGGGGTGGTTTGGGTCAACACCTACCGCGCCGTCTCGCCGATCGCACCCTTCGGCGGACACGGGTTGTCAGGGCATGGCCGCGAAGGCGGCTTGGCTGCCGCGCTGGATTACACCACGGTCAAAACCGTCTGGCTGCGCACATCAGATGATCCGATCCCAGACCCTTTCGTGATGCGGTAAACCCAGTCTAGCGCTAGATGTAGGGGTCGTGTTTTCGATATCTACCCTATATATAATTTTGTCCCAGCGGGGACGGATTGAAGGACACCACAAGCCCGCGTCACTTCGACCTAAATCCGCCCCCATGCCATGGACTGAAGGCTTGCCGCACGGAATTCCATATATCGAATTCCCGCTTCTCTGATCAGGCTCGAAGCGCAAATCCCCGCGCGATGTGGTTCCTCACGAACCAAATCATCGCCACGCCGGGCAAAAGCGACAGGCAAGTCATCGCCATCACCATGCCCATATCCGTCTGAAACCCGAACATCGCATTGATTGCCGTCGTAATCGGCTTGCCTTCGGTCACCGTCAGGATACGCGCAAAAACCACCTCGACCCACGAGAAGATGAAACAGAAAAACGCCGCGACGCCAATTCCCGGTGCAATCGCCGGAATAAGGTGGCGAAAGAAAAACGACGCGCCAGAGTGCCCATCCAGAAACGCCGTCTCGTCAAATTCGGAAGGCACCGCGCGGATAAAGCTTTCGAGAATCCAGATGGCGACCGGAAGATTGAACAGGCAATGCACCAGCGCGATACCAACCGGAGAGTTCACCAAACCCAGCTTCGCAAACAAAATGAAGATCGGCAGCGACAGCACGACAGGCGGTGTGACCCGAAACACCAAGATCATCAGCAAGAAATGGCGGTCACCTAAAAACCGATATCGCGCCAAGGCATAGGCTGCTGGCAGCGCTATTGCGATGCACAGCGCCACGTTCAACAGCACGTAAATCACCGAATTGCCGATGGCTGCGCGCAACTCTGGCGCCGCCAGAACATTGGCATAATTTACAAGGCTGACGCTGCCTTCAGGCACGCCATCATGCGGAAGCGTTGCGATAAAGCTCAGCATCACCGCTTGCGTCAGGGGCAACAGGATGAATGCCGCCAAAGCTACCAAAGCCAGCGCGCGGATCATGCCTCTGCCTCGGGGCGTCGTGTGATCATCACAAAGGCGCAAACCACAATCAAAACCATCACAAAATAAAGCGTGGCCCGCGCCGCCGCCTGCCCATAGGAAAAGCCGTTGATTTCCTCGCCCAACTCGATCGACAGAAAGCGGGTGGCGTCACCCGGACCGCCCGCGTTGATCGCAAAGGCCTCGGTGTAGATCATAAAGCTGTCCACAAAACGCAACAGGAAGACGATGGCCAGGCCTCCCGCAATCCGTGGCAGCTCGATGTGCCGAAACACGGCCAAGCGTGACGCGCCGTCAATATGGGCAGCCTGTCGGTAAGCCGTCGGAATGGTCGAAAGCCCAGCATAGGCCAGCACAACAACCAACCCTAGCCAGTGCCAGGTATCCATCACCAAAAGCAGCATCCAAGTGTGAAGTGCGGTGAACTTGTAGTCAAATTCAACGGCCGCCAACCAATGCCCCAAAATCCCTGTATCTTGGTTGATCAACCCCAGCCAAAGCATCGGGATCATGTTCCACGGCACCACCAGCGGCAGCGCGCACAGCATCAAGCCCCAGACGGCCCACCTGCCGCAGCTCAACAGCAAAAGCGCAACCGCAATGCCTAAAGGCACCTGAATAGCCAGCGCCAAGGCCGAGAACAGCAGGCTCCGCCCCAGCGATGCGAGAAACCGTTGCGATTGAAGGATGTCACTGAACCAGTCGAGCCCAATCCAATGCACATTGCTCAATGAGAAAATGTCGTGAAAGCCGTAATTTATCACGGCCATCAGCGGCAGAGCCCCCACCGCAACCAGCAACATCAGCGCGGGAAGCAAAAGCAACCAAGCCCGATTGTTATAGGGCCGCATGGACTCTCCCTTGGTCGTCAAAGCAAGACAGCGCGGATGGCCTCAGGAAGCCCCTAAATATATTGCCTGCCTTGTAAATCTTGCAATGCGCCGTCAGCGCGGTCAACCACATTGTGCGCACAGGTGCGTGACGCCCGCCGCCAAAGCTTTGCGCCCCGACCTCCCGCCGGGGCTTGTTGACGGGCGCACCTTTCGCGGCGTGCCCGGTTCTGTGTCAGCGACCCGGCGCGCAAAGTCAGGATCAACACGCCCCCGATCAGCACAGCGGTGCCGTCGCCTTTCACCCCTGCAAGCGACAGACCATTCTTTAGCCCCTGCACAAGGATCAGCGCCAATCCCGTCCCGATGATGACGCGGCGCCCGCCGAAATGCTTGTTCCGCCCAGAACGACCGCAATGCTCGCGTCAAGTTCAGGGCCGCTGCCCATGTCCGACCCGGCTGCTTGAACCGCGCGAGACGAAGATCCCCGCCGCCAGCGCCTAAGCGATGCCCGAAATCGCGTAGAAAGGCTTAATCCCCGCAAACCAGCCGGGTCAGCAACACCAGAACAATCGCTGCTGTGAGCGTCAGACCAAGGTTCTGCCAGACCACACCCGTCAGCACGCCGCACAGCCTTGAGCCTACCGACAGATCGATACCACCCAAGCCATCCAGACCAGAGCATCCGATACCGCAAGCGCGCCGGAAATCACTGCCAGCACCCGGATCAGCGCGCCGATCGCCAAGTCGATCTCGCGGTTGATGATCACCATGGTGACGCCAATGGCAGACACGGCGATACAGGCATCGCCCGAAAATATAGAAGCAAGGTTGGCCCTCGAACCTACGCCCACCTAAAATGAGCACCTGACCAGCGCAGACATATTGCCGATCCAAACGCTGCCGCTTTCACCTAACCGCACTGCGCTCCGTCAACTCCCGTGCTCTGCGCCGGGATTGGTCGTCTAGATTGGTCATCTGAACCGCCGGGTTGGGTGCGCCTTTGCCCATAGCCGTCCTCGCCCTCGTTTAAGCCGAAGATGATCCAAACAGGCCTTTCTATCTAATCGTCAGGGCGGCTGGGGATACTCCTTCCAAAGATGCTGTTTTCTTTGGAATTGCCCCAGCGGCGATCCAGCGCTTAAAGTCTAGCAACTTTATCGTGTTTAGGAATCTGGCAATGTCCACTCTGAAGCTGGTCGGATTGTCCGGCAATATCACCACCCCCTCGAAAACCCGGGCGTTGGTGCAAACCGCCGCTGCTCTGGCTGCCGATAGGCTGGGCGCAACCATGGATGTTATTGAGGTCAATGACTTCGGCGATCAACTCGGCCGCGCGCGGCGGCTGACCGATCTTGATGCGGCAGGGCAGGCTTTGGTTGCGCGGATCATCGCGGCGGATGCGCTGGTGGTGGCAACGCCGATCTACAAGGCCAGCTATCCCGGCCTGTTCAAGCATCTGATTGACTTGCTGGACCCGCTGTCGCTGATCGGGAAACCGATCCTGATCGCAGCGACAGGCGGCGGCGAAAAGCACGCGCTGGCGGTCGAACATCAGTTGCGCCCGCTGTTCGGATTTTTTGAAGCACATTCCCTGCCCACCGCCGTGCATGTCTCGGACAAGGATTTCAGCGATGGCCAACTCAGCAACCCCGCCGCGCTGACCCGGTTGCAGCGCGCCGTAGCCCAGTTTGATCTGCATTTCCCGCAAGCATTGCGCCCCGCGCAAGCTGCCGAATAACCCGAAAAGGACGCCAACATGACCACTGATCCCGTCAAATTCGCCTATTGGGTGCCCAATGTTTCGGGTGGCCTGGTGATCTCCAACATCGAACAGCGCACCAGCTGGGATATCGACTATAACCGCAAGTTGGCGCAAATCGCCGAGGCTGCGGGGTTCGACTATGCCCTCAGCCAGATCCGGTTCACGGCGGGCTATGGCGCTGACAATCAACACGAACCTGTCGCGTTCAGCCATGCTTTGCTCGCCGCCACCGAAAAGCTGAAAGTAATCGCAGCGCTGCTGCCCGGCCCGTGGAACCCGGCTGTGGCCGCCAAGCAGATCGCCACCATCAGCCAGCTGACCAACGGCCGCATCGCCATCAACGTGGTGTCGGGCTGGTTCCGCGGCGAGTTCTACGCGATTGGCGAGCCGTGGCTGGATCACGACGAACGCTACCGCCGTTCCGAAGAATTCATCCGGGCGCTGCGCGGGATCTGGGGGCAGGATGATTTCACCTTCAAAGGCGATTTCTACCGCTTCAACAACTACACGATGAAGCCCAAACCCGCCGATCCGCAGCCTGAGATTTTCCAAGGCGGCTCCAGCCGTGCGGCGCGGGATATGGCGGCGCGGGTGTCCGATTGGTATTTCACCAACGGCAACACGCCCGAAGGATTGGCGGCGCAGGTCGATGACATTCGCGGCAAGGCCGATGCCGAAGGCCGCCGCGTCAAGGTCGGCGTCAACGCCTTTGCCATCGCCCGTGAAACCGAGGCCGAGGCCCGCGAAGTGCTGGCCGAGATCATCGACAACGCCAACCCCGATGCCGTCAAGGGCTTCGCGCATGAGGTGAAGAACGCCGGCAAAGCCAGCCCGGAAGGCGAAGGCAATTGGGCGAAATCGACGCTGGAAGACCTTGTGCAATACAACGACGGCTTCCGCTCGAACCTGATCGGCACGCCGGACCAGATCGCCCAACGCATCATCGCGCTGAAGGATGCCGGGGCCGATCTGATCCTGCTGGGCTTCCTGCACTTTCAGGAAGAGGTCGAGTTCTTCGGCAAACACGTCATTCCACTGGTGCGCCAGTTGGAAGCCGCGCGCGAACAGCAGGTGGCGGCCGAATAGGCCCCACTCCCCTTTAGCCCCCAAGGAAGACTGCCATGACCAGCGCCGTTCTGCGCCGGATTGCGCCTGCACGCCCAGTCCTCAATACTCTGCACCCCACCACTTTGCTCCCGGCCTATGCCTTGGCGCTCAGCCGGATCAGCCTGTCGTTCGGCGGCATCAAAGCCTTGCGTGAAGTGTCGTTTCAGGTCGCCCCGGGCGAAATCCGCGCGGTGATCGGGCCGAATGGGGCAGGGAAATCTTCAGTTCTGAACGTGATTTCGGGGCTCTATCAGGCGGATAGTGGCAGTCTGGTGCTGGGCGCTCAGGTCTTTGAACATGTGCCGCCGCAGGCCTTGGCGGGTCTGGGCGTGGCACGCACCTTCCAGAACCTCGCGCTGTTCCCCAGCCTGAGCGTGGCGGCCAACATCGCGGCTGGCCTGACCTTTCAGCGCAAGGCTTGGTCTATCGCCCAAGTGTTCCGCCTGCCCAATGCCCGCGCCGAGAACCGCGCGATTGCAGATCAGGTCGCCGAAATCGCGGCCCGGCTGGACCTGACCGCCCATCTGGATCGCACCGTCTCCACCCTGTCCTACGGATTGCAAAAGCGGGTCGAACTGGCCCGCGCCTTGGTGGCCCGCCCGAAACTGCTGCTGCTGGACGAGCCGATGGCGGGGATGACTGCCACAGAGAAAGCCGAGATGGCGGGCTATATCCGCGCCGCGCGCGACTCCACAGGCCTGTCAGTGATCCTGATCGAGCATGACATCGGCGTTGTCATGGGGCTGTCAGATCGCGTCGCAGTGCTGGATTATGGCGCGAAGATCGCCGACGGCACCCCCGCCGAAGTGCAGCGCGACCCCAGTGTGATCCGGGCCTATCTGGGCCAAGAGGCCGCATGATGGATTGGTTCGGCTTTCTGTTCCTGATCGAAGTCACCATCGGCGGGCTGCTGTCGGGCGTGATGTATGCCCTTGTGGCGATTGGCTTTGTGCTGATCTACAAAACCTCAGGCGTGCTGAACTTCGCCCAAGGCGCGATGGTGCTATTCGCCGCGCTGACCTTCGTTTCTTTGGTTGAGGCGGGCGTCCCCTTCTTCCTCGCCCTGATCATCTCTGCCGCCATAATGGTCGCCCTCGGTTTCGCCATCGAGCGCACCGTGCTGCGCCCGCTTGCCAACCGATCCCCCATGACCCTGTTCATGGCCACTCTCGGCTTGTCCTATATCATCGAAGGCGCTGCGCAGATCATCTGGGGCACCGAAGTCCACCGTCTCGATCTCGGCATCTCGAACGCGCCATTCCAGATCGCCGGAGTTTTCATCTCCACCTTTGATCTGGTCGCTGCCGGCATCGCCGGGGTGCTGGTCGCAAGCCTCACCGCCTTCTTCCGCTGGACCCGCACCGGCCTCGCCTTCCGCGCTGTGGCCGATGACCAGTTCGCCGCCCTCGCCGTCGGCCTGCGGTTGGATCGCACCTGGGCCACGGTCTGGGCCGCCGCTGGCATCGTGGCGCTTGTCGCGGGCCTTCTCTGGGGGGCGCGGCTGGGCGTGCAATTCTCGCTGTCGCTGATCGTGCTGAAGGCGCTGCCGGTTCTGGTGCTGGGCGGGTTTGATTCCGTGCTGGGGGCCATCGTCGCAGGCCTTGCCATTGGCGCTGCCGAAAAGCTGGCCGAAGTCTACCTCGGCCCCTTCGTCGGCGGCGGGATTGAGGGTTGGTTTGCCTATGTCGTGGCGCTCTTGGTGCTGCTGGTCCGTCCCTCGGGCCTGTTCGGCCAGAAATTGGTGGAGCGGTTCTGATGTCCACTCTTGCCGATACCCGTTTGCACAGCCCGAACTTGCTGCGCCATACCCCGCTCGCCACCTTTCTGCTGATCGCCTTTATCGCGATCCCAGCCTTGGCTTCGCCCTATGTGATCGAAGCGATCCTGCTGCCCTTCCTCGCCCTCGCCTTGGCAGGGGTCGGGCTGAACCTGCTGACTGGATACGGTGGGCAAGTCTCGCTCGGGTCTGCCGCTTTCATGGCGGTCGGTGCCTTCGCCGCCTATAACATCCAGTTGCGGCTGAACCTGCCGCTGCCGCTGACGATCCTGCTGTCGGCGCTGACCGCCGCCACCGTTGGTCTGATCTTTGGCCTGCCCAGCCTACGCCTGCGCGGGTTCTATCTGGCGGTGTCCACCCTTGCCGCGCAATTCTTCGTGCAATGGGCGCTGACCAAATTCGGCTGGTTCTCCAACTACAGCCCGTCCGGCGTCATATCAGCCCCCGGCATGACCCTCCTTGGCTATTCCCTCGACAGCACCACCGCCCGCTATCTGCTGGCCCTCACCCTCGTTACCCTGCTCACCCTCGGCGTCTGGGCCTTCACCGCTGGTCCTTTGGGCAACGACCTGATCGCCATCCGTGACAATGAAACCGCCGCGCAGATCATCGGCGTGCCAGTGTTGAAAACCAAGCTGGTGGCCTTCGCCCTCTCCTCGGCCATCATCGGCGTCGCAGGGTTCCTCTGGGCCTTCACCTACCTGCGCACGATCGAGCCTGCGGGCTTCGATCTCGACCGATCCTTTGACGTGCTCTTCATCATCATCATCGGCGGCTTGGCCACCCTGCGTGGTGCCTTCCTTGGCGCGGGGCTGATCGTGGTGTTCCCGCTGCTGCTGTCGCGCCTGTCTGCCATGGCCTTCGGCGGCATGATCGACTCTGGCGTGCTGGAGCTGGTGCAGCGCATCATCCTCGGCACCCTCATCATCGCTTTTCTGATCGCCGAGCCGAACGGGCTGGCGGCCATCCTAACCCGTGTAAAGCGCCGCTTTGCGCGCAACACCCTGTAACCAACGGAGCTAAAATGTCTTTCCTGAAACGTATCACCACAGCGGCCTTGACCGTGGCGACCCTCGCCGCAGGCCAAGCAGCCCAAGCGGATGAGCAATACTTTCCCCTGCAATCCTACCGCGTCGGCCCCTATGCCGCTGGCGGCACCGGGTTTTTCGGTGGCTTTATCGACTATATGACCCTGATCAACACCCGCGACGGTGGCGTGAACGGCGTCAAGCTGGTCTGGGACGAATGCG
Source organism: Cypionkella aquatica (assembly GCF_030161095.1). GTDB lineage: Bacteria > Pseudomonadota > Alphaproteobacteria > Rhodobacterales > Rhodobacteraceae > Cypionkella > Cypionkella aquatica. Next base: position 199,423 of record NZ_BSPP01000011.1, read on the forward strand.
AAACCGAATACGCCGTGGAAAAGGGCGTTGAATGCTATCAGCGCCAGAAAAGCCACGCTGATATCGCCGCCTGGAACCCGCTTTCCGTCGGCATCGCCTACGCGATGATTGATGGCGTGACAGCGGATAAAGCGCCGCTGATCACGGTGAACCATGGCCGCACCGATACCACCGATGGCCGGGTGTTCCCCTATGTGTTCCCGCTGCTGCTAAACCCCTATTCCGAAACCTCGGGCATCGTGAACTACATCGCCAGCAAAGAGGGCGGGCTGGAAAGCCTCAAGGGCAAGAAGATCGTCGTGCTCTACCACGGCTCTCCCTACGGCAAAGAAACCATCCCGATCTATGAACTTCTGGCCGAGAAATACGGCTTCACCGTCGTGCAGATCGAGGTGCCGCATCCCGGCAACGAACAGGGCGCGCAATGGCTGCAAATCCGCCGCGAAGCCCCCGATTATGTCGTCCTCCGCGGTTGGGGCGTGATGAACCCGGTGGCCCTGACCACCGCACAACGCAATGGCTTCCCGGTCGATCACATCATCGGCAACGTCTGGTCGAACTCGGAAGAAGACGCGCTGCCCGCAGGCGATGCCGCGATTGGCTATACCGCGATCACCACCCAAGCCTCGGGCAACCAGTATCCGGTGCTGCAAGAGATCATCAGATCGGTCTATACCGCAGGCCAAGGCAACCTGTCCGACAAATCGCGGATTGGTTCGGTGTATCATAACCTTGGCATCGTCAACGGCATCCTGAACGTCGAAGCCATCCGCATCGCGCAAGGTAAATTCGGCAACCGCACCCTGACCGGCGACGAAGTACGCTGGGGGTTCGAGCATCTGCAACTGACCCCCGCACGGGTGAAGGAGCTGGGGGCTGAAAACCTGTTCCACTCGATCAACGTCACCTACGACAACCACGAAGGCGAAGGCTACGTCACCTTCCAACAGTGGGATGGCAAAAAGTGGAACGTGGTGTCCGACTGGATCGCTCCCGATTGGGCCTTGCTGCGCCCAATCATCACCAAATCGTCTGAGGCCTATGCGGCGGAAAAAGGTCTGCCGATCCGCACCTCGGAAGATGCCGACAAGGTGACGCAATAAGCCAGGCGGCTGGCCCTGCATCGGGGCCAGCCGAACCAAAAGGGGGTCATCATGGCCATACTGAACCTGCCCGAACCTGTTCTCGAATTTGACCACGTCTACGCCGCCTACAACGGTGCCATCGCCGCCCTGCACGGCGTCAGCCTGACGGTCCGCAAGGGCGAGATCACCGCACTTCTGGGCGCAAACGGTGCAGGCAAAACCACGCTGCTGAAAGCTGCCTCCAACCTGCTGCCCGCCGAGCGTGGCCAGATCACCGGTGGGCGTATCCGCTACAAGGGCCGCGATGTCACCGCTGACACCCCGCACGCCCATATCCGCAACGGCCTTGTTCCAGTGCTGGAAGGCCGCCGCTGTTTCAAAAGCCTGAGCATTGAAGAAAACCTGACCACAGGCGCGATTGGCCGCGGCCTTGACCGTGCCCAGATCGCCCAAGTGCTTGAACAAGTCTATGACCTGTTCCCCAAGCTGAAACTGCGGCGCAATTCGCTCGCGGGCCTGACCTCGGGCGGCGAGCAGCAAATGGCTGCCATCGGGCGCGGCCTGATGGCGCGGCCCGAAGTGTTCTTGCTGGACGAGCCTTCGATGGGCCTCGCGCCCTTGGTGGTGGCTGAAATCTTTGAAACCCTGTCACGCCTGAACCGCGAGACCGGCCTGACCATCCTTCTGGCCGAGCAAAACTCTGCCATCGCGCTGAAATACGCCCATCACGCCACGGTCATCGAAAATGGCCGCTCGGTGCTGAATGGCCCCGCATCCGACCTCGCCGCCCGCGCCGATATTCGCGCGCTGTATCTGGGCGGCACCCCTGAACCTGTAAGGATTTGAAAAATGACCAAACATGAACCGCTGAAAACCCCTGTCCCCCCGGTTGCCCGCCCCGCAGGTGTTGCGCATATCATCCAAAGCGACTCCGAAGCGATTGCGGTCGCACACAAATTGGCCGCCGAATTTGCCAAAGGCGCGTCCGACCGCGACCGCAACCGGATCTGGCCGCAGGAACAACTGGACGCGTTCTCGCAATCCGGCCTGTGGTCGATCAACGTGCCGAAAGAATACGGCGGGCCGGGGCTGTCTTATGTCACGCTGAACCGGGTGATCGCGATCATCTCCGAAGCTGACCCGTCCTTGGGCCAAGTGCCGCAGAACCATCTGGGTGTGGTCGCCGCGATCAACACCGTGTCAGACCCCGCGCAAAAGGCGCTGCTGTTTGGTGAAGTTTTGCGCGGCACCCGCTTTGGCAATGCGTTCTCGGAATTTGGCAGCAAACGCGCGGTGGATTTTGAAACCAAGTTCACCGACGCGGGCGATCATGTCCGTGTGACCGGGCGCAAGTTCTATTCCTCGGGCGCTCTGCTTGCGCATCTGGTGCCCATCGTGGCCCTCGATGACCAAGGCCGCGCGTGGTATGCCATTGCCGATCGTGGGGCAGAGGGGCTAAGCGTGATCGACGATTGGTCCAGCTTTGGCCAGCGCACCACTTTGTCCGGCACGGTGATCCTCGACAATGTGAAAGTGCCGAAAACCCATCTGGTACCGGGGTATAAAGGCTATGAAGCCCCCTCCGCCGATGGCGCGATCTTCCAGGTGATCCAGGTTGCGGTGGATCTGGGCATCGCCCGCGCCGCCATCGCCGACACCAAGGATTTCGTGCTGCACCGCAGCCGCGCTTGGGTGGATTCCGGCCTCGATCACGCGGCCCAAGACCCCTACACCATTCAGGCTGTAGGAGACTTGAACCTGCGCGCCAATGCCGCCGCCGCTTTGCTGGATATCGCCAGCACGGCGATTGATCTGGCGGTGGCCAATCCCACGGCGGAAACCGTCGCCCAAGCGCAGATCGCCACGGCAGAGGCCAAGGTGCTCTCCACCGAAATCGCCATCCTTGCCACCAACAAGCTGTTTGAACTGGCAGGCACGCGGTCGACCTTGGCCGAGCATAACCTTGACCGCCACTGGCGCAACGCCCGCACCCACACATTGCACGACCCGGTGCGCTGGAAATACGCGATCTTGGGCAATTACTACCTGAACGGCGTCAACCCGCCCTTCCATGCGTGGAGCTGACCGCGCCTTCACCCCATCACATTGGAGAACGCCATGACGCTGAATTCTGAACTGCGCAGCACGGTTGATGCCGTCAAATCGGCACTGCCTGCCCCGATTTTCGCGGCGATTGGGCAATCGGTTGCCGATCTTGAAGCAACCGGCATCACCAACCGAGCCGCGAAAGCGGGCACTCGGATTGCGCTGCCAACTCTTGCTGATTTTGCCGGGGGCCGCGTTGATCTTGCGGCTCTGGCAGAACACGGCCCGCTGGTGCTGGTGTTCTATCGCGGCGGCTGGTGCCCCTATTGCAACGTGACGCTGAAAGCGTTTGAGCGGCGTCTGGACGACATCCGCGCAGCAGGCGCTGCCATTGTTGCGATCACGCCAGAACTCCCTGAAAACGCACAGGAAACGGCCGAGAAATCCGGGCTGGAGTTTCCGGTGCTGATAGACACGGGCAACGCTTTTGCCCGCAGTCTGGGTCTGGTGTTTGACCTGCCGCAGCATCTGGTCCCGCTGTATCGCCAGATCGGCATAGATCTTGCTGACTGGAATGGCGATGCCAGCAACGCGCTGCCGATCCCGGCCACCTATATCGTCGATGCGTCAGGCGTGCTGCGCTGGTCGCATGTCGAGGCCGACTTTACCCAGCGCGCCGAACCGGCAGATGTCCTCGCTGTGCTGACAAAGATCGCCTGATCCTTCGCAGGCAAGGGGTGTCCCCGCCTTTTGCCTTCCGCCGAAACTTGGACCGCACTTCAGGTTCACGCAATTGGAATGAAAACATGAGCCATCCTATTCCCGATAAAATCAACGTCCTGTGGTTCATCCCCACTCATGGCGAAAGCCGCTACCTTGGAACGTCCGAGGGCGGGCGGCATGTCGATCTGGCTTACCTCACCCAAGTCGCAAAAGCCGCAGACAGCCTTGGCTTTTACGGCGCTTTGCTGCCCACAGGTCGCAGTTGCGAAGACAGCTGGGTGATCGCCTCCGCCCTCGCGACCCAAACCGAGCGCCTTCGCTTTCTGGTGGCCGTCCGTCCCGGCCTGCAATCGCCCACCCTAGCCGCCCGGATGACCGCCACGCTCGACCGCATTTCCAATGGCCGCTTGCTGATCAACATCGTCACCGGCGGCGATCCGCTAGAGAATAAGGGCGACGGCATCAACCTGCCGCACAGCGAACGCTATGAGATCACCGATGAATTCCTCGGTATCTACCGCGCCCTGCTGCGCGGTGAAGTCGTGGAGCATACCGGCAAACACTTCCAGATCTCGGATGGTCGCCTGATCTATCCGCCCGCCCAAACACCCTATCCGCCGCTATATTTTGGTGGCTCGTCGGAGGAAGGCTTCAAGGTCGGCGCCAAGCACATCGACAAATATCTGACATGGGGCGAACCCCCGGCACAGGTGGCCGAGAAAATCGCCACCATGCGCCGCCATGCTGATGCTGAAGGCCGCGAAGTCTCCTTCGGCATCCGCCTGCATGTCATCGTGCGCGACACCAATGCCGAGGCTTGGGCCGCCGCCGACAAGCTGATCAGCAAACTGGACGATAACACCATCGCCGAGGCGCAAAAGGTGTTCGCGCGGATGGATTCAGTCGGCCAAGCCCGGATGACCGCGCTGCATGGCGGCCGTCGGGATAAGCTGGAGATCAGCCCGAACCTCTGGGCCGGTGTCGGCCTTGTGCGCGGTGGCGCGGGCACGGCATTGGTGGGCGATGCCGATACCGTGGCCGAGCGCATCGACGAATATCGCCGCATCGGGGTCGATAGCTTTATCTTCTCGGGCTATCCGCATCTGGAAGAAGCCTATAGCTTTGGCGAATTGGTGCTGCCGAAACTTCCCCTTGCGCATCCGATTCCGCGCCGCGATCTGGTGGTCAACACCGGGCCGTTCGGCGAAACCATCGCGGGCGATCACAAACCCAAACTACAGGCGGCACAATGACCAAACACCACACAAAAACCCCGCTGACCGTCGCCATCATTGGCGGCGGTTTGTCCGGGGCTGCGGTGGCCTATCATCTCGCACACCTGACCGATGCTGACATCACCGTCATCGAACCCCGTGCCGATCTGGGGCGCGGCATGGCCTATGCCACGCCCGACCCCGATCACCGCCTGAACGTGCCCGATCACAAGATGACCTTGCGCTCAGACCGCCCCGAGGATTTCAGAGCGTGGCTGCACAGCCCCGATGCACCCACATTGCCCGCCAATTCCGCCCGCCTGTCCGGCGAAATCTATGCCCCGCGCGCGGTATTTGGCGCCTATGTCGCGGCGCAGCTTCAGCCGTTGCTGCAGGAGGGCCGCTTGCGGCATCTGCAAAGCAAAGTGGTGTCAGTGGCGCGCGCGTCGATGGGGCAGGGCGGGCGCTATACTCTCGGTCTGTCTGACAGCGGCACGCTGCGCGCCGATATCATCGTGCTGGCAACCACGCATCCCAGCGCAGGACTGCCGCGCGAACTGGCAAATCTTGCAGATGATCCCAGCCTGATCGCAGACCCGTTTGCCGAAGGTGCATTGGCAAGCGTCAACCCTGACGCGCGCGTGCTGATCGTCGGCAACGGGCTGACCTCGGCGGATATCGTCGCCTCCCTGCACCGGCGCGGGCATCGTGGAAAGATCACCGCGCTGTCCCGCCACGGGCTGCGCTCGCAGCCACATGGCCCCGCACAGCCTGAAACCAAGGCGGATTTCGCCGCACATCCACCGCGCACCGCCCTGGATCTTCTGCGGCGTGCACGCGCGGCCGTGGCGCAGGATCAGGCAATGGGCCTGACATGGCACGCGGTGTTTGATCGTTTGCGCGCCCAAGGCCCCGCGATCTGGGCGGCCTTGCCCGAGCCCGAGCGGCGTCGTTTTCTGCGCCATCTGCGCGCCCTGTGGGATGTGCACCGCTTTCGCATCGCGCCGCAAACCTATGAGGCGAACCAGCAGATGCAGCGGCTGGGGCGCTTGGTCAGCCTCGCCGCGCGGATTGTCACGGCGACACCGGGCAGCCCGATCAAACTCGGCTTGCAGACCCGACACAATGGCACGCGCCTTACCATTGCGGTGGATCGGGTGATCTTGGCGACTGGCCCCGCACATGGCAGCGTGATCAAATCCACTCCCGCGCTGGCCGATCTGGCCGCGCTGGGGCTGTTGCAGCCCGATCCGCTGGGCCTCGGTCTGCTCACGGCGGCGAGTGGTCAGGCAGTGCCGGGTTCAGGCTCAGCCGACGGCAGCCTGTTGGTCGCAGGGCCCCTCGCCCGCGCGACGGTGGGCGAGCTGATGGGCGTGCCCGAGGTGATCACATGGGCCGAACACATCGCCCGCGAAGTGGCAGGGCAGATCAACGCCCGGCGCGGCTTGGTCGCGGCACAATAGCTGCGTCAGGCTGCGCCGCCCTTTAACCAAAAGCCGCGCAGCCTGCCCGAAAGCCGCCTTTCACACAACATCTTGTGTAAATCTGCGCCAAAACGCTCAAAAACCACAAGTCTGTCCCCGCGGGGACAAGATTAGGCCGCCTGTCCCCGCGGGGACAAGATTTAACCATCTGTCCCCGCGGGGACAAAATCTGTCCATGCGCAAGCCAAAGTCTTGGCCGAAAAATCCGCCCTAAATCGCCTCGTCTCCGAACAGCTGCGCCAGAATTTTCTGTTCATACAGCGCCAGATCAGGGTGGCCGTGCCGACGCGGTCGCGCCAGCGGAATAGCCAGATCAAGCGCCACTTTGCCCGCATCCAACACAATCACCCTATCAGCCAAAATCACCGCCTCGGCCACGTCATGCGTCACCAGAACGGCGGTAAAGCCTTGGGTCTGCCAAATCCGGCCCAGCAAGTGCTGCATCTCGATCCGGGTCAACGCATCCAGCGCGCCCAAGGGTTCATCCAGCGCCAGCACACTCGGCTGTCCGATCAGCGCGCGCGCCAAGGCCACCCGCTGCCGTTGCCCACCCGACAGCACAGAAGGCCAATCGCCATCGCGCCCGGCAAGACCAACCTGCGCCAGCAGATCATGCGCGCGGGCTTTCGCCTCGGCACGGCCTGCAAGCCCCGTGAGCCCTACCGCCACGTTATCGACCACCCGCGCCCAAGGCAGCAGGCGCGGCTCTTGAAACATGATGCGGATGCTTGATTGCCCCGGCTGGGTCTGCGCGCGGCTGATCTGGCCGCCATCCGGCTGATCCAACCCCGCCAACAGCCGCAACAGGGTGCTTTTGCCGCAACCGCTTTTGCCGATGATCGCCACAAACTCGCCCTGCGGCACGGTCAGCTCAATGTTCGACAGCACCGATTTCGCGCCAAAGCGCCGGCTTACCCCCTGAAAGCTGAAGGCAGGCGGGGCAGGGGCGGGGGCAGTCTCAACACTGCGCAACTGGGGCTTTGCCATCGCTTAACTCCTTGCCGTTTTCTGGAAAGCCGGATGCCATTGCAGGCAAAGCCGCTCCAGCAGCCGCACAAAGCTGTCCGCCAATTTGCCCAGCAGGGCATAAATCAGGATCGACAGCACGACGACGTCAATCATCAAAAACTCACGCGCCTGCATCGCCATATAGCCCAAGCCAGCCGAGGCCGAGATCGTCTCAGCCACGATCAGCGTCAACCACATGATGCCCAAAGCATAGCGCAGGCCGACAAAGATCGACGGCAGCGCGCCCGGCAGAATAACCCGCAGAAACAGCGCGCGGCGGTCCATGCCATAGGTGCGCCCCATCTCGATCAACTGCGGGTCCACCGTCTGAATCCCCAGCAGCGTGTTGACATAGATCGGGAAGAACACCCCCAAAGCCACCAGAAACAGCTTGGCACCTTCATCAATGCCAAACCACAAGATCACCAAAGGGATCAGCGCCAGATGCGGCACATTGCGCACCATTTGCAGCGTGGTGTCGGTGATGTTGCGCGACAACAGCGACAGGCCGTTGGCAAGACCCAAGGCAAAACCAATGCTTCCCCCGATCGCCAACCCCGTCAGCGCCCGCCAGGAACTGACGCCAATGTTGCGCGCAAGATCGCCGGATTTCAGCACGCGCAGAAAGGCCGCGAAAACTTCTGTTGGCGCAGGCAGGACATTTTCGGTGATGACACCCAGCCGGGACATCACCTCCCACATCAGCAAGATCAGGATGGGCAGCAGCCACCCGATGGCCGCACCAAAGCGATTGGAACCCGCAGTCATAGCGTTGATCGTGTCATAAAGCAGCCTCTGCACAAAGGGCGGTCTGACCTCTCAAGACCAGACCGCCAAGAAGGGGATCGGATCAGTTGGCCGGTGCCGTCCAGACCGCATCCGAGATTTTGACCGCACTCGGGATCAGCCCAAGGCCAAAGAAGCGATCCGCCGTGGCCTGCTGACCCGCGATGATCTCCGGTGTGATCGGATAGATCGCGAATTTCGCGCGGGTGACGGCCAGCGTCTGCGCCTCAATCGGCACCCCGGTGACTTCAGCCACCGCAGCTGCAACCTTGTCGCGGTTGGCATCCGCCCAAGCCGCAGCCTCGCCCAAGGCCGCAACCGTGGTGGTAATCACAGACGCATTGTCGGCATCGGCCGCGAAATCGCGGTTCGCGAGGAAATAGGTGTTGACCTTCAACACATCCGACGACCGCGCCAGAATGGTGGGCTGATATTTGGTTTCAGCAACGGCAAAGAAGGGATCCCAAACCGCCCAAGCCACGATGTTGTCCGACGCAAAGGCGGCAGCTGCATCGGCAGGGCTGAGATAGACGACCTCGATGTCAGAAAGCTTCAGCCCATTGGCTTCCAGAGCTGCCACCAACAGGTTGTGCGCGCTGGTGCCTTTGCCGACGCCCACCTTTTTGCCTTTGAGATCAGCGATGGTTTTGATGCCGCTGTCAGATTTGGTGAACACCGCCTCGCCCTCGCCATTCGACGGCAACGCCGCCAGATAGACGATGGCCGAACCTGCCGATTGCCCGAAGATCGGCGGCGCATCGCCTGTCCACCCCACCTGAATGGCGCCCACGTTCAGCGCCTCGACCAGCGGCGGGCCCGCCGGGAACTCGACCCATTCCACCGCCACACCCAGCGGCTCCAGCCCCTTTTCGATCACGCCCAATTGCTTCGCGATCACCGGAAGGTTGGTTTTCTGATAGCCGATCTTCAACGTGGTAACCTTTTCAGCATGGGCCGAAACCGCAAATGCGGTGGTCAAAAGCAGAGCAGCAGCGCCGAAAGTCCGTCTGGTAAGCAACATCTTGCGATCTCCTAAGGCCTGCAGTCGATCTGGTGAGGCCAGTGAATTGTTCGATGTGCTAAATCTCGATTAGATTAGTAGATATTGTCAATTACGGCGATGGCACCACGCCGCCAGGATCTACTTGTTGCGCGCCTATCCTATATGTAACCGCACATCTGAGCATAAAATATTGATGTGTAACGATTATTCATGAAAATTTCGTGCTGACCTTGCCAGAGTGCGGCGGGCTTGGATCGGACGCCATAGAATACTGATCTAATATCCGCGCAGTAACTCGTCGTGAAATTCTATTTTTGGAGAAACTTTAGCAGGCGCTTTGGGCAGGATCATTGTCCCGCGGGCAGAAGATCGCTTAAGTTTTCACCAGTCATCATTGCTGGAGCGTTGGTGTTGCCCGAGACGATGCTGGGCATGATCGAACAATCGGCGATTCGAAGCGCGGCGATGCCGTGACCCTGTAGTCTGTGGTTGGCGACAGCCTCGGGTCTGTGGTCCATTTTGCAGGTGCCGACCGGATGACAGATCGTGGTGGCAGTATTGCGCGCCCAGTCAAGCAGGCCAGGATATGCGGTGGCGTGGTCATGGCGGAACTCGCCGGACATGCAGGCGCGCAACGGGTCGAAACCGGCTATGGCGCGGGCGATTTTGATGCCCGCGACAAGGGTTTGCTAATCGGTCGGGGTGGCAAGATAGGTTGGGCGGATCAGCGGATGCGCAAATGGGTCTGCCGATTTCAGGCGTATCCTGGGCCTCTTGATTAAGAGTCGGCTGATGGCAGGTGAACACAAGACGGGCTTGCAGGTGGTATTGCACATTGCGACCCACGCCGGGCAGGTCGACCACCACGGCAATGCCAAGGTCACGCCGAATATAGAGCAAGCCGTTGATCGACGACGATCCACGAAGCACATTTCCGCTTGGCCATGCCAATTTCCGCCTGTTCAGGCGTGGGTCAGGTTCAGTTTATAAGCACCAATCGGTAGCAGGCTTGTGCATGGTTTTGAACTAACCGGCGGGCATGTGTATCCACAGATTCCAATCGCGCTTGCCCGCCATGAGTAAATTGACGCCGGTGTGCGGATCAGCGTTCAACCGATTGGCAATCACACAACCGGCCGAGCCTGCGTCGACGATGATGTAGTCGGCTGCTAGATCACTCACCTCGCATCTCACAGATCGCAAGGCATTTTGCACATGGCTTCACGGATTTGGAGTTGTTGACAAGGTGCCTTTGCGGACCGGGTCCCATGCTTGATTGCGTTGTGGATTGGTCAGCAGGCCGCCCAGACTGCGCTGCTGTTCCAGAAAACGCGCGACTGCGGCCGATGCGCTCACGCTTGGCAGGAGGTCATGTGCGCGCAACCGACCTATCCAAGCCTGCAATTTCCGCAGCCCGGTCAGAAAATGCGTGTCGCAATGGGCATCGAAAACCTGCAAGCGCCACAGCAAGGTCGCGGTATCGTCAGCGGGCAATGGCAAGTCTGGCGTGACCTGTTTGTCCATCTGTTGCAGAAGTCCGCGCAACCGGAACGCCGCCATATCGTATTGAGATTGCAGCGTGATCAGGGCCAGCCCCGCCAATGCGGCGGCGGCGTGGCGGGTGAGGCGTGGCAAACTGTCGTCAACAGGAAGCTGTGCTGCGGAAATGCTTGCGAAATGGCGATGGGTCAGGACCTGATACGTCATAGGGGATTCCACAAGTGCTGTTGGTTAATTTACACGACTTAAGTTGTCGCCTTTACTCTGCACCTTTGGCGCGCAAGCGTGAATTCTAAAATCGGCAACCTCTGTGGAAGATCTCACCACTAAAATGTTCCCTTGTAGAAGTTCGTTGCTGTGTGTCGTCCCATGATGATGAGGGCCAATAACATCCTCGGGGGAAGGAGGGCCTGAGTCGGTGCGCTTGCTTGTTGCAGCGCCAGCTTGGCCATTCGGCATGACTCCAGCCGCCGAGACAGTCGGTCTGGTTTTTCTTGATTTTCTTAGAAGAAACCTATCGTTTCTGCTCATTCAGCAGGTCGGGCGATGCGTTTTTTGCGTTGGGGCTTTCGCTTTGGCTATCTTTGCTTTTGCAAAATCTACCCGGCGCTATTGTGCGCGAAGCTGGGGCAGGGAAATGGAAATGACGGGTGAGGTTGTTGTGCTGGAGACGCAGGAGGCAGGGCTGTTCGATCTGGAAGAGATCGTGGCTGAACTGGCCGAGGTGCGCAGCGACTGGCGGCGCAGCCAAGGCGGCACCGCTGAGGCGGGCGGGCGGGAGTTGCCGTCGCGCGCGCAGATTGCACATATCGTGGAAGGCCTGCGCGGCGCGTTGTTTCCGATGCGGCTTGGCCCACCTGATCTGCGCCCCGAGACGGAAAACGACTACGTCGGCCACACGCTCGACACCGTCCTGCAAGACCTATTGGCACAGGTCAGGCTAGAGCTGCAATGGGCGGTGCGGCATGTCGGGCAAGACCTCCCCGACCCGGATGCCGAGGCGCTGCGCATCACCCGCAGTTTTGCCAACACCTTGGTCGATATCCGCCGGTTGCTGGACAGCGACATCGTCGCGGCTTTTGGCGCTGACCCTGCTGCGCGCAGTGCCGACGAGGTGCTGCTGTGCTATCCCGGCATCCAGTGCATGATCCATCACCGTATCGCGCACCGTCTGCATCGCTTCGGCGCGCCGCTGATCGCGCGGTTGATTGCCGAGCTTGCGCACAGCGCCACCGGCATCGACATACACCCCGGCGCGCAGATCGGGGGCAGCTTTTTTGTCGATCACGGCACCGGTGTGGTGATCGGTGCAACGGCCATCATCGGCGAGCGGGTGCAGTTGTTTCAGGCGGTGACCTTGGGGGCAAAAAGCTTTCCAACCGATGCCACAGGCGCTGCCATCAAGGGCCTGCCGCGGCATCCGATTGTCGAGGACGATGTGGTGATCTATTCCGGTGCGACCATTCTGGGCCGTGTCACCATAGGCCAAGGCGCGGTGATCGGTGGCAACGTCTGGATCACCGAGGATGTGCCAGCAGGAGCGACTGTGTCGCAAGCCCGACTCAGCGGGGTGGTGCCGCAGGTGGTCCGGATATCGGCTTAAGGCGGGTCAGGGGGCATTTTTCTGAGCTGCGGCAAAGAGCAGTAGCCCTGTTCTTTTGCGCCCGACAATCAGGCAAAGCCTGCTCACTCTGGACCTTGTGAGTATCCACAACATTAGAAGATATTACGACATCGCCTTGGCAGAAGCCGAAAGCGAAATGAAATCAATGCCAACTGAGAAGATCATTTCGTTGGACTTGTCGAAACTGACCCACCACCCCGTTTTGGCCTGACGGGTGCGGCGATGGCTGGGTTATAGGTTGTGACGTCTCGATTGGTGATGACGCAGCAATCAAATTTGCAAACGTATTGTAAGATATCATCAGAGTGGCGCTTGCTAGCCTAGGACAAAATTTCCAATATCACTCATCGATCGGCTTTCTTGCTTAAGAACGCCTCGAATGTTCTCAAACAAAGCAGAGATACGCCCTGTCGGGAAGCGGAGCTGTCCCGGCCCCTGTCTGCTCGGAATTTCCGCACAGCCGTCCTCAAGCAGGACAATGGCCTTGGTAATGCGCGCTTTCTCCGCAAGGGATAAGCGCCAGTGAACGGAACAAGCACAGAACGGATACCGGATACTCTAAATGAGACACTCGATACTGCTGTTTCTGCTAGGTCATTAAAATGTTTCTGCTAGGTCATTGAAAACGTGGTGCCCGGAGCCGGAATCGAACCAGCGACACGCGGATTTTCAAGCCGGGGCTAAAGCTTACAAATCAACCGCTTACCCAGGTATTTCTTGTCAAACCGTATCCCGAAAAACAAAGGGTTATCCCGAGTTTGTCAAACCTTTTCAGCAGGCATTTCCAACCTTTTTCCCGCGTAACGCAGGCGAGGGTGGAGGCATCCAATGAGCCACAAAGCGACAAATTGGGCCATTGAACAACGCGGACTTAAGCCCACCGCCAAGGTTGTTCTGTTCCACCTGGCAGATCGGCATAATCCCGACAACGGCTGCTTTCCGTCCCAAGAGCGCTTGGCCGCTGACTGTGAAATCTCGCGCGCCAGCCTGAACAAGCAACTTGCGGTGCTGGAAGCGCGTGGGCTGCTGCGCCGCATCCAACGCCGCAGTGAAACGACGAAGCGGCAGCTTTCAACGCGGTATGTGTTCCCGTTCGAAGATGGCTTTGATGATGTTCCGTCCGCGCCGACTCCTGTCGAAAATAAGCCAACGGATCCAGCGCCGCAGTTTGGTTTAGAATTGCCGTGTCCAGATTCTCGACACGGAGCCGTGTCCAGTTTTGACGCAAAGCCGTGTCCAGAAAATGACGAAAGCCGTGTCCAGAATCTGGACACTAACCTTGTAAGAGAACCTTTAAGGGAACCATGTGTTTGCGGCGATGCCGCAGACATCGAAAAAAGCTTTCGAGAATTTTGGGAAGTTTATCCGAGGAAACGTGATCTCACAAAATCCAAGGCTCTTTTTGAAAAGGCCGCACAGAGCGGGGTCAGGGTCAAAGTGATCTTGAACGCAGCGAAGCGCTATCGGGCAGAGAACGCAGGCAACAAGGCGATGTATCTGGCCTATGCTGATAACTGGCTGGATGCTCGCCGGTGGGAAGACTATCCCGACGATGCCGAAGTGAAGGCACCGAATTCAGTCATTGCCAACGTAGCGGCATTTTGGGCGAAGAAAATCAAATCGAATGCCCACATCCCGCAAACTGCGATCAGTCGCGAAGTCGCGGCTTGCATGATTGGCAACGGCTTGGTGCTTGAAAGTGATCTGCGGCGCGTAGGGGTGACGCTGTGACCTCGAGAAATAGACCGCGCAGAAAATCTTCAAATCTTCATGGCGTTCCGAGGCGGGCAATCGCGTCGAGCAGGGCGGCAAGGCTTCGCGGGTCCTCCCTAGTCTCCAAGTGTACGCGGATAATTCGCGCCCTGTTAGATGTGAGTGAGGTAACATAATACCTACTTGAGATTTGGGTTGTTGTTGTAGTCATTGAGAAAATTGAAGAAATTAAGAATGAATTGGCAGGGTGGGCCATGTGTCGGGCACAAAATCACCCCCGTTTGTCGGCAAGTGGGTAAACCCCGACTGAGTGCGGCCAATGCCCTCCGTGGTGGCGCGGCACACGACCTGAGCGGCCTCGCCTTTGTGCGGGGCCGTTTCATTGCAGATTGAGGCTCTGGCGGGGGTTTGACAAGGCGGCGGGCATCATCCCGCCTCGCGTCGCTTCGGATCGGTGAATAGTTGGGCTGCAACCGTGGCGCAGGCCGCTCCAGCGCGGCGCTGATGGCCTGTGTTGCTGCTGGACAGGTGTTGCCGTAGGCCGGATGATTGCGCCCATGGCGTGGCACGGCATTTATCGTTTGAGCGGTGGGATTGCGTCCAGAACGGCGCTGGTGGCCAAGGGTGGGCCGGATCCGGCAACGACCTATGGCTTGGCGCTGATCGCCACGGGAGGCATGGATTCGCCGCAAGTCGACGCCCGCGATTCTTGGCCGGATTTTGGGATGACTTGGCGCGTCCAATGGCCTCTGGCGGCGTCATTCAACCGCTCGAGCTGGTATCGCACCCAAGGCGCGTAAACACACGTAGCAGGGGCCGCAACGGCCTAGCTGGGAAACCCGCCCGGCTTCGTTATGCCTCTGGCGGTTGGGCGGACGCTATTTGCTCGTTCAGCAGTTTCCCAATCAGCGTCTGCAACTGCGTCAGGTCGAGAGCACCAGCTTTATGTGATGCGTCGGCAGCCTTCAGCGCTGGGATATATTCGGCGCTTCGCTTCAGTAGGGTCGGTAAAATTACGTCGCCTGGAAGCCAACCGCCCGCCTTTACACATATCGCGAAATAGCAAGCTGCACGGGCGGTCCGCCCGTTTCCGTTAATGAAAGGGTGAATAGCGCACAGCTTCCATAGGATAAATGCACCAATCGTTACCGGGTCGACCTGCGACCAGGTGCTGTTGATAAGATTGATAAAGTTGTCCATCAGGGCCGAAACGCGGAAGTGTTCCGGGGTGTGGAAAATGTTCTCGGGGTTTCCATCCCCGTTGTGAACGTAAACTGGGCAAGGCCGATACTCACCCGCATTTGTGTGTAGACAAGCTATTGCATGAAAATTCAGAGCCTTAAGGATGCTCTGCGAGAGAAATAGTTGGTTGGTGCTGAGCGCAGCGTTTACGATTGACTGCAAAAACGAAAACTGGCGATCCCCATTGGAGATCGCCAGCGCTTGGTAGGGTTCACTCGCTTCCGAGTTGTTCAGGTCATAGAGTATCAATCTGACTACCTTTCGATCAGGCCGCCGTACCATCAAGTTTGCGCAGTTCGCGCTCGACCATTTCTGTCGTGATCTTGGTTTTCTCATCGCTCAACGAAGTGGTGATGTATGATACCTTCTGGCGATGCAGCTGCGCGGCGGAAACACCCCGCTTGGCCGCGTCGACAAGCGCAGTCAAAAGCCTCGGGTCTGTTTGAACCATCATCATTGCGGTATCCTCTCGGGTTGTCTTGGGCAGTTTGTTGTTTTTTCGTTATCAAAGCATGAAGATTCACGAACCCCAAACTATTTTCGCTTGACGCGCAAATTTTCGGTGTTCGGCAGCTCGTTCGGCCATTGATAGCGGTCAATTCGAGCTTTTCGATGACGTGTCAACGCTAGAGTTGCACTTTGCGTTCCTTGATGCAGCGCCAAAGTGTCGCAGGGTGCGCGTTTCTGCATACTCTACAGATGTGGGGCTTAACTTGGCGTTCTACAACCGCACGCCAAACTGCCGCAGGTTGTGGGAACCGGCGAATCTCGGCATTCTGCCAAGAGGGTGTTGAGGCAGCGGCGGGCTGTCCTGGGGATCGGGCGGGCTTTGGTGCGGCGGGTGGTGCGCACCAGCACCAGCCCGAGGCCGAGGCCGTGACGGCAAAAGAAAACCCCGCCGGGCTTGCAATGGCCTTTGGCGGGGTCGCCGCTTGCGCGGTCTTGAGGCTCAACGCCGAAACGCGAGCTGACTGGGCATATATAGGGCGATTGGACTTAAAGGTCAATAAAAGGGCGGTTAAACCGCCAATTATACACCCGGCAATGCCTACAGACCAAGTGCAGCGCGGATACATGCGAGAACGGCAGAGAAATCCGCCTCAGAAATGCGAGGGGCCAGATACTTACGCTTGCCGTTGGGGTCACGGTCCGTCCGAAACATGTCCAGGCGATCAAAGGATACCGTGGCAATCATATCGGCTTTCACCCAGCAAACCTGTATGGGAAAGCCCGGAAGCGGCTGGGGCAAAGTGATCTGACAATGATGCGCCGCCGGATTCGTTGGAACCGTGGTGCTAAGAGGCACAACGGTCATCAGCCCAGTGCGATGACGCAACCGGGGTGAAATCACGATCACAGGTCGGCGCTTGACCATCTCAGGTTCACGGAAGCCACCCTTCGAATAATCACAAAGAAGCACGGTCCTAGGTGGCTGGTCATACTTTATCGGCATTACTCGGATGGGCCTTTCATCCGCTCAATATTATCCGCTTCAGCTTCCATCGCCACAACGATAGCTCTGTCTCTAGCCATTTGTGCCATATTTGAAAGGCGGTCTGCGGCTAACCACAGATCCTCCGCAGATGCGAAAAAGTCTACTCTCACAACAGCTATAGCCAAATCTGCGTCAAGAGACTCGGTTATCCTAGCAATGATTTCCGCGTTCATGCTGCGGCGGTTTGAATCTGCATACGCCTTGATCCGCTCACGCATCCCGTCAGGAAGGCGAAGCATGAATTTGTCGCTTTCGCGTGAAGTGCTATCTGACATGCTCTGACCTTTTCTGTCACGGTGACACTATTTTCTCCTTGACCGCAATGGCGTCACCGTGACATCTGGTGTCACCGTGACGCATTGAGGAACCCATGACCGACCGCAAGCCGCTCCAACTTCGCCTGCCGCATGATCTGAAGAACTGGCTTAAGGCCGAAGCCGAAAAGAATGGCGCAAGCCAGAACAGCGAGATTGTCCGGGCGATCCGTGAGCGCATGGATCGCAACCGCACCGAAGCACTGCAAACCCAGTAACAACGGAGACACCTATGCCCAACCAGAACCCCGCGCCGGGGAATAACCTCGGCTTGCCAAATCTCAAGGATATTCATTTCAAGGCCCTGCTTGTCGCAGATTTATTTGCGGCGCTGATGGGTCTGCAAGACTTCGGAGGCCCGGAGTCCGGCCCAGTTTTCGCCGTTGCGCGGGCAGGTGAACCGCTGGCGCGCGAATTGGCCGCCGATCTTGAGAGGGTGATGTGATGGCACACACACTCACTCGCCGCGCTGTTGCGGGGATTATGGGCGCGTTTGTCGGCGGCGTGCCGGTGGTATCGGATTCGGGCCACATGCCGCAGCCCTCGCAGATGATGCGCGTCTATCACGACTGGTTGCGCCATCGCGCCACCTTCAACAGTTTCGCCGTTGATTGCGCAGAAGCAGATGCGGCATGGGCCAAAATGATGGAAGCCGAAAACAATATTGAAGCGCTGCCCATGGTTGAAGCCCGCGATTTTGCCGTGCGGATCCTCGTTTGCTCTGATCTCGGCGGCTTGGATGCATTGGAGCAGATCATTGCGGAGGCTGCCGAAATGGTAGTGGTAGCGATTTGACCGCCGCTGATTTGCCCTCCGAACCCGCGCTCTGCAAGCTGACAGTATACGATGCCAAGGTTATCAACGGCCACCTCTGGCGCATCAACGACCTTTGCAAAGCTGCACAGGTGATCCTTGGGCACAATCTGGTCGCGGCAGAGGATCACCCCGCTAGTCGCGGCCTTGATGGAATTCTTTCCGCTATCGAGTTGTCTGCCGATGAAGCGAATGTGCTGATTATAGAGCATATTTAGGGGTTTTCTGACCTGCGTTAGCAGATCGATAGCCTGCCCTGCTACTGGATGAGGCGTAATTTCAAAGGGTATCTATTGACGCCCTTCGAAATTGACGACAAGATGACATCAAATGATGCCCTCTGATGGAGAAGAGAAATGAAACGTGCAGCAATGCTCTATTGCGCTGACATCGACGCGCCGCGCTACAAAGTCTTGAAGCAAAGGCGGCAACTGCCCTTCGTCGCAAATGATGATGCCGAAGCTGAAGGCGGGGATGGCAAGTGGGCCGATTATTCGCTGGATGACGCATTTCGTCTGCGGTTGATGCTGGATCTGATCGGCGGTGAGTCGACAGATGAAACCCAGCTGAATGGGCTTGGGCCAAGCTACGCTCAGAGCATTGTTTACAACGCGATGTCTCGCTTCCCGCGTCACCCGCTGAATCAAATCGAGCCTCGCGACTGGTGGGCAGGTCTGATTGTCCTTGAGGATAACAACGCCGACGAAGGGGTTTTTCGCTTTTCCGAATGGTATGTTGGCGAGTTGGAACACCTCGATGCTTGGGTGAAAGAGAAAGCTACGCGGCCATGCGCAGGCCCAAATGCATCGGTCACCACCCGCAACCTGCCCGTAGTCCGAATCTTTATGGTTAATGTCTCGCGAGTTGCGACCATTGTGCGGCGTCGCGCCGAAGAATTGGGGTTGCCCGAGGCTGAGGACTTTTCGGAGGTTCCGCGCTGATGCTGCACGTCTTCACCCTGCCGCATCCGTGGTGGCGCGTGACGTTCCTCGAACTGGTCGAGCCGACGCGCCGGACCGATGAAGGCCAATACTTCCAGAAATGCCTCTATCTGGTGGACCATACCGCCGAGGGCGGCAAGCAGCTCTGGAAGCGCGGTAGCGAATATCTTGTGCCCAATGTGCGCCAGACTGTGGGGCCCGCGCAATGAGCGGCTTTCTTCTGTCAGGCTGCATTGGGGACGAGGGGGCAACGCCGGATGATCTGGCGCGGCACCTCGATGCAAACCCCGGCGCAACGACAATCACTGTCAATTCGCCGGGTGGCAGCGCCTTCGACGGCGCTGCGATGCTTGCGCATCTGCAAGCCCATGGCAACGCGACTTGTCGTATCGTCGGAATCGCCGCTTCTGCGGCTTCGCTGGTGGTTATGGGGGCGAAGCGGATCATCATGCACCCCACGGCGCATCTGATGATCCACAACCCCGCAGCTGTGGTTTTCGGCCATGCCGAAGCTCTGCGGGATGAAGCTGACGTGCTGGACAAACTCGCCGGAACCTACGCGCAGGCCTATGCCCGCGCCACAGGCAACCCCGTGGCGCGCATAGCGGCGTGGATGGATGCCGAGACATGGCTGACCGCCGATGAGGCGCTGGCGCTGCATTTCTGTGACGAAATCGACGGCGAAGGCACACGCGGCAAAGCTGTCGCTGCCTTCGACTATGGCCGATTCCGCGCCGCGCCCCCGGCGCTGGTGCGGCTGGCGAAAAAGAATGGGTGGGCAAATGGTTTGCCTGCCAAATTGGAAAAAGGAAGTGATGATGAATAAGCCTTTGACGGGTTTCACCCCGACCGCGCGCAGCCTTGCCCAAATGCGCATTGTGACGGCCAAGGCAAATCTGCCCGACAGCTTCGCAGAAATTATGGCCGGCGCATCCATACCCGTTATGATCGCGGATGATGTTGCGGCCGGAATTGCTGAGTTGCAAAAGATGTTCGAGCCTTTCCCGGCTGCAATCGAAAAGATGGCCGAAATCTTGGGCAACCTTTTGCCGAAGGTCGCAACCGCCCCCGATGCTGGGCAAGCCAAGCAAATGGTTGTGGCTGATGGCCGCGAAAAGCTGATGCAGCACTTGGCTGATCTGGATGCCGCATCGGGCCTAGTCCGCAGACGCGATGAAAGCGGCGATAGCTACGCCGCGGTGCGCCAAATGAATGGCGCAGCTCGACCCTACGCTGTGCCGATTGGGGCGCAGTCTATCCAAGTTCGCGATCAAGTTGCAGATGCGCTGCTTTCTCGGATGCTGCCGGGGCATGTGCCGACGATCGGGCGTGAGTTTGCCTCTATGCGGCTGGAAGACTTTGCCCCGCAACGCACCTTCGGCGGCGCGGTTCGTGCGCGTATGTCCAACTTTGCCAACACTGGCGACTTCCCCTATGCGTTGGCGGTTGCGTCAAACAAAGTGTTGCTGAATTTTTACGAGGCTGCACAGTCTGCCCTGAAAACCGCATCCCACGAGACTTCGTCGCGCGACTTCCGCCCGATCAATACCGTTCGTGTGAGCGGTGGCGGGCAGCTGCCGCTGGTGGCTGAAGGTGCCGAATTCAAAGCAAAGTATTTTGAAGATGCTGGCGAAGCTTATGCGATCCAAACTTTCGGCGGGATCTACGGCATTACGCGGCAGGCTATCGTGAACGACGATCTGGACGCATTCAGCAGTCGCGTGCAGTTGCTGGGCACCGGAGCGGCGCAAACCGAAGCCAGCTTGCTTACCGCCTTGTTGCAGATGAATTCCGGCGCGGGGCCGACGATGGCGGACGGGAAAACGCTGTTCCATGCTGATCACGGCAACCGCGCTGCCTCGGGAAGCGCTTTGTCTATCGCGTCGGTATCTGCGGCCCGGACCGCGATGCGGCGGCAAAAGGGCTTGGCAGGCGAGATCATCCAAGTTCTGCCCACGTTCTTGGTGGTTCCGCCCGAAAAGGAAACCGAAGCGGAGCAGATCGTTGCGCAACTCGCATCGGTCAAGGTCGATGAGGTCAACCCTTTTGCATCCAAGCTGACCGTCCTCTGTGACCCGAACCTGACTTCGGCAACTCGCTGGTATCTCGCTGCCGCACCGGGTCGGCCCGATGGCCTGCAACACGCTTATCTCGACGGCAACAAAGGCCCGCAGATCACCACGCGCGAAGGCTTTGAGGTCGATGGAACCGAATTCAAGGTCTCGCTGGACTTCGGCTGCGGCTTTGTCGATTGGCGCCCGTGGTACATGAACCCCGGTGCCTAAGCGGACCTAGTGCGGCTCGACGCAATACGGCGCAGGCCAGCGGAAGTGTCCTATCCGCTGGCCTGCGCAGAAACCTTCGATCAGACAATTAATAGAAAAGCAGATCGGCACATGGGAATCGCAAACCTCAATATCAGCGTCACCGAAAAGCGGATGATGAGTGAGGCCGAAGCTGCCAGTTATTGCGGGCTTCCAGCCAAACACTTCAAGGTCTGTTGCAATGTCCAACCCGTTAATTTGGGTGGAAAAGCGCTCCGCTACGACAAGCGTGATCTTGATCGGTGGATTGACGCCGAAAAGACGGGCGATGTCGACACCAGCCGCGAAGCAATTCTGTCGAGGCTTTGATGACTGTTATTCGGGTCAAAGGCTTCCAGATCTCTGCAGATCGCCACGGCAAGGCGCGATGCTATCACCGCGCGACGGGACATAGGATCGACTTGGAAAAGGCTCCGATTGGCAGCGCCCAATTTTTTGCTGAATGCGAGAAGATCAAAGCATTGGCCGACGCGCTGAAATCGAAGCAACCCAAAGCGGGAACGCTTGGCGGCATCATCGCAATCTACTTTGCGGAGGATCACTTTAAAAACCTGTCAGACCGCACCCGGCGCGACTATCGGAAATGCGCGGCCTTCCTAGAGAAGATTCTCGATACCCCCGTGCATTCTATCGACACGCCGCTGATTGCGGGCCTTCATGAGAAGGCGGCGGGCAAAATTGGCTGGCGTCAAGCAAACATGCTGCGCACCTTCCTAAGTGAAGTTTTTCGCCATTGTGTGCCCAAAGGCCTGATCAGCGCCAACTTTGCCGAAGCCGTGCTTGTGAAGCCGCGTCCGCGCGATCTGGCATATGCAAACCGCCCTTGGACCGATGATGAGCGGGCGACCATTCTGAGCCTTGCCCCGGCGCATATCCGAGTTGCGTTGGCATTGATGGCGAACACGGGCCTTGATCCCTCAGACGCTCTAAACCTGCGCCGTGATGCGATTGCCGATGGCGTAATCTGGGCGCGGCGCGGCAAAACAGGGCAAGAGGTTCCGTTGCCGATTGTGCCGACCATGCAGGCGGCGTTTGACGCGGCACCAAAGCACGACGCCTTGACTGTGCTGGCAAACATTTCTGGCCTGCCGTGGACTTACAACGGGTTTTCCACCGTCTGGCATCGCTTCAAAGCCAAGCAGGTAAAGGCAGGGGTGATTCCAGCCGATCTGACTTTGAAGAGCCTACGCCATACTGTCGCGACTGTGCTGCGCGAGGCTGGCGTGCATCCGCGCGAGATTGCCGATCTACTCGGGCAGAAAACCGAAAGCATGGCGCATCACTATTCTAGGAATGCACGGCTCACAGACAGCAACCGCAAGACCATTGAAACACTAGAGGTTGAGACTGAACGGCGCATAAAGATTGTCAAACCTTTTCCCAAAACCGTCAAACCGTAAGAAAGGGCTTCAGGATGCAAGCCGAATTTAATATCAATATCAATGGGATGACGTGGTGCCCGGAGCCGGAATCGAACCAGCGACACGCGGATTTTCAATCCGCTGCTCTACCAACTGAGCTATCCGGGCATCGTGCGAAGGCATTGCCTTGCTTGGTGGCGGGGTGATACGTCACAGGCGCGGGGCTGTCCAGAGGGATTTGGCAGAAAAATGCGCCTTGGCGAAGATCATTGTGGGCGGTGTTTGGGATCGCTCAGATCCTCGGGGTTCTCGTCGTCGATCGCCTCGGCGGGGATGGTGTAGCTGCCGGTAAGCCATTTACCCAAATCAATATCTGCGCAACGGCGTGAGCAGAAGGGTTTGTATTTTTCATCGGCTTTGCGGCCACAGATCGGGCAACTCATGCCAGCAATTCGGCCAAGGGCAGCCGATCCCGCTTGCGGGTGATCTCGTAAAGGCCCAGCGTGGTCCAGCCAGCGAGATTGACCTCGGATTCAGATTTGAACGCGGCGCGGATGACTTGATCAAGGATCGCGCGGTCTTTTTTTGGCATCGGCGCAAAGTCGATCACCACTTGGCCGCCAAGGCCGCGCAGGCGCAACTGGCGCGGCAGTTCGCGGGCTGCGGCGATATTGGCCTTAAGCGCGGCGGCGGGTGAGGTGTCATTGCCGGTGTTCACATCCACGGCCAGCAGGGCGCGTGTGGGTTCGATCATCATGTGACCTTCGCCCAAAACCACGCGCGGGGTCAGCAGGGCGTCGATCATTTCCAGCACGTCATGCTCGGCAAAGCCGTCTTCGATCACGTCATCGGGTTCGGGATCGGCCCAGTCGCGCCATGCGGTCTCGTGCGCGCCTGCGCCCTCGACCAGCAATTCGGCGTTGCCGACAGTATCTGCCAGCACGGCTTGGGCAAGGTCGCGCATCGCGGCGATGTCTTCGGCGATCTCGTCGTCATTGGCATGGATGCAGGCGGATCGCAGGATCAGGCCCAGCGTTTCGTCGGCACCCTGCATCGCGGCTTGTGCCAGCGATTCCAGTTCTGCCCGCAGCGGCTCGTCCTTGATGCGGCGCGAGATGTTCAGACCGGGTGCGCCGGGAGTGACGATGGCGTAGCGTGATTTGAACAACAACCGCGTGGTCACCGGATAGGCTTTGCCCGCCTCGGCGGGGCCGGTGATCTGAACCAGCAAGCGTTGGCCGGGGGCGATGCCTGCGGTTTGGCGCAGGAAACCCGACCCTTCGGGCAGCTTGACGAACAGCCCGCCTTGACCCTTCATCGGGCGGTCGGCGATGGCGCGGTAGATCGCACCCGGCAAGGGCGCGTCGGTGATCGGGTCGATCGCCAGATCATGCAGTTGGCCATCCACCACCAAGGCCGCAGCGGGGCGGCCTTTCAGCGTGTCGAGCAGGACGAGACGGGTCATGAGCGTTTCCAAACCGGGTAGCCTGCCGCAGTCAGCAGGGCGGAGGTTTCCGCAAGGGGGAGGCCGACGATGCCGGTGAAGCTGCCTGAAATCCACGGGATGAAGGCAGAGGCGGCGCCCTGGATCGCGTAAGCTCCGGCTTTGCCTTGCCATTCCATCGAGGCGAGATAGGCGTTCAACTCGTCATCAGACAGCCGCTTCATCTTTACCGCCGAGACGGAGTCGCGGGTCCAGATCTTGTCACCGCGTTTGACCGCGATGGCGGTGATGACTTGGTGGCGCCGCCCGCCGAGATCGGTCAGAAAGCGCGCGGCTTCGCCTGCATTGGCGGGCTTGCCAAGGATACGGCGACCCAAGGCAACCGTGGTATCGGCGGTCAGCACGATGTCGTCGGGATCAGCCGGGATCGCGCGGGCTTTTTCCAGCGCCAGTCGCGCGCAGTAGGGGCGCGGCAACTCGGCTTTCAGCGGATCTTCGTTGATGTCGGGGGGAAGGATGGCGTCGGGGGTGATGCCAAGCTGCGCCAGAAGTTCCTTCCGGCGCGGGCTGCCTGATCCGAGGATAAGCTTCAATTTACTTGAAGCGGTAGTTGATGCGGCCCTTCGACAGATCGTAGGGGGTCATTTCGACCTGCACCTTGTCGCCTGCCAGAACCCGGATGCGGTTTTTGCGCATCTTGCCTGCCATCACCGCGATCAACTCATGGCCGTTATCGAGTTCAACCTTGAAAGTCGCGTTGGGCAGGAGTTCCTTCACGACACCGGGGAATTCGAGGATATCTTCCTTGGCCATGGTCTCTCCAATAGGATTTAGCCCGCGGAAGCCGCAGGCATGGGCGCGGATATGGACCTGTTGGCAGGGATTTTCAAGGGGGAAAGTTGGGGGGTGTGGGGGGCCGTTACAAAGAGGCTCCGGCGGGGATGTTTTTGCAAGGGAGAGGACTGGGCAAGAGTTGGTCCCAACTCGGGGCCAAATTTAGTTGTTTAATATCAATGGCTTGATGTGTTCATGTTAACGAAGTTTTAACGATTTGCACCGGTTGGGCGGCGCGCAGGGCTTGTTCGGGCCAATGTTGGTGGTTGAAAACAGAGCCTGTGGCGCGCACGGCATCAATGGCTGCAAGCTCTATTTCGGCCACGGCCCAGCCGGATTGGTTGACAGCGGTTTGCGCGAGAATCCCAGTTTCTGGGAAGCCCTTGTCCGAAGGGCCGTAGATCGCTGCTGCGCCGACGTTTTCATCCACCGCCGGGCAGAAGTCGCAAAAGCCTACGGTGGGGGCGTGCACGACGACGCATTGGCCTTCCAGCGCGCGCGCCATCGCGCCGACTTTGACGCGGGTGTATCCGGCCAGAGTGTCGGTGCAGGACGGCACGAGAATGATCTGCGCGCCAGCCTCGATCAGGCTGCGCGCCAGCAGGGGGAATTCGCTGTCATAGCAGATCAGCACGCCGATTTTGCCCAAGGGGGTATCGAACACCTGCAACGGGTCGCCTGCGACCACGTCCCAGGTTTCGCGTTCAAACCGGGTCATCATTTGCTTGTCTTGATGGCCGATGATGCCGCTGGGGCCGTAGAAGGTGGCGCGGTTTGTCGGGCGCGCGTTGCCAAAATAGGGGGCCGACGCGCCAAGGATGTACAGCTTGTGTTTGGCCGCGAGTTGGCAATGCAGCGCATCGACGGCAGGGCCGTGGCGAGCGACCTCGTGCAGGGCGGCCTCTAGGTTTTCGGAAATGGCGCGCGAGGCGAGCGAGGTCAACTCCATGCTGCCATATTCGGGAAACACCAGCAAACGCGCGCCCAAGGCGACGGCATCTTCGACCCAGATCGTGATTTTGTCGGCATATTCTGCGAAATCAACAAGGGATGACAGCGGGTAGGCGGCGGCTGCGAGGATCATGTGGCGGGCCTTGGGTAGGGGGCGTGATTTCACGCACCATTTGCGGGGGAAAGCGGTGCGTCAAATCACGCACCCTACAGTTTGCGCATCCAGAATTGCAGGGGTTTGGTGGAGTCGGAGGTATCGCCAACGTCTTTCCACGCGAACTCGGCGATCACACCGGGCAAGGGCGCGTAGCCTCGGCCCAGCCAGAACGCATCATTGGAGCGGGCATTTTCGGGCTTCGCCGGGTGGCTTTCGGGGCGTTGCACCGAGCAGAACGCGACATGGCTGCGGTGATGCGCGCGGGCGTGGTCTTCGCGCAGATCAATGAAGCGGTGGCCAAGGCCGATGCCGCGATATTCAGGCAGCAGCACGGATTCGGCCCCGTAAAGGATGTTTTCAAGCGGCAGGTTCAGGGCGCGGAACGGGGTTGAAAATGCCTCTGCGTGATCTTCCATCAGGGTCGAGGTCGATGCCCCGACCAAGCGACCTGCGTGAAACGCGCCGACCAGCAGCGCGCCGGGATTGTCGCGGTAGGTTTTCAGATAGGCGCGCTCGTAATCGAGGTTTCCATCGTAAAGGTAGGGCCAATCCCGGAAAACCGCGATGCGCAGGGCGGCAACACCATCAAGTGCAGCCTCTAGCGCGGGGCCCGTCAGGGCGCGGACTTCGATGTGATCGGGGATTTGATCCGGGGTCATGCCGAGACCTGAGCGATCCAGTCATTCAGGTTATAGAAAGTGGTGATGCGGGTGATTTTGCCGTTTTTCAGATCGAAAAACGATCCCGCGGGCAGGATATATGTCTGGCCGTTGGCTTCGGGCAGGCCGGGGTCGGTTTTGAGATATGCACCGTGGACGGTAAATTCGGCGCTTGCACGGGTGCCGCTTTCGTTGACGAAGATTTCGATGTCTTTCAACTGCTCGCGGTAGGACACGCCCATATGGGCGCAAAATTCGGCGAATTTCTCACGCCCGAGACGGATGCCGCCCTCGTTGACGCGGTGTTCAATGTCATCACTGACACAGGCCAGCATGCCCGCAGGATTTTCGGCGTTGAACGCGGCGTAATAGGCGGTGACGATGTTGCGGGCGGTTTGGGTCATTGCGGCCTCGTGTCTGGGTTTGGCCACATGGTGGCACGCGGGGCGGCAGGGGTCCAGACCGGGATCGGCAGGAATTGGCTGGTTTGCGACAGCGACCGAGTGGCCGCTGTCGTTGCGGGGATTTCGTCAGCTGGCGTCTTACAACGCCGCCTGGCGCGCGCTTACAGCGCTGCCTTGATCGTGGTGGCGATCGGCGTGGTCGGCCGGCCGATCAGCTTCGACAGGGTGTGGCTTTCATCCAGCAGCGATCCACGCGATGCGGTATCGTCGCTGTCGGCAAGGATGTTTGCGAAGGCTTCGGGCAGACCGAAACTTTGCAGGATGCCCGCATAGGTGTCTTTCGGCAGAGTGTTGAACGGGATGGTCTTGCCGGTTTGTTTTGAGACTTCGGCGGCAAATTCGGCCATGGTGTGGGGGATGTCACCTGCGAGTTCATAGGTTTTGCCCGCATGGGTGCTGTCCAGCGCAGTGATGGCGATGGCATCTGCGTAATCAGCACGCGCGGCGGAAGCGATGCGGCCTTCGCCGGATGCACCAATCAGCGCGCCATGCTCGACCGAGGCCTTCAGGCTGCCGGTGTAATTCTCGGTATACCAACCGTTGCGCAGGATGGTGGCGGGGATGCCTGCGGCTTTGATCGCGGCCTCGGTTGCGATGTGATCGGCAGCCAGCACCATTGGCGAGGCATCGCCTTTCAGGATCGAGGTGTAGATCAGATGCGTGACGCCTGCGGCCTTTGCCGCGTCAATCACGGCGCGATGCTGGCCAGCCCGGTCGTTGAAATCATTCGAGGAAATCAGCACGAGGGTGTCGATGCCTTTCAGCGCGGGGGCGAGGGTCTCGGGTTTGGTGTAGTCAAACGCACGCGCCGAGGTGCCGGTGATTTTCGCCGGATCGCGGACGAGGGCTACGACATCCGCCTGAGGGGCACGGGCTTTCACGGCAGCGAGCGCGAGTTGGCCGAGCGCGCCAGTGGCGCCAGTGATTGCGATGGTCATGGGGTTCTCCTTGGTTGATGGCGTAGAGATACGCCTTTACTTACCAAAGGGAAGTACATACATAAATGTTAGTATGAGAATTTTGTGCATTGGGGATTGGTGATGAATGCAGGCTTTCAATTTCCGCCGAATGTGTTGGCTGCCGAATGTCCGTCGCGCACGGTGTTGAAGCATCTGACAAGCCAGTGGGGCGTGCTGGTGATGCTGGCGCTGCAGGGTGGCACGTTGCGGTTTTCGGCTTTACGGCGCAGAGTCGGTGGCGTGTCAGAGCGGATGTTGTCGCAGACCTTGCAGGCGCTGGAAGGCGACGGGCTGGTGCTGCGCATCGCGCATCCGGTGGTGCCGCCGCATGTGGAATATTCGCTGACGGTGCTGGGCGTCGGGGCGGCAGAGCGGGTGGGGGCATTGACGGGCTGGATCGAGGATCATCTGGCAGAAATACAGGCGGCGCAGGTTACGGCCTAAGATTGGGGGTTTCACACCCCCAAACCCCCATGGGATATTTTTGAACAGATGAAAGCAAATTTTAGATAAATTTTAGCGCTTTGGCTTACGGTTCGGTTGGGGGGCCGAAACGATCCAACATCCGGGTTTTGATCTGGTCGCGGGCTTGGCGGTACGCCGACAACTTGGCATCGCGGCCTTCGCCCAAGGCGGTGGGGTCGATGATCGGCCAGTATTCGACTTCGAGATGAAAGGCTTTGGTCAGATCAAGCGCCGCGTGCTGGCTGGCCGAGGACAAAGCGATGATCAGATCGAACTGGCCCAGATCATCGCCCAGAGTCTGCATTTCTTCAAACGAGCGCGCGCGGTGGCGCGACAGCTCGATGCCCAATTCGGCGCAGACCGCGATGGAAAAGCCATCCACCTCCATATCGTTTTTCACGCCCGCCGATTGCACATAGGCGCGTTGGCCGTAGAACTTCTTCATCATCGCTTCGGCCATCGGCGAGCGGACAGCATTGTGATCGCAGCAGAACAGCACGGATTGCGGAAATGCCATCATCAGCCCCAGTGCAGAACGCAAATCAGGGTGAACAGGCGGCGGGCGGTGTCGATATCGACTTCTGCCTTGCCTTCCAGCCGTTCCTGCAGCACCCGCGCCCCTTCGTTGTGGATGCCACGCCGGGCCATGTCGATCGCCTCGATCTGGCTGGGGGGCAAGCGCTTGACGGCTTCAAAATACGACTCGCAAATTTGGAAGTAATCCTTGACCACCTGCCGGAACGGCCCGAGCGACAAATGAAACTCTCCAACCTTTTCCGTTGCTTCGGTGGCGATGTCGAACACCAGACGGCCCTCGCGGATCGCCAGACCCAAGCGGTAGGGCCCCGGTTGGTTGGGGCGGTCTTCGCGCAGGGGCAGGGCAAACGAGTTGTCCTCCAGCAGATCAAAGATCGCTACGTTGCGCTCTTGCTCGATGGTGGGGGTGGTGCGGGCTAGGCCGCGCTCGTCGATGTCGATGGCGCATATCCGGTTCATGCCGCCCCCCCATTTTCGCCAGAAGTGTTCAGCCGATCCAGCCGCGCGCGCACCGAAAGCCCATGCGCCTGCAGGCTTTCCGAGATTGCCAGACGCTCGGCAGCAGGGCCGATTTTGGCCAAAGCCGCAGGCGTCATTTTGGCCAAAGTGGTGCGTTTGACAAAATCCATCACACTCAATCCAGAAGAAAACCGCGCAGACCGCGCCGTGGGCAACACATGGTTCGGTCCGCCAACGTAATCGCCGATGGCCTCTGGTGTCCATGCCCCCAGAAAAATCGCGCCAGCATGGGTGATTTCAAGCGAAAGCGCATCGGGGTCGGCGGTGCACAGCTCCAGATGTTCGGGGGCAATGCGGTTGGATAGGGCGGCTGCCTCGGACAGATCGCGGGTGATGATCACCGCCCCATTGTCGCGCCAGGATGGGCCTGCGATGTCGCGGCGCGCAAGGGTGACAAGGCGCTTTTCAACAGCGATGGCAACGGCTTGGCCAAAGGCGGCATCATTGGTGATCAGGATGGATTGCGCGCTTGCGTCATGTTCGGCCTGGCTGAGAAGATCCAGTGCGATCCAGTCGGGATCATTGTCACGGTCGGCGATCACCAGAATTTCCGATGGTCCGGCGATCATGTCGATGCCAACACGTCCAAACACCCGGCGCTTTGCGGCGGCGACATAGGCATTGCCAGGGCCGGTGATTTTATCAACAGGCGCGATGGTTTGCGTGCCGTAGGCAAGCGCTGCCACGGCTTGCGCACCGCCGATGCGATAGATCGTATCAACGCCCGCGATCCGCGCGGCCAGCAGCACCAGCGGATTGACGATGCCATTGGGGGTGGGGCAGGTGATCACCAAGCGCGCAACACCTGCGACCTTGGCGGGAATGGCGTTCATCAGCACCGATGACGGATAAGACGCGGTGCCACCCGGCACATACAGCCCAGCGGCTGAAACCGGAGTCCAGCGCCAACCCAGGCTCGCCCCGGCCTCATCCGTCCACATCGCGTCCTGCGGCATCTGGCGGATATGATAGGCGCGGATGCGGTCGGCGGCGAGTTCCAGAGCGGCGCGATCCTCGGGCGATACTTTGGCACATTCGGCCTCTATCTCTGCCGGGCTGAAGGCAAGAGTTTCGGGCGTCAGCTGCAAACGATCAAATTTTGCGGTCAGATCCAGCACGGCTGCATCACCGCGGGCGCGCACATCGGCGATAATGCTGGCCACGGCGGTATCGACATCCTCGGCCTCTTCGCGCTTCATCCCCAGCAGGGCTGAAAATCGGGTTTCAAAATCGGCGTCAGTGGTCGACAGGAAACTGGGCATGTTGGGCTCCGGTATTGCTGCGCTTGCATAACGGTTGGGGCGGGGTGCTGCAAGAAAAAGGGGTGTTGCCCCGCGCGCGGGCCCGCCTCAGGCTATTTTGACCCCAGAATATTTTGACCCCAGAGTATTTGGACAATTGTGAAAAGACGTCAGGCTTTCATACTGGCCCAAATATCTCCGCCGGAGGCTCTATGGCGCAAGGCAAATCCAGCCATGCTCAGCCGCCGAAATGCGAGAACCGATAGGGCGAGCTTCCGTATTTCTTGCGGAATGACTTTGAGAAATGCGAGGTCGAGGCATAGCCGCAGGCCACCGCCACTTCCGTGACCTTCATATCGGTTTCGGCCAGCAAAGACCGCCCGCGCGCCAGCCGCAGATCGTTCATATAGCGCACTGGGGTGATGTTCAGATAGCGACTGAACAGCCGCTCTATCTGGCGACGCGACAGCGCCAGATGCGCAGCGCAGGCATCAAGGTCGAAATCTTCTTCGATATGCGCCTCCATAAAGGCGGCGGCTTGCAACAGTTTGTCGTGCCTTGTGCCAAGCCGGGCAGCCAGCGAGGTGGTTTGCAAATCTTCTTCCTGCCTGCGCTGGGTCAGCAGGCACATATTCATCACCTCTTGCCCCAAGGTGGCGCCGAAGCGGTCGTTGATCAGTTTGAGCATCAGATCGGCGGCGGCAACGCCACCGGCGCAGGTCATCACCCGGTCATCAATGCAGAACACCTGCCGGGCGGGCAGCATCTCGGGATGGATTTCGGCGAAGGCTGCTATATTGTCCCAATGCAAGGTAAAGCGGTGGCCCTTGAGGATGCCTGCCTGCGCCAAAGCATAAGCCCCGGTGCACAGGCCGCCGACCACGCGACCGCGCCGCCACAAAGACCGCAGCCAGTCGCCCAAGGCAGCTGAGGCTTTGCCTTCGGGTTCCACGCCCGAGCAGACCAGCACCATGCCTTCGGGTTTCGCCTGTGGCCAAGCGCCATCCACCATGATCGGCACGCCATTGGAACAGGCCACCGCCGCGCCATCCTCGGATAACACCGTCCAGCGAAACAGCACCTGCTGCGCCAGCTGGTTGGCCATGCGCAAAGGTTCAATCGCCGATGAAAACGCCAGCATGGTGAATTTCGGCAGCAGCACGAAGGCCACGTCCAGCGGCTCGATCCGGCCCGACAGCGTGACATGCGCCGAGCCTTTGGCGACGAATTTTTGCGCGTCTGACATGGTTGCCCCCTCTGGACCAAGTATAGCAGAGTTGGGCGCGGACGACATCAGCTGCGGATACCGGCGAATTTTTGCTGCCAATCGGCGCGCTCTTCATCGGTGATCTTGCGGAACAGGTTCTCGGGCACGCTGAACGCATGGCCTGCGGGCAGTGCCGTCATCGCACCGGCAATGTCATCTGGCCATGTCCAATCATCCGACCCGATCGCCGCCATCATCGTGGCTGCCGCATCGGGGATGAAGGGGGCCGACAAGATCGCATAGACCCGGATCAGGTTCAGGCTGAGGCGGATCATCGCCTGCGCGCGCTCGGGGTCGGTTTTCACCACGCTCCACGGCGCTGCGGCTTGCAGATATTCGTTGCCGATCACCCAGATTGCACGCAACTCGGCGCTGGCCTTGCGGACCTCCATCGCCTCCATGCAAGCGGCGTAATCCTTGATGCGCTGGCCAAGCTCTTCGATCAACCGGGCCTCTTGCTCGCCCATTTCACCGGCGCTTGGCACGGTGTTGCCAAATTTCGACACGCAGAATTTGGTGACGCGGCTGACAAGGTTGCCCAACACATCGGCGAGGTCTTTGTTCACCGAGACCTGGAAATTCTCCCACGTAAACTCGCTATCCGCCGATTCCGGGGCGTGGCTTAGCAGCCACCAGCGCCAGTAATCCGACGGCAGGATCGACAACGCCTGATCCATGAACACGCCGCGCCCGCGCGAGGTGCTGAACTGGCCGCCATCATAATTCAGGTAATTGAAGGACTTGAGGTAATCGACCAGCTTCCACGGCTCGCCCGACCCCAGAATGGTCGCGGGGAATGACAGCGTGTGGAAGGGCACGTTGTCTTTGCCCATGAACTGATAATAGGTCACGTCCGAAGCACCCATATCGGTGCGCCACCAGCGCTGCCACGCGGCATCGGGCAAGCCCTGTGCGTCGGCCCATTCGGCAGTGCAGGCGATGTATTCGATGGGGGCGTCGAACCAGACGTAGAAGACTTTGCCTTCCATGCCGGGCCAGATCTGATCGCCCTTTTTCACCGGGATGCCCCAGTGCAAATCGCGGGTGATCCCGCGGTCTTGCAGGCCGTCACCATCGTTCAGCCATTTCTTGGCAATCGAGGTGGTCAGGATCGGCCAGTCTTTCTTGCTGTCAATCCAAGCCTCTAGCTTGTCGCGCAAGGAGCGTTGGCGCAGATAAAGATGCTTGGTGGTGCGCACTTCCAGATTGGTCGAGCCGGAAATGGTGGAATGTGGGTTGATCAGATCGGTCGGGTCCAACTGCTTGGTGCAGTTGTCGCATTGATCGCCGCGCGCAGAGTCGTAGCCGCAATTCGGGCAGGTGCCTTCAATATAGCGGTCGGGCAGAAAGCGGCCGTCGTCGACCGAGTAAACCTGTTGTTCCTCAACCTCGCGGATCAGGCCTGCATCGGCCAGACGCCCTGCAAAATGCTGGGTAAGCGCATGGTTGCGCTGGCTGGAGGACCGCCCGAAGTGGTCAAAGGACAGCCGGAAGCCCTTGGCAATCTCGGCCTGAACCTCGTGCATTTCGGCGCAATATTCGGCCACTGGCTTGCCTGCTTTGGCGGCGGCGAGTTCGGCGGGCGTGCCATGTTCATCGGTTGCGCAGATGAACATCACCTCATGCCCGCGGGCACGGTTATAGCGCGCGAACAGGTCGGCGGGCAGTTGGCTGCCCACCAGATTGCCTAAGTGCTTGATGCCATTGATATAAGGAATGGCCGATGTGATCAGAATCCGTGCCATGATATGCCCTTTCCCGTCAGTTGCGCCCCGTTTAACGTATGGCGCAGGCAAGGGCTAGACGCCGATTATGAGCCTTTTGTGATACGGCGCAGGGTGCCGTCGTGTTTCAGCCCGCGCAGGGTGGCACCAGCGATATGTGTCAGCAGCAGTGCCATCAGCAGTTTGGTCAGCACGCTATGCGCGGCAAAGCCTGCATTTTCAAGGGCTTCCGATGTAGGCGCTATGGCGGGCAGGGTGATCTGGCCAAAGATCACCACATCAAGGCCCGTGGCAGAACTGGCGATCCAGCCCGACAGCGGAATCGCCAGCATCAGCAGGTAAAGTGCGACATGGGCGGCACGGGCGGCGCGGTTGGCCCATTGATTTGGCGGGCCAGTCGGCGCGGGCGGGGGGCTGATACGATGCCAGACCAGCCGTGCAAAGGCGAGGACGAGCGCGCAAAGCCCCAGAGTCTTGTGCAGGCCATAAAGCCAAAGCGTGGAAAGATCAGGTTGAATCCGCACCAGCACCGTGCCAAGCACCAGCAGCGCCACGATCAGCCCGGCCATCAGCCAATGCAGCAGGCGCGTCGTCAGGCCAAAAGCGGTGGGGGTGTTGCGCCACATCTGTGCAGATGCCCTATTCAGCCCGCACGATGCGCGCCAAGATATCCAGCCGCACCTGATCGCCGACCATATCCGACCAGCCGACCGCCCCGAAATCCGAGCGATTCACCGCCCCGGTCAGCCGGATTGTCAGGTGGCTGAGATCACCAGCCTCGGTGCCCTTCTGCCGCCAGATCATCGCCTGCATCACCATCGGCTTGGTGACGCCGCGAATGGTGACCTTGCCTGTGACCTCGGCACCGTCGCCCTTGGATTTGACAGAGGTGCTTACAAAACTGATCTGCGGAAAATCTTTTGAATCCAGCACTTTCGGCCCCTTCATCGCCTGCGCTGCGAACGGGAACGAGGCGTCAGCATGGGCGGCATCCAGCGTCACCGCCACGCGGCTTGCGCTGACATTCTTGAAATCCAGCGTCAGATCGGCGCGGGTGATCGGCATCTGCCCGGTGATCTTGTCACTGCCGAAATCTGTCTCAAACCCCACCACCGAAGCCTCGGGTTGCAGGCTGTAGCTTGCAGGGGCGGCCCAGACTGGGCCTGCGCAGAGGGTCAGCAGCATCAGCAGGTGGCGCATGAAAAACTCCTTATCCTGCCGCAGTGTAGCACCGAACCCCGGCAATCCGCGCACATTCGTGTGAGACTGGACTTCACTCGGGTGGGCTTGCCTGCAGGGGCTTTCCTTGTCGGGGCGCGCCGCCTAGTCTGGCCAAAACAGGAGGGTGCGATGCGGCAGGTGCGATTGGGGCAGACCGGGCTTTCTGTCTCGGCGATATGCTTGGGCACGATGACCTGGGGCAGTCAGAACTCGGAAGCCGAGGGCCACGCCCAGATGGACAGGGCGCGCGCGCAAGGCGTGAATTTCTGGGACACCGCCGAGATGTATCCGGTCAACCCAGTGCGCGCTGAAACCGTGGGGCGCACCGAAGAGATCATCGGCACCTGGCTTGCCGCACGTGGCGGGCGCGATGAGTTGGTGCTGGCCACCAAAGTCACGGGTGAAGGTCAAGATGCGGTGCGCGGTGGTGCGCCACTGACAGGGGCGGTAATGCGCGCGGCGGTCGAGGACTCGCTTCGGCGCTTGCAGACGGACTACATCGACCTTTACCAACTGCATTGGCCCAATCGCGCCGCCTATCACTTTCGCGACATTTGGCACTTTGACCCGCGCGGCGGCGACAAGTTGAGCATTGAGGCACATATGTTTGAAATACTTCAAGTATCTGCCGATTTGATCGCAGAGGGCAAGATCCGCCACATAGCACTTTCCAATGAATCAGTCTGGGGCGCCGCGCGTTGGCTTGCTTTGGCCGAAAAGCATGGTCTGCCGCGCATGATGACGGTGCAGAACGAATATTCGTTGCTGTGTCGGCAGTTTGACAGCGATTGGGCCGAGCTTTCAGCGCTGGAAGACATGCCGTTGTTGGCGTTCTCACCACTGGCGACCGGGCTTTTGACGGGCAAATACGCGGGCGATGTGATCCCTGAAGGTTCGCGCCGCGCGCTTAATCCGACGCTGTCCGGGCGGGTGACGCCGCAGGTGTTTCCGGCGGTTGCGGCCTATCTTGGCATCGCGGCTCGACACGGGTTGAACCCGGCGCAAATGGCGATTGCCTTCTGCATGACTCGTCCGCACCCCTGCATTCCGATCATCGGAGCCACCAATCTGGAGCAGCTTGAACTCGCCTTGGGTGCCGCTGATCTGGTGCTGGACGCCGAGGTTTTGGCTGAGATTGAAGCCGCCCACCGTGCGCATCCGATGCCGTATTAAGGGGCCGTGATGCGATTTGGCCTGATACTGGCGCTGGTTCTGGCGGGCTGCACTTTGGGGGGCGGCAAGGTGGCAACGCCTGCCAGCCCGTCCAATCCGATCACTGGCGACGCGATTGAGGTGACTTCGCTGGAGGCCCAAACGGCGGTAAAACCGGAAGTGGGTGGCGGGCCTGCGGAGCCGGCCAAACTGGAGCCGCCCAAGCCAGAGGCGGTGCTGCCAGACGCTGCGAACGTAGAAACTGCCAAGGCAGAGGAGACTCTGCCCGCCGTGCCACCGTCTGAGGACGCAGCTGCGGCGCCGGTGCTTTCGCCCCAAGAGCAGGCCTGCGTCAAATCGGGCGGCAGATGGTCGGTTGCGGGTAAGTCAGGCGGCATGACTTGCGTGCGGATGCTGCGGGATGCAGGCAAATCTTGCCGCAAACAAAGCGACTGCGAGGGAAGTTGCCTCGCCAGATCAAACACTTGTGCGCCGATCACCCCTTTGTTCGGATGTAATGAAATTTTGCAGAATGATGGCGCTATGGTGACCTTATGTATCGATTGATCGTGCTTTTGTTGCTGGCGGCTTGCGCCTCGGCGCCAAAAACCGTCGCGGTCGGGCGCTATCGCGCGCCGGATGCGCCGATTTATTCCAACGCGGTGATGGATCACAGCCGCTTGGTTGGGAGTTGGACGCAGGTGGCTGCTTTTGGCGGCGAGGGCTGCAAGCCGGGCGGTGCAGAGATTTCCAACGCTGCATCGGGGCTGCAAATTCGCTACCAGCTGTGCGAATCCGGGGTGAAAATGGCCGGGCAGGGGCTGATGCCGTCGCAGATTGTCGGGCGGTTTGATGTGCCGGATCAACCGGGGCCGTGGTGGATTTTGTGGGCTGATGCCGACTATCGCACCTTGGTGATTGGCACGCCGAATGGGCGGTTGGGCTTTATCCTAAACCGTGGCGGCTTCCCGCCGGACCGGCTGCGCGCAGCGAAAGATGTGCTGGAGTGGAACGGTTATGATCTGCGGCGGCTGACGGTTTACTGATCCATCGCGCGCTGCAAGCGTGCCAGATGATCGCGCACGGCGCGCGCACTGAACGGCGCTGCGCGCACCAATCCGTCGAAATGTTGCAAAATGGATTGCACCCGCGCTGGGTCGCGGAACACGATGTAATGGCGGCCCAGATAAACCGCCGCCAGATGCGGGCCGAACACCGTAACCGGGCTGGAATAAACCCGATGCGCATCAAAAAGATACATCCGCAGCGACGGATACAGCGTATCGCAAATCGCTATCAGATGATCCATCTGGGCGTGCCGGGCCGAAAGCGGCAATCCTGACCAATAGCCTAAGCCTCGGGCAAAGTTCGATATTTCGTGCATGGGCATCGCAATCTCATAATCCGATTGCGCGGTTTTCATCCAAGCCAGCTGATCCTGAAACGCCACAATAGCCTGATCTGCGGATCGGCCCAGATGATCGGCATATTCCCACGCCACCACCTCGGGCGTCTTCAGCATATCGGGCAGGCTGGCGGGGACATGGCGAATTTTATAGCCTGCGGCGGCATGGTGCCAGCCGATCATTTCCTGATCAAACAGCGCGCGCGGGGCCTCGGCAAGCGTCACTGACGCGGCAAGCAACTCGTCAATCGGTTCGGGGCGGCGCGACAGGCCCAGCAGCCAATCGCAAGACACCCCCAACGCCATCGCGCAATCGGCGGTCAATTGCGCGTTTGGTAAACGGGTTCCTGCCCCAAGAAGGGCCGAAATTGTCGAGCGATCAGCCCCGGTTTTACGCGCAAGCGCCGCCTGACTGATGCCGTTTTGCGCCATCGCCTGGGCAAGCCGCTCGCGAAACAATGGGGCGCGATCACGTTTGTCGATAAAAGAGGGCATTAGGTGATTTATATCTGCAATGGTGGGATTATGCTGCGGATGTTCTGAGTTCCGCACGCATTTGGCAAGTGCTATAAAAATCCCAACCCCCGTAAGAGGATTTCATGACCCAAAAGCGCCGATTTGAGGCCCCGACTGTGCTGATGCTGCTGGGCAGTTATGCGGTTTTGGGGATTGGGGGCTGGGTCTGGGGGATTTCAGGCATCTTGTCGGTGTTGTTGGTGGGGATTGCTGTGGCGCAATTCTCGTCGTTGCAGCACGAGGTTTTGCACGGGCATCCTTTTCGCCATCAGATCCTGAATGAGGCTTTGGTGTTTCCGGCGCTTATGCCGTGGGTTCCCTATCTGCGCTTTAAGGACACGCATTTGCAGCACCATTTCGATCCGGCGCTGACCGATCCTTACGATGATCCCGAAAGCAACTATCTGGATCCCGATGTTTGGGCCCGGACCTCATCGGTGATGCGCGGATTGCTGCGGTTTAACAACACACTTGCGGGGCGCGTTTTGATCGGGCCGGCTTTGGGCACGTTCATTTTTCTGCGGGATGAAGTTGCGTTTTTACGGCAAGGGCGGCGGCGGGTTTGGCTGGCTTGGGGGCTGCATCTGCTGGGGCTTTTGCCGGTCTTGGCTTGGCTCGCTTGGGCGGGGATGCCGGTTTGGGCCTATCTGCTGGCATGCTATTTTGGCACGGCCTTGCTGAAAATCCGCACCTTTCTGGAGCACCGCGCGCATGAGGCGTTTCGGGCACGCACCGTTGTGGTGGAGGATCGTGGGCCGCTCAGCTATCTGTTTTTGAACAATAATTTCCACGTTGTGCATCACATGCACCCGAATGTGCCGTGGTACGAATTGCCCGCACTGTATCGCAGCCGACGCGAGCATTACCTGCGGCGCAATGAGGCCTACGTCTATCGCAGCTACCCGCAGGTGATCCGGCAGTATTTCTGGCGCGCAAAAGACCCGGTGCCGCATCCGGTCTGGCCGATGCGGCGCGAGGAAAGCGCGCAGGATCAGCTTTAGCGCCAGTCTTTGCCGACAAGTGCTGCAATGCAGCAAAGAATCGCCACAGAAGTGATTCGCGCGCTTGTGTTTCTGCTGGCCTTTGTGATTCGTTTTGGCTAGTCTGAACCCCAGACCGGGACAACCCGGCGTGACCGGGGCGACCCGGTATCGGCAGAGCAGACGGCAAAACAGGCGGATTTTCCATGACTGAGATGGTCTATGGCTCGATGCCCTCGCGGGTATCGGAACCGGTGATTCCCCGCTGGTGGCGGACGATTGACAAATGGTCGCTGACGGCGGTGTTGGTGCTGTTTGCCATCGGGTTGCTGCTGGGGCTTGCGGCCTCGGTGCCGCTGGCCGAGCGCAATGGTCTGGACCCCTATTATTACGTCACCCGGCAGGCATTTTTCGGTGGCATGGCGTTGCTTGCGATCTTTGGCGTTTCGATGATGTCGCCTGCGATGGTGCGGCGGTTGGGCGTGCTGGGCTTTGCAGTGTCGTTCTTTGCGTTGATGATGTTGCCAATTTTCGGCACAGATTTCGGCAAGGGCGCAATTCGTTGGTTCAGCTTTGGCTTTGCCTCGGTGCAGCCGTCCGAGTTTCTGAAGCCCGGTTTCATGATCGTGATTGCTTGGCTGACGGCCTCGGCGCAGGACATCAACGGCCCGCCGGGTAAGTTTATCTCATTTGCGCTGACCGTGACTGTCGTGATGTTTTTGGCGTTTCAGCCGGATTTCGGCCAGGCGATGCTGGTGTTGTTTGGCTGGGGCGTGATCTATTTCGTCTCAGGCGCGCCGATGATCTTGATTGTGTCTGTGGTTGGGCTGACGGGCGTGGGGGGCTTTGCGGCCTATCATTCGTCCGAGCATTTTGCACGCCGCATTGACGGGTTTATGAACGCCGATGTCGATCCACGCAGCCAGATGGGCTATGCCACCAGCGCCATTCAAGAGGGCGGTTTCTTTGGCGTCGGCGTCGGTGAGGGGCAGGTGAAATGGACTTTGCCCGATGCCCATACCGATTTTATCATTGCGGTGGCGGCGGAAGAATACGGTCTGGTTCTGGTGCTGGTGATCATCGCGCTTTACGCAACCGTGGTGGTGCGCAGCCTGATCCGGCTGACGCGCGAGCGTGATCCGTTCACCCGGCTGGCGGGTACGGGACTGGCCTGTATTTTTGGCGTGCAAGCCATGATCAATATGGGGGTGGCGGTGCGCTTGCTGCCCGCCAAGGGGATGACCTTGCCGTTTGTGTCTTATGGCGGGTCTTCGGTGATTGCTGCAGGGATCACAGTCGGGATGCTGCTTGCAATGACGCGCTCGCGTCCGCAGGGGCAGATGTCTGATATTTTCCGGCGGGGGCGCTGATGCCATTGCTGTTGATCGCAGCGGGCGGCACTGGCGGGCATATGTTCCCCGCGCAGGCTTTGGCCGAGGCGATGATCGCCAAGGGCTGGCGGGTGAAATTATCCACTGATGCGCGTGGGGCGCGCTATGCCGGGGGCTTCCCGCAAGCGGTTGAGATCGTGCAGCTTTCCTCCGCCACGTTTGCGCGTGGTGGGGTTTTGGCCAAGCTTGCCGTGCCGTTCAAGATCGCGGGCGGTGTCTTTGGCGCTTTGTTGTCCAGCTTGCGCGATCGCCCCGATGTGGTGGTGGGTTTCGGCGGCTATCCTTCAATCCCGGCGCTGGCCTCTGCTTGGATTTTGCGCAGGCCACGGATGATCCATGAGCAAAACGGCGTGTTGGGGCGGGTGAATAGCCTGTTCGCAAGCCGGGTGGATAAGGTCGCTTGCGGCACTTGGCCGACCACTTTGCCTGCCGGGGTGACGGGGATTCATACTGGCAATCCGGTGCGGGCCTCGGTGTTAGAGCGCGCGGGTGCGGGCTATATCGCGCCGGGCGATTACCCGATGGAGCTGCTGGTGATTGGGGGCTCTCAGGGCGCGCGGATTTTGTCGCAGGTGGTGCCTGCGGCAGTGGCGGCTTTGCCCGAAAGTTTGCGGCGGCATTTGCGGGTGGCGCATCAGGCGCGGGCCGAGGATATGGGTGCTGTGATCGCGGCCTATGGCGAGGTTGGTGTGCGCGCCGAGGTCGAGCCGTTTTTCAGCGACATCCCGCGCAGGCTGTCAGAGGCGCAATTGGTGATTTCACGCTCGGGCGCGTCGTCAGTGGCGGATATCTCGGTGATCGGGCGGCCCTCGATCCTGATTCCCTTTGCCGCCGCTACGGGCGATCATCAAACCGCCAATGCGCGCGGCTTGGTTGACGCTGGGGCAGCTATTTTGATCCGCGAGGATCAGCTTGACGCTGCAACACTTTGGACGCAAATCGCCGCAGTTCTGGATGATCCACAGGCGGCCGAGCAGATGGCGCGTCGCGCGCAGGCGCAGGGGAGACCAGATGCGACGGAACGGTTGGTGGCTTTGGTCGAGGCTTTGGCCAGTTAGGGATTGAGATGAACGCGACGAAACTTCCGATGGAACTGGGGCCGATCCACTTTGTGGGCATCGGCGGCATTGGCATGTCGGGCATCGCCGAAGTGCTGATGACGCAAGGCTTTGCGGTGCAGGGCTCGGACGCGAAGGCCAGCAAGATCACTGATCGCTTGGTGGCTTTGGGCGCGGTATTCCATGAAGGCCAGCGCGCCGAGAATATCGGTGACGCCGCTGTGGTGGTGATTTCTTCTGCGATCAAAAAGGGCAATCCCGAGTTGGAAGAAGCGCGGCGTCGCGGTCTTCCTGTCGTGCGGCGCGCTGAAATGTTGGCAGAGCTGATGCGATTGCGCAGCAATATCGCCATTGCGGGCACGCATGGTAAGACCACGACGACGACGATGGTGGCGACTTTGCTGGACAAGGGCGGCTTTGATCCAACCGTGATCAATGGCGGCGTGATCCATGCTTATGGATCAAACGCGCGGGCCGGGGCGGGTGAGTGGATGGTGGTCGAGGCCGACGAGAGCGATGGCTCGTTCAACCGTCTGCCCGCAACGATTGCCATTGTGACCAATATAGACCCCGAACATATGGAGCATTGGGGCACGTTTGATGCCCTGCGCAAAGGCTTCTATGACTTTGTGTCGAACGTGCCGTTTTACGGGTTGGCAGTCTGCTGCACCGATCACCCCGAAGTGCAGGCTTTGGTCGGTCGCGTGACAGATCGCCGTGTGGTGACGTTTGGCTTTAACGCGCAGGCCGATGTGCGGGCGCTGAATCTGACCTATAGCAACGGTGTCGCGCATTTTGACGTGGCTTTGCAGGGCGAAGGACTTGATGAAAACGGGCGCGGCGTGGTGATTGAAAATTGTGTGCTGCCGATGCCGGGCGATCACAATGTCTCGAACGCTCTGTCTGCGGTGGCCGTCGCGCGGCATCTGGGTATGAAGAAGGATGAAATCCGCGAGGCCTTGGCCGGGTTCGCAGGCGTCAATCGCCGCTTCACCAAGGTGGCCGAAGTGAACGGCGTCACGATTATCGACGATTATGGCCACCATCCGGTGGAAATTGCCGCCGTTTTGAAAGCCGCGCGGCAGGCGACCAAGGGCCGGGTGATTGCAGTGCATCAGCCGCACCGCTATTCGCGGCTGTCCAATCTGTTCGAGGAATTTTGTACCTGTTTCAATGAGGCCGATGTGGTCGCCATCGCCGAAGTCTATGCGGCGGGAGAGGAACCGATTGCGGGCGCGTCGCGCGATGATCTGGTGGCGGGGCTGATCGCCCATGGCCACCGCCACGCCCGCGCGATCACCGATGAAGCTGACCTTGCGCGGTTGGTGCGTGAACAGGCACAGCCGGGTGATATGGTGGTGTGCCTTGGCGCAGGCTCGATCTCGGCTTGGGCGAATGGGCTGCCGACACGGCTGACCGGCAAAGCGGCATGAGTTTACCGCTGATCATGGGTTGTGTCTGGGTGATCGCAGCGACGATCACCGCGATGCTGCCGATGAAGCGGCAAATGGTGCCGGGGATGACGCTGATTGTGCTGGCTCCGGTGCTGTTGATCTGGATTGGCCTGGCGCATGGCTTGCTGTGGGTGGGGCTTGGACTGCTGGCGTTTTTGTCGATGTTCCGCCGCCCACTGATCTATTTTGCGCGGCGCGGGCTGGGATTGCCGGTCGAACTGCCAGTTGATTTGCAGAAATGATGTCGTTGGTGGCAGCCCTGATCTGGTTGGTGGTGGCCAATGTGACCGGGATGCTGCCCAGCAAGGATTATCATTGGCGCAATGCCTATCGGTTGATTGCGGTGGGCCTGCCGTTGCTGGTCTGGTTGATTTATGAGAACGGGCCATGGTGGGGCTTGGTGTTTGCGGTGGCGGCGGGTTCGGTGCTGCGCTGGCCGCTGCGGTATCTGTGGCGCTGGGTCAGGGCGCGGGTTGGGGCTTGAGCCTGTGCGCAATTCGCCTAAAAAGGCGGGCATGACACATCCTATCCCTCTTGATCTTCCGCCCGTGCGCGGCACTTTGACGCCAAACCGTCCGCTGGCGGATCTCACCTGGCTGCGCGTTGGCGGGCCTGCGGATTGGCTGTTTCAGCCTGCGGATGAGGCGGATTTGTGCGATTTCCTTGCCGCCCTTGATCCGGCTGTGGCGGTGTTTCCGATGGGGGTCGGCAGCAATCTGATCGTGCGCGACGGCGGTTTGCGCGCGGTGGTGATCCGGCTGGGGCGCGGGTTCAACGCAATTTCCTGCGACGGTGGCACCGTAACGGCGGGGGCGGCAGCGCTTGATGCGCATGTGGCGCGCCGGGCAGCAGAGGCGGGGC
This sequence comes from Cypionkella aquatica, assembly GCF_030161095.1. Lineage (GTDB taxonomy): Bacteria > Pseudomonadota > Alphaproteobacteria > Rhodobacterales > Rhodobacteraceae > Cypionkella > Cypionkella aquatica. Next base: position 243,358 of record NZ_BSPP01000011.1, read on the forward strand.
TGGATCTGACGTTTCTGCGCACCATTCCGGGCAGCATCGGCGGCGCTGTGCGGATGAACGCGGGCTGCTATGGGTCTTATGTGGCTGATCATCTGATCTCGGTGCGGTGCGTGACGCGGACGGGGGAGGTGGTCGAGTTGCCTGCAGTCGATCTCAAACTTGCCTACCGTCAAAGTCAGTTGCCCGAGGGTTGGGTGGTCGTCTCGGCCACGTTCCGCGCGCAGGCCGCTGATCCTGCAGCGCTAGAGGCGCGGATGACCGATCAGATCGCCAAGCGCGACGCCAGCCAGCCGACAAAAGACCGCTCGGCAGGGTCGACCTTCCGCAATCCGGTGGGCCATTCCAGCACCGGCCGCGCCGATGACAGCCACGAATTGAAAGCGTGGAAAGTCATCGACGATGCGGGTATGCGCGGGTTTACGCTGGGCGGTGCCCAAATGTCGCCGATGCACTCTAACTTCCTGATCAATATAGGGGGGGCGAGTGCCGCAGACCTCGAAGATTTAGGCGAGGAAGTGCGAAAAAGGGTTTTCCAACAGAGCGGTATCACGCTAGAGTGGGAAATTATGCGGGTCGGTCAACGTAACGCGTGAATAACAATATCATGGGCCGAAAAAGGTCTGGATGAGGCAGTAAATGGCGGGCGGCTTCTTAAAAGCGGCTTCCAAAGTGGCGGTTTTGATGGGTGGGCCTTCCGCAGAGCGGGAAGTGTCACTGTCGTCCGGTCGTGCTTGCGCGGCTGCGTTGCGGGAAGCGGGATATTCTGTGATCGAGGTCGATTGTGACCGCGATCTGCCCGCGCGGCTGGCTGAACTCAAACCTGATGTCTGCTTCAATGCCTTGCATGGCCGCTGGGGCGAAGATGGCTGCGTGCAGGGCATGCTTGAGTGGATGAAAATTCCCTACACCCATTCCGGTGTGCTGGCCTCGGCCCTTGCGATGGACAAGGCGCGCGCCAAGGAAGTGTTTGCTGCGGCTGGCCTGCCAGTGCTGAAATCGGTGATCGCGTCGCGCGAGGATGTCAGCCTGAGCCACATATTGCCGCCTCCCTATGTGGTGAAGCCGAACAACGAAGGCTCTTCGGTCGGGGTGTATATCGTCCGCGAGGGCAGCAATGCGCCGCGCTTGGCCGAAACCATGCCCGACCGCGTGATGGTGGAAACCTATGCGCCGGGGCGTGAGATGACCTGTGCCGTGATGGGCGACCGCGCGCTTTGCGTCACCGACATCATCACTGATGGTTGGTATGACTTTGATGCGAAATACAAAACTGGCGGATCGCGTCATGTGGTGCCTGCCGATCTGCCCACCGAGATTACCGCCGCCTGCCTTGATTACGCCCTGCGCGCGCATCAGGCTTTGGGCTGCCGTGGCGTCAGCCGCACCGATTTCCGCTGGGATGACAGCCGCGGTCTGGCTGGGCTGATCCTGCTGGAAACCAACACCCAGCCGGGAATGACCGCGACCTCGCTTGCGCCGGAACAGGCGGCGCATCTGGGTATTTCCTTTCCCGAATTCTGCGCTTGGATGGTGGAGGACGCCTCATGCAATCGCTAGGCCGCAGTCGCTCCGTCCCTGCCCAAAGCAATGGCATCCGCCGCGACCCGGCCCCGACGCGGTGGCAATACCGCATGCAGCGCTTGTGGTTGACGCCTGTGTTCCGCGTGGTCTGCCGTCTGGGCCTGCCGTTGGGCGTGGTGGCGCTGATTGCCACTGGCGTGCTTTACAGCGACGCCCGCCGCGCCGCGATTGTGCAGGGCTTTGCAAATCTGCAAACCAAGTTTGAACAGCGCCCGGAATTCCGCGTCAGCCTGCTGTCGGTCGAAGGTGCCTCGCGCGATCTGACCGATGCGGTGCGCGCCAAGCTGGCGCTGAAATTGCCGCAATCCTCGTTTGATCTGGATATGGATGCGTTGCGCGCCAAGGCCGAAAGCTTGGACGCCGTCGCCAAAGCCGAATTGCGCGTGCGGTCCGGGGGTGTGTTGCAAGTGCTTTTGACCGAGCGTGTGCCGGTTGTGGTCTGGCGTGGGGCCGATGGCCTGCAACTGCTTGATGCCGAAGGCCACCGTGTCGCGGGCCTGAGCGCGCGTGCCGACCGTGCCGATCTGCCTTTGGTGGCAGGCGAGGCCGCTGATGCAGCGATGCCCGAAGCCTTGGCGATTTTTGACACCGCCCGTCCGATCAGTGACCGCGTGCGCGGCCTGATCCGTGTGGGCGAGCGGCGCTGGGATCTGGTGTTGGACCGGGATCAGCGCATCATGCTGCCGTCTGCCAACCCGGTGGCTGCGGTTGAACGCCTGCTGGCATTGAACGCCAGCGACAAGCTGCTGGAACGCGACATTCTTTCGATAGACCTTAGAAATCAAGACCGCCCGGCAATCCGGTTGGCTCCGTTCGCAATGAACGAAGTCCGCCGTGCACAAGGGCTGGCACCGACGACGGAGAGCGGATTATGACAGACCTTTACCAATCCCAACGGGCAATGCGGCACATGCGGCGCGCAGCGATGCAGCGCGGTGTGGTGGCCATTCTGGATGTCGGAACCTCAAAAATCGCCTGTCTGGTGCTGCGTTTTGACGGCATCGACGACGACCGCGACGCCGATGGCGTGGGGCCGATGGCTGGGCAATCATCTTTCCGGGTGATTGGGGCTGCCACCACACGGTCGCGCGGCGTGCGGTTTGGCGAAATCGCGGTGATGAACGAAACCGAGCGCGCCATTCGCACCGCCGTTCAAGCGGCGCAAAAGATGGCGAATGTGCGGGTTGATCATGTGATCGCCTGTTTCTCGGGCGCAGAGCCGCGCAGCTATGGCTTGGCCGGCGAATGGGAACTGCAGGATTCCGTTGTGACTGAGCAAGACGTGGCGCGCGTGCTCGCCGCCTGCGACGTGCCGGATTTTGGCGACGGGCGCGAAGTGTTGCATGCCCAACCGGTGAATTTTGCGCTGGATCACCGATCGGGCCTTGGCGATCCGCGTGGGCAGATCGGTAACCGTCTGGCTTGCGATCTTCATATGCTGTCGGTCGATGCGTCTGTGGTGCAGAACCTGCTTTACTGCATCAAGCGCTGCGATCTGGAACTCGCCGGGATTGCGTCCTCGGCCTATGTGTCGGGAATTTCCTCGCTGGTCGAGGATGAACAGGAACTGGGGGCTGCCTGCATTGATATGGGCGGTGGTGCCACCGGCATCTCGATCTTTATGAAAAAGCATATGATCTATGCGGATTCTGTGCGGATGGGCGGCGATCATGTGTCCTCTGACATTTCCAAGGGCCTGCAAGTGCCGCTGGTGGTGGCCGAACGCATCAAGACCAAACACGGCGGCGTGCATGCAACGGGCATGGATGATCGCGACATGATCGAAATGGGCGGCGATTCGGGCGACTGGGAAAAAGACCGTCGCCAAATCTCGCGCACCGAACTGATCGGCATCATGCGCCCACGCGTCGAGGAAATTCTTGAGGAGGTCCGTTCGCGTCTGGACGCGGCAGGATTTGACAGCCTGCCCAGCCAGCAGATCGTGCTGACAGGTGGCGCAAGCCAGATACCCGGTCTGGATGGATTGGCCAGCCGCATCCTTGGCCAGCGCGTGCGGATGGGGCGCCCACTGCGTGTGCAAGGCCTGCCGCAAGCCGCAACCGGGGCTGCCTTTTCAAGCGCCGTCGGGCTTTGCCTCTTCGCAGCACATCCCCAAGACGAATGGTGGGACTTCGACATTCCGACCGAGCGTTATCCCGCCCGCTCGTTGAAACGTGCCTTCCGCTGGTTTAAGGACAACTGGTGATCCGCTAAATCCGGTAGCATTGGCGAAATACCGCTAATATCAGCATCACGGGCCCCATATTTTGTGGGGCCTGTATGTTTTTTGCGTGACCTTTTGGCTATCTGTGGATAGAATCGAGGATAATTCGGCGGACTCTGCTTCGGGACAGGCAGGGAACAGACCGATAGGCAAATTGGCGGCAGAAGCCCGCGTATAAGAACAGGCGGATAAAAATGGCATTGAATCTGATCATGGCCTCGGCGCGCGAAGAACTGAAGCCGCGCATCACGGTGTTTGGCGTCGGTGGGGCGGGCGGCAATGCCGTCAACAACATGATCGACAAGAACCTTGAGGGGGTCGAGTTCGTCGTGGCGAACACCGACGCCCAAGCGCTTCAGCAAAGCCGCGCCACCGCCAAGATCCAGATGGGCCTGAAGGTCACCGAAGGTCTGGGGGCAGGGGCGCGCCCGACCGTGGGTGCCGCCGCCGCAGAAGAGACCATCGAAGAAATCGTCGATCATCTGGCGGGCGCACATATGTGCTTCATCACCGCTGGTATGGGCGGCGGCACTGGAACTGGGGCTGCTCCGATCATCGCGCAAGCCGCGCGCGAATTGGGCGTGCTGACCGTGGGCGTTGTCACCAAGCCATTCCAGTTTGAAGGCAACAAGCGGATGAAGCAAGCCGAAGACGGCATCACCGCGCTGCAAAAAGTCGTCGATACGCTGATCATCATTCCGAACCAGAACTTGTTCCGTCTTGCCAATGAACGCACGACCTTCACCGATGCTTTCGCGATGGCGGATGACGTGCTGTATCAAGGTGTTAAGGGTGTCACTGACCTGATGGTGCGCCCGGGCCTGATCAACCTCGACTTCGCCGACGTGCGCGCGGTGATGGATGAGATGGGCAAGGCGATGATGGGCACCGGCGAAGCCACCGGCGACAACCGCGCCGTGGAAGCTGCCGAGAAAGCCATCGCCAACCCGCTGCTGGATGAAATCAGCCTGCACGGTGCCAAGGGTGTGTTGATCAACATCACCGGCGGCTATGATTTGACGCTGTTTGAACTGGACGAAGCTGCCAATATCATCCGCGAAAAGGTTGATCCTGACGCGAATATCATCGTGGGGTCTACCTTGGACACCTCGATGGAAGGCACTCTGCGGGTTTCCGTGGTCGCCACTGGTATCGACGTTGGCCAGAACCGCGCCGAAATGCCAGCCACCCGCCGCTCGATGGCGGAACCGCTGAAGCCGACCGCGCCTGCACCAGAGCCGCGTCAGGCGATTGCCCCGGCACCCGCGCCTGTGCAGCAGCCTGCTCCGGTCATGCAGCAGCAAGCTCCAGCGCAAGATCTGTTCCAGTCGCATCAGCCCAGCTTTCATGATCACGCTGAAGAGATGATGGAAGAAGAAATGCCAGCGCCCGCCTATCGCCCGGCAGCGCAGGCTCCGGTGCAACAACCGCGCGCGGCAGCCCCGGCACCGTTGTCGTTGGATGCAGATGCGGGCAGCTTTGTCGCACCGCGCCCACGTTCGGCTGGCACACCATCGCCCGAGGCTTTGGCGCGCCTGCAAGCTGCCGTGTCGAAATCGCCGTCGCAAGCTGGTGCGCCGCGTCAGCCGATGCAGCAACCGCAACAGCGGATGGCTGCCCCGGCCCCGGCGGCGAAACCGGCCGAGCGCCCGCGCTTTGGCATCGGCAACCTGATCAACCGCATGGCCGGTGGTGGTGCCGAACAAGCGCCGGAACGTCAGCAAACCGCGCGCCAGCAGCCGCCCGTCACCGCCTATGATGACGAGCAAGAATTGTCTGCAGATCAAGAGCGGATTGAAATTCCGGCCTTCTTGCGTCGTCAAGCCAACTGAGTCGGGCTGGCACAGTCTGACATATATCGGTAACAGGCCCGGATTTGTCCGGGCCTTTTGCCTTTTATATCAATGCATTATGCCGTTAATTTCCTGTTACACTCCGTTACAAACTGTGAGTTGAGATAACACCCCATCAGACTTAGGTAATCTTGCGGCCCCAACTATGGCCAAAGAGGTAACGTTCGGAGAAGTCTGTTGCAAAACACGCTCAAAACCACGGCTGTCTTTACCGGCTTCGGGTTGCACTCGGGTGCTGCCGTCACGATGAAGGTGCATCCGGCGGCGGCGGGCCACGGCATCTGGTTCAAACGCTCGGATGTTTCTGGTGATGCGATGATCCCGGCGCGTTGGGATGCGGTTGTTCCGTCAAAGCTTTGCACGTTGGTCGCCAATGCAGCGGGCGCTTCGGTCTCGACCATTGAACATGTGATGGCGGCCCTTGCAGGCTCGGCGATCCACAATGCGTTGATTGAAATTGATGGGCCGGAAGTGCCGATTTTGGACGGCTCGGCGGCGCTGTTTGTCGAAGGTTTCCTCAACGCAGGCATCGCGGCGCAAGCAGCCCCGGTGGTGGCGATCCGTATTCTGCGCCGCGTCGAAGTGCGCGACGGTGCCGCTTTTGCGCGGTTGGAGCCGTCGGATATGCTGGAAATCGACTTCAAGATTGATTTTGAGGATGCGGCCATCGGCCAGCAATCCAAGGTGCTGAACATGTCAAACGGCGCGTTTGTGCGCGAGTTGTCGGACAGCCGCACCTTTTGCCGCAACGCCGATGTGATCGCGATGCAGGCGCGCGGCTTGGCTTTGGGTGGCACGCTGGAAAATGCCGTGGTGTTTGACGGCGCAGAAGTGCTGTCGCCGGGCGGTTTGCGCCATTCTGACGAACCTGTGCGCCACAAGATGCTCGATGCCGTGGGCGATCTGGCTTTGGCCGGCGCGCCGATCCTTGGCCGCTACATTGGCGAGCGGGCAGGTCATGCGATGACGAACCGTCTGTTGCGCGCGCTTTTCGCAACGCCGGGTGCGTGGATGTTGCAAGATTGTGAAGGCCTTGCGGGCGGAAAGCTGCCCGGCGTTGGTGTTCATCGGGGTGATCTGCCTTTGCGCAGCTAAAACCATCCAAGAAAGCGCGAAAGCCGTTTTGCGCCTGCGATTTTTCTGTGCTACGAGAGGCGAAAGCGCGGTGAACATGGCCCCGACTATGGGGCCTTCGGCGCGGCAAGTGGGGTAGGCGGAAGATGGCAGGCGGACAGTCGGGCAAAGCTCTGCGGATGCTGGGTATGGTGGTGCTTGTGGCCAGCTTGGCCGCGTGCTCTGCGAAAAAGCAGAATGATACCGAGGCTTTATCGGATCTGACCGCCGAGCAGCTGTATAAGCGCGGCGAACTTGCGTTGCAAAACCGCAAGGGCAAGAACGAAGACGCTTTGGCGGATTTTCAGGCGGTTGAGCAGCTTTACCCCTATTCCGAATGGGCCAAACGCGCGCTGATCATGCAGGCGTTCACCGAACATAAGAACAAAAAATACGAAGAAGCCCGCATCGCGGCGCAGCGCTACCTTGATTTTTACCCCGGCGACGAAGATGCGGCCTATGCCTCTTACCTGCTTGCGTTGTCCTATTACGATCAGGTCGACGAAGTTGGCCGCGATCAGGGCCTGACCTATCAGGCGCTGCAGGCGCTGCGTGTGGTGATCGAGCAATATCCCGACAGCGAATATGCGCGTTCTGCGACGCTGAAATTCGACCTCGCCTTCGACCATCTTGCGGCCAAGGATATGGAGATCGGGCGCTATTACCTTAAACGCGGCAATTACACTGCGGCGATCAACCGATTCCGCTCGGTTGTCCAGGATTTCCAGACGACGACCCATACCGCCGAAGCTCTGCACCGCTTGGTCGAGGCCTACCTTGCACTAGGTCTGACCGATGAGGCGCAAACCGCCGGGGCGATTCTGGGGTATAACTACCAGTCCTCGCCGTTCTATCAGGACAGCTTCAATTTGCTGAAAAAGCAGGGTCTGGCACCAGAGGCCAAAGGCACCAGCTGGCTTTCGCAAATCTACCGCCAGACGATCAAAGGCGAATGGCTGTGATCCCGCAGCGCTGCGGCGCTGCGGCTGGCATAGGGCAAAGCGATGCTGCGCACACTTGATATCCGCGATGTGCTGATCATTGATCGGCTTACCTTGGAATTTGCTCCGGGCCTGAACGTGCTGACCGGGGAAACCGGGGCGGGCAAGTCGATTTTGCTCGATGCCTTGGGCTTTGTGTTGGGCTGGCGCGGTCGGGCTGAATTGGTCAGGGCAGGGGCTGCGCAGGGCGAAGTGGTGGCCGAATTTGATCTGCCGCCCGGCCATGCCGCCCGCGCCGTGCTGCTTGAGGCGGGCTTTGACGACCCCGAGGAATTGATCCTGCGCCGCGTCAACACCGCTGATGGCCGCAAGACCGCCTATATCAACGATCGACGCGTCTCGACCGAAGTTCTGCGCGATTTGTCCGATACGCTGGTGGAACTTCACGGCCAGCACGACGACCGTGGCCTGTTGAACCCGCGCGGTCATCGCAATCTGCTGGATGCCTTCGCCGGGCTTGACCTGACAGCGGTGCGCAGCGCCTGGCGCGGTCAGGCGCAGGCGCGCGAGGCTTTGACCACCGCCCGCACCGCATTGACGCGGGCGCAGGTTGAGGAAGACTTCCTGCGCCATGCCGTTGCCGAGTTGGACAAGCTGAACCCCGAACCCGGCGAGGAAGCCAGTCTGGACACCCGCCGCCGCGCCATGCAGGCGGCCGAGCGGATCCGCTCGGATGTCCAGCGTGCCCATGCAGCCTTGGGAGAGGGCGCCGAGAACGCCATCAGTGACGCGATGCGCTGGCTGGGGGGCGCCGCTGACAAGGCCGAGGGGCGGCTGGATGGCGCACTTGCTGCCTTGGGCCGGGTGTTGGTTGAATTGGGCGAAGCGCAAGACGGCATCGAAGACTGCCTGCGCGGCCTTGATTTCCGCCCCGGTGATCTGGAACAGCTGGAAGAACGCCTGTTCGCCATCCGGGCCATGGCGCGCAAGCACAGCGTGCTGGCCGACGATCTCGGCAGTTTCGCCGAAAACGCCCGCGCACGCCTTGCCGCGATTGATGGCGGTGCGGCTGGGCTTACCAAGCTGGAAAAAGCGCAGGCCGAGGCAGAACTTGCCTATCAACGTGAGGCGATGGCTTTGTCGAAAGCCCGCAAAGCTGCAGCAATTCGGCTAGACCGGGCCATGGCCGCCGAACTCGCGCCGCTCAAGATGGAACGCGCGGTGTTCACCACCGCAGTCTCAAACGGCGATCCGGGGCCGGATGGGCTGGATGCGGTGCAATTCACCGTCGCCACCAACCCGGGCGCGCCCGCGGGTGCGTTGAACAAGATCGCCTCAGGCGGCGAGTTGTCGCGGTTTTTGCTGGCGCTGAAGGTTTGTCTGACTGCCAACACCCCCGGCCTTACGATGATCTTCGATGAGATTGACCGCGGTGTGGGCGGCGCTACCGCCGATGCAGTGGGGCGGCGGCTGAAGGCATTGGCCAGCACAGCGCAAGTGCTGGTCGTGACCCATAGCCCGCAGGTGGCAGCCTTGGGTGGCCATCATTGGCGTGTGGAAAAACGTGTCACAAAGGGCCAGACCCTGTCGACCGTGGTGCCGCTGGCCCCTGATGCGCGTATAGAGGAAATTGCGCGGATGCTGGCTGGTGACCGCGTGACCGAGGCCGCCCGAGACGCCGCACGCGCGTTGTTGGATTAGAACATCATCGCGCGTGGCCGCAATTCGCGCGAATTGCGTGTCGGATTTCTGCGCAGAAATCGCTCTAGCCTGCCGCTTGCGCCATCACCACAGCCAGATCGCCATAGCCGGTAAACCGCCGCTCATAGGCCAGACCCAGACGCCGGGCGCAATCCTCGGCCTTGGCATCCAAGGCGGTATCATTGGTTTGCGCCTGATACACCAACTTGGTGTAATTGCCGAAATACATGTCGCGCAACTGCGGATGCCGGTCCAACCCCATCGGGCGCCAGACAAAAGCATCGAACTGCCGCACCAGAAAATCAGTGAGGTAAAAGGCGGTGAACTCGTCAGGGTGGGCGGCGAAAGCGGCGTTGCCTTCAAAAAACGAATAACAATGCGGGCCTTCGATCATCTCAACGCCCAGTTCTTTGCACTTTTCCAACAACTGCCCGCCAGTGCCGCAATCGGCATACAAAACGAAGATGCTGTCATACTCGGCCCGGTGGGCAGCCACTGCTTTGGCCACAGCTTCGGTGATCCGGTCAGGATAAAGATGCAGATTGGCGGGTAGGCATTGCAGATCCAGATGCTGCCATTGGTTTGCCCGCTTCAGCGCCAGCACCTCATGCGCCAGCGCCCCGCAGGCAATCAGCAGCACCCGTCCCTGATGTGAAGGGGCCAAGCCTTCAGTTGTCAGCACATCGTCGTCGATCAGTGCCATTTCAGCGTGCGCACGAACAAAGCAAAGCACAAAGCCAGCAGGCCAAGCCAGACGAATGACAGACCAGCGGCATGCACCACTGCGACAGAGGCTCCGGCAGCAAGCACGACCCCGATGATCAGGCTTAGGAAGGTTGGCAGCGGCATGGCATGCTCCTTTTATCTTCCCTCAAGGTGGCAATTAAAAAGCCCCGGGGCAAGACCCCGAGGCTTTCACATTAGCATTAGGCCAGTTCTAGCCGCTCATTTGGCAGTGTTAGGCGTTCAGCTGGTTGTGCTTGCGCAACACCAAAGCTTTCGCGGTTTCCACAGCCACAGCCGCGTCGCGGCAATAGGCATCCGCGCCAATGGCCTTGCCGAATTCTTCGTTCAACGGCGCACCGCCGACCAGAACGATATAGTCCTCGCGCATGCCCTTTTCCTTCATCGTGTCGATCACGACTTTCATATAGGGCATCGTGGTGGTCAGCAGCGCTGACATGCCAAGGATATCGGGCTTTTCCTGCTCCAGCGCTTCCAGATACTTCTCAACCGAGTTGTTGATGCCCAGATCGCGCACTTCAAAGCCTGCGCCTTCCATCATCATGCCGACAAGGTTCTTGCCGATGTCATGTATGTCGCCCTTGACGGTGCCAATCACCATCTTGCCCATGCGCGGTGCGCCGGTGGCGATCAGCAGCGGTTTGAGGATGAACATGCCACCCTTCATCGCATTGGCGGCCAGCAGCACTTCTGGCACGAACAAGATGCCGTCGCGGAAGTCTGCGCCCACGATGGTCATGCCCGCAACAAGCGCCTTGGTCAGCACGTCGTAGGGTGCCCAACCGCGCTCGATCAGGATGTTGACGCCATCCTCGATCTCTTCCTTCAGGCCATCATAGAGATCGTCGTGCATTTGCAGCACAAGTTCATCGTCGGAAAGATCAGCAAGGATGATTTCGTCTTCGGCCATCTGGGAACTCCTTGGGCGGTTGTTTGTGTGATGCTGCCAAAGTGAGCACGACACTATACGAATAGCGACATACGCCAACAGAAAGCCGACTTAAAGCGACGGCTGGCACGAAAATGCTTGGATATGTTCTCTATATGTTCTAGTTTTGCGCGATGGAGAAACCGATCAGCACAATCATGCCGGGGGTGCGGCCTCGCGGGCGCGGTGCCTTGGGCAATGCGGTGGGGCGGTTTGAAGGCAACGCGCGCGAGGCGTTCGAGGATGGCTGGCAGCCGCACGAGGACCGGGTGTTGCGCACCGAAGTTCGTCTGGAAGTGCCGCGTTCTGCAATCAGCTACAGCACGTCGCCCGACCTGCCGTTTGACCGCTCGATCAACCCGTATCGCGGCTGCGAACATGGCTGCATCTATTGCTTTGCCCGCCCCAGCCATGCGTTTCTCAATATGTCGCCGGGGTTGGATTTTGAAACCAAACTGATCGCGCGACCTGGCATCGGCGCGGTGCTGGAGCGCGAGTTGCGGGCGAAATCCTACAAGGTGGCGGTGATGGCCCTCGGCACCAACACCGACCCCTACCAACCGATAGAGGCCGAATATGGCGTGATGCGTGAGGTGCTGGACGTATTGCGCGCCTTCAACCATCCGGTGGCGATCACCACCAAAGGCACGTTGATCGAGCGTGACATTGATCTTCTGGCCGATATGGCTGCGCAGGGCCTGTGTCGCGTCGGCATTTCGGTGACAACTCTGGACGCCGATCTGTCGCGCAAGATGGAACCGCGCGCCGCCAGCCCCAAGCGACGTTTGCAGGTGATCCGGCGGCTGGCTGATGCGGGTATTCCGGTGCGGGCAATGATCTCGCCGATGATCCCCGGCCTGACCGACCACGAATTAGAGCCGATCATGGCCGCAGCCCGCGACGCCGGGGCAACGGCGGCCAGCTACATCGCTTTGCGGCTGCCACGCGAGGTGTCGCAGCTGTTTCAGGATTGGCTGGCCGAACATGTGCCGGGGCAGGCGGCCAAGGTGATGGGCCGGGTGCGGCAGCTGCATGGGGGTATGGACTACGATCCCGCTTTCGGAAAACGCATGCGCGGCGACGGGCCTTGGGCCGATCTGATGGCGCGGCGGTTTCGCGTGGCAGTGGATCGGTTGGGGCTGGCGGTGAAATTGCCGCCGATGCGCTGTGATCTGTTTGCGCCACCTGCGCGGGCGGGCGATCAGATGACGTTGTTCTGAACCGGAACACGCACCCGATTTCCGACGCGGAAATCGTGCCGGAATTTCTCAAATTCCGGGGCGCTTGGGTCAAGCGCCCCGCAACAGTTCACGCCGCCAATGCTCAGCCGCGACGGCCGCGCCGCTCGCGCTTCGGATCACCAGAGGTATCGCCCGTGCCATCAGAGGCCGAGGAAAACGCCCCCAGCTTGGCGGTGATCTCTTCAGGCGAGGGCAGCGGCCCTTTCGGGGTATTCTCCAACGCCGCGCGCATCGCTTTCAGATGCTCTGGCATCGTGCCACAGCAGCCGCCGATGATCCGCACACCCGCATCGCGCGCCAGCACCGCATATTCGCCCATCAACTGGGGGGTGCCGTCGTAATGGATATGGCCGTCGTGATATTTCGGGATGCCGGCATTGCCCTTGGCGATCAGGGGCCGAGCCGAGCCCGTGGCGGCAAAACCCAGCACGGTCCGCATCAGATCAGACGCGCCAACACCGCAGTTCGCGCCAAAGGCAATTGGCGGGTTGGCGAGTTTCTCGACCATTTCGGCCATCGCCGCCGAAGTCGTCCCCATCATCGTCCGGCCCGCCGTATCAAAGCTCATCGTGCCGCACCACGGCATCCCCGCCAAAGCCGCAGCCTCGGCCGCAGCGGCGTATTCCTCGGGGGCGGAGATGGTTTCCACCCAGAGCACATCCGCGCCGCCTTCTTTCAGTCCCTCGGCTTGTTCATGAAACATCTCAACCGCCGCGCGATGCGTCAGCGTGCCCATCGGCTCAAAAATCTCACCCGTCGGCCCGACAGAGCCTGCAACCACAACCACGCGCCCTGAGGCATCGGCAATTTCGCGGCCCAAGGCAGCACCGATACGGTTCAACTCGCGCACCCGGCCCTGCGCGCCATGCAACTTCAGGCGGCTGGCGTTGCCGCCAAAGGTGTTGGTCAGGAAAATATCCGACCCGGCATTGACCGCATTGCGATAGAGGCTGCGGATATTGTCGGGCTTGTCAGTGTTCCAGAACTCTGGCGGCTCGCCCGATTCCAAACCCATATTGAACAGGTTGGTGCCTGTTGCCCCATCGGCCATCAGCCAATCGCGGCTGGCAAGCAATTTGGAAAGCGCGTCTTGGGACATGGGCGACCTCGTCTGTTCAAGTTGAATCTGTGTTTGCCACGCGCGCCACGGCGAGGCAAATCTATATTCTGCATAACATTATGTGGTGGACCACAACTGCCGCCCACAGCTGGCATGCGCATGAAAAAGGCCGCCGCCGATCCGGCAGCGGCCCGAAAGCATCACCGAAAACGGGCTTACAGCTCGGTCATAAGCTGCGATTTGGCGACGGGCAGCAACTCGGCCATCTTGGCGCGCACGGCATCGGCGCTCGACAGGCTGCCCAGATCGGCTGCAACCTTGCGCACTACATCCTCGATACCGGCCTCTTCAAAGTCGGCGCTGACCACCGACATCGCATATTCCGCCGCATCGTCGCCGGTTTTGCCCAGCAATCCCGCCGCCCAAAGCCCGGTCAGCTTGTTGCGCCGCGCTTCGGCGCGGAACTGCATATCGGCATCATGGGCGAATTTGGTTTCAAATGCATTTTCGCGGTCGTCATAACTGGTCATAGCTGGCCCTCTGGGTCATGGAACATTGCCTTCCATATGCCCATGCCGCGCCCGCCGTTCAAGATAAAAAGCCACTCCGGCGGCTGCGGCTTATGCGCCGCAGACCTTGCCCCCACCCCCGCCTTGTCATATAGGCTCGTAAAAAAGGGCAGGGGTGGCGCAGCCGCCCCCGTTTCCTATTGGCATCGGAGCATCCATGGCGCGCAGGAAGAAGGTTTACGAGGGCAAGGCGAAGATCCTGTATGAAGGACCGGAACCGGGCACTCTGATCCAGTATTTCAAAGACGACAGCGCGCCAACCGCAGCCGAGGCAGCACCTGCGGCGGTAGAGGGCAAAGGTGTTTTGAACAACCGCTTGTCAGAGTTTTTCATGGCCGGGCTTAACGCCATTGGTGTGCCGACGCATTTCATCCGCCGGGTGAATATGCGCGAACAACTGGTGCGGATGGCGGAAATCATCCCGCTGGAAGTCGTGGTGCGCAATTTCGCGGCGGGCGAAATCTCGACCAGACTTGGCATCCCCGAAGGCACGCCACTGCCGCGCCCGATTGTCGAGTATTATCTGAAAGACGACCGTCTGACCCTGCCAATGGTCGCCGAAGAACATATTGTCGCCTTCGGCTGGGCCACCCAGCAAGACCTTGATGACATGATCGCTTTGGCGTTGCGGGTGAATGATTTCATGTCCGGCGTGATGCTGGGCGTTGGCATCCGTCTTGCCGATTTCCGCATCGAGATCGGCCGGATCTGGGAAGGCGACTATATGCGTCTGATCGTCGCCGATGAAATCAGCCCCGACTCTTGCCGGTTGTGGGATTTGCGCGGTCTGGTGGATCGCGGCGACGGCCAGCCGATCCCCGAGCCGGGGCCGCTTGCCGATGTCTACACCGAACTCGCGCGGCGCTTGGGCGTGTTGCCGTCGAACGTCACGCACACGGTCAAGCCAACCCTGATCAACTAAGCAAATCACCACCCCCACGCCCGCTTGGTCATCCTCTCTGCACAAGTATCCTCGGGGTCTGGGGGCGAGCCCCCAGCTTGCGAGCTGCATCCACAGCCAAGCTTCCACCCTTGTCGAACAAACCAGAGCAGGCTAAGGGAGCCTCACCTCAAACCTGCGGAGATTGCTATGAAAGCGCGCGTCACAGTCATGTTGAAATCCGGCGTTCTCGATGTGCAGGGCGAGGCCGTGCGCCACGCACTTGGCACGCTTGGCTTTGCGGGCGTGAATGGGGTCCGGCAAGGCAAGGTGATCGAGTTGGATCTGGCCGAAACCGATGCTGCAGCAGCCGAGGTTGCCGTCAAAGCGATGTGCGAAAAGCTGTTGTCGAACACCGTGATCGAAAGCTACCGCGTCGAGTTGCTCTAATCCCTAAGCCACTGCGGCGCATCTTAAGATTTTTGGCATATCTTAAGATTTGATGAATCATCGCCTGCAAGCCATTGATTTTGCTTGCATGCAATTTTGTCCACGCGTGGACACGCCGCAACCTCGCCCGCAAAAGCGATTTTCGCGCGAAAATCGTGCACGGAATTCGCGCGAATTCCGCCCTGCCCGAATGGCGGTTTCTACTGGCAGCCGGGCGCGGATTGCGCTAATCGCGGGCTATCCAAATCCTTCGGAGTGCCGCCCATGAAAGCCGCCGTCGTCACCTTTCCCGGATCAAACTGTGATCGCGACCTTGCCGTGGCCTTTGAAAGCGCGGGGTTTGAGGTCTCGCGGGTCTGGCACAAGGACAGCACTCTTCCAGCGGGCACCGACGTGGTGGGGGTTCCGGGCGGTTTTTCGTTCGGTGATTATCTGCGCTGCGGTGCCATCGCCGCGCAATCGCCGATTGCTGCCGCGATCCGCAGCCACGCCAGCCGCGGCGGCTATGTGCTGGGGGTCTGCAACGGCTTTCAGGTGCTGACCGAGATGCAGCTGTTGCCGGGCGCATTGATGCGCAATGCCGGGTTGAAATTCATCTGCAAGACCGTCGGCCTGAACGTGATCACCACCGACAGCGCCTTCACGAGCGCCTATGCCAAAGGCCAGCAGATCGCCGTGCCTGTGGCGCATCACGACGGCAATTACACCATTGATGCTGAAGGTCTCGCCGCCTTGCGCGCCGAAGATCGCATCGCCTTCACCTATACTCAAAACCCCAACGGCGCTGCCGCCGACATTGCAGGCGTGCTTTCCGCCAATCGCCGCGTGCTTGGCATGATGCCGCACCCCGAGCGGGTGGTGGATGCCCGCGCCGGGGGCACTGATGGTGCGGCGCTGTTTGCCAGCCTGATGGGCGGGATGGCGCTGGTTTAAGCCGCTTTGGCTTGAGGCCCCCTTCGGGCAGGCTTAATGTCGCGCCATGCAAAGCCGCAGCCGTTCCAAACGTTTGAGCGAAACCTCGCCTGGGAAATCCTGGCGCATCAGGCTTGCCGCGACGCTTTTGATCATGCTTGCCGTGGGGGTGGTGCTGGTCACCAACCGCTGGCTGTCCGAGCGATTCACCGAAACCACCCGCAACCGGGCCGAACTGCGATTGGCGCTGTATTCCGGCAACATGCTGTCCGAAGTGCAGCGCACGTCCGTGGTGCCGTTGCTGCTGGCCGATGATCCGGCGATTCGCGACAGCTTGCGCAAAAATCTGTTCGCCAACACCACCTTGCGCCTGATCGAGGTGCAAAAGGAAATCGGCGTCGCATCCATCTTGCTGCTGGACAAAGATGGTTTGGCGGTCGGATCGACCAACCGCAATTTGCTGGGGTCGGCGCACCGCTCGGAAAGTTATTTCGTCGATGCGATCCGCACCAAAGATACGGTGTTTTCGGTCACCGCCCGCGATGGCGGTGCATTTGATTTCAGCTATGCGCGTGTGATCGAGGCCGATGGTCAGGTGCTGGGCGTGATCGTGGTGGCCGTCGATATGATGAAGCACGAGCGGGCTTGGGCAGGCTTGCAGGATGCGGTGCTGGTGGCCAATTCGGAAGGCACGGTGATTTTGGCGACCGAGTCATCGTGGCGCAGCAAACCGCTGGGTGAGGCGCTGACCCCGACCGACAAGCCTTCTGCTTTGGACCGCGCGCTGAAAGGCGCCGCCGACTGGGCGCAGAACCCACCCGATGCCTATGTCTCTGGTGAGGCCGTGCTGCGCACCGAAGCGCGGGTGCCGTTTCAGGGTTGGAAGATGGTGACCTTCACCGCCTACGATTCGGTACGCGAGCGGGTGAACGGCGTGATTGCCTTGGAAATCATGGGCTTTGCCATCCTTGCCGCTTTGACGTTTTACGTCTTGTCGCGCCGGGCTTGGTCGCAATCGGTGTCGTTCCAACGCGAATCTGCCGAATTGCGGCTGCTGAACGCACGGCTTTCCCGCGAGATTGCGGAGCGCGAAAAAGTGCAGAAAACGCTGGAAGTGGCCGAGCTGACGCTTGCGCAATCCTCGAAACTCGCGGCTTTGGGCGAAATGTCGGCGGCGGTCAGTCACGAGTTGAACCAGCCATTGGCGGCGATGAAAACCTATCTGGCGGGCGCGCGATTGCTGTTGCAGCGCAAACGCCCGGATGAAGCCTTGTCGTCGTTCCAGCGCATTGACGATCTGATCGACCGCATGGGCGCGATCACCCGTCAGCTGAAATCCTACGCGCGCAAAGGTGGCGAAGCCTTCGAGCCTGTCGATCTGCGCGCCTGTGTGTCTTCGGCTTTGGCGATGATGGAACCGCAACTGAAGCAGCGCGTTGTAAAGATAACCCGCACCGTGCCGCGCCAACCCGTGATGGTGATGGCCGATCGGTTGCGATTGGAGCAGGTGATCATCAACTTGTTGAGAAACGCGCTGGATGCCACCAAAGATATGCTTGATCCGCAAATCGACCTGTTGTTGACCATGGGGGAAACAGCGACTTTGGCAGTGCGCGACAACGGCACTGGCATCGGCGATATCGGCTCGATCTTTGAGCCGTTCTACACGACCAAAAAACCGGGTGAGGGCGTTGGCCTTGGTCTGGCGATTTCATCGGGCATTGTGACCGATCTGGGCGGGCGTCTGACGGCGCATAACGCCACAGGCGGCGGTGCAGTGTTTGAAGTACAACTGCCCTTGTTGGGCAAAGAAGCAAAAGCAGCGGAATGAGGGTTTCATGGCACGGGCAATGAAAGTGGCGATTGTGGACGATGAGGCAGATATGCGCGCCTCGATCAGCCAGTGGCTGGCCCTGTCAGGGTTTGATACGGAAACTTATGCCAGCGCTGAAGAAGCCCTGAAGGTGCTGGGGCCGGAATGGCCGGGCGTCGTGGTGTCTGATATCAAGATGCCGGGCATGGATGGCATGGCGTTTCTAAAGCGGTTGATGGGGATGGATTCCGGGCTTCCGGTCATCCTGATCACGGGCCATGGCGATGTGCCGATGGCGGTTGAGGCGATGCGGGTCGGTGCTTATGATTTCCTTGAAAAGCCGTTCAACCCGGATCGGATGACTGAACTTGCCAAACGCGCGACGATGGCGCGGCGGCTGACGCTGGACAACCGTGCTTTGCGTAAAGAGCTGTCGGATGGTTCGATCCTGATGAAGAAGCTGGTCGGCGCCAGCCCCGCGATGGAACGGCTGCGTGAGGATATTCTTGATCTGGGTCAAGCCGATAGCCATGTGTTGATTGATGGCGAAACCGGCACCGGCAAGACTTTGGTGGCGCATGCTTTGCATGCGGTTGGCCCGCGCGGATCAAAGAAGTTCGTGACGGTATCTTGTGCGGCTTGGGGGGAAGACCAGCTCGCGGCCAAGTTGTTTGGCCCTTCGGATGATGGCAACCTGCCGTTGGTGGAAGAAGCCCGCGGTGGCACTTTGTGCCTTGAGGATATCGAGGCACTGAGCCATCCGTTGCAATCGCGCCTGCTGACTTTGATCAACGAGCAAGGCACGCCGCCCGAAACCCGCATCATCGCGATCTGCAATGAACACGCGCCCAACAAGACGCTGGAAGACGTGTTGCGCTCGGATCTGTTTTATCGTTTGGGGGCGATGACGATCATTTGTCCGCCGCTGCGCGCGCGCGGCGAGGATATTCTGACGCTGTTCACCCGCTCGTCAGAGCAGTTTGCCGAAGAATACGGCTGCGACGCGCCGCAGGTGACTGCACAAGAGGCCGCACAGTTGTTGCAAGCGCCATGGCCCGGCAACGTCCGGCAACTGGTCAATATCGCGGAGCGCGCGGTGCTGCAGAATCGGCGCGGTTCGGGTTCAATCGCCAGCCTTTTGATGGCCGATAACGAGGCTTCTGGCCCGGCGCTGACCACCGAAGGCAAGCCGCTGAAAGACTATGTCGAGGCGTTTGAACGCATGCTGATCGACAATACCATGCGGCGCCACAAAGGCTCTATCACCGGGGTGATGGACGAGTTGTGCCTGCCACGCCGGACCCTGAACGAAAAGATGGCCAAGTATGGCTTGCAGCGGCAGGATTATGTGTAGTCTGTGGTTCGACCCAAGCTATGCCTGCGCGGTGGGGTTAATCCCCACCCAATGCTGCCGATCTGACGTAAATCACCCATTGTCATAGCTGGCTGTTTCCCGTTAGGGTTACAGTCAGGTGACAGCATGTCGCCACGGAATTCTCTGCCCCGATGATCTGGCGCTATATGCGCGCCGAAAGCCGGGGTGGTCGGATCGGTCGCAAGGCCGGATTATTGCCCGTAAGTGACTGATAAAACAGAAACAAACCGGGCTTTTTAAGGTGGGCGCGCGCAAGCGGCCCAAACGTGAACCGCGATGATGTGCGCGACATTGGCAAGTCAAGGCGAGGGGTGCCCACCGGGCACAGCCCGCCTGTTTGCGTTGCGCGCAGCCGCCCGAACAAGCCGCCTCTCTATGGGAAATAACCCCTCCGGTCCGCCGGGGGGCATTTTGCATGACGGGCGCAATGGATTGATATGTCAAAGAAAATGCTTATCGACGCCACCCATGCCGAGGAGACTCGGGTTGTTGTGGTCGATGGAAACAAGGTCGAAGAATTCGATTTTGAAACCGTAAACAAGCGCCAGCTTGCCGGAAATATCTACCTTGCCAAAGTCACGCGGGTAGAGCCTTCGCTGCAAGCGGCTTTTGTCGATTACGGCGGCAACCGCCACGGCTTTCTTGCCTTTGCCGAAATCCACCCGGATTATTACCAGATCCCGGTTGCCGACCGCAAAGCCCTGCTGGATGAAGAGCGCGCCTATAACCGCGCGCAGGATGAAGAAGATAACCGCCGCGCGCGCCCGCGCCCGCAATCCAAACCGCAACAGCGTCCGCGCGCTGAAACCGTTGAAGGCGACGCGGTGCAGGTTGCTGAAATCAGCAGCATGGATGTGGTTGATCTTGGGGATGAAACCGGGGCAGACGCATTGGTGCAATCTGCGCCCGCCGATGTGGTCGAGCAGCCGCACCATGGCCACGACCACCATGATCACAGCCACAGCCACGACGTAGTTTCGGCAGACAGCGACGACGCTGAACCTGCGTTCCGCTCGATCGACCACGCATCGGATACCGATGACGAGATTGAATCCATCGCCGAAGAAGACGTGTCGGAAGAAATCTCTGCCCCGCGCAAACCTCGGGCGCGACGTTACAAAATCCAGGAAGTGGTGAAGGTTCGCCAGATCATGCTGGTGCAGGTGGTCAAGGAAGAACGCGGCAACAAGGGGGCTGCGCTGACCACTTATCTGTCGCTCGCCGGCCGTTATTGCGTGCTGATGCCGAACACCGCGCGCGGTGGTGGGATTTCCCGCAAGATCACCCAAGCCGCCGACCGCAAGAAGCTGAAAGAGATCGCGACCGAGATCGAAGTGCCGGAAGGCGCGGGTCTGATCATTCGGACGGCGGGTGCCAAACGCACCAAGCCCGAGATCAAGCGCGATTACGAATATCTGATGCGGTTGTGGGAACAGATCCGCGAATTGACCCTCAAGTCGATTGCTCCGGCTGCGATCTACGAGGAAGGCAACCTGATCAAGCGCACGATCCGCGACCTTTACAGCCGCGAGATTGACGAAATTCTGGTTGAAGGCGAGGCGGGCTATCGCACCGCGAAAGACTTCATGCGGATGATCATGCCAAGCCACGCGAAATCTGTGGTGCGCTATGATGAACAAACCCCGCTGTTCGCAAAATATCAGGTCGAAAGCTACCTTGGCGGCATGTTCAACCCAACCGTGCAGCTGAAATCAGGCGGCTACATCGTCATCGGTATCACCGAGGCCTTGGTTGCCATCGACGTGAACTCGGGCCGCGCCACCAAAGAGGGGTCCATCGAGGACACCGCTTTGAAGACTAACCTTGAGGCCGCCGAAGAAGTTGCGCGTCAGTTGCGTCTGCGCGATCTCGCCGGCCTGATCGTGATCGACTTCATCGACATGGAAGAGCGTCGCAACAACGCCGCCGTCGAGAAGAAGCTGAAAGACAAGCTGAAAACCGACCGCGCGCGGATCCAAGTAGGGCGGATTTCTGGCTTTGGCCTGATGGAAATGTCGCGTCAGCGCTTGCGTCCGGGGATGCTGGAAAGCACCACGCAGCCTTGCTCGCATTGCCACGGCACGGGTTTGATCCGCTCGGACGACAGCCTTGGTCTGCAAGTTTTGCGCGCCTTGGAAGAAGAAGGCACCCGCAAACGCAGCAAAGAAGTGCTGCTGCGCGCCCCGATTGGCATTGTGAACTTCCTGATCAACGGCAAGCGCGAGCATATCGCGCTGATCGAGGCCCGCTATGGCATGGCGGTACGGATCGAATGTGATCCGTTGATGATCTCTCCCGATTTCTCGATTGAGAAATTCAAAACCGCGACCCGCGTGGTGCCGGAAGTGTCCTCGGTGATTTCGGGCAATGCTTCGCTGATGGGCGCGCCGGTCGCCGAAGAAGAAGACGATGATATCATCGACGACGTGGATGATGTTGAAGAGGCCGAAGTTGTCGAAGTGGTGGCGGTGCCTGTCGCTTCTGCCGCTGCTGCTGCGGCAACTGGCGATGGCACTGGCAAAAAGCGCCGCCGTCGGCGTCGCCGCAAAAAGCCGGGCCAACCGGGAGAGGCCAATGCAGCGCCGGGTGGCGAAGGCGAAGATGGCGACGAGGATGATGGCGACGACGAGGCAGGCGATGACACCGCCCGCGAAGGTGTAGCGGATTCTGCAACCGTCATCGCGCAACCTGCCGCCGAAGCTGTGGCCGAGGTTCCTGTGAAAAAGCCGACCCGCACCCGCGCCCCGCGTGGCAGCAAATCAGCTGCAACCTCACCTGAAGCCGCTGCACCTGAAGCCGTGGTCGAGACGGTGAAACCTGCCAGCCGCACCCGCAGTCGTGGCGCAAAATCTGCGCAAGTGGCTGAAGTGGCTGTCGAAACGGCGGCGGAAGCCGTGGTTTCGGATGCTCCGGCGTCGCCAGACGAAAAGCCGAAAGCGACCCGCAGCCGCACCAGCCGCGCCAAGCCAAAAGCGGAAGCTGTGGTTGAAGCGGCACCCGAAGTCGTGGTTGAAGCGCCGCCGGTTGTTGAAGCCTCAGCACCGCAGGCGGAACCCGCTGCGCCGACGTTGGAACCTGCAGTGGCCCCGGCCGCGACAAGCGCGCAACCAGAACTCAGCCAAAGCAGTGATGCGGTCGAGCCTGCGGAAGAAGACGGCCCACCGAAACCGAAAAAACGCGGTTGGTGGTCTTTGGGCCGCTAAACCATTGGGGCGGCGGGGAAACCTGCCGCCCTTTTCATATCCCGCGCCGGATCAGATGGGCATGACCACCTGCAACCTCGCAAGCCTCCAGATAATCGTGCCCAGCCTCCACACAGAAATGCGGCAGATCAATCGCCGCCATTCTGTCGCTTGCCAGCACCCGCAAAACCTCGCCCGGCTGCATGCCAAGCAACCGCTTGCGGGCCCGCAAAACCGGCAGGGGGCACAACAATCCCAGGCAATCCAACTCCACATTCCAATTCATCGACGTCACCCCATCCTCTGTGCGCAAATATCCCCGCCGCCGGTCTATAGGCCAGCCCAAAATGCCGCACCAAGACGTGATGCGCGCGGGCGTGACCTTTGCGATCCACCGCGCTAGACCTGAGAAAACGGAGTCCCCATGTTCGGCATCGACATCTTTGACGCAAGCCTGCTTCCGGCCATTCTGGTCGCCCTCGTGGCGGGGATCCTGTCTTTCCTGTCGCCTTGCGTGCTGCCGATTGTGCCGCCCTATCTGGCCTATATGTCCGGTATTTCGGTGTCCGAGATGAAAACTGGCCGCTCACCTTTGCTGGCTGCGCTGTTTTTCGTGCTGGGTCTATCCACGGTTTTCCTGCTCCTTGGCCTTGCGGCCTCGGCGTTCGGTGCGTTTTTCTTGGGCAATGCCAACATGTTCGCCACGATCGCCGGGGTGGTGGTGATGATATTCGGGGCGCATTTCATCGGCATTTATCGTATCGGCTTTCTGGATCGCGAGATGCGTTTGGATGCAGGCGATCAAGGCGGATCGGCCTTCGGCGCTTATGTTCTGGGCCTGGCCTTTGCCTTTGGCTGGACCCCTTGCATTGGCCCGCAGCTGGGCGCGATCCTGTCGCTAGCAGCACAAGAGGGCAATGTCGCCCGTGGCATGACCCTTCTGGGCGTCTATGCGGCGGGCCTTGGCATCCCCTTCCTGCTGGTTGCCGCGTTTTTCGCCCGCTTGCAGCCGTTCGTCTCTTTCATGAAGCGTCATGCCGAGCGGATTGAGAAAATCATGGGCCTGCTGCTGTGGACAATCGGCCTGCTGATGCTGACGGGGGGCTTTTCATCCTTCTCGTATTGGCTGCTGGAGAACGTGCCGTTTCTGGCAAGCTTGGGCTAGTTTCGCCCTTAGAATCGCCCGATTCCTCTGCCATGATGCTGCCAACAGGGCAGAGGCAGTATGGAACCGATCACCGAAGTGGCACAGACCGATCAGCGCGTGCGCCGCCGGCGGGTGTTCTATATCCCCGGCTATGATCCGTTTCATCCGCGCCGCTACCGTGAACTTTACCGCAAGGAAGGTGAGGCACAGGCGCAGATTTCCGGCTATGAGCTTGGTTTGAAACCGAAAAAAACAGGCGGCGCTTATGGTTGGCATGTCACGACCAACATCAAGGAGGTTGTGACTGACGCAGATGTCGAAGTTCTGGTCTGGTCCGATATCGTCAAAACCTCGATGTCGCGCGGAATTTTGGCGACATATGCACAACTGGTTCGCACAGCCTACGCCTATATCGCGTCCGGGGCGCTGTTCCGGCTGGCGGGTCTGCGCAAGGGGCCGATGATCGCGGCGCTTTATCCGTTCGTGTTCCTGCTGGTGCAGCTTTTTCTGGCGATTTTGGCGGGTTGGGGCGTGGGAATGTTGGTTTCTGCTGTCCACCCGGTTTTGGGTTGGGCGGCGGGTCTGGGCGTGCTTTGGGCGGTTCTGCGTGCGTTTAAGCGCTGGGATAACAAGGTGTTCGCCTATTATCTGATGCATGATTACGCCTATTCTGCCCAAGCTGGCGGTGCGAACCCACCCGAACTTGAGGCCCGAATGACCGCGTTTCGGCTTTCCATCCGCGCGGCTTTGAGCGCCGGATTTGACGAGGTTCTGGTGGTCGGCCATTCTTCAGGCGCGCATCTGTCGGTGTCGATTCTGGCTGATCTTTTGCGCGAAGGATTGCCGCAAGACACTGCAAAAATTGGATTTTTGTCGCTGGGCCAAGTCGTGCCGATGGTGTCTTTTCTGCCAAAAGCCCGGCGTTTGCGGGCTGATCTGCACTATCTGGCCGCGCAGGATCGACTGGTTTGGGTCGATGTGACCGCCCCCGGCGATGGCTGCGCCTTTGCTTTGTGCGACCCTGTTGCGGTGACGGGAGTGGCTCCCGAGGCCAAGGTTTGGCCATTGGTGATCTCGGCCGCCTTCACGCAAACTTTGTCACCTGCACGTTGGAAAGCGTTGCGATGGAAGTTTTTTCGTCTGCATTTTCAATACCTTTGCGCTTTTGATCGCCCCGGCCACTATGATTATTTCCAGATCACGGCAGGGCCGTTGAGCTTGGCAGATCGCTACCGCGACCGAGCGGCCTCGAAAAGTCGGATCGAACGGCCCGCTTCTGGTTATCGGGATATGGCATGATCCCGCCAAAACCACAGCCGCGCGCAGACAAGGTTTCTTTGCTGCAATACCTGCGGTTGTTTCGGGCGGACATTCTTTCGGCGCAACCTGCGCGGCTGTATCGGGCTTGGATGGCGGTGTTTAAGACCCCGTTTTTCCACAGCTATTTGTGCAACGATCCTGCTTTGGTAAACCGCGTTCTGGTCGAGCGGCCCGATGATTTTCCGAAATCCAACCGCATCCGGGAGGGGCTTAACCCTTTGCTCGGAAACTCGGTTTTCGTGACCAACGGCGAGGTTTGGCGGCGGCAGCGCCGCATTATTGACCCCGCATTTGAGGGGGGGCGGTTGCGCGACACCTTTCCGGCGATATGGGCGGCGGGGCTGGCTGCGGTGGCGCGGATGCCTGTGGGCGAGGTCGAGGTTGAAGCGGAGATGAGCCATGCGGCGGCGGATGTGATCTTTCGCACGTTGTTCTCAATCCCGATCGAACACGAGGTGGCATCGGCAGTTTTTGCCGAATTTCGCACCTATCAACGCACGCAACCTATTCTAAACATTGCGGCTTTTCTGCCATTGCCTGCTTGGGTGCCGCGGTTTCACAAGTCTGCCACAAAGCGGTCAGCCGCGGTTATTCGGGCACTGATCCGGCGGTTGACAGAGGCGCGGGCGGCGGAGATTGCGGCGGGTTTGGCGCCGGATGATCTGGCGACCAAGATCATGACCACCGCCGATCCGCAGACCGGGCAACGGTTTGATACCGAGGAAATGGTTGATCAGGTTGCGATTTTCTTCCTTGCGGGCCATGAAACCAGTGCCTCGGCTTTATCTTGGGCCTTGTTGATGTTGGCGATGGACCCCGACACGCAGGAAAAGGTCGCCGCCGAGGCGCAGGCTTTGGGCGAAGCACCTGAATTTGCTGCACTTTCCAAGATGCGTTTCACCCGCGATGTGTTCCGCGAAGTGCTGCGGCTGTATCCGCCGGTGCCGATGATGGTGCGCGAGAACGCAGAGCCCGAGGTGATGCGCGGCCGCAATGTCGCCCGCGGCGCGCAGATTGTGCTGAGCCCTTGGCACCTGCATCGCCATGAACGGATCTGGGACAGGCCCGATGAATTTGACCCAAGCCGTTGGCAAACCGAGGAAAATCGCGCCTGCGCCCGCGATGCCTATATGCCGTTTTCGGCGGGGCCACGGGTTTGCACCGGGGCTGGGTTTGCGATGGTAGAAGGGGTCTTGCTGCTGGCCCAACTGGCGCGAACGTTTCGCTTTGAATGTGTGGCCGGGCGGGAAGCGGTGCCTGTGGCGCATTTGACGGTGCGGGCACGCGATGGGATTTGGCTGCGGATTTCCCGGCGTGAGCTAAGCGCTTGAGAACGCATCGTTAATCGTCGACTTTATGAAAGATTAACGACCCAGAAAGCGGCCATATTCCGTATGGAAAGCGGCCATATGCGGTGCTGGATTTGTGGCGGCTTTGGTCTGTTAACCAAACTGCGGCGAATCAGCGCCGCAGTTCCGCAAAAACGAACACCCGGATAGCCGAGGCGAGGCCGATGTCATCCTCTCGGCCCGCGTCGATCTCGGCGGCAAGGGCGTTGAGGGTTTGGCCACGGGCACGGGCGATTTCGCAGAAACCGTCCCAGAACGCCGCCTCTAGCGACACAGAGGTGCGGTGGCCTTTCAGCGTGAGGGAATGTTTGACGGGACGGCCGCTCATTCTGGGTCTTTTGGTGTCATCGCATGGCCGTCGAGATCGCGCTTGGCCTTTTCAAGCTGTGCGGCCTCAAGCCGTTTGTCGACTTTGCGGCGACCGAATTTCACAGCGTTGGCGTCCGCCTGCGCGCGGGTTTCCAGCCGTTCTTTGGCTTTCCGCACCGCGCGCAGGTTGATAATTTCTGCCATTAGCCTTTCGGCCCAACCATGTCTTCTGGCCGCACGACGCGGTCAAAAGTTTCGCCATCCACATAGCCCAAAGCGATGGCTTCCTCGCGCAGGGTAGTGCCGTTTTTATGCGCGGTTTTGGCGACTTTGGTGGCGGCATCATAGCCGATGGTCGGGGCCAAAGCGGTGACCAGCATCAGCGATTCCTTCATCAGCTTGTCGATGCGGGGAATGTTGGCCTCGGTGCCGATCACCATGTTATCGGTAAATGAGCCTGCGGCGTCGCCCAAAAGTTGCATGGATTGCAAGACGTTATAGGACATCATCGGGTTGTAGACGTTCAGCTCGAAATGGCCCTGCGATCCGGCAAAACCGACAGCTGCATCATTGCCCATCACCTGCGCGCAAACCATGGTCAGAGCCTCGGCCTGAGTCGGGTTAACCTTGCCCGGCATGATCGACGATCCCGGCTCGTTTTCCGGCAAGATCAACTCGCCCAGACCCGAGCGTGGGCCGGAGCCGAGCAAGCGCAGGTCGTTGGCGATCTTGAACAGCGAGGCTGCGACGGTTTTCAGCGCGCCTGAGAACATCACCATCGCATCATGCGCGGCCAAAGCCTCGAATTTATTCGGGGCGGTGACGAAAGGCAGGTCGGTGATCTCGGCAATCGCTGCCGCGACGCGGGTATCCCAGCCGACGCGGGTGTTCAGGCCGGTGCCAACTGCGGTGCCACCCTGCGCCAGTTCGTAAATATCGGGCAGGCACATCTTGACGCGCGCGATGCCTTTTTCGACCTGTTTGGCGTAGCCGGAAAATTCCTGACCCAAGGTCAGGGGCGTCGCGTCCTGGGTGTGGGTGCGGCCAATCTTGATGATGTCTTTGAAATCATGGGATTTTGCATCCAGCGCTGCGTGCAGTTTTTCCAAGCCCGGCAGCAGGGTGTCGCGCGCCATCATGCCGATGGCGACATGCATCGCGGTGGGGAAAGTGTCGTTGGACGACTGACCCATATTGACGTGATCGTTCGGATGCACGGGTTTTTTGGAGGCCATCACGCCGCCAAGCATTTCAATCGCGCGGTTTGAGATCACCTCATTCGCGTTCATGTTCGACTGGGTGCCAGAGCCGGTTTGCCAGACCACCAGCGGGAAGTTGTCGTCGAACTTGCCGTCGATCACCTCTTGCGCGGCTTTCGCAATCGTTTCGCCCAATGCCGCATCAATGTCGCCTTGCGCGATATTGACCAGCGCACAGGCCTTTTTGATCACGCCCAAAGCGCGGACGATGGCCGTGGGCTGACGCTCCCACCCGATCGGGAAATTCAGGATCGAGCGCTGGGTCTGCGCGCCCCAGTATTTATCGGCAGGAACCTCTAGCGGGCCAAAGCTGTCGGTTTCGGTACGAGTGGCGGACATATGCAAGCCTCTTGGATGGGATGGCTGTGGCATAGCGGGGAAATGTTAAGAATTCAATCGGTATGCAGATGTATACCAAATCGCCATGCCAGAACTGCGTGGTTTTTACGCCCTGCGGAAGTGGAAAACCCGGGCGGGGGGGATGTTGAGCCAGACTTTCGGGCCTGCGCTGACCTTCAGGCCCAGTTTCGCAAGCTGCTCCTCCGTCAGGGCCGGTTTGGTGCCATAGGTGAACTGGACGTAAACGCCATCAGGGGCAAGGATGTCGAAGGCGGCTTTGACGATGGATTCGCGCACCGCCAGCGGCATCGACAGCAGCGGCAGGCCGGAAATGACGGCCGAGACGCCGGGCTTCATATCGCCCACAACGGCTTGGGCGGCGGCGTTGTGAATGGTGACTTTGGGAAATTTCGCGCGCAACAGCTTGGTGAAGCTGGGGCTCATTTCATAGAGGGTCAGGTTTTCCGGCGGCACGCCTGCGGCCAGAATACCTTCGGTCAGAACGCCTGTGCCAGGGCCGAATTCAACGACGCGGCCCGAGTTTGGACCCAAGCCCTGCGCCATGGCGCGCGCCAGCCAGCGGGAGGATGGCACGACAGACGACACTTGCAGCGGATTGGTCAGAAATTGACGCAAGAACAGCGCAGCCTCTTTGGCCATGGCAGGCTTCCTTATCGGTTATTGCTTGCGGAACTTGTCCAAGCGCAGGATTTGCGCATCGCCTTGCGGCGGGGTTGGATCGTCTTCGGGATCGTTTTCGTCATCCTCGTCTTCGTCGTCATCCTCGTGGGTTTCAAACCGCAGGCCAAATTCAACCGACGGATCGACAAAGGTGCGCACGGCGTCGAAGGGGATCACCAAATGCTCGGGCTGATTGCCGAAATTCAGTGTGATTTCAAAGCCGTCGTCGGAGACGATCAGGTCTTCAAACCAATGCTGCACCACTATCGTCATCTCACCCGGATAGCGCGAGCGCAACCAATCGGCCATGACAACGCCGTCAATCGTGGTGTCAAAGGTGATGAAGAAATGGTGCGCGCCGGGCAGACCTTCGGCCCCTACATCCTTGAGAACGGTCTGAATCAATCCCCGCATCGCGCGGTGCATGAGGTTTCCGTAATCAATAGATTTCGCCATGAGCCGCCCCTTTGTAATTCGGTCAGCATAGGGGATTTGGTTTCAAAGGGAAGGGGGGCGGCTCAGAATGCTGCAACTGCAGCGGAAGAAATCGCGCAGAGGGCGAGTACCGCGGGCAAGGGCCAGTGGCGGCGCAGCAGTAGGTAGGCGGCGATCAGCGCAAGGGCTGTCGGCAGCAGTTTCAGGCTGGTAAGGTCGGGGGCGATCAGGTGGAGCGGGCCAAAGCTGACGGTGCTGACGGCGGCGAAGATCACATGCGCGGCAAACCAGAGTGACAAGTTGGCGATGGTGCCGACGACGGCTGCGGTGATGGCTTGCAGGGCTTGGGACAGGCGGGGGGCGTGGGTTAGCCGGGCGATCCACGGGGCTCCGGCAAAGACCCACAGAAAGCAGGGGGCAAAGGTCATCCAGAGCGTGATTGCGGCGGCGGCAAGGGCCATGGGGATGCCCTGTTTGACGGCGGCAAGGTAGCCCACAAATTCGGTCACAAGGATCAGCGGGCCGGGGGTGGTTTCAGCCAGACCCAGCCCATCAATCATTTGAGGCAGGGTAAGCCATTGTTTTTGCTGCACCACATCCTGCGCCATCCATGTCAACACAGCATAGGCGCCGCCGAAGGTCAGCACCGCAAGCTTTGAGAAGAACAGCGCGATCTCGGCGAGGATGGGTGGGGCGAACAGCAGGATCAGGGCAAGCGGGATCAGCCAGACCGCAGCCCAGATGGCTGTGGCTTTCAGGGTTTCGGCCCATGGCGCGGCGGTTGTCGGGGCGGTTGTTCTAGGGGGGGTGGCGGTGAAAAAGCCCCATGCTCCGGCGGCAAGGATCACGGCGGGGAAGGGGGCTGCAAAGGCGAACAAGGCCGTGAAAGCAAGCGCGGCGATGATCCATTGCGCGCGGGATTTCAGGGCGCGTTTTGACACACGCAGCAGGGCCTCTATCACCACGGCAAGCACGGCGGCTTGGATGCCGGTGAACAAGGCGGCGACGAGCGGGATGTCGCCCCAAGCGGCGTAAATCATGGATAATGCTAGCACGATAGCCGCACCGGGGAGGACGAACAGGCCCCCCGCGATCAGCCCGCCAATGGTGCCGTGTTTGCGCCAGCCGATCCATGTCGCCAATTGCATCGCCTCGGGTCCGGGCAACAGCATGCAGAAAGAGAGGGCCGAGAGGTATTCTTCCTCGGTCACCCATTTTTTTTCATCGACAAGCTCGCGGTGCATCAATGCGATTTGGGCTGCGGGACCGCCGAAGGACAGGATGCCGATGCGGGCGAAGGCACGGGTAAGGTCGGGGAGTGTGGTCATTGCGCACGCCCTGCTGGCCAGTCGTGGCCTTCGTCATGGCCATCGCGTGCCCAACGGTAGAGCGCGTCATAAAGCGTTAATCCGACGGCGAGTTGTTCAAGATCATCGCGGTATTGCCGCGACAGGCCGACAGAAATCGCAAGCAGTCCGGCGGCCTGCGGCGACAGGTCATGACGGTCGGTATCCGCAGCGCGCACCACTGTCGCAAGGCGGCGCAAGGGCGCGGTGTGCAGCGCGAATTCGGTCAGAAAGGTATCAAAGGTGCAGGTATCATCGCGGTGGCTGAAGAAAGTGTCTTCAATGTCAAAGGGGGTGGCATCGAAACGCTCGGCCACCGATTGCACCTCGGACGGCGTGACGAACAGAAAGCGGGCGGTCGGGTCGATGAAGCGGCGGATCAGCCAAGGGCAGGCGATGCGGTCGATTTTCGGGCGGTGGCGTGTGACCCAAAGGTTGGTTTTGGGATAGGCTGAAAGCGGGATCATCGGCAGGGCGGCATCGGCCCAAGCTGTTGATCCACCTTCTAAAATCTGTGCCTCGATGGATTGCGCGCGCAATAGGGCGGCGACGCCTTCGGACAGTTTGCGCCCCTTTTGGCAGACCACGATCACGCGCTTACCCGCCAAGGTGGCAGTGGCGGGGTCGAAGCTGTCATGCGGCCTGACCACGCTTCCGGGGATCAGCCGGGGATCGGCAGCGATGTCTTCGGGGATGCGGACATCAACGATTGCGGGCGCATCGGGCAGGCCAATCAGGCGCATCAGTTGGGCGGGGGTGATCTGGTTTGGGCCGGGCATGGGGCATCCTGTGCGGTGACATGGGATGCGATACTTGGGCCTAAGCCTCACGGGGCGTTCGCGGACCCCATGGGTTTGGATAGGAAATTCGGGGGGGCGCGTCAAGCGTGGGATGCGGACGCGCGTTGGAAAATCTGCGCAGATCTATACGCCGAAGCGGCGCGCAATACTTTGAAAATAAAGGGCTAAGGTGCCGGATTCTGTTGCCAGGTTCCGGCGGACCCCGCCTTACGCGGCTAAGCGCAAGGACTTAGTTTCGGCGACTCGAACTGCTTACGCAGCCAAAGCCATTGCCGGAGCACGGTTGTCATTTGCAACTGTACGTTTGGACCGATAACGGTAGTACCTCACCGAGCAAAAGCTGGCCCCTTTAGACGTTCGTCGATCCTGTTTCGACCCCACACGCCCCAAATGAAAGGGTGAATTGGTGGAGTCGCCGGGTACCGCCCCCGGGTCCGAGCCGTTTATTATGGGTGCGTTTATCGCCATAGTCCGAGTTGCCCCGGACAGAGTGAATATAGGGCCGGGCGGATGCGGGCGCAAGGGGTGAGGGGCAGGCGCGGGGAGGGTCAGGGAGGGGGACGCCCCTCCCTGATGTTTGGCGATCAGAAGCCAGATTTGATCATCTCAAACTCTTGCGTCATGCGATCCCGCATCGCGGGGTCGATCGGGACTTGGCTGAGCAGCGTGCCATCAATCGGGTCAACGTCTGCGGCTTTCAGCTCTTCCATTGGAATGTCCTTCATCGCCACATCATTGGCGTGGACATAGCCGAAGTTTTCCAAAAGCCCCTTGGCCGAGCCGTGATCAAGCCATGCGTTGATGAAATCATAGGCTTTTTCTTCAGAGCCCGGCGCGTCCTTGAAGTTGACGTAGCCGCAGAACCAGTTCGCCACGCCCTCTTTCGGGGTGCGCTGGAACGCCACCGGCACGCCTTCGCGCTTGAGGTTGGCGACACCGTCGTTCCATGTCCACGCGATGACAACTTCGCCGGTTTTCATCAGCTGCGCCAGCTCGGACGGATCCGCCCAATAGGTGCGGACATTGGCATGCGCAAGGCGCAGCCAAGCGGCGGCGGCGGCAAATTGCTCGTCCGTCACATTTGTCCAATCCGACACCCCGGTGGCCAGCAGCGCCAGCGACCAAGTGTCATCGGTGTTGTCGGGCAGCGAGATTTTGCCCGCAAACGCCGGATCGGTGAACACTTGCAGCGAGGCAACCTGATCGGCTTTCACGAGATCGGTGTTATAGGCGACGGCGGTGTAGGCGCCATCGGTGGGAATGTACCAAACCCCACCCTCATCGGCGAAGATCTTGGAGTTTTTGTAACGCTCGCCGATTTCGCCATAAAGCGGGATCTTGCTGACATCCCACGGCTCGATCAGGCCCGCGTCGCGGTATTTCTGCACCATTTGCGCGCAGGGGTGCGCGACATCGGCCTTGAAGCCGTTCGAGACTTTCTGGAAGGCTTCGTCGTCGTCCCCAAAGAAGGAATAGGTCGGCATTTGACCGTTTTTGGCGACATATGCCTCAATCAGGGCCTGATTCTCAAAACCGGCCCAATCGAACACAGTCAGATCGGGGTCGGCGGCATGGGCAAGCGTGGCAAAGCTGAGGGCGATGGCGGTGCTGGAGATCAGATGTGTGAGGCGCATGAAGTTCCTTCCGGCTGTTGGGGGTCGCTTATGAGGTGCGGTTTGAGGATGGGCCAAGGCTAGAGCGGGGGACGCGGTGGCTCAAGTGGTTATTGTGCGGTGGGGCTGGCTTGGGCAGGGTTTGGTCGAATTTTGATCAAAACGGACTTTGCTGCTGGCCGGGTAGGCGGGGGTTTCACACCCGTCATGCCCTAAGTGGGATAGCAGAGCAGACAGGTTGGCCAACGCGGATAGCAATTTTATACAAATTCCGGGGAATTATTTCAGACAGATTTTGGTGGATGGAGCGGGGGGTTTACGGGTTGAAATTCCGCGGCTAGATTTGCTGTGAGCCTGCTTTGTGCAGGATCTGCCATGGCGCCATTGCGGCGTTGCGGCTTGGCTGGAAGACCTGCCACGGCCTTGCTTTTACCGTGGAACTTCGCCGGGCCGTCTGATGAATCGCAATGAAAGAGTGTCTGATGACCCAACTTGATCTGAACTTTGTGCGCAGCCAGTTTCCGGCGTTTGATAGCCCTGTGCTGTCGAGCCATGCGTTTTTTGAAAATGCCGGCGGATCCTATCCCTGCCGTCAGGTGGTGGACCGCCTGCATCGGTTCTATCTTGATCGTAAGGTGCAGCCCTATGGGCCCTATCCGGGTGCGCAGGCCGGCGGGGCCGAGATGGATGAGGCGCGGAGCCGTTTGGCGGGGCTGATCGGGGTGAAGGACGAGCAGGTGTCGTTCGGCCCGTCGACCAGCGCAAATACTTATGTTTTGGCGCAGGCAGTGCGGGTGTGGCTGCGCGGGGCGAATGCCGCGATTGTGGTGACAAATCAGGATCATGAGGCGAATTCGGGCGTCTGGCGGCGGCTGAGCGATGAGGGCATCGAGGTGCGCGAGTGGCAGATTGATCCGCAGACGGGTTCTCTGGATCCGGCGGATCTGCAGGCGTTGCTGGCGGATGGTCGGGTGAAACTGGTCTGTCTGCCGCATTGCTCGAACGTGGTGGCAGAGATCAATGATGTGGCCAGCCTGTCCGCGATGGCCCGGGCTGCGGGGGCGCGGGTCGTGGTGGATGGGGTGTCTTATGCGCCGCATGGGCTGCCGGACTTCGCGGCGCTTGGCTGCGATGTGTATCTGTTTTCGGCCTACAAGACCTACGGGCCGCATCAGGGCATCATGGTGATCTCGGAGGATTTTGGCGCAGAGCTGCCGTCGCAGGGGCATTATTTCAACGCGGGCAGCTTGCATAAGCGCTTCACCCCCGGAGGGCCGGACCATGCGCAGATCGCGGCTTGTGCTGGGATGGCGGACTATATCGACGCTGTGCACACGCATCATTTCGGGGCTGAGAGCGACCCGGCGGCGCGCAATCGGGCGGTGCATGATCTGATGCGGGCGCATGAAGTGGCCGTGGTGGCGCCTTTGTTAGATTATCTGGCGGCGCGCAATGATCTGCGGCTGATCGGGCCGCGACGGGGCGAGGACCGTGCGCCGACGGTGGCGGTGGTGCTGGACCGAGCGGCAGAGCCGGTGTCCGAAGCTTTGGGCCGCGAGGGCATCGGCTGTTGGGCGGGTGATTTCTACGCGGTGCGCCCGTTGACCGCGATGGGGGTCGATCTGGAGCAGGGCGTGCTGCGGATGTCTTTGGTGCATTACACCTCGGCCGAAGATGTTTCCAAATTGATCGCTGCATTGGACCGCGTGTTGTAACGATTCTTCACCTAAAAAATCGGGGGGCTGTGCGCCCCCCGCCTTTGGCTTCCCCGGCAGGATATTTGTGCACAGAAGATGGAACTTGTGATCTGACTGCACGTCTGATGCGTAAGCATTTGAAAGTTGTGGGATGTGATGACAGATAAGCCGTTGATTTTGTGGTTCAGGCGGGATTTCAGGCTGTCGGACCATCCGATGCTGGCGCAAGCTGTGGCGACGGGTCGCCCCCTTATCCCGGTGTTCGTGCTTGATGCGCAGGCCGAAGTTTTGGGCGCTGCGGCGAAGTGGCGGCTGGGCTTGGCTTTGGCACATTTTTCTCAGGTTCTTGCCAGATTGGGGCAGCGGCTGATCTTGCGGCGCGGCGATCCATTGGCAATTTTGCAGGATTTGGTTGCTGAGACTGGCGCTGCGGGCGTTATGTGGCAGCGGATGTATGATCCGCAGGCGGTGGCGCGGGATACAGCGGTGAAAGCTGCATTGAAGGCCAAGGGTTTGGTTGCGGAAAGTTTCCCGGGGGCCCTGCTGATCGAACCTTGGGAGGTGGCGACCGGGCAGGGTGGCTTTTATAAAGTGTATTCGCCGTTCTGGCGGGCGGTGTCCGCGCGTGGCTTTGCGGCACCTGTGCCGTCGGTGACTTCGATGTGCACGCCCGATGTCTGGCCAGCCTCTGACAATTTGGCGGATTGGCAGCTGGGGGCTGCGATGCGGCGCGGGGCTGCGGTGTGCTTGCCGCATCAGCGGGTTGGGGAAGCCAAGGCTTTGGCCCGGCTTGATGAGTTCATAGAAGAGAGCGTCGAGCGCTATCGTGCGGCGCGGGATTTTCCGGGGCAGATTGGCGCGACTTCGGGATTGTCAGAGAACCTCGCTTGGGGAGAAATCGGGCCGCGGACGATTTGGGCGGCCGGACAGCGCGCGTTGCATGAGGGCGCTGCGGGTGCCGAACATTTTTGCAAGGAACTGGTCTGGCGCGAGTTCGCCTATCATTTGATGCATCATTCACCGCAGATTTTGACGCAAAGCTGGCGCGACGGCTGGGAAGGTTTTGCGTGGCGCGGTGATAACCCGGATGCCGAGGCCTGGCGGCGCGGCATGACCGGCGAGCCGTTTGTCGATGCCGCGATGCGGGAGATGTATGTCACCGGGCGGATGCACAATCGTGCGCGGATGGTGGTGGCCTCGTATCTGACCAAGCATCTGCTGACCGATTGGCGGGTGGGGCAGGCGTGGTTTGCTGAGTGTCTGACCGATTGGGATGAGGCCGCCAATGCGATGGGCTGGCAATGGGTTGCGGGCTCTGGTCCCGATGCGGCACCCTATTTCCGGGTGTTCAATCCGGCGGGTCAGGCGGAAAAATTTGACAGCGATGCGGCCTATCGGCGACGCTGGCTTGCCGAGATCAGCCCAAAACCGGGGCCGGATGCGCTGAGTTACTTTGCGGCGGTGCCAGAGCGCTGGCAGTTGCGCCCGCGCGCGGCCTATCCTGCGCCGATTGTGACGCTGGCCGAGGGGCGGGCGCGGGCTTTGGCGGCTTATGCGGCGCGGGATGGTGCCGAACCAACACAGACACACGGGGAAGAATGATGGACGTGCTGCGGACAACCAAGGGCCAGAAGCGCCTGCCTCGTTACTTTGCGACGGTGTTTGAAATGGCGCAAAAGCTGCGCCATGGCCGGATGGATTTCGTGCTGCCGGATGGACGGCGGTTTCGGGTTGAGGGCCAGGCGCCCGGACCTGCGGCTGAGATTGAGGTCCACGATCCCGACCTGTTCGCGCGGCTGATCCGCGAGGGCGATCTGGGGTTTTGTGAGGCTTATGTCGAAGGCGGTTGGTCCAGCCCGGATCTGATGACCTTTATGGATCTGGTGCATGAGGGCAATGGCGACGTGTATGACGCTTTCCCGGGCATGGCTTTGGTGCGGGCATACGAACGGTTTCGGTTCTGGCTGCAGTCAAACTCCAAACGGCAGGCCAAGAAGAATATCGCGGCGCATTATGATCTGGGCAACGACTTTTACCGGTTGTGGCTGGATGACAGCATGACCTATTCGGCGGCGATTTATCGCACTGGTCAGGAAAGTTTGGAAACCGCACAGGCGCAGAAATATGCCTCGATGGTCGATCAAATGGGGGTGAAAGCCGGCGATCATGTGCTGGAAATCGGCTGTGGTTGGGGTGGTTTTGCTGAATATGCCGCGAAAGAGCGTGGGCTGCGGGTGACGGCTTTGACGATTTCGCAGGCGCAACATGATTATGCAGTGGCACGGATGCAACGGCTGGGGCTGTCCGAGCAGGTGCAGATCAAGCTGCAGGACTACCGCGACGAGACCGGGCTTTACGACGGGATCGCCAGTATCGAGATGTTTGAGGCGGTGGGCGAGAAGTATTGGCCCGTCTATTTCGACACGGTGCGGGATCGGTTGAAACCCGGGGCAAGTGCGACATTGCAGGTGATCACCGTGCAAGAGGCGCGGTTTGAAACCTACCGTAAGGCCGTTGATTTCATTCAAAAATACATCTTTCCGGGCGGCATGCTGCCCAGCCCGTCGGTATTGCGCCGCGAGGCAGAGCGCGCTGGGCTGCGGGTGAAAGGGTCGATCGAGTTTGGCAAAAGCTACAGCCAGACTTTGCGGCGCTGGTACGAGGTTTTCAACGCGCGCTGGGCCGAGGCTTCGGGTCTGGGCTTTGACGATCGCTTCCGTCGGATGTGGAACTTTTACCTCGCCTCTTGTGCGGGCACGTTTGAGGGTGGAAACTGCGATGTAACGCAGATCACCCTGACCCGTCCGGTTGGATAAAGCGCAGGCGATCTGAGCCGTTGTTGAGAAGGATCGCCATGCCAACCGCTTCAAAACTTGTGGCAGCCGTCTGCTTTGCCGTGTTGGGCTTTGTCGCCGCGCTGACCTTTCGCAAATATCTGCCCGAGGGCACGCCCGTGGGGTTTTTCCGCGAAATTACCGCCGCGATTGGCTTTGCGGTCGGTTGGTTTTTGATGGGAAAGTTGACCCGTCAAGGCTACCGCGAGGCGATCAATTCGGGGGTGATGACGGCGCTGGTGTTGGTGTTCTGGGTGCTCGTGACGTTTTCGATCTACTACATGCTGAAAAAATCCAGCCGCATGATGTATGACGGCCCGTCAGAGGCGGTGCTGGGCGTGTTTCAACTGATGTACGACTATGGCCGGATGCTGATTGTGCCGGATATGGCGGTCGTGGTGCTGGGCGGTGGTGCTCTGGCCGGGTTGATCACGGAATGGGCGGGGAAGCGCTGGTCTTGAACCGTTTGTATTTCTTTTGCGGCACGCTGCGGCATTTGCCGCTTTTGGAAATCGTGCTGGGCCATCCGGTGGTGGCAGAGCCCGCTTGGCTGGCCGATCATGCGCTTTACTGCGCGACAGACAGTAGTTTTCCGGCGGTGGTGCCGCAACCGGGCGCGCGGGCCGAGGGGATTTTGCTGCGGGTTGGCACTGATCTTGAGGTGGCGCGGCTGGATTTCTTCGAGGGCGGTTTTGGCTTTAGCGCGCATCCGATGCAGGTGATGCAGCAGGGCGGAGCCGTCGAGGCTTTGGTGTTTCATCCAGAACCTTTGGGACATAAGCCCGCACTTGGCGCGCCGTGGCGGTTGCAGGATTGGCAGGCGCAATATGGCGCAGAGTTTGAGGCGATGGCGCGGGATTATCTGGCGCTGTTTGGGGTAAAGCCGCCACGGGCGGTGGCGGCGCGGTTTGAGCAGATGCTGACCCGTGGCGCGTCACGGGTGAGGGCCGGGCGTGCGGGTGCAGTGACGCTGCGCCATAATGCGGTGGCGGCGGATGTGGCGGTGGCCGCAAGACGCGAACCCTATGCGCGGTTTTTCGCCATCGAAGAGGTCGATATCAGCTTTCGCCGCTTTGATGGCAGCATGAGCCCGCAAGTGACGCGGGCGGGATTTATCGCCTCCGATGCGGTGACGGTGTTGCCCTATGATCCTGTGCGCGACCGGGTTCTGGTGGTAGATCAGTTCCGCGCCGGGCCCTATTTGCGCGGCGATCCGCAGCCGTGGCAGATCGAGGCGATTGCGGGGAGGATTGATTCCGGCGAGACTCCTATTGAGGCCGCGCGACGCGAGGCAGTGGAAGAAGCGGGTCTGGTGCTGGATGATCTGCTGCCCATTGCCAGCTATTACCCAAGCCCGGGCTGTTCATCCGAGTATCTGTATTCGTTCGTAGCACTGACCGATTTGCCCGATGCGGCGGCGGGGGTGTTTGGGGTGGAGGGCGAGGCGGAAGATATTCGCGGCCATCTGCTTAGCTTTGCGCGGTTGATGGAGCTGGTGACGTCGGGCGAGATTTCCAACGCGCCGACGCTGCTAAGCGCGCTGTGGCTGGCCCAAAACCGGGATCGGTTGCGCAAGGCTTGACCCAGCGCAACCGATTTCCGGCGCGGAAATCGTGCCGGAATTTTGGAAAATTCCGGTTGCGCGGGGGGCAGCGGCGCTACAGCGCGAGTTTTGTCCAAGCGCCGTTTTTGGCAGAAGACCGGACGCAGGCATCGACAAAGGCGACGCCTTCAAGCCCCTCTTTCAGGCCCGGGAAGCTGACGGCAGCATCCAAGGCGCTGCCATCGCGCCGCGCGATGATGGCGCGACCGGCTTCGGCGTAGATATTGGCGAAGCCTTCCAGATAACCTTCGGGGTGGCCGGGGGGGATGCGGGTGACGCGGGCTGCGGCTTCTCCGGATCCCGCCCCACCACGGGTCAGACGGTAGCGAGGCGCACCGATGGGCGTGACCCACAGGTAATTGGGGTTCTCTTGCTCCCATTCGATGCCCGCTTTGGTGCCATAAATCCGCAGGCGCAGGCCGTTTTCCTGACCTGCCGCGACTTGTGAACACCACAGCATGCCCCGCGCGCCAGAATTGTAGCGCAGCAGCACATGGGCGTTGTCATCAACGCGGCGACCGGGGACGAAGCTTTGCAGGTCGGCGGCGAGTTCGGTGAGGGTGAGGCCGCTGACAAAATTGGCAAGGTTGAAGGCATGGGTGCCAATGTCGCCGGTTGAACCGCCCGCACCAGAGCGCGCCGGGTCGGTGCGCCAATCGGCCTGTTTGTTGTCAACCTCATGCGCCAGCCAGTCTTGCGCGTATTCGACCTGCACCAGACGGATCTCGCCCAGATCGCCCGCTTGCACCATGGCTTTGGCTTGGCGGATCATCGGGTAGCCGGTGTAGTTATGGGTCAGCGCGAACACCACGCCTGAGGCTTCGGCGGCTTTGGCGAGTTTCTTCGCTTCGGGCAAGGTTGCGGTCAGCGGTTTGTCACAGATCACATGGATGCCACGCTTCAGAAACTCCAAGGCGACCGGAGCGTGCATGTGGTTCGGTGTGACGATGGCGACGGCCTCAATGCCGTCTTTGCGCCGCGCTTCTTTCTGCGCCATCTCGGCGAAGGAGCCGTAGCTGCGTGAAACCCCAAGATCGGCAGCCGAGGCAGCGGAGCGGTCGGGGTCGGATGAAAACGCGCCGGCGACCAGTTCGTATTGGTCGTCAATGCGGCTGGCGATGCGGTGGACGGCGCCGATGAAAGCGCCACGGCCGCCGCCGACCATGCCAAGACGGATGCGGGGAGCGCGGGCTGTGTGTGCTGCGGTGATCGCCATGGTTTACTCCAATCCCAACATGCGGCGGTTGGCGGCGCGGTCGGTGCCTGCGTCGGCGAAGTCGTCGAAGGCTTTCTCGGTGACACGGATGATCTGCTTGGCGACATAGGCCGCCCCTTCGCGGGCGCCGTCTTCGGGGTGCTTGATGCAACATTCCCATTCCACCACTGCCCAGCCGTCGAAGCCGTATTGCGTGAGTTTGGAGAAGATGCCGCCGAAATCAACCTGCCCATCGCCGACCGAGCGGAAGCGGCCCGCGCGGTTCACCCAAGACTGGAACCCACCGTAAACGCCTTGGCGCCCTGTTGGGTTCAGCTCGGCATCCTTGACGTGGAACATCTTGATACGCTCGTGATAGATGTCGATATGCTCAAGATAATCAAGGTGTTGCAGCACGTAATGGCTGGGATCGTAAAGCATGTTGGCGCGAGGGTGGTTGTTGACACGCTCCAGAAACATCTCGAACGTCACGCCATCATGCAGGTCTTCGCCAGGGTGAATCT
Source organism: Cypionkella aquatica (assembly GCF_030161095.1). Lineage (GTDB taxonomy): Bacteria > Pseudomonadota > Alphaproteobacteria > Rhodobacterales > Rhodobacteraceae > Cypionkella > Cypionkella aquatica. The sequence continues at coordinate 284,376 of NZ_BSPP01000011.1, forward strand.
CGTAGGCGAGATCAATGCCGCAGGCGTCGGCGTGGTTCAGAAGCGGTGTCCAGCGGCGGGCGAGTTCGTCAAAGGCTTCCTCGACCAGACCCGCTGGGCGCTGTGGCCATGGGTAAAGGTAGGGCCACGCGAGCGCACCAGAGAAGGTGGCGTGCGCAGTGAGGCCGAGGTTCTTGCTGGCTGTGATCGCTTTGGTGACCTGATCGACCGCCCATTCTTGCCGGGCTTTCGGATTACCGCGCACCGATGGGGCTGCAAAGCCGTCAAACTGAGTGTCATAGGCGGGATGCACGGCAACCAACTGGCCTTGCAGGTGGGTTGAAAGCTCGGTGATTTCCACGCCGTTTTGCACGGCCACGCCCTTCAATTCGTCGCAATAGGTTTTCGACGTTGCGGCTTTATCCAGATCAATCAGCCGCGCATCCCATGACGGCACTTGCACGCCCTTGTAGCCGCAATCGGCGGCCCATTTGGTGATGCTATCAAAGCTGTTGAACGGGGCGCTATCGCCTGCGAATTGCGCCAGAAACAGCGCCGGTCCTTTGATCGTCTTCATGGTCTCTCCCTAGTTTCCCGTGCGGAAGTCCGAGGCTTGCGGCACTTCCAAAGCTTGTCCCTGATCGGCTGCGCGACCCTCTATCGCGGCCATCACTGCATGTGCCAGAAAATTCCCGGCGCGCGCCACATCTTCCTGCACCACGATCATCTCTTTCCGAAATCGGTGCAACAGGCGGATGGCTTCTTTTGCCGAGATGTCGAAATCTTGCCCAATGCGCAGACCGACACGCTCGGCCCCCGCAACGGCGGCAATCGCACCCGTGGTCGATCCCGCGATGATGGCATCGGGCGGATTGCTGGCAAAGCGGCAGGCGATGTCAACTTCGATGGCGTCGGCGGAACTGTCCGAGGTGATTTCATCGGCCAACTCGAACCGCATGCCACGCGCGGCGGCCTCCTGACTGGCGCCCATGATCATGTGGCGGGCATACATGTGGTTGCGCGGCGGGGCGATCATATAGACATGGCGGCGATTGCGGTCGGACAGGGCCTGCACGGCAAGACGACCGTAGCTTTCGTTGTCATAATCGAAATAGGGGTGGTCGAGGCCCATATCGGTGCGGCCATGCGTGGCAAAGGGGATGTTGTGTTCGGTCATGTAGCGGATGCGCGGATCGTCAGGCTTGGTCTGGTTGAGGATAATGCCATCCGCGCTTTCAGATTCGACGATATAGCGCACCGGGTCCATCGGGTCTTGGTCGCGGAAGAACGGCATCACCACCAGATGATAGGCCGTGCCACGCAGGGCATCGGCGATAGAGTATAAAAGCTTTGAAGTATGGTTCATCACATCGGATTCGGTCGACAGCAGCAGGGCGATCACATTGGTCTTGCCTGTGCGCAAACGCACAGCGGCGCGGTTTTGACGGTAGCCTAGGCGCAGTGCGGTTTCGCGCACCCGGCGCTTGGTTTCCTCGCCTATATCGGGGGCATCTTTCAGCGCCCGGCTGACCGTGGCGATCGCAAGCCCGGTGGCGGCTGCGATGGTTTTCAGCGTGGGCCGTTCCGCCCCGACGGGGGGCAGGGGTGATTCTGTCATCGCTTCCATTTCCGAAATCTGCCGCATGGTGTGGCGGTATTTCGCGCATTCTTCCAGCCCTGTGATTCGCTGAAACACCGGGACATGCTGCTTTGCATCCTGTGGTTGCGCGCGCGGGCTGCCCGCCAACTTTCCCGATATTTCAGAGACTTCCACCTTAGACCTGTCGTCAGTGCTTAGGTTTTTCGCGACGACAGTGCCCCCGATCAGGGCGCAGAAATTCACTGGAAACAAGCGAAAAGATTGCTTGATTGAAAAAACTATAACGTTATAGGATCGGACTATAACGATATAGACTTCAAGAATATCAAGCGATCTGGGAGGATCTTATGAAAAATTGGAAACTGGCCGCTGGCCTGCTGTTGTCGGTTGCGCTGCCCTCGCAGGCTTTCGCCACCGACCTAGAGGTTACGCATTGGTGGACAAGCGGCGGTGAGGCTGCGGCGGTGGCAGAGCTGGCCAAGGCGTTTGATGCCTCGGGTGATCACTGGGTGGATGGCGCGATTGCAGGTGGCGGCGATACCGCGCGCCCGGTGATGATCGCGCGGATCACCGGCGGCGATCCGATGGGGGCGACGCAGTTCAACCACGGTCAGCAGGCGTTGGAATTGGTGCAAGCCGGGTTGATGCTGGATCTGACTGATGTGGCCGAGGCCAACAAGTGGCGCGAGGTGGTCAATCCAGTGTCTTTGCTGGATGGTTGCACGATTGACGGCAAGGTTTACTGTGCGCCAATGAACATCCACTCGCCGGAATGGCTTTGGATCAACAACAAGATTTACGAAGATCTGGGCATCCCGGTGCCGCAGAACTGGACCGAATTCGTGGCCTCGGCGCCGCAAGTAGAGGCTGCTGGCAAGATCCCGTTGGCGCTGGGCCGTCAGCCTTGGCAATCGACGCTGGCGTTCAATGCCATTACCGTGGGCGTGGGCGGGCTGGATCTGTGGAAAAAGGTCAACCTTGACAAGGATATGGAGGTCGCCGCGGGGCCCGATATGCTGAAGGTGTTCCAGGCGGCGGCGGATGCGCGCAAGCTGGCGGTGAAATCGACCGTGCAGGATTGGAACCAAGCCACCAACATGGTGATCAGCGGTGACGCGGCAGGCCAGATCATGGGCGATTGGGCGCAGGGCGAATTTGCGGTGGCGGGCAAGGTTGCGGGCAAGGATTACACCTGCCTGCCGGGGCTGGGGTTGAACGCATATCTCTCGACCGGTGGCGATGCGTTCTACTTCCCGAAGCTGAGCGATCCTGATCAGGAAGCTGCACAAAAGCGTCTGGCCGCGTTGTTGGTCAGCCCCGAAGTGCAGGTGGCGTTCAACCTGAAGAAGGGTTCGCTGCCGATCCGGGGTGATATTGATATGTCGTCGGCCAACGATTGCATGAAGAAAGGGCTGGAGATTTTGAAATCCGGCAATGTCGTGCCGTCGGGTGATCAGGCGTGGTCGCCGGATGTGCAGACTCAGCTGAATGACATGCAAAGCGAATTCTGGAGCGCCGACATGACCCCAGAGGATGCGCAGGCGCGCTATGTCGAAATCCTGAAAACCGGGCTGTAAGCCTGCGCCTGCAAAAGCGCCGCCCGACCCGTTCGGGCGGCGCTTTTGTCACCAACTGCGGATTTTCGGGGGGGAAAGCAGAGCATGTCGGGTAAACCAAGGGGGCTGCGGCTGTTTCGCAACCTGAACGCCAAGGTTGCGGCGGTGCCGATGGTGCTGACGACACTGGTGGTGTTTGTCGGCGGCACTTTGTGGACGGTGCTGTATTCTTTCACAAATTCCAAGCTGTTGCCGCGCTGGCAGTTCGTCGGCCTTGATCAGTACAAACGGCTTTGGTCGAACGATCTATGGAATGCCGCGATCTGGAATCTGGCGTTTTACGGCGTGATGTCGCTGATCTTCACCATCGCGATGGGCTTTGTACTGGCGGTGCTGCTGGATCAGAAAATCCGCTTTGAAAGCACGTTCCGCACGATCATGCTCTACCCGTTTGCGCTGTCGTTCATCGTTACGGGCCTTGTCTGGCAGTGGATTTTGAACCCCGAGATGGGGATTCAAGAGGTCGTGCGCCGGATGGGGTTTGAAACCTTTACCTTCGATCCGCTGCACAACCCCGACACGGTGCTGTACGGTTTGCTGATCGCGGGTCTGTGGCAGGGCACGGGGTTTACCATGTGTCTGATGCTGGCAGGTCTGCGCGGCATTGACGAAGATATCTGGAAAGCTGCGCGGGTGGACGGCATCCCAAAGTGGAAAACCTATCTGTTCGTGGTGATCCCGATGATGCGCCCGGTGTTCATCACGACGCTGGTGATCGTCGCGGCGGGTATCATCAAGCTTTATGATCTGGTGGTGGCGCAGACGGCGGGCGGGCCGGGCAATGCCAGCCAAGTGCCTGCGATGTATGTCTATCGCTATATGTTTACAGCCCAAAACCTTGGCCAAGGCTTTGCCGCCAGCACGATGATGCTGTTGTCGGTGCTGATCGTGCTGATCCCGTGGGCCTATCTGGAATTTGGAGGCAAAAAACATGGCTGATGTCAGCATGGCGGGCGTGCAACCGCGCGGGGCCAAGCCTCGCCGCAGGTTCTCGGGCAGCAATATCATGCTGTATGGCGTGTTGTTCGTGGTCTCGGTCTACTACCTGTTGCCGCTTTGGGTGATGGTGATGACCTCGCTGAAAGGCATGCCGGAAATCCGTATGGGCAATATCTTTGCGCCCCCGGTTGAGATCACGTTTCAGCCGTGGGTCAAGGCTTGGTCCGAGGCCTGCACGGGGCTGAATTGCGACGGGCTGTCACGGGGCTTCTGGAACTCGGTGCTGATCACGGTGCCGTCGGTGATCATCTCGATCATCGTCGCATCGGTGAACGGTTATGCACTCGTCAACTGGCGCTTTAAGGGCAGCGAAGTGTTCTTCACTATCCTGATTTTCGGCAGCTTCATCCCTTATCAGATCATGCTGTATCCCATCGTGATCCTACTGCGCGAGCTGGGGATTTACGGGACGCTTTACGGGTTGATCTTGGTGCATACAATCTTCGGGATGCCGATCCTGACCCTGCTGTTCCGCAACTATTTCAGCAGCTTGCCGGAGGAGTTGTTCAAGGCCGCGCGCGTGGATGGGGCCGGGTTCTGGCGGATTTACTTTCAGATCATGGTACCGATGAGCCTGCCGATTTTCGTCGTCGCACTGATCCTGCAAATCACTGGCATCTGGAACGACTTCCTGTTCGGCGTGGTGTTCACCAAGCCCGAGATTTACCCGATGACGGTGCAACTGAATAACATCGTCAACTCGGTGCAGGGCGTGAAGGAATACAACGTCAACATGGCGGCGACTTTGCTGACGGGCCTCGTGCCGCTGTTCGTTTACTTCGTCTCTGGCAAACTTTTTGTGCGCGGCATTGCTGCGGGTGCCGTGAAAGGCTGACCTATGACCCATTCTATCCAAGTCAAAGACCTGACGCTCAGCTTCGGTTCGGTTTCGGTGTTGAAAAATATGAACATCGACGTGGCCGAGGGCGAGTTCATCGTGCTGCTGGGGCCATCGGGCTGCGGGAAATCGACGCTGCTGAACTGTCTGGCGGGATTGTTGGACATCACCGATGGCGAAATCTGGATCAAGGGCAAGAATGTCACTTGGGCCGAGCCGTCCGAGCGTGGCATCGGTATGGTGTTCCAATCCTACGCGCTTTATCCGCAGATGACGGTGCGGGGAAACCTGTCGTTCGGGCTGAAAAACGCGCGGATGCCGAAGGAAGAAATCGACAAACGCATCGCGCGGGCGGCGGAGATCTTGCAGATCGGGCCGCTGCTGGACCGCAAGCCAGCGGCGCTGTCGGGCGGGCAGCGGCAGCGGGTGGCGATTGGGCGGGCGCTGGTGCGTGATGTCGATGTATTCCTGTTTGACGAGCCTTTGTCGAACCTCGATGCCAAGTTGCGCAGCGAGTTGCGGGTGGAAATCAAGCGGCTGCACAGCCGGTTGAACAACACCATGGTTTACGTCACGCATGATCAGATCGAGGCGTTGACACTGGCCGACCGCATCGCGGTGATGCGCGGCGGCATCATCCAGCAACTGGCCGCCCCGCAGGAAATCTACAACCGCCCGTCGAACCTTTTTGTGGCCGGGTTCATCGGCAGCCCGTCGATGAACTTCCTGCATGGCGCGACGGTGGAAGGTGGGCGGGCGTTTCAATTTGGAGCGACGCGGATTGATCTTGCTGGCTATGAGGGCGGTGCGATTTTGGAGCGCCCGAAAGCAATCCTTGGCCTGCGGCCCGAGCATCTGGTGATTCAGGACCACGCCGAGCTGGGGCTGACAATTCCAGCGGTGGTTGAGATTGACGAGCCGATGGGCGCGGATTCTCTGGTGTGGCTGGAGGCCGAGGGCGGCTTGAAAATGTCGGTCCGCGTGCCGGTAGAGCGCCGGATGTCCGCGGGAACGCAGGTGCATCTGAAGGTCGATATTGCCAAAGCTTCGATCTTTGACACGGTTAGCGAGCAGCGGGTTTGACATGGATTTGGCCGAAGGCTGGACGCTGACCGACGACAGCGGCACTTACGCGGTGCCGTTTGCGTTGCCGGGCGATGGGGTCAGTGCCTTGCATCAGGCGGGGGTGATCCCTGATCCCTATCGGGGGCAGAATGAATATGATCTGCGCTGGATTTGCGGGCGAGATTGGGTGGCGCGACGTAGCTTCAGCGTGACGCGGACTGACCTCGCGCTGGTGGTGTCGATGCTGGATACCGTTGCGGAAATTGCGGTGAATGGGATCGTGGTTTTGGCCTCGGACAATATGTTCCGCAGCCACCGGGTTGATGTGTCTGGCGCGCTGCGGCTGGGCGCGAATGACATTGAGATTATCTTCCGCTCGCCCGAGGTCGAGGCTGCCAAGAGGCAAGCGGCGCAGCCGTATTTCGTGCCGTTCAGCGCCAATAACACCCCGATCCACAACGGAAACATGCTGCGCAAGCCGTCGTGTGATTTCGGCTGGGATTGGAATATCGCGCTCGCCAGCTTTGGGGTTTACGGCGCATTTTATCTGGAACCGCTGGGGGCGGCGCGGATGTCTTCTGTGGTGGTTTCACAGCAGCACTCCGCCAACCGGGCTGTCGTGCGGGTGCAAGTGGCGATGGAGGGTGCGGCAGAGGGGGCGCTGCTGTCTTTCGCGCTGGGCATATTGCGCACGACAGCTACGGTGCATCAGGGGCAGGCGAGCGCTGAGATTACGATAGAGAATCCGGTGCTGTGGTGGCCTGCGGGGCAGGGCGCGCAGGTCTTGCATGATCTGGTGATCGGCTTTGGTGATCAGGTGCTGATGCGGCGGATCGGTCTGCGCGAAGCGGCGCTGATCACCGAGAAGGATGCAGCGGGCCTTGGCTTCAAGTTCCGTATCAATGGTCGCGATATTTTTGCCAAGGGCGCGAACTGGATACCACAGGATGCGCTGGCGGGGCGGATCACGCCCGAGGCCACCCGCGATTTGCTGCAATCGGCTGTGGATGCCAACATGAACATGATCCGGGTCTGGGGGGGTGGTCGGTATGAGGCCGACTGGTTCTATGATCTGTGCGATGAATTGGGCCTGATGGTCTGGCAGGATTTCATGTTTTCCTGCCATATTTATCCGGCTGACCGGGCTTTTCTGGATGATGTGGCGATCGAAGTGGCCGAACAGGGCAAACGGCTGCATCACCATGCCAGTATGGTTTTGTGGTGCGGCGATAATGAACTGATCGGGGCGCTGACGTGGTTTCCTGAAACGCGCGCCAATCGTGACCGCTATCTGGTCGGGTATGACCGCCTGAACCGCACGATTGAAACCGCCTTGAAGGCGGCTGTTCCGGAGGCGGCGTGGTGGCCATCCTCGCCCAGCCCCGGCCCGATGGATTTCGGCGATGCATGGCATGACGATTCCAAGGGCGACATGCACTTTTGGAGCGTCTGGCACGAGGGGCGCGATTTCGACCATTACCGCGATGTAAGCCCTCGGTTCTGTTCAGAGTTTGGCTTTCAAAGCTATCCCAGCATGCAGGTGATCCGTCGCTTTGCTGACCCTGCTGATTTCAACATTGCAGCGCCCGTGATGGAGAGCCATCAGAAAAACGCCGGTGGCAATGCGCGGATTGCCGAGACGATGTTCCGCTATTTCCGCTTTCCGGTGGATTTTGAGAATTTCGTCTATCTGTCGCAAGTGCAACAAGGCTTGGCGATCAAAACCGCCGTGACGCATTGGCGCAGCCTGAAGCCGCATTGCATGGGCGCGCTGATTTGGCAGTTGAACGACACTTGGCCGGTATGTTCGTGGTCAAGCCTTGATCACGGTGGCGGCTGGAAGCTGTTGCATCATATGGCAAAGCAGTTTTTCCAAGCCGTGCTGGTCTCGGCGGTGCCCGTCAAGGGTGGTATTGAATTGCGCGCCGTGAATGATGGCGCGGCCTTGGATGTGACGGTCACGGCGAGCGCCGTGGCGATGGATGGTCAAACGCGGCATTTGGGTGCGGCCACTATTCAGGTCGCGGGAAGCGCTGTGCTGGCGTTGACGATTGCGGCAGATGCGTTGGGCCCGCAAGAGATGCTGGCCTATACTTGGTCCGATGGCAGCCAGCTGATCTCGGGCGATTGCTTTGCGCCAAAGCCTTACAAACATTACAATCTTCTGCCCGCGCAACTGCGCCATCAGGTGACCGAAGCCGATGGCCAATATCACATCACCCTACGTGCCGAGGCATTGGCCTTGTTCGTGGCGGTAGAGGCCGACCAGCCGGGTCGGTTTTCGGCCAATGCCATCACGGTTTTCCCCGGTTTTCCGGCGGCGATCAGCTTTACTCCGACAACGCCGGGCGCTGCGCCCCGTTTCACCATCCGCGACCTTCATTCCGCAACCTATGGTCCGACCGCCTGAGGAGGCTCACATGTTCAGCTATCAACTTTATTCTTCGCGCAACTTCCCGCCACTGGCCAAGACCTTGGAAATGCTGGCCGAAACCGGCTACCGCGCCTGCGAAGGCTTTGGCGGGTTATATGCCGATCAGGCCGGGCTGACCGATCTGCATGCGGGGCTGCATGCCTGCGGGTTGCAGATGCCCTCGGGGCATTTTGGGCTGGCGCAGGTCGAGGAAACCCCGGATTGGGCGATCAAAGTGGCGCAGACTTTGGGGATGCACACGGTGATCGTGCCGTGGCTGCCGCCCGAAATGCGGCCCACCAGCGGCAAGGGCTGGCATGATCTGGGCGCGCGGTTGCAAAAAGCGGGGGCGCCCTTGCGCGATGCCGGGCTGAAATTCGGCTGGCACAACCATGATTTTGAGTTCTTCAAGACCGCCGATGGCGCTGTGCCGCAAACTGCTTTGTTTGAAGGTGGCCCGGATCTGGCATGGGAAATCGACGTGGCTTGGGTGGTGCGTGGCGGTGCTGATCCCTTGGTTTGGATCGACGATCACAAATCTCGGATCGTGGCGGCGCATGTCAAGGATATCGCGGCTGCGGGCGAGAATCTTGCCGAGGATGGTTGGGCCGATCTGGGCCATGGCACCGTCGATTGGGCGCGCATCCTGCCCGCCTTGCGCAAGATTGGCGTGCGCAATTTCGTGATGGAACATGACAACCCCAGCGATCATGCGCGGTTTGCGGCGCGATCCTTGGCAACTGCGGAAAATCTGTAAGGAAATATCATGGCAAATTTGGGAATCGGCATCATCGGATGCGGCAATATCTCGACCTCTTATCTGCGGCTGGCACCGATGTTCAAAGGGCTGGAGGTGCGCAGCGTCGCCGACATGAACATGGCAGCCGCGCAGGCGCGCGGGGCAGAGTTTGGCGTGGCTGCTCAATCGGTCGATGATCTGCTGGCCAATCCTGCGGTGGATGTGGTGATCAACCTGACCATTCCAGACGCGCATTACGGCGTGACGCGGCGGATACTTGAGGCCGGCAAGCACGCCTATTCGGAAAAGCCTTTGGTGCTGACGCTGGCGGAAGGTGTCGCGTTGCGTGATCTGGCGGCCAGCAAGGGCCTTGCTGTTGGCTGCGCCCCGGATACCTTTCTTGGTGGCACGCATCAGCAAGCCCGCGCCTTGATTGACGAAGGCAAGCTGGGCGCGATCACCACCGGCTGTGCGGCGATCCAAGGCCATGGCCCGGAAAGCTGGCACCCCAGCCCGGAGTTTTTCTATCTGCCCGGTGCCGGGCCGATCATGGATATGGGGCCGTATTACATCGCCAATCTGATCAACCTGCTTGGCCCCGTGCGCAGGGTCGGGGCGCTGACATCCTCGGCCACTCCGGCGCGGGTTATCGGTTCAGGCGATCGGGCGGGGCAAGAGATTGCGGTGAAAACCCCGTCTAACATTCAGGCTTTGCTGGAATTTCACTCTGGGGCCACCATCAGTTTCTCGGCCTCGTGGGATGTCTGGCACCACAAGCGCAACCATTTCGAGCTCTATGGCACCGAAGGCACGCTTTACGTCCCCGATCCGAATTTCTTTGGCGGGCCGCTGCAGATCGCGGGGCGCGATGGCGTGGTGCAAGATGTGGCACCGTGGGATCACCCCTTCGGCATCATCAACCAAAAGGGTCATCACGGCGAAGATCTGGCGAATTATCGCACTGCAGGGATGGCGGATATGGTGCTGGCGATCACCGAGGGGCGCGATGCGCGCTGCTCGTTGGAACGGACGCTGCACGGGGTGGATGTGATGACGGCGGCGCTGCGCTCGGGCGAGACGGGTGAGTTCATCACGCTGACCACCACCTGCACCCGCCCTGCGGCTTTGGGGCCGGATCAGGCGCGGGCATTGTTGAAATAGGCAAAGGCCGGGGGGGAAGCGTCCCCCCCGGAGCCCCCTTTGCCCGTGGGCAAATCTGCAGAAAGCTTGATCCAAAGCGGCTGCGTCGTGTTGATTTTGTCCAGTTCAGCGATCACGCGGCGCTGGAGCAAACGCCGGGCTTGCAACGCAGGCCATTGCCGTCATAAACGGCGCTCAGAGCTAATGAGTACAGGCCGCATGACCGAAGACGCCCGTAAAATTCCGACCCATGAGGTCACCTACACCCGCCTGCGCGACATGATCCTGTTTGGCGTGTTAGAGCCGGGTCAGCCGGTGACGATTCAGGGGCTGACGGCGGGCTTGGGAGCAGGCATGACGCCGGTGCGCGAGGCCATTCGGCGGCTGGCGGCCGAAGGGGCTTTGCTGCCGCAGGGCAATCGGCGGGTAACTGTGCCCCGGTTGAGTGCGACAGACCTCGATCAAGTGGCATTTGCGCGACTGACGATTGAGCCGCATCTGGCGGGGCTTGCTGTTGTCACACCTGCATTGATCGCGCGGCTGGAGGCATTGGATAGCTTGGTTGATGCGGCGATCCGGGCGGATGATGTCTCGGGCTATCTGCAAAGCAATCACGCTTTCCATTTCGCTTTGTACGAGGCCGCGGGGGCGGGGGTGCTGTTGGATATGGCGCGCTCGCTTTGGCTGCGGTTTGGGCCAAGTTTGCGGGTGGTGTCCAGCCAATCCGGTGCGACCAGCCTGCCAGACAGCCACAAGGAAGCTTTGGCGGCGATGCGGGCGGGCGATGCGCTTGGCCTGTCCGCCGCGATGCAGCGCGATATCGCGCAGGGGGTCGAGCAGGTGCGCGCGGCCTTGCAGCGCGGCGAGATCTGAGCGACGCAACGCGCAGCTGCATAATTTGATCAAATTCCTTGAACGCGCGGAAGTTTGATCATATCCTGACCCAAAGGCCGCCCGGATTCGGGGCTTGGCCTGTGCCAATCAAGGGGTCATGCGATGAACAAAATCACCAATCATATGCCGACGGCTGAACTGCAGGCGCTGGATGCGGCTCACCATATGCACCCGTTCACTGCTAATACTGCATTGGGCAGCAAGGGCGCGCGGATCATGACCCAAGGCAAGGGCGTCTGGCTGACCGATTCCGAGGGCAACAAGATCATTGATGGGATGGCAGGGCTGTGGTGCGTCAATATCGGCTATGGCCGCACCGAATTGGGCGATGTCGCCAAGCGGCAGATGGACGAGTTGGCCTATTACAACACGTTTTTCCAAACCAGCCATGTGCCCGCGATCGCTTTGGCCGCCAAGATCGCCGAGTTGGCGCCGGAAGGCATGAACCATGTGTTCTTTGCGGGTTCAGGCTCGGAAGCCAACGACACCAATATCCGTCTGGTGCGGCGCTATTGGGATGCGAAGGGCCAGCCGGAAAAGCGCATCATCATCGCGCGGACAAATGGCTATCATGGCTCGACCATCGGCGGCGGGTCTTTGGGCGGCATGTCGGGCATCCATGCACATGGCGGCAAGATCGCCGGTGTGGTGCATATTGGCGAGCCGAACTATTGGGCGCAGGGCGGCGATATGACGCCCGAGGCGTTCGGGCTGGCGCGGGCGCAAGAGTTGGAGGCCATGATCCTCAACCTCGGCGTTGAGAATGTCGCGGCGTTCATCGGCGAGCCGGTGCAGGGGGCGGGCGGGGTGATTGTGCCGCCAAGCAGCTACTGGCCCGAGATTCAGCGTATCGTTGATAAATACGGGATTCTGCTGATCGCGGATGAGGTGATCACCGGGTTTGGTCGGACCGGGAATTGGTTCGGCTCGCAAAGCTTCGGGATCAAGCCGCATATCATGACCATCGCAAAAGGCTTGTCGTCGGGGTATCAGCCGATTGGCGGATCTATCGTCTGTGATGAAGTTGCGGCGGTGATTGGCTCGGATGAGTTCAATCACGGCTACACCTATTCCGGGCATCCGGTGGCGGCTGCGGTGGCGCTGGAGAACCTGCGGATCATGCAGGAAGAAAACATCGTCGCGCATGTCCGCGATGTGGCGCATCCTTATCTGGCCAAGAAATGGGCTGGGTTGATGGAGCATCCGATGGTGGGGGATGCGCAGCTGGTGGGGTTGATGGGATCCATCGCTTTGACGCCCAACAAGGCGGCGCGGGCGAAGTTTTCTTCGGATGTGGGGACGGTGGGCTATCGCTGTCGCGAGCGGTGTTTTGCCAACAATCTGATCATGCGGCATGTTGGGGATCGGATGATTATTTCGCCTCCGCTGGTGATCACGCTGGAAGAAATCGACGTTCTGATCGAGCGGGCTTGGGTGTCGATTGATGAATGTTATGTCGGCCTGAAGGGCGATGGCTTGTTCAAATAAGGCCCGGTTCGGTCAGGGCGATCTTTAAGAAAAATCGGGGCGGGGCTGTAAGGCTCTGCCCTTTTTTCATCGGTCCCGAGTTGGGACCGTTTGGATTATGATTTGAGATCAATGGGTTGATTTTTTCCCTTTAGGATTTGTTAAGGATTGAGGTGGGTTTGCAACTGCGGCGCGGTTGGCAGATGCGGGCATGGTTTTTCGCAAAAATCGAGCGCGGGGTGGCCATTCAGGGCCATGTTCTGGGGCTTTGGCGTTTGCGGTGAGCTTGAAGCCTCCGGCGGGGATATTTGGGCCAGTCTGAAAGCCGCAAGCCGGGGATTGTTTGGCTTGCCCTGCGATTGTCGGGATGGGGTTCGGGGCGGGTCGGGGTGTTCTGGGCGGATCTCCTTTTCGGTGGGGCTGTGCTTGAGTTTGCCGGCCCGCTCGCTTATTCCTTTGGCAACGGTAAAAAGGACAAGCCCCATGCGGATTCACTCTGATCTGGCTGACACGATCGGCAACACCCCGCTTTTGAAGCTGAAACGCGCGTCAGAGCTGACGGGCTGCACGATTTTGGGCAAATGTGAGTTCCTGAACCCCGGTCAATCGGTGAAAGATCGTGCGGCTTTGTATATGATCCGCGATGCGGTGGCCAAAGGCCAGTTGCAGCCCGGCGGCACGATTGTTGAAGGCACTGCGGGCAACACCGGGATTGGCCTTGCGCTGGTTGGCGCGAGCATGGGCTTTCGCACCGTGATCGTCATTCCCGAGACGCAGAGCCAAGAGAAAAAGGACATGCTGCGACTGGCGGGCGCCGAATTGGTGCAGGTGCCAGCGGCCCCCTACAAGAACCCCAACAATTATGTGCGCTATTCGGGCCGCTTGGCGGAAGCTTTGGCGCGCACCGAACCCAACGGCGCGATCTGGGCCAATCAGTTTGACAATGTCGCCAACCGTCTGAGCCATATTGAAACCACCGGGCCAGAGATTTGGGAGCAAACCGATGGCAAGGTTGATGGCTTTATCTGTGCGGTAGGCTCGGGCGGGACTTTGGCGGGCGTTGGCATGGCACTGCAGCCCAAGGGCGTGAAGATCGGCTTGGCCGACCCGGAAGGCGCAGCGCTGCATGCGTTCTATACCACCGGCAAGTTTGAATCCCCCGGCAGCTCGATCACCGAAGGCATCGGCCAGGGGCGGATCACTGCCAACCTTGAGGGGTTCACACCCGATTTCAGCTATCGTATCCCGGATGCCGAGGCGCTGCCTTTGGTGTTTGAGATGCTGGAGGATGAAGGGATATGTCTCGGCGGATCGTCTGGCATCAACATCGCCGGTGCGGTGCGGATGGCGCGCGAAATGGGGCCGGGGCACACAATCGTCACCATCCTGTGCGATTACGGCAATCGCTATCAGTCTAAGCTGTATAACCCGGCCTTCCTGAAGGAAAAGGGTTTGCCGGTGCCGCAATGGCTGGACCGTGCGCCTTTGAGCATCCCAACGGTGTTTGAAGACGCATGATCGGATCGCTGCTGCGCGCATGCCTGCTGGTTCTGGTGCTGGCAGCGCCCGCTGTTGCGCAGGATCAGCCCAAGGCCGAAGATTACAAAACCTTTGACACCACCACGACGCAGATCGAGGGGCTGGTCGCGCAAGCGCAGGTCGATGACGAGCGTTTGGGCAATATGCGGGCTGAAATGGTGCGTTGGCGCGCGACATTCACCGCAGCGCAAAGCGCCAATGCCGATCAGATCAGCACGGTGAAAAGCCAGATCGCAGCGCTTGGCGCGGTGCCTGCGGATGGGGTGGCTGAGGATCCCGCGATTGCGGCGCGGCGGGCGGCATTGACTGAAAGCCTGTCGAAATTGCAGGCCCCGGTGCTGACGGCGACCGAGGCTACGACGCGGGCCGACAGCACAATCGGCCTGATCGACAAGCTGATCCGCGAGCGGCAGGCAGACAAGCTGCTGCGGCTGTCGCCCTCTGTCGCCAATCCGGTGAACTGGCCTGCGGCGGCGAAGATGTTCCGCTGGATGGGGCAGTGGATGTGGGATGAGACGCGCTGGCGCTTCACCCGGCCGATGAACGTCGATCAGCTGCGCGACAATGCGCCATTGATCATAGGGCTGTTGTTGCTGGCGGTGTTCTTGCTGGTGCGTGGTGGGCATTGGATGCAGCGCCTGCACCGCTGGCTGCTGAACAAGACCCATATGCGCGGGCGCAATCTGATCACCGGGTTCGTGTCATTGGGGCAGGTGGTTTTGCCCGTTGTGGGGGCGGTGCTGCTGTCTTTGGCATTGCAGCGTGCCTCGTTGTTTGGCCCGATCGTGTTGTCGCTTTTTGCCAATCTGCCGGGCTTTGTGCTGACGATCCTGCTGACGCGCTGGCTGGCTTTCCGCATCTTCCCCAGCGATCCCGAGCAGGAAAGCGTCTTGGGGATGGGGCCTGAGGGCCGCGCCGAGGGCCGTCTGCAAGCGGTGCTGCTGGGGCTTGCTGTGGCGCTGTACAACCTGGTCACGGTCTGGATCGTGCCACGGGCGGCGGATTTTCTGGGCGGTGCGGCCAAGCTTGCTGCGGATCGCGCGCAAGAAGTGGCGCAATATACTGATGCCGCGATTTCGGTCGTGCAGACGCCGTTGCAGATTTTCGCGGCGATTGCGCTGTTTCGCTTGGGGCAGATTTTGCGCCAGCAAAGTGCCTCGGGGCAGGATGGGGATGCGGCGGCGTTCCGCTCCAAGCTGATCGTATGGGTCAGCACGGTGGTGACGGCGATTGCAATTGCGGCCCCGGTGCTGGGGGTGATCGGCTATGTCTCGGCGGCCAATGCGCTGATCTGGCCTGCGATCAACACGCTGACGCTGTTTGCGGTGATGGTGGTGTTGCAGGGCTTTATCGCCGAGCTTTACGTGACGGTGTCGCGGTCGGCAGAGGCGCAGCGCGAAGCGTTGGTGCCGGTGTTGGCGGGGTTTGTGATCACCTGTGCGGCGATGCCGTTGCTGGCGCTGATCTGGGGCGCGCGGGTCGTTGATCTGTTAGACCTGTGGGATTCGTTCCGCAGTGGTGTCTCGCTGGGCGGGGTGCGGATTTCGCCGACGAATTTCCTGATCCTCGCCATCGTGTTTGCGGTCAGCTATGCGGTGACGCGACTGGTGCAGGGCGGGTTGAAATCCTCGATCCTGCCGCGCACCTCGCTGGATCAGGGTGGGCAGAATGCGATTGTCTCGGGCGTAGGCTATGCCGGGGTGATGCTGTCGGCGCTGTTGGCGATCAATGCCGCCGGGATTGATCTGTCAGGTCTGGCACTGGTGGCGTCGGCCTTGTCGGTCGGCATCGGGTTTGGCCTGCAAACCATCGTGTCGAATTTTGTCTCGGGCATCATCCTGCTGGTCGAGCGTCCGGTGTCCGAGGGTGACTGGATCGAGGTTGGCACCACGCAGGGCATCGTGCAGGCGATTTCGGTGCGCTCGACGCGGATCCAGACCTTTGACCGATCAGATGTGATCGTGCCGAACTCTGATCTGATCACTGGTCGGGTGACGAATTGGACGCGCTTCAACATGTCAGGGCGGATCACCCTGCCGGTCTCTGTGCCGTTCACTTCGGACAGCCGTAGGGTCGAGGCGATCTTGCGCGCAATCGTCGAGGCGCAACCCTTGGCCATTCTGACGCCGCCGCCGGTGATCGCGCTGATGGGCTTTTCCGGCGAGGTGATGAACTTTGAAATCCGGCTGATCCTGCGCGATATCTATTTTCAGGTGGCGGTGCGATCCGAGATCAACCACCAGATTGTCGAGCGTTTTGGCAGCGATGGTGTGCTGATGTCGAACGCCCACCGCGACTATTTGAAGAAGGCGGCGGATGACGCGAAAGCCGAACTCAAGGCTTTGGCAGAAGAGCAGGCCAATCTTGATGCGGTTGAAACGTTCTTGGCGCCGGCGCGAAAATCCAGCCGCAGCGTCTTTGGTGCCGATCTGGATGATGCCAATGCCGACGATACTTATGCCGACCCGCACCCTGCAGCGAAAGACCCTGACGCATGAGCACGACTTTGCTGTTTCGCGATGACGCCTATCTGCGCGAGGCCGAGGCCGTGGTGCTGGCGCATACGCCTGAAGGGGGCATCGTACTGGATGCCACGATCTTTTATGCCACTGCAGGCGGGCAGCCCGGTGACAATGGCTGGCTGATCTGGCCCGGCGCGCGACTGCCGATTGCGACGGCGGTGAAGGTCGAGGGCGGCTTGATCGCCTTGGTGCCCGCCGAAGCAAGCGCGCTGCCGCCTGTCGGCAGTCAGGTGCTACAGCGGCTGGATTGGCAGCGCCGTCATCGCCATATGCGGGTGCATACCGCGCTGCATCTGTTGTCGGTGGTGATCCCGCTGCCGGTGACCGGCGGGCAGATTGGGGCGGACAAGGGCCGTCTGGATTTCCTCATGCCAGAGCCTCCGACTGATGTGGCGGCCCTGAATATCGCGCTTAACCTGTTGATCGAGCGTGATCTTCCCGTCACCGATACTTGGATCAGCGATGACGAGTTGCTGGCAAATCCGGGATTGGTGAAGACGATGTCGGTCAGCCCGCCCATGGGGCAGGGCAGGATTCGTCTGGTGCGGATCGGACAGGGCGATGCCCAGATCGACCTGCAGCCCTGCGGTGGCACCCATGTCGCTCGCACCGCCGAGATCGGACGCGTCGAGATCGGTCGCATCGAGAACAAAGGCAAGCAAAACCGCCGGGTAAACCTGCTGCTGGTGGACTGATCCGCCACAAATCCCCGCAAATACCGCCCGAAAACCCCAGTTTCCCCCCTTGCGCCCACGCATTATTGCAGGCTAAACACCCGCAACGGATCGGTGGCCGAGTGGTCGAAGGCGCACGCCTGGAAAGTGTGTAGGCGGGGAACCGTCTCTAGGGTTCGAATCCCTATCGATCCGCCACTTGCACACCGCAAACCCGAGATGAGGTCCCTGACGGGGCCTTTTTTCTTTTGATGTCAAAGGGGTTTAGCGAGGCCGTCCGACTTTCAGAGACTGGCGTTTCGGTCGAAGTCAGTCTCTGAAAGCCCCGCGTCTCTTTCCACACGCCCTTCACCAAAATCGAGATGGATTCAAAAGGTGATGGATTTTCAGCCACTTGGCAAAAGCGGATTGCGTCGGAGTTGAGGCGCGTTCGACCGCTGTCGATGCGAACGGAGACCCCCGAAGGCGGCGTGGTTGTGCGGAGTGGTGCGAAGTCTTTGATGACAACAGAACTTCGCCCTCATAGCCTGGCGCAATGTCGAACGGGCCCTGGACGGATGCAGAGAACGACCTGATCGTCGCGGATTACTTCGCGATGCTGGCCGACGATATCGCCGGACGGCCCTACAACAAGGCCGAGCACAATCGGGACCTTCAGGCCCGCATCGACCGCAATCGCAGTTCCATCGAGTTCAAGCACCAGAACATCAGCGCGGTGCTCAAGGGGCTCGGCGAGGACTGGATCCTTGGCTACAAGCCTGCCTTCAACTTGCAGATGACGTTGGTAGACGCCGTGGCACGTTGGCTGGCACTGAATCCGGCATGGCTCGGCCGCCAAGTTGGTTTGCGACCCGCAGGTGGTCTGCGAGAAGCGGCGCAGATCTGGATCGGTCCGCCGCCTACCATGTCGAACCATCCGCCGCCACAAGAGCTGGAGCAGATGCTTCACATCGCCCAGAAGTTCGACGTGGCGGGCCGGGATGAGCGCAACCGCGCCCTTGGCCGCGCGGGCGAGGAACGTGTGCTGGCGCATGAGCGGTCGGTTTTGAGGTCGGCGGGCCGGGACGATCTGGCGCGAAAGGTCCGCTGGGTGTCGGAGGAGGACGGCGATGGCGCAGGCTACGACATCGCGAGTTTCGCCTCGGATGGGTTGCCCCGGCTGATCGAGGTGAAAACGACGAACGGCTGGGAACGCACGCCCTTCCACATCACGCGCAATGAACTGGCCGTGGCCGAGGAGCGGCGGTCGGAATGGCGCCTGTTCCGGCTGTGGAACTTCTCACGCGAGCCGAAGGCGTTCGAACTGCACCCGCCGCTCGGTGCGCATGTATCGCTGACCGCCATGTCTTTTCAGGCGAGTTTTCATTGACGGTCAGCCATGCGCTCGTTCAGTTTGCTCCTGCCATGTTTCCCCGGAAAGCCGACATAGATCGTAGAGGGTGACGGTTGACGGCTCACGCCCGCAGGTCAGCCGTTTCAACACCTCCGGCGCGAGGTATGCGAGCCGCAATTGTCGGCTGACGTGGCGCTCTGCTAGCCCAATAGCCTCGGCCAGTTCCTGGATCGTGGCAAAATCGCCAGCCTCCATTCGCCGCCGCCAACCCCATGCGCGGCCTATGGCGCGGAGAACGTGCGGGTCCTGCGTCTGGTCATCGCTGGGCCGGTAGTCGGCAGGTGGCATGATTTTCGGCCGACCATTCTTCTTCCGAACCGTTAAGGGGATCAGGACGCGGATCGTATCGTCTGGCTTGGTCATCCTGCAGCCTCCATCTGGCGCGGCGCGACCATTTCACGGATAACGCCCGCGATGCCTTCGCGCCGAATGTCGACTTCGAGCCCGGCGCTGGTTACCGTGACACGCCGCACCAGAAGCTGGATGATCCGCGCCTGCTCGGCCGGGAAGAGTTGCGACCATAGGGCATTGAACTCGTGAAGGGCTGCGATGGCATCCGCCTCAGATGCTCCGCCGCCGTCGCGTTTCAGGGCCGCCAGCACCTGCGTTACCACCTCCGGCGTTTGCAGGATGCGCCGAACTTCGGTCACGACCGCGTCATCGACCATTCCGGCGGCGAGCCGTGGCGGCGCGGTCTCCTCGCCGGTCTCGCGGTTCCGGATCACGTCCATGGACACATAGTAGCGGTAGAGCTTGGCCCCCTTCTTCGTGCTGGTCGGCGTCATGGCGGCACCATTTTCGCTGAAGATCATCCCCTTCAAGAGCGCTGGCGTCTGCGCGCGGCTGTTGTTGGCCCGCTTGCAGGGGCTTTCCTTCAGGATGCTATGCACACTATCCCAAACTTCCGCGTCGATGATGGCGTCATGCTCTCCGGGATAGGCCTTGCCCTTGTGCAGGGCCTCACCCCGATAAACCCTGTTGTTCAGCAACCGGTACAGGTAGCCCTTGTCGATCAGCGTGCCCTGCTTGCTGCGGAAACCCTCGCCACGCAGTTCCCGCGCCAGCACTGTGGCGGAGCCCAGATCAATGAACCTCTGGAAGATCCGCCGCACATTGGCAGCCCCTGCCTCGTTCACCACCAGCTTGCGATCCTGCACATCGTAGCCGAGGGGCACATAGCCGCCCATCCAGATGCCGCGCTTGCGCGAGGCTGCCACCTTGTCGCGGATGCGTTCGCCGATGACCTCGCGCTCGAACTGGGCGAAGGACAGCAGGATATTCAGCGTCAACCGCCCCATTGAGGTGGTGGTGTTGAAGGACTGTGTCACCGAGACGAAGGTCACCCCGTTTCGGTCGAACACCTCGACCAGCTTGGAAAAATCCATCAGCGAGCGCGACAGGCGGTCGATCTTGTAGACCACCACGACGTCGATCAGCCCATCGTCGATGTCTGTCAGCAACTGCTTCAGGCCGGGGCGGTCCAGATTGCCCCCCGAGAACCCGCCATCGTCATAGCGTTCGCGCGTGGCGACCCATCCCTCGGATTTTTGGCTGGCGATATAGGCTTCGCAGGCCTCTCTCTGCGCATCGAGGCTGTTGAATTCCATGTCGAGCCCTTCCTCGCTCGACTTGCGGGTGTAGATGGCGCAGCGCAGGCGGCGGTTTGCGCGGGCGTTGTTGTCCATCATGCCCCCTCCTGCATGCGCTCGCGCAGCCCGAAGAAGCGGTATCCGTTCCAGCGGGTGCCGGTGATTTCACGCGCCACGGCCGAGAGCGATTTGAACCTGCGACCCTTCCAGTCGAAGCCGTCCTTCAGCACAGTGACGGTGTGCTCGATGCCATCCCATTTGCGCAGAAGTTTCGTGCCCGCCACGGGATTACGGGGATCCGCGATCTGGTGCTTGCGTCGATTGTGCCCTTCGACCTCGTCGGCCAGCAGTTCCAGCATGCGGCGGGTGTCGCGATCGGGGCCGCCGTAGGTCAGCTCCTGCAGCCGATACGCGATCCGAAGCTCCAGAAACGCTCGGCTATTATTCGGGGCGGCGGTGCCGATCAGCTTTTCCCATTCGACTTTCAGCTCCTTCACGGACATGGCTTTCAACGCGGCCAGGCGCGACAGAACCGTTTGATCCAAGCGTGGACCTTGGCTTGGTTTCGAGGGAGATATCTTATTGTTTCGCTTCATAAATTCCTCCGATGCGGATACGTTTCGCACGACGACCACCGCTCTTTCGGGGCAAGAAGTCCACGAAACTGTCTCCGCCGTTGGCAGATAAATCACTGGGCTGAGCAGCGTTCAGGCGAACGACGCCAGCGGCCAGGATGCGGCCGATTTCCGCGAGGCGCGCCTCGGCCGACATCCGGTCGGGGCATAGGGGGTTGGGCCCCGAGATCGGGCCTTCTGATGTAGGTAACATGGCGACTTTTCGCGATTGGGATGATGGTCAAAAGGTATCGCGAAATCCGAAAAACACAAGTCTTTCAATATCTTGTGGACAGTCGCGGCTCATGAGAAGCAGCGCGCAAATCTGCGCACGCGCTCCTTCGTCTCAAAGGCTGTCAATGAGGCGCTGGGCCGCGAATCAACCTGCGTTGCCGCTCATGAACTTGTCGAAGGTGTCGAGGGTGGGTTCTTCCTCGAGTTCAGCCAACTCCCATCGCGACGGGGCACGGTCGGGATAGAGCAGCAGTGAAATCGACATCTCGTTGCCGGGCGAGAACACGGTCATTTCGCGCACCGGCTCGGAACCTGCCCAGACGCCCGCCGGATGTTGGTGGCCGTGGCGACCGGAGTCCCCATCCACTTCTTGCGCAGCCAGGGAGCCAGCTGGCAGCTCGAGCACCGACTGTCGCGCCCGGTAGAAGACGCCGGATTTCAGCAACGGTTCGCTGGACCACGCCCAGTCGATGAAGCCTTCCTTGCCAACCACGATCATGGCGCGCTTGTCGGTGATGGTCATCCATTTCAGGATCGCCGCGGTTAGCGACACTGCATAGCGGTCCGACAACTCGGTCATCACGTCGATGTCGATGACCCGTCCCTTGATCTGCGCGCGGAAATCGTCGAGCGGCATCAGCAAGTAGGAGGCGAAGGTGTTAGCCTCACCCTCGATCTTGTTCCGTGCCTCATCCCAATCAGCCATGTTGCGGTTGGTGCATTCTAGGCCGCCGGGATGAGCACGTCTGTGGAGCAGGTAGTGGCCCAGTTCATGCGCAAGCGTGAAGTTGCGCCGCCCCACGGACCGGATGGTTTCGTTGTAAATGATGCCCCATTCACCTGATCCACCCGGGCGCGGCATCAACATGCCCTCGACACCTTTGGAGAGATTTAGCCCGCCGACCATCGTGATCGGGGCGTCAGGAAAGACCTGCCGTGAGAAGTCCTGCGCCAGCGCTGCCACATCGACCGGAAAGCGGGGTAGTCCATGCGCTGCCTGATGCAACGACAGGATCTTGGTCAGGCGATTGGCCCAACTCTGTGGCGTCGCAGGAAGGTTCAATCCTTTTTCCCCCACATGTCGATCATCTGGTTGATCTTGGCCTGATCGTCGGGGGCGAGCTTGCTGAACTTGCGGAAGAAGGCCTCCTTCAAGACCTCGTTGCCGGGCTCTTCACTGTCATCGAGGAGGTAATCGGTCGTTACCTCGAGTGCTTGGGCGATGCGAGTCAACTTCTCGCCTGACGGCTTGCGTGTATCGCGGTTCTCGAGTTCCCAGATGTAGCTCTTGCTCGAGTCGGTAAGGTCGGCGAGCTTGTCGAGGGAGAATCCCTTTTCCTGACGGTGGCGCTTGATCTTGGCGCCGAGGGACGTGGTCATCGTTCCATCCTTGATTCCTTGGCTGCAGGAGGCGCGTTCGGTATGCCGAACAAAAATGTGCTTCGCAAGTAGACGTATTGGTTTGTTCGATATATATCGAACGCCATCGTATCGCGCTGCGCTGATTCCCTCCTCCCCTGGCCAAGAAAGGGCCCCGCATGACCGCCATTGCCGCCTTCCTCCGCAAGACCCCCGTCACCCGTTTGCAGGATTACTTCACTGCCGGTGGGTTCACCTCTCTTTCGCCGATCGACTGGACCAAGCCCGAGCCGGACGTCGTCGAGCCGCTGATTAAGGCCGTCGACGGCATGTCCGACAACGAAAAGCAGCGGGTGGTCCTCGATGCGGGTCGTGTAGCGGCACTGGCTGATGAACCGGGCCAAAATGCCCTGCAGAACGTTGTGGTGAACCGTGCTGTCTTCGATACGCTAGAAGGGGCCAACAACCGTTCGCTGTGGGTTTTTCTGAAAGAACCTGATCGGTTCCGTCTCGCGGAAGAAGTCCGCTACAACGATGAGCGTCGTCGGACGCGGTCCTGGAGCGGGTTTGGCGTCGATGCCGATCTAGAGGTGAAGAACGACCCGATCTCGGTCGCGGCGTTTACGGCGGCAATTCGGGTGCGGTTTGAGACGCCCAATGTCCATGTCGACATCTTCGACCGCCACCGTGTGATCCTCGACGGCGAAGAATGCGAGCTCGTTCAGGTCGCGGTATATCGCGAAGGGCGCCCTGAAGACATGCTGGGCTTCGATTCCAACAGCACCTTGTCGCGCCGGATCGTGAAACCGGTTTTCGAGGCTGCGCTGACCTATGAAGCTGCGACTGGCGTGATCGAAGTCGTGGCTAAGACCCGCGAGGACCGGATCGATCTGACCCGGTTTATGGCGCGCGATCTGCTCGGGATCACCCTTGGTGAAGACCAGTCGCTGCCGCTGCGCGAATACGACCTCAGCATGTTGCTGCGGCCGTTCGACTTCCCGACCGACCCTGCCGACGGGATTGCCAGCGTGACCGTCAAGGAATTGCGTCTGATGGAACTCGGCGATGCAAAGGAGCGTATCACGCTTGAATCCATGTCGGGCGCCGACCGCACGATCTGGCAGATGGCGGAACACCGTATCGGACTGGACATCGGGGGCGGTGCCCATTTGTTCGGTCACGCAGGTGACGTGCCGGAATGGGTGATTACCCGCGCACGCTTCACCATCAAATTCCATCCCGGCACCTCGGGCGGTCGAGGAAAGTCTCTGGCCCTGACCGTGACTATGCCGCATGGCTGCAATCTGAAGGACATGACGCCGCAAGAGCGCTTGATCGGCGAGAAGTATCTGCGTCTTTGGGGAATCCTGAAAGATGACAATGACGATGGCGACGTCCTTGAGTAAGCGGGCGATCGACCTTCTGCTGCGGGCCATGGAAGCCCGCAGCTCGTCGTTGCAGGCATCAACACTGCAACAGGTTTCGCGCCGCGCGACCGACCTGCTGATCGAGGCAAAGCTCCTGTTGGCGAACGGCCACGTCCCTGTAGTCGCTGCGATGGACGAATACGAAGATGAGCCTATCGAGGCCACCTGGTCGCCCGAGCAAAAGTCATTTGGCTACCACGACAGCACAGGCCGCTGGATCAAAGTCGACAATCAGGAGATCTCGGCGTGCAGGGTCGACTACGGGCTGGCGCTTGCCAGGATGCTGGTCGCGTTCGAGCGGGCCGGGCCACCGCGCCCGGCACCTTTGATCGCCGATCTTGTCTGGGATGTCGGCACTATCAAGCTTTCCGGAACGAAAGCCCCCGTGCCGGTCTGGTTTTCGCGGCGGCTCAGCGACCCTGCGGTATGGGCACAGCTCGACGGACTGCTAGCGCGCAGGCCGCCAGAGGAAGTCCGCGTCATCCTGACATCGACGCCGGGCGATCGTATTTCGGTCAACACCCAGAAGCGCAATCACGTCATCAGCGCTGCAGACGTAATAGGGACCAGCAAGCTCGCGATCTCGCCTCAAGTTCTGGGAGCGCTGATCTTCCCCGGTCAGGTCCAGCGTCGGTTCCCAATCGATCACTCGGACGATTACGGGATCATCTGGCTGAGAGGTGAGACAATCACCTTCCGCAGCGACAAGCAGCGGCAGCTGTTGGGCCTGTTGTTCGATCCGTACTGGTCCGGTTCGCCCGTATGTCGGACAGCCGCCGTTCTGTTTGAAGCCGGTTACAAGGATGGCACGAACGCCCTAGCAAAGGTCTTCAGCGGCCGTGACGACTGGCGTTCATTCATCAAGTACGCTGATGGAAACTGCTGGATCGAGCCCTGATCCGAGCAAAAGCACGCGATGACAAAGGCCGCCTTCGGGGCGGCCTTTTGCTTTTTGTCGCTTTCCTACCGGGTGCCCTACCGTCCGCCTCCCTGAGCCCTACCACCCCGTCGGCCATGTTGAACCCGCAAGTGTTCGCACAAATCCGAAGGAGGTTCACATGGCGCTAAGACATCTGTCCCAGATCGAGCTGGCGGCTCGCTGGAACATTTCACACCGCACGCTGGAGCGTTGGCGGTGGACGGGCGAAGGCCCGAAGTTCATCAAACTCGGCGGGCGGGTGATCTATCGCCTCGAAGATGTCGAGGCTTTCGAGGCGGAGCAGATCCGCGGCTCGGACCACGAACCCCATCGCCCGTTGTCGGCGTGAGGGGTCGGTCATGAACATCCCCAATCGCATCACCCTCAATGACCTGCGCGGCATGCAGGTCGGCGCCATCGCCGCACTTTCGGGCGAAGAACTCGCCCCTCTGCGTCTGGAAGCCGAAGACCAACTGCGCACCGCAAAGGGCCTCTGCGACTGGCTCGATGGGGCGATCGCGCTGAAGTACGGCGACCGGGCCAATGCTGCGCGCAATGCCGATGGCAAAGACACCGGCACGATCCGCTTCGCCGATGGCGCCGTGACCGTGGTCGCTGAACTGCCCAAGCGGGTCGATTGGGACCAGGCGCAGGTCGCGTCCCTTGTCGAGCGCATCAAGGCGGATGGCGACGATCCCACGGAGTACGTCGACATCTCCTTTGATGTTGCCGAGCGCAAGTACTCCGCTTGGCCCGCGCATATCCGCATGGCGTTCGAGGGCGCGCGCACGGTGCGGACCGGCAAGCAGCGCTTCCGCCTTTCCCTGAACGACGAGGTGACGAAATGATCGGCCAGAGGAAAATGGGCCAGCTGCGCGCGCGCCATTATGGCCTCGAGAAGCTGCCAGAAACCGTCCGGATCCCCGCGTTGGGCAACCGCCGCGAGGAGACGGTCAAGCCGATCGAAACCGCGACTGTGGACGATCTGGCCTTCGCGCTCATCGCACTGAACGAACAGTCCTCGGTTCTTTACCGCGAGATCGATGCTTTGCGGACCTTGCAGGACGAAGCGCGCAAAGTCGGCGCTCGGGGCGCAGACATCGCTGGCGATGCGTTGATCGCAGCGAAGGGGGGCAAATAATGGCCCTCCCGATCATCAGCGCCGACGAACGGCTGACGCAACGCAAAGGCATCAAGGGCTGCATCTTTGGCCGGTCGGGCATCGGCAAGACCAGCCTCCTGTGGACGCTGAACGCCTCGACCACCTTGTTCATGGATCTCGAAGCCGGGGATCTGGCGGTCGAGGGCTGGAACGGCGACACGCTGCGGCCCCGCACATGGAAAGAATGCCGCGATTTCGCGGTGTTCATCGGCGGGCCGAACCCGGCACTGCGCGAAGACCAGCCCTACAGCCAGGCGCATTTCGACGAGGTCTGCGGCCGGTTCGGCGATCCGGCGGTGGTGGAGCGCTACGAGACGATCTTCATCGACAGCATCACTGTGGCGGGGCGGCTTTGCTTTCAGTGGTGCCGGGGGCAGCCCGAAGCCTTCTCGGACAAAACCGGCAAGCCGGACATCCGGGGGGCCTACGGGCTCCATGGCCGCGAGATGATCGGGTGGTTGACCCACCTGCAGCATGCGCGCGGCAAGCATGTCTGGTTCGTGGGCATCCTCGACGAGAAGCTGGACGACTTCAATCGCAAGGTCTTCCAGCCGCAGATCGATGGCAGCAAGACTGGCCTCGAGCTGCCCGGGATTGTCGATCAGGTCATCACGATGGCCGACATCGCCGATGCCAATGGCCAACCCCAGCGCACCTTCGTCTGCCAGACGCTGAACCCTTGGGGCTACCCCGCCAAGGATCGTTCGGGGCGTCTGGCCTTGATCGAGGAAACGCACCTCGGGCGGCTGATGGCCAAAATCCAAAGCCCGATCCGCCCGGCATCGGAGCGCCTGAGTTATCCGGCCGTCGCCTCGGCCGACCCTGCCGCATCGTCGGCAGAAATCACCCCTTCCACCAACTCCAACTGAAAGGAACCGTGCCATGTCCGGTATCTGGAACGACTTCAACTCCGCCCAATCCAACTCCAACGTCATCCCCAAAGGCACGCTGGCCAAGGTGCGCCTGACCATTCGCCCCGGCGGCTTCGATGATCCGTCGCAGGGCTGGACTGGCGGTTTCGCCAAGCGCGCCGCGACCGGTGCGGTTTATCTCGACGCCGAATACACGGTCGTCGACGGGCCCTATGCGCGCCGCAAGATCTGGTCGCTGATCGGCCTCTACAGCCCGAAGGGCCCGGACTGGGCCAACATGGGCCGCAGCCTGATCCGCGCCATCCTGAACTCGGCGCGCGGGATTTCCGACAAGGACAACTCGCCCGAAGCGCAGGCCCGCCGCCGCATCAACGGGTTCGGCGATCTGGATGGCTTGGAATTCGTTGCCCGGATCGACATCGGCCAGGACACCAATGGCGATGATAAGAACGAAGTGCGGGGCGCTGTCACGCCGGACCACCGCGACTATGCCGCCCTGATGGGGACGGCCGCCTTGCCGATCGGCACCGCCGCCCCGCAGGGCTATGCCCCGCAGCAGACGGCCACCACCCGTCCCAGCCAGCCCGCTTCCGCCCCCGGCAATGCCGGGCGGCCGAGCTGGGCCCAGTAAGGGGGGATCGGCCATGCGCCTGCGCCCCCGCCAGAAGGCCTTCGTCGAGCGCAGTGTGGCTGCGCTCGCTTCCCGCGGCAACACGCTGGGTGTGGCACCCACTGGCGCGGGCAAGACCATCATGCTGTCGGCGGTCACCGGCGAGATGATCGGCGATGGTGCCAAAGCCTGCGTGCTGGCGCATCGCGACGAGCTGACCGCGCAGAACCGCGCCAAGTTCCAGCGGGTGGTACCCGGGATTTCAACCTCGGTCATCGACGCCACCGAAAAATCCTGGGGCGGCCAAGTCGTCTTCGCCATGGTGCCGACGCTGGCACGGACATCGAATCTCGCCGACATGCCGCGCCTTGACTTGCTGGTGATCGACGAGGCGCACCATGCCGTCGCCGACAGCTACCGCCGCATCATCGACCGCGTGCGCGAGTCCAATCCTGACGCCCGCATCTTCGGGGTCACGGCGACGCCGAACCGGGGCGACAAGAAGGGCCTGCGCGAGGTTTTCGACAACGTGGCCGACCAGGTGCGACTGGGCGAGCTGATCGCCTCGGGCCATCTGGTGCCGCCACGCACCTTCGTCATCGATGTCGGTGTCCAGGACGAGCTGCGTTCGGTCCGCAAGACCATGTCGGATTTCGACATGGCGGAGGTCGCGGGCATCATGGACCGCGCCCCCGTCACCGACGAGGTGATCCGCCACTGGAAGGAAAAAGCAGGCGACCGGCAGACCGTGGTGTTCTGCTCCACCGTCGCCCACGCCGAACACGTCACCGATGCATTCAGGGCAGCGGGCGTTCCCGCAGCGCTGATCCACGGCGACCTGGCGGCCGAGACCCGCAAGGCGATCCTCGCCGACTACGCGGCGGGCGATATTCGCGTCGTGGTCAACGTGGCGGTGCTGACCGAGGGCTGGGACCATCCGCCCACCTCCTGCGTCGTGCTGCTGCGGCCCAGCTCCTTCAAGTCCACCATGATCCAGATGGTCGGGCGCGGGCTGCGCACCGTCGACCCCGAGGAACACCCCGGCATCGTGAAAACCGACTGCGTCGTGCTGGATTTCGGGACGTCGAGCCTGATCCACGGCACGCTGGAACAGGATGTCGATCTCGATGGCAAGACCGAGACCGGCGAGGCGCCGACCAAGACCTGTCCTGCCTGCGAGGCGGAGATCCCGCTGGCCGCCACCGAATGCCCGCTCTGTGGCGAGGCGTTCCCGCGCGAGGATCTGGATGCGGGCGAAGGCGGGGCCGCCGCGCCGCTCTCGGGCTTCATGATGACCGAGATCGACCTGCTGAAGCGGTCCAGCTTCGCGTGGGTCGACCTCTACGGCACGGACGACGCGATGATGGCCACGGGCTTCACCGCCTGGGGCGGCATCTTCTGGCTGGACGGGGTCTGGTACGCCATCGGCGGGGCGAAGGGCGAGCGCCCGCATCTGCTGGGCGTGGGCGAGCGCACGGTCTGCCTCGCGCAGGCCGACGACTGGCTGAACACGCACGAGACTGACGAGAGCGCCTTCAAGACCCGCTCCTGGCTGCGTCAGCCGCCGACCGAAAAGCAGCTTCAGTACCTGCCGCCCGAGTGCCGCCATGACTTCGGCCTGACGCGCTACCGCGCCTCCGCGCTGATGACCTTTGGCTTCAACAAGCGCGCCATCCGCCAGTTGATCGACGGCGCTGCCAGCCCCGAACGGAGGGCGGCATGACCCATGACCACATCCACCCCCATCACCGCCGAGGACCGGCGGCGGCTCTGGCATCCGCGTGGGACGCTCTGTGCTGTCTGCCGGCAACCCAGCCGTGGCTTTGGCTGGTTCGATCCGGTGCGCTCGAAGCGGCCCCGGCCATCGGTCTGGTTCTGTTCGATGTCTTGCCAAGGCTACTGGACGCGATTGGCGCGGGAGCGTGTGGCCATGGTTGACCTGACCGATGACGAGCGCGCGGCCATCGCCGCCACCATGAAGCGCGTCGCCTTGCTGATGGACGAGATTGGCTGGGCCACCTCTCTGGGTGGTCTGAGCGAGGCGCAAGTGCGTGCCCTGATCGAGGAGTCCGTCGAGGGCTTCCGTGAGGCCATGTCCGACATCGCCAAAGCCAATGCGCCAGAGGTGCCGTTTTGACCCTCGATTACAATCGTCGCCCCAGCTTCGCCGACCGGGTCAACGACGCCGTCGATTGCGCCCTGACCGGCGATCAGGCGACCCGCACGCCCCGCGACTATCTTGGCGGGTCGCGCCTTGGCCACGCCTGCGAGCGCGCCCTTCAGTTTGAATTCACGGGCACGCCGAAGGACGAGGGCCAGGACTTCAGCGGCCAGTCGCTGCGCATCTTTGCCATCGGCCATGCTCTAGAGGATATGGCCGTGGCGTGGCTGCGCGGCGCGGGCTTCGACCTTTACACCCGAAAGGGCAACCGGCCCGATGGTGGCCAGTTTGGCTTTTCCGTCGCGGGCGGGCGCATCCGAGGCCATGTCGATGGCATCATCGCTGCTGGCCCTGAGGGCTTCAGCCTCGCCGTTCCCGCGCTCTGGGAATGCAAGACCATGAACGCCAAGAACTGGCGCGCCTGCGTCAAGGACGGGGTCACGCAGTCCAAGCCGGTCTATGCCGCGCAGATTGCAGTTTATCAGGCCTACATGGAAGCCAGCGTGCCCGGCATCAGCACTGCGCCCGCCGTGTTCACGGCCATCAACAAGGACACGGCTGAGATGCACCACGAGATGGTGCCCTTCGATGCCGATCTTGCGCAGCGCATGTCGGATCGCGGGGTGCGGATCCTGCAGGCGACCGATGCAGGCGACTTGCTGCCCCGTATCGCTGCCAGCGCCGATTTCTTCGAATGCCGCTTCTGCCCATGGGCCGCCCGCTGCTGGAGGCTGGATCGGTGAGCGAGGACAGCATCCTGCACTTCAATCCGTGGGTGGATTTCAACGACAGCCCACCGGCCGAAAACCCGTTCGGCTGCGATCCGGACTCGGACCAGATCGCCATCTTCCTCGACACCGTGTTCAGTTGGTGCGAAGGGCTGATCCCCCTGCGCGGCTTTGTCGACAAGGGTCAGGGCCGGGACGGCAAGCCCCACAACATCTGGATCGCGGCCGATGGTACCGCCCGCGAAAAACTGGCGACCTTCGCGGCATGGGCCAATCGTGAAGGGGCGGCCGTCTATGTCATCCCCGGCACGGTCGCCGAACAGGGCCAGGCCCGCGCCGCCGATGTGCTGCAGATGCAGGCCCTCGTGGTTGATCTCGACGCGGGTGACATTCCGGCTAAGCTGGATTACATCGTCAGCCACCTCGGCACGCCCACGCTGATCGTAGAAAGCGGTGGCCGCACGCCCGAGGGCGCGGCCAAGCTGCACGTCTGGTGGAAACTGACCGAACCTGCCGATGGCGAGGATCTGGCCACCCTGTGCCGCCTGCGCGGTGATATCGCGGTGAAGGTCGGCGGCGACACGCATTTCCGCTCTGCGCACCAGCCTATCCGTGTCGCGGGTACGGTCTATCACAAGCACGGCCATCAGCGGCTGGTGCAGATCCGCGACCACAACCCGGTCGAAGTCGATCTGGCGGATTTCGCGGAACTGGTGGCCGACATGCCACCGCTGCCAGGCGTAGGCATGGCCAGCACGCCGCTATCGGTCGCAAAGCCCGGCGTCGATGCCGTCCTGACCACCCCTGTGCGAGAGGGCGCAGTAGATGACTGGTCGCGATTTCAGGGGGCAAGCGCCGCCATCGGGCATTACATCCGCCTGGTCCACGATGGCCGCATTGACCCCACCGAAGGCTGGGAAGCGATCTGCGGCTACAACGCTGCGATGCTGCGCCCTGAATGGCCGATTGATCGGCTGCAGGCCGAGGCAGAACGGCTCTGGGCTCTGCATGTAAAGCGCAACGGCCCGCCGCTCATTCGCGCGGCACGCATCAACACCCCCTCCAGCCCGCTGCCAACCTTCAGCCTTGGCGAACTGCTTGATGATCGCAGCCCCATGCCGGATGACATAATCGCGCCGCGCGTTCTGACGCCGGGCGGACTGCTGGTGCTGGGCGGCGCGCCGAAGGTCGGCAAGAGCGATTTCCTGATCTCGTGGCTCGTCCACATGGCGGCAGGCGTGCCATTCCTCGGCTTCACACCGCCCCGACCGCTGCGCGTGTTCTATCTTCAGGCGGAAATCCAGTATCACTACCTCCGCGAACGGATGCAGCAGATCAGCCTGTCGGCCGGGGTGATCGCAGCCGCACGCGACACCTTCATCGCCACGCCCAAGCTGAAGCTGCTGCTGGATGCCGACGGCGTCACCCGCATCGCCGAAGCCATCCGGGCGGCTTTCCCTGATGCGCCGCCCGACGTGATCGTCATCGATCCGATCCGCAACCTCTTTGATGGCGGCTCGGATGGTGGCGGTGAAAACGACAACACCGCCATGATGTTCTTCCTGAAAGACAGGGTCGAGGTTCTGCGCGAAGCGATCAATCCGGACGCGGGCGTCATCCTGGCACACCACACCCGCAAGGCGGCAAAGCATCAGGTGAAGGACGATCCCTTCCTTGCCCTCTCCGGCGCAAGCGCGCTGCGGGGCTTTTACACCTCGGGTCTTCTCATGCACCGGCCCGACGAGGACAGCACCCAGCGCCGCCTGGAAATCGAGCTGCGCAACGGCCCCGCGCTGCCGGGCAAACTGATCGACAAGGTGAAGGGCGAATGGGTCGAGCTGAACCCGCGGAACGAGCGCCTGGTGCGCAAGGAGGTCGGGGCCAAGTTCGATGCCGAACGGCTGCGCAAGCACGATGTCATCCTTGGCATGCTCCTCGATGAGGCGGCGGGCGAACGGCTCTACACCGCCATGCAGTTCGCCGAGACCTTCGAGAACCGGGGCGGTCTGGGCAGCAAGCACACCATCCGCGAACGCCTCTCTGTGCTCGCCACCAAGGGCTTCGTGAAGTTCCTGCGCGACCCATCGGGGTTCGGTTTTCCCGTCACCCGGTCGCGGTTCGGCTATCTCTGCGTGGAAGGCATGCAGTTCGGTTCGCCCATCGAGGAGGTCGATCCGGCCACCGGCGAGGTCACCACGGAGGTCCGTCCGGTCCTGCCCAGCCACTTCAAATGCCCCCAGTCCGGGCTCAGCCTTCAGGTCGAAAACCCTGCTGTCTGGGTCTACCAGGACGGGTCCGAGGGCGACCTAACTCATATGAGTGAGGCCTGACTCATATGACAGCGCCAACTGTGAGCTCAATGAAATCAACGGGTTACGTGAAAATAAGAGTTAGGTCCCTAACTCATGCCCGAAGACTTCATGAAGTCTTATTCCCAAACAAAATCAACGTGTTGACTCGACCCGAACAGTTGGGTGCTGAACCCCCATACTACGTATGGGATGGCCCCACGCCAGGGTGGGCCACTCATCCCATGCGTAAGGGCTTGGCGCGCGGGCCGCCGTTACAGGTCTCCCACCCCCCCGATCCGACGACGGCGGCCCGTACCGCCAAGCACATGACCGCCGTCGTCTTCCACCAGGACCAGCCCCCCAAGACAGGAGAGCCATCATGGCTGCGACGACTCTGATCCCCAAATCCGACAGCGCAAGGTTTGAATTGCTGCCCGTCACCAGTTCAAGCCACCGCTGCATCCTCGCCCTCGATCTGGGCACCACGACCGGATGGGCCCTGCGCGGCCACGACGGTCTGATCACCAGTGGATCGGCGAGCTTCCGTCCCGGGCGCTTCGACGGCGGCGGCATGCGATACCTCCGCTTTACCAACTGGCTGGGAGAACTGGACCGTCTGTCTGGTCCCATCGCGGCCATCTGGTTCGAGGAGGTCCGTCGCCATGTCGCGACCGACGCCGCCCATGTCTATGGAGGGCTGATGGCCACGCTGACCGCATGGGCGGAACTGCGCGGCGTGCCCTACGAGGGTGTCCCGGTCGGCACCATCAAGCGCCACGCCACCGGCAAGGGCAATGCCGACAAGGACGCCATGATCGCCGCTGCCCGGGCACGCGGCTTCAGCCCTGCGGACGACAACGAGGCTGATGCCATCGCACTTCTGCTCTGGGCCATCGCAACGAATGGGGGTGTCGCATGAGGTGGCATCCCCATGGCTACGGCGGCCAGCGCCGCGACCCCGATCAGGTCAAGCGTGAGGGCTGGCACGAACAGGGCGTGCTGGCGGTGTCGGCCGACGATCAGCGTCTGACATGGCCGGAGCGCGAACTGGTCCGCCAACTTGGCGAGAAGCTCTACGGGCGACGCCCGATGGAAAAGGAGGTTCGGCATGGCTGACCGTATCTGGACGGCCGAGTGTGTGGCCGATCATTTCGAGGAAGCGTTCCGCACCCTCCGCAAGCTGCCGCCGGTGAGGGCGCAGGGGTTCTTCAACGCCTGGCCGCAGATCGTCCGCACCAGTCGCGAGATCGCCGCGATGGAGCCCGAGCCCATGCGGGTCTGGCCATCGGCCGCAGCCATCACCCGTCTGGAGCAGACCTCGGACTGGGTGCTGTGGATTGAGGAGGCCGAGCGCAAGCTCGTGTGGTCGCGCGCCGCCCGCGTCCCATGGAAACAGATCAGCGGTGAGCTGGGCTGCGACCGCACCACCGCGTGGCGACGCTGGCAGCTGGCGCTGACCAAGATCGCGGCGCGACTGAATGCGTGAGCGACTCCAATGTGTTGCAACACTTTTTCCTTCGACATCTGCAACATGTTCGTGCTATTCCAAAGGCAAGCTGGGGAGAGTGCGCCGAAGGGTTCACTCTCCCCTTTTCTTTTGGCCGGATGCAGTTGGATTTCGGGGTGGCTTCCGGGTCCGGGCGGGGTCCAACCGGCGTCCATCCCGCTAACCCACTGATTGCTGGTTCCTTCCGGGCGATATTCGTATGCTGGCGGGCGAAGCGCGGCACATCGCTAGCGACAGGGCCGGATTTTTGGGAAGCCAGCCGGAAGCCACCGCCGCCTGAACCCGCCTGAAACACTGCAAAATCAAACCCTTGAAGCTGGACACCCTTGGTGGCCGCTGGACCCCGCGTGGAGTCCAGTCTGGACCCCGGAGTCCGGAAGCCAGGGGTATCCACCCTGATCCAAGGAATGACCCGCCGATGACGCTGAGCTTTGCCCCGGATCGGATCGAGATGTGGCCGCTGGCCAAGCTCCAGCCCTACGCCCGCAATGCCAAGGCGCATGGCGCGGATCAGGTGGCGAAGATTGCCGCCAGCATGGCCGAGTTCGGCTGGACCGTGCCGTGCCTCGTGGGCGAAGACGGGGAGCTGATCGCAGGCCATGGGCGGGTTCTGGCGGCCACGCAGCTGGGGCTGACCGAAGCGCCGGTTATCGTGCTGGGTCATCTGACCGAGGCGCAGCGGCGGGCGTATCGGATCGCGGACAACAAGCTGACGGAACTCGGCACCTGGGACGAGGCGCTGCTCTCGGCGGAACTGAACGACCTGCTGGCCGAGGATTTCGATCTGTCGCTGGTCGGTTTCTCCGATGGCGAGTTGGACAAGCTCTTGGCCTTCGTGCCGGAGGGGGACGGGCAAGAAGGTGGCGGCGGTGGCTCAGTGCCGCCGTTGACCATCCCAGAACCGCCGCGCAACCCGGCATCACGGACCGGAGATCTGTGGATCCTTGGCGACCATCGCCTTCTTTGCGGTGACAGCACCAGCGCGGCCGACGTGCGCCGCCTGATGAATGGCGAGCGGGCGGTCCTGTTCGCGACAGACCCGCCGTATCTCGTCGACTATGACGGTTCGAACCATCCGACCCGCAACAAGGACTGGTCGGCGTCCTACGGCACGACGTGGGATGACAGTTCGCAGGGGGCCGAGCTCTACGACGGCTTCATCGCGGCCGCCGTCGCGGAAGCCATCGACGAGAATGCCGCCTGGTATTGCTGGCACGCCTCGCGTCGCCAGGCGATGCTGGAAGCCTGCTGGGAAAAGGCCGGGGTCTTCGTGCATCAGCAGATCATCTGGGTGAAGGACCGCGGGGTTCTTACCCGGTCGCACTACCTCTGGAAGCACGAGCCCTGTTTCATGGGCTGGCGCCGCCCGAACCGGCCACCGAAAGTGGCCGAAGAAACGCTGCCATCGACATGGGCGCTGCCCAACTTCGCCAAGGATGAACGCCCTGACCACCCGACGCCCAAACCGCTCGACGCCTTCGGAATCCCGATGCGCCAGCATGTGGCGCGGGGCGGCCTCTGCTACGAGCCCTTCTCGGGTTCAGGGTCACAGATCATGGCAGGCGAAGCTAATGGCCGTCGCGTCTTCGCGATGGAAATAAGCCCGGCCTACATCGATGTGGCCGTCGAACGCTGGCAATCCGACACCGGTCGCGAGGCAATTCTCGACGGCGATGGCAGGACCTTTGCGGGCGTGAAGGCCGAGCGGCTGGCCGAAACCCCGGCCGAACCTGAAACCCTCCCCGAAACCGCCGCGTGACATGCATGACCTGGCTTTACATTCCTCCGGACGCGGTTCCGGGACCGGAGACGCATGCCTCTTCGGCCTGTCCCTATGCTCTGGCGCCGGAGGACTCGACCTCGGACTCACAATCGCCATCCCCGGATATCGTGCTGTGGGCCATGTCGAACGGGAAACCTTCGCCGCAGCCACTCTCGTGGCGCGGATGGAAGACGCGTCCCTGGATCAGTCTGTTGTCTGGGACGACGTTGCCACCTTCGACGGCCGACCGTGGCGCGGCGCGGTGGACATCGTCACTGCGGGCTATCCGTGCCAGCCGTTCAGCGTCGCAGGCCGACGGCTCGGTTCCGAGGATCCACGCCACCTCTGGCCGCATGTCGCCCGCATCATCGGCGAAATCAAACCGCCCTTCGTGTTCCTCGAGAATGTCGCCCATCATCTGCGGCTCGGATTCCCCGAAGTCGCCAGCGGACTGGTCGGCATGGGCTACCGCCTTGCGGCAGGCCTCTTCACAGCGGCGGAAGTCGGCGCGCCCCACAAGCGCGAGCGGCTCTTCATCCTTGCCATCCGCGAGGGGGACGAGCTGGCCGACCCCGCGCGCCTGCTCTGGAACCCGGTCGAGTGGCGGGAACCGGACGGAATTGCTGCGCCTTTGGCCGACGCCTCGGGCCAGTGCCAACGAGAATCGGCAGACGAAGCCGACGCCCTCGCAGGAAGCGGGCCAGCACGGGATGAATCTGGCAACGACCGCAGCGCTTTGGCCGACGCCGCAGATCGACAGTTTCCGCAGCCGGGGTGGCGAGAGGAAAGACGAGAAAGGTCTGGACCGCATGGCGCGCGATTGGCCGACGCCGATGGCGAACGACGGCTGCAAGCCGAGCGCGGGCAACAGGCGGACAGCCGACCTGACCCATGCGGCCGGGATGTGGATGACGCCGACGGCGCGGGATCACAAGGACGGGGCGACGACATTGGCGAACACGCCGGTGAACGGCCTGCTTGGCCGCCAGGTCCTGGTGATGCCGATGGCTGGGAGCAATACCTGCGATGCGCGCCGGACCTTGAACCCGCTGTTCGTCGAGGCGCTGATGGGCTGGCCCACCGGGTGGACCGGCTTCGCCTCTGCGGCAACGGCGTGGTCCCCTTGGTTGCGGCGTATGCGCTGCGAACTTTGGCGGCTGAATTGCTGGCCGATGGATGAGGTGGCGGCATGAAGCAGTCCCGCCTCATGTCGCTGGTCGAGTCATTCGCCAACGTGCTCGTCGGCTATGGCGTCGCGGTCGTCACGCAGATCCTGATCTTTCCGATCTTTGGCCTGCACACGACGCTGGCGCAGAACCTGAAGATGGGCGCGGTGTTCACCGTGGTGAGCATCGCACGATCCTACATCCTGCGGCGGGTGTTCGAAAGGTTCCGTTGACGCGATGCGGGACGATCATCTATCCTAATCCTGCTGCGAATTCGGCTTCGGCCGATTTGAGTAAGCCAGCGGCTACTCTGACCTGAGGTCTTGTCCTGCAGGTTTCGCGGTCCGGCATGCGGAGCCACGGATCACCGGGCCTCGCGCGAGCAGGAGCTTCCAGCCGGGGAGCGTCCGTTACGGGCGTCGCGCATTCGCTTCTCACGAAGTCGAATGAAAGGACCCGTGTCATGGGATCTGTTAAACGTATCCGTCAGAGGAAGATGATGGCCCAAGGTGGCCGCTGCTACTATTGCGGCCTGCCAATGTGGGACGATGCTGTTGAAGCCGCATCTTCTCAACGAAACCAGAAAACGAGGCGGACATCAAAGGCGCTACGCTGCACCGCCGAGCATCTACACGCCCGCTCCGACGGTGGTCGCGACACTGATGAGAACATCGTTGCGGCCTGTTGGNGTACTGCAATAGCCAGCGCCATAAGCGGAAGCGCCCGCCCACGCCCGAAGAGCATCGCGTGTACGTCCAGAAGCGCATGGCAGCAGGAAAGTGGCTGCTAGCGCAGGTGTCATTGGTCGGTCTTACAGCGACACTGACGAGGCCATCGTAGATACAGGCCGCCGCCCGGTCGGGGCGGCGGCGTAGCGTTTCCGGCGTCTGGTCACGCGGCGGGAAGTCTGTAGACCCGCCCGCGCCCCTCGACCTTCTCCGAGGTCACCTCAAGCCCGAGCTTCTTTTTCAACGCCCCGGCCATGGCACCGCGCACCGTGTGACCAAGCCATCCGGTCGCGGCCATGATCTCCTCGATGGTCGCGCCGTCCGGCGCACGCAGCATGGCGATCAGCGTGGCTTGCTTGGTGCCCTCGCGCGGCGTGCGCGCCTTGGGCGTGGCTTCGGGCTCGGTGGTTGCGTCCGTCGCGGGCACATCGCTGGGCGCCTTGTCGCCGCCAGTGGGCGTGGTGTTCGCGCCCTCGGGCTCGATGCCAATGGCGGCGAGGCCTGCGTCGGTGGCAACCAGCGTGGTGCCGTGGCCTTCACCGGTTTCGCGCCACATGGGTTCGCCCTTGCGCAAGTCGGCGTCGACTTCTTCGAGGTAGCCCTTAGCGATCATCGCGCCGACCACCTTTGCGGCGGCACCGCCACGCAGGCTTTCGGGCAGCGGCAGGGCGATGTGATCAGGCCGCTGGGCGGCGGCGCTCAGGATCATGGCTTGGGTATCGGAAAGCTGGGTCATCCTCGTCTCCCGTATCGGGGCGCGCGGGATGCGGGCCCTTCTACGAGGCCAAGCCCGCCAGTCGGCGGGCGGGACCGGGAGCGGGTCACCTCACTCGGCGTGTTCGCCTTCGTGGAAGGCCATGTCGGTGATCTCGCGCAGCTTAGCGCGGTAGTGGTTGAGGGTGCCGACATGGCCCCAGTTGATCTCGTCGGGGCTGGTCTCGAAATGGTCCGCGCTGAAGGCGGCGAGCCGCTCCAGCATCGCGTCGATCTCGGTCTTGGCGGCGATGAAGGCGTCGAGGGCCTTGGAATTGTCAGTGGCGCGGCGGGTCATTCTGGTGGCTCCGTAGTGAGTTGCATCGTTTCGTTGGAGACACGTTCGCTCTGTCCGCGACGCTTATCAACGAGATAAGCGTATGAAAATGAATGATAATCGGAGCCACCAATGCAGGGCATGAGCGAGCGCCAGTACGCCGCGCATGTCGGCTTGTCTCGCGGCGCGATCCAGAAGGCGAAGACGGCTGAACGGCTTGTCCTCTATCCGGACGGCAGCATCAACGCGGCCGCCAGCGATGCCCAGCGAGCCGAGACGACGGACCCATCGAAGACGAGGAAGCCGCCCGCGCCGAAGCTGAAGCCCGTCCCCGAGGCGGCAGTGGCCGCTGTCGGCGATACGCTCCGCGAGCAGGGTCTGGCGGTGCCTGCGGTCGGGGGCGGCACAACCTACCTGCAGGCGAAAACCGCCAACGAGGTGCTGAAGGCGCAGGAACGTCGGATCCGGCTGCAGAAGCTGAAGGGGGAGTTGATCGAGCGGGCGCGCGCGCTGTCGCTGGTGTTTCGCCTGGCGCGGGAGGTGCGGGACGCTTGGGTGAACTGGCCTGCGCGGTCGTCGGCGCTGATGGCGGCGGAACTGGGCGTGGAGCCTGCCGCGATGCAGAAGGCCTTGGAAAAACATGTCCGTGCCCACCTCGACGAGCTTGCCGAGGTCCGGCCTGATTTCCGGTGACGATGATGGCCTGACGGATTTCGACGGCGCAGCAGAAATCCTGCGTACCTGGGGCGCGGGGCTAACGCCCGATCCGGACCTGACAGTGTCGCAATGGGCGGACAAGCATCGGATGTTGTCTGGCCGCGCTTCGGCTGAACCGGGGCGCTATCGGACGGCGCGTACACCTTACGTGCGCGAGATCATGGACCGGCTGTCGCCCGGCGACACGATGCAACGGATCGTGTTCATGAAGGCGGCGCAGGTCGGCGCGACCGAGGCTGGCAACAACTGGATCGGCTTTGCCATCCACCAGGCACCGGGGCCGATGCTGGCGGTCCAGCCGACCGTGGAACTGGCCAAGCGCAACTCGCGCCAGCGGATCGACCCGCTGATTGACGAAAGCCCGGACCTTCGGGAACGGGTAAAACCGGCGCGGTCGCGCGACGCGGGCAACACGATGCTGTCCAAGGAATTCGCGGGCGGCATCCTGATCATGACCGGGGCGAACTCGGCAGTCGGGCTGCGGTCCACCCCGGCGCGCTACATCTTCCTTGACGAGGTCGACGCCTATCCGGCTTCGGCCGACGAAGAAGGTGACCCCGTCACGCTGGCCGAGGCGAGGTCGCTGACATTCGCACATCGGCGCAAGGTGCTCCTGGTCTCGACGCCCACCATCCGGGGGCTAAGCCGGATCGAACGGGAATATGAGGCATCGGACCAGCGCCGGTTCTTCGTGCCGTGCCCGCATTGTGGCCATGACCAATGGCTGAAGTTCGACCGGCTGCGCTGGCAGAAGGGCAAGCCGGAAACGGCGGAATATCACTGCGAGGGCTGTGATCAGCCCATCGGCGAACATCACAAGACGGCGATGTTGGAGGCTGGCGAATGGCGGGCGACCGCCGTTGCCGCCGATCCGACCACGGTCGGTTATCACCTCTCGGCGCTTTACTCGCCGATCGGCTGGCTGAGTTGGGAGCGGATCGTGCGGTCATGGGAAACGGCCCAAGGGTCGGACGAGGCGATCAAGGCTTTCCGCAACACGATCCTTGGCGAGACATGGGTCGAAACCGGCGAGGCGCCGGACTGGCAGCGGCTCTACGACCGACGCGAGCGCTGGACATCCGGCACGGTGCCTGCGGGCGGGCTGTTCCTGACCGCCGGGGCCGATGTGCAGAAGGACCGGATCGAGGTTGATGTCTGGGCCTGGGGTCGCGGGCTGGAAAGCTGGCTGGTCGATCACATCGTGATCGAGGGCGGGCCGGATCGGCACGACGCGTGGTCGGAACTGACCGCGCTGCTGGACCGGTCCTGGCCGCACGAACGCGGCGCGCATCTGCGGATTGCCCGGCTTGCCATCGACACGGGTTATGAGGCCCCGGCGGTTTATTCCTGGTCTCGGGCGCAGGGGTTTGGGCAGGTATCGCCGGTCAAGGGCGTCGAGGGGTTCAACCGTTCGAGCCCGGTGTCGGGCCCGACCTTCGTCGACGCAACCGAGGGCGGAAAACGCCTGCGGCGCGGCGCGCGGCTTTGGACCGTGGCGGTGTCGACCTTCAAGGCCGAAACCTACCGCTTCCTGCGGCTGGAACGGCCGACCGAGGAAGACATGGCAGAGGGGGCGGCATTCCCGCCCGGCTCGGTGCATCTGCCGCAGTGGGTCGAGAACGAATGGCTGAAGCAGTTCGTGGCAGAGCAGCTGGTGACGGTGCGCACCAAGCGCGGCTTTGCCCGGCTGGAATGGCAGAAGCTGCGCGAACGGAATGAGGCGCTGGATTGCCGGGTCTATGCCCGTGCCGCCGTCTGGATCGCGGGCGCGGATCGCTGGACCGACGAGAAATGGCGCGATCTTGAGGATCAACTCGGGGTCGCGCCAACGGAAATCGCTGGCGCAGGGCGGGTCAACCGGCCGCAAGCCGCACCCCAGGGAAAACGGCAGTCGGACTGGCTTGGCCGACGCGGAGGATGGTTCTGACATGACCGACTGGACGGAGACAGAGCTGGCCGCATTGCGCCGGGCCTATGCCAGCGGCACGACCCGTGTCAGCTATGACGGCAAATCTGTCGACTACGGCTCGGCCGAGGATCTTCTGGGCCGCATCCGCACCATCGAACGCGCCATCGCCGGGACCGCGCGGCCGCTGCCGATTTCCGGGTTGGCGGGCTTCAGCCGTGGGGATCGCTGATGCCCGCGAACTGGATGGACCATGCCATTGCATCGGTCGCCCCGCGCATGGCGGCGCGGCGCGTGCTGGCACGGCAGGCGTTTGAAACCCTGACGCGGGGCTATGATGGCGCGTCGAAGGGGCGGCGGACGGACGGGTGGCGCGCGCCGGGATCGTCGGCCGATACCGAGATCGGCGTGGCAGGGGCGCTCTTGCGCGACCGGATGCGCGATCTGGTGCGCAACAATCCGCATGCGGCGAAGGCCGTGGCGGTGCTGGTGAACAACATCATCGGTTCGGGCATCATGCCCCGTGCTGCCAGTGGCGATGACAAGCTGGACCGCATGGTCGACGGGCTGTTCACCCGTTGGACGGCGGAGTGCGACGCCGATGGCCAGCTGGACTTCTATGGGCTTCAGACCTTGATCTGCCGTGAGATGGTCGAGGCGGGCGAGGTGCTGGTGCGCCGCCGCTTGCGGCGGGCGGGGGATGGTCTGGCGGTGCCGCTGCAATTGCAGGTGCTGGAGGCAGACTTTCTCGATGCCAGCAAGCGCGGCGATGCCAACTCGGCCCGCATTGTGCAGGGGATCGAGTTCGACCCAGTCGGCAAGCGCCGTGCCTATTGGCTCTACACGGACCATCCCGGCGATGCGCATGGTGCATTGCGCGGCGGGCTCGACAGCCGCCCGGTTCCTGCGACCGAGATCGCCCATGTCTATGAAAAGCAGCGCACGCAGGCGCGTGGCGTTCCCTGG
The DNA here is from genome assembly GCF_030161095.1 of Cypionkella aquatica. Lineage (GTDB taxonomy): Bacteria > Pseudomonadota > Alphaproteobacteria > Rhodobacterales > Rhodobacteraceae > Cypionkella > Cypionkella aquatica. The sequence goes on from NZ_BSPP01000011.1 coordinate 327,002, forward strand.
GGCGCGCCGGTCATCCGCAGCTTGCGCGATCTCGACGACTATGAAGTGGCTGAACTGGTCCGCAAAAAGACCGAGGCCTGCGTCACCGCCATCGTCTTTGGCGATGACGAGTCCCAGCAGGGCATCGCACCCACCGTGGTCGATGCTGATGGAAACCGGGTCGAGCAGTTCGAACCGGGGCTCATTGCCTATGCGCGGGGTGGAAAGGACATCCGCTTCAACCAGCCATCGGCCACCGGCGGCTATGGCGAATACAAGCGGGCGAGCCTGCACACGATCTCGGCCGGGTTCCGCGTGCCTTATGAATTGCTGACCGGCGATCTCAGCCAGGTCAACTATTCCTCGATCCGGGCTGGGCTTGTCGAGTTCCGCCGCCAGATCGACGCCGTGCAATGGCAGCTGTTCATCCCGATGTTCTGTGCCCCAGTCTGGCGCTGGTTCACCGAGGCGGCATGGGCGGCGGGGCAGATACCGACACCAGACATACCGGTCGAATGGTCGCCGCCCAAGTTCGAAGCGGTCGATCCGCAGAAGGATGCGATGGCCAACCTGCTGTCGATCCGGTCAGGTACCATGACTTTGGCCGAGGTGATCGCCCGTCAAGGTCGCAACCCCGACGCGGTGCTGGCCGAGATCGCCGCGACCAATGCCAAGCTGGATGCGCTGGGGCTGGTGCTCGACAGCGACCCGCGCCGCGTAACCAAAACCGGCAGCGCGCAAACCAGTGACCCCGCCAGCGACCCAGCCGCCGACCCCGAAGACGACCCGGCGCAACCCAACGTCGCCCAACAGGACTGACCCCATGGATACGATGATCGAACTGCCGGCCATGCGCCGGACGGCGGAGCTTGCGCCGAACACGGCCGATGCGCAGGCCCGCACTGTCGAGGTGGTATGGTCGGCCGGGGCCCGCGTCCGCCGCGCCAGCTTCTTTGGTGAACCCTACGACGAGGAACTCAGCCTCGACCCCGCCCATGTGCGGCTGGAACGGCTGAACGCGGGCGCGCCTTTCCTGAAGGTGCACGAGTTGGGCGCGCTGGACGCCGTCATCGGCTCCGTCGTGCCCGGTTCGGCCCGCCTTGAAAACGGCCGTGGCATCGCACTGGTCCGGATCAGCGAACGCGACGATGTCGAGCCGATCTGGCGCGACATTCAGGCCGGGCACATCCGGGCGGTGTCTATCGGCTACCAGGTGCACCGCTTTGAGGTCTCCAAGCCCGATGGCGGCCGCGAGCTTTGGCGTGCGGTCGACTGGACGCCCTTCGAGGTTTCCGCCGTGCCGGTCGGAGCCGACCCCGCCGCCGGTTTCCGCGCCCAGCAATCCCTTCACGACTGCGTCCTTCATCGCCGGGACGCTTCCAACACCCGACAAGGAGCATCCCCGATGTCCGACCCGACCCCGACCCCGGCCGCAGCGGCCGCCGAACCCCATGCGACCGAGGAGACCCCGATGACCACCCCCACCAATCCTGCGGCCGAACCGCAGGCCCGCGCCGTCGAGACGCGCACCGTGCCGCAGACCGCCCCGACGACTCCGCCCGACACCGAAGCCATTGCCACCCGCGCCCGCGAGGGTGAACGCGACCGCGTCTCCACCATCTACGATCTCGCGGGCCGCCTGAACCTCGAGCGCGGCTTTGCCGAGGATCTGGTCAAGCGCGGCGTCACCGTCGATGAATCCCGCCGCCTGATCCTCGACCAGGTCGCCGCGAAATCGGACGAGACCCGCACCTTCCCGCATGTCTCGATCCCGCTCGGCGGTCGGGACGAACGCGTGACCCGCCGCGACGCCGTGGCCAACGCGCTGCTGCACCGCTACAGCCCGACGCTGTTCCAGCTGGACGACTCTGCCCGCCAATACCGCGGCATGTCGCTCCTGGAACTGGCGCGCGAAAGCCTGACCAATGCGGGCGTCAACACGCGCGGTCTGTCGCGCGACGAGGTGGCGACGCGGTCGCTGCATTCCACCTCCGACTTCCCGGAAATCCTGTCGGCCGTCACCAACAAGACGCTGCGCCAGGCCTACGAGACCTATCCCCGCACCTTCATGCTGTTCTGCCGCCAGGTGCTGGCCACCGACTTCAAGGCGATGAATCGGGTGCAACTGGGCGAGGCACCCCAGCTGCTGGAGGTCGGCGAAAGTGGCGAGTTCAAGCGCGGCACGCTCGGTGAGAGCAAGGAAAGCTACAAGGTCAAGACCTATGGCCGCGTGGTCGCCATCACCCGCCAGACCCTGATCAACGACGATCTGGATGCCTTCACCCGCATTCCTGCGATGTATGGCAACTCGATCGCACAACTGGAAAGCGATGTGGTCTGGGGCATCATCACCGCCAACCCGGCGATGGCGGACGGCAACGCGCTGTTCCACACCACCCACAAGAACCTAGCCGGGACCGGCACGGCGCTTGCCGTCGATGCGGTGGGGGCGGCCCGGGCGGCGATGGCGCTGCAGACCGGCTTCGACAAGAAGACCGTGCTGAACATCCGCCCCGCCTTCCTGATCGTGCCCGCGGCCCTCGAACTGAAGGCCGAACAGTTGGTGGCGCAGAACCTCGTGCCCGCCGACAGCACCAAGGTGGTGCCGCAGTCAATCCGGACGCTCTCGCCGATCAGCGAGCCCCGGCTCGATGCTGCCAGCGCCACCTCTTGGTATCTGGCGGCCAGCCCGAACCAGATCGACACCATCGAGTATGCCTATCTGGAGGGCCAGCAGGGTGCCTATATCGAGACCCGCAACGGCTTCGACGTCGACGGAGTCGAGATCAAGTGCCGCCTCGACTTCGGCGCCAAGGCCATCGACTGGCGGGGTCTCTACAAGAACCCGGGCGCGTAACCTACACCAGATGTTGAAACCCGACATGCGGGCGGTCCTGGCGGGCCGCCTTTCGTCTTTCCACAAGGATCCTCCCCATGAAAAACTACGTGCAACCGGGCAACACCATCACTCTGCCCGCCCCATATGCCGTCACCTCGGGCGATGGCCTGCTCGTCGGTGCCATCTTCGGCGTCGCCGCAGGCACCGCCGCCCTTGGTGAAGCGGTCGAAACCGCTGTCGAAGGCGTCTACGATCTGAAGAAGGTGGCCTCGCAGGCTTGGGCCGCCGGTGACAAGATCTACTGGGACAACACCGCCAAGCAGACCACCAAGACCCTGACGTCGAACACGCTGATCGGCGTGGCGACCGAGGCTGTGGCGGGCGGGGCCACCGATCTGATCGGCCGCGTACGACTGAACGGCGCGTTCTGATGTCTGCCTTCGCCGCCGCCGTCGGCGCGCTTTTCGCCGATCCGAACATGGGGCGGGACGCGGTCTACACCTCGGACGGCGGCGTGCCCATTCTGGTGCGCGTCGTCGCCCGGCGTGCGGATGCCGTCACAGACTTTGGCGACGCGCGACTGTGGTCGGAAACCACGCGCGTCGACCTGCGCGTGGCCGAAGTGCCAAACCCACGCCCCGGCGACCGGATCGAGATTGATGGCGACGCCTTCCTCATTCAGGGCGAGCCCGTCCGTGATCGCGAACGGCTGGTCTGGACCGTGGATTTGCGCCCCGCATGAAACTGAAACTCGCCATCGATCCAGACATCGTCGCCCTGATGGCGGCCGAAGTCGCCGCCGGGGAACGCGCCGTCACCGCCGCTATGCGGGAGGCTGGGACCGGCCTGAAATCCGCCTGGCGCACACAGATCACGGGTGCGGGGCTGGGCACGCGCCTTGCCAACTCGATCCGCTCTGCCAGCTTTCCGAAATCCGGCGAAAGCCTGAACGCGGCTGCACTGGTCTGGTCAAACGCCCCGGTGATCATCGGTGCGCATGACACCGGCCCGCTGATCCGCTCGAAGAACGGGTTTTGGCTGGCCATCCCGACGCCAGCGGCAGGCAAGTCCACCCGAGGCGGCAGGATCACCCCCGGAGAATGGGAACGCCGCACCGGCATTCGACTGCAGTTCATCTATCGCCGCCGGGGACCGAGCCTGCTGGTGGCCGAAGGGCGACTGAACACCAAGGGTCGCGCCGTGGCGTCCCGGTCGAAAACCGGCCGTGGTGTCGTCACCGCACCGATCTTCCTGCTGCTGCCGCAGGTCAAGCTGCCGAAGCGGCTGGATCTCACGCGGGACGCCGAGCGGGCGCACGACGCCGTACCGGCGCTGATTGTGGCGAACTGGGAAGGGAGACGACTGTTGTGAACCCGCCAGAATGGACCGAACTGTCGGTCGCTGGGGTCGCCCACCTTCTTGCCTTTTGTCTTCGTGGTTCGTGGAAGTCAAAATTTAGGGCTTGCAACACCAGATCAACTGAATGACCATCTTTGGAACACAAAATGCTGATTTGAGGGATGGTATGGGTAGCACTGGCTCTGGAAGCTTTTCGGACTATCCCGGCTCGCGCCCTAAAGAGGGAGGTCAAGGAGCCGGTGGTGGCGGCGCCAGTGGGGAAGATCGCTGCGCCCGGGCATTCTCCTGCGCCCTCGAAGAGGTAGAGCAGTGTGACTACTTTTCGGCAAACGGCGGCGTTCCTCCGGCTAACATGGCGCTATCCATTGAGCAGCGCGGCAGGTTATTTGCAGTCGACGCGGGCGGCCAAACCGTGGGAGCGCTGCCTACCGGGTTCAACTACTTGGCAGACTGCATGGCTGCGGGTTTCACTTATGAGGGGCGCGTCAACTCCTCTAGATCGGCTCCAGTTGCATCTGTCAGCGTGGATTTTGCGCCGCGGATACCATGAGCCGCAATCACGACCTTCTGGTGGTCGGCGAGGTCTACGTTGATTTCACCCTGCCCAAGGTGGGGGCAGAAAGCAAGTTACGGCTCGGTGGCATCGTTCACGCGGCCCGCGGGCTTTGGGCAATAGACGCGAGCTTTTCTGTCGCCGCAGTATGCCCCGGCTATCTGGTCGATCAGGCACGCGCCTACCTCGAACGATTGGGGTGCAGCGAATTCATTTGGATGGCAGAGGTCAAGGGCGCACCCAATGTGATGGCGATTGGTGACCCGACCGAACTCGCGGACCAAGCCTATCAAGACATCCTGAGAGGCGAAAGATCCGTCGGGTATCGCGGCGAAGTTGACGTTCTAAAGGCGTACAAGAACTGTCTGATCTTCCCTGGAAAATACGATCTCACAGTGCTGCGATCCCTACTTGCAGAGGATATTCAGGCAAGCTTCGATATCGCCTATGATCTTCCAGACCTTCAGTTGCTCTCATCGTTTAAAGGAAATCTTGTCTCCATAATTACTTCCACTTCGTCTCCGATGTTCCTGGAGAAAGCATCAGAGGATATGTCCAGCTTGCTGGATGATCTCCGCGAGCTGTCGCCGCAGGCGATACTGTTGAAAGAAAACCGCGGCGGCAGCCGCGTGTTCGATCTGCTCACCGATGACATAGACGAGGTTCCGGCGCTTCTCGGCGAAACAGTCAACTCAGTCGGTGTCGGTGATGTTTATTCAGCGGTTTTCTCGTCTACGCTGGATGCGGGCGTTTTTGATGCCGGATGGAAGGCCGCACGCGCTGCCACCTGCTACGCCCACACGACCTACCCGGATGACTTCAAAAGAGATGTTCAGCGCAGCTTGGCGCTCTCCGTCGATCAGATGCGCGGCCTAGGCGGCACGGTGCTGCCCTGGCACGTGAGACCAGCCTTTCAGATATACTTCGCTGCTCCCGATTTTTCCTACATCGACCGGACGCACCTCGAAGAGGCACTTCGGGCGCTCGCTTACCATAATTTTCGGCTCCGCAGACCAGTACAAGAGAACGGAGAGCTACTTCCGCAAAGCTCGATGCATGAGATGCGCGCCGCATATCTGGGTGATTTAAGCCTTCTTGAGGAGTGTGATCTTGTTTTCGCACTGCCTCTGGGGCGCGATCCAGGCACACTCGTTGAAATCGGACTGGCCCTCACGCTAAAGAAGCCAGTCATCACTTACGATCCCCTCAATGAAAATGCCAACACAATGGTCATAGCGGGTAGCACGGTCTATTCGGACAAGCTCGATAGCTGCCTGAACGGCCTCTTCGAAACCATGTCGAAACTGAGGGCGACGCGCCTATGAAACAGGCTGTTGTCATGGTCTCCGGTGGACTCGATTCGACGACGGTCTGCTATCTGCTGGTCAGCGAGGGGACGGAAGTTCATCCGATCTTCTTCGACTACGGACAACACTGTGCCGAGACCGAATGGGCGAAGGTACAGGAGGTCCTTCCGCAGGAAGCGATGCTGCCAGAACGTCTGAATATCTCGGATATCTTTAGGGGCTCGCCATCACGGATGATCGTGGAGGCAGACCTTTGGAAGGAAGCCGTCTCTGATGATGACCTATACCTTCCGTACCGGACGATGCTGTTCTTCGCTGTGGCCGCGGCTCGTGCCCAGACGCTGAAAATCCTCAATGTGTATTCGGGCTTCATCAACAGCAATCATGCCAAGGAAATCGACTGCAGCACCGCCTTCATGAACGGTCTTGAAGAGCTTTCTCGTGGCGTCGGTGCTGTGCGTTTCCATGCTCCCTTCCGCGAGAAGACTAAAGCCGAAGTCGTTCGACAAGCGCTGCAGCTTGGCGTACCCATCGGCCGAACCTTCTCCTGTCAAGCCTCAAGTTCGTTTCCTTGCGGGGCCTGCCCAAACTGCGTAGAGCGGCTGAAAGCCTTGGCAGAAGCTGGCAATACGTGAATGGAAACAAGAAAAATGGCGGAACACCTGAACTACTCCGACGCCCTTTACGCAGCGAGGCGCGTTGCGGACCACGCTGTCCGGACAGGCATTCTGGCATCTCGCGCCTCATGCAGGCCGGTGTATCATCATATGGGTGCGGTACTTGCTGACTCGGTATTACAGGCCGGTCTGAATTACGCGAAAGTCGTGAAGCCCCGGATCGCTTCCATTCTGAGATCGTTTCCGCACGCCATTAGTATTGATATCTTGATCGGCGTGATCGAACAGGAGGGAAGTCCCAAATTCCTGCAATGGGAGCATAGGGAAAAGGTTTCACGCTTTGATAATCTGATTGCCTTTATGGCCGAAGCTGAAATTCAGAGCACATGTGATCTCGGCAAGGCCTTGCGGGACGAAAGCTTTCGAGTGGATATCCGGCGTGTGAGAGGAATCGGCCCAAAAACAGTTGATTACATGGCTTGCCTGGTTGGGGTAGATTGCATAGCGGTTGACCGTCATATCCGGGGGTTTGCTGAGGTCGCAGGATTGGAAGACGATAGCTACGATTATCTGCGTGAAGTGTTCAGCTTTGCAGCGGACCTCTTGGCTATCTCTCGGCGTGAATTTGATGCGAGTATCTGGCGCTATCAGTCAGAACAAAACACTCGACAGCTTTCGCTCGCGTTCATGCAATAGCCCTCAGTGGTTTTGCCTGACTAAGATCGCTGTTGGGGTCAAAACGACCTCAACCTTCGGAAATCAGTATGCCCACGCCCCGTGAAACCATCCTCGCCGCGCTGCACGCGCGGTTTTCGGCGTTGCCCGCCACCGCCCTGCGCGGTGATGTGTTGCCCGAGCGCGTGCCCGCCGCAGGTCTCCTGATCCTGCGCGACGGTGAGCCCGGCGAGCCCGAGGTCACGCTGTCGCCTCTGCGCTACCACTACCAGCACCGGGCCGAGATTGAGGCGGTCGTGCAGGGCGCGACCCGTGACGCCGCCTTCGACACGCTCTGCGCCAGCATCGGCGCGGCGATTGGCGCCGACCGGACGCTGGGCGGACTTTGCGACTGGGTCGAGGCGGCAGCGCCGCGCCCGGTCGATCTGCCGGTCGAGGGTGCCGCCAGCCTCAAGGCGGCCGTGATCCCAGTGGTCCTGCACTATTCCACGGCCGACCCGCTGGCCTGACCCAACTCACGATAGGAGAACACGATGGCACGAGCCCATGGGGCGCGGGCGCAGATGGCGCTTGCGTTCGAGACCGTCTATGGCACCGCGCCCGCCTCGGGCTATCGCACGGTGCCCTTTGCCAGCACCACGCTCGGCTCCGAACAGCCGCTGATCGCCTCGGAACTGCTGGGCCAGGGGCGCGATCCCTTGGCTCCGATCAAGGACGCGGTCACCGCCGATGGCGATGTCGTGGTCCCGATCGACGTCGAGAACCTCGGGTTGTGGCTGAAGGCGGCCTTCGGCGCGCCGGTCACCTCCGGCACGACGCCCAAGACCCACACCTTCCAGTCCGGCAACTGGACGCTGCCCAGCCTCGCCATCGAAACTGCGATGCCCGAGGTGCCGCGCTACGCCATGTACACGGGCTGCGTCTGCGATCAGCTTTCGTGGCAGATGGCGCGGTCGGGCCTGCTGACCGCGACTGCCCGGCTGGTGGCGCAGGGCGAGAGCGTCGCGGCGGCCACTGCCGCTGGCACGCCGACGTCACTGGCCCTGCAGCGGTTCGGCCATTTCAACGGGGCGATCACGCGCAACGGCTCGCCGCTCGGCAACGTCATCTCGGCAGAGGTGACCTATTCCAACGGTCTGGACCGGATCGAGACCATCCGCTCGGACGGCCGGATCGAAGGTGCAGACCCCGGCATGGCCGCGCTGACAGGTCGTGTCGAGGTCCGTTTCGCCGACAGCACGCTGATCACGCAGGCCATCGACGGCACGCCTTGCGAGTTGGTCTTTGCCTGGAGCCTCGGGGCCAACGCCAGCTTCACCTTCACCGCGCATGCCGTCTACCTGCCGCGCCCCCGGATCGAGATCCCGGGCCCGCAAGGCATCCAGGCCACCTTCGACTGGCAGGCCGCCAAAGCTGTCACCCCCGCCCGCATGTGCACCGCCGTCCTCGTCAACACCGTTGTGAGTTACTGACCATGATCAGACTGAACCTGACTACATCCCCTTCGTGGCTGACCCTCGCCACCGGCCTTCGCCTGAAGGTCGCGCCGCTGACCACTGCCTTGATGGTTTCTGCCCGCGCCGACCCCGCCATCGAAGCCCTTCCGGACACCGCAACCCAAGAAGAACTGGCGCTTGCCATGGCCAAGGCCGTCGCCCGTCGCGCGGTGCTGGATTGGGAAGGCATCGGCGATGACGCGGGCAATATCGTGCCCGTCAGCCCCGAAGGCGTCGATGCCCTTCTGGAAATCTGGCCGGTCTTCGAGGCGTTCCAGACCCAATACGTCGCCAAGGGCCTGATCCTGGACGCGGAAAAAAACGTCTCCGCGCCCTTGCCGAATGGTCCTTCGGCGGGGGCGACCGCTACTGCGCGGCCTGCACACCCTGCGAGGGCCGCGGGGCCATCTGCCCCGACTGTCCCGCAAGACTGAACCGCCCAAAGACGCAGGAGGGCTGGCAGGTCTGGGATATGGTCGGCCGACTTGGGGGCCAGCTGCGGGTGATCCCCGGCGCAGTACTTGGCTGGGACATGGGAGCGGCGATGGCGATGGCGAACGCCCTCGGGATCGACGCCCTGATCGCTGCCGAACTGCTGCCCGAGATCGAGGCGGTGATGGTGCGCAAGCTGAACGAACAGATCGGAGACGGCCATGGCTGAGAAAAGGGTCTCTGTCCGGCTGGTCGCCGAAGGCGGCCGCCAGGTTCGGGCCGAGCTGGAAGGGATCGGCGAGGCCGGTTCGCGGGGGTTTGGCCGCCTGTCCTCCGAAATGGAACTGGCCAACGCTCGCCTCTCAAGCTTCGCCCGCAAGGCCGGGATCGCACTGGCAGCGGTCACGGCAGCCGCAGCCGCTGCGGGTGTGGCGATGGTCCGCTCGGGGCTCGACGTCATCGGCGCGCAGGCGGACATGGCCGCTTCCCTCAAGACCACGGTCGAGAGCTTGCAGGTGCTGACATGGGCCGGAGAATTGGCCGGTGTTTCGATGGGCGAGATCGAACAGGCCACCAAGAAACTGACCACGCGGCTGTCCGAAGCGGCGGCCGGATCGGGCTCGGCGGTGGCGGCACTGCAGCGGCTGAACCTGACAGCCGCCGAACTACAGGCCTTGCCGCTCGACCAGCGCATCGTCGCCATTCAGGAGGCATTGAATCAGTTCGTTCCTGAAGCCGAGCGTGCCGCCGTGGCCTCTGACCTCTTCGGGGACCGGGCCGCACTGGCCTTCCTGCGCATCGACGCCGCCACTCTGCGGGAGGCGGCACAGGACGTGCAGGATTTCGGGGTGGCGGTCAGCGCAAGCGATGCCGCGCAGATCGAACGCACTGGCGATGCCATCGCCAAGCTGAGCCTGATCTGGCTTGGCCTGACCAACCGCCTGACCGCTGCCGTCGCCCCGGCGCTGGAGACGGTGGCGAACGCTCTGGCCGATATGGCGCGCGGCACCGGGCCCATCGGCGGCGCGATCACGGCGGTCTTCGACAACCTCGCACGCCTTGCTACCTATGCCGCGACATTCGCCGCCTTCATGGCGGGTCGCTGGGTGGCCGGGTTGGCAGTGGCGGCCTTGTCCGTGCGTGGCCTTGCCACGGCGCTGGTCTTCCTGCGCGGGGCGCTGATCCGGACCGGGATCGGCGCGCTGATCGTTGGCGCGGGGGAACTGGTCTATCAGTTCTCGCAACTTGTCACCCGTGTCGGCGGCGTGGGCGAGGCCTTTCGGCTGCTGGGCGACCTGGCGTCCGAAGTCTGGTCGCGCATCGGCCTGGCGCTCGACGCCGCATTTGCCAACATGGCTGCTGGCTGGGAGGGGTTGAAGGCGGCCGGGCTCTCGGCCCTCGAGGGCACCATCGCGGGCGTGGTCAGCTTCGGCGACCGGACCGCCGCCATTTTTCAAGGGGCCTATGATGCGGCGGTGGCAATCTGGGGCAGTCTGCCCGGCGCCATCGGTGATTTTGCCTTCCAGGCGGCGAACGGTCTGATTTCCGGGGTGGAGGCGATGCTGAACGGCGTCGTCACGCGCATCAACAATTTCATCAACGGATTGAACGCCGCGTTGGACCTGCTGCCAGACTGGGCGGTCGGCGAAGGCGGGGTGCGGATCGGCACGCTGGATCCATTAGAATTGGGCCGGATCGGCAACCCGTTCGAGGGGGCGGCGACGGCCGCTGGCGCTGCCGCGGCCGATGCCTTCTCGGCAGCGCTATCCCGGACCTACCTCGAGCCGCCCGACCTCGGGCTTGGCGCGATGGCTGAAGATGCCCGCGCCCGCGCGGATGGCTATCGCGAGGCCGCAAGCATGTTGGCCGATGCCGCCGGGCGTCCGCTGGCCAGTTGGCAGGCCTTGCGCGCTGCGGTGACCGGCACCGGATCGGAGGCTGAAATGGCGTTGGCAGATGCCGCCAGTTCGGCAGATGCCCTGAACACCGAGATGGACGACACCGCGACCGCTGCCGGAAGTGCGGGCGCTGCCGCGCGCGACGCTGGGGCCGACGCTGCCGCAGGGGCCGACCAGGCCGCGACCGGCTGGGGCGCGGTGACTGCCGCGCTCGCCGACTATGCTGCCAAGGCGCGCAACATCGGCGGCGATATCGGTCAGGCGCTGGTCGGGGCCTTCGCCTCGGCCGAGAATGCAGTCGGCGAGTTCGTCAAGACCGGCAAGCTCGACTTCCGCGATCTGGTGACGTCGATGATCGCCGATCTGGCCAAGCTGGCGGCACGGCGCTTCATTCTCGGGCCGATCGCCAACGCCCTGTCCGAAGCCCTTGGCGGTGCGGGCGGGATATTCGCCAACATACTGCATTCGGGTGGCATGGTCGGATCGCCGGGCCCCGGTCGTATGGTTCCTGCGCTGGCCTTTGCCAATGCCCCGCGCATGCATGCGGGCGGATGGGCCGGGATCAAGCCAGACGAGGTTCCGCCAATCGCGCACGCAGGTGGCGAGCGACATCGCCCGCGCCGTGTCGCTGGGTCGGAGGGGTATGTGATGGCGTTTCACGAGGTCAGGTTCCCCGACAACATCAGCCGCGGGGCGCGCGGGGGGCCGGAACGGCGCACGCAAGTGGTGGAACTGGCGTCTGGCGACGAGGAGCGCAACGCCAGCTGGGCGAACAGCCGACGCCGCTATGATGTGGCCTACGGCATCCGCCGCGCCGACGATCTGGCGGCGGTCGTGGCCTTCTTCGAAGCCCGCAACGCCCGCCTGCATGGCTTTCGCTACAAGGATTGGGCCGACTACAAATCCTGCCTGCCGTCGCAGGCGGTGGCCCCAACCGACCAGCCCATCGGTACTGGCAATGGTGCTGTCACCACCTTCGCCCTGTTGAAGCGCTACACCTCCGGCGCGCAAAGCTGGACCCGCGCCATTGCCAAGCCGGTAGCAGGGACTGTCCGTCTTGCCCTGAACGGCGTCGAGCAGATGACCGGCTGGAGCGTCAACACCACCACCGGGAGCGTCACCTTCACCACTGCCCCCGGCGCGGGCGTCGCAATCACGGCAGGCTTCGAATTCGACGTCCCCGTCCGCTTCGACACCGACATGCTCGACGTCACCCTCGACCTCGAGCGGCTCGGGTCCATCACATCCATTCCGCTGCTGGAGATCCGGCGATGAACGAAGAAACCGGCTTTGTCGCCGCTGTGCTGCGTGACCTGGCGACCTCAACCGCCGTCATCCTGGCGGCCTGGGGCGCGCTTGGCGGGGCGACCAACGCCCTGACCACTCGGATGCGGCTGCGCGATGCCCTGCGCCACATCCTGCTCGGCGGTCTGATCGCGGCGGGGATGGGCAGCCTGTCCATGGCGGTGATTACCGCCTGGCTCGGCCTGCCATCGCAGGCGATCCCGGCCGGGGGTGCGGCGGGCTCCGCCGCCTATCTCGTCGGCGTCTTCGGCCCCGCCTTCATTGAAGTCGTGCTCGCCCGACTGCGCAGCGGCAAGGGGGGCAACCCCGATGCATGAACTGCTCCGCCTTGCGCGCGCCATCCGCTGCGATGCCGCCGACCCGGCACAGGCCTTGAGCCATCGACTGCGCATCGGCCTGCTGGTCGCCGCCTTCATACTGATCCTTTCCTCCATCTTCGGGTGATCCCATGCACATGACAGACCGGGGCCTGCTGGCCCTCGTCCGGCACGAAGGACTCGTGCCCGGACCCTACCTTGATGTGAAGAGCGTCTGGACCTTCGGCATCGGCCACACCGCTGCCGCCGGTCCGCCCGATTCGGCACGGTTGCCGCGCGGCATGCCTGCTGATCTCGATGCAGGGATCCGCGAGGCGTTCCGGATCTTCCGCAGCGACATCGTGGCCTACGAGGCCGAGGTGCTGCGCGCGGTGAAGGTGCCGCTGGAACCGCACGAGTTCGATGCGCTGGTATCGTTCCACTACAACACCGGCGGCATCGCGAAAGCGTCGCTGACCCGCCACCTGAACACGGGCAACCGCGCCGCCGCCGCGCAGGGCTTGATGGGCTGGCTTCGACCCGCCGCGATCCGCATGCGTCGCGAGGCCGAACGCGATCTGTTCCGCGATGGCCGCTATCCGACCGGCACCATCCCGGTCTGGGCGGTGGATCGCAACGGGCGGGTGGATTTCTCGCGACCAGTCCGGCGACTGACAGAGGCAGAGGCGCTGGTATTTCTGCGCCCGACGAGCCAGCCGGTGCCGTTGCCCGTGCCGCTGCCGGTACCGATCCAACCATCTGCCGCCCCGTCGTGGTGGCAGCGGCTGATGGAATTTCTCAAAGGAAAGGCAACATCATGAACTGGAACCTTGCACGTGGGCTGGTCTATCTGGCCTGTCTTGCTGCCTCCGGGCTGGCCATGGCCGGGCTGGCGGATTTCGATCTGGTGACCGGCAGCTTCGATCTGCGGCCCTTCAACCTCTACGCGCTGACCGGCACCGCCGGAGGCGTGATTTCCTCGGCGCTGGCCTCGGTCGCCCTGTGGCGCGGCTGGGGGCAGAAGTGAAGGCTCTCCCGCCCGCGCTTCAGGCCCATCTCGACGAGGGCACGACGACGCTGGCCTGGTGCTGGCGAATTGTGCGGGCCGATGGGGTGACGCTCGGTTTCACCGACCACGACTGGACTCTGACGTTCGACGGCACCGATTTCGAGCCAGAGAGCGGCTTTGCGGCCTCCGAGGTGCGGTCAGGGTCCGACCTCTCCGTGGATGCGCAGGATGCCCAAGGCGTGTTGTCCTCCGACCGTATCACCGAGACCGATATCCTCGACGGCCGCTGGGACAATGCGGCGGTCGAGGTCTGGCGCGTGAACTGGGCAGCGACCTCCCAGCGCGTGCTGTTGCGGCGGGGTGCCATCGGCCAGATCCGGCGGGGACGGCTGGAGTTCGTGGCCGAGGTGCGATCGCTGGCCCATGTCCTCGGCCAAACCGTCGGGCGGACGTTTCAGGCGACATGCGATGCCGCCCTTGGCGACGCGCGCTGCGGGGTCAATCTCGAGGCCCCTGCCTTCAAGGGCACCGGGGCGATCATCGACCTGCTGCGCGACCGCGCCTTTACCGCCTCTGGTCTCGGTGGTTTCACGTCCGGCTGGTTCACCTTCGGCACCCTCGACTGGACGAGTGGGGCCAATGCTGGCCGACAGGCCGAGGTATTGTCGCACGACCTCGTCGATGGCGTTGCCGTCCTGACCCTGCTGGAAGCCCCGGTGCGCGCCATCGCAGGGACCGTCACGTTCACCATCCGCGCCGGGTGCGACAAGCGCATCACGACCTGCGGCACGAAGTTCGCCAATGTCGCCAACTTCCGGGGCTTTCCCAATATTCCCGGCCAGGATGCCGTCCTGCGCTATGCCACCACCGATGGCGGCCACGAGGGTGCGGTGCTGTGACGCCTGCCAATCCCGATCTGATCATCGCCGCCGCCAGGTCGTGGCTCGGCACGCCCTACCACGACCAAGCCAGCCTCAAGCGCGTCGGCTGCGATTGCCTTGGCCTCGCGCGCGGCGTCTGGCGCGAGGTTGTGGGGCCTGAGCCTTTCCCGATTCCGCCCTACAGCCGGGACTGGGGCGAGAGTGGCCCGCGCGAGGTGCTGGCCGATGGCGCGCGCCGCATGATGCCGGAAATCGCACCCGTGGATGCCCCGCCCGGCGCACTGATCCTGTTCCGCATGATGCCGCGTGCCATTGCCAAGCATGTCGGCATCCTGACCGGCGCCGACACCTTCCTCCATGCCTACGAGCGGCTCGGCGTGATCGAGGAACCGCTGACCCCGACGTGGCGACGCCGGATCGCCTTCGCTTTCCTCTTTCCCCAACGCTGAGAGTTTTCCATGGCCACGCTTGTCCTCGGCGCTGTCGGCACTGCCATCGGCGGGGCCTTTGGCGGCGCGATCCTCGGCTTTTCCGGCGCGGCCATCGGTGGCTTCATCGGCTCGACCGTGGGCTCTGTGGTCGACAGCTGGATCGTGTCCTCGCTGGCTCCGACCCAGCGGATAGAGGGCGCGCGGCTTGACACGCTGCGCATCACCTCGGCCACCGAAGGTGCGGTGATCCCGCGCCTTTACGGCCGCATGCGCATCGGCGGCAACATCATCTGGGCCACCGATTTCCGCGAGGAGACCAAGACCACCACGCAGGGCGGCGGCAAGGGCGGTGGCGGCGGCAAGGTCAAGACCACCGAATACCTCTACTATGCCAGCTTCGCCGTAGCACTTTGCGAGGGTCCGATCACCGGCATCGGCCGCGTCTGGGCTGACGGCAAGGCGATGGACTTGGGCACCGTGACCTGGCGCTGGTATCCCGGCAACGAGGTGCAAACGGCCGATCCCTTCATCGCCGCCAAAATGGGCGCGGCCAACACGCCCGCCTATCGCGGCACGGCCTATGTCGTGTTCGAGGATCTGGCGCTGGCAACCTTCGGCAACCGCCTGCCGCAACTCAGCTTCGAGGTGTTCCGCCCGCTGGCCGACCCCGACACCGCCGAAGGGCTGACCCGCGCCGTCACGCTGATCCCGGCTTCGGGCGAGTTCACCTATGCCACCGACGCCATTCGCAAGGGCAGCGGCGGTGCGACCGTGGCCGAGAACCTGAACGCGCTGCCCGACCAGCCCGACATCGTCGTGGCGCTGGACCGGCTGCAAGCCATGGCCCCGGCGGTCGAGAGCGTCAGTCTTGTGGTCGCCTGGTTCGGGAACGACCTGCGCGCGGGATCCTGCAAGGTGAAGCCCGGCGTCGAGGTCGCTTCCAAGGCCACGACGCCCGCCAACTGGTCGGTGAACGGGGTCAACCGGGCCAGCGCGCATCTGGTCAGTCGCGACGCCGAGGGTCGACCGGTCTATGGCGGCACGCCTGCGGATTTCGCGGTGGTGCAGGCGATCCAGGAGATGAAGGCGCGCGGGCTGCGCGTCACCTTCTATCCCTTCCTGCTGATGGACGTGCCGCCCGGCAACACCCTGCCGAACCCCTACAGCGCCAATGCCGCCACGCCGGGCCAGCCCGCATTTCCATGGCGCGGCCGGATCACCTGTTCCCCAGCGGCCGGATTTGCCGGATCGGTGGACAAGACCGGCACGGCGGCAACGCAAGTGTCGGCCCTGTTCGGGGCGGCGACGCCGGGGAATTTCAGCGTGTCGGGCGAGACGGTCAGCTTCACCGGCTCGCCCGCCGACTGGGGCCTGCGCCGCATGGTGCTGCACTACGCGCATCTTTGTGCGGCGGCGGGCGGGGTCGATGCTTTCCTGATCGGCACCGAGATGCCCGGCCTGACCACCATCCGCTCGGGGGCCAGCACCTATCCCGCGGTTGCCGCTTACAAGACCCTCGCGGCCGACGTGAGCGCCATCCTCGGCGCTGGTACCAAGATCGGCTATGCCGCCGACTGGTCGGAATACTTCGGCCACCACCCGCAGGACGGTAGCGGCGATGTATACTTCCACCTCGACCCGCTCTGGTCGGACGCCAACATCGACTTCGTCGGCATCGACAACTACCTGCCGCTGTCGGACTGGCGCGACGGCTTCGACCATGCCGATGCCCTCGAAGGCTGGCCCGCGATCTACGACCGCGCCTATCTGCAGGCGAACATCGCGGGCGGCGAAGGCTTCGACTGGTTCTATGCCAGCGCCGCTGACCGCTCCGCGCAGATCCGCACGCCCATCACGGATGGCGCGGTTGCGAAGCCGTGGGTCTTTCGCCCCAAGGACATCCGCGCCTGGTGGCAGAGCCAGCATTTCAACCGGCCAGGCGGGGTGGAAAGCGGCTTGGCCACCGCATGGGTGCCGCAATCGAAGCCGATCCGGTTTACCGAACTCGGCTGCCCGGCCATCGACCGGGGCACCAACCAGCCCAACGTCTTCTTCGACCCGAAGTCGTCCGAGAGCTTCACGCCGTATTTCTCGCGCGGCTGGCGGGATGACGCGATCCAACGGGCCTATCTGGAGGCGAGCTACCTGCATTGGGGCGACCCGGCCCACAACCCGACCTCCAGCATCTATGGCGGCCGGATGGTGCATGTGCCCGAATGTGCCGCCTGGACCTGGGACGCGCGGCCCTATCCCTTCTTTCCCGAACTGACCGATGTCTGGACCGATGGCCCGAACTGGCGGCTCGGTCATTGGCTGACCGGGCGGCTGGGCGCGGTGTCGCTAGCGGCCCTCGTGCGCCACATCTGCCTACGCGCCGGAATGCCGGAAGCCCTGATCGACGTCACCGGCCTCTGGGGGGCCGTCGAAGGTTACGCCATCACCGCACTGGAAGCGCCGCGATCCTCGATCAGCACGCTGGCCCGGCATTTCGGATTCGATGCCATCGAGACCGAAGGCATGATCCGCTTTGTCATGCGCGGGCGGGCGTCCGTTCTGACCTTGGCGCACGATGACCTCGTGGCGTCCCGCGAGGGCGAGGCACTGGAACTGGTCCGCGCGCAGGAAACCGAACTGCCGCAGGCGCTGAAGTGGCAGGTCGCGCGGGCCGACGAGGACTATGACGCGGCCCTTGTCGAAGCCCGCCGCATCACCGTCGACACCACCCGCATCGCCTCGGAAAGCTTCCCGATGGCGATCCCGCCCGAGGAGGCCGAACGCCGCTGCCGCCGCGCGCTGATGGAGGCCTGGATCGGTCGCGAGAGCGCCAGTTTCCGCCTGCCGCCTTCGCGGCTGGCGCTGGACCCGGCCGACGTGATCCGGCTGGTCCATGACGGCCGCGAAATCGAGTTGCGGCTGGTGTCCATCGCCGATTCCGAGGGGCGCGGTGTCGAGGCCGTCCGTCAGGATCGCGCCGCCTATGACCTGCCGCCCGGCGATCCGCGTCCGGCCTCGCTGACCCGGTCTGTGGTATTCGGCGCGCCGGATGTGGTGCTGCTCGACCTGCCGCAACTGTCCGAGGACCAGCCCGCGCACCGACCGATGGTCGCCGCCCATGCGGTTCCATGGCCGGGCGAGATGGCAGTGTTCCGCAGCCCCTCGTCGGATGGGTTCAACTTGCTGACCACATTTGGCAGTCGCGCCCGGATCGGCACGCTGGCGTCGGACTTCTACCCGGGCCCGACCTCGCGCTTCGATCTTGGCAATGCGCTGGTCGTCGATCTGGCGTCCGGCACGCTGGAAAGCGTCACCGATCTGACCCTGTTTGGCGGCGCCAATGCGCTGGCGGTGGAAGCCACACCAGGCATATGGGAAATCGTGCAGGCGGGTGCCGCCGAACTGATCGCCCCCGGCCGCTATCGCCTGACCCGACTGCTGCGCGGCCAGCGCGGCACTGAAGCCGCGATGGGCAATCCCACCCCGGCCGGGGCACGAGTGGTAGTGCTGGATTCCGCCCTTGCACCGCTGCCGATCGCCGAAGCCGATCTCGGTCTGCCGTGGAACTGGCGCATCGGCCCTGCGGCGCGGTCCGTCAGCGACGCCAGCTACACCGCGCTGGCCTTCACGCCCGCCGGTCGCGGCCTCGTGCCCTTCGCCCCGGTCCATGTCGCGCAGCCGTGGCGGACAGCGCGCAGCCCGGGCGATTTGACGATCCGCTGGGCGCGGCGGTCTCGCGCGCTGGTGGCCGATGCCTGGGAACAGGTCGAGGTGCCGCTGGCCGAAGATGTCGAGGGTTATGACGTCCAGATCCTCGATGGCGCTTCGGTCAAGCGCACGCTGACCAGCACCACGACCTCCGTCCTATATACCGCCGCCCAGCAGACTGCCGATTGGGGTGCGCCGCTCGGGCCCGGCCAGACGCTCGCAATCCGCATCTACCAGCTCTCGAACCGCCTTGGCCGCGGCGATCCCGCTACCGTCACCCTCCAGTTCTGAAGGCCCGCGCCTCATGTCCGATACCTCCACGCATCTTGGTCTGCCGTACCTGCTGGCGGCTCAAGCCCAGAAGCATGTCACCCACAACGAGGCCCTGCGCCTGCTCGACGCCATGGTGCAGCTGTCGGTCCTCGACCGCACGCGCACCACGCCGCCAGCCAGCCCCGCCGATGGCGACCGCCACCTCGTGGCATCGGGCGCGACGGGCCTCTGGGCGGGGTGGGATCTGAACGTGGCCTTCTGGGTCGATGGCGTCTGGCTGCGCCTTGTGCCGCGCCAAGGCTGGCTGGTCTGGGTCGCGGCAGAACAGATGTTCCTGGTCTGGAACGGCAGCGCATGGGATCCGGTCGGTGTGCCGCAGGATGTTTCCGACGCGATCTTCAGCCTCGTCAACGACGCCGATCCGACGAAGAAGGCACTGTTTTCGCTGTCGGGGATCACCACCGGCACGACCCGGACCTTCACACTGCCGAACACCTCGTCGGAACTGGCGATCCTCGCGGGCACACAGACCTTCACCGGCAACAAGACATTCTCCGGCACGCTGACCGCCTCGGGCACCGTCACGGTCTCGGCGGCTTCGGCCAGCATCGGCACGGCAACGACCACCGCCACCTACGGCATGGGCACCGGGGCGACGACCACCGGCGTCACCAAGACCGTGAACCTCGGCACCGGTGGCGCATCCGGATCGACCACCGTCGTCAACATCGGCTCGGCCACGGCAGGGGCCGGGGGCACGACCGTGGTGAATACCCCCACCGTGACTTTCGCCAATGCGGTGACGCAGGTCGGCATGCCCCAGGCCAACCTGACCGCGCAGCTTCTCGGCCTCGGCGGGGCGACAGCCGACAGCTACAACCGCGTATCGGTCAACACCCCGGCGCTCCTGTTCAACAACGCCGGTGCCGGGATCGAGGCCACCGTCAACAAGGCGGCCGCCGGAAACGACGCAGCTTTCGCCTTCAAGACCGGGTTTTCGGCCCGGGCGCTGATCGGCCTCTTGGGCAACGACGATTTCAGCTTCAAGGTCAGTCCGGATGGCTCGGCCTTCTTCGATGCCATCAAGGTGGACCGGACCAGCGGCCAGGTGGAACTGCCGCAGCCCACCATCCTGCCGGGTCTCAGTGCCGCTCCATCTCCTCCGCCCACCGGCAAGGCGGCCGTCTACGCCCGCAACCGGGCGGGGGCACCGTGGATCGACGTGATGCGCCCCTCCGGCCGGGACTTCCCGCTCCAGCCCCATTTCGGCGTCAATCGCATCGCCAACTGGTCGCCGTCCGTCACGACTACGATCACCACCGAGGGTCTGCCGATCACCAACGTCGGCACCGTCTCGCACCCGACGCTGGCTGCGACGAACCTTGCCGCCAGCATGCGGCGCTGGCGTCTGACTTCAGCGGCGTTGGTGGATTCGGTGGCCGAGCAACGTTCAGCAGGTTGGGCCTGCTGGCGAGGCAATGCGGCGGGACTGGGCGGCTGGACCTTCGTGACGCGGATTTCGCTCACGACACTGCAGGCGACCGGCATGGGCTTCTTCGGCCTCTATGGCTCGACCGCCGCGCTGGCCACCACCCTAACGCTGGCCGCCGCCACCAACTGCATCGGCATCGGTTTCCAGCGCGGCTCCCACACCCGCTGGCAACTGGTCGCGAACGACGGCACCGGTGCACCGACGCTGACCGACATGGGGGCGAGTTTCGCCATCGCGACGGGTGGGGTGCTGACCCTGTTCATCGCGGCACCGCCTAATGGCAGTTCGGTCTGGGTGCGGGTGGTCGACGAGGTGTCGGGCGCAGTGTTCGAGCAGGAAATCACCGCCGACCTGCCAGTCAACACGCAGTTCCTGTCACCCCGGCTGTTCATGAACAACGGGGCAACGGCAGCAGCAGTCGCTTATGATTGCTCGGGGGTGTATGTGGAGACAGATTACTGAACACTGAGTATAGCGCGCTATGAAACAAGCTCGATGTACCCAATCAACTCAGCCGAATAGCTACCGTCGCCAGCAGCGGCACCTTTGTGCCTCAGCTCCCGCTGCAAAGTTGGTTCCACATGCTGAGCAAACAACTCAATCCGCCCTTCCGCCGAAAGCGCTGGGCGACACGGGTTTGATCGCAGCACAATGTCTATCTGACGTTCAGCTGCTGGTAACCTGGTGCCTTCAAGATTCACGGCGATTGCTTGGATTGTAGACCTGTGTTCACCAGCGCTATTCGACGTCTCGATCATCCAAATAGTGAGAACTGCTGGCCCATGACCGCTGTCTTCAAGGGCAACGCCTAACGACTCGGGCGAAACGCTGCGCCATCGCCCCAGCTCTTCTTGGAGCAGTGGGTGATCTAGCCCCATTAGATCGTATTTGTCGTTGCCGGTGGCAGTATCTCGATCAAGCGTGAACCTTGTTTTCAGTGTTCCCTCAGAAGTGATCAGATCGACAGTTCGATCATCGACCTTGACCACTCGCATGTTCTGATTGCTCACGGTTGACGACAGAAATGCAACCAGTCGCCCCATACCGGAAGAAACATCGGAGAATGGCTTATAGTCATCTAGACTAAAGCCATCTAGGTCTTGGAAAAGGTCAAATACGACTTCTCGGGCCTCGCGCGCATTGGATAGTGCCGCCTCAAGTTCAACCGCTGTCCGCTTAAGCTCAGGATCACCTAGTGCCTCTTGATACAAACGATCATAGTTTAGGCGCTCTGAAAGCTGCCCAAGTATCTGCGACCTGAGGTCTTCAGCGACATTTCCTTGATCATCGACTTTTCCAAGTGTACGGGCAATCTCTGTGAGCTTGTCATCAAGCAGCAGGAAAATTCTGCCTTCAATAGTGTCAGAAAGAACAAGATTATAGACTTGGGCTGTGTGGTTTTGACCGTAGCGATGAATGCGACCAATTCTTTGCTCCATGTCCATGGGATTCCATGGCAGGTCAAAATTGAAAAGTATCCGCGCAAACTGAAGATTTATCCCTTCTCGACCAGCGGCAGTGCAAACAAGAACCCTCGGCCCATCCTTTTGCTTGAATCGACGCTCCGCTGCTACCTTTGCCCCGTGATCGCCTCCTCGTAGCACTGCTACCCCTTGACCTGGATAGACTGCTTCAATTTCCTTCGCAATCAGATCGACTGTGCCGAGATACGTGGCAAAAATCACAATCTTTTCGTTCGGGTTCTGTCGCCAGAGCACACCCAAACCGTCGACTAGTTTCTGAGCCTTGGTTTCGCGCTGGACTGGGAAGCTGCTGAGTAGATCGGCAATTCGGAGCCGCTCTTCGGGAAGATGCAGATCAATCGCGGCGGATGCCAGATCTTCGAGATGCGAGGACACGAATTCGCTGCCGTAGGGATCCGACGCCATCTCCAGCTCGTCTTCATCCAGCTTTTTGGCGAGGCGATGTTTCAGGTCTGCCATCACCCTGTCAACTTCGCTTCTCGAAATCGGATCTCTGCCCAGACCCCATTCAATATGGATCAGCTCTCGGGCTTCATCGTAAAGACGCTCCCGCCCCTCGATGTCGAGTTCGCGATCTCGCAGCAGCGCTTCATGCAAGGTCAACATCAGCATCCGGCGTTTCAAAGTACGTCGAACGGCCGCGAAACTGGATGCAGCAATCTTCTGGAATATTGCCATTAGGAAGCCAAGGGCGCGGCCTTGATTGCCTTTGCGCTTTGCCAGGTCAAAGCCGTCCTCAAGGTATTCACGCAGTTTTTCGTAGAAGCCCCGTTCCTCCTCACTCATTAGGAATGATTCCGTGTGTACCCAGCGTCGGGCAAACAGCGGTTCGCCATCAGGTTTGCACGCATCAGCTTTTGTCCGGCGGAACATCACCGTGTTCAGACGATGCCGGTTCTCCAGCATGTCTTCGGGGCTGCTGAAGAGGGTTGGGTTCAGTAGCTGGATCAGCATCCAAAACTGGAAGTGATTTCCCTGGTGCGGCGTAGCTGAAAGCAGAAGCAGGTCGCGTGCATGACCTTTCAGGGCTTCGCCAAGCTTGTAGTTCTCGGTCTTTCGCACCTTGCCGCCGATGCGGTGTGCGGTGACATGATGTGCTTCGTCGAAAACCACCAGGTCCCAACGTGGCGCATCCAAGAGGCGCTTGATGCGGGCTGGGCGCTTTAGAGTGTCGATGCTGGCGATCAACCGATCATGTTTCGCGAAGGCATTGGTTTTCCGGTCTGTTATATCCCCCTCGGAACCGAACACCTCGAAATCGAGATTGAACACTTCATTCAATTCCCGATGCCAGTTGTTTACCAGTCCGGCAGGCACAACCATCAGAGCGCGGTTTAGTTCACCCCGGCTAGCCAGCTCTCGAAGGATCAAGGCTGTTTCGATGGTTTTGCCGAGCCCAACCTCGTCAGCAATCAGGAACCGGCGGGGTGACGCTGTCGCGATCCGGTGGGTCAGAACAACCTGATGGGGTAGCAAGTCGATCCGCGCAGAGGTCAGCGCCGATGCGCTTTCCATGATTGGCAGGGCATGGGCTTCATAGGACAGCCAGACACTCCGTGCTCTTTCAGCGGTCCCCTCGACTGAACCGAGGATTCGCTCGGTCCTTGACCGTTCCTTTTTGATGCTGCCGAGTGGAACTCGGCGCTCGCCGCCGGTGAAGAATGCCCGAAGGTAGCCGTCGCGTGGTGGCTCAAGCACGACGCCAGCGCCGTGGTCGGGGTGGGTAATCCGTTCACCCGGGCTGAAAGTGATCTCAGTTGACAACATCAGGTGATCCGGAGGTGGAAGAGGCCGGCAGGCTTGCTCCCTTGCGTCAGGACGATTTCCTGCGGGTATTCCCGGGCTTCGCCCCAGAGCAACCGTCCGAACTCGATCTGTTCGTCTGAGTAGGGGGCTGAACAACGCCAATGAACTGCTTCGGTCGCTGGCGAGACACCGAGCCGCCGGTGGCCGGTGGGCAACCAGAACACAAGAGCGGCCTCTCCAGAATAGAAATCCTGGAATGATAACACGGTGGCTTTCAGCTCGCTGCCCAGCCAAGCCTCAGCATCGGTTGGCGTCATGAGATCAAGACAGGCATCCAGACCTGCCACGACCAGCGTGTTACTGCCGTTGCTGGGCAAGTCATCTGGCCAGCTCCTCGAAGCGCGGACCAACTCGCGCAGGCTGAACACCTCGCTTGCCTTCGCTACAGAGGAGAAGGCGTCGTTTTCCCAGATCCAGCTGACGCCGCGCCGCTGCCATACGCTGTCGAGAAGCTGCTTCATGCTCAGTCCTCCTGGAACAGCGACAGTTGGCGCACCTGGTCTTTGTTGCTGGCGGCCCAGTTGTTGTAGATCGTCAGTGCCCGTGATGCGGCATTACGCATCGTTTGGGTCTGGCCCCGCTTGCTCAGCCATTCGAGCAGGCTTTTCAGCGCCGGGTGCGGCTTGAAGTTCTCATTCTTAAGCGTGTCCGAGGCGTTGATGCCGCTGCCGTCATAGCAGGCACCCACCATCACAAGGGCCTGATCGAGGTCGGCCGTCAGCTTGCGCCGATGCTTGCCCTGCCAATCGCGAGCAAATGCCAGCGGGTCCACCAAGTGAAAGACCTTCTTGTCCTCATTGCACCAGCGTCGTGTCTCGAATTCGTCCGGGGCTATGCCTGAGCCGCGGAGTAGCTTCTGAATCTGGTCGCGGGCCAGTTCGGTCTTGCCGTCGAAGATGCGGAGGAACTGGCGCGAGATTGGCTCTGCGATCACTGGCGGCGGCTCGGCCGTCTTGTTCGCGTCCTCGTCGATCAGCTGGTTGATCCCGACCAGCGCGTCCTTGACCGAGATCGGACGGCCTTCATCGACATAGACCTTGCCGTAGTGGCGCGAGAAGTATTCGAGCGCCTTGCCACGGCGGATGACCTGAAGGTCAGCCGCAGGTAAACCCGCACGGGCGTGGTTCTCCAGCATGCCCTGTAGCTGCCGGACATCAGCCAGCACCTCGCGGCGCATCCGGCCCCAGCTGACCGGCTTGGGTTCTTCGGTGCGCTTGCGACAGACGTGAATGATGTCGTACTCGATCTGCTGGGAACCGAAAGTACCGGGCTTGCTGCCTTCGCCCTTGGTTTCGTCACTGCGGATCGGATATGCGGCCTCAAGATAAAATCCGGCATCGAAGAGGCTTTCCAAGACAGAAACCCAAGGCTCATCCTCAGAGTGGTGGAATGTAAATGCCAGAAGGCCGCCATCCTTTAGTATCCGATGAGACTCCACCCAACTTTGCGTGAGCAAACGCTTGTAAAAGCCTTCGGGGTCATCCTTCTCGCGAACGGGGTTCGTTACAGCTTCCATTGCTTTCGGAGTTAGTTCCGCAGAAAAAACTTCAGGATACTTGCCTTTCAAAACAAGCCGAAGCCAAACATAAAAGTAGTCAGCAAGTTCAGAGTATTGGATGTTGTTTCCGAACGGCGGATCGGTGATCACCAAATCTATTGAGCCGGTCTCAATTCCGTCCAACGCAGTCGCAGAGCCCTGAAAAAGCCTTGCTGCTGCAGGTTGGTCCTTTGGGAACACCTTCTCGCTTTTACCTTGAATCTCCTGAGAAAGCGAAGGCCACTCTCTTTCAAGATTGGACGCGGCAACTAGCTCCCAAGGGTTATCCTTCCATTCCAAAGCTTCGGGAATTACCTTTATTGTGCTTTTCCATGGGCCGTATCCCGCAGCTGCAAAAACACCAACTTCGACCACATTTGCCTTCGGGTGATAGTTATTGTTGGACATTGAGGGGGCGTAGTGGTCTTTTGTAATGTGCCAAAATGAAAACATTGACTGGTTTCGTAGGTACTGTTGGAATCCACCGAGAACACTCTCGCGTGCTGACTGGCTATACTTTGTTCCACCACATTCAGAGATCGCCTTGAGCAAGAGCGAGTGCACCAGAAGCTGGCGGGGATTAAACATATCTTGGAATTCTGGATACCCGTGCTCCGGAATTCTCTGATAAGTCGTCTTGAAGCCCTCAGGCAAGCGTGCTTTTGGCCAGAACCCTGCTAGATCAGTATTCCGGCGACGCTCCCATTCATATAGCGCGGCATTGTATTGCTTGACGTATATCCCTGTCGCAGGCATGTAAAAGCGCCCGCCATAGGGGGCTGCTTTCGATGACGGATCCTCAGTGTAACCCTGCAAGCCATAGTTCGCCATCGGCCCAGCTTTGCCAAAGAGCGTCATAGTCTGGAGAACGTCTTGCTCAGTTCCACAAGCGGCACAAGTAAAGTGCGATTTTTTTGGAACTGTCCCTGCGTCCTTTCCCGTTGAGAACGACACACCTGTCGTTGGGCATGTGACCGACTCCGGAAGTTGGCCGCGAACTTCGAGCAGATGAAGATTCTTTGCTCGTTCGTTATTCCACGGAATAGTCGAAGCTGCGTCGTCCTGTGCCGCGCCGCCAAATATTGTCCCGTCTAGGCCTTTTCGAGCGGTTCCTGCTAGCCAGTCAGGATGGACGAGCAATGTCAGCTCAACCTTCTTGTTCTTCCCTTTGCCCAAGCGAAGCTGCCCTCGACCGCTCTCTATGTGTAGCCCTGTCGTTGGATGAACGTGCGCGGCGGATTTCATTTCGCAGCCGGGGCAAGTTACTTGTCCGCTGGCCGACAGATTTGCATACGGCAGCTCCTCTGGCGCAACATAAAGGGGAACATCCGGCGCCATACGTGCCTCAGCCTCCTCGATGTCGAATGAGGTGTCGCAGGACGGGCATTTGTGTGCCCAGCTCTTCACAGAAATAGTCTTTATGGCCATGACAGGACTAGTCATTATCGGCGTACGATGGCCGCAGCCTGTCACCTGGCATGGCCCATGCTTGGCCCAGAAGGTGTAGATGATCTCGGGCCCTTCGTAGCCGTAGTCCTTCCGCTCTTCTGGCTTCAGGGCCAGCGGATCGAAATCCACGCCCATCACCTTGCCGGAGGGTTTATGCGTCCAGGTGCCTTTCTCGCCGTTCGGGCCGTCGCAATAATAGAACGGCATAATCTGCGGCTTCACCTCGGCCTCGATGTCGGCCAGCAGGCGCTTCACCTCATCCAGATCGACATCCGCCAGTTCCTGTTTGACCACGAACCAGGCAACGGGGTTCAGGTCGTTGCCTGACATCTGCATGCCAAGGCGAGAGCCTTCGACCAGCGTGGTGCCGCCGCCCATGAAGATGTCAGCGACCTTCAGGTGCTTGAAGGCACCCTTCTTCTGGTGGTTGGCATAATAGTTGTCCCAGACCAGCTTTGCCGCATGGGACGGATCTTCGGGTGCTTTGGTCGCGGCCGCGATGAGCATCGAGCGGAACACGCTGGACCGCCGCCGCGCCCACCATTTCGACATCTGATAGATCGGCTTGCCCGCGTTGCCCTCGATCACAGCGACCTGGTTCACGGGCAGGATAGGAAAATCCACCTCAAGGCAGGTCTTGGGCCGGTTGGGATCGCTGAAATCGACGGTCTCCATGGCGACGGCTTTACTAGCACCCACCGCACGCGCGACCTCTTGGGCAATCAGTTCTTTCTTGGTCGCCATGGGCGTTAATTCCTTACTTCGTCAATTCAACAAACGGGCAGAGCATCTCGAGCAGGGACAGGCCGCCATGCGCGAGGGTGGGGTATCCGCCCTGGCTTTTCCATTTCCAGCGGCCGAGGGCGAGCAGGTGCTTGCCGTGCGGGCTGTCAACCTGCAGCGCGACCGGGGGAACGAACGGGCCCGGGTCGTGATCGCCAGCGGCGAGGCGGCCGCTTTTGAGGGCGTTCTTCAGGAAGGTGCCCTGATCGTCTGCCGCGTCGAAGAATAAGCCGGTTGCGGCATAGCCGTGGTCGGAGGTGATCACCAAGCGGCGACCTGTCGCCAGCCGCTCCACGAATGACCAGAAATCGTCGCTGGTAAGCTGCGCCGCGATGTCCCGTGTGAGCACATCCAGACCTTGGCCGGCACCGGCGCCATCGTGGAGCTTCGTGTCAGGCCATTGGTGCCAGAACAGCCAGTTGGGTGAGGCGTCGATCAGCCCGGCACAATCTTTCCAAGGCATGTCGATGCACTCGGTCCTGGCAGGCGCGAGGCGGTGAAGCAGGCCGCCGCCGTTGTTCTGAAGCTGACCGCGGCTGTTCAACCCGAGCGCCTTGGCGAAGGCGTTTGTTTCGCTGGGTATCTCAGCCGCGTAAGCCGTGGAGGTATGCCGCGCGAAGCCGCGAGCCTTCGCGCCCTCGATCAGCCAGGGCAGTTCCCGCAGGCTGAGGCCGTCCAAGACAAGCACCGCTTTGGCACTGTATGGTTTTTCCCACCATTCGCTGACCTTGTCGGCGTTGCGCGGGACGATATCCCCAAAAGCCCGCCACAAATCCCAAGCCACCGACGAAAGGAAATGGTCCAACTCACCGATAGCGCGGTCGCGCCGTGTGACTTCCGCAGATGCGCTGGCGACATTCAGCGGACTGCCGCAGACTTCCAAGGCGAGTTCAATCACGGTCTGCCAAGCCTCTTCGGGTGAAGACTTGGTCAGATCAAGCAACTGTTGTGCGTCCAAAGCCATCAGTTGCCCTCCTTGTCTAGGGAAAGCTCGAACGTCATGCCATCAGGAAGCTTCTTGAGCAGCTCCTTGAGCTGAGCGCCGGTGGCTGCAGTTACCTTGATGGTCACTTCCTTGACGGGCGTCGCTGGACCAATGCCCCAGCTCTCAACTTTGCCGATGAGATTCAAAGGGGAGGTTGCTGAGCTGGCGAAAGGCGTACGACCGCTTCCTGCGCCTCCACCAAAGATCCCGCCCGGTGGCGGGGTTGGGTCTGGGGCGGGTGCGACTGGCGGGTCTCCGATGGCTCCACCAACCGGTGGAGTCGGTGCTGGTGCTCCACCGTCAAAGAGGCCACCAACAGGAGGCACCAAAGGTGGTGGCGTCACGGATGCAGAGCCGCCGGTCGACGGAACCGCAGAAGGGGGCAGAATGAAAACCTCATCCAGCTGACGACCAGTGAAGGCCAACTTTGGTCTCAGACGTCTCCAAGCGGCATCTTCATCTTCGCCGGCCAGAGCCTGCAAATACTCCATGCCACGCAAGTTGATTGCGACCTTGCCACGGGCACACAGCCGGATAATTCGTTCCTTCATTGCAGTTTCGCCAAGCCACGGGATGCAGTCTTGGCCAGAGGGCCTTGGTTCCTGAAGCTCCTTCAGAAGCTTACCAACCGAGCTGTTACTGTTCGCAGCATCAAGAACGAGGTCTTGGAAGTCTTCCGGCACGAACAAATCGTTCGTCAACGCATTCTCGATGGCGTCCGGGATCTTCGAACCTTGCTCTCGCAAGGCTTCAACGTGAAACTCACACTTCGAAGGATCCGAGAAATTCCACCTGTACATCACTGCAAATCGGTCGAACCGTTTCCGCAGGATATCCCTCAGTTCGCTTTGATACTTCGCGTGAAGCTTACGATATTCAGCGTTCTGGTTGCCCCATTCCCGCGCTTTCATTTCTGCGCGTGCAAGGATGATCAGGTCGCGGTCGTAGAATGCGTTCGTAAAGCCCGAGCGCGGCAGCAAGAAGCGCACGGTGTTCCTGCGCTTTTGCATGTGGTCTTTGACCCAACGCCCAAGACGTTCATGCAAGCGGTCGGGTTCTTCAGGGAGAACCAGGATGGGGAGTCTGTCGTCCCATTGATCTGGGTGTTCACTTTCCTCGAGCCCAGTCCACGGGTCGGTTTGCCAGCTGCGCGGCAAAGCAATCACTCGGAAGTTTCGCGCTACCTCTTCGGTTCCGCTGATGACGTAGCGAACTTCCTTGGCAAGCTGCGCGAGATCTGCTCCGTCAGTGAACAGCCTGTCGTTGCGGGCGGATGCCATCACTTTGGCTTGCGGGTTCTCTTCCTCTTTGAAAACCAGCCGCGTTCCGTCCTGGTGTATATTGAAGCTGTTTTCGATGATGGTTGCCAGCTCAACCTGGAAAGCGTTGTCGTCTACCTTCTTGGTCTTCGTGATGTCGGCCTGCAGGATCGCTGGGTCAGCGCCAGCCAAGTTGCCGACGGCAATTGACCGCAGCCACAAAGCACCGACAATTTCCTGAAGGTGGGGCGCTTTTGATGCGTGGTCCGGTACGGCTTCGACCACAGAGGTCAAATTTCGTAGGGCTTTGTCCCGAAGCGACCGGTGCTGTTGGTTCGCGACCGAGTCAAGCAATGCACCAATACCGGTGGTATCATCGTCGAGCTTGAAGTCCGCAGAGGTAAGGACCGGGGTCGCATCCCCCCGGCTTTTGAACAGGTTTGCGAGGATGCGGATGAGGTCTCGGGTCTCCTGCGCATCAGTTGCAACCAATACTTGGTCCTCGAGTAGCTGCAGCAGATGCGGCGAGAATGGCCAAGATTCGAGAAAATCGCGCTGTTTGCGATCCTGCTCACCGGCAGGAACGTTCATCAGCCTGATGTACTCCGAGACGTGTGTCGCCAATACGTTCTCAATCGCTGGCGAGGTGATCTGAAGCCTGTTCTCAAACAGGCGATGCAGCAACATTCTGCGGCGGTCGACCTGTATCTTGTCAGGGCTTCCACCTGCTCGAAAATCAACTTGGACCGGGTTTACTCGATGGATCTGTTGGTACGCATCGCTTGTGCCGTTTCGCACGGACACAACAAGCACAAGAAGCTCCGGGTGCTCCTTGGCGATTTCAGAAAGGATCTGAATGAAGTTGAACGCCCAGCTCTTCCAAGGGGTTTGCTTTGAGTTGGTCAGACTGTCGTACCATGTCTGGAACTCGTCCAGGAGCAGCATGGTCGGAGTGTGGCGCAGCAGTTCTAGAATAAGCTGATCGGAGGGTATGTCGGTCTTGGCCGACCCCATGCCTTCCCACTTTCCCTTAATGTATGTGCCATGTGGGTGGCGCTCAAAGATCATGTCCCACAAAAACTTGTACCGGTGGCGGTGAAGGCTTTCGCCGAGCACAAGCATGCCGTCTCGGAGGGGAATTGAGCCGATCTTCGGATCGTTCAGCGTCACTGACCAGTTGCCTAGCCAGGCTTTCGTCGAAGCTGGATCGTGGACAGCGTGATAAAGGGTGGCCATCAAGTGGGATTTGCCGAGGCCCCGTTCGCCGATGACTACGACGGGACGTCCTTGGCCAGGCCCTACGGCCTCTATGCCCTTCAGAAGATCAAGCGTGGGGTAGGTAATCTCTAAGAAATTCTGAGCCGGTACCTGTGTGGCGCCGGTATTGCTCTCGTTGGAAAGTTCAATCGCAGTGCCCTGCAAGCGGCGGCCTAGAAATTCTCCGCGTAGTTTAAGCCCGAGCATAGAGCACCCCATCACATTTCAGCTTCAGCGCGACGTACTTCCGCACTGGATGCCAGCAAAACAATCTGTTGTTCTTCCGGTTTTCGTGAACCCGGGGCTGAATCGAGGCCCAGTCGCCTCAAGGCGTAGTACAGCAGCGCCCGTCGAACGGATATCTTGGCACTGCCGCCCGTCATCCCATAGTCGAGTTCGATGACCCGGCGCTGTGTATCGGAAAGTTCCGGATGTGGGCCGATCACCAGATCGACCTGCTCAGCCCAATCCATGTCCGCAACGCTGCCGATCTGGGATGGCTGCACGCCGCGCGTTTCGAGGATCCGGGAGAGAAGGAAATCCTTAAAACAGTTATCCAGCAGGCAGAAAGCACGAGTGTGCCACCGGTAGCCATCGAACGCGATGGCATGCGGCGCAATCCAGCGCCAGACTGGTTCCGGACGAGACAGCGACTGGTACTGCACCTCGACTGCCTCGGTCCGACGAATGGCACCCACAATCGAGCGGAGTGTCACGGGGTTCACACCCCGTACCGGGGTTGGAGCTGCATCGTAAGCGGGATGGACAGCGATCCATGAATCCTCTGGATCGAGCAGTCCGTCGGCCAGGGACCGAAGCTGCGCGAGATAGCGGCCTGCGTCAGGTTGCAGAAACTGCGCCTTGAAACCAGGCCCGCGAACATATGTTCGCGCACTTTTGTCGTAGACCATGTTGTCCGGAGCAAAGCCGATGTAACGATTCAGGTCGGATGACGCCTGGTTTACCGACAGCCCGAACTGCTCCATCACGTCGCTGCGGTTCACATGCCCCTCCCAGAACAGGCGGAACTCGATGAACTCGAGCCGTTGCTCGACGCCCCAACGAAGTTCCCCACTGCCGTTTTCCAAAGTGTTCTCTTACCTTCGTGGATGCGTATAAATAATATGCGCGTCCATTTTTTGGACCTGTTCGGAGGCTACTTGAGCAAGGCAGCGTAATCAATCGAAAACTCGTGTAACGGCGAACGCCGATGCGAGTGAAACACGTGTTTTAGCAATAGGATAGGGCGTGCCAGGAGCAAACACGTGCTCGACCGGCACGCCCAACACTGAACATGGCAGGTTGAATCCTCGCCATGCGGTCGGCGAAACCTCGAGCCGACCTGGTGGGCTCCGAGCGGGTTCGCCGCCATCCCCACCGCCGCGCTTGATCCGGCCCACCGTCCGGCGTCTCCTGCGGTCCCCGCGCTTATCGGGTCCGGGTCCCCGTCGCGTCATCTTCAATTCTGGACGTCAATCGGTGTGGGCGGTCTCGCCCGCAGTGACTTCGGTGATCGTCTGAAACTCGCTCAAGAAGTCGGCGTGGTTCTGCGCCAGGTAGCGCGTGACCCGTGCATTGCCGACCAGTTTGCCGACGTATCCCTTGATCACCGTCAGCTGCAGATGATCTTGGCCGTAGGTGTCCTGGATGGAGGCGATCCCCTCTTGCAACCGGGTCAGTTCGCGCTCCATGCGTGCCATCGCTTCGGGCGTGATCCCCTTGACCTTCTTTGGCTTTGACGCCTCGACCAACTGCGCCTGAGGCGTGCCGGCCAAGATGGCATTGGCATAGGCAACCGAAAAATTGTTCGCGTTCACGAGGAGCTCTGCTGACTCGATCTGGCGTAAGGTCTTCATTTTGCGAAGCGTGTCGAAGACGGCAGCAGTGCAGGGTTTGTCTTTTAGGATTGCGACAGCTTCCTCGCAAATCCCGTCTAGTAGCCTTGCTTTTCGCATGATGCTGCGCGGGCTTAGGTCGAGCGCGGCCGCAATCCTTTCCTCGGGCACGCCTCGCTCAATCGCCTTGAGGATCATCTTGTGTTCCTGAATCGGCGCAAGGCGGCTGATCTGTCGATTGTAAGTGAAAGCTTCGTCATCGGTGGAAATCAGGCATTCAACCTCTTGCGCGCCCGAGTCCTTCAGCACTTCGATACGCATGTGGCCGTCCAGAAGCAGCCAAGTGTCCGCAGCGTCGGGGTTTCGCGCCACGACCGGCGGCTCGACAAGGCCGATTTCGGCTATGGACGCAGCGATCTGCCGGTACTTCCTGCTCGATTTCGCGGTCTTGCTCATCGTCCGGAGGGGCAGAACCGCTTCGATGCGCAGGGTGATGCATTGGTCCTCGAATCCTCGAGAAACCCCGCGGGAAGAGCTGGGCTCCCGCCTCACGGCTGCGCCCCGTCGATAACCGCTTGGGCCAGGTAGCCTGGCATAGTCTGCAGCCCCTCGGCGCGGAGCAGTGTCAGGAAGTGGTCATCGGTGCATAGCGTGCGAAAGGCCTCACGGACGAACATGAGCCGACTCTGGGTCAGCTCGGCCTTCTTGATCAGTAGCTTCTGGCGGGCCGCCTCTTGCTGATACGCCCGGACGAGCCCTTCGCTCGTCAGCGCTCGCTTGGGGCCCTTCCGGCCAAGCGGGTTGCTGCGAAGCTGAGGTCCACGGGCTTCCCGTTGCTGGATCAGACGGCGCACAAGGGTCAACTTTCGGCCGCGGAGTTTCTTTTGGGTGTAGGCATCCATCAGGGCGTCTTGTGCGCCCTTGGCATCCGTCTTCGATATCTCGATGGCCAAGTTGAGTGGCAACATCCCCGTTTCCACAGCCGAGACGAGGCGTTCTTCACCTTTTTCCAGCAGGCCAGCGATCATGCCGACATAGTCACCCGTCACGCCGATCTTGGCCCCAATCTGGCGGTCGCTGTAGCCGCGCTGCCGCAGGGTGCCAATCTCCCGCATCAGGTCGATCGGGTTGTGCTGTCGACGTGCGCAATTTTCCACCAAGCTCATGACAAGGCACTGACTCTCATCGGCGTCGATCACGATCGCAGGGATTTGCGTCTGCTTTAACTCGATGAAGGCTTCGAGTCGGCCCTGACCGCACACTAGATCATATTCTGTCGGGTCGGTCCCCGGGCGCGGCGCGACGGTGATGGGCCGCTTCAGGCCAATGCTGGCGATGTTGGCGACCATCTCTTCAAAGGCCCTTCGATTTCTCACACGGGGGTTCAGGATCCTTATCCGATCCGTCGGGATCATCGTCACCTGCTTGTGGCCGCCATGCTCCTGGTCGTCATCCATCACGCTACCTCCGAGATCCGCGCCCGCGATGCGAGCGAGTAGAAAAAATCAAGTGTTTCACACCTGTAGGCATCCAGCGAAAGGCCGTTCTGTTCGGCAAGTTTCAGGCGCCCAACGGTCATGTCGATGCTGGGCAGAAGGTAGTAATCGCGCGGCGCCCCATTTGCTTCATCCATGCGGACGGCAATCGTGATGTCTGGAACCAGCCCAACATCGAAGCGAATGTGCCAGCGCAAGGCCCCTGCCGCCGTGATCTGGCATCGTGCAAGGACAATCGAAATCGTGAATTCGTCGTTGACCAGCACCAAGTCGGTGTCTTTGTTCCGGACGGTGGTCCCGCCGTGCCGGACAATGCCAGAAATGATCTCGGCGACCGTTTTCGGATAAGCGTCCCGCAGGGCGCGGTTGATCTCGATGTATCGATAGTCCCGGTCCGGCTGATAACCGACTAGCCGATAGGCGCGGAGCAGGCTTCCGAAACGGCTGCGATATGCGCTGGAGGAGGGCAGCCCTTCCTGCTCATCGATGATCAGTGCGGAAAGCATGCCTTGCCGCTCCAGGATGGAGCGCAGCGCTGCGAGCAATTCCTCGTCCGTGAAATGACGGCTTCGGGCATCAACGATTTCTCGCGCGCGCACGAACAGGGCACGATCGACGATAGATGGATACGCACCTTCCGCGCGGATCCACATGTCGCGCGGGTTCACGACCCGACGCTGCTTCAGCTTGAACGATACCTTTGCGAAAACATTGTTCCCGATGTATTTTTCATTGGTCAGCACCTGATGGACGGTCGCCCTTGTCCAGAGGCGGCCAAGGTCGGTGCGGTGCTCTTCGGCATTCAAGATCTCCGCGATTTCTCTTTCCGGGCGCCCCTCGGTGACGAATATCTCGTACATGCGCTGAACGAGCCGCTGCTCCTCATCAGGGCCGGGCACCAATATCACGCGGTCGGTCTGCAGGCTCTTCTGCTCGCCGCGCGACAATTCACCCTTCGGATTGCCATGTTCGTCGATCAGCATCCGCCGCAGCCCATATCCGGCCG
Organism: Cypionkella aquatica; assembly: GCF_030161095.1. Classification (GTDB taxonomy): domain Bacteria; phylum Pseudomonadota; class Alphaproteobacteria; order Rhodobacterales; family Rhodobacteraceae; genus Cypionkella; species Cypionkella aquatica. The sequence continues at coordinate 362,443 of NZ_BSPP01000011.1, forward strand.
CGCCACCCTGTCGATAGCCCAGCTCGACGAGGCGGCATTGCCCGGCGAAGACCTTGACGGAGAGCTCGCGGCTATACTCGCCCGCCATAACCCGCTTGACGGTCTTCAGGAGGTTCGAGCCGATGCTGCCGTCATTTTCGAACTGCTCGCCGCAGTAGTGAACCCGGATTCCGGCGCGGGAGCAGACGTGTTCGTGATAGGCGCCCTCGTCTGCGTCCTGAAACCGGCCCCAGCGGCTGACGTCATAGACAAGGATCGCCTTGAAATCGGCACGGCTTGACTGAACCTCGGCCATCAGGTTTTGCAGTGCCTCGCGCCCGTCGAGCCGTAGGCCAGAGCGCCCAGAGTCCTCGAACACGCGTAGGATCTGCAGGCCGCGCGCGGTGGCATAGTTACGGATAATGTCCAGCTGGTTCTCGGTGGAGTATTTCTGGTGATCGGTCGACATCCGGACATAGGCGACCGCCGGCACATCCATCTCTGGCGCGCTGTCGCTCTTGCTCGAATTGGTCACCAATCGACCGCTCACACGTCCATCTCCACGCTATCTCTGGCAAATTCGTCCGAACCGCCTGAAACCAGGGCTGAATCCCTCGCATGCATTTAAATCGAGGGAGGTCGGAATGTCGTTTCCGAAAAAGGGCAAGTTCTTTCCGAAGAAAAACGGGTATGATGACAACGGCCAGAACGAGCCAGACAAAGTTTTTGCTCTCGAGATCGCGGCAGCGCTTCGCAGATCCGTCGGGGACAGCAGCGCGGGTGCGAAGGTCGTCGCGTCTTGGACCGGGGCGAACGAGAAGACGGTGAAGAACTGGTTCGCTGGCAAGTACGGCCCTAGCGGCGAACATCTCGTGGCTTTGGTCCGTCACTCGGACGACGTACTTGGCACATTTCTTGCGATGGCGGGGCGGGAAGAACTTATGGTGGCAGTCAAACTCATAGCGGCCGAGCAAGCGATTGCAGAACTGTTGAAGGCCGTGCGTCTGTTGGGCAGTGAGGGGGTGGATAAAGGAAGAACCTGAAGGCAGACACTGTCTGCCAAAGTTTGGCTCTGCGGTTAGAATGTGGTCCTCTCAACAAGGCACCTGCCATGCCAAGTGGTGCCCCTCCATCAGAGCTTAAATGTGGTTTGGCCCGACTCAAGCCGAGTGTCGCCAACACGGGGGCGCCGAGAAGCTGCCCGGGGTGCATGGAAGAATATTTTGAAGGACCGGCGCGCCGTGCCTGCTAGATGTAGCTTGCAGGGTCTGCTACACCTCTAGAGGAAGGGGCGGATGCCCTTGGAAAAAATGACTGCGAGAGGTTGTGGAGCGAATGATGGACTGGACAAAGCTCCTCAGCGGCACTCGCTTTGATGACCTGTTGGGCCGACCAAAGTCCGGAGAGGCCCCCGTTGGCCCAAGCTTCGCCAAAGGTCAGTTCCGCTTACCCCAAGAGCGCGATCATGATCGGATCCTATTCTCCACGCCTTTCAGGCGAATGGGTGACAAGACGCAGGTTTTTCCGCTAGAGAGCATTGAAAGTATCCGAACACGCCTGACGCATTCTTACGAAGTAGCGAACCTCGCACGTTCCCTTGGCATTGAAATTGCTGAGTCTATGAAGGAACATCTGCCAGAAAATTCCATCCGGTCAATTCCCGCTGTGCTTGCAGCAGTTGGGCTGGCACACGATATAGGCAACCCTCCGTTTGGTCACCAGGGCGAATTTGCAATTCGCGCCTGGTTCAAACGAAACGCAACCGCGCTGTTCGAACAGCCGGAACAGCCGCAAGGGAAAGACGCAGGTGAAAAGTCCTTTGGGTTGACCCAGCAGCATAAGAACGATTTTTTGCTATTTGAAGGGAATGCTCAAACACTCCGGGTGCTAACGAAGCTCCAGGTCATTGGTGATGATCTTGGGCTTAACTTGACAGTCGGTACGCTTGCCGCAGTGATGAAGTATGTTGCCTCTTCCGACGAAATTGACGAGGAAATGCAGCCAAGAAAGAAAGTCGGATTCTTTGCTTCGGAGCAGTCCTTGGTCGATCGTGTTCGCGAGGAAGTTGGTTTGAACGGTGACGCTCGCCATCCGCTGGCACTGATTATGGAGGCATGTGATGATATCGCATACTCAATGCTCGACGCAGAAGATGCAATTAAGAAAGGAATTGTCTCTCTTAATGACCTTTTGGCAGCCCTTGAACACAATCCGTTGGAATCGGGCAAGCAAGATGAGGTGGTAAGATATCTTTGCGAACTAACACGCTGGGAGCTTGGCATTCTTCGGCAGCAGAAGCTTCATCCAAGCGAACTACAGGACGTTGCGACCCAGAAATTTCGGGTTCATGCAATTCATTTGATGGTGTCGGCAGTCGCTGAGGCTTTCAAGGAAAACTACACAAGTATCATGGCAGGTGATTTCGGTGGTGAACTGATCAAATCATCGAAGGCTGCAAGCCTGTGTAAGTTGCTTAAAACTTTTGATCGCGAGAACGCATTCAACCACAAAGCAGTTCTTGAAATTGAGTTGAATGGGTACAATGTCCTAAATCGACTCATGGATTTTCTTTGGATCGGCATCAGGGAGCGTGAGGTCTACAGTGACTTGGCGAGTAAGCGGACTTCCCCGTTTGCCGCATATGTCTACAGCAGAGTCTCCAAGAACTATCGTCGCATTTTTGAAGGTAAGGTTACGCGCTACCACCAAGATGCGGAACTTCCCATTCGTTACAAAGAAATGCAGCTACTAACGGACATGGTTTCGGGGATGACAGACCAGTTCTGCATTGACCTCCACGACGACCTCAACAAACACTATCGTGAAATGCACAAGATCAATGGAACTCCTGCTTGAGAAACGAATACGCTACTTCTTGAACTCGCGTTATCGCGGGCGAGAAGACGTGCGTCATGCTCTAAAGCAGCTTACCGGCTTTGGTCGTCTGGTTCTTATTGGTGGTATGCTTCGGGATGTTGCATTGTTTGGAAATGCTGGATTCAAATCTGATCTAGACTTTGTTATTGATCCTTATGACCTTGCCGCCTTCGAAAGGCATATGAAGGATATTGGCGCTCGTGTGAACCGGTTTGGCGGCTACGCGCTACCGATATGCAAATGGCAGATTGATGTTTGGCCGTTACAACGGACTTGGGCGCACGTGAATGGCCATGCGAGAGTTAGGTCCGTTGGGGATCTTCGCAACGTTACCTTCTTCAAGTGTGATGCGATCATTTATGACTTGGCCAGCAGAAAGGTTCGGACACGATCAGACTATTTCAGTGACCTTGATCAGAAGGTGCTTGAAATAAACCTTAAGCCAAATCCAAATCCAGTTGGAAATGCGGTTCGAGCTTTTCGATATTCAACCATCAAGGGATTTCGTTGGGGCCCGCAGCTCTCGAAGTTTGTAACTGAAGTGATTGCGGATGTTGGATTGGATCATCTTCGGGACGCGGAGATGCAATCATTCAGGACTCAGTACCTGGATGCCATTGACTTGCTTCAGTTAAGTCGTGATCTTAATCGCCATGTATTGGCAAACGACGGCACTCTATTCAACCCGGCTGCATTCAATAGAAATGTGCAATTGCAGCTGAAAATAGGACGCTGAGATCGAAGTTTTATTCGTTTGCCGCGGGGGAGGACATGTCCAATCGAGTCGTGGTTTCGTTCTTGGCCACGTTTCGGCTGTGGCAAGACGAAGCAGGCATGGTCCCGCAGAAGTTCGCAATACTTCGTGCGAATCGCGCGCGGTCCGACATCCGCACAGGAGAGAGTTGGGCGTCAGGTCCACTCCCTCCGCCATTTTCCTCTCCTGAGACTCACTGAAAGCCATTGATATGGGTATAATTTCCTTGAGTTTACACACTTAGCGCTCTGAGGTCTTTGGATTTTGCTGCACATTTTGCTACACAAAATGCCGCACATGTTCTTGCAGTTGCTTGCGTCCATCGCTAGGCTTGCGCTATGAAACCTACTCTTCGCGGCAAGACTTATCACCTGCGCAAGCGAGTTCCTCTGCGCTTTGCGGCCATTGAACCTCGCGAAACGGTTTGGATCAGCCTTCACACCGATTCCGAGAAGGCGGCCACGGCCAAGGCCCCAGCCGCGTGGTCGGAAATGCTAGAGGCGTGGGAGGCGATGCTGGCTGGCCAGACCGATCAGGCCGATGCATATTTCGATGCGGCCAAGCAACTCGCGCAGGCGCGAGGATTTCGGTATTTGCCAGCAGAGCGGGTGGCAAAGCTGCCCGTCGAAGACATCCTAGACCGCGTGGAATCCATTCGCGGCGTGGAGGGTAAAGCAAGCTCGTTTGAAGCTACAGCTGTTCTGGGCGGGGTGACAGAACCCGCCATCACCGTGACGCGTGCGCTGGTTGCCTATTGGGGCCTTGCCAAGGATAAGACCTTTGGCAAATCTGAAGATCAGTTGCGGCGCTGGCGTAACCCTCGCTTGAAAGCGGTGAAGAACTTTGTTGATGTGGTGGGTGACAAGGCCTTGGCTGAGATCACGGGCGAGGACATGCTGGATTTTCGCCAGTGGTGGGTGGAAAAGATCGAAGCTGAAGACCTGACCCCCAATTCGGCCAACAAAGACTTGGTGCATCTGGGCGACGTGCTGAAAACCGTCAACCGCATGAGGCGACTGGGTCTGTCGCTGCCATTGAGCGACTTGTCCCTGAAAGAGGGCGAAAAGGGGCAGCGCCCGCCGTTCTCGAACGATTGGATCAAGACCAAGCTACTGGCCCCAAGGGCACTGGACGGCCTGAACCTAGAGGCGCGCTGTATCCTGCTGGGCATGGTCAACACGGGCTACCGCCCCAGCGAGGGCGCATGCCTTGGCCCCGCGCAAATTCGGCTGGATACCGAGGTGCCGCATATCTCAATCGAGCCGAACGGGCGGCAACTCAAGAGCGCCTATGCGCGCCGCATAATCCCCTTGGCGGGCGTCAGCCTAGAGGCGTTTCGCGCATGCCCCGAAGGGTTTCCGCGTTATGCCGACAACCCGAGCCTATCGGCCACGGTGAACAAGTATTTACGCGACAACGGATTGCTCGAGTCGCCCAAGCACAGCATGTATAGCCTGCGGCATGCCTTTGAGGATCGCATGCTTGCCGCAGGTGTCGATGACCGCATCCGCCGCGACCTGTTCGGCCACAGCCTAGACCGCGAGCGTTATGGCAAGGGTGCTAGCCTTAAGCAGTTGCACGAGATCACCCTGCGGATCGCCTTTTAGAGCGGAGTGGTTGCTTGCCTTCGTGCCCATTTTGAACCTTGGGCGGCCAATACAGTGCACGAAGCGCCGCTAGCCTTGCCTGTTCTTGGGCAAGGTTTTCCAGTGCTTCCTGCGCAGTCAGGACAAAGATCACTCGGATCGTTTCATAACCACCTTGATTGTCAAAAGCGCGATAGAGTAAATGCTGATCATAGGCGCGGAATTCCCAAGACAGCGAGTTTTTGCCCCATCGCAGGGTGCCGCGTTCAAGTTCAGCGTGTCCGTCTGGCCCAAGTCCGACACTTTTGATTAAGGCGCTTCTCAGCAAATGGATCTTCTTGCCGACAAGTCTCTTCGCCCCGCGGCTGAGAATTGGCGCTAGATCAGGCCAAAGATGGGGCGTCTGGCTGTTAGCCTCGATTTTGCTTTTGCGCGTGATGTGCGCGATTGTTTCATGACGGGTCATGACGGGTCATGACGTGTTCCTTCCGAACTTTTGAGATAAGAAGTGAACCCCGCGCGACGAAATGCGCGGGGGCCATGTTCATTGATTTTTTGTGATGAGTTTTTGTGCGACCAAGGCGGCACGGGCGAATGCAAAGTGATCTTGCATCTGCCGCGCCTCCTCGACCGCAAGCTCAGCCTCCAACCGACTGAAAATCGGCAGGTAGACGATATCCATCACGACAAGCTGCGCGACTTTGCCATGGGCAGCGCGCAAGCGTTCCAGCTTGCTTTTTGACATGGGCAACTCTTCAAGACCGTTGCCAGATCAACGCAGGATCTTGGGGCGCTTCTTGCCGTAGGTGCTCGGCACTTTTCTGTCAGGGTTGCGGCGACGGATCGCCACCCAGGTTTTCCCAAGCGCGTCAAAGTCGGGCGCAGCAGTCGTGATACCCAAAGCTTTCAACCTGCTCTCGGTCGCTGAAAACACGGATTCTACGAGCCGCGCAAATGTCTTGCCGCGTGCATAGACCAAGTCCGACATCGCCAGAATACTGCGTACCTCCAAAATATCCAGAGCAAAGCGGCTGGAATAGTTGGACGCGCCCTCACGGGTTTTGTACTGGCTATCGGCTACATTGCTCTTGTATAACCGCTTGATCGTAGAAGGAGACTTTGCTGCATACATCAAAAAATTAACGACATCACTGCGGCTAAGCGCCAGATGCAGGTCTACCCCTTCAGCGAGCTCGACATCTGGGAAGGCGAGGGTCAGCGCAGCTCGCACCTCTACAATAGACTTTGCGTTCCTTTTCGCTGGGCGGATAATCCCATGGAAATGGGGAAGCAGGTCTTTTTGCTGTGCGCGCAAGCCCTGAATCTCCATGAACAGAAACCCCTCCCAGCAGTTGTCCGCAAGAACTTGGTCAACTGCGGCCTTCATGCCTGCGATGTCGACTTTGGGATTTGCGCGAGAGGTGTGCCAGATTGGGTTGATGATGGTGATCAGGTAGCAGTCCCGCTTGTTGTGCTCAGCCCAGTCTAACAGAGTTGACGCAAGGGCTTTGCCGAAGGTCAGTCGGTAGATCGGGTTCGCAGCGGTTTTCCATACGATGGGGGAGATACTGCGCTGATCCAGTCCGATGGCCTTACGCAACACGGCACCTTCTTCTCTTGTGGTCGCAAACTTTGACAGGCCAGCTGTGGCTAAGTCATAGAAGTGTTGCTCGCGAATGATGAAGCGCTGGCCAGCATCGCCATCACTCGCGGCATCTCGGCTGTTTGCAAATTTTTTGTATGCAAACTTATTTATGTTGGCCTTTGCCTCGTCAAACTGGGTGAGCAAGGTTTCAGGGCAGTTGGGTATGTTCCCGATCACATTCCAATATGAAACACTTAGTGTAGATTCACTATGTGTTGTCACTACACGGTCGGCTGTGGTTTTTTCGGGCGAAGCTTGAACTGATTTGATCGGGATTTTCTTAGGTGGTTTTGGCATCATTGTTCTCCATGGTTGATGATGCCGTTCTTTACAGTTCTCAAAGTCTGCTCTGATTTGGCCCAGAATCAGGGGTATACAGCTTTGAAAAGGCGGGTTATCCCTACTTTTGTTGAATAATTCGTGCGCAAATACGGAGGATACTTTGGAAGAGATAATCGTGCGCAGAAACGCATTTACCCAAGAGTCGCAGATTTTGCGTACGAACTACCCGCATGTGTTCGAGAAGTTCTTCGAAATTTTTGAGCGAGAGGAGATCGACCAAGCAATCCTTCAAAAGCGGTTCCGCGCGCTATGCCGACGTTTGCGGGCAGATTTTGTCGCGGGGTATGAGGAGCTGGAAAAACCCGCCTCGGCGGGTTCTGGCGGGCGCCTAAGCGAAGAAGAGGCGCGACTGCGAAATGAGTTTCGTCGCAATGTCTATGTCTTGGTGCGTGACTTGGACGGGCCTTGAATAGCCCCTAGATTTGTAGACGCCTTGCTTGGTAATTTTGGAAGCAAGGA
>NZ_BSPP01000012.1 GCF_030161095.1 Cypionkella aquatica
GATCGGCATGATTTTGTTGCTGACCATCAAAGCCCAGCACTCGATCCGCTATATGGAGGACTTTTTTAATGATACGGCGACCACCGAGATCTACACCGAGGGCGTGATGTCCGCCCCCCGCGTCGTCGATCAGCCGAAAGACGACACACCATGAGCCGATTTTTCCCGCATCCGCTCTTGTCCTTGGCACTGACCGCCATGTGGCTGCTGCTGACCCGGTTTTCGCTGGGAAATCTGCTGCTTGGTGCGGCCATTGCCCTGATCGCAGGCTGGGCCATGGGGGCGTTGCATCCACGACGGGTGCGCTTGCGGCGCTGGGATCTGCTGGCAAAACTGCTTTGCATCGTGACTTGGGACATATTGAAATCCAACGCCACTGTCGCTTGGGCAATCCTGACCAATGGCCGTGGCGGCAAGCGCCGCTCTGGTTTTGTCTGCATCCCGCTGGAGTTGCGCAGCATCAATGGCTTGGCGCTGCTTGCCATCATCCTGACCGCCACGCCCGGCACCGCATGGCTAGAGCATGATCAGGACAGCGGGCTTTTGCTGCTGCATGTGTTCGATCTGCGCGATGGCGATGATTGGTCGGGACTGATCCGCAACCGCTACGAAGCCCCCCTTCTGGAGATTTTCGGATGAGCGCCGCCATCTTGTTCGCAGCCCTCAGCTTTGCGCAGATCAGTCTCGCACTGGCGGCGGGCTGCGCGTGCTATCGTATCATCCGTGGCCCGCGCGCCCAAGACCGGGTGATTGGCGTTGATACGCTGTACGTCACGGCGATGCTGCTGTTCCTTGTCACCGGCATGCGCACCAACAGCAGCTTTTTCTTCGAGGCCGCGATGGTGATCGGCGTGCTCGGCTTTGTTGCGACCGTGGCTATGGCGAAATTCCTGCTGCGTGGCGAGGTGATCGAATGAGCCATCTTGAAACCGTCCCGCTCTGGCTTGCGATCCCGGTGGGGCTGCTGTTGGTTCTGGGCAGCGGGCTGACCCTGCTCGGCACCATCGGCCTTGTGCAACTTAAAAGCTTTTACGACCGCCTGCATGCGCCGACCTTGGGCACGGGCTGGGGCATGGCGGCAATCGTGCTGGCCTCGATCTTGCTGTTCTCGTGGCTGGAAGGTCGCCCCTCGCTGCACGAGGCCGTGATCGCGGTGTTCGTGATGATCACCACGCCTGTCACCATGATGATGCTGGGCCGCGCCGCACTCCACCGCGACCGCAAGGAAAACGCGCCAGAACTGCCAGAGATTGCCCGCAGAACCTTGGGCGAAGACACACCCTGACCGCGCCGCAGGTGCAGGGCGTTGATCAGCCCGCAAGGTGCAGCAATGCTGAAGGCGCGGCTGACGGGCGCGCCCAAGCACCGCCACCCGCCAGAGCCGCCCACAACAGGCTGACAGGCCCGCGCTTAACCCTTGGCCTCAAGCGCCGCCAAACGCGCCGCAAGCGCCATATTCTCTTCGCGAGCCTTCTGCGCCATCAGCCGCACCGCGTCGAATTCCTCGCGGGTTACGAAATCACGATCCGCCATCCAGCGATCAACGAAGCCCTTCATCGCGGTCTCCGCCTCAGACTTGGCACCCTGCGCCACGCCCATCGCATTGGTCATCAACTTGGACATATCGTCGAAGAATTTGTTTCCGGCCGTCATCAGGGGCCTCCTTTCGCTAGCCTTCTATATGAGCCGCCCCGCCCCCACGCACAAGGCACGTCACACAAGAAGGCGATCTGACGCATTGCCGCGTTGACATAGCCGCCCGGCTTGCCGACAACGCGCAAGCAACTGCAGGAAACCGCATGTCCTATATTCCGTTCCCGTCATGGCTCTCGCCGGATATTTTCTCGATCCCCTTGGGGCCGATGAGCCTGACTTTGCGCTGGTATGCCTTGGCCTATATCGCGGGCCTGCTGCTGGGCTGGAAGCTGATCGTTCACATGATCAACACGCCGCGGCTGTGGTCCGGCCCGGCCCCGATGACCGCCGAGCAGGTCGAGCGTCTGCTGACATGGGTGATCTTTGGCGTCATCGCAGGCGGGCGCTTGGGCTATGTGATCTTCTACCAGCCCGGCCATTTTCTGCAAAACCCCAGCGAAATCCTGCGGGTCTGGGAAGGCGGCATGTCCTTCCACGGTGGCTTCCTTGGCGTGATGGTTGCGGGCATCTGGTTTTGCAAGCGCGAGAAAATCCCGATGCTGCCCGCCGCCGATCTGATGGCTGCCGTGGTGCCGATTGGCCTTTTGCTGGGCCGCCTTGCCAATTTTGTGAATGCTGAACTCTGGGGCAGGCCCACCGATCTGCCGTGGGGCGTGGCTTTTCCCGGCGAGGCCGCGCAAACCTGCCCCGGTCTGCTGACGATCTGCGCCCGTCATCCCAGCCAGCTTTACGAAGCAGCGCTGGAAGGTCTGATCCTGCTGATCCTCCTTAGCCTGTTGGTCTGGCGCTATGATTGGCTGAAAACCCCGGGGAAAATCGCGGGTCTGTTTTTCGCGGGCTATGGAGTGTCGCGCTTTTTGGTCGAATTCGTCCGCCAACCCGACGCGCAATTCGTCTCGGAGGGCAACCCGCTGGGCCTTGCCTTTCACGTTGCAGGTTACGGGCTGACCATGGGCCAGATCCTGACCCTGCCGATGATCGCGGCAGGCATCTGGTTCATCGCCCGCGCCAAACCCGTGGCCCTCCCGCCCCCGGCGACCACTGCCGCATGACCCCGCTCGCCGCCCTGCTGATCCAACGCATAAGGGCCAGCGGCCCGATCACGCTGGCCGAATATATGGCTGACTGCCTGCTGCACCCGCAGCACGGCTACTATGCCACCCGCGATCCGTTCGGCGCATCGGGTGATTTCACCACCGCGCCCGAGATCAGCCAAATGTTTGGCGAGTTGTTGGGCCTTTGCCTTGCGCAAAGCTGGCTTGACCAAGGCGCACCCGCCCGCTTCACTTTGGCCGAGCTTGGCCCCGGTCGCGGCACCCTGATGGCCGACGTTTTGCGCGCGACCCAACGTGTGCCCGGCTTTCATGCCGCAGCCGAAGTGCTGCTGGTCGAGGCCTCGGCCACCCTACGCGCCCGCCAGCGCAGCACTTTGGGCGAACATCCGGTGCGGTGGACCGACCAGTTGCCCTCGGGCGACACCCCGCTTTACTTCATCGCGAACGAATTCTTCGACGCCCTGCCAATTCGCCAATTCACCCGGACGCCAGAAGGCTGGTCGGAAACCCTGATCGGCCTTGCGAACCACCAGCTCTGCATGGGCAAATCAGCGCCTGCGCCGATTGCCTTGCTGGATCATCGCCTTGCCGATACCGCCCCCGGCGATGTGATTGAGATCTGCCCCGCAGCCCCCGCCATCGCGCAAACCATCGCCGCCCAGATCGAAAGCCACGGTGGCGCGGCGTTGATCCTTGACTATGGCGATTGGATCTCACGCGGGGATACGTTTCAGGCCCTGCAAGCTCACCGCTTCACCGATCCGCTCGCCGATCCCGGCAATGCAGACCTGACCGCCCATGTCGATTTCGCGGCCCTTGCCAGCGCTGCCAAATCCTACGCCTACACCACCCAAGCGCAGTTTCTCACTGCACTTGGCATCGAGCACCGCGCCGCCCAACTGGCCGCAAAGCTGCAGGGCGAGGCCCTTGCCCAGCATAATGCCGCCACGCGCCGCTTGACCGCGCCCGAGGAAATGGGAAAGCTGTTCAAAGCCCTTGCGCTGTTTCCATCCTATGCCGCCAAGCCCCCCGGATTTTCCTGATGCTCGAAATCATCACCTCTGACGCCCTGAGCCCCCGCCACGGGTTTTTCACCCGCAAAGGCGGTGCGTCCTCTGGCATCTTTGCCGGGCTGAACTGCGGCACCGGATCGACCGATCAGGCCGAAGCGGTGGCGATCAACCGTACCCGCGTCGCCGAGGCGCTGGATTTGGCGCCCGATCATCTGGTCTCTGTGCATCAGGTCCATTCACCAGACGCCTTGGCCGTGACAGCGCCGCTGAAATTGCGGCCACAAGCCGATGCGATGGTCACCGCCACCCCCGGCCTTGGCCTTGCGATCCTGACCGCCGATTGCCAACCCGTGCTGTTCGCCGATGCCAAAGCAGGCGTGATCGGGGCCGCGCATGCGGGGTGGCGCGGCGCAAAAGAGGGCGTGCTGGAAGCCACCATTGACGCGATGGAAGCCCTTGGTGCCACCCGCGCCAATATCGCTGCTGTGATCGGCCCCTGCATCAGCCAATCCGCCTACGAGGTCGGACCAGAGTTTTTTGAAAGCTTTACCGACGATACCCCCGAAACGCGCCGCTTCTTCGCCCAAGGCAAAGCGGACCGCATGTTGTTCGACCTGCCCGGCTATGGGCTATGGCGGTTGCGCGCCGCGGGTGTCGGCCATGCCGAATGGACCCGGCATTGCACGTTTTCCGATGCGTCGCGGTTCTTTTCATACCGCCGCACCACCCATGCAGGCGAGGCCGACTATGGTCGTCTGCTGTCGGTGATCCGGCTGTAAGCCTCTGCGAAAGCTAGCCACTGGTTGCCGCAATTCACCACAAACTTTCCTTAATCCCCCCTGCTTCCAGTCCAATCCTTGCCGCAAATTCCGGTCAGATTGTCTCCAACGCATGAACAAACCTGCAAAGGATGCCTCTGATGAAAAAACAACCGCGCTGGATGAAATCCGCAATCGCCGCCAGCACCGAGCCGCAAGTGGCGCTGCCTTGGGCCCGCGGCCAACGCCGCCGCCCCGAAGCGGTGAAGGCAGAGGTCAAACCGCGCGCACTCGCCGCCCGCTAATACACCGACCCAAGAACATCGACCCAAAACCATTGGCCCACAAAGGCCCGATTCGCAGACACGCCGAGGGAACAACCCCCGGCGTTTTTTCATTTTCCAACATACAACCACAAGATTTCACCGCATCCCGCAACAATAGCGGCAATAGCATGAAGATCGACGCGCAACTGCGCGCCAATTAAGAATAAACTTTGACACGCAGTCGCGTTTCCGCCATCTTTGCTTCACAGATGTCCCTCTGTGAAAACAGGCGGTGGCGGGCGTGGTAAGACCTCTTGCAAAAGCAGGCTCCCCCCTCAGCGCACCAGTTCGGCCACAGCCGGATTGAGGATGATGCTCAGTTAAGGCGGCCCCGGTGTTCTCTGACACCATCAAGGGGCCGCCTAAACATTTGTGCAGACCCGTGGCACTGTGCAGAGCCGTGGCACTGTGCAGAGCCGTGGCACTGTGCAGAGCCGTGGCACCAAGCCGAATTCTGAAAGCAGAATTCGTGCACGTTTTCTGGCTTCAGAAAACGCCCCCCACTTGCCAGCCTCAGGCGTGTTTCGCCAGCCGCGCTTCCAGCACGTCAAACGGCAGACCCGGCTCGTCTTTGGCGCAGCGGATCACCAGCGAGGTTTTCACATTCGCCACATTCTCGGCCTTCAACAATTGCTCGGTCAGAAACGACTGAAAGCTGGACAGATCGGGCGCGACGCATTTCAGGATGAAATCAATCTCGCCGTTCAGCATATGGCACTCGCGCACCAGGGGCCACGCCCGACACCGGCCTTCAAAGGTTGACAGATCCGCCTCGGCCTGACTTTGCAGCCGCACCATCGCGAACACCTGCACCTCAAACCCCATCTCGCGCGCGTCAATATCGGCGTGATAGCCCTTGATATAGCCCGCCTCTTCCAACGTGCGCACCCGGCGCAGGCACGGCGGCGCGGAAATCCCCACCCGGCTGGCCAGTTCCACATTGGTCATCCGACCATCCGCCTGCAACTCTGCCAAAATGTGGCGGTCGATCGGATCGAGTTTGCTACCGGCCATGCGGGCCTCCTTTTTTGTCAGTATCTAGGCCGATGGCCTGCTTTGCGCAACATTCTTTCACAACCGCGCAAGATGTTTTCGCCAAACCCCGGCAGCCCGCACAATTCCGCCACCAGCACCACCGCCCCATCGCTGCGCCGCACAAGCCCGCCATGCGTTTGCCAGCCCTTCCCCCGCGCGTCGCCAGCGCATATATCAAGCCCCACACTCACCGGGGATGCACCATGACCACCACGCGCCACAGCAAAGTTCTGATCATAGGCTCCGGCCCGGCAGGCTACACCGCCGCCGTTTATGCCGCCCGTGCGATGCTGGAACCGATCCTTGTGCAGGGTCTGCAACCCGGCGGCCAGTTGACCATCACCACCGAGGTTGAAAACTGGCCCGGCGAAAAGCACATCCAAGGCCCGGATCTGATGATCAACATGCAGGCCCATGCCGAGGCGATGGGGGCCGAGGTGATCAGCGATTACATCACCAGCCTTGATCTGCAAAACCGCCCCTTCACCGCAAAAGCTGACAGCGGCACCACCTATACCGCCGATGCGGTCATCCTTGCCACGGGCGCGCAGGCGAAATGGCTCGGTCTGCCCTCGGAAGAGAAATACAAAGGCTTTGGTGTGTCGGCCTGTGCCACCTGCGACGGTTTCTTTTATCGCGGCAAAGAGGTCGTGGTGATTGGCGGCGGCAACACCGCCGTGGAAGAAGCGCTGTTCCTGACCAATTTTGCCACCAAAGTCACGCTGATCCATCGCCGCGATACGCTGCGCGCCGAAAAGATCATGCAAGACCGGCTGTTCAAACACCCCAAGATCGAAATGCTGTGGGACAGCGAAGTCACCGAAGTGCTGGGCAGCGACGCTCCGGCTTCGGTCACCGGCGTCCGCACCCGCAATCTGAAAACTGGGGAAGTCAAAGACGTGCCCTGCCATGGCTTTTTCGTCGCCATCGGCCACTCGCCCGCCTCAGAGCTGGTGAAAGACCAATTGCCGTTGTTTGAGGGCGGCTATGTCAAGGTTGAGGCAGGTTCGACCCGCACCGCCATCCCCGGCGTGTTTGCCGCAGGCGATCTGACCGACCACATTTACCGCCAAGCCGTCACCTCGGCGGGCATGGGCTGTATGGCGGCACTGGACGCGGAACGCTGGCTGCAAGAGCAAGCCGAGAACCAAGGTCTGGCAGAATAGCGCCGCCACGTTTATCCAACAAAAGGCCGCGCTATTTGCGCGGCCTTTTGCTTTTTCACGCATATCCTGCGGGGTTTTATTGGCCGGGTTTCAACGGCCCTGCGGCTTCAAGATCTGTCCCCGCTGGGACACACTTGTGTCTATTGGCCGGTTTTGCGCTTAAATCCACAACATATAGTGGTTGTGGCAGGTTTTCCATGCCATCAACCCGCGCAACGGATCAAAACGACGCATCACAGCAGATGCATCAATGCGCGTTGACCGGCGCCATATCGTGCTGCCGCGCCAATGAGAACGCCAGATCGCGGTCGGCGACTAAAGCCAGCTGCTCGCCATCCTCGCCATGCACCGCATAGACGGTTTTCATGCCGTTGATCTGTGCGCGAACCTTTTCCGGGAGGGTTTCTACCGCGATGGGACGCACGTAAACGATCCGGTCCGCAGCCTCATCAAGGCCATCAAATTTCACATCCATGACATTCTCTCCTTATTTACGGCCAATACGAATGGTCTGCACAATCGTGTCTGGCACCATCCGGCGCAGGTCGATATGCAACAGCCCGTGATCCAGATCGGCACCTGCAACCTCTACCCCATCCGCCAACACGAATGAGCGCTGGAACGCCCGCGCTGCGATGCCGCGATGCAGGAAAACCCGCTCGCCCAGATCATCACTTTGCCGACCGCGCACCACGAGCTGGCGATCTTCCACCGTAATCGCCAAATCTTCATCACGAAATCCGGCCACCGCGAGGGTGATGCGGTAGGTGTTCTCCGAGGTCGCCTCGATGTTAAAAGGCGGATAGCCCTCGGACGCGGTTTTCGCGGTGCGTTCTACCAAACGCTCCAGCTGTTCAAATCCCAAAAGAAAGGGATGCGCGCCAAAAGTAAGTTTCGTCATGACCGATGCCCTTTGCAACAAGCGACACTGAAGTGTCAGGCCCAGACAGCGGCACCCGACAAGATCAATATGGGGGCAGTCGGCATGGCCCGCAAGTAGGGCCAGTTTCAAGAAAACTTAAAGCCTGATGCAGAAATTTCGCACCGGAATCATCCGAATCACTGTATCCTTTGCGAAAGCCAAAAAGACTGGATACGGTCCTGCCATGAATGCCTCCTCCGAGATGAACTTTGAAGACATGCTCCGCGTAAAGCTGGAAGTGCTGCGGCGCGAGCATCGTGATCTGGATGAGGCTGTGCATGCACTGGAAACCAGCGGTCGCCCGGATATTCTGACGCTGCGGCGGCTGAAAAAGCAGAAATTGCAGATGAAAGACCAGATCGTGCGGATCGAAGATTTGCTGATCCCCAATCTGCTGGCCTGAACGCTGCCTGATTGGTGCGTGAAAAGCGCATCCTGTGCTTGAAGCGAAGGCTTTTCCTTGCCTCCCCCGCCTGCTTCGGTAAGAAGTCCGCATTGCGATGAAGTCCGCAGCAAATGCCGGAGGTGCCAATGACCGTTGATGTCGGGATCATCATGGGAAGCCAGTCAGACTGGCCGACGATGAAAGAAGCGGCCCTTGTGCTGGATCAACTTGGGATCAGCTATGAGACCAAGATCGTCTCGGCGCATCGCACCCCCGACCGACTTTGGGCCTATGGCAAAGCAGCGGCGGGCCGGGTGCAGGTGATCATCGCGGGCGCAGGTGGGGCGGCGCATTTGCCCGGCATGATGGCCAGCAAAACCCGCGTGCCAGTGATCGGGGTGCCGGTGCAAACCAAGGCTTTGTCGGGCGTCGACAGCCTGTATTCCATCGTGCAGATGCCAAAGGGCTATCCGGTTGCCACTATGGCGATCGGGGCTGCCGGGGCTGCCAATGCTGGCCTGCTGGCCGCAGGTATCCTTGCGCTGCAGGACGCAGCACTTGCCGCACGGCTGGATGCATGGCGCGATGCGCTCTCAGCCTCGATCCCAGAGGAGCCGAAAGATGAATAGCCTTCCCCTCGGGTCTTCAATCGGCATCCTTGGCGGCGGCCAGTTGGGCCGGATGCTGTCGGTTGCAGCGGCACGTCTGGGCTACAAGACCCATATTTTTGAGCCAAGCGCGCACCCGCCCGCGGCAGAGGTGGCCCATGCCGTCACCACCGCCGGTTATGATGACATCGCGGCTCTGCAAGCCTTTGCGGCTTCGGTCGATGTGATCACCTATGAATTCGAGAATATCCCCACCGCCGCGCTGGATGCTTTGGAGGCGCTGCGCCCCATTCGCCCCAACCGTCGCGCTTTGGCGATCTCGCAGGATCGTATCCTTGAGAAAGACTTCCTCACCAGCCTCGGTCTGACCTGCGCGCCCTATGCGGCGGTGCAAAGCCTGCCCGACCTAGAGGCCGCAATTGCGACAATCGGCACGCCTGCGATCCTGAAAACCACGCGGCTCGGCTATGACGGCAAGGGGCAGGCGCGGATCAAGACGGCGGAGGATGCGGCAGAGGCCCATGCCAGCATGAAGGGGGCGGCTTCGGTGTTGGAGGGCTTTATCAGCTTCAGCCACGAGGTTTCGGTGATCGCGGCGCGGGGGCTTGATGGGTCAGTCGCGTGCTATGATCCGGGCGAGAACGTGCATAAAGACGGCATCCTGCACACCACCACCCTGCCCGCGAAATTGTCGCCTTCGCTGCGGTCCGACGCGATTTTGCTCGCCGCCCGCATCCTGAACGCGCTGGATTATGTTGGCGTGATGGGGGTGGAGTTGTTCGTGACGCCGCAGGGTCTGATCGTCAATGAAATCGCGCCTCGGGTGCATAATTCGGGGCATTGGACCCAGAATGGCTGCGCTGTCGATCAGTTTGAGCAGCATATCCGCGCGGTGGCGGGGCTGCCGTTGGGTGATGGCGCGCGACATTCTGATGTGGTGATGGAAAACCTGATCGGCGATGATATCGCGCGTTTGCCGCAGATTTTGCGCGAGAATGACTGCGCGGTGCATCTGTATGGCAAGGCCGAGGCGCGGGCTGGGCGCAAGATGGGCCATGTCAACCGGGTGATCCGCAAAGGCTGATGTCCACGCGTGGACAGGCTTGGCACTTGTGCAAAATCAACGGGTTAGGCTGGGGTGCTTAACGATTTGTTAAGGTTTGGCCTGTGGCGAGGGCGCAAGCCTCCGGCGGGGATATTTTTGCAGAGAGGATGACCGGGGCCCAGCGCATTGAGAGGTCGGGCTGGCCCAGTCAAACGGGTTTTACGAGCAGACCACGGCGATCACCATGAATTTGCAGGTCGGCTTTTTCTTCACCGGGGCTGCGGCAACGGGGGCTGCGGCTTTCTTGGTCGTGGTGGCCTTTTTGGTGGTCGTGGCCGCTTTCTTGGTGCTGGCTTTCGGTTGCGATTTGGTCGGGGCTTTCACCGCCACTGCGGCCTTTTCGCAGGTGTTTTCCGGCTCGGCCAACAAGGCGCGATAGACCGCCTCGGTCGGCTCCATCTCGCCCGGTTCGACCTTTTTGGCATCATAGTAGGCTGCCATCGCGCGGCGCGATCCATTGCCCCAATCGCCATCAACCCGCATGCCATAGCAGCCGATGCGGTCAAGCTCTGTCTGCACGCCAAGCGCCAGATTTTCGGGCAGGGCTGCGTTCAAGCTGCGGGTGTCACTGTCCAGAGAAGCCAGTTGCGTATCCGCAACCGTTTGACCGATCACGGTAATTCCCGGCGGTGGCACAAGCGCTGTGTTCTGATCTGCCACCACCTCAAACTCTGGCAGGGCCTCTTCCACGGCAGGCTCTGCACCCGGCACGAAATAGAACTGCTCGCGCAGCGACGATTGCTCCCACGGGGTCTGCTTGCCGCTGGTCGCAGTCTCGACATCATTGCGGACTTTGATCATCAGATCAGAGATGTTCTGCCCCGGCTTGGTAATATGCGCGAGCAGAGCGGCGGTGAACGGGCTGTTCAGCGCGCCATCGGTCTTGTCCCACGCCACCTGACCGGGAGCGGTCGCAAAGGCCACAAACGTGCCAGCACCGCCGTCAAACTGCGCCAACCCACCATCGCTTGCGACCGATCGCACCGCCTCTGGCAAGGGATTGTCGCGGCAGGCGTCGATGAACAGCAACAGCTGATTGGTCTTCCCTTTCAAAGCCTTGGCAATATCATCCAAGCGCCATGTTTCGGAATCGAGCGCCTTGGCATCGGCCAATCGCGCATTCACAGGCACCAGATGGTTGACGCCATCTTTCTGAAACGCATGGCCCGCGTAATAGAACAAAACCGTGTCGGCCTGATCCACCTGACTGGTAAAGGTGCCCAAAACCGCCTGAAACACCGCTGGCCCCACATCGGTCAGCAACGTCACTTCAAAGCCCAGATCGCGCAGCGCGTTGGACACCGCTTGCGCATCATCCACTGGCGTGTTCAGGCCCGGAAGCTGCGTGTATGCCTGATTGCCGACCACCAAAGCCAGCTTGCGGCCCGCAGCATCTGCCACCGCAGGCAACATCGCCAGCGAAAGCACGCCAAACAGGCACAACCGCAGAAATTGCGCAACGCGATCAAACATCAGCCTGAACCTATCCGTGAAATATCTGCAGAGTTTAGCAGAAAACCCGGTTTCGGCAAAGCGTTCTGTTGCCAGCCCGGCGACAGCTTAGGCTTCGGGCGAATCCGTATCGACGCCGCCCGCCTGTTTTTGCGCGCGGGCCTGCGTGGCCAAAGCCTCATACCGCTTGCGAAAGCCTTCCAGCGCGCGCTCGTCCAGCTCTTCCAGATCAAGCAGGGCGTTATGCGCCCCCGCCGTGGCGCGGATCAATTCATCCAGTTTCAGCTGGATCGCCTGCGTGTCGCGGTTTTGGGTGTTCTGGATCAGAAACACCATAAGAAACGTCACAATCGTGGTGCCAGTGTTGATCACCAACTGCCAAGTGTCTGAAAAGTTGAACAAAGGGCCAGTGACGATCCAGACCACCACCACCCCCACCGCCAGCATGAAGGTGCTGGGACGGCCGCAATAGCGCGCCACCACCTTGGCCAATTCCGTATATCCCAAAGCGGCCATGGCGTTACTCCTTGCCCAAAGCGATGCCCACCGCATCGGTATAGCTTAAGTCATGGTCAAAGCGCCCGGTGTCGAGGAAAATCCCGGTCTGCGCGATCACAACCGGGTTCAGCATCATGAATGTATGCGTCACCGGCAAGGTGATCTGGTCGGCCATCCCCGCCAGATAGGTGCTTTCGACCGAGACTTTGCCATCGTCCGGCCCCGGAATCACCACCGAGGTGATCGGGTTCAGCGACTGATCTCCGGCGATGATGCCAACCTGATAATCCGGCGCGGGCAAGGCGTGCGGCACTGCCGCCGCATCGGTGCCCAGTTGCAATCCCGCCGGGCCGTTCATCCACTCGAACGCCGCGATCTCGCCAAAGGCATCGACCAGTTCCGATCCGTGGTTGGGCGGCGCCAGCATCACCACCCGGCCCATCACGCCGGGTTTATGATTGGCCAGCCAATAGCGCGCCAAAATCCCGCCCATCGAATGGGTGACGAAATCAACCTTTGCGCCTTTGGGGCATTGTGCCACCCGCCACCCCACCCCTGCCGCCAATTCTGCAATCGGCGCTTGGGTCGAGGGATAGCTTTCGTTGATCACCCTGTGGCCCTTGGCTTCGAGTGCTGCCTGCATCGCAATCAACGAGGTTTCGGTGCGCGCCAGCCCGTGCAACAGCACAACGCAATCGGCCTGTGCGGGAAAACTCTGCGCAATCGCGGTCAAACAGAAGAAAACTAACGTGCATTTCATCGCCGCATTAAAGCGCATCTGTTGTGCAGGGCAAGCAAGGTTTCTGACTTGTGGCTGCACAGTGTGGTGTTAGACATCGGGCGTCCGAGCGCTGTTTCGGACATTCTCAGGGCGGGGCGCAATTCCCCACCGGCGGTATAGCCCGCGAGCGCCACTGGCCTTTGGTCAGTGGGACAGCAGATCCGGTGTAACTCCGGGGCCGACGGTATAGTCCGGATGCAAGAGAATCTGCGCAGCCTGTCCGCGTCGCGGCATGGGTTTTGGCGCAGCATATCCCCCTGATTGATGTTGGTCTTGAAGGAGGACAGACATGGATCAGACGACCAATGCACCGCTGAAAGGTGCCGTGTTCATGGTGCTGGCGGGCATCGCCTTTGCAAGCGCCAATGCGATCACCTGGACCGTGACTTATAAGATGGGCTTCAAGCCGCAGTCGGATGCATTCTGGCAATATGCGATTGCGACGGTGTTTTCGCTGCCCTTGATCTGGCGTCAGGGCGCTGCCAGCCTGAAGACCCGTCATCCGCTGCTGCACGGTTTGCGCATCCTGCTGTCGGTGCTGGGGGTGCAGGCCTTCACCCAGGCCTTCGCCGCAGGCATGGCACCTTGGCATGTCGTGGCATTGGTGATGACCTCGCCGTTCTTCGTGCTGATCGGGGCTGCGGTGTTTTTGCGCGAGCATGTCGGCGCGAACCGCTGGCTTGCGGCGGTGATCGGCTTTTCGGGCGCAATGATCCTGCTGCGCCCTTGGGAAGGCGGGCTGAGTGCTGCCAGCCTCTACCCGATCGCCGCCGCGATCTGCTGGGGTGGCGCCTCGCTGATCACCAAACGCCTCACCCGATCCGAGCCGCAAGCCGCCATCACCTTGTGGCTGCTGCTGCTGCTGACCCCGATCAACGGGCTGTTCTCGCTGCAGGCAGGGTTTGAAATGCCCACCGGGGCGGTGCTTGGCCTGCTGATCCTCGGCGGTGCGATCATGTTTGCAGCCCAGCATTTCCTGACGCTTGCCTATGCCGCAGCCGATGCAGGCTTTGTTCAACCCTTTGATGATCTGAAACTATTCTCCAACATCGCGGTCAGCTGGCTGGTGCTGGGCTTCGCCCCCGAGGGGGCCTATTGGCTGGGTGTGGCGCTGATCCTTGCAGGCTCGCTGTATCTGCTGTGGTCAGAGCGGCAGCTGCAAACTTCCCCTGCGGCAGGATAAGCCCTTGACCTTGCCCGACATGGCCTTCAGCTTAAGGGCCATGTCAAAACGCCCGACCCGCCTCGCCACCCGTGCGCTGATCTTGCATGAAGATCGGTTGCTGCTGGTCAACGCCTATCCCGGTGGGCGCTCTGATCTGTGGTGCGCGCCGGGTGGCGGTGTGGAATCCGGCACATCCCTGCCCACCAACCTTGCCCGCGAAGTGCATGAAGAAACCGGGCTTTCCGTCCATGTCGGCCCCCCCGCCCTGATCAACGAGTTCCACGATCCGGTGTCGGGCTTTCATCAGGTGGATATCTTCTTTCGCTGCACCATCACGGCGGGGGCGATCAACGCAAGCTGGCGCGACCCCGAAGGCGTCGTCACCCAACGCCGGTTTTTCAGCCGTGCCGATCTGGAATCCGGCCGCATCCGTTTCAAGCCCGACAGCCTTCTGGCCACCGCCTGGGGCACCGGCATTCTGTATGATCCGCTGGAAGTCATCGTGCGATGACCCAGCCGTGATGCCCCACCCGCGATGAGCAGGGCCTTCGTCAAAGAAGGCGATGGCGCGCTCGACCCTTTGCCCGATCTGCCGCAATCGCCGCATCCAAACCACGTCACCCCACGCGGCCTTGCCGCCCTGCAAAGCCGCCTGCATGCGCTGCAAACCACACTTGCAGCGCTTAAATCCCGCACAGACCGCCTCGACAAACTGCCCGAAGCGGCAGCCGAGCGTGACATCCGCTACATCGAAGCCCGCCTGCGCACAGCCATCCTTCGCAATCCCGCAACCCTGCCGCTGACCGAAGCAGCCTTCGGCCTCTGCATCACCGTTGCCGATGAAGATGGCACCGAAACCCGCTACGAGATCACGGGCGAAGACGAAGCCGATGCGCGGCTGAACCGCATAACGCCACAATCCCCACTGGCCCGCGCCCTGCTGGGGGCGCAAATCGGTGACGAAGTGATCTGGCGCAAACCCTCGGGCGCAAGCCCGCTGACGATTGTCAAGATTGCCCATGCTGATCCGTAACCTTGATCCCGACCAAGACCGCGCCGCCCTGATCGCCCTGCAAACCGAGGCGCAAGATTACTGGCATCTGGCCGAAGGGGGCTGCAATCCCGTCGAAAAGGCCGCCGCGTTCTTCACCGATTGCCCGCCAAACTGCGACCCCGCCGACAGCCACCATCTTGGCCTGTTTCAGAACTACGCTGGCCAGCCTGTTCTGTCCGGCATCGCCGAACTCTCCTTCGGTTTTCCCACGCGCCAAGACGCCTATCTTGGCCTGATGCTGCTCGCCCCCCGCCTGCGCGGTCAAGGCGCGGGCGCGCTGTTGCTGACTGAGGTCGAACAGCGCGCCCGCGCCGCCGGATCGCCAAACCTGTATCTTGCGGTGCTCGACACCAACCCGCGTGGCCGCAGCTTTTGGCAGCGCGAAGGCTTCACGCCCACCGGCCTGTCTCGCCGCGACGCCGACAGCAGCATCCTGCTGCACAGGCTTTGCAAATCTTTGATTAAGCCGGCCGGATAATTGCCGAAGCCTCCGGTTGCGCGGAACGTCGCGGTCAGCACCTGAGCCTTTCAAGCCAAGCAAATCCCTTTGCATTGCTCTTTTTCAAATACTCAAAAAAAATCCCTGCATCGCACTTGACCTGCCACTGGTCTTTCATCCAGCCACGACCGGAGCCCGGTGGTCATTTACGCCTACT
>NZ_BSPP01000013.1 GCF_030161095.1 Cypionkella aquatica
GTGGCCAATCGTGCCGATGTTGACGTGCGGTTTGTTCCGTTCAAACTTTGCCTTTGCCATGATGGCCTCCTGATTAGATCGGGTGCGGTGGGGCGAAACCCCACCCTACGAGTGGTAGGGCGGGGCTTACCCCCGCCACACCGGTTATGCGTATTTCTTCTGGATCTCGTCCGAGATGTTCTGCGGAACGGCATCGTAGTGGTCGAAGGACATCGCGAAGGTTGCACGACCCGAGGTCATGGAACGCAGCGTGTTGATGTAGCCGAACATGTTCGCCAAAGGCACCATAGCGGCGATGACGTTCGCGTTGCCGCGGCTGTCTTGGCCGTTGATCATGCCCCGACGCGAGGTCAAGTCGCCGATGACGCCGCCGGTGTATTCTTCCGGGGTGACGACTTCGACTTTCATGATCGGTTCCAGCAGCTTCGCGCCGGCTTTCTTCAGGCCTTCACGCATTGCTGCACGCGACGCGATTTCAAACGCCAGAACGCTGGAGTCAACGTCGTGGTAAGCCCCGTCGATCAGCGACACTTTGAAGTCGATCACCGGGAAGCCTGCGAGCGGACCGGAGTCCATCACCGACTTGATGCCTTTTTCAACGCCGGGGATATATTCCTTCGGCACCGAACCACCCACAACCTTGGCCTCGAACGAATAGCCTTCGCCCGGTTCCGTCGGCGAGATCACCAGTTTCACGCGCGCAAATTGGCCGGTACCACCGGTCTGTTTCTTGTGCGTGTAGTCGATCTCATGCTCGCGCGAGATGGTCTCGCGGTAAGCCACCTGCGGCGCACCGATATTCGCCTCGACTTTGAATTCGCGGCGCATACGGTCCACGAGAATGTCGAGGTGAAGTTCGCCCATGCCCTTCATGATGGTCTGACCGGATTCGAGGTCAGTTTCCACCCGGAACGACGGGTCTTCAGCAGCCAGACGCGCCAAAGCGATGCCCATTTTCTCTTGGTCAGCTTTGGTTTTCGGCTCGACGGCGATCTCGATAACCGGGACTGGGAAGGTCATGGTTTCCAGAACAACCGGGTTTGCCGGATCGCACAAAGTGTCGCCCGTGGTTGTCTCTTTCAGGCCGCCAAGCGCGATGATATCGCCTGCGAACGCTTCCGAGATTTCTTCACGGTCGATGGCGTGCATCATCATCATACGGCCAACGCGCTCTTTACGCTCTTTGGTCGCATTCAGCATCGCGTCACCCTTGGCAAGGGTGCCCGAGTAGATGCGGGTAAAGGTGAGCGAGCCCACGAAGGGGTCGTTCATGATCTTGAACGCCAGTGCAGAGAACGGCTGCTCGTCCGAAGCCGAACGGGCAATGTTACGGGTTTCCGACTCGTCGCCCGGTTTGAAGCCGAGGTAGGGAGGAACATCCAGAGGCGTCGGCAGATAGTCGATCACGGCGTTCAACAGAGGCTGCACGCCTTTGTTTTTGAACGCGGAACCAGCCATAACCGGAATGAAGTCGATGGCGAGCGTACCCTTACGGATCAGCGCGCGCAGAGTGGCTTCATCAGGCTCGTTGCCTTCAAGATAGGCTTCCATCGCCGCATCGTCTTGACCCACTGCGTTTTCCAGCAGGTTCAGACGCCATTCATCAGCCGAATCTTTCAATTCAGCCCGGATCGGTTGACGGACCCAAGAGGCGCCAAGGTCTTCACCCTGATAAACCCACTCTTCCATCGTCACGAGGTCGATGATGCCTTCCAGCTTGTCTTCCGCGCCGATCGGCAGAACGATCGGCATCGCATTCGCGCCGGTACGGTCTTTGATCATCTTGACGCAGTTGAAGAAGTCAGCGCCGGTTTTGTCCATCTTGTTGACGAAAACAATGCGCGGAACTTTATACCGGTCGGCTTGACGCCAAACGGTTTCGGTCTGCGGCTCTACACCTGCGTTGCCGTCCAAAAGGACGACTGCGCCATCGAGAACTGCCAGCGAACGCTCAACTTCAATGGTGAAGTCAACGTGTCCGGGAGTGTCGATGATGTTGAAACGGAACTTGTCAGCACGTGCGTGCTCCAGACCCGGATCAATGGTGCGTTCCCAGAACGTGGTGGTGGCAGCAGAGGTGATCGTGATGCCACGCTCTTGCTCTTGCTCCATCCAGTCCATCGTTGCGGCGCCGTCATGGACTTCGCCGATTTTGTGGGACTTGCCTGTGTAGTAAAGAATACGCTCGGTCGTCGTGGTTTTACCCGCGTCGATGTGAGCGATGATGCCGAAATTGCGGTAGCGTTCCAGCGGATATTCGCGTGCCATGATAACCCCTTACCAGCGGTAGTGGCTGAATGCTTTGTTCGCATCTGCCATCTTGTGGGTATCTTCGCGTTTCTTAACAGCCGTACCACGGTTGTTCACAGCATCCGACAATTCTGCAGCCAGACGCTCTTCCATGGTGTTTTCGTTACGCTTACGCGCAGCGATGATCAGCCAACGGATAGCAAGCGCTTCGCGGCGCTCGGTGCGGACTTCAACCGGAACCTGGTAGGTTGCACCACCGACGCGGCGCGAACGCACTTCGACGGAAGGTTTGACGTTTTCCAGCGCTTCGTGGAAGCACTCGATCGGCTGACGCTTCAGACGGGACTGAACCCGCTCCAGCGCGCCATAAACGATGCCTTCTGCGACCGACTTTTTGCCGTCGAGCATCAGGTTGTTCATGAATTTGGTCAGAACCCGATCGCCATACTTGGCATCAGGCAGAATCTCGCGTTTTTCAGCGGCGTGACGACGTGACATCTATTTATCTCCTCACTTCGGACGCTTAGCGCCGTATTTCGAACGACGCTGGCGACGCTCTTTGACGCCTTGCGTATCGAGAACACCGCGAAGGATGTGGTAGCGCACGCCGGGCAAATCCTTGATACGACCGCCGCGGATCAGAACCACGGAGTGTTCCTGAAGGTTGTGCTTTTCACCGGGGATATAGCAGATCACTTCGAACGAGTTGGTCAGACGCACTTTGGCGACTTTCCGCATAGCCGAGTTCGGCTTTTTCGGAGTGGTGGTGTAAACGCGCGTACAAACGCCACGTTTCTGCGGGCAAGATTCCAAGTGCTGCGACTTGGACTTGCGGACGTTAGGCTCCCGCGGTTTGCGGATGAGCTGTTGAATAGTCGGCATTCAGCTACCTCGTGTTACCCCAATCAAGGGGCTGTCAATACTCGCCCCGGTGTGCGGGGCACTGCTTCTCGACGCCTTTTTGTGCAGATCACAAAAAGATAAAACCGCGGTCTCCCCCAGAGGGGCGGCGCGGTGGAATTCCAGAGGATCGAGGGGTGAACCCGGATCATGACCACATCAAGCATAGAATCCTAAAGCCCAAAATAGAGAGGGAGCCTTGGATAGCGCGGCTGATAGAGAGAGTCGTCGGGGTTGTCAACAGCCGCAGGGGCTAGTGGCGCTATGCTGCGCGGTTCAGCAAAAGCCGCGCAAGGATAGCGGCGATCAGGCTGACCACCAGCATCGACAGCAGCACATCCGACAGAAAATGTCCGCCCGCAGCGACGCGTTGCCAACCGACAAAGGCCAGCATCAGCACGCTGGCCGCTTGGCCCGCGCGGTACAAAGCCGGGCTGAGCCGGTGGCGGAAGCGATACAGAATAACCAGCAAGGTGATGGTCAAGGCGGTGGCCCCTGCCCCCTCACCCGAGACGAAAGAGCAATTTTTGGCGCATTGATCGCTGATCTGCCACGCCGGGCTGAACTGCGCCGTCCCCCCAAATTCGGAGATGTTGCTTGGACGGGCGCGGCCCCAATGCGATTTGAAGCCAAGGTTCACCACAAGCCCCGGTCCGATCAGAAACACCGCCAGAACATAGCCCCAAAACCAGCCCGAGGTTTTGCGCCAAGAGGCAAGCACAAGCAGCATCAACGCGATCAGCGGCATCACAAGGGTCGCGTTCCAGACCGAATTGCGCAGGAACTCGATCACCGGATTTTGCCTGACGGGAAAGCCGTTGGCGTCGTGGAAGTAGGCCGATGTGGCAAGGTCGATCCCCGGCCAAACCCCGAAGATGACCAACGTAAGCCCGATCAGGCCGACCAGTGCGGCGATGACCTTGTTGCTAGGCATCCCTTTACTGCTGCGCATTGGCACATTCCGCAGACACCAGATAAGCCACCAGCCCGGATTTGCGATAAGCCCCGCCCGTGGGGTCCAGCGCAAAAGTCTGGGACGCACAGGCGGGCGCAGTTTTGCGCACCCAAAGCAACGGGCCGCTTAGGTTTTCGGGCAAAGGATAGCTTTGTTCATAATGGTTGTCGGGGCGACCGTCTGGACGGGGCGCATAGATCGTCAGCCCCTCAGCGCGCCCAGTGTAGAACAGATCCGCCAGCACAGAGCGATTGTCGGCCAAGATCGGCGGCTTGCCTTGGGATGCAGCGATGGCGATGATCTGACGGCTCATCGCGGCGCGGCCCAACTGACGCTCGATCAACGGCGCGCCTTGCCATTGGATGGTTGTGAAGATCGTCAGCAGTGGCAGGGTGATGCAGAACACGGCGTTGATCACGAAAGATGCCGCCAGCCAGCGCGGGCGGGTTTGCAGCAATCCGATGGCGAGGGGAATCCCTGCGAAATACGCAGCCACTGCCCAGTTTGCTTGTGCTGTGCCCAATAGTGCCTGCACCGTCACCACGGCCAACGGCGGGATCACGAAAGCGGCTTGCATCGGCAGTTTGCGGATCACCAGCATCAGCGCGGCAAAGATCACCGGGCCAGCAACGGCGAATTGGCTCAGGATAAATTCGGCAGCGCTGGCAAAATTCAGCGCGGCAAGCGGGTTGTCTTGCCGCACCCAGCCGACGTTATCGACCGTGTGCGATAGCGTGGTGAACTGATGCGCGACATTCCAGATCAGGTTGCCCGAGACCACCACGGCAAAAGCCAGCAGCATCAAGCCAGCATTGCGCCAGCCGATCCTGCCTTCAGGGCGCAAAGCCGCCAAAGCCACCCCGATCAGAAAATAGATCGCGGCATATTTCGCCATGAACGCCGCCCCAATCGCAGCCCCAGCATAAATCGCAAACTTCGGCGCGCGGCTTTCAGCCAAGCGATGATGCGCATAAAGCGCTGCGGCGAAAAACGGCGCCATCACGGTATCGGTCGAAATCAGCAGGCTGCCCAAAGCGGCGAAAGGCACGGTTGCGTAGGCGGCGGCGGTCAGGATCGCGGCACGGCGGCCATACATGCGCGCCGCCAATGCGCCAAGGATAAGCGCGGTTGCGCCATGCAGAAATGCTCCCGGCATACGCACCCAAAACGTGCTGTCGCTGCCCGCCAAGGTGGTGACAGCCCCGATCAGCCAGCCGATCAGCGGTGGTTTCGAGTAATAGCCAAAGGCGAAATGCTGGCCCCAAAGCCAGTATTGCGACTCGTCAAGATAAAGATCGGTGCGATCAAACGCCAACAGCAGCCAGCGCAGCAGAGTGATCAAAGCGACGATCCCAAGCGCCGGGCGCAGCCAGCCCTCTGTCTTAGAACTCCGCATTTTTGCCCTTATGGATCAGCCACAAATTCCGGCTATAGACCACCACGCCCGGCAGCTGACCAAGGATGATCACCAGATCCAGCTTATGAACGCCGTAAGCCAGCACGATCAGCCCGCCGATAATCGAGAAATACCAGAACGCGACCGGCATCACCGATTTACCCGCACGTTCAGACGCGATCCATTGCACGATGAACCGCCCGGTGAACATCAGTTGGCCCAGCAGACCCACTGTCAGCCAGATGATATCCGAGGCCGAACTTGCGCCCAGCTTGGTCAGCAGATCATGCATCATTTGGCGTCACCCTGCACGGTGTCCGGCAGAACGCGCGCCTTTTTGCGTCGCCGCAGCAGCCAAGCCACCCCTGCCAGATCAACGATGCCAACCAGGGCCCGTTGGATGTTGGAGTAATTCGAGCGCCCTGCCCCACGCGGGCGATGCGACACGTCAACATGCGCCACCTGCCAGCCATCACGGTTGAACAAAGCGGGCAGATAGCGGTGCATGTGGTCGAAATACGGCAGGTCAAGAAAGGCCTGCCGTTGAAACGCCTTCAGCCCGCAACCGGTATCCCGCGTGCCATCCTGCAATATCCATCCGCGCAACCCATTGGCGAATTTCGAGGCCCATTTCTTTGACCAAGTATCTTGCCGCCCGACCCTTTGCCCTGCCACCAGTCCGATGCGGCCCGTGGTGTCGTTAAGGATCGGGGCGACCAGTTTCGGCAATTCTTCTGGCGGGTTCTGACCGTCGCCGTCCAAAGTGCAGATCACCGGCGCGGTTGCGGACTTTACGCCCGATTGCACCGCCGCACTTTGCCCCCCCGAACGATCATGCCGCACGATCCGCAGATGCGGCATCGTGGTAGCACGGGCTTGCAGCACCGCCACAGAGTTGTCGGTGGAGCAATCATCGACGACTATTATCTCAAACGGAGCCAGCAGGGCCAAAGCGCGGTCGATGCCTTCAACAAGGGCCACGATATTCTCGGCCTCGTTCTTGGCGGGGATCACTACGGAAATACGGGTCATCGGAATCCTGCCTGCAAGGCCTGCGCTTTGCTGTTCTATAGGCCAGCGTGTTGAACCTTGCAAACCGTCACTGATGATTTCCGCCCAGAAGCGCCGCCCGGAGTAACGCGGCTTGATCCGCGTGGCGGCGCTGCAGTGAGGGTTGTGTGGCTTTAGTAAGAGACAGCCTCGACGGCCGTATGTCAAACTAAGCGGTTTGCGGCATATCGGTGATTGTCTTCTTGCGCGCGTTGAGCAGGTCGAGGGTCTCGTCGCCCTCGCAACGTGAGGGCCACAGTTGGAAGGCATCCGTCGCAGTGTTGTACGGCAATGCCAATCGAGGTGCATATCCTGCTATTCAGCCGCCTTTCCTACAATACGCGCGGCATGAACTAGGCAACCATGCGGACAGATTTTGCAGCACACCGCTGCGCCAGTCCGAAGGAAAAAAATGTCCATTGCTGCCACTCCGACGCCGGGTTCACAATTGCTTTCCCCGAAAGACCACACGCTGATCCTGATTGATTTTCAGTCACAAATGGCCTTTGCCACCAAATCCATTGATGCGATCAATTTGCGCAACAACGCGGCGCTGATCGCTAATGCGGCGGCTGGGTTTGGGGTTTCGACAATTCTGACAACGGTGGCCGAAAAGTCGTTCTCTGGCCCGATGTTTGACGAAATCACCTCGGCCCTCCCCGGTCAGGCGCTGCTGGATCGCACCTCAATGAACACTTGGGAAGATGCGGCGGTGATCGCCGAGGTCAACCGGATTGGCAAAGACCGTATCGTGTTGGCGGGACTTTGGACCGGTGTTTGCATCGTTGGCCCGGCGCTTTCGGCGCTGGATCAGGGGTTTGAGGTTTACTTCATCAGTGACGCTTGTGGCGATGTCTCGGATGAGGCGCATGAGCGGGCTGTGGCGCGGATGATCCAAGCTGGGGCGCGACCGATGACTGCGCTGCAATACCTGCTGGAATTGCAGCGGGATTGGGCGCGAGCCGAGACCTATGACATGACCACCGGCTTTGCGAAGAAATTCGGCGGCGCTTACGGGCTTGGCGTGACCTATGCCAAGACGATGTTCAACGCGCACGAAGGATAAGGCATTGGGCCCGGCGCTTTGGTGCCGCGCCCGGTTTGGCGTTTAGGAACTTCCGATGAAAATTTACCTGTTGTCTCTGGCGGTCGGCCTGTTGGTCGGCGCGATCTATGGTTTGCTGAACGTTCGCTCGCCTGCGCCACCCGTTATTGCTTTGGTCGGCTTGTTGGGCATTTTGCTAGGCGAGCAAATTCCGCCACTTCTGCGGCACATGCTGGCAAAGCAATCTGTCGAGGCTTCATGGCTGCACCAAATCAAACCGCATGTGTTTGGCCATATGCCAAAGGCTGAAAACCCGCCCGCGCATAAGCCAAGTTGATGCCCACGCGCCGTATATTTCTGGGTGCTGCCTCAAACCTCGCTTTACCGGGGCTTTTCGGGCCTGCTTTGGCGCAATCCCTATCGAAAGACTCCACGATGATCACCGATCTTATCCTGTATAATGGCCGCTTCACCACTTTGGACCGCGCCAATCCAACTGCCACAGCCGTCGCGATCAGGGATGGCAATTTCGTTGCGGTGGGAAGTGACGCCGAGGTTATGGCACTGCAAGGCGAAGCCACCAAGATTGTCAACCTGCAGGGTCGCCGCGTGCTGCCCGGCTTGATCGACAACCATCTGCATATCATACGGGGTGGCCTGAATTTCAACATGGAGTTGCGCTGGGACGGCGTGCGGTCTTTAGCCGATGCGATGGACATGCTGAAACGGCAGGTCGCGATCACGCCACCGCCGCAATGGGTGCGGGTGGTGGGCGGCTTTACCGAGCATCAGTTTGCCGAAAAGCGCCTGCCGACCATTGAGGAAATCAACGCAGTGGCCCCGGATACTCCGGTATTTCTGCTGCATCTTTACGACCGCGCTTTGCTGAACGGGGCGGCCTTGCGCGCGGTGGGCTATGACAAAACCACGCCAGAGCCGCATGGTGGCCAGATCAGCCGCGATGCGGCGGGCAATCCGACGGGGATGCTGCTGGCCAAGCCGAATGCAGCGATTTTGTACGCGACCTTGGCGAAAGGGCCAAAGCTGCCCTTCGATTTTCAGCTCAACTCCACCCGTCATTTCATGCGTGAGTTGAACCGTTTGGGCGTGACGGGCGCGATTGATGCGGGCGGTGGGTTTCAGAACTACCCCGAGGATTACTCGGTGATACAGAAGCTGTCGGACGAGGGTCAGATGACCATCCGGCTGGCGTATAATCTGTTCACCCAGAAGCCAGCCGCAGAGAAAGCTGATTTCCTGAACTGGACGCAAACTTCAAAATACAAACAGGGCGACGACTATTTCCGCCACAATGGTGCGGGTGAAATGCTAGTTTTTTCCGCCGCCGATTTTGAAGATTTCCGCGAGCCGCGCCCGGATATGCCTGATAACATGGAAGATGATCTGGAAGGTGTGGTGAGGATACTGGCCGAGAACCGCTGGCCGTGGCGGATGCACGCGACCTATGACGAGACGATTTCCCGCTCGCTTGATGTGTTTGAAAAGGTGAACAAAGATACCCCGCTGTCCGGGTTGAACTGGTTCTTTGACCATGCCGAGACGATCTCGGATCGTTCGATTGATCGCATCGCAGCATTGGGCGGCGGCATCGCGGTACAGCATCGGATGGCGTTTCAGGGTGAGTATTTTGTGGAACGCTATGGCATGGGGGCAGCCGAAGCGACGCCACCGATTGCCAAGATGCTGGATATGGGCGCGAAGGTTTCGGCGGGGACTGACGCGACGCGGGTGGCGTCCTACAACCCGTGGGTTTCGCTGTCATGGATGATCACCGGGCGCACGGTCGGGGGCATGCGGATCTACCCGCAGCGCAACTGTCTGGACCGCGAAACCGCTTTGCGGATGTGGACCGAAAACGTCACTTGGTTCTCGAACGAAGAAGGCAAGAAGGGGCGGATCGAGGTTGGCCAATTCGCCGATCTGGTGATCCCGGACCGCGATTTCTTTGCCTGCCCCGAGGATGAAATCACCCACATCAGCGCAGATCTGACCATGGTGGGTGGCAAAGTCGTGTGGGCGTCGGGCGATTTCAAGCACTTGGACGAAAACCCGCTGCCGCCTGCGATGCCCGACTGGTCGCCGGTGCGCAGCTATGGTGGCTATGCGGCATGGGGAGAGCCGCAGGGCGCGGGCAAAAATTCGTTGCAGCGCAGGGCTGCGGCAAGCTGTGGCTGTGCCAATGATTGCAACGTCCACGGTCACGCCCATGCCGATGCTTGGTCCAGCACTTTGCCGATTTCCGATCTCAAGGGCTTTTGGGGCGCGCTTGGTTGCGCTTGCTGGGCGGTATGAGCATGGAGCAGCGTTTGATGGGTCTGATCGCCCCCATTTTGACCACGCGTGTCGCGCATTGGATGGCATTGCTTGGCCTCTGCGCCGCCTATCTGCAGGGTAGCCTGATGAAATTGTTGAATTTCAACAGCGCGATTGCCGAGATGACGCATTTCGGCCTGAAACCCGCGACCTTGTTCGCGGTGGCAGTGATCGGGTTTGAGTTGACCGCCTGCGCCATGATTCTGACCGGGTTTTACCGCTGGCTGGGCGCGCTTGGGCTGGCGGGGTTTACTCTGCTTGCGACCTTTGTTGCCCTGCGATTTTGGGAAATGCCTGCGGGCATGGACAGGATGATGGCAACCAATGCTTTCTTCGAGCATCTGGGCCTGATCGGGGGTTTTATCCTGATCGCGCTGATGGACGTGCGGGCGCAATCACCAATTTAACTCTTGACCCAACAAGGAAGAAAACGATGAATTTTGTCACCACCAAAGACGGCACCCGTATCGCGTACAAAGATTGGGGCACAGGCCAGCCGATTGTATTCTCGCATGGCTGGCCGCTGTCTGGCGATGCTTGGGACGGGCAAATGCTGTTCTTCGCCTCAAAAGGCTACCGGGTGATTGCGCATGATCGCCGCGGTCATGGCAAATCGGATCAGCCTTGGGATGGCAACAACATGGATCAATATGCCGATGATCTGGCGGAGGTGATCGAGGCGCTTGATCTGAAAGATGCCATCCTGATC
This sequence comes from Cypionkella aquatica, assembly GCF_030161095.1. Lineage (GTDB taxonomy): Bacteria > Pseudomonadota > Alphaproteobacteria > Rhodobacterales > Rhodobacteraceae > Cypionkella > Cypionkella aquatica. The sequence continues at coordinate 10,640 of NZ_BSPP01000013.1, forward strand.
GGCCATTCGACCGGGGGCGGCGAGATCACACATTACGTTGGCCGTCACGGCACCGCCCGTGTCGCCAAGATGGTGTTGGTCGGCGCTGTGCCGCCTTTGATGCTGAAAACCGAAGCCAATCCAGAGGGCACGCCGATGGAGGTGTTCGACGGCATCCGCAAAGGCACCGCCGAGGATCGCTCGCAGTTCTTCAAAAATCTCTCAGTGCCGTTCTTTGGCTTCAACCGCGCGGGTGCGACCGACAACGAAGGGCTGCGTGGCAGCTTCTGGCTGGCCGGGATGGAGGGCAGCATCAAGGCGCACTATGATTGCGTGCACGAATTCTCGGAAGTCGACTACACCGAAGGTCTGAAAAAGATCGACAAGCCGACCCTGATCATCCACGGCGATGACGATCAAATCGTGCCGATTGCGGCGTCGGCGCTGAAATCCGCCAAGATCGTCAAAGGCGCCGAGCTGAAAATCTATCCCGGCGCACCGCATGGTTTGGCGCAGACAGAGGCGGCGAAGTTCAACGCTGATGTATTGGCGTTCATCACAGCCTGAACCGATGGGCCGGCAGGTGCGACCTACCGGCCTTGTCCATGCAAATCTTTCACGGCGCTTCTGTCGCCAGAGGCACACCGATGACGAAATATCCAAAGCCCGCCAGCAGTTTCGCCCCACTGCGCTATCCGGTTTTTGCGGTGATCTGGGGGGCGACGGTGCTGGGCAACACCGGCAGTTTCATGCGCGATGTTGCAAGCTCGTGGCTTGTCACTGACCTGTCGGCCTCGCCCGCTGCGGTGTCGATGATCCAAGCGGCGGCAACTTTGCCGATCTTTCTGCTGGCGATTCCGGCGGGAGTATTGTCGGATGTTCTGGATCGCCGTAAGTTTCTGATCGGAATTCAACTGCTGCTGGCCTGTGTCAGCACGGCTTTGATGATCCTGTCCTACTACGACATGCTGACGATCAATCTGCTGGTGGGCTTGACCTTTTTGGGTGGCATTGGTGCGGCGCTGATGGGGCCGACGTGGCAAGCCATCGTGCCAGAACTGGTGCCACGCACCGAGGTGAAAAGTGCCGTCGCGCTGAATTCGCTTGGCATCAACATCGCGCGCTCGATTGGTCCTGCGGCGGGGGGTATCCTGCTGGCAGCGGTTGGCGCGGCGCTGACCTATAGCGCCGATGTGATCAGCTATGTCTTTATCATCGCGGCGCTGCTGTGGTGGCCTCGACCCAAAGATGCGGATGACGCGCTGTCCGAGAAATTCTTCGGCGCGTTCCGAGCGGGGCTGCGCTACACGATGGCCAGCCGACCTTTGCACATCGTGCTGTTGCGGGCGGCGATCTTCTTTGCGTTTGCCAGTGCGATCTGGGCTTTGCTGCCGCTGGTGGCGCGCAATCTGCTGGGGGGCGATGCGACATTTTACGGTGTGTTGCTGGGCGCGGTGGGGGCTGGGGCCATTGTGGGCGCGCTGGTGATGCCGGGCTTGCGGGCAAGGTTTGATGCCGATGGCCTGCTGCTGGGGGCTGCGATCATCACCGCGTGTGTGATGGCGGGGCTGGCTGCGGCACCGCCGAATGCCGTCGCTTTGGCCTTGCTGCTTTTGCTGGGCGCCGCTTGGATCACCGCGCTCACGACGTTCAACGGCGCGGCGCAGGCGATCTTGCCGAATTGGGTGCGGGGCCGGACTTTGGCGGTTTATCTGACCGTTTTCAATGGCGCGATGACAGCGGGCAGCCTTGCTTGGGGGGCTGTCGCGCAAGAGCTTGGCATCCCGACCGCTCTGCTCATCGCCGCTGCGGGTCTGGCCATTGTCGCCATCCTGCTGCACCGAGTAAAGCTGCCAAGTGGTGAGGCAGATCTGATTGCGTCAAACCACTGGCCCGAGCCTTTGGTGGCCGAGCCTGTCGCGCATGATCGCGGTCCTGTGCTGATCCTGATCGAATACAATGTCGCCAAGGAGCATCGTGCGGCTTTTCTGCATGCGTTGGAACGTCTGTCACAGGAGCGCCGCAAGGATGGCGCTTATGGTTGGGGTGCCACCGAAGATTCTGCTGATCCACAGAAGATAGTTGAGTGGTTCATGGTCGAATCCTGGGCCGAACATCTGCGCCAGCACAAGCGGGTGTCAAACGCCGACGCCGATCTGCAAAACGAAACCCTGCGCTATCATACGGGGCCAGATCGCCCCGTGGTGCGGCATTTCCTGACCATTGATCGCCGGCACCGACGCCCTGCAAAATCCTGATCTAAACAGAAGGCCGCGCCATGAAACTGACCCTGCCGCCACTGCTCAGCCTGAACGGAGGCTACGTTGACACCATAGGTTTTCTTGCCTCGCAGGGCCTGTTCACTGCGCATGTTACGGGTAACTTTGTCACTATTGCCGCGACGCTGCTGCATGGCACCTCGGGTCTTGCGGCCAAACTGCTGGCGCTTCCAGTGTTCTGCGCCGTGGTGGTGGTCACGCGGCTTTTAAGCGGGCTGCTGCCCAGGATCGGATTGCAGGTTCTGGCCAGCATGTTGGTGGTGAAACTGGGTCTACTGGTGCTGGCGGCCATGTTAGCGCTGATTTATGGTCCATTTGCCACTGCCGACAGCGGAGTTGCGATCGTCACAGGCATGGTGCTGGTCAGTGCGATGGCGATCCAGAACGCTATTCACCGCATCCATCTGGCCAATGCGCCGCCGACCACCTTGATGACCGGTACAACCACCCAGATCATGATCGACATCGCCGATCTGCTACATGGCGCTGTGGGCGAAGCGCGCGGGACGGCGAAAGCCCGACTGGGTCGAATGGCTGTAAGCGTTTTCGCCTTTGCTTTGGGCTGCGGCCTCGCCGCACTCGCTTACATCGCCTTGGGAAATTGGGCGTTTTCCGTGCCACCAGTGTTGGCACTCGTGGTGCTCGGGTTGCATGCGCGCGTGGCCGAATAGCGTCGGACGGACATTGTGCAGCATCAATGTCTTTCGCGTGTGCGCCAGATTACGGGCGGAACACCGATCACTTCGGTAAACTCTTCAACGAAGTCTTGCGCGCTGGTGAAACCGCAGCGCTGAGACACTTCGGCCAGCGTCATGCCAGTCTCTTTCAAGTAGGTTTTGCTGCGCCCGACCCGGTATTGCGTCAGCCAATGCAGTGCCCCTGCACCGGTCTCGGCAAAATCATCTGTCAGATCTTTGACCGCAATCCCGCTAGCGGCTGCGATATCGTGCAAACCTACAAGCCTTTCAAAATTCGCGACCATAAAGTCTTTCGCCCGCTTTTGGCGCAGTGCTGACGACAAAACCACTCCGTCACCATCCGGCAGACAGCCATAGCGGTGCGCGATATGCGCGCTTAGGGCGAGGCCGACCTGCTGCAACAAGGCCCGATGCACCGACTTGGGTGCGTCGAGGATTGGCAAAAGTGCCGCGCTCAGATTCCAAACCACGTCATCCTTCACCGCGCGGCAAGTGAGCAGATCAGCCACTGGCAACTCGTCGGCCTCAAGGCATAACTCGTCCAAAAGACGACTTGGCATATGGAAGGCCAGAGCGTGAAAATCACTGTGAATCTGGATCGACGCACCGTTGCGCAAGCTGATCAGGCATATTGAGCCCTTGCGGCAAAGCCGCTTGGCAGAGGTTGGTCGGTTTGGCCAAAGATCGCTGTGGCAGGTATCGGCAAGGTAGAGCAACAACAAAAACCCGTCACTGGATGGCAAAACCACCGTTCGGCCGGATGGGCCGACCCCAAAATTCATATGGGTGATGGTGATTTCTGCCGAAGCAAGGGGCGTTGTCGATAGTGTCACAGCAGAGCTTTCACCAAAGCAAGCCGCAATGCGTCCGCTAGAGTCTGCCTGATTTTTCAAACCCGTTCCACCCGTCAGCAACGTCCGTCCCCGTATACAACATGCAGGACCGCATCGCACTTGACCAGCCTTATCGCCGCGCACAAAGCCGGTGCCGCAGCATAGCATTTGGCATGTCAGGACTTTCATCCAATTGAGGAAATTTTGTGCAAGGCAACCTGATAATGCGACTCATTCCGACGAATTTCTGCGTAGGTCGAGCCATGAAAATTTCACCGCATGCGATCAGTCGCTAATGCTGGCCCGAACTCGCGCTCTGCGATACGATCACTGCCAAGATCCGAGACAATCAGGAACCGCGCAATGACCGTCTCTCCTCCGCATTTCGCTGGCGCCTTCAAAGTGACAAGCGATGCACATGGCTGTCCAACAGCCAATCTCAGCCAAGATCAGGCATTGGCGGGGGGCAATATACAGTTTTTCCGTAAGGCCAGCACAGATCAGCAACTGCGCCAAGTCGCAACGCCACCAAGTGATCGAGGGCTTTTGATTGGCATCGCCCTGCAAGGCAACCATCGCCGTCAGGTGTTTCGGGAGCACCATGCCGAGTATCACGATTTTGAAGAAAATGCGATCTATATCAGAGACTTCAATGATAGCTACCGCGCCGATCTGATCGGCCCTTTCGAGTTTCTTCTGCTCGAAATCGCGCCCCAATCCCTGCAGCGCATCGCTGAAGAGGCTGATGTGGCCGGTGTGTCTTCGCTAAACCATCAGATCGCGACCAAAGACCCAGTGCTGGGCAATCTAAGCCGCGCTCTGATCCCAGCGTTTGAACGCCCAGCCGAAGCCAGCGCCTTGTTTCTGGATCAAATGGCCACCGCGATTGGCACGTATATTGTGCAACAATATGGCAATCGTCCAGCAGGCGGCGTGCCAAAATCCCGCAGGTTGTCGCGCGCGCATGAAAATCTGGCAAAAGCAATCTTGCTCGACGATCTGGATGGCGATGTATCGATCGCGAAGGTGGCCGAGGCTTGCAACTTGTCACGGGGTTATTTTATCCGCGCTTTCCGCGACACCACTGGCCAGACGCCCTATCAATGGCTGGTCAGCGCACGTATCCGTCGCGCTTGCGATCTGCTCCGTGCGCCTGCCATCACCTCGCTTGCCGAAGTGGCCGTTCAGTGTGGCTTTAACGATCAAAGCCATTTCACCCGAGTATTCGCCAGTGTGGTCGGCACCACTCCGGGCGCTTGGCGCCGCGATGCGATGCTGTGACAGTCACGGCGAATTGCTTTTGGCGCGTGTCAGTCTTTCACAGGAAATCTAAGTGCTGACACTTCACGCATGTGTGCCTCGAAGAAATCGGTGAATGTCGCAACCAACGGCGGAAGAACCGCATAGGGCGGATAGAAAAGTGTCAGCCATAAAGGCGGCACTTGCCAGTCTGGAAGAATATTTTCGACCGCGCCGCTGGCAATGCCATCATGCACGATGAAACCCGGTAAGACTGCTATTCCATTGGAAAATTTTGCCAGTGAGTACAGAAAGTCCCCATTGTTTGATACGATGGCGGTTCCCGCAGAGATGCTGCGCTTTGCCCCGTCTTTGCGGAAAATCCAAGTCTCTGCTCTGCCGTCTGACGCGTAAGACATGCAATAGCCCTTAGGCAGGTCGTCGGGCGTTTCGGGGCGCGATATGCGGTTCCAAAGGCTTGGCGCTGCAACGGCAAATCTAGGCACCTCACAGATTTTGCGCCAGATCGTCGATTTGTCGCTGGGTGGGCCAGAGATCCGAATGGCCAGATCACAGTTTTCCTCAACGATATCAATCAGCGTATCGGTTAACTTCACCTCAACAGAAATGTTCGGATAGGCCAGTCGGAAGTTACTGATCAGCGCTGGCAGCAGTTGCAGGCCCAGCGACATCGGAGCGTTGATGGCCAATCGCCCGCGATCTGGCAGCACAGCTTGGGTAATCTCTTGCGTCACGCGATCAAAATCATCGACAACCGAGCCATAACGCGCGGCTACAAGTGCGCCGGCGTTGGTCAAAGCAACTTGCCGCGTCGTGCGCACAAACAGTTGTTGGCGCAAATCTTCCTCAAGTCTGGCGACGACGCGGGTGACTGACGCGGGCGTCATCATCAGGCTGCGTGCAGCCGCGGCAAAGCTGCGCAATTCGGCAACCTTCAGGAACACGCGGATCGGCTTGATATCTTGCATCTGTCATTATTGCATTATCGACAATAGTAAATGCAACAAGCTTTCTATTCTTGATAACGATCATGCGCCCTATCTTGGCGTTAACAAGCAACGATAACCCAAGGGTGTTCAGATGATCAAACAAATCAAGGGCCTTCACCATGTGACGTCGATGGCCGCAGATGCCAATGAGAACAATACGTTCTTCACCAGCACTTTGGGGTTGCGTCGGGTCAAAAAGACCGTGAACTTTGACGCGCCAGAGGTCTATCATCTGTATTATGGCGATGAAGTTGGCACTCCGGGTTCGGTGATGACATATTTCCCCTTTGGTCAGATGCCAAAGGGTCGCCGCGGAACTGGCGAAGTTGGTGTGACCGAGTTCGCCGTGCCGACGGGCACACTCGGCTATTGGAAAGATCGCCTCGCAGCGCAGGGCGTGACCGGGCTGGCCGATGGCGGCTTTCTGGGTGAGCAACGTCTGGGGTTCAACGGTCCTGACGGGGATGGCTTTGCGCTGGTGGAAAGCGATTTGAAGGGCCGTACGCCTTGGACCAGGGCAGATGTGCCGCAAGACGCAGGAATTCTCGGCTTTCATGGTGCGCGGATGCTGCTGCGGGATGCAGCAGCAACGGGCGAACTTCTGACCTTCATGGGGTATCAAAAGGACGAAACCGCAGGCAATGTCACCCGCTACAAAATTGAGGGGGGCAATGCTGCCGATACAATCGACCTTGAAGAATTGCCGCAATCACACACGGCAGGACAAGGCGCGGGCTCGGTCCACCATATCGCCTTTGCAGTCGAAGATCGTGCCGCCCAACTAGAAGTGCGTCGCGCTTTGCTGGACACCGGCTATCAAGTCACCCCGGTGATCGACAGGGATTACTTCTGGGCGATCTACTTTCGTACCCCCGGCGGTGTGCTGTTTGAGATCGCCACCAACGAGCCCGGCTTTGATCGAGACGAAGATACCGCCCACCTTGGGCAGGCGCTGAAATTACCGGGCCGCTATGAGCCGCATCGGGCGCAGATCGAAAAACTGCTGCCGACGCTCGCATCTTAACGCACGATTTTGAAGGATGGAGACTGCTATGCGCGACCAGACCTATCACGCTTTGACCAAATCGCCCGCCCCTGGAGCGCCGTTGATCTTCGCCTTTCATGGCACTGGCGGCGATGAGAACCAATTCTTTGGATTGGCACAGCAAATCCATCCCGAGGCGGGCATCGTCTCGCCCCGGGGGGATGTGTCCGAGCATGGGGCCACCCGTTTTTTCCGCCGCACGGGGGAAGGCGTCTATGACATGGATGATCTTGCGCTGCGCACCAAAGCGATGGCGGGGTTCGTCGCAGCCCATAAAGCACAGCACCCGGACACGCCAATCTACGGCTTTGGCTATTCCAACGGGGCGAATATCCTTGCCTCGGTTGCGATGACGCGGCCAGATTTGTTTGATCGCATCGGGTTGCTGCATCCGTTGATCCCTTGGCAGCCCAGCCCGGTTGACGGCCTGTCGGGCCGCCGCGTCCTCATTACCGCAGGACGGCGCGACCCGATTTGCCCGTGGCCGCTGAGTGCCGCGCTGATTGACTGGTTCAGCGCGCAGGGCGCCTCGGTCAGCACGGATATCCACGACGGTGGCCACGATCTGCGCCAGCCCGAACTGCTGGCGCTCAAACACCTTCTCACCGCCTAACGTGACTCAAGGGACAGCATGTCTAGGGAATGAAGTGCCCCTGATTTCCTAGACACCTGCTTGGCTCAGTTTCTGCTGTCTGGTTTCGAAGTCAACTTGCGACGGTAAGCACGTTCAAAGCTAGTTTACCAAGGCTGAAGCGGTAAAGAGTTACAACGGTCTTTCGCGGTCTATCGAATCCTTCTTTGACGACACCACCCCGCCACTAAAGGAAGGCATGAAGCCAATCTACTGAGGATTGAGGCATACTTCGTGGACAAGGAAATTCGCCCGGATGCACCTAGTTTGCCTACAATACGCCTATTGGCCAAAAGAATAAGGGGCTAGCGTTTCAGCTAACCCCTTGAAATCTTTGGTGGACCCAGAGCGATTCGAACGCCCGACCCTCAGATTCGTAGTCTGATGCTCTATCCAGCTGAGCTATGGATCCACTCTTGCGGCTGCGTTTAGCCCCCCCTGCCGGGCATTGCAAGGGCGAATTCGCAACTGTTTGCAACTTGATGCGCAATCTTTCGCAGAAACTTGCGGCAAGCACCGATCAGGTGTTGGCTTCAATGGACTTCGGCAGGTGAATGACAAATTCGGTGCCGTCCGCGTCGCTGCGGGCCAGCTCCAGCCGCCCGCCGTGGCCGCGGATCAACTCGGCGGCGATCGCCAGACCCAGGCCGATGCCACCTTTGCGTGCGCCGCCCTGAAACGCCTCGAACAAATGCTCGCGCGCCTTTTCCGGCAGACCCGGGCCGGTATCGCCGACCCTGATCCACCATTCGGCACCGGTTTCCCCCGCCGAAATCTCGATACTGCCTTCGGTGCCCGTAGCGTCAATCGCTTGGCGCGCATTGCGCACCAAGTTGGACAGCACGCGGAACAACTGGTCATAATCAGCATAGATCCGCAGCGCCTCTGGCACCTCGATCAGACAGGTTACGGTGCCTTCCCCAGCCAAACCTTCACCCTCGGCGACATCTTCCGCCAAGGCCGCCAAAGCCACTTCACGCAGCTGCGGGGCGGCTTCTTCTGCCTTGCCAAAAGCCAAGGTCGATTCGCACAATGCCACCGCGCGCGCAATCGAGCCGACCAATTTGGGCGCAGCACGCGCCACCATCGGATCAGCGCTGCCTTCGATCCGATCCGCGAACAACTGCGCCGTGGTCAGGATATTGCGCAGATCGTGGCTGATCTTGGCAACAGCCCCGCCTAACTGCGCCAGCCGCTCTTTCTGCCGCAGCGAGCCAGTCAACTGCGTCTGCATCGCATGCATCGCCTCTTCGGCATCGCGCAACTCAACCACGGATGCTGTCGGCTCGATCACCCGGCGACCGTCTTCCGGCGCTTCGGCATAGGCGGTCATGTGGTTCACCACGCGGCGGATCGGGGCCACGATCAAGCGCTGCACGGCCAGAAACAGAAAGAATGCCGTCACCCCCGAGATCAGCGCCGACAGCAGCAGAATACGCCCGCCATAATCTAGCATCGCGCTGCGCAAGGGCTTGGAGTCCATTGTGATTTCAATCAGAAGCCCGGCCGATTGCACCGGATAGCCGATCACACGGATGATCTGGTCATCCGGTTCCAGCAGACAGCTGAATGCGTCGCGGATCAGCTCCCACGGGCCTGCCTCGCGCAGATCAAACGTGTTCGAGATCGGCTTGGGAAGCGGCGAGGACAGCACCAGCTGGCGCACCTCATCACGGCGCAGAACGACGTTATAGACCTCGGCATTGGCCAGCAGTTCTTTCTCAAGCGCGGGCGTCACCATATCTTCGGCGGCCAGCTGGGCCAACGAGGCGATCTGAGCTTTCTCCAGCCGCAGCGTCAGGAAATCGGCCCGAAACCGCGCGATCGAGGGCACAAAGATCAGCACTTCGGCAAGCATGACAAAGGCCACGGTCAAGGCCAGAAACCGCCCCGACAGGGTGTTTACAAATCCGCCCCGCCTCACTGACACGCCTTTGATCATCCTCTTTGCACAAATATCCTCGCAGGTCTGTTGGCAGACGCCCCCTGCCCGGCAACAAACCCAAGCTTACGGCAGAAAGCGCTGCACCAGCCGCACCACCCGCTTCACGGCCATGTTATCAAAGAGTTTCGGAGAGAAATAGGCCCCCGCTGCGCGCTTGGAAATCTCGCCTCGTGTCGGATAAGGCGCGATCATTCCGGCAATGGCCCCGACCTTCAGCCCGGCCGATACTGCCAAGGCCCAAAGCCCGATCAATTCTCCGGCGCCTGCACCAACAATAGTGACACCGACCGGCCGCCCTTTCAGCAGCATCAGTTTAAGAAAGCCGTCGGTTTTGCCGTCGGTTACGGCGCGGTCATTGTGCAAGAACTCTTGCCGCAGCACCTGCACACCGGGATATAAGGCGCGCGCTTGCGCTTCGGTCAGGCCAATCTGCGCAAGTTCAGGGTCGCTATAGGTCACCATCGGCACCACGCGCGCTTGTTTGGCAGGCAGGCCAAACAACACTTGCCGGATCACCACACCGGCATGCGCGCCGGCAACATGCGTAAACTGCAGACCACCTGCCACATCGCCCACCGCATAGATCCGCCGATTGCTGCTGCGCAAATTGGCACCAACCGTCACGCCTTTTTCGGTATAAGCTACTTTAGCCGCTGGTAAATCCAGTCGGGAGATCGCAGGTGCGCGCCCGGTTGCGACCAAAAGATGCGAGCCGTTCAGCGTGGTGCCATCGCTGAGCACGGCTTCGACACCTGTCGGCGTAGGCCGCAGCCGGGCAATGTCTCGCTGCTCCAGAAGGGTGACGCCTTCGGCCCGCAGTTGGGCCAACACAACCGCCACAGCATCAGCGTCGTCACGCCCCAACACCCGGCTGCGTGCGATCACCGTCACGGCACAGCCAAGCCTGCGATGCGCCTGCGCCATTTCGACCGCAACCGGGCCGCCGCCCAAGATCAGCAGATGCTCGGGCCGCTCTGTCTGCGCAAAAATCGTCTCATTGGTCAGATAGGGGATCGCCTCTAGCCCCGGCAGTTGCGGGATCGTTGGATGCGAGCCAGTGGCGATCACAAAACGCCTCGCGCGGATGATTTTGCCCGCGGCTTCTACCTCGCGCGGGTTGATGAAGCGGGCATAGGCGCGGATCACCTGCACGCCAAAGGCCTCAAACCGGGCTTGACTGTCCATCGGCGCGATCTGCGCGATCACGGTGGATATCTGAGCTTTCACGGCGGCAAAATCAACAATCGGCTCGCCCCCGGCTATCCCCGGCGCACCGTGGCGGATGCTGTGTGCCGCCCGCCCAGCCGCAAGCAGCGCCTTTGACGGCACGCAACCATAGTTCAGGCAATCGCCGCCCATCGTGCCGCCTTCGATCAGCACGACCTTTGCCCCCATCTGCGCCGCCCCCGCCGCAACCGACAAACCACCCGAGCCCGCGCCGATGATGCAGAGATCCGTCGAAATCCGCTCCATATCACTGGCCCTTCTTGATGCTGGGTTCTGTCTGCACACAGTGGTCTTTCTTACGCTTTTTCAAAATGATAGGCAAAGCCGCCAAAGCCGCAAGACTCAGCAGGGGCAACAAAACCGGCGCACTGAAGATCACGCTCAGATCAGGGCGCTCGCCACGGGCGAACACTTTAGCCAGCCCTGCTCCGACCGAGGTGAACACCAAGGTTCCCGGAATAATGCCCAGAAATGTCGTTACCACAAACGGCAGCAGACGCACGCCCACCATCGCCGGCAACAAATTGGCCAGCACAAACGGCAATGCCGGCACCAAGCGCATGATAAACAACGCCGACCATTGATTCTCGCGTAGCGCCGTCTGCAACCGCGAGCCTGAACCGCCCTGCAACCGCCCCGCCAAAGTCGCGCCGAACCCAGCGCGGGCGGCCAGAAAAATGCCGACGGCGCCCGTACCCGCCGCAAAGACACTATATAGCGTACCCGGAAACAGCCCAAACAGAAAGCCACCGGTCAATGTCGCAATGGTCGCGCCCGGCAGGCTTAGGCCAACGATCAGGATATAGACCGCAATGAAACCAAGGCTTGCCAGCAGAAAATGGCCGTCACGATAGGCGAGCAGACGCGCCCGGTTTTGCGCCAATGCCTCAAACGACAGCCAATCACGCAGAAAAACTGCCCCCGCGACTGCGGCGCAGAGAATCAGCAGAATCGGGATCAGTCGGGCGGTTCGGGTCATGCTCTTCCTTTACGCCAAGATGCGCAGATTGCCCCGCCCATGCCAGCGATCTCACGCCAGCTTGAACGCCACGGGTAAATCGGCGATCTATGGCATCTGTTTTGTAACAGTTTGACGGTTTGTAACAGTTTGCGGCGACGGTTGCGGCAAGATCAGCAAATGTTGCAGAAATCTCGCACAGCTTGCGTTGACTTAATGCCGCGTCCCCCCTAAAGACCGGGCTTCAAGTTTACGCCGTCGAATCTTCGGGTTCGCCGTGCCTGTCTGATGGAGACCGCGATGAAGCGCACTTTTCAACCGTCGAACCTGGTTCGCGCCCGCCGTCACGGCTTCCGCGCCCGTATGGCAACCAAAGGTGGCCGCCTTGTGCTGGCAGCCCGCCGCGCCAAGGGCCGCAAGAAGCTGTCGGCTTAAGAGCTGACTGCAGTTGGATTTCTGACTGACCTTATCGGGTCAGATACAGGAGTAACCATGACACCGCCGAAGGTATCGGATATTGGCGTAACAGCCGAAGCCTCCGAAGCTCCTCCGGCGGTTTCTGTTTGCGTCGAAACCATGAAAAACCGCCCTGATTATTTGCGCACCGCACAGGGGCGCAGGCAGGGCACTGGCAGTTTTCTGCTGCAGGGTCGTGCGCGGGGTGATGCAAGCCAAACCGTGCGGATCGGCTTTACCGCCTCGAAGAAAATCGGCAATGCCGTGGCGCGCAATCGAGCCAAGCGGCGGATGCGAGCACTTGCGCGTGCGCTGCTGCCAACGCAGGCGCAGCCCGGCTGGGATTATGTTTTGGTCGCCAAGCCCGAAGCCACAGTTTCGCGTGATTACAAAGACATGCTGGTTGATCTGGCCAATGCGCTAGCCTCGGTTCACCGAGTCAGGTCGTGACGCCGCTGGCGCGCATACTGGCGCTGCCTGTGCGCGCATATCGATTGGTTCTATCGCCTTGGGTCGGTCACGGCTGCCGCTTCCAACCAACCTGTTCGGCCTATGCGATGGCGGCCCTTGAACGGCATGGCGGCGTAAAAGGCGGCTACCTTATGGTGCATCGCATCTGCCGCTGCCATCCTTGGGGCGGCCACGGCTACGATCCCGTGCCCGGTTCCGACCCCGAGTTTGACGCCCAACGCCGCCACGATTGATCGCTGCTTCAGCACGCCACAGCGTTAAAAGATCGTGGAGCATTTAGTGAAAATGCTTTGCAACTTCCCCGCGAAGATTAACCTTCCGCATACGCAATTCGCTTTAGCTTTGGCTGGTCGGGGTGTCTCTGCTCCGGATCAGGAACAGGGCCAGGCCAATGGGTTCACATGTGTTAACCGCGCTCTTGCAAGGGCTTCGTCGCATCGGCGATGCGATGCACAGGTCAGAGATATTTGTGTTCCTGCCCGCGCTGACCCTCGCAGCCTTTTGGCTGGGAGGAGAACGTGAACTGATCCTGATGGCGCTTGGCGCACCGCTGTTATTTGCAATTTCTGGGGCGGTACGACGGGTTGATCGGCCATCGCCGCTGCCCCAAGTTCTGGATGGCTTGTCACTGCGCGCGGATATTCTGGCCAGCGTCGACAGTATTCTGCGCGAATCACATGTCAGTGACCGCACCACCGCCTGTTTGGTTCTGCAATTTGACGATTCCAAACGATGGATCGACCAACACGGCCGCGCAGCACAGACAGAGGTTCTGGGCCGCGCGGCAGAGCGGATCTGCTCGGTACTGCGCTCGGGTGATGTGGTCGCGCGACTGGAAGGTGGCGGATTTGCCGTCGCTTTGGCGGCAGTACGTCGCTTGGACATAGAAACCGTGGTGCAAGTCGCAGCAAGGCTGCAATCGGCTTTGTCCGCCCCAATCAGCCTGAACGCAACGCGGATTTACGCGACTTGTTCGATTGGATTTTGCCTTGGCCAGCGCGCGCCCGAAGCAACTGGTGCAAGCCTGTTGAACGCAGCCCAGATCGCTGCAGACGATGCCCTTCGCCATGGCCCCAATGCTATTCGCAGTTATTCGATCGACATGGCAGCAACCCGCGCCGACCGCGACGCTTTGCGCGAAGAGCTGGAAGAAGCATTGGATGAGGGTCAGATTAAGCCGCACTTTCAACCGCAAATCTCGACGCACACTGGTGCTATCAGCGGATTTGAAGCCCTTGCCCGTTGGTATCATCCTGACAAGGGCTTGATTCCCCCCGCAGAATTTCTACCCATGATCGAAGACGCCGGCTTGAGCGAACGTTTGGGCGAGGTGATATTGTACCATGCCCTGACCGCACTTGTGCGCTGGGACCGGGCTGGTCTGAACGTCCCCACAGTGGCCGTGAACTTCTCATCGGCAGAATTGCGCAACCCGCGCCTCGCCGAAAAGCTGAAATGGGAACTTGATCGCTTCAATCTAGCCCCCAAACGCCTGTCAATTGAAGTGCTTGAAAATGTTGTGGCCCAAACCGACAATGACATCATCGTGGCCAACATCGCCGCACTGGCTGCCTTGGGTTGCGGCATTGATCTGGATGATTTCGGCACCGGAAATGCTTCGATCACTTCGATCCGCCGCTTCGCCGTGCGCAGGATCAAGATTGACCGCAGCTTTGTGACCAAGCTTGACGAGGACCGTGAGCAGCAAAAAATGGTCGCGGCTATCCTGTCGATGGCCGAGCGGCTTGGGCTGGAAACCTTGGCCGAAGGCGTCGAAACCCCCGGCGAACATGCGATGCTGGCGCAACTGGGTTGTGCAGATGTGCAAGGCTTCGGCATCGCTCGCCCGATGCCGGTGGATGAAACCATGGCATGGATCGACCGGCATCAAGCCAAGCTAAAGACGATCCCCCGTATCGGCTCGCGCGCACGCTAGGGCCAAATCGCCGCGCGCAGTCGGAATTGCGCTGCAATCCGGCTGGCAAGGCCGGTAAAAAGGGAAAACCGCTTGACCTTTGCCGCACCCTATCGTTGAACCACGCCTGACCCTGAACAGGAATGGTGCTTGTCCCGATGGACGATCAAAACAAGAATCTCATCCTCGCAACCGTGCTTAGCTTTCTGGTGATCCTTGGCTGGTTCGTCGCAGGCCCGATGCTTTTTCCGCAATGGTTTCCCGCCGAAACCCAAGCGCCGCTGACGGCAGTGTCAGATGACGCCGCAGCGACCCCCGATCCGGGAACAACCGCGCCCGCAGGAGCTGTCGCTTCGACCGAACCTTTGCCCGAGTCTCCGCGCCTGACGATTGATACGCCGAAGCTATCCGGCGCGATCTCGATGCTTGGTGGGCGGTTTGACGATCTGTCGCTGAAAACCTACCACGAAACCATCGAGCCCGGCTCTCCCACGGTCAAGCTGCTGAGCCCTGTGGGCGAAGGCACGCCCTATTATGCGGTGTTTGGCTGGGCCCCGGGTGCGGGTTTGACCGCGGATGACGTTCCGGGCGCAAAAACCGCATGGCAAATCGCCTCGGGCGGCACCTTGGTCCCTGGTAAACCGGTGACCCTGCGTTGGGAAAATGCCAAAGGTCTGAAATTCCTGCGCACCATCGCTGTCGATGACGACTATATGTTCACCGTGACGGATTCGGTCGAAAACACCGGGGCCACTGCGGCCAGCTTGTATTCCTACGGCATCGTTGCGCGTCATGGTCTGCCAAAATTGCAGAACATCTATGTGGTGCATGAAGGTCTGGTGCGCCGGACAGATGGCAGCCTTGAAGAGTTGAACTACAGCAAATTCGCCTCGCTGACCCCGAATGAAAAAGAAGGCTATCCGGCCGAAGTTAGCGAAGCCGCAACCGATGGCTGGATTGGCTTTACCGACCACTATTGGATGACGACGCTGATCCCGGAACAGGGCAAGCCCTACACAGCCGTAGCAAAATACGTCCCCGGTTCGGACATTTACCAAGCCGAAGTGCGCCAGCCGCTGATGACCGTCGGGCCGGGGGCAAAGATCGAGACCTCGACCCGGATGTTCGCTGGCGCCAAAGAATGGGAGGCCATTCGCGACTATCAGGACAAGGCTGGCATCCCCGGATTCATCGACTCCATCGATTGGGGCTGGTTCTACTTCCTGACCAAACCGATCTTCTCGGTGCTGCACTGGCTGCACGGCCTGATCGGAAACATGGGTCTGGCAATCATCGGATTGACTTTTATTCTCAAGCTGTTGGTGCTGCCCCTGGCCTACAAGTCCTATGTCTCTATGGCGCGGATGAAAGAGCTGCAGCCCGAGATGGAAGTCCTGAAAGAGCGTGCAGGCGACGATAAGCAAAAGCTGCAAAAGGATATGATGGCGCTTTACAAAGAGCGTAAGGTCAATCCGGCGGCGGGCTGTTTGCCGATCTTCATTCAGATCCCGATTTTCTTCTCGCTGTATAAGGTGATTTTCGTCACCATCGAACTGCGGCAAGCGCCTTTCTTTGGCTGGATCAAAGACCTGTCTGCGCCGGATTCGTCGTCTATTTTCAACCTGTTCGGGGCTTTGCCTTGGGATGCCCCAGCGCCGCACACCCTGCTTGCGACCATCTTTATCGGGGTCTTGCCGATCTTGCTGGGGATCACGATGTGGCTGCAACAGAAACTGAACCCGGCACCCGCCGACCCGGTGCAGCAGCAATTGTTCGCTTGGATGCCCTTCGTGTTCATGTTCATGTTGGGCGGTTTTGCCAGCGGTTTGGTGGTGTACTGGATCACCAACAACACCATCACCTTCGCGCAACAGTATCTGATTATGCGCAGCCACGGCCACAAACCGGACCTTTTCGGCAATATCAAATCGGGTTTCTCCAAGAAAAAGCCGGTTGAGGTCGCCAAAAAATGACCGCTCTGCTGGCACAAATCTGCCGGCACCCGATCAAGGGACACGGACGCGAAACACTCGCGTCCGTTCGTCTTTTGGCGGGGGAGTGTCTGGCATGGGATCGTCATTGGGCGGTGGCGCATGACGCAGCCAAGCTGGTAGAGGGTTGGAATCGCTGCGTAAATTTTGCACGCGGCGCCAAGGCTCCGGCACTGATGGCGATCACTTCAAGCTTGGATGAAGCGACGGCAACCGTCACTTTGCACCATCCAGATCGCGGCGAGATGACGTTTCGCCCCGATGATCCCGCCGATTTGCCCCGTTTTTTGGAGTGGGTGACCCCGCTGAATCCACCAGATCGCGCCCAACCGGTCGCAATTGTAAAGGCTGGGCGCGGAATGACTGATACGCCCCTGCCCGCGCTTTCGATTTTGTCGACAGCCTCTTTGGCAGACCTTTCGTCCAAAATGGGACAGCCGTTGTCAAGGGACCGTTGGCGCGGCAATCTTTGGCTGGACGGCGCCGAGCCTTGGGCGGAATTAGATTGGATTGGCAAGCACTTAGCCATTGGTGGTGCGGTGCTTAAGATTGAAGAACGCATTGAGCGGTGCAGTGCCACCACGGTTGATCCAGAGACCGGCAAGGTCAATGCACCAACCCTGAACGCGTTGAACACGCATTTTGGCCATCAGGATTTTGGCCTATACGGCGTGGTTGTAGAAAGCGGGCCGATTGCGGTCGGTGATGAATGGAGATTGGCATGACGAGCCTGCAGTTTACCTTGACGCCCGAACCGGATTTCGCATCGCGCGAAGCAGGCCGCTTGCTGTTCGCAGGCCCGGTTGATTTCGTAAAAGGCGTGGTGGCGATGTCTGGCTTGCCGGAACCGGATCGGCTTGAGGTTTGCTTTGCCGGTCGGTCCAACGTTGGAAAATCCAGCTTGATCAATGCCTTAACGGGGCGCAAAAACCTTGCACGCGCATCGAACACGCCGGGGCGGACCCAGGAAATCAACTATTTCGCCTTGGGTGAGATGAACCGCTTTTTGGTCGATTTGCCCGGCTATGGCTATGCTGAAGCGCCAAAGCCGATCGTGGCCAAATGGCAGGCGCTGCTGAAAAGCTACCTTGCGGGGCGACAAACCCTGCGGCGGGCGTTTGTTTTGATCGACACCCGGCACGGCGTGAAAGCGGTGGATGAAGAGATCATGGACCTTCTCGACCGCTCTGCTGTGACGTTTCAGGTGGTAATGACCAAGATGGACAAGGTTTCGACCGCCGAGCGCGATGCCAATATCGAGCAGGTCAAAGCTGCGCTGGCGAAACATCCGGCGGCTTACCCGGAATTGGTGGTCACGAGTTCGGAAAAGGGCGACGGGATTGAGACTTTGCGCACCATCATCGCGACGCTGGTTTAAGCAGCGCTAAGGGGCTGAGATCGCTGTGTTAATTCTGGGGTTTAACGAAAAGTTAAAGACCCAGAAATGATACAGGAATGGGCCAGATAGCGGCCATAGCTTTGTCCGTCACTGGCACCAGCGCGCCGCATTAACCAAACCATGCGAATCGGCTTAGACGTGCTGGCCGCCGTTGATCTGAATCTCGGTGCCGGAAATGTAGCTCGATTGCTCCGAGCACAAAAACCAGATCGCATCCGCGACCTCTTTCGTTTGACCCAAACGACGCATCGGCAACTGCTCGACAATCTTGTCGGTGCCGGGCGAGAGGATCGCTGTCTCAACCTCTCCGGGTGCAATCGCATTCACCCGCACGCCCAAGGGCCCGAAATCATGCGCCATTTCGCGGGTCAGCGCAGCCAGAGCGGCCTTTGAGGTCGAATAGGCTGCACCCGCAAAAGGATGCACCCGGCTGCCGGCAATTGAGGTCACGTTGACAACCGAGCCTTTCGCCGCAGCGAGTTCAGCTTGCAAGCCACGCGCAAGGATCACCGAGGCAAAAAAGTTGACGTGAAAGACTTGCCCCCATGTCCGCAGATCAGTTTCCAATGTATTCAGGCGCTTACCGCCCTCGCCCTTCGGCGAAATCCCGGCATTATTCACCAAAGCGTGCAGCTTGCCGTTCAACTTGGCCTTGATCATTTCCATCGCGGCGATGGTTTTGTTGGGATCTGCAAGGTCGATCTGAATATGGTTATCCTCGCCCCCCGGCCACGGACAGCGCGGATCAAAGGGATGGCGCGAGCAGGTCAGGACCCGCCAACCTTCACCGCCAAAGCGCTTTACGGTGGCATGGCCGATTCCCCGGCTTGCTCCGGTCAGGACGAGGGTTTTCTGCTCGGACATCATGCACTCCTTGGCTTGGGGTCAAGCTAGGGCATTGGGTGGCAATTGCAAGAGGATCACGCTGAGGCGACCTGCTGCGCCTTAGTCATTTCAAAGACTTAGCGCGCTGCTGCAACCAGCTTTTTAACCGATAGGCAGACACAAAAGCTTTGCTTGGCAGGGGGGCGTAAAGGCGGTATCAGGCAAAAAACCAAAGGCTCCCCCATGCAAAAGCAGACATTGACGATGAGTGACGCAATCTCGACAGCGAAGATGCTTTCCGAGGCCCTGCCCTATCTGCAACGCTTTGAAGATGCGGTTGTGGTGGTGAAATTTGGCGGCAATGCGATGGGCGACGATGCCGCGATGGCGGAATTTGCCCGCGACGTGGTGCTGATGCGGCAGGTGGGCGTGAACCCGGTTGTGGTGCATGGCGGCGGGCCGATGATCAACGACATGCTGACCAAGCTGGGCATCAAATCCGAATTCGTGCGCGGCAAGAGGGTGACCGATAAGGCGACGGTGCAGGTGGTCGAGATGGTGCTGTCGGGGCTGGTCAACAAGCGCATCGTCCAGGCGATCATGGATGCGGGCGGGCGCGCGGTGGGGATTTCCGGCAAGGACGACGACCTGATGGTTTGCGTCGCCGATGACCCGGAACTGGGCTTTGTTGGCCGCCCGGTTGAGATGAATGTGCAGGTTTTGCGCGATTTGTATAAGGCCGGGATCATTCCGGTGGTGGCCCCGGTCGCAACCGGGATGGCTGATAACGAGACGTTCAACGTCAACGGCGACACGGCAGCGGGCGCGATTGCGGGTGCGTTGCAGGCAGATCGTTTGCTGCTGTTAACCGATGTGCCGGGCGTGAAGGATGCGTCTGGGCAGGTGATGACGCAGATCACGCCGGATGAAATCCGGGCGATGACCGCCTCGGGCGTGATTTCGGGCGGGATGATCCCGAAAACCGAAACCGCGCTGATGGCGATTGAGGCGGGCACCCGGGCGGTGACGATTCTGGATGGCCGGATTCCCAATGCCTGCCTGCTGGAGTTGTTCACTGACCATGGCGCTGGCAGCCAGATCCGATCAACGGTGCCGCGCGTGACGCCTCGGGTGAAGCGCTAGGGGCGTTCATACTGGCCTAAATATTCCCGCCGGAGGCTCTTTTCGGCTTGCCGCAGCTGAGTCCGGCGTGAGTATTTGCCAAAGATCAAATGCGGGGGCTGCGCATGCTGGCTGAGATCGAGGCAATGGCGGCGCGGCATTTTCTGACCGTGCTGGGCGGGTTTACCTGTGAAGATGAGGCGGAACTGCCTGCGGGGACACGCTCGGTACTGTTGCTGGGCCCTGCAGAGCCGGGATATTGGGCTCATCTGCGGGCGCAGCCGGAATGGGGCGGGGTCGATCCGGTTGATCGCTGGTCGCGGCGGGTGATTGGGCGGATGGCGTGCGATCTGGGCGCGAAGGCGCTGTTTCCGTTTGGTGGCGCGCCGTATCATCCGTTTTATCGCTGGGCTTTGCGGACTGGGCGTGTGTGGGACAGCCCGGTGAAGCTGTTGGTGCAGGCCGAACAGGGGTTGATGGTCAGCTTTCGCGGCGCTTTGGCGTTGAAACAGCGGGTCGAGGTTCCGGTGGCGATCTCGCCTTGTGAGGCCTGCGCGCGGCCCTGTGTGTCGGCTTGCCCGGCGGGGGCGTTGGATGCGGCGGGCTATGATGTGCCTGCCTGCCACGCGTTTCTGAACCAGCCTGTCGGCGCGGATTGCATGAATTTGGGCTGTGCCGTGCGTCGGGCTTGCCCGGTGTCGGTTGGCTATGCAAGACTGGCTGAACATTCTGCCTATCATATGGGGACGTTCCACAAATGAAGCGACTGATCCTGACACGCCATGCGAAATCTGCTTGGGACGACCCGTTGACGCCGGACCATGACCGGCCCTTGAATGAACGCGGCAAGGCGGCTGCGGCGGATCTGGGGCAGTGGCTGGCCTCGCGCGGGTATGTGCCCGCGAAGGTTCTGTGCTCGGATGCGGTGCGGACGCGGCAGACTTGGTCGGGGATTGCGCCGGCGCTGCCTGCGACGCCGTTGATGGAGTTGAAGCCCGCACTTTATCACGCCGGGGTGGATGTGATGCTGGCGGTGTTAAAGCACGCGCAGGCGGATGTGGTGATGATGATCGGACACAATCCGGGGATCGCCGAGTTTGCCGAGAAATTGGTGGCCAAAGCGCCGTTCAATGCGGAGTTTGGACGCTATCCGACCGGGGCGACTTTGGTGGTGGATTTCGCGGTGGAATCTTGGGATGAGATCGCGTTTGGTCAGGGTGTGACGGTGGATTTTGTTATCCCGCGCGAGATGGTGGTTTGATCTGTCCGCGCGTGGACAAGCGTGCCGTTTGAATGATTTCAAGAGGTTATAACCCCCTTGTTCATGCTTTCTTAACTAAAAAGGCGCCCAGGGAGGGGCGCCTTTTTTGTTTGTTTGTTTGTGCCAGAAGCACGGTGCGTGAAATCACGCACCCTACGGGTGGGTAGGGTTTGTGCTTGTACGCACTGTTTTCAATGCCCCAGAATCTGCGACAGGAACAGCTTGGTACGCTCGGATTGCGGGTTGTTGAAGAACTCGCGCGGCTCGTTTTGCTCGACGATCTGGCCTTGGTCCATGAAGATCACCCGGTTCGCCACAGCCTGCGCGAAACCCATTTCGTGGGTGACGCAAAGCATGGTCATGCCTTCTTCAGCGAGGGAGATCATGGTGTCGAGCACCTCTTTGATCATCTCGGGGTCGAGGGCCGAGGTTGGCTCGTCGAACAGCATGATGCGGGGCTTCATGCAGAGCGAGCGCGCGATGGCGACGCGCTGCTGTTGGCCGCCCGACAACTGGCCTGGGTATTTATGCGCCTGCTCGGGGATTTTCACCTTGCCGAGATAGTGCATTGCCACCTCTTCCGCCTCTTTCTTCGGAACCTTGCGGACCCAGATAGGGGCCAAGGTCAGGTTTTCGAGGATGGTCAGATGCGGGAACAGGTTGAAGTGCTGGAACACCATGCCAACCTCGGAGCGCACCTTGTCGATGTTCTTCAGGTCGGATGTCAGCTCGGTGCCATCAACGATGATCTGGCCCTGCTGGTGTTCTTCCAGCCGGTTGATGCAGCGGATCAGGGTGGATTTACCGGAGCCTGAAGGGCCGCAGATGACGATACGTTCGCCTTTGTTGACGGTCATGTTGATGTCGCGCAGCACATGGAAGGTGCCGTACCACTTGTTCATGCCGGTGATTTGGATTGCCACCTCATCAGAGATTTGCATCTTGCTGCGGTCGATTGCGGGTTCTGCCATGATGTAAGTCCTTGATTTAGCGGTGATCAGTCTTCAGCTTGTTCTCCAGATACATCGAGTACCGGGACATGCCGAAGCAGACGATAAAGAAGATGCCGCCGACGAAAATGTAAGGCTCCCAGTAGATGCCTTTCCAGTTGATGTCGGCGCGCACGATGGTGGTGATGCCGCGCAACGGGTCGGCGAGGCCCACGAAAGACACAAGCGTGGTGTCTTTGAACAGGCCGATGAAGGTCGACACGATGCCGGGGATCGAGATTTTCAGCGCTTGCGGCATGATGATCAGCCGCTGCGCCTGCCAGTAATCCAGACCCAAGGCATCGGCGGCCTCGTACTGGCCGCGCGGCAAGGCGGCGAGGCCACCGCGCACCACTTCGGCATTATAGGCGGCCGAGAAGATGGTGACGAGGATGACCACGCGCAGGATCAGGTCGAACTTTGTTTGCGGCGGCAGGAAGTATTGCAGCAGCAAAGACGCGGTGAACAGCATGGTGATCAGCGGCACGCCGCGGACAAATTCGATGAAGCCGACCGACAGCGTTTTGATCAGCATCATATCCGAGCGACGGCCCAAGGCGAGCAGGATGCCGAGGGGAAGCGAGATCGAAATGGAGGCGACGCCAATCACGAAAGCAAGCAGGAAGCCGCCGAATTTGTCAGAGGTCACATAGGTCAGCTCCAGCGGCAGCAGGGCTTGCCACGCCTCGGAGACATAGGATTGCAGGAACAGCCACCACAAGCAGGCGGCGATAAAGCCAAGGCTTGCCCCCATCACCGGGCCGAGTTTTGGCGCGATCAGGCTGTAGATCATCGCCATCACCATGAAGCCGAGAAGGGCGGTGATCGGCCCCCAGATCGAGCCACCCCAGAGCAACCAAAGTGCGATGAACGGGAACAAGATTGTGACGGTCAGCAGTGCGCGCGGTTTGGTGGCGGCGAAGGCGGTGAGGCCCGCAAACAAAGCGATGGCCAGAACGGTGTGGAACGAGAAGCCATCCGCGCCGATCAGGCAAAGCACCGCCAGCACGCCGATCAGACCGCAAAGCTTTGACATTGCAGATTTATTGTCGGCGTAAAGCACAGGCGCAAGGGCGACGAACAGCAGGCCAAAGGCCAAGATGGGGCGCCACCACAGATCTGGCGGGTAGAAGCCAAAGATGAACTGGTGCCAACGCTCGTGGATCATCGCCCAGCAGGCACCGCCCGCATCAGGACCGGCGCTGGCAGCCACGATGCTGCGACATTCTTGCAGCGAACTTGCAGTCCAGACGCCATTGGCAAGCCACGGCCATGACAGCGAAATCAGCGCGTACAGCACATAGATCGCAAGCAAGGTCAGGATCGAGTTGACCGGGCCAGAGAACAAATTCTCACGCAGCCAGCGGATCGCGCCGGTTTGCGAGGCCGGGGGGGCGGATGGGCCGAGCATGTCTTTGCGGATATAGAGCAGTGACATCTTAACGCTCCTTCAATTTGACAGAGGCGTTATAGGCGTTCATCACCGACGAGATGATCAGGCTGATGATCAGATAAATCAACATCATCAGGGTCATACACTCTAGCTCGCGCCCGGTTTGGTTCAGGGTGATGCCACCCAAGGTGCCGCGCAGATCAAGGTAGCTGACGGCGAGGCCAAGCGAGGTGTCCTTGGTCAGCGACAGATATTGCGAGATCAGCGGCGGGATGATGACGCGCAAAGCTTGCGGCAGGATCACCAGATTCATCGTGCGGCCGGGGCGGAGGCCCAAAGCGGCAGCGGCCTCTGACTGGCCCTTCGAGATCGCCTGGATGCCCGCGCGCACGGTCTCTGCGATCACCGAGGCGTAATAGAGGGTGAGGGCGACGGTCAGCGCGGTGAAGGCATGGGCGACATTCAGACCGCCTTTGAAGTTGAAGCCTTTGAACGCCGGGTAGTCCCAATGCAGCCCCATCGCGAACAGCAAGGCGATGATGGGCACGAACAGGATCAGCAGCGATTTCCACCATGTCGTTGGGCGGATACCGGTGGCTTCCTGCGTCGCGGCAGCGCGACGACGCAGGATGCGGTTGATCCAGATCGAGGCTGCGACCACGAAAATGCAGGCCAGAACCGACAGATTCAGGGAGTAGCCGCCGAGTTCAATCCGGGGCAGCGGGTGCTCCAGCAGTGGCGAGGGCACGTTGGTGCCGCGATTGGTGATGGCGAAGGAATCGTTCAGGATCATCGAGGCCTTTGAGGTGCCATCGACGATTTTGAAATCTTTGGGTTCGGGCCGGGTCTCGGACAGAACGGCGTAGACGAGGATGATCCACAGCACGACGGGGACGTTGCGGAACAGCTCGATATAGACGGTCATCATCCGCGAGAGCAGCCAGTTTTTCGACAGCCGCAGCACACCGATGGTGACGCCCAGAATGGTGGACAAAAAGCAGCCGATCACCGCGACCAGCAGCGTGTTGCACAGACCGACCAGCAGGGCCTGAAAATGCGTGGAATCATTGGTGTAAGGCACCAAATGCTGATCGATATCGTAACCGGCGCGGTTCCAAAGGAAGCCAAAGTTGATGTCTTTGTCCTTGGCGGCCAGATTCTCGATGGTGTTGTTGGCAAGCCAGGCGACGCCCAGCAGGAACAGGATCAACACGATGATCTGAATGGTGTAAGAACGGTAGCGGGTGTCGTAAATCAACATACCCAGCCGAAAGTTTGCTTTCGGCGGCTCTGTGGCGAGCGTCATATATATTCCCCCTGCCCTGCCGCTGCCGGACTTTTGCCGGTCGTTTGGGGGCGGTTCCCCCTGCGGTCAGGTGATGTGCCGGATCAAGTGAGCGATGATCTTAGTTGGAAGCGGGCGCGGATTTCTCCGCGCCCGTGGGTTAGATCAGCGGATCGGCGGTGCGTATTGCAGGCCGCCTTGGGTCCACAAAGCGTTCAGACCGCGCGCCAGACCGATCGGGGTCGAGGTGCCGATATGGGCTTCAAAGATTTCGCCATAGTTGCCGGAAACGGCGATTGCGCGACGGCTCCAGTCTTTGTCGAGACCCATCATCGCGCCCATGTCGCCTTCAAGACCAAGCAAACGCTTGATTTCCGGGTCGGTGGTCGAGGATGCGACTTGGTCGATGTTGGCCTTGGTCACGCCTTTTTCTTCTGCGGTCAGCAGCGCGTAATAGGTCCAACGGACGATATCGCCCCAGTTGTTGTCGCCGTGACGCACGACCGGGCCGAGCGGCTCTTTCGAGATGATTTCCGGCAAGATGATGTGATCAGCCGGGCTTGCCAGCGAGGCACGCGAAGCAGCCAGACCCGAAGCATCGGTGGTGTAGGCGTCACAAGCGCCGGCATCATACTGACGCAGGGCTTCGGAATCGTCTGCCACGTTGACCGGGGTGTAGGTGATGTTGTTCGACTTGAAGAAGTCGGCCAAGTTCAGCTCGGTCGTGGTGCCGGTCTGGATACAGACGGTCGCACCATCAAGCTCTTTCGCCGAGGACACGCCGAGATCTTTCTTCACCATGAAGCCTTGGCCATCATAGTAGTTCACCGCGACGAAATCGAACTTGAGGTCGGTATCGCGCGAGAAGGTCCAGGTCGAGTTACGGATCAGCACGTCAACTTCGCCGGAAGCCAGCGCGGTGAAGCGGGTCTCGCCAGTGGTGGGAACGTATTTGACCTTGGCCGCATCGCCGAGAACGGCAGCAGCTACGGCTTTGCACAGATCAACGTCGAAGCCGACATAAGCGCCGGTTGCATCCGGAGCGCCGAAGCCGGTCAGACCGACGTTCACGCCGCAGATCAGCTCGCCGCGGGCTTTCACATCATCCAGCGTGCCAGCGAAAGCCGACCCTGCCAGAACGGTGGTGGCCGCGAGTGCGCCGAAGAATACGGATTTTTTCATTCTTACCTCTTGTTGTTTCCGCCCGTTTTTCGGGCGAAGGTTATATGTCCCGCATCTTATGCGGGTACGCTCCCCATGACGAACACGGTCGCCAGTGCTGGTCATACTCGGACATAGCCCTGCAATCGGTCAAGCAAAACTGCCAATATAGCGGAATTTACCGCTATCATAACGCTTTGGGGCAATCAGGCAGACAGATTGCGCAAAGAAGGGGCAGCCAGAGAGAAGATTGTTACCCGCACAATGCGAAGAATCGCGCCGCTTCGGCCAGTGCCTGCAGTTTAAGCGATTCTAAGGCGGCAGCATCTTCGTCAACGCCCCAAAGTTCGTTCTGCCATGTCTCGTCGATTCGGCTCAGCGCCCAGCATTGATCCAGCGACAGACGGCCCCGCGTGACGGCAAGGGCGAGGATCAGCGAGCCAGAGATGGCGATCAGATCGTGGACAGCGGCGAGCTGGAACGGGGTAAAAGCGCGGACCTGCGCGGCAAGCTTGGCAACCGAAGTTTCGGGCTGGCGGATGTGCATGACGCCCGCAGTGGCGATCAATGGCGCGCGCAGAGCGGCGGCGGACCATTCCAGCAGCGGATCCCAGGCATCGGACTGGCGGTCGATCAATTCTTGCGGGCCGGTCGCGCGGTAGCAGAGTAGATCGGTTTCACCATAGCGGGCGAGGTCGGCGGCCACGGCGTCGAATTGAATGGCCACATTGTCGATGGCGGAATTGGCGGCGCGGGTCGCGGGCATGGTTTCGGGTTTGACCCGGCCAGATTGCGCATCCCATTCGGCGGCGATCACCTCGGCCATCGCAAGCGTCGGCACAACCAATGCGCGCTTGGCCGGAGTCTTTACCGCGCGGCCATCAAGGGTGACGGTGAAACCGCCGTCGCAGGGTTCCGCAACGGCTTGTTTCCAAAAGCGTTTCGCCGTCCAAGAACTCATGCAGCACCCGAGAACGGATCGGCTGGCACATCGTTTTCGCCCCAATCGAGGGTCTTCCAGGTGCGGGCCATATGCTCGGGCAAGGGGGCGGTGAAAGTCATCATTTTCTTGTGGATCGGGTGTTCGATGGTCAGCATGCGGGCATGCAGATGCAGCTTGCGGCTGATGTCGCCGCCGATGCTGGCCCCCCAACCGTCGCCCATATTTTCGGTCCCCGTGAGGCCGTATTTGCTGTCGCCCAAGATCGGATGGCCCATTTCGGCCATATGCGCGCGCAACTGGTGGGTGCGTCCGGTGACAGGTTCCAGCGCCATCCACGACAGGCGCGAGCCCAAAAACCACAGCGTAAAGTAATCGGTCTGCGCGCGTTTGGCGTCGGGGTAATCGGCCATTTTGGCGGGATGAATACAGATCATCTTTTCGTCGCCATACTTGCCGCCACCGGATTTCTGCAAGCCGTATTTGATCGAACCTTGGCGCGGATGCGGCACGCCTGCGACGGCGGCCCAGTAGATTTTACGGGTGAGACGGTGGCGCAGGGCTTCGGACAAAGCCCGCGCCACGCGGTCGGTGCGGGCGAGCATCAACAGGCCCGAGGTGTCTTTATCAAGCCGGTGCACCAGTTTTGGGCGATCTTTGTAGCCGAATTTCAGCGCATCGGTCAGGCCATCGACATGGCGATCCCCTTGGCCAGACCCACCTTGCGACGGCAGACCGGGGGGTTTGTTGAGGATGATCATATGCTCATCCTTCCACAAGACCGCGTTCTGGATCATCTTTTCATCGGCGGCGGAATAGCTGCCCGCGCGGCGCTGGACTGGGGCTGCGGCATCTGGCAGCGGCGGGATGCGGATGGTTTGGCCGGGCATGACATGATCGGATGCCTTGGCGCGCGCGCTGTCGACACGGACTTGGCCGGTGCGGCACATCTTTTCGACATGGCCTTGGGTGACTTGCGGAAAGCGCTTTTTGAACCAGCGATCAAGGCGTTGTTCGCCATCATTGTCGGTTACTGTGATCAGTTGAACGTCGCTCATGCGAGGGCTCCACGGGCTAGGGCTGCGCCAAGGGCGACGGCGGAAAGCGAAAGGGTGACGGAGGCGGCGGTGTAAAGCGCGGCCTGCGCGATCTGGCCGGATTGCCAGAGTTTCAGTGTGTCGAGAGAGAAGGCAGAGAAAGTGGTGAAGCCGCCGAGGATACCCGTCATCACCAGTGGCGACAGGCTGCGGCTGAGAGTGATGTAAAGCACGCCCATGACAAAACTGCCCGCGACATTGACGAGCAGCGTGGCAATCGGTGCGCCGAGGGTCGAGATGCACAGGTGGCGCAAAACAGAGCCAATGGCGCCGCCGAGGGCGACTTGGGACAGCGTGTAGAACATGGGTTTTCATTGATCCGTAGGGCGCGGTTTGTCAACTGGCGCACGGGGGCCAGCCCCCGAAACCCCCGGGATATTTAGGCCAGTCTGAAACGTGCAGATCAGGTCGCGTTGCGTTTGCTGCGCAGTTTGACGAAATAGTCGATGCGTTTTTTCAGCTCGCGTTCAAAGCCGCGTTCGGGTGGATTGTAATAGATCGGGCGCTTCATCGCGTCGGGGAAGTAGTTTTGGCCCGAAAAACTGTCTTCAGCGTCGTGATCATAAGCGTAGCCCGCACCGTAGCCGATTTCCTTCATCAGTTTGGTGGGGGCGTTGCGGATGTGCAAAGGCGGTGGTTCGCTGCCAGTTTCGCGGGCGGCGGCGCGGGCGGCTTTGTAGGCGGTATAGACCGCGTTTGATTTGGGCGCGAGCGCGAGGTAGACGAGGGCTTGCGCCAGCGCCAGTTCGCCTTCGGGGGAGCCTAAGCGCTCGTATGTGTTCCAGGATTCGAGGCAGATGGCCTGCGCTTGCGGGTCGGCGAGGCCAATGTCTTCAACCGCCATGCGGGTGATGCGGCGGGCGAGAAAGCGCGGGTCTTCGCCGCCTTCCAGCATGCGGGCAAACCAGTAGAGGGCCGCATCGGGATCAGAGCCGCGCACCGATTTGTGCAGGGCCGAGATCAGGTTGTAATGCTCTTCGCCCGATTTGTCGTATTTCGAGGCGCGGCGCATCAGGCGGGTGGAAAGCTGCGCCCGGTCGAGGGGTTTGTCGAGTTTCCATGCGGCGATTTGTTCGATCAGGTTCAGCAAAGCGCGGCCATCGCCGTCGGCCATCTCGATCAGCGCCTCACGCGCGTCGCCGTTGAGGGGGAGTTGGCGGTTGAGGTCTTTTTCGGCGCGTTGGGCGAGAAGTTCGAGATCGATCAGGTTGAGGCGTTCGAGGATGATGACCTGCGCGCGGGAGAGCAGAGCGGCGTTCAGCTCGAAGCTGGGGTTTTCGGTGGTGGCCCCGACCAGAAGGATGGTGCCGTCTTCCATATAGGGCAGGAAGCCGTCTTGCTGGGCTTTGTTGAAGCGGTGGATTTCGTCGACGAACAGCAGGGTGCCTTTGCCACCGTTTTGGCGGCGGATCTTGGCGGTCTCGAACACTTTGCGCAGATCGGGGACGCCGGTGAAAATCGCCGAGATTTGCACGAAGGCGAGGTCGGATTCGTGGGCGAGCAGCCGGGCGATGGTGGTTTTGCCAACGCCGGGCGGGCCCCACAGGATCAGCGAGGACAGGCTGTTGGCGGTCAGCATTGCGCCCAAGGGGCCATCGGGGCCGAGGACGTGGGATTGTCCGATCACCTCGGATAGCGCGCGCGGGCGCAGACGATCGGCCAAGGGGCGCGGTGCCTCTGGCTGCGGTTTGCCGGGGGTGTCGAAAAGGTCTGACATGCGGGGAGTTTACGCGGCAAAGCGGGGCGGGGGAAGGCGGATTGCGTGTGAGAGCGGCGCCCATAAAAACTTATGAACACCGGCCCATTCGCCTATGGACAGCAGATCGAAAAGCGGAGTTTTGGCGCAGTCACTGAGATTTTCAGGTGCAATCGCCTCAATCTTCACCCCGAAAACGTATCAATTTGAACTCATTTGGCCGTTTCACAAAATCATCGGCAGTGGCATGGAGCGATTTTACGAGAAACGGAGTTCGTGGCGCCAAGTGCTCACGCGAGGATGGATACCGCAACGGATAGCCGCGCACGCCATGCAGATTACCAAGCGCAAGAACATACTCTTCGATAAGCGGTAGAACCTCTTCATCGCGGGGATTGTCAGGATAATCATGGGTTTCGCGCGCGGCGGTTGCGACCTTTATGGCATTTGCAAAGACATTGCCTCGGATTGGTTCACAAATTTCTTCGCTCCAGAGAGCAAGGATATCGTGTCCTTGCGGCCCACTTGTTTTTGGAGGTTTTCCGTTCCAGTACATGCATGCCTTGAGCAATAACTCTAGACCATGACCTGCAAGCATGAGCGTAGGTCGAAAAAGTATGCGCCCAGTGCTACCCTGTTCTTTATCCAAGACCACGGCACCCTCGGGACATTGTTTGGCAATCATGGCACACTGACCAGCATCACATGAGAAAAAATCCAAAATCAAGTTCCTCCTGTAGCGCTTGACGTTCCTCTAACATTTTTTGGATGCTCTTTTAACATTCTGGAGTGATCAAGATCACTCCGTTACACAGATTTGATCGAAAAGACCCAGAAGGCGGCCGACCATATCGTGCAATGGCCCACCCTTCGGGTGCCATACAAGCACAAGTGGCTGTCCTCATAGAGCGATTTCGGAGTCTGCGGGCGGCCCTGCTCCCCATAGGCCGCCGCAGGTTGCGCCTTAGTGCTTGGTCAGGCTGAAATCCATCTCGACCACTTGGTTGTCGATGGCGTCGATCTCCATCACCGGGCCCATCGCGCGCATCTTCACACCCACACGGTCGGCCCAGCGGGGCCAGGTGGCGGCCAAGAGGGTCAGGCAGTGGGTGGCGTTCAGGCTGCGGACGGTTTCGCCAAGCTGCGCGATCAGCTGGGCATGCACGCGGCGGCGGATCGAGGACGGCACGTCATGGGCGACGAACAGGCGGCTCGATTCCCAGATATGATCACCGACCGGGGCTTCATCCGTCAGCAGGTTGGCCGGGATCGTATCGAGCAGACCGCGCTGTGCGTCACGGATCATGTAGCTGTAGATGCCGCATTTCGCGGTGGTCGGAGTCAGACGATTTCCTGCCATAACGCGGCCATTATCGTCATGCACAACCACCCAGCGGCTGGCCGGAGTGTCGTACTGGTCGTATTCCATGCCCAAAGCCTCGGGCAGGTCCCACTTGTTGTGGACAATAAAAAGTTCACGCCGGGCGCGAAGCATGTTCGCGAACAGCTCTCCATGGTTGTGGAGGTTGGCAAAAGAAAGCGTGGTGGTGAGCATGGTGGTCTCCATTATGTTCAGATGGCAGTCAGAACATCGCGGAGGGGGTTGTCAGATCAGCCGATAATCCTTTGCGCGTTGAATGGCTTCGGCTGTGGTGCGCGCCATCAAACGGATGCGCGCCGATGTTACGCGGGCTTTAAGCGCGCTTTCTGATATGCCCAGTTTCGCCGCAGCGGCAGTAAACCGGTCCCCCCCAGCGATACAGCGCAGAGCCTCTATCTGAGCCTTCGTCAGCTCTTCGGGTGGCTCTGTCACGTCATGCAGCCGATGCACGATGGTGGCGATGGCTGCAATTTCATGGTCCTCAAATTCGCGGTCCGCCCGCGCAAAAGAGGCAATGGATCGTGATTTGACCGGGCCACAGGCAACTGTGGCGCCATAGTTCAGGCCGTATCTTGCGGCCTCTACGAACAGGCCAAACGGGTCTGGCAGGGCGGGATCGCTCCAACGGATGGTGCCAGTGGCACTGAAGCCCCAGGCTACCATTGGGTCACGCAGGACGTAGCCTTTTTCGGTGTAGTAGTCGAGCCAACGCTGATCGTAGGTTTGGTAGGTGACCAGAGGAGCGGTGAAACGAATATGGAGGCCGACGAAGTAACCCGCCGGGGCCATAAGCGAAAGTTGGTGTAACTCGACATCTATACCTAGCTTTACTGACATGTTTATTCGATCTCTCGATTCATTTACAACTTTAGGCAGTTCGCGGGATGGCTACTATACCCGGATCGGCAACAGTGCGTTTCCTGTTTACCATCAATTACAAGAATTTACTTAATTGAAAGCCCTGATGCAGAGTCCGGGCTCTTCATTCCGTTGACGTCACGTAAAGATAAGGCAGATATAAAAAAACCCGCCGGTTAGGGCGGGTTTTCTAAGGGAATGCGCGGTGGGCTTACGCCTCGAACGCGTCTTCTGCGGCGGTGCGGGCGTGGTCTGCTGCACCTTTCGCGTTCGGGTCACGATCAACGAATTCGATGATCGCCATCGGAGCCATATCGCCATAGCGGAAGCCGGCTTTCAGCACGCGGACGTAACCGCCCTGACGATCCTGGTAACGCGGCCCGAGAATTTCAAACAGGCGCGCGGTGTGGATGTCTTGCTTCAGCTGCGAATGCGCTTGACGGCGGGCGTGCAGGTCGCCGCGCTTTGCCAGAGTGATCAGCTTTTCGATGATCGGGCGCAGTTCTTTGGCTTTCGGCAGGGTGGTTTTGATCTGCTCGTGCTCGATCAAGGAACCCGCCATGTTGGCGAACATCGCTTTGCGGTGTTCGTGGGTGCGGTTTAGCTTACGGTAACCAGAGGCGTGACGCATTGGAATCTCCTATTCGCGTGTTTTGCTTTGTCCGGCAGGGCCTACGATTGGTCCCGCTCACCTTGGGGCGTTGTTGCCCATATTTTCCCCGGCAGTCCGGGCATTTGGTTGAAGGTGCGTGCAAGCACGCACCCTACAATTTCTTAGAACTGGTCTTCGAAACGCTTGGCCAGATCTTCGATGTTTTCCGGCGGCCAATCTTCGACTTCCATGCCCAGATGCAGCCCCATGCCCGACAGCACTTCCTTGATTTCGTTCAAGGACTTGCGGCCGAAGTTCGGGGTGCGCAGCATTTCTGCTTCGGTTTTCTGGATCAGATCGCCGATATAGACGATGTTGTCGTTCTTCAGGCAGTTTGCCGAACGCACCGAAAGCTCCAACTCGTCTACTTTCTTCAGCAGCAGCGGGTTGAATTCGAGGCCAGCATCTTCGACGCCTTTGCCAGCTGCTTCCGGCTCGTCGAAGTTGACGAACACGGCCAGCTGGTCTTGCAGAATACGCGCGGCATAGGCCACCGCGTCTTCTGGCGTCAGCGAGCCGTCGGTTTCGATGCGCATGGTCAGTTTATCATAGTCCAGCACCTGACCTTCGCGGGTCGGGGTGACTTCGTAGGACACTTTCTTGACCGGCGAATAGATCGCGTCGATCGGAATCAGGCCAATCGGCGCATCTTCCGGGCGGTTTTTGTCAGCGGCAACATAGCCTTTGCCGGTGTTGACGGTCAGTTCCATGAACACATCTGCGCCATCGTCGAGGTGGCAGATGACATGTTCCTTGTTCAGGATTTCGATGCCGTTGGTTTCCGAGATGTCGCCAGCGGTGACAACGCCCGGACCTTTGGCCGAGATCGACAGGCGTTTCGGCCCATCAACGTCCATCTTGATCGACACACCCTTGAGGTTCAGGATGATGTCGGTGACATCTTCGCGCACGCCAGCCACGCTGGAAAACTCGTGCAGCACGTTGTCGATTTGCACCGAGGTGATAGCGCCACCCTGCAGCGACGACATCAGCACGCGGCGCAGCGCGTTGCCAAGGGTCAGACCGAAACCACGCTCCAGCGGTTCAGCGTAGACGGTGGCGGTGCGCTGTGCATCGGCCCCCGGCTTTACAACCAACTGCGTCGGTTTAATCAGTTCAAGCCAATTTTTGTGGATCATGTGACCGCCTCCATACTTGTCTTTTGCTCATGTCCGAAAGCAAAGGACGCCCGAGGTTCAGAAATGCAGAAATCGGGCCGTGCAGACATCGCACGACCCGACCTGTAGTGATGTCTTAGACGCGACGGCGCTTCGGCGGACGGCAGCCGTTGTGTGCCAGCGGCGTCACGTCACGGATCGAAGTGACGTTCAGGCCGACAGCAGCCAGTGCGCGCAGAGCAGACTCGCGGCCCGAACCCGGACCTTGCACTTCGACTTCAACAGTCTTCATGCCATGCTCTTGTGCTTTGCGGGCCGCATCTTCAGCAGCCATCTGAGCCGCGTAAGGCGTGGATTTCCGCGAGCCTTTGAAGCCCATGGTGCCCGAAGACGACCAGGAAATCGCGTTGCCCTGAACGTCGGAGATCAGGATTTTGGTGTTGTTGAACGAAGAGTTCACGTGAACCACGCCAGCGGCGATGTTCTTGCGTTCTTTTTTCTTCGTGCGGGTCGATTTGGTATCGCGTGCCATATCTAAACGCTCCCCTTATTTCTTCTTGCCAGCGATGGCTTTTGCGGGGCCCTTGCGGGTGCGAGCGTTCGTGTGGGTGCGCTGACCGCGGACCGGCAGGCCCTTACGATGACGCAGACCACGGTA
This sequence comes from Cypionkella aquatica, assembly GCF_030161095.1. GTDB lineage: Bacteria > Pseudomonadota > Alphaproteobacteria > Rhodobacterales > Rhodobacteraceae > Cypionkella > Cypionkella aquatica. The sequence goes on from NZ_BSPP01000013.1 coordinate 45,152, forward strand.
GCAACCCAGATCCATCAAACGCTTGATGTTCATCGAGGTTTCGCGGCGCAGATCGCCTTCAACCGTGACGTTCGCGTCGATGTATTCGCGGATCTGCAGCACTTCGGCATCCGAAAGCTGGTTGACGCGACGGGCGCGGTCGATGCCAACGCTTTCGCAGATTTGCTCTGCGATATGCGGGCCAACGCCGGTGATATAGGTGAGCGCGATCGGAACCCGTTTCGCGGTCGGGATGTTAACGCCAGCAATACGTGCCAAACGTGTATTCCTTCATGGTTGCGGTTCCGTAACGCCAGAACCTTTTTTCACAACACCGCCCCAAAGCCAGAAGCCGGAGGGCGATTCGAATCCTTAACAAATAAGGAATCCCGCAAGCGATTCCGCTGCGGGACGCCGTGCTTTATGGGGTTTTTCCCAGAGCGTCAAGGCCAGCGGGTGCAGTAATCACGCTTTGTCAAGAACTTTGGCAATCTCGGCTGCAACCGTGTCCATTTCCGCCATACCATCGACTTGGCGCAGGTCTTTTTTCGCCCAGTAATAGCCGATCAGCGGCGCGGTGTTCTTGTAGAACTCGCGCAGGCGCAGCTCGAACACCTCGGGGGTGTCGTCGCGGCGCACTGGCTGGCCTTTGGCCTTGGTCTCTTCGGCGCGGCGGGTGATGCGGCCAACCAGCGCTGCATCGTCAACCACCAGCTCGATCACCGCATCAAGGGTTTGGCCGTGGCTGGCCAGCAGCTCTGCCAAGGCATCGGCCTGCGGCAAAGTGCGTGGAAACCCGTCAAAGATGAAGCCACCAGCGCTAGGTCCGGCCAGCTTTTCGGCAATCAGGCCAATGACGATATCATCGGTGACAAGCTGGCCCTTATCCATCACTTCGGCAACACGGCGGCCCATTTCGGTGCCCGAGGTCTTGGCCTCGCGCAGCATGTCGCCGGTCGAAAGCTGCACCATCTGGCGTTCATCCACCAAGCGCTTGGCTTGAGTGCCCTTACCTGCACCGGGCGGGCCGAGGAGGATGATATTTGCCATGTCGCACCTTTCTGTCAAAGAAAAGGCCCGGCGGAACACGCCGGGCCTGAAGTCATAGCCCCACTCAGCGCCGCGCAGGCGGACGGTTGGCGGTGCTGCGTTTTTTGCCGCGCAATTGCGACTTTTCAATCAGGCCTTCGTATTGATGCGCCAGCAGATGCGATTGAATCTGGTTGATCGTATCCATCGTCACCGAGACCACGATCAACACCGAGGTGCCGCCGAAATAGAACGGGATCGAAAACTGGCTGATCAGGATTTCAGGCAGCAAGCACACGGCGGTCAGATAGGCAGCCCCGAGCACAAGGATCCGGTTGACGACGTAATCCAGATATTCTTCGGTCTTTTTGCCCGGGCGGATGCCGGGGATAAAGCCGTTCTGGTTCTTCAGGTTTTCAGCGACTTCATCGGTCTTGAACGCCACGTTCGCGGTGTAGAAATACGCGAAGAACACGATCATAAAGACGAAGAACGCCAGATACAGCGGCTGACCATGGCCGAAATAGGCAAGGATCGTCGACATCACCGGGCCGGTATTGGCACCCGAGAATGTCGCAATCGTGGTCGGCAGCAGCAGCAAGGACGAGGCGAAGATCGCCGGAATCACGCCCGCTGGGTTGACCTTGATCGGCAAATGGCTGGAACCGCCATCATAGACCTTCATGCCAACCTGACGGCGGGGATATTGGATGTGGATTTTGCGCAAAGCGCGCTCCATGAACACCACAAAGGCGATCACGGCGACGACCATCACCAACACTCCAAGGATCACCGGGGTAGAGATCACCCCCGCCCGGCCCTGGCTGAAGAATTGCGCCAAAGCATGCGGAATTTCGGCGACGATGCCGGTGAAGATGATCAGCGAGGTGCCGTTGCCGATCCCGCGCGCGGTGATCTGTTCACCCAGCCACATCAGGAACATCGTGCCCGCGACCAGCGTGACGACGCAGGAAATCACGAAATACATGCCCGGGCTGTGCGCAAGGCCGCCCGCCTCAATGGATTTGGCAATGCCGAAGCCCTGCAGAACTGCCAGCGCGACGGTGCCGTAGCGCGTCCACTGGTTCATCTTCTTGCGGCCTTGGTCGCCCTCTTTCTTCATCTGCTCCAGCGCCGGAACCATAGAGGCCAACAGCTGAATGATGATCGAGGCCGAGATATACGGCATGATCCCCAGCGCAAAGATCCCCATGCGCTTGATCGCACCACCGGTGAACATCGACAGCATACCGCCGATGCCCTGCCCGGCTTCATCCATGAAGTTGCGCAGCTGGGTGCCATCAATGCCCGGAACCGGCACATAAGTGCCAAGGCGATAGACCATCAAGAGACCAATGGTGAAGAAAATCCGGCTACGGAGATCCGTCGCCTTGCCTAGCGTACCCCAGCTGAGGTTCGCGGCCATCTGTTCGGCAGCTGAAGCCATGCCCAGTTCTTTCTGCGTAAGCCCAATATGGGAAGCGCCGCCAAACCGTTTCCGGTCGGCGGCGCGGGAAACATAAGCCGATGTAAGCGGACTAGCAACCGCTCACAAGGCGTTAAAGCGTGTCTGGTTTGGATTGCATCGAAAATCGCTGCCTCTCGTATTCGCTCGAACGCGTTTTTCGATAAGGCAGTTTTTATCCGAACCAGACCCGCTGCTTTATGCTTTACGGACCGCTTTGGTGAAAGCTTCCAAGACAGGTGCCACGGTCAGGGTGCCGCCAGCGGCTGCCACAGCTTCAACAGCCGCAGCAGAAGCGCCGGTCACGTTCAGTTTGACCGCAGTGGTGATCGACCCTTTGTTCAGGATACGGATGCCGTCGCGCTTGTGGCCGGTCAGGCCTGCGTCAACTAGCATATCCTCGGTGATCTCAGCTTTCGCGTCGAGTTTGCCAAGGCCGATGAATTTCTCGATCAGGCCGAGGTTGATCACCGCAAAGCGATCCTGATTCGGCTTGTTGAAGCCGCGCTTCGGCAGACGGCGATACAGTGGCATCTGGCCGCCTTCGTAGCCGCCAATAGCGACGCCCGAACGCGATTTCTGACCCTTGATACCGCGGCCAGCGGTTTTACCCGAGCCCGAACCCGGACCACGTGCCACGCGCTTTTGCTTTTTGGTTGCACCGGGATTGTCGTGCAGTTCATTCAATTTCATGTCGCATACTCCTATGCCGGAAAGCTTCTCCCTGCGACGGGGAGGGCAACGCGGCTGTTTCATGATTCTTATGCCGATAGGTGGGGCATTGCGGGCGTATAGAGGGGATGGGGTTGGGGATCAAGGGGCTTACCAGAGAGCAATGCGCTGAGGGGTTTGCGCCGAACCGAAGGAAAACGCTCTGGGAGAGCGTTTTTCGGTTCGTTGCTCATAAGGCTGGAAGCCGTTGAGCAAGGAGGCTGATGCCGCAAGCTGTGGGGTATGAAATCGGGGCGCGGCTGCCTTGGCTGGCGCGGACTCGCGCCTGCCGGGGGCAGGCAGGCGCGCCCCGATTTGTTTGGGAACAGATCGGGCAAGGCGGCACTGTCTGGACAGAACGGCTTTATCCTGCGTATCTGCGGGCTGTTTTGCTCTGGGGGCTATCAGATGGCGGTGGATACCAATTATCGGGCGGGGATTAAGCTGCTGTTCAAGAATGAATGGGGCAGCTTGGTCGCGACCTTTGCGCGGTTTGAGTATGCGCTGAAGCTGGCGGGGTATCTGAAATATGAAAAGCCCGGCACCTCGGCCGAGGCGGGTTGGGCGGGGTTTGCCGCTGATCTGGGCGATGGGTTTCTGGCGCATTGCCGGGGGTTGCCAGAGGTTCAGGTGCTTTTCAACGCGCCACCTCGGCTGTTGAAGGTGGACCGGGACCGGGAAGTGTCGTGGAAGAAGGCGCGGGCGGTAAATTCGGTTTCAGATTTCTTTTTGGTCATTCAAGACGTGCGGGGCAGCCTATTCCACGGTGATGCAAAGGTGCATGGCGAGCGGGATGGCGAACGAATTGAAGCTGCGCAGGCGGTGCTGGATGAGGCTTGGGGTTGGGCTTTGCAGGACAAGGCCAACGCGCGGTTGGTGCGGTTTTGTGAAGCGTTTCGGTTTACGCAGTAGCGCGGAACCGCTGCCATTTGGCGCGAGCCGAAAGAAAATGCTGCGGGGCAGCGTTTTCCAGTCAGTTGCTCGTAAGGTCGAAGGCCGTCGAGCAAGCGGTGGTGGGCTGAGACCCACGTTTGGAAATCGGGGCGCGTCTGTCTGGGGTGGGCGCGGTAACGCGCCTGCCCATGGGCAGGCAGGCGAGGCCCGATTTGTCGCGGGACAAATCGGGCAAGAGCGGCTGGCGTCGTCCTAAATGGAAGCGGACATCAGAAAATGCAAAACGCCCCAACCTTGCGGCGGGGCGTTTTTAGTAGCGCAGGGTGCGTGATCTCACGCACCTTTGGCTTATGCTTAACCGCGCTCTTCGATGATCTGCACAAGATGCGAGATCTTGTTGACCATGCCGCGCACGGAAGGGGTATCTTCCAGTTCGCGGGTGCGGTTCATTTTGTTCAGGCCAAGACCTTTCAGGGTCGCGGTCTGGATCGCCGGGCGGCGGGCAGCCGAAGCCACCTGCTTAACCACGATGGTTTTCTTGGTATCGGTCATGATCAGGCCTCCACAACTTCAGCAGCAGGCTTGTTCAGGATCTCTGCCACTTTCTTGCCACGGCGTGCCGCGACTTGACGAGGAGAGGTTTCCGACTTCAGCCCGTCGATGGTGGCGCGGATCATGTTGTAGGGGTTCTGCGACCCGATGGACTTTGCCACCACGTCTTGCAGGCCCAACATCTCGAACACAGCGCGCATCGGACCACCGGCGATGATCCCGGTACCGGCAACAGCCGTCCGCATCACCACTTTACCGGCGCCATGACGGCCTTCCATGTCGTGGTGCAAAGTGCGGGCGTCTTTCAGCGGCACGCGGATAAGCTGGCGCTTGGCCTGCTCGGTCGCCTTGCGGATCGCTTCCGGAACTTCCTTTGCCTTGCCCTTGCCGAAGCCGACACGGCCTTTCTGATCGCCAACTACGACGAGTGCAGCAAAGCCAAAGCGTTTGCCGCCCTTGACGGTTTTCGACACCCGGTTGATCGCGACCAGACGGTCAGCGAATTCCGGGGTTTCTTCCGGCCGGTTATCGCGGCGATCATTGCCACCACGATTGTCCCGACGGTTTTCACGTTCTGCCATTTTTCAACTCCTCAGAACTGCAATCCACCTTCACGGGCAGCGTCGGCCAAAGCCTTGATCTTACCGTGAAAGAGGAAACCGCCGCGGTCGAAGTAGCACACTTCAACACCGGCCTTTTTGGCCCGCTCGGCGATTGCCGAACCGATTTTCGTCGCTGCTTCGACGTTGTTCTGGCCGACCACACCGAATTCCTTCTCCAGCGTGGAGGCGGAGGCGATGGTGACGCCCTTCACATCGTCGATCAGCTGCACGCTGATGTTTTTGTTCGAGCGGTGAACGGACAGGCGCAGGCGCCCATGCGAAGTCGCTTTGATTTTGTTCCGAACGCGCTGACGGCGCTTCAGGAACAGGTCTCTCTTGGTGTTTGCCATGATTGTGTCCCTTACTTCTTCTTGCCTTCTTTGCGGAACACGAACTCGCCCTTATAGCGGATGCCTTTGCCCTTATAGGGCTCGGGCTTGCGCCATTCGCGGATGTTCGCAGCGACTTGACCAACGAGCTGTTGATCAATGCCTTCCACAACGATTTCAGTGTTCTTCGGCGATGTGACGGTCACACCAGCGGGAACAGCGAAGTTGACTTCATGGCTATAGCCGAGCGACAGCTTCAAAACATTGCCAGCCATCGCGGCGCGGTAACCCACACCTTGAATCTCAAGCTCTTTTTTGAAACCGGTCGTGACGCCAGTGATCAGGTTTTCAACCATCGACCGCGCCATGCCCCACTGCTGACGTGCACGCTTGGAAGTGCCACGCGGTGTCACTTTCACGCTGCCTTCGTCGATCGTGAGCGTCACGTCGTCGGTTGCGGTGAAGCTGCGGGTGCCTTTCGGACCTTTCACTTCGATGGTTTGACCGGACAGAGTCGCCGAAACGCCTTTGACCAAGTCTACGGGTTTTTTGCCGATACGAGACATGCCACCCTCCTCAGAACACTGTGCAAAGCACTTCGCCGCCAACATTGGCTGCGCGCGCATTTGCATCTGACATCACGCCTTTCGGCGTGGACACGATGGAGATACCGAGGCCGTTACGGACCGACGGAATTTCCTTGACCGACATGTACACACGACGGCCGGGCTTGGATACGCGCTTCACTTCGCGGATCACAGGCACACCTTCGAAGTACTTCAGGCTGATCACCAGCTCGCCCTGACCGTTATCGGTCGTGGCGCGCTCGAAACCGCGGATGTAGCCTTCGCTTACGAGCACGTCCAGAACCCAAGCGCGCAGTTTCGAGGCAGGGGTCGACACGGTCGATTTGCCACGCATTTGCGCGTTACGGATACGGGTAAGCATGTCGCCGATAGGATCGTTCATCATCATTTGGCGACCTCCTTACCAGCTCGACTTGACCATGCCGGGGATCTGGCCGAACGAGGCGAGATCACGCAGCATGATGCGCGAGAGTTTGAGCTTGCGATAATACGCATGCGGACGGCCGGTCAGTTGGCAACGATTGTGCAAACGGACAGCCGACGAGTTACGGGGCAGCTCTGCCAGTTTGATGGTCGCTTTGAAGCGCTCATCCACCGGTTTCGCTTGGTCGTTGATCACCGCTTTCAGTGCTGCGCGCTTGGAAGCATGTTGCTTCACCAGCTTTTCGCGCTTCACTTCGCGGTTCACCATGGATTTTTTTGCCATTGTCAGGTTCCTCGCGCGATCAGGACGTGAAGGGCATGTTGAATTGCTTCAACAGTGCCTTCGCTTCCGCATCGGTCTTAGCGGTGGTGCAGATGATGATGTCCATGCCGAGCACTTCATCGACTTTGTCGAATTCGATTTCCGGGAACACCAGTTGCTCTTTCAGGCCCATGGCATAGTTGCCACGGCCGTCAAACGACGTCGGCTTCACGCCGCGGAAGTCGCGGACGCGCGGCAGTGCGATGGTGATCAGACGGTCGAGGAATTCGTACATCCGGTCGCCGCGCAGGGTCACTTTGCAGCCAAGCGGCATTTCTTCACGGACGCGGAAGCCAGCGATGCTGTTCTTTGCGTGGGTGATAACAGCCTTTTGACCAGCGATGAGAGTCATCTCTTCGGCGGCTTTCTTGACCTTCTTGGTGTCCTTGACGGCTTCACCAACGCCCATGTTCAGCACGATTTTGTCGAGCTTGGGCAGTTGCATCGCGTTCTTGTAGCCGAATTCTTCCATCAGCGCCGCACGGATGCGGGTTTGGTATTCAGCCTTCAGACGCGGCTTGTAGGTGGCTTGGTCGAGCATCAGATCGCCTCCCCAGTGGTTTTGGCGAAGCGCACTTTCTTGTCGCCTTCCATACGGAAGCCCACGCGGGTTGCTTTGCCTTTGGAGTCGAGCAATGCGAGGTTCGACAAGTCGATCGGCATAGCTTTCGCCAGACGGCCACCCTGCGAGGTTTGCGATTGCTTGGTGTGACGGATCGCCATGTTGGCGCCCTCAACCACGGCTTTGTTGGCGGTCGGGTTCACGGACGAAATCTCGCCCTTTGCGCCCTTGTCCTTGCCGGTCAGGATGACGACGGTGTCGCCCTTTTTAAGCTTAGCAGCCATCAGAGCACCTCCGGAGCCAGCGAGATGATTTTCATGAAGTTCTTCGCGCGGAGCTCACGCACCACTGGCCCGAAGATACGCGTGCCGACGGGTTCACCCTGATTGTTCAGGATGACAGCGGCGTTGCGGTCAAAACGGATTGCGGTGCCGTCTTCACGGCGAACTTCTTTGGCAGTGCGAACAACAACGGCTTTACGCACGTCGCCCTTTTTCACACGGCCTTTCGGAATTGCTTCCTTGACCGACACCACGATGATGTCGCCCACGGATGCATAGCGGCGATGCGAGCCGCCCAGAACCTTGATGCACTGAACCCGGCGAGCGCCGGAGTTATCAGCAACATCCAGATTGGTCTGCATCTGGATCATTTGGTTTCTCCCGACCTTTGGGCATCATTGCCCAGGGTTTCGTATTCAGAAAAAGACGAAAATCGTGGCTTACGCAGCCACGACCACCGTCCAGCGTTTGGTCTTCGAGATCGGAGCACATTCTTCAATGCGAACCGAGTCGCCGGTCTTGTAGGTGTTGTTCTCATCATGCGCGCGGTATTTCTTCGACTTACGCACGGTCTTGTGAAACAGCGGGTGCTTGAAGCGGCGTTCCACCAGAACGGTGATGGTCTGCTCGTTCTTGTCAGAAGTCACGACGCCTTGCAGGATACGTTTAGGCATAGTGCGCTCCTTAGTTCGCAGCCGCGGTTGCGGCTTTCTGGTTCAACACGGTCATGATACGCGCCACTTCCCGACGGACGGCACGCATACGCGAGGTGTTTTCAAGCTGGTTGGTCGCGGCCTGGAAGCGCAGGTTAAACGCTTCTTTCTTAAGAGCGATCAGGCTCTCACGCAGCTGCTCGGGCGATTTGCCCAGAAGTTCCTTGGCGGTCATGCGCCTGTTCCTTTTTCAATCACCAGAGCGCCCATGCCTTGCGGCAAGGTCACGCTGAACCCGGTGGATCAATGTAATACCACCGATTCCGAGTCGCCTCGGAGCCGTGGATGGGGTCGTATAGGTTAGGGGGAAGGGGTTGGCAAGGGGAGAGATCACCGCTTGTGTGGTAGTTTTAGACTGATCATGCGTCGAACGGATGAGGTCGCCATTGCCTGCGGTGATCTTGCGTCACGCAGCCGCAAGCCGTCCCGCGCACGGCGTATCATCGGAAATGATATGCACAAAATGGCCGAATTGGAATGGGGTCGTCACCGACCTCAAGATTCTACACCATCTTCATTGGCGCAAAAGACGTGCCGCGTTGCGGCTTCAATTCATCGGAGCGCCGCCTTCTTGTTTGCGCCGCGCCACAAAATCCGCCAGTGCGTCGTCGATGGCGGCATCAAGCGGTGGCTGTTCATACTCTGCAAGCATTTGTTTCCAGATGACATTTGCGCGTTCCCGCGTCTGCACTCCGCCTTTGCCCAGCCATGTCGTATGATTATCCCAATTTGACACCAGCGGCGTGTAGAACGCCTGCTCGTAGCGGCGCATGGTGTGATCCGCGCCGAAGAAATGCCCGCCAGAGCCAACTTCGCGGATAGCGTCAAAGGCCAAGGTCGCCTCATCCACCACCAGCGGTTTGAAATACTCTTGCATCATCTGCAGCATCTCGGCATCGACGATCAGCTTCTCAAAACTCGCGGTCAAACCGCCATGCAGCCAGCCTGCCGCGTGTTCGATCAGATGCGCACCGCCCATCATCGCGCCCCAGAGCGACATCTGCGCCTCGTAAGCCGCCTGTGCATCGACCTCATTGGCCGCATTGACGTTGGAAGAGCGGAACGGCACCCCGATCAGCCGCGCCAACTGGCCCGAGGCTTGCGCCGCCTTGGTATATTCCGGCGTGCCGAACGCAGGCGCACCCGACCGCATATCGACGTTCGACGTAAATCCGCCATACATCACCGCCACGCCGGGCCGCACGATTTGCGTTAAAGCGATGCCCACCATTGCCTCGGCGTGCTGCATCACCAAAGCGCCCGCGAGCGTCACCGGGCTCATCGCGCCTGCCAACGTGAACGGCGTGATCACCACAACCTGACCATATTCGGCCATGGTGATCAGGCCCTCGGCCATCGGAATATCCAATTGCAACGGCGAGTTGGTGTTGATGATCCCCAGCAGGCAGGGGCGATCCCGCAGGCCTTCTGGCGTGGTGCCCAAAGAGATCGCCGCCATCTCGATGCCATCCAACGTGCGTTGCCGCCCCAAAGTTTCGGTCTGCCAATTCTTGTCGAGCAACCGGATCTGCGCGTGAAAGCAATCGAGGTATCGGGTGTGGGCGGGCAGATCCATCGGCTCGAACGGATTGCCGCCGCTTTGCTGGATCACGTTCAGGCTTTGCACCAGCTTGAGATAATCCTGCATCTCGGAAAAGCTGCCGTTCCTTCGCCCGCCGTCATTGTCCATCACATAGGCCGGGCCGCCAACCGAGGCGAACACGCAATCCGCACCGCCAAAGCGTAAGGTTCGCGCCGGATTGCGAGCCTCTAGTGTAAAGCTGCGCGGCACTGTGGCAAGCAGGCTTGCGACCAGATCGGCATCCAGCCGCACTGTTTCGCCCGAAACCTCAGCCCCCGCCCGCGCGAACAAGTCCCGCGCGCGGGGTTCGAGCACCGCCATGCCAATCTCGGCCAGCACCCGCAACGCTGAGTTATGGATTGCCATGACATGATCCGCCGACAAAACTTCGGTCGGGGGATAGGGGCGCGGGATTTGCCCGAACGGTGCTTGATGCAAGGCGCCCATTGTGCGCGGGCCACGGGTTGCGCTGCGTTTGCGTGGGGTGGGATCGCTCATATCATGCCTTTCAAGGGTGGCTTTTCGCGCCGCAACACGGCATCCGTCGCCGCCCCGAATCCGCGGGCAAAGCGGTGCGCCGCGTAGATCGCATCGGCGATGGACGAGGGTTGCAGGCAATCTCCGACCCGGGAAACCGCCACCCCAGCCGCAAGCAATGGTGCGAAAAGATCATCCACCGGTATGCGCCCCGTCGCCACGATCAGCGTGCCGCAGGGCCTTTCCTCCTCGCGCCCGGTATAGGCGCAGGCCAGCCGCACCGCGCCAGCGTCTTGTCCAAGCAGCAGGTGCGACACGACGATTTTAACGCCCGCCTGCAGCAGTTTTGCCTGCACAAATCCCTGCTCATCGGTCATCGCCGTCCAACTGGACGCTGTGGCGTGGGGCGTCACATAGGTCACGTCATGGCCCTGCGCGCGCAGCCGATCGGCCAAAGCGCCACCCATGAAATAATGATCATCGTCATAGATCACCACCGGGCCAGACACTGCCGCGCCCGCGAAAATATCATCGGGAGTCAGCGCCTTGGGCAAATCCAGCGCCTGCATCCCCGCCACCCCAATGCCATCCCGCCGCCAGCGCGAGCCTGTGGCCAGCACCACATGATCCGCACCGAAATCGGCAATATCGTCCGCCGTCATCTCGCTGGCGGGATAAACCTGAACATTCGGAAGCTTGCCGATCATATGCGCCCGCCAGTCGCGCACGCGCACCCAAGTGCCAAGCCCCGGCAGCGTCGATTCGCGCAAAATCCGCCCGCCCAAAGTATTGCCAGCTTCGGCCAAACTCACCTCGGCCCCGCGCCGCCCCAAACTCAGCGCCGCCTCCAGCCCCGCGGGCCCTGCGCCCACCACCAGCACTTTCTGTCGCTGCGCAAGCACTGCAATCCGTTCAGGGTGCCAGCCTTGCCGCCATTCCTCGGCCATCGTCGGGTTCTGCGTGCAACGCAGATGCACGGCCTCATTATTCGCAGCGCGGCACATGTTGCAGCCGATACATTCGCGGATTTCATCGGCCCGGCCTTCGCGGATTTTCAGCGGCAGGAACGGATCGGCAATCGAGGGCCGCGCCGCGCCGATGAAATCCTGCACGCCGCGTTTGATCTGCGCCACCATGGTTTCGGGCGACGTAAACCGCCCCACCGAAACCACCGGCTTTGTCGTCAGGCTTTTGACAAAAGCCACATAAGGTTCCTGAAACCCCTCGGCACTAAAGCGCGCCGATTTGCTGTCATTGCCCAGCGCCCCCGCGATATTCACATCCCACAGGTCGGGCAATTCGGCGAGCATCTCGATCACCTCGCGCCCCTCGCCCGCACTGGTGATGCCGCGCGGGCCGTGCAATTCATCGACCGCCAGCCGCACCGCAACGGCGCAAGTGTCGCCGACGGCTTCCTTGGTATCCTCGATCATCTCGCGCAGCAGCCGCGCGCGGTTTTCCAGTGATCCGCCATAAGCATCGCCACGGGTATTGCTGCGGCCTGACAGGAACTGAAACGGCAGATAATCGTGGCCCGCATAGACATAGATAATGTCAAAACCCGCCTGCTTGGCGCGCAAAGCTGCGTCCCGCTGCCATCCGCGAAACGCCTTGATGTCGCTGGAATCCATCGCCCGCGCCGTGGTCGGCAGATGAAACATCGCAGGCTGCACATCCGGCGCAATCCCCGGCACTCGCGTCATCCGATTTGAGGAATGCGCGCCGCCGTGCCACAGCTCAATCCCCGCCAGTGACCCATGCGCATGGATCGCATCGGCGGTCAGCGCCAACGCCGGAATGTCGCTGTCATCCCACAGCGTCAAAAATCCGTGCGGGCTGTCGTCCGAGGTCGGATGGATCGAGCAATACTCGGTGCAGACCACGCCCCAGCCGCCTTCAGCCTTCATGCCACGCAAAGCCGCCCCGGCTTGTGGGCGCTGCCACCCTAGGCCGGTGGCATGCGGAGTCTGGTAGAATCGGTTCGGTGCCGTCACTGGCCCGATCTTCACAGGCTCGAACAAGATCGCATGGGTGGGGTCCATCATCGCCTCAGTGTTGAATGATCGTATAGTATGTGCGGGTTTCGTCCTGCGTCAATGCCCTTAAATTTATGTTGCCAAATGGGCTAAGCTTGTTACATGATCGTTCAACAAGAGGAAAACATGCCACAGATCCAGACCGAATTTCCGCATCCCGTTCAGATCATCGAAACCCTCTGGGTGCCGATGCCAGATGGCACGCGGTTGGCGGCAAAGCTGTGGCTGCCTGAAACCGCGCTGACTGGCGCAACTCCGGTTCCGGTCTTGCTGGAATACCTGCCGTATCGCTTGCGCGACGGCACCCGCACCCGTGATCAGGGCCTGCATATGTATGTGGCAGGGCATGGCTACGCCTGTATGCGGCTGGACATTCGCGGCACGGGCGAGTCGGAAGGCGTGATCACCGGCGAATATACCGAGCAGGAACAGCTTGACGGCGTCGCTGCGATTGAATGGCTGGCAGCGCAGCCGTGGTGTGATGGCCAGGTGTCGATGATCGGCATTTCATGGGGCGGCTTCAACGGCCTGCAAATCGCCGCGCGCCAGCCTGCGGCGTTGAAATCGGTGATCACGGTGGGATCAACTGATGATCGCTATGCGACCGATATTCATTGGGTCGGTGGTTGTCTGTCCAAGGATAATTTCGACTGGTCCGCCACGATGTTCTCGGGAAACGACCTGCCGCCCGACAGCCAAGTGGTGGGGGACGCATGGCGCGAGATGTGGATGGATCGCATCCACGCCAACCAACCGTGGATCATCGAATGGCTGCACCACCAGCGCCGCGATGATTACTGGAAGCAGGGCTCGGTTTGCGAAGACTTCTCGGCCATTACCATCCCGGTCTATGCGATCAGCGGCTGGGCCGACAATTACTCCGAAGCCGTGCCGCGCTTGCTGGCCAACCTCAAAGGCCCGCGTCTGGGTCTGATCGGCCCTTGGGCGCACAGCTATCCCCACGAAGTCACCGTCGAACCCGCCATCGGGTGGCTGCAAGAGCTGGTGCGCTGGCTGGATCATTGGACCAAAGGCATCGACACCGGCATGATGGATCAGCCGATGTATCGCGTCTGGATGCAAGACTATGTGCCGCCGCAAACCTGCTATCTTGAGCGCCCCGGTCGATGGGTGGCAGAGGATAGTTGGCCGTCCTCCCGCATCCAGCCGCAGCATCTGGCCCTTGGCCTTCACGGCATCCTCGGCGGTTCGGGCAACGGCACCGCCCAAATCTGCTCCCCCCTCTGGATCGGTCTGAGCGCTGGCGAGGTGGGCCGTTACGGCAATGACGCCGACTGGGCGACAGATCAGCGAGAGGACGACGGCGGCTCGCTGGTGTTCCTCAGCGCCCCCCTGACGGAACAGAAAGAAATCCTCGGCGCCCCGCAACTGCACCTGACCTTTTCCAGCGACAAACCCCAAGCCCTTGTCGCCGTCCGTGTCAACGATGTCGCCCCGGATGGCCGATCCACCCGCGTCACCGTTGGCCTGCTGAACCTGACCCACCGCGACAGCCATGAACACGCCACCGACCTGATCCCGGGCCAGACCTACACCGCGACGGTCGACCTAGACGACATCGCCCACGCCTTCCCCGCTGGCCATCGCATCGCGGTGTCAATCTCAACCACCTATTACCCTATCGCTTGGCCCTCGCCCGAACTGGCCACACTGACCGTTCATCTGGGCGCAAGCCACCTAGAGCTGCCCGTCCGCCCAACGCGCCCCGAGGATGCCAGCCTGCCCGCCTTCGCCCCTCCCATCCGCGCCCCGCAAACCCCGCACACCTACCACCCCGTGGAAAATCCACCGCTGCGCCGCGTTACCCGAGACCTTCTCTCCGGCAAAATGACCGTCGATTTCCCGCGCTGGACCTATAGCAAAACCATGCCTGACATTGGCCAGACCCAAACCGCCACCGGCATTATCAGCCACGAAATCATCGACGGCGACCCGCTCTCTGCCGTCACCGTGACCGATTACAAAGTGACGATGCAATTTCCCGGCCACACCATCCATCACCACTCCACCGGGCGGATGTCCTGCACCGCCACCCACTTCCGCGTCGAGCAAAGCCTGAAAATCCACGAGGCCGATACCCTGATCTTTGAACGCCATTGGGATGAGGAGATCCCCCGTGACATGGTCTGACCGATGCTGACCTATGCGATCAAACGCGTGGCGCTCGCGGCGCTGATCCTGTTTGTGGTCATGCTGGCGATGTATGGCATGGTGTTTCTCGTCCCCGGCGACCCCGCCAGCGTCGCCCTCGGCCCCCGCGCCACCCCGGCGCTAAAGGCCATGCTGACCGAACGTATGGGCCTAGACCAGCCTGTTGCCGTGCAAATCTGGCGCTTCTTCGCCAACGCGGCCCAAGGCGATCTTGGCATTGATGTGTGGTCCAAACGCCCCGTCCTCGACCAAATTCTAGAGGCCTTCCCGCAAACCCTGCTGCTCGGCCTCGTCGCCCTGAGCTGGGCGTTGACCCTTGGCATCACGCTGGGAGTCCTCGCCGTCGTCTATCGCGGCACCTTCATCGACCGCGCCCTTGGTCTTGTCTCAGTCAGCTTCATCTCGGTGCCGTCCTTTGTCATCGCGATCTACCTGCTGCTGATCTTCGCCGTCTGGCTGCAATGGCTGCCTGCCATCGGCGCGGGCAAGGCGGGCGATATACCCTCACAAATCAAAGCCTTGATCCTGCCCTCTATCGCCGTGGGCATCGGCTGGGTCGGCTACCTCGCCCGCATGGTGCGCGCCTCGATGCTAGAGATCATGGCCGCCAACCACATCCGCACCGCCCGCGCTTTTGGGTTGCCCGAACGCAAAGTCGTCACCCGCTATGCCCTCCGCCTTGCCATTGTGCCGACGATTTCGGTGATCGCCGTCGGCCTTGGCAGCATCCTGTCCAGCGCGGTGTTCGTCGAAACCGTGTTCTCGCGCCCCGGCATTGGCACCCTGATCACCGGGGCGGTGTTCAAACGCAATTACCCCGTGGTGATGGGGACGGTTCTGGTCACAACTGCCTTCTACCTGCTGGTGATCACCGCCGCCGACTTGCTGATCGCCAAGCTAGACCCGAGGGTGCGCGATGCGCTGGCCCGCTGACACCCGCGCGCTGCGCGCCCTGATCCGCGATCCCATGGGGTTGATGGGCCTGATCTTGGTCGCGCTGTTCATCCTGATGGCCGTCGCCGCCCCGCTACTTGCCCCCTATGATCCGCTCGCGCTGGATGTCCGCGCCAAACTGCAATCCCCCAGCCTCGCGCATTGGCTGGGCACCGATCAGTTGGGCCGCGATACTCTATCCCGCATCATCTACGGCGCGCGCACTGCCCTGACGATTGCGCTGACCGCCATCGCTCTGGCCGGAAGTATCGGCATCCTGCTGGGTCTGATCGCTGGCTACGGCCCGCGCTGGCTGGACGCCGCCTTGGTGCTGATCTTCGACGCCCTCAACTCCCTGCCAATGATGATGTTCGCCCTTGCCATCATCACCGTGCTTGGCCCCGGCACGGGCACGCTGATCCTCGTCGTCGTCCTTGTGTCGATCCCCGGCTATGCCCGCCTGATCCGCGCCCAAACCCTAAGCCTGCGCAGCGCCGATTTCATCGTGGCCGAGCAAGCCATCGGCGCCAGCACCCCCCGCATCTTGATGCACCATCTGTTGCCCAACGTCATTGGCCCTTTGTGCATCGTGTTGTCGATGGATATTCCGGTGGTGATCATGCTGGAGGCTGGCCTTAGCTACCTGAACCTCGGCGTCAAACCCCCGACGCCGTCTTGGGGTAACATCCTATACGACGGTTACACCGCCATCCGCACCTCCAGCACTTTGGTGATCGCCGCAGGCGCACCGCTGGTCCTTGCCACCCTCGGATTCACCTTTCTGGGCGAAGGACTGCGCGATGCCCTCGACCCCCGCTTTGCCACTGCGAGGCCGCGATGACCGAGCCCCTTTTGGAAATCGACGCCCTCAACATCACCTATCACACTGACCACGGCAAACTTTCCGCCCTGCGCGGAGCCAGCCTGATCGCGCGCACAGGTGAAGTCATCGGCATCGTCGGTGAAAGCGGCTGCGGAAAATCCACTCTGGCAGCGAGTGTGATCAACCTGCTGCCCCAAGCCGCCGAAGTCACCAGCGGGGCTGTGCGCTACAAGGGCACCGACATCCTGCGCCTGCCGCCAGAGGCCCAGCGTGCCTTGCGCGGTCAAGACATCGCGATGATCTTCCAAGACCCGATGACCGCCTTCAATCCCGTGCTTACGATGGGCGCGCAACTGGTCGATTTCCAGCACGCCGCCCAAATCCCCCGCGCCGAGAAACTAACCCGCGCTCGCGCTTTACTGGCCCGCGTTGGCATGCCCGACCCCGACCTCACCCTGCGCCGCTACCCGCATCAGTTGTCGGGCGGCATGCGCCAACGCGTCGCCATCGCCGCCGCTTTGCTGATGAACCCCACCGTTCTGGTCGCCGATGAACCAACCACCGCCCTTGATGTGACGATGGAGGCGCAAATCATCCACCTGCTGCGCGACCTGCGCCGCGATTACCAAGGCGCAATCCTTGTGATCACCCACCATCTCGGAGTTGTCGCCGAACTTTGTGACCGCGTCTATGTGATGTATGCGGGCGAAGTGGTGGAAGAGGCTGTGGTGGATGACCTGTTCCACGCCCCCCGCCACCCCTATACCCGCGCCCTGATCGCATGCGATCCGGGGCATTTCGAGCAACCCACCCCAATCTTGCCTACAATCCAAGGCCGCCTGCCCGACCTGCGCACCCCGCCTACCGGATGCAGCTTTGCCGCCCGCTGCCCCTTGGCCGAGGCGATCTGCGCCACCCCACCGCCCCGCATCCAAATCTCACCTACCCAGTCCGCGCTGTGCCACAAGGCCGGGGGGCAGCCATGACCCTGCTCTCCGTGCAAGACCTAGCCCTAGACCTCCCCCTACGCGGCGGCCTGCTTTCCGCCCTGAACCCCAAATCCAGACGCACATTACAAATCTTCGCCGATGTCTCCTTCACCCTGAACCCCGGCGAAACCCTTGGCCTTGTCGGGGAATCCGGTTCCGGCAAAACCACCCTCGCCCGCGCCCTGTTGGGTTTGACCGCCACCACAAACGGCAGCATCCATTTTGAAGGCCACCCACGCCGCACAACCGGCGACTTCGCCGCCATGCGCCGCGATACCGCGATGATGTTCCAAGACGCCATCGCCTCGCTCTCTCCCCGCATGACCATCGGCGCACTGCTGGCCGAGCCGCTGATCATCCACGGCCAACCCGCCCCCAAAATAAAAATCGCCGAAATGCTGGCCCTTGTCGGCCTGCCCCCCGATTTCGCCACCCGCTATCCGCACGAACTTTCCGGTGGCCAAGCCCGCCGCGTCGGCGTCGCCCGTGCATTGGTGCTGAACCCGAAACTGGTGATTGCCGACGAGCCCACCGCAGGCCTTGATGTGTCTGTGCAGGGTGAGATCCTGAACCTGATGACCGATCTGAAAACGCGGTTGAACCTCAGCTACCTGATCATCAGCCACAACCTCGCGATGGTCCGCCACGTCTCGGATCGCATCGCCGTGATGTATCTGGGCCGCCTCGTCGAAATCGGCCCGACGCGCGAAACCTTCGCCCGCCCCCTGCACCCCTATTCCCAAAGCCTGATCGCCTCTGAACCCCTACCAGACCCGAGAAAGCGCCGCCAAGATCTTGCGATCAAAGGCGAAATCCCCAGCCTTCTCAACCGCCCCAAGGCCTGCGTGTTCCAAGGCCGCTGCCCCCACGTCCAACCCATCTGCCGCACCGATCCCCCCAACTTGCGCGAAATCAGCCCACAAAGGTTCGTGCGCTGCCACCTCGCCACACCTATAGGAGCCCTAGCATGACCCAATGGCGCACCGACCGTCGCGGTTTCCTGCAAACCGCAGGCGCTGCCCTCGCCGCCCTGACCCTGCCCGCAAAATTCGCTTGGGCCGCCGAAGGCGACATCCTGCGCATCCGTGCAGGCGCCGATTTCCAATGCCTCGACCCCAAAGGCATTATCGGCGAGTTGGATGAAATCATCCCCCGCTGCACCCAAGTCGCCCTTGTCCGCCTCGGCGACATGCGTGATGGCAACAAATGGCAACCTTGGGGTGCCGAGAAAATCGACTGGATCGACCCCACCAAGATCGGCTTCACCCTGCGCGAAGGCCTGCAATGGTCGAACGGCTTCGGCCCCGTCACCCCCGAGGATGTCAAATTCTCGTTCGAACGCATCGCGGGCAGCGACTCCGCTTGGGCCTACCAGTTCGAAAAGCTGGATCATGTCGAGGTGATCGACGCCCGTTCCGGCATCATCCATCTGAAAGAGGCCTTCGCCCCCTTCATGGTGATCGCGCTGCCCTATTACGGCGGCAATATCATCTGCAAAGCCGCGACTGAAAAGGTCGGCGGCAGCTATACCACCGAGGCCCCAGCCGAATGTGGCCCCTACCGCTTTGCCGCGTGGGAGCAGAACCAGAAAATCACCCTTGCCGCCAACCCCGATTGGACAGGCCCGAAACCCGCCTTCGCCACCGTCGAAATCTACATCGTCAGCGACGATCAGGCCGCCCAACTCGCCTATGAGGCCGACGCCTTCGATTTCACCAAACTTGCCGTCAGCGCCACCGCGCAGATCAAAACCGCGATGCCCGCGAACTCTACCTTGATCCAAGCCCAATCGGCGCGTTACGCGTGGCTGACCATCAATATGAACGCGGAACCGCTGAAAGACGTCCGCGTGCGCCAAGCCATCCAATACGCTTATGACGGTGAGGCAGTTCTGCTGGGTGCCTATGACGGCCTTGCCACCCGCTCAACCGGAGTCGTGCCGCCCACCAGCCCCTTCGCCCGTGCGTCCAACCTGATCCCGACCCGCGATGTGGAAAAGGCCAAGGCGCTCTTGGCAGAGGCGGGCGTTTCCGATCTGACCCTCAAACTGGTGGCACTCACCGACAGCACCACCCAAGCCATCGCACAGATTTTCCAAGCCAATATGGCAGAGGCCGGCATCACCATCGAAATCCAGCCCACCGAAGATGCCGCCTACTGGGCCGAAGGCGACAAGACCGCAGGCGATGGCTATAAATCCTTGGAACTGGCGCTGATGAACTTTGCGGGCGGCATCGATCCCACCGAAAACCTCGTCTGGTTCCGCCCCGATCAGATCGGTATCTACAACTGGTCGTTCTTCGACAGCCCCGAGTTTGAGGCCCTGTATCAACAAGGTCTGACAGAGATTGATGAGGCCAAACGCAAGGCAATCTTCAACAAGATGGAAGATCTGATGGAAGCCTCGGGTTGCTTCATCTTCATCTGTTTCGAGCCCTATATCGCCATCCACCACAGCGACATCACTCCGGTGATCATGGCAGATGGCCACCCCGATCCGGTTATGTTTACAAAAGCTTGATCGCAGTCAACAGATCGCCGATACCTAACGCTGGCCCGCATTTTCTTTGGGCCAGCCCCTTCAAGACAGGCATGCGATGACCTCTGCGACGGCCCCCAGATACACCCGAATGACCTCGGAACAGCGTTCGGCCAGTCTGGTGCAGGCGGGGCTGGCCTGCCTTGCGCGCGGCGGGATTCTGGAATTTACCATCGACAACATCTGCAACGAGGCGGGCGTCTCGCGCGGCCTGATCACCCATCATTTCAAATCGAAAGACGGTCTGCTGGTCGCGGTCTATCGCGCCATGTATGAGCGTCTGCATGCCGGATTAGAGGCCCCCAATCCAAAGAAATCGCGGCTGCTTTCGATCATCGACGCGATGTTCGCGCCCGAGTTTTTCAGCCGGGAAGAGTTGAACATCTGGCTCGCCCTATGGTCAGAAATCGTCAACAACCCCGCCCTGAAACGCGAACACCGCCGCCAATACACCCGCTATCGCCGCGATCTGGAAACCGCGCTGGCCGAGGTTGCCACCGCGCGCGGGTTGACGGTTGATGTAAAATCTCTGGCTCAAATGCTGATCGCTTTGGTGGATGGCTTGGGGCTAGAGCGGTGCATCGAGCCAAAACTGCTGTCACCCAAAGCCGCCAAACAGATTTGCATCTCGACCTTGGAACTGGCGCTTGGGCCGCTTTAGCGATTTGTGGCCAGTTGCCAGCTGGCGACAAAGCAGTGTTGGTCTTGCCAGGACGGTGCTGCGCGCGCCCTGCCCCGCATGAAACCTCAGACCGCGCCCGCAGCGGTGCGCGCAAGTATCCGCAATTTACGCTCGCGCAGCAGGGTGTAGATGCCGGTGGCGACCACGATGGCCGCGCCGATCAGGGCGTAGCCGTCGGGGAATGTGGCGAAGAACACCCAACCAAGAATGATCGCCCAGAGCAACGAGGTGTAGCGGAATGGTGCCACAAAGCCGATGTCGCCCACCCGCATCGCGCTGACCGAACAGATGTACCCCACGATCACCATACTGCCCGCACCAAGGATTTGCAGAATGTGCAGCGGTGTCACCGCCTGCCAGCCCTCTAGCGCCGAGCCTGCAAAGCCCATCACCATCACTGCAAAACCGGCACCGAGGGCGACAACTTGCGAGGGGACTGCGCTGCTCAAGCGGCGCACCGACAGATCGCGCACCACCACCGTCGCAACCGATCCAAGGCCCAGCACCGACCAGATGTCAAAGCCTTCCATCCCCGGTCGGATGATGAGCATGACGCCCAGAAAGCCCACGAAGATCGCCAGCATCCGCCGCCAGCCGATCCGGTCCTTGTAATACAGTGCCGCCGCGAGCGTGACAGCGAGCGGGGTGACCTGCATCACCGCCGACAGGGTCGCAAGCGGCATGTGTTTCAAGGCGGTCAGAAACAGGATCGTGGCCGCCACATCGGCGAGGGAGCGCAACGCGATCAGGATGCGGTCGTGGCGGTTTGGCGGCAGGCGCAGACCGCCGCTTGCGCGGGCGAGGATCAGCAGACCCAGCACGGCAACCGTGCCGCGTAGGGCGATGGTTTGGTAGAGCGGGAGTGCGTGGGTCAGGGATTTCATGATCGCGTCATTCACCGTGAAGGCAAACATCGACAGGTTCATATAAAGCGCGCCGCGCAGGTTGTCTGAAATGGCCATGTGTTCCCCCGCTCGGATGGGTATCAGGTGGCGTTGGCGGGGGGAAGGGGGGAGGGATTTTCGGGCGGTCCCAACTCGGGACCTTTTTTATGTGTTTAGATTCAAGGGGATGGGGTGGCGGATTTAAGGGTTTATTAAGCTTTGGGCCCTCTCTTGGGTGGCAAAGGGGCTGACTCATCTTGGTGGCAGAAAATGCCATTGGGCAGCGGATTGCAGCGCAGTAGGTTTGAGCCCAAAGCGGACTCCGTGTATGCCTTCATAATGAACGCCGTTCGAGACGTCCCTTCGCCGCTCTTGTCCGACAAAAACCTCTAGAGATCGTACATTGAGGGAATTGCGAAAATGGTTCCGAAAACACTTGCTTTGCTTGCCGAGCGATATCGCGAGCCGCCGACTGCGCGCATAACCGAGGCAGAGCTTTCGGCTAGCCTTGAGCGCAATTTGGATGCAACTGCACTTCACGACCTGGCGCTGGCGATAGCGCGTGCGTATCAGGATAATGTCGTGAGTTACGAAGCAGCCGATGACATTATGAACGATCTGTGGTCTATGTTTTTGGATAGGATGCCGGAAATTTGGGCTCCATTTTACGATATCTATTGTGCGTTCGATGCGGGAGAATGGCACCGACGAGCAGATGCAACCGATGACCCAGTTGCCGAATTTACAGATCCGATGATAGCAGAAATTTTGTTGCGCCATCCCTGCGACAATACGCTGGATCGGCTTAAGTGAGTCTGCTCCGTCCCGCATATTTGACCAGTGCCAGTGCCACGGGTCATCTTATCGCATCACATCGGGGCAGTTTGGCGACCGCGTCCGGGTGATCGCTCACCAAACAGCTTTCGCTGTTGGCAGGGCGCAAGGCTGACTCCCCCGCGCCCTGCCCTTTTTACAGCGTTAGCGATGTGATGAAATCGCCGCCAAGGATGGCGAAGGCGATCAGGGCGGCGATAGTCAGTTTCAGTTTGTTGCTTTTCATATCAACCTCAAAGCAGTTTGGGCAGCAGGGTGCCAAGCGCGCAAAGCCCAGCGATGCCAAGGATCATGATGATCCAATTGAGCAGGATGGTTTTTCCGCTTTGCTGTGGAACATCGGCGGCGGGGTTCGGAACCGCTTCCGGGACCGAAGCGGCTTGTTGGGTGGAATGATCCATAATTTTCCTTGCGTTACATGCGTTTACCGCATGCAGGCAAAGCGCGCATACGGCTGATCTAGCTGGATGGTGCAGACGTGCTGGCGGGCGGCGCGCGCGCCTGCCAGCCGATCAGGACCTGTGTGCTGTGTTGCGGCAAGGGTTGCTGCGCCCGCAACAGGCGGAAGACCGAGGGCCGCTGCGGCAGAGGCGGTGCGGCATTGTCCATCAGGATCAGGCTGCGGGCGCGGGTTTCAGGCGGGGTGGGCTTGATAATGCTGGTTTTCAGCGGCGCGAGCAGCACCGCCGGGGCTTGCGCGCTGATCGCAGAGCCTGCAGCAGTGTTCAGGCTGGTTTGCTGGTACGGCAGCAACGCCAGCATCAGCGGCAGCGCAAAGCACAGGCCAAGCCGGGTCAACAGAGAAAATATCTGGCGCGCGTGTGGAAGCATTGGCCTTGCAGTGAGGTGCGTGAAGCGGGTTGTCTGCAAGAGTGTCTCAGGTTTGCGCGGCGGGGTCCAGTCGGCAGGCCCAGCGACGGCGGGAATGAGTTTGCCAGCGGCATCCGGCTTGATGATTGCCGCAAAGCGGATGCGGCAAAGCCTCGGGCGCAACGGGTGGCACTGCCCAAAAATGCAAAAGGCCCCCTGATTTCTCAGAGGGCCTTTCGCGTTTCAGATCAAGCGGTTATTCGCCGCGCGATTCGTCGGCAACCGGCATCGGAGCCGCCAAGGCAGCGGCGACTTCGGCTTCGGAACGGCGGGCTTCGATCACAACAGTATCGCGGTCGGTTGCGATGTTTTTCACCACACGGGTTGCCCCGCCGGTGCCTGCCGGGATCAGACGGCCAACGATGACGTTCTCTTTCAGGCCGACCAGTTTGTCGCGCTTGCCCTGCACCGAAGCCTCGGTGAGAACCCGCGTGGTTTCCTGGAACGACGCCGCCGAGATGAAGCTGCGGGTTTGCAGCGACGCCTTGGTGATCCCCAGAAGGATCGGTTCAGCGGTAGCCAGACGCATCCCATGCGACGCAGCTTTGTCGTTAGCCTCGTCAAGCTCGTGCTTGTCGACGTTTTCGCCTTTGAGCAGCGTGGTCTCGCCCGAGTCGAGGATCTCAAACTTCTGCAGCATCTGGCGAACGATCACCTCGATGTGCTTGTCGTTGATCTTCACACCCTGCAGACGATACACGTCCTGCACTTCGTCGATCATGTAGTTCGCCAGCGCTTCGACACCCAAGATACGCAGGATGTCATGCGGCGCGGGGTTGCCGTCCATGATGTAGTCGCCCTTCTGGACGAAGTCGCCTTCCTGCACCGGAATGTGTTTCCCTTTCGGGATCATGTATTCCTGCGCTTGCAAGGTTTCGTCCACCGGCTCGACCGTGATGCGGCGCTTGTTCTTGTAGTCTTTGCCAAAGCGCACATAGCCATCGGCTTCGGCGATGATCGCGTGGTCTTTCGGACGACGGGCTTCGAACAATTCGGCCACGCGGGGAAGGCCCCCGGTGATGTCCTTGGTCTTGGCACCTTCGCGCGGAATACGCGCCACAACGTCACCCGGCACCAGTTCCTGGCCATCTTCGACCGAGAGAACCGCATCCACCGACATCGGATAGCTGATCGGATGGCCGCCGTCGTTGCGCACTGGCTCGCCCGTTGCCGGGTCCATCACGATGACTTCGGGCTTCAGATCGCCCCCTTTCGGAGCCGAGCGCCAATCAGACACGATCTTCTGTGTCATGCCTGTCGCATCATCGGTATCTTCGCGCACCGAGATGCCCGCGATAAGATCCTTGAACCGGGCAACCCCCGCCTTTTCGGCGATGATCGGCAAGGTGTAGGGGTCCCATTCGAACAGCTTGGCGCCGCGCTTGATCGCGGTGCCGTCTTTGGCGTGCAGTTTTGCGCCATAGGTCAGCTTGTGCACGGCGCGGTCTTGGCCCGCTTCGTCCACAATCGCGATCGACATATTCCGGCCAATGACAATCTGCTCACCGTTCACATTGGTCAGCAGGTTGGCGTTGCGGAACTCGATCTTGCCCTCTTGGCTGGCTTCCAGGAACGACTGTTGGCCACCCTGTGCAATACCGCCGATGTGGAACGTCCGCATCGTCAGCTGGGTGCCGGGTTCGCCAATCGACTGTGCGGCGATGATGCCGACAGCTTCGCCTTGGTTGACCAAGGTACCACGGGCCAAGTCACGGCCATAGCACATCGCGCAAACGCCTTCTTCAGCGTCGCAAGTCAGCGGGCTGCGGATGCGGGCCGAAGCCACGCCAGCATTGTGGATCGCATCGGCACGACGCTCGTCGATCAACTCGCCACGCGCCACCAGCACTTCGCCCGTCAACGGCACGACGATATCATCGGCAGCCACACGGCCCAGCACGCGCTCGGCCAAGCTTTGCACGACTTCGCCATCGTTCACAGCCACGTCAGCGGTGATGCCGCGGTCGGTGCCGCAATCATGCGAGCGCACGATGCAGTCTTGCGCCACGTCCACCAGACGGCGGGTCAGATAGCCCGAGTTCGCGGTCTTCAACGCGGTATCCGCGAGGCCTTTACGGGCGCCGTGGGTCGAGTTGAAGTATTCGAGAACCGTCAGACCTTCTTTGAAGTTCGAGATGATCGGCGTTTCGATGATCTCGCCGTTCGGCTTGGCCATCAGACCGCGCATACCGCCCAGCTGTTTCATCTGTGCGGGCGAACCCCGAGCCCCCGAGTGCGACATCATATAGACCGAGTTCGGCTCTTTTTCAGCGCCCGCATCGGTGTAATGTACGGCGGAAATCGAGGCCATCATGTCGGCAGCCACTTTGTCGGAACACTTCGACCAAGCATCGACCACTTTGTTATACTTCTCGCCCTGAGTGATCAGGCCGTCCATATACTGCTGCTCGAACTCTTTGACCTGATCGCGGACTTCGTTGACGATCGGCCATTTGGTGTCCGGGATCAGCATGTCGTCTTTACCAAACGAGATGCCAGCCTTGAACGCCTCACGGAAGCCGAGGCCCATGATCTGGTCGCAGAAGATCACCGATTCTTTCTGGCCGCAGTAGCGGTAGACAGTATCAATGACGGTCTGCACGTCTTTTTTCCGCAGCAGACGGTTGACGAGGTCAAACGGTGCCTTGGCGTTCAGCGGCAGAAGGTTGCCCAGACGCAGACGGCCGGGGGTGGTTTCAAACCGCTTCCAGACGATGTTGCCATGTTCGTCAACCTGACGCAGACGGCCCTGGATTTGGGCGTGCAGATGCACCGAACCCGCAGCCAAAGCGTGTTCGACTTCGTCGATGTCAGTGAAGATCATGCCTTCGCCAACCATGCCCTTACGCTGCATGGTGGTGTAATAGAGGCCAAGCACCATATCCTGCGACGGAACAATGATCGGTGCGCCGTTTGCAGGCGACAGAACGTTGTTGGTCGACATCATCAACACACGGGCTTCCAGCTGGGCTTCCAGCGAAAGCGGGACGTGCACAGCCATTTGGTCGCCGTCGAAGTCAGCGTTGAAAGCCGAGCAGACCAGCGGGTGAAGCTGAATAGCCTTACCTTCGATCAGGATCGGTTCAAACGCCTGGATGCCCAGACGGTGCAGCGTCGGCGCGCGGTTCAGCAGAACCGGGTGTTCGCGGATCACTTCATCCAAGATATCCCAAACTTCAGGACGCTCTTTTTCGACCAGCTTTTTCGCCTGTTTCACGGTGCTGGAAAGCCCTTTGGCCTCCAGACGCGAATAGATGAACGGCTTGAACAGCTCCAAAGCCATCTTCTTCGGCAGACCGCACTGGTGCAGCTTCAACTCTGGGCCGGTCACGATAACCGAACGACCCGAGAAGTCGACGCGCTTGCCGAGCAAGTTCTGACGGAAGCGGCCCTGTTTGCCTTTCAGCATGTCGGACAGCGACTTCAGCGGGCGCTTGTTGGTGCCGGTGATGACACGGCCACGACGGCCGTTGTCGAACAAAGCATCGACAGCTTCTTGCAGCATGCGCTTTTCGTTGCGCACGATGATATCGGGCGCACGCAACTCGATCAGGCGCTTCAGACGGTTGTTACGGTTGATGACGCGACGATACAGGTCGTTCAAATCCGAGGTCGCAAAGCGGCCACCATCCAAGGGAACCAGCGGGCGCAGTTCCGGCGGGATCACCGGAAGCACGGTCAAGACCATCCATTCCGGGCGGTTGCCGGATTCAAGGAACGACTCCACGATCTTCAGACGCTTGATGATCTTCTTCGGCTTCAACTCGCCCGTGGCCTCTTTCAGGTCAGCGCGGAGTTGTTCAGCCGTGGTTTCCAGATCAATCGCGGCCAGCATTTCGCGGATCGCTTCAGCGCCGATGTTGGCGGTGAAAGCGTCAGCGCCATACTGGTCTTGCGCGTCGAGATATTCTTCTTCGGTCAGCTGTTGCTGATAGGTCAGGTCGGTCAGACCCGGCTCGATCACCACATAGTTTTCAAAGTAGAGAACGCGCTCCAGATCCCGCAGCGTCATGTCCAGCATCAGGCCGATGCGGCTTGGCAGCGATTTCAGGAACCAGATATGCGCAACTGGGCTGGCCAGTTCGATATGGCCCATGCGCTCACGGCGGACCTTTTGCAGCGTGACTTCAACGCCGCATTTTTCGCAGACAACGCCGCGATATTTCATGCGCTTGTATTTGCCGCAAAGACATTCGTAATCCTTGATCGGGCCAAAGATACGCGCGCAGAACAGGCCGTCACGCTCGGGCTTGAACGTGCGGTAGTTGATGGTTTCGGGCTTTTTGATCTCGCCGAAAGACCACGACAGAATACGTTCCGGCGAGGCCAAGCTGATCTTGATCTCATCAAACGTCTTGACGGGCGCAACCGGGTTGAACGGGTTGGTCGAGAGTTCCTGGTTCATTTCAATCCTATGAATTGGGGGCGGCGGGGGAAAGCGGGGTGCGTGCAAGCACACACCCTACGGGTCGTGGTAGGGTGCGTGATTTCACGCACCCTCCGAAAACCCTCACTCTTCCTCCGCATCCAGGAGTTCCATGTTGAGGCCCAAACCGCGGACCTCTTTGACGAGAACGTTGAACGATTCTGGCACGCCAGCCTCGAAGTTGTCTTCGCCCTTGACGATCGACTCGTAGACCTTGGTGCGGCCTGCAACGTCATCCGATTTCACCGTCAGCATTTCCTGCAAGGTGTAAGCGGCGCCGTAAGCCTCCAGTGCCCAGACCTCCATCTCGCCGAGACGCTGGCCACCGAACTGGGCTTTACCGCCCAACGGCTGCTGCGTGACAAGGCTGTATGGCCCGGTCGAGCGTGCGTGCAGCTTGTCATCCACCAAGTGGTGAAGTTTCAGCATGTACTTGACGCCCACGGTGACTTTCCGCGCGAATTGCTCGCCCGAACGGCCATCGAACACCACCGACTGACCCGACGTATCGAACCCAGCGCGGGTCAGCGCATCGTTCACGTCAGACTCTTTCGCACCGTCGAACACCGGCGATGCAATCGGAACACCTTTGGTCACATTGCCCGCCAGTTCGAGGAAATCGGCCTCGGTCCGGTCGGCAAATTCAGACGCATAGGTCTCGTCGCCATAAGCATAGCGCACAGCCTCGCGCACCGGGGTCATGTCACCCGAGCGGCGATACTCTTTCAGAGCGTCGTCGATGCGGATGCCAAGGCCACGCGCGGCCCAGCCCATATGCGTCTCAAGGATTTGGCCCACGTTCATCCGCGACGGCACGCCGAGCGGGTTCAGAACGAGGTCAACAGCGGTGCCATCTGCCAGGAACGGCATGTCTTCCACGGGAACAACCTTGGAAACCACGCCTTTGTTGCCGTGACGACCAGCCATCTTGTCGCCCGGTTGCAGCTTGCGCTTCACCGCCACGAACACTTTGACCATTTTCATCACGCCCGGAGGCAGATCGTCGCCGCGACGGACCTTTTCAACCTTGTCGTCGAAACGGTTGTCGAGGGCACGTTTCTGCGCCTCAAACTGGTCGTGCAGGGCTTCGACATCCTTCGCGTCAGCCTCGCCTTCCAGCGCCAACTGCCACCACTGACCTTTGGACAAGGTGCCCAGCAGTTCCGCGTCGATGGTCGAGCCAGCCTTGATGCCTTTCGGCCCTTTCACGGCGACTTTGCCGGTGATCAGGGTTTTCAGGCGCGAGTAGATGTTACGCTCAAGAATGGTCAATTCGTCGTCGCGGTCGCGTGCCAGACGTTCGACTTCTTCACGCTCGATCTGCAGCGCACGTTCGTCTTTGTCGACACCGTGACGGTTGAACACACGCACTTCCACGATCGTGCCGAAAGCACCCGGCGGCAGGCGCAGCGAGGTATCGCGGACGTCCGACGCTTTTTCACCAAAGATGGCGCGCAGCAGTTTTTCTTCTGGCGTCATCGGCGATTCACCTTTGGGGGTGATTTTGCCGACCAGAATGTCACCCGGCAGCACGTCAGCGCCGATATAAACGATGCCCGCTTCGTCAAGGTTGCGCAGGGCTTCCTCGCCGACGTTGGGGATATCGCGGGTGATTTCCTCTGGCCCCAGCTTCGTATCGCGCGCCGCGACTTCGTATTCTTCGATATGGATCGAGGTGAACACGTCGTCTTTCAGAATACGCTCCGAAATCAGGATACTGTCTTCATAGTTGTAGCCATTCCACGGCATGAAGGCCACGACGACGTTCCGGCCCAAGGCCAGTTCGCCCAAGTCGGTGCAGGGGCCGTCGGCGATGACTTCGGTGCGCAGAACCGTGTCGCCCACCTTCACCAGCGGGCGCTGGTTGATGCAGGACGATTGGTTCGAGCGTTTGAACTTGCGCAGACGGTAGATGTCCACGCCCGGCTCGCCCGGTTCCAGCATTTCGGTGGCGCGCACAACGATACGCGTTGCGTCCACCTGATCAATCACGCCAGCGCGGCGGGCCATGATGGCAGCGCCAGAGTCGCGTGCAACCACGGCTTCAATCCCGGTGCCCACGAACGGAGCATCGGCTTGCAACAGCGGAACCGCCTGACGTTGCATGTTCGAGCCCATCAAGGCGCGGTTAGCGTCGTCGTTTTCAAGGAACGGGATCAAGGATGCCGCGACCGAAACAAGCTGCTTCGGCGACACGTCGATCAGGTCGATGGCTTCCGGCGGGTTCAGCATGAAGTCACCGGCTTTACGCGACGAAATCAGATCGTCGGTGAAGCGGCCTTCAGCGTCTTGCGCAGCGTTTGCCTGCGCAACCGTGTGGCGCATTTCTTCAGTGGCCGACATATAGACGACTTCGTCAGTCACCTTGTTGTCGATCACTTTGCGGTAGGGCGTCTCGATGAAGCCATATTTGTTCACGCGCGCGAAAGTGGCCAGCGAGTTGATCAGACCGATGTTCTGACCTTCTGGTGTCTCAATCGGACACATCCGGCCGTAGTGGGTCGGGTGAACGTCGCGCACTTCAAAGCCTGCACGCTCACGCGTCAAACCGCCTGGCCCCAGTGCCGAAAGACGGCGCTTGTGGGTGACTTCCGACAGCGGGTTGGTTTGGTCCATGAACTGCGACAGCTGGCTGGAGCCGAAGAATTCACGCACCGCAGCCGCTGCGGGTTTGGCGTTGATCAGGTCTTGCGGCATGATCGTGTCGATTTCGACGGAAGACATACGCTCTTTGATCGCGCGCTCCATGCGCAGCAGACCAACGCGGTATTGGTTCTCCATCAATTCGCCAACCGAACGCACCCGGCGGTTGCCGAGGTGGTCAATGTCGTCGATCTCGCCCTTGCCATCACGCAGTTCGGTCAAGGCTTTGATACAAGCGACGATATCGGCGCGGTCGAGCGTGCGCTGAGTATCCGGGCGGCCCAGATCCAGACGCATGTTCATTTTCACCCGGCCAACAGCCGAAAGATCATAACGCTCGCTATCAAAGAACAGCGTGTCGAAGAGTTGGCTTGCGGCCTCAACGGTCGGCGGCTCGCCGGGGCGCATGACGCGATAGATGTCCATAAGCGCGGTGTCCCGGCCCATGTTCTTGTCCATCGCCATGGTGTTGCGCATGTAGGGGCCGACGTTGACGTTGTCGATATCCAGCACCGGAATCTCGGTGATGCCTTGATCGAGCAACAACTTCAGCGAACCGCCCTTAGGCTCGCCGTCGCGGTCGTATTCCATCGTCAACTCGTCGCCAGCTTCGACCCAGATCTCGCCGGTTTCTTCGTTGATGATGTCTTTCGACACATAACGGCCAATGATGTGATCATAAGGCACCAGCAGGTCGGTGACCTTGCCAGCCTTGACCAGATCATTCGCCATACGCGGCGTCATTTTCTCGCCCGCTTTGCAGATCACTTCACCAGTGGCCGCATCGACGATGTCATAGGTCGGACGGGTGCCACGGATACGGTCCGGGAAGAACTTGGTGACCCAGCCTTTGTTCTTCTGATGCGTGAACATCACGGTCTGGTAATAGGCATCCATGATGCCTTCTTGATCCATACCCAAAGCATAAAGCAGCGTCGTCACCGGCAGTTTCCGCCGACGGTCGATGCGGGCGTAGACGT
Organism: Cypionkella aquatica; assembly: GCF_030161095.1. Lineage (GTDB taxonomy): Bacteria > Pseudomonadota > Alphaproteobacteria > Rhodobacterales > Rhodobacteraceae > Cypionkella > Cypionkella aquatica. The sequence continues at coordinate 76,471 of NZ_BSPP01000013.1, forward strand.
TGTCTTTGGCGTCGAATTCAAAATCCAGCCACGACCCGCGATACGGAATGATCCGGCAAGCGAACAGCAATTTGCCCGAAGAATGGGTCTTGCCCTTGTCATGATCGAAGAACACGCCAGGGCTACGGTGCATCTGCGACACGATCACGCGCTCGGTGCCGTTCACCACGAACGTGCCGTTATGCGTCATCAGGGGCATGTCGCCCATGTATACGTCTTGCTCTTTGATGTCCTTGACCGACCGCGCCCCGGTGGTTTCATCGACATCAAACACGATCAGGCGCATGGTGACTTTCAGCGGTGCTGCATAAGTCATGTCGCGCGACTGACATTCATCCACGTCATATTTCGGCTTTTCGAGATCGTATTTCACGAACTCCAGCACAGCCGTCTCATTGAAATCCTTGATCGGGAATACCGATTGGAACGTGCCCTGGATGCCTTCGCCGTCCAGCGGCTTGTCACTGTCGCCAGAGCGCAGGAACAAATCATAGGAAGATTTCTGAACCTCAATCAGGTTCGGCATTTCCAGAACTTCACGAATTTTGCCGAAATAACGGCGGATCCGTTTCTGGCCAACGTAAGCTTGCGCCATGTGCGTCGTAACCTTTCATCTTTATCGCCGGCAGGCTTTCCGTCGGGCCACGGAAGGCTGCCGATTGGCGAGAGGGGGTATAAGGTTCTATTCATGCCACCCGTCCCTTAGGGTGGCTCCCGAACCTTAACCGCACCTGAGAACATGCTTTCGCAAAAGCAGGTTCCAAGAGGCGGGTCTTAAGACGCCATAAGCTGGGCCGGGGATAAACCCCGACCCAGCCATATAATCAGAACCGAGGCGAACCCCGGCGCAAATTACTTCAGTTCAACTTTGGCGCCAGCGGCTTCCAGAGCTTTCTTGATGGTTTCAGCGTCAGCTTTGCCAACAGCTTCTTTGACTTTGCCGCCAGCCTCAACGAGGTCTTTGGCTTCTTTCAGGCCCAGACCGGTGATGGTGCGGACTTCTTTGATGACGTTGATTTTGTTCGGACCAGCTTCGGTCAGAACAACGTCAAACTCGGTTTGCTCTTCAGCCGGAGCAGCAGCAGCTGCAGCCGGGCCAGCAACCATAACTGCGCCACCAGCTGCCGGCTCGATGCCGTAGGTGTCTTTCAGGATGGTTTTCAGTTCTTGTGCTTGCAGCAGGGTCAGGCCAACGATTTGTTCGGCCAATTTGTTCAGATCAGACATTTCATGTTCCGTTCAGTTAAGATGGTTCCAACGAGGTGAGGGTTCAACCCCACACGAGTCCGAAGATTAAGCAGCTGCTTTTTCTTCGATGGTCGACAGGATGCTCGCGATGTTCGAAGCAGGCGCACCAATGGCCCCGGCGATGGCAGAAGCAGGCGCACCGATGATCGACACGATCTGAGCAATAAGCTCTTCACGCGACGGCATGGAAGCGACGGCTTTGATACCAGCCTGGTCCAGAACCGTGTCACCCATAGCACCGCCAATGATGACGAACTTGTCGTTCGTCTTGGCATATGCTTCGCAGATCTTGGCCGCAGCCACGGGATCTTCCGAATAGGACAACATGGTCATGCCCGTCAGCAAGGAACCCATCTTTTCAGACGGCTTCCCACCAAGGGCGATCTTGGCGAGCGTGTTCTTGGCAACGCGTACGGACCCACCAACTTCGCGCATTTTTGCGCGCAGGTCCTGCATCTGTGCAACCGTCATACCCGCGTAGTGGGCGACCACTACAACGCCAGAGCTTGCGAAGATTTGGCCGAGTTCATCGACCACTTTCTCTTTCTGGGCTCTATCCACAGTTTCACTCCAAGGTTGGGGGTTTCCCCCCGGCTCAATTATGCCTGCCTTGCGACAGGCGTCGGGTCCGTGATGATGGTCCCGAGTCCATGATCGCGCGGGGGAAACCCTACGGAAATCTGTCTCGTTCACTCATCTCAGGAGGGAAATTAAGCAGGGAAGCCCTGCACCCACCGTCTCGGACGAATGCAAAGCCCCCCGACGAATCGGAGGGCGATACAATGTCTGGCTATAGTGGCTATCGCCGGGGTTTCCAAGCCCTGCCGTGCAGGAAACCAAAGATCAGGCGGTTTCAGCAGCGGTTGTGGGACGCTGCCAGATCACATTCAGGCCACAGCCCAATTTTGTCTCATGCACTGCAAGCTGTTTGCTGCGCTGGGTGCCCCCCAACGCGCCCCAACTTTGGTCCGATCCGATAAATCCAGCCGTGCGCAGCTGCCGCCACAGCTGCGGGAAATCAAGCTCGGCAAAGGTGGACCAAGTGCTGTTGCCGATAACAGAGCGTTGCATGATCTGCGCGATGGCGTCGATCACCACCGGGGCACGGCCGGTAAAGGCGGTCAGTTGCGGCAGCATGTCGATCTCGCCCGCCAAACGTCGCAACACGATGCCGATTTTGGTCTGTTCGCCCGCGACAAAGCCAACCAGATGCAAGGCCGAGCTGTCGGGGCCAAGGATGTGATCCGCCCCCAGATAGGTGGCGATCTGATCTTCAAAGCTGTGCTGTTCGGGCGAGAATGCCTGATAGCCCTCGGCCTTCAACAGCCGACGCAGGTGGGTTTCGGCAAAAATGCCGCCGCGCCGCAAGCCATAACCTTCGCGCGTCAGATAGATTTTCTTCGCCCCCTGCCGCGGGGTGATGCGGCGCAGTTTGCTTTGCATGAACTGCCGATATGCCGGAGTTCCTGCCGCCAATGCCCCCATGCCGCAGCCTTGGCGCGGAACGTAAAGCTGTTCAACCTCGGTCGGCTCGTCGATGAAAATCAGCGGCACGTCGATGTCGAGAAGCTCAAGGATACGTTTATACAGCGGGCCAACCTGATCAAACGCCTTGGCGCGCAAAAAGATGATGCCTTCGATCTTGCCGCGCAGGGCATCTGCCGCCCACAGCCGTGCAGTGCTTTCAAACAGAAAGTGGCCGAAATGGTGCCAGAAAAACCCGCCATAAAGATAGCTGCCCGCAAGATGCTTGACCGGGCCTTGGTTGCGGCGATCCACGAAATGCGCCGGTTCAAAATCGCCTAAGCGAAAGGTTCCGGCATCGACCACCGGTGCGCCCAGCCTGTCCACAACAGTCGTCGGCGTGACGGTTTTCTTGACCCGCCATTCCGGCACCACCAGCGCCCGATCCACCAGCGTGATCGGCTCTGATATGGTGCTGATATACTCAACAACATCCTTCATAATTCACCTGCAACCGCGACTTTTTTTATTTTTTGCTCGTCAGCGATGCTACCGCAGGTTTCACAAGGCGATCAGCGTAAAGTTGCCTAAAATACAAAAAACGGCCCGAGCTGGGCCGTTTTCTGAAAATTTGTTGCAAAAATACGAGTATTCCTCGGATTTCTGCAAGCACCCCCAGCCAAAGCTGTGGTTGTGCTTACTTGGCCGCAGCCGAAGCCAGATCCAACGCCACGCCCGGACCCATGGTCGAAGCCAGCGAGACTTTCTTCAGATAGGTGCCTTTTGCGCCAGTCGGACGTGCGCGCGACACAGCGTCGACGAAAGCGCGGACGTTCTCGGCCAGTTTCTCATCCGAGAAGCTGACTTTGCCGATACCAGCGTGGATCACGCCAGCTTTTTCGACTTTGAACTGCACTTCGCCGCCCTTGGCTGCTTCAACGGCCGTTTTCACGTCCATCGTCACAGTGCCCACTTTGGGGTTCGGCATCAAGTTGCGCGGGCCGAGGATTTTGCCCAGACGGCCCACCAGCGGCATCATGTCCGGCGTTGCGATGCAACGGTCGAACTCGATTTTGCCTTGCTGGATGGTTTCCATCAGATCTTCTGCGCCAACGATGTCAGCACCAGCGGCTTTGGCTTCATCAGCCTTGGCACCACGCGCGAACACAGCAACGCGCACGGTTTTGCCAGTGCCGTTCGGCAAAGCAACCACGCCGCGGACCATCTGGTCAGCGTGACGCGGATCAACGCCGAGGTTCATCGCAATTTCCAGCGTCTCGTCGAATTTCGCCGAAGCTGCCGATTTGATCAGCGCCACTGCGTCTTCCACGGTGATCAGGTTCTTGCCGTCGAAAGCTTTCTGCGCAACGGCAGAGCGTTTACCAATCTTGGCCATGACTTACCCTTTCACTTCGATGCCGCAGGATTTCGCCGAACCCATGATCACCTGCATAGCGGCCTCAACCGAGTTCGCATTCAGGTCTTTCATCTTGGTTTCAGCGATCTTGCGGATCTGTGCCAAAGACACCGAACCAGCCACTGCGTGACCCGGCTTGACCGAGCCTTTGGCGCGGTTACGCTTGCCAACGGGCGGCAGGCCAGCGGCCTTTTTCAGCAGGAACGACGCCGGAGCGGTCTTCAGCTCCAGGCTGAACGACTTGTCCTGATAATAGGTGATCACGACCGGAGTGGGCGTGCCCAGTTCCAGATCGGCGGTCTTCGCGTTGAATTCTTTCACGAAAGCCATGATGTTCAAGCCGCGCTGACCCAGCGCCGGACCGACCGGCGGGGACGGGTTGGCTTGGCCCGCTTTCACTTGCAGCTTCAAGCTGCCGATAATCTTCTTGGCCATGTGGCCTCTCCTTTATCACTGCACCGACCCGGAATTGAGCGATGCGGTTTAGTGGTTCGGGTTGTCACTGAGATCACCCAGCGCTTCCCTCCCACGACGCACTTAGATTTCTTTGGAAACCTGAGTGAATTCCAATTCGACGGGGGTGGCGCGACCGAAGATCGACACCGACACCTTCAGGCGGCTGTGCGCCTCATCCACGTCTTCAACCATCCCGTCAAAGCCCTCAAACGGGCCGTCGGTGACTTTGACCTTTTCGCCGGTTTCAAAGCGGATCAGGTTGCGCGGCGCTTCCAGACCTTCTTCGACGCGGTTCAGGATCTGATTGACCTCTGCATCGCGCATCGGCATCGGTTTGCCCTGCGGCCCCAGAAACCCGGTGACGCGGTTGATCGAGCTGATCAAATGATAGCCTTGGCTGGACATTTCCATCCGCACAAGAACGTAGCCCGGCATAAAGCGACGCTCTGACGTCACTTTCTTGCCGCGGCGCACTTCCATCACTTCTTCAGTCGGCACCAATACTTCTTCGATTTCGTCACCAAGATTGGCTTCGAGAACGGCCGTTCTGATCTGCTCGGCAACTTTCTTCTCGAAGTTCGAGAGAACGCTTACCGAATACCAACGCTTGGCCATGCCACTTCCACCTTGTCTGCCCGGCCGCCATTGCGCCCGAATGTTCTGTATTTACAGGCGGTTATCCCGCCTTGCCCGTCTTGAGCCCTGAACAAAAAACAGCGCGCAACACGAATCGCTGCGCGCCTTTGTCCTTTGGATTGGGGCGGGATACCGCCCCAGACCGTCAATTTCAAGGAAATTCGCCCCGGATTGCCCAGATTTGGGGCGCGGGGCGTTTCAGAAAACCGTGATCAGAAGCCGGTGACGATCATCGTCAGACCAAGGCGGATCACATAATCCACCAAGCTGAAGAAGGTCGCGGTCAAGGCTGCCATGATGAACACCATTACGGTGGTCAGCATCACTTCGCGGCGCGACGGCCAAGCGACCTTTGCCACCTCGGCGCGGACCTGCTGCATGAACTGGACGGGATTGATCGTTGCCATTTTCGGATTCCGCGCTTTCTAAGAGGTTCCCGGCGAAATACGCGTATCGCGCCGGGATTTCAAGCGGCAAGCCCGCCCCAAGGGCCGATCGGGCTGCGCCTGTTACTTTGCGGCCCCGGTTACTCGGCGTTATTCGGCGTTATTCGGCCGCGCGACGTGGCAAGCGCCAGTTCGGCCGGATGAAATGGCAGGTATAGCCCGTCGGCAAGCGTTCCAGATAATCCTGATGTTCTGGTTCGGCCAGCCAAAACGGCCCTGCGGCTTCGACTTCGGTCACCACCTTACCCGGCCACAGGCCGCTGGCATCGACATCGGCAATCGTATCCAAAGCCACAGCCTTTTGCGCCTCAGAGGTAAAATAGATCGCCGAGCGGTAGGACGGCCCCATGTCATTGCCCTGCCGATTGGCAGTCGAGGGATCGTGGATCTGAAAGAAGAACTCCAGCAGCTCGCGGTAGGTGATCACGCTGGGGTCAAAATCAATCGCAATCGCCTCGGCATGGCTGCCGTGGTTGCGGTAAGTGGCATTGGCGACATCGCCGCCCGTGTAGCCCACGCGGGTGGTGATCACGCCGGGGCGTTTGCGGATCAGGTCCTGCATGCCCCAAAAGCAGCCGCCTGCCAGAATTGCGGTGACCTGTGTCATTTCACATCCTCCACTTGATTGATGTAATCGCCATAGCCCTCGGCCTGCATACGGTCACGCGGCACAAAGCGCAGGCTGGCCGAGTTGATGCAATAGCGCAAGCCACCCCGGTCGCGCGGGCCATCCGGGAACACATGGCCCAGATGGCTGTCGCCGTGGGTCGAGCGCACCTCGACCCGCAGCATGCCTAGGCTGCTGTCGCGCAGTTCTGCGACATGCGCAGGTTCGATCGGTTTGGTGAAACTGGGCCAACCGCAATGGCTGTCGAATTTGTCGCTCGATGCAAACAAAGGCTCGCCCGAGACAATATCGACGTAAATGCCTGCTGCGTGGTTATCAAGATATTCCCCGGTGCCCGGACGCTCGGTGCCATTCTTCTGCGTCACCCGAAACTGCTCGGGCGTCAGTGCTGCGATCCGGTCGGCGGATTTGGTGTAAGAGGTCATGGCGCGCTCCGTTATGATCCGACGTGGAATATGGGGCGGTTCATGGCAGGTTTCCAGAACCATCGCAGGCTTGTGTTGCGCTGTAACATCCCGTTTCAAAGGGTTCGGGGCTGTCTGTCTTGAGGCTTAGACGAAATCGAACAGGAAATAATCTGAGTGATACAAGCACACAACAAGGCTTGGTTTCGCGGAACAATGGCCCCGGGCGCCTCGCAGGCTTGCTGCGCGATCTTGGCTGGCGTCGGAGATTGCCCTCGGACTGCGCAGATCTTTCATCGCCCAGATGGCCGATGCAGAAGGTTGCTTGCAGATGCGCCCTCGTGACGGCGGCGGCGCGTCACCCAATCTCTGCTTCTTTGCACGACAGAGCGGTTCTGACCCATCAAGCAGACCCATGATCCGGCGATTTCAGTTTGATACCTTGAACACCGGCACGAATGACGCCGGTGCAAGGGATTCCGCCGAGCCCACCGCGTCGATGTTTTCGGGCGTCAGCGTCACGATGCGTGGCCCCGCATGGCGGATCGTCAACTTGCCCTCGATGGCCCTCACGGCAAGCTCCACAGCCAAGCGGCCTTGCAGCACCGCGAAATCTGTCGGGGCTGCCAGAATACGCCCGCGCTTGATGCCGCGATAGACGCCGTGGCTGACGTAGGTTGAGACAATCTCGATCCTGCCTGTCAGGTTGCGGGCCCGCAAAATCGAAACGGCGGCCTCGGCCATCGGGCCACTGCCGACCAGATAATCGACCTCGGGCACTTGGTCGAGCACGTCTTCAACCAAAAGCACCTGCTGATCGACGCCGGTATCGCCGTAACGCGTGGCGACGATCTGCGCCGAACTTTCAGCCAGCGCTTCCAGAAAGCCCTGCTCTACGAAATGCACCCAACCCGCACCTTTGGGGCCGGGAAACCAAGCCAGCTTGACCGCAGGGCTACCTCGGGGATGACGTCGGGCAATGGCGCGTCCCGACGCCGCGCCCATTTCACGCCAAGACACGCTGGATTTCGCGGATATGCCGGCATCGTCCATGTCATTCACCGCCGCGATGACGGGCATCAGCTTTGCAATCTCCAGCACAGCCGAGGACGCACCGTTATAGGAAACCGGCCCAAGGATCAGCGCGTCCATATGGCGCTTGCCGCAGGCTTTGACCTGCTCGATCTGCCGGTCGAGATTTGGATACCCCCCGGCCTCGTACAGATCAAAGGAAACGCCAAGCCGCTTGGCCTCTTCCACCATGCCGTAATTGACACTCAGCCAATAGGCATCTTTCAGATGGGGATAAAGCACACAAAGCCGCCACGGTTTTGCGGCGCGTTCCAGCGGCTGATACAGCAGCGGCTGAGTCAGGCTGTCATCGTCGAACGGCACGCTTGGCACTTCCAGTTGCCAAGCTTCCGCATGCGCGGGCTGGACGGCCATGGCAGCGATGCTCGCGAAAAGAATATGTCGCAAAAATCTCATGCCTTTGGACCCATCCCCTGTAATCTGGTGCCAGATCCCGGGTAAGGTTACGGAAGATGCTCCACAAGTCCAGCCCATCGCGCGTCAGTTTGGGGCGTATGCTGTTGATGGCCTTCTTGGTCATCGCAGGCTTGCCGACGCTGACCGGAGTGCTGGGTTGGATCGAGTTGCAGAAGGTTGCGCGCAACCAGACCAATGTCATCAAGCAAACCATTCCCGCCATTTCCGAAATGCGCGGCTTTACCGAAGAAATCAGCCGGATTGTTGTGGTCGCACCCGAACTTGCCGCCGTCACCACAGAGGCCGCGCGGCGGGAACGTGCAGGCTATTTGTTTGGCCAGGCCGATGCGCTGAAACAAAGGGTTGCGCGCTATGAAAGCACCGGCGACGTCATCCCTGCCGGGCTGGAGCAGGCAGAGGCCGATGTCCGCAAGGGTATTGAGCGCCTTGACCGTCTGGTGCAGGACCGCATCATTGCCATCGCCGCGCAAAGCGCGCGGTTGCACGCCGGTCTGACCGCCACGACAGAGTTGCTGGAAATTGCCGACACTTTGGTGGCAAACGCCCAAATGGGCACATCTGCGGTGATCTCTAGCCTCTATGATCTGGAAGATACCGGCCCTGACTCCAACAAGCGATTGGATACACTGGATAAACTGATCGAGGTCGATCTGTTCCGCCAAGGTCAGATGTCTGAAATGCGCTCGCAAATCGGTGAGGTCGGCTTGGTGCTGAACCGAATTGCAACCGTGCAAAACCCAGCAGAGCTGATGCAGGTGCAGGCAGAGTTGCAGTCCCGCATCAACATTGTGACGCGCCGGATTCTTGCCGTGAACGATCCGATCCGGGCGCAGCGCGCCTTGGCATTGTTGCAAATGATCCGACCCAGCGCCGCACCACCGCCAGACGCTGCGGATATGTTCAGCTTGACCAAAGGCATCCTTGATCTGAACCGCCTGATCGCGGGGGCGCAAACTGGCGTGCGTGAGGCGGCTGTGCGGCTAGAGCGCGAAGCGCAGACGCTTGCCGATCAGATCAGCGGGCGGGCGGTTCTGGCAGGGTCAGAGGCGAGCGCCGCGATCCGAAGCACCCAGCAGCTTTATGTCTGGGGCTCGCTTGCCGCACTGGTGATTTCTCTGGCGGTCGTCTGGGTCTATGTGCGTGGCAATATCACCCGTCGACTGGACGCCTTATCTGCCACGATGACGCGGCTTGCCCATGGCGAAGAAGTCGGGCGCGTCACTCCAGAGGGCACGGATGAGATCGCGGAAATGGAAGCCGCCGTCGAAGTCTTTCGCCTGCAGGGCATCGAAAACCACGCGCTAGAGGCCGAGCGCGATCAGAATCTCGCCGAATTGCGCCGTCACCGTCTTGAGTTGCAACTGTTGGTGGCCGAGCAGACCAAGCAGTTGCGCGGCGAGGTCAGCGCCCATGCCGAAGCCCGCAAGCAGGCCGAGGCCGCCGACCGCGCCAAGTCGGAATTTCTTGCGATGATGAGCCACGAAATCCGCACGCCGATGAATGGTGTGTTGGGGATGTTGCGCAATCTTGGGCGTGACGGCTTGTCAGTGCGCCAACAGGCCCATTTGCGGGCAGCGCATGCCTCGGGTGAAGGCTTGATGGTGATTTTGAACGATATTCTGGATTACTCCAAAATCGAAGCCGGGGCCGCAAGCTTGGCTGAAGTGACCTTCGCCCCGGCCACTTTGCTGCAAGATATTGTCGGCTTGATGCGTCCAAGCGCGCAAGAGAAAGGCCTCGTGCTGCGACTGGACCTGCCCGCCGCTTTGCCGATGGCGGTGGTGGGTGACATGGGCAAGTTGCGGCAGATATTGTTCAATCTGGTGTCCAACGCCGTGAAGTTTACCCAGCAGGGTGAAATCTGCGTCAGCGTGGCATCTCAGGCCAAAGCGGGTGGCGCAATCTTGACATTTGCCGTTGCGGATACCGGAAAAGGTATTGCCGAAGCCGCGCAAGATCGGATTTTTGGCGTGTTCGAGCAAGAGGACGCCCAGACCGCGCGCCGTTATGGCGGCACAGGTTTGGGGCTTGCGATTTGTCGGCGGTTTGCCGATGCGATGGGGGCATCCCTGACGGTGCAAAGCGCGCCCGCTGCAGGCTCGATCTTTACGTTAGTGGCAGGATTTCAACTCGGTAAAGTTGCTGATCTGCCCGTTGATAGCGTGGAGATGCCGCTTCGGACGCATGGCCAAAAACTGCACGCTTTGGTGGTAGAAGATAACGACATCAATCAGATGGTGATTCAGACATATCTGGAAGATATGGGTCATCAGGTGCATGTTGTTGCAAGCGCTGAAGCCGCGTTGCAGGTGCTGGCTGGCACAAGATTCGACGTGATCCTGATGGATGTAAACCTGCCCGGGCTTTCTGGCACGGAGGCCACGCGGATCATCCGATCAAATGCCGATCCGCGCATTGCAAGCCTGCCGATCATCGGGGTTTCGGCGCATGTGCAAACCGCAGATCGGCTGGAAAATCTGCAGGCTGGAATGTCTGCGATTTTGCCAAAGCCGTTGTCCTTCAACAGCCTGTCCGCGGCACTGCTTGAGGTGGTGCCGGATCGCCATGTGCTGTCCGATCTGGCGGCAGACATGGGGGCAAAGCAGGCCTGCGGGCTGGCGCGTATGTTTTTGGACACCATTTCAAAAAGTCTCAAGGACATCGCCGCAGCCGCAGCCGCGCGCGATTATGTGGATTTGGCGCGGGCAGCTCATAATCTGAAAGGGGCCGCGGGGAATTTTGATCTGCCCGTTTTGGCCGCGCATCTGGCCAAGATTGAGGTGGCGGCCAAGCTTGGCTCGTCAAGCCAGCTTGTGTCTTGCCTTGACCAACTGCCCGATTTAGCCAAGCAAAGCTGTCTGGCCATCGAAACCGCCCTTGCAGTGCTTGACCCAAAGCGTCAGCCAAGCTGCGCCGTGAACACATAGCCTTCGCCATGCGATGTGGTGAAAATACGCGGGGCCTTCGGATCATCGCCGAATTTTACCCGCAACCGCTGCACCAAGACATCTATGGTGCGGGTATTGGTGCCATCTTGCCGGTGCGTGATCGCCATGATCAACCGGTCTCGATCCATCACCGCCCCCGGATTGGTCACAAAAACCCGCAACAACTCGTATTCCGCCCGCGTCAGCACAATCGACCGACCCGCAGCGTCTGTCACCTGCCGTGAGGCCACATCAAACCGAAAGCCGTTGAACTCAAACACCCGCCGCGTCATGGCCCGCATCGCAGTGGTGCGCCGCAACAGATTTTTCACCCGCGCCAGCAACTCACGGCGATTGAACGGCTTGCAGACATAATCATCCGCGCCAAGCTCCAGCCCGACGATGCGGTCGACATCATCGGTTCGCCCCGACAACAGGATGATGCCGATTTCAGACCGCGCCCGCAACTCGCGGGTAATCTCCAGCCCGTCCTTGCCCTGCAGATTGATATCGGCAATCACAAGATCGGCCGTATTTTGCGCAAGAATTTTCTCGGCTTTCTCTGCCGTGTCACATTCCGAAATCCGATAGCCGAAAGAGCCCAGATAGCTCGCCAAAGTGCTGCGAGTCACCGGCTCATCTTCGATAATCACAATATGCGCGGGTCTGGGCGACATCGGCTCTTCCGTCTGCAGTGTTTCCCCCTGTTAACAATTTTTTACAAATAATGCGAGTCTGTTCACCGCCAAGGTCTGACGCGTTCACAACCCATCCCTAGCCTTGCGGTGCAGGGAAGGCCGTAAACTTCCCGCTCAACACTGCGCGCAGGCGCGGATATCCAACAGGGATGCACCATGAAACCTATGAAAACAATGCTTGTCGGCGCGACAGCACTGGTCTTGCTCGCACCGGCAGTCTGGGCCGCCGATTCAACCGATCCGATCATGATTCCGCTGCACAACTGGTCCAGCCAGATTGTGATGAGCCATGTCGTCGGCGATATTTTCACCTCGATGGGCAATAGCGTGGAATATGTGACCACCGACAGTCAGGCGGTTTACGAATCCATCCGTCTGGGCGATGCCGCACTGGAAATGGAAGTCTGGGAGGGTGCGTTTGGTGCGTCATTTGATGCCGCCGTCGCCAAAGGTGGCATCCACGCGGCAGGCGCTCACAACGCCATCACGCGCGAGGATTGGTGGTATCCTGCATGGACCAAAGAAGCCTGCCCCGGATTGCCGGATTGGAAAGCCCTGAACGACTGCGCGGCCTTGTTCAAAACCCCCGAGACCGGTGAGAAAGGCCGCTTTTTGGGCGGCCCGGTGGATTGGTTGAAGCACGATCAGGAAAAAGTTGACGCCTTGGGGATGAATTTCGCCGTGGTCAACGCAGGCTCTGCTGCCGCGATCTGGGCCGAGATCGGTGCCGCCGAAAAGACTAAAACGCCGATCGTCGTGTTCAACTGGACGCCGAACTTTGCGGAAGCGGTCTGGCCGGGCGAATTCGTGAATTTCCCCGAATGGGTGGCCGGCTGCAACGAAGACCCCTCGGTCGGCCCCTTCCCCGATAAAACCTACGACTGCGGCAACCCGGCCAACGGCTATCTGAAAATTGCCGCTTGGGATGGCATGAAAGACAAATGGCCCGCAGCCTATGCCACGCTGACGAAAGTCAGCCTGACCAACCCACAGATCGCCGAAATGGCCAAACTGGTCGATATCGACGGGATGGAGCCGGAAGACGCGGCTAAGGCCTGGATGGATGCAAACCCGGACGTTTGGAAAGCCTGGCTGAATTAAGCCCAGCAATCCCATCCACTTGGCCCATCCAGCACAGTGCCGGATGGGCCGACCGTTTGCCAAAGATCGAGGTTCCCACATGACAGAAAGCGTTATCAGCTGCCACAATGTCTCAAAGATATTCGGGCCAAACCCGGCACAGCATCTGGCGAACCTCAAGGCTGACCCCAGCCTGACGCAAGCAGGCTATGTCCATGCGGTGCGCGAGGTTAATCTTGAGATCCGGCGGGGTGAAATGCTGGTTGTCATGGGGCTTTCCGGTTCTGGAAAATCGACGCTGGTGCGCTGCCTGTCCCGGTTGATCGAGATCACGGGCGGCACAGTCACTGTGGAAGGTCGCGACATTGCGACGCTGTCCGAGCCGGACCTGATTGACCTGCGCCGCCGCAAAATGGGCATGGTGTTTCAAAGCTTTGGCCTGCTGCCGCATCGCTCTGTTCTGGAAAACGTCGCCTTCCCGTTGGAAATGCGCGGCCAGGATCGCGCCACCCGGTATTCCCGCGCCCGCGAAATGTTAGAGCTGGTTGGCCTGAAAGGCCGCGAAGACTATTTCCCGCGCGAGCTTTCGGGTGGCCAACAACAGCGCGTCGGCATCGCACGATCCTTGGCGGTCGAGCCGGACATCTGGTTTCTGGACGAGCCGTTTTCAGCGCTTGACCCTCTGATCCGGCGCGAGATGCAGGATGAATTTCTGCGGCTGAAAGGCATGATGAATAAGACGATTGTCTTTATCACCCATGATTTCGACGAAGCTTTGCGACTGGCCGACCGTATCGCCATCATGAAAGATGGCCGCATTGAGCAATGCGACACCCCCGACAAGATCGTGCTGCACCCGGCCACCGACTATGTCGCCAAATTCACCTCCGAGATTGACCGCGCCCGCGTCGTCCATATCGGCAGTCTGGTGCGACCGCTGACCGCACCTCCCAGCGGCGAACCCGTGCCCGCGCATCGCACCATCCGCGATCTGGCCCGGCAACTGATCTCTGACCCGCGCGTTGAGATTCCAGTGATAAACGCACAGGGTGCCGTGATCGGCTCGGTGTTGCGCCAAGCGGCGCTGGATGTGCTGCTTGGGGATGCACAGTGATGGAGCGGGATGCGCGCTTTGCTGGCACCGCGAAACTTCTATTGGCGCTGGCCGTGGGCCTGATGGTCTTCAAGGCCATTCTGCCGCAAGGCATGATCCGCCCGCCGGAATGGCTGGTGCTGCCCTTCGCCGACTGGATCAACGTGGTTTTCTCATTCCTGCAAAACGATCTGGGCCTGATGGCTGTCACCCGCGCCTTCTCTGCTGTGGTGGAATGGCTGCTGAACGTCACCGCGAACCTGCTCTATGGCAAAAGCCGCTGGCCCAACCTTGGGCCGATCCCATGGAGCGTCATTGCCGTCACTGCTTTTATGGCAGGCTATGCCCTGAAAGGCTGGCGTTTGGGGTTGATCAGCGGCGGCACATTCGTCTGGATTGCGCTGATGGGGCAATGGAAATGGGCGATGGAAACCCTGTCGGTGATCGTGGTTGCAGCCCCGTTTTCGGTGATACTCGGCCTTGTGCTGGCTGTGTTGGCATGGCGCTCACCTCGGTTCGAGCGGGTGCTGAATCCCATCCTCAGCATCGCGCAATCCTTGCCGCATTTCGCCTACATGATCCCAGTGGTGGTGTTCATCGGGGTTGGGCCAAAAGCGGGCGCCATTGTCACCATTATCTTCTCGGTGCCGCCGATGATCCGCATGACGTTGCTGGGGCTGAAGAAAGTGCCTGAAGAAGTGATCGAGGCCGCCAAAATGTCGGGCGCCACCCGTTGGCAGTTGCTGACCCGGGCCCGCATCCCCACCGCACGATCCGAGATCTTGATCGGGGTCAATCAGGTCATCATGCAATGTCTGGCGATGGTGGTGCTCGCCAGCTTTATCGGGATGCCGGGGCTGGGGCAAAAGCTGTTGCAACTGCTGCAATCGCTGAAAATTGGCCTGTCAGTGGAAATCGGCATCACGATCATCTTGCTGGCGGTGACGCTGGATCGACTGACCAAGGCTTGGGCACTGCGCCAACCCATGCACGAGGCCGCAAGCCCGTCCTGGATCACCCGCAATCGGCTGTTGCTGATCTGGCTGACGCTTTGCGCTATCGGCTTTGGGCTGGCGCATGTCTTCCCGTACTTTCTGGAGGTCGAGCGGCGGCAGGCACTGTCCGTCGCTGGCCCGGTAGATGCGCTGATGGATCACCTGATCCGCCTGATCACCCCGGTCACGCTGTGGCTGCGCTGGTTTCTGATCACTTGGGTGTTGATCCCGATGCGCGATGCTTACCTCTGGCTGCCGTTCACGGCGGTTCTGGTGCTGCTGGCGGCCTTGGGTTGGGCCATCGGAGGTTTGCGATCCGCGCTGATCTGCGTGGCTTATTTTGGCCTGATCGCTGCATCGGGTTGGTGGGATCGCGCGATGATCACCGTGTATATGGTGTGCATTTCAGTGCTGATCGCGGCCATCCTTGCCATCCCGCTTGCGCTCTGGGGCGCGCGCAACCCCGAGCGCGCTGGGCGCATCCTGTTGATCTGTGACACCGCCCAGACTTTCCCCAGCTTTATCTATCTGATCCCGGTGATCATGCTGTTCGGCGTCAATGACGTGGCTGTGGTCGCCGCTGTTGTGGTTTTTGCGGCTGTGCCACTGGTGCGCTATACCATTGAAGGCTTGCGCAACGTGCCGCCCGAAATGATCGAGGCCGCGAATATGAGCGGGGCAACGCAGGCGCAGCTGCTATGGCATGTGCGTCTGCCATTGGCGCTGCCCACGATGCTGGTCGGGGCCAACCAATCGGTGATGTTTTCATTGTTCATGGTGATCATCGCGGCCTTCATCGGCACGCAGGATCTGGGGCAGGAAATGCAGCGGGCCCTGTCCTCTACCGACGTGGGCAAAGGTTTGGTTCTGGGTTTTGCCGTGGCCTTCATGGGTCTGCTGACGGATCATCTGATCACACGCTGGTCAGAAACCCGCAAACGCGCGCTGGGGATCTGAGTTTCGTCAAGGCGGAACTCATCGCCCAATGCAGCCAGCCCTGATAATTTTGACTGAACGCGATGAACAATTGCGTCGGCGATAACGGCTAACGGATGCTTGGGAACCGTTCTCTGACACTCTGCGCCCCCATGAAAACGCGCATTGCGCAGGGCTCGATGAAACATCATCCGGCGATCACTGTGCCGGAAACTTTCGATCCGCGAGACTTCTGGCCTGACGCGCGCGGTGCGGATTACGGTGATAAAACAGCTTGCAGCGCATAAGATAAAAGTTGCTGCCGTTTGCCGCGCTTGTGCAGGGCGCTAGGTATATCTGATTGGCGGAGACAACATGCTGATCGTGACGCAAGAGACCACCATGAACCAAGGCGTGCTTGATGCAAGCAGCCTGCCGAAGAAATTCTTCGGGCGCGTTTTGATTTTGCCGCGCGGGGCGCGCTTTGGCCAATGGCTTCGGTTAATTGTTGAAATACAGGCGCTGCGCTATGGGGTGACACTGCTGCCCTTCGCGCTCACGCCGTTCTTTCTGCGCGACCTCGCACTGCCGGTGATGGAAGCGCCTGCGCTGATGCTTGCCTTGGTGGCTTTCGTCGAACTGAAAGTGTTGCGGCTGTCAAAATCTGCCCGCAGCGCCGCGATCACCGAAGACGAAGCCGCCCGCCGCTTGGACACGCTGACCTTTCGCGCCCGCGCCTGCCTGCGCCGGATCGCGGCACGGCACGGCCTCAGCGAAGGGCAGTTGCGCCTTGTGGTTGAACAATCCGAACTCGCCCGCTTCCCCCCGATGACGCTGGTTTCTGTGCAAAGCGAAACGCCTGCGCCGCAGGTGCTTTCGTTGGATGCAAAAGATCGGGTGGTGCTGGAAAACGGTCTGTTCGACGCTGATTTCACGGAACGCGACCTGCTGGTGATGAACCAGCGCGACGACATCTACCTGCGCGACATCGCGCAAGAGACGCGGGCCGTCTCGGCCCATTCCCGGCTTGCGGCATTTCTGGAACAGCGCGAGGTCACCGCATGAGCGTGAACGCCACCACTGTTTCTGCAGGCGAAGCATTAGGGGTGCTGATGGCCGGATGGGCCGCCCAAAAGGCAGGCAACCTGACCGCATCATGGATGCTGCATGGCCGCCCCGGTGTTGGCAAAACCGAGGTGGTGCAGTCCCTTGCACACAAGATAGGTGCCGAACTTTACGATCTGCGCCTGACCACGATCGAACCGCAGGATTTGCGCGGCTTGCCGTATTTCGATCACGCGCGCGCCAAAACCGTCTGGTATCGCCCCGAAGACCTGCCCGATACCGATGCCCCCGCCATCCTGTTTCTGGATGAATTGACCGCCGCCGCCCCCGCGCTTCAGCCCACGGTCTATGGCTTGCTGCAAGAACGCCGCGTCGGGCGGCACCGCTTACCCGCCAATGTGATGATCGTGGCGGCAGGCAACCGGGTTGAAGATGGTGCCATCGCCTATGACATGGGCACAGCACTCAGCGACCGGCTGATCCACATGATCGTGCAGGCCAGCGCCGACGACTGGCTGACGCAGTATGCGGTGCCAGCAGGTATCCATCCCACGGTTGCGGCGTTCATCCGCACCCGCCCGGACCTGCTCGAGACGACCGAGGCCAGCCTGCGACGCGGCCAGATGATTGCCTGCACCCCCCGCAGCTGGACCCGCGTCAGCCAGATCATGTTCAGCGTGCCAGACCGCGCCCTGCGGCAGGTGATGATTGCAGGCACGGTCGGCACCGCTCCGGCTGCGGAATTTGCGCTTTTGGCCGACGAGATTGCCGCCACCGTCAACATTGATCAGATGTTGGCCAGCACCCGCGCTGAACGCCAAGACCTTTACCCCACCAGCCTGCATGGTCTGACGGCACTGGTTTACGGTCTTGTCGGCGCAGTCAGGCAAGACACGCTGCCTGCCGCCATTGAAATTCTGGCCGACATGCGCGGGCTTGCGCGGCTTTCACAGCACGGGCTGCCGGGCAGTGAACTTGCAAGCTTTGGCTTCGAGCTCTTGATCGCCCGCGCGCTTGAAAACGGCTGGCAAGAGGCGTTTGCGCACTCGGATGCCTATGCCGCTTACGCCGCCGAGCGTCGGGCCGCTGGCCTGCCATGACACCCCGCGCCGCCCGCGCGCTGGCTCATCTGGGTGAGGTAGATGCCACGCTGGCAGTGCTTGCACTCTGGTGCCGCCACCGCGACGGCAGCGGGGTCACGCGCACGACAGGTGATGTCATCACCTATGGCCCCGCGTTTGACGGGTTGGGCCTGCCCCAGCAAGTTGGCCTTGTGGCGCATCATGTGCTGCATGTGGCCCTGCGTCACTCCGCGCGCCAAGCCAGTCTGGCCGAGCGTCTTGGCACCACGTTTGACACATCGCTCTTTGGCCTTGCCGCCGATGGCATCATCAATGAGACCCTGATCCTTGCCGGGCACGCCATCCCGCGCCCTGCGGTGACCCTGACCGCACTGCTGGCCGAGGCCGGGTTGCCCGCACAAAGCGCCATCGCCGCGTTGGAACAATGGGACGTTGATCGTCTGGCGATGGCTTTGCACCGTGACCCCAAACGCGCCCAGCGCCTGCGCGACTGGGGCAAGACCAAAGGCTTCGAGGTTGATCTTGCCACTGGCCCGCCCGAAGACGCGGGCAAAGGTCAATCCACCTCGGATTGGCGCAACCACGTCCTGCGCGCCTTCGAGGCCGGGCGCAAAGCTGGCACAGGCATTGGCCGTCTTGGCGCAGTTCTGGCCGATCTTGCGCCCGAAACCGTGCCTTGGGAAATCCACCTGCGCGGCCTGCTGGCGCTTGCACTGACCGAACGCCCGCGCCCAAGCTGGCGCAGACCTTCGGGCAGTTGGGTCGCCCGCATGGCGGATGCCGAACAGCGCGGCGGCCCGGTCCCGGTGTTCGAGCCGGGACGGCAGCGGCTGGATCACCTGCCCCGCATCGTCATCGGCCTTGATACCTCGTCGTCTATCGACCCACAGACGTTGCAGCTGTTCACCACCGAAGCCGAAGCCATCGTGCGCCGCACCGGTGCCGAGGCGCATTTCATGGCGTTCGACGAGACAGTCTTTGCCCAGTTGCGGCTGGATCAGACCGGATGGCGCCACCTGCGCGACCTGCCTCTGCGCACAGGCGGCGGCACCGATTTCCAAGACCTGTTCGAGAAAGCGCGCGTCATCCGCCCGTCAATCGTGGTGATCCTTACCGATCTTGATGCGGCTCTGCCGCCTGCACCACCGTTCCCCGTGCTCTGGGCCGTGCCCGCAGCCATTGCCGACCCACCCTATGGCAGGGTGATCTGCCTCGTTGACCAGAGATGACGGGCAGCCCAAAACAACGATCCCTTTTGCCCGTCACCTCATGCCATCAAACCCTGCGCAAGCACCGCTCTCGGCCCCTGCCCGACGCTTCAATAGTCAGCGATGTGACAGCGTCCGTTACCTGATGCGGACATCGGCGGCGGCTTGCGGATACATCGCAAACCCGGGTGCGACACGAGTGCTTGTGCTGCACGCGCAACCAAATCGCCGCTGATGCGTTTGCACTTCAAGATCCCCCCGCACTTCAACAACCGCGCATCTATAGAACCGCGCCTCAAGTGCAACGGCCCGAAATTGGAAGACCCCAGATGACACAGACCGAACCGAAGCAGCGTCAGATCGTGCTTGCCGAGCGCCCGAACGGCGAGCCGACGGAAAAGCATCTGCGCTTGATCGAGGCTGAAAGGCCACTCGCTGGCGCGCATCAGATGCTTTTGCGCACCGAATTCCTCTCGCTGGACCCGTACATGCGGGGGCGGATGAGTGATGCGCCATCTTACGCGGCTCCGGTCGAAGTCGGTGCCGTGATGGTCGGCGGGACGGTTGCGCGCGTTGTCACCTCGCAGATCAAAGGCTTCGCACCCGGTGATTGGGTGCTCAGCTTCAACGGTTGGCAAGAGTATGCGGTGTCAGACGGCCAAGGCGTCACCAATCTTGGGCAGTCGCCTGTGCATCCGTCTTGGGCGCTTGGAATTTTGGGGATGCCGGGATTTACAGCTTGGGCCGGGCTGACCCAGATTGGCGCACCCAAAGCTGGCGAAACCATTGTTGTCGCAGCGGCAACTGGTCCGGTGGGTGCCACCGTGGGCCAGATCGGAAAATTGCTGGGGTGCCGGGTTGTCGGCGTTGCGGGCGGCGCTGAAAAATGTGCCTACGCTGTCAGCGAACTCGGGTTTGACCATTGTATCGACCACAAAGCCCCGGATTTCGCACATCAGCTGAACGCCGCCTGCCAAGACGGCATTGATGTTTATTTCGAGAATGTCGGCGGCAAAGTCTTGGACGCGGTTATTCCGCTGCTCAACCCAAACGCGCGCATGCCCGTCTGCGGGCTGGTTTCGCAGTATAATGCCACCGCGCTGCCATTCGGCCCCGATCGGATGAACTGGCTGATGGGGCAGATTTTGCGCAAGAAAATCAAGGTGCAAGGCTTCATCATCTTCGATGATTTCGGCCATCTGTACGCCGAGTTTGCCAAGGCGATGAACGCTTGGATCGAAGCTGGGAAAATCAAATACCGCGAAGAGATCATTGATGGTCTTGAAAACGCGCCCGCGGCCTTCATCGGCCTGCTGAAGGGCGAGAATTTCGGCAAGCGCGTCATCCGCGTTGGCCAAAACTGAACATATAAAAGGAACGTCACATGAAAATTCTGATGGTGCTGACCTCGCACGATAAACTCGGCGATACCGGCAAGAAAACTGGCTTTTGGTTAGAAGAGTTTGCCGCCCCCTATTACGTGTTCAAAGATGCCGGTGCAGAAATCACCTTGGCCTCACCGAAAGGCGGGCAGCCCCCGCTTGATCCAGCAAGCGACGCCGATGATGCGCAAACCGACGACACCCACCGCTTCAAGGCTGACGCAGAAGCGCAACGTCATCTTGCCGCCACGCTCAAGCTGGCTGACATCCCCGAAGCTGGCTTTGACGCGATCTTTTATCCCGGCGGTCACGGCCCGCTGTGGGATCTGGCTGAAGACAAAGACAGCAAGCGCCTGATCGAGGCCTTTGCCGCATCCGACCGCCCGGTTGGCGCTGTCTGTCACGCGCCCGCCGTGTTCCGCCATACGCTTGGCACGGATGGCAAGCCCTTGGTGTCAGGCCGCCGCGTCACGGGCTTCACGAATACGGAAGAAGAGGGCGTAGGCCTGACAAAAATCGTGCCCTTCCTGGTCGAGGATATGCTGAAAGCCAATGGCGGCACATACGAAAAAGGACCGGATTGGGCCAGCTTTGTCTTGCGTGACGGCAAGCTTGTGACAGGCCAAAACCCCGCCTCTTCCGCCGAAGCGGCAAAGGCTGTGTTGGCCCTGCTGGCCTAAGGCCGTCCATCCCACCAAAGACGCAGACCGCCCCTTGCCTTGGCGGCGGCTGCGTCGACCCAACGGCTTGCAGAACGCGAACGTGTGGGCCCCACAGCCCCGGCACATGGCGCTGTGGGGCATTGATCGCGAAATCTGCGCAGTCCGTGCCTTGGACTCGCACCGCCATCAGACTATGGTAAGCGTCTTCAGAGTGTGAGGACTTCATGCCGTCCATCGTTTCCATACGAAATCTTACCAAGACCTATAAATCTGGCTTTGCAGCCCTGAAATCCGTTAATCTTGAGATTGCAGAGGGCGAAATCCTCGCGCTGCTTGGCCCGAATGGCGCAGGCAAGACCACCTTGATTTCTGCGGTTTGCGGTATTGTGCAGCCGACATCGGGCAGCGTTACGGTGGGTGGCCATGATGTGGTGCGGGATTTTCGCGCCGCACGCGATCTGATCGGCCTTGTGCCACAAGAGATCACGCTGGAGCCTTTCGAGAAGGTCTTCAATGCGGTCAGCTTCTCGCGGGGGCTGTTCGGCAAGTCACCCGACCCGGCCTATGTGGAACGCGTGCTGCGGCAACTATCGCTGTGGGACAAGAAAGATAGCAAGATTGTTGCCCTGTCGGGCGGCATGAAACGGCGCGTGCTGATCGCCAAAGCCTTGGCGCATGCGCCCCGCGTCCTGTTCCTTGACGAACCCTCGGCAGGCGTCGATGTCGAGTTGCGCAAGGATATGTGGTCTGTCGTGGCCGATCTGAAAGCGCAGGGCGTCACCATCATCCTCACCACCCATTACATCGAAGAGGCCGAGGCGATTGCCGACCGGGTCGGCGTGATCAACAAAGGCGAGATCCTGTTGGTCGAGGACAAGTCCGCCATGATGCGCCGGATGGGCCAGAAGCACCTGCAGATTGATCTGACAGAACCGCTTGTCGCAGTGCCCGATATGCTGGCCAGCTACGCATTGGAACTTGGCCCCGAGGGGCGCAGTCTCATTTTCACCTATGACACCAAAGGCGACCGGACCGGCATCGTCACCTTGCTGACCGATCTGCGCAGCGCAGGCTTGCAGTTGACAGATCTTTCCACCCGGCAGAGCAGCCTTGAAGACATCTTTGTCGGACTGTTGAAGGAACAGCTATGAATTTTCCAGCGATACGCGTCATCTTTCAGCGGGAAATGGCAAGGTTCAGCCGCACCATTATAGAATCGCTGATCTCTCCCGTCATCTCGACGTCGCTGTATTTCGTCGTGTTCGGCGCGGCCATCGGCAGCCGGATCGAGGCTGTGGATGGTGTGACCTACGGCGCCTTCATCGTGCCCGGCCTGATCATGCTGACGGTGATCACGCAATCAGTTTCAAACGCATCTTTCGCGATCCATTTCCCGAAGTTCATCGGTTCAATCTATGAATTGTTGTCGGCCCCGGTCAGCTACCGCGAGATCGTGATCGGCTATGTCGGCGCTGCGGCGGTGAAATCCATCCTGATCGGTCTGGTAATCTTGCTGACCGCCTATCTGTTTGTCGATCTGCCCATCGCGCATCCCATCGCGATGCTGGCGCTGCTGGCGGTGACAAGCTTCAGCTTCTCGCTTTTCGGGTTCATCATCGGCATCTGGGCGAAAGATTTTCAACAGTTGCAACTGATCCCGCTTTTGGTGCTGACGCCGCTGATCTTTCTGGGCGGTAGTTTTTACAGCATCGACATGCTGCCGGGCATTTGGCGCACCATCGCGATGTTCAATCCGGTGGTCTATCTGATGTCTGTTTTCCGCTGGTCTTTCTTTGCCACCGCTGACGTGCCGATTGCGGCAAGCTTGCTGGCGATTGCTGTCTTCACGGCGCTGTGCCTGGCGGTTGTTTGGTGGATTTTCCGCACAGGCTGGCGCATCAGACAATAAGCAGGCGGGGGCCAGCGAGCGGTCAGCCCGTGATGACAGGCCAGCCAGACTCGTCAAAACCCTTTATCTGACCCGCCGTAGGAAGTTTGCGGTCCGCACGTCTTGCGGGGCATCGAAAATTTGCGCAGGCGTGCCTTCTTCTACGATGCGCCCGCCGTCCATAAACACGATCCGGTCGGCAATTTCGCGGGCAAATTGCATCTCATGTGTGACGATCAGCATTGTCTGCCGCCGCTCAGCCACGCGACGCATCAGGTCCAGAACCTCACCCACCCATTCGGGGTCCAGCGCCGATGTAGGTTCATCCAGCAACATCAGGGCCGCATCCAGCGCCATGGCGCGGCCAATGCCGACGCGCTGCTGTTGCCCACCCGACAGGGCTGCGGGATAGCTTGCGGATTTGTCGGAAAGGCCGATCTCATGCAGAATGTCATCGGCCCGCGCCTCTGCTTCGGCGCGGGGTTTGCGCTGCACCGTGATCAGGGCTTCGGTGATATTGTCGCGCGCCGTCTTATTGGCAAACAGCGCATAGTTCTGAAACACAAAGGCCGTTCGGCGGCGCAGCGCAAGGATTTGCGCCGAGCTGGCCGATGCCGCATCGACCGTCAGATCCCCGATCCCGATCACGCCGCTGTCGGGCCGGTCAAGGTAGTTCAGACAACGCAGCAAGGTTGATTTACCCGTGCCGGAAGGGCCGATGATCGCCACCCGCTCGCCCGCCGCGATACCAAGGTTGATGCCATCCAGCACGGTGTTTGCGCCGTAGCGCTTGGTCAATCCGCGAATGGTGATCATCGGGCGATGGCCTTGTTCAGGTGACGTTCCAGCAGCCTTTGCAAGAAGGCCAGAGTTTCAACGATGGCCCAATACAGCACGGCCACAACAAGGAAAGCCTCGAAATACAAAAAGCTTCCTGCGGCTTCTTTTTGCGTGGCACCCATCATCTCGGTCACGCCCAGCGTGAAGGCAAGCGACGTGCTTTTGATCATGTCGATAAAGTAATTGACCAGCGTTGGCGCCGCCACCCGCGCCGCCTGCGGCAACACGATACGGCGCATCGACTGAGCCTGCGTCATGCCGACGGCCTGTGCTGCCTCCCACTGGCTGCGATCAACACCAAGGATCGCGGCGCGGATGCTTTCGGCCATATAGGCAGAAAAATGCAGGGTCAGCCCGATGATCGCCGCCGTGACACCGTTGATGCCGGACAAAACCGGCAGAATTTGCGGCAATCCGTAGTAGAACAGAAACAACTGCACCAGCAGCGGCGTGCCCCGAAAGAAACTGATGAAAAGCTGCACGAACTGGTCCAGCACAGGCACCCGCATCACACGCTCGACGGCCATCAGGCAGGCCAGCAGCAAGGCGCCGACCATCGCAGCCAGCGCCATGCCGATCGTCAGCGGCACATAGCCCAGAATGACAGGCACCAGCCCCAGCATGTAGTCGATGTTAAGGCCGTGCATCACGTCATTCTACCGGCTTGGTCACGTCAAGCCCCAGCCATTTCTCAGAAATCGCTGCAAGCGAGCCATCCGCCTTCATCTCGGTCAACGCCGCATCCAGTTTGTCACGCAGGGCCTGCCCCGCAGTATCGTTGCGGAACGGCAAGGCGTTCTGGATCTCGCTGAACGCGGGCCCGGCAAGCGCAAGCGGCAACGGGCTTTCCTTGATAACCTGCGCCGAAGACACGCGGTCCATCACGAAAGCATCAATGCGACCCAAGGCTGTGTCCTGCTCGATATTGCTTTCGTAGGTGCGGATGTCGATCTCGCCGGCGAACGGCAATGCGCGCAGCAATTGCTCAAAGTTGGAACCAAGGTTCACCCCAACCGAGCGGCCCTTCAGGCTTTCAACGCCGGTGATCTCGGTCTCATTGCCCTTCTTCACCACCACTTGCGCGCCGTCATAGACATAAGGCTGGCTGAAAGCGAATTTCGCCGCACGCTCGGGGGTGATGGTGATCTGATTGGCCACCGTATCGATGCGCCCAGCTTCCAGCGCGCCGATCAGACCCGAGAACGACATGGTCGAAAATTCGACCGTATCGCCGGTCCGTTCGGCCAAGGCAGTCATCAGATCAACCTCAAAGCCCTGTAGCTTGTCCTGCCGAACAAAGGTGAAGGGAAAGTATCCGCCGGACATGCCAACGCGTATCGTCTCTGCTGCGGCAGGAAGAACGGCGGCTGCGGTCAGCAGCGCTGCAAGGGAAAGCGATTTCAACATCTTATGCTCCTGTGTCTCACTACTCAAGATGCTCGCGACGGTCTTGCAGTTCAAGCCGGTTCGCGAAACAAGCATGACAGCCCCCTACCCTCCTGACTGCGCAGGATACCATCCGCAAATTGCGGTGAAATCAGGCATTTTTTCTGCAGGTTTGGTCTGGCCAGTGAACAATGATCTGTCCTGCACAGGCCCCTAAAGCCGCCAAATCTTGAGTGTCGGCAAGTTCAGATGCTCTTTTGACAAAGGGCACGATCTTTTCACTGTTCCATCATCCACTATCCAGCCCCGATCGGTCTGTGCTGTGCGTCAACTCACAAGACATGAACCCGGGCCAAGTCGATAAGATTTGCATCTCAGGGGGATGGGTTTCGAGAGCGGCCTGCAGGTAACTACCTTAACGCTCCAGCCCATGCCAACAGCACGCGCCCGCATCTCAGGTGCATACCGATCTGATGCCTTGCGCGTTTGCATGCCCCTCATCCTTTGTCAGCGCAAAGGTCTTCGGCCAACAAGGGGGGGCAAATGCCTGAAAGACGTGGCGGCAATCCTAACCGCGCATTGCCCAAGCAGGCACACCCATCTGGCAGAATCGGCACTGATGCAAAAGCAGGCACACGACGCCGGAACAAACGTCCGAACTAAGCCCCCAACCGCCCAAAACCGCTCCACCCGGAACATGGTCTAAGGCATTGAAAAGGCTTGGCAGGAGTTGGGGGACTCGAACCCACGACCCTCGGTTTTGGAGACCGATGCTCTACCAACTGAGCTAAACTCCTAAGGCCTGAGGGGGAGTTACGGCAGCCCCAAGGGGAAATCAAGGGGGGAATCGGGGTTGGCGCGCAGAAAGCACGCGCCTATGCACGGGGGCAGCCCAAACCACGGAGAGCCCTGATGATTCCCGCCCGCTTTGCCCCTTATCTGTTCGGCCTGATCCTGTCGGGGCTGATGTCGTGCTTTGTGTCCGGGCTATCCACGTTTCGCACGCTGGGGCTCGTCGATCACTTCCTGCTGGAATGGATGGGCAATTGGGCGGCGTCTTGGGCGCTGGCCTTCCCCACCGTGCTGGTGATCGCGCCCATCACCCGCCGCATCGTCGCCCGTCTGGTGCGGCAGCCCTAGGCCACAGCAATCGGGCGGTAACAGCGCACCGCACCGCTGACGCTGTGGGTGGTGGTGGTCACCGTCACCGTCGCACCGCTTGTTTCCCGGACCGTGCTGGCGGGCGGGGCGGACAGCACCAGTTGCACCGTCTGCACCGGACCCGAGCGCGGCGGGATGTTCTGCTCGACCACCTCGACAATGCCCGTAGACACCACCCGCACCACCAGCCCCGAGTGATGCGGCAGCCCGCGCCCCTCGGTCCGTGAATTCTCGCTAAAGCTGGTGCCTTCCGGGCTGCTGACGTCAATGCGGGTGGTCTGCGTCCAGACATAATTCTGATACTGCACCACATCGCCTGCCCGCAACTGCGGCACCTCGACCACGTCCCCCCAGACATACGCCACGTTCGGCCCGAATTTCGGCGTCTGCGGGATCGAGGATTTCCCCCCCGCCCCCGTGATCGCGGCCTCTACCAATGTCCAACATTCGCCATCGCCATAGCGCCCGGTTTGGCGTTGCGCAAAGGCGACAGCGGTGGCGGGGGTGTAGGGCATGATATGCTCCTTGGATTGTGCTGAAATATGGCGACTCGGGCAGAAAATATCGGCGCCCTGCGGGAATATTAGCAGCTTGTCGGTGATCTGTCTGTGGCGATGCGCGCGGGGCAGAGGTGGAAGCCTCCGGCGGGGATATTTAAGCAGAGAGGATGACCATAGCCGTTTGATTTGAACAACGCGCCCGGCGGTTGACGCAGGTTTGGCAGGATGAATTACAGGGGCGCGGGCAAAAAAACCACAATATGTTGTGGTTTTTGCCGATTTAGCACACGAAAACCGCAAGTGTGTCCCAGCGGGGACAGATTTTGTGATGTGATGTAGGGCCGGAAAGCGCCCTCAGCCACCGGCTTCAGCCTGTCGTGCAAAACGCGCGAGGGTGCCCCCGCGCGTCGCTGTCTCGCATATGGCCAGCGTTAAATCGTGCCCGCCGCCATCTCACTGGCGATGTGATCGGCCTGCCGGATCGCCAGCGCCACAATCGTCAGCGTCGGGTTTTCCGCAGCCCCGGTGGTGAACTGGCTGCCGTCCGAGATGAACAGATTGGCGATATCATGCGTCTGCCCCCATTTGTTGACCACGCCCAGCTTGGGGTCTTCCGACATCCGGTTGGTGCCAAGGTTATGGGTTGATGGATAGGGCGGAGTCGGAAACGCACGGGTCGCCCCCACCGCCTCATACATCGCCACGCCGCGCGCATAGGCATGGTTGCGCATGGCAATATCATTCGGATGGTCCGAGTAATTCACGTTCGGCGCAGGCAGGCCAAACTGATCCTTGGCATCTTTCGACAGTGTGACACGGTTGTCGGCCTGCGGCAGGTCTTCACCGACAATCCACAGCCCCGCCATGTTTTCATAGCTGTCCAGACCCGAGGTAAACTCGCGCCCCCAAGCGCCCGGATCAAGGAAGGCCGCCATGAACGGCAGACCAAGGCTCAGCGTCTCTAACTCATACCCGCCGACAAAGCCGCGCTCGGGGGCGTGGTGCGCCTCGTCCTGCACAATCCCCGCCATCGTGGTGCCGCGCCACATCCGCACCGGCTTGTCGAACACGCCGTAGACCGAACCCGTGACGTGGCGCATGTAATTCCGCCCGACCTGATCCGACGAATTCGCCAGCCCGTTCGGAAACATCTCAGACGCCGAGTTCAGCAACAGACGCGGGCTTTCGATGGTGTTGCCCGCCACGCAGATGATCCGCGCCTTCTGGGTCTGCAGCTTGCCGTCCTTGTCGAAATACTCGACCGCCGTGACCTTGCCGGTCTCGTCATGCAGGATCTTGGCAACATGGCTGCGCTCGCGCACCTCAAGGTTGCCGGTCGCTTCGCCTTCGGGAATGTCGGTATAGGCGGCGGACCATTTCGCGCCCCATTTGCAGCCCTGAAAGCAGAACCCGGTCTGCTGGCACGCCACCCGATTGCCAGTGTCATCCGAGGATTGAATAGCCATCCGCCCGGTATGCACCTGCGTGTAGCCCAACGATTTCGCGCCCTTCTCGAACACTTTGTAATTGTTGCTGCCGGGCAGACCGGGGCGGTTGCCGGTGCGCGTCACACCCAGCTTTTCCTCGGCCTTGTCATACCACGGCGCCATTTCGGCCCCGTCAATCGGCCAGTCGAGCAGGTTCGCGCCATCGACCTTGCCATAATTGGTCAGCGCCTTCCATTCGTGATCCTGAAACCGGATCGACGCGCCCGCCCAATGCGTGGTGGTGCCACCAACCGCCTTGACGATCCATGTCGGCAGGCCCGAGAAATCCTTCGCCACCCGCCAATCGCCGCTGGTGGTGCGGGTGTCGGTCCAGGCCAGCTGCCCAAAGCTCGCCCATTCGTCGTTCAGATAGTCTTCCGGCAGATAGCGCCCGCCAGCCTCCAAAGCGACCACCTTGACGCCCTTTTGCGCCAACTCATTCGCCAGAACCCCGCCGCCTGCGCCGGTGCCGATGATGACGACCACGGAATCGTCGTTCAGATCAAATTTCGCAACCATGTGTTCGTCCTCCCCTTACAACCAGTTGATGTCGTCGAAGCCGCGATTGATGTAGCCGCCCTGGCTGAAGGACTCGCCCTCATAGCCAAAGATCGGCCAGATCTCTTTCTGGTTATAGAGTCCCGTCACCAGCCCAGCCCGAACGGTCTGAAAGAACACGCCCGTCTCGATGGCTTGCAGAACCTTGACGCGGTCCTTCTCCCAGCCAATCGCAAGGTAAGACGCATGGCCCTGCGCCACCGCCGCCGCGTTCAACTCATCAATCCCGGCGGCAACCATGTCTTTGCTGTCAGCCGAGTCGTAGCCCTTGACCGCGATGGCGTAATATTGGTCAGCGACCTTGTCATGCGGGTAGATGTCGCGCGCCATCTGCATCAGCGTCGCCATCTGCTCTGGCGTGATCACCGCCACTTCCAGCGCCCAAGCCGCATCGGGTGCCGCGATAAAGCCCGCCCCCGAAACCGCCAGCGCCCAAGTCGCCATGGACCGCGACAACAACGCCCGCCGCGTGATGCCCTTTAGGTGTTCTTGTGTCATGTCATCCTCCCTGTGGTGCGTTATGGCCGCGAACTCCCCCCGCAGCCTTGCGTCAGCCTTAGCGCGTCACAGATACCTGCCGCCGCGCTGCAAAACCTCGATCTGATAGCCGTCGGGATCGGCGATAAAGAAAAACCGCGCCACCAGCACATCGCCGTTCTTGAAATCCACCAGTTTGCGCGGGGACAGCCCCGCAGCCGTCAGCCGCGCATGTTCCGCGTCCAGATCATCCACCGACACCGCCAGATGGCCATAGCCATCGCCCAGATTGTAAGGCTCGGTCCGGTCCTTATTGATGGTCAGTTCCAGTTCGAACCCGGTTTCGGAGTTCGACATGTAGATCAAGGTAAAGCCCGGAAAATCCAGTCGATCCGCCACCGACAGCCCGAAAGCTGTCTGGTAAAACTGAACCGACCGCGCCTCTTCCAGCACGCGGATCATTGCATGTATCGCCTTGGCCATAACCTCTCCTTACCAATCTGGTTTTGGTAAGGTTACTGAACCAATTTATCGCGGGGGTAGTAGCCGACTACTACAGCGCAATTTTATTGCTTATTCGGCTGCAAAGCGCGGTTGGATCGCTTCTGGCATCTGATCCAACTCGCCCAGATGGATGGTGCAGGCACAGCGCAGGAACGAGGTGAAATTCGGCGCTTCGCCATGTTGTTCCAGCACTTCGGAATGAAGCTTTGACAGCAAGGCCGGGGTGGTCAGCGCTTGGCGCAGCGCCATGTCATCCAGAATCCGCCAAAACGCACGCTCCAACCGGATGCTGGTCGATTGGCCGTTCAACCGCAAACGGCGGGTGACGGATTCATAACGGGTCGGGCTTTGCCCGGCGAAGATCTGGCACATCAGCTTGTTCTCCCCCGGTCAGGCTAAGGCATCGACCGCAGAGTCGTCAACCGCTCGCCGATCACGATTGCAAAAGGGCCGCGCCTTGCGGCACGGCCCTTGCAACCCGGAAAGACCCGGATCTTATTTCAGGATCTTCGAGACGACGCCTGCACCGACGGTGCGGCCGCCTTCGCGGATGGCGAAGCGCAGCTTTTCTTCCA
>NZ_BSPP01000014.1 GCF_030161095.1 Cypionkella aquatica
CCCGACATTGGCATCTTTCGCGCTCATCAGATAGGCGGCCATCATCGGTGTGATCAGGCGTTTTTTTAATGATACGGCGACCACCGAGATCTACACCGTCAAGCCAAATTGTCGGAAATATTGCCCCGGAATCCCGCCCATGAACGACACCGGCATGAACACCGCGATGATGGTGGCGGTGGTCGCCATCACGGCCAGACCGATTTCATCCGCCGCTTCAATCGAGGCACGGTAGGGCGATTTGCCCATGCGAATATGTCGCGCAATATTTTCGATTTCCACAATCGCATCATCGACAAGGATGCCTGTCGCCAACGTCACCGCCAGAAACGACACAAGGTTCAGCGAGAACCCCAGCATATCCATCACCCAGAACGTCGGCACCGCCGAAAGCGGCAAGGCCACGGCCGTGATCAGGGTGGCACGCCAGTTGCGCAGGAAGGCCATCACCACCAGCACCGCCAGCAAAGCACCCTCGATCAGGGTGTGCAGCGCGGATTCGTAGTTGCCATAGGTGTAGAACACGGTCTCATCGACGATCTTGATGCCGACTTTGGGATAATCAGCGCGGATCTGGTCCAGCGTCTGGTTGACGGTCTCTGCCACCGAAACCTCAGACGCCCCTTTGGCGCGGAACACGGCGAATGTCACAACCTGCTCGCCGTTCAGCCGCGAAAAGCTGCGCAATTCCTTATAGCTGTCCTGCACATCGCCCAGATCGGTCAGCCGCACATGCCGCCCCGAAGGCAGCGCAATCGTGGTTTCTGCCAGCCCCTGCACGGTGCGGGCATCGCCCAGTGTGCGGATCGCCTGCTCGCCTGTGCCGATCTCGGACCGGCCCGAACCGAGATTGGTATTGGTTGCACGCAGCTGCGCATTCACCGCAGCGGCAGATATACCAAAGCTGTTCAGCTTGACCGGGTCCAGTGCCACCAGAATCTCACGATCCGCCCCGCCGTAACGGTCGATCTTGCCGACGCCGGGGCGACCCTGAAGGCCGCGCACCACCACATCATCAACGAACCACGACACCTCTTCGATGGTCATATCGGGGGCCGAGACCGCGAAGGTCATGATCGCATTGCCTTCAACGTCGATCTTGGTGATCTTCGGTGTTTCCACCGCAGCGGGCAGCTGACTGCGCACCCGGTCCACTGCGTCTTTCACATCCTGCAATGCCTTGTCGGTCGGCACTTCGATGCGAAACTCAACCGCCGTGGTCGATTGCCCATCCACCACGGTCGAGGTCACGTTCTTGACCCCGGTGATGCCCGCCACCGCATCTTCGACAATCTTAGTGACTTGGGTTTCCATCTCGGCAGGGGCGGTGCCAGCTTGCGTCACCGCAACCGCGATCACCGGCACGTCAATATTCGGAAACCTTGTGATCGGCAGCGCGTTAAACGATTGCCAGCCCAGCACCATCAGGATGAAAAACGCAAGGATCGGGCCCAGCGGATTGCGGATCGCCCAAGCAGAGATGTTCATGCCCAAAGCCCCTTAGTTGGTTTCAGCGGCAACTGCCGCAACCGGGTTGATGTGATCGCCTTCGCGCACAAAGGCGCCCGCTTTGGTCACGAGATCGTCGCCCAACTGCAAGCCGTCCAACACCTCGATCCAGCCGCCATCGCGCACGCCCGTCGTGATCAGCCGCTGCGACACCACACCTGCCTGCACCAACATCACCGAGCTTTCCGCGCCCGAAGATTTCACTGCTGTGATCGGCACAGCCGGGCTGTCGCCTTCATGCACCAGAATACTGGCCTCGACATACATGCCCGGACGCACTGCGCTTGCATCATCAATCGCAATCCGCACCCGTCCAAGCCGGGTCACGGCATCAATGCTGGGCTCCACCAATGAGATTTTGCCGCTCAGCGGTTTGCTCAGGCCAACAAGGTTTAGCGTTGCCGTCTGGCCAGCCATCAATCGGGTCAGATCGGCTTCGGCCACATCGGCGCGCAATTCCAACGCGCCATCGCGGATCAGGGTGAACATCGGCTGGCCCGCCGCCGAGGCAATCGCGCCAAGCTGGGCATTGCGCGCGGTGATTTCACCCGCGAACGGGGCTGTCACTTCGGTGCGCGACAATTGCAGATCGACATTGGCAAGCTGCGCTTCGACCAAGGCCTGTTGCGCCTTTGCGGCCTCTAGCGATTGCACCGCGACCAACACCCGCGCTTGCGCTGACACCGCACCCGCAAGGGCTGTGTCCGCCGCCGCTTGGCTAGCAGAGCCTTGCGCTTTCAGCTTGGTGGTGCGGTCTGACGTGCGCTTGGCTTCGTCTGCCGAGGATTGCGCTTCGATGTTTTGCGCTTCGGCCTGCGCAATCTGCGCTTTGGCGGCGGCAAGCGATGCCGCAAGCTGTGCCTTTTGCAAGGTCAGGGTCGAGGTTGACAGCCGTGCCAGCACTTGGCCCGCGGTCACCCGGTCGCCAATATCGGCAAGCAGGGCTTCAATCGGCTGGCCCTCGATCAGCGGGGCGACCTGAATGGTTTCTTGCGGGGCGACCAGACCCGAGGCCAGCACCACATCGCGCAAATGCCGGGTTTCCACTTTTGACACCGTGATGGCTGGCAGCACTTGGGTTGCGGCCGCGTCCTTGGCAGGTTCAGCGCCTTCGGCAAACGCCACGCCGACCGCCACGCTTTGCAGCGCCAGAAAAACCGCAATCACTTTAGACATAAACATAGATCAGCCTTTCGCGCCGCTGGCGGCAATTTCGTCCAAGGTTTGGTCAATAATACGCAAAATCATTGCGTTCAGATCATGGCGCAGCTGTTCATCCTTTTGCGGCATCATCGCCGAGGATTTCACCAGCATCACCATCAGGGCAGCATGGGCGGCAAAGCGCGTGCGGGCTTGCTCAAGACTGAATCCTGTGGCTGCCGCGAACGCCTGTATCAGATAGCCAGCAATGGTGGTTTCCATCAGCCCGCAGGCAAGGCCAATCTCGGGCTTGCGCAGGGCTGTCGCAGTAATCTCGGCCCAAAGCGCGCCGTCGTGGTTGCACTGGTGCTGCACCAGCCTGACGCGCACTTGCTGGCGCATCGCCTCAATCGGATCATCCGACGCAAAAACCGGCTCAAAATCACGAGCCATGTCCTCAATGTCCAGCGCGATCAGAGCTTGCACGATGGCAGCCTTTGACGGGAAATAGCGGTAGAAATTGCCAACGCTCATTCCCGCCGCACGCGCCAGATCCTGCATCGACGCGCCATCAAAGCCTTTTTCGGCAAAGGCTTGCCGCGCTGCCGCCAAAATCTCGCCGGTGCGGGCGTCAGCGGTTTCCGAGGCAGCGGCAGAAGACGATGACAGCACGGGTGCTAAACCTTTGGAATGAACGTTCATTCATTAGCATCGCTGCGCCTGCACGGTCAACATATTTCACATCGCAACCATTGCCGCCGCTTGGCGCTGCCTTGCCGCCCCGCAGCGGCTTAAGTTGCGCATGGGCTTGGGGCCGTGTATCACGCGGAAAACCACTGCGAGGGATATAGATGCGTCGGGTTGTTATCACGGGTCTGGGAATGGTCACGCCGCTGGCTTGCGGCGTCGAAGAAACGTGGAGCCGCCTGCTGGATGGCCAATCCGGGGCAGGGCCGATCACCCGCTTTGACGCTTCTGGCGTGATCACCCAATATGCCTGCGAAATCCCGTTTGGCGATGGCACCGACGGCACCTTCAACCCGGATGCGTGGATGGAGCCAAAAGACCGCCGCAAGGTCGATGATTTCATCCTCTATGGCATGACCGCCGCCGTGCAAGCGGTGCGCGATTCTGGCTGGGAACCCGTCACCGAAGAAGACCGCGAGCGCACAGGTGTGATGATCGGCTCTGGCATCGGAGGCCTTACCTCTATCGCCGAAACCGCCGTGCTGATCAAAGAAAAAGGCGCGCGCCGGGTGTCGCCGTTTTTTATTCCCGGATCATTGATCAACCTGATTTCTGGCCAAGTCTCGATTCGCTTTGGCTTCAAAGGGCCGAACCATGCGGTTGTTACCGCCTGTTCCACCGGCGCGCATGCCATCGGCGACGCGGCTCGGCTGATCCAATGGGGCGACGCCGATGTGATGCTGGCAGGCGGTGCCGAAGCGCCGATCAGTGAAATCGGCATCGCGGGCTTTAACGCCTGCAAGGCGCTGTCTACCAAACGCGCCGACGATCCCACCAAAGCCTCCCGCCCCTATGACGCCGACCGCGATGGCTTTGTGATGGGCGAAGGTGCTGGCGTGGTGGTGCTGGAGGAATACGAACACGCCAAGGCCCGCGGTGCGAAAATCTATGCCGAAGTCCTCGGCTATGGCCTCACCGGCGACGCCCACCACATCACCGCCCCGGCGGAAGATGGCGACGGCGGCTATCGCTCGATGAAAATGGCCCTGAAACGCGCCAATCTGGAACCCGCGTCCATCGACTATATCAACGCCCACGGCACCTCGACCATGGCCGACACCATCGAACTTGGTGCGGTGGAGCGCATGATGGGCGATGCCGCCGCCAATGCCACGATGTCGTCGACCAAATCCTCGATCGGCCATCTTTTGGGGGCAGCCGGCTCGGTAGAGGCGATTTTCTGTGTGCTGGCGATCCGCGACCAGATCGCACCGCCGACCATCAACCTTGATAACCCCGCCATCGCCCCGAAACTTGACCTTGCGCCAAACAAAGCGGTCAAACGCAAGATTGACATTGCGCTGTCGAACTCGTTCGGCTTTGGCGGCACCAACGCCAGCTTGGTGCTGGGCAAGGTCGCCAACTGATGTGGCGCTCTATCGCCTCCAACGCGCTGACCTTGTTCATCGTGGTGCTGATCCTCGCCTTTGGGCTGATCGCTTGGGGGCGGCAAGCCTTCACCGGGCCGGGGCCGCTCACGCAAGCGATCTGCTTCAAGGTCGATAAGGGCGCCAGCCTGTCGCAAGTCAGCCGGGGGCTGGAGGCAGAGGGTGCTGTCAGCGATGCCCGCATCTTCCGCATCGGTGCCGATTATTCCCAAGTCGGTAACAGCTTGAAATTCGGCTCTTATCTGATCCAACCGCAAAGCTCGATGGGCGATGTGCTGGCGGCGCTGACCGCGGGCGGCCAATCCACCTGTGGCCGCGAAGTGAACTTCCGCATCTCGGTTGCCACCGCCGAAGTGGTGCTGCGCGAGCTTGACCCGGCCACCAACCGCTATGTCGAGGTGGTGAAATTCGACCCCGCCAAAGACGCCGCCCCCACCGCCTATCTTGATGCTGCACAGGCGTCCGACATCCGCTGGCGCATCACTTTGGCCGAAGGTGTGACCTCGTGGCAAGTTGTCGATTCGCTGAAACGCGCTGATTTCCTGGCCGGTAACATCGACAAGCTGCCCGCCGAAGGCACGCTGTCGCCGGACAGTTATGAGGTCGAAAAGGGCTTTGACCGTCCGACCCTGATCGCCGATATGGAAGCCCGCCAAGCCAAAACCTTGGCCGAACTTTGGGCCACCCGCGCCGAGGGGCTGCCCTATGCGACCCCGAAAGAAGCCCTCGTGATGGCCTCGATTGTCGAGAAGGAAACCGGCATCCCGACCGAGCGTAAACAGGTCGCATCGGTGTTCATCAACCGTCTCGCCAAGGGCATGAAGCTGCAAACCGACCCGACGGTGATCTACGGCGTCACCAAAGGCGAGGGCGTCTTGGGCCGCGGCCTGCGTCAGTCTGAGCTAAAACGCGAAACCCCGTGGAACACCTATGTCATCAACGGCCTGCCGCCGACCCCCATCGCCAACCCCGGCCGCCTGAGTATTGAGGCGGCGCTCAACCCGGATACGACGCCGTTCCTGTATTTCGTCGCGGATGGGTCAGGGGGACATGCGTTTGCCGAGACTTTGGCACAGCACAATGAAAATGTGGTCAAATGGCGGGCGATTGAGGCGGCGAAGGGTGAAGAAGCGGCGGTTGGGGTGCAAGAATAACCACGCTTTTTTAGTTCCAAACCGAAAGAAAACGGGCGAGCCCCTGATCCACCCTTTGCCATCTTTCCCAGAACCGAAAGAAAACTCTGCGGGGCAGAGTTTTCCGGTTCATTGCGCATAAGGCGGCACGCCGTCGCGCAAGGGGCGCCGTGCCACAACCCAACGCATCAGAAATCGGGTCCCGCCTGACTGGGCTGGCGCAATTCGCGCCTGCCGGGGGCAGTCAGGCGCGCCCCGATTTGTTTGGAACATATCGGGCAACAACCCTGCGCCGTCGCGCTCAATTTCAAACCCGCTCAGCTCAACTGCGCCCCTCCAGCCCGGCCTGCGCGTCAGTATCAGCCCCCGGAACCCGCATCTCGAATGTGTCGCGGATGACTGCATAGTCGAAATAGCCCATGCGGGCGATGGGGGCGATCTGAGCTATGTCCAACCTGCCATCAGGACGGATTACCTGATCGTTAATATGGATCAGCTCTACCTGCGCGAACACAATATCCACCGTGCCTACAGCCGACGCTCCGCGCTGCGTGTGGGTGTTCAAATAGCGGCACTCAAATTTGCAGGGGCTTTCTGCCACCATCGGCACGCGGTAATTGTCGGCGTATTCGCGGGTCACT
Organism: Cypionkella aquatica; assembly: GCF_030161095.1. Lineage (GTDB taxonomy): Bacteria > Pseudomonadota > Alphaproteobacteria > Rhodobacterales > Rhodobacteraceae > Cypionkella > Cypionkella aquatica. The sequence goes on from NZ_BSPP01000014.1 coordinate 6,559, forward strand.
TGCAGATGATCAAATTCGCTTTCGTCTGGTGGCAGCGCCATCGCGCTTAGGTTCACTGCTTCGCGCAGCGCGTAGGTTGCCATGTTCCAGACAAACCAGCCGGTTTCTTCAGCGTTCAGCACCGTATCCTTGCGCCGCCCATCCGGGTAGCGGTTGGCGGCGAACATCACCATTGGCGGATCGAAGGTCAGGTTCTGCCACTGGCTGTATGGCGCGATATTTTCAACTCCAGTCGCACTGACGCTGGAAAGCCAGCCAATCGGGCGCGGAACGGTGCAGCTTTTGAACGGCGAGAACGGCAGCGGACAGGGTTCAAGATGCGGTGCGTATTTCATTGGTGGGGCCTTATCACGGGGGGGGGTATAAGATATACGGCCAATATATCGGTGGTGTGTCAAGCGGAATGTTTGTAAGATTGGCACCGAAAAGCCAGACAGGGCGGGATATGACCAAGACCGATCAAGCCATCGACCAGTTGCAGCGCATGATCGAACATGGCGATCTGAAACCCGGCTCGATGGTGTCGGAAAGCCAACTGGTCGAGATCATGGGGCTGGGCCGCACGCCGATCCGTGAAGCGATTCAACGGCTTGCCTCCAGCCGCATGATCCGGGTGCATCCCAGCAAGGGGCTCGAGATCCCCGCCATATCGGTGGAAGATCAACTCAGCGCGCTGGAACTGCGCCGCCCGATAGAGGTGCTGTCGGTGGAACTGGCGTCTGCCCGCGCCACTGTGTCTCAACGGGCTGCCATGCAAGATTTGGCGGGCGTGCTGGATGGCCCTTTTGCGCTGCGCGAATATACCGACACCGTGCGCAAAACCCACGCAATGATCATCGACGCATCGCAAAATCCGTATCTGAGTGCGGCGATGTTGCCGCTTCAGGCGCTGTCGCGGCGGTTCTGGATCACCTACATCCGCGATGAGGCGGACGAGATCAGGCGCGGTGGGGCGCTGCACCGCCAGATGTTGCTGGCCGTAGCTGCGGGCAATGCGGATGCCGCGCGCGCAGCGTCACTTGCGCTGAATGATTATCTTGTCGCTTACGCGCTTGCTGTGATTGCCCGTCGCACCGCCCCGCACTCTGGCGGGTGATGCGACCGCCACCTGTCGAATTGCGTGGCGCAGGCAGGGCCAAGCTTTAACACACCCTTGGATCCACCACACCCTCCCCTTGATATCACAAACATAAAAGAGGTCCCGACTTGGGACCGGCCCCGGAACCCCTCCTGGCCCCAGCGATTTCTTGACAGAAGGCCCCCCCAAGCCTAGCCTTCCTCTCATTGTATGCTCAAAGGCTTTGTCATGGTCGGATTTCCTGCAGCCCGTGTGACGGATATGCACACCTGCCCGATGTGTATGGGGGCGCTGTTGCCGATCATTCCGCCTGCGATGGTGACGGTTCTGGTGGGCTCTCTTCCTGCCGCGCGCATGACCGATCTGTGCGCCTGCATCGCCCCGATCCCGGTGCCTGTCGACGCGATCATCTTTGGCTCGCCCACGGTGTTGATCGGCGGTCTTCCCGCCGCCCGCCAGTTCGATCCGACGGTGAAGGGCGGGGCGATCATGTTGGGCTTGCCGACGGTTCTGATCGGCATCGTCGCCACCCCGGCGCCGGGGGAACCGGGGGCGCTGAATATCTGGGAGGAGGTGCTGCCTGATGGCACCACCGTCACCCATGTTGGCCCGAATATCACGATCGTCGGCACCAAAGCTTACCGCGACGCAGTGGTGCTGGATCTCAAGCGGCTGGACTCCACCCCGACCGGGCATGATCTGATCAGCAGCCTGAACGCGCCGGGCAAGGGGCCGGTGAAGATCGTGGCCTCGGCGGACGGGAACAGCGTCAACGGCACCGGGCCGGGCGCGAATTTGCGGCCTGACGGGACGGCGGGGCCGGGGTCTGGCAGCACGCTGAACTACAACCCGGATAAAACCCAGATCGGCGATGGATCTCAGCCCTATATGACCCGACCGCCGGCGGTGGGGCTTGGGCACGAATTGGTGCATTGCGAGCAGGCGCAGAACGGCACCTGGAGCGGCAACAAGACCGGCGGGGTCGAGAATGACGAGCTGGCTGCTGTGGGTCTGCCGCCCTATCAGAACAACCCGCATACCGAGAACAAAATCCGCTCGGAACTCGGCCAACCGCCGCGCACCGCTTACTAGATGCGCGGGCTGGCTTTGGCCTTTGGATTGATGACAATGAGTGCCGAGGCACAGGAGCAAACGATGGCTGAGCGAAGCGATGTCAGTGTCAGCGTGACGTGGGAGGCTGCACCTTCTGGGGTGGTCGGGCTTTACCGGGTGCAGAATGGCGGCAAGGCGGCGGTCTATGTGTTTGATCGGCTGTATCGGACTTCGGTGACCGGGTTTCGCACGGTTGACCCCGACTATGCCTGGCATTGGCTTGAGGCGGATGGGGTGTTTCGGGTGGCGAAATTTGTGCCGCAGGTGCCAGCTGGCATGAAGGTGGAAAGCCCCGAGGTCGCCTATGCGCGCCCGTTGGCGGCGGGGGGCGTGCTAGAGGGCAAGGTGCTGTTGCCGGGGCGGCTGGATCAGGATTTGCCTTATGGGGGCGCGCCACCCATGGCTGCGGTGGCCAATGTGCAATCCATTGTGTTTTCGCTGGGCTATGCCGCGCTGGACCCGGCGGTTGCCGCAAACCAGATCAAAGCCGGGGATGAGATCGTGTGGTCGCTGCCGTTCAGCTGGTTGATCGAACATCAGCGCATCATCAGCAGCGAAGTTTTCGCGCTACAATTGCCGATGCAGCCATAGGGGCGCGATCAGATTTGCGCATCTGACCTGCAGCGGCAGATGCTGTCCCCGCGGGGACAAAACCGTAAGGTAGAATCGGCTTTTGGGCGATGAGACCAGGCGCATTTGCCCCAACATTTGCGCGTGTTCTGCGTTGTCCCCGCGGGGACAGAGTGGTTTTGCCGCAGAAAACCCACAGCAATGCACCATATGTTGTGGTTTGACGCTGAAGGGCAGTTTTTCGCACCGCATGAATTCAGCCGTTTTGTCCCGGCTTTGGCGCGCGCTGCCGGAGGTGGAAGTGACCGCGACAGCGGCCGTGATTGCGCGCAAAAGTTAACGGATCGTAAACAGATAGGCCTGCAACTATCTGATATTAAACGGATTTATTGACTTTTCACGCAGTTTGATCTATTGATGTCTAATGCTGGATGAGGTGGGCGAACGGCCAAAGGTGTGTCCCTTTGCGTCGTTCTTTCATTTCACTTGTGCGGGGGCGGCATGAGAAGGCGGGCAAAACGAGCATGACAGTCAATTTCTCCATCGGAGAGTATCAGCCGCCAGATGATCTGCTGGCGGCAGCAGAGCAACATTATGAAACCGCGCTGAGCGATCTTTTGAACGCCGTCAATGCGGTGAAAGCGGGCCTGTTCGACAACACCAAAGCGCTGCCGCAAACGGTGCGCGATGTGCGGTTGGCGATGGATCTGATCCATACTGAAAGGGGACGTCTTGAAAAACTTCGCAAACAACTTGCCGGGTCTGTCGGAACCGGCATCCTCGACCTACACGCCGCACGCGATGAGATCGGGGGCAGATTGGCTCGCTTGCGCGACGCAAGCTGAAGTTGATGCGTTTCTGGATGACCTGAGCGAGAACGCGCTGTTGTCGCTGCCATGGTTGTTCGAGTTTTGGGCATTGCCGCATCAGTTGCCCCCCGCGGGGGCGTGGAAAACATGGGTGATCATGGGAGGGCGCGGCGCGGGGAAAACCCGTGCCGGCTCGGAATGGGTGCGGGCCGAGGTTGAGGGTGCGGGGCCGCTGGATCTTGGGCGCTCGCGCCGCGTGGCCTTGGTGGGCGAGACTGTGGATCAGGTGATCGCGGTGATGATCGAGGGTCAAAGCGGCATCCTTGCCTGCACACCGCCTGACCGGCGCCCGGACTGGCAGGCGACGAAAAAGCAGCTGGTCTGGCCAAATGGCGCGATTGCGCAGGTGTTTTCCGCGCATGATCCGAATTCCTTGCGCGGGCCGCAGTTTGATGCGGCTTGGGTGGACGAGCTGGCGAAATGGCCGAAAGCCGAAGCTGCTTGGGATCAGTTGCAGTTTGCGTTGCGGCTGGGCGAGAACCCGCGGCAGGTGGTGACGACGACGCCGCAGAATGTGGGCGTGTTGAAGGACATTCTGCGCAACCCCTCAACCGTGATGACGCATGCGCCGACCGAGGCGAACCGGGCTTATCGCCCGCCTGACCTGCCAAGCCGATGCCGCACACCGCTATGCCAAGCGTTTTGGCCGCGCGCATCCCGTCTGGGGCAACGGCAGCCTTATGGCGCGCGCACTTGCCGAGACTGGTCCGCGCTGCAGCAATCAAGGCTCCGCCGGTTTCCTGCAGGCCTTGGCGCTGGTCGCAAGCAGCCTTGCCGCACGCAAACAGGCTGCCTGCGCGAAATAGCAAAATCCCCCCTTGGCACTGTTGCAGACGCGCGCCATATGCTAATATCTCTGGCAGCAGGAGATTTAACATGGCCGAAACCAGCGCAAAAATCAGCTCTCTTGATCCTGTCTGGCGCCGTGTGCGCGAAGAGGCGTTCGATATGCTGCGGGCAGAACCGCTGCTGGGTGGCCTGATCCACTCTTCGCTGCTGCACCATTCCAGCCTCGAACGCGCTTTGGCCTATCGATTTTCGCTGAAACTTGCCAGCGGTGAGATGTCTGAACAGATCCTGCGCGAAATCGCGGATGAGGCTTATGCCTCGGACCCGGACCTTGGCCAAGCCGCCCGCGCCGATGTGACAGCGGTGTTTGATCGTGACCCGGCCTGCCTGCGCTTCATCCAGCCAATCCTGTTCTTCAAAGGCTATCAGGCCATCCAAGCCTATCGTATCGGCCATTGGCTTTGGCAAAATGGCCGCAAGGATATGTCGTATTTCGTACAAATGCGGGTGTCCGAGGTGTTTGGCGTCGATATTCACCCCAATGCCCGCATCGGTCGCGGCATCATGATCGACCACGCCCATTCCATCGTCATTGGTGAAACCGCTGTGGTCGGCGATAACGTGTCGATGCTGCATTCTGTCACGCTTGGCGGCACCGGCAAAGAAGATGGCGACCGCCACCCGAAGATCGGCGATGGCGTGATGATTGGGGCAGGGGCCAAGGTCCTTGGCAATATCCACGTCGGCCACTGCTCGCGCATCGCGGCAGGCTCGGTCGTGCTGCATGATGTGCCGCATAACACCACGGTCGCAGGCGTGCCCGCCCGCGTTGTGGGCGAGGCCGGCTGCGCGCAGCCCTCGGTTACGATGGATCAGTTGATCGCGGGCGAAATTTAACGCCTTAAAACCGCGTAAAACTTATCTAAAATTTATTTCATCTGTTTGGAAATATCCCACGGGGGTTCGGGGGTGTGAAACCCCCGCGCGGCATTCCCGCGCAAAACAACGCTTGATAGAAAAAGCCCGCCGAGATCACGCTCGGCGGGCTTTTCTGTGCCTCAGATCACGCCAGCATTGCCAGCGGATTCTCCAGATTGTCCTTGATCGCATTGACCAAAGTCGCCCCCAAAGCCCCGTCAATCACCCGGTGATCCACCGACAATGTCACCGACATCACCGTGCCAACCACCACAGCGCCATTCTTGACAATCGCCTTGGCAACCCCGGCCCCTACCGCCAAAATCGCGGCATGCGGCGGGTTGATGATCGCATCAAAGTTATCAATGCCGAACATGCCAAGGTTCGAGATCGCAAAACTGCCGCCCTGATATTCTGCCGGGGCCAATTTCCGATCCCGCGCGCGCTTGGCCAGATCCTTCATCTCGGCGGACAGTGCCGACAAGGATTTCGCCTCGGCATCGCGCAGCACTGGGGTGAACAAGCCGCCCTCAATCGCCACAGCCACGGCCACGTCAGACTTCTTGAACTGCAACACCCGGTCGCCAGCCCAAACCGCATTGGCCGCGGGCACCTGCTGCAACGCCAAAGCACAGGCCTTGATCACGAAATCATTGACCGACAGCTTGACACCCCGGCCTTCCAGCTTGGCGTTCAACTCGGCCCGGAACGCCATCAGCGCATCCAGCTCGATATCGCGGCGCAGGTAGAAATGCGGCACGGTCTGCTTGGCCTCAGTGAGACGCGCGGCAATGGTCTTGCGCATCCCGTCCAGCTTCACTTCGGTAAACGGGCGGTCTGCATAGGTTTTCAGCACCACTTCCGTCGACGGACCAGAGGCCATCGCCGGGGCAACAGCCGCCTTCGCCTCTGCCACAGGGGCCGCGACAGCCGCAACCGGCGCCGCAGCACCCGCCTTCGCCGCCTCAACATCGGCGCGCACGATCCGGCCGTGCGGGCCAGATCCCTGAACCGAGGCCAAATCCAAGCCTTTTTCCGCCGCAATACGCCGCGCCAAAGGTGACGCAAACACGCGCGCAGCCCCCGCCGCTTTCGGCGCAGCCACCGCTGCCGGAGCCGCCGCCGCAGCAGCCGGGGCCGCAGCCTTGGCCGGGGCAGGCGTCGCATCCGCAGACTCGCCATCCTCAAGCAACACCGCAATCGCCGTGTTCACCTTGACGCCCGCAGTGCCCTCCGCCACCAGAATCCGGCCAATCGTGCCTTCATCCACCGCCTCGAACTCCATCGTCGCCTTGTCGGTTTCAATCTCGGCCAGAATCTGACCCGATTTCACCACATCGCCTTCCTTCACCAACCATTTGGCAAGGGTGCCTTCCTCCATCGTCGGAGAAAGCGCGGGCATCAGAATTTCAATCGCCATCATCCCCTCCTTAACGGTAGCAAACAGATTTGACGGCAGCGACCACTTCCGCAGTCGTCACCAAAGCCAGCTTTTCAAGGTTGGCCGCATAAGGCATCGGCACATCCTTGCCCGTGCAGGTGATTACCGGCGCATCCAGATAATCAAACGCCCGCTGCATGATCGTGCTGGCCAGATGGTCGCCGATGGACCCAACCGGGAAGCCTTCTTCCACCGTCACACAGCGATTGGTTTTCTGCACCGAAGCCAGCACGGTATCGTAATCAATCGGGCGCAGGGTGCGCAGATCAATCACCTCGGCCGAGATGCCTTCTTTCGCAAGCAAATCAGCGGCTTCCAGCGCATACTTCATGCCAATGCTGAACGACACGATGGTCACATCCGTGCCCTCACGCCAGATGCGTGCCTTGCCGAATGGGATGGTGAAATCCGGCAGATCGGGCACTTCGAAAGACTGACCATACATGATCTCATTTTCAAGGAAGATCACCGGGTTACGATCCCGAATAGCCTGCTTCAACAAGCCCTTGGCATCCGCCGCCGAATAGGGCGACACCACTTTCAGGCCCGGAATTGCCGCATACCAAGCGGTGAAATCCTGACTGTGCTGCGCGCCAACCCGTGCCGCCGCACCATTGGCACCCCGGAACACGATCGGGCAACCCAACTGACCACCCGACATATAATTGGTCTTGGCGGCAGAATTGAGCAGATGATCAATGGCTTGCAGCGCAAAGTTAAACGTCATGAACTCCACAATCGGGTTCAAACCGCCCCAAGCCGCGCCCACTGCAATGCCGGTAAAGCCCATCTCGGTGATCGGCGTATCCACCACGCGCTTAGGCCCGAATTCGTCCAGCAAGCCTTGGGAAATCTTGTAAGCGCCCTGATACTCGCCAACTTCCTCGCCCATCAGCATCACAGCCGGATTGGCGCGCATTTCTTCTGCCATCGCCTCGCGCAAAGCCTCGCGCACGGTCATGGTCTTCATCGGGGTGCCTTCCGGCCAATCCGCGCTGGCTTTCGACACCACAGCCACCGGGGCCGCCGCTGCAGCAGCCGCAACAGGCGCCGCCGCAGCAGCAACAGGTGCCGCCGCCACGACCGGTGCCGCCGCAGGGGCAGGCGCCGCATCCGCCGACTCGCCCGCCTCAACCAACACCATGATTGCTGTGTTGACCTTCACGCCCGAAGTGCCTTCCGCGATCAGAATCCGGCCCACAATGCCCTCATCCACCGCCTCAAACTCCATCGTCGCCTTGTCGGTTTCAATCTCGGCAATGATCTGCCCGGATTTCACCACATCGCCTTCCTTGACCAACCACTTGGCCAAGGTGCCTTCCTCCATCGTCGGAGAAAGCGCCGGCATCAATACGTCTACTGCCATGGTTCTCTCCCCTCAGGCGTAAATATCGGTCCAAAGCTCGCTCAACGCGGGCTCCGGGCTGGCCTTGGCGAATTCAGCCGAGGCATTCACAACTTCCTTGATCGACTTATCAATCGCCTTCAGCTCTTCATCCGACGAAAGCCCAGCGTTCAACAGCAGATCGCGCACATGTTCGATGGCATCCTTCTCGGATTTCATCTTTTCAACCTCTTCGCGGGTGCGATATTTCGCCGGATCCGACATCGAATGGCCACGATAGCGATAGGTCATCATTTCAAGAATATACGGCCCCTTGCCAGCCCGGCAATGCGCCACGGCCTTCTCGCCCGCTTCCTTGACCGCCAGCACATCCATGCCGTCAACCTGCTCGCCGGGGATACCGTAAGCCAGACCACGGCCAAACAAAGTCTCGGATTTCGTAGACCGAGCCTGCGAAGTCCCCATTGCGTAGTGGTTGTTTTCAATCACAAAAATCACCGGCAGCGCCCAAAGCTCTGCCATGTTGTAGGTCTCATAAACCTGACCTTGGTTCGCCGCACCATCGCCGAAATAGGTAAAGGTCACATTGTCATTGCCCTTGTACTTATCGGCAAACGCAAGCCCCGCGCCCAGAGGCACCTGAGCGCCCACAATGCCATGCCCGCCGTAGAAATGCTTTTCGCGGCTGAACATATGCATACTGCCGCCCTTGCCGCGCGAATAGCCGCCCTCACGTCCGGTCAATTCGGCCATCACGCCATTGGCGTCCATCCCGCAAGCCAGCATATGGCCGTGATCGCGATACGAGGTGATCCGCTTGTCACCTTCCTTGGTGCAGGCCTCTAGCCCCACAACCACGGCTTCCTGGCCGATATACAAATGGCAAAAACCACCGATCAGACCCATGCCATAAAGCTGGCCGGCCTTTTCCTCGAATCGGCGGATCAGCAGCATCTCGCGGTAGAACTTCAGCAGTTCCTCCTTCGAGACGTTTGATTTCTCAGGGGCTTTCTTCGTTGCCAAAGCGGCGTCCTCCCGTAACGTTGCAAATATAGTTTAGTGTTAAACCATATATACCGCATCGGAGAAACAACGCAAAACGAAAAACGAATGCCGCAGAGAACCCCTGCAAACAATAGCGCACCGCCTCATACAGGCGCGCGCTCAGGTCATCCTCTCTGCTAAAATATCCCCGCCGGAGGCTTCACCAGCCCAACAGCCGTAGGGTGCGTGATATCCCGCACCATGTCTTACCGAATAACAACCTCATCGGCGCGCAAATAGCCCAAAACATCGCGCAACTGCTCGTCCAACAAGTCAACGTCCAGATAATCGTCCGACAGCCGCTTGGTCAGGTTGCGGGTGCGCGACAGCTCTGCCGCCAACTGATCCCGCTCGGCCCGCAAATCCGCCGCTTCCGCGTTGATCTGCACCCGGCGGAACACGCCGTAATCGCCTTGGATCGCCGCGAAGGCGAAATAACTGCCCAAGGTGAAGGTTGCCATCAAAAACAACATGCCGCCAAAGGCTGGCCGGGATTGGGTCTGGATCATCTGTCTCGCCTCAACGTTCGCCCCTCTGATCGGGGGCAATTCGTTTGGCCATCTTGCCACATAACCTGCAGCGATGAAATGAAAAAACGCAACGGCGCACAGCCTAAGGCGTTACCGCAACAGCGCTGCCCATCTGCACATCGGTCTCAAACTGCAGCGCAATCGTCTGGCATGATTTGAGCGGCCAATCCTGCGGACAGACCCGCGCCGTCAGCCGTCCCGTCACATGCCGCAGATAGCTGTTTTCGGGCAGTGGACCAATGCTTTCGACCACAATCTCGGCCCGTTGCCCCTTCGAGGTCAGCTTTGGCCCATCCACGTCAGACCCCTGCAACACCTCGACCAGCGGCATCTCTGCAGCACCAGTATGAAACGCCTTGCCGAAATCGCCCTGCGCCAACAGCCGGTTGCGGGTGTCATCGGGTTTGCCCGGCGCATAGCCCATCAAATGAAGCCGCACCGTGCCGCTGTTGTAATCGCGGTCCACCCAGGCCGAGGCATCAAACGCCCCGATTGAGAAATCGAAAAACTCCCAAGCGACCGATGTATCACCGAGTTGCCCCGCAGCACCGCCCAATTTCGGCGGATAGCCCGGTGGCAGGGCCTCGGTCTCTTGGGCGGCAGCGGCCCCCGCAACCCACAGCAGAACCGCAAGCGCAGGGGCCAAACGCATCAGGCTTTGCCCTTGTAGATATCGACCAGCTTCGACAGCATCGCCAAAGCATCCTCGCGCTTACGCTGGAAGCTGTTCCGCCCGATGATAGATCCATTGCCGCCGCCATCGCGGATCGCGCGGGCATCGTCATACACCGCATCCTCACCCTTGGCAGCGCCACCCGAGAACACCACAATCCGACGGCCCGCAAAGCTTGCATCCATGCAATGCTTCACCCGCGCGGCTTGGGTTGCCACGTCGATCTTCTGTGCTTCATAGACCTTCTTCGCCTCTGGCAGCATCAGATGATCGGTCGAAAGCTTGATCTTGATGATATGCGCGCCCAGCAGCGCCGCGATCTGCGCCGCATAAGCGGCCACATCAATCGCGGTTTCGCCGTCTTTGGTGATCGCCTCACCGCGCGGATACGACCAAATCACCGTCGCCACACCCTTGGCCGCAGCCTCTTTGCGCATGGCGACGATTTCTTCATACATATCCAGCTGCATGTCCGACCCCGGATAGATCGTAAAGCCAATCGCCGCACAGCCCAACCGCAACGCATCATCGACGCTTGCCGTCACCGCCTGATTCTTGCCCGCCGTATCGCTCATCAGGCTGTTGGCCGAGTTCACCTTCAAAATCGTCGGGATTTGCCCGGCAAAGGTGTCCGCGCCCGCTTCCAGCATCCCCAAGGGTGAGGCAAAAGCGTTCAAGCCCGCGTCAATCGCCAGCTGGTAGTGGTAATGCGGATCATAACCCGCCGGATTGACCGCGAAATTGCGCGCAGGCCCATGCTCAAAGCCCTGATCGACTGGCAGAATGATCATCTTGCCGGTGCCGCCCAGTTTACCCTCCATCAGCATCCGGCACAGATTGGCCTTCACGCCGGGGGTTTCGCCTTCGTAATTGGCAAGGATCTTCTGAACAGCTTTGGTCGCGCGCATCTTATACTCCATCCGGGAAAGGTTAGCTTCGTGGTAGAAAGGTTCGGGGCGTGGCGCAATATTGGTTGCGCTAACAGAGGCTTACCAGCGGCGTTTCAGGAAAACTCCCGCTGAAAAGGCCACCAGACGGCGGGGGGCAAGGCGCGGGAAAAACGCAAAGATCTTGTTGCTGATCCCCACCACTTTCACCCGCCGACCTTTGACCATCGCAGCCCAGCCCGCCTGTGCGACACTTGCGGCGGAGGGCATCGGCAACCGAGTGATCAGGGTTTTCTTCTCTGCCCCGTCGGACGCGAAAAACTGCGTCGCGGTCGGGCCGGGACACAGCGCTGTCACCGTCACAGCCGTGCCGCGCAATTCTTCAGACACCGCTTCTGATAGGCTAAGAAGATAGGCTTTGCTGGCGTGATACACCGCCATATGCGGCCCCGGCATGAACCCGGCAGTTGAGGCCACATTCAATATCCCGCCCGAGTTATGCGCCTTCATATGCGCCGCCGCCCGTTTCAAAAGGATCGTCGCGGCAATGATATTCACCGCGATACTATCGGCCTCGCGCGGCCAGCCCTCGGCCTCGGCCAGATCGCCATTGCGGCCCAGTCCGGCATTGTTCACCAAAATCCCGATCTGGCGGCCCGCGCTCGCCTGATCCCACAGCCGTTCCACCGCGACAGGATCGGTCAGATCGGCGGGGATGACCTCAACTGCAACATTATAGGCGCGGCGCAGGCTGGTGGCATGGGCTTCCAGTTTTTCGACCGAACGTGCGGTCAGAATGACATCAAAGCCATCCTTGGCCGCGAGCGTCGCAAACTCCCGCCCCAGGCCCTCCGAGGCCCCCGTCACCAAAGCCCAGATCGCCATAAACCACTCCCACAAACTTGGCCTGATCATGCAAAGCGGCGGTCAGATAAGCCAGAACTTTCAGCGCCCACTCTGAAACCGCGCGCCAAATGGCATCTGGCCCCCCGCGGGTGCCGCAGATGGTGCGCGCAAGGGCCAGGCGGCATCGCACGCGCAAGGGCAGGGCGCAGGGCTGCCAATCAATGGGTTAACAGGATATGAATGACCCCATGCTAACCCGTTGATTTGTCATAAACGCGGCCTGTGTCCGCGCGTGGACAGCTAGCCCAGCGCTGCAACCCCCGGCAAAGTCTTGCCCTCCATCCACTCCAGAAACGCGCCGCCGGCGGTCGAGATAAAGGTGAAATCCGCCGCAGCCCCGGCCTGATTTAACGCAGCAACCGTATCACCGCCGCCCGCGACCGAAACCAATTTCCCCTCGCGCGTCAGCCGTGCCGCAGCCATCGCCGCCGCATTGGTGGCCATATTGAACGGCTCAATCTCAAACGCCCCAAGCGGCCCGTTCCAGATCAGGGTCTTGCAGCCCTCAAAAACCTTAGTAAGCGCCGCGACAGTCTTCGGCCCCGCATCCAAAATCATCGCATCACTGGGGCAATCCTTGACGCCAACCGTCTCATTTGCAGCCCCCGCCTTGAATTCCCGCGCCACCACCACATCAACGGGCAGATGGATCACACAGCCCGAAGCCTTGGCCTTCTCAATGATCTCAAGCGCCGTCGCGGCCATATCCCGCTCGGCCAAGGATTTGCCGACCTCAATGCCTTGGGCGACCAAAAACGTATTGGCCATACCGCCACCGATCACCAGATGATCAACCTTGCCGACCAGATTGCCCAGCAGTTCCAGCTTGGTAGAGACCTTCGCCCCCCCAACAACAGCCACAACAGGCCGCACCGGATCGCCCAAAGCGGCCTCAAGCGCCTTCAACTCGGCCTCCATCAACCGCCCCGCAGCCGAGGGCAGCAAGGCCGCAATCCCAGCGGTCGACGCATGCGCGCGGTGTGCCGCCGAGAAGGCATCATTGACGAACATATCGCCCAAAGCCGCCATCTCTGCCGCCAGTTTTGAATCGTTCTTTTCTTCACCACCGTGAAAGCGGGTGTTCTCCAACAACACCACATCGCCCTGCGCCGCCTCGGCAATCGCGGCCTTCGCGGCATCGCCGATGCAATCGCTGGCAAACACCACGCGACGACCCAAAGCCGCCTCCAACGCGGGTTTCACATGGATCAGGCTCATCTCTGGCACGACCTTGCCCTTGGGCCGATCAAAATGCGCCAGCAGCACCACCTTCGCGCCGCGCGCGATCAAATCCTCGACCGTGGGAGCGATCTTCTCGATCCGCGTCGCATCGCTGACCTGACCGTTTTCCATCGGCACGTTGATATCCACACGGGTCAAAACGACCTTTCCCGCCAGCGCCATATCGTCGATAGTCTTCCAGGCCATTGATGCCTCCATAACTGTTTGCAACTGTTTCCGCCGATCTGACACATTCGTCAACCTAAAGCCCTTCCCCTTCTGCCCATGGATGGTTACTTTCCGCCCCAGATCAAAAGAAGGATGCGCCCTATGGCCGAGATCAAAGACCCGGAAAACACCATCATCATCACCCTGAAAGATGGCGAGGTCGTGCTGGAAATGCTGCCCGAGATCGCGCCGAAACATGTCGAGCGGATGAAAACCCTTGCCCGTGCGAAAGCCTATGACAACGTCTGCTTTCACCGCGTGATTGACGGCTTCATGGCGCAGACCGGCGATGTCGCCAATGGCAATATGGAAAGCGATTTCAACCTGCGCCGCGCAGGCACCGGCGGGTCAGAGCATCCTGATCTTCCGGCAGAATTTTCTGGCATCCCGCATGACCGTGGCACCATCGGTGCGGCACGCTCGTCCAGCCCGAATTCGGCCAACAGCCAGTTCTTCATCAACTTTTCCGACAACCACTTCCTGAACCGCCAATACACGGTTTATGGCCGCGTGATCAAAGGCATGGAGCATGTCGACAAAATCACCAAGGGCGAGCCGCCAGCAAACCCCGACCGTATGATCACCGTGCGGGTGGCTGCTGATGTTGCGTAACATCCTTGCGGCTTTGCTGCTGACCGCCGCCCCGGCTTTTGCCGAAGGCGACGGCCCGGGTCCGAATCTGGTGATCGAGGTTTCGGGTGCGGCCAAGGGCGAGATCGTGATTGATCTTGATACCAAAGACGCGCCGAAGCATGTGGCTCAGATCGTCGCTTTGGCGCAAAAAGGCGCATATGATGGCGTGGTGTTTCACCGCGTGATCGACGGCTTCATGGCGCAGACCGGCGATGTGCAATTTGGCAAAGCGGGTGGCGACACGGCGATGGCGGGCACGGGTGGTTCGGATATGGCCAACATTCCGGCCGAATTTTCCGATGTGCCGTTTGCGCGTGGCACGGTTGGCATGGCGCGGTCCTCTGACCCCGATTCTGCCAACAGCCAGTTCTTCATCATGTTCGCGCCGGGTGATTTCCTGAACGGCCAATACACTGTGGTTGGCAAAGTGATCAAAGGCATGGATGTCGTCGATGCGATCCAACGCGGCGAACCGCCATCGACCCCGGACGTGATGACCAAAGTCACCGTGCAGGAATAAGCTCGGCGTGATCATTGCCAGATAAACGCAAAAGGGGGCCAGTCCGGCCCCCTTTTTCTTGTCTGAAACCTGCCAAGCCTGTCTCTGCGCAGTTTCACATTGGCCTAAATATTCCCGCCGGAGGCATCCGCGGTAACGACAGGAGCCTCCGGCGGGAATATTTTTACCATTGTGAAATCATCGCCGCCCCAGAAACCTGGAGCCCCAAAAAGCTGGAGCCGCAGAGCCCTGATTTGGCCAAGACCCGCGAGGTCAAGGCCGCAGGGGTGGTTTAGTCAAGCAAGACCAAGGCATGCCGCTTTTTGCCCGCCGTCAGCTTCAGCGGCTCTGCCAACATGCCGGCGCCCACGCGCAGGCCGGCATCGGTGACGACCTCGTCATTCATCCGCGCGCCACCTTCCTGAATAAGGCGCTTGGCGTCTTTGCCGGTGGCGGCCAGTCCGGCGCGCACGAACAACTGCACGATGCCAAGCCCCTCGGTCAACTCGGACGCCGTGACCCGCAATGTTGGCAAATCATCGCCCACGCCACCCTTTTCAAACACTTCGCGCGCGGTGGCTTCTGCGGCCGCTGCCGCCTCGGCACCATGCAAAAGCGTGGTGGCAAGGTTAGCGAGGATGATCTTGCCCTCGTTGATCTCGGACCCCGACAGGCTGCCCAGACGGTCACATTCCTCTACCGGAAGCTCGGTGAAGATCTTCAGGAATTTGCCGACATCGGCATCGGTGGTGTTGCGCCAGAACTGCCAGAACTCGTAGGGCGACAGCATATCGCCGTTCAACCAGACAGCACCACTGGCCGATTTGCCCATCTTGCGCCCATCCGACGTCGTCAAAAGCGGCGTGGTCAGCCCGTAAATTTCATGGTCCAGCACGCGGCGGGTCAGATCAATACCGTTGATGATATTGCCCCATTGATCCGATCCACCCATCTGCAAGATGCAGCCATATCGGCGGTTTATTTCAAGAAAATCATAGGCTTGCAAGATCATGTAGTTGAATTCAAGGAAAGACAGCGACTGCTCGCGGTCCAGCCGGGATTTCACCGATTCAAACGACAACATGCGGTTGACGCTGAAATGCCGCCCGATGTCGCGCAAGAAATCAAGGTAATTCAGATGGTCCAGCCATTCGGCATTGTTCAGCATCACCGCATCGCTGGCCCCGTCGCCGTAGGACAGGTATTTCGCAAAAACCTTTTTCAGCCCGGCGATATTCTCGTCGATCTTGGCGGGCGTCAGCAACGGGCGCTCTTCTGCGCGGAAAGACGGATCACCGACCTTGGTGGTGCCGCCGCCCATCAGCGTGATCGGCTTGTGCCCGGTCTTTTGCAGCCAGCGCAGCACCATGATATTCATCAGATGCCCGACATGCAGACTGGCTGCCGTCGCGTCATAGCCGATATAAGCAGGCACCACGCCTTTGATCAAAGCCTCGTCAAGCGACTGATAATCCGTGCAATCGGCAACGAAGCCGCGCTCGAACATCACACGCATGAAATCAGATTTCGGATGGTAGGTCATGGCACACTCATGCTTTAAGGTTCGCAGGGTATAGCGGGCGAGGGGGCCAAGGGGAAGATGGCGAAACACGGGGCGATCTGGGTGCTTGGCACAATGTCGGGCACTTCGCTGGACGGTGTGGATGCCGCCATGCTGCGCACCGACGGTCATGTGATTGTCGAGTTCGGCCCCGACGCCTACCGCCCCTATTCAACCGCCGAGCAAACAACGATCCGCAAAGCTTTGGGGCAATGGCCGGGGGATCTGGCCGTGGCCGCCGCCGCCGAAGTGGTGGAAACCGCCCATGCCGAGGTGCTCAGCCGTTTTACAGGTGCCGAGATGATCGGCTTTCATGGCCAGACACTGGCGCATGATCCGGCGCATGGCCGCACGCATCAGGCTGGAAACGGCGCACTTCTGGCGCAAACGCTGAACCTGCCGGTGGTGTGGGATTTCCGCTCGAACGATGTGCAGATGGGCGGGCAGGGCGCGCCTTTGGCGCCGTTCTTTCACTTTGCCTGTGCCAAATGGATACAGGCCACCGAACCGCTGGCGATCCTGAACCTTGGCGGCGTCGGCAATGTCACCTGGATCGACCCCAGCCAGCCCAGCCCGGACTCCCCCGGCGCGTTGCTGGCGTTTGACACCGGCCCCGCCAATGCGCCGATCAATGATCTGATGCAGGTGCGCCTTGGTCTGGCGCAGGACGCGGGCGGTGCCTTGGCTGCGCATGGGCGGGTTGATGAGGCCTTGGTGAAAGCCTTTCTCGCGCAGGCTTATTTTCACAAGATCCCGCCAAAATCCTTGGATCGCAATGACTTCCACGCCTTCTTTAAGAAAACCCATAAACTCTCAAACGCCGATGCCGCAGCCACAATGACCGGGATTGCCGCAGCCTCTGTCGCCCGCGCCGCCGAGCATTTTCCGCAACCGATCACCCGTTTGCTGGTCGCGGGCGGTGGTCGCCACAATGCCGCGATGATGGCGCAGCTGGCCCAACGGATGCCGTGCAGGGTAGAGCCGATTGAGGCCGCAGGCCTGAACGGCGATATGCTAGAGGCGCAAGCCTTCGCCTATCTTGCCGCCCGCGTCGCCTACGGCCTGCCAACATCTTGCCCCAGCACGACGGGCGTTCCCGCAGCCGTCGGTGGTGGTCAGATCAGCCGACCGTAACCTTGCCCCATATTTAGTGGGTCTCCTTTTCAAAATCGCAACCTACAGAGATTTGTCCCAGCTGGGACAAAATCAGCCGCGATCAGCCGCCAAAAGAGCCGCGATTTACTTGCCCGCCGCCCGCGCTTGCTGCACCAAAGAGGTCGTATAGATCACCAAAGCCAGCCAGATCATGGGAAAGGCGATCATCTTGCCACGGCCAAATGGCTCGCCAAACACGAACACTGCCGTCAGAAAGATCATCGTGGGCGCAATGTATTGCATGATGCCGATGGTGGACAGCCGCAGCAGTTTCGCGCCATTGGCATAGATCATCAGCGGCACCGCCGTCACCAATCCACAGGCCAGCAGCAACACGGTGTCCGAGGTTACCCCCGCCATGAAATGGCTGCTTCCCGTCACCTCGGCCCAGATCACATAGCCAATCGCGAAGGGCAGCAGAATCAGAACCTCAAGAAAGAACCCTTGATTCGGCCCAATCGGCAGCGACTTCTTCAGGTAAGCATAAATGCCCCAAGTGACCGTGAGCCCCAAGGCCACGACCGGCAATCTGCCCGCCTCGATCGTCAACACCACCACCGCCAAAGCCGCCAGCGCAATCGCCCATTTCTGCGCCGCACTCAGGCGTTCGCCCAACAACATTGCCCCCAGAAACACCGAAAACAGCGGGTTGATGTAATAGCCCAAAGCCGCGTCCAGCGCATGCCCTGCGCCAATCGACCAGACATAAATCCCCCAGTTGACCGAGATCAGCGCCGCAGTCGCGAATCCCATCAGCAGCATTTTGGGCGTGCGCAACGCCCGCCACAGATCCGCCGTCCGCCCCGTCGCCCACAAAACTGCACCAGCAATCGGGATCGACCAAATCACCCGATGCGCGATCACCTCAGCCGGTGAGATATGCGCCACCGCCTTCATGAAGATCGGCAAAAACCCCCACAAAAGATAAGCAGTCAGCGCAAAGCCAAAGCCACGCAGCGAGTCTTCATTCTTGGGGGGCACGTTTTCCATGCGCCTTTGCTACCTTCACGCCAAGCCCCGCGCCACGGCTAACTTGTGTGGGTTACATTCGCCGCGTCAGATAAGCCTTGGTGAACGCCGCATAGCCTTGGCTCGTCACCCGCAATTCATCCTGCATGATCTGGTGCAACGCGGGCAATTGGTGGAACGGCACCGCCGGATAGACGTGATGCTCGGTATGATAGGGCATGTTCCACGCCAGAAACCGCATCGCGGCGGTTGTAAAGGTGGTACGGGTGTTCTCGAACATATTCGTCACCTGCGGGCAGTCGCCATGCTCGGCCAGCAGATACAGCCGCAGCGCAGGTTGGCCCAAAAGCACCGGCAACAGCCAGACCCAGAACAGCAGCGGGCTTATCAGCAATGACGCCAAAACCAGCGCATACCCCGCCAGCATCCAGCGCGCCTCGGCCACAATCCGGGGCAGGGCGCTGGCGGGCAGATATGCGCCCCCGGCCCGCCCGCGCGCCAGATCAATCAGCAGCCGCACCTCGGCACTCCAGTAGGGCAGACCCGAGACATGCCAGAGCCAAGCCGCAATCCGGTTCGGCTTTTCGCCCGCAAGTTCGGGGTCTTTGCCCGGTTGATTGGTCCAGCGGTGATGCGCCAGATGAAAATAGCGAAACCACTGAAACGGCAAAAGCAGCAGAAACCCGCACAGATGCCCGACGACCTCATTCAACCGCTCGGACGCAAACGGCGTCTTATGCGTCGCCTCATGCTCCAGCGTGAACAGAAACACGATCAACACGCCTTGAACGGGAAGCAAAAGCCACCAACCCGGCACACCCGAAGAAATCAGCGCGCCAACCCCCAGAATAGCGCCCAGATGCCCCGCCAAATGCCGCAAACCCGCCCGATCTGACCGCATCTGCAGACGCGCCTTCACCTCGGGCGCAAGATTAGAAACAAAGCTCTTGTGATTCATACCTGCAATCTGTCGCAGCGCCATTGCCCATGCAAGCCCCTTTCCCCCGCCCCAGCGCCGTGCCAATTTGCCACCAAAGGGGGGCCAGATGGCACAATCCGTCCTGATCATTGGCGCAGGCATCATCGGTGCCAGCCTTGCCTTTCACCTTGCCCGCCACGGCGCGCAAGTGACGGTGCTTGACGCCGCAACCCCCGCCAGCGCCGCCTCTGGCCGCAGCTTTGGCTGGATCAATGCGAGTTTTTACGAGAACCCGGCGCATCATCACTTGCGGGTGGCCGCAATGGCCGCGCATCACCGCCTTGCCCATCTGCTGCCCGATGCCGCGCCAAACTGGCAAGGCACCCTGTGGTTTGAGCAGCAAGGCGCGGATTTTGAGACCAAAGCCGCCGAACTTGCCGCGCTCGGCTATGCAGCCAAAGCCGTGACCCAAGCCGAAATCGCCACGTTAGAGCCTCGTGTCGCCAATCCCCCTGCGCAAGCCTTGCACATCGCCGCCGAAGGTTCGGTTGACCCCGCAGCGCTGACCCGCGCCTTGCTCGCAGCGTCTGGCGCAAAGGTTCTGAGTGGCATCGCCGCGAAATCGCTGATCGAGGCCGCAGGCCAGATCAAAGGCGCGCGCACAGCAATTGGCCCGTTCACCGCTGACCATACCGTTCTTGCCGCGGGCGTGGCGTCGCCCGCACTCTTGGCGCCGCTTGGCCTTGATCTGCCGATGCTGACCCGCCCCGGCATCATGGTCTACACCAAACCCGTCACATGGCGCATCAACCACATTCTGGTGACGCCGGATCAGGAAATCCGCCAAGACGCCAGCGGTGCCATCCTTGCCCCCGGCATCGTCAACCACCAAGCCGATGCATCCGAATCCATCGCCAACCCGCAGGCCATGGCAGACGCCACGCTGCACCGCCTGCGCGCCCGCTTTAACGCGCCCGATCTGGAATTGGACCGTTTCACCCTTGGCTTCCGCCCGGTGCCCGCCGACGGCCTGCCACTGATCGGGGCCGTGTTGCCGGGGCTGAGTTTAGCCGTGATGCACTCGGGTGTGACGCTTTCGGCCTTGGCGGGTGAGGCTTTGGCCGCCGAGATCACAGGGCAGGGCGATCACCCCCTGCTTGGCGATTTCCGCCCCAACCGTTTGCTGCGCACAATCTAGCGCCCGCCCGCGCGCTCTCCCCGCCGCCCCGGACTTGATCCGGGGCCTCACCTTACACCATGAGGCCCCGGATCAAGTCCGGGGCGGCTTGGGGACTGTGGCAGCGCATGAAAAAGCCACGCAAAGCATCGCCCTGCGTGGCCTGAAAGATCAGCGAAAAACCTTAGCCGCGCAGGATTGAACGTCCCGCAAACTCAGCGGTTTCGCCCAGCATTTCCTCAATCCGGATCAGTTGGTTATACTTCGCCATCCGGTCCGAGCGCGACAGCGACCCGGTTTTGATCTGGCCGCAGTTGGTCGCCACTGCCAGATCGGCGATGGTGTTGTCTTCGGTCTCGCCCGAGCGGTGCGACATCACATTGGTATAGCGCGCACGGTGCGCCATATCGACGGCTTGCAGCGTCTCGGTCAAAGTGCCGATCTGGTTGACCTTCACCAGCATCGAGTTGGCCACACCCTGCTTGATGCCCTCGGCCAGACGGCGCGGGTTGGTCACGAACAGATCGTCGCCCACCAGTTGGATCTTGCTGCCCAATTTGTCGGTCAGCAGCTTCCAGCCCGCCCAGTCATCCTCGGAACAGCCGTCTTCGATCGAGATGATCGGATAATCCGCCGCCAGACCAGCCAGAAAATCGACGTTTTCTTCGATGGACAGCGATTTGCCTTCGCCCTTCATCTCATAACGCCCACCCTTGAAGTATTCGGTGGCCGCGCAATCCAGCGCAAGGAACATATCCTCGCCGGGTTTGTAGCCGGCCTTCTCAATCGACTTCAGGATGAAATCCAAAGCGTCACGCGCCGAGCTCAGACCGGGCGCAAAGCCACCCTCATCACCCACGTTGGTGTTATGGCCCGCCGCAGACAGCTCTTTCTTCAGGGTGTGGAACACTTCCGAGCCCATCCGAATGGCCTCTTTCACGTTCGCAGCCCCAACCGGCATGATCATGAATTCTTGAATATCAATCGGGTTATCAGCATGTTCGCCGCCGTTGATGATGTTCATCATTGGCACTGGCAGCATCCGCGCCGAGGTGCCGCCGACATAGCGGAACAGCGGCTGGCCGGTGAATTCTGCCGCTGCCTTGGCCACAGCCAAAGACACGCCAAGAATGGCATTTGCGCCCAGACGCGATTTGTTCGGCGTGCCGTCCAATTCGATCATGGTGCGGTCGATGCCGACTTGCTCGGTTGCATCAAAGCCGACAATTTCTTCGGCCAACTCGCCGTTGACGGCGGCCACAGCCTCCAGCACACCCTTGCCCATGTAGCGCGATTTGTCGCCATCGCGGCGCTCATTCGCCTCGTGCGCGCCGGTCGAGGCACCCGATGGCACCGCCGCGCGGCCCATCGCGCCGCTTTCCAGCAGCACATCAACTTCTACAGTGGGGTTGCCGCGGCTGTCGAGAATCTCGCGGGCGTGGATATCAATGATCGTGCTCATGTCTGGCCTCCGAATGGGCGGAAATGGTGCTCTCTTGGGCGTCTTAGCCCAAGGGTGCGTTCAAGGAAAGCGCGCGTTTGCGGGCGCGCTCGCGTGCAAAGGAATAAAGCCCCGAGGCCACGATAAGCGCCGAGCCGCACAATGTTATGACATCGGGATATTCGGCGAAAACCAGCGCCCCGATCAGCACCGCAAACACCAGCCGCACATAGCGGAAGGGGGCTACGACCGAGACTTCGCCGATCCGGGTCGCCCCGATGATCGCCCAATAGCCCGCAGTGCCAAACACCAGCGCCCCGATCAAAGCATAGCTTTCCCAAAGCGTTGGCACAGCAACCTCACCCGAACCTGCCATCATCAGCGCGCCAAGCAAGGCCACCGACATCAGCCCCCAGGTCGAGATTTGTGCGGTTGAAGTGTCTGCGGGGATTTTGCGTGCCATCAAATCGCGCAGGGTCAGACCAATCACCGTGATCAGCACCCAAAGCGCCTCTGGGCGAAAGCCATCCAAGCCGGGCCTGATCACCAAAATCACCCCAGCAAATCCCACCGCAATTGCCACCCAGCGCCGCCAGCCGACTTTTTCCTGCATGAACAGCGCCGCAGCCATCGTCACCGCCAAAGGCAAGGCTTGCAGCACAGCCGACACCGTCGACAACGGCACGGTCGCAAGGGCTGTGATATAGGCAAATGTGCCGACCATTTCACCCAAGCCACGCGCCAAAACAGCCGGATGCAACGCAGCACGATTGAACACCGGCCGACCTTCATGCCAGGCCATCAGCGCGAAGATCACCACGCCAAACACGCCCGAGATAAAGATGATCTCGCCAATCGGCAGGCTTTCAGCCGCCATTTTCAGAAACATATCTTCAAGCCCGAACAGGGCCATCGACACCACCATGAACAGGATGCCGCGCAGGTTATCAGAGGCCAAAATCTATCCCTTCTTGACCGGTACGCCAAGCAATTCCAGCCGATGCCCGATCAGCCGATAGCCCAGCCGCGCCGCGATCCGCTCTTGCAAAGCCTCAATCTCGGGATCCACAAATTCAATGACTTGGCCCGTATTCACATCAATCAGATGGTCGTGATGGTCGCGCTCTGCATCTTCATAGCGCGCACGGCCATCGCCGAATTCCAGCCGCTCCAGCAGGCCCGCTTCCTCGAATATCTTGACGGTGCGATAAACCGTCGCCAGCGAGATTTTCGGATCAACCTGCACGGCACGCGCGTAAAGTTCTTCGACATCCGGGTGATCGTCGGCCACTGCAATCACCCGTGCAACAACGCGGCGCTGATCGGTCATCCGCAAGCCTTTTGCGACGCCGCGCGAGATCAGGTCGGTCATGGCAAAGCTCTCCCTCTGAATAGGCCCGCGTGTAAGGGAAAGCGCGCGGTGCTGCCAGCGATTTTGCGTGGCTTGACTTCGCAGCGGGTGCGCCAGAGGTTGACGCCAAAACGAGGATCAAGATGCGCAAAGAGCGACTGGACAGGGTAGGGCTTGCGGCCCTGATTGCGGTGACTTTGCTGCTGGCGGTCAATCAGATCGTGGTGAAAGAGGTCAATCGCGGCCTTCAACCCGTGTTTTTCGCTGGCGCACGCTCGGCTTTGGCGGTGGCGTTCGTGTTTGCATGGCTGCAATACCGTGGCTTGTGGCATCGGGTTCGCTGGGCAGATCTTGGACCCGGCCTTGCGATCGGTGCGGTGTTCGCGGCCGAGTTTCTTTGCCTTTTCATGGCTTTGGATCTGACAGCTGTTGGCCGTGCCTCGGTTATCTTTTACTCGATGCCGCTTTGGCTGGCGGTTGCCGCACATTTCTGGCTGCCGAACGAGCGGATCACCCCCAAGCGTGGGTTTGGGCTGGGCCTTGCCTTCATCGGCACGGCTTGGGCGATTCTGTCGAAAAGTCCATCAGGCCATGCCAGTGTTGCAGGCGATATCTTGGCGTTGGTTGGCGCTTGGGGCTGGGCAGGCACCGCGTTTTTGGCGCGCAAAACCCGGCTACGCGAGGCCGGACCAGAGGCGCAATTGTTCTGGATGGTGTTGATTTCAGGGCCAATCTTGTTGGCGGCCAGCCCGCTCTTCGGCCCGCTGATCCGCGATGTGCAAGCGATGCATTGGGTCTGGCTGGTGCTGCAGGCGGGCGTGGTGGTGGCGGGTGTATTCATCACTTGGCTGTGGCTGTTGTCGGTTTATCCAACCTCGACCGTCGCAAGCTTTTCGTTTCTGACACCGCTGTTTGCGATAATTTTGGGCTACTTCATTTTTGACGAAGCGTTGTCTTTTGGCCTCATGATGGCGGCCGGTTTTGTTGCTGCGGGAATCATTCTGATCAATCGACGCTAGGCTTGCGCTGGCTTTGCAGCCTGTGGAGGAATCATCCCGCTGCAACACGATCTGAACCAAACCGCGCAAAGGTGCAGCACGGCTTGGGTTTTTGCGGCTGTTAAGATTTCACATGAAGCACAAGGCGCATGCGCTCTGACACATCTTCTCACATCGGCGTGATGGCACGGCTAGACATTGGGTTTAGGTCAAGCACAAAATCTTGTGGGTAGGTGCAATAAATCCGTTGATGCCTGTTCGGATTTACGACAAGTTGATGACGCGCCGTTACTGGCCACAAGATGTAGTGTGCCAGTGTATTTCCAAAGCTCACCGTCGCGCCCCGAAATATAGGGATGCACAGCCAAACTTCGGCTGCGGTGAGATGGAAAAAGCCAAGGCGAAAGACTTTGACAAGGACGCGGCTCAGCAGAATCCGCGCCGAAACATGGGACAGGCAGATGAAAATCGAGCGGAAGTTTACCACCGAAGCAACCGGTGCATACGGCGCGATGGCGTTCTCGACGACGGTGTCGGAAATCCGCAATCCGGATGGCACCGTGGTGTTTCGCAACGAAGCCGTAGAGGTGCCTCAGGGCTGGAGCCAGGTGGCATCGGACGTTCTGGCGCAGAAATACTTCCGCAAAGCAGGTATCCCGGCGGCGCTTAAGCGTGTGAGAGAACGTGATATTCCCAAATTCCTGTGGCGTTCGGTTCCTGACGAGGATGCTTTGGCCAAACTGCCGCCCGAGCAGCGTCTGGTTGGCGAAACCTCGGCCAAACAAGTGTTCGACCGCTTGGCTGGTGCATGGGTCTATTGGGGCTGGAAGGGCGGCTATTTCACGACCGAAGGCGATGCAAAGGCCTATTATGATGAGATGCGCTTTATGCTGGCGCGGCAGATGGCGGCGCCCAACAGCCCGCAATGGTTCAACACCGGGCTGCACTGGGCTTACGGCATTGATGGGCCAAGCCAAGGCCACTACTATGTTGATCACGTCACGGGCGAGCTTACTAAATCTAGTAGCGCTTACGAGCATCCCCAGCCGCATGCTTGCTTCATCCAATCGGTAAAGGATGATCTGGTCGGCGACGGCGGCATCATGGATCTGTGGGTGCGTGAGGCGCGGCTGTTCAAATATGGCTCTGGCACTGGCACCAACTTTTCCAGCTTGCGCGGTGAAGGCGAAAAGTTGTCGGGTGGTGGTAAATCTTCGGGCCTGATGGGCTTTTTGAAGATCGGCGACCGTGCGGCAGGGGCGATCAAATCGGGCGGCACCACGCGGCGCGCGGCCAAAATGGTGATCTGCGACATGGATCACCCCGATGTCGAAGCCTTTGTGAACTGGAAAGTCATTGAGGAACAAAAGGTTGCAAGCCTCGTCGCAGGCTCCAAGGCGCATGAGCTGAAACTGAACGAGATTTTCACCGCGATCCGCCAATGGGATGGCTCGGCCGAGGATTCGGTTGATCCGGTCAAGAATCCGGCCCTGAAAGCTGCGATCCGTTCGGCCAAAAAGGCCATGATCCCTGACACTTACACCAACCGCATCCTGCAATATGCGCGCCAAGGTTTCACATCCATCGAATTCCCCACCTATGACGTGGATTGGGATTCCGAGGCTTACATCACCGTCTCCGGTCAAAACTCGAACAACTCGGTCCGCGTCACCGATGCTTTCCTGACCGCTGTGAAGGACGATGCCGATTGGGCGCTGATCCGCCGCACCGACGGCAAAACCGCCAAGACCTTGAAAGCCCGTGATCTTTGGGATCAGGTTGGCCATGCCGCTTGGGCCTGCGCCGATCCGGGCATCCAGTTCCATGACACTGTGAACGCTTGGCATACCTGCCCGGAAGACGGTGCCATTCGCGGCTCGAACCCGTGCTCGGAATACATGTTTCTTGACGACACCGCCTGTAACTTGGCCTCGATGAACCTTCTGACCTTCTTCAAGGATGGAAAATTCGACGCCGACGCCTATATCCACGCGACGCGCCTTTGGACGCTGACACTGGAAATCTCGGTCACGATGGCGCAGTTTCCCTCGAAAGAGATCGCGCAATTGTCCTATGATTTCCGCACCTTGGGTCTGGGCTATGCCAATATCGGCGGGCTTTTGATGAACATGGGTCTGGGATATGACTCCACCGAGGGCCGCGCTTTCTGTGGCGCTTTGACCGCGCTGATGACCGGGGTTTCCTATGCAACCTCGGCGGAAATGGCGGGCGAACTGGGCGCCTTCAGCGGCTATGCCCGCAACGCTCAGCATATGCTTCGGGTGATCCGCAATCACCGCGCGGCGGCTTACGGCAAAACATCGGGCTACGAGGCGGTAAACGTCAATCCTGTGGCCTTGGATGCCGCCAACTGTCCGGATCAGACGCTGGTGACACTGGCGAAATCGGCGTGGGACGAGGCGCTGACCTTGGGCCAAGCCCATGGGTTCCGCAACGCACAGACCACCGTGATTGCCCCCACCGGCACCATCGGTCTGGTGATGGATTGCGACACCACCGGCATCGAGCCTGACTTTGCACTGGTCAAGTTCAAGAAACTGGCGGGCGGCGGCTATTTCAAGATCATCAACCAATCGGTGCCAGCCGCTTTGGAAAAGCTGGGCTATTCCACCTCTCAGGCCGCTGAAATCGTGGCTTATGCGGTCGGTCATGGCTCGATCGGCAATTGCCCCGGCATCAACACCACCGCTTTGGTCGGCCACGGCTTTGGCGCGCGCGAGTTGGAAAAGATCGAAGCCGCGTTGCCTTCGGCTTTCGACATCCGCTTTGTGTTCAATCAGTGGACGATTGGCGAAGATTTCTGCAAGAAAACCCTCGGCATCCCGGCGGAAAAACTGGTGGACCCCAGCTTTGATCTGCTGCGCCATCTGGGCTTTACCAAGGCGCAGATTGATGCCGCGAACGACCATGTTTGCGGCACGATGACGCTGGAAGGCGCTCCGTTCCTGAAGCCCGCGCATTATTCTGTGTTCGATTGCGCCAATCCTTGCGGTAAAACCGGCAAGCGCTATCTGTCGGTGGAAAGCCATATTCACATGATGGCCGCCGCGCAGTCGTTCATCTCAGGCGCAATCTCCAAGACCATCAACATGCCGAATTCGGCCACCATTGCCGAGACTTTGGCAGCCTATGAACTCAGCCATTCGCTGGGGATCAAAGCAAACGCACTTTACCGCGATGGCTCGAAACTGTCGCAACCCTTGGCTTCGGCTTTGGTGGAAGATGATGAAGAGGCAGAAGAAATTCTCGCCACCGGTTCGGCGCAAGAAAAAGCTGCCGTGCTGGCCGAGAAGATCGTCGAGAAAATCATCTACAAAGATATCATCCGCACCAACCGCGACAAGCTGCCGGAGCGCCGCAAGGGCTACACCCAAAAAGCCATCGTCGGCGGCCATAAGGTCTATCTGCGCACCGGCGAATACAGCGACGGCACCTTGGGCGAGATTTTCATCGACATGCACAAGGAAGGCGCAGGCTTCCGCGCCATGATGAACAACTTCGCCATCGCGGTCTCGGTTGGTCTGCAATACGGCGTGCCTCTGGAAGAGTTTGTCGAGGCCTTCACCTTCACCAAATTCGAGCCTGCGGGCATGGTGCAGGGCAATGATTCTGTGAAAAACGCCACCTCTATTCTGGACTACATCTTCCGCGAGCTGGCGATTTCCTATCTGGATCGTACCGATCTCGCCCATGTCAAACCCACCGGGGCGTCGTTTGACGATCTGGGTCGCGGCGAAGACGAGGGCAAGCGCAACATCTCCGAGCTTTCGGACCAAGCCGCCACGCGCGGGCTGGAAGTGCTGAAGCAAATCTCGTCCACCGGCTATCTGCGCAAGCGCCTGCCGTCGGAACTGGTGGCGCTGCAAGGCGGCATGGGGGCGATGGCTTTGGCGAATGGCACCGATCCGGTGTCGGCGCTGAACATGCTGATCCCTGAAACCGCACGCTCCCTGAGCGGCGCTGGGGCGACAGCCCTTGCCAGCGGCACCGTGACAATGGACGCGCGGGTGAAAGCGAAAATGCAAGGCTACGAGGGCGATCCCTGCGGCGAATGTGGCAACTACACGCTGGTGCGAAACGGCACCTGCATGAAGTGCAACACTTGCGGCGGCACGAGCGGGTGCAGCTGAGTTTGTAAGAAACTGTCTGTAAATTGGGGCATAGTTAGCGCAAATCGGCTGACTATGCCTTGGGTCCGACCTTCGGGAACCGCAGAAAAGCCCATGGAAACATGGGCTTTTTCTTTGTTTTGCAACAAGTGCCGAAGCTGGCCGAAACCGATAGGCTTTCTGCCCTTCCGCCCTGCCAACTGCTGATCATAAAGCCTCCCTGCGGCACAAAGAGGCGCAGGCTCGCTTTCGGGCTGAAATGGCGGACAGGCTGCGCGCTTCGAGGGCAGATGCCGAGAGGTCAATCCCCGATCCGCGCAAGACTGACGGTGAAGTTCGTGCAGAAGGCAGGCGATGCATTGCCGCTCTATTAACTATCACTTCTGAAAAGCTGATGGCGCAGGACAACCACCTTTGTCACGTTATTTGGCCCCATATTCCTGATTTTGGCCGAATCTCGCTATTCTCGATTTGCTCGAGTTCGATGATCAGGAACCAATTCCCTCTGACATCGTTTTCAGACGTAGCCGCATTGTGATCCAACCTTGCTCGTTACCCGCGTCTCATCTTCAATGCCAATTCTTGCGGCTTGTCGCGGCTCAGCACCCAGTCAGAAAGGCAGCAAAATGGCGCGTCCTATGTACAATACCGAAATCGGAAATGCAGGCGAAACCCAGCAAAAGGGCGGGGAAGCTTTGACGACCAACAGCGGCATGCCGATTTCTGACAACCAGAACAGCCTGCGTGCGGGTCACCGCGGCCCGACCCTGTTGGAAGATTTCATCCTGCGGGAAAAGATTTTCCACTTTGACCACGAACGCATCCCCGAGCGTATCGTGCACGCCCGCGGCTCGGCAGCGCATGGCTATTTTGAATGTACTGATCCGATCCCAGAACTGAGTCGAGCTGCGCTGTTTGCCGAAAAAGGTAAGAAGACACCGCTGTTCACGCGGTTTTCAACCGTGGCTGGCGGGGCAGGGTCGGTTGACACCCCCCGCGACGTGCGTGGCTTTGCGGTCAAATTCTACACCGAGGAAGGCAATTGGGATCTGGTCGGCAACAACATCCCGGTGTTCTTCATCCAAGACGCGATCAAATTCCCAGACCTGATCCACTCGGTCAAGATGGAGGCCGACAAAGGCTATCCGCAAGCCGGTTCGGCGCATGACACGTTCTGGGATTTTGTCTCGCTGATGCCAGAAACCATGCACACCGTGATGTGGGCGATGTCTGACCGTGCCATCCCGCGCTCGCTGCGGATGATGGAAGGCTTTGGCGTGCATACGTTCAAGCTGGTGAATGCCAAAGGCGCTGCAAGCTTTGTGAAATTCCACTGGCGCCCGCGTTTGGGCACGCAATCCCTTGTCTGGGATGAAAGCGCCAAGCTGCAAGGCGCCGACAACGACTACCACCGTCGCGACCTGCACGAGGCCATCGCTGCAGGTGATTTCCCGGAATGGGATTTCGCGGTGCAGGTGTTCGATCAGGCACTGGCTGACAGCCTGCCCTATGATGTGCTCGACCCCACCAAGATCATCCCAGAAGAGATCGTGCCGCTGCGGGTGATTGGTCGCATGGTGCTGGATCGCAACCCCGACAACCACTTTGCCGAGAATGAGCAAGCTGCGTTTCTGCCCTCTAACATTGTGCCGGGCATCGACTTTTCCGATGATCCGCTGCTGCAAGGGCGGCTGTTTTCCTATCTCGACACGCAGAAATCCCGGCTGGGGACGACCAATTTCCATCAGATCCCGATCAACGCGCCGAAATGCCCCTACGCCAACATGATGCGCGATGGTCTGATGCAGACCGCCGTGCCAAAGGGGCGCGCGAATTACGAGCCGAACAGTCTGGACCTTGCCGCTGAAGATCCCGGCCCACGCGCCAGTGCCTCGGGCTTTATGACCGCACCGCAAGAGGTTGCCGGAGAAAAGCTGCGCATCCGCGCCGAAACCTTTGGCGATCACTACAGCCAGCCGCGCATGTTCTGGCACTCGCAAACCGAAAACGAGCAAGCCCATATCGCTTCGGCTTTTGTGTTCGAGTTGTCGAAGGTCGGGTTGGACCATATTCGCAGCCGCGTTCTGGCCAATCTGCAAAACGTCGATCCGGGGCTTGCGCAGCGGGTTGCGGATGGCATCGGGATGGATTTGCCCGCAGCAGCGAAACCGTTCCGTGCACCCGTAGAACTTGCACCATCGGATGCGCTTTCGATCCAGAAGAACTGGAAGCCGACGCTGCAAGGCCGCAAGATCGGCCTGCTGTTTGGCGAAGGCTCGGACAAGGCCGAGATTGACAAGCTGATCGCGGCGATCAAGGCCGAAGGTGGCAGCGTTTTCACTGTGGCACCCAAAGTGGGAATGCTGAAGCTGAAAGGCGGAGAGATGAAGGCCGACGGCCAACTGGCAGGCTCGCCTTCGATGCTGTTTGATGCGATCGCGATGATCCTGGCACCCGATGTGGCTGAGAAGCTGGCCAAGGATTCTGCAGCCGTGGGCTTTGTCAACGAGGCTTTCGTCCACCTGAAGGCGATCGGGCATTGCAACGGATCGAAGGTAATTCTGGCGCGGGCTGGTATCGAACCAGATGCGGGCGTTGGCCATTACAGCAAACTGCCCGAAACCGCCAAGCACCGCTACTGGGCGCGCGAGGCGACGATCCGCGATCTGGCCTGAACCTGCGCGCCCTGCTTCGGTCTAGAGCAGGGCGCGATAATTGGTTGATAAAGCAACCGGTCGATAAAGCATATGTGCCGGTGGTGTTCAGATCAGTTGATCTGCATGCCCCGGCATATTTTATTTATGGTCTTGAAACTGACGCACAAACGAAATTTATCTGCCTGAACTTTGCATCGTAATAGGCAATAATCCGCTATATATTATCTTCGGTTGTATAACTAGGCAATCGCCCGGAACTTAATCACCGCCACTGTGTTTTCCTATCACCTGAGCAGTCGCAATTCATCATTGCGCCAATCATTCCAAGGAGGAACATCATGCGTGGATTTCAAGCAAGTATGCTGAGCGCGGCCTTTGTCGTCACACTGGGCGGCACCGCATTTGCACAGACCGAAACAGTGGCACCCGCCACGGCGCCTACGGCAGATTGCGATGCGCAATTCACCGCTTTGGATGCTGATGCAAACGGCTACCTGACCGATGCCGAAGCGCCGCGCGAATTCGCCCGTGCGCGCGTTGACGCGATGACCCCGGAAGCCAGCGGCATCAGCAAAGCCGCCTTCCTCGAGATGTGCGGCTCGGAAAACTGGGCGCAGAACACCCCGGAAGAAGGCGCACCCTTTGAAGGTGCCAACAGCTTTACCGAAGAGCAGGCGCGTGACCGTGCGGTGGCTTGGAACGTCACCGAAGTCTCGGCCTTGACGCTGGACGACAAAGGCATCTGGCGCGGCATCGGCAAGGTGGACGGCGCCGAAGTCTCAGTTGCCGTG
The DNA here is from genome assembly GCF_030161095.1 of Cypionkella aquatica. GTDB lineage: Bacteria > Pseudomonadota > Alphaproteobacteria > Rhodobacterales > Rhodobacteraceae > Cypionkella > Cypionkella aquatica. Next base: position 38,452 of record NZ_BSPP01000014.1, read on the forward strand.
GACTACAAAGGCAACGTCGTCACCACGCCGAAAGCCTAAGCGCGCGCAATAAACATCAGAATTGGAGAAAATTATGGCTGTAACAACAAAAGTCTATGACGACTACGCCACCGCACAAGCTGCGATGTCGAATGTAAATGCGCTTGGCCTGCCGGGCGTTGACGTGTCGCTGATCGGTGACGAAGGCTTTCGTGATTACGATCAGGGCCTGATTCAGCGTGATGCGGTGACTGGTCGTGTCGTAACTGTCAACACCGATGCCGATGCCTCGGGCACCGCGACCGGTGCGGGCATTGGGGCCGTGATTGGCGGCAGCGGCGGTCTGCTTGCCGGTCTGGGCTTGCTTGCCATTCCGGGCGTGGGCCCGGTGGTTGCGGCGGGCTGGCTGGCTGCGACCGCAGTGGGTGCCATCGGTGGCGCGCTGGCGGGTGGCGCTGTTGGTGCGATTGTCGATCTGGGCCTGTCCGAGGAAGATGCTCCGGTGTTTTCCGAGGCCATTCGTCGGGGTGGCGTGGCCGTCAGCGTCCGCTTCCCGGAAGAGCATCGCAACGCCGTTGTAACGGCGCTGGACAACACCCCGACGCGCTCGCTTGAAGATCGTCGTATCGGGTATGAGGCTGAAGGCTGGCGCTCGGAAGAAACCGAGGAAGAACGCCAGATCCGTTTGCGCGCTACCCGGCCACTTGATCCACCGATGGGTTTCTAAGCACATCGGATCGGTGTTAAAAAAATCCTTGGGGCCACGCCAATGTGGCCCCAAGCTCATGGCAGTCATATTTTATTCAGAAGAGCAATTATTATGGATCAAAGATCAGCATAATATACGTGGAACGATGATATATTAAAGTATCTTTGATTTTCCGTCCAAAAATCGAATATTTCTTTTAGCTAAAAAGCCAATTATGGCAGTTTTAGATCCCATGTTCGTGTGGAAATATGAATTGCTCCCGCAGCAGCATCGCGCGGCATGGTCTCAGCACTGCTGTGTGTTCTCCTGCGCAGTCTTGCACTGTGGGTGACGCCTGAAAGAGCTGCGGTCCGGTGGCTATGATCGGATTTCAATGAGTGCGAAAAGCACACCGTCTCGCGAGAAACACGCATCTGGTCGCGTTCAGGCATAGATCAGCAGCACCAAGGAATAGCGGCTGAGGATCAGCATTGTCCGAGTATGTCCGCGCCAAGACGCAGGCCCTTCAGGCGATCACGCGGGACGGTTACTGCGTTCAAAGACCGTCACCGACTGCCAATCCACCTCTACCGCGGTTTCCACGACCTCATCCATACCCACCGGAGTTTGCGTGGTGTCGATCCGCTTGGTCCATCCGCCTTCTGGCAGCGTTATGATAATTCGGTCGGCGGCGTTAAGGCAGATCAGCAGATCAGGTTGCTCGGGGCGCGCCAGCCGCAGCATGACGCAGGACGCGCCTTCCGCCTGCCAATCTTGTTCGGTCATCGCGCCACCACGCGGATGCAGCCACTCTGCAACCATCGCATCCTGCGCTGCACCATCGCCCAGTGCAAAGGCTGCCCGCGACAGTCCGATCTCTTTGCGGAACGCCAGCAGGTCGCTGACCGCCGTGATCAGATCCTGATCTGCCTTTTCCCAGCCAAGCCATGTCGTCTCGTTATCCTGACAATAGGCGTTGTTGTTGCCGCCCTGCGTCTGGCCAAATTCATCGCCCGCAAGGATCATCGGCACGCCCTGCGACAGCGCCAGAGTGGCCAACATCCCACGCACCCGGCGGCGACGCGCCTCTAGGATGCCCGCATCCTCGGTCGGCCCCTCTGCACCCAGGTTGTGCGACAGGTTGTTGGAATGGCCATCCGCGCCATTTTCGCCATTCGCCGCATTGTGCTTGTCGTCATAGGCCACAGTGTCCGCCAGTGTGAAACCGTCATGGGCCGCCAGAAAGTTCACCGAGGATGTCGCAGGGCGGTTCGAATGATTGAACTGCGTGGGTGACCCCAGCAAGCGTTGCGAGATTTGCGGTGCCATCCCGCTGTCGCGCCGCCAGAACGCCCGCATATCGTCGCGCGCCTTGTCGTTCCATTCGCGGAACGGCCACGGAAAACCGCCCACCTGATAGCCACCCTCGCCAATATCCCACGGCTCGGCGATCAGTTTCACCTTTGACAGCACCGGGTCTTGCCGGATCGCATTAAAGAACGCGCCTTCGCGTTCAAAGCCTGACGGCTCGCGCCCAAGCGTCGAGGCGAGATCAAAGCGGAAACCATCGACATGCATCGCCTCCACCCAATAGCGCAGGCTGTCGAGCACCATGCGCAGCACCATCGGATGCGCGATGTTCAGCGTGTTCCCGGTGCCCGTGGTGTCAAAGCCGTGGCGTGGATTTTCCGGCGACAGCAGATAATAGCTGGCGTTGTCAATGCCGCGGAACGACAGTGTCGGCCCAAGCTCGTTGCCTTCGGCGGTGTGATTGTAGACCACATCCAGAATAACCTCGATGCCTGCGGCGTGAAAGCGGCGGATCGCCTGCTTTACCTCGCGGATATAACCGGATTTCAGATAGGGCCGGTTCGGGGCAAAGAAGGAAATCGTGTTGTAACCCCAATAGTTTGACAGGCCCTTCTCCACCAGATGACGGTCCTGCACAAAGCCGTGGATCGGCAGCAATTCTATCGCTGTAGCGCCAATCCGGTGCAGATGCGCGATCACCGCGTCGCTGGCCAGCCCGGCAAAGGTGCCACGATCGGCCTCGGGCACCTCGGGATGCAGTTGTGTCAGACCTTTGACATGCGCCTCATAAACCACCGTATCTTCCCAAGCATGGTTCAGTGCCTTTTCGGCATCCCAATCAAAGCTCGGGTCTGCCACCACGCATTTTGGCATGAAAGGCGCCGAGTCGCGATCGTCCAACTGGGTATCTGACCCGCCAACCGGATAGCCGAACAGCGCATCGTCCCAAACCAGATCGCCGGTCAGTTCATTTGCATAGGGGTCCAGCACCAATTTGGCGGGGTTAAAGCGGTGACCCTGCTCTGGCGCGAAAGGGCCATGCACACGGTAGCCATAAGCTTGTCCCGGCCCGATGCCCGGCAGATAGCCATACCAAATGCCGCCCTCCATCTTGGGAAGGTCAAGCCGCTGGATCTCCACCTGACCTGAGGCATCGTAAAGGCAAAGCTCTACCCGCGTCGCATGTTCCGAAAACAGCGCGAAATTTGTGCCCTGCGCATCGGCAACCGCGCCAAGCGTGTCACTGCGCCCGGCAGACATATCGAACGCGGCAATCTGCTTCGGCTGATCCAGCATGGCGGTGGTGTCCTTTGTGAATAATGCGATCATCAAACGCGCCCCACCGCGCCCGGTTCCGCTGCGTTGCAGAAAGATATCCGACCCGACTAAGCAGCCCCGCCATGATCACGCGGCCGCAGCATTGCCCACCCCGCCACCCGCACTTGCGGCAGCGATTGGGGCACTTCTGCCAACGAACGCCCCATGCTCCGCCAAAACCACGAATAACGGCAGGCCAGCAAACCCGCGCCTAAGCCTTTGACCGCAAATAAGAACGCGCAGCGACCGTGACCTGCCACGGGATTTTTCCTCCATCTGCGACTAGAGTCCTCCCCAAGGAAGGGACGG
>NZ_BSPP01000015.1 GCF_030161095.1 Cypionkella aquatica
GCCGCATTTGAAAGTCTTTCCAAACTCTCGGCGACAAGCCCCGCTGTGATCGCCTCAGGTTTCTGCACTGAGCATGAACGGCCGTTTCTAGGAGAGTAACTGAGCAACCCTAGCATACGTTGATTAGCAGTTTTTGGCCGGTAGAGCGTAGCGCGGCAATCTTTGGGACCCTGCGGTGCGCCCAGTTCGAGGCGACTTTCTGGCCAGATCACTAGCCCGCCCACCAACACAACCAAAGCGAGCTAGGATCTGTCAGAAATGCGGGCTCCTTGTTAGTCTCACATCGCTGCCGCCGTCATTCCCGCAAAACGACAATTTGTTCCCACATAACAACAATCGTTTTTCAGATAACGGCAATGACACGTCTCAGCCGATCAGTTGTCTACGCAGTGGTCGCCATGTCCAGGCGCACATTGGCAATCTTGGCCCGCGCTACCGCAATTACATCCGGATTTTGGCATCCCGATCCCAGATAAGCGCAATCGCTCGGCGGTTGCTATAGGCCTGCTTTGCCCCAGATCGCTCCATTCGGCAAGCGCGATCTGCCGATAACCTGCTGTAATCACGACACTTTGTCAAAACAAGAATTGGCGCGACCTCTTTCGAGACTGGCTCTATCGAAACTACATGCACCGCCACATATAAATCATCGATTTTGTTTGATATTATAGCGCACCTTTTCGCCCGGCCCTTCGGGAATTGTGGCAGGTGGACAGACCAGATTCTCCCCTTCTGAATCCGCCCATTTGGAGCGCCCGTTTCTGCCCCGCCCACTTGGCGGTATGGTTTCCGACCCGCGCGCATGGCCCCAGCGTTGACTTAATGTCGAAAGGAAGCTGACGTAAAAAACCGGGCGGCGCATATTTCAGGAGTACGCAGGCGCGCACGCTAGAAATCAAACGTCATGCGGTGGTTGGCGTGATCATGACCGAAACACCCATGATGACATCGGTTTGGCATCCCTCAGCAACCGGAAGTCCTTTCCTTGGGCACAACTCGGCGAGGCTGTCTGCGCCACGAACGCCAGACAGCACGATACGGATGCTCTCCTCGGAAGACTGCAGCTTGCGCAAGTCCCATGTCTTACGGACTCGCCCGGTGAGCCTGCCCGACCAACGGGAGATTGCCGAGATCAGGCCGCGCGACGTCGTGACAGCACGTTGGCCATAGTCTGGCCCATCGACGAGGGGTTGGGGGCGACGGTTATACCGGCTGCCGAAAGGATTTCGACCTTCTCTTGTGCGCTTTCCCCGAACGCGCTGACGATGGCCCCGGCGTGACCCATCTTGCGACCCTTGGGTGCCGACAGCCCGGCGATGTAGGCGACGACTGGCTTGCGCATATGGTCGCGCACAAAGGCTGCCGCATCGGCTTCTTGCGGGCCGCCGATTTCGCCGATCATCATCACGGCATCGGTTTCGGGGTCGGCCTCGAACAGTTCAAGAATATCGCGGAAGCTAGACCCGTTGATCGGATCGCCGCCGATCCCAACCGAAGTGGATACGCCGATGTCCAAGGACTTCATCTGCGCGGCCGCCTCATAGCCCAGCGTGCCTGATCGGCCCACGATGCCAATACGCCCCGGCATGTAAATATGCGGCGGCATGATCCCCATGAAGCCGCGGCCGGGTGAGATAATCCCAGCGCAATTCGGCCCGATCAACCGCATCTTGCGGCTTTCGGGATAGCGCCGCAGAAAGCGTTTGACCCGCATCATATCCTGGCTGGGGATGCCGTCGGTCACGCAGACGGCGGTTTTGATCCCGGCATCCGCCGCCTCCATGATGGCATCTGCCGCGAAGGGCGGTGGCACAAAGATAAGGGTGGCCTCGGCGCCCAACGCCTCAACAGCCTCACGCACGGTATTGAAAAGTGGGCGGTCCAGAATGGTTTCGCCGCCCTTACCCGGGGTGACGCCGCCCACGACGTTGGTTCCATGCCGGATCATGTCGGCGGCGTGAAAGCTGCCGATCCGGCCAGACATGCCCTGCACGATGACGCGGGTTTGTTCGGTGATAAGAATGGCCATAGTGTCCTCCTTCAGGCGGCTTTGTGCGTGGCAGGTTTGGGGCGGGACGCAACCGCAGCGGCGGCAGCCTCGGCAAGCGTATCGGCAGAGATCAGCGGCAGCCCGGAGCTGTCGATGATGGCCTTGCCTTCCTCGACATTGGTGCCCGCAAGTCGCACGACGACAGGAATGGTCAGTCCGACCTCTTTGTAGGCCTGCACCACACCTTGGGCCACCCAATCGCAGCGGTTGATGCCGGCAAAGATGTTCACAAGGATGACAGAAACATTGCCATCGGCCAGCACCGTCCTGAAAGCGCGCACCACACGCTCGGGCGAGGCACCGCCGCCAATGTCCAGAAAGTTTGCAGGCTCGCCCCCGGCCAGCTTGATCATATCCATCGTGGCCATCGCGAGGCCCGCTCCGTTGATGATGCAACCGATATCGCCGTCAAGTCCGACATAGGACAAGCCGTGGTCGCCTGCCGTGCTTTCGCGCGGGTCTTCTTGGCTGCGGTCTCGCAGTTCTGCAATCTGTGACTGACGAAACAGCGCGTTGGTGTCAAAGCTCATCTTGGCATCCAGCGCCACGAGGTCGCCAGAGTGGGTGATCACCAGCGGATTGATTTCGACCATGACCGCATCGAGATCGCGGTAGGCGCGGTAGCAGGCCCGCAAAGTCGTGACCATCTGCGCCACTTGTCCCCCTTGCAGACCCAGTTGAAACGCCAGCTCGCGGGCTTGAAATTCGGACAATCCCACGGCTGGATCGATGGTCATGCGGCGCAAGCTGTTGGGGTCGCTGTCGGCGAGATCCTCAATCTCCATCCCGCCGTGGGCCGAGGCCACGATCATGATGCGCTCAGATTTGCGGTCGAGCACGAAGCCAAGGTAAAGTTCCTGCGCGATGTCCGAAGCGCCCTCTACCCACACACGGTAGACGCCTTTGCCGTTGGCGTCGGTCTGCTTGGTCACCAGTTGCTTGCCGAACAGCGTGGCGGCAAAGGCATGGACCTCGTCCGGGGTCTTGCACAGTTTAACGCCACCTGCAGCACCGCGGCCGCCAGAGTGGATTTGCGCCTTGACCACCCAAGCGCTGCCGCCCAATTCCCGCGCGCGGTAGCCTGCCTGCTCGGGGCTGTAAGCCAGTCCGCCGCGGGGCACGGGCACGCCGAAACGGGCAAGGATTTCTTTGGCCTGATATTCGTGAATGTCCATCTTTTCCCCTCTGCGTCCTGAATTGGGTGTCAATTCAGACGCTTCAACTGTTGAGTTTTCGCAGAAGTTTTCCGGCTACCTGGCCGCGATTGCATCCGCCAAAACCAATACATTCATGGCCATCCGCTCGGATGCCGCGTCGATCATCCGGCCATCCAGCTGAGCTGCCCCTTTGCCCATGGCTTCGGCCTTGCGCAGTTCTTCGATGATGCGGCGCGCCCGGGTCACTTCGGGTTCGGGCGGCGAGAAGACCTCGTTCGCCAGCGTGATCTGCGACGGATGGATCGCCCATTTCCCCTCGCATCCCAAAGCCGCAGCCCGGCGGGCGCCTTCCTTGTAGCCTTCGGGGTCGCTGAAATCACCAAAGGGCCCGTCGATCGCCCGCAAGCCATAGGCCCGGCATGCGACTACCATCCGGCTGATCGAGGCATGCCATTGGTCACCCGGATAATGCGGATTAAGCCCGCCGATGTTCGTCGTCCGTGCCCGCATCGAGGCCGCGAAGTCTGCCACGCCAAAGTGCAACGCCTCTAGCCTGCCACCGAACTGCGCGATGGCCTCGACATTGGCCATGCCAAGCGCGGTTTCGATCAGGGCCTCCAGCCCGACGCGGGTGCTGTAACCTTTGGCCTGTTCGATCTGGTTGACCATGGCCTCGACCATGTAAAGGTCGCCGGTGACGCCGACTTTGGGCACAAGCAGGGTGTCGACCCGATCACCGGCCTGCTCCATAACGTCCACCACGTCGCGGTACATGTAATGGGTATCCAGCCCGTTGATGCGCACCGAAACCGTCTTGCCCTTGGCCCGCCAGTCGATGTCATTCAGCGCCTGAATGGCGTTCTTGCGCGCTTGCTCTTTTTCCGAAGGGGCAATGGCATCCTCCAGATCCAGAAACACATAATCTGCCAGACCGTCTGCTGCTTTGTCGATCATGGTGGGATTAGAGGCCGGAACCGCAAGTTCCGACCGTTGCAGACGCGGCTTGCGCATGGGGTGAAGAGTGTGGCTCATTTTAGGCTCCTGCTATTGCGGTCTATTCTGCGGCGATTTGTGCGGGTTCAGGTGCGGGGAGGGCGTAGACCTCTTGCGCCGCTGCGACCCCTGACCCAAACCGGATCGAGGCTCCCGCTGCCGCCAGTGACAATTCGGCCAAAGCGATTGCAGTCAGGCACATGCCTTCGTTGCTGTCGCCGATATGGCCGATGCGAAACACCTTGCCCGCCAGCGGGCCAAGGCCTGAGCCGAACGCGGCATTGTAGCGATCATAACCGATGCGGATCACGTCGCGCGCGTCGACGCCTGCTGGCGTGCGAATGGCAGTCACTGTGTCGGAGTAAAGCGTCGGGCTTTCTGCGCAGACCTCCAGTCCCCAAGCCTGAACCGCCGCACGCACGCCTGCGGCCAGACGGCGGTGGCGGGCGATGATGGTGTCAAAGCCCTCGTCCTGCATGCGATCAAGTGCGGCGCGCAGGCCGTGCAGCAGCTGGATCGGCGGGGTATATGGAAAATAGCCAGTCTCATTGCCGCTGACCTGATCGGCGAAGTCAAAGTAGGCCCGCCGCATGGTTGCGGCTTGGCTGGCCTTCATCGCTTTTGCACTGACCCCCAGAATACCCAGACCGGGCGGCATCATCAGCCCCTTCTGGCTGCCGGTCACCGCGAGATCTACGCCCCAATCGTCCATCTCGAACGGCAGACATCCGATGGACGAGACGCCGTCGACAAACAAAAGCGCGTCATGAAGCGACTCTTCCATCACCCGCCGCACCGCCGCAATGTCCGAAGTCACTCCGGTTGCCGTCTCATTATGGGTGACGAAAACCGCCTTGATCTCTCCATTGGTGTCCGCACCCAGCTTGCGGGCGAATTCGCTGATCGGCGCGCCCGCGCCCCATGGCAGATCGATCAGGTCCACATTCAGGCCAAGCCGCAGCGCCATCTGCGCCCACAGGACAGAAAAATGGCCATGTCGCGCCATCAGCACCCGGTCCCCCGGCGACAGTGCGTTGGTGATCGCGGCCTCCCACGCCCCGGTGCCAGAGCCGGGGAACAACAGCACTTGTCCTGTTGTGGTGCGAAACAGGCGCTTGAGATCGGCAAAAATCCCGAGGTTCAAGCCCCCGAAATCATGGGCCCGGTGATCCTGCATTGGCACGTTCATGGCCTGCCGCACGGTTTCTGGCACATTGGTCGGGCCGGGAATGAACAGGTGATTGATGCCGGTGCGCATGGTGTCCTCCTTGGGTCAGAGGCAGCCTTCGCACTGCATCAAACTTGTGCAAAATGAAAACACGTTTCGCTGTGAGTGCGAGAGTTTACAGAATTGAAACGATGTAATATTGTAAATTCAGCAAAATTACCTTGTGTGGGATGATATGAAAAAGACCTTCATCGGCCCCCACCTGCGTCGCCTTCGGTTGGAACGCAAAGAAACCCAAGGTGCGATGGCCAAGGCGCTTGGAATTAGCGCGTCTTATGTCAACCTTCTGGAAAACAACGAAAGATCTGTATCGGTGCAGGTTCTGCTGCGCCTGTTCGAGGCTTATGGAGTCGAGTGGCGCGACATTGCCAACGAGGATGGCACCGCCCAGCTCTCGGATTTGCGCGCGGTTATTCAGGATCCGCTGTTTACACAGACCCGCCCTGATTTGCCGCAATTGCGGGCAGCATTGGTCCATGCGCCGGGGCTGGTTTACAGTTTCATGACACTTTATCGCAGCTATCAGGTCGTGTCGGATCAGCTTTTGGCCCTGACCGAAAGCGGCGCGCCGCAAACCTCGGCTTCTCCCGAAGCGGCGGTGCATGATGTGTTTCGCCGCAACCGCAACCACTTTCGTGAGCTGGAAGAGGCCGCCGAAGCGTTTTGGCCCAGTCCTCTGATCGAAAGGGACGAGATTTATGTGATGCTCAAGCAAAGGCTGCGCGACAATCTTGGGGTCACGGTCAGGCTGTGCCGGGTCGAGGATCTGCCGGGCGCTCTGCGCCAATACGATGAGACCCGCCGCGAAATCCTGCTCTCTGAGGCGCTGGATCAACCCAACCGCACGTTTCAGCTGGTACATATGGTGGGGCTTTTGGAACAGCGCGACCTTTTGGACAGCCTGATTCAGCGCAGTGGCATCCATGAGGCGCGGGGAATCGCCCGTCTGAGGGTGGAACTGGCCAACTATTTCGCCGCAGCCGTCCTGATGCCCTATGCAGAGTTTCTGGCCGAGGCCCGCGCCTCGAAATATGACTTTGACCACATTGCCACCCGCTTTGACGTCAGCTTCGAGCAGGCCTGTCACCGCGCCACCACGTTGCAACGCGAGGGCGCACAGGGGGTGCGGTTTTTCTTCTTGCGCATAGACAAGGGCGGCAATGTCACCAAACGCTTCAACGCCACAGATTTTCATCTGGCCGAATATGGCGGTGCTTGCCCGCGGCTGGAAGTGCATACCTCGTTCCGCACCCCCAACCGCATCGTGCCGCAATTTGTCGAGATGCCTGATCGCAGTCAGTTCTTCGTATTTTCCCGCACCGTGGATCGCCCGACATGGGCGCGTCACGCCCAAGACAATCGTCTGGCTGTCGCGATGGGCTGCGCTGTCCAATATGCGCCGGAAATTGGCTATGCTGAAAGCTTCTCGATGTCTGAGGCCCGGATGACTCAGATCGGCATCAACTGCCGCATTTGTCCGCGTTCAAACTGCGACCAGCGGGCCCATCAAGCGGTAATCCTCACCCAACCAGTCGATGCCCTGCGCCGCGGGGTCACACGGTACGACGTCTGAGAGATGTGTTGTTTGCACAGTCCAACTCGGTCGACGCACGCTGGCCGCAATCTGTCCCCCACGCCTGCTAGGCCGTTGTCGTAACCCTAAAAGCATGCGATTCCATTGCGGCCAACCGGATCATTCCTGCGCAAAGAAACCGCGTCGCAGACCGGGTTACAACTGCGCTTCGGCCTGTGCGCAGTCATCCGAACGCGGCTGGAGCGAAGGCCCATCCAACGTCCCGTCGCCTTTGGCTGGCCGCCTTTAGCCAGCAACGCTAAGCACAACCTTGCCCACCTGACAGTGCCTGAACCTGCAGCGCAACATGGTCGCCAATCTCTCGAACAATCATCGCGCCGTGAGAACGTGCATCTGCCTCAACGGCAGCAGGCCCTGTCTGGCCGGACTGACTGCGGCGATTGGGGGCAGGGTGCTCGGTCATCAAAACTGCCCACTGCGCAAGCGCCCGACGAGAGTAGTGCGTCAAAAGGGGCAAGGCTTGGCATCGGCCGCGTCTTATCCGTCCGAAGTCTGAAAATGGCCGCGTGAACGTCGATGACACGGCGCGATTTTGAGGATGGTGAAGGGCTTTCAAGATATCAGGGGCAGGCGCGTCGCTTTCGCGCCTGAAAGCCAAAGCAGCTTGGTCACAGTGCGGTTGCTTCGCGCATGCTAAGCCCGCCATATCTTTCGCAGCGACGCCTGCAAACTTAAGAAGAAGGCACAGCCTTGGCGCGCAAGCGTTGGCGGAACTTTTTTGGGCGCTCGCCAAATCTGTCGGAAAACGCTTCATAAAAGCGCGAGATCGACCCGAAGCCGGATTCATACACAATTTCGGTGATGGATTTGTCTGTCGAGATCAACAGCGACTGCGCCGTATCCAACCTGTGCCGGGTGATGGCTTGCGTGATGCTGTGCCCAACCGACCGTTTGAACAGTGACATCGCATAGTTCGGATGCAGGCCGCTGCTGGCTGCCACCGCTTCAGCCCGCACGTCGCCCGGAGCATGTTCCGCCACATAGCGCAGCATACGCTCGACATGTTCAATCCGCTCTGCGCCATGTGGGGCAGGGCTGGCGATCGCCGAACCTGCCTCGCGCAGATCACGCCAGCCATCGCGTTCGATCCGCATCACTCGCGCCGTCAATTCATTGCGGACAATCTCAGACAGGCCGGCATCGCCCGACAGCAATTCGTCGCGCCACCGCAGAAAGATATCGCGGTCCCAAGCGGTCAGATGCATCGCCTCGATCAAAGCCCCACGAAACACCGCATCGCGAAACCGGATCAGCGAGCCAAACCCCAGAAACACGGACATCGGCACATATAGGCAGACAAACCACGTCGGATCGGCACGGGAAATCACCTGATGCGGCACCATCCCCCAAAACAGGCACAGCCGGCCGGCATCCACCGTCAACTCTCGCCCGTCAAACCAATAGGTCATCTCACCTTCCAGAACGAAATTCAGCTCGATCTGGCTGTGCATATGCGGCCCTGCCATGCACTGAACATCCTGCGTCGGGCTCGCGCAAAACCGATGATCGCCAAACACCACAAGCGGATGGAGCGGGTCATACTCGGGCTGCGCGGGCGTGGACTCAAAACGCGTATTCGCCGTCGTTTCGGATTTCATTTGCACAGACACCTTAGAATACCGGAAATATTAGGCCGCATGTCGGTAGAGTTTACTGCATTTCATGCCAAATTCAACCGCAACCAGATGCTCTTTAAGAGGAGAGACTTCTGGGGCAAAACCGATTTCCGGTTTCAGGGAGGAAACCATGACACTCACAAAAGCCCTCACCGGGCTGGCGCTTAGCGCTTTTCTAATGGGCTCAGCTGCATTTGCAGGCGAGATCACCATCAACTCGGATCACTCGGACCCGACGCCGAAAAAGGCGATGGAAGAGTTGATTGCAGATTTTCAGGTGAAACATCCTGACATTACCGTCAAATGGAACAACTTCGATCACGAAGGCTACAAGGCCGCGATCCGCAACTTTCTGACCGCCGATCCGCCGGATGTGGCCGCTTGGTATGCGGGCAACCGGATGGAGCCATTTGTCAAAGCCGGCCTGTTCGAGGACGTAAGCGACGTTTGGGCGGCCAATGGTCTGGATGATCAGTTGAAATCGGCCGCCTCGTCTATGACCATTGATGGTAAAAAGTGGGGTGTGCCTTACACTTACTATCAGTGGGGCATCTACTACCGCAAAGACCTGTTTGAACAGAACGGCATCACGCCGCCGAAAAACTGGGCCGAACTGCTGGCCGCCTGTGAAAAGCTGAATGCCGCAGGAATCGTGCCTTTCGCCATTGGAACCAAAGCCTTGTGGCCGACTGCTGGTTGGTTTGACTACCTCGATCTGCGAGTCAACGGCTATGAATTCCACATGGAGCTGACGTCTGGCAAAGTGCCCTACACCGATCCGCGGGTCAAAGCCGTGTTCGAGAAATGGGCAGAACTGGTCAAGCCGGGCTATTTCATCGCCAACCATGCGGCGATTGATTGGCAAGATGCCATCCCGCAAATCGTGCAGGGCAAGGCTGCGATGTATCTGATGGGCAACTTTGCGGTGGCCACGATGAAAGACGGCGGGCTGAGCGAAGACCAGATCGGCTTTATGCAGTTCCCGGAAATTACCGCAGGTATTCCGATGTCGGAAGATGCGCCGACCGACACGTTCCACATCCCTGCCGGGGCGAAGAACAAGGAAGACGCGAAGACGTTCCTTGCCTATCTCGCCTCGCCCGAAGCGCAAGCCAAGATGAACACGACGCTGGGCCAGTTGCCGGTCAACAATCAAGCGGCAAAACCCACCGACACCTTCCTTGAAGCAGGCTTCACCATGCTGTCGAACGCGCATGCTTTGGCGCAGTTCTATGACCGCGACGCGCCTGCCGAAATGGCCAAGGCCGGGATGGAGGGCTTTCAGGAATTCATGGTCAAGCCCGACGATCTGGACCGCATCCTTGAACGGCTCGAGAAAACCCGCGCCAAGGTCTACAAATAAGTCGGACTCCTCCCCCGACTACGGGGTCGCCTTCTGGCGGCCCCGACCCGCTTCATTAACGAGGTCGCTATGCAGCACGATCCCCAGCCTGCCGGGTTCTGGAAACGGAACCAGATGAAGATTGCACCCTACGTCTTTTTTGCTCCGGGTGCGCTGATGTTCTCGATTTATGTGTTGATCCCGATTGTGCAATCCATCTGGATCAGCTTTCAGGATTGGGATGGCCTCGGGCCAAAAACCTGGATCGGTCTGGCCAACTATGTCGAGCTTTTGGACGACGATACTTTCTATGTCGCGCTGAAAAACAACCTGCTGTGGCTGGGACTGTATCTGCTGGCGATCCCGATGGGGCTGGCAGCCGCGTTGTTTCTGAACCAGAACGTCTGGGGTATCCGGCTTTACAAGTCGATGTTCTTCTTTCCTTTCGTGATCAGCCAAGTCGTTGTCGGCCTGATGTTCACATGGTTCTACGCCCCCGATTTCGGCCTGTTCTCGCAGATGATCAAATGGTTGACCGGCAGCGAAGTGGCGATTCTCGCGGATGAACGCTATGTCACTTATGGCATCATCGTAGCAGGGCTATGGCCGCAGACCGCCTATTGCATGATCCTGTATCTGACCGGGTTGAACAACCTGAACTCGGAACAGATCGAGGCCGCGCGGATGGACAATGCCCGTGGCTGGCGTCTGCTGCGCCATGTGATCTTGCCGCAACTGGCGCCCGCGACCTTCATCGCCATGGTCGTGACCGTGATCGGGGCGTTGCGCAGTTTCGATCTGGTGTCGATCATGACGGCGGGCGGGCCTTATGGCTCCAGTCAGGTGCTGTCGTATTTCATGTATGAACAGGCCCTGTCCGAATACGGCTATCGCATGGGATACGGGGCGGCCATCGCGGTGGTGCTGTTCCTGATCATGATGGTGTTTATCACGCTGTTCATCGTGCGGATGATCGCACAGGAAAGGAACCGCTGATGTTTCCGACCCCGATTCAAAAAGCCTCGGGCCCCACCAGACTTGCCTATCAGATTGCCTTGCCCATCGCTTTGGTGATCTGGCTGTTTCCGCTGATCGGTGTGGCGGTAACGTCGCTGCGCCCGGCATCCGATCTGGCGGCTGGCAATTACTTTGGTGTGCCCTCGTCCATCGCGTTTGAAAACTATGCTTCGGTGTTCCGCGACAGCCCGATCGGCTGGTATATCCTGAACTCGTTCAAGGTGACGATCCCGACGGTGATCGGCGCGGTGGGCCTGTCTTGCCTGACCGGCTTTGCGCTGGCGGTCTACGGCTTTCGCGCCAATCTTTGGGTGTTCTTTGCCTTTGTTGCGGGCAACTTCATCCCGTTCCAGATCCTGATGGTGCCAGTGCGCGATCTGACGCTGAAGGCCGGGCTCTATGACAGCACACTCGGCCTCGTGCTGTTTCACGTCGCCTTCCAGACCGGGTTCTGCACTCTGTTCATGCGCAATTTCATCAAGGGTATGCCGTTTGCCTTGATCGAAAGCGCGCGGGTGGAAGGGGTCAGCGAATGGCAGATATTCCGCCATATCGTGCTGCCCCTGATGCGCCCCGCCATCGCAGCCCTGTCAGTGCTGGTATTCACCTTCGTGTGGAACGATTACTTCTGGGCCACGGTTCTGGTGCAGGGCCAACACGCCATGCCCGTCACCGCAGGGCTTTACGCACTTAACGGGCAATGGGTGGCCGCGTGGCACCTGGTCTCTGCCGGGTCCATCGTCGCAGCCCTGCCCCCCGTGTTGATGTTTTTCCTAATGCAGCGGCACTTCATTGCCGGACTGACCCTTGGCGCGACCAAGGGCTGATGAAAAGGAGCCTGTCATGGCCGAAGTAAGCCTAAGCAACGTCAAAAAAGACTTTGGTGCAATCAGCATCATCAAGGGCATCGACCTTGAGATCAAAGACGGCGAGTTCTGCGTGTTTGTCGGCCCCTCGGGCTGCGGCAAATCCACCTTGCTGCGGATGATCGCTGGGCTAGAGGACATCTCGCAGGGCGCGTTGCGCATCGGTGGCCGCGACATGACGAAAATCGGCCCGTCAGATCGCGGTGTGGCGATGGTGTTCCAAAGTTATGCCCTTTATCCGCACATGACGGTGGGCGAGAACATCGGCTTTGGGCTGCGCATGACCGGCCATGAAAAGGCCGAGATTGCAAAGCGCACCGCCGCCGCCGCCAAGATGCTGCAACTGGAACCCCTGCTGGAACGCAAACCCGGCCAGCTTTCGGGCGGGCAACGCCAGCGGGTGGCGATTGGCCGCGCGATCGTGCGTAACCCCGAAGTGTTCCTGTTCGACGAGCCGCTCTCGAACCTTGATGCATCGCTGCGGGTGCAGATGCGCGGCGAAATCTCGCGTCTGCATCAGGACTTGGGTGCCACGATGATCTATGTGACGCATGATCAGGTCGAAGCGATGACGATGGCCGACAAGATCGTCGTGCTATCGGCGGGGCGCATTGAACAGGTCGGCAGCCCGCTGGAACTGTATCACCGCCCGAAAAACCTGTTCGTCGCGGGCTTTATCGGCAGCCCCAAGATGAATTTCATCCCGGTTGACGCCCGCCCCCACAACGGCGGCATCGAAGTGACACTACCGGGCGGAGCCACCCTGCAACTGGCTGGAACGCTGGCGGCTGCGGGCAAGATGACCTTGGGCCTGCGCCCCGAACATGCCAGCGCTACGGGGGCAGGTGACGCGGTTCTGCCTGCAAAGGTGCAACTGGCAGAACATCTGGGGTCCGAAACCCTGTTCTTTGTCAGTCTGGCGGATGGCACCGAAATCGCCGTCAAGGCAGACGGTCTGGCAGCCGAGCGTCCCGGTGATACGATGCAGATCGGCTTTCCGGCGCGCGCCTGCCACTTGTTTGATGCAGACGGCAATGCCGTATTGAACGGGGACTTGACGCGCTGATGCTTGGAGTTTGCTACTACCCCGAACAATGGGACGAAGCCCGCTGGACCACCGATGCGCGCCGGATGCGCGAGCTTGGCATATCCTTCGTCCGCATCGGCGAATTTGCATGGTCTCGCATCGAACCTGCGCGCGATCAGTTCAACTTTGGCTGGCTCGACCGCGCCATGGATGTGCTGCACGCCGCAGGGCTGAAGATCGTGCTTGGCACGCCCACCGCCACGCCGCCGAAATGGCTGGTTGATGAATGTCCCGACATTCTGCCCTACGACGAACAAGGCCGCGTGCGCGGCTTTGGCTCGCGCCGGCATTACACCATGTCGTCGCAAGCTTGGTGGCGCGAAAGCGCCCGCATCGTCACCGCGATTGCGCAGCGTTACGGCGATCATCCCGGCTTGGTTGGCTGGCAAACCGACAACGAATACGGCTGCCACGACACAACACTGTCTTGGGGCCCGGAAGATTTGCGGGCGTTCCAAGACTGGCTGCGCCGCCGCTATCAATCCTGCGATCAGTTGAACGAGGCTTGGGGCGCGGTGTTCTGGTCGATGGAGGTCGCCGATTTCGCGGAAGTCACCCTGCCGAACCTGACCGTGACCGAGGCCAACCCGGCGCATCGGATGGATTTCTGGCGCTTCCATTCCGATCAGGTCGCGGCTTATGACTTGATGCAATGCGACATCATCCGCGCCCATTCACCGGGCCGCTGGATCACCCATAACTTCATGGGCTTTGTGTCAGATTTTGATCATTTCGCCGTGGCCGATCACCTTGATCTGGCATCATGGGATAGCTACCCGATTGGCTTTGTCGAAAAATTCCCGTTCTCGGAAGCCGAGCGCAACCGCTGGGCCGAAACCTCGCACCCCGACATCGCCCCGTGGCATCACGATCTTTACCGAGGTGTCGGACGTGGCCGGTTCTGGGTGATGGAGCAGCAGCCCGGCCCGGTGAACTGGGCGGCATGGAACCCGGTGCCCAAACCCGGCATGGTGCGGCTGTGGACATGGGAAGCCATGGCCCACGGGGCCGAAGTCGTCAGCTATTTCCGCTGGCGTCAGGCCCCCTTTGCGCAGGAACAATATCACGCCGGCTTGAACCTGCCGGGGGCGGACGCGCTGTCGCCCGGCGGCCTTGAAGCGGGCCGCGTTGCGCAAGAAATAGCACAACTCGGGCAACTTCCTGCTGTGCAGCAGGCTCCGGTGGCCATTGTGTTCGACTATGCCAGCTATTGGGCCACCATGGTGCAGCCACAGGGCTGCGACTTCCGCTACGAAGAACTTGCTTTCCGCTGGTATGAGGCCTTGCGCCGTCGCGGCCTTGATGTCGATGTGGTCCGCCCCGGTGCGCCCTTGGGCGGATACGCGGCGGTGATCGTGCCCACCATGATCCACGTCACCGATGCCGCACAGGCGGCACTGGAGTCCGCAAAGGGCGTGGTGCTGATTGGCCCGCGGGCAGGCTCGCGCACCCGCAGCTTTGCCATCCCGCACGATCTGCCCCCCGGCCCGCTGCACGACCTGACGCAAAACCGCGTGATCGAAGTCGCATCGCTACGCCCCGGTCTGACCCAAACCGTCAGCGGCGGGGTTGAAGGCCACGCCACCCGCTGGCGCGACCACGCGACAACAACAGCGCAGGTGCTGGCCCGCTTTGAAGACGGCGGCCCTGCGCTGACCCAACACGGCCAAGCCCTGCATCTGCTGTGCTGGCCGGATGAGGCACTACTCGGGTCGGTGATGGATCTGGTCTGCCACACCGCGGGCCTGCACACCATGCCGCTGCCCGAACACATCCGCCTGCGCCGCCGGGGCGATCTGTGGTTCTTCACCAACTATGGCCCCGAGGCATGGAGCCTGCCAGAAAGCTTTGAATGTGTGCTGGGCAACCATCAGATGCCCGCGCAAAGCGTCACCGTCGCTAAGTCCCTATCGGAAAAGGTTTAAGCCATGCCGCAGTGGCGTCTGGATACCCCGCAGCAAACGCTTGTTCTGGCGACCGAAGGCATCATGCCTCAGGTGGTCTATTGGGGTGCGCCACTGCCCGCATCCGAAGATCTGGAGGCGCTTGCGCTGTCTCAAGTGTCTGATTTGACAGGCGGGATGCTCGACCGTCTGCCCGATCTGTCGCTTTGCCCGCTGCCGGGGTCCGATTGGCAGGGCCAACCCGGCATGGCGCTTAGCGAGGCAGACGGCCACCAGATCACCCCACGCTTTCGGTTCGACCATGCCGAGATTGCCCCAGATGCTCTGACCCTGCACAGCACCGCAGACGGACTGCGCCTAAGCCACAGCTTCCGCGCCCACCCCACGGGCGTGATCGCAATGACCACCGCGCTGCAAGCAGATCGCCCGGTCCGCCTGCACTGGCTGGCAGCGCCTGTGCTGCCAATCCCAGCCTTGGGCACCGAAATGATCGACGTTGCGGGCAAATGGCTCGGCGAGTTTCAACTGCAGCGCCAGCCATGGTCTGTCGGCGCCCGCCTGCGCGAGGCCCGCACTGGGCGCTCGGGCCAAGAACATCCGCCCTATGCGCTGTTCCCAGAACCCGGCTGCACCAATACCGCAGGCAAGGTGCGGGCGCTGCATTATGCATGGTCAGGCGGGCACCGCATGGTCGCGGAAGAGATGCCCGACGGCCGGCGTCAGGTGCAGTTTGGCCAAGCATGGGGCGCAGAACTGGAAACCTCGACACAGTTTCAATCGGCTGAACTGCTGGCGGCGGTGTCAGACAGCGGCCTGAATGGCATCGGTCAGACCTTTCAGCGCGACATCCGCGACCGCGTGGTGACATGGCCCGACCCCGCCCGCCCGCGCCCGGTGCATTACAACTGCTGGGAGGCTGTGTATTTCGACCACGACCTTGCCACCCTATCCGACATCGCCACCCGTGCAGCCGCCTTGGGGGCCGAGCGTTTCGTGCTCGACGATGGCTGGTTCAAACTACGCGACAACGACACTTCCAGCCTTGGCGACTGGACGGTGGACCTGCGCAAATGGCCGCAGGGCCTGCATCCGCTGATCGCCCACATCCACGCGCTGAACATGACCTTCGGCCTTTGGGTCGAACCCGAGATGATCAACCCCAACAGCGACCTCTACCGCGCCCATCCCGATTGGGTGCTGGGGCATGCCGATCAAACCACCGGGCGCAACCAACTGGTGCTAAACCTTGGCTTACAAGCGGTGCAGGACCATCTGTTTGAAGTGCTTTCGGCATTGTTGCGGGCCTATCCAATCGATTATCTGAAATGGGATCACAACCGCCTGCTGCCAGTGGTGGACGCCGAGCAGACCCGTGGCATCTATGCCCTGATGGCCCGCCTGCGCGCTGCACATCCGCTGGTCGAGTTGGAAAGCTGCGCCTCGGGCGGCGGTCGGATCGACGCAGGCATACTCGCGCAGACCCAGCGCGTCTGGCTGTCCGATTGCCTTGATCCGATCGAACGGCTGCGCATCCAGCATGACGCCGCCCTGTTCTTGCCGTCCTGTGTTGTCGGCAGCCATGTCGGTGCGCGCAAATCCCACACCACCGGGCGCGCGCATCCCATGTCGCTGCGCGCTTGGGTCGCGGCCACCCGGCACTTTGGTTTTGAGATGGACCTTCGCGCGCTCGACACTGCCGAGGCGCAGACACTGGGCCACGTGACTGCGTGGTGGAAAGCCAACCGCGATTGGCTCATGCGGGCAGCAACGCTGCGGCTGGACAGCGCTGATCCTGCCGTGCTTGCCGAGATGCAAGTTTCCGAGGATGGCGGGCGATTTGTGCTGGCCTCAGCCCAGATCGAGATGAGCCGACAGATTCTGCCCAAAGCCCTGCGTCTGACCGGGCTTGACCCCGCAGCGCACTATGAAATCCGCCTGATGAACGCCGATGATGCGCCACCGCAATCGCGGGCCAAATGTGCTTTGGCCACCGGCCCGCTGCGCCTAAGCGGAGCCGCACTGATGGCACAGGGTATCTTGTTGCCAGTTGCATGGCCTGCCTCTATCTGGATGGTCGAGGGAATAAAAATATGAGCAAACAATGCTGAAGCTGGCGCGCTCCAATCAGATTTTGGTGCGGCAAAGCCCATAGTGTCGGTCGCCGCAATAATCCCAGCCGCGTGGTGCGGACGTTGATCCGGCACGCGATGGCAGGCAGCATATCCCACAGCAATATGTCTGTCAGCGACCCTTGGCTGAGCAAGCGTAAAACTATTTGCGCTCTGAAAAAATATATATCGCTGGTTAGGTATGCTAAGCAAAGTTTCCCAGCTAGGGACGCAACATGCCTTTGAAAATGTCAGGCAAATCGGTGAGAAAGCTTTGATTCAGAGCCCTTAATAATCACTGCACTAAAGATAGTCGTTGCTGGTCAGCTACGCGGCGGCCTTCCATTTTAACGGCGTCAAATAAACAATGTGATCTGCGACGCTGACCATCAATTCGCCATCCTGAATATTGACCTGCAACTGCATCGTGCGGTTCGCCAGCTTGGTCAGTTCGGTTGTATCCTTTTCGGAAAACCCTATAACTTGCAAATTTGCGAACCGAAGGCTTCCGTCTTTGATCTTGTCCCACCAAATCTCGGCAGTTTTACCACCGTATGGGTAGACAACGACTTTATCAGCCTTACTGCAGGATTGTCGCATAACTTTCTCGCTCGGCAAGCCGAGTGCGACCCAAACTTCCAACTCGCCACTCAGGCTCTTTTGCCAGATGTCGGGCTCGTCATTGGTTGAAATTCCTTTAGTCATTTCCAGATTTTTATGGGCGTTCAGCGCAAAAGCGACAATACGCAGCATCAACCGTTCATCCGTTTCCGAAGGATGCTTGGCTATGGTCAGTTTATGCGTTTCATAATAGTGGCGATCCATGTCTGAGACGGAAAGCTCAACTTTGTAAACGGTGGCATTTTGCGCCATGTTTTTTCCCAAATCTGCGAAGATTGTGATGCTTACCGGGTCTTGCGGCGATGTGAAAGCATATTCGATGCAAGAGGCTCGGCCGCCTACCCACGAAGATCCCAATGAGCGCCGCAAAAGCTTGCCGATGGCACCGCCGGGCCGGTCCGAATGGCCTAATTGGCCTTAAGTAAAGCTCGAACCGCACCTACATCCATTTTTTCACGGCCTTCGGTGCCCGGCGCGACCTCCAAATACCGAAGCCCCGCAAACTCGCACGACAAAGCAAGGCAGCGCTCCAATGCATGCGCCAAAGTTCCATCCAATTGACCTTGCTCTGGCGGAAAATCATCTGCATCTAGCGCCAGTTTGAACAGCGGTGCCAAAGCCGATGGTCGAGCCCAAAACATGCTTCCAGCTGGAAATTGCAACGGTAGATCGGCAATATTGCTGGCCATACCAATTCGCCGCAAAATCTCGCGCCCAATATTGTGATTGTTGCGCCAGTGTATGTTGTTGGCAATCTGTTGGAATGGACGGGGGCCGATCATACCCAGACCTTTAATATTCTTAAACATTGCAATGATGCTGTTAACCGTTCCCTCATCAGGTGCAAGGCATTCGGTGATATCATCAAACCAAGATTGTGCAAGTGGACGAATATGGTCAGATTTCTTTCCATGCAAATGAAGCACAAGCTCATGGTGCTGATGTTCGGGAATCCAACCAAAAAGCTTCGGATAAATATCTCTGCCCCGATTCTTGAAGACACGAATGTCAGTTTGAAAGTTTTCAAATTTTTCTTTGATCAATTCTCGCTTAATATCACAATCAGTTGAAATGTAGATATGCATAGGTGCATTGATGCGCAATAGAATATCTTTGATGGCGTCGATACCATCTAGGTAGAACAAATGAATGAAAACACCAACTGGATTGGTGGGTTTGGGGGCACTTAGTCTCGACTGGAAAGAAATCGCTTCTACTTTGGCCGAATTGCCTTGACCTTCTGAGTCCAACCTTCGCACGTTCATTTCCTTGAGCACGAAATTAGTGTTTATCTGTGATTGGTAAAAAATATTATTGGCAAGTTCTTCGTACTGACGTTCGGGCGTGTCACTTGATATGCGACTTAGCAACTTATCAAGAGGTTCGCTCGAAGCATCTGGGCTAAAACGTATGATGGCGTCGTTTATTTGCGGCAAAACTATTTCCGTAGCGACAGGTTTATTTTTGCTTAGCGAATCTTGCAAACTGGTGAGGGAGAACGTCATATTGTCTATCGGGGATTTATCCCAAGTCGAGTAAATGTCGCGTGCGATGCTACAAAGCGGATTGGCAGAGTCTTGGCTAGGGTCAATCTCGTCGATCTTGATAAATCTAAATCGTCCCAGTATCCCAACATCGGCGCACACCATTGCTAATGTGGATAAGCGCCGGATATGCACGGCAAGATCAATGCTCATCTTTTCGGCATCTAGTTTGTTATGCCGATTTACGGGCGCCAGCAGAAATGAAATTGATCGCTCGGGCATTGCGTCAGTAGCAACCATGAGATGCTTCGGGGCAACAAGCACAGTATCATTGGGAATAGGTGATCCGGGCGTCCATATTGTGTTTTTATCTACATTCTTAGACAGAAGGTCAAACAAGTCAGGGTCATCGCAGGTATTAATAGACCACTTTGTCGCAGGCATAGTCAGCGGATGGGCGCGCAATTTGTCAAACGGTGCTTGGAAAACGATACCATTCGTCGCAAGATCGGCTACCTTTCCGATGATTTTGCGTGCAGCTGCATCAAAGGAATATTCGTTCTGCAAGATACTCCTTAAAATCTCAAGCTCTTCGCCAACGATTGGCGGAGCCAAGCTCAGCGCCTCCAATGCATCTTTGTGTAATATGCCAGTGGACGAAGTTGTAACGTAGGGTTGCAGTTCAGCAGGGATTTCAACGTCATCACTTAGCACCCTGGCACCACAAGCCAGCGCATCAAAAATGCGGTTGTTTGCAAAGCCCAGCGCCCGCATTGATTGACGATGATGATTTACAACCACCCGAGAAGATTGATATTTTTTGACAAGCTCATCGGTTTTGATCCAAGGCTTGGTTGGTTGTGTCGGGTGGTTCAGAAGGCTCCAGCCGCGCCCAACAATTTCGATATCTACGCCCAGATACAGCAACATTTCAACATTGCTGCGCCGAAAGTCCTGCCGCATGTTGCCAGCAAAGAAAAATGATCTGTGTCGGTTCCCTGATACTTCAGGAGGCTTAAAAACACCAAGATCCGTGCACTGCGACAAAAAACTGACGTTGTTCAGGCCCAACCCTTCGAGGCAACGCACAAACCGTCTCGAACTGCTGAAGATATGTTGATAGCTGCGGGCCAATGGCAAAGTCAGCAGCTGCGGATTGGAAATAACCCAAAGTATATTTGGCACGCCGGGGATGGGAGGGCGATAATATTGTCCGCAAATGTGAAGGGCAATATCTCCATTCTGCAGGGCACTGACTGTTTCACCCAGCAAGATCGTTTGGCTTTTGATGCGGCACCGTGATAGCGCCCTTTGCAGCCCGAGAATGAACTGAAACTCACCCGTCTTCTTGAATTTCACCCGAGATACAGGGACGAATATATAAACAACCCCGGAAATTGTATCTATCTTGGTTTCCGCGTGATTACTCGACATATACTACTCAAAATTTGGCCACTATATTGCAGATGCTTTGGAAACAGCATCTATATTTTGGGCAGATCTTGCGTCCATTCTCCAAGCCAGCAGATCGGACTTTGCTGGCGGCTGCCCCGGTATAGTCAACAGTCGCGGGTTCAAGTTGTCAAGCGACAGGCTGCGATGCTGTCTGACGGCAAACGCCCGATTGAAGGCCCATCATATTTCAAAACATTGCCGCCAAGGCTCAGCAGCGCTTGATGCTTCTTGGTCAAGCCGCAGTGCCAAGGCCCCAAAATGGCACCAAAAGCCGTTCAGCGGCACTGCATTCCCCGATGTCAGAAATTGCGATAGGGTGGTTTCATGGCAAAGGGTCAAAGGTGCTGCTTAGTGGCTGTTTAACCCGGTTTACGGCGGCAGCAAGATGCGGTTCAGTGATGGCAGTGGTCGAACATTAGCCGGTGCGGGGGAATTTATGAATGGCTGAACCAGATCTCCGTCGGATCATCACGATTGGCGCGCCGATGTCGCCCGATCCTGTCCGCTTGGCCGAACTGATGGCAGAGGCCATCGCCGCGAACTGGTTCAGCAATGGCGGCGCGCTGCATATGCAACTCGAGCAAGCACTGACCCGCCGAGAGGCTGCGTCTGATGCGGCATCGCTGACCTCATCGGGCACGATGGCACTGATGCTGGCGCTTGGGCTGGGCAATCTGCCGCTTGGCTCCGAGGTGATCACGACGCCGCTTAGCTTTGCTGCGACGGCGCAAGCCATCGCGTGGAGCGGATTGCGCCCGGTCTTCGCCGATGTCGACGCCGAAATGCTGACGCTATGTCCGCGCGCTGTTCAGGCGGCGATCACGCCGCGCACCTCGGCGATTTTGCCGGTGCATTTTCTGGGTGTCCCCTGCGACGTTGCAGCCATGGCGGAAATTGCCAAGCAGCATGGGCTGTGGCTGGTGTATGATGCGGCGCATGCGTTTGATGTCAGCTTTGGGGGCCAGCCGCTTGGGCATTACGGCGATGCAGCGGCCTTTTCGCTGCACGCGACCAAGATTTTGCACACGGGCGAGGGCGGCTATGTGGTGACACGGCGCGGTCAGGCGCAAGCCTTTCGCCGGATGCGCAACTTTGGGCTTGAGGCGGGCAAGCCCGTTGGTATGGGCCTCAACGGCAAACTTTCAGAGCTGCAAGCGGCCTTGGGCCTGACGTTGCTGCCAGATCTTGCAAGCGAATTGCAGGCTCGGGCCGCATTGCGCCGCAGCTACGACGCGGCGCTTGGCGGGATACCGGGGCTGCGGCTGCATGCAACGCGCGCGGAGGCGAGCGACAGTCTTGGCTATTATGCGCTGCGCCTAGCACCGGATTTGCGCGCGCGGTTACATGTGGCACTGGCCGAAAGCCGGATCATCGCGCGCGATCACTTTCCCATTTTGTGCGGGCAGGGCACCCCTTGGCCCGATGCAAGCATCGTGACCGCAGAGGGCGGCCCGGCGTTAGCGCCCAGCCTTGGGGCGCAAGTGCTGTGCCTTCCCATGCATGGCCGGGTTACGGCATCGGACGTCAAACGCATCGCAGTTGTGGTCCGGTCTGTGATGCAATGAAAGAGGCAGGCATGATCCAAGCCACCACACAGTTCGATGAAATCACCGTCTTTGGCGCGCGTGGCCATAGTTTGGTGATCTTGCAAGCGATGGAAGAGCACTGGCAAGGCCGGGTGAAAATTCACGCTTTGATCGACGATATCGAACACGGGTTCCGTCACCCGGCCTTGGATATTCCTGTGATATCCTCTGGTGAGCGCCGTGCGATGTTTGGGGATGTTCCGGTGCTCGTGACGCCGGGAAGCGGCAATCTGCGCGCAAGAATGGCGGCCCAGCTTGCGTCCGAGGGGGCCATGTTGGCCACCGCCACTTGCTTTGGGATGGGCCATGTTGATCCGGGTGCTGAATATGGCGCGGGAAGTCTCTGTGTGCCGCATCTGCGCATCAGCCCCAATGTGCGGATCGGTGCGATGGCGCAAATCTTGGGTGCAGTGCTGGGTCATGATGTCGAGATTGGCGCAAATACCTCTGTCGGCTTTGGGGCGACGGTGTTGGGGCATGTCAAGATTGGCGCCAATGTGGTAATCGCACCGGGTGCCATCCTGATGAATGGCACCCGCGCGCGGCCTTTGTCTATTGGCGATGGCGCGGTGATCGGGATTGGTGCCGCCGTGATGCGCGATGTCGCCCCGGGCGCGCGGATGGTGGGCAATCCTGCCATACCGCTGCGAGACTGGGTCAGGTTGCAGCGGTTGTTAAAGACGCGGTGAGCAGCTTATCCAGCGTATCGACATAGCGCGCAAAGTCGGTTTTCTGCCGGATCAGACGGCGCAGCCTGCGGCGCGAAGCTGCGGTAACACCTGCAGCCATATCCAACGCCAAAGCTGCAAAGTTTGCCTGTTGCGCCACGGGCAGAAACTGCCCGATGCCTTCGGTCAAACCGATCAGCCCGATATCGGCGGCATAGCCGACAAAGGGCGTGCCGACGGCTGCCGCATGGATCACGGTCGTTGGCCCCGGATCTTGCCGAGAGGTCAACAGATAAACATCGGCTCCCCGATACCAGGCAAGGCTGTCATCGACAAAGCCCGGCAGGGTCAAGTTCAAGCCACGCACTTTTGCAGCATCGGCCAGACTTTGCGCCCAAGCATCAAGCGCACCAAGCCAGACAAATCTGGCCCTTGGCGATTGGCCTGCGATAGCTTCAGCGGCCTCGATGAACCGATCAAATCCCTTGCGCCGATCAGCATAGCCGGCTCCGATGAACACCGGCCCATGCCCCCGAGATTTGCGCCGCTGCACAAATGCCGCAAGCGGCGTCGGCGGCAACACGATGCCCGGCGTCACTACGTTCAACGCTCCGAACTCCGGCTCCAATGCTTTGGCCATCAAGGGCATCGAAGCCACCAGCCGCGCACCCGCATCTCGCGCAGCCCGCAGAGGCTGTAAAAAGCTCTGTTCGCGCAGATAATCAGGCATCTCATGGATCAAAAGCAGACACTCAAGCCCAAATTTGGCCAGTGGCACGGCCATGCCCGCAGCTGCGCCCGTATTGATCAAGGCGCGCGTGCCTTTCGGCAAGCCTTCGGCCAAGCCAGTGGTGTCCCACCCCTCGGATTGCACAAAGACCGGTCCCAACTCTTGGAACCGCGCAGTCAGCGGGCCGGCATTGCCCAGCAGAAATATCGGCGCATAGGACCGAGCGCGCAGGGCGCGCGCCAGATCAAGCGTCAAGATCGGCACTCCGGCAGCCTGCGCGTCATGGCAGACCAGCAAGATCGGCCGCATCCCGGTTGTCCGCAATGCAGTGATCGCTTGCCGCATCGCCAAGGCGGACTGAGCCCGATTGCGGGGCAGGGGGCGGGGCAAATGCCCTAAGGCCTTGCCCGCGGTCACATAGTGGCGCAGCGCGCCGTTTTGTCCCGGTCGCAGATAACACCGCTGATAAAAATCGGTATCAAATCCAGCAGAGGGCCTCCGCCCCTCGTCATCGCCAAGTGCTATGAAATGCAGGGCTGCGCGCCCGCCCAGATCCGCAAGATCAGGGTAGGTCGCGCGATAAAAGGCAGGGTCGATCAACGGATGTGGCTGGCGGTCTTCGCCCTTCTCGCTGCGGCGCAGGAAATCTTCGACCGCAGTTTGCGCCCCGCGACGGCTCCACTTCGGATAGCGGTTTTTATACCAAACCGTCGAAAAACAGGCGTTTGGATCTAGCCCAAGCGCGTCGCCCTGTGTCTGAAAATGTAGGACCGCTTGGGCATCATCAAAATCCAGCCCGCTCTGCAGGCGATAATAGCTGCTATCAAATATGCTGTCCAAATTCACCTGATGCCGCCCGCCACTCACCGTCGATGTCCAACGCGACCGATTTGCCACGATAAAGCTGCCCGACAGAAATGCCGCACTGACACGCGCTTTTATGTCGCTTTGTCAGATGCAGCATAGGGCAGATCGCAAAGCATCTCTAGCTTTGCCGCCGATACCTTTGCTCTTTTCTGTCATGAGCGCCTTCTGAAGCCATCATGTTGCGACGATATTGCGTGCGCTGATGCTGCATTGCGCAATTTAGGCAGAGGCGCCCGCATGAAGGTGAATCACAGCCAGTCTTGCCGCTGCGCAAGCGACGCCCGCCTAACTTGACTATATACGCGGCGCAGATAGGAAAAACGGTTTCAGCACACCTCTGATCGACCGATCCGGTCTGCGCCATTTCACCAAAAGATCAAAAACGTCGCATTATGAAGGGTTTGCGTCATCCACAAAAGGCACTATAGGGCGCTCTAGCACCGAATGGGTTTATCCCACATCCAAGTAAGGGAATGGCGAATTTGTCCGATGTTGTAAAGATGCGCGCCGAACTGGCCGCCAGCTATGACCTTGCCCCATCGCTTGCCGCCGCCGAAGCCACCAAGCACATCCATGCCAAGATGGACCGCGTGGTGCCATTGGCCGATTGGGCAACCTTCGCGCCCTATGTCATCGCCATCAACCGCCTGAAAGCCGAACGCAACGCGGTGATCTTAGGCCACAACTACATGACGCCCGAGATTTACCACGGCGTTGCCGATTTCGTCGGCGACAGCCTGCAACTGGCAATCAAGGCGACCGAGGTTGAGGCCGATGTGATCGTGCAATGCGGCGTGCATTTCATGGCGGAAACTTCAAAGATCATGAACCCGTCCAAAACCGTGCTGATGCCGGATATGGATGCGGGCTGCTCCCTGGCAGAATCGATCACGGCGCAGGGCGTGGCCGAGATGCGCGCGCTCTATCCCGGCGCGCCCGTGGTATCTTACGTCAACACCACTGCCGAGGTGAAAGCGGTGTCAGATGTGTGCTGCACCTCTGCCAATGCGCTGCAGATCGTCAACGCCATGCCCGGCGACACCGTGATCATGACGCCCGACCAATATCTGGCCCGCAACGTCGCCGCGCTGACCCATAAACGCGTGGTGTGGTGGGAAGGCTCGTGCATCGTGCATGAACTGTACACAGCTGCCGATTTGCGCGCCTACCGCGAACATGACCCCGACGTGAAAATCATCGCCCACCCCGAATGCACCCCCGAAGTGGTGGCCGAGGCTGATTTTACCGGCTCGACCAAGGGCATCATTGATTGGGTGCACAAACACAAACCCGCCAAGGCGATGCTGGTCACTGAATGTTCGATGGCCGCAAACATCGCCGATGAATTGCCCGAGGTCGAATTCGCCAAGCCCTGCAACATGTGCCCTTATATGAAGATGATCACGCTGGAGAAAATCCTCTATGCCCTGCACACGATGACCGGCCAAGTAGAGGTTGACCCCGAAGTATCCGCCCGCGCCCGTATCGCGGTGCAGCGGATGATCGACATCAGCCGGGCCGCGGCCTAAGCCATGACAGCGCAACCGCCGCACAGCGTTGATACCGAACGGGTGATCATTGTCGGCGCGGGTCTGGGCGCGCTTTATGCCGCACTGAACCTTGCGCCGCATCCGGTGCTGATGATCTCTCCCGACGCGCTGGGGCAGGGGGCGAGTTCGGCTTGGGCGCAGGGCGGTATCGCCGCCGCGATGGCCGAAGCCGACAGCCCCGAAGCTCATGCCGCCGATACCATCCGCGCTGGGGCAGGCACGGTTGACGCCGATGTGGCCGCCTTTGTCACCGCCGAGGCCCGCGCGCATATACTTGATCTGACCGCAATAGGCACGCCGTTCGACCGCGATGCGCAGGGTGGCTACGTGCTGTCGCGCGAGGCCGCGCATGGTCTGGCGCGCGTGGTCCGGGTGCAAGGCGATCAGGCGGGCCGCGAAATCATGGCCGCACTGATTGCCGAAGTGCGGCGCACCCCGTCTGTGCAGGTGATCGAGGGTGTTGTCGCCACGGATTTGTCGACCTCAGACGGAAAAATTACCGGGGTGGTGATCGAGGCCACCGATGGCTCGGGGCCGATCCGGCTGCGTGGCACCGCAGTGCTTTTGGCGGGTGGCGGCTCGGGCGGGCTATATGCGCTGACCACCAATCCACCGCGCATCCGGGGGCAGGCGATCGGCATGGCCGCGCGGGCAGGGGCGGTGATGTCTGATGCCGAGTTTGTGCAGTTCCACCCCACCGCCATCGACATGGGCGAAGACCCCGCCCCCTTGGCGACCGAGGCTTTGCGCGGCGAAGGCGCCACCCTGATCAACCGCGACGGCACCCGCTTTATGCTGAACATTCACCCCGATGCCGAACTTGCTCCGCGCGATGTGGTCGCCCGTGCGATCTTTGCCGAAACCCAAGCCGGACGCCGCCCGATGCTGGATACCCGCACCGCCATCGGTGCAGAGATCACGCACCGCTTTCCCGCCGTGGCCGAGGCCTGCCGACGCGGCGGTATTGATCCGGTCACCCAAGCCATCCCGGTTGCCGCCGCCGCGCATTACCACATGGGGGGCATCGCAGTTTCGGCACAGGGGCGCAGCAGTCTGTCCGGGCTTTGGGCCTGCGGCGAAGCCAGTGCCACCGGATTGCACGGCGCCAACCGCCTTGCCTCTAATGGCTTGCTCGAAGCACTGGTCTACGGTCGCCGCGCCGCCCGTGATATTGCGAAGGGTCTGGACCGCAGCGATGCGCCGCCCGTGACGCTGACGTTGCCAAACGGCGGCTTGCCGCCTGACCCTGCCTTGGTCGCTTCCTTGCGCCAGACCATGACCGAACATGTCGGCGTTGTGCGCGATGCGGCTGGATTGAAAACCGCGCTCTGCCACATTGCCGCGCTGGAAGCGCAGGCGAAAGGCAATCCGGGTTTCCTGAACATGACGGCAACAGCCACCCTGATCGCAGCTGCCGCCCTGCTGCGTCAGGAATCGCGCGGCGCGCAGTGCCGCCGTGATTTCCCCGATACCAACCCCGCGCTGGCGCATCGCAGCACCCTGACGCTGACCCAAGCCCTCGCCCTGCGCCAATCCGTAACGGAGACTTCCGCATGACCGCTGCCTTCGCACCGCTGCCCGATCTGCTGCTGGAACCCTTGGTGCGCGCGGCATTGATCGAAGATCTTGGCCCGAATGGCGATGTCACAACCCGCGCCGTGATCCCGGCAGGCACGCGCTACCACGCACGGCTGAACGCGCGCGAGGCGGGCGTGGTGTCTGGTATGCAACTGGCCGCCATCGCGTTTCGGCTGGTGGACCCGTCACTTGCCATCACCCTGCACCGCCCCGATGGCAGCCTTTGCGCCCCCGGCGATGTTCTGATGCAGATCGAAGGCGCTGCCGCCTCGATCCTATCCGCCGAGCGTATCGCTTTGAACTTCGCTGGGCGCTTGTCCGGCATTGCCACATTGACCGCCGCCTTTGTCGCGCAGACCAAGGGCACCGCCACCCGCATCACCTGCACCCGCAAGACCACGCCGGGTCTGCGTATGGTCGAAAAAGCCGCCGTATTGCATGGCGGTGGCTTCAACCACCGCTTCGGGCTGTCCGATGCCATCCTGATCAAAGACAACCATATCGCAGCGGCAGGCGGCATCAGCGCGGTCCTGCAAGCCGCCCGCGCCAACGTCTCGCATATGATGAAGGTCGAAATTGAGGTTGATACCTTGGCCCAACTCGCCGAAGTGCTGTCGGTTGGTGGTGCAGATGTCGTGCTGCTGGACAACATGGATACGCCCACCCTACACCAAGCCGTGACGCTGGTGGCAGGGCGCTTGGTAACCGAAGCCTCGGGCAACATGGCGCTGCCCCGCATCGCCGAAGTCGCAGCGACGGGGGTGGATTACATATCCTGCGGCGCGCTGACCCATTCGGCCCGGACATTGGACTTAGGCTTGGATTTCTGACCACCAAAGCGGCTGGCGCAATGTCGACCGCTTGCTGCCAGCACCGCGCCTTGTCGGGAGCCAAACGCTTGCCCCAAAACCTTCACAAGGCTGCTGTACCCAGACAAGCAGCCGCAGTTCCAAAGCGCCCTAATAGCCCTTCACCGCTTCGATCGTCGTCTGATGCACCAGCGCCAGTTGCCCCGCGACTGCAGAGGTGAACAACCGCGCATCGGTAAGCAGGGATGCAAAGTCATAGCCTTGTACAAAGGCGCGTCGGATCATTTCAGGCGATCCGGTGTGAATACCCGCCAACCGACCTGCCGCCTTGGTGCGATTTGCGATGGTGGCGATGGCGTCCAGCACTTCGGCGGCTGTCGGATCAAGCGTCGGCTCGTAGCCCAAGGACAGGCCAAGATCAGACGGGCCGACATAAACCCCATCAATGCCCGCCACAGACAGAATGGCGTCGAGATTGCCCAATGCCTCGCGGGTTTCAATCATCGCAAACACCATAACCTCAGTGTTCGCGGATTTTGCATAGCCCGGGCCAAAAACCATATTCGCCCGCGTTGGCCCAAAAGAGCGGCTGCCCATCGGCGCGTAGCGGGTCGCCTGCACCAGACGCTGCGCATCTTCGACCGTGTTGACCATCGGACAAATCAACCCCGCAAAGCCCGCATCCAAGACCTTTGCGATGATGCCGGGCTCGTTCCACGGCACGCGGGCCATGACGGGGGCGGCCAGGCCCTGCAACACCTGCAACATCGTCAGGGCGGTTTGATAGTCGATCAACCCATGCTGCAAATCGACGGTCATCAGATCAAAGCCCTGCCGACCCATGATCTCTGCGGTGACGGGCGAGGGTATGGCGCACCAGCCATTGACGGCCTTGGCGCCATTGGCAAAAACTTGGCGGATTTGGGGCATCGCAGAGATCCTATACAGGTTGATTTAGCCAGTTTACCAAAGCCAATTGGGTGGCGCCGGGATTTTCCAACGTCGGCAGATGGCCCGCGTTTGCAATGATCTCAAAGCGCGATTGCGGCATCAGGCTGTGCATTTGCTCATGGCGGTCGCGCGGGCAAAGCTGGTCATGCGCGCCCATCAGGACCAAAGCCGGGCCTTTGAACGCTGCGAGCGTTTCGGTCTGCTCAGGGCGGTCACGCAAGGCGCGCGACTGTCGGGCAAAGGTCTGGGGACCCAAATCCAGAGCCATGTCGAGGCACAGTGCGGCCAAGTCTGGGCGCGGCATGGCAAAATAGCGGGGGATTGTGTCCTGCGCCATCAGTGCCGCCAGATCGCCAGCCAGTGCGCGGGCGATCTGTGGTGCGCGCAGGGCCTGCACAGCGGGCAATTCTGCACGCGGGTTGGTGTCTAACAACGCAACACGGCGAACCCGCTCGGGGGCTTGCCGCAGCACCTCCATCGCCACGATGCCGCCCATCGACAGGCCCGCCAGATCAAATTTGTCGGGGGCCTGTTGCAGGATCGCGGCGGCCAAGGCTTGCACGCTGTCCGCCCCCGTCATGTCGGCGTGATGCACCGTGCAGGGCAACCCAGACAGGTCGCCCCACATCCGCGCATCGCACATCATGCCGGGGATCAGCAGCAGCATGGCTTACAACAAGCGCCCGGTCAGACCCGCCTGATCTTCGGTGCTGATCACCCGGTAAAGCGAGGCTTCACCCGTCATTGCAGGCGTCAGACTGTGTTCAAGGCCGGGGGGAATCGCTGCCGTATCGCCGGGGTTCAGCGCCGTGGTGCCACCCGCCCAAGTCAGCCGCCAATGCCCGCGCATCGGCATCAGAATCTCATGCTGGTCAAGGCTGTAGGGGGCATCAGTGATCGAGTTGCGCGACAGGAAGTCAACCTCAAACCCCGGACGGTCGCGCAGTTTGCCTTCCGCGCCGATCACCTTGGCGGGCTGACGATCAGACAAAGCCATCAGATCCCAATAGCGTGCCACGCAATTGGGGATCACCTCGGCGGTGGTGGGTTCGGGGAAAGCTTTCAGCTCTTCTTCAGTCAACAGCGGCATCGGCACCACGCCTTCGGGCAGGTTCTGGCCCTTTTTGGTGTCATAAAGCTTGCCATTCTTGCCGAGAGTCAAGCCGTAATCCTTGGCATCAGTGATCACCTGCGGCGCCCAGACCACGCCACCGCCCGCATCATCACCACCCAGCACGGCCATGATCATCCCGTAATCGGTGCCGACGTTTTCAAAGGCGCGGAAGATGCCGGTGGGGATGTTGAAGATATCGCCCTCTTCGGCGATGAACTCTCCAGCCGTGCCATAGCGGCCCCAGAAGAACCGCCAACGGCCTTTCAGCACGAAGAACACTTCGGCGGTGCGGTGGGTATGCAGGCTGTTGCGGCAACCGGGCGGCTGGCCCGCAGCCCCGATGTTAAAGCCGGGGGTGTCCACGATATGCACATGCTGGTCTGGGCTTTCCGACACGCCACCGCCGATGATGGTGAAGTTTTCCTTACGGTTGGAACCGGGGGTATGCGCGTCAATAAACGCGGTCTTGCAGGGGCGCAGATCGCCATAACGGACGATGCGGGCTTCCATTTCTTGCGGAGTCATAGGGCACCTTTGCGGTTAATCGGCGGTCCAGCCGCCATCGATAAGAAGAGAGGTTCCGGTGATCAGGCTTGCGGCATCCGAGGCCAGAAACGCCACGGCCCCCATGATGTCGGTGACTTCGCCGACGCGCCCCAGCTTGATCTTGCTGGCAATCCAAGCCGCGCGCTCGGGGTTGGCGAAAGTGGCAGCTGTCAGTGCCGTGCGGATAAAGGTCGGCGCGATGGTGTTGACGCGGATGCCGTGCTTGCCCCACTCAATCGCCATGCTTTTGGTCATGCCTTCCACCGCGTGCTTGGTGGCCGAATACACCGCGCGGTCGATACCGCCGACATGCGCCATCTGGCTGGTGATGTTGATCAGGCTGCCGGGTTTGCCTTCGGCAATCAGCCGGGCGGCGACAGCGCGGGTCAGGAAATAGGCCGCGCGCAGGTTCAGGTTGGTGGCGAAATCGAAATCCTCGGGCGTGGTCTCGATCGCGGGGCTGTGGCGCGCACCGCCAGCCGAGTTCACCAGAATATCGAACGCTGGCAAGGCTGCCAGCGCGACCTCGGTTGCTTTGGTGTCGGTGATATCCAAGGGCAGCGCCTGCGCGGCAAAGCCCTCGGCCCGCAGATCCTCAACCAAACCCGCCAGCTCGACAGCGCGGCGGGCGCACAGGGTCACATGCGCGCCCTGTTCTGCCAGCGCAACCGCAGCCGCCAGCCCGATGCCAGACGACGCCCCCGCAATCAGCGCGCGGCGACCGTCCAGCCGGAACGAAGGCGTGCGCGGCAGGCTCATTCGGCGGCCGCCCCGTAAGGCACGTTCTGCCCGCCATAGCGGCGCACGCGGATATTGCATTGCTCGGCATGGCCAACAAAGCCCTCCAGCATGCACAGGCGCGAGCCATAGGCCCCGATTTCGGCTGCGGCAGCGTCGGTGGTGATGCGCTGATAGCTGTGGGTTTTCAGGAACTTGCCAACCCAAAGCCCGCCCGTATAGCGGCCAGCTTTCTTGGTCGGCAGGGTGTGATTGGTGCCGATCACCTTGTCGCCATTGGCGACATTGGTGCGCGGGCCAAGGAACAGCGCACCATAAGAGTGCATGTTTTGCAGGAACCAGTCGTCGCGGTCGGTCATCACCTGCACATGCTCGGAGGCGATATCATTGGCGACCGCCAGCATCTCATCATAGCTGTCGCAGACGATCACCTCGCCGTAATCGGCCCAGCTGACCGATGCCGTCGCGGCGGTTGGCAGGATTTGCAGCAGGCGGTCCACCTCGGCCAGTGTCGCCTCGGCCAGTTTGCGGCTGTTGGTCAGTAATACGGCGGGCGAGTTATAGCCATGCTCGGCCTGACCCAGCAGGTCAGTGGCGCAAAGCTCGGCATCCACCGTATCGTCAGCGATCACCATAGTTTCAGTCGGGCCCGCAAACAGATCAATGCCAACGCGGCCATAAAGCTGGCGCTTGGCCTCGGCCACAAAGGCATTGCCGGGGCCGACGAGCATATCCACGGGCGTGATGGTTTCGGTGCCAATCGCCATCGCCCCCACGGCCTGCATCCCGCCCAGAACGTAAATCTCATGCGCGCCGCCCAAGGCCATCGCGGCCACAATCGCCGGATGCGGCGCACCATTCACCGGCGGGGCCGACGCCACAATGCGCGGCACACCAGCAACCGACGCCGTCAGCACCGACATATGCGCGCTGGCAACCATCGGAAACTTGCCGCCCGGAACATAGCAGCCGACCGACTGCACCGGGATATTGCGATGGCCAAGGAAGACGCCGGGCAGAGTTTCAACCTCTATATCCGTCATGCTGGCACGCTGCGCTTCTGCAAATCGGCGGATCTGGGTCTGCGCGAACCGGATATCCTCCATGTCGCGCGCAGAGACTTTTTGCATCGCGGCTTCGATCTCGGACGGGGTCAACCGAAAGCTGGGCGGGTCATAGCGGTCGAACTTCACCGACAGATCGCGCACCGCCGCATCGCCACGCGATTCGATATCGGCCAGCACAGATTCGACCATCGCGCGGGTTTTCGCATCATCGGCCGCGCGTTCCGTTTCGGGCTTGCCACGTTTGAGCCAGGTTACAGCCATTTCAATCCTCGGCAGTGAATACGTTTGCAATATGGATAGACCAAGCCCGGGCAAGATGGCAAGACTGTTGTGCAGATTTCTGTAAAATCTCAGCGAGAGATTGCCGCTCAATGGCTTCATGGCAAACAAAACCCCAAAGATTTAAGGGGGTTGCGGGCAAAATGCGCGCGAATGTGAAACAGGGCTTTGCAAACGTATGCAGATTGACTAGCCTAACCGCAAAACAAAGGCCCTTCTGGCCCGAAAGGAGCATGATGTCGAACCTGTCCGAAGCCTATCCGACCGCAAAAATTTCTTGGGTAAAAGCGCCCAGCCGCAATGCCGAAAGCGATAACAAACCTGTGGCCGAACTGGTCGCCAAGATCCTCGCTGACGTCAAATCGCGCGGCGATGCGGCGGTGCGGGAGTATTCGGCGCAATTCGACAAATCAGACCTGCAGGCGTTTGAAGTGACGCAAGCGCAGCGTGAGGCGGCTGTGGCGGCGCTTGATCCGCAGACGCGGAAGGACACTGAATTCGCCATCGCCAACGTCCGCCGCTTTGCCGAGGCGCAACTGGCGACGATTTTGCCGCTTGAGATTGAGCCGCTTCCCGGTGTGTTCATGGGGCATCGGGTTATCCCGATTGACCGGGTGGGCTGCTATGTGCCGGGTGGGCGGTTTCCGCTGTTGTCGGCGCCGATCATGACGATTGTTCCGGCAAAGGTTGCGGGTGTGCCTGAGGTGATCGCGTGTCTGCCGCCCAATGCGCATGAGGCGATGGTGGCGGGGTGCCATCTGTCTGGCGCGGATCGGATTTTCCGCATTGGAGGCGCGCAGGCGATTGCGGCGATGGCGTTTGGCACCGAGACTGTGCCGGGTGTGATGAAGATCATGGGGCCGGGCAATGCTTTTGTGAACGAAGCCAAGCGGCAGGTGTTTGGTCCGGTGGGGATTGATCAGTTGGCGGGGCCGTCCGAGATCTACATTCTGGCGGATGAGACTGGCGATGCCGAGATGATTGCGACCGACCTTTTGGCGCAGGCAGAGCATGACGTGCGCACCCGCGTCGGGCTGATCACCACGCACCGCCCACTGGCCGAGGCTGTGGTGGCCGAGGTCGAGCGCCAAATGAAAACGCTGTCGACCGCGCATGTGGCGGAACCGGCTTGGCGCGACTATGGCGAGATTGCTGTGTGCGAGGATGAAGAGGCGATGATCGCTTATTCGGATTTCATCGCGGCAGAGCACCTTCAGGTGCATACGGCGGACGCGCATGGCTTTGCGAAAAAGCTGCGCAACTATGGGTCTTTGTTCATCGGCGAATTGGCCTCGGTGGTCTATTCCGACAAATGTTCGGGCACCAATCACACCCTGCCGACGATGGCGGCGGGGCGTTATACCGGCGGGCTTTGGGTGGGGGCCTATGTGAAGATCGCCACGCATCAATGGCTGGAACCGCATGGTGTGGATCAAGTCGCACCGCCCGCCGCGCGGCAGGCGGCGAGTGAGGGGCTGGAGGGCCATCGTCGGGCCGCGCAACTGCGTCTGGACCGGATGCAGCGGGGCTAAAATCTGTCCCCGCTGGGACAGACTTGTGCTTTTATCAAGATCACGCGCCATAAACCACAATATGTTGTGGTTTATGGCGCTTTTTCATTTCAACCGTATGGAACGACGGCCCATGCCGGGGGGACATAACGTCCCCCCGGGCCCCCCTGCGGGATCGTCTGGAACTGCCGGAGTTAGAAGCTTGGGCGCTGACAGGAATGGTCGGTTGCCTGTTCAAACGCATGGGCTGCGGCGCAGATCAGGTCTTCGCAGCCGATCCGGCCCACCAGTTGCATCCCCAGCGGCAGGCCGTTTTCAAAGCCGATCGGCACCGAAATGGCAGGCTGCCCGGTCAGGTTGAAGGCGATGGTGCGCATGGGCGTCCAGACCGCCTTTTCACCGTCAAAGGCGGAAAACGGCAGCGCGGGGGTCAGGGTGGTGGCGGTCAGGATCAGATCAAAGCCGTCCATCGCGGCCAGCATCGCGGCGGTCAGGCTGGCTTGGGCAAGACGGGCTTGCGCCAGATCATCGGCGTCAATTGCGGCACCAAAGGCCAGACATTGCAGCACCGGGCGGCCATAAAGCGCGGCCTTGTCGCGGATCAGATCGCGGTGTTCGGCCAAAGCCTCGGCATGCAGGATTACGGACGCGGCGGCCTCATACGGCGCGTAATCGGGCAGGATGATCGGGGTGATACTTGCGCCCAGCATCGACAGATGTGCGGCGGCATCATCCATCGCGCGGATCAGGGCGGCGGCTGCTTGCGGATCAGCGGCGAACCAATCGCGGGCGTAGC
Organism: Cypionkella aquatica; assembly: GCF_030161095.1. Taxonomy (GTDB): domain Bacteria; phylum Pseudomonadota; class Alphaproteobacteria; order Rhodobacterales; family Rhodobacteraceae; genus Cypionkella; species Cypionkella aquatica. The sequence goes on from NZ_BSPP01000015.1 coordinate 35,313, forward strand.
CGATGCGCAGGCCGTGCGCGCCTTGCGAAAGCTTGCCACTGGCGGGCCGCCATGCGGAAGGGTCGGCAGTGATTGCATCCAGCATCAGCGCCGCATCGGCAACCGAGGCGGCAATCGGCCCGGTGTGATCCAGCGCGGGTGACAGCGGGAAGGCCCCGGCGCGGGCGACACGGTCATAACTCGGCTTCAGCCCGACACAGCCGCAATAGGCCGAGGGGCTGCGGATCGAGCCACCTGTATCGGTGCCAAGTGCCATCCGCACAAGGCCACCCGCCACAGCCGATGCCGAGCCAGAGGATGACCCCCCGGTGATATGGGCGCGGTTCCACGGGTTGCGGGCGGGCGGTTCGGGCAGGGTCAGATCAGGGCCGACCATGGCAAATTCATAGGTCGCGACCTTGCCCAGCACCACAGCACCTTGGGCGCGCAACATGGCGACGGCGGGGGCATCGGTAGCAGCGATCCGGCCCGCCAGCACAGCCGAGCCGCTGGTGGCAGGCAGGCCTGATGCGTCGATCAAGTCTTTGACCAGAAACGGAATACCGCAGAGCGGCCCGCCTTGACCTGCTGCAAGCAGGGCATCAGCGCGGTCGGCTTCGGCCAAGGCCCGCGGGTTCAGATGGGTGACGGCGTGCAGGTGCGGATTGCGGGCGGCGCAGCGGGTCAGCGCAGCCTCGGTCAAAGCGCGGGCGGTGAGGGTGCCTGCGCGCAGGGCGGCTGCGGCGTCGTGCAGGGGCAGGTCGATGGCTTCGGTCATGGCTGGGTTGTTAACCATTTCTCAACGCGGGCGATCTCGGCCCGCAGGTGCTGCGCGCCGGCCCATGCGGCGGCAAAGGCTTTGTCGTCCAGCGTCAGGCCCATGGCGGCCAATCGGGCGCGGAAGGCGGTTTCGGTCATCGCGCAATCCCGATGCGGCGGGTGGAGCTGCGGATCACCAATTCGCCCGGCAGCACCACGCGGGACACTTTCGGCTGGTCGGCAGCGATCCATGCCATCAGCATATCGACGGTTTCCTGCACCATCTGATCGACGCGCTGGCGATACGTGGTCAGGTTATAGGCGGGCCAAGCGGCGGGGGGCACATCGTCGAAGCCGACGACCGAGACATCTTCGGGCACGCGCAGGCCGAGTTCAAACCGCAGCACATCCATCACCGCGAAGGCCATGTGATCATTGGCGACGAACACCGCATCGGGGCGGCGCTGGGTGGCAAACAGGGTGCGCGCGGCCATTTGTGCGGTGCGGTAGTCGAAGTTGCCATCGGCGCGGGCGAACAGCTCTTGCCCCGCCTCGGCGAGACCTGCGCGAAAGCCTGCCTCACGATCCGCTTGGGTCGATGCTCCGGTAAAGCCCGCGATATAGGCGATGCGGCTGTGGCCGGTGGCGCAAAGGTAATCGGCCAAGGCCTTGCCGCCCGCGAAATTGTCAGAGGTGACAGAAGAGAGGTTCTTATCCTCATGCGCGCGGTTGAACAAAACCACCGGGATGCCGGTTTCCTGACAGCGCGCGGCCAGATCAGACGACATCGAGACAGAGGCCATTACGATGCCATCCACTTGATAATCCAGAATTTCGCGGATCACCTGATCGACATTGACGCTGGTTTGCGGGGCCAGAAAGATCAGCACATGATAGCCGACTTTTTGCAGTTCGGTGGAGAGACGCTCGACCATCTCGGGGTAGAAATAGTTTTCCAGATAGGCCACGACCAAGCCGATGATGCGGCTTTTGCCGGATTTGAGCGAGCGCGCCAGCACATTGGGGCGGTAGCCCAGTTGCAGGGCAGCCGCCCGCACCTTGTCGGCGGTTTTCTGGCTGACTGACGATCCGGGCGTGAACACCCGGCTGACCGCCGATTGGCTGACGCCCGCAAGGGCTGCCACTTCCAGCGATGTCACTTTTTCATTGGCCACCCGAACACTCCTGCTACGTTGCCGCAGATTGCTCTATAGCAGATTTGGCGGGCAAGCCTATCATAGTGCAATGCGCGCGCCGGTGCTGGCGTCAAACAGATGCACGACAGACAGTGGCACGCTGATCTGCAACGGCGCGCCGATGTCGATGCGGAAGTCTTTCGGCGCGCGCACCGCCACCAACGCACCCGCGATCCGCACAGAGACCAGCGTGGCATCGCCCAGCAGTTCCATCGCGTAGACCGGGGCCTGGATATTGCCGCCGTCGCTGACAACTTGGGCATCCTCGGCCCGGAAGCCCAGCGTCACCGGGCCATTGGCGGCCGCAAGGTTGGCAACCTGCATGCCATCCGCGCCGAACACTCCGCCCGCGATGTGGCCGGGGATCAGGTTCATTGCGGGCGAGCCGATAAAGCTGGCGACAAAGGTGTTGGCGGGGCGGTCGTAGATTTCGGTGGGGGTGCCGACTTGCTGCACCTGGCCCTTGTTCATCACCACAACACGGTCGGCCAGAGTCATCGCCTCGATCTGGTCATGGGTGACGTAGATCGTGGTGGTTTTCAGCGTGTGGTGCAGGTTTTTGATCTGCGCGCGGGTCGATACCCGCAGCTTGGCGTCAAGGTTGGACAAAGGTTCGTCCATCAGGAACGCATTGGGTTCGCGCACGATCGCGCGGGCAAGGGCCACACGTTGACGCTGGCCACCAGACAGCGCTGCGGGGCGGCGATCGAGCAGGGGGCCGAGTTCCACCATTTCCGCGGCGCGCATCACGCGGGCGTCATGCTCGGCTTTCGGCACATTGCGCACCCGCAGCGGGAAGCGGATGTTTTCATAGACCGTCAGGTTCGGATAAAGCCCATAGCTTTGGAACACCATCGAGATGTCACGGTCTTTCGGCTCCATCCCGTTGACCATGCGATCCCCGATCCAGATTTCGCCGGACGTCGATTCCTCCAGTCCCGCGATCATCCGCATGGTGGTGGTCTTGCCGCAGCCAGACGGCCCCAGCAGCACCAGAAATTCGGCATCAGCGATTTCGAGGCTGAAATTATCGACGCCGACATAAGAGCCCCAGCGTTTGCAGACATTCACAAGGCGAATTTGCGCCATGATTTACCCTTTCACAGCGCCTGCGGTCAGGCCCGAGACGATTTGACGTTGGAAGAACAGCACCAGCACGAACAAGGGCACGGTGGCAGAGACCACAGCGGCGACCGCATACATCACATTGCCTTCGTTCTGGATCGACCCGAGGAAGCTTGCGATCTTCGGGATCATGGTTTGGTTGTCTTGGCTCAGCAGCATCGAAGTCACCGCGAAGTCATTGTAAGCCAACAAGAAACTGAACAGCCCGGTTGTCACCACCCCCGGCCACATCACCGGCATGATCACCATGCGGAAGGCCTGAAAGCGGGTGCAGCCATCGACCAGCGCGCTTTCGTCCAGATCCTTGGGGATCGACAGGAAAAAGCTGTGCAGCATCCACAGGGTGAAGGGCTGGTTGATTGCCACCAGCACCACGATTGTGGTGGGAAGCACGCCCCAGATGTTCAGCTGAAAGAACGGCAGCAGATAGCCCGACACCAGCGTGATATGCGGCATGGCGCGGAACACCAAAGCGGCAATCAAGATCCAGAACGCATAGCGTTGACCGGAGCGTGCCAAGGCATAGCCGCCCAAAGTGCCGACAAACAGCGAAATGCAGGTGACGCAGATGGTGACGATCAGCGTGTTGATCACCGGCTTCCAGAATTCATTCTTGATCCAAGCGCCCTCATACCCCGCAAGGGTAAAGCTGCCGCCGGTCTGGGCTTGGGTGCGGGTGCCTTCGATGGCGAACCACCAGCTTTCGCGTGAGAAAAAGTCAGCTTCGACCTTGAAGCTGCCCCAGACCGTCCATGCAAACGGGAACAGGGCAGCGATCAGCCAGATTGCCAGAAATCCGGTCGTCAGGCCGCGCAGGGCCAAGGGGCGCGTGTTCGCCATGTTACACCACCTTCCGGTTAAAATCGCGCCATGTGCGCAGCAAGACCGGGGCCAACAGGATCAGCACGCCGATGATCGTGATCACCGAAGTCGCCCCGGCAGAGCCGAATTGCGCCGAATCCTGACTGACCAGATCATTGTAGACCAGCCATGACAGCGAGGTCGCATTGGCCTCGGCAGAAAAGCCGACGATGGGTTCAAACACCCGGAAATTGTCCATCAACTGCACCAGCGCCACAAAGGTCGCCAGCGGCATCAGATGCGGGATGATCACAAACCGCACGGATTGCCAGCGGGTTGCGCCATCCATCTTGGCGCTTTCCAGCGTATCCTGCGGCACGCTTTGCAATCCCGCATAGAACACCACAAAGGAAAACGGGCCATTGGTCCACACGCCATACAGCAGCAACACCGCCCATGTCAGCGCCGGAGATGCCCGCAGCGACAGCGTCGGATCGCCGGTCAGATGCTGCAAGCCTGCGCCCAAGATGCCCGCCGGGTTGAACATCCACGACAGGATCAGCGAGCCCACCAAGGGCGTGATGATCATGGGCAGCAACGACACAAAGATCGTCGGCCCGCGCAGCAGCTTGGGAATGGTGTTCACCGCCAAAGCCACCGCAAAGCCCAAGGCCATCGCAAGTGGGGTGACGAAAAAGCAATAGGCCAAAGTGAAGGCCAAGGCGCGGTAGAACGGCAGGTTCATCAGCCGCGCGCCAATGTCGCCAATGCCGTTGTTATCGCTGAATATTGCGCCAACTTCGGCCACAGCCAGATGGTTGCGGTTCAGATAGTTGGAAAAGCCTGCAAATTTGCCCAACGGCGCATCCGCGCGCAGCTTGGCCATCGCTTCGGTATCGACCTTGGTTTCACTGTCACAGCCAAACGGGCCGCAGCTTTCCACAGTGGTCAGGATTGCATCATGCTCGACGTAGAACGACTGCACCAGCACCGAGAAAATCGGCAATGTGATGAACAGCACCATCGCCAGCAGGGACGGAAAGATGAAAGCGAAGAAGGCACGATGCGGCATGGCAAGGCTCCGATCCAGAAATCAAAGGCTGCAAGGCGGGGGAGGCCACCTTGCAGCCCGTGGCGAAAGCTTACTTCAGAAAGCCGCCTTCTTTCGCCGCCGTATCATAGGCTGACTTCACATCCGCCAAAGCCTGATCGGCGTCTTCTTTACCGGCGATGAAATCGGCCAGTTCGGTTTGCAGGGCGGTGTGCAGCAGGCCCATGTAGGGCTGCATCGGGTAAGGCTTGGCGCCGCCCTTGGCATTGCCGATCACGCCCACGGCGGTCGGGCCGGGCTCGTACCCTGCCACCAGCCACGTTGCGACGCCGGGGTTTGCCGCGACAGTTTCCGGGCTGATGCCTTTGACCATCGCTTGGAAAGATGCCGCTGCATCTTCATCCGAGATATGCGACGCGATGGTAAAGCCATCCCACCACAAAGCCGCCGCCGGAATGGTGCCGCCGTTGATGGTGGGTGCTGCGGCAAAAGCGGTGCCTGCCGCCACTTCGGCGCTGGCCGTTGCCGGATCAATCGCCGCCGCCGCAAGCGAGCCCCACTGGTTCATCATCGCAACCTTGCCCGCATCCCAGACCTTGTTCAGCTCTGTCGCGTCATAGGTCAGATAGTCGGGGTTCATGAAGGTGGTCATCGCGCGCATGGTTTCCAGCACCTTGCGGCCACTGTCATTGTCAATCGCGAGTTCCGCCGAGCCATCGGCAAAGAGGTTGGTGCCGGTGCCCAGATACATGTTCACAAACTCGGCAGCGAGATCCCAGCCGGGTTTGTCAGCGGCGGCCAGCGGGTATTCCATCAGGCCCTTGTCCTTGATCACCTGCGCTGCGGCCAGCATGTCTTCATAGCTGGTCGGCACGGCAACACCGGCCTTTTCCAGAATGTCCTTGCGGTAGAACAGGTGCTGACCGTTGCCCATGAAGGCAATCGCCATCACCTTGCCGTCGATCTTGATCAACTGGTTCGGTTGCAGGCTGGCACCGTATTTGGCGACCAGATCATCCAGCGGGCGGATCAGCCCGTCGTTCAGCAGCGGCACGATGGAATTGTTCGCCACCACGGCCACGGTGTATTCGGCGGGATTGGCGGTCAGCGCCGGGCCCTGAATGTTCTTATGCTCGGCAGTGGCATTGGCCGTCACGGTGACGGTTGCGGTGGCGCAGGTTGCGGCCACATCATTGACGATGCGCAACGCTTCAAAGTCATTCGACAGGATCCGCACCGATCCCGCGCCCGTGATGCCGCAATCGGCCCATGCAGCCCCCCCCGAAAGCAGGGCCGCAACGCTTACCGCACCAGCCATCAACGCCTTGGTCATTCTGATTTTCATATCGCACCCTCTGTTGGTGATTTCATCTCTGCGGCTGAATCTGGCAGCCCGGAACCAATCTACCGCTAAAGCTAAACATTCTTTGCATACGATTGCAAATATAATATTGCGGCTGCACTCAAAAACATATGGCCGCCGAAACGCCAACGGCCCGCCGTTGCAGGCGAGCCGTTGAGTTGCTCGGGGGGGCTAGCTGCTACGCGATCAGCATCGCGGCCTTGCGGTCAGCCATCTGCGCCAGTTTCACCTGCACCAGCGCCGAGGCTTCGTCATAGACGCGCCATTCATCAACAATCTTGCCGTTTTTGTAGTGGAAATGCGTGATCCCCATCATTTGCACGCGCTTTCCGGTCGGAGCGCCCAGATGGTTCAGGATGCCATAGCCCAGATGGTGCCCCTCCATGATCCAGCGCACCGCGACCTTTTCGCCGCCTTCTTCGCAGGGGGTGGTGCAGATGTGCTGCGGGGTGAACGCCGCATCCGGCAGTGATCCGATCAGCCCCAAGGTTTGGTGAATGATCGAGGCCACACCATAAAGTTCCGCCATCAGCGGCCCATGATATTGCGCGGTCGGGGCGTAAAGATCGGCAATCTGGCCCAGCATCTTGCGGTTATAGACATCGTGCAGCCAGCGCAAAGTATGACGCTCAAGGTCGTTCGAGGCGATGGACAGATCAGCCTCGGCCTCTGGCGGATATTGCCCGATCATGTGGCGATTTTCGCCAATATCCAATGAAACCATGCCCTTATCAAACGCAGCGCTGGCGATTCTTTCGGCATAAGCCTGCACGTCCAGCCCCAATTGCTGCAAAATCGCGGTGGTGTCGGCGACAACCCATTCGCGGTAAATCTTGTTTTCATAGATCATGCAGTCGGCGATGGTGCGCGAGGTGAACATGCGGCCCGTCGGATAGCCCAAGTGGCCGTTCTGCGTGTGCCGCCCGGTGCCGGTGACCAGATGCGAGGTATAAAATCCTGCGTTTTCATCGCCCTTCCAGATCACCTGAGTCGCCATGCCGCGCCGCTCGGGGAAGGAAACCAGCCGCTGGATGGTGTCGCGCACAACCTCTTCCCGGGTGTAAAGCGTGCCCGTGGTGCCATAAAGCACGCAATTGTGGGTGTAGTGGCTGTAGATCAGCCCAATATCACGCTCGTCCCAGATCTTATGGGTGCAGCGCACGATGTAATCGACAATATCGGTGTAAATCGGATCAAAACCGCGCATGGCTTGCGTGCGCTTGCCATTGGCGGGGGCCAGATCGGGGTAATCGTGCCGCTCGACCTGCAACACCTTCTCGGCCCGCGCTGCCGCGACGTCGGTTTTCGACGCCGCGCTGTCCATCTTGTCTGCCATGTCCATTTTCGCCTTTTGCGCTGTTTCGCCCGCGCGTTCCCATGCGCCGCCGAGTGAGTTTACCTGATGGGCGCTAAAATGAACCTCAAAGCATACGTATGCAAGAAGAATCTGCTTTTACCCATGCCCGGTGATCAATCTATCGCCCGAGGGGGGAGGGGGCAGCGGCCGACACCCCGTCGCTGCTGTCAATTTCGGATGGCCATTTGGTCAGATGCTCTGCGTCAACAGGATGTCATCGCGTAACAAAGCGTCACTGTCAGCCGCAGCGCCCAAAGCGAAGGCAAAGGCGTGGTATGCGCCGGGGTGACTCTCAACTGGCACCACGTCAAAGAGTGCTGCAAGACGCGGCGTGCCTGCGTGGGAAAGGGGGCATGGTTCCGCGCACGACCGCCCACCATCCCATGCGCGTCTGGCTTGGCGAAAATCAGGCATTGGCGGCGGCCACCACTTCATCCTTTTCAGTCCCAATTTTTGTGCGAACTGCCAAGTAATCAGCTGAAACGTGCAATGTCGAAAATATTGTCGACAAAATTATTGACAAAATGATCCGCAATTCTGACAGTGCTTACAGGACGCTTGCTTCTGCCCCAGCGTTCACAACCTGCCCGCGAATCCCGGCATCAGACCGAGAGGAAGCGGGCCCTCAACAGGGAATGACCATGTTTTTCAAATCCACCCTGCTGGCCGGCGTCGCCATCGCCTGCTTTGCCACCGCCGGATCGGCGCAAACCCTGCGTTGGGGGGCTGCCCGAGATATCAATTCGCTCGACCCGTATTCCTATGGCTCGACCTTCACCATCAGCTTTCTGAACCATGTCTATGAAGGGCTGGTGCGTTACAACGGCGATCTTCAGATCGAACCGGCGCTTGCGACCGAATGGGAAGTGCTGCCGAACAACATCTGGCGCTTCAAGCTGCGCCAAGGTGTGAAGTTCCACGATGGCGCTGATTTCACCGCCGATGACGTGGTGTCATCGCTTGCCCGCGTCAGCCATCCCGACAGCCCGCTGAAGGGCAATCTGCCTGCCTTTAAGTCGGCCACCAAGGTCGATGACTACACCGTCGATATCGAACTTGTCGGCACCTATCCCTTGCTGCTGAACGATCTGACCAACATCCATATGTTTGATGCAGGCTGGCTGAAGGAACACAATGCCGAGCTGCCGACCGATGTGGCGAAAAAGGTCGAAGGCTATCCGACGTTCAACGCCAACGGCACTGGTCCGTTCATCGTCGAAAGCCGCGTGCCAGACAGCAAAACCGTGCTGATCGTCAATGATGGCTGGTGGGACACGCCCAAGCACAACCTGAAACGCATCGAATTCACCCCGATTGCGTCGGATGCGACCCGCGTGGCAGCCCTGCTGTCGGGTGAGATCGACTTTACCGAAAAAGCCCCGGTGCAGGATCTACCGCGCTTGGCCGCCACCCCGACCGTCAAGGTGATGGAAGCGAATGAGCTGCGCACCATCATGTTCGGCTTCAACTTCCAAGACAAACTGGCCAATGGCCAGCCGAACTTCTTCCAGCACAAGGAAATGCGCGAGGCTGTGGCGCTGGCCATCGACCTTAACCTGATCCGTGACAAGGTGATGCGCGGCAAATCCCGCGTCACCGGCACCGTGGTCGCACCCGCGATCCCCGGCTATGACGCGGCGCTGGACGTGCCTTCGGCCTATGACCCCGAAAAAGCCGCCGCGATGATCAAGGAACTTGGCGCCGAGGACTTTGCGTTTGAAATCGTCTGCGCCAACGATGTCTGGCTGAACGAGGAAGAAATCTGCAACGCCATGGTGTCGATGCTGACCCGCGTTGGCCTGAAGCCGACGCTGAGCATTGGTCCGAACGCCGTGCAGCAGATCAAGCAGACCAATGGCGAGGCCGATATGTTCAGCTTTGGCTGGGCGAACGAGCCGATGCTGGATGCCTATTCGATCCTGCTGCAAGTGTTCCAAACCAAAAGCGACAATGCCGGGGTATTCAACTGGGGTGGGTGGTCCTATCCTGAACTGGATAAGCTGATCATCGCGGCTTCGACCGAACTGGACCGCACCAAGCGGTTGGCCTTGGAATCGCAAGCGCTGAAGATCGTGAAGGACGAGTCGATCATGCTGCCCTTCCACCAGCAGCCGATGGCTTGGGCGACCTCGGACAAGGTGGAAAGCGTGGTGCAGCTTTCGGACAACAAGGGTCGCCATTGGCTGACCCGGATGACCGAATAAATCCGCATCAGGCCCGGCGCAACACGCGCCGGGCCCCACCCCTTACGGAGCCAGTCCCATGATTGTTTTCCTGATAAAACGGCTGGCGAACGCGGCATTTGTGATGCTCGTTGTGGCGCTGATGGCCTTCATGATTTTCCGCTTTGTCGGCGATCCGGTGCAGTTGATGGTCAACGAACAGACCACACAAGCCGAGCGGGATGAGCTGCGCGAACGCCTTGGCCTTAACCAATCCATGCCGATGCAATATCTGCACTTTGTCACCAATGCCGTGCAGGGCGATTTCGGGATATCCTACCGCAACCAGCAAGAGGTGATGAGCCTGATTGCCGAGCGTTTCCCCGCCACCATCGAACTGGTGCTGATGGCCACCATAATCTCGCTGGTGGTCGGCGTGCCTTTGGGGGTGATCACCGCCATTCATCGCGGCAAATGGTATTCCGAGGGGTTGCAATTCCTGTCGATCATCGGCGTCTCATTGCCCAGCTTCGTCATCGGCATCATGTTGATCCTGGTGTTCTCGGTGATGTTCAACATTCTGCCCGCCTTTGGCCGGGGCGATGTGGTCAGCATCGGCTGGTGGACCACGGGCCTGCTCACGCCATCGGGCCGCGCCGCGCTGATCTTGCCCTCTATCGCGCTGTCGTTCTACCAGATCACGCTGGTGATGCGGCTGGTGCGCGCTGAAATGCTGGAAGTGTTGCGGTCTGATTTCATCAAATTCGCCCGCGCCCGTGGTGTGCCAGCGTGGCGGGTGCATTACAGCCACGCCCTGCGCAACTGCCTGATGCCGGTGGTGACCATGACGGCGATGAACATCGGATCATTGATCGCCTTTGCGCTGATCACGGAAACCGTGTTCCAATGGCCGGGCATGGGGCTGTTGTTCATTCAAGCGGTCACCTTCGTCGATATCCCGGTGATGGCCGCCTATCTCTGCATCGTCTCTTTCATCTTCGTCGCGCTGAACACGCTGGTGGATATCACCTATGCGCTGATCGACCCGCGCCTGCGCAATGCAAAGGCCTGATCCATGACCGTCAATCTGACCTCGCCAAGCCTGTTCGCCCGCATCCGCCAAAGCGATCTGTGGTATTCGTTCACCCGGCAACGCAGCGCCGTCTTTGCGGCGATACTGTTGGCGGTGCTGATCATCAGCGCTTTCACCGCCCCGCTTTACGCGCCGCAAAACCCGTTTGATCCGGCGCAACTTGAGCTCTGGAACGCCGAAATCCCGCCGATCTGGCTAGAGGGCGGCCAATGGCCCTACCTGCTTGGCACCGACACCCAAGGCCGCGATATTCTGTCGGCGATCCTTTATGGTTCGCGCATCTCAATCCTGATCGGCATTGCCTCGGTGGTGTTTGCGCTGTTGATCGGGATCGGCACTGGCCTGGCTGCGGGCTACTACGGCGGCTTTGTCGAAAACGCTTTGATGCGGGTGGGTGATATTCTGCTGTCGATCCCCACCATCCTGATTGCCATTCTGGTCAGCGCCATCGTGCGCGAATTGCTGCCACCTGCCTTGCGCGATGTCGGCGCGGCGGGGGTGCTGGTCTTGGCCATCGTGCTCAGCGGCTGGGTGCAATATGCCCGCACCGTGCGCGCCCAAACCGCCGTAGAGCGTGGCAAGGAATATGTGCAAGCAGCCCAACTGCTGAAAGTGCCCGCCCGCCGCATCATGTTCAGCCATATCCTGCCCAACACGCTGACGCCGATCCTTGTCGCGGCCACGCTGAACTTTGGCATGGCGATCCTGACCGAGGCGACGCTGTCTTTCCTTGGCATCGGGATGCCGCCCAGCCAGCCCAGCCTTGGCACGCTGATCCGGCTTGGCAACCAATTCCTGTTCTCTGGCATGTGGTGGATCGTGCTGTTCCCCGTGCTGCAACTGTGCCTGCTCGTCGTGTCGGTCAACCTGCTGGGTGACTGGCTGCGCGATGCCCTGAACCCGAAACTGAGGTAAGTCATGACCGATCTTTTGCTGCGCAATATCCGTGTGATGGCGCACGCCGCCACTGATCTGCTGATCCGCGATGGCCGTATCGCAGCCATCGGCCCGAACCTTGCCGTTGATGGTGTCGCGGTCGAGGACGGGCAGGGCGCGATTGCCATTCCGGCGCTGGTCGATGCCCACACTCATCTGGATAAAACCACTTGGGGCATGGGCTGGTATACGGGGCGCAAGGGCGGCGATCTGCAAGACCTGATAGACAACGAACGTAATGAGCGTATCCCCTTGGGCCTTGACGTGCATCGCCAGTCGATGCGCCATGCGTTGCAGCTGATCGCCAATGGCACCGGCCATATCCGCAGCCATGTCGATGTAGACCACGACCACAAGCTGACGCTGCTGGAAGGCAAGCTGCGCACCCGCGAAGCCTTGCGCGGGGCCGTCGATCTGCAAATCGTCGCTTTCCCGCAATCGGGCCTGATGATCCGCCCCGGCGTTTATGAGCTGCTGGACGAAGCCTTGGCGATGGGGGCTGATATTGTTGGCGGGCTGGACCCGTCGTCGATGGACCGCGACCCGAAAGCCTCCCTCGATGCCATCTTCCGGCTGGCCGAAAAGCACGGCAAGCCCATCGACATTCACCTGCACGAATACGGCGAACTCGGTGCCTTCACGTTGGAAGAAATCATCACCCGCACCCGCGCGCATGGGATGCAGGGCAAGGTTGGCGTCTCGCATTGCTTCTGTCTGGGCACGCCCGACCCGCACCGCGTTGGGCCTTTGATGGAGGCTGTCGCCCGCGAAGACATCCGCATCTTCACCACCGGCCACCCGTCGGCCGAGGTGCCAAGCCTGCAAGACATGCGCGCGGCTGGCATCAAGGTTGGCATGGGCTGCGACGGTATCCGCGACACTTGGGGGCCGTGGGGCCAGCCCGACATGCTGCACCGCGCCCGCATTGTGGGCATGAAAAACCGCATGCGCCGCGATGACGAGTTGGAACTGCTGCTTGATACCGCCTCGCGCGGTGGGGCCGATGCGATGGGGGTGGAGGCTTTGGGGCTGGTGGTGGGCGCTGTCGCCGATCTGACGCTGGTCGCAGGCGAAACCCTTGCACATGCTGTGGTCGAAGAAGTCGCGCGCCCCTTGGTCGTCAAAGGCGGTCGCGTGGTTGCCCGCAACGGCGCGCTGGCCCTGCCGGGGATCACCATGCCATGACTACACTTGCTGAACTAACGCTTGGCGCGCAGCCGCCGGGCCGCACCGCGCTGACTGCCGATTGGGTGCTGGGCCACACCGAAAGCGGCCATTGCCTGATACCGGGCGGCGAGGTGGTGTTTGAAGCGGGTCGCATCCTGCACGTCGGCCAACGCTTTGAAGGCGAGGTCGCCCGCCGCATTTCCCTTGGCCGTGCCCTGATCTCGCCCGGCCTGATCGACCTTGATGCGCTGTCTGATCTCGACACCACCGTGCTTTCCATCGACCACAACCCCGGCTGGGCGAAAGGCCGGGTCTGGCCGCGCTCTTACGTCGAACGTGGCCCCTATGAGATGTATTCCCCAGAAGAACTGGCCTTCCAGAAACGCTACGCCTTCGCGCAACTGCTGCTGAATGGCATCACCACCGCCGCGCCGATCGCCTCCCTCTTTTACCGCGAATGGGCCGAAACCACCGCCGAATTCACCGCCGCCGCCGAGGCCGCAGCTGAAATGGGCCTGCGCGTCTACCTCTCGCCCGCCTACCGCGCGGGTGGCATGGTGCTGGACGCCCCCGGCCAGATGAGCCCGGTGTTTGACGAGCCGCGCGGCATGGCAGGCCTTGACGACGCCATCGCCTTCATCACCGCACAACAAGGCCGCCACAACGGCCTGATCAACGGCATGCTCGCCCCCGACCGGGTGGAAACCTGCACCGCGCCTTTGCTGAAACGCACGATGGACGCCGCCCGCGATCTGGATTGCCGCGTGCGTCTGCACATGGCACAGGGCGCGATGGAGGTGCAGACGGTGCAAGCCCTGCACGGCACCACCGCCCCCGATTGGCTGGCGCGCGAAGGCCTGCTGAGTGACCGCATCCTTGCCCCCCATGCCACCAACGCCACCGAAATTGATCTGACCCACTACGCCGAAAACGGTGTCAGCGTCATCCACTGCCCGCTGGTCTCGGCACGCGGCGGCTCGATCCTGCGCTCGTTCGGCAGCCTGCGCGCGCGTGGCATCAACATCGCCATGGGCACCGACACCGCCCCCGCCGATATGCTGCTGAACCTGCTGACAGGCCTGATGACCGCCCGCATCGCAGACCCCACCGCCCCCCATCAGCAATCCGCCGATTTCTGGGATGCCGCGACCTTGGGCGGCGCCCGCGCGCTGGGCCGCAGCGACATTGGTTGCCTGAAACCGGGTGCCTGCGCCGACATCGCCATCTTCCGGCTGGATGACGCCATCATGACCCCGGCGATTGACCCGATCACCACCCTGATCGCAGGCGGCTCCGGCAAAGTCACCCAAGCCACCTTTGTCGATGGCCGCCTGTCGATGTGCGAAGGCCGCGTCGCGGGCATCGACATCGCCACCGCGCAAAGCCGCGCGCAGGCGCAGTTCGACGGCCTGCGCGCAAAATACCCCGAGCGCAGTTGGCAGCACCCCCCGGTCGCTGAACTGTTCCCCCCCAGCTACCCGATCCGACAGGACACACAGCCATGACCCAGACACCGACGCTTGATGTCCGCGCCCTGCGGGTGGAATTTCCGGGCCGCCATGGCACGGTGACAGCTCTTGCCGATATCAGCCTGACCATCCAGCCCGGCGAAATCCTTGGTGTGGTGGGCGAATCCGGGGCGGGCAAATCCATGACCGGCCTTGCGGTGCAGGGCCTGCTGGAACCCCCCGGCCATGTTGCGGGCGGCGAGGTCTGGCTGAACGGTCGCCGCATCGACCAATTGTCAGACCGCGAGATGGAAAAGGTGCGCGGCCGCGAAATCGGTGCGATCTTTCAAGACCCGCTGACCTCGCTGAACCCGCTGTTTTCGGTTGGCAAACAACTGGTTGAGACCATCCGCCTGCACCTGCCGCTTAACCGCGCCGAGGCCCGCATCCGCGCGATAGAACTGCTGGCCGAGGTTGGCATCCCCGGCCCGGACATCCGCGTCGACCACTTTCCCCACCAATTTTCCGGCGGGATGCGGCAGCGGGTGGTGATCGCCCTGGCCCTCGCCGCGCGCCCGAAACTGATCATCGCGGACGAGCCGACCACGGCGCTGGATGTGTCGATCCAAGCCCAGATCACCTCGCTTCTGCGCCGCCTGTGCAAAGACAACGGCACAGCGGTGATGCTGGTCACGCATGACATGGGCGTCATTGCCGAAACCGCCGACCGCGTGGCGGTGATGTATGCCGGGCGCTTGGTGGAAATCGGCCCGGTCGCCGATGTGATCGCCCGCCCAAGCCACCCTTACACGCGCGGCCTGATGGGCTCGATCCCGACTTTGGGCGCACGGGTGCCGCGCCTGCAGCAGATCGACGGCGCGATGCCGCGTCTGGATGCCATCCCGCAAGGCTGCGCCTTTAACCCGCGCTGCCCGCAAGTGATGCCGCGCTGCCGGATCGAGCGCCCGCATCTGCTGC
Source organism: Cypionkella aquatica (assembly GCF_030161095.1). GTDB lineage: Bacteria > Pseudomonadota > Alphaproteobacteria > Rhodobacterales > Rhodobacteraceae > Cypionkella > Cypionkella aquatica. The sequence goes on from NZ_BSPP01000015.1 coordinate 50,728, forward strand.
CCAGCGGGTCTGGCCACAGCGCCTGCTGGCTGAACCAACCCGCACAGGAGAGCGCCGCATGACCACGCCCAGCCCCATTCCCGCCCTCACCGTCACGCATCTGTCGCGGTTGTTCAACGTCTCGGCCCCTTGGCTGAACCGGGTGATCGAGCGCAAACCCAAAGCCTATTTGCGCGCCGTCGATGATATCAGCTTTGCGGTGCCCTCGGGGGGCTGCCTTAGTCTTGTCGGCGAAAGCGGCTGCGGCAAATCCACCGTCGCGCGACTGGTCACGGGGCTTTATGCGCCGACCGCGGGCCAAATGCAATTTGCCATGGGCAAGAATGGCAAGCCCTTGGCCGCACAGATGATTTTCCAAGACCCCTACGCCAGCCTCAACCCGCGCTGGCGGGTGTTCGACATCATCGCCGAACCCCTGCGCGAATTGAAACTGCGTGACACCGAGGCTGACATCACCGAACGAGTCGGTGAATTGCTGACCACCGTTGGCCTTGCCCCGCGCGATGGCCGCAAATTCCCGCACGAGTTTTCCGGCGGCCAGCGTCAGCGCATCTCCATCGCCCGCGCCTTGGCGACCGAGCCGGAATTTCTGGTCTGCGACGAGCCGACCTCGGCTTTGGACGTGTCAGTGCAGGCGCAAATCCTGAATCTGATGCGGCGTTTGCAGGACGAAATCGGCCTGACCTACCTGTTCATCAGCCATGATATGAGCGTGGTGCGCCATATGTCTGACCAGATTGCGGTGATGTATCTGGGCCGCATCGTTGAACAAGCCGCAACCGAAGTGCTATTCGCCAACCCCAAACACCCCTACACGCAGCTTCTGTTGGAAACCATTCCCAACGTCACCGCCCCCAAACGCGACCGCGAGGTGCAATCGGGTGAAGTGCCCAGCCCGATGAAACCGCCCTCAGGCTGCACCTTCCACCCCCGCTGCCCGCAAGCCGACGCCCGCTGCGCAGCAGAGCGCCCCGAGATGCAGGCCTACAGCGACGGCAGCCGCGTGGCGTGTCACCGCGTCGCCGAAAGCATAGCGGCGCTTGCGGTGCCGCAGGTGGACGAGCGGCGGCTTTCGGCATAATTTCAGCAATCTAGGACGGCCCCTGAAGGTGGATCATCACGGGGCGTCCTGCTGATATCTGAGCAGCGCCTTAACGCGCCAGATCTTCATGAACACTACATATTGTTAGTGTTTCTTCAAAAACCGCAGCCTATATAATTTCGTCCCAGCGGGGACAAAACCAAGCCGATTCTGCCGCGTTTGTCGGTGCCGCAAACCCACCCCATAAAAAAACCGCGCCGATAGTCTGGCGCGGTCAGGTGGCCCAGCACGGGCATCGGGAAGGGTTCAAGCAGTCTCGGCCAGCACTGGGCCGGATTTCACGCGCGGATAATCATAAGCGCCGATTTTTGAGGTCGCATAGCCGCCGCCCACCAGCCCCTCGGCCAGCTTCACCGCCGCACTCACCCCGTCAATCACCGGCACCCCGGTCCTGAATTGCAGCCGCTCGCACAGATCAGACATTCCCGCGCAGCCCAGCACGACCGCTTCGGCCCCGTCGATATCCCGCGCCGCTTCAATCTCGCGCACCAACCGCGCCTCGGCGGTGATTGGATCGGATTCCAGCGCCAACACCGGCATGTCCACCGCCCGCACATTGCGGCAGCGATGGCCGACCCCATAAGCCTCGACCAGATCTTCAATGATCGGAACCGATCGGGGCAGGGTGGTGACAATCGAAAACCGGGTGGCAATCGTGGTCGCAACCTGCACCGCCGCCTGACAAATCCCGATCACCGGACCGCGCGCGATTTCCCGCGCCGCAGCCAGCCCCGGATCGTCAAAGCAGGCGATCACATAGGCGTCGATCCCGCGCGCCTCGCCGTCGCGGATCAAATCAAGCATCGCAGGAACCGCCAGCGCCTCATCGGCGTGGCCTTCAATACTGGCGGGCGTGCCATATGGGTTCACCGCTTCGATCTGTGTCGTCGCAAACGCACAACGCCGCGCGCTTGCGTCGATCTGCGCCGTCATTGACGCGGTGGAGTTCGGATTGATCACCAATATCTTCATGTCTCAGACCCCGACCTTCAGGCGACCCTGCACCGCCTCAAGCCCCGGGGATGGCATCACAAATTGCCGGTCCGAGGTTATGTAATTGTCGCCATGCAGCCGGGCGATGGGTTGATAACGGTCGGGGTCAACATAGCGCCCCTCGGCATCCAGACAGTCGCGCCGCACATGCATATGCACGACCTCGCCCAACACGATCACCCGACGGTCATAGTCTATCAACCGCTCCACCCGACATTCCATCGCGCAGGGGCTTTCGGCCACCCGCCGCGCGGCCACCTGATCACAAGGCGCTGCGGTCAGCCCAGCCAGCGAAATTTCATCCACATCCGCCGCCACCGCCAGCCCGCACACCAGCATCGCATCGGCAATCGCCATATCGACCATGTTCACCACAAATTCCCCACTGCGCCGAATATTGCGCACCGTGTCTTTTTCCTGCCCATCAGCCTTGGTCTGGATGCCAAGGATCACAATCGCCGGATCATGCGAGAACACGTTGAAAAAGCTCATCGGCGCGGCATTGTCCTGCCCGGTTTCCGAAACCGTGGACACCAGCGCGATGGGCCGGGGGCCAACAAAATTGGTCAGCAGGCGATAGCGATCCTGTGCCGTGATCTGAGTGAAATCAAAATCCATCGCGCGTTCCCGTCCGCTGGTTGCAGGGTTGCGGACTCTTGCAGAATCCACCCGGAGTTTTCTGGTTGCTGTGATAGACAATATTGTCTACATTTTTGTAGTCAACATCAACATGCCGTACAGATTGACTTTTTGATGCAGGCAGCAAGTATGTCGACGGAACAAAGGAGCCTTCATGTATCACAGCAAAGAAACCGTGACGGGTCCGACAGCCGAGATCTGTGAACGCATCTGGCTGTCCATTGCGGAAAAGCGCCTCCGCCCCGGTGCGCGCCTGAAAGAAGAGCAGTTGGCCGAGATATTCGAGGTCAGCCGCGCCCGCGTCCGGCAAGCGCTGTCGGTTCTGGAAAGCGATGGTCTGGTCACGATCGTGCCCAACCGTGGGGCGTTTGTGGCCGAACCGGGGGTGGATGAGGCGCGCGATGTCTTTCACGTCCGCAAACAGATCGAGGCCCGCGTGGTCGAGCGGTTGATCGACCGTATCACCGATGCGCAAATCCCGTTGCTGCAAGCGCATCTGTTGAAAGAACGTGAGGCCGATCAACGTGGCGACACCTCGGCGACCATTCGCCTCTCGGGCGGCTTCCACCTCTTGCTGGCAGAGCTGGCGGGGTCGGATTTTTTGTTCGGGATCCTGCGCGATCTGATCTCACGCAGTTCGCTGATCACGGCGATGTATCGTTCGCGCCATCTGCACAACTGTGGCCCTGACGAACATGCAGCATTGATCGAGCACATCGCGGCCCGCGACACGCCGGGTGCGATGCAGATCATGCTCAACCACCTTCAGCACGTCGAGGACGAACTGGACCTGACCGCCGAAGCCCCCACCACCCGCGATTTACGCCAGGCGTTGGTGTGATCAAGGCATGACAGGGGATGGCTGTCCGCGATGCGCGGGGCCACCCCCAACCAGATCGCCCGGCATTTTACCCGCGATGGCACCACCGCCGTGCAACCTCTGCTGGAAAGCCTGGCTACTCTCGACTACGCCACCCGCGCCGAGGCTGGCAGATTCTTGTCCTGAACATCGCCGCATCGCTGTTCAAGCGTTTTTTCTAAGATGGGGTGATAGGTGGGTATCAATCCAAAGCACGCATAAAATCAAATGGTTTCAATGGTGATTGGCGGAGAGACAGGGATTCGAACCCTGGGTCGGCGCAAACCGACAACGGTTTTCGAGACCGCCGCATTCGACCACTCTGCCACCTCTCCGCGGTAGGGATCGTGGCGGGGATTTAGCGGGGTCCATCCGCGCTTGCAACCCCGATTTTGCGGCAACTTGCGAAAGACTTTCGGCAAGCCTCCGCCTGTGCTCACCAATCTGTGCGCGCCGGGTGCTTGGCAGCGACGCTGCAACGCCGTAGCAAGGGCTGCACTCTGCCGTGAAAGGCCACCCTATGCTGCGCCCCCTGCTGTTGTCGCTTTGCCTTGCTGCGCCCCTGACCGCCCTCTCTCTGCCTGCCATGCCGCTGCATGCGCAAACGCTGGGGCCGCAGCCTGAAACCTCAAGCCTCACGCAGACGCTGAAGATTGATGCGCTGATCGCGGTGATGCGCAGCGAAGGGCTGGCCAATGGCAAAGAGATGGAGGCCGATCTGTTTCCGGGGCAGGGTGGGGCGGCTTGGGGCGTGGTGCTCAGCCGGGTCTATGACACCCAACGCCTGCATCAGATCTTCGACGCGGCGCTGGCGAAATCGCTGCAGAATGATCCCGCGACGCAAACCGCGATGCGTGAGTTCTTTTCAGCGCCCTTGGGCCAACGTATTCTCGCGCTAGAGATCGACGCCCGCAAAACCCTGCTCGATGACAAGGCCACCGCCGCCGCCGCAGCGATCTGGGGCCGCGCGCTCAATGCCAAAACCCCCCGTGCCGCCCAGATCAACCGCTTTGCCGAGGTCAATGATCTTGTCGAATCCAACGTCATGGGCGCGATGAACGGCAATCTGGCCTTCTATCGTGGCATGAACGCCGCCGGAGCTTTCCCCCAGCCGATGCCCGAAGACGATATGCTTGCCGATGTCTGGGGGCAGGAAAACGATGTGCGCCGCGATACCGTCGAATGGCTCTATCCGTTTTTGATGCTGGCCTATCAGCCGCTCTCGGATGCCGAGCTTGAGCAGTATATCGCGTTTTCCACCACGCCCGAAGGCCAGAAAGCCAATGCGGCAGTGTTCACGGCCTTTGATGCGATGTTCGTGCAAGTCTCGAAAGAGCTCGGCCAATCCGCGGGCCGCCTGATGGCCGGGCAAGACATCTGACCCCCACCCATTGACCCTCTCCCATTGGCCGCAAACCGCCCCGGTCATCCTCTCTGCTTAAATATCCCCGCCGGAGGCTTCCTTGGCAAATGCCGGATGCCTCCGGCGGGAATATTTGAGCCAGTGTGAAACCCCGAACCCGCCCGCCCGAATCCGCCCACCCGAACCCGGGCCTTGACACCATCTACAACCCACAGCATAAGCCCTCATCCCGGCGAGGTGCGAATCTCGTCGGGTCTTTATTTCATGACGCCCATTGGGGCGCGCAGTCCGAGGCGGGGCAACCCACAAACTCAAACGGTCTCACCACCGCAAGGGCCACAAGACGCGGAGCAAGAGAAGGAAAGACCCATGTTCGCGGTCCTCAAGACAGGCGGCAAGCAGTATAAAGTGCAGGCGGGTGACGTTCTGCGCGTTGAAAAGCTTGATGCCGTTGCTGGTCAAAAGATCCAGTTCAACGAAATTCTGATGGTTGGCGGCGAAAGCCTGACCATCGGCGTGCCCTTCGTGGCAGGTGCTGCCGTGCAGGCAGAAGTGATCGACCAGATCAAAGGCGAAAAGGTCATCCACTTTGTCAAACGCCGTCGTAAGCACTCGTCGCAGCGCACCAAAGGCCACCGTCAGCACCTGACGCTGGTTCGCGTTCTGGACGTGCTGGCCACCGGCGCTGATGCCTCGGGCGTCGCTGCTGCAACCGGCACCGCCGATGCACGTCGCGCTGCTCATAACGCCGCTCCGGCAGCTGTTGTCGAAGCCCCTGCAAAACCGAAGCGCGCTGCCAAAGCCGCTGCTGCACAGGAGTAATCCCCCATGGCACACAAAAAAGCAGGCGGCTCATCCCGCAACGGCCGCGACTCGGCTGGCCGTCGCCTTGGCGTGAAACTGTTCGGTGGCCAAGTCGCCATTCCGGGCAATATCATTGTGCGTCAGCGCGGCACCACCTGGTTCCCCGGTGAAGGCGTTGGCATGGGCGTGGATCACACCCTGTTCGCCAAAGTCGAAGGCCATGTCACCTTCAAAAAAGGCTTCAAAGGCCGCACCTTTATTTCTGTGCTTCCGGCAGCGAAAGCCGCAGAATAAGCCGAACCTTTACAATTCGATTGTAGACAGGGGATCGGTCGAAAGGCCGGTCCCCTTCCTTATTTCCGCCTCAGGAATAAGGTTTATCAGAGCTTTCGCTCTGCATGGCTTTCAGGAGTAAGCCCGTGGTTTTGGATATGATTGCCGTTCCCACCGAAGGCCAGATTGCCGCTGGTCGCTTCGTGCTGCGCCCGGTGCAACGCTCGGATGCGGGCCTGTTCGCGCTTTACGCGGGCGACAAGCGCGTGGCCGAAGCCACCCATTCGATTCCCCATCCCCTGCCGCCGGGGGCCGCAGAGGCGTTTGTTGCCCGCGCGATGGGCGGTCGCTCGGGCGAACAGATCTGGGCGATGGATGGCTCGGCCACCGGTCTGGCCGAGGTGTTGGGCGTGATCAGCCTAAAGCCGATGGATGCCCACAAGCCGACGCATGGCCAATCTGAAATCCGCTATTGGGTGGCCCCGGCGTTCTGGAACACCGGCATCGCGTCCGAGGCCGTCAAGGCCCTTGTCGCCGCCAATCCGCAAAGCAACTGCACGATCTTCGCAGAGGTGTTTCAGGACAATCCCGGCTCCGCGCGTGTGCTGACCAATGCGGGCTTTGGCTATCTGGGCGATGCCGAAACCTTTTCGGTGGCGCGCAATGCTTTGGTGCCGACCTGGACCTATGTAAAGAAACTGGCCTGAGGGAATATGACCCTGCGCGCCCATCTTAAAACGGCGCGTCTCAGTCTGCGCCCGGTGGCGGCCACAGATGCCGCTGCCGTCGTCGCATATCTGAATGATCTCGCCATTTCCGGCTGGCTCGCGCGGGTGCCGATGCCCTATACGGCAGCGGATTTTGAGCAGTTCGCCACGGACATCGCCTATCCCGGCGAAACCTTCGTGATCGAAGACGCGCAAGGCTTTGCGGGCATCATTGGCGCTGGGTTTGAGCTTGGCTATTGGCTCGCACCCCGCGCCCAAGGCCAAGGTTACGCGTCAGAAGCCGCCCGCGCCGTGCTGGAAATGCAGTTCGCCCATGATGAAAGCACGGTCGCTGCGGGTTATTTTGAAGGCAACCATGCCTCTGCCCGCGTGCTGGCGAAACTTGGCTTTGCCGAGGTCGGTCGCAGCCTGAAACACTGCCGCGCCTTGGGAATGGACCGCCCGCATGTCGATCTGCTGCTGACGCTGCCCGGTTTTCTGGCCGCCAATCCCTTAGAAATCCGCACCGCCCGCCTGCGCCTCGCCCCGCTTGAGGTGGAGCGGGATTGGCGCGACATCGCCCGCATCGGCGGCCATCCAGACGTGGCCCCGATGACCAACTCGCATCGCTCGCCTTGGCCCGAGGCCGAGGTGCGCGCCACCCTGATCGAAAGCCAATGGCAGGGCAAATTGGGCTTCCGTCTGGGCATCTGGTTTGACGCCAAGCTGATCGGCGCTGTCGGCATCTGGGATAATCCGATCGAAACCGGTTATTTCCTCGACCCGGCGTTCTGGGGCCAAGGCATCGCGTCCGAGGCGATGGCCGCCTTCCTGCCGCAGATGATCGCGCGGTTCGGGCTGACCGAAGTGTTCGCCGATCATTGCATCGACAACCCCGCTTCGGGCGCTGTGCTGCGCAAGCTGGGCTTTCGTCAAATCGGCGAAGGCATGGGCGAAAGCCTTGCCCGCAGCGCACCCGTGCCAATTGCCATCTATCGGCTTCAAGCGCCAAAGGTTAACGCCTGATGAACGCCATGGATCTAACCCTTTGATTTTGCATAAACGGCGGTCTTGTCCACGCGTGGACACCGCAAAAGCCGCAAAAATCCCCGCGCTTGAGTCCCGCCCCCCAATCCTGTATCGCCTATCCTTATCCTTCAGAAAGCCGCGCCTATGAAATTCCTCGACCTCACCAAAGTCTACATCCGCTCCGGCGGCGGCGGGGCAGGCTGCGTGTCTTTCCGGCGTGAAAAATTCGTCGAATTTGGCGGCCCCGATGGCGGCGACGGCGGTAACGGTGGGTCAGTCTGGGCCGAGGCTGTCGACGGCCTGAACACCCTGATCGACTTCCGCTACCAACAGCATTTCTTCGCCAAATCGGGGCAGGGTGGCATGGGCAGCCAACGCACCGGCAAAACCGGCGACGACATCATCCTCAAGGTTCCAGTCGGCACCGAGATCCTTGACGAAGACGAAGAAACCGTGATCGCCGATCTCGTCCGCGTCGGCCAACGCATCCTGCTCGCCAAGGGCGGCAACGGTGGCTGGGGCAACCTCGCGTTCAAATCCTCGACCAACCGCTCCCCCTCCCGCGCCAATCCGGGGCAAGAAGGGATCGAGCGGACAATCTGGCTGCGCCTGAAACTGATCGCCGATGCGGGGCTTTTGGGCCTGCCCAATGCCGGAAAATCCACCTTCCTCGCCGCCGTCTCGAACGCGCGCCCGAAAATCGCCGACTACCCGTTCACCACCTTGGTGCCGAACCTCGGCGTGGTCGGCATTGATGGCGCGGAATTCGTGATGGCCGACATCCCCGGCCTGATCGAAGGCGCCTCGGAAGGCCGTGGCCTTGGGATGCAATTCCTCGCCCATGTCGAGCGTTGCAAAGTCCTGCTGCACCTCGTCGACGGCACGTCTTCAACGATCACCAAAGACTACCGCACCATCGTCAAGGAACTTGAAGCCTATTCCGACGTGCTGGGCGACAAACCCCGCATCCTTGCGCTGAACAAATGCGACGCTTTGGACAAATCCACCATCACCACCCGCCGCAAAGCGCTGGAAAAAGCCAGCGGCGGCCCGGTGCATGTCATCTCCGGCGTGGCGGGTATCGGCCTGTTGGACACCCTGCGCGCCCTGATGGCCGAGATCAAACGCGAGGCCCCGGTTGAGGAGGGCCTGCCGTGGCAGCCCTAAAGCCCATCACCGCCCCTGATATCCGTGACGCCAAACGGCTTGTCGTCAAGATCGGATCGGCCCTGCTGGTGGATCGCAAAACCGGCCTGAAACAAGGCTGGCTGTCGGCGCTTGCGATGGATGTGGCTGAAGCCAAAGTGCGCGGCACGGCTGTGGTGCTGGTGTCTTCCGGCTCCATCGCCTTGGGCCGCAAGGTGCTGGGCTTGGGCGACGGCATCCTGACGCTGGAGCAATCCCAAGCCTGCGCCGCTGTCGGCCAGATCCGGCTGGCCCGCGCGTATGAAGAAGTCCTCGCCCCGCATGGCATCACCACCGCACAAATTCTGGTGACGCTGGAAGACACCGAGGATCGCCGCCGCTATCTGAACTCCCGCGCCACGATGGAAACCCTGCTGGGGCTGGGCGTAGTGCCGATCGTCAATGAAAACGACACCGTGGCCACCGATGAAATTCGTTTCGGCGACAATGACCGTCTGGCCGCCCAAATCGCGGTGACGGCGGGGGCGGATCAGTTGATCTTGCTGTCCGATGTCGATGGTTTCTATTCCGCCAACCCGAAAGAAGACCCCACCGCGCAGCGCTTTGATCTGGTGGAAACCATCACGCCGCAGATTGAGGCGATGGCGGGCGATCCGATCTCGGGCTTTTCCAAAGGTGGGATGAAAACCAAACTGCTGGCCGCGAAAACCGCTGTCGCGGGTGGCTGCGCTATGGCGATCATGGAAGGCTCGGTGCTGCGCCCTTTGTCCGCGCTGGCCAACGGAGCTGCGCGGACGTGGTTTGTGGCGCAAAGCGATCCGCAAGCCGCACGCAAGCGCTGGATCAACGCGATGAAACCGCGCGGAGAGCTGCGCTTGGACGCAGGCGCAGTGGCGGCTTTGCGGGCGGGAAAATCCCTGCTGCCAGCCGGTGTTACCGTCGTGACAGGCAGCTTTGGCCGCGGCGATCCGGTGGCGATCCTGTCGCCCGCGGGCGACACTTTGGGCAAAGGCCTAGTGCGGTATACCGCCGTCGAGGCCAAGGCGATTGCCGGGCATCGGTCTGGCGAAATCGAAGCAATTCTGGGGTATCAGGGCCGCGCGGCGTTGATCCACCGCGATGATATGGTGATCTGATCCTGCGGGCCAGCGGGGGCCAGCCCCCGCACCCCCGGGATATTTGCGCCAATGTGAAAGGGTTCTGGATGGACGGGCAGTTCGTGGATGTGATGCGCGAGATTGGCACAAAGGCCAAGGCGGCGGCGGCAGAATTGGCTTGTGCGTCGCAAGAGCGCAAATATGCGGCGCTGATCGGGGCTTCGGCGGCGATCTGGGCGCGGCGGCAGGAAATTCTCGACGGCAATTACATGGATATGGCTTACGCCGAGGCGAAGGGGCTTTCCGCCGCGATGCTCGACCGTCTGCGTCTGGATGAAAACCGTATTCGCGGCATAGTGGATGCGTTGCGGGTGGTGGCGGAATATCCCGATCCGGTTGGGCGGGTGCTGGCGGAATGGGATCGCCCGTCGGGCCTGCATATCCAGCGGGTGTCGACACCTTTGGGCGTGATCGGGGTGATCTACGAATCGCGCCCCAATGTCACCGCCGATGCAGGTGCATTGTGCCTGAAGGCCGGCAATGCGGTGATCCTGCGCGGCGGGTCGGAAAGTTTTCATTCCTCCGAAGCCATCCACGCCTGCATGCAGCAGGGTCTGCGCGAGGCAGGTCTGCCCGAGGATGCCATCCAACTGATCCCGACCCGTGACCGTGAGATGGTCACGGCGATGCTGCAAGCCGTTGAATTCATTGATGTGATCGTGCCGCGCGGTGGCAAGGGCCTGGTTGGGCTGGTGCAACGCGAAGCCCGCGTGCCGGTGTTCGCGCATCTGGAAGGCATCTGCCACGTCTACGCCGACCGCGACGCCGATCTGGAAAAGGCGCGTCGGGTGGTGCTGAATTCCAAAACCCGCCGCACTGGCGTCTGTGGCTCGGCCGAATGTCTGCTGATCGACTGGCAATTCTACACCAAGCACGGCGCTGTGCTGATCGAAGATCTGCTGAAAGCTGGGGTTGAGGTGCGCACCGAGGGCGAGTTGTTGAAAATCCCCGGGACGGTGCAGGCGCAACCCGATGATTTCGGCCGTGAATTTCTGGATATGATCATCGCCGCCAAGCTGGTCGATGGCGTGGATGAAGCCATCGCGCATATCCGTCGCTATGGCAGCAATCACACCGAAAGCATCCTGACCGAAAATGACGCCACTGCCGCCCGCTTTGTGCAGCACCTCGATTCTGCGATCCTGATGCGCAATGCCTCGACGCAATTCGCCGATGGTGGCGAGTTTGGCATGGGCGGCGAGATCGGCATTGCCACCGGCAAGATGCACGCGCGCGGCCCGGTTGGTGCGGATCAGCTGACCAGTTTCAAATATCTGGTCACAGGTGACGGCACGATCAGACCGTAGGCAAAACCCGGCACAGCAGGGGCCAAAGCCAATCGGCGCCTAAAAGCTCAGCCGGATTTCGCCCTCTGCCAATTCCGTCGTCAAACGGCGGTGCTGGCGGTTGATTTCTTCGGGCACCAGCAGGAATTGCACCTGCGCCGGGCTGATATCCCCCAAGGCGGCAGGGTCGATCAACCCCTCCCACAAGCTGGCGTCAATTTTCATCTTGGTGGCGGATGCCCGCAGCGACCAACGCTGATCGTTGCGCAAAACCTCGATCAGCCCACCATAGGGCAGCGCCGATTCCAGGCACAGGATCAGCAAAAACACCAGTTTCACATCGCGCCGCGACAGATCGGCCGGGCTGTCCCATTCGATCTGCACCCTCCCGCCATGGGTCACATCGGCCACCACCGAGGCCACCTCACTGCGCCCGATGCGCTGTTCGGCACCACTTGCGCCAAACGCCACCCGAAAAAACCTGATCCGCGCATTGGCATGGCCAACGCTTTCGCTGATCAACGCCATTTCCGGCCCCGAGGTCGAACCATCCATCAACATCAACTCTACCCCGTTGCCGATCGCCCCGATCGGGCTGATAAGGTCATGGCAGATCCGCGAGCCGACAAGGGCTGCAACATCGGGTCTGTCGGGCATCGGGCTCTCCTTCAATGGGCCTGCATTAGCGAGGCGAATATGGCGGCTTTACTGGAACCGGGGATGATGGTGCGTCATCCGCAATGCCCGGATTGGGGCTTGGGGCAGGTGCAATCCAGCATCGGCAATCGGGTGACAGTGAATTTTGAACATGCAGGCAAGGTGGTGATTGACCTTTCGCAAACAGAGTTGACGCCGGATTTCGCGCCCCAGAACCCACATTGACGCAGCATGAGGTTAATCTTGGGTTAATGCAATCGAAGCCCCATAACCGAAGCCCCAAAACCGCTGGGCGCGTGGCTGGTTGCAAAGTGCAGGCGCAGCGCCTAAGAACAGCCGTCGCCCAAACTGCCGGACCCGAAGCTGCCGATGATCGCCGATGACAAACATTTCATCCTGCGACTGGCCGAAAGCGCCCGTGATCTGCGCGCGGCGCAGCGCCTGCGCTACGAGGTTTTCGTGCAGGAACTGGGTGCGTCTGGCGCGCTGGTCGATCACGCAGCCCGGCTGGAGCGCGATGAATTCGACCCCTATTTCGACCATCTTTTGCTGATTGACCCCAGCCGCTCGGCTGAAGATTTGCAAGATGTGGTCGGGGTTTACCGGTTGCTGCCCTCGGATCGGCTGGCGCAGTCGGGGCGGTTTTACTCCGAAGCCGAATTTGATCTGACGGCGCTGAAAGCCTCGGGGCGCAAGCTGCTAGAACTCGGGCGGTCCTGCGTCCATGCCGATTATCGCGGCGGCACTGCAATGCTTTTGCTGTGGAACGCTTTGGCCGATTACGTGCTGGAAAACGGCATCGAGGTTCTGTTCGGCGCGGCGTCTTTTCATGGCACCGACATGTCGGTGCTGGCCTTGCCGCTTGCCTATTTGCAACATTTCCATCTTGCGCCGCCAGACCTGCGCGTCACCGCGCGCGCTGCGCAAGCCGCTGAATTTTCACAAATCCCCCCTGAAAAGCTTGATCGCAAAGCCGCGATGCTGGCGACCCCCGCTTTGATAAAAGCCTACCTGCGCTTGGGGGGCTATGTCGGGCAGGGCGCTTGGGTCGATCATGCGTTCAACACCACTGACGTTTGCCTTGTGATGGACACCGCGCAAATGAGCGCCAAGCACCGCGATTTCTATATCCGCAAATCCGGTCGTGACGCATGAACGATTGGCGCACTGCCCCCGCCCATTTGCCGCCGATCACGCCGCTGGGCTGGTTACGGGTGGCTTGGCGCGGCTTTGCCTTTGGGTTTGTGACCTATTTCGGGCTTGTGCTGCTGTTGCTGGTGCGGCTGGTCGAGCGGCCTTTGTTCGGGCAGGCCCGGCCTTGGACGCCCCATATCACGCAAACTGTGTGCAAGCTGGTGTTTCCGATCCTTGGCCTGCCGCTGATTTTGCGCGGCCAGCCCATGCCGCAACACGGCGCTGTGGTTGCCAACCATGCCTCGTGGCTGGATATTTTCGCGCTGAACGCGGCACAGCGCGGTTACTTCGTGGCCAAATCCGAGGTCGAACGCTGGGCAGCGATCGGCTGGCTTGCCCGCGCCACGGGCACAGTTTTTGTCGCCCGCAAAGGCACCGAGGCCAAGCGCCAGCAGGCTTTGTTCGAGGATCGTCTGCGCGCGGGCCAAAAGCTGATGTTCTTCCCCGAAGGCACCAGCACGGACGCAATCCGGGTTTTGCCTTTTAAATCAACGCTTTTTGCGGCGTTCTTCAGTCATGGCTTGGCGGATATCCTGCATATCCAGCCTGTCAGCGTGATCTACCATGCGCCAAAGCAGCACGATCCGCGGTTTTACGGTTGGTGGGGCGAGATGGATTTCGCATCGCATCTTTTGCAGGTGCTGGCGGCAAAGCGGCAGGGCAGGGTCGAGGTGATTTTTCACCCCGCCGTGGCCGTCAACGCCTTTGCCAGCCGCAAGGATCTTGCCGCGCATTGCGAGGCCGTGATCCGCGCCAGCCATCCGTTTGCCGTCAGACACTAAACGCGCCTCTGGCAGTCAGCAGGGCTTGGGCATTAACCACGATTCAGCCCCCTGATCGCAGCTATTGTGGTTCAAAACCCCAAAACCACCACCTACAGAAATTTGTCCCAGCTGGGACAGTTTTTCCGAATTAGCCCAGCGGTGCCATCAACGCCTTCAAAGCCACCGAGGGGTTGTCGGCCAGCCAGATTTCCTCACCCACACCGAAGAAATCGGTGACCGGACTGAATTTCTCGACCAGCTCCAGCGTCAGTGCGCCCTCGGCGATCACCGGCACTTCGATCACCGCACTCCACCACTCGAACAGATCAAATTCGACCTGCTCGCCATTGCCCAAAGGCGTCGCACCCACCGGGCCAAAGGCGATATAATCAGCCCCGGCCTCGCCCGCATTCATGCCTTCGTGCCGGGTAACGCCGCAGAATGACCCGATTACCGCATCGGGGCCAAGCTCTTTGCGGACATAGCGCACCTGCCGCGCGCCATCGGTCAGATGCACGCCGTCCAGCCCCAGCCGATCAACCATCAAAAGGTGGTTCTCGATCACGATGATCACATCGCGCGCATGCGCCACAAGGCGGCAGGCATCGGCGGCGCGTTGGATCATATCCTCGTCCTTGCCAGCAAGCGCCAGACGCACGCAGGCGATGTCGGTCGAATCCATCACCGCGGCAAGGCGATCCGGGAAGGTTTCCAGATCAATCGCGGGCGGGGTGATCAGGGTGATCTGCGGGCGGTCTTGCTCGGCCATTGGGGTATCCTGCATGAAGTTGGCCCCTGATAGCGCAGAAACGCAGGCTTGGCTAGGAAGGGCGGCTGGCGTATCAGGCAGCACCCAAGCCCTGCCGGAGAGTTGCCATGATCCCCCCCGCTTTCATTCTGGTCCGCCCGCAAATGGGCGAGAATATCGGCGCCGCCGCCCGCGCGATGCTGAACTTTGGGCTGGAGCGGATGCGGATCGTGGCGCCGCGCGATGGCTGGCCGAACTCGGCTGCGGTGGCTTTGGCGTCGGGGGCGGGGCGGGTGCTGGATCAGGCGGGGCTGTTTCCGGATGTGCAGGCCGCGATTGCCGATTGCGATTTCGTTTTCGCCACCACCGCGCGGGGGCGCGAGCTGACCAAGCCGATCTACACGCCCGAGGCCGCGATGGATCACGCCCGAGCCTTGGTGGCGGCGGGCAAGAAGGTCGGGGTGCTGTTCGGGCCGGAACGCGCCGGGCTGGAGAATGAAGACGTGGTGCTGGCCAATGCGATCGTGACGGTGCCGGTCAACCCGGAGTTCGCCTCGCTTAATTTGGCGCAATGTGTGCTGTTGATGGGCTATGAATGGCGCAGGCAAACGGTGCCTGCGGAAGCTATCGTGATGGAGATGGCGCGAACCGAGATGGCATCGGGCATTGAGGTTGAGAAACTGGGCGATCATTTTGAGGAACGGTTGGAGGCGGCCGGCTTCTTCTTTCCCGAGGCGAAAGTGCCCGGCATGAAGGCCAGCCTGCGGAATATGTGGTCCCGGCTGGGGCTGACCAAGGCCGAGGTTCAGACCTTTCACGGCATGCTGCGCCAGATTGCCTATCAGCTGCGCAAACAAGGCGATTTGTGACGGTCGAACTTGGGACCACGGTGTTTTGAACGGTTGGATTTAGAGTTTACGTGGCCAAACGGTTCGATCCGGCGATGGTGGGGCTGTGGAAGCCTCCGGCGGGGATATTTTTTGCCAGTATGAATATTGCCAGTATGAAATCTGAGCGGCGCGGCGAAGGCAGATGCGCGCTTGGGTGCTGTATGTTCGCACTGCTTGGGCACCCGGCGGTTTTCGCGCGGCGCAGCCATGCGGTATCGGGCCGCAGCGCCGCCCCTTGAAGCGGCTTGGCCTGCGGCCTAGTGTCTGCGCCAAGCAACGAAGGGGTTCGGCATGGCCACGAAACGCAGCATTTTTGAAGAAGTTGGTGCGGGCGGGCCTGCGGTGCCAACGCCAAAGGGTGGGCTGATCGACGGGCGCGGCAAGGGCGCGCGGCGTGGGGTGCGGACTTGGCTGCTGGTGATCTTTGCGCTGGTGGCTTTGATGATCGTGGTGGGCGGGCTGACGCGGCTGACGGATTCGGGCCTGTCGATCACCGAATGGAAGCCTGTGACCGGGGCGATCCCGCCGCTGAACGCAGCCGACTGGGCGGCGGAGTTTGCAAAATATCAAGCCTCGCCCGAGTTTCAGCTGCAAAACACCGCGATGACGTTGGATCAGTTCAAGTCGATCTTCTGGTGGGAATGGGGTCACAGGCAGTTGGGCCGGGTGATCGGGCTGGTATGGGCGGCGGGCTTCTTTGGCTTTCTGATCGCAAAGCAAATCCCGCCGCGCTGGACCAAGCGTTTGCTGGGCATTGGCGCTTTGGGCGGTTTGCAAGGCGCGATTGGCTGGTGGATGGTGTCGTCGGGGCTGACGGGCACGATGGTGGATGTGGCATCCTATCGGTTGGCGACGCATCTTGGCCTTGCGTTCATCATCCTTGGGCTGATCGCATGGTATGCGCTGTTGCTGGGGCGGACAGAGACCGATCTGCTGGTGGCGCGGCGGGCGGGCGAGCGTAAGCTGGTCGTCAAAGCCACCGGGTTGATGCATCTGATGTTCCTCCAGATTCTGCTGGGGGCTTTGGTTGCGGGCATTGATGCGGGCCGGGCTTTTCCAACCTGGCCGGATATGAATGGCCAGTTCTTCCCGGCGGATGCGTTTTATGTGCCCGATGGCGCTGGCGGCAGTTTGCCGATTTGGCATGCGTTCTTTGAAAATCCGGGGCTGGTGCAGTTTATGCACCGCATCTGGGGATATCTGCTGTTCGCCTATGGGATTCTGGTCTGGCTGCGTGGTCGGGCCTCGGCCTATGGCGCGACGCGGCGGGCGTTTCATGCGGTGATGGTGGTGTTGCTGGTGCAAGTGGCTTTGGGCATTTTCACCGCTTTGACAGCCGCACAGCCGCATGTTGCCATCACCCATCAGATCGGCGCGATCCTGTTGTGGGTGCTGATCATCCGGGCGCGGCATTTGGCGATGTATCCGCAGGCAGGCACCATTCGGGAGGGAAACCTATGACCAACAACACCGCTTACGCCGATCTGATGGCCTATCAGCGCGACACCGAGGCTTTGGGCAAGATTGCCGAGCGTACCGGCTGGGATCAGGAAACCATGATGCCGCGCGGGGCGGAAGATCAGCGCGGCTTGGAGATGGCCGCGATGGAGGGCGTGATGCATGCCCGGCGCTGCAATCCGCAGATCGGGGACTGGCTGGCGGCTGCCGAGGCGGTTGATGATGTGGCCAAGGCGCAGCTGTATCAGATTGAACGCTCGTATCGCCGCGCGGTGAAAGTGCCCGCCGACCTGGCGCAGGAATTGGCGCGGGTCACCTCGGTATCGCAAGGCATCTGGGCGCGGGCGCGGGCTGCCGAGAAGGTGGCGGATTTTCTGCCGACCTTGGCGCGGGTTATTGATCTGCGGCGGCAAGAGGCTGCGGCTTTGGCCGAAGGCGGCGATCTTTATGATGCGTTGATTGATGATTACGAACCAGAGGCCACGGCGGAGTCGTTGGGCGGCATGTTTGACCGCATGCGGCCGCGATTGGTGGCGTTGCGGGGGGCGATCCTTGGGGCGGATACGCCGTTGGCATTGCAGGGCGATTTTCCGCAAGCCGAGCAGCTGCGGCTGGCGCGCGATGTGGCGACGGCGTTTGGCTATGATTTCAGTCGTGGCCGGATTGATCTGGCGGTGCATCCGTTCAGCTCGGGTGGCGGCGATGACAGCCGGATCACCACGCGGGTGGTCGAAAGCGATCCGTTCAACTGTCTGTATTCGACGATCCACGAGGTTGGCCATTCTAGCTACGAGCTGGCGATTGACCGCGATTATGGCATGACTCCGCTGGGGCATGGCGTCTCGATGGGCGTGCATGAAAGCCAAAGCCGGATCTATGAAAACCAGATCGGGCGGGGTCGGGCTTTCACGGGTTGGCTGTATGATCAGATGGTGGCGCGGTTTGGGCCGCTGAATGTGCAAGGCGCGGATGCGTTTTATGCCGCGGTGAACCGTGTGCATGCGGGCTTTATTCGCACAGAGGCCGATGAGGTGCATTACAACCTGCATATCATGATGCGGTTCGACCTGGAGCGGGCCTTGATCCGCGGTGATCTGGCGGTGGGTGATCTTGAGGCGGCTTGGAACGACCGATTCTTGGCGGACTTCGGGCAAGTGGTGGACAAGCCCAGCCACGGCGTGTTGCAGGATGTGCATTGGTCGGTCGGGCTGTTTGGCTATTTCCCGACCTATTCCTTGGGCAATGTCTATGCGGGCTGTTTGAACCGCGCGATGCGGGCGGCGGTGCCGGATGTCGATGGCGCTTTGGCGCGCGGCGATACGTCGGGTGCGGTCGGCTGGTTGCGCGAGAATTTGCAGCGCCACGGCGGTTTGCGCAAACCTGCCGAGACGATTGCGCATGCCTGTGGCTTTGCGCCAAGCGAGGCGCCGCTGCTGGATTATCTGGAAGCCAAGTTCGGCGCGTTGTATCGGCTTTAGCGCAGGTCTGCGGCCTGCAAGGGCCCTTATTGAGACGGCTATGCGGTTCAGAAGAACGGCAGCGGGCCGGGAAATGTTCCAATCGGCAGCCAATGCGTCAGCAAAGGCTGCCCCGGCTGCTGATAATGCAGCAACAGTCCGGGGGGCTCGCTGACCGAGGCGGGCTCGGCGTCGGGGTGCAGGCGCAGCGCGATTGCGGTCGCGGTGCTGGGGGCGGTCATCAGCAGGCTGCCGCCAAAGCGCGCTTGCATGGCGCGGTGGATATGGCCGCACAGAACCCGCTCGATATTGCGGTGCTGAAAGAGCAGTTCAGCAAGACGGCCGCCGTTTTGGCATTTATAGGCGTCGATATAGGCCATGCCGCTGTCGATGGGCGGTTGGTGCATCAGCAGAAGCGTGGGGCGATCGCTGTGTTCGGCCAGCCGCTGGGCCAGCCAATCAAGGCGCGTGTCGTCAATATCGCCGTGATGATCGCCGGGCACGGTCACGTCAAAGCCGATGACGCGGACGGGCCAATCTGTACCGGTGTCAAAATGCAGCGGGCCAGAGCTGGCTATATAAGGTGCAGCGTGAAAGCTGAGACGGAAGGCGTCGGGCGCGTCATGGTTGCCGGGGATCGCATAGACGGGCTGCGGCAGGCGCGAGAGTGCGGTTTGCACGGTTTCATATTCGGCGGCGGTGCCTTCATCGACCAGATCACCGCCGATGATCACAATATCGGGCTGTGGGTCGAGCGCCAGCAACGTGTCTATCGCCTGATCAAACAGCGCGTTGCTGTCGATCAGGCCTTGGTAAAGCTGGCCTTTTGGCCGCAAATGGGGGTCTGACAGATGTGCGATCAGCATGAAGTGCCTTCAGTTAAGGGCGTTACGACCAACGCGGGCTGCGCTTTTCAAGGAAAGCCGCGATGCCTTCGGCGGTGTCGGGCAGCAGGGTGTTTTCGACCATGATCGCCGAGGCGCGCGCATAGGCTTCGGCGGTGTCGAGAGCTTCGGTGTCGCGGAAGGCGGTTTTGCCAAGTCGCATGGCGGTGGGAAGTTTGGCAGCGAGGGTTTCGGCCAAGGTTTGGGTGTCAGCCTCCAGCGTGTCGGGTGAGGTCAGGCGGTTGATCAGGCCGATCTCATAGGCGCGGGCGGCGTCGATGAAAGCGCCGGTGCTGAGCATTTCAAACGCGATGGCTGACGGGATTTTGCGGGCAAGGGCAACCATTGGCGTCGTGCAGAACAAGCCAATGTTGATGCCGTTGACGCCAAAGCGTGCACCTTGTGCGGCGGTGATCATGTCGCAGCTGGCGGCAAGTTGGCAACCAGCGGCGGTGGCGATGCCATGGACTTGGGCGATTGTGGGTTGCGGCAGGTTTTGCAGGGCTTGCATCACCTCGGCACACAGCGCGAACAAGGCTTGGAACGCGGCACGGCCTTCGTCGGGGGATTGGCGGGCGGCTTGCATCTCGCGCAGATCGTGTCCTGCGCAAAAGGCTTTGCCCGCGCCTTTTATCACCACAGCGCGGATGGTTTGATCGCCGTGCAGGCGGGCGATCTCGGACCCGAGCGCGGTCAGCATCGCGGTTGATAGCGCGTTAAAGCTGGCGGGGGCATTGAGGGTCAGGGTGGCGATGCCGCCATGATCTATGCGCAGCAGGATTTGATCGGTCATTGCATCCCCCGGTGGTTTGGCGAAACTCTAGGCGCGCGCAGGGCAGGGGGGAAGCATGATCGTGATGGATAAAGCAGGGTTGCAGGCGTTTCTGGCGCGGGACTTTGCGCAGGTGGCCGATGATTTCGTGGTGGAACGTGCCGATGCGCAAGGTCTGTGTCTGCGGCTGCGCGTGCAGGATCGGCATTTGCGCCCCGGTGGCACGGTGTCGGGGCCTGCGATTTTCGCGCTGGCGGATGTGGCGATGTATCTGGCTGTCCTAAGCCGGATCGGCCCGGTGGCGCTGGCGGTGACAACAAATTGCAGCATTGATTTCATGCGCAAGCCGCAGGCGGGGGTGGATCTGCTGGCCGAGGCGCGGGTTTTGAAGCTGGGGCGCAGTCTGGCTGTCGGTGATGTGATGGTGTTTTCTGAAGGCGGCGTCGATCCGGTGGCGCGGGCTGGGCTGAGCTATTCTATTCCGCCGGCGCGGTAAGGGGCGGCTTGGTGCGTATGAAAAAAGGCGCGCAGGGGTGCGCGCCTTTCTTAAGTTCGGCGGTGTTTACGCCTTGGCTTTGGTGAAGCGGCCCTCGATTTGGGCGCCGCTTTCGATGATCAAGGTGGTGTAGCTGATGTCGGCTGCAACTTGGGCTGCGGCGCGCAGGGTGAAGGTCTGGCTGTCAACGCGGCCATCAAGGCGGCCTTTGACCTCAACCGTTTCGGCGGCGACTTGGCCCGAGACGCGGCCTTCGCCACCGATCACAAGGCCATGCGCCGAAAGCGTGCCCTCTACTTCGCCCAGCACCTCGATCGTGCCGGTCGAAGAAATATCGCCGGTGATCTTCAGATCAGACGACAGGATCGAGCGGTTGTTGCTGCTGATATTGCCAGCCGTCGGGCGGACGGGCGGCGCAGCGGTATCGGCGGGCTTGGAAAACATGCGAAATCCTAGGGCGAAAAAATAACTGTTGCGCCGATAAGGACCGAAGGTGCGGCTTTGGTCAAGCCTTGGCCGTGCCGGGCGTGTCGCGAAAGGGCGATGCGGGTCGTGGTTCGGCTGACAAGCGCCGAAGGATTTGATCATATAGGGCAATGGAATCGGTTTGAAGGAAGTGGGCTGGATGGCGCGTGGACGTAATGATGGGTTTTTCGCCCCGGTCTCTGGCTTTGATTTGCCGCGATTCGCAGGGATTCCGACATTCATGCGGCTGCCGCATGTGCCGTTTGAGCATGATCGCTTTGCGGAGGTAGAGATTGGACTGATTGGCGCGCCGTGGGATGGCGGCACGACGAACCGCCCGGGGCCACGGCATGGACCGCGCCAGTTGCGCGATCTGTCGACGATGATCCGGGCGATGAATGGGGTGACTTGGGTCGCGCCGTTTGAATTGGCGGCCTGTGCTGATCTGGGGGATGTCGCGCCCAATCCGGCCGATCTGACGGATAGCCTTGCGCGGATGGAGGCGTTTTATGATCGCGTCGTGGCGGCGGGGGTATTGCCGCTGACGGGCGGCGGCGATCATCTGTGCTCGTTGCCGATCTTGCGGGCGGTTGCCAAAAGCCGCCCAGTCGGGATGATCCAGTTTGATAGCCATACCGATCTGAACGACGTCTATTTCGGCACATCAAAGTATAACCACGGCACGCCGTTCCGTCGCGCGGTTGAAGAGGGGCTGATTGACCCCAAGCGCTATTGTCTGATCGGTATTCGCGGCACTGCGTATGGGCGGGAAGATTGGGATTTTGCGGCGGCCAATGGCATCCGCATCATCCCGATAGCAGAGTTCCATGCGCGTGGGGTCGAGGATGTGATGGCCGAAGCGCGCGATATTGTGGGCTTGGGCGATACCTACATTACGTATGACATTGATTTCGTCGATCCGACCTTTGCGCCGGGCACGGGGACGCCAGAAGTGGGCGGGCCGAATTCTTGGCAAGCATTGCAGGTGGCGCGGATGCTCAAGGGCGTCAATATCGTCGGGGCGGATCTGGTGGAAGTGTCGCCTCCGTTTGATGCGAGCGGCGGGACAGCGTGGTTGGGAATCTCGATCATGTTTGAGATGTTGTGTGTGATGGCAGAGCGGGTTGCGGCGTTGCGCGGCTGAGGTGGCGACCGGGGGTTTCACACCCCCGGACCCCCGTGGGATATTTGTACAGAGAGGATGACCAAGATGGCTGTTGAGATGATTGTGACCAATGCCAAGGTTCTGACGATGGATGCGGGGAAGCCTCGGGCCGAGGCGGTGGCGTGGGCTGCGGGCAAGATTGTGGCGGTGGGGAGTGCGGCTGAGGTTGCGTTGCTGGCGGGTGCGGAGACGCGGGTGATTGATGCGGGCGGGCGGACGCTGCTGCCGGGGTTTGTGGAAAGCCATTTGCATCTGGTGTTGGGTGGCAATGAGCTTGTGCAGTTGCAGATCGGCAAAGTGCATGGCTTTGACGCTTTGAAGGCGGCGTTTGAGGCTTATGCGGTGCAATATCCCAGCAATGCTTTGCTGATGGCACAGGGGGCGTCTTACGAGATTCTGGATGCTCCGGTGACGCGGTTTGATCTGGACAGGGTGATCGCGGATCGCCCGATTGCGATGATGTCGCCGGATCACCATACGGTTTGGGCCAATACCGCGGCACTGGCTGCAGCTGGTCTGCTGCATGGGGCTGCGATGCCGCATGGGCATGAGGTGGTGATGGGCGCGGACGGCATGGCGTCGGGCGAGTTGCGCGAGTTTGAGGCGTTTGGGCCGATCTTGGCCTTGGGCGGCGAGGCGCATTTGCAGTTGGGCATTGCGACAGGGGGGGAGCCCGAGCCGTGGCCATCGGATGAGGTGCGCGCCCGCGATAAGGACAAGATCGCAGCTGGCCTTGCGCATTGCGCGGCGCATGGCATCACCTCGATGGTGAACATGGACGGCAACCGCTACACCTGCCAGCTTTTGCGCGAGATGAAGGATGAGGGGCGGTTGACCGCGCGGGTCAAGGTGCCGTTCCACTTCAAGCCGCATATGGATTTGTCGGAGCTGGAGCGCGCAAGTGCGATGACGGCAGAATACAAGGATGACTGGGTGTCGTCGGGCTTTGTGAAGATGTTCATGGATGGCGTCGTCGACAGCCGGACGGCGTATATGCTGAACGACTATCCGGGGACAACCCTGCGCGGCGAGCCGCTGTTCGAGCCCGAGCGTTTCAAGGCGATCTGTGCCGAGGCAGATCGGCGGGGCTTGCAGATTGCAGTGCATGCGATTGGTGATGGCGCAGTGCGGCAGACCATTGACGGCTACGAGGCGGCGGGGCAGGCCAATGGCTTGCGTGACATGCGGCACCGTATTGAACATATCGAGTTGATTGATCGCGCCGATATTCCTCGGCTGGGGGCCTTGGGGATCACCGCAAGCGTGCAGCCGCCGCATCCTCCGGGGGCAATGGATTTCCCGATGTCGACGATGGAGACGGTGTTTGACCGTGCGCGCTGGCCGGATGCTTATTTGTGGAAGACCCTCGCCGATCAGGGGGCCCCCTTGGCTTTTGCCAGCGATTGGCCGGTGACGGATGTGTCGGTGATGCGCGGGCTGCAAGCGGCGATGACGCGGGTGCCCTATGAGGGTGCGGCGGACGAAAGGGTCAGTCTGATGGACAGCCTTTACGCCTATACGGCAGGTGGGGCTTGGGCTGCACATATGGAAACCGTCACCGGCAAGCTGGTTGTCGGCCTTGCCGCCGATCTGGTGCTGATTGACGCCGACATTGAGACGGTGGCGGCGGGCGATCTGGGCGCGACGCCAATTGCGCTGACCGTATCGGGCGGAAACATCACCCATCAGGGAGAAAATTTCGCCAGCTGAGTCGCAGATTCTGGGCGAATGAGGCCGAATCAAAGGCGCAGATTCGTGGTTTGACCCGGATTTGCGCCTTTTGCCTTTGTAGCGACTGCCTCTTGAAGCAGCAGGCACTGCGGAAATCCCCTGTAAACATTGGGCGTGACAAGAAAATGACATCGCTTTGCATTTTTCCTCTTGCGACATTCGGCGACTGACCCTAGATAACGCCTCACCGAAGACGAACAGACGCAGCGATGCAGACGGGATGGAACGGGACGCGAGATGAAACGCTCGTAACTGAATTCTGGATACACGAAGGCAAGACGCCCGAAGTTCGGGTGTGTTGTTTGTTTTGTGTCCTCGCTCTTTGAAAATTGAATGATTGAAGAGATATGTGGGCGGTTTGGGCGCATCGGCGTCGAG
>NZ_BSPP01000016.1 GCF_030161095.1 Cypionkella aquatica
CTCTGCCTGCGCCAAAAGGTCGGTCGCAATCATCTCGGCATCGCCAGTCTCATCCGCCAGAGTGTAGATCTCGGTGGTCGCCGTATCATTAAAAAACCCCACCGGACCAAACACCTGCCGCTTGGCTTCGTTCACAAAAGCATTGCCCGGCCCCATGATCTTCATCACACCCGGCACAGTCTCGGTGCCAAACGCCATCGCCGCAATCGCCTGCGCGCCTCCAATGCGGAAAATCCGATCCGCGCCAGACAGATGGCACCCCGCCACCATCGCCTCATGCGCATTGGGCGGCAGACACGCGATCACCTCAGGCACACCCGCAACCTTTGCCGGAACAATCGTCATGATCGGCGCCGACAACAGCGGAAACCGCCCACCCGGCACATAGCAGCCCACCCGGTCAATCGGGATAACCCGATGCCCCATGAACACACCGGGAAGCGGCTCAATCTCAAGCGGCAAAATCGTCGCCAGTTGCGCCTCGGCAAAGCGGCGGACGTTGGCGATGGCGAATTCAGTGTCCTTCCGCGTCTGCGGATCAAGCGCCGCCACAGCCGCCTCACGCTGCGCTTGCGTCACTTCAAACGCCTGCAGGTCTGATTTGTCGAATTGCGCCGAATACTCCCGCACCGCCGCATCGCCGCGCGATTTGACGTCAGCGAGGATCTTGGCGACCAGTTCGGCCACAGGTTTGTTATCGCTTTCGGCATTGCGGCTGGGCGCTTTTACCCAAGAAATTTTTGCGGTCGGATAGGCTTCGGACAGGTTCGACATCATGCTCCTTTCGGGCCAGAAGGGCCTTTGTTTTGCGGTTAGGCTAGTCAATCTGCATACGTTTGCAAAGCCCTGTTTCACATTCGCGCGCATTTTGCCCGCAACCCCCTTAAATCTTTGGGGTTTTGTTTGCCATGAAGCCATTGAGCGGCAATCTCTCGCTGAGATTTTACAGAAATCTGCACAACAGTCTTGCCATCTTGCCCGGGCTTGGTCTATCCATATTGCAAACGTATTCACTGCCGAGGATTGAAATGGCTGTAACCTGGCTCAAACGTGGCAAGCCCGAAACGGAACGCGCGGCCGATGATGCGAAAACCCGCGCGATGGTCGAATCTGTGCTGGCCGATATCGAATCGCGTGGCGATGCGGCGGTGCGCGATCTGTCGGTGAAGTTCGACCGCTATGACCCGCCCAGCTTTCGGTTGACCCCGTCCGAGATCGAAGCCGCGATGCAAAAAGTCTCTGCGCGCGACATGGAGGATATCCGGTTCGCGCAGACCCAGATCCGCCGATTTGCAGAAGCGCAGCGTGCCAGCATGACGGATATAGAGGTTGAAACTCTGCCCGGCGTCTTCCTTGGCCATCGCAATATCCCGGTGCAGTCGGTCGGCTGCTATGTTCCGGGCGGCAAGTTTCCGATGGTTGCCAGCGCGCATATGTCGGTGCTGACGGCGTCGGTTGCTGGTGTGCCGCGCATTGTGGCGTCGGCCCCGCCGGTGAATGGTGCGCCGCATCCGGCGATTGTGGCCGCGATGGCCTTGGGCGGCGCGCATGAGATTTACGTTCTGGGCGGGATGCAGGCCGTGGGGGCGATGGCGATTGGCACCGAAACCATCACGCCCGTGGATATGCTCGTCGGCCCCGGCAATGCCTTTGTGGCCGAGGCCAAGCGCCAGCTTTATGGCCGCGTTGGCATTGATCTGTTTGCGGGCCCGACTGAAACTATGGTGATCGCTGACGATACGGTGGATGCCGAGCTTTGCGCCACTGACCTGCTGGGTCAGGCCGAGCATGGCTATAACTCGCCCGCCGTATTACTGACCAACAGCCGCAAACTGGCCGAGGCGACACTGGCCGAGGTGGACCGCCTGCTGCAAATCCTGCCAACCGCCGCGACGGCATCGGTCAGCTGGGCCGATTACGGCGAGGTGATCGTCTGCGACAGCTATGATGAGATGCTGGCGGTCGCCAATGATATCGCCTCCGAGCATGTGCAGGTGATGACCGACCGCGACGACTGGTTCCTGCAAAACATGCACTCTTATGGTGCGCTGTTCCTTGGCCCGCGCACCAATGTCGCCAATGGCGACAAGGTGATCGGCACCAATCACACCCTGCCGACCAAGAAAGCTGGCCGCTATACGGGCGGGCTTTGGGTTGGCAAGTTCCTGAAAACCCACAGCTATCAGCGCATCACCACCGACGCTGCCGCAGCCGAAATCGGGGCCTATGGCTCGCGCCTGTGCATGCTGGAGGGCTTTGTTGGCCATGCCGAGCAATGCAATATCCGCGTGCGCCGCTATGGCGGGCAGAACGTGCCTTACGGGGCGGCCGCCGAATGAGCCTGCCGCGCACGCCTTCGTTCCGGCTGGACGGTCGCCGCGCGCTGATTGCGGGGGCGTCGTCTGGCATCGGGCTGGCGGCTGCGGTTGCGCTGGCAGAACAGGGCGCGCATGTGACCCTGTGCGCCCGCCGCGCTGTCGAGCTGGCGGGTTTGGTTGAGGATCTGCGGGCCGAGGGCTTTGCCGCGCAGGCGCTGCCCTTGGATATCACCGACACCAAAGCAACCGAGGTCGCGCTGGCAGCCTTGCCAGCGTTCGATATTCTGGTGAACTCGGCTGGCGGTGCGCGCCACAGCCCCGCGATCGAGACCACGCCCGAGGATTTCGATTTCGCCACCAACCTGAACCTGCGCGCGGCCTATTTCCTGACCCGCGCTGTCGCCGCCCGGCTGATTGCCGAAGGCAAACCCGGCAGCCTGATCAACATCACCAGCCAGATGGCGCATGTCGGCGGTATCGACCGCGCGGTGTATTCGGCCACCAAGCACGCGGTGGAAGGCATGACCAAAAGCATGGCGATTGAGTGGGGCAAGCACGGCATCCGCGTCAACACCATCGCGCCGACCTTTATCCGCACGGCACTGACAGCTGCCACTTTCGCCAACCCCGAGCGCGCGGCTTGGATTGCCAGCAAGATCAAGCTGGGGCGCGTCGGCGAAGTCACCGACATCATGGGGGCCGTGGCGTTTCTGGCCTCGGATGCCGCAAGCCTGATCACCGGAACCTCTCTTCTTATCGATGGCGGCTGGACCGCCGATTAACCGCAAAGGTGCCCTATGACTCCGCAAGAAATGGAAGCCCGCATCGTCCGTTATGGCGATCTGCGCCCCTGCAAGACCGCGTTTATTGACGCGCATACCCCCGGTTCCAACCGTAAGGAAAACTTCACCATCATCGGCGGTGGCGTGTCGGAAAGCCCAGACCAGCATGTGCATATCGTGGACACCCCCGGCTTTAACATCGGGGCTGCGGGCCAGCCGCCCGGTTGCCGCAACAGCCTGCATACCCACCGCACCGCCGAAGTGTTCTTCGTGCTGAAAGGCCGTTGGCGGTTCTTCTGGGGCCGCTATGGCACGGCTGGAGAGTTCATCGCCGAAGAGGGCGATATCTTCAACATCCCCACCGGCATCTTCCGCGCCTTTGAAAACGTCGGCACCGATTACGGGATGATCATGGCCGTGCTGGGTGGTGATGATGCGGGCGGTGGCGTGGTCTGGGCGCCGCAGGTGATCACTGATGCCAAGGATTACGGCTTGACTCTCGGCAAGAATGGCAAGCTTTATGACACCAAAAAGGGCCAGAACCTGCCCGAAGGCGTGGTGCCGATGCCGCTGTTGACTGAAGAAGAGCTGAAAGCTTTCCCCGAACCCACCACCGCCGAGGTGATCCCCAATTGCGTGGCACGCTATTGGGATCTGATGGCTTTGTCTGATCGTCAGCCCGCCAAGGTGATCGGCGCGGAAGGCAAACTGCGCGACCGTCCGGGGTTTGAGGTTGACTTCCTGTCGCGCAACTCGATCACTGATGCCCCCTACAGCCTTGACCAGCATGAGATTCTGATGCCGATGCGCGGGCATTGGCGGCTGACTTGGGCGGGTGGCACCACGGCGCTGAACCCCGGCGATACGGCAGCGATTCCCCCCGGCCTTGAACACAGTCTGACGCCTGCAATGACGGGTGAAGCCTCGCTTTACCGGGTGATCAGCACCGAAGATCAGGCGGGTCTGACCGGGCGCTTGTTGTAAGCCATGCTGCTGCTGATCCCCGGCATGATGTGCGATGCGCGGATGTGGGGCGACCTGTCTGGGTTGCCCTGCACGGTGCATCACGCCGACATGACGGGGGCGGACAGCGTGCAAGCCTTGGCCGCCGCGATCCTGCAACAGGCCCCCGACAAATTTGATCTGGCGGGCCTGTCGATGGGCGGCATCGTGGCGATGGAGGTGCTGCGGCAAGCCCCCGAGCGGGTTCGCCGTGTTGCGTTGTTAGACACCAACCCGCGTGCAGAATTGCCCGCTGTGCAGGCCCTGCGCGCACCACAGATCGCCCGCGCACTGGCTGGCGATCTGGCGGCACTGATGGCGCAGGACACAATCCCCCGCTATTTTGCCATGCCGCGCCCAGACTTGGCCGCACTGTGCCTCGACATGGCTCTGGATTTGGGTCCCCAGACCTTTGCCCGACAGTCGCGCGCCTTGCGTGACCGCCCTGAGCAGACCGAAACGCTCGCAGCGTTCAAAGGCCCGGCTTTGGTCCTGATGGGCGCGCATGACCAGCTTTGCCCGCGCGACCGCCATGAGCAAATGCACAGCCTGATGCCGCAATCGCGCTTTGAGATCATTGCAAACGCGGGCCATCTGCCGACGTTGGAAAATCCCGGCGCCACCCAATTGGCTTTGGTAAACTGGCTAAATCAACCTGTATAGGATCTCTGCGATGCCCCAAATCCGCCAAGTTTTTGCCAATGGCGCCAAGGCCGTCAATGGCTGGTGCGCCATACCCTCGCCCGTCACCGCAGAGATCATGGGTCGGCAGGGCTTTGATCTGATGACCGTCGATTTGCAGCATGGGTTGATCGACTATCAAACCGCCCTGACGATGTTGCAGGTGTTGCAGGGCCTGGCCGCCCCCGTCATGGCCCGCGTGCCGTGGAACGAGCCCGGCATCATCGCAAAGGTCTTGGATGCGGGCTTTGCGGGGTTGATTTGTCCGATGGTCAACACGGTCGAAGATGCGCAGCGTCTGGTGCAGGCGACCCGCTACGCGCCGATGGGCAGCCGCTCTTTTGGGCCAACGCGGGCGAATATGGTTTTTGGCCCGGGCTATGCAAAATCCGCGAACACTGAGGTTATGGTGTTTGCGATGATTGAAACCCGCGAGGCATTGGGCAATCTCGACGCCATTCTGTCTGTGGCGGGCATTGATGGGGTTTATGTCGGCCCGTCTGATCTTGGCCTGTCCTTGGGCTACGAGCCGACGCTTGATCCGACAGCCGCCGAAGTGCTGGACGCCATCGCCACCATCGCAAATCGCACCAAGGCGGCAGGTCGGTTGGCGGGTATTCACACCGGATCGCCTGAAATGATCCGACGCGCCTTTGTACAAGGCTATGACTTTGCATCCCTGCTTACCGATGCGCGGTTGTTCACCTCTGCAGTCGCGGGGCAACTGGCGCTGGTGCATCAGACGACGATCGAAGCGGTGAAGGGCTATTAGGGCGCTTTGGAACTGCGGCTGCTTGTCTGGGTACAGCAGCCTTGTGAAGGTTTTGGGGCAAGCGTTTGGCTCCCGACAAGGCGCGGTGCTGGCAGCAAGCGGTCGACATTGCGCCAGCCGCTTTGGTGGTCAGAAATCCAAGCCTAAGTCCAATGTCCGGGCCGAATGGGTCAGCGCGCCGCAGGATATGTAATCCACCCCCGTCGCTGCGACTTCGGCGATGCGGGGCAGCGCCATGTTGCCCGAGGCTTCGGTTACCAAGCGCCCTGCCACCAGCGTCACGGCTTGGTGTAGGGTGGGCGTATCCATGTTGTCCAGCAGCACGACATCTGCACCACCAACCGACAGCACTTCGGCGAGTTGGGCCAAGGTATCAACCTCAATTTCGACCTTCATCATATGCGAGACGTTGGCGCGGGCGGCTTGCAGGACCGCGCTGATGCCGCCTGCCGCTGCGATATGGTTGTCTTTGATCAGGATGGCATCGGACAGCCCGAAGCGGTGGTTGAAGCCACCGCCATGCAATACGGCGGCTTTTTCGACCATACGCAGACCCGGCGTGGTCTTGCGGGTGCAGGTGATGCGGGTGGCGGTGCCCTTGGTCTGCGCGACAAAGGCGGCGGTCAATGTGGCAATGCCGGACAAGCGCCCAGCGAAGTTCAAAGCGATACGCTCGGCGGATAGGATCGAGGCGGCAGCGCCTTCGATCTGCATCAGAACATCGCCGGGGGCGCAAAGGCTGCCATCGGGGCGGTGCAGGGTGATGGCAAGTGACGGGTCCACCAGCCGAAACGCGATGGCGGCCAGTTGCATACCAGACACCACGCCCGCCTCGCGCGCGTTCAGCCGTGCGTGGTAGCGCGTGCCTGCCGGGATCACGGCGCGGGTTGTGACATCGCCATTCGGGCCAAGATCTTCGATCAATGCCGCGCGCACCAAGGGTTCCAGCAGCAGATCGGGCAGCGGTGCGAAGGCAGCGGTCATGCGGAAGTCTCCGTTACGGATTGGCGCAGGGCGAGGGCTTGGGTCAGCGTCAGGGTGCTGCGATGCGCCAGCGCGGGGTTGGTATCGGGGAAATCACGGCGGCACTGCGCGCCGCGCGATTCCTGACGCAGCAGGGCGGCAGCTGCGATCAGGGTGGCTGTTGCCGTCATGTTCAGGAAACCCGGATTGCCTTTCGCCTGCGCTTCCAGCGCGGCAATGTGGCAGAGCGCGGTTTTCAATCCAGCCGCATCGCGCACAACGCCGACATGTTCGGTCATGGTCTGGCGCAAGGAAGCGACCAAGGCAGGGTCAGGCGGCAAGCCGCCGTTTGGCAACGTCAGCGTCACGGGCGGCGCATCGCTGCGGTCCAGACCCTTCGCAATATCACGGGCGGCGCGGCGACCGTAGACCAGTGCTTCGAGCAAGCCATTAGAGGCAAGGCGGTTGGCGCCGTGCAATCCGGTGGCACTGGCTTCGCCGCAGGCCCAAAGCCCGGACAGACTGCTGCGCCCCTGTGCCGAAACTGCGATGCCCCCCATGTGGTAATGCGCGGCGGCGGCAACCGGGATGGCTTGGGTGACCGGATCAATACCGCCGCGTCGGCAGGCCTCGGCCACGGCGGGAAAGCGGTGCGTGATCTCTGCACCGATGGCGGTGCGGGTATCCAGCATCGGGCGGCGTCCGGCTTGGGTTTCGGCAAAGATCGCACGGGCGACCACATCGCGCGGAGCAAGTTCGGCATCGGGGTGAATGTTCAGCATAAAGCGGGTGCCGTCGCGGTTGATCAGGGTGGCGCCTTCGCCGCGCAAAGCCTCGGTCGCCAAGGGGGCGGGGTCTTCGCCCATGTCGATGGCGGTGGGGTGGAACTGCACAAACTCGGCATCAGACATCACCGCCCCTGCCCGCGCGGCCATGCCGATCGCCTGCCCCCGGATGCGCGGTGGATTGGTGGTCAGCGCATATAGCCCGCCCGAGCCGCCACCCGCCAAAAGCACTGCGGTGCCACGCAGCCGGATCGGCCCCGAGCCATCGGTGGCCTCGATCACCACCCCGGTAATTTTTCCGTCTGAGGTCGACAAATCCGTGGCGACAACACCCTCGATCACCTGCACAGACGGGGTGCGCCGCACTTCGGCAATCAGTGCGGCCATGATTTCGCGGCCCGCCTGATCGCCTTGCACCCGGACCACGCGCGCCAGACCATGCGCGGCCTCGCGCGACAGCACGTAGCCACCCTGCGCATCGCGGTCGAACGGCGTGCCTATTGCGGTCAGATCAAGTATATGCGCGCGGGCCTCGGCGGTGACAAAGGCGGCCACATCGGCGTCAACCGTGCCTGCCCCAGCGCGGATGGTATCGGCGGCATGAGCTTCGGGGCTGTCGGCTTCGGCCATCGCGGCGGCGATACCGCCCTGCGCCCAAGCCGAACTCGCCCCCTGCCCCAGCGCGTCGGGAGAGATCATCAGCACCGGATGCGGCGCAAGGTTCAGTGCGGCATAAAGCGCGCCCAGACCCGCGCCGACAATGATCACCCGTTCGGTATCAACGCTGTGCGGCGGTTGCGCTGTCATGGCTTAGGCCGCGGCCCGGCTGATGTCGATCATCCGCTGCACCGCGATACGGGCGCGGGCGGATACTTCGGGGTCAACCTCTACTTGGCCGGTCATCGTGTGCAGGGCATAGAGGATTTTCTCCAGCGTGATCATCTTCATATAAGGGCACATGTTGCAGGGCTTGGCGAATTCGACCTCGGGCAATTCATCGGCGATGTTTGCGGCCATCGAACATTCAGTGACCAGCATCGCCTTGGCGGGTTTGTGTTTGTGCACCCAATCAATGATGCCCTTGGTCGAGCCGGTAAAATCAGCCTCGGCCACCACTTCGGGGGTGCATTCGGGGTGGGCGATGATTTTCACGTCGGGGTCATGTTCGCGGTAGGCGCGCAAATCGGCAGCTGTGTACAGTTCATGCACGATGCACGAGCCTTCCCACCACACCACGCGTTTATGGGTCAGCGCGGCGACGTTGCGGGCCAGATATTGGTCGGGCGTCATGATCACGGTGTCGCCGGGCATGGCGTTGACGATCTGCAGCGCATTGGCAGAGGTGCAGCACACATCTGACACCGCTTTCACCTCGGCAGTGGTGTTGACGTAAGATACCACGGGCGCGCCGGGATAGAGCGCGCGCATCTCGGCCACGCCCTGCGCCGTGATCGATTCTGCCAGGGAGCAGCCCGCATCCATATCCGGCATCAGCACGGTTTTGGACGGGTTCATGATCTTTGAAGTTTCCGCCATGAAATGCACGCCGCATTGCACGATCACATCGGCCTCAACCTCGGTCGCCTTGATTGCCAGTTGCAGGCTGTCGCCGACGAAATCGGCAACGCCGTGGTAAATCTCGGGCGTCATGTAGTTGTGGCCTAAGATCACCGCGTTGCGTTCGGCTTTCAGGCGGTTGATGGCGATGACATAGGGCGCGAAGGTTGCCCAATCGGCCAATGGCACCACGCGGTCCATCTTGGCATGGATGTGCTTGGTGGCTTCGGCGGCGGCAAGCGATGGGGCAAGGTCATAGCTGGCGGCCAGTTCGGCGCGCATCTTTACAACATCGGACAAATTCGCCATTCCCTTACTTGGATGTGGGATAAACCCATTCGGTGCTAGAGCGCCCTATAGTGCCTTTTGTGGATGACGCAAACCCTTCATAATGCGACGTTTTTGATCTTTTGGTGAAATGGCGCAGACCGGATCGGTCGATCAGAGGTGTGCTGAAACCGTTTTTCCTATCTGCGCCGCGTATATAGTCAAGTTAGGCGGGCGTCGCTTGCGCAGCGGCAAGACTGGCTGTGATTCACCTTCATGCGGGCGCCTCTGCCTAAATTGCGCAATGCAGCATCAGCGCACGCAATATCGTCGCAACATGATGGCTTCAGAAGGCGCTCATGACAGAAAAGAGCAAAGGTATCGGCGGCAAAGCTAGAGATGCTTTGCGATCTGCCCTATGCTGCATCTGACAAAGCGACATAAAAGCGCGTGTCAGTGCGGCATTTCTGTCGGGCAGCTTTATCGTGGCAAATCGGTCGCGTTGGACATCGACGGTGAGTGGCGGGCGGCATCAGGTGAATTTGGACAGCATATTTGATAGCAGCTATTATCGCCTGCAGAGCGGGCTGGATTTTGATGATGCCCAAGCGGTCCTACATTTTCAGACACAGGGCGACGCGCTTGGGCTAGATCCAAACGCCTGTTTT
Source organism: Cypionkella aquatica (assembly GCF_030161095.1). GTDB lineage: Bacteria > Pseudomonadota > Alphaproteobacteria > Rhodobacterales > Rhodobacteraceae > Cypionkella > Cypionkella aquatica. The sequence goes on from NZ_BSPP01000016.1 coordinate 9,796, forward strand.
TCGACGGTTTGGTATAAAAACCGCTATCCGAAGTGGAGCCGTCGCGGGGCGCAAACTGCGGTCGAAGATTTCCTGCGCCGCAGCGAGAAGGGCGAAGACCGCCAGCCACATCCGTTGATCGACCCTGCCTTTTATCGCGCGACCTACCCTGATCTTGCGGATCTGGGCGGGCGCGCAGCCCTGCATTTCATAGCACTTGGCGATGACGAGGGGCGGAGGCCCTCTGCTGGATTTGATACCGATTTTTATCAGCGGTGTTATCTGCGACCGGGACAAAACGGCGCGCTGCGCCACTATGTGACCGCGGGCAAGGCCTTAGGGCATTTGCCCCGCCCCCTGCCCCGCAATCGGGCTCAGTCCGCCTTGGCGATGCGGCAAGCGATCACTGCATTGCGGACAACCGGGATGCGGCCGATCTTGCTGGTCTGCCATGACGCGCAGGCTGCCGGAGTGCCGATCTTGACGCTTGATCTGGCGCGCGCCCTGCGCGCTCGGTCCTATGCGCCGATATTTCTGCTGGGCAATGCCGGCCCGCTGACTGCGCGGTTCCAAGAGTTGGGACCGGTCTTTGTGCAATCCGAGGGGTGGGACACCACTGGCTTGGCCGAAGGCTTGCCGAAAGGCACGCGCGCCTTGATCAATACGGGCGCAGCTGCGGGCATGGCCGTGCCACTGGCCAAATTTGGGCTTGAGTGTCTGCTTTTGATCCATGAGATGCCTGATTATCTGCGCGAACAGAGCTTTTTACAGCCTCTGCGGGCTGCGCGAGATGCGGGTGCGCGGCTGGTGGCTTCGATGCCCTTGATGGCCAAAGCATTGGAGCCGGAGTTCGGAGCGTTGAACGTAGTGACGCCGGGCATCGTGTTGCCGCCGACGCCGCTTGCGGCATTTGTGCAGCGGCGCAAATCTCGGGGGCATGGGCCGGTGTTCATCGGAGCCGGCTATGCTGATCGGCGCAAGGGATTTGATCGGTTCATCGAGGCCGCTGAAGCTATCGCAGGCCAATCGCCAAGGGCCAGATTTGTCTGGCTTGGTGCGCTTGATGCTTGGGCGCAAAGTCTGGCCGATGCTGCAAAAGTGCGTGGCTTGAACTTGACCCTGCCGGGCTTTGTCGATGACAGCCTTGCCTGGTATCGGGGAGCCGATGTTTATCTGTTGACCTCTCGGCAAGATCCGGGGCCAACGACCGTGATCCATGCGGCAGCCGTCGGCACGCCCTTTGTCGGCTATGCCGCCGATATCGGGCTGATCGGTTTGACCGAAGGCATCGGGCAGTTTCTGCCCGTGGCGCAACAGGCAAACTTTGCAGCTTTGGCGTTGGATATGGCTGCAGGTGTTACCGCAGCTTCGCGCCGCAGGCTGCGCCGTCTGATCCGGCAGAAAACCGACTTTGCGCGCTATGTCGATACGCTGGATAAGCTGCTCACCGCGTCTTTAACAACCGCTGCAACCTGACCCAGTCTCGCAGCGGTATGGCAGGATTGCCCACCATCCGCGCGCCCGGGGCGACATCGCGCATCACGGCGGCACCAATCCCGATCACCGCGCCATCGCCAATAGACAAAGGCCGCGCGCGGGTGCCATTCATCAGGATGGCACCCGGTGCGATTACCACATTGGCGCCAATCTTGACATGCCCCAACACCGTCGCCCCAAAGCCGACAGAGGTATTTGCGCCAATCTCGACATCATGACCCAGCACTGCACCCAAGATTTGCGCCATCGCACCGATCCGCACATTGGGGCTGATGCGCAGATGCGGCACACAGAGACTTCCCGCGCCATATTCAGCACCCGGATCAACATGGCCCATCCCAAAGCAAGTGGCGGTGGCCAACATGGCCCCCTCGGACGCAAGCTGGGCCGCCATTCTTGCGCGCAGATTGCCGCTTCCCGGCGTCACGAGCACCGGAACATCCCCAAACATCGCACGGCGCTCACCAGAGGATATCACAGGAATATCCAAGGCCGGGTGACGGAACCCGTGTTCGATATCGTCGATCAAAGCGTGAATTTTCACCCGGCCTTGCCAGTGCTCTTCCATCGCTTGCAAGATCACCAAACTATGGCCACGCGCGCCAAAGACGGTGATTTCATCGAACTGTGTGGTGGCTTGGATCATGCCTGCCTCTTTCATTGCATCACAGACCGGACCACAACTGCGATGCGTTTGACGTCCGATGCCGTAACCCGGCCATGCATGGGAAGGCACAGCACTTGCGCCCCAAGGCTGGGCGCTAACGCCGGGCCGCCCTCTGCGGTCACGATGCTTGCATCGGGCCAAGGGGTGCCCTGCCCGCACAAAATGGGAAAGTGATCGCGCGCGATGATCCGGCTTTCGGCCAGTGCCACATGTAACCGCGCGCGCAAATCCGGTGCTAGGCGCAGCGCATAATAGCCAAGACTGTCGCTCGCCTCCGCGCGCGTTGCATGCAGCCGCAGCCCCGGTATCCCGCCAAGCGCCGCGTCGTAGCTGCGGCGCAATGCGGCCCGAGCCTGCAATTCGCTTGCAAGATCTGGCAGCAACGTCAGGCCCAAGGCCGCTTGCAGCTCTGAAAGTTTGCCGTTGAGGCCCATACCAACGGGCTTGCCCGCCTCAAGCCCAAAGTTGCGCATCCGGCGAAAGGCTTGCGCCTGACCGCGCCGTGTCACCACATAGCCGCCCTCGCCCGTGTGCAAAATCTTGGTCGCGTGCAGCGAAAAGGCCGCTGCATCGCCGTAATGCCCAAGCGGCTGGCCCCCAAAGCTGACATCAAACGCATGCGCCGCATCATACACCAGCCACAGCCCATGCTGCTTGGCAATTTCCGCCATGGCTGCAACGTCGCAGGGGACACCCAGAAAATGCACCGGCAAAATCGCCGAGGTGCGCGGCGTGATCGCCGCCTGAACAGCGCGCGGACATAGCGTCAGCATTTCGGCGTCGACATCGGCGAAGACCGGGCGCAATCCGCTCCACGCGATGGCTTGCGCCGTCGCAGCAAAGCTAAGCGGCGTCGTGATCACCTCGGAGCCAAGCGGCAGATTGCCCAGCCCAAGCGCCAGCATCAGTGCCATCGTGCCCGATGAGGTCAGCGATGCCGCATCAGACGCAGCCTCTCGGCGGGTCAGTGCTTGCTCGAGTTGCATATGCAGCGCGCCGCCATTGCTGAACCAGTTCGCGGCGATGGCCTCTGCCATCAGTTCGGCCAAGCGGACAGGATCGGGCGACATCGGCGCGCCAATCGTGATGATCCGACGGAGATCTGGTTCAGCCATTCATAAATTCCCCCGCACCGGCTAATGTTCGACCACTGCCATCACTGAACCGCATCTTGCTGCCGCCGTAAACCGGGTTAAACAGCCACTAAGCAGCACCTTTGACCCTTTGCCATGAAACCACCCTATCGCAATTTCTGACATCGGGGAATGCAGTGCCGCTGAACGGCTTTTGGTGCCATTTTGGGGCCTTGGCACTGCGGCTTGACCAAGAAGCATCAAGCGCTGCTGAGCCTTGGCGGCAATGTTTTGAAATATGATGGGCCTTCAATCGGGCGTTTGCCGTCAGACAGCATCGCAGCCTGTCGCTTGACAACTTGAACCCGCGACTGTTGACTATACCGGGGCAGCCGCCAGCAAAGTCCGATCTGCTGGCTTGGAGAATGGACGCAAGATCTGCCCAAAATATAGATGCTGTTTCCAAAGCATCTGCAATATAGTGGCCAAATTTTGAGTAGTATATGTCGAGTAATCACGCGGAAACCAAGATAGATACAATTTCCGGGGTTGTTTATATATTCGTCCCTGTATCTCGGGTGAAATTCAAGAAGACGGGTGAGTTTCAGTTCATTCTCGGGCTGCAAAGGGCGCTATCACGGTGCCGCATCAAAAGCCAAACGATCTTGCTGGGTGAAACAGTCAGTGCCCTGCAGAATGGAGATATTGCCCTTCACATTTGCGGACAATATTATCGCCCTCCCATCCCCGGCGTGCCAAATATACTTTGGGTTATTTCCAATCCGCAGCTGCTGACTTTGCCATTGGCCCGCAGCTATCAACATATCTTCAGCAGTTCGAGACGGTTTGTGCGTTGCCTCGAAGGGTTGGGCCTGAACAACGTCAGTTTTTTGTCGCAGTGCACGGATCTTGGTGTTTTTAAGCCTCCTGAAGTATCAGGGAACCGACACAGATCATTTTTCTTTGCTGGCAACATGCGGCAGGACTTTCGGCGCAGCAATGTTGAAATGTTGCTGTATCTGGGCGTAGATATCGAAATTGTTGGGCGCGGCTGGAGCCTTCTGAACCACCCGACACAACCAACCAAGCCTTGGATCAAAACCGATGAGCTTGTCAAAAAATATCAATCTTCTCGGGTGGTTGTAAATCATCATCGTCAATCAATGCGGGCGCTGGGCTTTGCAAACAACCGCATTTTTGATGCGCTGGCTTGTGGTGCCAGGGTGCTAAGTGATGACGTTGAAATCCCTGCTGAACTGCAACCCTACGTTACAACTTCGTCCACTGGCATATTACACAAAGATGCATTGGAGGCGCTGAGCTTGGCTCCGCCAATCGTTGGCGAAGAGCTTGAGATTTTAAGGAGTATCTTGCAGAACGAATATTCCTTTGATGCAGCTGCACGCAAAATCATCGGAAAGGTAGCCGATCTTGCGACGAATGGTATCGTTTTCCAAGCACCGTTTGACAAATTGCGCGCCCATCCGCTGACTATGCCTGCGACAAAGTGGTCTATTAATACCTGCGATGACCCTGACTTGTTTGACCTTCTGTCTAAGAATGTAGATAAAAACACAATATGGACGCCCGGATCACCTATTCCCAATGATACTGTGCTTGTTGCCCCGAAGCATCTCATGGTTGCTACTGACGCAATGCCCGAGCGATCAATTTCATTTCTGCTGGCGCCCGTAAATCGGCATAACAAACTAGATGCCGAAAAGATGAGCATTGATCTTGCCGTGCATATCCGGCGCTTATCCACATTAGCAATGGTGTGCGCCGATGTTGGGATACTGGGACGATTTAGATTTATCAAGATCGACGAGATTGACCCTAGCCAAGACTCTGCCAATCCGCTTTGTAGCATCGCACGCGACATTTACTCGACTTGGGATAAATCCCCGATAGACAATATGACGTTCTCCCTCACCAGTTTGCAAGATTCGCTAAGCAAAAATAAACCTGTCGCTACGGAAATAGTTTTGCCGCAAATAAACGACGCCATCATACGTTTTAGCCCAGATGCTTCGAGCGAACCTCTTGATAAGTTGCTAAGTCGCATATCAAGTGACACGCCCGAACGTCAGTACGAAGAACTTGCCAATAATATTTTTTACCAATCACAGATAAACACTAATTTCGTGCTCAAGGAAATGAACGTGCGAAGGTTGGACTCAGAAGGTCAAGGCAATTCGGCCAAAGTAGAAGCGATTTCTTTCCAGTCGAGACTAAGTGCCCCCAAACCCACCAATCCAGTTGGTGTTTTCATTCATTTGTTCTACCTAGATGGTATCGACGCCATCAAAGATATTCTATTGCGCATCAATGCACCTATGCATATCTACATTTCAACTGATTGTGATATTAAGCGAGAATTGATCAAAGAAAAATTTGAAAACTTTCAAACTGACATTCGTGTCTTCAAGAATCGGGGCAGAGATATTTATCCGAAGCTTTTTGGTTGGATTCCCGAACATCAGCACCATGAGCTTGTGCTTCATTTGCATGGAAAGAAATCTGACCATATTCGTCCACTTGCACAATCTTGGTTTGATGATATCACCGAATGCCTTGCACCTGATGAGGGAACGGTTAACAGCATCATTGCAATGTTTAAGAATATTAAAGGTCTGGGTATGATCGGCCCCCGTCCATTCCAACAGATTGCCAACAACATACACTGGCGCAACAATCACAATATTGGGCGCGAGATTTTGCGGCGAATTGGTATGGCCAGCAATATTGCCGATCTACCGTTGCAATTTCCAGCTGGAAGCATGTTTTGGGCTCGACCATCGGCTTTGGCACCGCTGTTCAAACTGGCGCTAGATGCAGATGATTTTCCGCCAGAGCAAGGTCAATTGGATGGAACTTTGGCGCATGCATTGGAGCGCTGCCTTGCTTTGTCGTGCGAGTTTGCGGGGCTTCGGTATTTGGAGGTCGCGCCGGGCACCGAAGGCCGTGAAAAAATGGATGTAGGTGCGGTTCGAGCTTTACTTAAGGCCAATTAGGCCATTCGGACCGGCCCGGCGGTGCCATCGGCAAGCTTTTGCGGCGCTCATTGGGATCTTCGTGGGTAGGCGGCCGAGCCTCTTGCATCGAATATGCTTTCACATCGCCGCAAGACCCGGTAAGCATCACAATCTTCGCAGATTTGGGAAAAAACATGGCGCAAAATGCCACCGTTTACAAAGTTGAGCTTTCCGTCTCAGACATGGATCGCCACTATTATGAAACGCATAAACTGACCATAGCCAAGCATCCTTCGGAAACGGATGAACGGTTGATGCTGCGTATTGTCGCTTTTGCGCTGAACGCCCATAAAAATCTGGAAATGACTAAAGGAATTTCAACCAATGACGAGCCCGACATCTGGCAAAAGAGCCTGAGTGGCGAGTTGGAAGTTTGGGTCGCACTCGGCTTGCCGAGCGAGAAAGTTATGCGACAATCCTGCAGTAAGGCTGATAAAGTCGTTGTCTACCCATACGGTGGTAAAACTGCCGAGATTTGGTGGGACAAGATCAAAGACGGAAGCCTTCGGTTCGCAAATTTGCAAGTTATAGGGTTTTCCGAAAAGGATACAACCGAACTGACCAAGCTGGCGAACCGCACGATGCAGTTGCAGGTCAATATTCAGGATGGCGAATTGATGGTCAGCGTCGCAGATCACATTGTTTATTTGACGCCGTTAAAATGGAAGGCCGCCGCGTAGCTGACCAGCAACGACTATCTTTAGTGCAGTGATTATTAAGGGCTCTGAATCAAAGCTTTCTCACCGATTTGCCTGACATTTTCAAAGGCATGTTGCGTCCCTAGCTGGGAAACTTTGCTTAGCATACCTAACCAGCGATATATATTTTTTCAGAGCGCAAATAGTTTTACGCTTGCTCAGCCAAGGGTCGCTGACAGACATATTGCTGTGGGATATGCTGCCTGCCATCGCGTGCCGGATCAACGTCCGCACCACGCGGCTGGGATTATTGCGGCGACCGACACTATGGGCTTTGCCGCACCAAAATCTGATTGGAGCGCGCCAGCTTCAGCATTGTTTGCTCATATTTTTATTCCCTCGACCATCCAGATAGAGGCAGGCCATGCAACTGGCAACAAGATACCCTGTGCCATCAGTGCGGCTCCGCTTAGGCGCAGCGGGCCGGTGGCCAAAGCACATTTGGCCCGCGATTGCGGTGGCGCATCATCGGCGTTCATCAGGCGGATTTCATAGTGCGCTGCGGGGTCAAGCCCGGTCAGACGCAGGGCTTTGGGCAGAATCTGTCGGCTCATCTCGATCTGGGCTGAGGCCAGCACAAATCGCCCGCCATCCTCGGAAACTTGCATCTCGGCAAGCACGGCAGGATCAGCGCTGTCCAGCCGCAGCGTTGCTGCCCGCATGAGCCAATCGCGGTTGGCTTTCCACCACGCAGTCACGTGGCCCAGTGTCTGCGCCTCGGCAGTGTCGAGCGCGCGAAGGTCCATCTCAAAACCAAAGTGCCGGGTGGCCGCGACCCAAGCGCGCAGCGACATGGGATGCGCGCGCCCGGTGGTGTGGGATTTGCGCGCACCGACATGGCTGCCGACAACACAGGACGGCAAGAACAGGGCGGCGTCATGCTGGATGCGCAGCCGTTCGATCGGATCAAGGCAATCGGACAGCCAGACGCGCTGGGTCTGCGCGAGTATGCCTGCGTCGATCCGACCGCCGCCCGAGGCGCAGCTTTCCAACTCGACCAGCGGATGTGCAGCGCGCAGGCGGGCCATCAGGGCATAGATGCCACGGGTCTGCTCGGCGTCCACCACTGGCAGCAGGCGGTTGTGATCCCATTTCAGATAATCGATTGGATAGGCCCGCAACAATGCCGAAAGCACTTCAAACAGATGGTCCTGCACCGCTTGTAAGCCAAGGTTTAGCACCAGTTGGTTGCGCCCGGTGGTTTGATCGGCATGCCCCAGCACCCAATCGGGATGGGCGCGGTAGAGGTCGCTGTTGGGGTTGATCATCTCGGGTTCGACCCAAAGGCCGAAGGTCATGTTCAGCGCGTGGATGTGGGCGATCAGCGGATGCAGGCCCTGCGGCCATTTGCGCAGGTCCACCGTCCAGTCGCCAAGGCTGGAAGTGTCGTTGTCGCGTAGTTTGAACCAGCCATCGTCGAGCACGAAACGCTCGGCCCCCAAGGCGGCTGCACGGGTGGCGATGTCGGATAGGGTGGCAAGGTCGTGGTCGAAATACACAGCCTCCCAGCAGTTGTAATGCACCGGGCGCGGGCGGGCGGGGTCGGGCCATGTCACCACGCGGTCGCGGATGTCGCGCTGAAAGGTCTGACCGATGCCATTCAGGCCGCTGTCTGACACCGCCGCCAGCAGTTCAGCCGATTGAAACTGTGTCGAGGTTTCCAGTTCTGCGCCCCATGCTTGGCCAAACTGCACCTGACGCCGGCCGTCGGGCATCTCTTCCGCGACCATGCGGTGCCCGCCTGACCATGCATAATGCAGCGCCCGCACCTTGCCTGCGGTATTGGTGCAGCCGGGTTCTGGGAACAGCGCATAGGGCGGATGTTCTTGGCCCGAGCGCCCAGTGCGGGCCTCGCGCAGGCGGGCGCCGACAGACCATGGCTGGCGCTGCAGTTGAAACTCGCCGAGCCATTTGCCCGCAACGTCGATCATTTCGGTGCCCAAGGCTGGGATTGGCAGCACAGGCGCTGCCAGCCAGTGCAGGCGGACCGGGCGATCTGCTTGCAGCGCGGTGGTCATTGCGATCACGCCCGTGGGGTGGGCGCGGAAGCTGTGGCTTAGGCGCAGTCCGTCTGCGGTGCTGTGCAGGGTCAGAGCATCTGGGGCAATCTCGGCATGGTCGAACCGAAAGCGTGGGGTGATCTGGTGGCCGTCTGCCTCGCTAAGCGCCATGCCGGGTTGGCCCTGCCAATCGGACCCCGGCAGCGGGCAAAGCGACAGATCGGGCAGACGGTCGAGCATCCCGCCTGTCAAATCAGACACTTGAGACAGCGCAAGCGCCTCCAGATCTTCGGATGCGGGCAGTGGCGCACCCCAATAGACCACCTGAGGCATGATGCCTTCGGTCGCCAGAACAAGCGTTTGCTGCGGGGTATCCAGACGCCACTGCGGCATGGCTTAAACCTTTTCCGATAGGGACTTAGCGACGGTGACGCTTTGCGCGGGCATCTGATGGTTGCCCAGCACACATTCAAAGCTTTCTGGCAGGCTCCATGCCTCGGGGCCATAGTTGGTGAAGAACCACAGATCGCCCCGGCGGCGCAGGCGGATGTGTTCGGGCAGCGGCATGGTGTGCAGGCCCGCGGTGTGGCAGACCAGATCCATCACCGACCCGAGTAGTGCCTCATCCGGCCAGCACAGCAGATGCAGGGCTTGGCCGTGTTGGGTCAGCGCAGGGCCGCCGTCTTCAAAGCGGGCCAGCACCTGCGCTGTTGTTGTCGCGTGGTCGCGCCAGCGGGTGGCGTGGCCTTCAACCCCGCCGCTGACGGTTTGGGTCAGACCGGGGCGTAGCGATGCGACTTCGATCACGCGGTTTTGCGTCAGGTCGTGCAGCGGGCCGGGGGGCAGATCGTGCGGGATGGCAAAGCTGCGGGTGCGCGAGCCTGCCCGCGGGCCAATCAGCACCACGCCCTTTGCGGACTCCAGTGCCGCCTGTGCGGCATCGGTGACGTGGATCATGGTGGGCACGATCACCGCCGCGTATCCGCCCAAGGGCGCACCGGGGCGGACCACATCGACATCAAGGCCGCGACGGCGCAAGGCCTCATACCAGCGGAAAGCAAGTTCTTCGTAGCGGAAGTCGCAGCCCTGTGGCTGCACCATGGTGGCCCAATAGCTGGCATAGTCGAACACAATGGCCACCGGAGCCTGCTGCACAGCAGGAAGTTGCCCGAGTTGTGCTATTTCTTGCGCAACGCGGCCCGCTTCAAGGCCGCCGGGCGACAGCGCGTCCGCCCCCGGCAGGTTCAAGCCGGCGTGATATTGTTCCTGCGCAAAGGGGGCCTGACGCCAGCGGAAATAGCTGACGACTTCGGCCCCGTGGGCCATGGCTTCCCATGTCCACAGCCGCACCATGCCGGGTTTGGGCACCGGGTTCCATGCCGCCCAGTTCACCGGGCCGGGCTGCTGCTCCATCACCCAGAACCGGCCACGTCCGACACCTCGGTAAAGATCGTGATGCCACGGGGCGATGTCGGGGTGCGAGGTTTCGGCCCAGCGGTTGCGCTCGGCTTCCGAGAACGGGAATTTTTCGACAAAGCCAATCGGGTAGCTATCCCATGATGCCAGATCAAGGTGATCGGCCACGGCGAAATGATCAAAATCTGACACAAAGCCCATGAAGTTATGGGTGATCCAGCGGCCCGGTGAATGGGCGCGGATGATGTCGCATTGCATCAAGTCATAAGCCGCGACCTGATCGGAATGGAAGCGCCAGAAATCCATCCGATGCGCCGGGTTGGCCTCGGTCACGGTCAGGTTCGGCAGGGTGACTTCCGCGAAATCGGCGACCTCCATCGACCAGAACACCGCGCCCCAAGCCTCGTTCAACTGATCGCAGGATTGATAGCGGCGGCGCAGCCAGTCTTGGAACGCCCGCAAATCTTCCGGGCCCCAAGACAGTGTTGTGTCGTGGCAGCCGTATTCGTTGTCGGTTTGCCAGCCAACCAAGCCGGGATGATCGCCGTAACGCTGCGCAATCGCGGTGACGATGCGGGCGCTTTCGCGCCACCAAGCTTGCGACGACATGGTGTAATGCCGGCGCGAGCCAAAGCCGCGCACGCGGCCTTGTTCGTCGTAGGGCAGAATGTCGGGACATTCATCAACCAGCCATTTCGGCGGCGTGGCGGTGGGCGTGCCAAGCACGATCTTCAGCCCTGCGGCGTGCAGCACATCCATGGCGCGGTCGAGCCAGCCAAAGTTGAACTGATCGCGCGCAGGTTCGATGCGAGACCATGCAAATTCGCCGATGCGGACGAAGGATATGCCAAGCTCGCGCATCCGGCGCGCATCGGTGGTCCAGCGGGCTTCGTCCCATTGTTCGGGGTAGTAGCAAACTCCAAGCATCAGCGCGTCAAGTCCCCGTTCAATACGGCATTGCCGTCTGCATCAAACAAGTGGCAGGCGCGCGCCGGAAAGCCGATCTGCATCGTATCACCGGGACGCTCGGCTGCCAGACCGTCTGCCTTGACGGCGATTTCGGTGCCATCCGCCAGACTGACAAAGAACAGGGTTTCGGACCCCAGATGTTCTGCCAGTTGCACCTTTGCAGGCAGAACCGCGTCACCTGCCCCCGTAGCGCTGGCATGTTCGGGGCGCAGGCCCAAGGTCATCTTGCCCGCAGCCGCCAGCGTTCCAGCCAGTTGCAGGGTGGCTCCGCCCGGTAGTGTCACTTCGATGCCGCCGTTGTGGGGGCGGGCGTCAACCGGGATGAAATTCATCTTGGGGCTGCCGATAAAGCCCGCGACGAACAGGTTTTTCGGGCGGTGATACAGTTCCAGCGGGCTGCCGACCTGTTCAATGCGCCCCGCCGATAGCACGACGATCTTGTCGGCCATCGTCATCGCTTCGACCTGATCATGCGTCACATAGATCATCGTGGCACCCAAGTCCTGATGCAGACGCGAGATTTCGCCGCGCATCTGCACCCGCAGCGATGCATCAAGGTTCGAGAGCGGCTCGTCGAACAGGAACACTTCGGGGTTACGCACGATCGCGCGGCCAATCGCCACCCGCTGGCGTTGCCCGCCCGAAAGCTGGCCGGGTTTGCGTTCCAGCAGGGGTTCCAGTTGCAGCATCTTGGCGGCGGCGGCGGTGCGCTTTGCAATCTCGGCCTTTTCATGGCCGGTCATGCGCAGCCCAAAGCCGATGTTCTCGCCCACCGTCATGTGCGGATAAAGGGCATAACTTTGGAACACCATCGCCACACCGCGATCTGACGGGCCGATTTTCGTCATGTCGCGGCCACCGATGCGCAACGCGCCCTGCGAGATGTCCTCTAGCCCAGCGATCATCCGCAGCAAGGTGGATTTGCCGCAGCCCGAGGGGCCGACAAACACGCAGAACTCGCCGTCTTTGATCTCAAGGTCGATGCCCTTGATGATGCTGATTGCACCAAAGTCTTTTTTGACGTTGCTTAGGCTTACTTCGGCCATGACAGGCTCCTTTTCATCAGCCCTTGGTCGCGCCAAGGGTCAGTCCGGCAATGAAGTGCCGCTGCATTAGGAAAAACATCAACACGGGGGGCAGGGCTGCGACGATGGACCCGGCAGAGACCAGGTGCCACGCGGCCACCCATTGCCCGTTAAGTGCGTAAAGCCCTGCGGTGACGGGCATGGCGTGTTGGCCCTGCACCAGAACCGTGGCCCAGAAGTAATCGTTCCACACGAAGGTGAATACCAGCACTGACAGGGCTGCGATGGCGGGGCGCATCAGGGGCAGCACGATATGGCGGAATATCTGCCATTCGCTGACCCCTTCCACCCGCGCGCTTTCGATCAAGGCAAACGGCATACCCTTGATGAAATTGCGCATGAACAGAGTGCAGAACCCGGTCTGGAAGGCGACGTGAAACAGCACGAGGCCGAGTGTGCTGTCATAGAGCCCGGCCTTCAGCGTCAGATCGCGCACTGGCACCATCAGGATCTGGAACGGGATGAAGTTGCCCGCAACAAAGGCAAAGAACACCCAAAGATTGGCGCGAAAGCCGTAGACCGCCAGCGCAAAGCCGGTCAGGCAAGACAGGCCCACCGCGCCGATCACCGTCGGGATCGTCACCTTGAACGAGTTCAGGATATACCAGCCGATCGGGCTGTCGCGGAACACCGAAGCATAGTTTTCAAACGCGATGGACGAGGGCACACCAAAGTAATTGCCAGCCGCCAGATCGGATGCCGGGCGCAGCGACGTTACCGCCACACCGATCAGCGGAAACAGCCAGATCACCAAAGCGATGGGCAAGGCAATCTGATAGGCAAGTCTGGTGGGGCCCGAGGCTTTTTGAATCGGGGTCGGAAACATCAGCGGTTCCTTTCCTGTGCGATCATCCGCACGATGAACAGCGTGATAAACACCATCATGATCAGGAACAGCACCACCGCGATGGCCGCCCCGTATCCCATGCGATAGCCGTATTCGGACAGGGCCTGTTCATACATGAAATACGACAGCACCTGACTGGAGCCATAAGGCCCGCCCGCCGTCATGATCGACACCAGATCGAAACTGCGCAACGCCCCGATCACGGTCACGACCATGGCGATGAAGGTCGCGGGCGCCAGTTGCGGCAAGATCACATGGCGCAGCAGACGCCAGCCACGGGCATTGTCCATCCGCGCGGCCTCGATCTGTTCCGAGTTCAGGTTGTTCAACCCGGTCAGATACAGGATCATGCAATAGGCGGTCTGCGGCCATAGCCCTGCTACGATGATGCCATAAGTGACATAGCGTTCATCCGCGAGAATCGCCACTTCGCTGCCGGTCAACCATTTGATCATCTGCGAGAACAGGCCGAAATCGGGGGCGTAGAACCATGTGAACATCAGGCCGACAACGACTTGGCTGATCACGAAAGGAAAGAAGAACATCGACTTGTAAAGCCGGATACCCCAGACGTTCTGGTTCAGAAACAACGCGGCTGCCAGCCCCATCGGGATCGCCAGCAGATACAGTCCCAGCCACAGCAGGTTGTTTTTCAGCGCGACATAGAAAGTATCGTCGTCCAAAAGCTCGACATAGTTGGCCAGACCGATCCAGGTTTTTGGCCCGAGGCCATCCCAATCCTGAAAGCTGATCCAGATGGATTGCACAATCGGGATCAACACATAAATCGAGAACATCAGCGCACCCGGAGCAAAAAAGACGTAGGGTGCAATCTTCATCTGGTTCCGTTTCCAGAACCCGGCAGGCTGGGGATCGTGCTGCATAGCGACCTCGTTAATGAAGCGGGTCGGGGCCGCCAGAAGGCGACCCCGTAGTCGGGGGAGGAGTCCGACTTATTTGTAGACCTTGGCGCGGGTTTTCTCGAGCCGTTCAAGGATGCGGTCCAGATCGTCGGGCTTGACCATGAATTCCTGAAAGCCCTCCATCCCGGCCTTGGCCATTTCGGCAGGCGCGTCGCGGTCATAGAACTGCGCCAAAGCATGCGCGTTCGACAGCATGGTGAAGCCTGCTTCAAGGAAGGTGTCGGTGGGTTTTGCCGCTTGATTGTTGACCGGCAACTGGCCCAGCGTCGTGTTCATCTTGGCTTGCGCTTCGGGCGAGGCGAGATAGGCAAGGAACGTCTTCGCGTCTTCCTTGTTCTTCGCCCCGGCAGGGATGTGGAACGTGTCGGTCGGCGCATCTTCCGACATCGGAATACCTGCGGTAATTTCCGGGAACTGCATAAAGCCGATCTGGTCTTCGCTCAGCCCGCCGTCTTTCATCGTGGCCACCGCAAAGTTGCCCATCAGATACATCGCAGCCTTGCCCTGCACGATTTGCGGGATGGCATCTTGCCAATCAATCGCCGCATGGTTGGCGATGAAATAGCCCGGCTTGACCAGTTCTGCCCATTTCTCGAACACGGCTTTGACCCGCGGATCGGTGTAGGGCACTTTGCCAGACGTCAGCTCCATGTGGAATTCATAGCCGTTGACTCGCAGATCGAGGTAGTCAAACCAACCAGCAGTCGGCCACAAGGCTTTGGTTCCAATGGCGAAAGGCACGATTCCTGCGGCATTCAGCTTTTCACAGGCGGCCAGCAGTTCGGCCCAGTTTTTCGGCGGCGTGATGCCGTTCTGTTCAAACAGGTCTTTGCGGTAGTAGATGCCCCACTGATAGTAAGTGTAAGGCACACCCCACTTTTTACCATCAATGGTCATAGACGAGGCGGCCGATTTCAACTGATCATCCAGACCATTGGCCGCCCAAACGTCGCTTACGTCCTCGAACAGGCCGGCTTTGACAAATGGCTCCATCCGGTTGCCCGCATACCAAGCGGCCACATCCGGCGGATCGGCGGTCAGAAAGTTGCGGATCGCGGCCTTGTAGCCTTCGTGATCGAAGTTGTTCCATTTGACGGTAATGTCAGGATGTTTCACCTGAAAATCTGCAATCAACTCTTCCATCGCCTTTTTCGGCGTCGGGTCCGAGTGATCCGAGTTGATGGTGATCTCGCCTGCAAATGCAGCTGAGCCCATTAGAAAAGCGCTAAGCGCCAGCCCGGTGAGGGCTTTTGTGAGTGTCATGGTTTCCTCCCTGAAACCGGAAATCGGTTTTGCCCCAGAAGTCTCTCCTCTTAAAGAGCATCTGGTTGCGGTTGAATTTGGCATGAAATGCAGTAAACTCTACCGACATGCGGCCTAATATTTCCGGTATTCTAAGGTGTCTGTGCAAATGAAATCCGAAACGACGGCGAATACGCGTTTTGAGTCCACGCCCGCGCAGCCCGAGTATGACCCGCTCCATCCGCTTGTGGTGTTTGGCGATCATCGGTTTTGCGCGAGCCCGACGCAGGATGTTCAGTGCATGGCAGGGCCGCATATGCACAGCCAGATCGAGCTGAATTTCGTTCTGGAAGGTGAGATGACCTATTGGTTTGACGGGCGAGAGTTGACGGTGGATGCCGGCCGGCTGTGCCTGTTTTGGGGGATGGTGCCGCATCAGGTGATTTCCCGTGCCGATCCGACGTGGTTTGTCTGCCTATATGTGCCGATGTCCGTGTTTCTGGGGTTTGGCTCGCTGATCCGGTTTCGCGATGCGGTGTTTCGTGGGGCTTTGATCGAGGCGATGCATCTGACCGCTTGGGACCGCGATATCTTTCTGCGGTGGCGCGACGAATTGCTGTCGGGCGATGCCGGCCTGTCTGAGATTGTCCGCAATGAATTGACGGCGCGAGTGATGCGGATCGAACGCGATGGCTGGCGTGATCTGCGCGAGGCAGGTTCGGCGATCGCCAGCCCTGCCCCACATGGCGCAGAGCGGATTGAACATGTCGAGCGTATGCTGCGCTATGTGGCGGAACATGCTCCGGGCGACGTGCGGGCTGAAGCGGTGGCAGCCAGCAGCGGCCTGCATCCGAACTATGCGATGTCACTGTTCAAACGGTCGGTTGGGCACAGCATCACGCAAGCCATCACCCGGCACAGGTTGGATACGGCGCAGTCGCTGTTGATCTCGACAGACAAATCCATCACCGAAATTGTGTATGAATCCGGCTTCGGGTCGATCTCGCGCTTTTATGAAGCGTTTTCCGACAGATTTGGCGAGCGCCCAAAAAAGTTCCGCCAACGCTTGCGCGCCAAGGCTGTGCCTTCTTCTTAAGTTTGCAGGCGTCGCTGCGAAAGATATGGCGGGCTTAGCATGCGCGAAGCAACCGCACTGTGACCAAGCTGCTTTGGCTTTCAGGCGCGAAAGCGACGCGCCTGCCCCTGATATCTTGAAAGCCCTTCACCATCCTCAAAATCGCGCCGTGTCATCGACGTTCACGCGGCCATTTTCAGACTTCGGACGGATAAGACGCGGCCGATGCCAAGCCTTGCCCCTTTTGACGCACTACTCTCGTCGGGCGCTTGCGCAGTGGGCAGTTTTGATGACCGAGCACCCTGCCCCCAATCGCCGCAGTCAGTCCGGCCAGACAGGGCCTGCTGCCGTTGAGGCAGATGCACGTTCTCACGGCGCGATGATTGTTCGAGAGATTGGCGACCATGTTGCGCTGCAGGTTCAGGCACTGTCAGGTGGGCAAGGTTGTGCTTAGCGTTGCTGGCTAAAGGCGGCCAGCCAAAGGCGACGGGACGTTGGATGGGCCTTCGCTCCAGCCGCGTTCGGATGACTGCGCACAGGCCGAAGCGCAGTTGTAACCCGGTCTGCGACGCGGTTTCTTTGCGCAGGAATGATCCGGTTGGCCGCAATGGAATCGCATGCTTTTAGGGTTACGACAACGGCCTAGCAGGCGTGGGGGACAGATTGCGGCCAGCGTGCGTCGACCGAGTTGGACTGTGCAAACAACACATCTCTCAGACGTCGTACCGTGTGACCCCGCGGCGCAGGGCATCGACTGGTTGGGTGAGGATTACCGCTTGATGGGCCCGCTGGTCGCAGTTTGAACGCGGACAAATGCGGCAGTTGATGCCGATCTGAGTCATCCGGGCCTCAGACATCGAGAAGCTTTCAGCATAGCCAATTTCCGGCGCATATTGGACAGCGCAGCCCATCGCGACAGCCAGACGATTGTCTTGGGCGTGACGCGCCCATGTCGGGCGATCCACGGTGCGGGAAAATACGAAGAACTGACTGCGATCAGGCATCTCGACAAATTGCGGCACGATGCGGTTGGGGGTGCGGAACGAGGTATGCACTTCCAGCCGCGGGCAAGCACCGCCATATTCGGCCAGATGAAAATCTGTGGCGTTGAAGCGTTTGGTGACATTGCCGCCCTTGTCTATGCGCAAGAAGAAAAACCGCACCCCCTGTGCGCCCTCGCGTTGCAACGTGGTGGCGCGGTGACAGGCCTGCTCGAAGCTGACGTCAAAGCGGGTGGCAATGTGGTCAAAGTCATATTTCGAGGCGCGGGCCTCGGCCAGAAACTCTGCATAGGGCATCAGGACGGCTGCGGCGAAATAGTTGGCCAGTTCCACCCTCAGACGGGCGATTCCCCGCGCCTCATGGATGCCACTGCGCTGAATCAGGCTGTCCAAAAGGTCGCGCTGTTCCAAAAGCCCCACCATATGTACCAGCTGAAACGTGCGGTTGGGTTGATCCAGCGCCTCAGAGAGCAGGATTTCGCGGCGGGTCTCATCGTATTGGCGCAGAGCGCCCGGCAGATCCTCGACCCGGCACAGCCTGACCGTGACCCCAAGATTGTCGCGCAGCCTTTGCTTGAGCATCACATAAATCTCGTCCCTTTCGATCAGAGGACTGGGCCAAAACGCTTCGGCGGCCTCTTCCAGCTCACGAAAGTGGTTGCGGTTGCGGCGAAACACATCATGCACCGCCGCTTCGGGAGAAGCCGAGGTTTGCGGCGCGCCGCTTTCGGTCAGGGCCAAAAGCTGATCCGACACGACCTGATAGCTGCGATAAAGTGTCATGAAACTGTAAACCAGCCCCGGCGCATGGACCAATGCTGCCCGCAATTGCGGCAAATCAGGGCGGGTCTGTGTAAACAGCGGATCCTGAATAACCGCGCGCAAATCCGAGAGCTGGGCGGTGCCATCCTCGTTGGCAATGTCGCGCCACTCGACTCCATAAGCCTCGAACAGGCGCAGCAGAACCTGCACCGATACAGATCTTTCGTTGTTTTCCAGAAGGTTGACATAAGACGCGCTAATTCCAAGCGCCTTGGCCATCGCACCTTGGGTTTCTTTGCGTTCCAACCGAAGGCGACGCAGGTGGGGGCCGATGAAGGTCTTTTTCATATCATCCCACACAAGGTAATTTTGCTGAATTTACAATATTACATCGTTTCAATTCTGTAAACTCTCGCACTCACAGCGAAACGTGTTTTCATTTTGCACAAGTTTGATGCAGTGCGAAGGCTGCCTCTGACCCAAGGAGGACACCATGCGCACCGGCATCAATCACCTGTTCATTCCCGGCCCGACCAATGTGCCAGAAACCGTGCGGCAGGCCATGAACGTGCCAATGCAGGATCACCGGGCCCATGATTTCGGGGGCTTGAACCTCGGGATTTTTGCCGATCTCAAGCGCCTGTTTCGCACCACAACAGGACAAGTGCTGTTGTTCCCCGGCTCTGGCACCGGGGCGTGGGAGGCCGCGATCACCAACGCACTGTCGCCGGGGGACCGGGTGCTGATGGCGCGACATGGCCATTTTTCTGTCCTGTGGGCGCAGATGGCGCTGCGGCTTGGCCTGAATGTGGACCTGATCGATCTGCCATGGGGCGCGGGCGCGCCGATCAGCGAATTCGCCCGCAAGCTGGGTGCGGACACCAATGGAGAGATCAAGGCGGTTTTCGTCACCCATAATGAGACGGCAACCGGAGTGACTTCGGACATTGCGGCGGTGCGGCGGGTGATGGAAGAGTCGCTTCATGACGCGCTTTTGTTTGTCGACGGCGTCTCGTCCATCGGATGTCTGCCGTTCGAGATGGACGATTGGGGCGTAGATCTCGCGGTGACCGGCAGCCAGAAGGGGCTGATGATGCCGCCCGGTCTGGGTATTCTGGGGGTCAGTGCAAAAGCGATGAAGGCCAGCCAAGCCGCAACCATGCGGCGGGCCTACTTTGACTTCGCCGATCAGGTCAGCGGCAATGAGACTGGCTATTTTCCATATACCCCGCCGATCCAGCTGCTGCACGGCCTGCGCGCCGCACTTGATCGCATGCAGGACGAGGGCTTTGACACCATCATCGCCCGCCACCGCCGTCTGGCCGCAGGCGTGCGTGCGGCGGTTCAGGCTTGGGGACTGGAGGTCTGCGCAGAAAGCCCGACGCTTTACTCCGACACAGTGACTGCCATTCGCACGCCAGCAGGCGTCGACGCGCGCGACGTGATCCGCATCGGTTATGATCGCTACAATGCCGCGTTCGGCTCAGGCCTTGGCCCGCTGGCGGGCAAGGTGTTTCGCATCGGCCATATCGGCGACAGCAACGAAGGCATGTGCCTGACTGCAATCGCTTTGGCCGAATTGTCACTGGCGGCAGCGGGAGCCTCGATCCGGTTTGGGTCAGGGGTCGCAGCGGCGCAAGAGGTCTACGCCCTCCCCGCACCTGAACCCGCACAAATCGCCGCAGAATAGACCGCAATAGCAGGAGCCTAAAATGAGCCACACTCTTCACCCCATGCGCAAGCCGCGTCTGCAACGGTCGGAACTTGCGGTTCCGGCCTCTAATCCCACCATGATCGACAAAGCAGCAGACGGTCTGGCAGATTATGTGTTTCTGGATCTGGAGGATGCCATTGCCCCTTCGGAAAAAGAGCAAGCGCGCAAGAACGCCATTCAGGCGCTGAATGACATCGACTGGCGGGCCAAGGGCAAGACGGTTTCGGTGCGCATCAACGGGCTGGATACCCATTACATGTACCGCGACGTGGTGGACGTTATGGAGCAGGCCGGTGATCGGGTCGACACCCTGCTTGTGCCCAAAGTCGGCGTCACCGGCGACCTTTACATGGTCGAGGCCATGGTCAACCAGATCGAACAGGCCAAAGGTTACAGCACCCGCGTCGGGCTGGAGGCCCTGATCGAAACCGCGCTTGGCATGGCCAATGTCGAGGCCATCGCGCAGTTCGGTGGCAGGCTAGAGGCGTTGCACTTTGGCGTGGCAGACTTCGCGGCCTCGATGCGGGCACGGACGACGAACATCGGCGGGCTTAATCCGCATTATCCGGGTGACCAATGGCATGCCTCGATCAGCCGGATGGTAGTCGCATGCCGGGCCTATGGCTTGCGGGCGATCGACGGGCCCTTTGGTGATTTCAGCGACCCCGAAGGCTACAAGGAAGGCGCCCGCCGGGCTGCGGCTTTGGGATGCGAGGGGAAATGGGCGATCCATCCGTCGCAGATCACGCTGGCGAACGAGGTCTTCTCGCCGCCCGAACCCGAAGTGACCCGGGCGCGCCGCATCATCGAAGAACTGCGCAAGGCCGAAGCCATGGGCAAAGGGGCAGCTCAGCTGGATGGCCGGATGATCGACGCGGCATCCGAGCGGATGGCCATGAATGTATTGGTTTTGGCGGATGCAATCGCGGCCAGGTAGCCGGAAAACTTCTGCGAAAACTCAACAGTTGAAGCGTCTGAATTGACACCCAATTCAGGACGCAGAGGGGAAAAGATGGACATTCACGAATATCAGGCCAAAGAAATCCTTGCCCGTTTCGGCGTGCCCGTGCCCCGCGGCGGACTGGCTTACAGCCCCGAGCAGGCAGGCTACCGCGCGCGGGAATTGGGCGGCAGCGCTTGGGTGGTCAAGGCGCAAATCCACTCTGGCGGCCGCGGTGCTGCAGGTGGCGTTAAACTGTGCAAGACCCCGGACGAGGTCCATGCCTTTGCCGCCACGCTGTTCGGCAAGCAACTGGTGACCAAGCAGACCGACGCCAACGGCAAAGGCGTCTACCGTGTGTGGGTAGAGGGCGCTTCGGACATCGCGCAGGAACTTTACCTTGGCTTCGTGCTCGACCGCAAATCTGAGCGCATCATGATCGTGGCCTCGGCCCACGGCGGGATGGAGATTGAGGATCTCGCCGACAGCGACCCCAACAGCTTGCGCCGCATGACCATCGATCCAGCCGTGGGATTGTCCGAATTTCAAGCCCGCGAGCTGGCGTTTCAACTGGGTCTGCAAGGGGGACAAGTGGCGCAGATGGTCACGACTTTGCGGGCCTGCTACCGCGCCTACCGCGATCTCGATGCGGTCATGGTCGAAATCAATCCGCTGGTGATCACCCACTCTGGCGACCTCGTGGCGCTGGATGCCAAGATGAGCTTTGACACCAACGCGCTGTTTCGTCAGTCACAGATTGCAGAACTGCGAGACCGCAGCCAAGAAGACCCGCGCGAAAGCACGGCAGGCGACCACGGCTTGTCCTATGTCGGACTTGACGGCGATATCGGTTGCATCATCAACGGAGCGGGCCTCGCGATGGCCACGATGGATATGATCAAGCTGGCCGGGGGCGAGCCTGCAAACTTTCTGGACATTGGCGGCGGTGCCTCGCCCGAGCGTGTGGTGCGCGCTTTCAGGACGGTGCTGGCCGATGGCAATGTTTCTGTCATCCTTGTGAACATCTTTGCCGGCATCAACCGCTGCGATTGGGTGGCCCAAGGTGTGGTGCAGGCCTACAAAGAGGTCGGACTGACCATTCCTGTCGTCGTGCGACTTGCGGGCACCAATGTCGAGGAAGGCAAGGCCATCATCGACAGCTCCGGGCTGCCGCTGATCTCTGCCGATACGCTTGCCGAGGCTGCCGCCGCTGCGGTTGCGTCCCGCCCCAAACCTGCCACGCACAAAGCCGCCTGAAGGAGGACACTATGGCCATTCTTATCACCGAACAAACCCGCGTCATCGTGCAGGGCATGTCTGGCCGGATCGGCAGCTTTCACGCCGCCGACATGATCCGGCATGGAACCAACGTCGTGGGCGGCGTCACCCCGGGTAAGGGCGGCGAAACCATTCTGGACCGCCCACTTTTCAATACCGTGCGTGAGGCTGTTGAGGCGTTGGGCGCCGAGGCCACCCTTATCTTTGTGCCACCGCCCTTCGCGGCAGATGCCATCATGGAGGCGGCGGATGCCGGGATCAAAACCGCCGTCTGCGTGACCGACGGCATCCCCAGCCAGGATATGATGCGGGTCAAACGCTTTCTGCGGCGCTATCCCGAAAGCCGCAAGATGCGGTTGATCGGGCCGAATTGCGCTGGGATTATCTCACCCGGCCGCGGCTTCATGGGGATCATGCCGCCGCATATTTACATGCCGGGGCGTATTGGCATCGTGGGCCGATCAGGCACGCTGGGCTATGAGGCGGCCGCGCAGATGAAGTCCTTGGACATCGGCGTATCCACTTCGGTTGGGATCGGCGGCGATCCGATCAACGGGTCTAGCTTCCGCGATATTCTTGAACTGTTCGAGGCCGACCCCGAAACCGATGCCGTGATGATGATCGGCGAAATCGGCGGCCCGCAAGAAGCCGATGCGGCAGCCTTTGTGCGCGACCATATGCGCAAGCCAGTCGTCGCCTACATCGCCGGGCTGTCGGCACCCAAGGGTCGCAAGATGGGTCACGCCGGGGCCATCGTCAGCGCGTTCGGGGAAAGCGCACAAGAGAAGGTCGAAATCCTTTCGGCAGCCGGTATAACCGTCGCCCCCAACCCCTCGTCGATGGGCCAGACTATGGCCAACGTGCTGTCACGACGTCGCGCGGCCTGATCTCGGCAATCTCCCGTTGGTCGGGCAGGCTCACCGGGCGAGTCCGTAAGACATGGGACTTGCGCAAGCTGCAGTCTTCCGAGGAGAGCATCCGTATCGTGCTGTCTGGCGTTCGTGGCGCAGACAGCCTCGCCGAGTTGTGCCCAAGGAAAGGACTTCCGGTTGCTGAGGGATGCCAAACCGATGTCATCATGGGTGTTTCGGTCATGATCACGCCAACCACCGCATGACGTTTGATTTCTAGCGTGCGCGCCTGCGTACTCCTGAAATATGCGCCGCCCGGTTTTTTACGTCAGCTTCCTTTCGACATTAAGTCAACGCTGGGGCCATGCGCGCGGGTCGGAAACCATACCGCCAAGTGGGCGGGGCAGAAACGGGCGCTCCAAATGGGCGGATTCAGAAGGGGAGAATCTGGTCTGTCCACCTGCCACAATTCCCGAAGGGCCGGGCGAAAAGGTGCGCTATAATATCAAACAAAATCGATGATTTATATGTGGCGGTGCATGTAGTTTCGATAGAGCCAGTCTCGAAAGAGGTCGCGCCAATTCTTGTTTTGACAAAGTGTCGTGATTACAGCAGGTTATCGGCAGATCGCGCTTGCCGAATGGAGCGATCTGGGGCAAAGCAGGCCTATAGCAACCGCCGAGCGATTGCGCTTATCTGGGATCGGGATGCCAAAATCCGGATGTAATTGCGGTAGCGCGGGCCAAGATTGCCAATGTGCGCCTGGACATGGCGACCACTGCGTAGACAACTGATCGGCTGAGACGTGTCATTGCCGTTATCTGAAAAACGATTGTTGTTATGTGGGAACAAATTGTCGTTTTGCGGGAATGACGGCGGCAGCGATGTGAGACTAACAAGGAGCCCGCATTTCTGACAGATCCTAGCTCGCTTTGGTTGTGTTGGTGGGCGGGCTAGTGATCTGGCCAGAAAGTCGCCTCGAACTGGGCGCACCGCAGGGTCCCAAAGATTGCCGCGCTACGCTCTACCGGCCAAAAACTGCTAATCAACGTATGCTAGGGTTGCTCAGTTACTCTCCTAGAAACGGCCGTTCATGCTCAGTGCAGAAACCTGAGGCGATCACAGCGGGGCTTGTCGCCGAGAGTTTGGAAAGACTTTCAAATGCGGC
>NZ_BSPP01000017.1 GCF_030161095.1 Cypionkella aquatica
GTGGCCAATCGTGCCGATGTTGACGTGCGGTTTGTTCCGTTCAAACTTTGCCTTTGCCATGGTCGGGGCACCCTATCTTTCGCGGACCCGGAATCGAGCCCTGTCTACACGGGCGGGCAGATAACCCTCTGGCACGGGGAAATCAAGGGCCGAGCGGACTTGCAGCGCGATCTGCGGCAAATCAGCAAGCGGCAAATCCGTGCGCATCCGCGCGAGTGCGGGCGCATGCAGCAGGGATCAGCCCTGCGGTGCCAACTGAACGCGCCCCGCCTTCACCGCCGGGCTGTCGGGGGACACCAATGTATCGCGGCGCGGTGACAGGCGCACCAAGACGCTGGTGGCAAAGCTGTCGATGGTCTGGCGATAATCCTCTGAGGCACCGGGGGCTACCGCTGCACCAATCGGCCCACCCAGACGAAAGCGCTTAGAGGTGGACATGGCCTTGGTCGGCGGCACGATCTGCCGCCCGGTGGCCGCATCGGTGACGGTGATCACCCCCTGCACATAGCTTGCGCCGCCCAGCATCATCTCTTGCGTCCGCGACATCAGCCGCACCGATGTGACCTGCACCAGCACATCGCCGTTGCCGCTGGGCGTCGCCCGCAGGGTTTGGCTCAACGCTGCAGTCAGATCGGCATTGATTTGCGCAGGCGAGGTATCAAACGCCATCTTGCGCCCCGCCACCCCCGAAATGGCCGAAGTATCAACGATGACTTTGCGCACCACCAGATTGGCCGCCGCCTGATCGTCCAGCAAACGCGGCGCGCAGCCAAGCACCAACAGAACCGAGAACACCGCAACACAAAGACGCATGATTACGGAGTCCCGGTTTTAGGAACGATGATGGTGGGGGTTGGCAGAGGTGCAACTGGCTTGGCGGGGACAGGCTTGATTGAGGCAGGCTTGACCGGAACAGGCGTTGCTGGAACGGGCGCTGCAGGGACTGGCGTGACCACCACGGGAACAGCGACCGCTGGCACCGGCGCGACCGCAACCGGCGCTGGGGCAGCCGTCGGCGTGCTGACGTTGGTTGCAGCAGGCACACTTGACGCAGGCGTTTTCGGCAATGGCGGCATGCCGAACCATTCAGGATGCGTCAGCAGCCATTTCTCGACCGATTTCGCCGCATTATACGACAAAGTCTCCATCTGCTTTTTCTTGTTCTGCGTCATGCCAGAGCCGATCATCGTCTCGGCCGACATATGCTCGAAAATCGTCAGCTGCTTGCCCTCGGGGTTCAGCTTTTTGCCCGCAGCATCGTCCCAGATGTTGGCGGTGACGACCAGAACCGATTTGGGGTTCAGCACCAAAGGCACGCCGGGCGGGGCCAAAGCATAGCCGTCAATCGAGATGCCGATATTGTAAAGCTTATCGCCCTCATAGCGGCCAAAACGGTCAGCCACGGCTTTCTTCACCGCTGCTTCCCAATCTTCTTTGCTGGCCTCGCGTGAGATCGGCACCTTCTGCATATTATCCGCCACAGCGATATTCAGACCCAGCCGGAAATCGCCCAAAGGCACCGGTGGCTCTTTCAGATCATTGGTCTGGCAGGCAGCCAAAGCCGTCAGGCCCAACCCCATAGCAAGCAAACGAAGCACACGCATGAACGATTCCCTTTGGGGCAGATGGCATTGCTTTTCGGGATAGCTGGGCTTGGCCCGCAAAGCAACCTAGAGCATCCGCGCAGCACCGCTGACCCGCACACCAGCGCCTTTTTGCCCAGTCACACTGACGTGCAATAAAGATGGCGCGCCCATATCCTCGCCCTGCCTGATGCTAAAGCTGCCCGCGCCGCGCCCCAGATCGACCAGCAACCCGCCCAAAGCGGCCGCCGCAGCCCCAGTGGCAGGGTCTTCGATCACGCCGCCGACCGCAAAGGCATTGCGCGCGATGAAGGTGTCGGCATCTTCGCGGAACAGCAGGCTGATCGTGGCATTCAACCCCTCGCGCAGCATCAATCCGCGCAGGGCGTCAAAATCATAGGCCATCGCCGCCAGCTTTTCCCGGCTGCGCAGCGTCAACACCGCATGATTGGCCCCGGCATGCACCAGATGCGGCGGCAGGCTGGGGTCCAGATCGCCCGCAACCAGCCCGAAAATCGTCAACAGCTCGGCCAGCAGCGCATCGGGGATCGGCTTTGACCACGTCGCGGGCGAGGTCAGCGTGGCCTGCCAACCGGCATCGCCCAGCACCGACTCGACGCTGATCCGCGCCGCTGACAGCTGCAAGTCATAGCGCCCCGCGCCAAAGCGCTGCCCCAAGGCGCAGCCCAGCGCAATAGTGGCATGGCCGCAGAACGGCATCTCGGCGTCGGGGGCAAAGTAGCGCACCTGCCAGCCGTCGCCCTCACGCGCGGCAAAGGCGGTTTCCGAATAGCCGACCTCGCGCGCGATGCGCTGCATCTCAGCGCGCGCGGGCAGACTGTCGCCAATCACCACCCCCGCCGGGTTACCGCCCTGATCCTTCAGCGCAAAGGCTGCTATCCGTTCTATCTGCATCGCGTCCTCCATTGCTCCAGCACGCTGACAGAGCCGCCCAGCGCTGGCAAATTCCGATTTGTGCGGCGCAGCATCACCGCCGGGAATACCTGCCTCATCAGTGCTGACAGCACGCTGTCAGCAGCGCTGTGCTTCAAGCGGCCTTCAACACCACGAAGGAAAGGTCGCCTCCCATGCAAAGAACCCCGATCAACCCATGGCCCTGGTCGCTGCAACTGGGTTACAATCAAGCCGAGCTGATCACCGCCGCCACCCGGCATCTGATCTGTGCGGGCCAAACCGCCGTCGATGCCAACGGCACGCCACAGCACCCCGGCGATATGCGCCGCCAGATTGCCCTGACGCTCGACAATCTTGAAACGGTTCTGCACGGCGCGGGCATGGGGCTGGGGCAGATCACCCGGCTGACCATCTACACCACCGATGTTGACGCGGCATTGCAGCATTTTGATGTGCTGGGCGCGCGGTTTGGCGTGGCCAATGCGGCAACACCAATGACCCTGCTGGGGGTGACGCGCTTGGCGATCCCGACGCTTATGGTGGAAATCGAGGCCAGCGCCGCCGATTGATCCCGCCTCCCCGTTCCCGCCATCCAGTTCGGGCCATCCAGTTCCGGCCACGCACTTATTGTCCCCCCGCTCCGGCCATCTGGCAGCTTCAACCCGCCTGCAAGCTTGCGCGATCTGCCGCAAGCTTGCAGGATACCCGCGCCCGAATGTGCAGGAAATCAGATGCGTCGCGCCGAACGGCTGTTCAGACTGGTGGATGAGATGCGCACCCGCAGCATCAGCCGGGCCGATGATCTTGCCAACCATCTGGAGGTCAGCACCCGCACCATCTACCGCGACATTGCGCATCTTCAGGCGTCTGGCCTACCGATAGAAGGCGCGGCGGGGGTGGGTTATCTGCTGCGCCCCGGCTTTGATCTGCCCAGCGTCACCTTCACCCATGCGCAGCTTGACGCACTGGCGATCGGGTTGGCTTTTGCCGAGAACCTTGAGGATCCGCAGCTTGCCCTTGCCGCGCGTGAGGTCAGGGCCAAACTGCAAGCCAGCATGCCACAACCCGAGGCCCGCAAGCTGGCCGACGCGCCCTATTTCGCAGTGCCCCGACGCCCCCGGCCCGACAGTCTGGCCACCACAGACTTGGCCCGCGCACCGATCAGCGCCCAGACCGACGCCCTGCGTGACGCCATCCGGACCCAACGCGTCGTGGCAGCCTGCTATAGCGACGCCAACGGCAAGATCACGCAGCGCCGCCTGCGTCCGCTTGCGATCTGGACGCTTGCTGATGGCGCGATGGTCACCGCGTGGTGCGAGCTGCGCGAGACCTTTCGCACCTTCCGGCTGGACCGCATCACACAGCTGACCGTGACCGACGCGCGTTTCGTGCCCGAGCCCGGCCAAGACCTTGCCGCCTTCCTGAAGATGGACAACTGCACAGCCGAAAGCTGACCGCCGCTCACGCCGTTAGCAGCCAGCGCGCTGATCATCTTGGCTTGGCAGCTTGGAAGCGCTTGCTGCCAAAGCGCCTGCGCCGGAATGTCCCCTTTGCCAGCCCCAACTCCCGCCCTATCTTCCACGGAAAGGAGACCGCCATGCCTCACCCCGCCCGCGTTCCGCTGCACAGCACACCGCTTGGCATCTTGGGCTCTCTGAAGGCGGCGCGGCAGAATGTGCTGCTGCTGATCCCGGATGCTGCCACCCATGCGCCGATCCTGTCCGGTGTTACGGGCAAGCGCTGGCATATGGTGATGGACCCCGAGGCGTTGCGGCATATCCTGCGCGACCGGGTCAATGATTACCCGAAATCCATGGTGACAAAGCTGATCCTTGGCCCTGCCATTGGCGAAAGCCTGTTCGTGGCGGAAGGCGAGCATTGGATGTGGCAGCGCCGCGCGGCGGCTCCGGTGTTCACCCATCGCAACGTCGCAAGCCTTGCTCCGGTGATGACGCTGGCGGCAGAACGCTCCTCTGCGCGCATTGCCGCCAGTCTGGGCCGTGGCGCGGATATGTTCGCCGAAATGGTGACCGCGACATTTGAAGTGATTTCCGACGTGACCTTTTCCGAAGACGCAAGCGCAGGCGGGGCGGGCTTTGACCGCGCCGCAGTGCATGGGGCGATTGAAACCTATATCGGCCAGACCGCCAAAGTGTCCTTGCTGGATATCCTTGGTGCGCCCGCTTGGGTGCCGCGTCCGGGCCGGATGTTCGCCACCCAAGGCATCCGCGAGATGAAACGCGTGGCCGATACCGCAATCGAGCAACGCCGCGCCAATGGCGCAAAGCCCACTCCCGATCTGCTGGATCTGCTGCTGAAGGCGCAAGACCCCACCAGCCAGCGCCAGATGTCCACCGCCGAGTTGCGTGACAACCTGCTGACCTTCATCGTCGCGGGCCACGAGACCACCGCCCTGACCCTGTCATGGGCGCTTTACCTCTGCGCCTTCGCGCCCGACATCCAAGCCGAAGCGCGAACAGAGGCGCAATCGGTTTTGGGCGACCGCGCTGCCACCGTCGCCGATCTGCCAAACCTGCCGCTGACCCGCCGCATCGTGGACGAAGCACTGCGGCTTTATCCGCCCGCTGCCTTCCTGTCGCGCACGGCCCAAGCCCCCGATAGCCTGCTGGGCCGCGAGGTCCGCCCCGGCGATACCGTGATCCTGCCGATCTATGCCCTGCACCGCCACCATGCGTTGTGGGATGATCCCGATGCCTTCAACCCCGCCCGCTTTGCCGACCCCCGCAGCATCGACCGCTTTGCCTATCTGCCGTTCGGCGACGGCCCGCGCATCTGCATCGGCGCAAGTTTCGCGCTGCAAGAGGCGGTGATCATCCTTGCCACCCTGCTCGCCCGCTTCAAATTCAGCCGCATCCCCGGACGTGATCCGAAACCGGTGATGATCCTGACCCTGCGCCCCGAAGGCGGCGTCTGGTTGCAGATCGACCCCGCCTAAGCCGCCGCCTTTGCCAAAACCCCCGCCTGCCAAACCACCCGCTTGCCAAACCCCAACCCGGTGGCGATAGTCCAGCAAACCGGGGTCGCCTCCAGCGTCGCAGTCGCGGTTTGCACCGCCCAGAACCCGGCCCCACAGCCCGCGCCAATGGATTGGAGATTGATATGCAACCCGAAGCAATGGCCCTGCACATGGGCCTTGATCTGCCAGATTTCGACAAAATCGGCTATTACGGCGCTGACTACGGCACGATGAAACCCTATCACCGCATAGGCTCGCTGCTGTTCCTGTCCGGCCATGTCGCTCAGATCGGCACGCAAATCACCCACAAAGGCCGCTTGGGCCAAAACCTGACCACCGAGCAAGGCTATGCCGCTGCCCGCCAGACCGGGCTGAACGTGCTGGGCGGCATCCGGCAGGCGGTGGGTTCACTCGACCGGGTGAAATCCATTGTCCGCTGCCTGAATTTCGTCGTCTGCACCCCCGAATATGAAGACGTCCACAAAGTATCTTCCGGCATGTCCGATCTGTTGGTCGAGGTGTTTGGCCGCGACATCGGCTTGGGCGGACGTGCCACCATCGGCGTGATGGCATTGGCGAATGGCGTCTGCTTTGAGACATGGGCCACCGTGGAAATCGCCGACTAACTCAGAAAATACCCGTCCACCGTCCGCCAATAGTTCAGCAGCGCCGCACAACTGTCATAGGGCAGCCCTTGGCTTTGCATCATATGCAACTCCACCCCGATCAGTGCTGCAATCCGCCAGGCATCGGCCGCAACTCCGGCGGGCTGCGGGCTGGCAAACACCTCTTCGATGCTGCTGGCGGCAATCGACAGCACGAACACCAATTCCAGCGCCGGGCGCTGTGGCTCTTGCTGGGCCAGATCAACCGCAAGCTGCTTCGCGCCACCCCGCCCATTCAGCAGAAAGGCGATCGCATATTCGCAAATCATATCTAAATCACTCATACCGCGCGTCATTTCGCCCTTGTTACAGAGCAAAAACCGGCGGTCACGTCAAATCTATGCCGCCGCTGTGACAAGCGGGCTTATCCGCCGACCACGCGCCAAATTCCGCGATTTCTGCGGCGTTCAAGCCTTGTCGCGCACCTTCATCGCGTTGTTCAAACCCTGAAACACCTCAAACCGCCCGGTCTTGCGCAACAAATCCGACAGCTTGGCCGAGCCATAGCTGCGCGGGTCAAAGTCAGGGTGCAACTGGGTGATCACCTGCCCCAACTGCCCAAGCGAGTAATCATCCTGATCCGGGTCGATCTTTTTCATTGCATCGCTGATCAACGGAATAGCCTGCGCCGCCGATTGCTTGCCCGCAGGCTCGGGGCGCACCGCATCCGGCTTGCCGGGCTTGGCCTCCAGCACCTCGGCCCCGCTGACGATGTTTTCAATGAACACAAAGCGATTGCAAACCTTGCGCAGACTGTCCGGCGTCTTAGACTCGCCAATGCCGATCACCTGCAAACCATCCTCGCGGATGCGGCTCGCCAACCGGGTGAAATCGCTGTCGGATGACACCAGCACAAAGCCGTCAACTTTTCCTGCGTGCAGAATATCCATCGCGTCAATCACAAGACCAATATCGCTGGCATTCTTGCCCTTGGTATTGGCCGATTGCTGATGCATCACCAACCCCAGATCGCGCGCGGCTTCCTTCCACTGCGTCAGCGCCTGCGACGACCAATCGCCATACACCCGGCGCAACGACGGATCACCAAAGCTGGCGATTTCATCCAAAATCGCCACCGCATGGCGCGCAGGCACATTATCGGCGTCGATCAACACCGCAAGCCGTGGCGTCCGCCCGGCAATCGTCGTCATATTGGCTGACATCGCACCCTCGCTTTTCCCTTGGTGATGCCCGAAATCCGCCCCGCCGGATAGAGGCAATCCAGCAACCGCCGCCTCGGGACGCAAGCGCTTTCAGACGGGTTCAAATATCCCCGCCGGAGGCTTCCGTGGTGGATGGCAGGAGCCTCCGGCGGGGACATTTAAGCCAGTCTGAAACGGCAAGGCTAACAGACCACCTCAATCAGATACGGCCCCCGCCGCGCCATAGCACCAGCAAAAGCGGTCACAAACTCATCCGCCGTCACCGCCCGCACCGCAGCGACGCCGTGGCCTTGCGCCAATGCCACCCAGTCGAGCGTCGGCTCCACCATGTCAAACATCCGGTTCACGTTGCGGCCGACGTTTGCGACACCGACATTCACCAACTCGCCATGCAGGATCTTGTAGGTGCGGTTGGCAAATATCACGATGCAGACATCCAAGCCCTCGCGCGCCATCGTCCACAGGGATTGCAGCGTATACATCGCCGACCCATCGCCCGACAACGCCAGCACCTTGCGATCCGGGCAGGCCACGGCCGCCCCGACCGCCGCGGGCAAGCATTGACCAATCGCGCCGCCCATCGTCACCAGCACATCATGGCCACGCGCGCCCACCATCGGCAGGCCAACGGGCTGGCCTGAGGTGATCGCCTCATTCACCACGACCGTATCTTCCGGCATCAGATGCGCAATCGCTTGGCCGACTTTCTCTAGGCTCATCGCCCCCGACGGCAGCGCGGGCAGATCGAGCGGCTGAAACGCCGTCTCGGGCAGATCACCTTCCGCCGCCAATTCCCGCGCGATTTCGGCCAAGGTCCAGGCATAGTCCATGTCAATCGAACACAGCTCGATCACCCGGCAATCGGGGGATTCCGGCAGGCTCGGCTTGCCCGGATAGGCGAAAAACGCGGTGGGTCGCTGGGTGCCGCACAGCACCAGCACAGATTTATCGGCAAGGATGCCGACGTTGGTATCGACCTCATAGGCCAGACGTTGCATCCGCAGCGACCCCGCCCCACGCCGCGAACGGGCACTGAAAAACGGCGCCATCAACGTGCAGCCCGAGGCCCGCGCAATCCGCGCCGCCACCTGCCCCAGATCACTGTAAAGCGCAGCGCCATCCACCATCAGCGCCGCCCCCGGCTGCCGCAATGCCCGCGCCGCCGCCTGCACATCTGCAAGCCTTGGCCTGCGCAATGGCGGGGGGGTCACTGCCACCACCGCTGCCGCAGCATCCTCCCAAGCGGTATTCGCGGGCAGGATCAGCGTGGCGATCTGGCCATTGTTCGAGCGCGCCGCCTGCACCGCAGCCGCACCATCACTGGCCACCAAAGTCGCATCCCCCGACACCCGCGTCCAATGCGAGATTGTCTGAGAAATCCCCACCGTATCGCCCTTCAGCGGGCTTTCATGCTTCAGATGATAGCTGGCATGATCGCCCATCACATTGACGATGCCAGATTGCGCCTTGCGGGCATTGTGCAAATTGGCGAACGCATTGCCAAAGCCCGGAGCCAGATGCAGCAGCGTTGCCGCCACCCGGCCCGACATGCGGTAGTAGCCATCCGCAGCCCCCGACACCCCGCCTTCAAACAGGCACAGAATACAGCGCATCTCTGGGTGACGATCCAAGGCCGCGACAAAATGCATCTCAGATGTGCCCGGATTGGCAAAGCAAACCTCTACCCCAGAGTCGAGCAGCGTCTTGACCAGACTTTCGGCACCATTCATCGCAATCTCCCTATATTGCGGCCAGTTTGCCCGGCAGACGGGCCGGGTTCAAGCGATCAAAGCCACCGCTTGGGCCGCCAGCGCAGCCTTTGCCTGCGCAGGGGCGATCCCCAGCAACAACCCGCGCTGGCCCGCGTTGATCCAGACCCTTTCCGCGCTGCATGCCGAGACTTCGATCGCCACCGGAACCGCGCGTTTTGGCCCGAATGGGCTGATGCCGCCCACCTTGTATCCGGTCAGCTTTTCCGCCGCAGCCACCGCCATCATCGCCGCCGATTTGCCGCCAAACGCTTCTGCAACCTTTTTCATCGACAGCTGCCTGTCCGAGGGGATCACACAACAAACCGGCTTGCCATCCACCTCGACCATCAGGGTTTTCAGCATCAATGCAGGGTCGATCCCCAAAGCAGCCGCCGCAGCCAGCCCGACCGCTTCGGCATTGGGGTCGTAATCATAGGGATGCAGGGTGACGGGGATGCCCTTGCTTTCAAGAAATTTCAGCCCTTGAGTCGCGGCCATCTTTTTGCCTTCTGGATGCGTGGTCCCAACTCGGGACCAAATTTATCTATGCGATTACAGATGGTTGGGAAATAAAATTCACAGATTATTAACACTCTCGCGCAAAGTTGCCCTGCAAAGGCCGGGGATTCAGGCACGATAATGTGCAACACCACAGCATCAGCGCAAGAGCCTTTGTTCCGGGCGGGTTCTTCCCCTGCAGCGACAGCAAGGCGCGGCGTCGGCTATGAATTCGCCGCCGCGCGACAGGACTTCGCTTGCAGAAACACCGCCGCCTTGTGGATCACCTGCGGATCACCCACCACATAGAACCGCCCCTTGGAAATCTGCCCCTGCAGCGCAGGTTCCGCGACCAGCGCACCGCAAATGAATATCGAAATCAACCGGCCCTGCGGGTCTTGGGTCAGATCGGCCAAAGCCGCAATCCACTCGCGCGCGATGGTAACATCCAACGTGTCTTGATTGTTGAAATCCTTGATCACGCCAACCTGCGCAATCGCCTCGGGCGGCAAGTTCAGGCTGCGCCCGTCAAACTCTAACCGCACGAATTCTTCCCCACCCGCCCTTGCGGGAAGGGAAATTAGCAGAAACGCAGTCAGGGCAAAGACGCATCGCAACGCCTTGCCCATTGGATCAATAGACCACAACCGCCCGGATGCTTTCGCCCGAGTGCATCAGATCGAAGCCCTTGTTGATGTCTTCCAGCGGCAGGATATGGGTGATCAGGCTGTCGATCTCGATCCGGCCATCCATATACCAATCAACGATTTTCGGCACATCTGTGCGGCCGCGCGCACCACCAAAGGCGGTGCCTTTCCAGACCCGACCCGTCACCAACTGGAAGGGCCGCGTCTCAATCACAGCCCCCGCAGGTGCGACGCCAATGATGATCGACTGACCCCAGCCGCGGTGGGTGCACTCCAGCGCATCGCGCATCACTTTGACGTTGCCAGTACAATCAAACGAGTAATCCGCGCCGCCGATCTTATCAAACGGGGTCTTGGTCAGATCAACAATGGCTTGGACGACCGACGTGCCCTCGGGCAATTCCTTCGGGTTGATGAAATGGGTCATCCCGAATTTCTCGCCCCATGCCTTCTTGTCGTTGTTCAGATCAACGCCAATGATCATCCGCGCGCCGGCCATTTTCAGACCCTGAATGACGTTCAGACCAATGCCGCCCAAACCGAACACCACGGCGGTCGCGTCATGCTCGACCTTTGCGGTGTTCAGCACCGCGCCAATGCCGGTGGTGACACCGCAGCCGATGTAGCAAATTTTCTCAAACGGCGCATCGTCGCGCACCTTGGCCAGCGCGATTTCCGGCACAACCGTGTGGTTGGCGAAGGTCGAGCAGCCCATGTAGTGATAGATCGGCGTGCCATCCAGCATGCTGAAGCGCGAGGTGCCATCGGGCATCAGCCCCTGCCCTTGGGTGGAACGGATCGCGGTGCAAAGGTTGGTCTTTTGGCTGAGACAGCTGGGGCACTCACGACATTCCGGCGTGTAAAGCGGGATGACGTGATCGCCGACCTTCAGCGATTTCACACCGGGGCCGACGGCAATGACCACGCCTGCGCCCTCATGGCCCAGAATCGCCGGAAACAAGCCTTCCGGGTCGGCCCCCGACAGCGTGAATTCATCGGTGTGGCAAATGCCGGTGGCCTTGATTTCCACCAGAACCTCACCCTCTTTCGGGTCGGCGAGGTTCACCTCCATGATTTCAAGCGGTTTGCCGGGGGCAATGGCGACGGCGGCACGGGTGCGCATGGGGATCCTCCAAATGGGTTTGACCAAGATTGTCAGGCCAACGAATTTCGCGCCAAGCTGGGCCATCGGGGCGAAAATTGCAACGCTGGAAACGACCTGTTTCGGCATGTTGGCGCATTGCCAGTTGCAGCGGGGCGCGGCGCCGGGCTAAGAATCGCAGCATGAGCTGTATGAAAATCCGCGCGCTGGTATGTGCCCCGTTTGCTGTTGTGATGCGCCGGACTGCGATGGCCCTTATGGCTGTGGCCGGGCTTTCCGCTTGTGCGATGATGGGCCAAGTGCGGATGGGCCCG
Organism: Cypionkella aquatica; assembly: GCF_030161095.1. Taxonomy (GTDB): domain Bacteria; phylum Pseudomonadota; class Alphaproteobacteria; order Rhodobacterales; family Rhodobacteraceae; genus Cypionkella; species Cypionkella aquatica. The sequence continues at coordinate 11,616 of NZ_BSPP01000017.1, forward strand.
GTGTCCAAGATGCTGAAACCACAGCCAGATCTCTGCGGCGCCGCAGCGCTGATTGATGTGGTGGGCCAGCCCTTCACCCAACTGGCCGATTACAAACTGGCAGGCCCGCTGCGCGTGCTGTGGCCTGGGCAGGAAATCACCGATGAAGTGGTGCCAGACCGCCTGAACGCAGAAGTCACTCACGATCAACTGATCCTTCGGCTATCCTGCGGCTGAATTGCAGCAAAAGGTGCCATGATGCCCATATCGTTTATACCCGTGTTGAAACCCGTCTCGCGTTTTCTGTTGGTGCTGCCGCTGGCGCTGATGGCCTGTATGCCGGAAGAGCCCGCGACCCCGTCCGCCGAAGCCGCCTGCGGCGCAGACCAGCTGCAAACCCTTGTCGGCCAAAGCGCCAAAGTGCTGGAAACCATGCGCTTTGGCCAGACAGTGCGGATCATCCGCCCCGGCATGGCAGTGACGATGGATTACGCGGCCGAGCGGCTGAATATCAACATAGACGCAGCCGAAGTGATCACCCGCGTGAATTGCGGCTGATCTGACGGGCCTTGGCCCAAACAGTCTTGGCCGCCAGAGATGCTCCGGCGGCCAAACGCAGGTTTAGTTTGTCGACAGGCGATAGGTCGTATGGCAATCCTTGCAGGCCCCGCCCACAGCCCCCATCCCCGCCTTGATGCTGTCAGCGGAAGCCACATCCAGCGCCGTGGCAGCCGTGCCCAAAGCATTGGCCTTGACCACAAAATCCTCCCAATTCGTCCAGATCTCGGGCTTGGCACCCGAAGCCGGATCACTGCCCGGCTCTTTGAATTTGACGGCAATGTCCGCGGCGTCCTTGATCAAAAGCGCCTTGGCCGCCTCTGCCGCCGCCGCATCATAAGCGGTCGAGCCCGAGGCCATGCCACCCAAAACCTTCGACGCCCCGGCAATGGATTTCATCAAATCCTGATGGCCAATCACGATCGGATCGGTGGCTTCGGTTTCGGCAAAAGCAGCGCCCGCGACAACAAACAAGGCAGCAGTCAAAGTCTTGGTGGCTAGATTCATGTTATGGCTCCCAGTTGGTTCACTGCGCACCACTATGGGACAGCGGCTGTGAAATCCAAACAACCCTTGCGATTGCCTTGGATCACGAACAGGTGAACCCCAGCACCAGCTGGCCGCCTTCGGGGATGATCTGCCAGCGATGCGCGTGAAGAACAGGTTTGAATTTGAGTATTTTCAAAAGAGCAAATCCCGTTAGCAAAGTATTAACCTCATTCCGCAAGAGTAAATCGGCGGTACAGGGAGGAGTCCCGATGACCGCAAAGAGCAAGTCGCCCCGGCCTGCCGCATAGCTTCCTAAGGACTGGACCTGTGCCATCGGGCCGGGGTGCGATCTTTGCATTGCTCTTTTCCAAATACTCACCTGCAACAGCCCAAACAGCACCCGGCCGCCATGTCATCCCCCGGCAGCGCCGCCAAGCGGGCCCTCGATGGGCCCCGAGGCGGCACCCCGGTTCAGATCAGCGCAGGGCTTGCAGTATCTCAAGACTTGGGTAGCCATCCGGCACCATGGCATTTCTGCGTTGAAACGCCTTTACCGCCGCCACGGTCAGCGGGCCGATCTTGCCATCTGCTGTCCCCGCATAGACCCCACGGGCCAGCAGCAGGCTTTGCATCTCGCGGCGTTCCTCCAGCGTCAAAGCCCGCAGATCGTGGGGCCAGCTGGCTTGAAATGCAGGACCGCCTGCGATGCGGTCGGCAAGGTGGCCCACGGCGATCACATAGCTGTCGGCTTTGTTATACGCCTCGATCGCGGCGAAATTGTCATAGACCAGAAACGCCGGCCCGCGCGCGCCTGCGGGCAGCAGCAGCGCGGCCCAGCCGCCTTCGGGCAGCAGCAGCGCGGCCCAGCCGCCTTCGGGCAGCGCCGAGCCATCTGGCAGGCTTACCCCCATCTGCCCCCAGACCGACATCGGTTTTGCGGTGCGATCCCCGGCCAAACCATAGTCAAACCCTGCAGGCAGCCGCACTTCATCGCCCCAACGCTCGGCCTTTTTCCAGCCCGCATTGGCAAGATATGCGGCGGCCGAGGCGAGGGCATCGCTCGGATCATCGCGCCAGATATCTGGCTTGCCCGTGCCATCGAACGCCACAGCGAGCTTGAGATAAGATGAGGGCATGAACTGGGTGTGCCCCATCGCCCCGGCCCAGCTGCCGACCATATCGGCGGGCTGCACCGCCCCCGATTGCAGGATCTGCAGCGCGGCAATCAACTCGGCCTCAAAGAACGCCCCGCGCCGCGTGTCATAGGCCAGCGTCGCCAATGCGCTGCGGGTGTCGATGTCGCCACGCACCAGACCATAGGCGCTTTCCAGCCCCCAGATCGCCAGAACCACATGCTTGTCGACGCCGTAGCGCGCCTCGATCTGATCCAGCAGCGGGCCATGCGCCTTCAGCGCCTTTTGCCCCGCCGCAATGCGATCCTCTGACACCGCCTTGTCAAGGTAATCCCAGATTGTCTTGGTGAATTCATCCTGCTTGCGGTCGCGCTCTATGACCGATGGCAGGAAATGCACGCCCGCCATGCCCGCCTCAAAACTGGCCGAGGATATCCCCGCAGCCAGTGCCCGCCCGCGAAAATCCGTGATCCACGCCTGCAACCCGGCCTCGCTGCCATCCTCGATCACGTCGCTTGCCCCCGCGTTCAACTCGACCTCATCCAGCTCTTGCGCATGGGCGGGCGCCACGCACAGCGCCAGCGCCACGACCCACCAGCGCCCCATCATCGCCGTTTGCGCACAACCTTGCGCTTGGTGGCCGCGTCCTTGGCGGCGAACTTGCCGGGTTTGCGCGGCTGATAACGCCCCGGCTTGGCGCGGCCTGTCGGCAGCGTCGCGCCCTCGATGTTCAAAAGATCCAGCGTGATCCCCCCCGTCATCGGAGTGGCCTCGGCCAGCCTCACATTCACCCGCAGGCCAATGCCAATTTCAATGCCGGTGTCAGAGCCGATCAACACTTGCCTGTCCTGATCATAATGGAAATACTCGCGGCCAACCGAGCGGATCGGCACCAGCCCATCCGCGCCAGTCTCGTCCAGCTTCACGAACAGCCCAAACCGCTGCACGCCCGAAATCCGGCCCGCAAATTCATTGCCAACACGCTCGGACAAAAACGCCGCAAGGTAGCGGTCGTTGGTATCACGCTCTGCCACCATCGAGCGCCGCTCGGTGTCGGAAATCAGCTTGGCGGTCTCGTCGAGATTTTCCACATCCCAAGCCGACAGCCCATCATCGCCCCAGCCATGCCCCGCGATCAAAGCCCGGTGCACGATCAGATCGGAATAGCGCCGGATCGGCGAGGTGAAATGCGCGTAGTTGCGCAAAGCCAGCCCGAAATGTCCGAAATTCTGCGCGTTGTAATAGGCTTGCGTCATCGACCGCAGGGTCGAGATGTTCATCAACTCGTCAAATTCGGTGCCCTGCGCTTGCGCCAGCAGTCGGTTCAGATGTGCGGTTTTCAGCACCTGCCCCTTGGCCAAAGTAAAGCCAGACGCCTCTGCCACTTCGCGCAGCGACTCCAGCTTGTCTTGCGACGGCTCTTCATGCACCCGGAACAGCAGCGGGCGTTTCAAGCCCACCAATTCCTCGGCTGCGGCGACATTGGCGAGGATCATACATTCCTCGATCAGCTTATGCGCGTCAAACCGGGCCTTGAAGGCAACCGAGGTGACCTTGCCTTCATCCGACAGCACAATCTTGCGCTCGGGCAGCTCTAAATCCAGCGGTTGCCGCAAGGCGCGGGCCCTTTTCAGCGCGTCATAGGCGGCATAAAGCGTGGTCAGGATCGGCAGCAGCGGTGCAGTCACGGCATCGGGATTGCCGTCGATGGCATCCTGCACCTGCGCGTAATGCAGAGAGCCTTGCGAGCGCATCAGGCCACGGGTGAAGCGATGGCCCAGCTTTTGGCCATGTGCGTCGATCCGCATCTGCACTGCCATACAGGCGCGGTCGACATGCTCGTGCAGCGAACACAAATCGCCCGACAGCACATCCGGCAGCATCGGCACCACCCGGTCGGGGAAATAGGTCGAGTTGCCGCGCTTGCGCGCCTCGCGGTCCAGCGCGGAATTCGGGCGGACGTAATAAGCGACATCGGCGATGGCGACCCAGATCAGAAAACCACCGGGGTTTTTCGGATCGGGGTCAGCCTCGGCATAAACCGCATCATCGCGGTCGCGGGCATCAATCGGGTCTATGGTCAGCAGGGGCAGGTGGCGCAGGTCTTCGCGCTTGCCCAAGGGTGCGGGTTGCGCGGCATCCGCCTCGGCAATCACCGCATCGGGGAATTGATCGGGGATACCATGTTGGTGAATGGCAATCAGGGAAACCGCGCGCGGGCCATTCGGATCGCCCAGCCGCGCGGTGATGCGGGCTTGCGGCAGGCCAAGCCGTTTCGGGCCGACCTGTTCCGCCTCGACCAACTCGCCATCACGGGCATCAAAGGTATGGTCGCGCGCGACTTTCCATTCCTTGTCAACGCCCTTGTCGACCGGAATGATCCGGCCACCCTCGGCACTGCTGCGGAAAACCCCCAGCAGTTTCAGCGGGTTCGAGCCCAACGCCCGGATCAGCCGCGCCTGATAGCCATAATCCTGCCCACCCACCGGGGTCAGCCGCGCGAGGATCTTCATCCCCCCCGCCAAAGCCACATCGCCCTTTTGCGGCATGATCAGAATCCGCGGCGGCGAGTCGCCTGCATCAGCCTCAAGCGGTTGCGCGAACAGATCGCCGTTGCTGTCAGGCGGCAGCACCAGCAGCACCGACACCGGCGGCAAAGCGCCGGGTTCGCGGTAGCTGCGGGCTTTCTTCTCAAGACCGCCCTCGGCCTCAAGTTCCTTCAGCATCCGCTTCAGGTCAATCCGCGCGTCGCCTTTGATGCCAAAGGCTTTGGCAAGGTCGCGCTTTCCGGTCAGGCCGGGGTTCTCGGTGATCCATTGGCGGATCTGGTCTTTTGTGGGCAAGGTGTTCATGCGCCTGATCTAGCACGACATAGCGATAAAGGCCATGCTTCGCAGCCTTCCGACCACCGGGCGGGGGCCAGCCCCCGCACCCCCGGGATATTTAAGAACGGATGAAATTAGGGACTTGTTAAAGCGGCGGCGCGTCCCGCCCAGCGCCCGGTTGCGGCCACACCCGTCAGCAGATACCCGCCGGTCGGAGCCTCCCAATCCAGCATCTCGCCGCAGACGAACATGCCGGGGAGGGCTTTCAGCTCCAGCCCATCCGTCACCGCCGCCTGCGTCACACCGCCTGCGACCGAGATCGCCTCGTCCAGCGGGCGCGGGCCTGCCAGTTTCATCGGCAGGGCTTTCACCGCCGCCACCGTCTCAAGGCCCCGGCCAAATTCCATCACCAAAGCCACCGCCGCCGCCGACAGCCCCAGTTTGCGCAGGCGGTTGGCGAGGGTCTCTCCGGGTTTCATCCGGTCAAGTTTCGCCGCAACCTCGGCACCTGCCACATCTGCCATCAGATCGAGCTTGAGTGCAGCCCCCTCGCGCAACGCCCGGCTGACCGCATAAACGCCGCCGCCCTCAATGCCACGGGCCGAGATCACAAACTCGCCACGCTCGCGCTGATCACCGACCAGCAGGGCAGCACCTTTGATCGCCGTGCCGAAATGCTTGGCCATATGCGGGGTCCAAGCCACCGCAAAGCCCATATTGGCGGGCTGCCACGGCGCAATCTCGACACCCTTTTCCGCCAGCCACGGCACCCAATGACCATCCGACCCCAGCCGCGCCCAAGACGCACCACCCAAGGCCAGCACCGTCACCTTCGGGCGCAGAACCTCGCGGCCCTGCGGCGTTTCAAATGCCAACCCGTCGCCATCGAACCCCGCCCAGCGCCAGCGCGACCGCAACTCTACCCCCGCGCCTTCCAGCCGTTTCAGCCATGCCCGCAGCACCGGAGAGCCTTTCATCGAGCGGGGAAACACCCGCCCCGTTGATCCGGTGAACACCTCTTCGCCCAAAGACCGCGCCCAGATGATCATCTCGCGCGGGCCAAATTCGGCCAGCATCGGGCGCAGCCAGTCATTGCGATATTCTGCAATAAAGCTGCTGCGATCTTCGTCCTTGGTGATGTTCAACCCCGACTTGCCTGCCATCAGAAACTTGCGCGCGGGGCTGGGTTTGGCCTCGCATACCACCACGCTGCGCCCGGCCCGCGCAAGTTCCTCTGCCGCCATCAGACCCGCAGGGCCAGCGCCAATCACCAAAGCATCCATCAGACATTTCCTTTGGGCATAGCGCCCTTGAGTTCCACAACGCGGTGCGGGTAAGGCATCGCAATTCCTTCGGCTTTCAGCGCGTTCCAGATCGCGAACAGCACCACAGAGCCGTATTTATTCTTGCCGTCGTCGATGCCGTTGACCCAGTATTCCACCGCAAAATCGACACTGCTTTCGCCAAAGCCGCGCAATTCGCAATCGGGGCCATCCGGGGCCACCAGCACGAAATCAAGCGCGCGCACCGCGCGTTCGATCACCTCTGGCACGCGGTTGATGTCGGTATCGTAGCCGACCGAGAACAAGGCCTCATAGCGGTTGGCGCTGCCTTGATCCGAGTAATTGACCACCCGCGTGGTGACGAAATGTTCATTCGGCACCACGATCCATTTGCCATCAAAAGTTTCCAGCACGCAGGCCCGCGCCGTCATCTTGACGATGGTGCCTTTTTCGCCGCCATCGAGTTCGACATAATCGCCCACCGTGGTCTGACCCTCGATCAACAGGATGATGCCGCTGACAAAATTCGCCGCGATCTGTTGCAGGCCAAGCCCGATCCCCACACCCAAAGCACCGCCCAGCAAGGCCACGGCGGTCAGATCAATGCCCATGATGCTCATCAGCAGCAGGAACGCCGCGCCAAAGATCGCCACTTCGGTCGCCTTGACCGCCAATTCGCGGGTGGCCGGGCGCAGCTCTTCCTGTTTCTTGATATAGTCTGCCGATTGCCGGTTCGACCACGATCCCAGCCAGAACAACAGCCCGCCCGCAATCACCCCGCGGATCAGCGCCATCACCGAAAACCGGATATTGCCCAACGCGATGATGGTTTCTTCCAGCCGCAGCGAGATATCATCCAGCAGCCCCACCGCATAAAGCGCGGCCACCGGCACCAGCACATATTTGCCCAGCAGCTTCAGGAACGGATCGCGCAGCACCTGTTGCACGAACAGCCGCGCGGCAAGGAAGAAGAACACCCGTTTGCCCAAGGCAATCACATCGCCCGAGCCGAACAGCGAGCGCGTCACTTCCTCGCCCGCCGCCGTAAAGCCATAGGCCAGCAACGGCATCATCAAGGGCAGGAACCGGGCCGCAAAGCGGCGCGCGGTGGCAAGAAAGCTGTCTTTCTCGCCGGGATCCAGCAATTTGGCGGCCAGCGGCGTGATGCGGCGGGTGGCATAGCGCGCGCCAAACACCGCCAGCGCCAGCAAGGCAAATTGCGACCAAGCGGCAGGCGACAGCAGCCAGCCTTCGGCAATGTCGCGGGCTTGATTGAGCCAGCTCATCAGCTTGGTCACGAATTCCGATTGCTGTTCCATCACACACCCCTACCGCATACCCAATGTCAAACGCCACCAATGAAAACAAGCCGCCCCGCAGCCGATGCGCAGGCGATCCGCTGCCAGCACGCCGATTTCTGCGCAGAAATCGTGCCCGAAATTCACGCGAATTTCGCCCTCAGGCGATCAGCCCGACCGCCCGGCGCACGGTCTCGTCGCGCAACGACACATCGCGGCCCAAATAGTCATCCGCCGCAGCGCCGCACATCCACAACAAGCATTTCGCGGGCCAATCTGCCGGAATATGCACCGCAAAATCCAGCTGGCTGACCGGATTGACGCCGCTGGCCTTGATCTTCACCTGCATATCCGTTGCCACCGTGCCCGGCGACATCCCCAGCACCCGGATGCCCTGCGCGGCCTCTTCCAGATGCGCCACGCGGGTCAGCATCAACGCCCCGGCTTTGCTGGCACAATAGCCGCCCCAGCCTTCCATCGGATTGACCGCAGCACCCGACGACACCGTGATGATCGTGCCCGCGCCTTGCGCCCGCATGATCGGCAAAGCCGCGCGCATGCCGTGGAACACACCTTTCAGATTGATGTCGATGGCGGTTGAAAACGCCTCCACCCCGGCCTCGGCCAGCTTGGCAATCGGCTCGATCACGCCAGCATTGTTGATCAGCACATCCAGACGGCCAAACCGCGCTTGCACTTCAGTCAAGGCTGCCTGCACATCGGCACCGTCCGCCACATCGCAAACCCGCGCCCAAGCGGTGCCGCCCAGCGCCGTTGTGCCAATTTCCGCCGCCAGCGCCTCAATCTCGGCCCCTGATCGCGCCAGCAGTGCAACCTTTGCCCCCGCCGCCGCGAACGCCCGTGCGGTTGCAGCACCGATGCCCCGGCTGGCCCCGGTGATCGCCACCACTTTTCCCTGCAGATCCGCCGCTTGCATCGCAATCTCCTTCACGCCCACATGACAATTCCGTTTACCGAAAGCCGCCGCGAACGGAAAGCCTTGACCCTGCCTGCGCTTGGACAGATGCTTGTCGGCAATATTTCCATCGAAAAGGCGTCATTATGAAACACTGGAAACTTGCAAGCAGCACTGCCGCGATTGCGATTTTGGCAGGCACCGGCGCATTTGCCGACGTAACCCCTGAAGAAGTATGGCAAAATTGGCAAGACATGAGCACCTCTGCCGGTCAGACCGTCACCTCGGTCAGCGCCGAGCGTGATGGCGATACTCTGGTCGTATCGGGTGTTGCGATCACCTATGAAAAAGATGGCACTGCCTTCACCTCGAATATCGAGCAGATTGATTTCACCGACAACGGCGATGGCACGGTCGATGTGACCACCTCGGATGCCACGACGATGACACTGAAGGCCCCCGCGGTTGAAGGCGTCGACGGCGGCAAGCCCACCGATCTGAAGATCACCCTGACCCAGCCCGAAATGGTTGTGACCGCCAGCGGCACCGTGGATGCGCTGAGCTATGAATTTGAAGCGCCCACGCTCAGCCTCAAGGTAGAGCCTGCCACCGCAGGCGGCGAAGCCGATGGCAGCTTTACCGCAGATGTGACCCAGCTGTCGGGCAGCTATCTGGTCGAAGGCGAAGCTGCCGCCAAGACCATCACTTCGGATTTCACCGCCGCAAAAGTGGCGTTGACCGGCGTTGGCAAAGACACCTCCACCAAAACCGATGTGAATTTCTCGGCAACCATCGCCGATCTTGCAGGCAGCTCGAACGGCACCTTCCTGGGTGCTGCCGAAATGGCCGATCTGGGCAAGGCGCTGAAAGATGGCTTCGCGGTGAACGGCAGCTTCAGCCATGGCGCGATGACTTTCGCGCTGGACGTGATGGAGGATACCAAGCCCACCAAGATCGCAGGCACCTCTGAGGCAGGCGATATCTCCTTTGCGATGGACGCCACGCATCTGCAATACGGCGGCACTGGCAAGGCCTTGGCCGTGACCATCGCCAGCGCCGACATCCCCTTCCCCGAGCTGAAAGTCGGCTATCAGGAAGCCGCCTTCAACATGGCGATCCCGGTTGGCAAAACCGACGCGCCCGCCGATTTCGCGCTGCTGACCAAGCTGGTCGGCTTCACCGTTTCCGACGAAGTCTGGGGTATGGTCGATCCGGCGGGCAACCTGCCGCATGATCCGGCCACGGTGATTATCGACACCAAGGGCAAAGTCACCCTGACCACCGATCTGTTCGACGAGGCCGCGATGGCAGCCTTGGGCGAAGCCCCTCCGGGTGAGCTGAACGCGCTGGATGTGACCGAGCTGAAAGCTTCGGTCGCCGGGGCTGAACTGACCGGTGCCGGGGCGTTTACCTTCGACAACACCGACAAAACCACCTTCCCGGGCATGCCTTTGCCCACCGGCAAGCTGGATCTGAAACTGACCGGCGGCAACACTTTGTTGGATAAGCTGGTGGCGATGGGCTTGCTGCCGCAAGATCAGGCGATGGGCTTCAAGATGATGGTGTCGATGTTTGCCAATTCGGCGGCTGACAAAGACGAGATGACCTCGACCTTGGAATTCAAGGACAAGGGCTTCTACGCCAACGGCCAAAAGCTGCAATAACACCGCCCGCCACGCTTGGCGCAAGCCTTATGCAAGATCTGAAATGCGCCCCGCTTGGGCGCATTTCTTAATTTTCGGTGAATGTTTCCCGGGCTTTATCCGCCAATAATTCAAGATGATGTGGGGGAAATTCCCGATTCCACCACCTACAGAAATTTGTCCCAGCTGGGACAAAACCCGAAGCCGCAGCAGCATCCCCGGCTAAGGCCGCAAGATCGCTCGTTACAGCCGCCGCAAACAGTTCTGCGCCAGATAAAGTTCATCCGCCGCCGGATCAAATGGGATGCCCGCGAAATCGAGATTGCCCGTCACCGCAGGCCGCGCAATCGCTTGCGGCGCGGGCGTCGGCACTGTCGCCGCCGTCAGCGCATTGCCAGTGGTGTCAATCACCCCGCCCACCACCAACCGCGTGCTAAAGCTCATATTCTCGATCCGGCCACCAACCGCAGATCCCAGCAGGTTGAACCCGGCCGAGACCGCCGCCTGCTGCAACGCCTGCTTCGGCGTCTTGCCCTCGACCAAAGACTGCATGCCCTGCACCCCGCCTTGCAGGCCCGAGCCCACAAACATCACCTGAATCTGTTCGCTGCGGGCCAGCGCCGGGTTGCCCCCCGCAATGCCGACCATGCCGACAATGAATGTGCCCGATCCGTTGATCACAGCAGCGCCCACATTGCCGGTGTCCTGATAGGTTGCCGTGCCGCGCAACACCGATCCCGCCCCCAATACGCCGAAAGCCGCGCCGCCAGACAGCAAGCCCGCCCCCACCACCAGAATCGTGGCCGAAGTGTCGCGCACGAACTGCGCCACCGAAAGCGCCGTCTCCCAGCCTTCAACATTGCTGGAAATGCTGGCTGAAGATTGCCGGGTGGCACGCCGCCGCATCGCCTCTACCGCGTTGAAATCGGTGCGCCCGCGCCCGATCATCCCCAAAAGGTTTGCCCGCATCGAGGCCGGATCACGGGCCAGCCGCGCCGCCGCATCCAGATAGAAAGTGTTGGTTTCCTGATCCACATCGGCGCGCAATCCCGCCCAATCGGTTTCAAACAGATAGGTCGTTGGCAGCAACAACCCATTTTCAACCGAAGTGATCTGCGACCGCGCCCTGATCTTTTCCGCCCGCAACGCCGCCCGCAGCATCAGATAAACCCCCTCTTGGTTCACCCCCCAGCGCTGGCCGCGATCATCCACCACCACCGTCCACGGCATGGCAAAATCCCTTTATGAAAAAACTTGATGGGCAAGAGCTTGTCAGGTTTTCACCGAAATAGCTTCCTCGAAAAACGCGTTCCAGCGCATGGCCGAGGCTGCGATTTTCGATTCAATTCAAACCTGACACGCTTTAAATATGCCCTTACATCTTGAAGTCCGCCCGGAAAGCATGACTTTGAGCCGCAACGAAGTCAAATCCCTTAAGGATACTGCATGTCCCGTCTTGCCGCGCTGACCGAAGCCCTTCTCCACGCCGCCAAGCAGGCAGGAGCAGAAGCCGCCGATGCGATGGCCCTTTCCGGCACTTCGCAATCTATCGACATCCGCGCAGGCGCTTTGGAGCAAGCCGAACGGTCCGAGGCAACCGAGATCGGTCTGCGCGTGCTGATCGGCGGGCGGCAAGCCTGCGTATCAGCCTCTGACACCTCGCCCGCCACCCTGTCACGGCTGGCCGAACGCGCCGTCGCCATGGCGCGCGAGGCCCCGAATGATCCCTACGCAGGCCTCGCCGCCCCCGACCAAATCGCCAAACACTGGGATTTGGCCGCGCTGCAACTGGTCGAAGACGCGCCCGAGCCATCCGCCGCGCATCTCGAATCGCTTGCCCGCGCCGCTGAATCCGCCGCAATGGCCGCCCCCGGCATCACTCAGGTTGAGGCCTCCGCAGGTTACGGCCGCCGCGCCGTGCATCTGGCAGCGTCCAACGGCTTCGCAGGCGGGTATGAGCGGTCCTCCCATTCGGTCTCCGCCGTCGCCTTCACCGGATCAGGCACCGCGATGGAGCGCGACTACGCAGGCGAAGGCCGCATCTTTGCCGCCGACATGCCCTCCGCCACCGACATTGGCGCGCTGGCCGCCGAGCGCACTCTGGCCCGCGCCGGGGCGACCAAACCTAAAACCGGCACCTATCCGGTGCTGTTTGATGAACGCGTCGCCCAATCCCTGATCGGCCATCTGGTGGGGGCGATCAACGGCGCGGCCATCGCGCGCGGATCGTCATGGCTGCTGAATGGACTTGGCACCCAAGTTCTGCCCGCGCATCTGTCTCTGGTTGAAGACCCGTTGCGCCCCCGCATCGGCGGCTCGCGTCCGTTTGATGGCGAAGGTCTGCCGTCGCAGCGCCGCATGGTTATTGAAAACGGTGTGCTGATGGGCTGGACGCTGGATCTTGCCACCGCCCGCCAACTGGGGCTGTCAAGCACCGGCAACGCCGCGCGCGGCACCTCCGCGCCGCCGACGCCCGCAAGCTCAAACCTTGACCTGACCCAAGGTTCCGCCAGCCGCGCCGACCTGATCCGCGACATGGGCACGGGGCTGCTGATCACTTCGATGATCGGATCGACCATCAATCCCACCACCGGGGATTATTCGCGCGGCGCGTCGGGGTTCTGGGTCGAAAACGGCGAAATCCTGTATCCGGTCAACGAATGTACCATCGCAGGCAATCTGCGCGACATGCTCAAGCGCATCATCCCTGCCAACGATGCCCGCGCGCATCTGTCCACCCGCGTCCCCAGCCTGCTGGTCGAGGGCATGATCCTAGCCGGGGCGTGACTGTGGCCGAACGTGATCTTGCTTTGCTGACCGAAGCCGCCCGTGCCGCAGGCGAAGTTGCCATGCGCTACTGGAAAAACGCGCCCAAAGCTTGGGACAAAGCCGATAGCAGCCCGGTGACCGAGGCTGATCTGGCCTGCAATGACCTGATCATGGGCATCCTGCGCCGTGCCCGCCCCGATTATGGCTGGCTGTCCGAGGAAACGCCCGACGACACCACCCGGCTTCGCACAGAGCATCAGTTCATCGTTGATCCGATTGACGGCACCCGTGCCTTCATCGCGGGCGAGAAACACTTCTCGCATTCCCTCGCCGTCGCGCATAACGGCAAGATCACCGCCGCCGTGGTCTATCTGCCCGCGCTGGACAAGCTGTATACCGCGACCGAATTCGGCCCCGCCCTGCGCGATGGCCAGCCGATCACCTGCAGCCGGAAGTCGCTTGCAGATCAGCCCAATATCCTGACATCAAAGACCGCGCTTGATCCGCAGAACTGGCCCAACGGCGTGCCGCAGTTTCAGCGCAGCTTCCGCGCCTCGCTGGCCTACCGCTTGTGTCTGGTGGCAGATGGCAGCTTTGACGGCATGATCACCTTCATGGATGCCTGGGAATGGGACATCGCCGCAGGCAGCCTGATCGCGGCGCGCGCAGGCGCCAAAGTCACCGACCGCGACGGGTTGGCACTGGATTTCAACGCCCCCGCAGCGCAATCGGCGGGCACTTTCGCTTGCGCCCCGCTGCTGCACGACGATCTGATCAGCCTGCTGCAATAATAAAGCCGCCCGAAGGCGGCTTTATTCAAAGCTATGGACCGGCTGTGAATCGACGCCAGATTACTTTTTCTTCGGCGGCACAAAGCGCTTGGACGTATCCTTGGCATCGACCTTAGGCCCAGCGGGCTTGGCAAAGGCAGGCTTGCCGAACGACTTGCCCTCTGCGCCGTGGGATTTGGAGCCGAACGCCTTGCCCGGCTTGCCCTCTGCACCACCACCATGCGATTTGAACCCAGCCGATTTGCCCGCATAAGCCGGCTTGTCGCCACGCGGCGCATAAGGTTTCGCCCCTTCAGCACGCGGCGCGTAAGGCTTGCGGTCACCGTCTTCGCGCTTGGCATAGGGCTTGGCCCCTTCAGCACGCGGCGCATAGGGTTTACGCTCGCCATCCGCACGCGGCGCATAAGCGGGCTTGTCGCCACGCGGCGCGTAGGGTTTTGCCCCTTCAGCGCGCGGCGCGTAGGGCTTGCGATCACCGTCTTCACGCTTGGCGTAAGGCTTGGCACCCTCGGCGCGCGGCGCATAAGGTTTACGCTCGCCATCCGCACGCGGCGCATAGGCAGGCTTGTCGCCACGCGGCGCATAAGGTTTGGCCGCTGCATAGGGCTTGGCCGCATCATCATCGCGCTTGGCATAGGGCTTGGGCGCGCGCGGACGCGGAGCCTCGGCAGGTGCCGCTTCAGAGCCCTTGATCGGATCATAACCATCCGCCGCAGCTTCTTCGACCAGACGCGAAGGCTTCGGCACATAGGGTGCTTTTTCGCGCTTTTCATAAGCGGGCTTATCCGAACGCTCGGCTGCATCAGCGCGCGGCGCGCGGGCGGGGCGATCTGCACGATCCCGCGACGGCGCACGCGGGGCGCGTTCCGGGCGATCCATCGAAGGCTCGCCTTCCATCCGCTCCATCACAACGCCGTTTTCAAGCTCCAGCGTCAGACCAAACCGGCTGGCCAAAGCTTCGGCGATTTGCACATAAGTGATGTCTTCCTGCACCCGGATCGCACCAATGCCGTCCTTGGTGATCGAGCCTGCGTCACAGATTTTCGGCAACAGCCAACGCGCTTCGGCACGGCCCGAGCGGCCAACCGACAACGTATACCAGACCGAGGCACCAAATTCGCTGCGCTCACGCGGCGGGGCGGCTTCGCGGGCTTCCCGCACCGGGCCGGTCTGATCCGACAGAACTTCCGGTGCTGAACGCCCCGAGCGCCACGATTGAACATAGGCCGCAGCAATCTGCTCTGCGCCAAAGCGCTCGATCAGCTTCATCGCCATATCCATCTCGTCGGTCAGATTCTGACCAAACACCGGATTTTCAAAGATGCGCATATCGTCTTTGGCCTGCACGTCGTCCGCCGACGGCGCAGCGCCCCATTCCGCCACAACCTTGGCACCCTGCAACAGACGCTGGGCTTTCTTGAATTCCGACGGGGCGACGATCAGCGCCGACACGCCCTTGGAGCCTGCGCGCCCAGTCCGACCCGAGCGGTGCAACAGCGTTTCCGAGTTTGACGGCAGATCGGCATGGATCACCAATTCCAGACCCGGCAAGTCGATACCGCGCGCGGCCACATCGGTCGCGATACAGACATTCGCGCGGCCATTGCGCAAAGCGGTCAGCGCGTTGGTGCGTTCCTGCTGGCTCAACTCGCCCGACAAAGCCACGACCTTAAAGCCGCGATTGCCCATCCGCGCCATCAGATGATTGACGTTGACGCGGGTTTTGCAGAACACGATGGCGGTCTTCGCCTCGTAGAAGCGCAGCATGTTGAAGATCGCATGTTCACGATCCCGCACCGCCACCGACAAAGCCCGGTATTCGATGTCGACGTGCTGCTTGGCTTCACCTTGCGCTGCCACGCGCAACGCATTGACTTGGAAATCTTCTGCCAGCTTGGCGATCTCTTTCGGCACGGTGGCCGAGAACATCAGCGTGCGGCGGTCTTCCGGCGCGGCGGCGAGGATATATTCCAGATCTTCGCGGAACCCCAGATCCAGCATCTCATCGGCTTCGTCCAGCACAGCGGCGCGCAGGCCCGACAGGTTCAGCGATTTGCGGTCGATATGGTCGCGCAGACGGCCCGGCGTGCCGACAACGATATGCGCGCCACGGTCCAGCACACGCTTTTCAGTGCGGTAATCCATGCCACCCACACAGGTCGCAATCACAGCGCCAGCGCTGGCATAAAGCCATTCCAACTCGCGCGCCACTTGCAGCGCCAATTCGCGGGTCGGTGCGATCACCAAGGCCAGCGGATTATCGGCATACAAAAGCTTGTCCATGCCGCCCAGAATCTGGTCGGCAATCGCAATCCCGAAAGCCACGGTCTTGCCCGAGCCGGTCTGCGCCGACACCAGCACATCGCGCCCC
This sequence comes from Cypionkella aquatica, assembly GCF_030161095.1. Taxonomy (GTDB): domain Bacteria; phylum Pseudomonadota; class Alphaproteobacteria; order Rhodobacterales; family Rhodobacteraceae; genus Cypionkella; species Cypionkella aquatica. The sequence goes on from NZ_BSPP01000017.1 coordinate 27,671, forward strand.
TGCGCATCCGGTTGCAGCATCGCTGTCTGCACAGCGGTCAGATTTTCATAGCCCTTAGCCGTCAAAGCCGCAGCCAAAGGCGCGGCAATCATTTGATCAATCATGTCTTTTCCTGATGGGGGATGGCTTTTGCCATGCCCGTGAAGTCCCAAAAAACGGCACCTCATTCCCCATCGCAAGCCAGCCTCCCTGCCGCCTGCCCCGGAATCCTCGGGCCGAAGGACGCCGCATACAGCGAATCGCGCAGGATGTATATAGCGAGGGTGTGTGCTTGCACGCACCACCCCGGATCAGATCATCTTGATCGTATCCTTGCCGACCGCCAGCATATAGCCGCGCCGTGCAATCGTCTTGACCAGCAATTCCGACACCAGCTGATTACCCAACGCATCGCGCAACCGCTTGACCCGGGTGGCCCCCGCCGCCTCGTCACAATCGGCAGCATTGCGGCCCGAAATCACGCCCTCGATCTGCGCGCCGGTCAGCACATCGTCATCCATCCGCGCCTCGGCCAACACAGACAGCGTTTCAATCGCAGCTTCAGTCAGCGCAAATTCCATATCATTGATGTAAACCGCCCGCGCCTCGCGGCTGATCACCAAAGTGCTGACCTGAATACCACTCCGCTGAATCGCCGAAATCCGCCGGTTCAGCGCAATGATCGTCACCAGAAACACCAGCGCCGCCACCATCAGCGCGGTGGCAAACACCAACAGCACAAAGATCACCGACCGATAGCTGTTCAGCACCTCGGAAAAACTGGTCCCCGATTGCGCCAGAATCTCCAGCAGCTTGATCTCGGCCCCGGTGTTCAGGTTGTTGTTCTCGACAAACAACCGCTCCACCCGTGCGTTGAACGCATTGGCATCGGGCAGGTTGATGAACAAAAACACCGCAGCGCCCAGCAAGATCAGCACAATCGCAGCAATGCCGCCCGCAACCACCCGATTGCCCGCCTTCAGCACATCAGTAGCGGAGGAAGTACTCTCCTGCACTGGCTTTCCTTTCTCCCAAACCGTCGGGGCCGAACGTGGACAATACGTTCAGCAAAGTCCAGCCACCGGCGGCCAGCCTTGGCTTAAGTTCGCCTTTCGCCGCACCGTTGCTGCCGCAAGCCCCATCCGAAATCTGCGCAACTCCATAGTGCAGCCGCAACGGATCATCCTGCTTGGCCTTGTAATCGGCATAACATTCCGCGCTCGCAGGCAGAGCGATACCCAGCGTAAGGGTTAGACCCAATAGTGCCGCAAGCAACAGGCGCATCTTCTGCACTCCCTAAATCGTTACCAACACTTTGGGCAAATCCTTGGAGCTATTCAATATCCAACGGCGTTTACCCCGATGTTATCGCATAGCAGTCGACGGATATTGCTTGGCCGGACGTAGAACGACCAAGCTCAGGTATCGGCTTCATACAACAAGCCCACCCAATAATCCCACCCAGAAGAAGGAGGTCACCATGTCCACTCCATATCAATCCGAAACCCTTGCCGAAACCTTCCACGCCCTGCGTGACAGCCGCCACACGCCGATGTTCGCGCTGAAGCGGCAGGCGAATTTCTTTGTGGTGCTGTTGATTGCGGTCTCCATGCTGGCCGCCACTGCGATGCCGTCGCATGCCGACAAGCGCGGCAATGATGTCGCCAAGATCATCGCGGGGGCTTTGGTGATCGGCCTGATCGCGAAAAGCATTGACGACAAGAAAGACCGCGAGCGTGAGCGTGATCGCAAGGCCCACAAGCCCCAGCCAGCCCATGATCCGCGCGTGCCGTCGGTCTGCGCAATAGACATCGACAGCAATTCTGGCAGGGCGGTGTCGATGTATTCGGAAAAATGCATGCGCCGCGAGGGGTTTGACTACCGCCTGCCCAATTGCGCCCGCGAAATCCGCATCTATGGCCAGCGCGACCGCGTCTATTCCGCACAATGTCTGCGCGACGCAGGTTTTCGCATCGGCCGCTAGTTTCCCATCCGGGCCGCACCCGAACCCGAACCCGAACCCTTAGCGGCCCGATCCTTGGGGGCGGTGGCCAGAGCAGCGCCGCCCCCCTTTTTTCATCGCCCATTTCACGCTACGCGAACGGCATGGAAAAATTCACCGCCAGTTTCGCCTTTGAAATCGCAGCCCATGCCCTTGGTCACGCCCATATCGCGGGTGTGGACGAAGTGGGCCGTGGCCCGCTTGCAGGCCCGGTCACCGCCGCCGCCGTCATCCTTGACCCGGAGCGAATCCCACCCGGTCTGGCCGATTCCAAAGCCCTGACCGCCGCCCGCCGCGATGCGCTTTATGATGCGATCCTTGCCTCCGCTCATTGCTGTATCGCCCATGCCAGCGTCGAAGAAATCGACAGCCTCAATATCCTGCGCGCCAGCCATCTGGCGATGGAGCGCGCCGTGGCCGGTCTTGCCTTTCAACCCGACCATATCCTGATCGACGGCAACCTGATTCCAGCGAATCTGAAGGGGCGCGCGCAGGCCATCGTCAAAGGCGACGCCAAATCACTTTCGATCGCAGCCGCCTCAATCATCGCCAAAGTGGCGCGCGATCGCATCATGGTGGATTTGGCGCAACAATACCCCGGTTATGGCTGGGAGCAGAACGCCGGATACCCGACAAAGTTGCATCAGTTGGCGCTCCTAAATCTTGGGGTCACGCCTGCGCATAGACGTTCGTTCAAACCTATCCACAATATGTTGTATCAAGATAAATCTGTAACCCCTTGATTCAATAAAGAATTTGACGAGTTATCCACAATGACTCATTCTCTGCATCAACAAACGGTGAATAACACCGAGGGCAGAGGCAGAACATGGCGACGAAAAGCAAACCGGCGGTGGTGCATAACCTTCCGCTGAACCAAATCCTTGATGGCGACTGTATCGAGCGGATGAATGCGCTTCCGGCAGGCTCGGTTGACCTGATCTTCGCAGACCCCCCCTACAATCTGCAGCTGAAGGGCGATCTGCACCGGCCCGACAACTCCAAGGTCGATGCGGTGGATGATCATTGGGACCAGTTTTCCAGCTTTGCCGCCTATGACAAATTCACCCGCGAATGGTTGGCGGCGGCGAAACGCCTGCTGAAACCAAATGGCGCGATCTGGGTGATTGGGTCGTATCACAACATTTTCCGCGTCGGATCGGCCCTGCAAGACCAAGGCTATTGGATGCTGAACGATGTGGTCTGGCGCAAATCCAATCCGATGCCGAACTTCCGTGGCAAACGCCTGACCAACGCGCATGAAACCCTGATCTGGGCCTCACGCGATGAAGACAGCAAGTACACCTTCAACTACGAAGCGCTGAAGGAACTGAACGACGGTGTGCAGATGCGTTCCGACTGGGTGCTGCCGATCTGCACCGGGCATGAGCGGCTGAAAGATGAAAACGGCGACAAGGCGCATCCAACGCAAAAGCCCGAATCGCTGCTGCACCGCGTGCTGATCGCCACGACCAACCCCGGCGATGTCGTGTTGGATCCGTTCTTTGGCACTGGCACCACCGGCGCCGTCGCCAAGATGCTGGGCCGCGATTTCATTGGGATTGAACGCGAAGAAGCCTACCGCAAAGTCGCCGAGGAACGCATCAGCCGCGTGCGCCGCTTTGACGCCTCGGCCTTGGAAATCACCGGTTCCAAGCGCGCAGAGCCCCGCGTACCTTTCGGGCAAGTGGTGGAACGCGGCATGCTGCGCCCCGGCGAAGAACTTTACTCTGTGGGCTCGCGCTACAGCGCCAAAGTCCGCGCCGATGGCACGCTGGTGGGCCATGAAGTCAAAGGCTCGATCCATCAGGTTGGTGCGGCTTATGAAGGTGCGCCGTCCTGCAACGGCTGGACCTATTGGCACTTCAAGCGCGATGGCAAGATGATCCCGATTGACATTCTGCGCCAGCAAATCCGCGCCGAGATGGAGGCCGATCTGGGCCGCCCGCACTAAGCGCTTCCTTTTACAAAGATTTCCGAACGCCTGCGTCATGGTCCGCCCGTGACGCCACTGCCTCAGCATGCTTGTCGTGCTGAGGTTTTTTCCATTAGGCGCACAACGCGCCCTGCACTAGCATCACCACATCGAAGCGATGTATCCGAGCCGCAATGCAGCCCGATCTGCCCAGCCTGACGCGCATCTGCCAATCCGAGGAAGCCGCCCTCAAGGCGATTTTCGCGGCAGTCGCGTTGGCTTTTGTGCCGCCCTATAATACGAAAATCCGCGCCCAAATTGCTGGGTTGCTGAATGATGCCCTGCCGCACCGCCTTGCCCTGCAGCGCGCCCACAGTTTTCATCTGCACAGCCCTGCCTTCCGCGCCCTGCCGATCCACGCACCGGAGCGGCAGTATTTCAACGCCGTTCTGCGGCATCTGCGGCTTTACCCCGCCGCGATTGACCGCCTGACTGCAGCACTGCGCCAACGGCTGCCGCTGTTTCCGCCGCCGCCAGCGCCCTACGGACCCGAGGCGCAGGCGCTTGCGCTGCACAGCCGGACTTGGGATCGCATGCACAGCCATCTCAGCCCGCACACACCCAACCTCTATCATGACGCCCCCGGCCATCATGGCGATCTGCCCTATCCCGCCAGCGATTTTCTGCGCTATGCGATGGCCGCGCGGCGCATTTGTCTTGCGATGGGCAAACACCAGCCAGCTTTTCTGGATGTTGGCTGCGGCATCGGATCAAAGCTGGTTTTGGCCTCGGAATTGTTCGCCCGCACCGATGGGCTTGAATACGAGGCTGGCCATGCCGCCATCGCGCAGGCGATGATGCAGCGGATCGGCGCGCGCGCCACCACGATCTTTCACGCCGACGCGCTGAGTTTCGCAGCCTACGGCGCTTATGACGTGCTTTACGCCTACAAGCCGATGTACGGCGCAGGCTTGGAGCAGATGGAGGCGCGGCTGATCGGCCAAGCCCGACCCGGCACTTTGCTGATCGCGCCCTATATGGAGTTCACCACCCGCTTTGAAACGCTTGGCTGCGCCCGGGTAGAGGGTTTTCTCTATATGATCCGTCCGCCAAAATCGCTGGCAACGATTCTAAGAACCGCCCGCCATGTCGGGTGCGCTTTGCCCGCACAGCCAAAAGGCGGCTATGCCGAAGATGGCTTTCTCGCCCCGCTTCACCTTGCACTGCGCCGCTGGGGCCATGGGGATTAGCGCACCTTAGTCATTCATACTGGTAAAAATATCCCCGCCGGAGGCTGCCACGGCCCGCATAAAGCACGCGTCACACAGCTGGCGCGCCCTTGGGATCAGGGTGAAGCCCTTTGTTATAGCCATGCCAATCGGTGATATCGGGGTAATATTGCACCCGCCATGCCTTCACGCGCCGGTTCATCAGCCGCTTCCACAGCGGCGGGATCATCGCAGCCATCGTCATCACCGGATAGCCGTAAGGCAACTGCGGCGCATCTTCGGCAGCGTAGGTTTGCAGCAAGGGAAAGCGGCGATCGGGTTTGTAGTGGTGATCAGAATGGCGTTGCAGATTGATCAGCAGCCAGTTTGACGCCCGATGCGAGGCGTTCCAGCTGTGGCGCGGCAGCACATGTTCATAGCGCCCCTCGCCCAGATAGCGGCGGGTCAGGCCGTAATGCTCGATGTAATTTACCAGCTCCAGCTGCCAGATCGCAACAACAGCCTGCCAGATGAACAGCGCAAGCCCAACCCATCCCCCCAAAGCGAGCGCCAGCAGCAGCATCGCCGCCTGCAAGCCCCAATAGCGCCAGTATGGGCTAGATTTATCCAGCGGTTTCAAACCTTTGCGCGCCAGCATCGCGGCTTCGGCTTTCCAGGCTGATTTCCGACACTCGATCAGCACACGCGGCAAAAACCGGTGAAATCCTTCATTATAGCGTGCCGTCACCGGATCGCGCGGGGTGCCGACATAAAGATGATGCACCCGCAGATGTTCAGACCGGAAATGGCTGTAAAGCACCGAGGCCAGCAGCAGATCGCCCAAGGCCCGCTCCCACGCTGGTTTTTGGTGCATCAGCTCATGTGCATAGTTGATGCCGATGGTGCCCGACACCACACCCATGCCGAAAAACAATCCGATCTTGGCGGCAAGGCTCAGATGCTCTGCCTGCGGCGCATACCACAGCAGCCAGCACAGAAGGGTAAACTGCGCCGGAAACCAGATCAGCGTCACCAGCCGGTAATATTTCAGCCCGGTTTCCGGCGTATCCAGATCAGCATTATCAGGGTTTTCCCCCGTCACCAGATCCAGCAGCGAAAACATCCCCCAAGCGTAAAGCGGCAGCGCCAGCACAGACCAGCCCCCCACCAGCGCGCAGGCAATCGCCACCGGGATCATCCCCAATGACAACCAAAACGGCAGAGCGTTTTGCAGCCGTTGCACTTCGGCGCTTGGAATAGTGGCCATGACGCCCCCCTTTTTAGCCAGTCTAGCGGAAAACAAATCCCACTCAACGCGGCTTTTTGTCTGGAAACGCAAGGTCATAGGCCTTGCGCATCAAGGTTGGCAGATCATCGGGATTTACCAGCATAAATTCGCCTCGCTGCGGGTTGGCATCAGAATCACTCTGCATCACCTGCAACACGAGATGGAAATGCGTGAACGTGTGCTTAACCGCGCCCAGATCGCGCCACTCCGCCGCAAATGGCGCCCCCAGAGCCGAGCCATCCCAACCATCCGACGGAAAGCCCAGCATGCCGCCCAGCAGCCCGCGCTCGGCCCGCCGCTCCAGCAGAACCATACCGCCGCGGGTCGCCACCCAAGCCACGCCCTGCCGAACAGGCTTTTCGGGTTTGGCAATTTTACGGGGCAATTCCGCTGCAATGCCAATCTGTTGCGCGGCACACAGCCCCAGCAAAGGGCAAATCCCGCAAGCCGGATTGCGCGGGGAGCAGATCGTCGCCCCCAGATCCATCACCGCTTGCGCATAGTCGCCGGGTCGCAGGGCGGGCGTCAACAGCCCCGCCAGCCGCACCAATTCCGGCTTGGCCCCCGGCAGCGGATCCTGCACCGCGAACAGCCGCGCCATCACGCGCTCGACATTGCCATCGACCACCACCGCAGGCTCGTCATAGCAAATCGCGGCCACCGCCGCCGCAGTATAGGGCCCCACCCCCGGCAAAGCCCGCATCCCCGCAGCCGAATCCGGGAAAACCCCGCCATAGTCGCGTACCACCGCCCGCGCGCAGGCCAGCAAATTGCGCGCCCGCGCGTAATAGCCAAGCCCCGCCCATTCGGCCATCACATCGGCATCCTCAGCCGCCGCGAGATCGGCCACCGTCGGCCATCGCGCGGTAAAGCGTTGGAAATATGCAGTTACCGCCGCCACCGTAGTCTGCTGCAACATCACTTCCGACATCCAGACCCGGTAGGGATCGGGCCGCACACCCCGCGCCTTGTCGGCAGGCGACACCCGCCACGGCATCAGCCGCGCTGATCGGTCATACCACTCCAGCAATTTCACGGCTGGCAATTGCTGGCTTTGCGCGTCACGCAATCTTTATCCCCTTACCCCAAGCGGCCCTTGGCGACCCCTTCGCAGACCGATACAATAGACTGAACCACGGATAGGACCAGATGGCCCGCACACCCGCACCGCTTCCCTCTGCCCGTCGCCGTGTTCGCGGCTTTGAAGCCACATCGGGGCTGCTGAAGGATCAGATCCGCAAGGTTGGCGAATCCCGTGGCTTTGCCGTCGCGCGCCTGCTGACCCATTGGCCCGAGATCGCGGGCGCGGATATGGCCCGCATCACGCGCCCTGTCAAAGTCGGTTATGGCCGCGAGGGCATGGGTGCGTCCCTGACGCTGCTGACCACCGGCTCCAACGCGCCAATGGTTGAGATGCAGAAGGAAAAGCTCCGCGAAAAGGTGAACGCCGTCTATGGCTATGCCGCGATTTCGCGCATCCTGATCACGCAGACCGCCGCCACAGGTTTTGCCGAAGGTCAGGCCGAATTCATCGCCAGACCGCAAGCGCCACCTGCACCCAATCCCGAACTGCTGGCCGAAGCTGCGCGCACCGCAGCGCCGATCCAGAATGACGAACTGCGCCAAGCTCTTGAACGTATGGCGCAAAATATCCTAAATCGCCGAAAACCTAAGGAAGGCTGACCCATGGCTAAACCCCTCGCAACCACCGCCGCTTTGGCCCTGATCGCGGGCCTTGGCCTGTCATCATTCGCGTTCGCGCAAACCACCACGGCAGAAACCACCACTGCCCCCGCCACCACCGAAACCCCGGCGGCGCCAGCGGCGATCGACCCTGCGACCATTCCCGACTACGGCATCGGCCAGATGGATGCCAAGGTGAAGATCGTCGAATATTTGTCGTTCACCTGCCCGCATTGCGCGGCGTTCCACTCCGAAGTGTATCCGCAGTTGAAGGCTGATTACATCGACACCGGCAAAGTGCGCTTGGAATATCACGAGGTTTACTTCGACCGCTACGGGTTGTGGGCTGCGATGATGGCCCGTTGCGGCGGTGAGATGCGCTATATGGGCATCACCGATATCGTCTTGGACACCCAGCAAGACTGGGCTGGCTCGGATGATCCGAATGTTGTGGTCGAGAACCTGAAGAAAATCGGCCGCACCGCTGGGATGGATGATGCGCAGCTGGATATCTGCATGAAAGATGCAGCGATGGCGGATGCTTTGGTCAAGCATTTTGAAACCAACATGGCTGCTGACAAGATCGAGGGCACGCCCACATTCATCATCAACGGCACCAAACATTCCAACATGGCTTATGACGATCTGAAAGCCGTGCTGGATGCGGAACTGGCGAAGTAAATGAATACCCCACTGGCGGGCGTCAAAGTCATTGAACTGGCTCGGATTCTGGCTGGCCCTTGGGCTGGTCAGACCTTGGCCGATCTGGGGGCCGACGTGATCAAGGTCGAAGCCCCCGAAGGCGATGACACCCGCCGCTGGGGGCCTCCGTTCATTGAACGCGATGGCGACAAAACTGCCGCTTATTTCTACGCCACAAATCGCGGCAAGCGCAGTATCACCTGCGATTTCCGCACCGCTGAGGGGCAAGAGACCGTCCGCCGTCTGATTGCTGATGCCGATGTGCTGATCGAGAATTTTAAGGTCGGCGGACTTGCCAAATACGGTCTCGACTATGCGTCGCTGGCCAAGATCAATCCGAAACTGGTCTATTGCTCTGTGACGGGGTTTGGTCAAACCGGCCCCTACGCCCATCGCGCGGGCTATGATTTCATCATTCAAGGCATGGCGGGGCTGATGTCAGTCACGGGCGAGCCGGGCGGTCAGCCGCAAAAGGTGGGCGTCGCTGTCACTGATATCTTCACCGGAGTCTATTCCGCGACAGCCATCCTCGCTGCCCTGCTGCAACGTGGCCGCACCGGGGTTGGTCAGCATATCGACATGTCACTGCTGGATGTGGCGACCTCGATCATGGCCAACCAATCAATGAACTATCTGGTGTCCGGCACCCCGCCGGGGATGATGGGCAACGCTCACCCCAACCTTGCGCCTTATGCGGTGTTCGATTGCGCCGACGGCTGGATCATTCTGGCGACGGGCAACGATGGTCAATACCGCCGCCTGTGCGCGATACTCGATCTTGCCGATATGGCCGAGGCCGCCGATTTCGCCACCAACGCTGACCGCATCGCCAACCGCGCCGAGATGACCGCCCGCATCACCGCCGCCACCAAACGCTGGAGCAAGGCCGATCTGCTGGCGGCTTGCGAAGCCGAAGGCGTCCCCGCAGGCCCGATCAACTCTTTGGACGAGGTTTTCGCCGACCCGCAAGTGCTGGCCCGACAGCTGCAAATCGCCCCCGAAGGCCTGCCCGGCGTGCGATCGCCGATGACTTTCTCGGGCGCTGATCTGTCATTGGATCGGCCCGCGCCAAAGCTGGGCGAACATCAGGCTGAAGTTTTGGGCGAAATGCCCTAAACCTCTAACCCCTGCAACAACTTGGGCACATCCCCCGTCAACCCCGCCGCCTGCCGCATAAAGCCGCGCCGCAGGCCGGGCATGGCGTTGACCAGCCCCAACCCCAGATCGCGCCCCAGCCGCAACACCGGATTGTCGTTCGAGAACAAACGGTTCACCCCATCCATCCCCAAGGCCATCACCGTATTGTCAAACCGCCGCCAGCGCTGATACCGCTCCAGCACATCGGCGGCCCCTATATCCTCACCCCGCCGCGCCGCTTCAACCAGCACCTGCGCCAAGGCCCCCACATCCCGAAAGCCAAGGTTCAACCCCTGCCCCGCCACCGGATGCACCCCATGCGCCGCATCGCCGACCAAAGCCACACGGGGGGCCACGAAACTATTCGCCAACGTCAGGCTCAAGGGATAGGTGAACCGATCGCCTGCCAGCGCAATCTCGCCCAGAAAATCGCCAAACCGGGGCCGCAAAGCGTCCAGATAATCCGCATCTCCCAGCGCCTGAATGGCCTGCGCCTGCGCTTCCGCCTCGCTCCAGACGATCGAGCTTAAATGCCCGCCCGCCAGCGGCAAAATCGCCAGCGGCCCGGATGGCATAAAGAACTGCTGCGCCACGCCCTGATGGTGTTTCTCGTGCGCAATCGCCGTCACCAGCGCGGTTTGCCCATAGCCCCAGCCTGTCCGCCCGATCCCCGCGCGCGCAGCCACGCCCGAGGCACGCCCATCGCAGCCAACCAAAACCGAAGCCCCGATCCGGCGCCCCGAGGCCAGCTCGACCGTGACCCCATTCGCCTCAACCGCCTGAGAAACCACGGTTTCGCCCGAGATCAGCTCGACACCTGCCGCCTGCATCGCCGCCAGAAATGCCGCATACAAATAGCGATCTTCGGCCATGAACCCCATCGGGCCTTCTTCCATCTCGGCATGGTCAAAGGTCAGGAAAAACGGCGCAGGCCGCTGCCCGGCCACGCCATCGCTGGCCTTGATCTGCAAGATCGGCTGCACCTTATCCGCCAGCCCGTGCCAGACCCCGATCACCGACAGCAAACGCTTTGACGCCACCGCCAGCGCATAAGCCCGCCCGTCAAACCCGGCCTCTGCCCGCGCCAAAGCGGGCCGCGCATCGACCACCGCCACCCGCAATCCGCCGCGCGCCAAGGCCAGCCCCAAAGCCGGGCCATTCAAACCCCCGCCCACGATCACAATGTCAGCATGTTTTTCCATGCGCCAAATATGGTGCATCGCGCCCGATTGTCCATGCGCCGACTTGCCGCTAGTCTTGGCAAAACGGAGACGCACATGAGCAACACCTGGTCCAACATGACGGCCGCCGATCTGGGCCGCGAAATCGGCCTTGGCCGCATCAACCCGGTAGAGCTGACCGAGTTTTTCTTAGAGAAAATCGCCATCCACAGCCATTCCACCCGGATCTATGCGCGCCCCACCCCGACCCGCGCCCGCGGCGAGGCGATGGGGGCCGCCGCCCGTGCCAAATCTGGGCTACGCCGGGGGCTGCTGGATGGCGTGCCGATCAGCTGGAAAGACCTGTTCGATACCGCTGGCATTGCCACCGAAGCGGGCTCTGCCCTGCTGAAGAACCGCATCCCACTGCATGATGCCAAGGTTTTGCAAACGGCAACCCGCGAAGGTCTTGTTTGTCTTGGCAAAACTCATATGTCCGAACTCGCATTTTCCGGGCTTGGCCTGAACCCGATCACCGCCACCCCGCCCTGTGTCAATGATGATCAGGCGGTGGCAGGCGGCTCGACTTCGGGCGGTGCGGCGTCAGTTGCCTTCGGTCTGGCCCCCGCTGCGATTGGCTCGGATACCGGCGGCTCGGTGCGTATTCCTGCGGCGTGGAACGATCTTGTCGGCCTGAAAACCACGCATGGCCGCCTGTCTTTGGCGGGCGCGGTGCCGCTCTGCGAAATGTTTGACACTGTGGGCCCGCTTGCCCGCTCGGTCGAGGATTGTGCGCTGCTTCTGGCGGCACTCGAGTCCCGCAAGCCTGCCGACTTGACCGGGGCAAGCCTTGGCAATGCGCAATTTCTGGTGCTGAACAGCGTGGCGCTGGACGATCTGCGCCCCCGGCCCGCGCTTGGCTTTGAAGATGCGCTGACCCGGCTTTCGCGGGCAGGCGCGCAGATCCATCAAATCGACATCCCCGAAGTGGCCGAGGCGATGGCGCTGGCGGGCACCCTGTTCACCGCAGAAGCCTATGGCATCTGGGGCAAAACCATCGAGGCCGCACCTGAAAAGATGTTCCCGCGCATCCTTGACCGTTTCCGCACCGGGGCCGCGATCAAGGCGGGCGATTACGTTGCCGCTTGGCGTCGCCTGCACGAGATTCGCAAAATCTGGGCCGAGAAAACCGCGGGCTATGACGCCGTGCTGCTGCCGACCTCGCCGATTTTGCCTCCCAATGCCCACCGCTTGATGACCGACGACGCCTATTATGTGGCCGAAAACCTGCTGGCCCTGCGCAACACCCGCATCGGCAATCTGATGGGGCTTTGCGCACTGACGCTGCCCACGGCGCAGCCCTCTTGCGGCGTCTCTTTCATGGCTGGCCCCGGCCAAGAGGAACGCTTGCTGCGCCTTGGCACCGCAGCCGAGCGGGCGCTGGCCTAGAGGGCGTTGCGTTCAATCCGCCTCGGATGTTCACTTCGCGAACCGAGGCAGCGGTTGCTCTTGCAAACGCGTTCGGGTTGCGGGGTGAACGCAATTTAACGCAACACGCCCTAAAAGCCACAAACCCGCCCACCAAGCCCATATCCCATATGGGTTTTTCTGGACGCGCCCTCACGATCTGGTTATCCTGTCCATGAACGGGGCGATATGACCCTGAGATGAGGCAGTAATGGCGTTTCCCAAGCGGTTTTCGAACCTGCCGGATTATGCGTTTCCGCGTTTGCGGAAACTTCTGGACGCATATCCGCCCGGCGGTGAGACCATTTCCATGACCATCGGAGAGCCTCGGCATCCGATCCCCGATTTTGTCGCCCCGATCATGGCCGCCAGTATTCAGGATTTCGCGATCTATCCGGCCAATGACGGCACGCCCGAACTGCTGGGCGCGATCTCGGGTTGGATCAACCGCCGCTTCGGCGTGACGCTGGCGCAAGATCAATTGATGGTGCTGAACGGCACCCGCGAGGGGCTCTACAACGCCTGCATCGCCCTGTGCCCCGAAACAAAGCACGGCAAACAGCCCATCGTGCTGATGCCAAACCCGTTTTACCAAGTCTATGCCGTCGCTGCCGTTACGGTCGGGGCCGAACCACTCTACGTTCCGGCCACCGCAGCCACAGGGTTTCTGCCGGATTACGCGAGCCTTCCGCCCGAGGTGCTTGACCGCGTCACCATCGCCTATATTTGCTCGCCCGCCAATCCGCAGGGGGCCGTGGCAAGCGCCGGCTACTGGAAAATCCTGCTGGCATTGGCCGAAAAGCACGATTTCACCATTTTCGCCGATGAGTGTTATTCCGAAATCTGGCGCAACACCGCCCCTACCGGCATCCTAGACGTCGCACACGCCACCGGGGCCGATCCCGAACGTGTGTTCAGCTTCCATTCGCTGTCCAAACGCTCCAACCTCCCCGGCCTGCGCTCTGGCTTCGTAGCGGGCGGTGCAAATGGCATCGCGCAGATCCGCAAACTGCGGTCCTTCGCAGGCGCGCCGTTGCCGCTGCCGATCCAGAAAGTCTCGCAAGCCGCTTGGGAGGATGACACCCACGTCGCCGCCTCGCTCGCGCTGTATCACGCGAAATTCGACGCAGCCGACGCGGTTTTCGCGGGCCACCAAGGCATCAAAACCCCGGAAGGCGGCTTTTTCCTATGGCTGCCGGTCGAGGATGGCGAGCAAGCGGCGCTGAAAGCATGGCGCGAAACGGGCGTCCGGGTTCTGCCCGGTGCCTATCTGTCGCGCGATGCCAACGGGGAAAACCCCGGCAAAAATTACATCCGGGTTGCCCTCGTGGCCCCCAAAGAAGAAATGCAGCGCGGGCTGATCCAGCTTCGTGACTGCCTCTACGGTTGAGGACAGGGTATCATGGCATCTTATCAAGCACGGCAACGCGATCCGCTTCTCGACCAAGGCACCACAGCGATGTTGGAGCGCCGGGGGCGTGAACTGCTGGGCATCGCGCTGATCCTGGGCGCTTTCGCCTTCATCCTGATGCTGGGCAGCTATTCGCCCGAAGACCCCGGTTGGATGGTCGCCACGGATGAACCCGCCGCCAACACGCTGGGCCGCTTTGGCGCAGCACTCGCCTCAACCCTGATGATCATTGGCGGCAAAGGCGCGTGGACGATCCCGCTGATCCTTGGCGCTTGGGGCCTGCGCTTTGTGCTGCACCGTGGTGCTGAACGCGCAGTCTCGCGCATGGTGTTCGCCGTCATCGCCATCGCCACTGCTTCGGTTTATGCCGCCACCCTGCTGCCCTCAGCGATGTGGGTGCACAGCTTTGGCATGGGCGGTTTGTTCGGCGATACCGTGGTCGGCGCGTTGATGAACATCATCCCCGGCACCTCGGCGATCGGGTTGAAACTGATCTCGCTGGCCTCTGGGGCAGGGATGATCGCGCTGATGCTGTTCGTCACCGGCTTTAACCTGCCCGAGATTCAAGCCGCCTTCCGCTTTCTGATCACCAGCCTGATCACGACCTATGCCATCCTGCTGGGGGCCGCCGGCAAAGGCGCCGAAGGCACCACCCGCGCCGCCGCCGCGATCCAGGCCCGCCGCAAACGTGCCGCAGCCGAGGCTGCCGCAGCCGCCGACGCCACCCTGCGCGCCCCTGCGGATTGGCGCGAAGACCGTGCGCAAACCCCGATCCACCGCGCCGAACCGGCGGTTGAGGCCACCGCCTTCGGTCGCCCCAATACCCTGCGCGCCGATGCCCGCTATGCGGAACCCCCGCGCGCCAATCCGCGCTACCCCGAACCCTTGGCCGAGGCCGCGCAATACGCCCCCCCGCGTGAGAAAATGGGCCTGCTGGCCCGGATGCCCGCCCTGATGCGCCGCGCCGTCGATCCCGAGCCCGAATTGATCGAGCCGATCCTCTCGGATGCCGCCGACCAGCTCGACATGCCGTCGGATGATCGCATCAAATCGCGGATTTCCGACGCGATCCGCTCGCGCACCCGGCCACCCGAGGCGCAGCTTTCCCCGCTCGCCGCCGCCATCCAGCGCCGCGAACCGCCCGTGCAACGCCCGCGCGGCCCGGCCCCTTTGATCGCTGACACCCGCCCGATGCCGCGGATCGAGCCGCCCGTGGTGGCCCCGCTGCACGCCCAAACTCCTGCAGTGCAGAACGCCTTTGTTGACGCCGAGGATGACGAAGCCTTTGGTATCGCAGAAGATAACCATTTCACCCTAAGCGATGATCAAGCCTACGCTGACCGAGACTATGCCGACGAAGACTATATCACTGACACCTACGAACCCGACTACACCCCCGCAGAATATACCCCCGCCGCACACACACCCGTCGCAGCCCCGCGCGCCATACCGCCGCTGGCAGCCCCCGAGCGTCGCCCGGTCGTCCAGCATGTTGTGAAAAAGCCCATCGCCCCTTCGGCCCGCGCAAGCGCCGAAGCCCAGCCCCGCCTGCGCTTTGACGACGCCACCCCGGCCTATGAACTTCCGCCAATGTCGCTGCTGACCCCGGCATCCTCGGTGCAACGCCACGCGCTTTCCGATGAAGCCTTGGAAGAAAACGCCCGCATGTTGGAATCGGTGCTTGATGATTACGGCGTCAAAGGCGAAATCGTCTCGGTCCGCCCCGGCCCGGTCGTCACCATGTACGAACTTGAACCCGCGCCGGGTCTGAAGGCCAGCCGGGTGATCGGCCTTGCCGACGACATCGCGCGGTCTATGTCGGCCCTGTCGGCCCGCGTCTCGACCGTTCCGGGCCGCACCGTGATCGGGATTGAGCTGCCCAACGCCACCCGCGAAAAAGTGGTCTTGCGCGAAATCATCGCCGCCCGCGACTTTGGCGACAGCAACATGCGCCTGCCGCTGGCGCTTGGCAAAGACATCGGCGGTGATCCTATCGTCGCCAACCTCGCCAAAATGCCCCACCTTTTGATCGCAGGCACCACCGGGTCCGGTAAATCCGTGGCCATCAACACCATGATCCTGTCCCTGCTGTATAAACTCAGCCCGGAAGAATGTCGCCTGATCATGATCGACCCCAAGATGCTGGAACTTTCCGTTTATGACGGCATCCCGCACCTGCTTTCCCCCGTCGTCACCGACCCCAAAAAGGCAGTCGTCGCCCTGAAATGGGTGGTGTCGGAAATGGAGGAGCGCTACCGCAAAATGTCGAAGATGGGCGTGCGCAACATTGAAGGCTACAATGGCCGCGTGCGTGAAGCGCTGTCGAAGAACGAGATGTTCAAGCGCACCATCCAGACCGGATTTGATGAAGATACCGGCGAGCCGATGTTTGAAACCGATGAATTCCAGCCTGTCACCATCCCCTATATCGTGGTGGTGGTCGATGAGATGGCCGATCTGATGATGGTCGCTGGCAAGGAAATCGAAGCCTGCATCCAACGCCTTGCCCAGATGGCCCGCGCCTCTGGTATCCACCTGATCATGGCCACCCAGCGCCCAAGCGTGGACGTGATCACCGGCACCATCAAAGCCAACTTCCCGACGCGGATTTCCTTCCAAGTCACTTCCAAAATCGACTCACGCACCATCCTTGGCGAACAAGGTGCCGAACAACTCTTGGGCATGGGCGACATGCTCTACATGGCAGGCGGTGGCCGCGTCAGCCGTATCCACGGCCCGTTCGTGAGTGATGAGGAAGTCGAAGAAATCGTCAACCACCTCAAATCCTACGGCCCGCCGGTCTATATGTCGGGCGTGATCGAAGGCCCCGAGGATGAAAACGCCGCCGAGATCGACAGCCTTCTCGGCCTCGGTTCCGACGGTCTTGACGATAGCCTTTATGATCAAGCCGTCGCCATCGTCGCCAAAGACCGCAAATGCTCGACCTCTTATATCCAGCGCAAACTCGGCATCGGCTATAACAAGGCCGCGAAACTGGTGGAACAGATGGAAGAACACTCCGTCATCACCGCCGCCAACCACGTCGGCAAGCGCGAGATCCTGCTGCCAGAACACTAGGCCGCAGCTTTACACCAAAACAAAACGCGCGCAGGAACCTGCGCGCGTTTTGTTTTGCCCAGTTTTTTTCTCAGTGCAGCACCCACGCTCTCAGCCGAGCATTTATTCAAACAAGATAAAAATTTGCGTCCCGCCCCAGCGGCCTCGCCCCTGCGGGTCTTGGCCGCCAGAAATGGTTTCCTACTGGCTAAGATATCCCCGCCGGAGGCTCCCGCAGTTGATGTCGGATGCCTCCGGCGGGGATATTTAAGAACAGGTGAAATACAAGGCGTAAGATTAGGGTTCGATCCCGCCACGCAAGGCCAAGCCTTAACAAGCCGTTAACAGACCCTGCATAACCTATTGATATTTATAGAGTGGTCGCTCTGTCCACGCGTGGACAGGTTGCGGCCTCAGGCCCCAATCAACCGCGACCGCGCCTTCAAAGCCGCCAGCCAGGCCAGCCCATGCACGGTTGCCCTTGAGGGCCGATATTCCGCCGACACCCAGCCCTGATAGCCGGTTTCGTCCAGACTGGCACAAAGCCCCGCAAGATCAAAGCCACCACCCCCGGGCTCATTCCGGCTGGGAAAGCCCGCGATCTGAACATGATTGACCCGAGGCCCATGCTTGGCCCAAACGCCCGCCGCATCGCCATGAATCCGGGCGGCATGCCAGAGATCGAACTGAATCCCGACCTGCGCCAACCCCAGATCATCCACGATCCGGCCCGCCTGATCGAAGTCGTTCAGGAAGTAACCCGGCATGTCATCCGGGTTCAATGGCTCTAAAGCGATGCCCAGATCGGGGGACTGCGCCGCGGCCCAAGCCAAATTTTCGACATACACCTGCTCAGCTTGCGGCCCCTTCGCCACGCCGGCCATCACATGAACACGAGGCACCGCCAGCCGCGCCGCCAATTCTGCCGCGCGCAGGAAGCCATCGCGAAACCGCTGCTCTTCTCCCGGCACCGCCGCAAAGCCACGGTCCCCTGCCGCCCAATCCCCGGGCGGCGTGTTGATCATCACCAAGGGCAGGCCAGCCAAGGCCGTCTCCCATTCTTTGGCCGAGTAATCGTAGGGGAACAGGATTTCCGCACCATCAAACCCCGCCTGCGCGGCCAAGCCGGGGCGGTCGAGGGCGGAAACCTCGGTGAAGAGCATGGTCAGGTTGGCGGCAAAATTCGGCATCAGCGCAGGTCTAGCGAAGGAATGACCGGAAAGAAACACCCATCTGACCAAAGCCCGAACCAGCTTTCCCCGCGATGATCGTGATGCACGCCAAGATCAATCAAGCGGTAGAACGATTTCCGGTCAATCAACGCCTCAAGCCCGGCGCGGATGTGGACATAGGGCGCGGGCTCGCCGTCCGCCCCGATCACCACCCGGATCGGATCGGCGGTGCTGGCCACGACCTCATCCTCGGTCTTGGTGAAAAAGCGCAAAACCTGCTGTTCCCCCGTACCCTCGGCCTCAAAATCAACCGCCAGCATCGGCGCGTCATCGACTTTGATCCGCACCTTTTCCACCGGAGTGACCAGAAAATACTCATCCCCCTCGCGCCGCAGAATCGAGGAAAACAACTTCACCAGCCCCATTCGCCCGATCGGAGAGCCTTCGTGGAACCAGTTTCCATCCTTTGCGATCCGCATATCAATGTCGCCGCAAAACGGCGGATGCCAAAGATGCACCGGCGGAGGGCCCTTTTTCGCGGCAGCCTGCACCGCAGCCAGCCCTTCAGCCAGCGGTTTCACGATCATTTGTGCGTCTTCGCTTTTTGCCATTTGTACCCGGCACCTAGATTGGATCATATGGCAGCATATAACCTGTTCCGGAGAATTGTCATGGCCGATCCCACCCAGCTTGTCGCCGAGATTGAAAGCTTAGGCGCGCGGTTGGCGCAGGCGAAGGCCTCCATCAATCAGCGCTTTATCGGGCAGGACAAGGTAGTCGATCAGGTTTTGGCCGCGATGCTGTGTGGCGGCCACGCTTTGCTGGTCGGTCTGCCGGGCTTGGGCAAGACGCTGCTGGTCGATACGCTGTCCACCGTGATGGGGCTGAAAGGCAACCGCATCCAGTTCACCCCCGATCTGATGCCAGCCGATATTCTGGGGTCCGAGGTGTTGGAAACCGCCGCCGATGGCAGCCGCGCGTTTCGCTTTATCGAAGGCCCGGTGTTCTGCCAGTTGCTGATGGCGGATGAAATCAACCGTGCCAGCCCGCGCACTCAGTCAGCCCTGCTGCAGGCCATGCAGGAAAAAGAGGTCACCATCGCGGGCCAACATCGCGCTTTGGGTCGCCCGTTCCATGTGCTGGCCACGCAAAACCCGATTGAACAGGAAGGCACCTATCCGCTGCCCGAGGCTCAGTTGGATCGTTTCCTTTTGCAAGTGAACGTCGAATACCCCACCCGCGCGCACGAGCGTGACATTCTGCTGGCCACCACCGGCGCCACCGAAACCGCAGCACATCAGGTGTTCAGCGCCGAAGAATTGCTGGCTGCGCAAACCGTGCTGCGCCGGATGCCGGTGGGCGATCAGGTGGTCGAGGCTATTCTTGATCTGGTCCGCGCCTGCCGCCCCGGCGAGGCAGAGGGCCGCGATCTGGCCGGCAGCCTGTCTTGGGGCCCCGGTCCGCGTGCCGCCCAAGCCCTGATGCTGACCGTGCGCGCCCGCGCACTGCTGGATGGCCGCCTTGTGCCAACGATTGCCGATGTCGCCGCAATGGCAAAACCTGTGCTGGAACACCGCATGGCCTTGTCTTTCGCCGCCCGTGCGCGCGGGGAAACCTTGTCGGGCCTGATTGATCGCACCATCTCCCGCAGCCTGAAACTTGAGGCCGCTGCGTGAGCCTATCCGCCGATCTTCGGGGCCGCGCCGAAACGCTGGGCCAATCGCTGCCAGCCCTGCTGGCCGAGGCTGAGCATCTGGCAGCAACCCTGATGCTGGGCGAACATGGTCGCCGCCGCGCGGGACAAGGTGATGAGTTCTGGCAATACCGCCCCGCCCATCAGGGCGATGCAGCGCGTTCGATTGACTGGCGCAGATCGGCACGATCCGACGCGCATTTCATCCGCGAACGCGAATGGCAGGCGGCGCAATCGGTGACGCTTTGGGTCGATGCGGCGCGGTCTATGGCGTTTTCGGGTGACAAGGACCGCGCGTCGAAACTGGACCGCGCCCGTCTGCTGGCGCTGGCCCTATCAGTCTTGTTGCTGCGCGGGGGCGAGCGGGTTGGTCTGTCTGGCACCACGCCAAAGCCGGGTCGCGCGCAGATCATGAGTATGCTTGAAGGTCTGGCCTCGGACAGGGCAGACGATTACGGCACGCCCGAAATTTCCGGCATGGTCAGCCACGGCCGCGCAGTGTTCCTGTCAGATTTCCTCGGGCAGCTTGAACCTTTGGAGACCGCCCTGACCCTTGCCGCAGATCGTGGTGTGCGGGGTGTTCTGCTGCAAGTGCTTGATACGTCAGAGGAAACCTTTCCATTTCAAGGCCGCACCATTTTTGAATCCATGCAAGGCAGCCTCAAACACGAAACTCAATCCGCAGGCGACTTGCGCAGCCGCTATCTGGATCGTCTGGCCGAGCGCAAGGCCCGGCTGACCACTCTCGCCCGCGCGATGGGCTGGCATTATCACTGCCACCACACCGGGCAATCGGCGCAAACGGCGCTGCTCTGGGCCTATAATGCGCTGGAGGGGGGGCGATGAGCATGCTTGCCTTCACGACGCCGTGGCTGCTTTGGGGCCTGATCGCCATCCCGATCTTGTGGCTGCTTTTGCGCGCCATCCCGCCCGCACCGATCCGCCGCCGCTTTCCCGCCGTGGCCCTGCTGCTGGGCCTGACCGATGAAGACCGCCAAGCCGACAAAACCCCGTGGTGGCTGTTGTTGCTGCGCGCCTTGGCGGTGGCCGCAGCGATCATCGGTTTTGCGGGACCGATCCTGAACCCAGAGAACCGCGCCGCAGGCACAGGACCATTGCTGATCGTGCTGGACGGCGGCTGGGCCGATGCTCGCGATTGGCCGGGGCGGTTGGACAAGGCGAATACCCTGCTGGCCGAAGCTGGCCGTGCAGGCCGCACCGTGGCGGTGATCCGTTTGACCGACCTGCCGCAAGCCGTCAGCTTTCAAGATGCCGAAGCTTGGGCAGGCCGCCTTGCCGCGATGGAGCCGCAGCCTTTCTCGCCGCAAGGGTATGAAAATTGGGTAAAAATCCTGCCCTCGGATAGGTTCGACAGCTATTGGCTGTCGGATGGGCTGGATCATTCGGGCCGCGATGCGCTGCTGACCGCTCTGCAAGCCAAAGGGAACCTGACCGCTTTGCTGTCGCCGCGCCCGGTGTTCGCGCTGCGCCCCGCCGTGTTTGAAGATGGCAAGATCAGCCTCACCGCAGCACGCCTGCCCGGCGATGCCGCCGATCTTGACGTGATTGCGCGTGGGCCTGATCCTTCGGGCATCGACCGCGAACTTGCCCGCAGCCCGCTGCACTTCGACGCCAATGCGCCCGATGCGAAAGTCACGCTGGATTTGCCGCCAGAACTCCGCAACCGAGTCAACCGTTTTGAAATTCTGGGCCAACGCAGCGCGGGCGCGGTCAGTCTGACCGATGACAGCCTCAAGCGCCGCAAGATCGCGGTGATCGGTGGCACGCCCGACCGCGAAGGTCTACCCTTGCTGCAACCGACCTACTACCTGCGCCAAGCCCTGACCCCGGTTGCCGATCTGCTGGAAGGTGGTCTGTCGGATGTGATCCCCGCCAACCCTGATGTGATCATCCTTGCCGATATCGCCAAGCTGACCCCACAGGAAAGCGATAGCCTGCTGGAATGGGTCAACAAGGGCGGGCTGCTGTTGCGCTTTGCTGGCCCCCGCCTTGCTGCATCCGAAGTTTCCCGCGTCGACGAAGACCCGCTGATGCCGGTGCGCCTGCGCGAAGGGGGGCGGTCGGTTGGCGGCGCGATGAGTTGGGGCGAGCCGAAAACCCTCGCCCCCTTCCCCGAGAATTCGCCCTTTCACGGGCTGACCGTCCCTGACGATGTGACCGTGACCGAGCAAGTCCTTGCCCAACCCGACCCCGATCTGGCCGAGCGCACCATCGCAGCCCTGACCGATGGCACGCCTTTGGTGACGCGCAAAGTCATCGGCGCTGGCCAAGTGGTGCTGGTGCATGTCACCGCCAATGCCGAATGGTCGAGCCTGCCCTTGTCGGGCCTGTTCGTGCAGATGTTGGAGCGTTTGGCAGTCTCAACCAAGCCCGCGCAACCCGATGCACAGGATCTGGCGGGGCTGACGTGGGTGCCGCAAAAGATCATGGATGGCTACGGGGTTGAACGTGACGCGGGCGAAATCGCCGGGGTTGCGGGCGAAGATTTGGGGAAGGCGATCTCTGCTGGCCCCAATCCCACCTTGCCCGCTGGGCTTTACGCCAGCACGGATCGCAAAGTGGCGCTGAATGTGATCTCGGCCAAAACTCAGATCACAGCCGCAACCTGGCCTGCGGGCACTGTGATCGAGGGTATAGAAACCGTGAAAGCACAGGCGCTGAAGGGCATCCTGCTGACCGCTGCGATGCTTATGCTGGCGCTGGATGTGCTGGCGGCGCTGTGGGTTTCGGGCCGCATCGGTGGCCTTGCCCGCAGCGCTGCCGTGCTGCTTGCCCTGATGGCCCCCTATGACGCCCGCGCCCAAATCCCCGACGATGTCAAAGCCATCGAGGCGACGCGCGGCGTGGTGCTGGGCTACGTACAAACCGGCGATGCGGGGGTTGACGCGGTCTCTGAAGCCGGGATGCGCGGGCTTAGCGATCAGTTGTGGCTGCGCACCTCGGTCGAG
The DNA here is from genome assembly GCF_030161095.1 of Cypionkella aquatica. Taxonomy (GTDB): domain Bacteria; phylum Pseudomonadota; class Alphaproteobacteria; order Rhodobacterales; family Rhodobacteraceae; genus Cypionkella; species Cypionkella aquatica. The sequence continues at coordinate 50,514 of NZ_BSPP01000017.1, forward strand.
CCCGAAGCCCCGATGGGCATTGACCTCGAACAGGACGATCTGGCGTTTTACGCCTTTCTGTACTGGCCGATCACCCCGAACCAACCGATCCCGTCAACCGCGGCCTATGCCAAGCTGAACCGCTTTTTGCGCACGGGTGGCATGATCATGTTTGACACCCGTGACGGCGATATTGCTGGCTTTTCTGGTGATTCCACACCCGAAGGCCAGATGCTGCAACTGCTCGCCTCGGGTCTCGACATCCCACCGCTGGAACCGATGCCGCAAGACCATGTGCTGACCCGCAGCTTTTATCTGTTGCAGGATTTCCCCGGCCGTTACGCGGGCGGCGCTGTCTGGGTCGAGGCATCAGACCCCGCCGCCGAACAGACCGAAGGCATGCCGTTTCGTAACCTGAACGATGGCGTCACCCCGGTGATTATCGGCAGCGCCGATTGGGCCTCGGCTTGGGCGATTGACCCTGATGGCGTGCCGATGTTCCCGGTGGGGCGCGGCTACGCGGGCGAAGATCAGCGCGAGATTTCCTATCGTTTCGGCATCAACGTCATCATGCATGTGCTGACCGGAAATTATAAATCGGATCAGGTCCATGTACCTGCCCTGCTGGAAAGGTTGGGCGAATGAGCCGGACTGTGGTGTTCGACCCGCTTATCGCGGCCCCGGTGATCTGGGCGCTGGCGATCCTTGCCGCGCTGCTGGTGGCCTTCGCCTTATGGAAAGGCCTGCGCGGCTGGCTGCTGCGCGGCTTGGCGTTCATCGCCTTGGGCGTGGCCTTGGCCAACCCGTCCTTGCAGGAAGAAAACCGCAAGCCCTTGTCTGACATCATCTTATTGCTGATCGACGAAAGCTCCAGCCAATCCCTGTCAGACCGCAAAGCCCAATCCGAAGCCGCGATTGCCAAAGTATCAGCCGAAGTCGCGGCCCTGCCCAACACCGAACTGCGCCTGATCCGCTTTGGCGATGGCCCCGAAGATGCCGGAACCTTGGCGATGACGGCGCTTGCGCAGGCCATGGCCGAAGAACCCCGCGCCCGCATTGCCGGAGCCATTTTGGTAAGCGATGGTCAGGTCCACGATCTTGGCCTTGCCCCCGCCTTGCCCGCGCCGCTGCATGTGCTGCTGACCGGAAAACAGCAGGATTGGGACCGCCGCCTGATTATCAAAGACGCCCCCGCTTTTGCGATCTTGGGCGAAGAATTCAAGCTGACGCTGCGCATTGACGACAAAGGGGCGGTGCCATCCTCGGCTGGGCTGACCGTGGCTTTGACCATCGGCGTTGACTCCGACGCGCCACTTACGTTTGAAATCCCGGTAAACGAGGATATGGAACTGCCCGTCCGCCTGCCACATGCAGGCATGAACGTGCTGCAATTCTCGGTCGCCCCGGTGGATGGCGAACTGACCGACCGCAACAACGCCGCTGTGGTACAAGTCAACGGCGTGCGGGACCGTCTGCGGGTGCTCCTGGTGTCCGGAGAGCCACACACCGGAGAACGGGTCTGGCGCAACCTTCTGAAATCCGATCCATCGGTGGATCTGGTGCATTTCACCATCCTGCGCCCGCCGGAGAAGCAAGACGGCGTGCCAGTGGAAGAACTGTCGCTGATCGCCTTCCCCACCCGCGAATTGTTTGTGGAAAAAATCAAGGATTTCGACCTGATCATCTTTGATCGCTACCGGATGCGGGGCATCCTGCCGATGGAATATATTGATAACGTTGTGCAATATGTCAAAAATGGTGGCACGGTGCTGGTCGCCGCTGGCCCGGAATTTGGCGCGGTCGATAGCCTGTGGCGCTCGCCCTTGGCGGAAATCCTGCCAGTAGAGCCGACCTCACAAGTCATCGAAGAAGGCTATAAACCCAAACTGACCGACCTTGGCCGCCGCCATCCGGTGACCGAAGGCCTAGAAGCACTGTTCCCGAAAGGCTGGGGCCGCTGGTTCCGTCTGATCGACGTGAACCTGTTGCGCGGGCAGGTGCTGATGTCTGGCCCGCAAGACAAGCCCCTGCTGGTGCTGGACCGGGTCGGCGATGGCCGCATCGCGGTGCTGGCCTCGGATCAGGCATGGCTGTGGGGGCGTGGCTATGAAGGCGGCGGTCCACAGTTGGAACTGCTGCGCCGCCTTGCGCATTGGATGCTGAAAGAACCCGAGCTTGAGGAAGAAACTCTGACGGCCACCAACAAGGCCGATGTCCTGACGATCACCCGCCGCACAGTGTCGGAAACCCCGCCCGGCGACCTGACCATCACCGGGCCGGATGGGGCCGTGCAGACGCTGGCACTTCCGGCGGCTGGTCCGGGCAAATACAGCGCCGATTGGAAGGCCCCTAGCCTTGGGCTTTATCGCCTGCAGCAAGGGGATCTGGTGCGCGTGGTGGCAGTTGGCCCCTCGGCCCCGAAAGAGTTTGTCGAAACCCTTGCTTCGGGTGATGGCTTGGCACCTATCGTTGCCACCCTGCAGGGGGGCATTGTGCCGATTGAAGCGGGCTTGCCCAGCATCCGCGTGGTGCGTGAAGGCCGCCCCGCCGCAGGGCGCGGTTGGATCGGCGTGACGCCGCGCGGTGCGTTTGTGACCGAAGATTTGCGCATCACCCCGCTGGTTCCAGGTTGGCTGATGCTGTTGGTGGCGGCAGGTCTGGCGGTGGCGGCTTGGCTGATCGAAGGCCGCTTCAAACGCCGTGCAGCATGACCTTGCGCGATTCCGATGCAAACTCGCGCCGGAGCAGCACGGCCGAGGTCAATAGCGTGGTCGCGACCAACACATAAGGCCCCAGCAGCCAGCCCAGACTGCCCAAAGCGAAGTAAATCGAGTGCAGCCCCCGGTTAAAGCTTTTCGCTGCCGTGATGTTCAACTCTCCGGCCTGTGCTGCACGATGCGGGGCCATCGGGTCGGCGGGGTCATTCGGCACCGCCGCCATCATCACCGCGCAATAGCCAAACAAGCGGTTCGACCAGATGAATTTCAGCACCGCATTGGCCAGAAACATGATCACCAGCAGCACACGCAGTTGCAATCCAGTGGCATCCGCGGGCAAGGTCAGGTCTTTGGCCAAGCCGACCACCGCCGTCGGATTGCCGATCAGGGCAATACCACCGCCAATCGCAATCAGCGATGCGCTGGCGAAAAACGCCGTGCCCTGCCGCAGACTGTCGATGATCGACGCGTCAAAAATCCTTGGCTGTCTTGTCAGAAACTGCCGCATCCACTCGCGCCGATATTCTTTCATCAGAATACTGACAGATGGCCGCCCTGCCGGAGGATGCTCGATCAACCAACCGATCCCAGCCCAAGCAAACAAGGTCAGTGCCACGCACAGCGCATCAATGGTGCCAAGCGGGCCAATGTTGATCATAGTTTCCATGCTTTGAACTTAGGCGCTTGGCCCAATTCTGGAAAGGCCCAACAGCAGCTTGCCATTTCGGAAAATTGGTTATATTTTCTAACCACACCAGGAGGCACCCATGGATATGCCCGTTCCCAATGCCGCGGTGATCGCGCGCAAATCAAAGCTCGTCAGCCGCCTGCGCAGCGTCTTGCCCGCCGATGCGGTGATCTCTGATCCGGCGGAAACCCGCGCTTATGAATGTGATGCTCTGACCGCTTACCGCTGCGCGCCCCTTGTCGCCGTGCTGCCACGCACCACCGCTGAAGTCGCCGCTGTGCTGAAGATTTGCCATGAAGAACAAGTGCCTGTGGTGCCACGCGGCTCTGGCACCAGCCTTGCGGGCGGCGCTTTGCCCACCGCCGATTGTGTGATCATTGGCGTGGCGCGAATGAATGCCGTGCTGGAAACCGATTATGACAATCGCTTTATCCGGGTACAATCGGGCCGCACCAACCTGTCGGTGACGGGGGCGATTGAATCCGATGGCTGGTTCTATGCGCCCGACCCGTCCAGCCAGCTCGCCTGCGCCATCGCGGGCAATATTGCCATGAATTCCGGCGGCGCGCATTGCCTGAAATATGGCGTCACCACCAACAATCTGCTCGGCGTGACCTTGGTGCAGATGGACGGCACCGTGGTCGAGATCGGCGGCCCGTGGCTGGATGCGGCCGGCATCGACCTTTTGGGCGTCATTTGTGGTGCCGAGGGCCAGCTTGGCGTTGTCACCGAAGCCACCCTGCGCATCCTGCCAAAACCCGAGGGCGCGCGGCCCGTGCTGGTTGGCTTTGACAGCAACGAAGTCGCCGGAACCTGCGTGTCCGACATCATCAAGGCAGGCATCCTGCCCGTCGCCATCGAATTCATGGACCGCCCCTGCATCCGTGCCACCGAAGCTTTCGCCAAAGCTGGCTACCCTGATTGCGAGGCTTTGCTGATCATCGAGGTCGAAGGCGCAGAGTCTGAAATCGCCGAACAACTCGCCCGCATCAAAGCCATTGCGATGACCCACAACCCGGTCGAATTCCGCGAAGCGGCAGATGAGGACCAAGCCAAGCGGATCTGGCTTGGCCGCAAATCTGCCTTTGGCGCGATGGGCCAGATCAATGATTACATGTGTCTGGATGGCACAATCCCGGTGTCATCGCTGCCCTATGTGCTGCGCCGGATTGGCGAGATGAGCACGGCATACGGCCTTGATGTTGGCAATGTCTTTCACGCGGGCGACGGCAACATGCACCCGCTGATCCTGTTTGATGCCAACAAACCCGGTGATCTTGAACTCTGCGAAGCTTTCGGCGCTGACATTCTTAAGCTCTGTGTCGAGGTTGGCGGCTGCCTCACCGGCGAACATGGTGTGGGCATCGAAAAGCGCGATCTGATGTCGGTGCAATTCAATCCGGTGGATCTTGAAGCGCAACTGCGCGTCAAGGATGTGTTTGATCCGGGCTGGCTGTTGAACCCGGCGAAAGTATTTCCACTGGATGTGACTGCGGGGCGGCGTGCGGGCTGATCTGCTGGGGCCTCACCCCCCGCTACGAAGTATCTTCGCTATTTCTTGGCAAACTTCGACGCGCCCAAGGATATGTGAGCAGAAAGGATGACCATGCGGCCCAGAACGGAAGCCGAGTTGAGCGAAATGATAAAGGGCGCTCAGGCTTTGCGTGTCCAAGGCGGTGGCACGCGCAGGATTGGGCATGCGGTAGGCGAGATCTTGGATACATCAGGGCTAAGCGGTGTTCAGCTTTACGAGCCCGGCGCTCTGACTTTGGTGGCGCTTGCGGGCACGTCGCTGGCCGAGATTGAGGCCTTGCTGGCCACGGAACGGCAGCGTTTGGCGTTTGAGGTGCCAGATATGCGCGGGCTTTTAGGCCGCAAGGGCGCTTCAACCATCGGCGGCGTGGTGGCGGCAAATGCCTCGGGCCCGCGCCGGGTGCAGCTGGGGGCCTGCCGCGATGCGCTCCTTGGGGTGCGGTTTGTCGATGGCCGCGGCGATGTGATCAAGAACGGCGGCCGGGTGATGAAGAACGTCACCGGCTACGATCTGGTCAAGCTGCTGGCCGGATCGCAGGGCACCTTGGGGGTGTTAAGCGAAGTATCTTTCAAAGTGCAAGCGGTGCCAGAAGCCTGCGTGACTCTAACCGCCGCGCGCGACTTGCCGCAGGGGTTGGCGGATTTGCGGGCGGCTTTGGGCTCGCCCTATGACATATCAGGTGCAGCTTGGATGGCGGGCCGTGTGATGATCCGGCTGGAGGGCATGGCAGGCTCAGTCGCCTATCGCGCCGAACGCCTGCAAGATTTGCTGGGGTTTGAAGCTGGCGCGGCAGATTGGGCGGCGATCCGCGATGTGACAGCCTTTGCGGACAAGCCCGGTGCGGTGTGGAAGCTTTCCATCAAACCAACCGAAGCCGCCGGGCTGATTGACCGTCTGGGGCTAGAGGCGATCTGCGACTGGGGCGGCGGTTTGATCTGGCTGCTTGATCCGTCAGGCCAATCCGATGTGCGCGCCGCGGTAGGGGCCACGGGTCAGGCCAGCTTGGTACGGGCGCTGCCGGGGATGGAGCGGGTGCCAGTGTTCCCGCCCGAACCCGCCGCCATCGCCGCTTTGACCGCTGGGCTGCGCGCGAAATTCGATCCGCGCGGCATTTTCAATCCGGGGATGATGGTCTGATGCAGACGCATTTCACTGACACACAACTGGCCGATCCCAAGCTGGCCGAGGCCAACAAGATCCTGCGATCCTGCGTGCATTGCGGCTTTTGCACCGCAACTTGCCCGACATATCAAGTGCTTGGCGACGAGTTGGACAGCCCGCGCGGCCGGATCTATCTGATCAAGGAAATGCTGGAAACCGGCCGCCCCGCCGATGCCCGCACCGTCAAGCATCTGGATCGCTGCCTGTCCTGCCTTGCCTGCACCACCACTTGCCCCTCTGGGGTCGACTATATGCATTTGATCGACCAAGCCCGCTCTTATGTCGAGAAAACCTACAAACGCCCGCTGTCGGATCGGGCATTGCGCTGGGTTTTGGCCAAGGTAATCCCGCATCCGACACGCTTCCGGATGGCGCTGTTCGCCGCCAAACTGGGCCGCCCCTTTGCGCGCCTGATCCCCGATCCCCGCTTGCGCGCCATGCTGGCGATGGCCCCAAAGACTATCCCCCCGGTCAGCCGCAACGATGATGCGCAGACCTTTCCCGCCGCCCGCCCACAGCGGATGCGGGTGGCGCTGATGACCGGCTGCGCGCAGAAGGCCCTGAACACCGATATCAACGACGCCACCATCCGCCTGTTGCAACGCTTGGGCTGCGAGGTGGTGATACCCCAAGATATGGGCTGCTGTGGCGCGCTGACACATCATATGGGGCGCGAGGCTGAATCCCACAGCGCCGCCCGCCGCAATATCGCGGCGTTTGTCGCCGAGAAACGCCGCGCAGGCCTCGATGCCATCGTGATCAACACCAGCGGTTGCGGCACCACCGTGAAGGATTACGGCCATATGATCGGCACGCCCGAGGCCGCTGAAATAGCAAACCTCACCCTTGATATATCCGAGCTGTTGCAACGCCTGACCCTGCCCCAAGGCGCGCCCAAAGGCCTGACGGTCGCCTATCATGCGGCCTGCAGTCTGCAACACGGCCAGCAGATCAAGACCGCGCCGAAAGACCTCCTGAAACGCGTGGGCTTCACCGTGGTCGAGCCGGCCGACAGCCATCTGTGTTGCGGCTCGGCTGGCACCTACAATCTTCTGCAACCCGAGATTTCGCAGCAATTGCGCGCCCTCAAGGTCCAGACGCTACAGGCGAAGAACCCCGACATTATTGCCGCAGGCAATATCGGCTGCATGATGCAAATCGGTGCAGCCACTGCTATTCCGATTGTGCATACGGTCGAGTTGCTGGATTGGGCCACAGGTGGGCCGAAACCACGGGCTTTGGGCTGATTTGCCTCAAATCTGCCCAAGTCTGTGGCTAGCTCGGCGGCAATCCCGGAGGTTCCATGCGCTTTGCCTTGTTCGCCCTTGTTACGCTTGCCATCTTGCCCGCGCTTGCCGTCCTGCCCGCATTTGCGCAGGAATCGCCATTGGTCAGCCTGCAAACTGGCGACCAATCAAAGGGGTGGAATGCCGTTGGCCGCTTGAACATGGGCGAGCGCGGCTTTTGCACGGGCACGCTGATTGCCCCGGATCTGGTACTGACAGCGGCGCATTGCCTGTTTGACAAGGCCACCGGCGCACGGATCGAGGCCCGCGATATCCAGTTTCTGGCCGGTCTGCGCAATGGCCGCGCCGAGGCGTATCGCGGCGTCGCCCGCGCCGTGGCCCATCCCGATTATGCCTATACCGGCGAGGATGAACTTAGCCGCACCGCCTATGATATAGCCCTTTTGCAGCTGGATCAGCCGATCCGCCAACCGTCGATCCAGCCGATTGCAACAGCCGCGCCACCCATGGTCGGCGATCAGGTTGGCGTATTGTCCTACGCACAAGACCGCGCCGAAGCGCCGTCGCTGCAGCAGATTTGCCATGTGATCGACAGCTCGCGCGGGGTGCTGGTGCTGTCGTGCAATGTCGATTTCGGCTCATCCGGGGCGCCGATTTTCAGCATCAATGACGGCGTGCCGCAGATCGTTTCGGTGGTCTCGGCCAAGGCGGAATCCGATGGCCAGAAAGTGTCACTGGGCACCTCGCTGGAAACGCCGCTAGGCGTGGTGATGGCTGAAATCGCCAAGCGCAACGATCCGGTCACCTTGTCGGGGGCAAAGGTCAACACCCTCTCGGGCGGCAAATCCAGCGGCGCAAAATTCATCAAACCCTAAGGGTCTTGAAAGCCAGCGCGGCACTTCCCAAATCAGCGATGTCCTCGGGATGCCGCAATCGGGCCTGGGGCGTCAACCGCCTTGCCCCTATGGGAAGGTATCGCGCCGTCGCAGGACGGCCATCGCTTGAAAGAGGATGTCAGATGCGTAACTTTGATTTCGCCCCGCTCTACCGTGCCACCGTTGGCTTTGACCGTATCGCCGATCTGGTGGATCGCGCGCTCAGCGCCGATGTGGCGCAACCCACCTATCCCCCGTATAACATTGAGAAAACTGCCGATGATGCCTACCGCATCTCGATCGCCGTGGCCGGTTTCTCGCCTGATGAGCTGTCCGCCGAAGTGAAAGACGGCGCGCTGCATGTCACCGCCCGCAAAGCCCCCGAGACCGAGGGCCGTGCCTATCTGCACCGTGGCATCGCCACCCGCGCTTTTGATCGCCGCTTTGCTTTGGCCGATCATGTCCGCGTCACCGGGGCCAGCCACGAACATGGCATGCTGCACATCGACCTTGTCCGCGAGACGCCCGAGGCCCTGAAGCCGCGCCGGATTGAGATTGGCCGCCGCTCGGATGTCGAGACGAAGGCGGTTGAGGCTCAGGTAGAAACCGCACAAGCCTAACGCTTGCACAGACCCGAAAGGCCCGGCCACGCGCCGGGCCTTTTGCTTTGCCTGCGTTCCTGCGATACTGCGGCCAGACCCCAGCAGCCGGATGAGGCACAGATGAAAACCCACCTGCCCCCGAAACAGATCACGGCTGTCGACCCCCAGCACCCGATGCACCCCGCCACCCGCGCGTTGGATGGCGGCCTGCGCCCCGATCCGATCACTGGCGCGATTGCGCCCAGCATTTCGATGTCGGTGAACAACGTGTTCACCCCCGGCGGCTCGTCATTTTCCGCCGATGGCGTCGGTGATCTGACCGATCTGCCCTATCTCTATGCCCGCTGGACCAACCCCACCGTGCGCGATCTGGAACGCCGTCTCGCCAGCCTCGAATCCGCAGAAGATGCGCTTGCGACAGCCACCGGAGTCGCCGCCATCGCCGCGACCTTCCTCAGCTTGCTGAAATCCGGCGATCACCTGATCATCTCTGACGTCTGCTATGCCGGAGCGTATGAGCTTGCGACCCGCATCCTGCCCGGTTTTGGCATCGAAGTGACGCCGGTGAACCTGTCAAACCTTGACGCGCTAAAGGCTGCGCTGCGCCCGAACACCAAACTGATCCACGCCGAAAGCCCCTGCAACCCCTTGCTGCGCTTGACTGATCTTGCCGCACTGGCCGAGATCGCCAAAGCCGCAGGCGTGATCACCTCGGTCGATAGCACCCTTGCCACGCCCGTCATCACCCAGCCGCTAAGCCACGGCTTTGATCTGGTGATCCACTCGCTGACCAAATTCATGAACGGTCACGGCGATGCTTTGGGCGGTGCCGTGATTGGCAGCAAAGAGCTGATCTCGCGCATCCGCGCCTCGTCCGGGGTCTATCTCGGCGCGGCTTTGTCGGCGCAAAACGCCTGGCTGATCCTGCGCGGCATCGACACGTTGTTTCCCCGCCTGCGCACCGCCTCCGAAAACGCGATGCAACTGGCGGCCTATCTGCAAGCCCACCCCAAGGTGCTGGCCGTCACCTATCCCGGCCTCGCCAACCACCCGCAACGCGACCTTGCCGCCCGCCAGATGACGCTCCCCGGCGGCATGATCACCTTCCAAACCGCCGATCCCGAAGCTGTGTCGCAAAAGATGGCCGCGCGCTTCCGCGTCATGCACTATGCGTTTTCCTTGGGCCATCAGCGCAGCATCTGCGTGCATATCGGCACCGATGACATCATGGCTTCTACCTACCGCATGACCGGCGAAAGCCTTGCCGATTACAAACGCTTCGCCGGTGAAGGCGTGTTCCGCCTGTCGGTCGGTCTGGAAGATGTGCGCGACCTGATCGAGGATCTTGACCGCGCCTTGGCCGACTAACCCCAAGCCCTATTTTTGCGACAGCGCCTTCGCCGTCCGCATCAGATTGACCGCCTCGATCCGGTAGCCGAACTCATCCGCCCCGCGCGACGCCAAAGCCAGATCAATCGCCTGATCCCAGCCCCAATCGCCCAGATATTTCGCACCCGTCAACAACTGCCCAAACCCGGCAATCGAGGCTGCAAACCGCGTCTCATCCGTCACAGGCATCCCCGGCACAATCGCGGTTTCCTGCAACTCACTGCCCGCAGCCGATCCCGGCTTGTGTGACCGCAGCCGCAGATAGCCCAGTTCGCTCGACCCCTCCGGCACCTTCGCCGAACCATACCGCAGCGGATCATTCAGCAACGCCGCACTTCCCGGCGCTGTCACCTCATAGATCGCCGTCACCGCCGTGCCCGCGCCAATATCGCCCGCATCGACCTTGTCGTTGTTGAAATCTTCGCGCGCCAAGGCCCGAGTCTCATAGCCGATCAGCCGATATTCCGCGACCTGCGCCGGGTTCCACTCCACCTGAATTTTCACATTATCTGCAATGGGATATAAAGCCCCGGTCAACTGATCGACCAACACCTTGCGCGCCTCGTTCAGAGTATCAATATAGCTTGCCGTGCCGTTGCCGTTCTGCGCCAGCGCCTGCATCGTCGCATCGTCCAGATTGCCCCGACCAAAGCCCAGAACCGACAGATAGACCCCACCTTCGCGCTTTTTGGCGATGAAATCCTTCAGCGCTTCCGGGTCATCAATCCCCACATTGAAATCGCCATCGGTCGCCAAAAGCACCCGGCTCACCTCGCCTTCGACCTGCATCTCCTCTGCCACCTGATAGGCCAGTTCCAACCCCTGCGCGCCCGCGGTCGATCCCCCGGCCGCAAGCTGATCCAGCGCGCCCATGATCGTCGCCGTATCGCTGGCCTTGGTCGGCGGCAATACCTGCCCCGCTGACCCCGCATAAGCCACAATCGCCACCTGATCTTCGGGCTTCAACTGCCCCAGCATCAGCCCCAAAGACTGCTTCAGCAGCGGCAGCTTGTTTGCATCCTCCATCGAGCCCGAGGTGTCGACCAGAAACACCAAGTTCAGCGGCGGGCGATTCTCCACCAGCGGCACCGCACCCTGAATAGCGATATTCACCAACCGCGTGTTGGGGTTCCACGGTGTCGGCATCACGGTAATGGTGGGCCGAAACGCCTGATCGCCCTCGGGTTTCGGATAGGCATAGGGGAAGTAATTCACCATCTCTTCAACCCGGACCGAGGCCGGATCGGGCAAAAACCCCGCGTTCAAGGACGAGCGCACCGTTGCATAAGACGCCGTATCAACGTCAATTGAGAATGTCGAAACCGGCTCCTCCGCCGTCACCTTCACCGGATTGGCGTCGGCATTGGCGAAACTTTCGCTATTCGGCGCGGGCATAGGGGCTACTTCCATCGCCGGAGCAGCCGCCTCTACCGCAAAACTTTCCATCGCCATCTTGGCAGCAGCCCGCCCGGTTGGCATGGGTGCAGGCGAGGCATCCGCCAACGCCTGATCGCCCGACATCGCGGCCTCTTCCTCTGACAACGGTTCAGCGTCAGCCATCGCCTGACTGTCGGCGTATGTTTGATCCGAGACGACCGGAGAATTCTGCGCCTCTGCCTTTGCCAATGCGTCGGCTTCCGGAAGGGCTGCAGGCTTTGGCTGCGGCTTTTTTGCCGCTTCGGGTGCAGTCGACTGAAGCGCGGTCATGTCATTCTCGGAAAGCGTCGTCACTTCAGCAGGCGCTTTCTTCCGCGCCGCCTCGATCGGCCCCTTGCCCGACAGCGGCACAATCACCGCGACCCCCACAAGCAAAGCCGCAACCGAAGTCGTCGCCGCCAGCACAGGTTTCATCTTCAATGCGTTCAACATGGCCAATCCCCTTTGCAAGAAACCCGCCCTCTCGGGGCGGTCTTGCTTAGGACGCACGGCCTCGGTCGATCCTTGGAGACGGTCAAAATTTTCCATAGCCAACCGCATCGCGGCCGCCTTTGCATCCGCGTCCGGCACGGGTGCAGCGCGCAGCGCAGCTTTCAGCGCGTCAAATTCATCGCTCATCGTGCATCCTCCGACGCCATGGCCCGCAGGCGTTTCTTCACCTCGGACATCCGCCAAGCCACCGTGCCTTCCGACACGCCCAACACCAAACCCGCCTCGGCCTGAGTCAACTCCTCGCCCAAAACCAACGCCACCGTATCGCGCAATTCTACCGACAGCCGTGTCATCGCCTGCGCCAGCCATTCCTGCGCCTCGGCCTGCACCTTGATCTCATCTTGGCGCGCGATTTCCCAATCGCCCCAACCAGTTGCCGCGCGTGCATGGGTCGCCTGCCGACGCCGCAAATCATGCGCCGCGTTCATCACCACGCGGTACAGCCAAGTGGTGAACCGCGCCTCACCGCGCCAGTGCCGCAGCTTCACCGGCAAGCCTGCGCAGATGTCCTGCGCCAGATCCTGCGCCTCGGCCCGCGCCCCGGTCAGACGGAAAGCCAGTCCGAAAATTCGGTCATAATGCCGCTCGATCAGCGCCGCAAAGGCACTGCGATCACCACCCGCGGCGGCCAAAGCAAGGGTTTCATCCGGGGTTTCCATCAGCATGACCCTATTCAGACGCAGCCGCCGCCGCAATCCTTGGCGCCCGGGCAAAATAAAAGCGCGCCCGGAATCCCCGGACGCGCTTCGAGTTTTTCGCAAGCCTCAATCAGCCAGCGTTAATAGATCAGCCCATCATAGACGCCATAAGCGCTGCTGGTCGATCCCAACTGGCGGGTTTGCCCCTGCGCGTCGGCATAGGCCACGACCGCATTATAGGTGCCGGGGCCGAACGAGCCGTCAATCCCGCCGCGATAATAGCCATAGGCCGACAGGCGGCGTTGGATCAGGCGGCGCTCAGAGGTCGAATAGGCGTTGAACGCGCGGGCCGCAGCCGTGTTATACACCGAGACGCGCGGTTGCTCATAGCGCGGCTGATAGTGTTTGTAACGTGGCTGTTCATAGCGCGGCTCGTACCGTTGATCATAGCGATTGTCGTGACGCTTGCGATAATCATTGCTGCCGGGCTTGGTCTCACGGATGATTCCTTGCAGCAGAATGACGCCAGCGGCACCTTTCAGCACGTCTTGTTCGCGTTGACCCCAAGCCATAGCCGGAACGGCAGGCAAGGCGATCGCAAGTGCAGTCAGTACAGCAACAGTGTTGCGTTTGATATTCGAGACAGCGGGCAGCATGTCATATCCTTTCATGTTACGGGCCAACAAGAGCAGTCTTGCTAGGCCCCAGCCTTGTTTGGCCGATGTGAGCAACATGAGGATTGAACGCGCGATAAGCAAAATCGTTGCATTGATAGGCGATAACAAATTGCCGCTGCAGGGTCTGGTTACGGTGGTCTTGCGCGTAACATCTTGGCGCAGCGTGATAACCCGCAAAAGCGGCACGCTGAATTATTTTCGCAGACCCGATCAGCTCCGCGCGTCAAACGCCAAACGCGCCGCGTCAATCCGCTCAAGATGCTCTGCCGCCCAAGTCCAAACCCCGCAAAACGCCTCGCTCAAACTCAAGCCCAGATCGGTCAGCCGGTATTCCACCTTCGGCGGCACCACAGGATGCACCGTGCGCTGCACCAGCCCGTCGCGTTCCATCTGGCGCAGAGTTTGGGTCAGCATTTTTTGGCTGATGCCCTCGACCGCGCGGCCGACTTCGGTGAACCGCAGGGTGCCGCGCTGCTCCAAAACCTCAAGGATCAGCATGGTCCATTTATCGGCAATGCGCCCGATCACCTCAGTCACCAGCCTCTCGATACGCGGATCAATCGGCTCGGCTTCGGGGGTAAGGAATTGAACGACCATAACACTCTCTTTTAGGTAAGTATAAATCTTTTGGGTGCCTTCTTTCTTTTTGATCGTGATGGCCGCATTTAGCAAGCACAGAATAGAAATGGAGACACCAAGATGAAACCCACAGCCAATACCATCCTGATCACTGGCGGCACGTCGGGCATTGGCCTTGCCTTGGCGCAGGGGCTTGCAGCGCAAGGCAATACGGTGATCATCGCGGGTCGGCGCCAAGCCTTGCTGGATGCCGCAGCCAAAGCCACCCCCGGCCTGCAAGCCGTGGCGCTGGATGTCACCGACATCGCCGCTTTGCCTACCTTCGCCGCCGATCTGACCGCCCGCTTCCCGGATCTGAACGTGCTGATCAACAACGCAGGCATCATGATTGCCGAAGACGTGCAGACTGCTCCGGATGGCACAGCACAAGCCACGATCACCACCAACCTGACGGCCCCGATTGCGCTGACCGCTGCCCTTCTGCCGCATCTGCTGGCACAGCCCAGCGCCACGGTGGTCAATGTCACCTCGGGCCTGTCCTTCGTGCCTTTGGCCTCCACGCCGACCTATTCCGCCACCAAAGCCGCCCTGCACAGCTACACGCAATCGCTGCGCCACCAGCTGCGCGGCACGGCGGTGCAGGTGCTGGAACTCGCACCCCCGGCCGTGCAAACCGATCTGATGCCCGGCCACGCACAAAACCCTCACGCCATGCCCTTGGCCGATTACATCACCGAATCGCTGGGTCTGCTGGCCAATCCCCCGGCCAATGGCGAGCTGATGGTCGAACGCGTGAAATTCCTGCGCAACGCCGAAGCCACAGGCAGCTTTGATCAGGTCTTTGCGATGCTGAACCCGGCATAAAAGAAAGCCGCGCGCCCTCGCCTTCCCGCCGCCGCCCCGGATTTGATCCGGGGCCTCCGGGTTTCCCCAGACGCGCAGCAGCATAAGAAACGGCGCGAAGGTCTCCCTTCGCGCCGCCCATTCCCCTCTGCCGCCCGGCTTAAACCGACAAGCAGACGTATTTCAGTTCCATGTAGTCGTCGATGCCGTGGTGCGAACCTTCACGGCCCAAGCCCGACTGCTTTACGCCACCAAACGGTGCCATCTCGTTGGAAATCAGCCCGGTGTTGACGCCAACCATGCCATATTCCAGCTGCTCCTGAACGCGGGTAATCCGGCCGATGTCGCGCGCGTAGAAATAGCTGGCCAGACCAAAGATGGTGTCATTGGCACGGCGGATCACTTCTTCCTCGGTGTCGAACTTGAACAATGGCGCCAGCGGGCCAAAGGTTTCCTCATTGGCCACCTTCATCGCAGGCGTCACCCCGGTCAACACGGTCGGCTGAAAGAACGTGCCGCCCAATGCGTGCCGCGCGCCGCCGGTCAAAACCTTACCGCCCCCCGCCAGCACATCGGCGATATGCTCTTCCACTTTTTCGACCGCATCTTCGTTGATCAGCGGACCGGTGGTCACCCCCGAGGTCAAGCCATCGCCAATCGCCAACTTGCCAACAGCCGCCGCCAGCTTTTCTGCAAAGGCATCGTAAACCCCGGCCTGCACATAAATCCGGTTCGCACAGACACAGGTTTGCCCATTATTGCGGAACTTCGAGATCATCGCGCCCTCAACCGCCGCATCAAGATCGGCGTCGTCAAACACGATGAACGGCGCGTTGCCGCCCAATTCCATGCTGCACTTCAACACCTGATCGGCAGCCTGCCGCAGCAAAATCCGTCCCACTTCGGTCGATCCGGTGAAGGTGATCTTGCGAATGGCCGGATTCTCGCAGAACTCTTTGCCAATCTCGGAGGAGCGGCTGGAGGTTATCACACTGAACACGCCGCCCGGCACCCCGGCCCGCTCTGCCAGAACCGCCAACGCAATCGCCGACAACGGTGTTTCCGCCGCTGGCCGCGCCACAAAGCCACAGCCCGCCGCCAAAGCCGGGGCCACCTTGCGCGCGATCATCGCATTGGGAAAGTTCCACGGCGTGATCGACGCACAAACCCCGATCGGCTGTTTCAAAACAGAAATCCGCTTGTCGCGCATATGGCCGGGAATGATCTCGCCATAAGTGCGCTTGGCCTCTTCGCCAAACCATTCGATATAGGCCGACCCATAGGCGATCTCACCCTTGGCCTCGGCCAAAGGTTTGCCCATCTCGGCGGTCAGGATTGTCGCCAGATCTTCCTGCGCCGCCATGCACAGATCAAACCATTTGCGCATCACTTGCGCGCGCTCTTTGCCCGTCCGCGCCGCCCATTCGCGCCGCGCCACATCCGCCGCCGCAATCGCACGCGCCGCATCGGCCCGCGTCAAATCGGGCACCAGCGCAATCACATCGCCGCGCGCCGGGTTTGTCACCGCGAATGTCGCGCCATCGGTGGCATCCACCCATTGCCCCGCCACATAGGCCTTGTTCGGCAACAGGCCGGGGTCTTTCAACAAGGAACGCAGATCGGTCACGGAATCGAGCATGGTAGCCTCCGGTTTCAAGGGTTGCCCCTGCTTGCCCGCTCTGGACTTAAAAGTCCACATCCTCCACCAATGCTGGACCTAGACTGAGCGTCAAACTGGAGTGATCACGATGGACATGACCCGCGAATATCAAAATGGCGCTTTCATCGCCGGATCAGAAACACTGCCCGCCCTATGGGCCGCCAAAGCCGCCCAGTTCCGCGAA
Organism: Cypionkella aquatica; assembly: GCF_030161095.1. Classification (GTDB taxonomy): domain Bacteria; phylum Pseudomonadota; class Alphaproteobacteria; order Rhodobacterales; family Rhodobacteraceae; genus Cypionkella; species Cypionkella aquatica. The sequence continues at coordinate 67,216 of NZ_BSPP01000017.1, forward strand.
CATCTCGGCCCACGGGCGCGGCTTGATCTGCCCTACGGCCCCGCTCCACGCAATCGCTTCGATCTGTTCCTGCCAGAATCCCCGCCCAAAGGTCTGATGATCTTCATCCACGGCGGCTACTGGATTTCGACCGACAAAAGCCTGTGGTCGCACCTAGCCGCAGGGGCGCTTGCGCGTGGTTGGGCCTGCGCGCTGCCCGGCTACACCCTCGCACCCGAGGCCCGCATCGCCCAGATCACGTCCGAGGTTGAATCCGCCATCCTCGCCGCCTGCGCCGAAGTGGCAGGCCCGCTGGTGATCACCGGCCATTCCGCAGGCGGTCATCTGTCCGCGCGGATGGGCAACCCTGACCGCAGCCCTGCCTTGCAATCGCGGCTGTCCCGCATCGTGCCAATCTCGCCTCTGGCCGAGCTGGAACCTTTGGCCGAAACCGATATGCAAACCAAACTCCGCCTAGACGCCGCCGAAATCGCAACCGAAAGCCCCGCGCGCCATGGCCTGACCACCCCGGCCCATATCTGGGTTGGCGGCAGCGAGCGTCCGGCCTTCCTGTGGCAAGCCCGCACCCTGTCAGAAAACTGGAACTGCGCTTGGACGGTCGATCCCGGCACCCACCATTTCAGCGTGATTGACGCGCTGGAAAGCCCGCACTCGGCGCTGATCAACACCTGTCTGGATAACCTCTGAACGCCGCCCCGGGCCTGATCCGGGGCCTCCGGCAGCGACCACGAGGCCCCGGATCAAGTCCGGGGCGGCGCGCGTCCTGAGGCAAAAGTCAGGTCAGAAGGCAAAGGTCAGGTCCGCCGCCGTTTAGCTGTTCGCGTGCATCCGCTCGATATAGGCGCGCATCTCTTCCGCCTCATGCCGGGCATCGCGAAGACCTTCCATCGCTGCGCGCAATTCAGCCTCGGTCTGGGCGATCTGGTTCATCAACTCGCCCTCACGGCTTTCCAGATAAACAATCGCCTGATCGCGGATTTCCTCGGCCTCGTGCAGCGATTGCGCCAAACGGTCCATTTCCGCCATATCGCCACCCGCCACACGGGTAAAGCGGTGCAAAAGCCAATACGTGAACCACCCCGCGGCAAAGCTCAGCATCAGGATGACGGCAGTGGCCGCAATAAATTCGGTGCGGTTCATGGTCTTGCCCCCAACATCATTCTGACTTCTTTGGCCGAGCTTTCGGCGATATGGTCTTTTTCAACGGGGCCACCGATGGGCTGGTATCGCCCGAGAAATCAGGCCCAGCCGCTGCTTTGGCGCTGTCCGACCCTTCGGCCGCCGTCACCGCTTTGGCGGCATCAGGATGCACCGACTTCGCCGCACCGATCAACCGGAATTCGATCCGCCGATTGGCCTCGCGGCCCGCCTCGGTGCCGTTGTCGGCCAACGGATCAGCCTCGCCATAGCCCTTGGCGAGCATGCCAGACACATCAATTTGCCGCCCCTGCAACGCCAAAACCACGGTTTCAGCGCGTGCCTGCGACAGCGCGCGGTTGCCTTCCTCGGACCCTTGGGCATCGGTATAGCCCGCCACTTCCAGCTTCACACCGGGGCAGGATTTCAACACATCTGCCAGCGCCTTCATCACGCCATTCGCGGCCGCGGCAATCTCGGCAGAGCCGGGTGTGAAAGTGATTTTCTGCCGCGCCACCACGTCATCGACATCCTGCGCACATTCTTCCGGCGTCGGCACCCCAGCCAGCGGATCCAACGCCTTGTCATATTTGACATCAACCTTGAAAGTCTGCCCCTGCCCCAGCTTTTCCGATAAAATCTGCGAAATCCGGACCTTGGCCGATTGTGACCCGGTGATGCCCTTCACCTCGACCGTATCGGCGCGCACCAGCAACGCGCCATTGTCCAGTTCGCCCAGCGCCTGCAACCCAGCCAGCACCCGAACTGGCCAACCATTCGGCAAGTCCGCATCCATCCGGGTCGCAAGATAGGTGTTGCCGCTGCCAAATTCAGCGCGTGCGAAACTGTCCACCACTTTGCGCAACGCCTCGTCGGTCAGCCGCCCGCGCATTTCCAACCGATGGGTTTCGGGTGCCAGAGTCGCAGTAAATTCGGCAGGCCCAACCACTCCACCCGCCGCCTTTTTCTCCAGCGTCGCGTTCAACGAGAACACATCCGGCAACGCCTCATCCAATTCACCGACCACTCGGTCAAAATCGGCCTGCGATACCTCCGACCCCGCCAGCAGCGTCACATCTGCATCGGCAAAGGTCAGCGTCGCGTTCGGCAGTGCCGCCACCGCCTTGATCCCTGCCACCGTCGCATCGGCCCAGCGCGGCGTCGGCACACCCAGCCCGATGGTGCAAGTGTTCCGCCCGACAGCCCCCGCCGCGCCCGCCGCCGCCAAGATCTTCGCCCGCGCCAGCTCTGTATCCGCCGCGCAAGCATCAAACCGCGCGCCCTCGGCGTCTTTGACAAACCGCAAGGTGAACGGAGTAAGCACCGGGCGCGGCGCTGAAATCTCGATCCGCACCGCCAGATCTTTCGGCTTGGCGGCGTTCAGCTGCGTCTCAAAGGCGCGCTTTTCGGCCTCGGATGCCGCGATCGCGGTAATCGCCACCTGATCCGCCGCAACCGAGATTTTGGATCGCGGCAGCATCGCCAGCGCATCCAAGCCATAGTCCAGCGCCGCATCCCAGCCCGAAGGCGCCGGATAGGCTGCGGTCTCCAACATATCGGCCAGCGGGATCGCCGGGTTCAACGCCTGCGCGCTGTCCTTGACCGCCTGCAACGCATCGCTTTCCGGCAACAGCCCGATCAACTGTATCCCGTCATCATTGCGCAGCATCTCGACCGAGAATCGCGGCGCTTCAATCGCTTTGACCGGCGTGACCTCCATCCGGTCTCTGATCCGCGACGAATCAATCAGACCGCCCACCAGATTGACCACGCGATACCGCGCCGCCTCATTCGGGGCCGTGCCGCTCAGGTGAATCTGCAAGCCATCCGGCGCGACCCCGGCATAGGTGATGCCCTGCGTCAGCAGCATGGATTTCACCGACCGCGCCGAGATGCCCTCAACCAGAACCGCAGCCCCCCATGCCACCAATACCGAAACAAGCCCTGCCGCGACAAAGGCGCAAGGGGCCAGAAACCGCGCAGGGATCTGCGAAAGGCTGAGAGAGGGGATGTTCACCACGGGGTCATGCAACTCGGTCTGCTGGCCGGAGAGTCCCGGTGCGGATTGCATAAAGCGCTCGGCCAGTGGGTTCAATCAAAGGAAAACCGCAGCGGCAAGAAATAGCGCAGCAATCAGCCCTGCATCGCGGTTCGATAGAAACAATCGCCGACATTGCGCCGGATCGTCGATGTTCAAACCACGCAGTTGCCAGGCCAGATGCCAGCCAAAGCCCCAAACCCCGGCCAAAGCCAAGATCAGCGCCAGCACACGGTCGGGGGGAATCGCCACCGTGATCACCGCGCCCGCCATCAACACCACCGCAGCGACCATAAACCCACGCAGCCAAGCCCGGCTGTTATCGCCAAACAGCCGCGCCGTCGATTTCACCCCGATCAGCGCATCATCCTCGCGGTCCTGATGCGCATAAATCGTGTCATAGAACAAAGTCCACGCAATCCCCGCGCCATACAGCAGCACCGCAGGCAACCGCACCTCACCCGCATGGGCGGCGTAGACCAGCACAGCACCCCAATTGAACGCCAGCCCCAGAAACGCCTGCGGCCACCATGTAAAGCGTTTGGCAAACGGGTAAATCAGCACCAACCCCAGCGACGCCACACCCAACCCAATTGCCAACCAGTTGTAAGTGAACAGAATAACCGCCGCAGCAGCAGCCTGCACCGCCATCCACACCAGCGCCCCCTTAACCGTCACCGCCCCCGAAGGCAGTGGCCTGCTGCGCGTCCGCGCCACCGATGCGTCAATCTCGCGGTCCGCAATGTCGTTCCAGGTGCAGCCCGCGCCGCGCATCAGAAACGCCCCCAAAGCGGATGACACCGCCAGCCACAGATCCCAGCGGCTGAACCCATCCGATAGCCCCGCCAGCGCAATCCCCCACCAGCACGGGATCAACAACAACCACGTCCCAATCGGTCGATCCGCGCGGGAAAGCCGCAGATAGGGCCGCGTTGCCAGCGGTGCAAAGCGATCCACCCAATTGCCTTTCGGCGCATCCGCCACCCCCGACTGCGAAAAATCAGCCTCTGGTTTTTCCGCAAACTCAGACATAAATTCCCCAGCATGACAGATGCAAAAATCCGCCTCTATGTAGATCAGCCTTTGGCCATGGGGCAAGCCGTGGCAATCAACGCCGATCAGGCGCATTATCTTTTCAACGTGATGCGCCTTGCGCGCGGCGCGCCCGTCGCCCTGTTCAATGGCCGCGACGGCGAATGGCGCGCCGAAGTGGCCGAGGCGGGCAAGCGCGGCGGCATCCTGATCTGCGACCGCCAAACCGCCCCGCTGCGCCTGCCCCCCAACCTCTGGCTTGCCTTCGCCCCGATCAAAAAAGCCCGCACCGATTTCATTGTTGAAAAAGCCACCGAACTGGGTGCCGCCCGCATCATCCCCGTGCAAACCCGCCACACCAATGCCGAGCGTATCCGCCAAGACCGCCTGCAAGCCCACGCGCTTGAAGCCGCCGAGCAATGCGGTGCCACGGCCGTCCCCGAAGTCAGCGACCTGACACCCTTGGATAAATTCCTCACCAGCCTTGAGCCCGACCGCAAACTGATGTGGTGCGACGAGGCGATGATCGGCCAAGCCCCCGCCCTTTCGGGCCCCCGCGGCGCAAAATGGGCCATCCTGATCGGCCCCGAGGGCGGCTTTTCCGCAGACGAGCAACAACGCCTGCGCAAACTCCCCCAGATCCACCCCACAGCATTGGGGCCCCGCATCCTGCGCGCCGATACCGCCGCCGTCGCAGCCCTGACCCTATGGCAACAGGCACTGGGCGATTGGGCATGATCCGCTCCGAATTTCTCGCAATGCTGCAACGCTTTTCCGAGGTGATCTGGGCAGCTGCCATCCTCGGCTTCGGCCTCTGGCTGATCCTGCTTGGCGGCTACCTGCTAACCCCGGTTGGCGCCGCCATCGGCGCGTTTGGCGTGGCTTGGGCGATTCTTGCTCTGCGCCGCCTGCGCTTTGCCCAAACCATCGACTCGCCCGGCGTGGTCGAGGTCGACGAGGGCCAGATCGGCTATCTTGGCCCGCAAACCGGCGGCTATATCTCGATCCCCGAGCTGACCGAACTGCGCCTGCTGTCGCTGCGCGGCCGCCGCGTTTGGCGGCTGAAACAAGCGGATGGCCAAGCCCTGCTGATCCCGGTTGACGCGACCGGAGCCGACAAGCTGTTCGATGCCTTCGCCAGCCTGCCCGGCATGAACACCCTAACCCTTGTCGCAGCACTGGATGCCAAACCCAGCACCGGGGCCAGCAACCTGTCGCTGGCCGCTGAAACCAAAACCATCTGGCACCGCCCGGCCTTGGGCGCACTTTCCCAGCAGTGAACCTATTGTAACACAGCGCGGCCTCTCTTGACTTAGCCACGCCGCCGCTTCACCAGTTGCATCCTGAAATTTCCAACGCGAAAGGGCCCTGCCCCATGTCGATTCCTCAGTCCGGCGGCGGCCCCATCGAAGACTTCTCGCAGCTTGCCGAGATGATGGAGTCTGGCTCCAAACCCAAAGCCGATTGGCGCATCGGCACCGAGCATGAGAAATTCGGCTGGCTGACCGACACCCGCGCGCCCCTGCCCTACGCCGGTGATCGCTCGATCTCGGCGCTGTTTGCGGGCCTGCAAACATTCGGCTGGACCCCCGTGGCCGAGGCCGACAATATCATCGGCATGACCCGTGCAGGCGCCAACATCAGCCTCGAGCCCGGTGGCCAGTTTGAACTCTCCGGTGCGCCATTGGAAGACCTGCACCAAGGCGCTGCCGAATTGCAAAACCACCTCGACGAGGTCCGCCAGATTGCCGATCCTTTGGGCATCAAGTTCATGGGTATCGGGGCCGCCCCTGAATGGTCGGCCACAACCATGCCGGTGATGCCAAAAGGCCGCTACCGCCTGATGACCGATTACATGGGCCGCGTCGGCACCCACGGCACCCAGATGATGTATCGCACCTGCACTGTGCAAGTGAACCTCGACTACGCGTCCGAGGCCGATATGGTCAAAAAGCTGCGCGTGGCGCTGGCCTTGCAACCCGTCGCAACCGCCCTGTTCGCCTCCAGCCCTTTCTTCGACGGCAAACCCAACCAGCACAAATCATGGCGTTCGCGCATCTGGCGCGGCTTGGACAATGCCCGCACCGGCATGCTGCCCTTTGCGTTTGACCAAGGCTTTGGCTTTCAGCAATACGTCGATTGGGTCTTGGATGCGCCGATGTATTTTGTCTACCGCGACGGCAAATATATCAACGCCTTGGGTCAGTCGTTCCGCGCCTTCCTGAAGGGCGAGCTGCCCGCAATGCCGGGTGAAAAACCGACCCTGTCCGACTGGGCCGATCACATGACCACCGTGTTCCCCGAAGCCCGCGTGAAGAAGTACATCGAAATGCGCGGCGCGGATTGTGGCGACCAAGCCCATATCGACGCCCTGCCCGCCTTCTGGGTCGGCCTGATGTATGACGACGCGGCCCTTGATGCCGCCTGGGATCTGGTGAAAGGCTTTGATGCCGAAACCCGCGAAGCCCTGCGCGTCGGCGCTTCTGTCAACGCTCTGCAAGCCGAAGCGAACGGCGTCAAACTGCTGGACCTCGCCCGCGCCGCCGTTGGCCTGTCACACGCTGGCCTTGCCGCCCGTGGGCTGGACGAACAGCGCTACCTCGCCCCGCTCGTGCAAAACCTTGCCACCGAGAAAACCCAAGCCGACCGCTGGCTTGACCTATACAACGGTGCATGGGGCAAAAGCCTGACACCGATCTACGAAGCCTCCAGCCTGTAATTTCACATTGGTCTAAATATCCCCGCCGGAGGGTTTTGCGGCCAATGCCGGATGCCTCCGGCGGGGATATTTAAGAACAGGTGAAATCAAGGCATCTCGCTCGGCAAGCCCACGCCAAGAATAAAATCCCGCACCTTGGCTTCGGCCATCTCACAGGGCTTCAGCACATCGCCCGATGCCAGATGATAAAGGTTCAGGCTGACAAAATCCGTCCCGCCCAAATCGCGCGCATAGAACTTCACGCTGCGACCTGCGGCATGGGTGGTCTTTTCCATCCGCCAGCGCCGCCCGTGATACAGCCCCTCGCTATAGCCCTCGGGGATCAGATCAAGCGCTGCCCGAAAGCGATCCAACCGCTATTCACTCGCCGCAGGGCGCACCGACATGAAAGCCTTGTTGAAATCGCTCCAGACCAGCGCCTCAATACACGGATCGGCCCCAGCGCCACCACATTCGCCGCCATTCAGCCACAGCAGCAGCACGGGCGCGTTGTTCCACGCGATCACTTTCCACTCTTGCGCAAAGAAATCCTGCCGCTTGCCCGCCACGATCAGCGAAAGTTGCGAGCCACCCGTGCCACCCCAATAGCTTGCCGAGGTTGAACAGATAAACTTCGACGCATCCACCACCATCTCAGCCTTGCCGTCACCGGTCAAATCAACTTCGGTCACGCTGCCTGTCGGAGCATCGAAAACGCCTTTATCAAGGCTGGCACAATCGGCCTTGGCCTCGGCCAAGATCGCCTCAACTGTGTCTTCCGCAAACGCAGGTCCAGCTAGCACACAGAATGCCAATGCCAGCCGGATCATTTCTTGGCCCCGATCTTAGGCTCGGTCCCCGCCTTCAACCGCTGCAGATTTGGCCAGTGTTTGACATAGATCAGCACCGTCAGCACAAACACCAACAGCATCATATGGCCCGCGTCGAACACAAAGCACCACAGCCCGCTGAGCGCCGCCGCCAGCAGTGCCGCCAGCGATGAAATCCGCCAGATTGCCGCCGCCACCGCCCAAGTCGCACAAGCCGCCAGCCCCACCGGCCAAGCCAAAGCCAACAGCGTGCCAAGGAAAGTCGCCACGCCCTTGCCGCCCTTGAAGCCCAGCCAGACCGGGAACAGATGGCCCAGAAACGCCGCCGCCGCCGCCAGTTGCGCCGCATCCTCGCCCACCGCATAGCGCGCGATCAGCACCGCGATGCCACCCTTGGCCGCGTCCAACAGCAGCGTCGCCAGTGCCGCCCCCTTATTCCCGGTCCGCAGCACATTGGTGGCACCGATATTGCCCGACCCGATGCTGCGCAGATCGCCCAAGCCCAGCGCCCGCGTGATCACCACCCCGAACGGCACCGACCCCAGCAGATACGCAAGCACGGCCACCAGCCCCAGCAGCAGCGGCGAAGATGTAATCTCTGGCATCATTTACCCCTGATAAACCGCTTGGCCCGCGACATAAGTTGCCAGCACCTTACCCTCCATCCGGCAGCCGTCAAACGGCGTGTTCTTGGATTTGGAGTGCAATTTGAACCGATCCAGCAGGTAGGGCGCATAGGGATCGAACAGCACAAGATCTGCCGGAGCCCCCACCGAAAGCCGCCCCTGCGGCAGCCCCAGCCGATTGGCCGGGTTCAACGACAACGCCCGGAACAAGGTCGGCAAATCCAGCTGCCCCGCATGATACAGCCGCAACGCAGCAGGCAGCAGAGTCTCCAACCCCACAGCCCCCGACGCCGCTTCCTCAAACGGCAACCGCTTGCTTTCCTCATCCGCAGGCGTGTGGAACGACCCGATCACGTCGATCAGCCCTTCGGCCACCGCTTGCACCATCGCCATCCGGTCCTCTTCCGACCGCAACGGCGGGGTGAATTTGAAGAACGTCCGGTAATCGCCGACATCAATCTCGTTCAGCGTCAGATGATGGATCGACACCCCCGCCGTCACATCAAACCCATTCGCCTTCGCACGCTCCAACGCAGGCAGACTGCGCGCCGTGGTGATCTGATCGACGTGATAGCGCACCCCGGTCATCTCAACCAAACCCAGATCCCGGTCGAGGCCAATCCGCTCCGCCATCGCCGACACCCCGGGCAAGCCGCGCAAACTGGCGAACTTGCCAGAGGTCGCTGCCGCCCCCGCCGACAGCCCCGGTTCCTGCGGATGCCCGATCACCAAAGCCCCCAAAGATCGGGCATAAGTGAACGCCCGGCTTAACGCCTTGGTATCGCTGGAAACCTTGAACACATCGGTAAACGCCACCGCCCCGGCATCCAGCAGAAAGCCGATCTCGGTCATCTCATGGCCCGAGCGGCCCTTGGTCAGCGCCGCCATGTGCCGGATCCGCACCCGCGCCTCACCCGCGCGCCGGGTCACAAACTCCAACACCTCGGGCGTATCAATCGAGGGCGTGGTATCGGGCCGCACCACCATCGTCGTGATCCCCCCCGCCGATGCCGCCAGCCCCGCCGAGCGGAACGATTCCTTATGCCGCTCGCCGGGCTCGCCAATCTTGACGCCAATATCGACGATGCCGGGTGCGAGACAATGCCCACCGCAATCGCGCATCTCCGACCCCTCGGGTGCCGCGCCATTAATCGCCACGATCACGCCATTGTCGATGGTCAAGGAGCCTATCTCATCGGTGCCGATTTCCGGGTTGATCAGGCGGGCGTTGGTGAAGTGGAGGGTCATTGTTTATGTTCTCCGGCTATTTCGCTCACCATGTCGAGAATTGCTCTGCGTTGTTCAGGACTCAGGCCAATGAATCTTACTGCGCTGGCTGAGTTTCCAAACTTTATCGCGCCCATAGTAATATGGGGCCTCTTCAAGAGGTAATCGGTTTCATATAACTTTGCCCGCGTTTTGCGCCACGGCGCGTTGATTATCCAAAGGGCACGGCGATCTGTCAGCGCAAAATTGTGGCGGAGCCAGCCAAGCCACATCATTGCAACACTGGCGAGGGCGATCAGCACAAAGCCTACACTGGCGACTAGTCCGGGCCACCGCATGGCAAAGAATTTGGAACAGCCTTTGGTATGATGATCAAAGCAGTAGCTTTGCAGGTCAGGATAGAAAAAGGCTGCATTTCCAAATGCAATTCCTCCGACCCCGAAAAAAGCTGCACCCATTGCAAGCGTCGTCCAATAGTAAGCGAGCCTGCTGCTACCGAACCAACGCAACGCCTCATCTTGATTTAAAAACGGCTTCCAATCTTCAGCAGTCATCGGCAGAAGTTTTGTCATCCTCACCCCGCCATCCAGACAAACGCCACCGTAAACACCGCGAGAAACACCAGCACGCCGGTCGCCACCATCCCGCTCATCCGGGCATCCGACCATTTCTTCTTGGGACCGTCGCTCATACCATGGTCCCCACAGCCGCCCGCCCGCGCTCGGCCCGCAGATTGCGCGCCAGCAAATCCATGCAGGCCATCCGCACCGCCACGCCCATCTCGACCTGATCCTGAATCACGCTGCGGTTGATGTCATCCGCCAACTCGCCGTCGATCTCGACCCCGCGGTTCATCGGGCCGGGATGCATCACAATCGCATCCGGCTTGGCAAACGACAGCTTCTCGGCGTCCAAGCCATAGCGATGGTAATACTCGCGCTCGGACGGGATAAACCCGCCGTCCATCCGTTCCTTCTGCAAGCGCAGCATCATCACCACATCCGCGCCCTCAAGCCCCTTGCGCATGTCGTCGTATAACTCGCACCCGAAATGCTCGACCCCCGAGGGCATCAAGGTGGGCGGCGCAATCAACCGCAAACGGTTCTCCATCTTGCCCAGCAAAATCAAATTGCTGCGCGCCACACGGCTGTGCGCAATATCACCGCAAATCGCAATCGTCAGCCGCTGGATCCGCCCCTTCGCCCGCCGGATCGTCAGCGCGTCCAGCAAGGCCTGCGTCGGATGCTCATGCCGCCCATCGCCCGCATTCAGCACCGCACAATTCACTTTGCTGGCCAGCAAATTCACCGCACCCGACGCCCCATGCCGCACCACCAGCAAATCCGGGTGCATCGCGTTCAGCGTCATCGCGGTGTCAATCAGCGTCTCGCCCTTCTTCACCGAAGACGCCGCCACAGACATGTTCATCACATCCGCGCCCAGCCGTTTCCCCGCCAACTCGAAACTGGCCTGCGTCCGGGTCGAATTCTCGAAGAACATGTTGATCTGCGTCAGCCCCGCCAAAGCATCCGACGATTTCACTGTGCGCCGGTTCAGATCGACATAGCGATCCGCCAGATCCAGAATGGTGGTGATTTCCAGTGGCGAAAGTTGCTCGATCCCAAGCAGGTGGCGGGCGCGAAAGCTCATCGGCATCTCCGTCAAAGGTTTAACGGCTTATGCCAAAGCTGAACCCGCGCGGCAACGCTCAATCGGGCAGCACGGGCGCGGAAGTTGGGGTGCAGAGCGGCCTGTCGTAAATATAGGCTGGCGCTGCTACGAACCTGCGCCCGCGAAATGACCATCGGTAAAGCCGCGTGCGATTTTGTGACCGCGCCAGCAGCAAGACATCCGATGGCCCGCGCGAATTTTTCGCCAAGGTCAAGGCCATCAAATCCGGATAGCGCAGTCCGCCATCCAACGACAGCAAGGCCATCACGACAGCAGCACAGGGCATCCCCAATCGCCATGGCCCTTGACCAGCGACACCAATGGCCAGACCGGCCACGATTGCCCCACCAGAAACGCAAGAGGAACGGCCAAGCCGCCAATCGCCACTGCCCAGAACAGCGCGGCACACACGAAGCCATAGGCCCAGTCAGGATCATAAGGCGTGGGCGACAGCAAACCAATGAAGGCCAACGCCATCACGATCAAAGCCGCAAGACGCAGTCCCCAACGCGGCGGCGGTAAAATGCCCAACAAAAATATCAAGCCGGCAGATGTAAGCGCGCTGAACATCTGGCAACGCTCCAACCAGCCCCACGCGACGCAACCGCACTTGTTCCCGCCCCGCCAACCCCATACCCTGATGCCATGGGAATCGAGCACGACATTGCATCCGACTGGCACGCCGCCTTGGCCGCCTTGGCGTGGCAGGTCGAACTTGGCCTGACCGACATCAGCGCTGAATCCCCACTGGATCGCTACGATCTGCCCGAGCCGATCAAGGCGCCGCCGCCTGCCCCCATCATCGCCGCCCCAAAACCCACCCCCCCGCC
>NZ_BSPP01000018.1:0-206 GCF_030161095.1 Cypionkella aquatica
TTTACGATCGTGATTGGTGCCACTTTTAACCTTAGTGAAATTTAACCAGACCCGTTCCTTTTGGTATCTGAGTGTTTTCAATGGTGATAAAATCTTTCTTTTAATGTCTTGCTATTTTAAGATTTTGACAGGGGTGTGCGGTGTAATTCCGTTGATTTTTGGATTTCGATCGTATCTAAGATCCTAGTTTATCTGGGTTGCTAACT
>NZ_BSPP01000018.1:351-570 GCF_030161095.1 Cypionkella aquatica
TTGCTAACTCAATGGTAGAGTACTCGGCTTTTAAGTGCGACTATGATCTTTTACACATTTGGATGAAGCAAAAAATTCGTCCAGACTCTTGGTAGAGTCTATAAGACCGCGACTGATCCTCAAGGGTAATGAATGGAAAAAATAGCATGTCGTAATAAAATCAATTTCTTATTTTGGATTTTTGGAATGGAATAAAAAAATTCTGATTTTCTGGGTCTA
>NZ_BSPP01000019.1 GCF_030161095.1 Cypionkella aquatica
CCGCCGCGCGGATCATCTCGGCCCTGAAGGCGAAGCACCCCGGCCTGCCGGTGATCGCCTTTCCGCGCGAGGCGGGCCCAGGATACATCGGGTTTGCGCAGGCGACCGGGGCGGATTGCGTGGCGATTGACAACTCGGTCAGCCCGGAATGGGCGGCAGAGCATGTGCAACCGGGCGGCTGCGTGCAGGGCAATCTGTCGCCGACGCATATGGTGACAGGCGGGCAGGAATTGGTGGACGCCACCCGCCGCGTGGTCGATGCTTTCAAGGGTGGCCCGCATATCTTCAACCTCGGCCACGGCATCACGCCGGATGCCAGCCCGGACAACGTGGCGCTGATGGTTGAGACGGTCAGGGCGGGATGAGCGCGCCGCCCCCTGCCCTGCGGGTGTTGGTGCTGGGGGCGACCGGCACGATTGGCCGCGCGACAGTGGCGGCGCTGCTGTCGCGCGGGCATCAGGTGGTGTGTTTTGTGCGGCCCGGTGCCGCCCCCCTGCCCCAAGCGGCGCTGGTGCGGTTTGGGGATGTGACAGACCCTGCCCAACTGACCCGCGACGGCTTTCGTGGCGAAGCGTTTGATGCCGTGCTGTCTTGTCTCGCCTCGCGCAGCGGTGCCCCGGCAGAGGCTTGGGCGATTGATCACAAAGCTCATGTCGATGCGCTGGCTGCAGCGCAGGCGGCAGGGGTGCGCCAGTTTGTGCTGCTGTCGGCGATCTGCGTGCAAAAGCCGAAACTGGCATTTCAGCATGCCAAACTGGCGTTTGAGCGGGCCTTGATCGACTCGGGCCTGATCTATTCCATCGTGCGGCCAACGGCCTATTTCAAATCCTTGTCCGGGCAATTGAACCGACTGAAAGCAGGCAAGTCGTTTTTGCTGTTTGCTGATGGGGCTTTGACCGCGTGCAAGCCGATCAGCGATGCCGACCTTGCCCGCTATCTGGCCGATTGCCTCAGCGATCCTCAGTTGCACAACCGCATCCTGCCGATTGGCGGCCCCGGCCCCGCGATCACGCCGCGCGCGCAGGGCGAGGCATTGTTTCGGCTGCTGGATCTGCCGCCGAAATTCCGGCATGTGCCAGTGGGCCTTCTGGATACGATCATCGCCGGGTTGAGCGCGGCGGGGCGGATTGCGCCGCCGCTGCGCGCCAAGGCCGAACTGGCGCGGATCGGGCGCTATTATGCCACCGAATCCATGTTGGTGCTGAACCCCGCCACCGGGTGCTATGACGCCGATGCCACGCCCAGCACAGGATCAGACACGCTGTTTGACCATTACGCCCGCCTTTTGCGCGGCGAAGCGCTGGATGATCGCGGCGCGCATGCGGTCTTCTAGACGCGGCTAGATCATCAGCCTGTTGGTGGGCAGGTTCAGCAACCGATCCATATGCGCCAAAGCACTGTCGAAATCCGCCGCCGCCGCATCCGCGCCCGTCACCCCCACCAAAGTCAGATTGCTGGCGGCGATCTGGCCACAAACCAATATCCGCGCGCCGGGATTATGGATGCGCAAGGCCACGATCAGCCGCGTCAGCGCGGGCAGCGACCGCTTGCCGCTGGCGGATAACCCGATCAACACGGGCTGGCGATGCTCCAGCTTTTCCACCAAAGCATCATGGCTTAACCCGACCATCAGCTCGATATCCCAGCCGCGCTCTCGGGCAAGGTCGCTGGCGATGGTGATGCCAAGCGTATGATTCTCACCCGGAACCGAGGCAAAGGTGGCCGCGCGCAGCAAGTTTGGCGCGGCAGTCGGGCGTTCACGCCGCAGGATGCGCAGAATGGCATAGATCCGGCCCGCAGCGATCGTCACCCGGTAAAAACTGACCTCATCCGTCTCCCACCACTCGCCCAACCGCCGCGCGGCCACGCTGAGATACAGCAGACACAGCGTTTCATAGCTGGACCCTTTCAGCTGCGCGCTTTCGATGAAACTGGCGGCTTCATGAGGGTCATCCGACAGTAAGGCATTGCACAGCATGTCTATTTCATCGGGGCATGGCTGCAGATCGGGCAACACGTCAAGGCGCAGATTGTTGGCAACGCGGCTGACAACCTCAGCCGCGAGCGTGGTCAGCGTGGCTTGCGGCAATGACTTTTGCACGACCTCAACTTCAGAGAACGCCGCTTCAAGCATGTGCCTGTCAAATGTAGCAGAGCGTGACATGTTGACCCCCTCCAAAGCCATCAGTGCCAATGGCCCGCCGAGAGATCAACCGATCTCCGTATGCCTTTGAAGGTCTGACTATATGGCCTTTCTAAATTGGAGCAAGTCTGCTTTGCCGGAAAATAATCACCGCAAAAATTGCTGCACTGCGCCTGTTAAAATGCTGCGGTGCAGCTTTGGGAAGATCGTTCCCAAGCTGTTTTGATACGCCGCCCATGATAGCCCGCTGCAATATGATTTGCGCGCGGATGGTCAGGAAAATAAGGCCGGTATGGCAGATTGCATGGCCCAATCCAGTGCTGCTTTGCACTGAAAAACCGGCGGCAACGCCCAAAGGCCGTGTTGGTTCCAATTGAATTTGTTGATTAATTTTGGAACCACCCTGCGGCGATGACGTTTTCCAGACAGCGCTGAATGCGTGAAACCAATGCATCCACAGGAGACTACGATGAAAAAGTTTTTGCTTTCTACCGCCATGGTTGCGGGCCTTTCCGGTGCCGCTTTTGCTCAAGATTCCGCCAGCGCTTTCCGTGCTGCAGCCGATCCGCTGAATGTGCGGGCGTCTGATTTCATCGGCATGCGGATCTATGCATCCGAAGCCGCGATTGATGCCACCGAATATAACGGCACTCAGGATGGTTGGGATGATATCGGCGAAGTCAACGACGTGATCCTGTCGCGTGATGGCAAGGTCGATGCGGTTCTGGTCGATATCGGTGGTTTCCTTGGCATGGGCGAGCGTCAGGTCGCCGTTGGCATGGAGGCGATCAAATTCGTCAGCGACAGCGCCACTGCCGATGCGCCGGATGACTTCTTCCTTGTGATGTCGGCCAAGCGCGCCGATTTTGAAGCGGCCCCGGCCTACACCATGGGCGACGCCACGACGGCACCGGCCGCAACTGCAGAAGCACCTGCTGCCGATGCGATGGCCGCCGACACCACCATGGCGGACACCACGACGGCGGACACCACCCGCGCGCCGCTGGTGCGTGAAGGCTATGTCGCAGCCGATGCCACCGTGCTGACCTCGGAAAAGCTGACCGGTGCCAAGGTCTATGACGCCACCGATGCGTCGATTGGTGAAGTGTCAAATCTGGTGCTGTCGGCCGATGGCAAGATCGAACAGGTCATCGTTGATGTTGGCGGTTTCCTTGGCATGGGTGAAAAGCCCGTCGCTCTGCCGCTGGCCGAAGTGGACATTCTGAAAGCCGCCGATGGCGACGAACTGCGCGTCTATTTGGGTCAAACCAAAGAGCAGCTGGAAGCTTTGCCGAAGTATGAAGGCTGATCTGCCAGTCTGACCGAAAAACTGGTCTGATCAAAAATGTGGTCTGATCAAACAAATAAGGCCCGCCCTTCCCGGCGGGCCTTTTCACACCATTTTCCTACCGCGCAATCGGTTTGCGGCATCCCCAAACGCCGCTGTTTAATGCGCAGGGCAACCGGGCTTGAGGTGACGAACGCAGCCCCGCTTCAAAGCCAAAAGATGCAGGCGAATGGGCAGTCTTTCGGGCCATATTCCACATACTTTCAATACCTTACCCCAAAACATCAACGGCAGCCCGCATTTGGCGATACGCTGGATTCCCCAGAACTCGGATATTTTACGACGTATCGGGCTGGTGATGAAGGCTGTGGAGCGCCCCGCGACCTTGGCCTCGACGCTGCTGCCATTAAAGCGCAGCGCCATTGACGCAGGGCTTGGCGTCGCAACCATCGCCCTTGGCGGATTGCGTCATGCCAGCCTCGACCCGACAAAGTTGACAGCTGACAACTCCGCCCCACAGTTGACAGCTGTCAACCTCACGCCGCCCTCGCCGTTTCGCTGTTCAGCAGCGCCATGATCATCGGCCCCGCCGAGAATCCGCCCGCCGCAGCCTTGCCCGAAAGTGCCCGCAGATAGCCGCCCGGATTGGAAATGCTGCCAATCCGCTGCATCATTGCCACCACCGCAATCGCCGCCGTCTCTGGCCCCATGAACCGCTGCGCTTCCGCCCAAGCCGAGGCGCTAATCCCCATCATCCCGCGCAATTCCGACGCCAGCACCACCAGATCGCGCCATTGCGTCAGGTTTGATCGGGCATAGGGCTGAATATCGGGGCAAGCTTTCAGCACCAACACCAGCGGAACACTTGGCATCTGCACCCCCACCCCCTGATCAGGTTCAGACGCGACCGCGCCGCCGCCCCTGCCTGTTTCTAGGCAAGGTTCAAATTCATAAGAGTCTTGCTTTGAATTCGTATAGTGACGCTCAGAATGGGCGGCAGTGCCGTGCATTTTTTCTGATTTAACATCAATCATAACGCGCAAAGCCTGCAGGATATCCCCAGCCTCGCCCAGAAGCCGCGCGACAACATCGGCGTCCATCTTGCGCCGCAACGCCGCCCGCAGCGGCAGCAAGCGCGCCTCCAGCCCCGCCCAGTCGCCCGGCAGGCAAGCCTCGATGCCATAGGCCAGCAGCTTGGCCGCATCGCGCATCCGCAACACCAGCGCTTCACGCGCGCGGTGCAGATGATCTGCGGCCTGCGTCACCTCTGCCGCCGCCGCCACGATATCGCCCGCGCGCAGCAGCAGCGGGCGCAGATCCAGCCCGAACGCCTGCACCAACGCACCTGCGCGATCCCGCGCCGCATAGCGCTTGCCGTTGGGGCTATCCTGCCGCCACAGCAGCCCCGCCTTGACCAACACCGCCAGATGCCGCCGCAACGTGCTTTCCGCCATGCCATGCGCGCGGTCTGACAGCGCGGCGTTCGACGGAAACACCACCAGATCGGCCGTGTCCTCCAGCGCCTTGGCGGGCAGGAAGGATAGCAGCGCATACAGCACCGACAGATCGCGGTCGCTTAGGCCAAACCGCACCCGTGCTGTGCGCAAGTCGTTGAAAAGCGACCATTTATCAATGCGGGGCAAACCAGATTGGGGCAGGGCGGACTCGTCCAGGGCACGCGCTGCCAACAGGCCAGCCGTCACCGCTTGCCGCCCAAAGGGCGTCACTGAGATGTGTTTCATTGGGGTATCACGCGGCAAAACTGCTCCGGCCGCTGAAAACAGCGGTTGACAGCCGAACACAAGAGCGCCTATTTCTTGAAGTGCAAAGACAAGAATGGGCCTCTCGGAATGTCATGTTCCGGGGGGCTTTTTGTTATGCCGGACCGTGCCTCCTTTCTGGTTCAGGGTTACGCATTGGGCTTGCCACTCTGCCAATCGCGCAGCAGGGCGGGAAGATTGTCGAGAAGCCAGTCCTCAAACCCGGCGGTTTGCGTCAGACGCAGCTTCAATGTCAGGGTTGTGGCGCCCAAAGACGCCTCGGCCAAGGGCGCACCGCCGATCGCCAGCACCACACGCGGGGCAGGGCGGGGCAGGGGGGTCGCCCCCATGGCAGGCTGGCGTGTGGTGGCTTGCGTGGTCAGATGATCCCACACCGCCTGAAACCGCGCGTCCGAGCTTTCGCCCACCGCCGCCGCGACACCGTCGCCGCCCGCCTCGACCAGATCAGCCAGCGCCAGCCAACGGTCGCGGCCCACCGACGGCGCGGCCCCAATCGCCTCGATCAGCGCCGCCGGCAAACGCCCCGCCACCGACAGCATCCGCGACGCCAGAGTCTTATCCACCGACAGCGCATCGCAGATCACCTTGCGGTCATAGCCCGCATCCTGCAATTGCCGCGCAAAATTCACCTTCTCGATGAACGACAGATCGCGCCGCGCGGTGTTTTCCTGCCCCTGCGCCAGCACCAGCGCCCGGTCATCCAGATCACGCACCAGCGCCTTGACGGGCTGCCCCAGCGCGCGCATCGCCAGCACCCGGCGACGGCCATAGACGATCTGAAAGCGCCCCTCGACCTCAGGATGCGGGCGCACCAGCACAGGCACCTGCTGGCCATACTCACCGATAGACCGCGCCAAAGCGCTGTCATCCACCGCATCGCTTTCCAGCCGGTCCTGCAAACCGCCCGCCTCGATCAGATCGGGGTCAAGCTCGATCACCGAGCGGGCTTTCAGATCGGCAATCGAGCGTGAAACCGCCCCAATCGCGCCCTTTTGCGCCCGGGGCGGTGCCGCAGCCGAGGGCGCAGGGGTCGCCAGCAATCCGATCAACACATCCTTGCGTGCCATCTACCGCCCCCATGCCGCTTGAATAAGACCCTCAATCTCGCCATTCACCGCGTTCAGACTTTCCATCGCGCGCTCATAGGTCGCCCGGGTGAAATCGGCCTTTTCCACCTCGTACAAGGTCTGCTTGGTCAGGCCCGCATCCGAAATAGCCGTCGATTTCAACACGGTATGGTTCAGCACATGGTCGCCGAACAGGCTGCGCATGAAACTGACCATCTGGTTTTGCGGCCCATCGCCGGGTTCATACCGCGTCACCAGATAGCGCAGCCAGTCGTAACTCATGTTGCCGCCCGCATCCGCCACCACGCCCAGCAGGTTCGAGGTCATCAGCAGAAACTGGCACATGCTCATCACATCCAGCATCTGCGGATGCACCGTCACCAGAACCGAAGTGGCCGCAGACAGTGCCGACATGGTCAGAAACCCCAGTTGCGGCGGACAGTCGATCACAACCAGATCGTACTCGGCTTCCACCTGCGCCAAGGCATCGGAAATTCTGGTAAAGAACAGGTTAGCGCTGCGTTCGGCCAGCACACGCGGCGTGTCATGTTCAAACTCCATCAACTCCAGATTGCCGGGAATCAGATGCAGATTGGTGAAATACGTCGGGCGGATGATGTCACGCAGCGGCACCGGATCATCATAGCGAATCGCGTCATACAAAGTGCCGCCATCGGCCAGATCAAACTCGGGCTGATAGCCGTGCAGCGCCGAAAGGCTGGCCTGCGGGTCAAGGTCAATCGCCAGCACCCGGTAGCCATCCAGCGCCGCCTTTTGCGCCAGATGCGCCGCCGTCGTGGTCTTGCCAGAGCCACCTTTGAAGTTGATCACCGTGACCACCTGCAGATGATCCCCGGCCCGCCGCCCCGGAATGTAGGTGCCCGGCGCTTTCGCACCCACTTCAAGCATCTGCCGTAACGCCATGATATCTTGCGAAGAATACATCCGCCGCCCGCCAGCCCCCGTCTGCGGTTGCGGCCCGCGCCCTTCCAGCGACAGCTTGCGCAGATAGGCGTCTTTCACGCCCAGCAGCCCCGCCACCTCGCCCGAGCTGAACGAGCGCAGTTGCTTTTGCGCATTGGGTGGGAAAAGCTGCGTGCGATGCGCCATCAGACGCTCTGACAGCTTGGCAGCATGTTCGCCGACCAAACGGTCGATCCGGTTTTTTTCTTGCATGTCCTGCCCAGACTTAGTGTCTAACACCGTTTGTTACGGCATTTATCGGTTATTTCCGTTTATACCGTAATTGAATGGCGCAGGAATCCGAGTCGCGCAAGACATTTCTGTATCTTGTGGCGCCCTATCCCAAAACCACAATCACCAGAGATTTGTCCCAGCTGGGACAGAATCGCTGTCGCTCAGCGCCCGCAAAGGCCCCCAGCGCACGGCGGCGGAAAGCTTCTGAAACCGATTTGCGGCCAAGTTATCCACATCCCACGCTTGTTTTACAGGAAACCCGATGTCGATCACACGCCCCTTCACAGCCCTGCCGATCCCCCCCGTCACAGCCGAACAGCCCCCCGCACACACACCGGACGCACCACGACCGCAGGGCCAGGAAATTCTGTTCATCCCGCTGGATGCGATCACCACAACCAAGCTGAAACGCGATCGCGCCTGCCACATCGACCCCGAAATCGACGATCTCAAGGCCTCGATTCTCGCCACTGGCCTGTCAAACCCGATTCGCATCGACACCTCGCGCCCCGGTCAGTTTGAACTGGTGCAGGGCTGGCGCAGATTGTCGGCCTTTCGCGCGCTTTACGCTGAAACCGGGCTGGCCTGCTTTGCCGAAATCGCGGCCATTCCGGTCGCAGACTTCACCCCCGTTGATCAGCTCTATCGCCGTATGGTCGATGAAAATCTGGTGCGCAAAAACCTGTCCTGGGCCGAGATGGGGCGGATTGCCACCATCTACTGCTATGATCGCGCCACCGCCTGCACCACGCTGGACGAAGCGATTGACGAGCTGTTCGCCTCGACCAGTCGGCAAAGGCGCAATTACGTCCGGCATTTTGCCGAATTGATGGTCCGGCTGGAAAAGGTGCTGGAATTTCCCGAGGCGATCCCGCGCGCGTTGGGCGTCAGCCTCAATCAGGCGCTCAAGCACGATTCCAGCCGCAGCGCCGCCCTGCACAAAGCCCTGCGCGCCTGTCCCGACCGCGACGCCGCAGCCGAGCTTGAAATCCTGCGCCTGTTCGCCGCCGAGATTGAAACCCCGCAGATCGCAGCGCAACTGTCCCCGCGGGGACAAGCCCGCAGCCCCCACACCGCCGCCAAACCGCGCGGCGAGATGCTCCGGCTGACCCTGCTGGGCGGGGCCGTCACCTGCACCATCGCGCCGGGCGAAATTGCCTTGCAGCTGGATCGCGATTTCACCCAAACCCCGCGCAACCGGCTGGAAACCGCCATCGCCGCGTTCTGCGCCGCCTTGGGATAGCAAACCGCCAGCCAAATAGGGCAGGGGGGGTGCGGGGGGGGGAATATCCCCCTCCCGCGGTTTGCCAAAAATCCCGCAGAAACCATTTGCACCGCGCGGCAGGCTGGCCGATCTTGGGCAGCACAGCCCCCCGCGCTGCCCGCCCCGGCCCGCGCCCCAACCGCAAAGCCCCGATGTGATCCGATTTCGCCCCTTTGTCGGCATCATGGCGCTCCTGCTTTGCTTTGCTGCGCTGTTTCAACTGGAACGCGCGCGCGCAGGGTTGCAGATTTCCGACCTGCGCATCGGCACCACCCCCGTCACCCTCTATCAACGCGCGCCCTCTGGCCCTGTGATCGTGGTGGCGCATGGCTTTGCCGGCTCGCGTCAGATCATGCAATCCTATTCCCTCGCCCTGGCCCAAGCAGGCTACCGGGTGCTGGCGTTCGATTTTGAAGGCCATGGCCGCAACCCCAAACCAATGTCGGGCGATGTCACCGCAATCGACGGCACCACAGCACTTTTGGTGGCCGAGACGCGCCGCATAATCGCCTATGCCCGCAGCCTGCCCGGTGACAATCGCGTGGGCCTGCTGGGTCATTCGATGGCCACCGACATCATCATCCGCGCCAGCATTGCCGAGGTCGAAAGCAACCAGCCCGTGCAGGCCGTGGTCGCGATTTCGATGTTCTCACAGGCCGTCACCGCCGATTCGCCCCAGCAATTGCTGGTGATTTCGGGGCAATGGGAAAGCTTTCTGCGCAAGGCCGGGCTGGACGCCGCCCGTCAGGTGAACCCCGCCGCTGCCGAGGGTGCGGTGGTAGGGTCCGGCCCCACCCGCCGCGCCACCATGGTCGCCCCCGGTGTCGAGCATGTCGGCGTGCTGTTCAGCACATCTGCCGTGCAGGCCGCGCAAGACTGGTTCGACACCAGCTTTAAGCACACCAGCGCAACCAAGCCCACCCCGCGCGGCTGGTGGATCCTCGCGCTGCTGGACGGCATCGTTCTGGGCCTTTACCCCCTCGCCGCGAACCTACCCGCTGGCCCCACAGCACCCGCCATCCCGACCCGGCGGTTTCTGCTGGCCATCCTGATCCCTTTGGCGCTGACCCCGCTGCTGATCACACCTGTATATCGCAACTTTTTGCCGGTGCTGGTGGCCGACTATCTGATGCTGCATCTGGCCGTTTTTGGCGCGCTGCAACTGGCGCTGCTGCGGATCTGGCCGCGCAGGCCCAGCACAGCCGCAGCGCTGTCGGCACTGGTCCTCGCTTTGTGGGGCATCGCGGTATTCGGCTTGGCACTTGACCGTTACGCCGCAAACTTCCTGCCCACACCGCAGCGCCTGCCGATCATCGCCGCGCTGTGCTTGGGCACCATCCCCTGCATGCTGGCCGACAGCCACCTGACCCAAGCCGGACGCGCCCCAATATGGCGGCGCGTGGCCGCACGGCTGGCGCTGTTCGCCTCGCTGATCATGGCGGCCTTGCTGCGGCCCGATGATCTGACCTTCGTTTTGATCGTGTTGCCAGTGTTCGCGCTGTTCTTTCTGGTGCATGGGCTGATGGGGCGCTGGGTCGGGCAACGCGCGGGCGCTTGGGCGGCGGGCGTTGGCTTGGGCCTTTGCCTCGCATGGGCGCTTGGCGTCAGCTTTCCGCTGTTTGCCCCAGCTTAAACCAACGCCCTGACTGGCCTCGCGGCAAAACCGGCCCATATCAAGGCCAACCCGTTGCAAAGGCCGCCATCCCATGCCGACCACCCGAGCCCCCAGTGGCAGCAGCCATTACCCCCGCGTCAGCCTGTATGCGCTGCTGCTGGCGGCCACCGGCATCCCGCTGTATATCCACCTGCCGCAGTTTGCCGCGATCAATCTGGGCCTCAGTCTGGGCACCATCGGCACCATCCTGCTGCTGATCCGGGTGATTGACCTTGCCCAAGATCCGCTGATCGGCTGGGCGATTGACCGCTGGCCCCGCCTGCAAACCGCCTTCGCGATGGCCGCCGTGGCGGGGCTGGCCGTGGGCTTTCCGCTGCTGTTTTCGCTCTCCCCCGGCCCGCATGTCACCGCACAACTGGTGGCCGCCCTGATCCTGCTGTTTTCCACCTACAGCCTTGGCACCATCCTGCTGTACGGTCGCAGCGCCACGCTGGCCGAGCGACCCGAACCGCAAGCCCTGCTGACCCTCGCCGCCTGGCGCGAGGGCGGCATGCTCGCCGGTGTGATCCTTGCGGCATTGGCCCCGGCGGTGCTGGTGGTGTTGGGGGCAGGGGGGCAGGGCTATCCTGCGTTCGGCCTACTGCTGGGCGGGCTTGCGGTGCTGACAGCCGCGATCAGCTTTCCCATCTGGCAACGCCCGGTGATCCTGGGCGAGTCGTTTTCCCTCGCAGGTCTGGCCAACGCAGGCGCGCTGCGGATTCTGGTGCTGGCCTTGGTCAACAGCCTGCCCGTCGCCATCACCTCAACGCTGTTTTTGTTCTTTGTCGAAGATCGCTTGCAACTGCCGGGCAGGGCAGGGGGGTTGCTGGCGCTGTTCTTCCTCAGCGCAGGGCTGAGCGTGCCGGTCTGGACCAAGATCAGCCAGCGCATCGGGGCCAAGACCACATTGATGATCTCGATGCCATTGGCGATAGCGGGCTTTGCGGGCGCGGCCTTCCTTGCCCCCGGCGATTACTTGGGCTTTGCGATCATCTGCATCGCCGCAGGGGCAGCGCTGGGGTCAGACACCATCCTTTTGCCCGCGATGTTTTCGGTGGCGCTGACGCGGGCAGGGCTGAAAGCCTCGCTCGCCTTTGGCATCTGGGCGTTTGCGGGCAAACTCGGGCTGGCGCTGGCAGCTTTTATCGTGATGCCGCTGTTGCAATGGAACGGTTTCGTGCCCGGCGCCGTTAACAGCCCACAAGCCCTAAGCACCCTGAACATCGCCTATGCCGTGATCCCCTGCGTGCTGAAACTGGCAGCACTCGCCTTGGTGATCGCCCTGCCGTCCGAGGATCCCGAAACCTGATGCGCGCCGAAGACATCCTTTATCCCACCGAAATGGGTCTGTACTGCGCCCCGGGTGATTTCTACATCGACCCTTTGCGCCCGGTGCCGCGCGCTTTGGTCACCCACGGCCACGCCGATCACGCCCGCCCCGGCAATGCCGCCGTGATGGCCACCCGGCAAACGCTGGAGATCATGGCGATCCGCTATGGCGAGGATTTCACCGCGTCCCGCCAGATCGCCGAAGGCACCACCCGCCTCGGCGGTGTCACCGTCAGCTTTCACCCCGCAGGGCATGTGCTGGGCTCGGCACAAATCCTGATCACGCCGGATAATGGCCCGCGCATCCTTGTGTCGGGCGATTATTGCCGCGCGCCGAACCCGGTCTGCCTGCCGTTTGAACCGGTGGCCTGCGATATCTTCATCACCGAAGCCACCTTTGGCCTGCCGGTGTTCCGCCACCCCGACCCGATTGCCGAGGCCGCGCGCCTGCTGGCCAGCATGGCCGAATTTCCCGACCGCCCGCATCTGGTCGGTGCCTATGCGCTTGGCAAAGCCCAACGGGTGATCGCCCTTGCCCGCGCGGCAGGCCATCACGCCCCTATCGCCATCCACGGCGCGCTGAAACGGCTGTGTGATTACCATGTCGAACAGGGCATCGACCTTGGCCCGCTGGTATCCGCCACCGATCCCGGCGACGCGCAACTGATCCTTGCCCCGCCTTCCGCCTTCGCCAGCCCTTGGGTGCAGCGCTTCCGCGATCCCGTCATCGCCTATGCCTCGGGTTGGATGACCGTGCGCGCCCGCGCCCGCCAGCGCGGGGTAGAGCTGCCCTTGGTGATCAGCGACCACGTCGATTGGCCGCAACTGACCGCCACCATCACCGAGCTTGCCCCGCAAGAGGTCTGGATCACCCACGGCACCGAAGACGGCTTGCTGCGCTGGTGCGAAATCCAAGGCATCGCCGCCCGCCCGCTGCGGCTGGTGGGGTATGAGGACGAGCCAGAATGAAAGCCTTCGCGCGCCTTCTCGAACGGCTGGCCTTCACCGCAGGCCGCAATGCCAAGCTGACCATCCTTGCGCATTACTTCGCAGCCACCCCCGACCCCGATCGCGGCTGGGCCTTGGCGGCGCTGACCGGCGGCTTGGATTTGCGGCAAGTCTCGCCATCTCTGCTGCGCCGTCTGGCAGGCGAGCGGATGGATGCGCAGCTTTTTGCGTTGTCTTATGATTTCGTTGGCGATCTGGCGGAAACCATATCGCTGATCTGGCCCGAAGCCACCACCTCTGGCCCCGAAGTCACCCTTTCGGATGCCGTCGCCTTGTTGCGTGACACTGGCAAACTGGCGCTGCCCGCAGCCATCGCCCAAGTGCTGGATCGGATGACCCCGCCCGAACGGCTGGCTTTCCTGAAACTGGCGACCGGGAACATGCGGGTCGGTCTATCTGCCCGGTTGGCACGGGTTGCCCTGGCACAAGGCTCGGCGGCGCAAGACTCGGCGCGCAGCGTTGAAGAGATCGAGGAAATCTGGCACGGTCTGACGCCGCCCTACACAGCCCTGTTCGATTGGCTGGCGGGCGGCGCGCGCCCCGAAGCCGCGGCGGCTGCCCCGTTCCGCCCGGTGATGCTGTCGACCCCGATTACCCCCAGCGAATTGGCCGCGCTCGACCCTGCTGACTACATCGCCGAATGGAAATGGGACGGCATCCGCGTGCAGGCGGTGTCCGAAGGCGGCATGCGCCGGCTGTATTCCCGCACCGGCGAGGACATTGGCGCAGCCTTCCCCGATCTGCTGGATGCGCTGAATTTTGAAGGCGCTGTTGATGGCGAGTTGCTGATCCGGCGTGACGGCGATGTTGCCCCCTTTGCCGATCTGCAAAAGCGGCTCGGGCGCAAGCTGGTCAGCAAGGCCATGCTGCAAAGCCATCCCGCCAGCCTGCGGCTTTATGATATTCTGACTTGGCAGGGCGAGGATCTGCGCGCCCTGCCGCTGCAAGACCGCCGCGCCCGGCTACAGGCTGCGGATTTTGACAGCGACCGCATCGACCTTTCCCCGTTGTTGCCCTTCACCACATGGCAGGATCTGACCACCCTGCGCGCCGCGCCCCCGGCGCAGGTGATCGAAGGCGTGATGATCAAACGCCGCACCGCGCCCTATGTGGCAGGCCGCCCGCGCGGGCCGTGGTTCAAGTGGAAACGCGACCCGATGGTGATTGATGCGGTGCTGCTTTACGCGCAAAGCGGCCATGGCAAACGATCAGGCTTCTACAGCGATTTCACCTTTGGCGTCTGGGACGGCCCCGATCTGGTGCCCGTTGGCAAAGCCTATTTCGGCTTTACGGATGAAGAGCTGAAAGAGCTTGACCGCTTCGTGCGCAAGAACACCACTCAGCGCTACGGCCCGGTGCGGCAACTGGCACCCTTGCTGGTGGTCGAGGTGGCGTTTGAAGGCTTGAACCTGTCCACCCGCCACAAAGCGGGCCTTGCCATGCGCTTCCCGCGCATCTCGCGCATCCGCTGGGACAAGCCCGCAGCCGAGGCAGACCATCTGGACACCCTGCGCACGATGTTGTGAAAGCCCCGGCCGACCCGCCTTATCCGCCAAATCCTTGCCATTTCAGACCAAGCTGCCGCCGAAATGCCGCCAATTCCGCCCCAGCCGCCGCAAACCCGCCAGAGTCGACAGAAGATTCCGTGCAACATGTAGCAGGCAAGCCGCAGTGACAGGGAACCATGCATTTGATGGCCCGTTAGACTAGGCCTCGTGTGATTTTCGAGGCAGAATATGTGAAACGAATAGGTGTTATCATGGCTGGACGCATTTTGATTGTCGAGGACGAGATCATCGTCGCGATGGATCTGGAAGCGACCCTCGAAGATTTTGGGTTTGAAACGGTCGGGATAGCGGCTGACACCTCAAGCGCGTTGCAGCTTGGGGCAGCCAATCCTGATGTGGCGCTGGTGGATGTGAACCTGCGCGATGGCCCGACTGGGCCGGAAATCGGCGCGCGTCTGGCGCGGGATTTTGGGGTGAACGTGGTGTTCATCACCGCCAACCCGCGCATGCTGGGTGATGGCGTGCCGGGGGCGATTGGCGTGCTGCCCAAACCGACCGATCCGCATACGATCCGGCAGACGGTGGAATATGTGCTCAGCTTGAAGCGCATGGAAGGCCAAGTGATGCCGCCGCCCTCGGCGCTGACGGTGTTCCAATCGCAACAGCGCAGCGCCTAAGGCCGCAACCGGCGGCGACACGCGCCCTTGGTCAGAAAAAATCCGCCTGCGTTCAGGCGGATTTTTCATTGCCTAACCCTGCAAGGCCTAACCCTGCAAGATACAGCCCTAAGCGCCAGAGGCTTCCGCCCGACAGGCCGCGCGCAACAGGCTGCTGCGGGGGCAGGTGACGGTCACGACCAGCCCTTCGCCCTGCCAAGCCCAGGCGATCTTGCCGTTCAGATGTGATTGAGAACTGGCCAACATCAGCTTGGTGCCGAACCCCGTCGCCTCTGGTGCCCCCACGACCTGTGGCCCGCCACGCTCGGTCCAGATCAGCTGACATTCATCGCCCTCGCAAGACGAGGTGATATCGACGCTGCCCGTCTCGGTGGACAGCGCGCCGTATTTCTTGGCGTTTGTGGCCAATTCATGCAGGAGCAGCGCGAACGGCGTGGCGGCGGCATCATCGACCGCAACATCCTCGCCGCTGATGCTGATGCGGCCATCATCCATCGCAATGTAAGGTTTCAGAATTTCGCGGGCAAGGCTGTGCAGCGTCACGCCGCCATGATGCGGCCGCGACTGATCGCTGTGCGGCCGTGCCAGATCATGCGCCCGCCCCAAAGCCCCAATCCGTGCCTGCAAATCGCGCGCAAACGCCGCCGATTCAGGCGCGCGGCGTCCAGACAAGCCAACAAGGCTTTGCACGATGGCGAAAATATTCTTGATGCGGTGGCTCAGTTCCTGACTGAGAAGCTCCACATATTCCGCGGCTTTCTTGGTGTCATGGATGTCGGTGCAGGTGCCAAACCAGCGCACGATCTGGCCATGCTCATCGCGCACCGCCCGCGCACGGCCCAAAACCCAGCGATATTCGCCGGAATGGTGCCGCAAGCGATACTCGATCTCATAAGGCGTGCCGGTTGCCAGCGATTCTGACCAACGCTGCCAAGCCCGCGCCTGATCATCGGGGTGAAACATGCCGTTCCAGCCTTCGCCATCGGTGCTGCCAGCAGGCACGCCGGTGAAATCATACCACCCGGCATTGTAATAATCGTGAAACCCATTAGGCCGCGTCGACCAGACCATTTGCGGCATCACATCTGCGATTGCGGCAAAATCAGGCATCGCAGCATGCGTGCTGTGCGCCGGGCTGGCAGCGGCGCGATTACCAGATTTTTCACCAGATGTGTCTATACCCACGTCTTTGTCGATACCCACATCTGACGCAACCGCGCCATTTTTCAGAGTTTCAGACACGTCGGCCCCAGTGCCCGTTGGCGTGGGCGATCCGACGTCGTAAGATGAAGTCATGCTGTGGTTCCGAACGTGGTAGATGGACAAGTATAATGCACAGCTTTGGTTTTGGCTCCCAAAGGCGCAGGTTTAATATTTCTGACGGTGCGGGCGCTGACCAGTAACGCTTGCAAAATCCTGTCCGGGCGCTGGCGTCAATACACTTTGTATCACACTGTTGTAACGTCACCAAAGCGTGTCTGATGAACTGCGGAATGGCTTGCGATCCGGCATAAGCACGAGCGATTGGGATGATGGCTGCCTAGCAATCGCTGCCACCTTGGCATTGGCAAAGCGCGGTCATGGCAGCTTCCACCGCGGCTAAGGCTTGAAACGGGTTCAAATGAGCGATGCGCGGCAAGAAGTCCCGCGATTATATGACATAACAATCATTATCTGATAATCTCGCGGAAGCTCAAAGCCTCACAAGCCCGCCCCAGCTCCAGCCCATTAATTTGCTTGGGGCTGCCATGCAGTCAGTGTCTTGCACGAAACCGATTGCCACATGCGCGGCTTGTGGTGGTCGGGGTGCAAGATCAGTCTGATGGTGCTGGGACTAACCGGCGCTTAGTGCTGCCACCCCGGCATCAAGGTAGATCTTCAGCCAAGGCGTGAACTGTGCCGGATTGGCGTTGACTTGCGCGGCCAATTGCCCGCGCGGCAGCCATTTGGTTTGCATCACTTCTGCCGGATCAGGCGCCAGCGGCAGGCCCTGCGTGGCGTGGGCTATGAAAATATCGACCACCTCATGCTCGGTCAGACCATTGCCGACATCGGCGCGGTATTCGATATGGCCTGCGGGTTGCAGCGCAAGCCCGGTGATGCCCAGTTCTTCACGCAGGCGGCGGGTGGCACAGTCCTGCGGGTCTTCGCCCCAGCGCGGATGCGTGCAGCAGGTGTTGGTCCACAGCCCCGGCGTGTGATATTTGCCCAAAGCCCGGCGTTGCAGCAGCGTCTTGTCGCCGTCCATCACGAACACCGACACCGCCAGATGCCGCAGCCCGCGCTGATGCACCTCCAGCTTGTCAACCGGGGTCAGCGTGCCGTTTACCCAAGCGGGGATCATCTGGTTCATACATATTCCGGGGGAACAAAGCCCATCAGGTGCCGCACATTCTTGAAGCCGATCTTGATATGCGCCAAGGGCCGCGCGGATACCAGCTTCTTGTTCATATAGGCCTCAAACGTCAGCTTTTGCACGTCGACATCGTGGCACAGGCTGACAAACCTCTCTCGGCGTTCATCCGATTTATAATAGGCGTCCTGCATCGACCGCAGCACTTTGAACACCGTGCCATGTTCCTTCATGAACAACTTGCGCGCCAGTTTCAGCTTGGATGCCCGCCCGGTGGCCAGCGTGGCCTGCGCCGCCGTGGCGGCCACCCGGCCCCCGACCATGGCATAGTAAATCCCCTCACCCGACGACGGCGCCACCACCCCCGCCGCATCGCCCGCCAGCACCACATCGCGGCCATTGTCCCAACGGTCCATCGGCCGCAGCGGGATCGGCGCGCCCTCACGCCGGATCGTCTCGCATCCCGTCAAACCAGCCGAGGCCCGCAGATCAGCGGTCGCCTGCTTCAGATCAATGCCATCAATCCCCGTGCCCATGCCGACCGAGCAATGCTCACCATGCGGGAACACCCAGCCATAAAAATCGGGGCTGATCTTGCCGTCATAAATCACATCGCAGCGCCCCGGATCATAGGAGTTACTGGCTGCCGGAGCCTTGATAATCTCATGATAGGCAATGACATAGGGGATCTTGTCGCCCCCCGGCACTTCGGTTTTGGCGACAACAGACCGTGCACCATCTGCGCCAATCACCAACCGCGTGGCCAGCCGCATCTCGGCCCCCGTCGCCTTGTCACGGTAGATCACATGCGTGCCATCCGCGTCCCGCTCCAGCCGCAGATAGGTGCCTATCAACCGCACAGCGCCATTCTCCACCGCCCGCACCCGCAGAAACTCGTCGAAATGCTCACGGTCCACCATGCCGACAAAGCCATTCTCGATCGGAATATCCACCGCGCGCTGCGTGGGTGAGATCATCCGTGCCGTCTGGATATGCGCCACCAACTGCCCCGCGGGGATCGAGAAATCCTCGATCAACCGCGGCGGAATGGCCCCGCCGCACGGCTTGATCCGCCCCGCCCTGTCAAGGAAAGCCACATCGCAGCCCGCCCGCGCCAGATCATTTGCCGCCGTCGCCCCGCAAGGCCCGCCGCCGATCACGACCACATCATAGCTCATGTCATTCTCCTGCAACCATATGGCCGAAACCGGGCTGACGCTGGGTGTCAATGATCATCGCGGCCATCCAACACGCCGCCGCAAACAGCCCAGCCTCCAGCACGAACACCGCGCCAAAAGCACTGGCCGTATCGGTGAACTGCCGTGCCAGATCGACAGCGCCCGCCCCGATCAGCCCGCCAAACCCCGCCGCAATCGCCTGCGATGCACCCCAAAGCCCCATCCGCGTGCCTTCCCGCGCCCCGCGCCCCTCGCCCGCCAGCGCCATCATCGAGCCAATCGCCGCCACCGCGAACATGCCGTTGAACAGCCCCAGCGCCACCGTCGCCGGCAACACCAGCCCCGCCCCCGCCGCCATCTGCCCAGCCAAAGCCAGCACCACCAGCGTCGCCGCCGATCCCGCGCAACCCAGCATCACCCAAGCCCGCAGCGAGCCGATCCGCAGCCCCGTCGCCGCAATCCCCACCGTCAGCATCCCGATGAAAACCCCACCATTCTGCGCGCCCGAAAGCTGCGTCGACTGGCCCGGAGTGAACCCAAACGCCAACCCGGCATAAGGCTCAAGGATCAATTCCTGCATGAAATAGGCGGTCATCGACAGAAAGATAAACAGCGTGAAATGCCGCGCGCGCGGCTCGGCCCAGATCTCGGCAATGCCGTCCCGAAACGGTTGCTTGATATCGGGCACCGCCACAAAACCATGCCGCGCCTCAATCCCCCAGATGGCCACACCCGTCAGCGCCACCGCGATCACGCCCACAGCTCCGACCAATTCCAACAGCCGCGCGGGCGTGTAGGGGTCCAGCAGCTTGCCCACCACCGTCGCCGTCACCGCAATCCCGAAAATCATCATCAGCCAAGTGATCGTCCCCGCCGCCGCCCTGCGCCGTGGATGCGTCGCCTGCGCCAGCAGCGCCAGAAGCGAGGTGCCAGAGGCCCCCACCCCCACGCCAATCAGCGCATACGCAACCACCGAAATCGCCAGCCCCGGCCAATAGGCCCCCACCATCACCACAAAGCCAAAAGCCGCCAGAAACCCACCCAAGGCCAGCGCCAGCATGCCCAGCACGATAAACCGCGTGCGATTGCCGCCGCTATCCGACCGGAACCCCCAGTTTGGCCGCGTGATCTGCACCCCATAATGCAGCGCCACCAACAGCCCCGGCAGCAGCGCGGGCAGCGCCGCCTCGACCACCATCAACCGATTAAGCGTCGAGGTCGTCAGCACCACAATCGCGCCCAGACACAATTGCACCAACCCCAGCCGCACAATGGAAAACCACGACAGATGCGTCATTGTGCAACCTCCAACGTGCGGATGGCAAAAGCGGTGATCATCATGCCGCTGACATACATCGCAATCCCGGTGGCGTTGTACCAAGGCGCTTTGCCCTTGGGGTCAGCCAGCAGGGTTTTCATCGCCCAAATCTGCGCGCACAGCAGCGCCAGCACCGCCAGCGCGTGCCACGGCCTGCCCCAGACGAACAGCAGCGCCACCACCAACGCCTGCGCCACACCCATCACCGTGCAAGCCACCCGCGCGGCCACCTCTGGCCCCAACGTCACCGGCAAAGACCGCACTCCATGCAGGCGGTCCCCCTCCAGTGCCTTGAAATCATTCAATGTCATGATGCCATGCGCGCCAAACGCATACAGCAGCGCCATCGTCACCACCGGGAAAGACGGCATCGCCTGCGCCAGCACAGCCGCCCCCGTGAACCACGGCAGCCCCTCATAACACAGGCCCACCAGCCCCGGCCCCCACCAGCCCGACCGCTTCAGCCGCACCGGTTCCGCCGAATAGGCCCAGGCCGCCAGCACGCCAACCACCGTCGCGGCAAACCCCCACGGCCCCAGCAGCCAGCCCAAAGCCAGCGACAGCACCGACATTGCCAGCGCAATCCACAGCCCCCAACGCCCCGGTATCCGCCCCGACGGGATCGGGCGATGCGGCTCGTTCACCGCATCGACATGGCGGTCGCACCAATCATTCGCCGCCTGTGACATGCCGCAGACCACCGGCCCCGCCAGCACCACGCCCAAAATCACCAAGGGCCACGACGACCACGGCGACACGCCAGCCGAGATGATGCCGCACAGATACGCCCACATCGGCGGAAACCATGTAATCGGTTTGATCAGCTCCAAAACGGCTTTGGGCTGCGGGCGGGTGGCCATGTGTAAGTTTGTTGATACGCTCATGTGTCAACTAAACATGACAACCCCGAGTCGATCAAGCGCAAATTCTGCGCGACCCCCAGCACCCCGGCGCAGTCACCCGCACATGCCGAAAACCGACAAATTCCACAAGATATGGTAGAAAAACGCCTAGAAAATCCCGCAAGATACAAGTCTGTCCCCGCTGGGACAGATATTTTGCCGATTTTCCCGGTGAAGGCGCTCTGCCGCTATTCGTCGTCTTTGCTCAGCAATCCAAACTTGCGCAGCTTGACATACAAAGACTGCCGCGACAGCCCCAGCATCTCGGCGGCCGCCACGCGGTTGTTGCGGGTCAGGTCCACCGCGGTCTGAATACACATCTTCTCAACCACATCGGTGGTCTCAGTGACGATGTCTTTCAGCGTCGAAGACCCCACCAACTCCATCACAGAGCGCATACCATCTTCGCCTGCGGTAAAGCCGGGCTTGCGCAGCATCTCGGCACGGCTGGCATCGCGGATGATCAAACCAAAGCCGGGATTGGGCCGGTCGCTCAGGAAAGTGGCGGAAATCTCAACCGCAACTTCGCCCTTGAACTCGTTCAGGATCCGCGTCGCATACATCCGCAACTGCCGCGCCCGCCGGGCATTGTCCAACAGCACGCGCAGATCAACGCCGCCCCGCGCCAGAAAATCACCCATCGAGCGCCCGCGCACGCTGGTCACATGCGTGCTGTCGGTCATCTTCAGAAACGCATCATTGGCCGAGGTAATCACGCCGTCCTGATCCAGAAACACCATGCCATCCACGCCCTCGTGGAAAAGCCGTTCCAGATTTTCATTGGTTTCGGTGTTGGGGGTGTTGGCCTGATCGGGTGCCTCAATCCGGCACAGCATCAGCCGCTCACCCGCCGCACGGAACAGCTTGGGGATCACCCGCACCCGCCGCTGCGACCGCCGCGCCACCAATTCCACCGGGTTGACCGCATCGGCCGAGGCGATGTTGGACAAGGTTTCCAGAAACTCGCCGCGCCGCCGCCCCTCAAACTCTTGCGCAATCGCAGCCCCGACCAGATCTTGCCGCGATCCCCCCAGCATCAAAGCCGCCGCCGCGTTCAGATCAGAAATCCGGCCCGAGTTCATAGCAACCAGCACCACCGCATCGCGCGTGGCTTCCATCAGCACCCGGTAGCGCGTGTCCATTTCGCGCTGGGTTTCATAATCACGCTCCAGCGCAAACTGCGCCATCACCAGTTGCTGCTGCATCTCTGCCACCGGGCGCATATCGCGGCCCATCATCAGGATGGTCCGGTCCTTGCCGATGTTGTGCATCGAATAGCGCACCGGAAATTCCCACAGCGCCTGATCAATATGATTGACCTCAACCGCCAAGGCCCGCGAGCCCTGCTTGCCAATCACCGCCAGCCGCTTGACCAGCTTTTCATAACTTTCATCGGTGATGATATCGGCCACCGGCTTGCCAACCCAACTGTCCAGCCGCCCAAACGCCGGATGCCCGGGATTGACCATCACAGCCGCAACCCGCGCATCCCCGGAAATCAGCAAAGAAATGTCCGCAGCCGTCGACACGATCTCAGAGAGCAACTCTGGATCAATCAGCGGCATCGTCATGCCCGTCAAAAAGTGTTTCGTGTCAGTGTTCACAGCAGTTTCGCCATTTTTGCCGCCCACCCGTCTCACCGGGACCACGGTATGTTAAGCGCGCTTCAGCACGCAAAAGGCGTCGAACTTAAGGCCCATAACCTCCAGCGCAGCGCCAATGTCATTGGATGAAAAATCAGCCCCTGTGCATGAAGCCGGATCCTCCACTTTTGACATCACGGCCCCCCCGACGACGATCGGGGTTGGACTGCTCATGATGGTCTTTAAAAATTGTATCGTCTTTGCGGCGGATTCGAGTTTTTCCTTGGTGGCAACCGAGATCATCACCCCATCGAAATGCCGCGCTGCCATCAAACTGCGCAATTCGTTGAAACTTGGCGCAATTCTCAGGCAAACCGAAACCCCGTAGCGGCGCAACTGCCCGGTGGCCACCATCGGCCCCAAGGTGTGCTGCTCGCGCTCTGGCACGATCAACATCACCGTGCCGTGCCCCGTGTCGCCCGCCTGATCCGCCACCCATGCCGTGCCAATCTCGCGCAAAAGGCTTTGGAGCCGCCCCACGCCGATGGTCACGTCGATCCAGGACAACTCGTCGTCCAGCCACGACTGCCCCATCCGGCGCGCGGCAATCGGGATATACACATCCGACAGCGCCGCCAGACTGATCCGCGCCCGCTTCACCTCGGTCAGCAGGCCCGAAAACGCAGCTTTGGTGCCCGACAAAGAGGCCGTGATCAGCCCCGCGATCAGCTGCTCGTGCGGCTCGACCACCGATTTCACGCTGCGATCGGCCAGCAGCGACACCACCTGAGAGGCAAAGAAACTGACGCCAGAATTGTCCGCAGACAAGCTGCGCGCCTGATGAAGAGGCTGAAACTCTGGCATTGCCCCGGCTCCTCAAACGGGCGCCCGCAAAATCGCAGCCTGAATATGCCAGCACGATCGGGGTCATCCTTGCCCTCAACTCTCCAATAGGACCAACATTTTGT
The DNA here is from genome assembly GCF_030161095.1 of Cypionkella aquatica. Taxonomy (GTDB): domain Bacteria; phylum Pseudomonadota; class Alphaproteobacteria; order Rhodobacterales; family Rhodobacteraceae; genus Cypionkella; species Cypionkella aquatica. The sequence continues at coordinate 23,219 of NZ_BSPP01000019.1, forward strand.
CAAAGAAAATTGACACCTTACAGGGTAGTCACGCGGGCGCATTATTTCAAGTATCTGTTTCTACATAATAATCACATGCTTTTTTTGCAGCAAAGATGGTGATTTTCGGTGAAATCCTGCAGGGTATGTCAACCTCAATAGTGTAAGTTTCAGTTGACACATTCGGAATCGGGGGGCTAGGGTTGGCATCAGGATAAGTCGTTTGAAAGCCAATCCATGCCCGCGAGTCGCCCCAAATTATCGCAGCGCCAACCGCTTTATACGGCGGCCGAGCGTGCGCGGCGCGACGCGACCAAGTGGACTTTGGTGCAAGGGATTCTGGCCCCCATTCAGTTTCTGGCCTTCGCAATCTCCTTGGTTCTGGTGCTGCGCTACATGCTGACGGGTGAGGGCTACATGGCCGCCACCGTGTCCATTCTGGTGAAAACCGGCCTCTTGTTCCTGATCATGGTAACGGGGGCAATCTGGGAGAAGGTGGTGTTTGGCCAATACCTTCTCGCCCCGGCTTTCTTCTGGGAAGACGTGTTCAGCTTTGCGGTGATCGGCCTACATTCTGCTTATATTATAGCACTTTGGACGGGCGCGCTGTCGCCGATGGGGCTGATGGCCTTGGCGCTGGCGGCTTACCTCACCTATGCGATCAACGCCGGGCAATTCATTCGCAAGTTGCGCCTCGCACGCTTAGATCAGGCGGTGCGGGCATGACCGGCACGCTTCCAAGCCTCGGTTGCAGCAACACCCCCGTGCTGAAAGAGCGCGGCCAGCGCGAGGTGTTTTGTGGGCTGACCGGCATCATCTGGCTGCACCGCAAGATGCAGGATGCGTTCTTTCTGGTGGTGGGTTCGCGCACCTGCGCGCACCTGCTGCAATCGGCGGCGGGTGTGATGATCTTTGCCGAGCCGCGCTTTGGCACAGCGATTCTCGAAGAGAAAGATCTCGCAGGCCTCGTCGATGCACAGACCGAGCTGGACCGTGAAGTTGCGCGGCTGTTGTCACGCCGCCCTGACATTCGGCAGCTGTTTCTGGTGGGCTCTTGCCCGTCCGAAGTGATCAAACTGGACCTGCACCGCGCCGCTGAACGGATGAGTGCCGCGCACGCGCCGCATGTGCGGGTGCTGAATTATTCGGGCTCGGGAATCGAAACCACCTTCACCCAAGGCGAGGATGCCTGCCTTGCCTCGATGGTGCCAGCGCTGGCGCAATCCGACGCGCGCGAGCTGCTGATCGTCGGTGCTTTGCCTGATGTGGTGGAAGATCAGGCGCTGGCCTTGCTGGCCGCAATGGGCATCAGCAACGTGCGCTGCCTGCCTGCACGGCGCAGCGCCGATGCGCCGCAGGTCGGTGAGAATACCGTTTTCGCGCTGGTGCAGCCCTTCCTCGGCGACACCCATGCGGCCCTGCTGCGCCGGGGTGCCCGCCATATCGCCGCCCCCTTCCCGTTTGGCGCTGAAGGCACGACGCTGTGGCTGCAAGCCATCGCCACCGAATTTGGCGTGCCGCAAGACTTGTTTGATGCCGTGACCGCCGCCCCGCGCGCCCGCGCTGAAAAGGCCATCTCGGCGGCGCGGCAGGCCCTTGACGGCAAGTCGATCTTCTTCTTCCCCGACAGCCAGCTTGAAATCCCCCTCGCCCGCTTTCTGACCCGCGAATGTGGCATGACCGCGCTAGAGGTCGGCACCCCCTTCCTGCACCGCGATCTGCTGGCCCCGGAACTCGCCTTGCTGGCCGAAGGCCCGGTGATCTCCGAAGGCCAGGACGTTGACAAGCAACTCGCCCGCGCCCGCGCCGCCCGCGCAGATCTGACCGTCTGCGGCCTTGGTCTGGCCAACCCGCTGGAGGCCGAGGGCATGGCCACCAAATGGGCCATCGAACTGGTGTTCACCCCGGTGCATTTCTACGAACAGGCCGGTGATCTTGCTGCCCTGTTCGCCAAGCCTTTGCGCCGCCGTGCCCTGCTCGCCCCCTTGGCCCCCCGGATGGAGGCCGCCGAATGACCCCAACTTTCACATTGGCTCAAATACTCTCTGGGGGTCCGGGGGGCGAAGCGCCCCCGGCTGTGGTGGCCGCATGAAACTCACCCTCTGGACATATGAAGGCCCGCCGCATGTTGGCGCGATGCGTGTCGCCACCGGCATGAAGGGTCTGCACTACGTCCTGCACGCGCCGCAGGGCGATACCTATGCCGATCTTCTGTTCACCATGATCGAACGCCGCGACCATCGCCCGCCTGTCACCTACACCACCTTTCAGGCCCGCGATCTGGGCGGCGACACTGCCACCCTGTTCAAAACCGCCTGTCAGGATGCGGTCGCGCGCTTTCAGCCAGAGGCGCTGATTGTCGGCGCGTCCTGCACCGCTGAATTGATCCAGGACGACCCCGCCGGGCTGGCCGAAAGCATGGATCTGGGCATCCCGGTGATCCCGCTCGATCTGCCCAGCTATCAGCGCAAAGAAGGCTTCGGCACCGATGAGACATTCTTGCAGATCGTCCGCCATCTCGCCAAACCCACCCCCCGCACAGCGCATATCACCGCCAATCTGATCGGCCCGACCGCACTCGGTTTCCGGCATCGTGATGACATTGTAGAAATCACCCGCCTGCTGGCCGACATGGGCATCGCGGTGAACGTCTGCGCCCCGATGGGCGCACGCCCGTCAGACATCGCCCGCATGGGGGCCGCGCATTTCAACGTGCTGATGTATCCCGAACATGCCGAATCCGCCGCCCGCTGGCTTGAGACGACCTTCAAACAGCCCTACACCAAATGCGTGCCGATTGGCGTGGGGGCCACCCATGATTTCCTCGCCGAAGTCGCCAGCATCACCGGCCTGCCGCTGAAATCCGACACCGCGCGCCTGCGCCTGCCGTGGTGGACCCGCAGCGTTGATAGCACCTACCTGACCGGCAAGCGCGTGTTCATCTTTGGCGACGGCACCCATGTCGCCGCCGCCGCCCGCATCGCCCGCGACGAAATGGGGTTTGAGGTCGCTGGCCTTGGCTGCTTCAACCGCGAAATGGCCCGCCCCATCCGCGCCTTGGCCAAGGATTACGGCGTCGAGGCCCTGATCACCGACGATTACCTCGAGGTAGAGTCCGCCATCGCCGCCCTGCACCCCGAGATGATCCTCGGCACCCAGATGGAGCGTCACATCGGCAAACGTCTGGGCATCCCCTGCGCCGTGATCTCGGCCCCGGTGCATGTGCAGGATTTCCCCGCGCGCTACTCGCCGCAGATGGGCTGGGAAGGCGCGAATGTGATCTTTGACACTTGGGTGCATCCCTTGGTGATGGGTCTGGAAGAACACCTGCTGCATATGTTCCGCGATGATTTCGAATTCCACGACGAGGCCGGCGCATCCCACCATGGCGGCCAGCACATCGCCCGCCCTCTCGGCGCTGAAGCCGCCCCTGCGGCTGCGATTGACGCGGGCTCGATGCCCGCGGCGATCGCCCCCCCGCCGCAAAACAGCCCACCGCAAAATACCCAGCCGCAAGATGCACCGACAGACTCCAACGTGATCTGGCTGTCGGATGCCGAGAACGAGCTGCGCAAGATCCCGTTCTTCGTGCGCGGCAAGGCCCGCCGCAACACCGAGAAATTCGCCGCGGGCAAAGGTCTCACCAGCATCAGCGTTGAAACCCTGTATGAGGCCAAAGCCCATTATGCGCGCTGATCTCCCCCTTATCGGCACCCGCGTCAGCTACAACATCGTTGTGGTCACGCTGGATCAACACGCCGCAGGCCCCGCCGCGCGCATAGCCCCCCGGTTGGCCCGCGACTTCCCCGGCCTCACCATCACCATCCACGCCGCCGCCGAATGGGCCGAAAACCCCGCAGCGCTTGACCGCTGCAAGACCGATCTGCAAACCGCAGATATCATCATCGCCAACCTGATCTTCATCGAAGAACACATCACCGCCATCCTGCCCGCCCTGACAGAGGCCCGCGCCCGCGTCGATGCCTTCATCGGCGTGATTGCCGACAGCCAGATCGTCAAGCTGACCAAAATGGGCGATCTGGATATGTCCAAGCCCGCCTCAGCGGCGATGGCGCTTTTGAAAAAGCTGAAACCCAGCGCAAAAACCTCTGCCAATAGCGGCGAAAAGCAGATGTCGATGCTGCGACGCATCCCGAAAATCCTGCGCTGGATTCCGGGCAAAGCACAGGACATGCGCGCATGGTTCCTGTCGATGCAATACTGGCTGGGCGGGTCCGACGACAATATCGAACAGATGGTGCGCTTTCTGATTGGCCGCTATTCCACCCGCAAGGATTGGCGCGGTGCGGCCAGCAAAGCCCCGGTCGATTACCCGGATGTTGGCCTCTATCATCCGCGCCTTGCAGGCCGCATCACCACCGATCTGGCCGAACTGCCGCGCCCCGCCACCGCCACCGCCACCGTTGGCCTGCTGATGCTGCGCTCTTATGTTCTGGCATCCGATACCGCCCATTACGATGCCGTGATCGCCGCGTTTGAAGCCCGCGGCATCGCCTGCATCCCGGCCTTTGCGGGCGGGCTTGATGGTCGCCCCGCGATCAACGCCTATTTCAACGGCATCGACGCGATGGTGTCGCTGACCGGCTTCAGCCTTGTCGGCGGCCCCGCCTACAACGACAGCCCCGCTGCCGTCGCTGCCCTGACCGCGCTGGATGTGCCCTATATCGCAGCCCACCCGCTGGAGTTTCAGACCCTTGGTCAATGGGCCAGCGCTGGCCAAGGCCTTGGTCCGATTGAAACCACCATGCTGATCGCCCTGCCCGAGATTGACGGCGCCACCAACCCAACAGTGTTCGCGGGCCGCCACGGCCTGAATGGCTGCCAAGGCTGCGCGCATATGTGCAGCGGTGCCACCGACAGCCGTGCGATGTCGCCCTGCTCAGAGCGCATCACGGTCCTCGCCGAAAAAACCCTGCGCCTTGCCAAGCTGCATCAGGCCAGCAATGCCGACAAAAAGGTGGGGATCGTGCTGTTCGGCTTCCCGCCAAACGCGGGCGCGGCTGGCACCGCCGCCTATCTGTCGGTGTTTGAAAGCCTGCACAACACCCTGACCGCGATGAAAGCCGCGGGCTATACGCTCGACGTCCCCGCCTCGGTCGATGATCTGCGCGCAGCCGTCTTGGGCGGCAATGCCGCGCACTATGGTCAACCCGCCAATGTCGCGGCCTTTGTTGATGCCGATACCATCGTGCGCAACACCACCCATCTGGCCGAGGTCGAAGCGGTTTGGGGCGCTGCCCCCGGTCGCGTGCAATCGGATGGCCGCCGGGTGTTCGTGCTGGGCCAACAGTTCGGCAACATCTTCGTCGGCCTGCAGCCCACGTTTGGCTATGAAGGCGACCCGATGCGCCTGTTGTTCGAGCGTGGCTTTGCCCCCACCCACGCCTTCGTGCAGTTCTACCTGTGGCTGCGCAACACCTATCAGGCCGACGCCCTGCTGCATTTCGGCATGCATGGCGCTTTGGAATTCATGCCCGGCAAACAGGCTGGCCTTGGCGGCAAAGATTGGCCCGATCGCCTGATTGGCGAGGTGCCGAATATCTACCTCTACGCCGCCAACAATCCGTCCGAAGCGACGCTTGCCAAGCGCCGCAGCAATGCCGTGACCATCACCCATCTGACCCCGCCGCTGGCACAAGCTGGCCTTTACAAAGGCTTGGTCGATCTGAAAGACAGCCTGACCCGCTGGCGCGCGCTGCCCACAGTTGCCCCTGAACGCGCCGAGTTGGAAACGCTGATCATCGAGCAAGCCGCTTTGGTCGACATGGCAGGCCACGCCCCCGCCGCCCTTTGGCTGAAACTGCTCGAGGCCGAAGCTGCCCTGATCCCCGATGGCCTGCACGTTCTGGGCCGCCCGATGACCGCCATCGCGCGCGCTGAATATCTGAACCTGCTGCCGCCAATGGACGCCGCCGAGCGCGCCCGCATTGACCTGCAACTGCAACAGGATACCGAAATCCCCGGCATCCTGCGCGCTTTGTCGGCCCGCTTTATCGCCCCGGTTCCCGGCGGCGATCTGATCCGCAGCCCGCAAATCCTGCCCACCGGTCGCAACATCCACGCATTCGATCCGTTCCGTATGCCGACCGAGTTCGCTTTGCGCGACGGCGCTGCACAGGCTGATCGCCTGCTCGCCGCCCACCCCACCCTACCGCGATCCATAGCACTCGTGCTCTGGGGCAGCGACAATATCAAATCTGACGGCGGCCCGGTCGGTCAAGCGCTGGCCCTGATCGGCGCGCGCCCCCGCTTCGACAGCTATGGCCGCCTGTGTGGGGCCGATCTGGTGCCGCTGGCGCAACTTGGCCGCCCGCGCATCGACGTGCTGATGACACTGTCGGGCATCTTCCGCGACCTGCTGCCGCTGCAAACCAAGATGCTCGCCGAAGCCGCCTACAAGGCCGCCACCGCAGACGAGCCGCTGGCGCAAAACTTCATCCGCGCCCATGCGCTTGCCTATGCCGAACAGATGGGCGTCGATATGGAAGTGGCCTCGCTGCGGGTGTTCTCCAATGCCGAAGGCGCTTACGGCTCGAACGTCAACCAGCTGGTCGACAGCTCTGCCTTCGGGCAGGAAGACGAGCTGGCAGACGCTTACGAGGCCCGTAAATCCTTTGCCTATGGCCGCGATGGCAAAGCGGTGAAAAACGCCGCCATGCTGCAAAAGGCGCTGAAAAACGTCGAACTGGCCTATCAGAACCTTGAATCCGTCGAACTCGGCGTCACAAGCGTGGATCACTACTTTGACACGCTCGGCGGCATCGCCCGCGCCGTCAAACGCCAGCGCGGCAGCGATACTCCTGTCTATATCAGCGACCAGACCCGTGGCACTGGCAAGATCCGCACCCTGCGCGACCAGATCGCGCTCGAGTCCCGCTCGCGCACGCTGAACCCGAAATTCTACGAAAGCCTGCTGAAACACGGCGCCGAAGGTGTGCGCCAGATTGAGGCGCATGTGACCAACACCATGGGCTGGTCGGCCACCGCCGAAGCGGTCGATCCTTGGGTCTATCAGCGCCTGTCGGAAACCTTTGTGCTGGACGAAGCGATGCGCAAACGCATGGCCGCGCTGAACCCAGTCGCCTCGGCCCGGATGGCCAACCGCCTGATCGAAGCCTCCGAGCGCAGCTACTGGACACCCGACGCCGCCACCTTGGCGGCACTTCAAGGCGCTGCCGATGAATTGGAAGACCGTTTGGAAGGGATCGCAGCCGAATGACCGCCCCCCGTCAAACCCTACGCTGCCGCCCTGTCGCAGCCTCCGGCAAGCTGCAATGCCTTCATTGCAGCCCGAATATTTTCCCCAATATGAAAGGGGCCGTATCATGAGCCTTGATAACGTTCCGAACCTGCGTGGCCTTGATGGCGACGGTTCCGTGCAAGTGCATCAGGATGCCGACACCAAGATCGAAGGCGCAAAGGTGTTTTCGGTCTATGGCAAGGGCGGGATCGGTAAATCCACCACCTCAAGCAACCTGTCGGCGGCGTTTTCGATGATGGGCAAACGGGTGCTGCAGATCGGCTGCGACCCCAAACATGACAGCACCTTCACCCTGACCGGGCGGTTGCAAGCCACCGTCATCGACATTCTGAAAGACGTGGATTTCCACGCCGAGGAACTGCGCCCCGAAGATTACGTCGCCACCGGCTTTAACGGCGTGAAATGTGTCGAGGCTGGCGGCCCGCCCGCTGGCACCGGTTGCGGCGGCTATGTGGTGGGGCAGACGGTGAAACTGCTGAAACAGCATCACCTGCTGGAAGACACCGATGTGGTGATTTTCGACGTGCTGGGCGATGTGGTCTGCGGCGGTTTTGCAGCCCCCCTACAGCACGCCGACCGGGCGCTGATCATCACCGCCAATGATTTCGACAGCATCTATGCGATGAACCGCATCATCGCCGCCGTGCAGGCCAAATCCGGCAACTACAAGGTGCGGCTGGCTGGCTGCGTCGCCAACCGCTCGCGCGACACGAACGAGGTAGACCGCTACTGCGAGCGCGTCGGCTTCAACCGCATCGCGCATATGCCCGACATTGATGCGATCCGCCGCTCGCGCCTGAAGAAAAAGACCCTGTTCGAGATGGACGATTCCGAAGACATCGTGATGGCCCGCGCCGAATACATGCGGCTGGCCGACAAGCTGTGGCGCTCGGTGCAGGAACCCGGATCGACGCCCGCACCGCTGCCGGATCGTGAGATTTTTGAGCTGCTGGGGTTCGACTGATGGCCAATTACGACGCAACCCTGACTCGTGTGGAAGACTACTTTGATCGCTCGGCGACCAAGGTGTGGGAGCGTCTGACCTCCGACGCCCCCGTGTCCCGCATCCGCCAGACCGTGCGCGAAGGCCGCGACAAGATGCGCGCGCTGATGCTGGCACAACTGCCCACCGATTTGCGCGGCGCGCGGGTTCTGGATGCTGGTTGCGGCGCGGGGCAGATGACCGCCGAATTGGCCGCGCGCGGCGCCGATGTGATGGCCGTCGATATCTCGCCCGCATTGGTTGACATCGCCCTTGCCCGCCTGCCCGCCGAACATGCGTCCCGCGTCAGCTTTGCCTCTGGCGACATGACCGCCGACCATGGCCGCTTTGATTACGTCATCGCGATGGACAGCCTGATTTACTACGGCACCACCGATATCACCGCCGCGTTGGATCGCCTGGGCAGCCGCACCGAACGCGCCGTGGTGTTCACCGTCGCCCCAAAAACCGCGTTCCTTATGACGTTCTGGAGCATGGGAAAACTTTTCCCCCGCGCCGATCGCAGCCCGATCATGGTGCCGCACGCCTTTGCCACCCTGAACCGCGCCACCAAGGGCCGGGTCAGCAAAATCGACCGCGTCTCACGCGGGTTCTATATTTCGGAATGTCTGGAGTATCGGCCGTGATTTTCTTCAAATCAAAGCATGTACAACAACTTGGCGCGCGGTGGATGCCGTTTGCCGATGCCGCATCCGAGGGGCTCACCCTGCCGCAACTGCTGCGCTTGGGGCTGTTTCAGGTCTCGGTCGGCATGGCGGCGGTGCTGCTTTTGGGCACGCTGAACCGCGTGATGATTGTGGAACTTGGCGTGCCTGCCTCGATTGTCGCATTGATGATCGCGCTGCCCGTCGTCTCTGCCCCGTTCCGCGCCCTGCTGGGCCACAAGTCTGACACCCACAAAAGCTGGATCGGCTGGAAGCGCGTGCCTTACCTTTGGTTCGGCAGCCTGTGGCAGATGGGCGGCCTTGCGATCATGCCATTTGCGCTGATCGTGCTGTCGGGCGATCAGGTGCATGGGCCGGAATGGGCGGGCAAGGCCTTGGCGGGCGTTGCCTTTCTGATGACAGGTGTGGGCATGCACATGACCCAAACCGCCGGTCTGGCGCTGGCATCCGACCGCGCGACCCCTGAAACCCGGCCCCGCGTCGTCGCCCTTTTGTATGTGATGTTCCTGCTGGGCATGGCGGTTTCTGCCGTGGTGCTGGGCCTGCTTTTGCGTAATTTCGACGAAATCCGCCTGATCCGTGTCGTGCAAGGCTGCGGCGTGGCGACCATGGTGCTGAACCTGACCGCCCTGTGGAAACAGGAAAAGGTTCGCCCGATGAACGCCGAGGAAATGGCCCGCACCACGCCGATCTTTCACGAAGGCTGGCGCGATCTGATGGCGGGCGGCCATGCGGGCCGGTTGCTGTTGGTGGTGATGCTGGGCACGATGGCGTTTCAGATGCAGGACGTGCTGCTGGAACCCTACGGCGCTGAAATCCTTGGGCTTTCGGTGGGGTCCACAACTTGGCTGACCGCCTGCAACGCGATGGGCGCGCTGGTGGGCTTTGTGCTTGCGGGCCGCTGGATGTCAAACGGGCAGGATATGTTCCGCATGTCGGCGCGCGGGCTTCTGGTCGGCGTCGTGGCCTTTCTGATGGTGATCTTTGCCGCCCCGCTGCACTCAACCGTGCTGTTCTACATCGGCGCGTGGAGCATTGGCTTAGGCGCGGGCCTGTTTGCCGTGGCCACCCTGACCGCCGCGATGTCGCTGCCTGAACAGGGCGTGGCCGGGCGCGGGCTGGTGCTGGGCGCGTGGGGGGCTGCACAAGCCACCGCCGCAGGCCTGTCCATCGCCCTCGGCGGCGGCTTGCGCGACAGCGTTGGCGCTTACGCCCTGCAAGGCGGCTTTGGCCCGGTGTTTGCGGCCCCCGCCTTTGGCTACTCTGTTGTTTACATGATCGAAATCGTCGTTCTGTTTGTCACCCTGATCGCCCTTGCCCCGCTTGTGCGCGTCAGCCTTTTCAATGCGCAATCCAAAGCCGACACCGCCCGTCTGGGCCTTGTCGATTTCCCCAACTAACCCCGGAGGACACCCCATGCTGGGCACAACTTTCTTTGGCAACTTCGACCTTGCTTCGCTGGCCATCTGGCTGTTCTGGGTCTTTTTCGCGCTGCTGGTCTATTACCTGCAAACCGAAAACATGCGCGAAGGCTACCCGTTAGAGCTGGAAAACGGCGCAGCTGCGCCCAACCAAGGCCCGTTCCCAGTGCCCAAGCCCAAGACCTTTATCCTGCCGCATGGCCGGGGCGAAGTCACCGTGCCCAATGGCGCGCGTGAGGCCCGCGACGTCGCCTTGGGCCGCACCGCAGTGTCAGAAGGCTTTCCGCATGCGCCTTTGGGCAATCCGATGACCGATGGCGTCGGCCCCGCATCCTGGGCCCCGCGCCGCGATGTGCCGGAACTCGACGGCCACGGCCACAACAAGATCGTGCCGATGGCGCAGGCCCCGGCTTTCATGGTTTCAGCCGGGCGTGATCCGCGCGGCTTGCCAGTGCAGGCGGGCGATAACGAGGTGGTGGGCCGCATCGCCGATATGTGGGTCGATGCCCCCGAACAACTGGTGCGCTATCTGGAAATCAACCTGAACTCGGGCCACCGCTGCCTTGTGCCGATGCCGATGGTCAAGGTCTGGAAAGACCGGGTGCGGATCAATTCGCTGTCGTCTGATCTGTTTGATGGCGTTCCCGGCACCAAATCGCTGACCGAAGTGACCCTGCTGGAAGAAGAAAAGATCAGCGCCTATTATGCTGGCGGCACGCTGTATGCAGCCGACAAGCGCAAGGGCGGCTCTTTGGCGTGGAAGCCATGAGCATGGGCCACGACGACTTCGCCACCGAACCCGTGCGCGGCCTGCCAGAGCGCCCGCCACTGGGTGAAGAATTGCTGTGGCAAGGCCGCCCCGACGCTTTGGCGTTGGCCCGCGATGCGTTCAAGGTCACTTGGGTGGCTGGCTATTTCGTGGTGCTGGCGATCTGGCGGGCATCTGCGGTGTCAGATGGCAGCCCAGCCTCGGTGATCGCGGTGATGCTGCCCTATCTCGTCATCGGTCTGGTGGCCTGCGGCATCCTTTACCTGATGGCTTGGGTGCAGGCCCGCGCCACGGTTTACACCATCACCACCGCTCGCGTCGCCTTGCGGATCGGGGCGGCGCTGACCGTCACGCTGAACGTACCATTCAAGCAGGTGGGGGCAGCCACTCTGGCAACCAAGCGCAATGGCACAGGCTCGATCGCCTTGGAAACCCTTGGCGCAACCCGGATTTCCTATCTGGTGTGCTGGCCGCATGTCCGCCCGTGGCGCTTTGCCAAAACCCAACCCACCCTGCGCTGCATCCCCGATGCCGCCCGCGTGGCAAAGGTTCTGGCCGACGCCGCCGAGACCCGCATCAGTGAACCCACAGTCGCCCGCGTGATGCCCGCAATGGCAATGGCGGCGGAATAGGAGGAGATCATGGCCAGCCCAACGCAAACCCACGCCCGCCCCTCTGACAGCAAAGACATGATCCCCAAGCCGGTGTTGCTGGCCATGCTGGCGCTGGTGCTGGCCAGCCTTGCCGTCGTCAGCTTTTCGGTGCTGAGCGGCCGCGATCACGTCGGCGTGCCGAAATCCGCCGCCATCGTGGCCGAACGCAGCATCATCCTGAAAGGTGGCGGCGCCCAGGCCGTCACCGTTCTGGCAACCGACGGCACCGAACTGATGGCCCTGCCGCACGGCGGCTTTATCACCGTCATTCAGAACGGCATGGAACGCGCGCGCCTCACCGCGGGCGTAGATAAACTGAAACCTTTGCGTATTGTGGAATACGCGAATGGCCGCCTGACGGCACAAGATGACTACACCGGATGGAGCGCAGAATTGGGCGCATTCGGATATGACAACAGGGCTGCGTTTGAACGGCTCATGTCACAACTGTGATCATAATAATGGGAACCAAATGATGGCAATTTTTCGTAAAACCGCAGAAGACGTGCCCTGCACCGTCGAGGTCAGCCACCGCTTTGAAAGCCTGCACGCCCATGTCCGTTTCAACAATGGTGCCGTGGTCTATCCCGGCGATGAGGTGCTGGTGCATGGCGCGCCGATCATGGCCGCTTACGGCGAGCTGATCATCGAAGACCGCCAAGCCACCATCACCCGCGCCTCTTGGCTGGAACGTCTGTGGACCCGCGCGACCGGCGATTTTGGCTTTATGGAACTGTGCGAGTTTTCGTTCTCGGATGAGGTGACGCTATGAACGCCACCCCAAAGGGCCTTGATGCCGATTACGCCGAACTTGCCGCCGCCCAGCCGCAAGACACGCAGGCCATGGCGACCGAAACCACCCTGCTCAACCCGCGCTTTTACACCACCGACTTTGACGAGATGGACCGCGTTGATGTCACCCCCGTGCGCAAAGAATGGGATGCGCTGCTGGCTGAGATGAAATCCGACCCGAACAAGGGCCATTTCAAGAAAACCGTCGATTGGACGGAATGGGATGCTAACTGGGACGGCATGGAACCAAAGCTGAAGCGCGAGTTTATCGACTTTCTGGTCTCCTCTTGCACCGCCGAATTTTCCGGCTGCGTGCTGTATAAAGAAATGAAGCGCCGCGGCTCTAACCCCGACATCTGCGAGCTGTTCAGCTATATGTCGCGCGACGAGGCCCGCCATGCTGGCTTTATCAATGACGCGCTGCGCGAAGCAGGTGTTGCGGTGAACCTTGGCTTTTTGACCAAGGCCAAGAAATACACCTATTTCCGCCCGAAATTCATCTACTACGCCACCTATCTGTCTGAAAAGATTGGCTATGCGCGCTACATCACCATCTATCGCCATCTGGAAGCCAACCCCGACCAGCGCTTTCACCCGATTTTCAAATGGTTCCGCGAATGGTGCAATGACGAGTTTCGCCACGGCGAAGCCTTTGCCCTCTTGATGCGCACAGATCCGAAACTGACCAACAGCTTCGCCAACAAACTCTGGATCCGCTTCTTCCTGACCGCTGTGTATTCGACCATGTTCGTGCGCGACCATCAGCGCCCGGAATTTCACAAGGCCCTCGGCGTCGATATCGAATGGTATGACCAAGAGGTGTATCGCAAAACCTCGGCCATCGCGCGGCAGGTGTTCCCGCTGGAAATCGACATCGACCACAAACGCTGGCTGCCAAACCTGCGCCGGATGCGCGATGCCTTCGGGCAGATGGATGCGGGCAAGCGCAAGGGCGGTGTCGGCGGCTGGTTCAGCCACAAGCTGGGCGTGATCAAAGCGGGCGCGGCATTCGTGGCGCTGTACACCATCCCGGTGATCAAGTCAGAGCCACCCAAAGATGTGCGGTTGGAGCCGGTCTATTGACCCCTTTCCCGCATAAGGTCGGCGGTTTGGGGCGGGCGCGTCCCGGCCCCCGCCCGACGACAGCATTGCCAAGCTGGGCAACGCCATGAGCGACAACCCGTGGCTTGCCGCAGCAACGACGCTGTTCATGTGGTGGTTCTCCACCGGCGTCATTCTGTGGCGGGTGCGGGTGGCCGACAATGGCACGGCACAAGATCATCTGAATTCGGTGATCATCGGCCTGCCGCTGCTGGCAATCGGCTTTGCGGCGGCGTGGGCATCCTTGCCCGATCTGTCAGCCAATGGCATCTATCTGGCCTTTCTGGCCGCCCTCGCCCTCTGGGCCTGGATCGAACTCGCCTTCCTGTCCGGCGTCATCACCGGGCCAAACCGCACTGCCTGCCCCGCCTTCATAACCCCCGCTGACCGGTTCTGGCGGGCGGTTGGCACCATCGCCTGGCACGAACTGACGCTGATCGCCACGCTGACGGCCCTCGGGCTCGCCTCGCTGCACGCCGCCAACCCCTTCGCCTTTGGCACCTTCGCGCTGCTGTTCATCGCCCGCGTGTTCGCCAAGCTGAACCTGTTCCTCGGCGTGCCCCGCATCAACACACACTTCCTGCCCCGGCCCCTTGCACACCTCGCCACCTATTTCCGCATCGGCCGCATCACCGCCTTTTTCCCGCTCTCGGTCTCCGCCCTCACCGTAGGTTCTGCCCTGCTGCTAGAGCGTGCGATCAACGTCACCCACCCCGGCATGTCGGTGGGCTATGCGCTGCTGACCTGCCTGTGCCTGCTGGCCCTGCTGGAGCATTGGTTCATGGTGCTTCCCCTGCCAGACGAAAAACTGTGGCGCTGGATGCTTCCGGCCCGCAAATCCCTCTCGCTGACCCCGCAAAAAGACCATCTCGAGGACGCCAATGGACTTTGATCAGATTTTCCACAGCCAGCTTGATGCCCTGAAAGCCGAAGGCAACTACCGCTCCTTTGCCGAGTTAGAGCGCAAACGCGGCGCCTTCCCGCGCGCGGAAAACCACAAGGATGGCACGGTTTCCGAAATCACCGTCTGGTGTTCCAATGATTATCTTGGCATGGGCCAACACGCCGCCGTGGTGCAGGCGATGATTGATTGCGTGCAAACCAGCGGCACCGGCTCGGGCGGTACCCGCAATATCTCGGGCAATAACCACAAGCACCTGCTGCTCGAGGCTGAACTGGCCGATCTGCACGGCAAGGCGGCAGCGCTGCTGTTCACCTCGGGCTATGTGTCAAACTGGGCGGCGCTTTCCACCCTCGGCAGCCGCATCCCCAACGCGGTCATCCTGTCCGATGCCGGCAACCACGCCAGCATGATCGAAGGCATCCGCCATTCCCGCGCCGACAAGGTGATCTGGAAGCACAACGACTGGCGCGACCTTGATCGCAAACTGGCCGCCGTGGGCGACCGCCCAAAGATCGTGGCGTTTGAATCCGTCTATTCGATGGATGGCGACATCGCGCCCATCAAGGAAATCGTGCAAGTCGCCAAAGCCCATGGCGCGCTGACTTATATTGACGAGGTGCACGCGGTCGGCATGTATGGCCCGCGCGGCGGTGGCGTGTCGGAACGCGAAGGGCTGGCCGATCAGATCGACCTGATCGAGGGCACCTTGGGCAAGGCGTTTGGCGTGGTCGGCGGCTATATCACCGGCTCGGCGGCTTTGTGCGATTTCATCCGCAGCTTTGCCTCGGGCTTCATCTTCACCACCGCTTTGCCGCCTGCCGTGGCCGCAGCCGCCACCGCCTCGATCCAGCATCTGAAAACCAGCAATGTCGAACGCCTGCGCCAGCAAGAACAGGTCGCCAAACTGCGCGCCCGGCTGGATCGTCTGGGCATCCCGCATTTGGCCAACGAAAGCCACATCATCCCAGTGATGATCGGCGACCCGATCAAGTGCCGGATGATCAGCGACATCCTGATGCGCGACTGGGGCATCTATGTGCAGCCGATCAATTACCCCACCGTCGCCAAAGGCACCGAGCGTCTGCGCATCACGCCCTCGCCCTGCCACAGCGACGCCGATATCGACCATCTGGCCAACGCGCTTTCGGCCCTATGGCACCGCTGCGCGATCTCGCACGCCGTGGCCTAAATCACGCTGATTTGATGCGGCTGGAGTGATCCATATTGTCGCATCAAACGTAATCCTATCATCGAAAACAGGGAGGATCCTGATGAAATCGAAACTCGTCCTATTCGCGGTCTTGGCAACCGCCGCGGCACCCGCCTTTGCGGCGGGTGATGCGACCAAAGGTGAAGCCGTGTTCAAACAATGTCAGACCTGCCACTCGGCTGTCGATGACGCTGGCAACATCGTCGCGGGCAAAGGTGCGAAAACCGGCCCGAACCTGTATGGCGTGTTTGGCCGTCAGGTTGGCAGCTATCCGGGTTTCAAATACGGCGAGTCGATTGTCGCCGCAGGCAAAACCGGATTGGTCTGGGATGAAGCCAGCTTTGTCGATTATGTGCAAGACCCGTCGAACCACTGGAAAACCGTCTTGGGCGACAAAGGTGCCAAGTCCAAGATGATGTTCAAGGTGAAGAACGCCGCAGTTGCGGAAGACGTTTACGCCTATCTGGTGCAGTTCAGCCCCAACGCTGGTGCTGCAGCCGCCCCGGCTGATCCGGCCGCCGCAGCCCCTGCCGATCCGGCAGCACCTGCAACCACGCCGTAAATCTCTGGCTTTCGCCAAATGCAAAGGCCCCCGAAATCGCGGGGGCCTTTTGCTTTAGATTACACGCTCAGGCGGGTGGCGCACTAGATATAGTATGCGAAAATACGAAAACCACACCCTACAGAAATTTGTCCCAGCTGGGACAGAATCCACACCTGTTCAGGCCCGCTTGGCCACCCCGTGTTGCGGCAAAACCTTGTGCACGGCATCGGCAATATCCGCCACCGTCAGCCCCGCATCGGCATACATCGCAGCCGGGCTGGCCTGTTCGATAAACCGATCCGGCAGGGTCAGGGTGCGCAGCCGCAAGCCGTGATCCAGCCCGCCCGAATTGGCCAGATACTGCAACACCTGCGCCCCAAAACCGCCACCCGCGCCCTGCTCGACCGTGATCACCGCCGCATGATGGCGGGCAAGCTGCCCGATCAGCGCAGTATCCAGCGGCTTGGCAAAGCGCGCATCCGCCACCGTCACCGACACCCCCTGCGCGGCCAGAGTTTCCGCCGCCAGCAGACATTCCGGCAGATGCGCGCCAAAACACAACAGCGCCACATCGCTGCCCTCGCGCAGCACCCGGCCCCGGCCAATCTCCAGCACCTCGCCACGTTCCGGCATTTGCACGCCTGATCCTTCCCCGCGGGGATAGCGGAACGAGATCGGCCCGCCATCATAGGCCGCCGCGGTGGCGACCATATGCACCAGCTCTGCCTCATCCCCCGCAGCCATCACCACGAACCCCGGCAGATTGGCCAGGTATCCCACGTCAAACGCCCCGGCATGGGTGGCACCATCCGCCCCGACCAACCCGGCCCGATCAATCGCAAACCGCACCGGCAGGCCCTGCAAGGCCACATCATGCACGATCTGGTCATAACCGCGCTGCAAGAACGTCGAATAAATCGCGACAAACGGCTTCAACCCCGAGGCCGCCATGCCCGCAGCAAAGGTCACACCATGCTGTTCGGCAATGCCCACATCAAACACCCGCGCCGGAAACCGCGCCGCCATCATGTCCAGCCCGGTGCCCGAAGGCATCGCCGCCGTCACCGCCACGATCCGGCCATCGCGCGCGGCCTCATCCGTCAACGCGCACCCGAACACCGAGGTATAGGCAGGCGCGTTGGATTTCGACTTCGCCTGCGTGCCGGAAATCACATCAAACTTCGCCACCCCGTGATATTTGTCGGCCGCACTTTCGGCGGGGCCGTAGCCCTTGCCCTTCACCGTCACCGCATGGATCAGCACCGGCCCCGTCGCCCGCGTTTTCGCCGCCCTGAGCGTCGCCAGCAATTCCGGCATGTTGTGGCCATCAATCGGCCCGATATAAGTGAAGCCCAATTCCTCGAACAACGTGCCACCACCCGGCGTGCCCGTCACCAGTGCCCGCGCACGGCGCGCACCATCGCGCAAGGGCCCCGGCAAAGCCGCCTCAAACCCTTCGGCCATCCCACGCAACGCCGCAAACGGCGCATGGGCCGACAAACCGTTGAGGTATTTGTTCAACGCGCCCACCGGGGGTGCGATGCTCATGTCATTGTCGTTCAGGATCACAAACAACCGCTTGCCCAGATCCCCCGCCGCGTTCATCGCCTCATAGGCCATGCCCGCCGTGATCGCGCCATCGCCAATCACCGCAATCGCATCGCCCGTGGGCATCCCCATATCGCGGCCAATGGTGAAACCCAAAGCCGCCGAGATCGAAGTGCTGGAATGGGCCGCGCCAAACGGATCAAACTCGGATTCCGACCGCTTGGTGAATCCCGAAAGCCCACCGCCCTGCCGCAAACTGCGCATCCGCGCCCGCCGCGCCGTCAGGATCTTGTGCGGATAACACTGATGCCCGACATCCCAGATCAGCTTATCGACCGGCGTATTGAACACCGCGTGAATCGCCACCGACAATTCCACCACACCCAGCGACGACCCCAGATGCCCGCCGGTTTCCGACACCACCGAAATCACCTCGGCGCGCAACTCGTCCGCCAATCGCGCAAGTTCGCCGTCGCTCATCCCCCGCAAATCTGCCGGAGAGTTGACCGTATCCAAAAGCGGAGTTTCCAGTGGCATGGCTGTGGCCTTTGCTATGAAAAAAAGGTGCCGGGTGTCAAACACACGGCACCAGGTTCCTGTTGCCATTCAGGAGGGAACCGGGCTGTGGAGGTGCCCAGAGTTTGAGCCGGCATTTGGCCCCAACCTCGTTGCAGGTCTGGCAACGCAACGCTGCCAGACCCGGTTTTCATCACACGATCTGCACTGCAGGCTGGCTGATTTCCAGCGCGCCATAGGGCGACGGCGCTTGCTTGCTTGCCTCGGGCAGCAGCAGGCTGATACCCCAGATTGCGAGCAAGATCGCACCGACCACCGCAACCCCAAGGCCCGCCATAAACGCGCCCCAGACCATCTGCCCCAAGGCCCAGACCCGCATGCGGACCACCGGGCTTTGACCCTCGTATAAATGCTCGTCAGACATGATCTATCCTTTCCAACGATCTGTTTGCTTAATTCAACGGCGCATAGCCGTGGTCTTGCGCCCAGACAAACCAGTTATCCACCACCGTTCCGGTCAGCAGAATCCCGATGCCTCCGGTGATCGGCACCAACACCGCAAACCACCAGGCCCAACGGTGAATCCCCTCCATCGTGGCATTGAAACCCATGGTCCAGCGCCAGAACAAAGCCGCCCGTTCCGAGGCCGTGCCACGATCCACAATCTGCTCCAACTCGCGGTCGCCACCCAGTCGGGTGACCGAAAGAATGGTCGCCCCGTGCATGGCGAACAGCAGGGCCGAGCCATACAGGAACGCAATCGAAAGCGCGTGGAACGGGTTATAGAACAGGTTGCCATAGGTCAGGCTGAACAGGTTGGTCCAATCCAGATGCGGGAAAATCCCGTAAGGCACCGCTTCCGACCAACTGCCCATTAACACCGGGCGGATAAGCCCAAGCACCAGCACCAGCCAGATCGCCGCAGCAAAGGCCCAGGACACATGCTTGCCCATCCCCAAAGCCTCGGCCCGCAGATAAGTGCGCACCCACCAGCACGACAGCGAGATCAGAAAGAAGAACCCCGCCACCAGAAACAAACCGCCCTGCATCATCGGCGGAAACCGCAGACCCCACTCGGGCGCAGGCGGTTCCAGCGCCATCCAGAACAGATCACGCACGAACACCGCCGGGTTGAACCCCGCCAGATGCCAGAACCAAAAGCCGATGATCATGAACCAGATCAGCCCGCAGGCCATGCTGATCACCCCAAAGGTGCCCAGATACACCGGGCCCAACTGGGCATTGCCGAACCAGCCCATCAGCGTCGAAAAGCCTGCGGTCTTGGTGCGGTTTGACAGATCGACGTTCTCGACCATCCCCATTTCAGGCGCTGCGCGCACCTGCACTTGGGTGAAAATGTTCTGATACTCAGCCATTGACGCCTCCTGGAATGTTTGCCCAGAACGGGAGTTGCAGCCACCAATTCCACCAATCAACCCATTGATCGAACCAGATCGTGCCCGAGATCAGGATGCAGATCGCACTCCAGAACCCTGCATTCAGCGCCAGCAGCAGGCCCAGACGGTGAATCCCCAAGGTGCCCACCGAATAGCCGATCAGATCGCGGAAGAAGGTGTCTTCATGGTCCGGCGTTTTCATCACCTGACCCTTGCCAGGATTTGCCGCCGACAGGATCAACCCGCCATGCAAAGCCAGCGCGAAGCAGTTGGTGAAGAAAAAGCTGACCGCGATCATATGGACCGGGTTGTAGTGAAAATTGCCATAGGTGTAGCCGGTGTTGCTGACCCAATCGAGATGGCTGAAAATGCCATAGGGAAAGGCATAACCCCAAGACCCCATCAGAATGGGCCGGATCACCACCAGCGTCAGATAGGCAAAGATCGCCACGCCAAAGGCAATCGGCACATGCAGCCCGATGCCCAGCTTGCGGCAAATCTCAACTTCGCGCAGCGCCCAGCTGATAAAGGCACCCGCCGCACAAACCGTAATGATCTGCCACAACCCGCCTTGCATCAACGGTGCAAAGCCCAGGCCGTTCTCGATCGGCGGCGGCGTGATAGAGATCAGCCACGGGTTCCACGTTGGCCCCATCGCTGCGCCGTAAAAGATCAGCATGGTGCCAAGGGCCGCGAAGAAGAAGGTCGTGACCCCAAAGAAGCCGACGTAGAACGGTCCAACCCAAAAGTCGAACAGGTTCCCGCCGATCAGCGTGCCACCCGGCACGCGGTATTTTCGTTCGAAGCTGAGCAGTGCCATGCTTCCCTCTCCGCGGTTGGACGGATCAGCCACCTTGCACCCGCAAAGCCCCGCGACCGTCTATTGTTCTTGTCTGTAAAATTTGGTGCGGCCGATTGAAGCCGCCCGCACCAAGTGCAGGCCCCAATCAAGGAGCCGGGGCAACAACCACAGGTGCGTAGTTATATTTTGCTGCCGCGATATCGAACCAGTTGTAAGCCGGGTTCGACAGCAGGACGAGATGGATCATCACGGCCAGCAGAAACAGGAAAACGCCCTGTGCCACAAACACGCGACGCGGATCAAAAATCAGCCAGATCTTGTAGAACTTGCTCATGTCTAGATCCCCCCTTAAAACCACGGACGCCAGATGAACACGGCTATATGCGCGATAACGGCGATGGTCGTGAACAACCAAAGCCCGCTCATGTAGACCGAGTGCAGCTCTTGCGCCTGCTGGTCAGTTAGACCTGTAAAAGACAGGTCGGTTCTATCAGCCATAGTACCCTCCGGATATTCGGACTGACGCCGCATTCCCTGCGGCCGGGCCACGGTGGGCGGAATGCCCCTCCGATGTTTCGCCACCCCGTTGCCGGAAGGGCGAATTCTGTGTGCGGATGGTTATCCGCGGAAAATCATAGGCGTGACGGCCTGCGCATCTTTCAGCGCGCGCGCCACAGGCCCCAGCCGGGGCAACTTGGCATGACGCAGCGTTTGCAGCAGCCAGCCCACCACATGCGGCAGCACGGCCAAGCTGAAAATCAGCGCGAAATAGATGAAGAACTCGGTCTTGTTCAAACGCTTGACCTGATGCAGGTCGCCGTTTGCGGTGTAATCACTCATGTTCTCTCTCCCAAAGCAGAGGAAAGGGCCACGCCGGGCAGCCCCTCCACGGTTTCGCGCACCACACGTTCAGCACCTGCATCCAGCGCAGCCTTTTCGGCCGCATCGCGCAACGTCCGCGCGGCGCTGATCCGGGTCAGGATCGGGTGAGTGTTCACAATGCGGTCCAAGGCCGCCTGCGCATCGACATCCCAAGGGAAATCGCGGCGCAATGTCGTGGGGGTTGCGGCAGCCGAATCCATCTCGGTGCCCAGCGGCAGAATGTGGAACAGCGCGTCAAACAGGCTGTTGCACACTTCTTGCAAGATCCAGACCGCCCCGGCATAGCCCATCATCGGCGTGCCGGTCGCACGGCGGATCGCAGCACCGGGAAACGAAGCCGCGATGAAACTGGGGGCCGGCCCAAAGCCGCCTTTCAGTTCCGCCAGATACATTTTCTCGTTGATAGACCCCATCACCACCAAGGGCCGATGCTGTTTCAACAGTCCCCGGATCGCCTCGTTGTTGGTCTTTTGCCCCGGCGTCCGCGCCACGGCAAAAGCACAGGGCAGGCCAAGATCAGCCTCAAGATAATTGCGGATGCCCCGCGCATAAGTCTCGGTCGCCACAATCGCAAAAGACGCGGTTGCGAAGAAATCCTGCGTGACAGAGCGCCACAGATCCCACACCGGCTTGAGCGTCGAGTGCTTTTCCCGCTCGATGAACGGCTCGGGGTCCAGCCCCAGCATCTCGCCCAGCTTGCGCAGGAATTTCGTCGTGCTGTCGACGCCAATCGGCGCTTGCAGATAGGGCTTGCCCAATACCTCGGCCAAACCCCGGCCAAATTCACGATACATCACCACATTGGCGTCAGCGTTGACCAGATTGCGCATCTCGGCCACATGCGCACCCAAAGGCATCACCATGTTGATCTCGGCCCCGATGCCTTCGACCAGACGGCGCAATTCGTGCAAGTCCGAGGCCATGTTGAACACGCCATACATCGGCCCTAGCAGGTTCACCCGTGGCTTGGCACCCTCGGCACGTTTCGCCTCGGGAGGCATCCGGCCCTTGGTCATCGCAAATTCGGTGAAAATCCACGTCATCGCCCGGTCGGCGGTCTGCCACTGATCCTCGTCAATCGTGCGCGGCAAAAAGCGTTGGATGTTGGTGCCCATCGGCGTCACACCACCACCGATCATCTCGGCGATAGAGCCCGTCACCACCACCGCAGGCAACGCCGGGTCGAGCGTTTTCCACGCCCGCTTCATCGCCCCTTCGGTGCCATCGCGGCCCAGTTCTTCTTCGCCCAAGCCCGTCACCACAATCGGCAACTCATGCGGCGGCAGCGCGTCGGTATAGTGCAAAACGGAGGTGACAGGCAGGTTTTCGCAGCCCACCGGCCCGTCAATCACCACTTGCAGCCCTTTGACGGCGCAAAACGCATAAACCGCGCCCCAGTAGCCCCCTGCCCGGTCATGATCCTGCACCAACATCAGATCATCTCCTCGGCCTTGGCGGCACGGGCGATCTTGTCGAGTTTCTTCTGATGCACAGCGCGGAAATCGGGGCGCAGATTTGGCGCACCTTCCCAGATGCCAGCGGTATCGCCGGTGCCAACGCCCTCAAAAAACTCTTTCATCACCTCCATCCGGCCCCGGCCTGCGATGGCGGCATTGACAACCTGCCCCAAAGACCCGGCCCCGGCTGGCCCCATCAAGGGCCGCGCAGAAATCAGGTTGGTGAAGTAAAGGCTTGGGATCGCCAGTTCCTTCGCCTTCTGCACCAGCGGAGTCGTCCCCACCGCCAGATCGGGCCGGATCGCCATCATGGCGCTTAGATCATCCTCAAGCGAGGCGCGGAATTTCACCTTTACGCCCTTGGCCTCCAACCATTCCAGATCGGGCGCGCTCCAAGGCGTTTTCGGGCAAGCGGTGCCGACATAAGGCACATGCGCGCCGGATTCGATCAGCAGGCGCGCGACCAGCAATTCAGAGCCTTCATAGCCCGACAGCGTGATGGTGCCCTTGATCGGGTTGGCCGCCAAAGCGCCTTTGATCGCGGGCAAAAAGGCGTTCTGCGCCGCCGCAATCCGCGCCGGATCAATGCCATAAGCCTCACCAATCGCCGCCAGCCAAGCCGCCGTGCCATCATGGCCAACCGGGGCAGAGCCGACAATCTTGCGGCCAGCTGCCTGAAACTCACGCACCGCAGCGGTGTAGAACGGATGGATCGCAGCCACGACATCGCAATCAAGGGCCGCATAGAGTTCCCGCCACTCGCGGCACGGCACCACTGGCCCCGCCGCCAAGCCCATCGGCGCCAGCATCGCGCCCAGCATCATCGGGTCGGCTGGAAACATCTCGCCCAACAAGGCCACTTGCGGGCGATCCGAACGACCAGCCGCAGGCGCTGCCACCGGCCCCGCCTCAATCTCGGCCCGGGCATATTTCAGCATCGCCCCGGCCAGAACATCCTTGGCCTCGGCATGGGTCGGGATGCCAAAGCCTGGCACATCAATGCCGACAATCCGCACGCCGTTGATTTCGCTGGGCAACAGCCGCAGCGGCACACCGCTGGCTGTCGGCACACACAGGTTGGTCACCACCACCGCGTCATAACGCTCGGGGTCAGCCAGTTCATGCACCGCGTCGCGGATGTCCTCAAACAGCTTGCCGGTCACAAGGGATTCCGAGTTGAACGGCACATAACCAACCGACCGACGCGCGCCGTAGAAATGCGACACAAAGGTCAGCCCATAAACGCAGCAGGCCGAGCCCGACAGAATAGTAGCCACCCGCCGCATCCGCAGCCCGACGCGCAAAGAGCCAAACGCCGGGCACATGCTTTGCGGTTTGTCATGCGGGCCTTGCGGATAATCCGCCGCGTATTGGTCCAACAGTTCCGAATTGCCAGCCGCGCGCGCCGCAGCCTCCATCGTCGCCGCCCCGGCATGACAGCCCATGCCATCAACGGGCGCGCTGACCTGCGATTGCGGTTCGGCCTCTGCCGCCGCAATCTGGGTCAGCGGCGCGTCATGGGCGCTGTCATAGCCGATTTCGGTCATTTCGCACCCACAAGGCGGCGCAAAGCGGCTTCCATTTCGGCAAGGCGATCAAGGTCAAACATGG
Source organism: Cypionkella aquatica (assembly GCF_030161095.1). Taxonomy (GTDB): domain Bacteria; phylum Pseudomonadota; class Alphaproteobacteria; order Rhodobacterales; family Rhodobacteraceae; genus Cypionkella; species Cypionkella aquatica. The sequence goes on from NZ_BSPP01000019.1 coordinate 47,755, forward strand.
TCATACACCACTTCCAGCGATTTCTTCAGAACGGCATTCTTGCCGCGCATGTCCGCATCGGTTGCCGGGGTCAGCACGAAATTGGCGCCTGTGGTTTCAGCATCGAACAAGGCCAGCAATCCGTCTTGGTTGACGGGCTTCGGGCGGACCGGAGGTGCGATTTCCACGGCCTCGGCAAGGGCCGCAAACATCGGGCCCCATTGCGACTGATAGCTGCCAACAATCTGATAGTTCGCGCTTTTCTTGCGCAGATCATCGTCCTGCGGAATCGCCGCCAGCACTGGAATCCCGACCACATCAGCAAAAGCCGCAGCCTCGCCCGTGCCGTCATCCTTGTTGATCACCAGCCCCGCAATGCCGACATTTCCGCCCATCTTGCGGAAATATTCCACCGCCGAGCAGACGTTGTTGGCGACATACAGCGATTGCAGATCGTTCGACGCGACCAAGATGACCTTCTGCGCCATGTCGCGCGCAATCGGCAAACCAAAGCCACCGCAGACCACATCGCCCAGAAAATCGAGCAGCACATAGTCGAAATCCCAATCGTGGAACCCCAGCTTTTCCAGCAGTTCAAACCCGTGGATAATCCCGCGCCCGCCGCAACCCCGGCCCACTTCCGGCCCGCCAAGTTCCATCGCGAACACACCGCCACGCTTGAAGCAGACGTCGCCGATCTTGACCTCTTCCCCCGCCAGCTTTTTCTTCGACGAGGTTTCAATGATCGTCGGGCACGCCTTGCCGCCAAACAACAGGCTGGTGGTGTCAGATTTCGGATCGCAGCCGATCAGCAACACGCGCTTGCCCATCTCGGCCATCATGTGGCTCAGGTTCGCAAGGGTGAAAGACTTGCCAATGCCGCCCTTGCCATAGATCGCGATGATCTGGGTTTTCTTGGTCGGTACGCCCTGGGGAATTTCCAACGAAGGTTCCTGATGCGCCTCTTCGCGCAGCCGATTGTCGAAATCGACAAGGTTCGGAATATCAAGCGTCATGCGTGGCCCTTCCAGTCGAGTATCATTTTAAGGCAGTTCGGATCGGTGAATGCCGTCTCATAGGCGGCGGCGGCTTGGCTGGCGGCGCCGGTGTGGGTGATCAACCCCGCCAGCGAAAGCGCATCGGATTCAACAAGTTGGCGCGTCGCCACCATGTCATCAGCAGCCCATTCGGCGGCAATGCGAAACCGCGCTTCCTTCATGAAGGCGGGCGGAAAGGCGAAGGAAATCGGTTGGGTGTAAAAGCCCGCCAAAACAATCTCGCCACCCTTTTTGATCCGCCCGATCAGGCGGTTCAAAAGGTCAGGCGCACCTGAGGCATCGTAGATCGCGGCGTAATCGCGGCGCGGATCGTCTTCCGGCAGCATCACCTGATAACCTTCCGCGCCCGCATGCCGGGCCAGATCGGTCTCCCACACCACCGGCGGCGGTGCGCCAGCGGCGACAGTCAGCCGCGCAAGCAAGCGCCCCAAAACCCCATGCCCCACAATCAGATCCGGCAAAGCTCGGTCAAATCCGGCCAGCGCATGCCGCGCCGTCGCGGCCAAAGCCAGCAAAGCGCCTTCGGCCCGCAGGGCCCGGTCAATCCGCGTGACCCGAGCACCGGGCGTCACCAGCAACTGCGACGCCGCCCCAAACAGCCCACGCACGGGACCAGCCTCGGTCGCCTCAAAGCAATTCGCGCCGGGGACGAACACATACTCGCCGACACGCAAACCCGATTCGGGCCCAGCCTCAACCACTTCGCCCGCGGCCTCATAGCCCGGCACCAGCGGATAACCCATGCCCGGAAACGGCGGCATTGTGCCCGACCAGAACAGCTTTTCCGTGCCCGTCGAAATACCCGAATAGGCGATCTGCACCACAACATCCGCCACGCCGGGCGGCGTCAGTGACAGTTGCCCCAGTGACAGCTGCTTTGGTGCAGAAAGTATGACGGCATTGGTTTTCACGATCACTCCCCGGATGGCTGAGGCCCTGAGTCTCAATACAAGACCAAACCCTGCGCTATCCTCTTGGTGTCATTCTAGGCTTACATATATAACTGTCAAACAAAATAGACACTTTTGAAAACTTCTCTGTGAACTCACCCGCGCCGGGCCGTGATGACCGATGTGATGAAAGGCCGAAATCCTGTATGAACACAGATACTTGTGAACCCCGCCGCTGACAAAATCGCCTCAATCTCTGCGGCAGACCGTGTGCGCCCGGTTTGCATCGCCATAGTGTAAATTGCAAAGTACACATCGGTTGCGCGGTCAGGCACAGCCCCACCTGACATCGGCTCGGATATGATCAGCCGCCCGCCCACGGGCAGGGCCGTATGCACCGCCTGCAAAAGCCGCAGCACCGTCGAATCATCGTGATCATAGAGCACCCGCACCAGGCTGATCGCATCAGCCCCCACCGGCAACGGATCATCCCGAAAACTGCCCGGATGCAGCGCCAGCCGCCCGGCAAAGCCCGAAGCCGCCAGCCGTGTCCGCGCGCCTTCCAGCACCACGGGCAGATCGAACAGATCAAGCTGCATCTGCGGATAGGCGCGACCCACCGCTGCCAGAAACGCCCCCGTGCCGCCGCCCACATCCATCAGCCGCTGCACCCCGGTCAGCGGGGCCATCCGCAACGTATCCTCGGCCACCAGCACCTGACTTTCGGCCATCAGCTCGGAATAGGTCGCCGTGACCTGCGGATCGACCGCGCCCGCCGCGCCAAAAACATAGGGCCAGAACCGCGCAAGCTGGGTGTCGCGGCCATCCCGCAGAAACGCCACCGGGTCGGCCAGATCGGCATAAAGGGCGCGGTGGTGCAGGATCATCGCCTGCAAACCCGGAACGGCCAAAAGCGATGCACCCCGCAGGGCCAGACCAAAGCGGCCATCGCGGTGCCGCTTCAGCAAGCCCAGCCCTGCACCCGCTTGCAGCAAAACCTGCATCCGTTCGGGCGGCACCGCGCACAGGCCCGCCATCTGCGGCACCGCCATCGGGCCATCTTGCAGCAGATGCAGCACGCGCAATTCCACCAGCGCCATCAGAACCTGCGCGTTTACAAACCCTGCGACCACGTCGAACAACGCCGCACCCTCGGCCCGCGCAATCCGCCGCACAAAAGGAATACGTGCCGCCCAAACCTGAAACCTGCGCGAGGCCGCCAGCCGCAACAGCCAGCCACGCCGAAAAGAGCTTAGGCTGGGCAAAACCGTCATATCAGCGCCGCACGTCGGCCCGCTGCAAAACCGGGGCCACCGGAGTCATCCGTTCGGCATAGCGCCGCACCATTTCGGCCAGCATCGCCTCGCCGGGGCAAGACGGAATCGAGGCAATCGCCCCACCCAAGATATCTTTCAGCCGCCGGATCGCGCCCTGCACCCCCAGCGATGTCACCGCATTGGGCCGCCCATGCGCCGCATCTTGGCCTGCAGGTTTGCCAAGAGTTTCGGCATCATACAGCGCATCGCGCAGATCATCGGCCACCTGAAACGCCTCACCAATCCGCGCGCCCAATTCTTCCCAAGGCTCGGCATCCTGCCCCGCAGCCAGCGCACCCATCTGCGTCGCGGCAATGAACAGCGCCCCGGTTTTGGCGCCGTGATAGGCGGACAGGTTGACCTGAGACTCACTCTCCCACCCCTGCCCCGCGCAAATCCCATCCGGCATTCCGGTGCGGCGCGACAGAACCCGGATCATCTGCAAGGCACGGTCAGCATCTTTGCCCGCCGCAGCCGCCAGCACATCAAACGCCAACACGATCAGGCTATCCCCGGTCAGCACCGCCAGCGGTTCAGAAAACGCGCGATGCACGGTTGCCTTGCCGCGGCGTTGGTCGGCATCGTCAAAACAGGGCAGATCATCATGCACAAGGCTGGCGCAATGGATCAACTCCAGCGCCACCGCCGCCGCATCGGAAAGGCGGGGGCGATCATCGCCGCAGGCCAAAGCCACGCTGAGCAGAATCGTCGGCCTGATCCGCGCCCCACCCGGCGTCACCGCATAGTGCAGCGCCTGCGCCAGTTGCGCCGGGGCATCGCCGCCCATAGCCCCACGCAAAACCTGCGCTGTCGCCGCATCAAGCCGTTCGTCGATCTTCATAAGAAAGCTCCTCAACGGCCGGGCGCCCGGCTGATCCATCGGGAAGTGTCACTATAAAATGACACATATATGTAAATCATACTGGACAGTTTCCATGTCCAAGTCAACAATCAGACATGGCAACCGCAGGGCAAAAAATCATCGTCATCGGCGCGGGCATGGGGGGGCTATGCTCTGCCATCCGCTTGGCCGCCGCTGGCATGCAGGTGACTTTGGTCGAATCGCAGGCCTACCCCGGCGGCAAGATGCGCTGTTTGGCGTCGATGGCGGGGCCGATTGATGCGGGGCCGACGGTTTTGACGTTGCGGGCGGTGTTTGATGAATTGTTCGCGGTGGCGGGGGAGACTCTGGACGATCACCTGACGCTGGTGCCGCAGCCGTTGCTGGCGCGGCATTGGTGGCTGGATGGCGGGCGGTTGGATTTGTTTGCCGATCCGGCGCAAAGTGGCGCTGCGATTGCCGAGTTTGCGGGGGCCAAGGCAGAGGCGGAGTTTCAGGCCTTCAACCGTCAATCCGCCCAGCTTTACAAGGCGTTTGAGCGGCCGATGCTGCAGGCGATGCGGCCTGATCTGGCTGGCATTGGGCTGAACGCTTTGCGCGCGCCTGCGGTTTGGCCTGCGCTTTTGCCGCAGCGAAGCTTGGCGGCGCACCTTTGCAACAGCTTTACCGACCCGCGCTTGCGGCAGTTGTTTGGGCGATACGCCACCTATGTTGGCGGTGCGCCGGATATGTCGCCTGCGGTGCTGGCGCTGATCTGGCAGGCCGAGGCGCAGGGGGTTTGGGCGGTTAAGGGGGGGATGCATCATCTGGCCCGCGCTTTGGCAGAGCTTGCGACCCGGCTGGGGGTGACGATTCGCTATGGCACCTCGGCGCTGCGCATCCTGCGGCAGGGGGGGCGGGTGACAGAGGTGGTGCTGTCAGACGGGCGGGCGATGAAATGCGATGCGGTGGTGTTCAATGGCGATCCGGCGGCGCTTTTGGCGGGGCTTTTGGGCAATGGACCGCAGCAGGCGTTGAAACCGATTGCGGCGCATCCGCGCAGTTTGTCGGCTTGGGTCTGGTCGTTTGCCGCCACCCCTGCCTCGTTCGATCTGGCGCATCATAATGTGTTTTTCAACAGCGACACCGCGCTTGAATTCGGGCCGATCCGCCAAGGCCGGATGCCGGATGAGGCGACGCTGTATGTCTGCGCGCAGGATCGTTCGGTGCCAGATTTCCCTAATTCCGGGCCAGAGCGGTTTGAGATCATCATGAACGCCCCCGCCAAGACGACCCTTTCCCCGCATGAGGTTTCCGAATGTCGCGCCAAGACTTTTCCGCAACTGGCCAAGTTCGGCCTGACGTTTTCGCCCCCACCCCCCGACCAAGCCCTGATGACGCCACAGGGGTTCGCGGGGCTGTTTCCGGGGTCGCAGGGGGCGCTGTATGGGCGCAGTCCGCAGGGGCTGATGGCGAGTTTTCAGCGACCCGGCGCGCGGACAGCGGTGCAGGGGCTGTATCTGGCGGGGGGCGGCGCGCATCCGGGGGCGGGGGTGCCGATGGCGGCCTTATCCGGCAAGCACGCGGCCGAGGCGATACGGAACGACCTGACTTCGGATGCGTCGTGGCCCCGGACGGTTATGCGTGGTGGTATGTCGATGGTGTCTCGGCTGACGGGACGCGCGCGGTCTCTGTGATCGGCTTTATCGGCTCGGTGTTCTCGCCCTGGTATGCGTGGTCGGGGCGGCGCGATCCGGCGAACCATTGTTGCATCAATGTGGTGACCTATGGGCCGGGTGGGCGCTTTACCATGACCGACCGGGGGCGGGGGGCGTTGCTGCAAAGCCGGGATGCGTTGCAGATCGGGCCCAGCCGGATGGCGTGGCAGAACGGCACTTTGGTGATTGATGTGAATGAGGTCTCGGGCCTGCCGATCATTGCGCGGGTGCAGGGGCAGATCCGGCTGACGCCCTCGGCTGTGACGGAGGTGGAGGCGATGCTGACCCCGGATGCGCGGCATATCTGGCGACCGTTTGCGCCCTCGGCCCGGATCGAGGTGGATCTGTCGCAGGGGCACGCTTGGACGGGGCACGGCTATTTCGATGCCAACTTTGGGCAGGCGGCGTTGGAGGCGGATTTTCAGCGTTGGACATGGGGGCGCTATCCGCGCGCCCATGGCGGGACGACGTGTTTTTATGATGGCATCCGGGCCGATGGATCGACGCTGGCGCTGGGGCTGGATGTGGCGGCGGATGGGTCTGCGGTGCAGATTGCGCCGCCACCGCTGGCGCCACTGGCGCGCACCGGATGGCGGATCAAGCGCGATACCCGCTGTGATGCGGGGGCTGCGCCGCGCCAGACCAAGGCGCTGCTGGACGCGCCGTTTTACAGCCGATCACTGGTGCAAACCCGGATCGACGGCGAGGTGGTGACGGGGGTGCATGAGGCGTTGGACCTTGGGCGGTTCCGATCCCCGGTGGTGAAAGCGATGCTGGCGTTTCGGGTGCCGCGGCGGGAAAAGTGGCCGTAAAGGCGCGGAAAAATCTGTCCCCGCGGGGACAGACTTGTGGTTTTCCCTGGATTTCGGACGATTTTATACAATATGTAGTGTATGTGGTCGATTTATGATGCGCGGCTGTGGGTTTTGCCCGATTTGGCCGCAGACAAATCGGGCCGCGCCTGCCACCCGGCCCGGCCACGGGCCGGGCGTTCTTCGCTGAAATCTTCCACTGGAAGATTTCTAATCGCTCATCACCCCTCGGCAGGCGCGGTTTCCGCGCCAGCCCAGTCAGGCGCGCCCCGATTTACAGACGTTGGTTTGCGGCATGACGCCCCTTGCTCAACGCCTTTCAGGCTTATGAGCAACTCACCGGAAAACGCTCCAATGGAGCGTTTTCTTTCGGTTCGGGAAGAGGGTCAGCATGCAATCGCTGAAAGGTGCAGTGCTTTGGCTTGGGCGGGACGGGCGCTGGCCGGGGACTTTGGCCCCCGACCGGAACACCAACCGCTGCGCTTGGCCAAGGCGATGGCCTTGGCCATTGCGGAACTTCGCTTTATCCTGCGTTGGGGTTCAGCCGCATCACGCTGAAATTCAGCGCGCCTGCAATCGTGACCCAGACGAGATAGGGCAGGAACGCGGCGCCCGCCCAGAAATCGACGCCAAAGAAGCTCCACGTCGTCGCGGCGACGGAAAGCCACAGGAACACCATCACCACCATCGCGGCGCGGATGCGGTGCAGGCCGAAGAACACCGGGGTCCACAGCGTGTTGAACGCGATTTGCAGCGCCCAGAACGCCAAGGCTTGCACCACATTGCCTGCCAAGACGGCCGAGCCGGGCAAGGGCGTGGTGCCCGCAACGGCCGCGCCGCCCGTTACATCAGCCGACAAGGCAACGCCTGCCACCCGCATCGCGGCATAGGCGATCAGCAGATAGAGCGTGGTCCAGACCACCGGGAACACCCAGTTGCGCGGGGTCCATGTTGGCTTTTGCAGGCTGTCATACCACGCGCCGGGGTTGAACATCGCGCCCGTTGCGGCGGCGGCACCGCAGGCGGCCAGAAAGGTGAAAAACAGGGGCCAGTCCATCGGCGTCGCTCCAAACTAGGGTGGTTTGAAGCTAGGTCAGATTCCGGCGCGATCCAAGGGGCGGCGGGCGCGATCTTTGGATTCAAGTTGTGCAAGGGCGGCGAACAAGGCTTCGGATCGGCTGAAGCGGGCGGATTTGCGCGCGGCGGCATCGACGAGGAAGGCGGTTTCCGGGCGGGCGGGGGCGTGCAATGTGGCCGATCCGGGCAGCAGGGCTGACGCGGCGCTGCGGGTCAGCGACAGCGCCAGCCAGCCGAGTTTTTGCGCGCCACTGGTGCGGGCGCGGGCGGTGATGCTGTCATATCCATTGCGCGCGACTGCGCCACCGATGCCGGCGTAGACATGGCGGGCGGCATAGATGCCGGGGCGGCAGGTCAGCGGCAGCGCGGAAATCCCAACCTCGGCTTCGTGGTAAAGGCGGGCGGCTTCGGTCAGCAGGCGTTGGATCAGCGCCCGCAGGGCGGGGGTGGCTTGCGGGTTTTGCAGGAAGGCGGCGGGAGTCAGCTTGGCGTCGGCCAGCCAATCGAGCGGCAGGTACAACCGCCCTGCCCGCGCATCTTCACCAATATCGCGGGCGATATTGGTCAGCTGCATCGCCAGCCCCAGATCGCAGGCCCGGGCCAAGGCATCAGCGTCGCGCACCCGCATCAGAACGCACATCATCGCGCCAACGGCAGAGGCGACACGGGCGCAGTAGGACAGAAGGTCGGGCAAGGTTTGATATTGGCGGCCAAAGGCATCCCAAGCGAGACCTTCGAGCAGGGCATCCGGCAAGGCGCGGGGCATGTCGAAATCTTCGACCACGGCAGCGAAGGCCCGGTCAGCGGCGGCGTTGCGCGGGCGGCCGGCGTAGACGAGATCGAGGCGGTCGCGCAGGGCCAGCACGGCGGGGGCCTTGTCGTCGCTGTCATCGACGGCATCGTCGGCTAGGCGGCAGAAGGCATAAAGCGCCAGCGCGGGGTCGCGGACATTTGCGGGCAGCAGGCGCGATGCAGCGTGGAAGGAAAGCGAGCCGGTGCGGATCGCCTCGCGGCAATGGGCCATGTCGGCGGGGGCGATCATTCGGCTGCCATTCTTTGGGCGCGCGTGCGGGGGGCGTTGGGGACGAGGGTGCCGAGGACTTCGGCGCTGGCGATCACCCCCGGCAGACCCGCGCCGGGATGGGTGCCTGCGCCGACCAAGTAGAGGCCTTTCGCCTCCTCCGAGACGTTATGCGGGCGGAAATAGGCGGATTGCAGGATGCGCGGCTCGATAGAAAAACCACTGCCATAGGGCGACAGGTAGCGGGTTTGAAAGCTGTTGGGGGTGAAGATCAACTGCTCGGTCAGATGATCGGACAGGCCCGGCAGCAGGCGGTCTTCCAGCATCTTTTGCATTTTCTGGCGGTAGGGTTCGGCCTCGGTTTGCCAATCGGTGTCACCTATCCCGAGATGCGGGACGGGGGAGAGAGCATAGAAGGTGTCATCGCCCACGGGGGCCACCGACGGATCGGTGACAGAGGGGCGGTGGACATACAGGCTCATGTCGTCGGCCAGCCTGCCCCGGATGAAAATATCGCGGATGTGGTCTTTGTAGCGCGGGCCGACGAGGATGGTGTGATGGCCAACCTCGGGCCATTTCAGGCGGGTGCCTTTGGTGCCGAAATACCAGACGAACAGGCCCATCGACCAGCGTTTGCGGGCGAGTTTCGGGGGCGTCCAGCGTTTGCGGCGGTGGTTGCGCAGCAGCCGGTCATAGGTGTGGCCCGCGTCGGCGTTTGACACCACGATATCGGCGGCGATCACCGCGCCATCGGTCAGCCGCACGCCAGTCGCGCGGCCATTTTGCAGCAAGATTTCATCGACTTCGGCGTTCAGGCGCAGGGTGCCGCCTTGGCTTTGGATCACCCCCGCCATCGCCAAAGCAATCGCCGCCACCCCGCCCATCGCGTAATGGACGCCAAATTCCTTCTCGAGATGGCTGACAAGGATATACATCGAGGTGACGTGAAACGGATCACCGCCGATGAACAGCGGATGGAAGGACAGCGCGAACCGCAGGCGTTCATCTTTCACGCGAGAGGCCGCATGGGCGTAGACCGATTTGTCAGCCCGCAGCGCAACAAAGGTCGGCAGCACTTTCAGAAGATCAGCAAAGCGGTGCATCGAGCGGCGGCCAAGGTTTTCAAAGCCGAACCAATAGCGTTTCTCGCTGTCTTTCAGGAATTTGTCATAGCCGGGAAGGTCGCCGGGCGACAGCCGCGCCACCTCGGCCCGCATCGCGTCGGTGGATTGGCGGGCGGTAAAGGTGGAGCCGTCTTGCCATTGAATCTGATAGAACGCCTCAAGTGCGCGCAGATCAACGTCTTGGTCAAAATCACGCCCGCAGGCGGCCCACAGATCGCGCAGGCCCTGCGGCACGGTCACGATTGTCGGGCCAAGATCAAAGCGGTGGCCGCCTTGGGTGATCGAACTGCCACGCCCGCCGGGCATGTCCAGCCTGTCAATCACCGTCACGCGGTAGCCTTTGGCCCCCAGCCGCATCGCCGCCGCCAAGCCCCCCAAGCCCGCGCCGATCACGATGGCATCAGCCCCAGAGGTGCGGGGCAAGGCGGTGGAGGGGGTTGAAGAATCTGTCAGCATAAAGTCACGATATACTGTCTAGTGTAATTTACAATACGCACATTTTCATTGTGGAATCCGCCATTTTACTTTGCAGATGCCGCAAAAACTGTAAGACTATTCTGACACATACCGCTGCTTATAGCCCGAGGTCTGCCATCAACACCGTGAGTCTTTCTCTGTTTCGCTTTGCCTCACTGCCCGCCCGGATCTGGGTTTTCGGGCAAATGGGGGCGGCGCGGCTGTCGTTCATGCGGATGCCCGAGGTCGGGTTCTGGAAGCTGTGCGGATCAGGCACCGGCGAAGGTTTCACGCCAAAACCCAATACCGCAGTTTGGGCCATTCTTGCGACCTGGCCCGATGCGGCGACAGCGCGGCGGGTGATCGCGGAGGCCCCGGTGTTCAAGCGCTGGCGCAAGCATAGTGCTGAAAACTGGACGATTTTGCTGGAGCCGACCTCGGCCCGGGGGCAATGGTCGGGGCGCGCGCCGTTCACCGCGACGGATGCCCCCAATACTGGCCCCATCGTGGCGCTGACGCGGGCGACGATGCGGGCCTCGACGTTTTTGCGGTTCTGGCGGCGGGTGCCGGATATCTCGGCTGCAATCGGGCAAGACCCGAATGTGATCTTCAAAATCGGCATCGGCGAGGTGCCGCTGCTGCATCAGATCACGTTTTCGATCTGGCCCGATGCCGCCAGCATGGCGCATTTCGCGCGCGGCGACGGGCCGCATGGCCGCGCCATTCAGGCGGTGCGGGCCGAGGGGTGGTTTTCCGAAGAACTTTACGCCCGGTTTCGGATTCTGGATGATTGGGGCACTTGGGGCGGCATCCGCCCGCTTGCCGTAAAGGATGCCGCATGAGCCAACCGTTCCCCTTCTCGGCCATCGTTGGCCAAGCCGCGATGAAACAGGCGATGGTGCTGACCGCGATTGATCCGGGGATCGGCGGTGTGCTGGTGTTTGGCGACCGTGGCACCGGCAAATCGACGGCGGTGCGGGCGCTGGCGGCGCTGTTGCCAGAGATTTCGGCGGTGGAGGGCTGCCCGGTGAACTCGGCCCGTGTGCAGGATGTGCCGGAGTGGGCGGGGGTGACATCGGGCAAAATGATCAAGCGCCCGACCCCGGTGATTGACCTGCCGCTGGGGGCGACGGAAGACCGTGTGGTGGGCGCGCTGGATATTGAACGCGCGCTGACGCGGGGTGAAAAGGCGTTCGAGCCGGGGCTGCTGGCGCGGGCAAACCGGGGGTATCTGTATATCGACGAGGTGAACCTGCTGGAGGATCATATCGTCGATCTGCTGCTGGATGTGGCGCAATCGGGTGAGAATGTGGTGGAGCGTGAGGGGCTGTCGATCCGTCACGCGGCGCGGTTCGTGCTGGTGGGCTCGGGCAACCCCGAGGAAGGCGAGTTGCGGCCGCAGCTGCTGGATCGGTTTGGGCTGTCGGTCGAGGTGGCAAGCCCGCGCGATATTGAAACGCGGGTCGAGGTGATGCGCAGGCGCGACGCCTATGAGAATGACAACGCCGTGTTCATGAAGAAATGGCGGGCGAAGGATAGCGGTTTGCGCAAGGCGATTCTGGCGGCGCGGGCGGCGCTGCCGGGGCTGAAAACGCCGGGTGTGGTGCTGCATGATTGCGCGGCCTTGTGCATCGCCTTGGGCTCGGACGGGTTGCGGGGCGAGCTGACGCTGCTGCGGGCCGCACGGGCGCAGGCGGCGTTTGAGGGGGCCGGAGTGGTCAGCCGCGTGCATCTGCGCACGGTGGCGGCAAGTGCCTTGGGGCATCGGTTGCGGCGCGATCCGCTGGACGAGGCCGGATCGGGCGCGCGGATGGCCCGCACCATCGCTGAAATCTTGCCGTGAGTGATCCGCTGTCGCCATGGGGCCGGGTAGAGGCTGCGCTGGCGGTGCTGTCGGTTGATCCGGCGGGGGTCAAGGGGCTGTGGTTAAGGGCGCGCTCTGGCCCGGTGCGGGATGCGGTGGTGCAGGCGCTGCCTTTGGGGCGGCGGATTCATCCCGGGATTGACGATGTGGCGTTGTTTGGTGGCGTGGATCTGGCGGCGACGTTAAGCGCGGGTCAGTTGCGGCGCAGTGCAGGGATTTTGTCGGGGGCGGAGCCTGTGGTGCTGACGATGGCGGAACGCTGCCCCCCTGCCCTTAGCGCGCGGCTTTCGCTGTGGCTGGACGGCGCGGGGCCGTGTCTGGTGGCGCTGGATGAAGGGGCCGAGGCGGAGGAGGTTTTGGCTTCTGGTCTGGCGGATCGGTTGGGGTTGTTCCTTGATCTGGGCGATATTGGCTATTCGGAAAGCGGCGCAATCTTGCTGCCCGCTGATCAGATCGCGGCGGCGCGGGGCCGTTTGGCCGGGGTGGTTTTGCCCAAAGGCGCGCTGGAAAGCCTGACCACGGTGGCGCTTGCCATGGGCATCGCCAGTCTGCGCGCGCCGCTGTTGGCGATTGCGGTGGCGCGGGCGCTGGCGGCTTGGCGGGGGGAAGCGGTGGCGTCGGAAGATACGTTGCGCCACGCCGCCGAATTGACGTTGGCGCATCGCGGCGATTTGCCAGACGCGGGCGCGCCAGAGCAGGACAGCACTCCGCCGCCGCCCGATCCGGGTGAGGCTGAGGCCGAACAGCCGCAACACCAAGACGACCGCATCCCGGATGACATTCTGCTGGAAGCCGTGCGCGCCGCCCTGCCCGCTGACCTTTTGGCGCGGCTGGCGGCGGGCAAAGCCGCGCGGGCGGCGAAGGGCAGCGGCGGCACGGGGGCTGCGCGCAAGGGCAATCATCGCGGGCGGCCGTTGCCGCCGCGCCCCGGCGTGCCGGGGTCGGGCAAGCGGATTGATCTGGTGGCAACCCTGCGCGCCGCAGCCCCGTGGCAACCTTTGCGCAGGCGCAGCCCGGATGCGACACGGCTGGAGATCCGGGCATCGGATCTGCGGTTGAAGCGGTATCAGGAAACCTCGGACCGGGTGTTGATCTTTGCGGTGGATGCGTCGGGATCATCAGCTTTGTCGCGGCTGGCCGAGGCGAAAGGCGCGATTGAGTTGCTGTTGGCGCAGGCCTATGCGCGGCGCGATCATGTGGCGCTGATCGCGTTTCGCGGGCTGGCGGCAGAGGTGTTGTTACCGCCGACGCGATCCTTGGTGCAGACCAAACGGCGGCTGTCGGGCTTGCCGGGGGGGGGTGGCACGCCTTTGGCGGCGGGGCTGAAGATGGCGTTTGATCTGAGCCTGCAGACCCGCGCGCGCGGGATGACGCCGACGATTGCGCTGCTGACCGATGGGCGGGGGAATATCGCCTTGGACGGCAGCGCCAACCGCATCGAGGCCGAGGCCGATGCGCAGCGCCTATCTCGGCTGATCTGTGCGGCGGCGATTCCGGCGCTGGTGCTGGACATCGCCAGCCGCCCGCAAGCGGCCCTGCAACGGATGGCGGCCAGCCTTGGGGCGGCCTATGTGCCGCTGCCACGCGCCGATGCGCAGCGGTTGTCGGGCGTGCTGCAAGCGGCATTGGGGGCATAGATGCAGACCCCGGTGATCCCCGCTGACTGGCCCTATCGCAGCGCGTCACAGCATATACGCTGCAAGGGCCATCTGTGGCATGTGCAGGACGTGGGCAGCGGCCCGGTGGTCCTGCTGCTGCATGGCGCGGGCGGGGCGACGCACAGCTTTCGCCATCTGATCCCGTTGCTCAGCCCGGATTACCGCGTGATCGCGCTGGATTTGCCGGGGCAAGGCTTTACCGTCTTGGGCAACCGCGCGCGTTGCAATCTGGATGCGATGGCTGAAGATGTGGCAGGGCTTCTCCGCCAGCAAGATTGGCAACCACTTGCGATCATTGGTCATTCTGCCGGGGCCGCCGTTGCGCTGCGGCTGGCCGAGATCAGCCCCCCGCAGGCCGTGATTGGCATCAACGCCGCCTTGGGCGGGTTTGAGGGCGTGGCGGGCTGGCTGTTTCCGGCGCTGGCGAATGTGCTGGCGCGTCTGCCCCTTGTGCCGCAACTGTTCAGCAAACTGGCTGGGACGCCGCGTCAGGTGCATCAGCTTTTGGCCTCGACCGAATCGCAGATCGACGCAGGCGGAGAGGCGCAGTATCTGCACCTTTTGCGCCAACCCGGCCATGTCGCCGCCACCTTGGCGATGATGGCGCAGTGGCAGTTGGACGGTTTGCTGAACCGCCTGCCGCAGCAAAAGGTGCCATGCCTGCTGATCACCGGAGCCGCCGACCGCGCGGTGCCGCCTGCAGTATCACAGCGCGCCGCCGCCGCGATGCCGCATGCCGAATGGACCCCCCTGCCCCGCTTTGGCCATCTGGTGCATGAAGAAGCGCCCGAGCAGGTCGCAGCCCTGATCCGCGATTTCCTTGCCCCCTATGCCAAGGCGGACATGCGATGCGCCTAGGCGAAAAACCCCGTCCCGGCGCGGCCCAGAAGATCATCGGCCAGCGTCTGGCCCAAGACGGTTGCGTCAGCGATGCCGCCGCGAATGTCGCCCGTGATCACCTGACTGCCATCGGGGCGCAAAATCTCGCCACGCAGCCACAGCTGATCGCCTTGCAGCACCGCAAGCCCCGCGATCGGGGTTTCACACGATCCATCCAGCCGCGCCAGAAACCCACGCTCAGCGGCAAGTTGCTGGCCGGTGGGGGTGTGGTGAATGGCGTCCAGCATCGCCTGCGCGCGCGGGTCGTTCTGCCGGCGTTCGACGCCAATCGCACCTTGGGCGACGGCGGGCAGCATCTCGGTCACTTCCACCGGGCGGGCGACCTCGGCCATGCCAAGGCGGTTCAAGCCCGCCATCGCAAGGAAGGTTGCCGCCGCCACGCCATCATGCAGCTTTTTCATCCGGGTCTGCACATTGCCGCGAAACTCGACCAGTTGCAGGTCGGGGCGACGATGCGCCAGCTGCGCCCGACGCCGCAGGCTGGACGACCCGACCACCGCGCCCTGCGGCAAATCCATCAACCCGCCGCCGTTCAGCGTCACAAAGCCATCGCGCACGTCCTGACGCGGCAGATAGCAATCCAGCCACAGCCCATCGGGTTGCAGCGTGGGCATGTCTTTCATCGAATGGACGGCGATATCAATGCCGCCTGCCAGCAGCGCATCTTCAATCTCGCGGGTGAACAGGCCCTTGCCGCCGATATCCTTCAGCGCGCGATCCTGAATCTGGTCGCCGGTGACCTTGATCACCACCACCTCAAACGCCTCAACGGGCAGGCTGTAGGCCTCCATCAGGCAGCGCCGCACCTCATGCGCCTGCCACAGGGCAAGCGGAGAGCCTCGGGTGCCGATCTTGAAGGGGTGCGCGGGGGTGGGGAGAGGATGTGTCATGTTTGAAGGAATAGCGGTGTCACTTTGCGCTGACAACACCCGCGAGCGATCTTGCAGCTTTCTGTATCTGGAGTGCCTATGTCGAAACTGATCCTGCGCGCCCTTGCGGGCGAAACTTTAGCAACGCCACCGATCTGGATGATGCGGCAGGCGGGGCGATACCTGCCCGAATACCGCGCGACGCGGGCGCAGGCGGGGGATTTCCTGTCGCTGTGCTATAACCCGGAATTGGCCGCAGAGGTGACACTGCAACCGATCCGCCGCTATGGCTTTGATGCGGCAATTCTTTTCGCCGATATCCTGCTGTTGCCGCAGGCCTTGGGGGCGGATCTGTGGTTCGAGGTCGGCGAGGGGCCGCGGCTGTCCACCGTCACCACCATGGCGGGGGTGCAGGCGTTGAAACCGCGCGAGGCGATCCATGAGACCCTCGCGCCGATCTATGAAACCGTGCGGATTCTGGCGCGGGAATTGCCGGCAGAGACAACGCTGATCGGCTTTGCGGGGGCACCCTGGACGGTGGCGACCTATATGATTGCGGGTCGGGGCAGCAAGGATCAGGGCGCGGCGCATGCGTTGAAAGATGCAGATCGGGCGACATTCTCGGCGCTGATTGATGTGATCACCGAGGCCACGATTGATTATCTGTCAGCACAAGTGCAGGCCGGGGCCGAGGTGGTGAAGCTGTTTGATTCTTGGGCGGGCAGCCTGAAAGGTCAGGATTTTCAAGACTTTGCGGTGAAACCCGCCGCGCGGATCATCTCGGCCCTGAAGGCGAAGCACCCCGGCCTGCCGGTGA
>NZ_BSPP01000020.1:0-310 GCF_030161095.1 Cypionkella aquatica
CAAAGTCCTTTTCATCTTTCCCTCGCGGTACTTGTTCGCTATCGGTCTCTCGCCTGTATTTAGCCTTGGACGGAGTTTACCGCCCGATTTGGGCTGCATTCCCAAACAACCCGACTCGTTGACGGCGCCTCGTGGGGCGACAGGGTCCGGGCCGGACGGGGCTCTCACCCTCCCAGGCGCCCCTTTCCAGGGGACTTGGGCCCGGTCCGTCGCTGAGGACGCCTCTCCAGACTACAATTCGGACGGCGCGGCCGCCCGATTCTCAAGCTGGGCATCTCCCGGTTCGCTCGCCGTTACTAGGGGAATCCTC
>NZ_BSPP01000020.1:406-766 GCF_030161095.1 Cypionkella aquatica
TGGCCGCCCGATTCTCAAGCTGGGCATCTCCCGGTTCGCTCGCCGTTACTAGGGGAATCCTCGTAAGTTTCTTCTCCTCCGCTTATTTATATGCTTAAACTCAGCGGGTAGTCCCGCCTGACCTGGGGTCGCGGTCCGAGGCGTTCGCTCTCGGTGCGTTTGGGTCCTGAGGGGCCATCGCGCCGGCCGCGCGCCGGGGTGCACTGCGGCCTAGAGCCAGCGTGAGCTGTCCACCATGCGCTGTGCCCGGCACGCTTCGCCGGCAGCCCGAGCTTCGGCCCACCGCGCCGCGAGGCGCGGGAGGCCAGACACCGCGTCCCCGCGCCACTCCCGGATAGGGGGGGCGCGTGGAGCGTCTTT
>NZ_BSPP01000021.1 GCF_030161095.1 Cypionkella aquatica
TGGAAGAAAAGCTGCGCTTCGCCATCCGCGAAGGCGGCCGCACCGTCGGTGCAGGCGTCGTATCGAAGATCCTGAAGTAAAGCTGCGCGAATCGCCTTTCCAAAGGCGGTCGCACACTATAAGGGACCACCAGCGGCGCGCTCCTTCGGGGGCGCGCCGTGCACTTGGAAGAACCACCATCCGCTACGCCGACAAAGAAACGTGAACCTATGGGCCGGGCCTGTTGCCCCGCCTACGTTCAGAAGGAAGTACACATGCAAGGTCAAACCATCCGTATTCGGTTGAAAGCCTTCGATTACCGCGTGCTGGACGCCAGCACTGCAGAAATCGTAAGCACCGCGAAACGCACCGGCGCCACTGTGCGCGGGCCGATTCCGCTGCCGAACAAAATTGAGAAATTCACGGTTCTCCGTGGTCCGCACATCGACAAAAAGTCGCGCGACCAGTGGGAAATCCGCACGCACAAGCGTCTTCTCGACATCGTTGATCCGACCCCCCAGACCGTTGACGCGCTGATGAAGCTCGACCTCGCCGCTGGCGTGGATGTCGAGATCAAAGTTTAAGGGAGGAGAGATAACATGCGTTCTGGCGTTATCGCTAAAAAGCTGGGCATGACCCGGCTGTTCCTCGAGAACGGCACCCAAGTTCCGGTGACCGTTCTGCAACTCGACAACCTGCAAGTTGTGGCTCAACGCACCGTTGACCGCGATGGTTATACCGCTGTTCAGCTTGGTGCTGGTCTGGCGAAAGCCAAGCGCACCACCGCTGCTATGCGTGGCCACTTCGCCAAAGCCTCGGTCGAACCGAAGCGCAAGATCGCGGAATTCCGCGTCTCGCCCGCGAACCTGATCGAAGTCGGCGCTGAAATCACTGCTGACCACTATTTGGCAGGCCAGTTCGTCGATATCGCTGGCACGACCAACGGTAAAGGCTTTCAGGGTGCTATGAAGCGTCACAACTTTGGTGGTCTGCGGGCTTCCCACGGCGTGTCGGTTTCGCACCGTTCGCACGGCTCGACCGGTCAGTGTCAAGATCCGGGTAAAGTCTTCAAAGGCAAGAAAATGGCTGGTCACATGGGCGCTGTGCGCTGCACCACCCAGAACCTGCAAGTCATCCGCACGGATGCCGAGCGTGGCTTGCTGATGATCAAAGGCGCTGTCCCCGGCACCAAAGGTGGCTGGGTCACCATCAAGGACGCAGTGAAGAAAGCGGCTCCGGCTGGTTTGCCTTTGCCTGCGGCCATTCGTTCGGTTGCTGCTGCACCTGTCGCTGTTGAAGGAGGTGAAGCATGAAACTTGACGTGATCAAACTTGATGGCGGCAAAGCTGGCACCATCGACCTTGACGAAGCCCTGTTCGGCCTCGACCCGCGCGCAGACGTTCTGCACCGTGTCGTCCGTTGGCAGCGCGCCCGCATGCAGGCAGGCACCCACTCGACGCTGACCCGCGCCGAAGTGTCTTACTCGACCAAGAAGATCTACAAGCAAAAAGGCACCGGCGGCGCACGTCACGGTTCCAAGAAAGCCCCGATCTTCCGTCACGGTGGCGTTGTCAAAGGCCCGACCCCGCGTTCGCACGCTCATGATCTGCCGAAGAAATTCCGCGCTCTGGGTCTGCGTCACGCTCTGTCGGCGAAAGCCAAGGCAGGCGAGCTGGTGATTTTGGACGTGGCCACCATGGCCGAAGCCAAAACCTCGATCCTCGCTAAACATGTGTCCGAGTTGGGCTGGAAGCGCGTGCTGATCATCGACGGCGCAAGCGTTGACGCGAATTTCGCGTTGGCTGCTCGCAACATCGAAGGCATCGACGTGCTGCCAACCATGGGCGCAAACGTCTATGACATCCTGAAGCGTGACACTCTGGTGATCACCAAAGCAGGTGTCGAAGCTTTGGAGGCTCGTCTGAAATGAGCAAGACTTCAACGGGCATCAAGCCCCAGCACTACGACCTGATCAAAAAGCCGGTGATCACCGAAAAAGCCACTATGGCTCAGGAGAACAACGCGTTTGTGTTCCAGGTCGCAATGGATGCAACCAAGCCCCAGATCAAAGAAGCTGTTGAGAACATCTTCTCGGTCAAGGTGAAAGCGGTCAACACCACGATCACCAAAGGCAAGGCCAAGAAGTTCCGCGGTCGCGCAGGCGAGCGCTCGGACAAGAAGAAAGCCTATGTCACTTTGGAAGCCGGAAACTCTATCGACGTTTCGACGGGCCTCTGATATTGGCGGCGAATCCCACGGCCCCGGTTCTCCGGGGCCGTGGATTTTTACGGAATCGGTCTGAATTGGTCCTACCAGCGCAGGCCTTACTCGGGGATCTACGGAGCCCTATAACCTTGGATCAGCAAAATCTGATCCATCCAATGACGGAAGACAGAAAGCATGGCACTTAAGTCGTATAAGCCGACGACGCCTGGCCAACGCGGGTTGGTTCTGATCGACCGTTCGGAATTGTGGAAAGGCCGCCCGGTCAAAGCCCTTACTGAGGGTTTGACCAAGACAGGTGGCCGGAACAACACCGGACGTATCACGATGTGGCACAAGGGCGGGGGCGCCAAGCGCCTCTACCGTGTGGTCGATTTTCGGCGCACCAAGTTTGATATCCCGGCGGTCGTTGAGCGGATTGAATACGATCCGAACCGCACCGCCTTTATCGCTCTGATCCGCTACGCGGATGGCGAGCTGTCGTATATTCTGGCGCCGCAGCGCTTGGCAATCGGTGACTCTGTCATCGCGGGTGCCAAGACCGACGTGAAGCCGGGCAATGCGATGCCGTTCTCGGGCATGCCGATCGGTACGATCATCCACAACGTCGAGCTGAAAGCCGGCAAGGGCGGCCAGTTGGCACGCGCTGCAGGCACCTACGCTCAGTTCGTGGGTCGCGACGGTGGTTACGCGCAGATCCGTTTGTCTTCGGGCGAACTGCGTCTGGTGCGTCAGGAATGCATGGCCACCATCGGTGCCGTGTCCAACCCCGACAACTCGAACCAGAACTTCGGTAAAGCAGGCCGTATGCGTCACAAGGGCGTTCGCCCGACCGTGCGCGGTGTTGCAATGAACCCGATCGACCACCCGCATGGTGGTGGTGAAGGTCGGACCTCGGGCGGCCGTCATCCGGTTACGCCATGGGGCAAAGGCACCAAGGGTAACAAGACCCGTAAGGCCAAGGCTTCGGACAAGTTGATTGTCCGGTCGCGTAACGCGAAGAAAGGGCGCTAATCCATGTCACGTTCTATTTGGAAGGGCCCGTTCGTCGACGGTTATGTTTTGAAAAAAGCAGAAACCGCGAAAGCCTCGGGCAAGAACGAAGTGATCAAGATCTGGTCGCGTCGCTCCACTATTCTGCCGCAGTTCGTCGGGCTGACCTTTGCCGTCTATAACGGCAAAAAGCACATCCCGGTTGCTGTGACCGAAGAGATGATTGGTCAAAAGTTTGGTGAATATTCGCCGACCCGCACCTATTACGGCCACGCGGCCGACAAAAAAGCCAAGAGGAAATAAGCCATGAGCACGGAAAAGAACCCCCGTCGCGTGGCGGAAAACGAAGCAATGGCGATCAGCCGGATGCTCCGCACCTCGCCGCAGAAACTGAACCTTGTCGCTGGTCTGATCCGCGGTAAGAAAGTTGAAAAGGCTCTGGCCGATTTGACCTTCTCGAAGCGCCGCATCGCGGGTGACGTGAAGAAGTGCCTGCAGTCGGCGATTGCCAACGCAGAGAACAACCACAACCTCGACGTGGACAGCCTGATCGTGGCTGAAAGCTGGGTCGGCAAAAACCTGGTGATGAAACGTGGCCGCCCGCGTGCGCGTGGCCGTTTCGGCAAAATCATGAAACCGTTCAGCGAGCTGACGATCATCGTGCGTCAAGTCGGGGAGTCTGCATAATGGGTCAGAAGGTCAATCCGATCGGTATGCGCCTCCAGGTCAACCGCACCTGGGACAGCCGCTGGTTTGCTGAATCGAAAGATTACGGCAACCTGCTGCTGGAAGACCTCAAAATGCGCGCGTTTGTGCATGAAGAGTGCAAGCAAGCTGGCATCAGCCGCGTGATCATCGAGCGTCCGCACAAAAAATGCCGTGTGACCATTCACACTGCACGTCCGGGCGTGATCATCGGCAAAAAAGGCGCCGATATCGAAACCCTGCGCAAGAAACTGACGGCGTTCACGAAGTCGGATGTTCATTTGAACATCGTCGAAGTGCGCAAGCCTGAAGTGGATGCACAATTGGTTGCCGAGTCGATCGCGCAGCAAATGGAACGCCGGGTGTCTTTCCGTCGTGCCATGAAGCGCGGCGTGCAAAGCGCCATGCGTTTGGGCGCGCTCGGTATTCGTGTGAATGTTGGTGGCCGTCTTGGCGGCGCCGAAATCGCACGGACCGAATGGTATCGTGAAGGCCGTGTGCCGTTGCACACCCTGCGCGCTGACATCGACTATGCTCTGTCCGAAGCCACGACTGCCTATGGCATCATCGGGGTGAAGGTCTGGATCTTCAAAGGCGAAATCCTTGAGCATGATCCGCAAGCCCATGATCGCCGTCTTGCCGAAGCGCAAGAAGGTGCAGCACCGCGTTCGCCTCGCCGCGACCGCGAACGCGCGTAAGGGAGAAGACAGATGTTGCAACCAAAACGGACTAAGTTCCGCAAGCAGCACAAAGGCCGTATCCACGGCGAAGCGAAGGGCGGCTTCCTGCTGAACTTCGGCTCCTTTGCGCTGAAAGCCACCGAGCCAGAGCGTGTGACGGCCCGTCAGATCGAAGCGGCTCGCCGCGCGATCACCCGTCACATGAAACGCCAAGGCCGTGTCTGGATCCGGATTTTCCCGGATGTTCCGGTCTCGTCCAAGCCCACCGAAGTGCGGATGGGTAAAGGTAAAGGCTCGACCGACTACTGGGCAGCCAAGGTCAAACCGGGCCGCATCATGTTCGAGATCGACGGCGTGTCCGAGATCATCGCGCGTGAAGCTCTGCGCCTTGGCGCGATGAAGCTTCCGGTCACCACCCGCGTGGTCGCCCGCGAAGACTGGTAAGGTTTAGCCTTTGGGCAAAACCAGTGCGGTGTAGCGGGTTTCGATAAAAACCCGCAGGCCGTCACCCGGTTCAGAATAAAACCCCCGCTGGCAACAGCGGGGGTTTTGCTTTTCATAGAAAGTCCCCTGATTTCCACCCAAAATCAGCCAGCGCACCGCACCAATCCCTCCCTCCCGGCGCTATTTGGAAGAAACATTCCATTTTCTCGACGCGTCCTCTGGAATTTGCCATCAATTATCGTCAGAACTTGACCTCAGTTGGGGGAAAGTCGTCAGGGGGTTGTGATGAAGCGTTTGGGCATGGCCGATTTGGCGCGGGCGGCAGGGGTGTCTATTGCGACCGTGGATCGGGTGCTGAATGGCCGCGAACCGGTGCGCGAAGATACACGGGCGCAGATCATTGCGGCGGCGGAGCGCATTGGCCATCCCGCCGCACGCCGCTTGTCGCCGCGCCCGCTTGATCTGCCCGGTCTGCGGTTCGGTGTGGTGCTGCACAAGCAGGGGCAGGATTTCTACAAGGCCTTCGCCGAGACCCTACACCGCGCTGTCGCCCAGGCGCCCGGTGTCGAAGGCCGTTTGGTGCTGGAGTTTTCGTCCAGCCAAGCCCCCAGTGAGATGGCCAGTGCCTTGCGGGCGATGGCGGGGCGCTGCGATGTTCTGGCCGCCACCGCCGTTAACCACCCCGAGGTGACAGCAGCTGTGGAAGAGCTGTCCAGCAAGGGCACGGCGGTATTTTCCTTGTTGTCAGACTTTGCGCAGGGCGTGCGCGCGGGCTATCTGGGGCTGAACAACCTGAAGGTGGGCCGCACCGCGGCATGGTTCATGCATCAAACCGCTCGAAAACCCGGTGCGATGGCGCTATTTGTGGGCGGGCACCGCTTTCATGGCCACGAATTGCGCGAGACCGGATTTCGCGGCTATCTGCGCGAATGTGCGCCGCATCTGACCGTTCTCGACACATTGGTTAATCTTGAGACCCGCCAGCTGACCTATGAAACCACGC
Organism: Cypionkella aquatica; assembly: GCF_030161095.1. GTDB lineage: Bacteria > Pseudomonadota > Alphaproteobacteria > Rhodobacterales > Rhodobacteraceae > Cypionkella > Cypionkella aquatica. Next base: position 6,028 of record NZ_BSPP01000021.1, read on the forward strand.
TGGCCTTGTTGACCCGGCAGCCCGATCTGCGCGGCATCTATGTGGCCGGTGGCGGTATGGAGGGTGCGATCACCGCCCTGCGAGAAGCGCGCCCCGTGCAGGATGTGGCTCTGGTGGTTTCGGCGCTGACCCCAGAGTCGCGAGCAGGTCTGGCCGAGGGCTTGGTGACATTGGTGGTCGATACACCGCTGGAAAAACTGTGCCGCGATCTGATGATGCTGATGACCCGCGCTGCTTTGGAAGGCCGAGGTGCGGGCGGCATGCAGCACTTTTTACCGCCGGATCTTCATGTGGCAGAATCTGTCTGAGGCTTGGTGCCACCTTGGCATAGGTGACGAAACGGGCGCACTCACTCAAAGTTTCGTCAAAAAGCATCAGAAACGCCGACCTATAATAGAACCTTCGCATGAGATCAGACTTGAAATAGAATTTCAATTCCACGACAGTGATAAAACTGGCCCGAGGAGGGGCCATGAGTCGAGGAATTTCCACAATGCTGCCGTTTGCTTTGAACCACATGACCACGCCGAACCTTGGCTGGCGGGCCTTTCTTGACCTTGCCCAGTCTCTGGGCTGTGTCGGGGTCGAATTCCGCAATGATTTCAACAAGCCGCTGTTTGGTGGCACCGATCCTGCCGAAGTGGGCGCTGCCGCCCGCGCCGCCGGTTTGCGTATCCTTGCGCTGGCCGAGGTCAAGATGTTCAACGATTGGTCGGAAGCCAAACGTGCTGAGGCTGATGCTTTGATGAAAATTGCCAAGGCCTGCGGTGCCGAGGCGATCAGCTTGATCCCGCGCAATGATAACGTCGCCACGGACCGCGCCGAGAGCCGCCGCGTCACGGAAATCGCTTTGCGTGAACTTTTGCCGATGCTGCAATCCTACGGCCTGAAAGCCATGGTCGAACCCTTGGGCTTCGAGGTGTGCTCGTTGCGCTACAAGGATGTTCTGGCCGAAGTGATCACGGCGGTCGGCGGCACAGGCACCTATTTCATCGTGCATGACACCTTCCACCACGCCCTTGCCGGGGGTGGGCCAATCTACCCGGAACTGACAGGAATCGTTCACGTTTCTGGCGTTGTCGATGCACAGCTTTACGTCAATGACATGCGCGACCCACACCGCGTCTTGGTTGATGCCGATGATCTGCTGGGCAATGTCGCGCAAATCCGCGCCCTGCGTCGCGCAGGCTACAAGGGCGCTGTCAGCTACGAGCCTTTCGCCAAAAGTGTTCACGATCTGGCCCAGCCCAAGGTGGCGCTAGAAGCTTCTATGCAATTCATCCGCGCGGGCGTGCTCGCCTGAAGCGGCAGAATACCGCCCCTGAGGGAGGGGGCGGTCCGGCCAATAAAACGGTGTGCCGGACACCAACTTGTGGAGGAGAGACACATGAAAAAGATCATTATGACCGCTGGCTTTGCAGCCCTGATGGGCACCAGCGCGATGGCAGACGGCATCGGCGTGTCGATGGCGCTGTTTGACGACAACTTCCTGACCGTGCTGCGCAATGGCATGGATGCCAAGGGCAAAGAGCTGGGCGTTTCGCTGCAAATCGAAGATGCGCAGAACGACGTGGCCAAGCAGCTTGATCAGATCAACAACTTCATCGCTTCGGGCGTTTCGGCGATCATCGTCAACCCGGTTGACACATCGGCGACGCAAGCGATGTCGGATGCCGCCGCAGCCGCCAACATCCCGCTGGTCTATGTCAACCGCCAGCCGATCAACGTCGACACGCTGCCTGACAATCAGGCCTTTGTTGCCTCTAACGAAGTCGACTCTGGCACGCTGGAAACCATCGAGGTTTGCGCACAGCTGAAGGCTGCTGGCAAAGACAAAGCCAATGTCTATGTGATGATGGGCGAGCTTTCCAACCAAGCCGCCGTGCAGCGCACCGCTGACATCCATGATGTGATGGCCGCTGGCAAATGCGTGGTCGAGTTGACCATCATCGACGAGCAAACCGCCAACTGGAGCCGTGATCAGGCGCAAACCCTGATGACCAACTGGCTGTCCTCGGGCACCGCGTTTGACGGCGTCATCGCCAACAACGACGAAATGGCGATTGGCGCGATTCAGGCGATGAAGGCCGCCAATATCGACATGAAATCGGTCGTGGTCGGAGGCGTTGATGCCACACAAGACGCTTTGGCTGCGATGCAGGCGGGTGATCTTGACGTGACCGTGTTCCAGGATGCCGCAGGGCAGGGCGCGGGCGCTTTGGATGCCGCAATCAAGCTGAGCAAAGGCGAGGCGGTTGATCAGAAAGTCTACGTCCCGTTCCAACTGGTGACGGCGGCCAACGTGGCTGACTACGCCGCCAAGAACTGATCCCTTTGGGAAAGAAGGGCAGCATCCGCAAGGTGTTGCCCTTCGCCTTATCGTGCGCTGGGAAACGCCGATACACTGATTTCATCTGATAATTTGGGGGGAGAGACCCGTGGCAGAGCCTAACCATGGCCTAGGTGGCCTGAAATATGACCCATCGAAGAAAGCCAGACCACAAGAGCTGAACGTATTCGTAGCGCTTCTGATCATCGTGGCCGCGTTCGAGATTCTGGGCCGCCTAATCCTTGGCGACAGCTTTTTGTTCAACACCCGCGACAATGTCGAAGGGCTGTTCAACACCCAGCGCCTGTCGATCATCATTCTGCAAGTCGCCACCGTCGGCATCATCGCCATCGGCGTCACGCAAGTGATCATCACCGGCGGCATTGATCTGTCCTCAGGTTCGGTGGTCGGTGCCACCGCCATGGTGGCGATGAGCTTTGCGCAGACCGCCTTGGTCAACGGCAACCCCAATCCGAAAGCGATCTTTGGCGATTGGGCGATGGATCTGCCAATTCTTGTGCCAATTCTGATTGGTCTTGGCTGCGGTTTGATCGCGGGTCTGATCAACGGCGCTTTGGTCGCTTATACCAAAATCCCGCCGTTCATTGCCACGCTTGGCATGATGGTCTCGGCGCGCGGCTTTGCGCGTTGGTGGTCCACCGGCAACCCGATTTCCTTCCCAACCGAAAGCTACAACGCTATCGGTTCGGGGATGCGCCCGGTGTTCGTGTTCATCGCCCTCGCCGTGCTGTTCCACCTGATCATGACCTATACCAAATACGGCAAACACTCCTACGCCATTGGGTCGAACGAACAAGCCACCCGCATGTCGGGTATCAACGTCGACCGCCACAAGGTGCTGGTCTATGTCATCGCCGGCATGCTCGCCTCGGTTGCCGCCATCGTGGTGTCGTCGAAAGGCCAGACCGCGCAGGCGAATATGGGCGTGATGTATGAACTCGATGCCATCGCCATGGCCGTGATCGGCGGGATTTCCCTGCAAGGCGGGCGCGGCTCGATCATCGGCACGGTGATTGGCGCGCTGATTTTCGGCGTGATCATCTCGGGCTTCACCTTCCTGAAACTCGACGCCTACTATCAGGAGATGGTGAAGGGCGCGATCATCGTCGGCGCGGTTGTGTTGGATCAATGGCGGCAGAAAAGCCGGGGGGCACGGGTATGAGCGATTTTATTCTGGAAACCCGTGGTCTCACCAAGCGCTACGGTGGCGTGCATGCGCTGGAGGACGCCAACTTCACCCTGCGTCATGGAGAACATGTGGCTGTGGTCGGCGACAACGGTGCTGGCAAATCGACTTTCGTGCGCCAGATTACTGCGGTCGAACAGCGCTCGGCGGGCGAAGTGATCTTCGACGGCGCCCCGGTGAATTTCGCAGGCCCGCTCCAAGCCCGCGAATCCGGCATTGAAACCGTGTTCCAAACCTTGGCCTTGGCCGATGATCTCGACGTGCCCTCGAACCTGTTTCTCGGGCGAGAGCTGTTCAAGTTCAAACTCGGCCCGTTCTCGATCCTTGACCGCAAAACCATGCGCGAAAAGACAATGGAGGCTTTGAAGACCACTGCCGTCAAAATCCCCAATGTTGATAACCCGATCCGCAATATGTCGGGCGGCCAGCGCCAATGTGTTTCCATCGCCCGCACGGCAGCTTTCGCGTCAAAACTGGTGATCATGGATGAACCGACGGCGGCCTTGGGCGTGCAGGAAACCGCCCAGGTCGAAAACATCATTCGTGGTTTGAAAGACCGCGGCGTGCCGCTGATTTTGGTCAGCCACAACCTGCGGCAAGTCTTCGATCTGGTTGACCGCATCGTGGTGTTCCGCCGTGGCCGTATCGTCGCATCCTTGCGCAAGGACGAAACCGACGGCAACGATATCGTGTCCTACATCACCGGCGTCAAAGGCGGGGTAGAGGTCTGACACCAAGCCGCCCCGGACGTGATCCGGGGCGGCTTGGGGAAAACTCAGGCGGCAGCGCCAACCATCGGCCCCCGTGCAAATGGCCGAAACGTCGCGGCCACCGCAAATGCCGCCAGCCCCAGCGCGAAACAGGTGATATACAGCCCGCCATAGCTGCCGGTTTTGTCGAAAATCCAGCCGCCCAGCACCGGCCCCGTCGCCATGCCCAGACTGCCCGCCATCCCCGTGCCACCCATGATCGTGCCCATCATTTTCATCGGGAAGTTCTCACGCACCAGCACAGCATACAGCGGCATGATCCCGGCGTAGATAAAGCCAAACAGCGCCGCCACCGCATAAAACTGCCCCAGATCGCGGGCGAAGAAATACGCCAGCGCCCCAAACGCCTGCACCAAAAGCCCCGCCACCAATACGCGCTTTGCGCCAAACTTGTCGCCCATCACGCCAAACCCTATGCGGCCAAACATCCCGGCGATACCCTCCACCGAGTAAATCGACACCGCCGCCAGCGCCGCGATGCCACAAATCTCGGCATAGCTGACCGTGTGAAAAATCGGCCCGGAATGGGTGGCGCAACAAAAGAAATTCGCAGCCACCAGCACGATGAACTGCGGCGAGCGCACTGCCCCCCGCACCGTCATCGCCGAATCCGGCGCATCAAAGCCGACCTCTGCCTGCGCAGGCGGGCGCTTTAACAGCAGTGCCAGCGGCAAAGTCACCAGCGCCACCAGCCCGGCCAGAAGTGACAGCACCACGCGCCAGTCATAGCTTTGCACCAGCCACGCCGCCAAGGGCGACATGGTCACCGGTGCCATCCCCATCCCAGCAGAGATCAGCGACACCGCCAGACTGCGCTGCGTTGAAAACCACCCCGTCACCGTCGCCATCATCGGCGCGAAAAATGCCGCGACCGAGCCGCCGACCAGCACGCCAAAAATCAGCTGAAACCACAGCAAAGACGGCGCATGGCCCGCCCCCCACAGGCTGATCGAAAAAACCACCGCCCCCGTCATGACCACAGGTCGCGCGCCGTAACGATCCGACAGAGCGCCCCAGATCATCGCCATTGCCGCCATCGACAAAAACGCAATCGTCATCGCCGCCGAAATTCCGGTGCGCGACCAGCCCGTGGCCTGAACCATTGGCGTCAGCAGCACCGGAAGCGAAAACAGCGCCCCCATCGCCACGCAGCCCATCACCCCGCCCGCAGCCACGATCACCCAACGATATGCGGACTCTGCCATAGCGCCTCCGTCGATCAAATGCCTGCGACAAGCCGCCGCTTGTTCCGCCTTGGTTGGTTTGATATCAATGTAAAATGAGTGAAGCAAGCCTGTCCATCGCCACCGTTCTGCAGATCCGCGACCAATGCCTGTGCCTTGCAACCCAGCGCGCGGCGCGCAAACTGGCGCGGCGGTTTGACCGTGTGTTGGCGCCCTCGGGGCTGACCAATGGCCAGTTCTCCATGCTTGTGGCGTTGTCAGGGCAATGGCAACCGCGCTTGGGCGCGTTGGCCGAGTTTCTGGCGATGGATGCCACTACCATGACGGCCGCTGCGAAAACCTTGGAAAAGCGCGGCTTGGTGCAATTGATCGCGGACGAGGCCGACGCCCGCGCCCGCCGCCCGATCCTGACCGAGGCCGGGCGCGCTGTTGTGGCGCAAGCGGTGCCGCTTTGGCGCGATGAACACGCCAAGCTGCGCGCCGAAATGACCGGCACCGATGCCACGGCCCTGGCGCAGATACTGTGGCAGCTGGGCTAGAGGCTAAACCGAAACCTCGGATTCCGAAGGCTCGGTTGGCAGTTCGATCGGCAATTCACCGGTGGTCTCATAGCTTTCGCGCATCCCCGACGGCAGCAGGGTTTCAAACGCCGGTTTGCCAAGGATCTCGGCAAATTTCACGATCAGCTTTTGCTCGACCTTGGTCGACAGCTCTCGCGCCCGCGCCACATAAGCGGGGTTTTCAAAATTCGGGATGTTGGGATCGTAATGTTCAGCCATCGCCCGCATGATCTTCTGATCGGCCTCGTGATAGACCTGCCGCATCGCCTCGGCCTGTTCCGGCGTCGCCCCCAAAGCCTGAAACGCCGAGCGGCCCATGCGGATCGAGCTGTCATAGGTTTCGCGGATAATATCGCGGCAACCAGCGGCCCAAAGGTCGTAGACATGGTTGCGATCCACCGCCCGCGCGATCACATGCAGGTTCGGATGGGCGGCCACCACATGCTGCACCATCTCGGTGATCTGGTCGCGATCATCAATCGCGATCACCAACAGCTTGGCCTCGGCAATGCCTGCTGAATGAAGCATATCGGGCCGGGTGGCATCGCCGAAATATGCCTTCACACCAAATTTTGCCATCATCTCGAGCTGCTTGCTGCTAAAGTCGATCACTGTGGTGTGATAACCCGCTGCCCGCAGCATTCGGTTGACCAAGCCGCCGACGCGGCCTGCGCCCGCGATGATGATATGGCTGGGATCGGTGATTTCATCCGCCTCGCGCTGCATGGTTTCGGCAAAACGCGGCGCAATCACCCGGTCGTAAAAGATGAACAGACCCGGCGTCAGCAGCATCGACAAAGCCACCACCAACAGCATCTTGTCGGCAATCTCGGGCGGCAAAACCGCCGAGCTGACCATAAGCGAGATCAGCACAAAGCCGAACTCACCCGCCTGCGCAAGCGCCAGCCCGAACAGCCATTTGTCCGCCGCAGCCAAGCGAAACACCCGACCCAGCACCAGCAACACCGCCACCTTCACCACGATCAGCCCAACCACCAAAGCCGCGATCTGGCCCAGATTGTCCCACAGCAGCGCAAAATTCACCCCTGCACCGACGGTCATGAAGAACAGCCCCAACAGCAGCGCCTTGAACGGGTCAATATCGGATTCCAGCTCGTGACGGTATTCGCTGTTGGCCAAAACCACCCCCGCCAAAAACGTGCCCAAGGCGGGCGACAGCCCCACCAAAGTCATCAGCAACGCAATGCCGATCACCATCATCAGCGCGGTCGCGGTGAACAATTCATGCAATTGCGCCGAAGCCACAAAGCGGAACACCGGGCGGGTCAGATAGTTGCCGCCCAACACCACGCCAATGATCGCGGCGATATTGACCAGCGCCACCTGCCAGCTGGCCAGACCCGCCACCAGACTGAAGCCCACCTCGTGATCGGTGACGCTATGGCCGCCCTGCAATTCGGGCAAAGCCAGCAGCGGGATCAGGGCCAGCATCGGGATCACCGCAATATCCTGCGTCAGCAGCACCGCGAAACTGGCTTGGCCCGCATCGCTTTTCATCAGGCCCTTTTCGCCCAAAGTCTGCAAAACGATGGCGGTCGAGGACATCGCCAGCACCAGACCCACCGCCAAAGCCACCGACCAGCCCAAGCCCAACCCCATACCGACGCCCATCACCGCCGCCACCGTCAGCACAACCTGCCCGCCGCCCAAGCCCAAAAGCCGCGTGCGCATCGCCCAGAGGTTTTTCGGCTCCAGCTCCAACCCGACCAGAAACAGCATCATCACCACGCCGAATTCGGCAAAGTGCTGGATCGACACCACATCAACCTGCAGCACCGCCAGAACCGGGCTGATCACGATGCCCGCGATCAGATAACCCAGCACCGAGCCCAAGCCCAGCCGGGCGGCAATCGGCACGGCAACCACCCCCGCAACAAGGAACAAAAACGCCAACAGCAAAACATCGGTCATGTGCAAAACCTTATGGGGTGGCATGTTTTACGCGAAATCCCCGCGCGCCAAAAGCCGGATTCGTAGAAAAAGAGCGGGTTTGGCATGGCAGCACTGGGAAGGCTCTGCTGGCGTTCATGCGGAAAAACGGGTGGCCAAGTGGCGCAATCTAAGCGCCGCAAGGCTGGTTTCTTGCAGCGACGGCTGTTCTGGCCCTGCGATAGGTCTTGGCGATGACTGCGTTTTGGCCAGCTTTGGCCCGTCCCCGCGGGGACAAAACGATTTGCGTGTGCTGTCCCCGCGGGGACAACCCTAACTGTATGCGGTGTCCCCGCGGGGACAAAACTGTCTGCCGTCAGCGTCCCAGCGGGGACAAAGTTATATAGGATGTGGTTTGAAGAAATTCCCCCGCAATATATAGCATTGCGGGAGTTTTCTTAAACCGAGGTCGGCGCGGGCGCGCCACCTTCAAAGCGGTTGCCGTGGCGATAATCGCAGGGCGCTTCCTGCATCTGCAGATGCAAAGCGGTGCCGGTGTAGGGATGCGCGCGGGCGACATCCTCGTCAAACTCAATCCCCAAGCCGGGTGCCGTCGGCGGCAGGATATAGCCATCCTCCCACTTCAGGCTGTTCTTGATCAGCTTCAGATGGAAGTCGCCGCCGGTCTGGATGGTTTCGGCCATCAGAATGTTCGGGATCGACACCGCAAAATGCACATTCGCCGCCCATTCCACCGGGCCTGCATAAAGATGCGGCGCCATCTCGGCATTATAGACCTCGGCCATCGCTGCGATCTTCTTGGCCTCCCAGATGCCACCGACACGGCCCAAGGCAGGTTGCAAAATCTTCACCCCGCCATGACGCAAAAGCGCACCGAACTCGGCTTTCGTGGTCAACCGCTCACCCGTCGCAAGCGGCACCCGGACAGAGCGCGCCACTTCGGCAAATTCGGCAAGGTTGTCTGGCGGGATGGGCTCTTCATACCACAGCGGGTTATAGGGCTCGATCGCCACCCCCAGCCGGATCGCGCCGGGCGTGGTGAACTGGCCATGCGTGCCGAACAAAAGATCAGCCTTGTCGCCGACCGCCTCGCGGATTTTCTTGCAGAATTCAACCGAGCGCGAGATATCCGACATCGCAGGCTCATGCCCGCCGCGAATGGTGTAGGGGCCGGCAGGGTCGAATTTCACAGCGGTAAAGCCTTGGCTGACGCAGCGCGCCGCAGCCTCGGCGGCCATATCCGGGTTCACCCAGAAATCGGCCGGAATCTCACCCGCTTCGGGATAAAGATAGGTATACGAGCGCACCTTTTCATTCATCATCCCGCCGAGCAAAGCCCAAACCGGGCGGTCGCGGGCCTTGCCAAGAATATCCCAGCAGGCAATTTCCAGCCCGGAAAACGCGCCCATCACGGTGGGATCGGGGCGCTGCGTGAAGCCCGCAGAATAGGCGCGGCGATACATCAGCTCGATATTCTCGGGGTTTTCGCCCAGCATATGGCGCTCGAACACATCATGGATGACAGCATCCATCGCGCGGGGGCCAACGGTCGAGGCATAGCACTCGCCATAGCCGACGATGCCGTTATCTGTCGTCAGTTTCACGAATGTCCAATAGCGCCCGCCCCAACCCGGAGCAGGTGGTGCGACGGTGAAAATCTCAAGATCGCGCAGCTTCATAAGGCACCCCCTGTTTTGCGTCAGGCTAGATCAGGACTTGGGCGTTTCGCGCGTTCCCGCGACAAAGAGTATAACAACCGCGACCATAAGTGTCGCAGACAGCAGAAACGGCGCGCCCGGAAGCTGGATCGGCGCTGTCGGGCTGGTGAAATAGCCAAACACCCAGGTCATCACCAAGGGCGAAATGATCATCGCCAAAGCGTTCAGCGAAGAATTTACCCCCTGCAATTCGCCCTGCTGATTTTCGGGCACCGCGCGCGACATCATCGCTTGCAGGCTTGGCCCGGTGACGCCCCCCAAAGCCGCAATCGGGGTGAACACCAGCGCCCAAAACCCCGAGGTCGCAACGCCGTAAAAGCCATAAGACACCACCTCCAGCCCCATGCCGACCGCCGCCGTGCGCCGCTCGCCGATGCGGCGGATCATCGGGGCCACCAACAGGGCCTGCGTCAATGCCATACAGATGCCAAAGGCGGCCAAGGCAAAGCCGATCCAGCGCGCATCCCAGCCAAAGGCCGCTTTGCTGTAATACGACCAGATCGCGGGCCAGACGTTGAAAGTCACGGCGTAGAGGAAGCTGACCAGTAACAAGCGCCGCAACCCCGGCAAGCGCCGGATCGCGCGGAGCGAGGCCAAAGGATTGGCCCGCCCCCACGTGAAAGCCCGGCGCTTGTCCGCGCCAAGGCTTTCGGGCATCACAAACCAGCCAAACACCAGATTGGCCAAAGCCAACACCGCCGCAGCCCAAAACGGCGCGCGCACATCAATCCCCGCCAACAAACCGCCCAGGATAGGGCCCGCCACAAAGCCAATGCCAAACCCGGCACCAATCAGGCCAAAGCGCTTGGCCCGCTCATCCGGGGCGGAAATATCGGCCACATAGGCATTCGCCGTCGCATGCGTCGCCGCGGCCACTCCGGCAACGATCCGGGCAATCAGCAGCAGCCAGACCGTATGCGCCAAAGCCATCGCCACATAGTCCAGCGCCATCACCGCCAAAGACACCAACAGCACCGGCCTGCGCCCAAAGCGATCCGACAGATTGCCCACCAGCGGCCCGCAGACAAACTGCATCACCGCAAAAGACGCGGCCAACACCCCGCCCCAAAGGGCAGCCTCGCCCAAACCTGCGTGGGTCACATCCTCCATCAGATCCGGCATCACCGGAAAGATCAGCCCAATGCCAATCGCATCCAGCGCGACGGTGAACAGGATGAACAGCAAACTCAGATTACCGCGCGCAAACATCTTCTCTCCCAACCAAACCCAAAGCCGTCCGCCCATTCCCGACAATTCGACTAAAATTGTTTCATCTGTTCCTAAATATCCCGGGGGTGCGGGGGCTGGCCCCCGCTGCAACCGTTCAAACCTGCCCGACCGAGGCTAAAAATTCCGACACCACCGCCGCATATTCCGCAGGTTTCTCGACCATCGGCACATGCCCCGCGCCCCGCATCAGATGAAACCTGCTGCCCAAAATCAAATCCGCTGTCTCCCGCACCAGATCGGGCGGCGTGGTCCCATCATGCGCCCCGGCAATCGCCAAGGTTGGCAAGGTCAGCGCCGCCGTCGGCGTGTAAAAATCCGTCCCCGCAATCGCCGAGGCACAGCCCACCCAGCCGCGCGGGTCCGTCCCCTCCAGCATCGCGCGCACCCGGGGCATCCCCGCGACATCCCGCCAGCGCCGCCCGAACATCCGCTCCATCGCGCCGTCGGCATAATCGGCAAGCCCGCGCGCCTGCACCTGCGCCACGCGCGCGCCCCACATTTCAGCCGAGCCGATCTTGGCGGCGGTGTTCGACAACACCATACCGCGCACCAGATCCAGCCGCTTGACCGCCAAGCCCTGCGCCACCAGACCGCCCAAAGACAGCCCCACCACCACCGCATCCCGCAGCCCGAAATGCGCCATCATCCTCTCGGCATCGCGGATCAGCGCGCCCATCGCATAGGGCGGCTCTGGCACATCCGAGGCCCCATGCCCGCGCTGATCAAAGCGCAGCACCCGGCAGCCCTTTGGCAGCAGCGGCACCACCTGATCCCAGATCGTCAGGTTCGTGCCCAAAGCGTGCAGCAAGACCACCGCAGGCCCGCCAACCGGCCCCGACACTTCCGCGTTCAGCCGAATATCATCCAGATAGACCAGCATCAGCCGAACCGCGCCATGGCTTGCGCGAACACCGCCGGATCGACATTGCCGCCCGTGGCCACTGCCACCACTGTCTCGGGCAAATCTGGCCGGAACAAAGCCGCCGCCAGCGCCACCGCACCGCCCGGCTCTAGCACGATGCGCAGATGCTGAAACGCCAGCACCATCGCCCGCAAGGCCTCGTCATCGCTGACCGCCAGCCCCGGCCCGCACAGCCGCTGCAAGATCGGAAAGGTGATCTCACCCGGCATTGGCGTCACAATCGCATCGCAGATCGACCCCGCCAGTGCCGCATTGCGCAGCCGCGCGCCCGCCGCCAAAGACCGCGCCACATCGTCAAACCCGGCAGGCTCGACGGTGCGGACGCGAAACTTGCCCTCGCAGGCCAGCGCCACCCCGCTGGACAGCCCACCGCCGCCGCAGCACACCAATATCTCGGCGTCCCCTTGAAACTGCTGCGCAATCTCCAACCCGACCGAGCCTTGCCCAGCAATCACTTCTGGCTCGTCATAGGGTTTTACCAGCACCAAACCGCGTGCTTCGGCCAAAGCCGCGCCGATCGCATCGCGGTTCTCGGTCTCACGGTCATACAACACCACCTCGGCCCCATAGGCCCGTGTGTTGTCGATTTTCACCTGCGGCGCATCCTTTGGCATCACGATCACCGCGGAAAGGCCATGCTGGGCTGCGGCCAGTGCCACCCCTTGGGCATGATTTCCCGATGAAAACGCAATCACCCCGCGCGTGCCCTGCAACGCCGAGACTGCCGCCCAAGCGCCGCGATATTTAAAGCTGCCGGTCCATTGCAGACATTCCGCCTTCACCAACACACGCCGCCCGGCAATCCGGTCCAACAGCGGCGCGTTCAACAAAGGCGTCAGCCGCGCATGGCCCGCCAACCGCCCCGCCGCCGCGTGGATCATCTCGATATTCATGCGCAGGCCTCCAGAAACGCCCGGATCACTGCCAGACTTTCCGGCTCGTCCAGAAACGGAATATGGGCGCGGTCGGGCACTTGGGCAAACAACATATCCGGCCTGCGTGCCTGCATCGCAGCCACCGTTTCCAGCGACAAAAGGTCCGAGTTCGCGCCCCGGATCAGCGCCACGGGCAACCCCGCCAGCGCCTCAAACAACGGCCAGGCATCCACCGCTGGCCCCTCAAATCCGGCGATAAAACTTTCGCGCAGGGCCGGGTCATAGGTGATCCGCAGCCCCTCTGGCGTTTGGGTGTAATGCAGCTGTGCCTCTGCCAGCCAACGCTCGGGTGGCACCACAAACCCCGGCATCGCGCCCGGCAAACGCTCGGCCAGCGCCTGATGGGTTTTCACAAACGGATTGCGGCCGACATAATCGAAAATCCGCTCCAGCCCCTTGCGCTCGATCACCGGGCCGATGTCGTTCAGGCAGAGCCCGATCAGCCGGGGTTTGGCCAGCACCGCCAGCAGCATCCCGATCAGCCCCCCGCGTGAGGTGCCCAGAACCGCCGCGCGCTCAAGGCCGAGATGGTCCAGCAAGGCCAAAGCATCCTGCGCCTCTTGCAAGACGGTATAGCTGGCAGCGCCAGTCCAATCACTTGCGCCGCGCCCGCGATAATCCATGCAGATCAGCCGGACAGGCGGCAGATGGGGCCGCAGATAGTCAAAATCCGCCATCGTCCGCGTCAGCCCCGCAAGGCACAACAGCGGCAAGCCCGCACCCTCGTCGGCATAAGCCAGCTTTGCGCCATCCGACGCTGTAAAGAAATCGACCATACACGCCCCCATTTCGCCTGCAACTTGCCACGCGCAGGGCAGGGCGGAAAGCCCCCTTACCGCCCCAACCACGCTGCCCCGGACTTGATCCGGGGCCTCTTTTCACCAGCCGTTGCCATGAGGCCCCGGATCAAGTCCGGGGCGGCGTGGCGTTTTTGCAATCTGGCGCCCGCCACGCGACATTGCGGCGCTTGCGGCCCCGCGCAAGCGGGCTTAGACGCTTGCCGAAGCGAAAAGGGCGATCACATGGCCGATACCACCACGGAACAACGCGCGGCTTCCAAGAAAGTCGGTGCCCTGCGCGGCCTTTGGCCCTTCATCCGCCCCTACCGCGCCATGGTGATCACCGCAGCGCTTGCGCTGATCCTGACCGCCTCGGTCAGCCTGATCCTGCCGATGGCGGTGCGCCGGGTTATCGACAGCTTTGGCGCGGGCGATCTGAGCCTTGTTGATAAATACTTCGGCGCGGCGCTGTTGATCGCGGCCGCCTTGGCGATTGGCACGGGCGTGCGCTATTATTTCGTCACCCGTCTGGGCGAGCGTGTGGTCACCGACATCCGCCGCGCCTTGTTTGATCGGGTGATGGGGATGAGCCCCGCGTATTTTGAGAAAATCCTGACGGGCGAGGTGCTCAGCCGCATCACCACCGACACCACGCTGATTTTGTCGGTGATCGGCTCTTCGGTTTCGGTGGCGCTGCGCAACTCTCTCACCGTGCTGGGCGGCATGGTGCTGATGAGCCTGACCTCGTTCAAGCTGACCGGGCTTGTGCTGCTGATCGTCCCCGCCATCATCATTCCCATCGTGACTTTGGGCCGCCGCCTGCGCGGGCAAAGCCGCGAGAATCAGGATTGGATCGCGCAAAGCTCTGGCACCGCCTCGGAAGCGCTCAGCGCTGTGCAAACCGTGCAAAGTTTCACCCACGAAGCCCTGACCCGCGCCGATTTTGCAACCGTGACCGAGCGCAGCTTTACCTCGGCCAAAACCCGCATGGCCACCCGCGCCGCAATGACGGTGATCGTTATTTTCCTCGTGTTCAGCGGCGTGGTCGGTGTGCTGTGGATGGGTGCGCGCGATGTCCGCGACGGCACCATGTCGCCGGGGCAACTGGTGCAATTCGTGATTTACGCCGTGCTGGTGGCCGGGGCCGTAGGCTCGCTTTCCGAAATCTGGGGCGAGTTGCAACGTGCCGCAGGCGCGACCGAGCGTCTGGTTGAGATGCTGGATGCCACCGATCCTGTCGCCGAACCCGCGCAGCCCGCCACCCTGCCGCGCCCAGTGCAAGGTGCTATAACCTTGGATAACGTGGTGTTCCACTATCCCGCCCGCCCCAACGCGCCCGCGCTGCACGGCATCAGCCTGCACGTCAAACCCGGCGAGACCGTTGCCCTTGTTGGGCCATCAGGTGCTGGCAAATCCACCGTGCTGCAACTGCTGATGCGGTTTTACGACCCGCAATCGGGCACGCTTGCGCTTGACGGCATTGATTTGAAATCGCTCGCCCGCAGTGATTTCCGGGCCGAGATGGCGCTGGTGCCGCAAGATCCGGTGATCTTTGCGACCTCTGCCCTGGAAAACATCCGCTTTGGCCGCCCCGACGCGACCGAAGCCGAAGTCCATGCCGCCGCCCGCGCCGCCGCCGCGCATGACTTCATCGAAAGCCTGCCGCAAGGCTATCAGACCTATCTGGGCGAGCGCGGCACCATGCTGTCGGGCGGCCAGAAACAACGCATCGCCATCGCCCGCGCCATCCTGCGCGACGCCCCGGTCCTGCTGCTGGATGAAGCCACCTCGGCGCTGGACGCGGAATCCGAACGCGCCGTGCAGGCCGCCGTCGATCATCTGTCGCAAGGCCGCACCGTCATCGTGGTCGCCCACCGCCTTGCCACCGTCAAACGCGCCGACCGCATCGTGGTGCTGGATCAGGGCCGCATCGCCGCCATAGGCTCGCATGACGAGCTGGTGGCGCAAGGCGGCCTCTACGCCCGCCTCGCGCGCCTGCAATTCACCGATGGCGCGGCCTAAGCCTTTGACGTTGC
This sequence comes from Cypionkella aquatica, assembly GCF_030161095.1. Classification (GTDB taxonomy): domain Bacteria; phylum Pseudomonadota; class Alphaproteobacteria; order Rhodobacterales; family Rhodobacteraceae; genus Cypionkella; species Cypionkella aquatica. The sequence goes on from NZ_BSPP01000021.1 coordinate 21,609, forward strand.
GTTTTTAGCGCCAGTTTTCCTTGCTCCACGCGGCAATCTTGCCCATCTTAAGCGGATCGAGGCCGCCAGAGAACGGCCCGGCAAACGGGAGGAATATCATGACAGGCGGCTTCGCATCGCGCGCGGACCTCAAAGCCATTGAGGCAGAATCATCGTGGGAAAACCGCGACATCGCCCATTCGATCTATGATTTCTTATCGCGCACTGCCTCCAAACATGGTGCCCGCCCGGCCATCAGCTATCAATTGCTGTCCGGCCCCGCGGACCCCGCGCAAACCCTGACATGGACCCAGCTGCGCGCAAAAGTCACCCAAGCCGCCAACCTGTTCCGCAGCCTTGGCGTCGGCCCCAACGATGTTGTGGCCTATGTGCTGCCGAACGCGCTGGAAACCGCCGTTACCCTGCTTGCGGGGGCCACCGCAGGCATCGTCAACCCGATCAATCCGCTGCTGGAACCTGCCCAGATCGCCTCGATCCTGCGGGAAACCGGGGCGAAAGTCGTTGTCACGCTGAAGCCCTTCCCGAAAACCGATCTCGCGCAAAAAGTGGCCGAGGCCCTGCGCGCCGCCCCCAATGTGAAAACCGTGCTAGAGGTCGATCTGAACCGCTATCTCAGCCCGCCCAAAAGCTGGATCGTGCCGTTCATCCGTCCGAAAAACTCCGTGCAGCACACAGCCGTCGTCAAGAATTTCAACGCCGAAGTCGCCCGCCATTCGGGCGATAAGCTCGCCTTCGCCGACCGCACTGCCGATCATATCGCCGCGTATTTCCACACCGGCGGCACCACGGGCATGCCCAAAGTCGCCCAGCATCGCGCCTCGGGGATGATCTACAACGGCTGGTGCGGCGCGACCCTGCTGTTCCGCGAAACCGACACGGTGATGTGCCCGCTGCCTTTGTTCCATGTCTTTGCCGCCTACCCGATCTTGATGTCGATGATCGCATCCGGCGCACATGTGGTATTCCCCACCCCGGCAGGCTATCGTGGCGAAGGCGTGTTTGACAATCTGTGGAAGCTGATCGAACGCTGGCAGGCAAGCTATCTTGTCACCGTGCCGACCGCACTTTCCGCCCTGCTGCAACGCCCGGTCAACGCCAAGATCGACTCTTTACGCGGTGCGTTTTCCGGCTCTGCACCCTTGCCGATAGAGCTGTTCAACCGCTTTGAAAAAGTCACCGGCGTGCAAATCGTCGAAGGCTATGGGTTGACGGAATGTACCTGCCTCGTCGCGGTCAACCCGCCGGATGGCAACAAGAAAATCGGCTCGGTCGGCCTGCCGTTCCCCTATACCGATCTGCGCATCCTGCAAAAAACCCCAGACGGTTTCCGGCAATGCGATGTCGATGAAGTCGGTGAAATATGCGTCGCCAACCCCGGCGTGATCGCAGGGTCCACCTATACCGAGGTGGATAAAAACCGCGATCTGTTCGCCGAGGGCATCTTTTTGCGCACCGGCGATCTGGGCCGGTTGGACGCCGATGGCTACCTTTACATCACCGGGCGGGCGAAAGATCTGATCATTCGCGGCGGCCATAACATCGACCCCGCCATCATCGAAGAGGCTTTGATGGGCTGCGAAGGCGTGGGTTTTGTCGGTGCCATCGGCCAGCCCGACGCCCATTCGGGCGAGCTGCCCTGCGCCTATGTCGAACTCTCGAAAGGCTCCAGCCTGACCACGGCACAGCTGATGGACTACGCCAAATCCCACATCGCGGAACGTGCAGCCCAGCCCAAACATATCGAAATCCTGCCCGAGCTGCCGAAAACCGCCGTTGGCAAAGTCTTCAAACCCGATCTGCGGCGGCTTGCGATCACCCGCGTCTACAACGCCGCTTTGGCCGAAGCGGGCCTGCCCGTCACTGTCAGCACCGTGGTCGAGGATAAAAAACGCGGGCTTGTGGCCAAACTGGTGGCCAACGGCCCCGCCTCGACCGAGGCAGTCGCTGCAATTCTTGGCGGCTTTACGCAAAGCTGGGATTGGGTCGAAAAGCCGTAACCACAGGTTGCAAACCGCGGCCGTCGCCAAGATGACAGCCTAATTCATTTGCGCAACGGCGGATTTTCGCCGATCTTCCTCTCAGAAACGTGAGGGAGATCGCCATGCAGATTTGGCAAACTGGACTTGGTGCTGTGATGTTTGGCCTGTGTTTGGCACCAAGTTTGGCGCAAGCCGAACAGCAGACCCTGTTCCAGCACAAAAACTGGATGGTGGCGGTCAACAGCTTTGACGATGGCTCGATTGCCTGTCAGGCAGCGGTGGATGAAGGCTCTGAAAGCTTCACGATCTGGGTGTTTCAGGATCAATCGGTGCGCTTGCAATTCTATTCGACCGACTGGAATTTCACCGATGGTGACAGTGCCGATCTGCAAGTCGAAATCGACCGCCGTGGCGAATGGAGCCTGTCGAACGCCAGCCTGACCGGAAACTCGGCGCTGTTCGATCTGCCCGACAGCGACAAAGGCGTGAAATTCCTTGTCGAAGTCGCCGAAGGCCGCACCGCCCATCTGCGCGATGCCGATGGCGAAGACGTGCGGGATTACCCGCTGGCAGGCTCGAAAGCCTCGATGCAAGCTTTGATCGAATGTTCCGAAGGTATCAAATAACGCAATCCAAGGTGCGGGGCAGGGCGCCCCGCACAATCCTGCACGCACGAACCCTGTACGCGCGAACCCGCTAAAATTTGCATTTCACATTGGCGCAAATATTCCGGGGGTCTGGGGGCTGGCCCCCGGTTCAGCCGGTGCCAAGGGCGCAAAGGTCAAGAAATCGTTAAAACCCGCAACTCAAGCTATCGATAAGGTCCACAAAAAAATGGTCCCGAGTTGGGGCCATCACATATCCGCCGTATCCATCCAGATCGTCACCGGCCCATCATTGTGCAGTGCCAGGTCCATATCCGCACCAAAGCTGCCGTTGGAAACCGCAATGCCCTCGGCCGCCACCCGCCCCGAGAAATACTCATACAACCGCCGCCCCTCATCCGGGGCCGCCGCATAGGAAAATCCAGGCCGGTTGCCGCGCAGATCGGCGGCGAGGGTGAATTGAGACACCACCAGCGCCGCCCCGCCCGCATCTTTGACCGACAGGTTCATCTTGCCAGCCGCATCCTTGAAAATCCGCAGCTTGGCGATTTTGCTGGCCAGTTTATCAGCCTGCGCCTCTGTATCGCCCTGCATCGCGCAAATCAGGATCAACAGCCCGGCACCGATCTCGCCCACCACTGCGCCGTCAACCGCGACGCTGGCCCGGCTGACCCGCTGCAGCAGCGCCCTCAAAGTTCGTTGGCCCAAGGCGGGTTCGCGCCCGCCCTTGACACCGTCACCGCCGCCGCGCGCGTGCCCAGACTTAGGGCCGCATCCAGTTCGACATCCGAAAGCGCCGCAACCCGAGGCTTCGACAACGCGCCTGCCTGCCACAAAGCCGCCAGCACGCCCGCGTTGAACGTATCCCCCGCGCCGACGGTATCGACCACGTCCACCTTGGTCGCCGCCACAAAGCGATCTTGCGTTGCCGTCACCGCCCGCGCGCCGGATGCGCCTTCGGTGATGAACACCACTTTCGGCCCCTTCGCCAAAATCCCGCGCGCCAGCTGAACCAGATCGCCCGCGCCTTGCAGCCAGTGCAGATCTTCGTCTGACAGCTTGACGATATCCGCCCGCGCCACCATCCGTTCGATCCGGGCGCGATATTCGGCTTCTTTGCCCGCGATGAAACCGGGGCGAATGTTAGGGTCGATCATCGTCACCCGGTGTGCCGCCTCGCGCGCCTGCAGCGCCTCGTAAGTGCTGGCGGCAGGGTCGTTCACCAGGGAAATTCCGCCGACAAACACCGCAGCGACATCATCGCCCAAACTTGGCAGATCCGTCTGCGCCAGCATCCGCCCCGCTGTGGCTTCATCATAGAACGCATAGGTCGCCTGCCCGTTCACCAGCTTGACGAAAGCCACCGTCGTGGGCCGATCAGACCGCGCACAAGGCGCGATATCGACCTTTGAGGCCAGCAGCGTCTCGGCCAGAATTTCGCCCAGCATGTCGTTGGAAATCCCCGAAAAGAACCCCGAGGGCGCGCCCAACCGCCCCAAGGCGATGGCGGTGTTGAACACAGCACCACCAGCATAGGGCGCAAAAGCTGCCTCGCCCAAAGTCGAGCTGCGCGGCAGCATATCAATCAGGGCTTCCCCACAGGACAGAATCATTACGGCCTCCCTCGGCATTTTCCCAAGATTACATGAAACAGCGAAGTTAGCGCAAACAGTGGCTTCAGACGAAGTAGGGTGCCAGATTTGCCCGCACGCGATCCAGCGGCGTCGCCCCCGTCGTATCGGGCACGAATGTCTGCCCGGTGATCGCCTCGTAGGCGTCGATATAGACCTGAGCGGTTTTGAGGATGATCTCGGCCGGGATTTCCGGGATGGCATCGACATAGGGATCGCAGCGCTCGTTCACCCAAGAGCGGATGACATCCTTGTCAAAGCTTGGGGGGCGCGCACCGGACTCGAACGCTGCCTGATAGCCGCTGGCGATCCAATAGCGTGAGGAATCCGGGGTGTGAATCTCGTCAGCGATCAGGATATTGCCCTGAGCATCCTGACCAAATTCATATTTGGTATCGACAAGGATCAACCCACGCGCGGCGGCCATCTTTTGCCCGCGCGCGAACAGGGCCAGCGCCTTGGCCGACACATCCGCCCATTGCGCGGGCGTCAGAAGGCCTTGGGCGATGATTTCGGTTTCGGTCAAAGGCTCGTCATGGCCGCCGTCGAAGGCTTTCGAGGTGGGCGTGATGATCGGGGTGGGCAGCACCTGATTGTCGCGCAAGCCATCGGGCAGGGTGTGGCCATACATGGTGCGGACGCCGTTTCTGTATTGGGTCAGCACTGAGGTCGAGGTGGTGCCCGCCAGATAGCCGCGCACCACGACCTCGACCGGAAGGATGGTGACATGCTTGCCGATCACCACATTCGGATCAGGATAGGCCAGCACATGATTGGGGCAGATGTCGGCGGTATGGTCAAACCAGAACCGCGCCATTTGCGTCAGCACCTGGCCTTTGAACGGGATCGCGGCAAGGATGCGGTCAAACGCCGAAATCCGGTCGGACGAAATCAGGATGCGCCGCGCGGGTTGATCGGCGGTGGCGGGCAGATCGTAGCAATCGCGCACCTTGCCGAAATAGGGGTTCGGCAGTTCCGCAATGCGGGCATGGTCAAGAACACGGGAAAGATCGGTCACGGTTTGGCCCCCAAGCTGCCCAGAATGATGCTTTGCGTCATCGCGCGCGGGCGGGGCAGAGTCAACTGTCGGGGCAGAGTCAAGTGTTGGGCCCGGTGCAGCGCATGGTTGTGAGAGCCTGTTCGGTGCGGCAAAATCTGTCCCAGCGGGGACAGACTTGTGTTTTTGCGTCGATTTTGTCAGATAAACCACAATATGTTGTGGTTTTTACCCTGCAAGACCGGTGCGGATGGTTTCATACCCCCAGCGCGGGGTCAGTCCATCCAATCAGGAACCGATGCGCCAAAGATTGACGGATCGTAAAGATACGCCGCGCCCAAGCCCAGAACCACCGCCCCCAACACAGCAAAGCTGATCTTCCACCAGCTGTAGGGCCGTTCGCCCTGCACCTCGCCGGTCTGGCCATTGACCATGAACCGATAGCTTTTGCCGCTGTATTTATAGGCAGCCATCCAGATCGGCAGCAGAATATGCTTGAACGTCTCGGCGCTGTAATCGGTATCGACCTGATCCACCCGCTGCTCATCCCCGCCGATGTCGCGGCGCACGTCATTCTCGATCACCCCGGCCATCACGGCTTGCGCGCGGCCCCAGCCGTCGGCAAGGCCGACTGTATAGCCCTCGGCCTGAAAACCGGCGAGGTAATCGGCGGAATAGGGCTGCAATTGTGAAAGATCCCACGGGGTCAGATCGTTGCCCAGCCGTGCGGGCAGGCTGGAGGAGGCCATCACCAAGACATCATCGAAATCGCGGCTGACCCGGCCTGATGCTGCGTGCCAGCGGGTTTTGCGCACCTGCTGTTGGCGGCGCTCGGTCTTGCCGTTAACGGTGACGTTCACGGTTTCCGTAACATAGTAATACTCGCCGCGCTGGCCGGTGTAGCGGCTGTCGGTGTCGGCGTCATAGGTCCAGAACGGCGCGTAGACGCCATCCATCGTCCGGCCTGCGCGGGTGAATTCCAGCAGGCTGTTGGGCGCAAACCACAGGCTGCCGAGCCAGCCTTTCAGCGCGGTGCGGGCCTGCGATTCCGTCAATGCAAAGGGCACCAAGGCTTGCGGTTTGATGCGGCGGTGGCTGCCGGTATCGACCACCACGGGGGTGGCGCAGAACGGGCATTGGCTGGCGTGATTGGCGCCCTGAAACTCGACCACAGCGCCGCAATTCGGGCACGAGGTTGAGCGCACCTCTTCGGTTGCCGCAGCGGGCAGATCATCGGACAGGCCCTTGGCCAGAGGATGCTCGATCAACGCCTGCGCCTTTTGGCGCGGGGCTTTGGCGGGGATGGCTTGCACAAAGCCGCAATGGTCACATTTCAACTCGGTCTGACCCGCCGCATAGCGCAGGTCGGCCCCGCATTGCGCGCAGGGCCAATGATTTGCTTCCGTCACGGCCATGATGCGTCAGCCTGCCGGGGGTGGTGGCGGCACCATCGCAAACAGTTGTGCGAGTTCGGTGTCAGCGGCGGCTTTCCAGCCGTCCTGACCCGCCGTCCAGACTTGCGACGCGCGTGACAGCGCACCCGAGGTGGCCATGCTGGCGAGTTCGGATTCGCTGAACGGGCCTTTCGTGGCGCCATTTTCGGCGACATGCCAAGCTTTGCCCGCAGCAGGCGGGGGCGGGGGCGGCGGGGCGGCGGCGGCGGGTGCTGCCCCCCAAGGCCCGGCCCCGCTGGCCATGTTCATCCCCATGCCTGCCGCCATGCCGGCACCCACCATAGCGCCGATGCCGCTGTTTGGTTGCGCCATGCCTTCGGCGGCGTTGAACTGCATGTATTTGTTCAGATCACCCGCCACGCCCATCGAGGTGCGCTTGTCGAGAACCTTTTCAACCTCTTCCGGCAGGCTGATGTTTTCAATGTAGAATTCCGGGATCGACAGACCATATTCGGCAATCTTTGGCGCAATGGCCGTGGCGATCAGCTTGCCCAGATCGGCGGTATTGGCCGCCATATCCAGCACCGGAATCCCCGATTTCGCCAGCACTTGTGACGCCTCTTGCACGATCACATTGCGGATCTGATCGCTGATTTCATCGGCGGTGAACTCGCCATCGGTGCCGACGATTTCGCGCATGAACACCGAAGGATCGGCCACCCGCATCGAATAGCTGCCAAAGGCGCGCAGGCGCACAGGGCCGAATTCGGGATCGCGGCACATGATCGGGTTCTTGGTGCCCCATTTCTGATCATTGAACCGGGTGGTGTTGATGAAACAGATTTCGGATTTGAACGGGCTGTCAAAGCCATGATCCCAGCTTTGCAGCGTGGTCATGATCGGCATGTTGTTGGTTTCGAGCATATACATGCCGGGGCCGAACACATCGGCCAACTGGCCCTCATGCACGAACACGGCTGCCTGACCCTCGCGCACCGTCAGCTTGGCGCCGTATTTGATCGCATTGCCCTGCCGTTCAAACCGCCACACCATCGTGTCGCGGGAGTCATCCAGCCAGGTGATGACATCAATAAACTCGCCCTTCAGAAATCCGAAAACCATGATCTACTCCTTCACGCCCCGACGGGCCTAGCTTTCGCCGCCCATCAGACGGCGGGCGAGTGTTTCCACGATGGGCCGCGCTTCGGACTCGGTCATGCCGGGGCGCAGCGCGGGATTGTATAGCATTTGCAACATCTTCTCGTCCTGCGTCGTCAGCAGGGCGAATTCTTCGTCATCGTTGAAGATCGACGGGCGGGCCTGCGGGCTGTCATTCGGCAACCCCAGCCCTTGGGCGATTTCTTCGTGCAGGCAGGACAGGCGCAGCAAATCGGGGTGTTCGGCGCGGATCACCGCGAAAGCCCCGGTGTAATTGCCCGAAGCCCCCGAGGATTGCGCATAAACGATGCAATAGGTGGAGCGCTGCATCGCGGTGATGCCGCTGACATCATTCGCCGTCAGCCCCGGCATTGCGGCTTGCAGCACGGGCCCAAGCCCCGCGCGTTCATCTTCCGAGACGACATAGATCCAGAAATTCGGGCGGTTGTCGTCCAGCCGGATCGGATGCCCGGTCAGCCCCTGCAAGCGTTGCAGATAAGAGCCGACCCGCGCCGTATCGGTCGCCCGCATCTGCGCCGAGACGGAATCGCCAAAGCGCAGGCCCACCCGCACCGGCTGCTGCCAGCGCCGCAATGCGCTGACGGTCTGGCGCTGCACGGTGCTGCCGCTTGAACGGGCATATTCGTCATAGAGGGCGATGCGGATGAAGTTATCAGCCAACATGCGGTCGGTGAACGGCGTGTCCGCGCCGCCGCCATCGGTGCGCAGCAAGCCCTGACCCAGCAAGCCGCGTTGCACCTCGGCATAATAAGCACGCGCCGCGGCACTGGCCGGGGTTTCTGGCTTTGGTTCGGGCGCAGGCTGTGCCGCCACCTCTGGACGCGGCACAGGTTTTGTCGCAGGCGGCAGCGTTTCGCCACAACCGAGCAGCGCCAGCGCAGCCGTCAGGCCAAGCCAGCGTTTGATCGCAATGCGCGGCCCCCGCTGCGCCATGATCAGACAGCGCTGCCGATATTGGCACCGCTGGCGGTCTTGCGCGCGCGGGCAGAGGCCAGAGTATCGCGCAGCTCTCCTTCCATCTTCACCAGCTCAATCTCGGCGGCAGCCCGCCGCGCCTTGCCTTCGTCGGCAATCGCAAGGCTTTCCTCGATCGTGGCCACAAGGGTTGCATTGGCCTTCTGCACGGCCTCGATGTCGAACACGCCCCGCTCCATCTCGGTGCGCACGACCTTGTTGGCCTCTTGCAGGTTGTTGGCATTGGCGGTCAGCAATTCATTGGTCAGATCATTGGCATCCTTGATCGCAATCGCGGCTTCCTTGCTGCGCTGGATCGTCACCGCTTGCGCGAGTTGGGTTTCCCACAAAGGCACGGTGTTCATCAGGGTGGAGTTGATCTTGCCGACGAGGCTCTTGTCGTTTTCCTGCACCAAGCGGATCGAGGGCAAGGATTGCATCGTCACCTGACGCGTCAGTTTCAGATCATAGACCCGGCGTTCCAGATCATCGCGCGCCGCCCGCAGATCGCGGAGTTCTTGGGCGCGGATCAACTGATCAGCCTCGGGCGCGGCTGTCACCGCAGCCTCACGCGCGGGAATGTCATTGGCATCAAGCTCTTTCAGCTTGGCCTCACCCGCCGCGATATAAAGGCCCAGTTCGTTGTAGAAGGTCAAAGTCTTGGCATACAGAATGTCGAGGCTTTTGATATCCTTTAACAAAACTGTCTCATGCACCAGCAGGTTTGCCGTCACCTTGTCAATCTGGCCCTGCACTTCTTCGTAGCGCGCGACAAATTCCGCCAAGGGGGCGGCGTGGCCGGTCAGCCATTCCCACCAGCTTTGCTTGCGGTTCACGTCCAACTCTTCGCCCGAGAAACCGCGAATGGTGGTGACGATTTCGCGCAGGGAATCCCCGGCTGGCCCGACATCCTTGTTCTTCACGCCCTGCAGCATTTCCTGCGAAATCACCTGCAATTCAGCCTGCGCGCCGGAGCCGAACGAGATGATCGACTGGGTGTTGGTCATATCCAACTCGGCCATGCGCTTGCGGATATCCTCGGCCACCGGGGCAGGGGCGGCTTCCAAGACCACAATCGCAGTGCCGGGTTCGGCCAGCACGGTGGCGGTGACTTTTTCAACTTCGGCCAGCGAGGTGGCAGCAGCGGCGCGGATATCTTCGGTCATGGCTCTCACTCGTTCAGGGCGCAGATGCGCAGATTGGCAAAACCCCGCAGCGGGGCGGATTGCGTAAAAATCAGGTTTCCAGTTTCAGGCGATCGCGGAGCACCTGAATTTCAACGTCAAGATCGGTATGGCTGCCTTGCAGCAGGCTTTCAGTGCGGGCGGCAAAGGTGGTTTCCAACTCGGTCAGCAAAGTCTCATAATCGGCGCGGATTTTGGGGTCGCGGGCCTGCACATAGGCATCGGCAAACTTCACCGTCGCATCGCGCGCGCCCATCAAATAGACCGACAGATACTTGCGCGCCGCTGTCAGATCGCCCGGATCGTTTTCCACAGACCGGAACAGCCCGCGCGCAATGCCTGCGAATTTCGCCACGCGCGCCTCTAAGGCGCTGTCCTTGGCGCGCAGGATCGCATCTTTCATGCCGGCCAGCAAAGCCTCGGCCTCATCCACGGCTTTGGCGACGCGTTCGACCTGAAAGCTGTCAACGCCCTCCATGCCCTTGTCGCGCATCGGGTCCAGCCCGAACGCGCCGACATGCAGGATCAACCCGGCCAGCCCCAGCAAGATCGCGTAAATCATCGGCTGATTGACCATGGCCCCGACGCAGAGGCCCACCCCCATCAGCACCGCGCCAAAAGCCTTGCGCGGGATCGCCGGACGCCGCGCCACCTTGCGCGCGTCATAGGCGTCTTGCGCGATGCAGCCCTGTTGGGTCAGCCAAGCGGCCAGCAGCAAAATCCCGCAAGCTGCCAGCCCCAGGATCAAAACGCGCGGCTCTGCCTTGAACGCAAGGGCTGCGAACAGAAACGGCGGCAAGAACAGCGCCCGCGCGCGCCCGGTGGATTTGGACCGTGGCACAGCCCCCGGCGCGGGCGCGACCCCCGCAGGGCCATCGACGCGAGAGTTCCCCGGCGAGTATTTGCCGCCAAAGCGTTCCGCCATCACTGCACCCCCATCACTGCGCACCCAAGATGGCAACATAGACCATCAGCGCCAGCAACAGCATAAACGCGCCCGATTCCAAACCCTTGGCAGACATAGCGCCTCATTTCTCAGAATACTGGCCCACACGGCGGGAACCCCTAGACTATAGGCACAGCGCTGGCTGCGTGCCAGTGGGCAAAACCGGGGAATTTTCCGGCCCCTGACACCATATCAAGCCCCGCGCTTTGGCCGCCCGCCGGTCGGCTTCGGCCCCACAGGCGCGCTGCGCGTCGATGTGGGCCGCTTTGCCGCAGGTTTGGCGGGTCTGGAAGCGCCCTCTGCCTTTGCCGCAGCGGTGCCAAAGCTGCGCGGCTTTGCGCCAGCGCCAGCCTCGGCCTTCTTGGCGGCGGTGCCAAAGCTGCGCGGCTTGGTGGCCTCGCCCCAGGCATCAGAAAGCTGCTTCAAGCCTTCGCCGGATTTCAGCCGTTTGCTTGGGCCGTCGGCCTTGGCGGTGGTGGTGCGCGAAGCCGGGCGCGGTGCGCGGGTGCGCTTGGGCGCATCTTCATCCACCGTCGCCCCTTGGCCCAGCTGATCGCGCAAAACCTTGCCTTTGACTTCCTCGACCTCGCCCGGTTGCAGATCGTTCAGACGGAACGGGCCGTAAGAAATCCGGATCAAGCGGTTCACCGTCAGATTGATTGCGGCCATCGCACGGCGGATCTCGCGGTTCTTGCCCTCACGCAGGCCCACGGTCAGCCAGGCATTCGCGCCCTGAATCCGGTCAATCACCACGATCATCGGCTGAAACCGCTCTCCCTCCACCACGATGCCTTTGCGCAAAGGCTCCAGATCCGGGTCCATCGGATTGCCGTTCACCCGCACGCGATACTTGCGCAGCCAGCCGGTCGAGGGCAATTCCAACCGCCGTTTAAGCGCGCCGTCATTGGTCAGCAGCAGCAACCCTTCCGAGTTCAAATCCAGCCGCCCCACCGACATCACCCGCGGCAACTCGGCAGGCAGATTGTCAAACACCGTCTCGCGGCCCTTCTCGTCGCTTTCCGAAGTCACCAAGCCATCGGGCTTGTAATACAGCCACAACCGCGCCTGCTCGGGCTCGCCCACCACCACGCCGCGCGCGACGATCTTGTCCTTCGAGGTGACGTTCAGGGCAGGCGAGGTGATGACCTTGCCGTTGACCGAAACCTCACCCAACTCGATCATGCGCTCGGCTTCGCGGCGCGAGGCGACGCCAGCGCGCGACAAAACCTTGGCGATCCGGTCGCCTTCTGGCGTGCCCGCCGCAGGCTTGGCCGTCACTGCGGCCTTGCGTTCTACAGCCTTGCCCTCAACTTTAGGGCCAGCCACTCTTGCGATTTTCGGGGGATTTGTATTCTCGGCCATAGTCTTTTATCCTTCAACGGGCAAAGCGCGCGACATGCGGGCGATCAGGCCAAACTATTCTTTCAACGTCCAAGGGGCAAGTACGGTGTTCAAAACCTTCATGGACGCCGCTTTGGATCAAGCCCGCAAGGCCGCCGTGCGCGGTGAGGTGCCAATCGGGGCCGTGGTGGTGAAAGATGGCCAGATCATCGCCGCTGCTGGCAACCGCACCCGCGAATTAAGCGACCCCACCGCGCATGCCGAGGTTTTGGCGATCCGCGAAGCCTGCCGCCTGGCCAAATCCGAGCGTTTGCCGGGCCACGATCTGTACGTCACGCTAGAGCCCTGCCCAATCTGCGCCGGAACCATCGCCGCCGCCCGCATCGCCCGGCTTTACATCGGCGCGCCCGACCCAAAATCCGGCGGCACGCTGCATGGCGCGCGGGTGTTCAGTCACCCCCAATGCCACCACGCCCCCGAGATCTACGACAACATCAACGCAGCCGAGTCCGAATCGCTGCTGAAAACCTTCTTCGCCAGCCTTCGCTAAAATTTACCTAAAATTATCATCCTCTCTGCAGAAATATCCTCGGGGGTCTGGGGGGAGAGCCCCCCAGCCTTGCCGTCTGGCCGTGCCTGTGACGCCAAGACCACACCCGTCAAACATCTGCGCGCCCAAGGCCACGCCGTTTTGCGCGGCCCTAAAACCATGCCATAAGCCGCAAACCACGCAGGACCAAAGGAGGGCGTCACATGTTGTATTCTACATCCGTCGCCACCGCGGCACCTGTCTGGCGACACAATTGCGGCACCTCGTATCGGGCCTAGTCCCCGATCCTCGAAGCCTTAGCGTGTCCAAAGCCTTAGCGGCTTAACCCCACCAAAACACCCATCCGACCCAACCGCGCGCCGCGCGCTTTTGCGTCGCATTTTAATCTCAAACCATAGGACCAGTCCGTGCAAGCGGCTGGAATGTGCCAAAATGAACCTTGTTCAAAACGCAAGACGTTATTCTGACCAAGCGGCTTTGCTGCCCGTTCTGCAACAGCTGATCGCCGATCACGGGCCGCTGCGCACGTTGCTTGCGCTGTTGCGCGCGCTGCTGCAACGGCCTGCAAAGCCTCCGCCAGCCGCGATGCTGTCGAACCATTTGCGCCGCGACATTGGCCTTGGCGAACTGCCACCACCGCGCCCGCCGCTGTTGCGCTGAAACCGCAGCGCTAAAACCGCAGTTTTAGTTCCCGGCGCTAAATCTCGGCGCGCCCCACTTCATCGGGGCGCGTCAGCTCAAACACCTCTGACACCACGGCGTAATCCTTGTAGCCCAGTCGCGCTACGGGCCGCACCAGCTCTAGATCGAAGCGGCCATCGCGCAGATACTCAGGGCGAATATGCACGCCGACAACTTCGCCCACCGCCATCCAGTTCTCACCCGCCAACTGCAGCAAATGCACCACCCGACATTCAAGTGTCGCCGGGGCCAGCGCCACCCGCGGGCAATCAATCACCGCACATTCTGCCTTGGTAACCCCGGCCAATGCGAATTCATCCACCCCGCGCGCCACGGCTTCTGAACTGGCGTTCATCGCGTGGATCATCGCCTCGGCCACCACATTCACCGCGAAAACCCCGCTGTCGCGCAGGTTCGCAATCGAATCCTTCATCCCACCGGCAAACATCACCTGCATCGGCGCATCATTCACCGCGTTGAAAAACGAATAGGGCGCAAGGTTGTCGCCCAACGGGCCGCGCGTGGAAATCCAGCCAATCGGGCGCGGCGCCACAATTGCCTTGAACGGATTGTGCGGCAGGCCCGCTTCCCGATGGCCTTGGCCCTTTTCCGGCTGATAAAACATCCGCATCCCCTTCAGATTTGATCCTGCACCAAGCGCATGTTACCCGCGTTTCCAGATGATTCTAAAAAGGCCCGCCCGTGTATCAGCTTGAAGAAGAGATCGAGGATGATTGGTGGGAAGTCGAGGCGCTTTATGATCTGTGCTTTGCCCCCGGCCGCACCGCTTTGTCATCTTACCGCCTGCGCGATGGTGTGCCGACTGTAGCCGCGCTGTGCCTGATTTTGCGCGATGCCGATGGCACCCTCGCCGCTGCGATCCGCTATTGGCCCGCCGAGATTGACGAGGGCGATGACGAGGATGGCGAGGATGTGCTGCTGCTGGGCCCCGTCGCCGTCCACCCCACCCGGCAGGGCGAGGGGCTTGGCGCGCTGTTGATCAACGAAAGTCTGGTCGAGGCCCGCCGTCTGGGATGGGAGCGCGTGTTGCTGGTGGGCGATGCCCCCTATTACCGCCGTTTTGGCTTTGAAAAGCTGGACGGTGTGGTGATGCCGCCGCCAACGAACCCTGACCGCGTGTTGGGGCTTGCGTTGAAAAAGGGCGCTTGGGATGGCATCAAGGGACATGTCACCAAGGCTTCGGGCGCGACCCTGCCGCAGGGCTGACGGCTCTCTTGTGCTGCGGCAACAAACCCCCCACATTGGCGGTATGACCCAGCTTCCCGCCCTGCGCACCCCCGCCTCCAACACTGAAATAACCGAGCTTGCCCGCGCCTATAAACGCGCCAATGGCCCGCTGATGACTTTGGTGAACAAGATCGGCGGCGGGCTGGAGCAGCAAGCCACCCTGCTGCCCGCCGCCCTGCGCGCGCAGATTGAACAGGTGGTGATCAAGGCCCTGACTGCCGCGCATGGTCTTGCGGGGCTTGCCGAGCAAGGCCCAAAGCTGGGTGGCAGGGCGTCAACCTTTGCGGCGATGGCGACCGGGGCTGCGGGCGGGGCAGGGGGGCTGCTGACGTCTATCGCCGAACTTCCGGTCAGCATCACCCTGATTTTGCACACCATCCGCTCTGAAGCGATCCGCGCGGGCTATGATCCGACCGAACCCGGCATCCGCGCCGCCTGTCTTGAGGTGTTTGCGGCGGGCACGCCCTTGCACGGTGATGATGGCGTCAATGCTGCGTTCCTGTCGGCCCGCCTGACCCTGACCGGACCTGCAATCCAGAAGCTGATCGCCTCGGTCGCGCCGAAACTTGCGGCGACCATGGGCCAGAAACTGGCCGCCCAAGCCGTGCCCGTGCTGGGTGCGGTATCCGGTGCCGCGCTGAACGCCGCTTTCCTGCGCTATTACCGCGAGATGGCCCGCATCCGGTTCGCGCTGATGCGCTTGGCCGAGGTGCAAGGCGGTGAAGCCGTCGTCGCCGCCTTTGCCAAAGCGATTGAGCCGCCCAAGATTAGTAAAGCCTGACCCAACCGATCTCTCGCCAAGCCAGAGGCACAGATGGATATATTCACAGGCGGCTGTCTCTGCGGGCAGGTGCGCATCACGGCCACAGGCAAACCCTACCGCGTGGGGCTGTGCCATTGTCTTGATTGCCGCAAGCAGCACGGGGCGCTGTTCCACGCCAGCGCGATCTTCCCCGATACCGCCGTGACAATCAGGGGTGAAACCCGCGCTTACCAAGGCCGGAATTTCTGCCCGACCTGCGGCGGCTCGGTGTTTTCCATCACGGGGGATGAGGTTGAGGTGAACCTTGGCGCACTGGATGCGCCCGATCAATTCATCCCGACCTATGAGGTTTGGACCATCCGGCGCGAAGCATGGCTGCCAGAGTTTGCGCTGAAGCACTACGCGCAGGATCGTAGCGGCGCGGGCCGCAGCGAAGACTAAGCCGCGCGCAGTTTACAACATTCCCACGCCGCCCCGGACTTGATCCGGGGCCTCATAGGGCGACGCGAGGCCCCGGATCAAGTCCGGGGCGGCGTGGGGTAGGTGGGTTGGTCAACGCTCTTACAGGCAAACACCCGGCCCGGAATCAAGGCGCTTTAGCGCCGCCGGGCAGCGCCTGACCGCCCCCTCGGGCGGGCGCTTCTGCGCTGTCTCGCTTAGAACATCTGGGGGAGGGGCTGAGGCATAAAGTGCCTAGAAATTCTGTGGCTCGCCCACCCGGCGGTCAGGTGCTGCCCTGTGTGGTGAGTGCCGCGAACTGTCTCTGATTATCTGCGCTACTTTAGCCGCTGATCCTGAGTTAAAACCGCATCGAAGATCGCGAACACTTTTGATGCGAGCGAGGTGCCCAAAACCTCATGCCTCCGCATTGCTGAACCGGCGAGATCGCGCGCCGCGAGGGGGCGATTATTTGCATCTATCACCATGACGCCAGGTCCAGACTCGTTTTCAAAGTGAATGAGAGAAATAGCGCAGCGGTCTTTAAACTGTGAACCTTCGCCCCAAGGCCCATAAATCAGATCAAAGTTGGCGGGGTGGGTTTGCAATGATTTTCCAACCGTCCAGTGAACGAAATAGGCTGCAATAGTCTGGCCATTTTCAGGAACAAAGCCCCAAACCTTACGGCTTGTGTTTCAGCAACAATCGCAGAAGCCAGCGCTTTCTTCCGTTGCCTCAGCTTCAAACATCAGTTTTCACCGAGAAGACTTTGACTACATCCGCAATACGCGCCCCTCACTCTCCCACGCTTGCCAACCACTCCATCAGTGCGGGCCGCACTGTCTCGGCCCCCTCTGACCGCGCGCGGTCAATCACCGCCCGCGCCTCGGCCAGATCCACCCGGCGCAGCAGGGCTTTCACCGGGCCGATGGACGCAGGCCGCATCGACAGGTTGCGCAATCCAATCGCCGCCAAGGCCAGTGCCTCAACGGGGCGGCCGGCATCCTCGCCGCAGAATGACAGTTTGGTGCCAGATGCCGCGCAGCGCGCCACCACGAACTGCAAAAACGTCAGGAACGAGGCGTTCAGCGAATCGTAGCGCTTGCGCACCCGCTCGTTTTCCCGATCAGCCGCGAAGAAGAATTGCTTCAGATCATTGCCACCGATCGAGATAAAATCGGCCATCTCAAAGAACGCATCCGGCGCATAGGCAAGGCTGGGCGTTTCCAGCATCGCGCCGATTTCCAACGCCGAGGGCACGGCATGGCCGAGCGACTTTTCGCGGTGCAATTCGCGCAAAACATGGGCGCGGGCTTCGACAAATTCGGCGTGTTCGGACACGAACGGGAACATCACCGCCATCGGACGGCCCGCCGAGGCGCGGATCAGCGCCTGCAACTGCATCCGCAGCACACCGGGTTTGTCCAGCCCCACCCGGATCGCCCGCCAGCCCATCGCGGGGTTGGGTTCATCCTGAGGTTTCAGATAGGGCAGCACCTTATCCGACCCGATATCCAGCGTGCGGAACGCGACCGGCAGACCTTTGGCGGCCTCGATCACGCGGGAATACAGCGCTGCCAATTCCTCGCGCCGTGGCATGTAATTGCGCACCAGAAACTGCAACTCGGTGCGGAACAGCCCAACGCCTTCGGCCCCGGACCCCACCAGTGACGGCAAATCCGCCATCAGGCCCGCGTTCATATGCAGCCCGATTTTCACGCCATCCTTCGTCATCGCAGGCAGGTCACGCAGCGAGGCATAGCGCTGCATCGCTTCGGCCTGCATGGCAATCTTGTCGCGGAAGGACCGCGCCACGGTATCTTCGGGGCGCAGATGCACGATGCCCTGATCGCCGTCGACCAAAATCGCATCGCCGTTCAGCGCCTCGTTGGTGATGCGTTCGGCATGAATAACCATCGGGATCATCAGGGCGCGCGCCACAATTGCGGCATGTGATCCGACCGAGCCTTCTTCCAGCACCACGCCTTTCAGCTTGCGGCCATATTCCAGCAGCTCTGCAGGCCCGATGTTGCGCGCGATCAGCACCGGGTTTTCCGGCATCTCCGCCCCGGTGTCCTTGCCTTGCCCGGTCAAAATCCGCAGCAAGCGGTTCGAGAGGTCGTCCAGATCCTGCAACCGCTCACGCAGATACGCATCCGGCACTTGGCTGAGCCGCGACCGCGCCGCTGATTGCTCTTTTTCCACCGCAGCCTCGGCGGACAGGCCCGACGAAATATCCTCTTCCATCCGGCGCAGCCAACCGCGCGAATGGGCGAACATGCGGTAGGCTTCCAGCACCGCTTTTTGGTCTTTGTCCAGACTTTCCGCCGCCAAAAGATCATCCACCGACACCCGCAGCACGCCTACGGCCTCGCGGATGCGGTCAATCTCGGTCAAGGGATCATCGGCCACCGGATTGGTCACCACCACGCGCGGCTCGTGCAGCCAGACCCGGCCTTCGGAGGCGCCTTCCTGCCCCGACGCGCCGCGAAACAGCACCGGCTGTTTGTGCAGCTTGCCCATGCCGCCGCCGCCCTCGCCCGAGAACGCCCCCAGCTCGGTCATTTCGGCCAGCACCATGGCGACGACTTCCAGCCCGTAAATGTCATCTTCCGAATAGGCGCGCGCCAGTTTCGACTGCACCACCAGCACGCCCAGCTTTTCGCCAACCCGCTGGATCGGCACGCCAAGGAAAGCCGAATACAGCTCTTCCCCGGTTTCCGGCATAAAGCGAAAGCCCTTTTCAGAGGGTGCGTCAGCGGTGTTCACCGGCAGGCCTGTGCGCGCCACCCGGCCCACCAGACCTTCGCCCAGCTTCATCCGGGTCTGGTGCACAGCGGCTTTCTTCAGCCCTTCGGTCGCGCAGAGTTCAAGGGTTTCGGCATCGCGGAACAGATAGATCGAGCAGACTTCGGTGCCAATGGAATCCGCGATCAGATGGGTGATCTGGTCAAGCCGATCCTGCCCCATCGCCTTTGTGCTTAACACATCGCGCAGGCGGCGCAAAAGTTTCCGGCTGTCACTGTCGCTGCGCTCTGCGGGCATACCCTTAATCCGATCAAATCCAATCCGCCCTCTATAGGCGAGTTATGCGACAAAAGGGAGTGGTCAAGCGCCCGGTGCTGCGAGATTATCCAGCGCCTGCGCAAAAACCGCCCAAGTCCAGCCGTTGCGCAGCATAAATGCGCGCAACGGCCTTTCGTTCCCCGATCTTTCGGACCCGCAATCTTTAGGTCCCGCATCTGGCGTTCCCCCAACTGGCATTTCCCGTCTTGCGCATTTCAACGCCCGCCGCTGCGGCCCATCCCTCACGGCGATGTGAGATTTGGTGATCGCTCTGCCCGCGCAAATGCCTGCCCGGCGTCTCGACACCCCTGCCGCTGCGTGGCAGGTAGAGGCATGGCCCTGTTGACCCGAACTTTGCTGCTGCTGACGCTGCTTGCGCTGCTGCCCTTGGGCAGCTTTGCGCATAAATTCGGCACGGTTGCGCCTGCCTCTCGGCTGATCGCAGTGCAGATGGATTGGCCCGCATCCGCTGATGCGCTGCAGGCACCGATCCGCAAAACCTATGCCGCCGTGATCGCCCGCTGCAAAGGCCCTGCGATCCCCGGCTCGCCCTGCAACCCGGCCTTGGCGGTTTGGCCGACCGAGGTTTCCTTGGCCTTCATCTCGCCCGCAACCCGCCTGCGCCCCAGCACCTGGCCGCAGAGCGTCGGGCAAATTCCGCCGTTGGCGCATGGCCCGCCCCGGCTTGGCTGAACACCGCTGCTGCCTCTGATCGCAGCCTCGTTCAGCCCAACTCTTTGCCGATAAGGATTATCCTATGCTGACCAGACGCGCCTTTATGGCTGCGGCCTCTGCTGCATCCCTTGCTGCCTGTGCGCCACAACCGCCCGAGGCCCTGCCGCCGCCACCGCCACCACCCATGCCCGCCCGCTATGGCGCGCTATTCACCGAGCCGCATCCGGTTCCCGCCGTGCCTGACGGCATCGTTGATCCCATCCTGTGGGGGCAGGAGGTGGAAAACCCGTTCCCGTTTGAGGCGCCCGGCACCATCGTCGTCGATCCCGATGCCGCCTTCCTGCATCTGATCACCGCACCCGACCGCGCCCTGCGCTACGGCGTCAGCGTTGGCGCGGCGGGCTTTGGCTGGAATGGCACAGCGCGGTTGCAGTTCCGCCGCAAATGGCCAGTCTGGAAAGCACCCGACAGCATGATCGCGCGCCGCCCGGAATTTGCGCCCTATTCCGTCGCCAATGGCGGCATGCCGGGTGGGCCCGGCAATCCGTTGGGCGCACGCGCGCTTTATCTGTTCCAGAATGGTCAAGACACGCTTTACCGCATCCACGGCGCGTGCGAGCCGAAATACCTTGGCAAAGCCGTGTCCTCGGGCTGCATCCGCATGCTGGATCAGGATGTGATCGACTTGCACGACCGGGTTCAGGATGGGGGCAAGGTTGTGGTCATGGCCTCATTGCGCCACGCGCCGTTCGAGCAACCCTACTAGCGCAGCAAAAAGGGCAGCCCGAAAGCTGCCCTGTTCCTGCCTTCTGATCTGGCGCGCTGGCATGGCTGGATAGCCGCAAGAAATGCGGTTGTCTGGCTGGTGCTGGCTGGCGAGAGGAGGTGGGGGTTTGAGAGCTGGCTTGCAAATGTGCTGGCTGGCTGTCTTGCAGCACAGATAGCCAATCTGCGTCAGAGACTCAAGAACTTTGTCAAAATAATCAAACAAAAACAAATAGTTGATAGATTTTGTCGGAAGTAGGTTTCTGAGTATTTTCATCGGGAACCCCGCGTTTGCCTTTGCCCAAACCCGTAGCAAGCGGTGAAAATACTACGATCCCAAGCGCTTATCGTGCCCCGCGCTGCTTTGATCGTGCTGATCTCACCGCAAGCGTCACGCCGTCTTGATCACGCCATGCTTGCCCAAGGCGCATTGGCCTGCAATCGTGCTGCGATGAATGATGCACTCAACCTCGCGGGCCGTATCCTGATCGCGCTGCTGTTCCTTGGCGGTGCTGCGCAGAAGCTGGGCGACCCCGTGCCGGTCGAGGTCATGATCGCCGGCATAGGCTTGCCGGTCTGGCTGGTCTGGCCCGTTGCGGCGTTCAATCTGATCGCAGCGCTTGGCCTGATCTTTGGCCCCGGCGTGCGCCAATGGGCATTGATCCTTGCCGCCTATTGCCTCTTCACCAGCTACTTTCACTGGCAGCTGCGCGCCGACCCTTGGCAGGTGACGATCATGGTGAAAAACTGGTCCATCGCCGGTGGCTTGCTGATACTGGCCAGCTCTGGGCCGGGGCGGTTTGTCTGGCGGGCAGGGGTCAAGCGCTAACGCCCCAACTCTGTCATATCTGCAGGCCACGCGGCCAAGAACGCATCGCGCGCCAGAACACCCGGCGAGCCTTCGCTGCGCGCGCGGGCCTGCGTCAGGCGCACGAACACCAGTCTGTCGCCTGCGTGATCGGCCCAACCCACAAACCAACCCCAGCCGCGCGCGTAGTCAAAGCTGCCATTGCTTTGCCGTGGATAGGCGGTGCCAGTCTTGCCGCACACCGCCCAGCCCTCAATTGCGCTGCATTCCACGATACTGCGGGCTTGGGCCTGTGCGGCGGCGTTGGCTGGCAAGTCATCCGTCACCAAGGCGCGCAGAAACGCCGCCTGCTCACGCGGAGAAATCTGCAAGGACGAGGCAATCCACGCCCGCTCCAGCCCGTTATCCTGCCCGGGATCACCGCGAAAATCGGCATTGCCATAGCCAAACGCCTGCCCGTAGCGCGTCAGTGTCTCGGCCCCCAAAGCCCGCGTGATCCGCTGGGAATACCAGACCACGGAATAGCGCATCCAGTCGGTGGGATCGGTGTCGCGCAGCCAGTTGGCACCGCCCCATTTGGGATCGCCGGGCTGGTAGGACAGAACCGGCTGGCTCGGACTTTCCAAAAATCCCGCGTCATAGCCCATCACCGCCAGCGCAATCTTGAAGGTAGAGGCGGGCGTTACCCGGGTTGCGCAGTCACCATCCTCGCGCAAAACAGCGCCGCTGTCGGCGGCAATGATCAGGGTGCAAACGATCTGGGGCGCGGGATCAGCGACCATCGGCGCTGCCAGCAATCCCGCCAATCCCAGCACGAGCGCGCTGAGACACCCGTGCAGATTGGCTGTCTTTGCCAGAGGTTTCCAAAACCCTAATTCCAAACGCAACATGCTGATCCTAAAGAGGGATTTTTGTGGTCCCAACCCGGGACCAACGAAAACGCCGGGCAGCCAAGCCACCCGGCGTCCATTCCTGAGCCAAAAAAGAACCCTCTCAGGCCTTTTCAAGCTCGAAAGCGTCGTGCAGGGCCTGCACGGCCAGCTCCATATATTTGCGGTCGATCAGTACCGAAATCTTGATCTCGGATGTCGCGATCACCTTGATGTTGACGTTCTCTTTCGACAGCGCCTTGAACATCGTCGCCGCCACCCCGGCATGGGACCGCATCCCAATGCCAACCACGGAAATCTTGGCCACATCGCTGTCCACCACGATGCCGTCATAGGTGATCATCCCGGCAGCCACCGCATCTTCCATCGCCTTTTGCGCGCGGGCGACCTGATTGGTCGGGCACGAGAAGGTCATATCGGTGGTAGCCCCCTTGACGCTGCCCGCCTCGACTTCCGAGATATTCTGCACGATCATATCCACGTTGACGCCAGCCTCGGCCAGCGGCCCAAAGATCGCGGCGGCGATGCCGGGGCGATCTTCAACCCGCACCAAAGTCACCTTGGCTTCATCGCGGCTATAGGCCACGCCCGACACAACTTTCGATTCCATAATCTCATCCTCGTCGCAGACCAGCGTTCCAGAAGTCTCATCGGTATCCTCAAACGAGGACAACACCCGCAGCCGCACCTTGTAGCGCATCGCCAGTTCAACTGAGCGGGTTTGCAGCACCTTGGCGCCCAAGGATGCCAGTTCCAGCATCTCTTCAAACGCGATCTTGTCCAGCTTGCGGGCTTTGTTGGTGATGCGCGGATCGGTGGTATAGACCCCATCGACATCGGTATAAATATCGCAACGCTCGGCCCCGAAGGCGGCAGCGAAAGCCACCGCCGTGGTGTCCGAGCCGCCGCGACCCAAAGTCGTGATCCGACCTTCGGCCGACACGCCCTGAAAACCTGCGACCACCGCGACCTTGAAGCCTTCGGCAAATTTGGCGTCGATATTGTCGCGCGGGATCGAGATGAACCGTGCCGACGAATGTGCCGAGGTGGTGTTGATCGGCACTTGCCAACCCTGCCACGACCGCGCCGCGATATCCATTTCCTGCAAGCGCAACGCAAGCAAGCCCGCCGTGACATTCTCACCGCTGGACACCACCGCATCATATTCGCGGGCGTCATACAGCTTTGACGTGCCTTCGACAAAGCCAACCATCTTGTTGGTCTCGCCCGACATTGCCGAGACAATGACGATCACGTCATAGCCGCGCGCGACCTCGGCCTGCACTTTTTTCGCGGCGTTTTCGATCCGCGCAAGGTCGGCCACCGAAGTGCCGCCAAATTTCATCACGAGAAGCGGCATCCGCCATCCTTCGCCAAATGCTTTATGCGGGCTGTTTATGCAGGAACCCGCATAGGTGCAAGAGGGCGCAAACCTGCGGGCCAAGCCGGAATTCGCGCGAATTCCGTGCACGAATTCCGCGGCGGAATTCGGCTACAGCGCGCGCCAGCCAATATCGCTGCGACAAAATCCCTCGGGCCAGTGCAGCAGGTCAATCATCGCATAGGCCCGGTTGCGCGCATCGGTCAGCGTGTCGCCCCGCGCGGTGATGTTCAGCACCCGGCCCCCGGTGGCAGTGATCTGACCATCTTTCAGCGTGGTTCCGGCGTGAAATGCCATATGGCGGCTGTCTTCCGGCATCCGCTCCAGCCCCTCGATCACCGAGCCCTTCTGATAGGTCCCCGGATAGCCTTTGGCGGCCATCACCACGGTGATCGCATGATCATCCGCCCAATTCACCTGAGCGCGGTCCAAGCGCCCCTCGGCGCAGGCCAGTAGCAGATCCAGCGCCTGCGCGCCCAGACGCATCATCAGCACTTGGGTTTCCGGATCGCCAAAGCGGGCGTTGTATTCCACCAGCCGCCCCTGACCGTCCTTGATCATCAGGCCCGCATACAGCACTCCCTGATAGGGCGTGCCGCGCCGCGCCATCTCGGCAATCGTCGGCAAAACGATTTCCTTCATCGCGCGGGCCGCAATCGCATCGGTCAATACTGGGGCAGGCGAATAGGCCCCCATGCCGCCGGTATTCGGCCCGGTGTCGCCATCGCCCACCCGCTTGTGATCCTGCGCCGTGCCAATCGGCAGCGCGTTGACGCCATCGGTGAGGATGAAGAAACTGGCCTCTTCGCCGGTCATGAATTCCTCAATCACCACCTCGGCGCCTGCCGCGCCAAACTCGCCGCCGAACATGTCGTCGATGGCAGCGAGGGCCTCGGCTTCGGTCATCGCCACGATCACGCCCTTGCCCGCAGCCAGACCATCGGCCTTCACGACAATCGGCGCACCTTGGGCGCGGATGTATTCCTTTGCCGGACCCGCCTCGGTGAACCGCGCATAGGCTGCCGTCGGCGCACCGCAAGCATCGCAAATCTCTTTGGTAAACCCCTTCGAGGCCTCCAGCCGCGCCGCTTGCGCACTCGGCCCAAAGGTCAGAAACCCCGCCGCCCGTGTCGCATCGGCGACGCCTGCAGCCAGCGGAGCCTCTGGCCCGACGATCACGAAATCAATCGCATTGGCCTCGCAGAACGCCACCACCGCCGCACCATCGAGAATGTCAAAATCCGCACATTCCGCCAGCATCGCAATGCCCGCGTTCCCCGGAGCCACAATCAACCGATCGGTCTTGGGGTTCTGCTTCACCGCCCAAGCCAAAGCATGTTCCCGCCCGCCCGAGCCTAGGATAAGGATGTTCATGGCGTGCCTCCGCTTGGATGTTGGATGCAGGCGTCATAGGCTGCCGCCCTTTGCCACGCAACCCTGCGGTGCCTACTTGCGCTCACAAGCCACGCCGTCGCCATCGCGGTCCAGCTTATAAATATCACGACCGACGATATAGACCGGGCCTTCGACATATTCCGGCCCGTTGCCACTGCCATTGGCGCAATCGACGTCCGAGGCCACAGGCACGCAGACGCCCTCATAATTCTCATCACAGCTTTGCGCAGGTGCCGGGCTGCCAAGACAGGCAAATACAGCCATCAACACGCGCAGAGCGGTAGATCTGCCGATTTTCTGCAAGCAATCCCTCACTTTCAGCCGACCTTCCCTTCATCTTAACCAAATATTAACCAAGGTTAACAAAACGGGCGATTCGAGGGCGGTGAAAAGGCGTGGCATAGGTTTTCAGCCAAAAGCCGGTATCGCGATTGCACTGCCGCGCGCGCTCGGGCAAAATCCCCCGATGGATATGTTCGAAGACACCCCCGCGCCCTCCAATTCCCCCGAATTCACCGTCTCGGAACTTTCCGGCGCGGTGAAAAAGGTGATCGAGGGCGAATTCGGCCTTGTCCGGGTGCGTGGTGAGGTTGGCCGCGTCAGCCGCCCGGCCTCGGGTCATCTCTATTTCGCGCTGAAGGATGATCGCGCCTCCCTCGACGCCGTGTCTTGGAAGGGCCAGGTCGCCAAAATGCAGGTCCGCCCCGAGGAGGGTATGGAGGTGATCGCCACCGGGCGGATGACCACCTTCCCCGGCCAGTCGAAATACCAGTTGATCGTCGATGATGTCGCCCCCGCGGGCGCAGGTGCCTTGATGGCGATGCTGGAAAAACGCAAAGCAGCGCTGGGGGCAGAGGGCCTGTTCGACCCCGCCCGCAAGAAACCGATCCCCTATCTGCCGCAGGTGATCGGCGTTGTCACCTCGCCCTCTGGTGCGGTGATCCGCGACATCCTGCACCGCCTGCGCGACCGCTTTCCGCGCCATGTGCTGATCTGGCCGGTGGCCGTGCAGGGGCAAAACTGCGCGGCGGAAGTCGCTGCCGCCATCAAAGGCTTTAACGCACTACAACCGGGTGGGCCAATCCCGCGACCTGATCTGATCATCGTGGCAAGGGGCGGTGGCAGTTTGGAAGACCTTTGGGGATTTAACGAAGAAATCGTCGTCCGCGCCGCCGCCGCATCTGAAATCCCGCTGATCTCGGCGGTCGGCCATGAAACCGACACCACCCTGATCGACTATGCCGCCGATCTGCGCGCGCCCACGCCCACCGCCGCCGCCGAAATCGCGGTGCCGGTGCGGATGGATCTGATCGCCACGCTGGCCGATCTTGCTGCCCGCCAGTCGCGCGGCATCGCCCAAACGCTGCAACGCCGCGATCAGCGCCTGCGCGACCTGACCCGCGCCCTGCCAAGGCTGGAGAGCCTGCTTGCCACCCCGCGCCAACGGCTTGATACGGCGGGGCAACGCTTGGGCGGCGCCTTGGGGATGGCGGCGGCAAAGAAACGCGGCAGCTATGCCACCATCGCCTCGCGCCTGCGCCCCGAAGCGCTGCTTGGCCTGATCGCGCGGCGCGCGGAAAGCCTGAACGCCGCGCAGCTGCGCCTGAATGATCGCGCGGCGCGGGCGCAGGAGCGCAAACACGCCGCCTTTGACAAGTGGGCCTCGCGCCTGCCCCTGTCGCTGGCCCGCTTGATCGCGGATGCAGGCCGCAAAACCGCCGATGGCCGCGCCAAGTTGACACAGCTGGACGCACGCCTGCAATCGGCCCCCGGCCAGCGCTTGGCATTGCTCGCCCAGCGGTTGGACGCGCTAGAGCGGATGCGCACCACTTTGGGCTATGACCAGACGCTGAAGCGCGGCTACGCCGTGGTGCGCGGCGATGGTCACGTTGTGATGACCAAATCCGCAGCCGAGAAAGCCCAAACGCTGGAAATCGAATTCAGCGATGGCCGCCTGAGCCTCGGCCCGCGCCCGACAAAAAAGCCAAAACCCGGCGGCTTTGAGCAAGGCAGCCTGTTCTGATCGCCCCCAGCCACGCGGCATGCGCCCCGGCTGATCGGTCCAACGCCATGTTGATATCGGATCGCCGCCTGCCGCTGCCGACCCTCCGGGGGGAGTATTTCAAAAAGAGCAATGCGCAAAGGAATTGCTCTTTTTGAAATACTCGCGCCGCAGGCTCCGACATAACAGCCCTTCCGGCCCGTGCTGTGTCGCCCCGGCAGCGCCGCCGAGGGGGGCTCGATGCCACCCTCGGCGGCACCACTTTGCGGTCAAACCCCGACCTGTGGCCCCATGCAGGGCATCGGCCCCTGACTTTGCGCCACTTCTGACAGATCACCGCTGCCACCTTCGCCGATGAACTGCGCCGTCATGCCCCGGGCGCCCATGAAGAAAAGCCAGCATTGCGGATCGTTCGGGTCTTCGTAGACAAAGCAGATCTGCGGCCCGTTCTCATACCAGCTGCCTTCGCGACATTCATCTTCGGTAAAAGCCCAGATCACCTTGCGGCCCGGCTTGTACTGCTCGGTGCCGTAAACCTCGCCATCCATCGCATAGGTCAGGGTTTTGCCGCTGACATAGGCCTCAAACGCCGCCCCCGTCATCGGCGGGCTGGGCGGGGTCAGGGTTTGTGCCGCCAATGGGGCGGCAATTGCCAACAGGGCAAGGCAGGTCAGGCTAAAGCTTGGGCGCATCGGGATCTCCGTTAGCCATGATCCTGCCTGCAGAACGCGCGAAACGCCAGTGACAGCTTTGTGTCTGCAAAGCTATGCCCCAGCTGCGCGCGCGCGCCATTGGTTCAGATGCGGCCGGATTGCGCGTTTCCACAGCGGCGGCACCAAGGCGATCAGACAGGCAAGCGGCAGCGGCCACGGCAGGCGCGGCGCAGCATCCTGATCGGGCAGGCGCAGCGCCGGGTAAGGGCGGGCCGGATGCGCATGGTGATCGGAATGGCGCGGCGCATTGAGCATGAACGCCGCCGAGAACCAGTGACCTGCGTTCCAGCTGTGCCGGGCCGAGACCGGCTCCAGTCGGCCATCCGCGCGCATCTCGCGCTGCAAGCCATAGTGCTGCACATAGTCGGACAGCATCAGTTGGCTCTGCGCATGTGCTGCCAGCGCCGCCCAAGCCAGACTTCCCCCAATCCCCGCGATGGCATAGCCAAGGCACAGGCACAGCGCCGCCATCCCGATATAGACAGCATAGGGATGCACTCCGGTCTTGCCGCGCCGGCGCAGCGCATCTTCCGCAGCCCAGCCGCGCTTGAAACTGCCGCGCCATGCCCGGATCAGGAAGGCATAATAGCCCTCGCCCGCGCGCGCCGTGTTCGGATCGTCGACGCTTGCAGCATGCTGATGATGCACCAGCCGGTGCGCCGAGGTATGGTGACCAAACAGCAGCCAGCAATAGACCAGCCCGCCCAGCCGGAACAAGCCGCGCCCGTTGCGGTGGATCAACTCATGCGCCGCCGGATTGGCCACTTGCCCCAGCCACAGCCCGCTGCCCGCAAACACCGCCGCCCGCGCCGAAACCGACAGCCCGCTGTCCCCCGCCACCGCCCAGACCGCCAGCGGCATCAGGCCCAGCGCGCCCAGCGCCAGTGCCACCAGCAACGCATCTGCCGCCGGAAACTCTGCCCCCTCGGGCGCATCTCCCAGAAACAACCCGGTGATCTGATCCAGACCCGCCGCCAGCGCCGTCATATACAGCAGCCCCGCCACGCTCCACCAGCCGCCCCAGACCACGCCCGCGCCAAACAGCGCCAGCGGCAGCAGCGCTGCCAGCGCAAACAGCGCCATTGGCATGGATCGAAGAGGGGCACTTTGCATGCCGTCAATCTAACATGAGAATTCCGAAGGGCCAGAGCCAACAGCCCCCAACCGATCAGCCCCGCGATCCCACACGCAGGTTCCGACCGCTTGCCACAGCCGCCGCGCAGCCCGATCCAGCCAACGCCCGGCTTTATTGGCCCAGCGCCAAGGCCAGAGCCCTTCCAAACCCCGGTCAAATTGACTAGGTGAGATGAAACCCCTTTCGCCACGAGGCCGCATGTCCTTCTTCAAAAAGCTGAAAGACCGGATGTTCCGCTCTTCCGACAAGATCGGCGAAGGGCTTGAGGCTTTGGTGGCAGCCCCCGAAGCCCCGCTTGACGCATCAGCCCCACCGCCATCAGAGGCCAAACCCGGCCTGATCTCGCGCCTGATCGGGCGCAGTGACGAGCCGCGCCGCTTGCTTGACGACGCCATGCTGGAAAACCTCGAAGAGCTGTTGATAACTGCCGATATGGGCGTTGATACCGCCACCCGCGTCACCGCCAACATTGCCGAAGGGCGCTTTGGCACGCGGATATCGACGTCAGAGCTTCGTGATGCCTTGGCCGCCGAAATCGCGCGCATCATGGCCCCCGTAGCCCGGCCGCTGCCACTTTATCCGCAAAAGCCGCAGGTGGTGCTGGTGGTGGGTGTCAATGGATCGGGCAAGACCACCACAATTGGCAAGCTCGCCGCGCAGTTCAAAGCGGCCGGAAAATCGGTGGTGATCGCGGCGGGCGATACGTTCCGCGCGGCGGCTGTGGAGCAATTGCAGGTCTGGGGCAACCGCGCAGGCGTGCCAGTGCTGACCGCCCCCGAAGGCTCTGACCCCGCAAGCCTCGCCTTCGACGCCCTCAGCAAAGCGCAAGCTGACGGCGCAGACCTTTTGCTGATCGACACCGCGGGCCGCTTGCAAAACCGTCAGGATCTGATGGAAGAGCTGTCAAAGATCGTCCGCGTGATCCGCAAGAAAGACCCGACCGCACCGCACAACACCCTGCTTGTCCTCGACGCCACCACCGGTCAGAACGCCATCAGTCAGGTTGAGATCTTCCGCAAGATCGCGGATGTTTCTGGCCTTGTGATGACCAAACTCGACGGCACCGCCAAGGGCGGCGTGCTGGTCGCTCTGGCCGACAAGTTCGGCCTGCCGATCCATGCCATTGGCTTGGGCGAGCAGATCGACGACCTCGCCCCTTTTGACCCCGATGAGTTCGCCCGCGCCCTTGTCGGTCAACCCGACTAAGCCTTTCATCTGTTCCCAAATATCCCACGGGGGTGCGGGGGTGTGAAACCCCCGCCTGCTGGCCCCAAGCGCAGCGAGAAGAATGTCAAACTGGCTGGTCTCCATCGCAGGCACCCCGACGGGCCAGCACCTCGCCTTGGGCTTGGCGCTGCTGGCCGCCGTCTTGCACGCGCTGTTTGGTGCGCTGCAAAAGGGCAAGCATGACCCTTGGCTGTCACGCGCCGTCATTGATCTGACCTATGGCGTCATCGCCACCCCCTTTGCGTTGTTCATCGTGCCATGGCCAGAGCCGCATATGTGGGCGATCTTCGCGGGCGCTTTCGTGATCCACGCGATCTATAAACTGCTGCAAGCCATGACCTATGATCGCGGCGCTTATACCGTGGTCTATCCGGTGGTGCGCGGCACCGGGCCGTTGTTCACCGTGATCGGCGCGGGGCTGGTGTTTGGCGAGCATTACCACCCGCTGCAATGGTTCGGGGTTTGCCTGCTGGTCGCGGGGATCCTTGGCCTTGCCGCGTATAATCTGCGCCATCTGACCGAAAACCGCGCCACGCTGGTCCCGGCGCTGGGCTTTGCCGCCGCAACCGGGGCGTTCGTCGCCATCTACACCACCTACGATGCTTGGGGCATCCGCGCCACCGCTGATCCGTTCACCTTCTTGGCATGGTTCTTCATGCTCGACGGCATCTTCATTCCTGCGCTGATGGCGCGGCGCATCGCATCGCTCAGCCGCGCCCAAGCCATCCCCCTGTTCAAACGTGGGCTGATCGGCGCGTTTGTCGCCTATTTCTCATTCGGCTCGATCATGATCGCCACGCGGCTCGACCGTGTGGGCGAGGCCGCCGTGCTGCGCGAAACCTCGACCGTGTTCGCAGCCCTGATCGGCTGGCTTGTGCTGGGCGAGAAAGTCGGGCTCGCGCGCACTGGCCTGATGGCGCTGATTGCGCTAGGAGCAGTGGTGATGGAATGGGCGGGGTAGGGCTGTGACTGACGCAAAGACAAATCCGGCGAAACTGAACCCGATGGTCAAGCTGGGGCTAGAGCTTGGCCCGATCGTGCTGTTCTTTGCGGGTTTCCGGTTCTTCAAGGATCAGACCTTCCAGATCCTTGGCCGCGACTATTCGGGGTTCATCGTGATGACGGCGATTTTTATCGCCCTGATCATCGCCACCACCGCGATCCTGTGGAAGCTGACCGGCAAATTGTCGAAAATGCAGCTGATGACGCTGGTTTTGGTGATCGTGATGGGTGGCCTTTCGGTCTGGCTGAACGACGAGCGCTTTATCAAGATGAAGCCGACGCTGCTTTATCTAGCGTTCGGCATCATGCTGGGCATCGGGCTTTTGCGCGGCGAATCCTATCTGAAACTGGTGATGGAAGAGACGCTGCCGCTGCAACCCGCCGGCTGGATGATCCTGACTCGCCGCCTCTGCGCGTTCTTCTTCGGCCTTGCACTGGCAAACGAGGTGATCTGGCGGCTGTTCAGCACCGACACTTGGGTGACGTTCAAGACCTTTGGTCTGACCGCCGCGCTGTTCTTGTTCTTTATCAGCCAAAGCGGCGTGCTCAGCCGCTATGCGATCGAAGAAGGCGCGCCTGAAAACGACTGACCGCCGCCGCTTTGTCCTGCTCGAAACGGCGTTGCCCCTTGCGACTCTGGGTTTGCCTACGCGAAACGGGTTTTGCCTGCGCGAAACGGGTTTGGATCGTCCGAAACGGCGGCTGCCGCAATCTGGCCACATTGCAGCCCCACCCCAGCCCGATTGCGGCTTAAGAAAGGTCGCGATCAACCGGGGATGGCAGAATGCTGGATACCACACTTGACAGCTTGGCGCAGTTTTTCCGCAGCTTTCGCCGCACCACGCCGTTTCCCGTCGAAATCCTGCTGCCGGGTTTGCTGATCCTGTTTGCTTGGCCATTGCTGCGGATATGGCTGGATGACGCGCGCACCACCTTCATGGTGGCTTTCGTCTTGGGTATGGGGCTGCGGCTGGTGATGAAATCACAGCTGTTGATCACCCGCACCCGCGCGCAAGTCTCGGCCCCGGCCACTGTGGCGTTAATCCTGCTGGCGGGGCCCGGTGTCTTGGCGCTGCTGATTTACCATGCCGAGCCTTTGCTGTGCCAGCGCTTCCTCAGCCTGTATTTCGTATTCGCGGCAGGGCTTTACACACTGGATGTCATCGACGGATCTTACGCGATCAACCGCTTTCGCTGGCCACAGCCCGAGATGCGCGGCACCGATGCGGTGATGACGCGCGTGATGGTGATTTACAACCTTGGCATGGTTTTGGCGAATGAGACGCTGATCCACCATGCTTCTGAAACCACTTGGCTGCTGTATTTTGGCCTGTTGCCGCTGCTGTCGAACATGATCCGCACGGCGCTGGTGCGCACGGTGCAGGACAGCTACGGGGCGTAACATCTTCGGGTGCCAGTGTCTTGTGCCAGCGGCCCTAAGCCCGCTGGGTCCGCCCGGCCAACGGCCAATGCCACCCCGCCAGCAGCCGCGACCAGCGCGGATCGCGCCGCTCGGGCAACGCACGCTGCAAAGCCTCGACCGGTAAACTGCCATCCAGAATGGCGCGATACAGCCCCAAGGCCCCCGGCCGCAAATAGGGCGACCAATGGCTGATCCGCGCCGGGGCGCTGGGCAGATCATGCCCCAACCGCGCCAGCGCCGCCAAAGTTGCGGGCTGGTCCAATTGCACATCCAGCCAATTCACCGGCGTGTTGCACAAGCCTTGCCCAATCGCAGTATCAAGGCCAGCACCGCCCAGCCACTCGAACAGGAAATCAAACAGATCATTCTCGCGCGTGGTGACGTTGACCACCTGCACCGCCCGCCCGGCAGCCGACCCCATCGCGCGCAACGCAGGCCGCCGCGTCTCGGCCCCGGCCAGCAGGATCATCCGCCGCAGATCGCCGGGTGCCGCATGGGGCAGGGCGGCCAGCGCAACCCTTGCCCCCAGACTATGCCCCACCACATCAAACGCCCGCCCCTGATCAAGACTTTGCACCAAAGCCGCCAGCTCCGCCAAAGCCCGCCCCGCCCGCCCTGCCCGCAGGCAAGCGCCGTGAAAGCCGCCGCGCGCGGGCCAGCCAAAGCCAATCGCCAAAGCCCGCCCGCCGCTGAGCCCCAGATGCCGCGGCCACGAAATCGCCGTCCAATCCTGTGCAGGCGGCTGCATCGAGAAAATATGCCGATGCGGGCAATTGCCGCCGCGCGCGCCCGGCGCAAAGCGATAGCCGTGGATCATCACCACCACCGGCGCAGCCCGCGGCAAATCCGCGAGCGCCCGCGCCAAAGCCGCGCGATCGACCCGCAACCCTGTGCCGTCCATATCGACGCGCAATACCGCCTGATCCGGCATGACCCCGCCCCCTTGTGACGCCCAAAAGCTGGCACAAGGCTACAACAAAGCGATGAACGGCGGGTTACAGCAGCGTAACGGCTACTTTTTCTTCCAGAACTCCATCAGATCAAACTGGAACATCACCGTGGTCGGTTTTGCCCCGGCACTTAGAAACGACGATTCCGCCTCAACCGTCAGGCCGCGCACCGGCAGCGGCACCGTCACCCCCGCGCCCTGATCCAGCAGCTTGATCTTGTAGCCATCCAAGCCCGGCACCGGCAGCCATTTGTCCTTGATCAGCCCGAAGGCCATCTGCCGGGTGTCGCGCACCGCCAAGATCGGCCCCAGCATCCCCGCCGCCACCACGACCGAGCTGGTCACGATGATCGCCTTTTCGCCGGTCGGAGCGGCCTTCCACTCACCCTTGAACACCCCCCATTGCCGCTTGGCCTCGGCCTGCACGATGCCAACCTGCCGCTGAACGATCTCCAGCTTGTAGACCGCATCCAGCACATCCTTGGCCTCACCGGCATGCGGCACGGCTGGCCCCGGATTGGGCAGGGCGGGCGGCGTCGGCGCAGGCCCCGGCACCGCCCAAGCGGGGGCAGCCCCCGGCACCGGACCAGCCGCAGGGGGCCGCAAGCCAGTCTGGAACATCGGCACCAGCAGCTCCCATTTCGGCGACAACATTGCCTCCATCCAAGCCCGCGCCGCCATCTTCGCCTCGATCTCGGCGATCATCGCCTGCACTTCGGGCGACAGGGTCAGCTTTTGGTTCATAAGATTGATCGGCTTTGGCTGATATCCAAATCCAGACATAACAGTGCCTCGTTCAAAAAATTGCGCTAATCCGCACAGCCTACGCCATTTTCACGCGCTTTGGCGCAAATTCCGCAGCCCGGCGTTGACCTCGGCGCATCGCCGCGCTAATCAACCGCCGTGGTGCTTTATTCCGAATTGCGGGCCACGTTAAAAATCCGCTAAAAAGGGTCAGGGTCATCCGCCCCGAAGCCCTTAGGTTTCGGGGTTTTTCTTTTGCCCGGAGGGCCTTACCATGACCAACGACTGGAAAACGCGCACCAAACTGGTGCATGAAGGCTCGCGCCGCAGCCAATATGGCGAGATGGCCGAGGCGATCTACCTGACCCAAGGCTTCGTCTATCCCACCGCAGAATCCGCCGAAGAGCGCTTTATCAAGGCTGGCGAGGATGAATTCATCTACGCCCGCTATGGCAACCCGACGACGCGGATGTTTGAAGAACGTATCGCGGCGCTGGAAGGCACCGAAGACGCTTTCGCCACCGCATCCGGCATGGCCGCCGTCAATGGCGCTTTGACAGCCTTGCTGCGCGCGGGCGATCATGTGGTGTCGTCGCGCGCGCTGTTCGGCTCGTGCCTTTACATCCTTGAAGAGGTGCTGACCCGCTACGGCGTCAATGTCACCTTCGTCGATGGCGCAGACCTTGACCAATGGCGCGCAGCCGTCACCCCCGCCACCAAAGCGGTGTTTTTTGAAAGCATGTCGAACCCGACGCTAGAGCTGGTCGATATCACCGAAGTGTCGAAAATCGCCCATGCGGTTGGGGCTTTGGTGATCGTCGACAACGTCTTTGCGACGCCAGTGTTCAGCCGCGCGGTAGAACAAGGTGCCGATGTGGTGGTCTATTCCACCACCAAACACATCGACGGGCAGGGCCGCGCCTTGGGCGGTGTGATCTGCGGCACCCGTGAGTTTATCCGCAAAGTGGCCGAGCCCTATCTCAAGCACACCGGGGCCGCGATGAGTCCGTTCACCGCATGGATCATGCTGAACGGAATGGCGACGTTGGATCTGCGCTGCCGGGCCATGGCAGAATCTGCGCTGAAAATCGCCGAAGTGCTGTCGGGCGACGACCGTATCTCAAAGGTGATCTTCCCGGCCCTAGCCTCTCACCCGCAACACGCGCTTGCGATGGCGCAGATGGGCTCGGGGGGCACCTTGGTGACCTTCGATATCAAAGGCGGCAAGGAAGCCGCGTTCAAATTCTGCAACGCGCTGGAAATCATCAAGATCTCCAACAACTTGGGCGATGCAAAGTCGATTGCCACCCATCCCGCCACCACCACCCACCAGCGCCTGCCGCAACCGCAAAAAGACGCTTTGGGCATCACACCCGGGCTGATCCGGCTGTCTGTGGGCTTGGAGGATGTCGGCGATCTGATCCACGATCTGCAAAACGCTTTGTCTGCGATCTGAAATACGGGGGGCACCACGGTGCCCCCCGTGCCCCCCACGGCGCTGAAAACCGCGGGCATTCTCGATCCAATGTCGGCTTTGATGCGTATTTCTTCGGTCAGGCTTTGGAAATTGCGGCAACCCCCGCTATATCCTAATTCTGCGACCAACGTGGGGAGCGCTGCGATGAATATTCATATGACGGATCTAGACGTAAAACCGGGCCGTGCCGATGCCGAAGCGGCTTTGGCGACGCTGCGCGCATGGGCACAGCGCGCGACCGAGGCCGAGATTGCGGACCTCGCCCCCGGTGCAGGGGCTTTGATCGGTCAAAGCTATCCGGTGTTGTCGCGCAGCTATCCCACCGATTTCGTGGTGACAGACGCCTATAAAGACTCGATGCCCGATCTGCAAAACGGCCCTGCCAGCCTGATCGTCGGGGCCAAACAGGTGATCCAGCATGTCGGGATTTCCAACTTTCGCCTGCCGATCCGCTACCGGACCCGCCATAATGGCCCGGTGACGCTGGAAACCTCGGTCACTGGCACCGTGTCCTTGGAAGCCGAGAAAAAAGGCATCAACATGAGCCGCATCATGCGCTCGTTCTATGCCCATTCCGAGCGTGAGTTTTCGTATCAGGTGATCGAACATGCGTTGGAAGATTACCTGAAAGACCTTGGCAGTTTTGACGCCCGTATCCAGATGCGGTTTTCCTTCCCGGTCAAGGTGGAGAGCCTGCGCTCGGGTCTGTCCGGCTGGCAATACTATGATATCGCTTTGGAATTGGTGGACAAAGCCGGGGTGCGCAAGCGCCTGATGCATCTGGATTTCGTCTATTCCAGCACCTGCCCCTGCAGTCTGGAGCTGTCTGAACACGCCCGCCAAACCCGTGGTCAGCTGGCAACGCCACATTCGCAACGCTCTGTCGCGCGGATTTCGGTGGAGCTTTCGGGCGACAAATGCCTGTGGTTTGAAGACCTGATCGCATTGGCGCGCGCCGCCGTGCCGACCGAGACGCAAGTGATGGTGAAACGCGAGGATGAGCAAGCCTTTGCCGAGCTGAACGCCGCCAATCCGATCTTTGTCGAAGACGCCGCGCGCAGTTTCTGTCAGGCCCTGCAGCAAGACCCCCGCATCGGCGATTTCCGCATCGTCGCCAGCCATCAGGAAAGCCTGCACAGCCATGACGCGGTGTCGGTGCTGACCGAGGGCGCTACGTTTGCCGCCGACAGTCTGGACCCAAAGCTGTTCGCCAGCCTCTATCACGTTGGATAAAGCGCTGGGGTGACCCCCCGGCCCGACGCTTGCAAAAACAATGCCGCAAACTGGGAAGTCCGGTTTGCGGCATTGCTGTTTTCAAGAATGAGTATTTTCAAAAGAGCAAATCTTCAATGGCGCGCTCTTGGTCATCCTCTCTGCAAAAATATCCCCGCCGGAGGCTTCAACAGATCATCCGGTGCCGCGCCGCAAAGATGAACAATCCGTTAACGACCCATTGATAACCCATTGATCTTCCACGCGCGGAATTTTGTCCACGCGTGGACAAGGCCAGCTATTCCCAACAAGACACCAGCACTGTCATCCCCAAACCTGCGGTATTCAAGGCGTCGGGCGTGGCAAGGTCGCTAGAGTTGGCCTGCGTGACGCTGACCCCCACTGCCGTCAAAGCCTGCGCGATCATCCCGGCCTGCGCCGCAAATGCCACCCCATCCGGCAGCAGTTTCGCGCCCTTGACAGCAGGCGGCAGCAGCATGCCCAGCACCGCCCCGGTGCCGTCCAGCACTGGCCCGCCCGCATCGCCCGGCAAGACCGGGGCGGCCAGCCGCGACAACCCGGCTTCGCCATTCAGGCCCTTTTCTTCTTCCAGTGTGCCAAAGGTCAGCACCGGAGCGGGCAGTTTATTCTCGTAGGAATAGCCCGCAATCGCCACTTCCGAGCCAAGCCGCGCTTGCCCTGCGTGAAACAGCGCAAAGGCAGGCGGTGCAAGGGCGGTTTTCGGTTGCAAGATCGCAACCCCGGTGGCCGCATCTTGGGCCACCACTTGCGCCTCGGTGTCGTGATCCAGCGTCACGCGGCCACATTGCGCCACGGCCTCGACCGTGGTGACCACCGTGCCTTTGGCATCCACATAAAAGCCCGAACGCGACAGTTTCGGCAGCGTGACTTCCATCCCCGCCAACAAGCCCGAGCGCGTTGCCGCATCCATCGGCACCAAGCCGGGGTCCAAGGCTTTATCGCCGACGCCGCGGAAGCTGGATTTTAGCGCCGGCAAGATTCGGCTCATCCGTTCAGCATCCGCCGGGTTCCACACCACCAGATAGCCCTTCACCATGCCGTTCTTGGTCTCGGCATAGGCATAGCTTTGCACCTTGGCAGAGCTGGCATTGATCACGAAACTAGTCTCGGATTTGCTGCGCTCGCCCTGTGCGGGCACCACTTCCAGCGTTTGCAGGATGTCATAAAGCCCCGACAGGCTGTCTTGATTGCCGGGTTCGGAAATCAGGATCACCTTCAGCCCCGATCCGGCTTTTTCGTTGTAATGCACGAAAGGCGGCTCGTAATGGTCGAACTGCACCAGCGCCAGCGGCAGGGTGATCTCAATGCCCGCCTCGGGTTCCGACACTGAAGCAAAGCCGAACTCGGCCTGATCGGCGCGGTAATTGGTCCCCAAAGCCAAGCGCTGTTTGGTGGTCAGCACGCCGGTTGGCTCAAAGCCATTGGCCTCTTGCCAAGCGGCCATTGAATTGCGGGTGCCGGGGCCAAAAGCGCCGTCGATGCCGCCGTCATAAAAGCCATACCACGCCATCGCAGTTTGCAGCGCTTTGCGCTCATCCGCCGACAGCGCCGCTTCCGAGGCCTTGGCCTCGCGCGGGGTTTCTTCGGCGGGCATCACCTCGATCACCGGGGCGACGGGTTCCAGCGCGGGATCGACGACCATAAGATCGCCCGCCGGGTCAGTCAGCGGATCAACCAGCGGATCAACCAGAATCTGCCCGGCAATCGTGCCCACGGGCCAGAATTGCTGGCGATGTGTGCTGCTGTCGGTGATAAAGCTGTCGCCAGGGATCGCACCACTGCGGCGCAGATCGTTCAGCGCGCCTGCGGCCGCTTCGGGCGTGTAGGGGCCCAGCACGATGCCATACCAGCCCTCGGCAATCTGAAAGCCCGCGACATTCGGGAACTGGCCCGCATAGTCACGCGCCCGCGCTTCGGCTTCGCTTAAGGACGGTTGCGCTTCGATCTGCAACCACGCTTGTTCCTGTGCCAAAGCTGCCCGCGCAAACCCAAGCACCGCCAACAGCGCCAGCACAACCATCCGAAATCTCATAGAACCGTCCAATCTCATCTATCGCAGCGCATATCCCGGCGAACCTAGCAGAGCATGCCCCAGATGCACGCGCTTTCCGCCGCAAATCCAAGCCCTGCATTGACCCTTGGCTGCCTCTTGCCTATGGAGTGGCAACATTTCAAGAGGTCCGTCATGGCTGATGCCCCCAAAGCCCCCCGCAGCTTTCAGGAAATCATCCTGCGTTTGCAGAATTACTGGGCAGCCCAAGGCTGCGCGGTGTTGCAGCCCTATGATATGGAGGTTGGCGCCGGCACCTTTCATCCGGCCACCACCCTGCGTTCGTTGGGGTCAAAGCCTTGGGCCGCCGCCTATGTGCAACCCTCGCGCCGCCCCACGGATGGCCGCTATGGGGAAAACCCCAACCGCCTGCAGCACTATTATCAATATCAGGTGATCATCAAACCTTCGCCGCCGAACCTGCAGGATCTGTATCTTGGCTCACTGGCCGCGATCGGCATTGATGCCAGCCTGCACGATATCCGCTTTGTCGAGGATGATTGGGAATCCCCCACCCTCGGCGCTTGGGGCTTGGGGTGGGAGATCTGGTGTGACGGCATGGAAGTGTCGCAGTTCACCTATTTCCAGCAAGTCGGCGGCCATGATTGCAAACCCGTCTCGGGTGAGTTGACCTATGGCCTTGAACGCCTTGCGATGTATGTGTTGGGCGTCGATCACGTCATGGACATGCCGTTCAATGACCCATCTTCACCGATCCCGCTGACCTACGGCGACATCTTCCGGCAGACCGAGGAAGAATATTCCCGCCACAATTTCGACGGTGCCGATACCGCGCAACTTTTGCGCCATTTCGAGGATGCCGAGGCCGAATGTCAGCGCCTGCTGGATTTCCCGCCGCTCGATCCGAAATCCGGCAAGACCATCATCATGGCCCACCCGGCCTATGACCAGACCATCAAAGCCTCTCACCTGTTCAACCTTTTGGATGCGCGCGGCGTGATTTCCGTGACCGAACGGCAAGCCTATATTGGCCGCGTCCGCGCTTTGGCCAAGAAATGCGCCGATGCCTTCCGCCTGACCCCGGCGGGCCAAGATGCAGAGGTTGCACAGTGAATGGCAAATACATCGCAGGTTTCATCGTGATCACCGCAGCCATCGCAGGCGTCGCCATGTATTGGCTGCAGGAATACGCCTATTACACCCCGGCCTCTTTCCAAAAGGGCGCGGAGATCGAGCTGACCCTGATCGAATCCGGCCAACCGGAGCCGATCATAGTGGACGGCATCGAAGGCATCACCGCAGACTCCTCCCCGCTGCGCTTCCGCGCCTGCTTTCACACCCCGCTGTCCCAAGCCATGCTGACCGAAACCTACAAGCTGTACGAAAAGCCCGTGCCGCTGATCGCGCCGACATGGTTCAGCTGCTTTGACGCCACCAAAATCGGCGAAGCTTTGGAAAAGGGCGAGGCCATCGCCTTCCTGTCCCAAGCCAATATCGCCCCCGAAATCGACCGCGTTGTTGCGGTTTTCCCCGATGGCCGCGCCTATGCGTGGCACCAGCTTTCTGCTGAAGCGGAGCAATAAATGTCTGACCTGCTGATCGAACTGTTCTCGGAAGAAATCCCCGCACGGATGCAATCCCGCGCCCGCGACGACCTGAAATCCTTGATCACCAATGGCTTGGTGGATGCGGGCCTGACCTATGGCTCTGCTGGCGCGTTCTCGACCCCGCGCCGTCTGGTGCTGTCCATCGAAGGGCTGTCTCCGGAAAGCAAACCCGTCCGCGAAGAACGCAAAGGCCCCAGCGCCTCTGCCCCCCCGGCGGCCATCGAAGGCTTCCTGCGCTCCACTGGCCTGACGCTGGATCAGTTGGAACGCCGCGCCGATAAAAAGGGCGAGACGCTGTATGCCGTGATCGAAAAACCCGGTCGTGCGGCAAGCGTGATCATCGCCGAAGTGCTGGAAACCACGATCCGCAATTTCCCTTGGCCGAAGTCGATGCGCTGGGGCGCAGGCAGCCTGCGCTGGGTCCGCCCGCTCCATTCCATCCTTTGCCTGCTGTCGGACGAGTCCGGGGCCGACGTCGTCCCCCTGAACATCGACGGCATCGCCGCCTCCAACACCACCGCTGGCCACCGCTTCCTGTCGCGCGCGCGCTTTCCCGTCACCGGGTTCGACGACTATGCGGTCAAGCTGAAACGCGCCCATGTCGTGCTGGACAGTGCCGAGCGTGAAGCCGCGATCTGGCAGGGCGCGCAGAACCTTGCCTTCGCCGCTGGCTGGGAAGTGGTTGAGGATAAAGGACTTTTGTCTGAAGTGGCGGGCCTTGTCGAATGGCCGGTGCCGCTGATGGGTCGGATTGCCGACACCTTCCTTGCCCTGCCGCCCGAGGTTTTGCAGACTTCCATGAAGGAACACCAGAAGTTCTTCT
Source organism: Cypionkella aquatica (assembly GCF_030161095.1). Lineage (GTDB taxonomy): Bacteria > Pseudomonadota > Alphaproteobacteria > Rhodobacterales > Rhodobacteraceae > Cypionkella > Cypionkella aquatica. The sequence continues at coordinate 62,846 of NZ_BSPP01000021.1, forward strand.
CGGTGCGCAACCCCAAGACGGGCCGGATTGAGGGCTTCATCACCGTCGCCAACACCGAAACCGCCGACCATGGCGAGACGATCCTGAAGGGCAACCAAAAGGTGCTGTCGGCGCGGCTGTCGGATGCGAAATTCTTCTGGGAAAACGATCTGCGCGTGGCGAAAGCCGGGATGGGCGAGTGGCTCGACGGTCTGAAATCCGTCACCTTCCACAACAAACTCGGCTCTCAGGCTGACCGTATCGCCCGCATTGCAGCACTCGCGGCCGAGATCGCCACGATGGTCGGCGCCGACCCCGCCCTCGCCAAACAAGCAGCGGAAGTGGCAAAAGCCGACCTCCGCTCGGCCATGGTCGGCGAATTCCCCGAACTGCAGGGCCTGATGGGCATGTATTACGCCCGCGCGGCGGACCTGCCCGAGGCTGTAGCGCTGGCCGCCCGCGACCACTACTCGCCGCTGGGTCCGACCGATACTGTGCCGAGCGACCCAGTGAGCGTCGCCGTGGCGCTGGCCGATAAGATCGACACCCTGACTGGTTTCTGGGCCATCGACGAAAAACCCACTGGGAGCAAAGACCCCTTTGCGCTGCGAAGGGCGGCGCTGGGGGTTATTCGGTTGGTGTTGGGGAATGGGTTGCGCGCAAGTCAGCTTCGTTGTCTCGAATTAGGCAACATTCAACACTTGCTGTTCAAATTGAACGCTCAGGAACATGGTGACCAGCTTGGCGGTTTACTCATCCTTGCACTACTGGATCGGGCAAACAGCGACTTCAAGCTGATGCTGGAGCCGTCTAAATACAAGGTTCCTTCCAATTTGGATGAAAGCCGAAAGAATGAGAACTATCTCGATTTCAGAAAGAAAATTTGGGGAGGTTACGTTGACGAAGGGGATGGTGTTCTCGCCTTCTTCCACGACCGCCTGAAAGTCTTCCTGAAAGACCAAGGCATCCGCCATGACGTGATCGACGCTTGCCTTGCCATGCCGGGCAATGACGACCTCACCCTGCTGGTCAAACGCGCCGAGGCGCTTGCCGCCTTCCTGAAAACCGAAGACGGTCCGAACCTGCTGCAAGGCTTCAAACGCGCCAACACCATCCTGACCCAAGCCGAAACCAAGGATGGCGTCGAATACTCCTACGGTGCCGATCCGAAATTCGCGGAATCCGACGAAGAACGCGCGCTGTTTGCAGCCCTCGACACCGCCGAGGCCGCGATCACCCCTGCCATGCGTGCCGAGGATTTCGCCGCAGCGATGGCCGCGATGGCGCAACTCCGCGCCCCCATCGACGCCTTTTTCACCGCCGTTCAGGTCAATTCTGATAACCCGATCATCCGCCGCAACCGCCTGAACCTGCTGCACCGCATCCGCGCGATCTGCTCTGGCGTGGCCGATCTGACCAAACTCGACGGCTGACAGGCACCGGGAAATCGGGGGATTCGCCAAAACAAGGTTAATCCCCCGTCATCCCGGCACAATCAGCGCGCGGTATGGCCTGTAACTGGCCCCTTTATGGCCGCTTTCTGGGTCATTAACCTTTGATTAAACCGAAAATTAACACGGCGATCTCAACCCCTTAGCGCCGCCCATCCCGGCCCCACGCCAAAGTTTGCCACATCAGCACAAAGCTTGCACAAGCACGCAACCCATGTATCCTGCGCCCGCAAAGTAAAAGGTGCCGCAGTGCAGAAAATCGCCGAGTTCGCCGAAATCACCCCCAGTGCTGACATCCGCCGCGATGCCCACGGCTGGCGCGCGAAATGCCTGCAACGCTTGGTGCGGCTGGACCTGCCTGTGCCCGAAACCGTGGCTTTGCCCGCCCAAACTGTGCGCTCGATCGCGGCGGGTCATCCTGTTGATTCCAAAGCCATTCTGTCGCATTTCGGCCCAATCCCGCTGATTTCGGTGCGACCCTCGCCGGAAAATCCCGACTGGGGCGGGCCCGGCACCGTGCTCAACATCGGCATGAACGCCGCCCAACACGCGCGGCTGGTCGACACCAATGGCCGCGAAGCCGCCGACGCGCTCTATCTGCGATTTGTGCAAACCTACGCCACGCATGTCGCCCGCCTTGACCCCGATATGTTCGATTCTGGCACCCCCAACGCGGATAGCTTGCGCGATGCGTTGCGGCATTATGAGCGGGAAATGGAAGAACCCTTCCCCGAAGACCCGGCCCAGCAACTCTCGGAAGTGCTGCGCAGCATGGCAAGGGCCTGGGAAGGCACCTCTGCCAGGTTGCTGCGCCAAGCCAAAGGTGCGCCCGTAGAGGCCGCTTTGGGCCTTGTGGTGCAGGAAATGGCCCAAGGGATCGGGCAGGGGATTTCCGGCTCGGGCGTCATGCAATTCATTGATCCTGTTACAGGATTGCCTTTGGTCAAGGGGCGTTACTTGGGGCAATCTCAAGGCCGCGATGCCTTGAAAAAGACCGAGGCGATCTACCTCACCCGCGACAAACGCGGGCCTTCGCTGGAAGATATTGCGCCCGAAATCTTTGCCGATCTGATCCGCCACGGCGCGGTGTGTCGGCAAAAGCTGCGCGAAGAAATGCAGATCGAATTCACCATCGAGGATGGCAGACTCTCGGTTCTGGACGCCGTGAAAGTGCAACGCTCGGCCCGCGCAGGCCTGAAAATCGCGGTGGCTTTGGCAGATGATGGCGTGATCAGCCGCGAGGAGGCCGTGTTGCGGGTCGAACCCCGCGCCTTGTCGGAATTGCTCCACCCGCAGGTCGATATGCGCGCCGCAAGAGACGTTTTTGCCAAGGGTATCGCGGCCTCTCCGGGGGCTGCTGTGGGGCGGATCGTGTTCTCCTCCCAAGCCGCCCAAGCCAGTGCGGCGCGTGGAGAACCTTGCATCATGGTGCGCCGGGAAACCGCTCCCGAGGATATTCGCGGCATGCACGCGGCTGTGGGTGTGGTCACCGAACGTGGTGGTGTCACTTCGCATGCTGCTGTTATTGCACGCGGTTTGGGTGTGCCCTGTGTTGTCGGCGCCTCCGGTATGCGTCTGGATCCAAAAGAGAAACGCCTGATCGCCGCCGATGGCCGCAGCTTTGGCGAGGGCGATCTGATCACCGTCGACGGAACCACCGGCGATGTGCTGGCGGGCGCCGCCGAAATGCTGGCCCCGGCCTTGGACGATGCGTTCCGCAAGCTGCTGTCATGGGCTGACAGCTTCCGCGACATCGGTATTCGTGCCAATGCCGACACCCCCGCCGACGCCGCCACGGCGCGGCAGTTTGAAGCACAAGGCATTGGTCTGTGCCGGACCGAGCATATGTTCTTTGACGAAGACCGCCTTGTGGTGATGCGCGAGATGATCTTTGCCGACACCTCAAAAGATCGCGCGGCGGCCCTTGCGCGTCTGCTGCCCATGCAGCGCGCCGATTTTGTACAACTGTTCGAGATCATGGCGGGCCTCCCGGTCTGCATCCGCTTGTTCGACCCACCGTTGCACGAATTCCTGCCCCATAGCCGTGAAGGTTTGCGCGAATTGGCAGAGGCGCTGGATCGCCCCCTGTCCGAAGTCACCCGCCGCGCCGAGGCGCTGGCCGAGTTCAACCCGATGCTTGGCATGCGCGGTGTGCGGTTGGGCGTGGTGCTGCCAGAAATCTATGCGATGCAGGCGCAAGCGATCTTTGAGGCAGCCGTAGAACTCGCCCGCAAGGGCACGCCCGTGGTGCCGGAAATCATGATCCCGCTTGTGTCGGCCAAGCGCGAGGTCGAGTTGGTGAAAGCGCATGTCGACGCCATTGCGGCCTCGGTGCGGGCGAAATCGGGTGTGGCGTTTGACTTCAAACTTGGGGTGATGGTGGAGACCCCACGCGCCGCCCTGCGCGCCGGAGAGATCGCCCAGCACGCGGCCTTCCTGTCTTTCGGCACCAATGATCTGACGCAGATGACTTATGGTCTGTCGCGCGACGATGCTGGCCGCTTTATGAACACCTATGTTCAGCAGGGGGTTTTCCCGGAAGATCCGTTCCATATTCTTGATGTGGATGGGGTGGGCGAATTGCTTTTGATCGGGGCAGAGCGGGGGCGGGCGACGCGGCCAGACCTGACAGTTTCGATCTGCGGGGAACACGGCGGTAACCCCGAATCGATTGGATTTTGTCGTAAGGCAGGCTTCGATTATGTGTCCTGCAGCCCGTATCGGGTGCCCTTGGCACGGCTTGCGGCGGCTCATCTGGCATTGGCTGATCGTGTGGATGTTCGGAATATCACCACAATATCATGAATTTGCGCGACGAAGTGAAGGTAACGCATTAAGTGATTGCGCGGAAATCCGCTCAAATGTCCAAGAATCGCGTTGTATTTTGGCCACGCGGCTGGACCGGTTGGAATTGAGTCTTTACGCCAGTTCCTCGTCGTGGGGGCTGCTCCCTTTCGGCGCTGCTGAAACAGACCGGGATACTGATATATGCGCTTCCACCAAGTCTGGACGAGTGCCGCTGCTGCGGCTTGCGTCCTTAGCGGGGCAGCCTTTGCCGATGTGACGGTAAGCCAATCCAACGACCCATCTTTGTTGATGGGCGCGCAGATGGCGTCGCTGTTGGGGGCGGAACATAGGGCCGTCGATTCATTGCCAGAGGCAAAGTTGACGGCGATGGCGGTTGGCCCGAAGGCGGTCGAGACCGCGCCAGTCAAGGCTGCCAAAGCCCAGATCAAAGCCGAGAAAGCAGCAAAAGCGGCACCTGCGCTGCAAAACGCCGCTTTGCAAAACCCGGTGCTGATCAGCTATTCCTCCGATTGGCTGATGGCGCAGCCTGCGGCCACCGGCGATCAGCAGTGGCAATGCCTGAAAACTGCGATCTATTTTGAATCGCGCGGCGAAAGCCTGCGGGGGCAGTTTGCCGTGGCCGAGGTGGTGCTGAACCGCGTCGATAGCCCGCGCTATCCCAAGACAATCTGCGGCGTGGTGCAGCAACGCGGTAGCGGTTCTTGCGCGTTCTCGTATTCCTGCGATGGGGCAAAAGACGTGATGACCGACCGCAGCTCGGCCGAGGTTGCGGGCCGGATTGCCCGCGTGATGCTGGACGGTGCGCCGCGTGCGCTGACCTCGGGGGCGACCTATTTCCACACGCGTGCGGTCAGCCCGTCGTGGTCGCGCCAGTTCCCCCGCACAGCCGAGATTGGCTCGCATCTGTTTTACCGCCAACCCTAAGACGTTATCTTGCGATCCGAATATAGCGATCTCGCGTCGCGCCTCTTGCGCTTCCTGTCGGGTTCGGACTAGGCGCTGTGCGGGGCAGGCGGTAGCTTGCCCTGATTGCGTTTCGCCTTTCGGGGGCCAGTATGACCAGCGACATTGCCCAAGCCTTTGCCCACCCGGAAGAGCGGTCTATCGCCTCGGCCACCGCTGATCCGCGTGACCGGATCAGTCTGCGCGATCATATCGTCGAGGTCGATATCGGCGCGTTTCAGAAAGAGCGCGGCCATACCCAGCGCGTGCTGTTTGATATCGTGGTCGAGGTGCGCCCGGCAGCGCAGCCGCTGAACGACGACGTTGATCTGATCCTGTCCTATGACACTCTGACCGAGGCTGTTGCGGCGGAACTTGCCGCAGAACGGCTGAACCTGCTGGAAACCCTTGCCGAGCGTTTGGCTGAACGTATTCTGGCCGAACCGCAAGCGATGCGGGTTTTCGTGCGGATCCAAAAGCTGGATGTTGGCCCCTACAAGCTGGGCGTCGAAATCGTGCGCAGCCGGGCCGAGGTTGCGGTCAAAGTGATGGGCCATGATGGTGAGGAAGCCGCTGTGCATCCGCTGGTGGTTTTCCTTGATAATGCCGCGATCATGGCCAGCGATTTGGCCAGTCGGTTGGACCACTGGCAGGGGCAGGGCCGTCCGGTGATCCTGACGGTGGGTCTGCCCGATATGGCGCGCCCGCAGACAGGGCATAAGCCCACGCAACGCCGCGTCGATCTGTTGGCGATTGAGCAAAATGCATGGGTGCTCGCCGCCCGCGATCCGCGCTGCGTGGTCATGGAAACCCGGACCGAGATTGATTGGGCGATCAAACGCGGTCAGATGGTGGTCTGGGCCCCGTCAAAGCTGGTGCTCGATGCCGTCGATGGCCCGCACAGCCGCGAGCCCGTGGCTTTGGCTTTGTGGCTGGCCGAGTTGATGGCCGCCGAGCGTTTGGTGGTTCACGGCGATGTTGCACTTCCGGCGGGAAGCCGCGTGCAGGTCGATCAGGCCTGAAGCTTCCCCCTTGCGAGGCAACCGCCAGAGTTTTACGACAGGTTCATGACCTATATCCGCCCCATCCCGATGACTGATCCCGCCCGCCCGATTGACGCTTTGCCGCTGGCAGGCGGCTGGTGTTGGTTTAATCAGGTCGAGGTGTTGGACCGCGACGCGCCGCCCAAGATGGTGCCTGTGTCCGATCTTGACGCGGAAACCCGTGTCCGTCTGGCTGCGCGCCGCCCTGATTTCGCGGGGCTTTCTATGGACCGGCCGCGCATCATGGGCATCCTTAATGTCACCCCAGACAGCTTTTCCGATGGTGGGCTGTTCCTGCGCCCCGAATCCGCGTTGATGCAGGCGCGCAAGATGGCGGCGGGGGCCGATATCCTTGACATTGGCGGCGAAAGCACGCGACCCGGCGCGGTCGAAGTAAATGCTGCCGAAGAAGTCAGCCGCACCGCGCCGGTGATTGCGGCGTTGCGGGATGGCGGCCTTGATGTGCCCATCTCGATCGACACCCGCAAAGCTGTGGTGGCCGAGGCCGCTTTTGCAGCGGGTGCGTCCATTTTGAACGACGTGACGGCGCTGAAATTTGATCCTGCTATGGCAACGGTTGCTGCGGCGTCGGGGTGCCCGGTGATCCTGATGCACTCGATTGCGACGCCCGAGACCATGCAGGCCGATCCCTACTACGACGATGTTCTGCTGGACGTTTATGACGCTTTGGCGGCGCGGCTGGGCGAGGCCATAGCCGCAGGCATCCCGCGCGAAATGCTGGCGGTCGATCCCGGTATCGGCTTTGGCAAGACCTTGCAGCACAACCTGATCCTGCTGTCGCGGCTGTCGCTGTTTCACAATCTGGGCTTGCCGGTGCTGCTGGGCGCGTCGCGCAAACGCTTCATCGGCGCGATCAGCGCAGAAAGTGATGCGCAAAAGCGATTGCCGGGTAGCCTTGCCGTGGCTTTGGCCGGGGTGGCGCAGGGGATGCAGATGATCCGCGTGCATGATGTGGCCGAGACTCGGCAGGCTTTGTCACTCTGGCAGGCCGCAACAACAGGAGGTGCGGCATGAGTCGCAAACTTTTCGGCACCGATGGCGTGCGCGGCACCGCCAACAGCTATCCGATGACCGCCGAGATGGCGTTGAAACTTGGGGCTGCCGCAGGCGAGTTCTTTCGCCGCGCTGGTGCAACCGCCCATCGGGTGGTGATCGGCAAGGACACGCGGCTGTCTGGCTATATGCTGGAAAACGCTTTGACGGCGGGTTTGACCAGCACTGGAATGAATGTGCTGCTGCTTGGCCCTGTGCCTACCCCTGCCGTGGGATTTCTGACCCGTAGCATGCGCGCCGATCTGGGCGTGATGATCAGCGCCTCGCACAACCCGCACCATGACAACGGCATCAAATTCTTCGGCCCGGATGGCTTTAAATTGTCCGACGCCGCCGAGGTTGAAATTGAGACGATGGTAGAGGCTGATCCCAATCTCGCGCTGCCGGAAAATATCGGCCGGGCCAAGCGGATCGACGATGCGGTGGGGCGCTATCAGGAATTCGTCAAGACCACCTTTCCGGGCGGGCTGCGGCTGGATGGGCTGAAAGTGGTGATAGATTGCGCCAATGGGGCTGCCTACAAGGCCGCGCCGGAAGTGTTGTGGGAGTTGGGGGCCGAGGTGATCCCGGTTGGTGTCAGCCCGAACGGCAAGAATATCAACCAGCGCTGTGGTTCGACTTACACCCAGACAGCGGCTGAGGCGGTGGTGGCGCATGGCGCGCATGTCGGGATTTCGCTGGATGGCGATGCTGACCGGGTGATGATCCTGGATGAGATGGGCCGGGTTGCTGACGGCGATCAGATCATGGCGCTGCTGGCAGGGCGCTGGGCGGATGAGGGACGGTTGCAGGGCGGCACTCTGGTCGCCACCGTGATGTCCAATCTGGGGCTGGAGCGGTTCATGACCGGACGGGGGCTGCGGTTGGAGCGGACCTCGGTTGGGGACCGCTATGTGGTTGAGGCGATGCGGCGCGGCGGGTTCAATCTGGGGGGGGAACAGTCGGGGCATATCGTGATGACCGACTATGCCACCACGGGGGATGGCTTGATCGCGGGCTTGCAGTTTCTGGCTGAGATGGCGCGGTCGGGCTTGCCTGCCAGCCGTTTGTGCCAGCAATTTGAGACCGTGCCGCAGATGCTGAAAAATGTCCGTTACGCGCCGGGGTTGGAGCCTTTGAAGGCCGAGAAGGTGCGCGCTGTAATTGCAGCCAAAGAGGCCGAGATCAAGGGTAAGGGGCGGATTTTGATCCGCAAATCCGGCACTGAACCGCTGATCCGGGTGATGGCGGAATGTGAGGATGAGGCGATGCTGCGCGATGTTGTCGATGAGATCGTCGGGGCGGTTCAGGCGGCGGTTTGAAGCCGTGTCCACGCGTGGACACGGGTTGCGTTTATGTGAAATCAATGGGTTACGGGTCCGTGATTCATTGATTTTTAACCTTTGGCAACACGTGGGCGCAGAGAAAGTGCGTTGCGGCGCTTGGGCTGAAAGCGTATCTTAGGCAACCTCTCTTTCAGAGTAGAGGGCATCGGATTCACCGCGAGGTGCGTGCAAGCACGCACCCTACGGTTCTAAGAAGTCAGTTGTCTTGAGGGGCTATTGTCGATGAAACGCCAAGCCATGTTACGCGTGCTCTTTGTCTTGGCACTTTGCACTGGCATTACCGCTTGGTCTGCTTACCACCCTCGGCAGGCGCTGATACATGCTGTGACCTTTGCTGTGGCGGTCTCAGTTTTCTTTTGTGCAAGTTTGGTGGACTGGAAACGCTTTACGAACATCCGGTTTGGGAAGGTTTTTTCTAATCCCATTGCACTCACAGTCCTTTATATTACTTTTACTTGGGCCTTAAACTTGGGAATACGAAGCATAATGCCCGAAGCGGCAAGTACAGTATATATGGACGTGATCTGCGCTCTGTTAAGTGGAGCGGCGATCTTTGTTGGTTTCCGAAATTGGCTTTCGCGGGATAAGTAGCCAAACCTCTCAACCATCAGGCTTTTAGGCAAACCCTGAGCCCCAAAAGCAAAAGGCCGGAGGTTCTCCCCCGGCCCTTGCCATTCTCGTAGGGTGCGTGCTTGCACGCACCAAGCTTAGTTACGCGCGCGGTCGACCATTTTGCCTTTGGAAATCCACGGCATCATGTCGCGGAGTTTCTTGCCGACCAGCTCGATCTGGTGCTCGTCGTTGGAACGACGCGAGGCTTTGATCGTCGGTTGACCCACAGCGTTTTCCAGCATGAAGTCGCGGACGAATTTGCCGGACTGGATGTCGGACAGCACGGCTTTCATGCGGGCTTTGGTTTCGTCATACGGCAGGATGCGCGGGCCGGAGACGTATTGGCCATATTCTGCGGTGTTCGAGATCGAATAATCCATATTGGCGATGCCGCCTTCATAGATCAGGTCGACGATCAGTTTCACTTCGTGCAGGCACTCGAAATAGGCCATTTCCGGCTCGTAGCCCTCTTCCACAAGGGTTTCAAAGCCCATGCGGATCAGTTCGACCAGGCCGCCGCAGAGCACGGCTTGTTCGCCGAACAGGTCGGTTTCACATTCTTGGCGGAAGTTGGTCTCGATGATGCCGGAACGACCGCCACCGATGCCCGAGCAATAGGACAGGCCGATTTCCATGGCTTTGCCAGTTGCATCGGTGTGAACCGCCACGAGGCAAGGCACGCCGCCGCCTTTGGTGTATTCGCCGCGCACGGTGTGGCCGGGGCCTTTCGGGGCCATCATGATGATGTCGACGCCCTTTTTCGGCTCGATCAGGCCGAAATGGATGTTCAGACCGTGGGCGAAGGCAATCGCAGCGCCTTCACGGATGTTGTCGTGAACGTATTTTTTGTAGGTTTCGGCCTGCAGCTCGTCGGGCATGGTGAACATGATCAGGTCGGCCCAAGCGGCGGCTTCGGCGATGCCCATGACCTTCAGGCCTTCGCCTTCGGCTTTCTTGGCGGAGGGCGAGCCTTCGCGCAGGGCGACCACAAGGTTTTTCGCACCCGAATCGCGCAGGTTCAGCGCATGGGCGTGGCCTTGGCTGCCGTAGCCGAGGATGGCGACTTTCTTGTCCTTGATGATGTTCACATCGCAGTCACGGTCGTAATAAACGCGCATTTGGGCGCTCCTTCATAGGTTGATGGGCGCAGCATAGGCAGTTTGCGAAACCGATCAGTGCAAAGTTTTCCTGAATTCAGCTATTCGTGCGTAAATCATGCGCTGATTGGAAGTCTACGCAAAAATCATGCGCGATCAGGCTGCGCGACGATTGCTGTGGATGTTTCTAAGCGGCCGCAGGGTGGCGTGCATCGGGCGCAGTGGCAGGATCAGCGGCACCTCGGCGCGGGTCAGGCTGCGGCGGGCAAGGCGTTGCCGGCTGAGATCAAGCTGCGGGAAAATCGCGCGCAACTCGGCCTGTGCTGCTGGGTCAAGCGTGTTCATCGCATTGGCCCCGGTGAACAGGCTTTCACTGGCGATGCCTTCGGAAAACACCATCTGATGGGTGTCGAGCATCAGGTGAAAGTAATGGGCGTGGCGCATCGGGGCGGGTTGGATTGTGCTGCCATTGACCAGAAACTTGGCCGCAACCAGAACTTCGGGCGTGCCGAAATACAGGTCTGCTGCGACAGAGCGCAGCAAAATCCGGTGGTTGGGCGACACATACAGATCGCGCACATTGGCCAAAGCTTTGGCGGCAATGCGGATCGGGGCGAGCGGGCCGCGGCCATCGACCCGGCTGCGGCCAATCCAGCGGATTGGGGCGGTGCCGTCTGGCGTCACCAGAGGATCGCCGATGCGCAAGGTTTCAATCGGGCGCGGGCCAGTTGGAGTCTCAATCTGGGTGCCTGCCAGAAAGCAGGTGACGGCGGGCGGGATGGTGACGGTTTGCCCACCGCCGGAATAGCTGGAGACGCCCTGTCTGTAGGTCAGCGTGGTGCCGGCAGGCGGGGTGACGCCGTCAAACATCACGCCGACTACGGTGGTGACATAGCCTTGGGTGATTGACACGCCGACCATGCGATAGGCAGTGCCCGCGCTGTCATAGAGCGTGACTTCGTATTCGTTCTCGACGCTGACCGGGGCGGGGAATTTCCAGCGCACCGTCTCGGTATTGGGGGTATAGGTGGTGCCGTTGATGGTAAGCGGCTGGGTAAGGCGTTGATCTATAAGGTTAGAGCCGGAATAGGGATCATCGCTGAGGACGCCGTTCGCATCGTCAAAGGTGATCGCAGTGCTGGGCGCGCCGAAGGTCAGCGTCAGGTTCGAGGGGTTTTCCCAACTGAACGCATCGCCATTCAGCGCGTTGCCGATGACATCGCCCTGAATCGGTGCCGCCCCATTGGCGCGTGTGATTGTCACCGCGCTTTTGGCGAAGATATGGATCGTCTGCTCTGTCATCACTGCCCGAAGGTCGCTGCGGCTTTGCGCCGTCATCTGCATTTTGAGGCAAATTAGGCAGAACGAGGGATATGCCCAGCAAAACCCGCAGAACTGGCCAATTTTGACGGCAATGTGGCAGCTTTACCATAACGTCAACCTGTGGTTGAGCGGAGTGATTTTTTGCCAAATTTGACGATTGCTGCCAAATTTGCGAAGGATCATGCGCAAAGATCTATAGATGCGAAAAATCCATGCTTGATGACACTGATCGCCGACTGTTGCGGCATTTGCTGGCAGATCCGGGCTTGGCGACAGCCGCTTTGGCGGATCGCGCCGGGGTGACCACGGCGACTTGTTGGCGGCGGTTGGAGAGGTTGCGGGCAAGTGGTGTGATCCGCGCCGAGGAAGCCGTGATAGACTGGAGGGCGTTGGGCTATGCGGTTGAGGTTTCTTTGCGGTTTACGCTGGATAAGACCAATGCGCGGGCGTTTGACGAATTTCTGGCGGCGGCGCGTGAGGTCCCGGAAGTGATTGGAATTGAGACGTTTTTGGGCCGTGTCGATGTGCGCCTCAACGTGATCGCGCGGGATATGGCGCATTATCAGGAAATCTATCGGCGCAGGATTCTGGTCTTGCCGCATATCTCGGACATCGAAGCCTTGATGCTGATTGCGACGATCAAGGAAAGCGAAGGGTTGCCGCTGTGATTGATCTGGATGACGTGGATCGCGGATTGCTGCGGGCTTTGGTGCTGGATGCGGGCCTGTCGGCTGGGGAATTGGGGCGGCGGTTTGGCTTAAGCCAGCCTGCGGCTTGGCGGCGGATCAAGCGACTGGAAGATGCGGGCGTGATCGCAGGGCGGCGGCTGGACGTGGACCGCAGCGCTTTGGGTTTTGGGGTGACGGTGTTTCTGGGGGTGAAGTTGGCAACCAAGGGCCGGGTTTCATTGGAGGATTTTGAGCGCGCGGTGATGGCCATTCCAGAGGTGCAGGTGGTGCAGCATGTGCTTGGGCTGTTCGATTACCGTTTGCGGGTGGTGGCGCGGGATATTGCCGATTTTGAGAGGGTGTTGCGGCGCAGGATCATGACTTTGCCGGGGGTAGGTCAGGTCGAGGCGAATGTCTTGCTGACGGAAGAACGTCGGCCGGGGCCGATTGGCTAAGCTATTTTCAGGCTTTGCCGAAAGCTGTCTCTTGCGAAAATGACACCGAGTTGGTCGGTTTGGCGCTGCATTGGCGCTAAATCCGGTTAGTCTGGCGGCACTGTGAACCGAGGGAGAGACCGATGAAACTGCCGCATGCCCATGTTGACCCAGATGGGTTGGAAGAATTCTCGGTGGTGTTTACCGATCGCAGTTTGAATCATATGTCTGCGAAATTTCAAGGGGTTATGCGCGATGTTTCCGGGCTGCTCCGCGAGGTTTACAACGGCAGCGCTGTCGCTTTGGTGCCGGGGGGCGGCACTTATGCGATGGAAGCGGTGGCGCGGCAGTTCGGGCAGGGCTCTGCTTTGATCGTGCGGAATGGTTGGTTTTCTTATCGGTGGAGCCAGATTTTTGAGGCGGGCGGCTTTGCCGAGCCGACCGTTGTGATGGCGCGGGCCTCTGGAAACGGGGCGCAGGCGGCATTTGCGCCGCCCCCTGTAGACGAGGTTTGCGCGAAGATCAGGGCGATCAAGCCAGATGCGGTGTTTGCGCCGCATGTAGAGACGTCCAGCGGGATTATCTTGCCGGATGATTACATCGCGGCGATGGCGGCGGCGGCGCATGAGGTTGGCGCGCTGATGGTGCTGGATTGCATCGCGAGCGGTTGCGTTTGGGTTGATATGGCAGCTGTGGGGGTGGATGTGCTGATTTCCGCGCCGCAGAAGGGCTGGTCGGCCTCGCCCGCCGTTGGGATTGTGGTGATGAGCCCGCTGGCAGAGGCGCGATTGGCGGAAACCGCGTCGAACAGTTTCGCGCTGGATCTGAAAAAATGGCGTGCCATTATGTCGGCTTACGAGGCGGGTGGGCATGCTTATCACGCCACGATGCCGACCGATGCGATTGTGGGTTTCCGAGATGCGATGCTGGAAACCCGTGCCATGGGCTTTGTCGAGGCCAAGGCGGCGCAATGGGCTCTGGGGACGGCCGTGTGCGGCGTGCTGGCCGAAAAGGGCGTGGCTTCGGTGGCCGCGGAGGGTTTTCAGGCGCCGGGGGTGGTGGTCAGCTTCACCGAAGACCCAGCCGTGCAGAATGGCGCGAAGTTCCGCGAATTGGGGATGCAGATTGCAGCGGGGGTGCCGTTGCAGGTGGGCGAGGGCGAAGCGTTCCGCACCTTCCGGCTGGGGCTGTTTGGTCTGGACAAATTGGCGGATGTGCCCGCCACCGTTGCGCGGTTGCGGCGCGGTCTGGACGCGGTTTTGTAGCGGCTCTTGGCGGCAGTCGATTTTCAAGAAAAGGCGAAAATCGTGGTCAGGCGGCGCGGGTCTGCTGATTCTGTTGTCGCGCTTGGGATGGAAAGTCGGAGCCTCCGGCGGGGATACTTTTGCAGAGAGGATGACCAGAGGCGGCTTTGCCGTTTCATCTGTTCAGAAATATCCCCGCCGGAGGCTTCCGGCTGAGATGCCAGAAGCCGCATCTATGCCAAAGCAAGACCGCTAAGGCCGCGACCACGATTTTCGTGTTGAAAATCGTCTTGAAGGCCGCCTCAGGTTTGAGAGCCGCCTATCGTCAGCCCGCCGATCAGCAGCGTGGGTTGGCCGACGCCAACCGGCACCCATTGGCCGGCCTTGCCGCAGTTGCCGATGCCGGGGTCAAGCGCGAGGTCGTTGCCGATGGCGCGGATTTGTTTCAGGGCGGTGGCACCGTCGCCGATCAGCGTGGCACCTTTGACCGCTTCGCCGATCACGCCGTTGCGGACGCGGTAGGCTTCGGTGCAGCTGAACACGAATTTGCCGTTGGTGATGTCAACCTGACCGCCGCCGAAGCCGACTGCGTAGATGCCGTCTTTCAGCGAGGCTACGATGCCTGCGGGATCATCCTTGCCTGACAGCATGTAGGTGTTGGTCATCCGCGGCATCGGGATATGGGCGTAGCTTTCGCGGCGGCCGTTTCCGGTGGCGGCAACGCCCATCAGGCGGGCGTTCTGGCGGTCTTGCATGTAGCCGACGAGGCGGCCGTCCTCGATCAGGGTGTTTTTCTGCGAGGGCGTGCCTTCGTCGTCAACGCTGATGGAGCCGCGACGGTTGGGGATGGTGCCATCGTCCAGCACGGTGACGCCCGGTGCCGCGATCATCTGGCCCATCAGGCCCGCAAAGGCGCTGGTTTTCTTGCGGTTGAAGTCGCCCTCCAGCCCGTGGCCAATGGCCTCGTGCAAAAGGATGCCGGGCCAGCCGGGGCCGAGCACAACATCCATAATGCCCGCCGGGGCGGGGACGGCATCTAGGTTCACCAATGCGATCCGCAGCGCTTCTTTCAGCAAGGGTTGCCAATGGCTGGGCTGCATGAGCGAGGACAAGCCATAGCGGCCACCGCCGCCGGTGCCGCCTTGCTCGCGTTTGCCATTGGATTCGATGATCACCGAGACATTCATCCGCGCCATCGGGCGCACATCTGTATAGCGCAGGCCTTCGGGGCGCAGGATTTCAACCTCTTGCAGGCCCGCCGCGATGGTGGCGGACACCTGCACCACGCGGGGATCAAGGCCGCGGGCATAGGCGTCGATTTCTTTCAGCAGGTCGATTTTGACCGCAAACACAGCGTCGGCCATTGGATCGGCGTCGCTGTAGAGTTTGATATTGGTGCGTTTGGGGGCATCAGCCAGTATGCCGCCGCCTTCACCGACGGCCAGCCGGGCGGTCTCGGAGGCGCGTTTCAGGGCGTGCTCGCTGATTTCGGTGGAATGTGCGTAGCCTGCGACTTCACCGCGCACCGCGCGCAGACCGAACCCTTCAGAGGCGTCGTAGCTGGCGGTTTTGATGCGGCCATCGTCAAGCATGATGGCTTCCGAGCGGCGGCGTTCAAAGAACAATTCGCCATCATCGGCGCCAAGCGTGGCTGCGCGCAGGTTGGCAAGCGCGGAGGCTTCGTCGATATGGGTTTCAAACGGGCGGAACGGGGCGTCGGTGACGGTATCGGACATCGGGCTTGGCCTTTCGGGGCGCGATTTGGCCCGGGTTGCAGCGAACTTAGGCGGTGGGCCGCGGCATCGCAAGGCGGGGTCTGGCGTTTTGCTGTGCAGCCTGTGGCGCAAGCTGCAACCGCCTGAGGCGGGATTTTTGCTTTGATCTTGCGCAAGTGGCGCGGATTTGCCGCAGCTTACTCTTGTCGTAACGCGGCTAATATGGTTTCACAGACTTCAGTTACAACGGGATTCTGCCCAAGTTTGGGCGTGGCTTAAAAGATGGCGGGAAACTGCCGCAGGATACGGGAAATCAATATGCGTCTTATGGCCTCTTTCAGAGCTGCCGCAGTAGCCGGTCTGGGTGCGCTCTCGCTGCCCAGCTTCGCCCTGGCCCAAGCCTTGGAAACGGTGGGGGCGCCTGAACCGCGTGGCACCGAGCATCAGTTCGCCGCCACCAATATTGCGCGCGATATGCAATGGCTGGATCACATGATCCTGATCATCATTACGGCGATCGTGATCTTTGTGACGGCATTGCTGCTGTATATCATCGCGCGGTATAACCGCAAAGCTAACCCGGTTCCGGCGACATTCACCCATAACTCGCCGTTGGAAGTCGCATGGACGATCGTGCCGATCCTGATTCTGGTGTTCATCGGGTCGTTCTCGCTGCCCGCGCTGTTCACCCAGCAAGAGATTCCGCAGGCGGATATCACCATCAAGGTCACCGGCAACCAGTGGTATTGGTCGTATGAATACCCTGATGTGAAGGTCTCGGAAGACGAGACGCTGAAGTTTGACGCGTTCCGCATCGACGGTGCGATGAAGATTGACGATCCGGCCGCGGGCTGGGGCGATGATCAGCCGATGGCACCGGCGCAGGTGATGAATGATGTCGCCGTCAAGAAGCTGGCCTACTATGGCTACAAGAAAGAAGATTTCCTGCTGGCGACCGACAATGCTGTGGTGATCCCGGTGGGCAAGACCATTGTGATGCAGATCACTGGTGCGGACGTGATCCACGGCTGGGTGATGCCAGCCTTTGGTGTGCAGCAATCGGCAGTTCCGGGGCGTTTGGGCCAATTGTGGTTCACGGCAGAGCGTGAGGGCGTCTACTTTGGCCAGTGCACCACTTTGTGCGGCAAGGACCATGCCTATATGCCGATCACTGTGAAAGTGGTCAGCCAAGCGGCTTATGATGCGTGGGTTGCACAGGCCAGCTCGACCGGGAACCTGCGTCTCGCGTCCAACTGACAGCCAACCTACGGCAAAGGAGGCCCCTGCTTTTGGGGGCCTTCGTTTTAGCAGAAAGCCAGGATGCCATGACCGATACCCGGTCTTTTGACGCCCCCAAAGAAGCGGGATTTGGCGACTTTGTGCAGCTTTTGAAGCCGCGCGTGATGTCGCTGGTCGTTTTCACCGCCCTAGTTGGTTTGTTGGTCGCCCCGGTGCATTTGCATCCGGTGGTTGGCTTTACGGCGATTTTGTTCATTGCGCTGGGCGCGGGCGCGTCGGGTGCGCTGAATATGTGGTGGGATGCCGATATTGATCTGATCATGCGCCGCACCAAGGGCCGTCCTGTGCCTGCGGGGCTGGTACAGCCGGGTGAGGCATTGGCGATTGGTCTGGCGTTGTCGGGCATCTCGGTTGTGATGCTGGCGCTGGCGACGAATATGCTGGCGGGCGCGCTGCTTGCGTTCACGATTTTCTTTTATGCCGTCGTCTATTCGATGTGGCTGAAACGCTCGACCCCGCAGAACATCGTGATTGGCGGGGCTGCTGGTGCCTTCCCTCCGATGATCGGCTGGGTGGCGGCGACGGGGTCTGTCTCGGTTGAGGCCGCGTTGATGTTCATGCTGATCTTCATGTGGACGCCGCCGCATTTCTGGGCTTTGGCCTTGTTCATGAACGAGGATTACTCAAAGGCGGGCGTGCCGATGCTGACGGTGACTCATGGCAAGAAGGTCACGCGCAACCATGTGCTTGGCTATACTTTGGCGCTGATCCCGTTTGCGGTGGCGCTGGCCTTCACCTCGATCGGGGGCCCGTTGTATCTGGCGGTTTCGGTGCTGCTGAACGCGGAATTTCTGCGCGGGGCTTATCGGATCTGGAAGCGCGATGAGGTGATGGCGGCTGCCGACAACTATAAAGTCGAGAAAGCGGTGTTCCGGTTCTCGCTGTTGTATCTGTTCCTGCATTTTACCGCGTTGCTGGTTCAGGCCGTGTTGCTTCATTATGGCGTGGGGGGCTGGTGATGGCGTTCCGTCCCGAACATGAAATCTACAAACGGCGGTTTTCGCGCAATCTAGGCGTCGGCTTGGCTTTGGTCAGCTTTGTCGCACTGGTGTTTGCGTTGACGGTGGTGAAGGTGACCGAAGGCGATCTGGGGCATGCCAATGACGTGCCGGGGCTGCTTGGGTCAACGCAGCCGATTGCGCCGGAAGAACCGGCCCCCGCGCCAGCCGCAAGCCCCGCGCCCGCAAGCCCGGCGGTGGCACCATGAGCAAATCTGTGGATGCGCAGAAGAAAACCGCGGCTTACCTTGCTGGTGTTGCTGCGCTGATGTTGTCTTTGTCTTTCGCGGCAGTGCCGTTTTATGACTGGTTTTGCCGGGTGACGGGCTATGCTGGCACCACATCGGTGGCCACAGCGGGCGCGGATGAGATTTTGGACCGCACGCTGAAAATCCGCTTTGATGCCTCGCTAGAGGCCGGGATGCCGTGGACGTTCCGCCCGATGGTGCCGTCGATGGAGCTGCGCATCGGCGAGACTGGGCTTGCGTTCTACGAGGCTTACAACCCGACCGATAAGCCGGTGGGCGGGCAAGCCAGCTATAATGTGACGCCGGATCAGTCGGGCGGCTATTTCACCAAGATCGAGTGTTTTTGCTTTACCGAGCAGATTTTGCAACCGGGTGAACGGGTGCAGATGCCGGTGACTTTTTACGTTGATCCGTCGATTGTCGATGATCCGGAAGCCAGCAAGATCAAGGAAATCACCTTGTCTTATACGTTCCACGTCGCCGATATCCCGGAAAAGCAGGCTTCGCTGAAAGATGATCCTGCCCTTGCCGATACTGCCACCAAGGCTATAGAATAAAACTAAGAAAACCGAGGGAACCCATCATGGCCCACGCCAAGAACCACGACTACCACATTCTTCCGCCGTCGATCTGGCCGTTCTTCGGCTCGGTCAGCGCGTTCATCATGCTGTTCGGGTCGGTGCTGTGGATGCACGGCTCGCAGCCTTTCGTCGGGCTGATCGGCTTTGCGGGCGTGCTTTACACCATGTTCGCTTGGTGGTCGGAAGTTGTGCATGAGGGCCAGACGGGCGATCACACCCCAGTTGTGCGGATCGGGCTGCGCTATGGCTTCATCCTGTTCATCATGTCGGAAGTGATGTTCTTTTCGGCGTGGTTCTGGACGTTCTTCAAGCATGCGATGTATCCGATGGGGCCGATGACGCCGCTGGTGGATGGCGTTTGGCCGCCGGAAGGCATCGTTTTGTTCGACCCGTGGCACCTGCCGCTGATCAACACGCTGATCCTGCTGTGCTCGGGCTGTGCGGCGACTTGGGCGCACCACGCTTTGGTGCATGAGAATAACAACCGCGAAGCGATGAAGCAGGGACTTATCCTGTCCATCGCTTTGGGCATCCTGTTCACCTTCTTCCAAGCCTATGAATACAGCCACGCGGCCTTTGGCTTTGCTGGCAACATTTATGGGGCGACGTTCTTCATGGCGACCGGCTTTCATGGTTTCCATGTGGTGATCGGAACGATCTTTTTGGCGATCTGCCTGATCCGCACCTACAAGGGGCATTTCACGCCTGAACAGCATGTCGGCTTCGAGGCGGCGGCCTGGTATTGGCACTTTGTTGATGTGGTCTGGTTGTTCTTGTTTGCAGCCGTTTACATCTGGGGCGGCCACTAAGGTCTGAATACCAAGATAATGCGCGGGCCCGTCGTGGCCCGCGTCTTTCGTTCCAAGGTTTGCTGATGAAACTCCGTCTTATGTCTGCGCTGCTGCTGGGGTTGGCGGGTGTGGGTTTTCTGTGCAGCCTTGGCATCTGGCAGGTGTCGCGCATGTATGAAAAGCGCGTGCAGTTGGATGAGATGACGGCGGGGATCTCTGAGCCTGCGGTGGTGGTGCCGAAGGTTTTGGACCCCGAGCGCGACCGCTACCGCCCGGTGATCGCCGCGGGGCGGTTCACCGGTGAGACGCTGTATGTGCTGTCGGGCCAGCCAATGGTGGGGGCCGGGGTGCAGGTGATCTCGGTTCTGCAAATGGCGGATGGGCGGCGTTTGCTGGTGGATCGCGGTTTTCTGACCGATGACGACAAGCATAAAGCGCTGCATGTGCGCGATGTGACGGTGCAGGGCAACTTGATGTGGCCGCGCGATTCCAATCAATATACTCCACCCCCCGATGCCAAAACCGGCCTGTGGTTTGCCCGCGATGCGGTGGCGATGGCGCAGATTTTGCACACAGAGCCGACATTTATTGTCGCTAGGGCGCCAACAGGTGACGGGATAGAGGCGATGCCGGTCGATACTTCGACTATCCCCAATGACCATTGGGGCTATGCGATCACTTGGTTTTCGCTGGCGTTCGTGTGGGCGGTGATGACAGCAGCGCTGGTCTGGCGTATCAGGCGGCAAATCTAGGGGGAAACGATGCGGTATATCTCAACGCGGGGACAGGCTCCGGTTCTGAATTTCAGCGAAGCGATGATGACGGGCCTGGCGCGCGATGGCGGGCTTTATGTGCCGGAAGTGGTGCCGGTGTTGTCGAAGGCTGAGATTTCGGCGATGGCTGGTCTGTCTTATGAGGATGTCGCGTTTCGGGTGATGCGGCCGTATCTGGGATCGACTTTCACGGATGCAGAATTCAAGGGGTTGATTGCCAAGGCATATGCCGGCTTTAGCCATGCGGCGCGCGCGCCTTTGGTGCAGCTGGGGCCGAACCATTTCTTGTTGGAGCTGTTTCACGGCCCGACTTTGGCGTTCAAAGACTTTGCCATGCAGTTGATCGGGCAGATGATGCAGGCGGCTTTGGCCAAGACCGGCGATCGGATCACCATTGTTGGCGCGACAAGCGGCGATACCGGGTCGGCGGCGATGGAGGCGTTTCGGGGTCTGGCGAATGTCGATCTGTTCATTCTGTATCCGCATGGCCGGGTCAGTGATGTGCAGCGGTGCCAGATGACGACGCCTGCCGAGGCGAATGTCTATG
Source organism: Cypionkella aquatica (assembly GCF_030161095.1). Taxonomy (GTDB): domain Bacteria; phylum Pseudomonadota; class Alphaproteobacteria; order Rhodobacterales; family Rhodobacteraceae; genus Cypionkella; species Cypionkella aquatica. The sequence goes on from NZ_BSPP01000021.1 coordinate 83,798, forward strand.
CCTTGGCGATGGACGGCGATTTTGACAATTGTCAGGCCCGCGTGAAGGATATGTTCAACGATTTTGCTTTCCGTGATGGCGTGCGGCTGGCGGGGGTGAACAGCATCAACTGGGCGCGAGTACTGGCGCAGGTGGTGTATTATTTCTACGCGGCGGTGGCTTTGGGTGCGCCGGAGCGCTCGGTCAGCTTCACCGTGCCGACAGGGAATTTCGGTGACATTTTCGCGGGCTATATCGCGCGCAAGATGGGCTTGCCGATTGAGCAGCTGGTGATCGCAACCAACCAGAACGACATTCTGAACCGGGCGATGAAGACCGGGGATTATGTGCAGAACGGGGTGACGGCTTCGATCAGTCCGTCGATGGATATTCAAGTCTCGTCTAACTTTGAGCGGGCATTGTTCGATGCTTACGGGCGCGATGGGGCGGCGATTTCGGCTTTGATGGACGAATTGAAAGCGGGCGGTTTCCATATTTCGCAAGGTGCGATGGGGATGCTGCGCGAGACGTTTGCTTCGGGGCGCTGTTCGGAAGCCGAAACGCTTGCCACCATCACCCGCGCTTTTGCCGAGACGGGCGAAGTTCTCTGCCCTCATTCCGCCGTTGGGGTGAAGGTGGCCGAGGAAAATCTGGGCGCCGCGCCGATGATCACGCTGGCCACAGCGCATCCTGCGAAGTTCCCTGATGCGGTGGAATCCGCGATGGGCGTGCGGCCAAACTTGCCGCCGCGCATGGCAGACTTGTTTGACCGCCCGGAACGTGTCACCCGTGTTCCGAATGATCTGGGCGCGCTGCAGGCCCTGATCCGCGAAAGGATTGCCCGTTGACACTTCGCCTGACCACTCTGCCCAATGGGTTCCGCATCGTCACCGAACATATGCCGGGGCTGCTGTCAGCCAGCGCCGGGATTTGGGTGATGGCGGGCGGGCGGCACGAGCGGCCAGAGCAAAACGGCATCGCGCATTTTCTGGAGCATATGGCCTTCAAGGGCACCAAGCGGCGGACTTCGTTGCAGATCGCTGAAGAGATTGAGGATGTTGGCGGTTACATCAACGCCTATACCAGCCGTGAGATGACCGCCTATTATGCGCGGGTGCTTGAGGCCGATGTCGGTTTGGCGCTGGATGTGATTGGCGATATTGTGCTGAACCCGGCCTTTGACAAAAAGGAAATCGAGGTTGAGCGGCATGTGATCTTGCAGGAAATCGGGCAGGCATTGGATACGCCCGATGATATCGTGTTCGATTGGCTGCAAGAGGCGTCTTATCCGGATCAGGCGTTTGGCCGCACGATTCTGGGGCCGGAAGAGCGGGTTTCTTCGTTCAACCGCAAGGATTTGCAGGGTTTCGTGGCTGAGCATTACGGGCCGGGGCAGATGATACTCGCTGCCGCTGGCGCGGTCGATCACGATGCGATTGTGAAGCAAGCCGAGGCGATGTTTGGCAGCATGAAGGCCAAACCTGCGACGACTTTCCAAGCGGCGCGTTTCAAGGGATCGGAGCGCCGCGAGGTGAAGGATCTGGAGCAGGTGCATTTCGCGATGGCGTTTGACGCACCCGGCTATCGGCACCCGGACGTCTATACCGCGCAGGTCTATGCGATGACGATGGGCGGTGGCATGTCGAGCCGCTTGTTCCAGAAGGTGCGGGAAGAACGCGGGTTGTGCTATTCGATCTTCGCGCAGTCGGGGGCGTATGAGGATGCCGGACAGATCACTTTGTATGCGGGGACGTCAGCCGAGGAAATTGGCGAGCTGACCCAGATCACCATGGACGAGTTGAAGCGCGCGGCGGATGATATGTCCGAGGCCGAGGTGGCGCGGGCGCGCACGCAGATCAAGGCGGGGATGCTGATGGGGCTGGAAAGCCCCTCCAGCCGCGCTGAACGCATCGCGCGGTTGCTGGCGATTTATGACCGGGTGCCGGGCGTGGATGAGGCTGTCGCCCGGATTGACGCGGTGACGGTGGCCGATGTGCGGCGCTATGCGGGCGATTTGGCGGGCGCTGATGCGGCGCTGGCTTTGTATGGCCCGGTCGAAGCCGCCCCCTCGTTAGAGGATATTCGCAAGCGTTTGGCGGCATAATGCTGTCGTTTCGCCGCCGCCCCACGGTTGAGACCGAGCGTATGACGCTGCGGCTGCCGGTGCATGCGGATTACCGGGCTTGGGCAGGTCTGCGCGAAGCCTCGATCGAGCATCTGCGACCATGGGAGCCGGTTTGGGCGCATGACCATTTGTCGCGCAAGGCGTTTACCAATCGGGTGTATTGGGCGGGGCGGGCCGAACAGACTGGCACCGCCTTGCCGATGCTGATGTTCCGGCGTGAGGACAATCAATTGCTGGGCGCGGTGACGCTGGACAACATCCGCCGCGGCCCGGTGCAGGCTGGCACGATGGGCTATTGGATCGGGGCGGATTTTGCGCGGCGGGGTTATATGAAGGAAGCGGTGCAGGCTTTGGTGCATTTTTCCTTTGCGCAGCTGGACCTTTCCCGGATCGAAAGCGCGTGTTTGCCGGAAAATATCGCCTCGCGTGGGGTGCTGGAGAAATCCGGCTTCAAATACGAGGGCGTTGCGCAATCTTATTTGCAAATCAACGGGCGCTGGCGGAACCATGTGCTATACGCCAACTTACGGAACGACCGGCGTGGTCGCACGGACGTAGGATAGACCGCTGTTTCGCAGGGGTAGCCCTACGCCGGAGCGGGTGGGGTCTGATGTGGAGATCCCCATGAGCGAAGTCAAAGTCCTGCTGTTGCGCGGCGTCAATGTGGCCGGAGCGAACCGCCTGCCGATGCCAGAGTTTCGGCAAATGCTGCTGGAACAAGGGCTTCAGCAAGTCCACACCCATCTGCAAAGCGGCAATGTGGTCTATCTTGATCCGGGCGTGGAGGGGGTCGAGTCGAAGATAACGGCCGCGATGAAGCAGCGTTTCGGTTTTGCGCCGCCGATGTTTGTGATGACGCTGGCCGAATATGACGCGATCCTGAAGGCCAACCCCTACAAGGCGCAGGGGGCTGCGGATGGGGCTGCGGTGCATACCTATTTCCTCGCCAGCCCAGCCTCGGCCAGTGCTGTTGCCGCTTTGTCGGCGCATGCGGCGAATGGGGAGCAAATCTTGTTTACTGACAAGGCGGTTTATCTGCTAGCTCCGAACGGGATTGGCCGATCTGTGCTGGCGATCAAGCTGGAAAGCGGTTTGACCATGGTGAAAACGGCGCGCAACCAGACCTCGACCACCGCGATTGCGACCTTGGCGCGCACGATTACTGTTTGAAATTTGCGAGACTTGATGATGCTGAACCCTGCCGATACCGCCTTTGTCGACCATCTGCGCGGGCTGTTGCCCGAAGGCAGCCTGCATGCGCCCGAGCCGCGCTATCTGGAAGAGCCGCGCGGACGTTGGCAGGGTCTGGCGGGGGCGGTAGCGCTGCCTCGGACGGTGGACGAGGTGGCGGTGATCGTGCGGGCTTGCGCGGAAGCGCGCGTTGGGCTGGTGCCTTGGGGTGGCGGCACGGGCTTGGTCGGCGGACAGTTGATGTCAGAGGGACCTGCGCCGCTGGTGTTGTCACTGGAGCGGATGGCGGCGGTGCGCGGGGTTTACCCGGATGAAAATGTGTTGGTGGTCGAGGCCGGGATGATCCTCGCCGATGTGCAGCGTCATGCAAGCGCAGCGGGGCGGGTGTTTCCGCTGGCTTTGGCATCAGAAGGCACCTGTCGCATTGGCGGCAATTTGTCGACCAATGCCGGGGGCTTGAACGTCTTGCGTTACGGCAATGCGCGCGATCTGTGTCTGGGGATCGAGGCAGTTTTGCCGGATGGAAGCGTTTTCAATGGCTTGAAGCGTTTGCGCAAAGATAACACCGGCTATGATCTGCGGCATTTGCTGATCGGGGCCGAGGGGACTTTGGGCGTGATCACCGCCGCTAGTCTGCGGCTGTTCCCACAGCCTCAGGTGGTTGGCACGGCGCTTTTGGCGGTGGAAAGCCCTGCGGCTGCGTTAAAGCTGCTGGCTTTGGCGCAAGAGCGGTTGTCGGGCATGGTCAGCGCGTTCGAGTTGATCGGGCGGATGGGGCTGGAGTTTCTGGCCGAGAAAATTCCCGAGGTGAAATCGCCGATTGGCATGGCGGAGTGGCTGGTGCTGATCGAGATTGGCCTGCCAGCCGGTTTTGGCAGTGCAGAAGATCATCTGAGCGGGCTGTTTGAGGCAGGGCTCGCGGCGGGTCTGGTGTCAGATGGGGTGATTGCGGCATCCGAAGGCCAGCGTGCCGGGCTGTGGCGGATTCGCGAGGCGATCCCGGAAGCCAACCGGATGATCGGTGCGGTCAGCAGCCATGATATCTCGGTGCCGTTGGGCATGGTGGCCGAGTTCATCGCCAAGGGCGGGCCAAGGCTGGCGGCTTTGGGTGATTTCCGGGTGAATTGCTTTGGTCATTTGGGCGACGGCAATCTGCACTACAATGTGTTCCCGGCATTCGGGCGCAGCCGGAAAGACTACGAGCATCTGCGCGATGCGGTGAAAACCTGCGTGCATGATCTTGTGGCCGAGCTGGATGGCTCGATGTCCGCCGAGCATGGTTTGGGGCGGCTGAAGGTCGATGATCTGGAGCGCTATGGTGATCCGGGCAAGATTGCTGCGATGCGGGCGATCAAGGCGGCGCTGGATCCGTTGGGCATTATGAATCCGGGGGCGGTGCTGCGCGCGTAAGGCGGCAGCGGCGGAAATCGGCCATCTGATGCGGGGCGTCGGAACGTATCGCGGATTTGGCGGTTGCTTTGGTATCATCGCGAACCAGGAGGACCAATCATGAGCTATATCCAAGGATTTCTGATCGCAGTGCCGAAGGCCAAAAAGCAGGCCTATATCGACTCGGCGCGGGCGGCGGCACCGATCTTTAAGGAATACGGTGCGCTGCGTGTGGTCGAGGCGTGGAGCGAGACGATTGCCGACGGAAAAGTCACCGACTTCAAGCGTGCCGTTCTGGCGACGGCTGATGAAGCGGTGGTGTTTTCGTGGATCGAATGGCCAGATCAGCAGACCTATGAAGCGGCCTCGGCGAAAATGCAGACCGACGCGCGTTGGAACGACATGCCCGAGATGCCGTTTGACGGCCAGCGCATGGTTTGGGGCGGGTTTGAGCCAATCTTTGACACCCAAAGCGAGCAAAATCAGACGTCAGGTTTTGCAAGTTCATCCTGATCATAAGAAACGCCCTGCCGGAAAACCGACAGGGCGCTGGGGTTGGGTGGGTCACGTGTTGCAAGCAGCGTCACCCTAAGGCTGGGTAGGCCTTAGTAGGTTTGGTTTAGAATGATTCGGTAAACAGGCCGTTAACGCTGACGCGGGTTTCGATCTGGCAGGCGATCTCGCCCTAAGCAGGAGGCCCCGGATCAAGTCCGGGGCGACTTGGGTTGAGTTCGGTGGTTGGGTTCAGTTTACAGCCCCTCAAACGCACAAAGCGCGTGCACGTCCATGCCCATGGCTTCCAGCTTTTTGCGGCCACCCAGATCGGGCAGATCGACCACAAAGGCGCAGCCGATCACTTGCGCGCCCAAGCGTTCAATCAATTTGATACCCGCCTCGGCGGTGCCGCCCGTGGCCAGCAAATCATCGACCAGCAGCACCTTTTCACCCGGTTGCATGGCGTCGTCATGGACCTCGACCACCGCCTCGCCATATTCCAGCGTATAGGCTTGGGCGATGGTTTGCCCCGGCAGTTTGCCTTTTTTGCGGATCGGCACGAAGCCTGTGGAAAGCTGGTGCGCAACAGCGCCGCCAATGATGAAACCACGCGCCTCTAGCCCGACGACCTTGTCAATCCGCATCCCGGCATAGGGGGCAAGCAGTTGGTCGACGCACATGCGAAAGCCGCGCGGATCGGCGAACAGGGTGGTGACATCGCGGAACAGGATGCCTTCATGCGGGAAGTCGACGATGGTGCGGATATAGTCTTTGACGGTTTTCATCATTTTTCCCTTAGAACCCGGGTCTGTTTACCATCAGCCAGAACACCGCGACAAGGGCGGCAAAGGCGGGCCAGCCCAAGGCGAACCAGATGCGGTAATAGCGATGGGCGCGGTGGGGCAGGGGCATGTTGCTGGCAAGCGCTGCGGCTGCCATATCGCGGATGCGCAGTTGCAGGATCACCACTGGGGCCCAGCACAGGAAGGCGAGCATATAGAGCGCGTATGTGGCCAGCAGCCACGGCTCGGTCAGATCATAGCCGGCAAGGTGGATCAGCCAGAGGCCGCTCAAAGGTTGGATCACCCCTGCGGGCGTGGTGAAAATCCAATCGGCGATAACAACGCCAGAGGCGACAGAATGGATGGTTTCAACTTTGCCGGTGCGCATGGCCCAGACCATTTGAAACGCAGTGCCCATACCGGTACCGAACAGCACGGTTGACGATAAGATGTGCAGCCAGCGGGCGGTCAGATATGGGTCCATCACAGGGCTTTGCGTTTTTTCCAAACAAGAAAGCAACATTTTTCGCCTCGATCCTTGAGGGAAATGTGTTTCAAGACAAAGGCAGGCCGCCTTAGCGCTCTTCGGTCAGGGCAAGGTGGGTCAGCAGCAGGGCAAGGATCGGCAGGTTTTTCAGCAGCCCGCCGAAAGGGTCCAGCCACAAGCCGGGGGCGATCAGGCTGAGCCCGGTGGTGTAGCCCAGCACCATGGCGATTTGCAGCAGGGCGGTGGTTTTGGGCCGCCAGTTGCGCAGCAGGGCAAGGCCAATGGCAGCATCGGCGACGGCGGTGGTGTAGGCCAGTGTGATGGCAAGCGGGCCGGGCAGGTTGATCAGCGGCAGGTACTGCGCGCTGGGGGTCAGCAGGCCAAGTGCAGCCGAGGCCAGCCAAAGCGCCGCCAAAGTCAGGCGGATCAGCGGTTTCAGCAGGTAAAGCCGGGCTTGCCACAGATCTTGCGTGCCGGCGGGGCGGGTTTGCAGAAACGCGGTGAAGGCGCGGGGCGTGGCCTCTGGCGGCAGGGCAAGATGGTTGAGCAGCGGGCTGGGGTCTGCGAGCACGCCTTGCTCTAGTTGAGCGACCGAGGTGGCGGAAATCGGGCCGATGTTCAGCGCATCGCCGATCTGACCCAAGCGGCGGGCGAGGGGCAGCGGGATATGCAGGGGGCGGTGTTGCGGCAGGCCAAGCCAGCTTTGGGTGGCGCGCACAAGTCCAATCTGGCTGACGGTTTGCGGGCCGCCGATCTGCCAAGCGCCGGGACCGGGCGGGGCGTGCAGGCAGTGCAGGGTGATGGCGGCAAGGTCGGCGGCGTGGATCGGGTTGAAGGCTTGCTCGCCACTGCCGATCACCGGGGTGCAGAATGGCAGGGCAGCAAGGGCGCGGATCAGGGACGAGCCGCCGTATGAGGTATCGGCCAGCACAAGTCCTGCGCGCAGGATGGTGGCTTCGGTGGCGCGGGCGGCGGCTTCGCCTTGGCGGCGCCAGTGTGAGAATGGGGTGTCGGCCTCGATGCCAATGGCCGAGATCAGCAGGGCGTGGGTGCCGGGGTGGCGGGCGGCATAGGCGGCGCTGGGGGCGGTGACATGCACCGCTTTGAAGGTATCGGCGCTGCCTGTCAGCAGACCAGCGGCGTTGATGATATGGGTTTGCGGATCGAGATGCGGCTGCCAGAACGCCGGGGAGTGGGTGGCACGCGCGCTCAGATCGGCTTGCAGCGTGGCAAAGCCCATGCGTTTCAGCCGGGCGGGGTTGCGGGCTTGGGCGATGACATGCACGCCTTGGGCACGCAGATGGAAGGCAATGTGTCGGCCGATGAAACCGTCGGCCCCCAAGAGTAGCACTTTCATTCTCGGCTCGGGCACGTTGACGTCGGGCATCTTTAGGTCGCGTCCGTCGTCAGCACGCGGCCCGCCACGGCATCGAGTCTGGCCAGCAGTTCTGGATCGCGTTTGTCGGGCGCGGTCATCAAGGCGTAGGTCAGCGCGTGGTCGCAGCCATGCGGGCAGATTGGGTGATCTGGCAGCAGGGCGGGCAGGTTGGCGACCAGATTGCGGGCGGCGCTTGCGTTGGCGGTCAGGGTCTGGATCACCGCCGCGACATCGACCGCGCCGTGATCCGGGTGCCAGCAATCGAAATCGGTGATCATGGCAAGCGAGGCGTAGCAAAGCTCGGCCTCGCGGGCGAGTTTGGCTTCTGGCATCCCGGTCATGCCGATCACATCCGCGCCCCAGCTGCGATAAAGGCGGCTTTCGGCGAGGGTCGAGAATTGCGGCCCCTCCATCGCGAGATAAGTGGCGCTGGGGTGGGTTTTGATGCCCGCCTGTTGGGCGGCTTGCAGGCAGGCTTGGCCCAAGCGGGTGCAGGTGGGGTGGGCGATGCTGACATGGCCGACGCAGCCGGGGCCGAAGAAGCTTTTCTCGCGCGCAAAGGTGCGGTCGATGTATTGATCGACCAGCACGAAATCGCCGGGCTGGTAATCGGGGCGCAAAGATCCGACCGCTGAAACCGCGATCACGTCGGTGCAGCCGAGGCGTTTCAGCGCGTCGATATTGGCGCGGTAGGGCACAGAGGTGGGTGTGTGGACATGGCCGCGGCCGTGGCGGGGCAGGAAGGCCATCGGCGTGCCGTTGAGCCTGCCGACGAGGATTTCATCTGACGGTTTGCCCCACGGGGTGCTGACTTTGACCCAGCTTGCGCCTTCGAGGCCGTCGATCTGATAGACGCCGGAGCCGCCGATTACACCGATCATCGCAGCGGGGGGCATGGCGGGCATCTGCGCTGCTTTCTTTAAGGGTTTGAAGTGAGTTTAGGCAGGGATTGTAAAGAGGGGAAGGGGGTATTGAGGCCGGTCCCAACTCGGGACCATTGTTTTTATGGGGGAATTTTAGGGGGGTAGGCTGTATGGTTAACAAAGGGTTGAGATTTTCTTGGCGTAGGGAAGCGATCCGATCGTGCGTGCCTGAATAGCCCCTAGTTTGCTAGACGCCTCGCAGTTTCTGTTTCTGCTGCTGTTCAAA
>NZ_BSPP01000022.1 GCF_030161095.1 Cypionkella aquatica
TGCCTTCGAACAGCAGCAGAAACAGAAACTGCGAGGCGTCTAGCAAACTAGGGGCTATTCAACCGTCGTCAACATTGGCTCGGCCACGGCTGGGCCGGGGGCACGACGGTCGTGAACACCCCAACGCTAAACTTCGCAAATGCCGTCACACAGGATGGCATGTCGCAGGCGAACCTGACGGCTCAGCTCTTGGGCCTTGGTGGCGCGAAGGCCGACAGCTTCAACCGACTGTCGATGAACTCGCTAGCCGTCCTCTTGAACAACGCGGGCGCCGGGATCGAAGCCACCGTCAACAAGGCGGCGGCAGGGAACGATGCCGCCTTTGCTTTCAAGACGGGATTTTCTGCCCGCGCCCTGATCGGCCTCTTGGGTAACGACAACTTCAGCTTCAAGGTCAGCCCGAACGGGTCCAGTTTCTTCGATGCAATCGTGGTGGATCACACCAATGGTCAGGAGGAACTGCCGCAGCCGACCGTGCTGCCGGGTCTGAACGCCGAGCCTGCCCAGCCGCCCTCGGGCAAGACGTCGGTCTATGGGCGCAACCGCGCCGGTGCGCCGTGGATCGATGTAATGCGCCCCTCGGAGCGGGAATTTCCACTGCAGCCGCATTTCGGAATGAACCGTATTGCCGACTGGTCACCGTCAATAACGACGACGATCACTACTGAGGGTCTGCCCGTCACCAACGTCGGCACCGTGTCGCACCCCACATTAGCCGCCACCAAGCTCGCGGCCTCCATGCGGCGCTTGCGTCTGACATCGGCTGCGGTGGTGGATTCGGTGGCCGAACAACGCTAGGCCGGATGGGCCTGCTGGCGCGGCAATGCCGCGGGGCTTGGCGGCAGGACCTTCGTCACCAGGATATCCCCCTACTACCCTACAAGCGACCGGCATTGGGGTCTTTGGCCTCTACGGTTCCATCGCCGCGCTGGCCGTCAACCTGACGCTGGCCACGGTGATCAATGCGGTTGGCATCAGGCCCCAGCGTGGTACTCATGCCAACTGGCAGCTGGGCACAAATGACGGCACCGGCGCACCGAGCCTGACGGACATGGGCGCGGCATTTGCCATCGCAACTGGCGGCGTGCTGACCCTATTCATCCTGGCCCCTCCGAACGGATCGTCGGTCTGGGTCCCGGCGGTGAACGAAGTCACTGGCGCGATCTTTGAACAGGAGATCACCGCCGACCTGCCCGCCAACACCCAGTTTCTGTCGCCGCGCTTGTATCTGAACACCGGCGCCACAGCCGCCGCCGTCGTTTACGACTGCGCGGGCCTCTATCTCGAAGCGGACTATTGAAGCGATCATCATGACCGAACGCACCACCATTCTGGATGAGGTCGGTCAGGCCGTCCGCGAAAACGGCCTGACCGCCACAATCACCGCGCTGGTTGGCGGCAGTCTAGCCATCGCCGCCACCGTCAGCCGCAAGGCATTCACCAACGAGGAGATGCTGGAGCGGCTCGACCGGGAACTGCACCTCGGACGCGAGCGAACCGACAAGCAGCGCGCCAATGACCGCAAGACTGATGCTGACAGGCTGGAACGCATCGAGAACAACATCCGCCCCATGCGGGATGTTATGTTCGAGGCGTTCCAGCGCGGCCGCACAGACTGACCCACCTACCGACCACTGAAATCTGTCCCCCACCCGCCCCCGAGGCGGGTTTTGCATTTCTGGAGATCACCATGCCAACCACGACCTATGCCCATTTCCGCGACGTGCCTGAATCTGCCTGGCGCTGGCCCAGCTTCAGCTCGGCCGAGATCGCATGCCGCGGCACCAGCGCGATCGAGATCAACACCGAGGCGATGGACCAGCTTCAATCCCTGGCAACCGCCTCGGAAATCCGCTGATCGTTCGTTCCGGCTATCGCAGCCCCAGCCACAACCGCGCCGTGGGCGGGGCCCCGGCCTCCAAGCACATGCTGGGCACCGCCTTTGATATCGCCACGTCGAACCACGATCCGGTCGCATTCGCCGAGGCCACCCGCGCCGTTGGTTTCCTCGGGTTCGGCACCTATCCCCGCTCGGGCTTCATGCACATCGAGCTCGGACCAGCTCGTAGCTGGTGAGAACCCTTCGCCCTGCGCGCGACTCCCTTAGTGCCAGAAACCCAGCCTGCCCGCGAAGTGCTGGCCGACAGCCGCACTCTCAAAGGCGGTGGCGCTGCAGGCGTCGCGACCATCAGCGCCGCCGTTATCGAAGTCGCGCAGGAAGTCCTGGCGGAAACCCAAACCGCGATCCTGCCCTTAGTGCCTTATCTCGACAGGCTGCGCTGGGCGTTCATCGCTGTGGCGTTGTTCGGCATCGCCGTCGCGATCCATCCCCGGATCGATGACTGAAAGCGGGGCCAGCGATGACCGGCTGGATCATCACACTTCTCGCCAGCGGCCCGGCGCGCAAGACGCTGGGCCTCCTGCTGGCCGCCCTCACCATCGTCCTGTTCGAGTTGAACCTTTGCCGCGCCGATGAACGCGCAGGTCGGTTGGCAGTGCGGCTTTCAACATCGAAGAGAATCCATGAAATCCAACGCCAAATGCTGGACGCCACCAGCCGTCGCCCCGCTAATCGCGATGCTTTGGCTCAGCGTATGCGCGATGGCCAGTTCTGAAGGGCTGGCTCCCTACCCACCCGTGGTGGAGTACAGCGCAGCCGAGCAAATGCGCGCAGCCGATGAGGTGGGCGCGCTGGCGGAAGGTGCGACAATTGTCCGGATGCTTGGCGACTATGCCGTGCTGCGGGATCAAGCACGCGCTTGCCCGTAATCGCCTTGCCTAACACCATCAAGCGAAGGCGTTTCGACCTGCGATCCGCTCTTGACAATAATGATGAGTATAATCATAAACGCATAAAGATGATATGTGTCATCAAAAAAACATCAGCCACCAGACAAGGTGTCGGCAACTGGCGTCGATAGAGAATGAAGGGGAAAGACCATGGCCACGCTTGCATCGAAGACCGCGTTCATCACCGGGGCATCCAGCGGGATTGGCAAGGCTGCGGCTATTGCCCTGTCGCGTGCGGGCTACCGGGTGATCGGCACCAGCCGCAATGCGGCGGCGGATGAGGTGCGGGATGGCATCCGCATGATCGCCTGCGATGTGACGGATGATGCATCTGTCGCGCAGGCCGTGGCGCTGGCGCACAGCGAACTCGGCCGGATTGATCTGCTGGTGAACAACGCAGGCTATGCCGTGTCTGGTGCGGCCGAGGAAAGTTCTGTCGAGCAGGTGCGCGCGCTGTTTGACACCAACTTTCTGGGTGTGGTGCGGGTGACCAACGCGGTGCTGCCGATCATGCGCGCACAGGGGGGAGGGCGCATCCTGACCACGGGTTCGGTGATGGGTCTGATACCCGGCCCGTTCGGCGCCTATTACGCTGCCAGCAAGCACGCGATCGAAGGCTATTCGGAATCGCTGGACCACGAGGTGCGTGGGTTTGGTATCCGAGTGGCGGTGATCGAGCCTTGGGCCACCAAGACCGCAATCGAGGCGAACTCGCCCCAAGGGGACCGGCCCGTAGCAGCCTATGCGCAAACGCTGGCAAAGTATCGCACGGCCTTTGATGCAGCGATGGCGACGGGTGACGCGCCCGAGGCAGTGGCGGCGACAATTCTGGCGGCGGCGCAGGACCGGGCACCCCGGCTTCGCTATCCATCCGGCAAGGCGGCCAAGCAAACATCCTTTGCCCGTCGTTTCCTGCCCCGTGCGCTGTTCGACCGCACACTTCGCAAGCAGTTCAACATCGCCTGAAAGCCTATCATGACCGATTCATCCCGCTACATCGACGCCTCCAACCAGTTCATTTCCGTGAACGGCACCCGGCTGGCCTACCGCGAACTTGGACCCCGTGGCGGAGTGCCACTGGTGCTGCTGAACCACTGGGGCGCTGTGCTGGACAATTTTGACCCGGCGATAGTGGATGGACTGGCCGCCACGCACCATGTGATCGCCCTGAACTACCGGGGGATCGGCCTGTCGGACGGATCGGCCCCAGTGACGATTGACGAAATGGCCCGCGATGCGATTGCGACGATCCGTGCCTTGGGCTTTGACCAGATCGACCTGATGGGTTTTTCGCTGGGCGGCTTTGTCGCGCAGGATATCACGCTGAAAGCGCCCGAACTGGTGCGCAAGCTGATCCTGACCGGCACCGGGCCTGCGGGCGGGACCGGCATCGCACGGGTTGGCGCGGTGTCTTGGCCGCTGATCATCAAGAGCGTGCTGACGATGCGCGACCCGAAAACCTATCTGTTCTTCGCCGGCACCAAAACCGGCCGCGCGGCTGCCAAGGTGTTTCTGGCCCGACTGACCGAACGCAAGGCTGACCGTGACAAAGGCCCCTCACCGCGTGCCTTCTTGCGCCAGCTGGCTGCGATCAAGGCATGGGGCCTGCAGGACCCGCAGGATCTGGGGCGCCTCCGCATCCCGGTTCTGGTGGCCAACGGTGACAATGACATCATGGTGCCGACGGCGAACAGCCACGACATGGCCCGCCGCATCAGTGGTGCCGAACTGGTCATCTATCCCGATGCCGGCCATGGTGGGATCTTCCAATACCATGATCAGTTCGTGCCGAAAGCGCTGGCTTTTCTGGCCGCCTGATCTGTCAATTCATACCGGAGAAACCCAGTGAAAGCCTTTATCGTCGAGAAATACAAGAAGAAGGGTCCGATCCGTCTGGCCGATCTGCCGGAACCACAGGGCGGCGCGGATGATGTGCTGGTGCAGATCAAAGCCACTGCCATCAACCAGTTGGACAGCAAGATCCGCGACGGCGAGTTCAAGCTGTTCCTGCCCTATAAACCGCCGTTCATCCTTGGCCATGATCTGGCGGGAACGGTTGTGCGCGTCGGCGCGAACGTGCGGAATTTCAAAACCGGGGACGAAGTTTATGCCCGCCCGCGAGACCACCGCACCGGAACTTTCGCCGAAATGATCGCCGTGGACCAAGCCGATGTGGCGATGAAACCCGCCAGCCTGAGGATGGAACAGGCCGCATCCATCCCGCTGGTCGGGCTGACCGCTTGGCAGGCGCTGGTTGAGGTGGGCCGGGTAAAGCCGGGCCAAAAGGTGTTCATTCAGGCCGGGTCGGGCGGGGTTGGCACCTTTGCGATTCAGCTTGCCAAGCATCTTGGGGCAACGGTCGCCACGACAACCAGCACCGCGAATGTCGAACTGGTCAAAACCCTCGGCGCAGATGTGGTGATCGACTACAAACGCCAAGATTTTGAACAGGTCTTGTCGGGCTATGATCTGGTGCTGAACTCGCAGGACGCGGGAACCTTGGCCAAATCGCTGAATATCCTGAACCCGGGCGGGCAGTTGATCTCGATTTCCGGGCCGCCGGATGTGCCGTTCGCGCGGGCGCTGAAGCTGAACCTGTTCTTTCGATTTGTGATGCGGATGCTCAGCCGGGGAGTGCGGAAAAAAGCCGCCGCGCGCGGCGTTAGCTATTCGTTCCTGTTCATGCGCGCTGATGGGGCGCAATTGACCCAGATCGCGAAGCTGATTGATGCGGGCGTGATCCGTCCCGTCGTGGACAAGGTGTTCCCCTTTGCCCAAACGGCCGAGGCGTTGGCTTATGTCGAGACCGGGCGCGCCAAGGGCAAGGTCGTGGTCAAGGTCGCGGACTAAATCTTGAATCGGACCCAAAATGGGGGCCGCAGTGATGCGGCCCGCTTTGTTATTGTGCGGGGCCTTCGATGCGGGCGTGGCAATCAGCCCGGCAGATATCCAGAATCTCATCCGCCAGTGCCGACCCATCCGGGCAGGCCCGCGACAACACCACCGCGCCAACCGCCTGCGCCAACAGACTGATGGCCTGCGCACGGGCATCCGCGCGCCCGGCCAACCCCGTTTCAAGCGCTGCAAACAGCCCCGCGATGCCATCGCCGAACACCTTGCGCGTATCCTCGGGCAACCGAGCCGCCTCGCCACTCAGCGCCGCCGCAGGGCAACCCTGCCCTCGCGCATCGCGGTGTGCGCGGCTGACATAAGCGTCGATTACAGCGCCGACGCTGTAGTCGGCGTAGCGATCAGACGTCTCGACAAACCCTTTGGCAGCAGCCTCGGCAATCAGCGCCTCTTTGGATGCAAAATGATTGTAAAAACCCCCATGCGTCAGCCCAGCAGCCTGCATCAGGTCGGCAACGCCCACCCCGTCAAAACCCCGCTCGCGGAACATCTCAGACGCGATGGTCACAATCCGATCGTGGTTTTCCTGGCGCTTTTCCTTAGTGATCCGCATGTCGGGCCCTTTGCAACTGCGCACTTGCACGGGTATCACGCCCCAAAAGCAAGCGCCGCATTATTGCTGATGAATATCATCAATGCCACCTGAGATGCAAGGGACAGATCATTGCTCCTGCCCAGTCTCTGAATAAGTCGTGGCCCATCCCCTTAGCTTCGGAACCGCTGACGATAGTCACCCGGGGTCAGGCCAACGATGCGCAAGAACACCTTTCGGAATGCGCCGGGGTCGGAATAGCCGACCTCCCATGCCACCCCCTCGATCGGTTTCTGACCGAATCGCAGCAGCTCTTGCGCCTTGGCCACCCGCAGGCGTTGCGCATAATCCGTGGCGGTCAGCCCGGTGGCCTTTTGAAACCGCCGCAGGAAGGTCCGCTGCTCCAGCCCCGCGATCTCGGCCAACAGGCCAAGGGCTGCATCGCGGCCTTCGCTGGCTTGCAACGCATGTTGGGATTTCAGGATGGCCGCGTCGCCATGTGTCAATCGGGGCACGAAGCCACTGTAGTATCGTTGCTCCCGCCCCGGCGGATCGACCAGCATCATCCGCGCTGTGGCGGCCATGGTGATGGGGCCCAGAAAGCGATCCACCAGTTTCAGCCCCAGATCGGTCCAGGCCATCAACCCGCCCGCCGAGAGGATATCGCCCCCGTCGATGATCAGGCGGTCTGCATCAACCTTGGCGTCCGGAAAGCGGTCCTGCATCGTTTGTGCATGGGTCCAGTGGGTGGTGACGGCCCTCCCGGCCAGAAGCCCGGTTTCGCCCAGCAGGAACGCCCCCGCACAGACCGAAGCCAACACGGTGCCTTCGGCATGGCAGGCCCGCAGCCAATTGGTCAACGGCGCGGCAGCGGCGGCGGTGATGGGTTGGGCCAGTGACGGCGGCAGGATCAGGACATCGGGGCGGCTGTTGGGTGCGGGATCGCTGGCAAAGACCAGATGCGGCGTGCCGTCTTCCAACGTCAGATGCTGCACGCACATGCGGGGAACAGCTGATGTTTCGCCTGCGATTTCATCGGCAAGCTGGAACAGATCAGTCAGGCCCAGCACGGCCGACATCTGCGCATTCGGGTAAAGCAGGATACCGATGCAGATCGTCATTGTCGATATTGCCCCTGATTCTGTCGATATCGCCAATCGCTGCATCATGGCCCCGCAGCCATATTGGGCGCAAGGAACAAACCCCGAAAGGAAATCCCATGTCGAAACGCGCCATTCTGGTCGTTGACCTACAAAACGAATACTGGCCCGGCGGCAACCTGCCGCTGCATGGCATTGACGCCGCCGCCGCAAACGCCGCCCGCGTGATGGCCCATGCCCGCGCCAAGGGCGATCTGGTGGTGAACATCCGCCACGAAGCCCCCGGCGCGCCGTTCTTTGTGCCAGGCAGCGAAGAGGCCAAGATCCACGCCACCGTCCTGCCGCAGGGCGATGAGCCGGTGGTGACAAAGAACCACCCCAACTCGTTCCGCGATACCGGGCTGAAGGCGCTGCTGGATCAGCACGGCGTGACCGACTTGGTCGTGGTGGGCGCCATGAGCCATATGTGCGTCGACGCCACCACCCGCGCCGCCCATGATCTGGGCTACAAGACCACAACCATCCACGACGCCTGCGCCACGCTGGACCTTGCGTTTGACGGCGTGGCCACCCCCGCTCCGCAGGTCCATGCGGCGCTTATGGCGGCGCTGGCGTTTTCTTATGGCGAGGTGATCAGCACCGACGCTTTCCTCGCACGCTGAGACCCCCTAACCCCGGTTTTCGGCGCGGAACCCGGCGGGCGTCAGCCCGGTTTCGCGCCGAAAGAACTTGGCGAAATTGGTCGCCTCGGCAAAGCCCAGACCTTCGGCGATCAGATAGATCGGCCGGTCGGTATGGGCCAAAAGCCGCTTAGCTTCCAAGGTGATGCGGGCGGCAATGACCGCCTTGGCGTTCTGGCCGCTTGCCTCGCGCGCGGCGCGGGTCAGGCTTTTCTCGGTGCAGCCTAGCACATCGGCATAGCTGGCCACTTGGTGCCAGCGCATGAAGTGCTGATCGACCAGCTTCCGGAACCGAACAAACCGTTGCAACCCCTGACTGCGAGGCGGCTCGGCCGCGATCTTGTGATCATGCACCATGCATAGCCGCAACAGAACTGCGCACAGTTGATACCGCAACAGGGCATGAATGTCCTGCGGCGACGCGGTGCGCGTGGCGTCCTGCTGCATTCTGGCAAGCATTTCATAAGTCGCGTCAAAGTCCTGCGCGCCCAGCACCATATGTTCGGGCAATTGGTCAAGGCCCAGCACGGGAAGCAGGTCGGCGGTGGTCTGCGCATCGGACGGCAGGAATTCCGACCGGAACAGCACCAGCCAGCCGTCCCAGTCCTGACCATCCCCCAGACCATGCACCTGACCGGGCCGCAGGACCAACAGCGATCCTGGGGCACACGGGACCGGCTGGAAATCCACCCATTGGGTGGGGTGACCATGGGTGACACAGACCAGCATGTAAAAGTCATAGCGGTGCGGGGTGCGTATCTCCTTGGCCGAGGTGCGCTGCCTCAGATCGGATACCTTGAACACCTCGACATCCAGCGCGCGCCCATGCGGCTGGTAGGCGAACACTGGGGTATCCTTGCGGGCCCCTCGCACCGCTGATTGTCCGTTTAGTATCATCTTTCAGCTCCATCCGACCACGACAGGCGACAATGTATCACTTATCTACCGCTCTACAGATCGGCGCAACCATCAGCAGCGACTTCCCATCTCAAACTCCATGAGGATCAAAATGACCAACATCGACATCGCCAAGGCCTATATCAAAGCTGTGCAAACGGGCGATCAGGCGGCCCTTGGCGCGCTGATTTCCCCGGAAGTGATCTGGCACCAGCCAGGCAACAACCAGTTTTCCGGCACCAAGAACGGCATCGCCGAATTCGGGGCAATGTTCGGGGCCATGATGGGTGTGTCGGGGGGCAGCTTTGGCATCACCGGGGCGCATCGGTATATGGCCAACGGTGACATGGTCGCCATCGAGATTGAGTTTGCAGCTATGCGCAACGGTGCCACACTGAAACAGCCCGGCATCGACATGCTGCGCATCGCCGGTGGCCAGATTTTCGAGGTTTGGCTGTTCTCGTCCGACCCCGCGCAGGAAGACGCGTTCTGGGGCTGACAGATCACTCTGCGGGCGTCGATCACCATTCGGCGCCCCGAGCGATCTCAACTAAGGGAAGCGGTTCTGTGGTCGGTCCGGCGCCGCCCCTATGCCTTTCGGAAGACCACAACGCAAAAAGCCCCCACTTTTCAGGGGGACCCGCAAAACGTTGAGGTGGCGTTGAGGTAAAACGACGAACGCTATACGCAAGCGAAACGCTCAACATTGAAGCCTTTGATCTGTCTGGTATTTTTGGTTGCGGGGACAGGATTTGAACCTGTGACCTTCAGGTT
>NZ_BSPP01000023.1 GCF_030161095.1 Cypionkella aquatica
GCTTGCTCTTGCCAGTCATGCGGCAGGGTCATGCGCACGATCAGATTGGTCGTCAGATGCCGTGGCGCGGTGCCATCGAGGATGGCACGCTGTAGATCCGGGGCTAGAAACGCCAAGGCGACGCCGGATCGAATGAGGCTGTCGGAGCAATTTTCGGCCTTTGCGATGCTGCTCAGGCTTTCGCCTTTGCGCAATCGGTTCGCCCAGCGATGCGCCCGCGCAAGGTTCTGCTGCAGCACTGGGTCAGGCTGGGGCGCGACGGTGCCGGTAACCAATCGAGTTTCCGCTCCACGACGGCGGCGTTGAAAGCTCTGTTGAACGCGCATCACATCGGGGTTCAGTGCATCTGGTTGCAGATCCAGACTCTTGGCCAAAGCCTCCCGGCTCAAATTTATGATCATGCTGCCGGCGGTGATATGTACCTCGGAGATGAGCGGCCAAAGCTCTTGGGTTGCTGCCGCATTTGAAAGTCTTTCCAAACTCTCGGCGACAAGCCCCGCTGTGATCGCCTCAGGTT
>NZ_BSPP01000024.1 GCF_030161095.1 Cypionkella aquatica
CATGGCAAAGGCAAAGTTTGAACGGAACAAACCGCACGTCAACATCGGCACGATTGGCCACGTTGACCACGGCAAGACCACTTTGACGGCAGCGATCACCAAATATTTTGGTGAATTCCGCGCCTACGACCAAATCGACGGCGCGCCGGAAGAGCGTGCGCGCGGCATCACCATCTCGACCGCTCACGTTGAGTATGAGACCGAAGCCCGCCACTACGCCCACGTCGACTGCCCCGGCCACGCTGACTATGTGAAGAACATGATCACCGGTGCGGCACAGATGGACGGCGCGATCCTCGTCTGCGCAGCTTCGGACGGCCCGATGCCGCAAACCCGCGAGCACATCCTGCTCGGCCGCCAGGTGGGTATCCCCTACATGGTTTGCTACATGAACAAGGTCGATCTGGTTGACGACGAAGAGCTGATCGAACTGGTGGAAATGGAACTGCGCGAGCTGTTCTCGTCCTACGAATACCCCGGCGATGACATTCCGATCATCAAAGGCTCGGCTCACCAGGCCATGATCGGCGAGCG
>NZ_BSPP01000025.1 GCF_030161095.1 Cypionkella aquatica
GACAGCTACATCCCGACCCCGGCACGCGCTGTGGATCAGCCGTTCCTGATGCCGATCGAAGACGTGTTCTCGATCTCGGGCCGTGGCACGGTTGTGACCGGTCGTATCGAGCGTGGCGTGATCAACGTCGGCGACGAAGTTGAAATCGTGGGCATCCGTGACACCAAGAAGTCGGTTTGCACCGGCGTCGAGATGTTCCGCAAGCTGCTGGATCGTGGTGAAGCAGGCGACAACGTCGGCATCCTGCTGCGCGGCATCGACCGTGAAGGCGTTGAGCGCGGCCAAGTGTTGTGCAAGCCGAAGTCGGTCAACCCGCACACCAAGTTTGAGGCTGAGGCCTACATTCTGACCAAGGAAGAAGGCGGTCGTCACACCCCGTTCTTCGCGAACTACCGTCCGCAATTCTACTTCCGCACCACTGACGTGACCGGAACCGTGGAACTGCCGGAAGGCACCGAAATGGTGATGCCGGGCGACAACCTGAAGTTCAACGTCGAACTGATCGCCCCGATCGCCATGGAAGAAAAGCTGCGCTTCGCCATCCGCGAAGGCGGCCGCACCGTCGGTGCAGGCGTCGT
>NZ_BSPP01000027.1 GCF_030161095.1 Cypionkella aquatica
CACCGATTGCCTTCGAACAGCAGCAGAAACAGAAACTGCGAGGCGTCTAGCAAACTAGGGGTTATTCACTCGAACGCTTCCACGTCTTCAATCCTGTAGATCACACGACCGCCGATTTTCAGGAACCGAGGCCCGTCCCCAATCCAGCGCCACCGTTCCAGCGTCCTCGGGCTGATTTTCCAGCGTGCTGCCAGCTCTGTCTGGTTCAAACAAGTTTCACGCATTTTCGACTCCTTTCGCGCGCGCCCAACTGGGCGCCCGGGAACGAAGGCGTCAGAGAAAATGATATGCAAGTCAGATAGTTACCAGTCCTCTTGTGGGTTTTGCCTTTTGGGTCGGGCTCAGAGAAGGTTCGACCGTAGTCGCGTTCCCTCCGCCAACCACAATCGCAGGTTGATTGTCTCTGGATCCCAATCGAAACTTCCGCGTGATTTCCGATGGTTGCGCGATGGATTTGGTCTCTGAGACGGCATCTTGCCCGAGGATTGCGGCCAAATCGGTCGCCCGTCTCTGCGGCGCAAAGATGCGGTGCGGTTTGCGGTTTTGGGGCTGTTTGAACTAGAGTCCCAGAGCCTTGGCTTGCTCTTGCCAGTCATGCGGCAGGGTCATGCGCACGATCAGATTGGTCGTCAGATGCC
>NZ_BSPP01000028.1 GCF_030161095.1 Cypionkella aquatica
TTGTCACTGACGATCATGCCGGGTTTACCACGCCGTTCGATCAGCGCTGTCAGCTCTCGGGCCACGCGGCGGCCCGAGATCGAGGTGTCAGGGATCGCGGCAAGGCATTCCCGTGTGACATCGTCGACCACGTTCAGCACCCGGAAGCGCCGCCCGCAGGCGAATTGGTCATGCACGAAATCGAGCGACCAACGGGCATTGGCGCGCGCCTCGATAAGGATCGGCGCCCGTGTCCCAATAGCCTTGCGGCGCGCTTTGCGTTTACGGACGGTTAACCCTTCTTCGCTGTAGAGCCGGTAGATGCGGTTGATCCCGGAAGGCTCCCCCTCACGGCGCAAGAGCACGAACAGCCGCCGATACCCGAACCGGCGCCGTTCATTGGCCAAGTCGCGCAGTCGGCCCCGCAGCGCCGTGTCAGGCGCCCTATGCGACTGGTATCGCACCATCTTCCGGTCCGCCCCAGCAATCTGGCACGCCCGCCGTTCCGACAGCCCGAGATGGGCCTTCAGATGCGCGACAGCCTCGCGCTTCACGACGGGCGTCACCATTTTTTTGACAGCAGTTCCTTCATCGCGGCCATGTCGAGCATCTGCTCGGCCAGCAGCCGCTTCAGCTTGGCGTTCTCGTCCTCAAGCGCCTTCAGCCGCTTGGCCTCCGACACCGTCATCCCGGAATACTTCGCCTTCCAGGCATAGAACGTGCCTTCCGACATGCCGTGCTTGCGACAGAGATCGGCACACTTCGCGCCGGCCTCATGCTCCTGCAAGATCCCGATGATCTGCTCTTCGGTTCGAATTGTTCGCTTCAATGTCCGTCCCTTCCTTGGGGAGGACTCTAGTCGCAGATGGAGGAAAAATCCCGTGGCAGGTCA
>NZ_BSPP01000029.1 GCF_030161095.1 Cypionkella aquatica
AAGGCAATCGGTGACAGCATGCCATTCCTAACGTGTTTGCGCTGCGGGTTGTAGAAGAACTCGATGTAATCGAATACGTCTTGACGGGCTTCTTCGCGGGTTTTGTATTTCCTGCGGCGGATGCGTTCACGTTTGAGCAGGTTGAAGAAGCTCTCAGCGACAGCGTTGTCCCAGCAGTTCCCACGACGGCTCATGCTGGGGACCAGATTGTGCTGTTCGAGGAACTTCTGCCACTCATAGCTGGTGAATTGTGAGCCTTGGTCGGAATGCACGTGGACCTTGGTCTTTGGTTTGCGCCGCCAGACAGCCATCAGCAGGGCTTGCAGTGGTAGATCGGCATAGGTGCGGCCTTGCATAGACCTGCCGATAACCCTCCGCGAAAACAGATCGATCACGACGGCCAGATACAGGAATCCCTCGTGCGTGCGGATATAAGTGATGTCGGTGACCCAGAACTGGTCCGGTGCATCAACATCGAATTCCCGGTTCAGAGTATTGTCGGCCACGACAGCCGGGCTGCCACCATAAGAGCCCGGCTTCTTTTTGTAACCAATCTGGGCCCTTATGCCCGCCAGACGTGCCAAACGCCAAGCCCGGTTGGGGCTGATGTCTTCGCCCATGTCGCACAGATCATCGTGCAGCTTGCGGTAGCCATAGACCTCGCCACTATCATCCCAAGCCTGCTTAAGCAGCACGGTTTGACGCTGATCTTCCAAAGCACGGGGGCTCAATGGCTCTCGCAGCCATGCATAAAAGCCACTCGGATGAACCAGCAGCATCCGGCACATCGCCCGGACAGCAAAGAGCAACCGGTTCTCGGCGATGAACGCATACCTCACCGGGACTCCCTGGCGAAGTATGCGGTCGCCTTTTTTAGGATGTCCCGCTCCTCCGTCACACGCGCTAAATCGCGCTTAAGGCGACGGATCTCATCAGCTTGGGCGTCAACCTCCTGGATCACCTTCGCCGGCCGCGAAAACTGCTTCTGCCAAGTGTAGATC
>NZ_BSPP01000030.1:2500-5754 GCF_030161095.1 Cypionkella aquatica
GAGCCGGGAATAGGCTTTGATCCATGGATGTCCGAATGGGGAAACCCACCTGATATTCTGTTATTTCTATGCTTCGGCATAGCGAATAATGGGGTAAGCCAGGTACTTTTACCCTGAATACATAGGGGTTTAAGAGCAAACCCGGGGAACTGAAACATCTAAGTACCCGGAGGAAAGGAAATCAAGAGAGACTCCGCTAGTAGTGGCGAGCGAACGCGGACCAGCCGAGCCTCGAAGAGTGAGCAGAATGCACTGGAAAGTGCAGCCATAGTGGGTGACAGCCCCGTATGCGAAGCTTTAGAGGACATATTAAGTAGGGCGGGACACGTGAAATCCTGTCTGAAGATCGGGGGACCACCCCCGAAGGCTAAGTACTCCTTACTGACCGATAGCGAACCAGTACCGTGAGGGAAAGGTGAAAAGCACCCCGACGAGGGGAGTGAAACAGTACCTGAAACCGAACGCCTACAAGCAGTCGGAGGGACCATGAGTCCTGACGGCGTACCTTTTGTATAATGGGTCAACGACTTAGTCTCACAAGCAAGCTTAAGCCGCTAGGTGTAGGCGCAGGGAAACCGAGTCTTAAAAGGGCGAATGAGTTTGTGGGATTAGACCCGAAACCAGGTGATCTAGCCATGAGCAGGATGAAGGTCAGGTAACACTGACTGGAGGTCCGAACCGACACCCGTTGAAAAGGGTCCGGATGACTTGTGGCTAGGGGTGAAAGGCTAATCAAACCTGGAGATAGCTGGTTCTCCGCGAAAGCTATTTAGGTAGCGCCTCGGACGAATACCATTGGGGGTAGAGCACTGCATGGGTGATGGGGGCCCACAGCCTTACTGAGCCTAAGCAAACTCCGAATACCGATGAGTACTATCCGGGAGACACACATCGGGTGCTAACGTCCGGTGTGAAGAGGGAAACAACCCTGACCTGCAGCTAAGGCCCCTAATTCGTGGTTAAGTGGGAAAGCATGTGGGACGGCCAAAACAACCAGGATGTTGGCTTAGAAGCAGCCATCATTTAAAGATAGCGTAACAGCTCACTGGTCTAGATAAGCTGTCCTGCGGCGAAGATGTAACGGGGCTCAAACCACGAGCCGAAGCTCAGGATGCATAGCAATATGCGTGGTAGCGGAGCGTTCTGTGATATAGGACGCTGTGTATTTGCATTCGGTTTACTGAATGCAGAGTACACAATGTGCTTTCTGTGAAGCCGGGCTGTAAGGCATCCGGTGGAGAGATCAGAAGCGAGAATGTTGACATGAGTAGCGATAAAGAGGGTGAGAGACCCTCTCGCCGTAAGTCCAAGGGTTCCTGCTTAAAGCTAATCTGAGCAGGGTAAGCCGGCCCCTAAGGCGAGGCCGAAAGGCGTAGTCGATGGGAACCACGTTAATATTCGTGGGCCAGGAGGAAGTGACGGATCTCAAAGATTGTCTGCCCTTATCGGATTGGGTGGGCCGTTCAGAGGTTCCAGGAAATAGCCCTCCATCAGACCGTACCCTAAACCGACACAGGTGGACTGGTAGAGTATACCAAGGCGCTTGAGAGAACCACATTTAAGGAACTCGGCAAAATGCCTCCGTAAGTTCGCGAGAAGGAGGCCCTATTCTTAGGCAACTAGGGGTAGGGGGCACAAACTAGGGGGTGGCGACTGTTTACTTAAAACACAGGGCTGTGCGAAGCCGTAAGGCGACGTATACAGTCTGACGCCTGCCCGGTGCTGGAAGATTAAGAGGAGGGGTGCAAGCTCTGAATTGAAGTCCCAGTAAACGGCGGCCGTAACTATAACGGTCCTAAGGTAGCGAAATTCCTTGTCGGGTAAGTTCCGACCTGCACGAATGGCGTAACGATCTCCCCGCTGTCTCAAATGTGGACTCAGCGAAATTGAACTGTGTGTCAAGATGCACACTACCCGCGGTTAGACGGAAAGACCCCATGCACCTTTACTCCAGCTTTGCACTGGTATCAGGATTGTGATGTGCAGGATAGGTGGTAGGCATCGAAGCGGGGACGCTAGTCTTCGTGGAGCCTCCCTTGAGATACCACCCTTCGCCATCTTGATATCTAACCGCGGCCCGTTATCCGGGTCCGGGACCCTGCATGGTGGGGAGTTTGACTGGGGCGGTCGCCTCCCAAATTGTAACGGAGGCGCGCGAAGGTAGGCTCAGACCGGTCGGAAATCGGTCGTTGAGTGCAATGGCATAAGCCTGCCTGACTGCAAGACTGACAAGTCGAGCAGAGACGAAAGTCGGTCATAGTGATCCGGTGGTCCCAAGTGGGAGGGCCATCGCTCAACGGATAAAAGGTACGCTGGGGATAACAGGCTGATGATGCCCAAGAGTCCATATCGACGGCATCGTTTGGCACCTCGATGTCGGCTCATCTCATCCTGGGGCTGGAGCAGGTCCCAAGGGTACGGCTGTTCGCCGTTTAAAGAGGTACGTGAGCTGGGTTTAGAACGTCGTGAGACAGTTCGGTCCCTATCTGCCGTGGGTGTAGGAGACTTGAGAAGAGTTGCCCCTAGTACGAGAGGACCGGGGTGAACGGACCACTGGTGGACCAGTTATCGTGCCAACGGTAGTGCTGGGTAGCTATGTTCGGACAGGATAACCGCTGAAGGCATCTAAGCGGGAAGCCCCCTTCAAAACAAGGTCTCCCTTGAGAGCCGTGGAAGACCACCACGTCGATAGGCCAGAGATGTAAGAGCAGTAATGCTTTCAGTTGACTGGTACTAATTGCTCGATAGGCTTGATTTGATCCAGTAACAGCAAGGTCAGAAATGATCAGGCAACTGGGTCGTATGTCAAAACAACAATGACATGTCAAAAGCACATACTAAGTAGACTAAACTTGGAACAACACTGATGTTTGCTGCACTCTAACGATCCCATCGGGGTCCCGGATCAAGTCCGGGACTGCGCTGAGGATCGAAAGATCCGCAGCTTGTCTCTTCTTTGGTTTGGTGGACATAGCACGAGCAAAACACCCGATCCCATCCCGAACTCGGCAGTTAAGTGCCGTAGCGCCAATGGTACTGCGTCTTAAGACGTGGGAGAGTAGGTCACCGCCAAACCTAACAAGACACAATCTCTCAATACGATCCCAAAAACTCAGCACAATAAATTCCAAACGCTGAGTAAATGTTCCCTCAAAACCAAACGGGAACAACCGTCGCGGGGTGGAGCAGCCCGGTAGCTCGTCAGGCTCATAACCTGAAGGTCACAGGTTCAAATCCTGTCCCCGCAACCAAAA